>CBDICZ010000016.1:0-1202207 GCA_965277485.1 Capsulimonadaceae bacterium | reverse complement strand
AGCTGGGCCGCACTTGATGCTGGACAGCGGGTTGCGCAGCTCGTGGGCGATGTTGGCCGCGAGCTGTCCCGTCTCGGCGAGCTTGGAGACGCGCTCCAGCTCCTCCTGCTGCAGCACCTCGTGGGTGACGTCCTCGAAGACCAGGACGACGCCCAGATAGTCACCCGCCTCGCTCTTCAGCTCGGAGGCGCTCAGGTTCAGGTAGATGTCGCCGTCGCCGTCCAGGTGGCAGCAGAGCTGGTTGTGCGTGTAGATCTTGCCCGTCTGCGCCGTCAGGGCGATCATGTGCAGTGTCTCCTCGCGCACCCCCTCGTCCACGCGCAGGCGGGAGATGACGTCGGTGTAGTGACGCCCGACGATCTCGGCGGACGGCAGGCGCACGATCTCCGCCGCCCGGCGGTTCCAGGTGACGGTCACGCCGTCCTTGTCCAGCGTCAGCACCCCGGCGGCGATGGAGCGCAGGATGTTGTCCGTGTAGCGGGTGAGGGTCCGTAGCGAGGTCATCTCGCGGTAGATGGTCGCGGCCTGGGAGGCGACCAGGTGCAGCATCTTGACGCTCTCCTCGGAGTAGAGGTCTGGCAGGTCGCTCTGCATGGTCAGCACCCCGATCAGCTCCTCGCCGACGACCAGGGGCAGCGCCAGCAGGGAGCGGGCGCCGCGGACGCCGTGCGGGTTCTCGGCCGGGTCACGCGCCGACGAGATCAGGGCCGTGCGCTCGCGCAGGGCCTGGGCGGCGATGCTCGGCCCATCGAGCGGCAGGGAGGCCTCCGCGAGCAGCCGCCCGGCCTGCGCCCCGCGCGCGGCGCGCACCGTCATGGTGTCGGCCCCGTCGTCCACGGTGTAGAGCTGCGCCTCGTCGCTCCAGACCAGCGACGCGACGATGTCCAGGATGGAGTTGAGGGCGTCCTCCAGGGTGGTGGCGGTGCGGACCTTCTGCATCAGCTCGTAGGCCGCCGACAGCTCCAGTTCACGCTGGCCGATGCGCCGCTCGTAGGAGGCGGCGCTGGACAGCACGGCGGCGGCCTGCGCGGAGGCGGCGGCGATCAGCTTCAGCTCCTCGCTGCCGAACGCCACCCCCTGCCGACCCAAAATCAGGAACCCGACCGCCGCCCCGTCCGCCACCAGCGGCACCAGGGCCGTCGCCCGATGCCCCCCCAGGAAGGCGGCGATGACGGCCCCCCACTCCGGGCCGAACAGCGCGGGCAGGTCCGCCCCCGTGAGCAGGCGGGGCGTCCGCTGCCGCCCCGCCGCCGCCGGGACGCGGATGGGGGACAGGAAGGCGCGCAGCTGCCGCGCCAGGTCGTCGCCGACTCCGTGCCAGTGCAGGGCGCTCAGGGACTCCTTGTCGGCGTCGAACAGCAGCAGCAGGCCGCGGTCGCTGTCGGTGATCTTGGTCGCCAGGTCGTTGACCGTCTCCGCCGCCTTCTGCACCCCCGATGTGGCCGCCAGGGTGCGGCTGACCTCGTAGAGCGCCGCCAGCTCGGTGTAGCGGCGCTTCTGCGCCTCATAGAAGCGGGCGTTCTCGATGGCGACCCCGGCCTGCGTGACGAACGTGGAGAGCAGCGTGACGCCGCCGCGCAGGGGCCGCTCCGCGTCGGCGTTGCTGACCACCACGACCCCGATGCAGCGCCCGCGCGCGGTGATCGGCTGGGCGCAGAAGGCCTCCATCCCCAGCGCGCGCGCGTACTCGCGCTGCGCGGGCGTGGCCGCCGCCAGGTCCTCCAGGAGCAGGGGCTGCTGGGCACTGGCGACCTCCCCGATGACCCGCTCACCGGGCGTCCCCTCCGGGGCGTCCGCCGCCGGTGACTCCCGCCGGAAGCCGCGCGTGATGCGCGCGGTGAAGCTCCCCGTCTCGCCGTCCGCCAGGTAGATGCGGCAGCGGTCGAAGTGGACCACGTCCACGATGGCGTCGGCGACCTCGTGCAGCACTTCGTCCAGGTCCAGGGAGGAGGAGATCGTCTTGGACAGCGCCGACAGCGTGGACAGCTCCTGCAGCCGGTGGCTGAGTTTGGCGTAAAGCTGGGCGTTGTTGATGGCGAGGGCGGCCTGCGTGGCGAAGATGCTGAACAGGCGCATATCCTCGTCGGTGAACGGCGGCGTCGGGACGCGCCGGCGGATGCACAGCACCCCGTGGACGTGCCCGTTCTGGTCCTTCATGGGCATACACAGGGACGAGGAGATGTCGGGGACGGGCGAGGGGGGGGCGTCGCGGAAGCGCGGGTCGTCGGCCAGCGCGTTCAGACGCAGGGGCCGCCCGGCGGCGGCGACGCGGCCCGCGATGCCCTCGCCGACGAAGATGCGCGTGTTCTCCACGACGTCGTCGGGCAGGCCCCAGGAGGCGGCGATCATCAGGGCGTCCGCGTCGGGCAGGCGCAACAGCAGCGAGCAGGCCTGGGCGTCCATCACCTGGGCCGCCTTCTCGGTGATCATGTCCAGCAGGCGGTCAATCTCGACTTTGTCCATGGCCTGCCCGATCTCATAGACGGTCGCCACCTCGCGGATGCCGCGCTCGATCTGGCGGCGCGCGGCCTCCACCTCGGCCCGCCGGCCGTCCAGGCGCAGCGCCAGCGCCATCAGCGGGGCCAGCGCCGCCGCCGCCTCCCGGTCGGCGTCCGCGCCGACGGCCCAGACGCCCAGCGCCTCGCCCTCCGACTCCAGTCGCAGCCCCCCCGCCGCGTCCGGGCCGCGCCCGCCGCCCAGAGTCAGCACCAGTGACCGGTCTTCCGCGCAGACGTAGAGCGCGCCCGGATCGCCCACGGCCCCGGCGGCGAGCGCCCACAGGCCCGGCAGGGCGTCGCCCCGATCCGCCGCCAGCGCCCGCGCCGCCGCCGCCAGCGTCCCCGCGATGTCCGTTCTCACCTTCACGTGCCTCATTATCCGCCACGTTCTCCCCGGTTGTCAAGACGCCGACGCCCGCGCAGGTTTCCGCGCCTTCCGCGCTGGGAACATTGCTTCCAGGAGCAAACACTATGGCCACCGATGGAAAGTCCCGACCGACGCGCCTGCTGACCGACGCCCAGCCCGACAAGCCTGCCTACCGCGACGCCGCCCAGGAGACCGCCGACCGGGCCGTGCTGGCGGGCGCCCCGGTGGATCACTCCCTGTCCGATCATGTCGCCGCCGTGACCTCGACGCCCCAGGAGGCCGCGATTGACGCCCGCATGGGCCTGCGCGGCGCGGCGGGCCACATCCCGGAGCCGGAGGACTTCACCGGCGTGCTGACCCCGGAGGGCAATAGCGAGGGCGTGTTCGGCGCGGACATCGGCGACAGCCCGTTCGTCTATGGCGAGGACGGCTCCACGCGCGTCCCCTGAGCGCCTCGGTCATTGATCGCCTCGGTCATTGTCGGTGTGCCGACGGCCCGCCTCCACCCCTTGCATTCGCGCGGCGGGCTGTGCTATACTGATACCAGAGTTTCAGAAACACATCTCTTCTGAAAAGAGCGGGCCTGCGCCCGCTCTTTCTTGCTGTTATCAGGATTTGGGGAACTGACAGACCATGAACGGCGATTTCATTGAGGCCCTGCGCCAGATCGAGAAGGAGAAGGAGATTCCGTTCGCCACCCTGCTGCGGACTCTGGAGGTCGCGCTTGGCAAGGCGTACAAAAGGCACTACGGCGTTAGCAATGACGTTAACATCAAGATTGACGCCTCCAAGAGCAGCAAGACCCGGTTCTTCGTCGAGAAGCAGGTGGTCGAGGAAGTCACCAACGACCACGCCGAGATGACGCCCGCCACCGCGCGCAAGATGGACGCCGACGACACACTTGGCGGCCTGGTCCCGGTGGAACTCTCCATGGAGAACTTTGGGCGCATCGCCGCGCAGACCGCGCGCCAGGTGATGATGCAGGAGTTCCGTGAGACGGAGCGCGTCAAGGTCTACGACGAGTACAACGCCCGCATCGGCGAGGTGGCGACGGGGATCGTGCAGCGGCGCGAGGGCGAGAACGTCTTCATCAACATCGGCAAGCTGGAGGCGCTGCTGCCGGCCCAGGAGCAGGTGCGCTCGGAGCCGTACCGGTTTAACGACCGCATCAAGGTATACTTGCTGGAGGTCCGGCGCTCGACGCGCGGCCCGCAGGTGATCGTCTCCCGCTCCCACCCGAGCCTGATCCGGCGGCTGTTCGAGCTGGAGGTGCCGGAGATCGCCGACGGCACCGTCGCCATCAAGAGCGTGGCGCGCGAGCCGGGGGCGCGCTCCAAGATCGCCGTCGCCGCCAGCGACGGCAACGGCAACGTGGACCCCGTCGGGGCCTGCGTCGGCCACCGGGGCGCGCGGGTCCAGGCCGTCGTCTCCGAGCTGTACGACGAAAAAGTGGACATCGTGCGCTGGAGCGCCGACATCAAGCAGTTCGTCGCCGAGTCCCTCTCGCCCGCCAAGAGTGTCAAGGTCCAGGTCAACGAGGAGAAGCAGTCCTGCTTCGTGCTGGTCCCCGACAGTATGCTCTCGCTCGCCATCGGCAAGTCCGGCCAGAACGTCCGCCTCGCCGCCCGGCTGACCGGCTGGCGTATTGACATCCGCTCCGAGGCGCAGGAGGCCAAGGCCGCCTTCGCCCGCGCCGCCGAGGAGGTCGAGGCCGAGGAGCGCGCCCTGACCACCGGGGCCGACGAGACCGCGCAGGACGGCGCGCTGGTCCTGCCGACCGACGAGTCCGGCGAGGCCGTCGCCTACGGCGACGAGGTCATGATCACCGCCGATATGCTCAAGATGCTCGACGACGAGGACGAGGAGTAGGGCGCAGGTGGGAGTACCCTCAAGCCGCAGGACGCGAATATGCCTCCGCTGCCGGAAGAGCTGAAGCGAGCCGCCGAGAGGGCCTTCCACGACAACTCACTCTTGAGGCTCCTCACACCCGAAGAGCGTGAGCAGGCCGCCGCCTGGTATGAAGCCTACGCGCCCAGAACGGTCGGCGCTGCTGCCGAGTTGGCGCGGCTTTACAACTTGGAGCGGGCAAGGTTTCTGCGGGGGCAGGTGGCCCGGATCGCCGACACGGCACCAAATTTCGGCAGGGAAATCGGGTACGGAAAGTACGGCGGGAAGGGAGGGACCTGATGAACTTCAAGTTTCAAGAGGACGAGCAGGTGGTCCTCGGCTGCGAGTATGCGGACCTTCTGCCGGCAGGCAGCGTAGGAGTTGTCTTTTGCGCCTATGCAACTGATCCCCCTGCTTATGAGGTCAATTTCCGCACCGTCAATGGCAGCGAGTACGCCTCCATCGTGGAGGAGGCCGATCTGAGGGCGCTGAGCCTGAGCGAGTCCGCTCCGCAGACGGCGACGGTTGCGGCCTGAAAATGCGAAAACGAACATGAAGACGTACCACATACCGATCCGAATGTGTGTCGTGTGCCGGCAGACGTCCGCCAAGAAGACGCTGTTGCGTGTGATCCGTCAGCCGGAGAAGTCGGGTGGGGGCGTCGCCGTGGACCCGTCCGGCAAGGCGAGCGGGCGGGGCGCGTATGTCTGCGCCGCCCACGAGTGTATCGAGAAGGCCGTCAAGCAGAGGCGCTTCGAGCGTTCCCTGAAGGCGGCGAGTGTCCCGGCCACGCTGGCCGACGAGTTGAAGGCGCTGGTCCCAAGCGCCGACGCAGGAGCGACCGCGCCATGAGTTAAATGACCCATCACGATGGAAGGTGAACCGTTTTCTATGACAGGTGTTCGTGTATATGATCTCGCCAAAGAACTGCGAATAAGCAGCAACGAGGTGCTGGAGCGGCTCAAGGAGCTGGGCCGGCCATCCAAGGTCCCGTCCAGCACCATCGCCGACGAGGACGCCGACGCCGTGCGCCGCCAGTTCGCGCCGTCCGCGCCCGTCGCTGCCGCCGTCCCCGTCGTTGCGGCGGCGACCAACGGCGCGTCCGCGCCCGGCAATGGGGCCGCCCCGTCCGACCGGAACGGCAACGGCAGTGCCCCGGCGCCGCGCCCCGCCGCTCCGCCCTCCGTAACCGCTGCGCCCCCCGCGCCCAGGCCGGCATCGCCCCCGCCCGCCGCGAATATTTCCGCAGCGGCCGCGCCCAAAGAGCCGCCGCGCCAGGTGGACATCCCCAGCGTCGTCACCCTGAAGGATTTCGCCGACCGAATCGGCGTCCCGGCCCCGAACATCCAGAAAAAGCTGATGGCCCTGGGTGTGCTGGCCTCCCTGAACCAGAAACTCAGTTCCGAGGTCGTCACCCGACTGGCCCGGAGCTACAACGTCATCGCCAACATCGTCGCCGCGCCCGCCGCGTCCGCGCCGGTGTCAGCCCCGTCCGCCGCGCCGACCGCGACGCCCCTAGTCCCCGCCGCGCCCAGGGTCGCCGTGGTCGCGCCCAAGCCGCGCCAGAAGGCGGCCGGGCCGGTGGTGCGGCCCCCCGTCGTCACCATCATGGGCCACGTTGACCACGGGAAAACCTCCCTGCTGGATGCCATCCGCCAGGCGCGCGTCGCCGACGGCGAGTACGGCGGCATCACCCAGCACATCGGCGCGTACCAGGTCGAGATTGACGACCCGGACAACCCCGGCAAGAAGCGGGCCATCACCTTTCTGGACACGCCGGGCCACGAGGCGTTCACCGCCATGCGGGCGCGCGGCGCGCAGGTCACGGACATCGCCATTCTGGTCGTCGCCGCCGACGACGGCGTGATGCCGCAGACCCAGGAGGCCATCCAGCATATCAAGGCCGCCGGTGTGCCGATGATCGTCGCCGTCAACAAGATTGACAAGGCCGACGCCAACCCGACCCGTGTGCTGACACAGTTGACCGAGTTCGACGTCATGCCCGAAGCCTACGGCGGCGACGTGCAGACCGTGGAAGTCTCGGCCAAGGAGAATCTCGGCCTGGACGACCTGCTGGAGAAGATCATCCTGGTCGCCGACGCCGAGGTGGAGCCGAAGGCCGACCCGTCCGTGCCGGCCACCGGGACCGTCATCGAGGCCCGCCTGGACAAAGGCACCGGCCCCGTCGCCACCGTGCTGGTGGAGCAGGGGACGCTGCGGATGGGCGAGACGGTCGTGGCGGGGACCACGTTCGGGCGCGTCAAGGCGCTGGTGGACGACCGGGGGCAGCGCGTCAAGTCCGCCGGAC
Source organism: Capsulimonadaceae bacterium (assembly GCA_965277485.1). Lineage (GTDB taxonomy): Bacteria > Armatimonadota > Armatimonadia > Armatimonadales > Capsulimonadaceae > JAFAZD01. Next base: position 1,195,147 of record CBDICZ010000016.1, on the reverse strand, counting down.
CCGCCTTCCCCGTCGTGCTGCTGGGCCTGAGCGCCGTGCCCAACGCGGGCGACCGTATGGAGGTCGTCAAGGACGAGAAGGCGGCGCGTGTCCTTGTTGACGCGCGCGCCACAGACGAGCGCGATGAGCGCCTGTCGTCCCGCCGCCCGGTCACGCTGGAGGACCTGCAGCGCCAGATCAAGCAGGGCGAGACCAAGGAACTCAACCTCATCATCAAGGGCGATGTGCAGGGGTCCGTGGAGGCCATCCGGCAGTCGCTGGAGAAGATCGAGCATCCCGAAGTGCGGGTGCGCTTCATCGCCTCCGGCGTCGGCCCCGTCGGCAAGGCCGACGTGGACCTGGCCGCCGCGTCACAGGCTCTGATCGTCGCCTTCAACGTCAAGCCCGACACCGAAGCCGTGCGCACGGCCGAGGCTGAACACATCGAGATTCGTGAGTACCGCGTTATCTACGACCTGATTGACGAGGTCAAGAAGGCGATGGCGGGCCTGCTGGACCCGATCTACGAGGAAGTCGCCTTGGGCAAGGCCGAGGTCCGTGCGGTCTTCAAGCTGCCGCGCGCCGGCGGCAGCATCGCGGGCTGCTACGTCACCGACGGCAAGCTCACGCGCGGCGCGAGCGTCCGGGTGCGACGCGCCCGCGCGCTGGTCGCCGAGGGCAAGATCGACACCCTGCGCCGCGAGAAGGACGATGTCCGCGAGGTCGCCACCGGCTACGAGTGCGGCGTCCTGGTCCCCGGCTACGACCCCGTCGAGGCCGACCAGATCGAGTGCTACGAGATGCGCAAGACCGAGCGCACGCTGTGAAACAAGCCCGGAACCCCCTCCGGCCCGGCAAGCCAGTCCACCTCCCCCGAAACGGGTGAGGGAAGAGGGTCGGATCACCGTTCTCTTACCCTCTCCGCTTCGGGGAGGGGGAGGCGCTTGCGCCGGAGAGGGGTTCTTTCGGGGACATTTTATGGTCATCGCCGCCCTCACCGCCGAACTCGCCATTGACGGCGCGGACTCGCTCAAGGACAAGCGGCAGGTCCTCAAGAGCCTGCTGGCCCACCTGCGGCGGGAGTTCAACATCTCGGCGTCCGAGGTCGGTGACCATGACGTCTGGCGCAGCGCCGTCATCGGTGTCGCCGTGGTGAGTACCGAGGCCGCCTTCGCCAACGCCGTGCTGGACAAGGTGGTGGACCACATCGAGCGCGAGCCGCGCGTCGCCCTGGGCCACTACGAGATCGAGATGCTGTAACCACCATGCCTACCAACCGAAAGCCGCGCCTCCAGGAGAGCCTGCGCGCCGAGCTGTCCGAAGTCATCCGGCGCGAGATGCGCGACCCCCGCTTCCGCGAGGGCCTGCTGTCCATCACGGACGTGCAGGTGACCGCCGATTATAAATCCGCCACCGTCTATGTCAGCGTCCTGGGAGATGCCCAGGCCCGCAAGGATATTCTGAACGCCCTGCGCGGCGCGGCCGGGCCGCTGCGCGGGGAACTGGGGCGGCGCAAGTCCTTCAACAGCGTCCCCGAGCTGCACTTCAAGTACGATGAGTCGCTGGAGCGCGGCGCGCAGATGTTCGAGCTGCTGGAGCGTGTCCGGCGTGAGGATGCCGAGAAGGCCGCCGAGGCCCCGGCCCCGCCGGAACCGGAAGTGGCGGAGGGGGAATGAGCGACGCGCCGCCGCTGTCCGAGACCGTGCCTCAAGCCGCCGAGGCCATCCGGGCGGCGCAAAGCATTGTCCTGGCCTGCCACGTCAACCCGGACGGCGACGCCCTCGGCTCTATGCTCGGCCTGGCACTGGGCCTCGTGCCGCTGGGGCAGCAGATCACGGTGCTTTCCCAGGACGGTGTCCCCGACATCCTCCAGTTCCTGCCCGGCGCGGCGTTGGTGCAGCGCGCAACAGACGTTCCTGACTTCGACCTGGCCGTGGTGCTGGACAGCGGCGACCTGAACCGCGTCGGCCCGGACGTGCTGCCCATCATCGGACGCGCCCGGCGGGTCATTGACGTGGACCATCACGCCGTGGCGGGCGCGTTCGGCGACGTCCGGGTGCTGGACGCGCGCGCGGCCTCCACGTCGGAGATCGTCCACGCACTGCTCCTCGCGCTCGGCCTGCCGATCACCCCCAACGTGGCGACGTGCCTGTTCACGGGGGTCATCACCGACACCGGCTCGTTCCGATTCCAGAACGTCACCCCCAACACGTTCCACGTCGCCGCCGCCCTGCTCCAAGCGGGCGCCCCGCCCGCGCGCATCTCCGAGAACGTCTTTGAGAATCGCACCTTCGCCGCCACCCGGCTGCTCGGTCACGCCCTCTCATCGCTGTCGCAGGCCGCCGGAGGGCGCGTCGTCTGGGCGCACATCACCGGCGCGGACTTCGCGGCCCTGGGCGCAACCGATGCGGACACCGAGGGCGTGGTCAACTACGCGCGCGGCGTCCGGGGCGCCTCGGTGGGCCTGCTGTTCCGCGAGATGGCCGACGGCAGTGTTCGGGTCTCGCTGCGGTCCCAGGAGACGGTGAACGTCGCCGAGATCGCTCAGGGCTTCGGGGGCGGCGGCCACCGGATGGCCTCCGGCTGCACCCTGCACGTTCCGCTCGCCGACGCCGAGCGCCGCGTCGTCGAGGCCGTCCTCGCCGCCCCTGCCGTGAAAGTTCCTTGACAACCACCCGGAACGGGTTGTATACTCACGGCAGCACTTATCTCAGGGAGCGGCTTGTCATACCAATCCGCCGCAGCAGGACACGCATGCATAATATCCACACCGTCGGCGGCCGGCGCCTGTCCGGCGAGGTCCGCCTGAGCGGCAGCAAGAACGCCACCCTCGCCATCCTCGCCGCCACCCCTGCTTGCCGAGCGGGGAGCCACGACCCTGTTCAATATCCCGCGCATCAGTGACGTGTTCACCATGCTGGAGATGCTCCGTCACCTCGGCGTGGGCGTGGAACACACGCCGGAAGCCGTCACGCTGGATGCTTCTTCCCTGACGACGCACGAGGCCCCCCTACGAACTTATCAAGAAGATGCGGGCGTCGTTTTCGGTGTTGGGTCCCATTCTGGCGCGCTACGGGCAGAAGCTCGCGTCGCGCTGCCCGGCGGCTGCGACATCGGGGCGCGGCCCGTGGACTATCACCTGAAGGGCCTGGAGCGGATGGGCGCGCGGATCACCGTCGAACACGGCTTCGTCCGTGCCGTCGCCCCGCGCGGGCTGCGCGGCGCGGCGATCTCCCTGGACTTTCCCTCCGTCGGCGCGACCACGCACCTGATGACCGCCGCCGCCCTGGCCGACGGCGTCACGACGATCTCCAACGCCGCCGAGGAGCCGGACGTGATCGCCTGCGCCGACCTGCTGAACGCCATGGGCGCGCGGGTGCGCGGCGCGGGCAGCAAAGAGGTCATGGTGGAGGGCGTCAAGACCCTGCACGGGGCCGAATACACCGTGGACCCGGACCGGATCGAGGCGGGCACATTCGCCGTCGCCGCCGCCATCACCGGCGGCGACCTGTACCTGCGCGGCGCGGTGGAGGAACATACGCGGCCCGTCATGCGCAAACTCGCCGAGGCCGGTGTCGAAGTGCGCTTCGACGATGACGGCGCGCGCGTCCGTCTCCCCCACGGGCGCAGGCTTCAGGCCGTCAAGATCAACGCCTCCCCGCACCCTGGTTTCCCGACGGATATGCAGCCGCCGTTCGCCGCCCTGCTGACGCTGGCCGAGGGGACCAGCGTGATCACGGAGACGGTCTATGAGCGCCGCTTCAAGTACATTGACGAGATGGCGCGCATGGGCGCGGACATCAAGGCGCAGGACAAATCCGCGATCATCATCGGCGTCCCGCGCCTGACCGGGGCCCCCGTCGCCGGCTCCGACCTGCGCGCCGCCGCCGCTCTGATCCTGGCAGGGCTGGCCGCCGAAGGGCAGACCGAGGTGAGCGGCATCGTCTATCTGGACCGTGGGTACGAAGACTTCGTCGGCAAGCTCGCCGCCGTCGGCGCGGACATCCGGCGTGAGGCCGCGCCGTCCCGCGTCCCGGAGAGGGCTGTGGTCTGATGCGTTTCTCACAGGACATCGGGATTGACCTGGGCACGGCCAACGTGCTGGTCCATGTGCGCGGCCGGGGAATCGTCATGCGCGAGCCGAGCGTGGTCGCCATGGAGATCGGCAAGATGCGCGTCAAGGAGATCGGCGAGAAGGCGCGCGATATGCTGGGGCGGACTCCCACCAACATCGTCGCCATCCGGCCCATGGTGGACGGCGTGATCGCCGACTTCACGACGACGCAGCGGCTGCTGGAGTACATCTTCCACAAGGTCTGCGGCGTCAAGCGCGTGTTCAAGCCGCGTGTGCTGCTGGCCGTGCCGTCCTCGGCGACCAGCGTGGAGAAGCGAGCCGTCAAGCAGGCCGCCCTGGCCGCCGGGGCGGGTGAGGCGCTGACCATCGAGGAGCCGATGGCCGCCGCGCTGGGCGCGGGCCTGCCCATCAGCGCCCCCGGCGGCAACATGGTGGTGGACATCGGGGGCGGGACCTCCGACATCGCCGTGATCTCCCTGGACGGCATCGTGCTGTCGCGCAGCCTGCGCATCGGCGGCATGAAACTCGACGACGTCATCACGCGCCACATCCGCAGCGCCTACAACCTGATGATCGGGGACCGGACCGCCGAGGAGATCAAGATCACCATCGGTAGCGCCATGGCCCTGCCGACCGAGACGACCATGGAGGTGCGCGGGCGCGACCTCATCACCGGCCTGCCGGAGACCGTCGCCATTACCTCGCAGGAGATTCGGGAGTGCATGGCGGAGCCGATCAGCCAGATCGTCACGCGCGTCAAGAGCGTGCTGGAGAAGACGCCGCCGGAACTATCTTCGGACATCATCGAGCGCGGCATCGTCCTGACCGGCGGCTCGTCCCTGCTGCGCGGCCTGGACGCCCTGATCGCGGAGACCACGCACGTGCCGACTCGCGTCGCCGATGACCCTTTGTCCTGCGTCGCATTGGGCACGGGCAAGGCTTTGGAGGAGCGGCGCGGGATCGCCGAAGATTTCCCGATGGCGGCCTGACTTATGAAACACTTGTGCGCGGTCGGAACACTCTTTCTCGGCCTGCTGGCTCCCGCCGTGGCCGGACCGTCCGCGCCCCTGCGGGACGTGCCCCCCGGTTTCTGGGCCGCCGGCTCGGTCAGCCGTATAGTCGGGCGCGGCCTGATGACACCCGCGACAGATGGCCGCTTTCATGGGAACGCGCCCGTCACCCGTTACGAACTGGCCGTGGTGCTGGACCGCCTGGTCCGCGACATGGAGGCCGCCCACAGGCCGCTCTCCGCCACGCCGCCCGTGCCCGCCCGAGTGCCGCCGGGGACCCCGGCTGCCCCCGCCGCCGCGCTGCGGCACCTGATCGGCGGCGGCTTTCTGCCGCCCGACTCGCCCCTGCTGACCCGGCCCGGCGCACGGCCCGTGACCGCCGATGAGATGGCCGACGCCCTGGCCGATGTCACGCTCCGTCTGTCCGACCGCAGCCTGCCCCCGCAAAAGAATTGACAAGGGGGCGGGCGCGAAACAAACGCCCGCATTTGTGGTACAATAAGACCAATCTGACAGTCACTGCTTCAGCGCCCGCCTGCGAGGAGAACCGTATGAACAGCCAACCCTTCCCGTCCCGACTTCGGGGCATTCTCGCCGCCGGGGGCGCGCTCGCCCTGCTGGCGGGCGTCTGCCTCGCGCCCCCGGCACAGGCCCAGGGGACCGTCACCCTCAACCTGAAGAACGCCCCGGTGACGACCGTTCTGCAGAACCTCTTCAAGAGCGCCGGCAAGAACTTCACGATTGACCCGAACGTGAACGGCACGGTGACGGTGGACCTGAACAACGTCCCGTTCGACACGGCCCTGAACGCCGTCCTGGAGGGGACATATCCGGCGCTCCAGGCGCCGCAGGACACGCCCGGCATCTACCACGTGGAACTCGCCTCGGTGACTCCTGCTGCCGCTGCCGTCAATGTCGCTCCTGGTGGCGGCACGGTCGCCCCCGTGTCAACGGCGTCGGACCCGCGCCATCCGTACCTGATTCGGATGCGCCACTATGATGCCTACGAGATGGCGCTGCTGATCGCGGCGTTCAGCCAGAAGACGGCCACCTATGTGGACCCGACTGGCGGCCAGTACACTGCCGGCGGCGGCGCCTCCGGCGGCGGCCAGGGCGGCGGCTTCGGCGGCGGCCAGGGCGGTGGTCGGCAGGGCGGGGGCGGCTTCGGCGGCGGCACCGGCGGCTTCGGTGGCGGTGGCTTCGGCGGCGGCACCGGCGGATTTGGCGGCGGCACCGGCGGCTTCGGTGGCGGCGGCTTCGGCGGCATCCGCTAAACGAATCGCCCCATGACCTGCGCGCGTTTCGCCCTGTTTGATCGCTCCCTGGACGAAGTGGCTGCGCCTCGCACAATCGCGGAGGCGCAGCGGACAGTCCGGGAGGCGACCGGCAGGGCGATCATGCCGTGGGGGGGTGGGACACGCCAACACATCGGCTATGCGCCCGACGCCTACGACCTCGCCCTGTCCACGGCAAACCTGAACGCCATTACGGAGCATTCGCCTGGCGACTTTGTTGTGACCAGTCAAGCGGGCGTCACGCTCTCCTACTTGCAGGCGACGCTGGCGCAGCAAGGCCAATGGCTGCCGCTTGATGTCGCCCTGCCGGATCGGCAGACCGTCGGCGGCATCGTCGCCGGACGCGCGCACAGTCTGTGCCGCTTCGCCTGCGGCTCCGTCCGTGACTCCCTGGTCGGCCTCAAAGTCATAGACCATCGTGGCGATCTTATCGTCTCCGACCACAATCTTTCCAAGCTCTACTGCGGCTCCTGGGGGACGCTCGGCCTGATCGTCGAGGCAAGTTTCAGGGTCGCGCCCTTGCCCGAAGCATCCACCCTCGCCGTTCTCCCCCTTCCCGCCGCGCGCAACGCCGAGGAAATATCAGACCGCCTGCTGGAGTCCGATCTGGACCCGTCGTTTCTATGGCTCCTGAACCCTCCGGCGGCCCGCACCGTGCTGGGTGAGGCGGAGGACGCGCAATACCTCGTCATCGGCTTTGAGGGTTCGGTGGAATACGTGGCCCAGCAGCGGGAGACGCTCGGTGCGCCGACACTGGCTCCCGAACACGCCGCCCCTGTCCGCGCCCGCCTGCGCGACTTTGCCCTGGTCGACGCCCCGATGAGCGTGACATTCCACATCCTCTCGTCTCAGGTCGGCGCGTTCGCGCGCATGGTGGAGTGGACTGCCCGCCGCGCCGGTTTCACCGCCCTCGTCGCCGCCGATGCCGCTGTCGGCATCGTGTACGCACACATCACCCCGAACGAAGACAAAGTTGATTGGGTGGCGTTTCACACAGACCTGGCCGACAAGGCGCTCCGCGTCGGCGGCTCCTGCATCATCGAGCGGATGCCGCCGGAACTGCGCGCCTTCGGTGTCCCCGTCTGGACGCCTCTCCTGCCGGACTTCGCCCTGATGGCCCGCGTCAAACAATCGCTGGACCCCCACCGGATGTGGAACTCCGGTCGCTTTGTCGGGAGACTCTGAACCCACACGCGAGTCGTGTGGGGTATCCTAACGCCATGCTTGCTCAACACATCCAAGAACTCAAGCGTGATTTGGACGGTCTGGTTGTCCATGAGCCGACCCTGAACGCGCTTGCCGATGCTATTCTTCATGCCTTCCAGAACGGCGGCAAATTGCTGACCTGCGGCAACGGCGGGTCATCGGCGGAAGCGGCGCATCTGGCCGAGGAGTTTACGGGCCGATTCTACCGTGAGCGCCCGTCGCAGCCCGGCCTGTGCCTTTCCATTGATGGGACGCTGCTGACCTGCATCGCCAACGACTACGGCTTCGACCAGGTGTTCTCACGCCAGGTCGAGTCGCTGGGCCAAAGAGGCGACGTGCTGGTAGCCTTCACGACCAGCGGCAACTCGGAGAACATCATTCGCGCCCTGCAAGCCGCCAAAGAGCGCGGCCTCATCACGGCGATCTTCTCCGGCAAGACCGGCGGCAAGGCTAAAGGCATGGCCGAGCATGAGATCATCGTGCAGAGCGTCAACCCGTCTTCCGCCCGCATCCAAGAGTGCCACCAACTGCTGCTCCACGCTCTCTGTGAGCGCGTGGAACGGGCACTGCTTGGCGTTGATTGAGTCTTCTGGCGAGGCGTACATGGCAAAATCTGACCCACCTATGAACAAGTTGGATGTTCCTACCCTCACATTTACGACGGACGCCCAAGAGATCATTGTTCTCTCTGATTGGCCGCCCGACATGGCGCTTGCCTGCACCGTGCTGACGCAGGAGACACAGGAACGGGAGTGGCTCCTGCCGATCATCACGGAGGAACGCAAATGAGCATTTGGCAACCTCATGCAAAGAGTGGCAGCGCGGTGCTGACCTTGTTGCAGTTGCGCGACTGGGACAGGATAGAGTTGGTTCTCGAAAACAAGAGCAATACAACGAACTGGGAGACTCTACCGGCAAAAATCGCCAAAGGGCGAGCGAAGGATTTCGTTTACATGGGTTCTCTCCTGGTCTGTAACAACGAGGCTTGGGAGATGATGCAAGGTCGCCTGGGCGATGATGTGGAAAATCTGCCGATCGCGGTCGGCGACACCTTCTTCCATATCCTGAACGTCACCCGTGTCGTGGATTGCTTGGATATGCAGCGCAGCAAGTTCTACCGAACGCCCTATGACAAGGGCGTGGGTGAAATCATCCACTATGAGTTTCAGGAGGAGAAAGTCGGCTCGGCACTGCTGTTCACTATCCCGCAAAAGCCCAAAGATGTGTATGCGTCTTCTGCCTTCAAGCAAATGGTCGAAGACATGAAGTTAGAGGACATCGTTTTTGAGCCTCCGGCCTCTCCCCTGGTGGGGCTGGCAAAACTGATGTCGCCCGGTCCAAACAACCCCATGGCCTAGGGCTTCACCTGTGGGGTACAATCTCCCCAACAACGCCCATGACTTTCCTCAACAAACTGCACCAGGGGACTCCGACGCTGTCGTTTGAGTTCTATCCGCCCAAGAACCCCGATGGCTGGGGGACGCTCTACCAGACGCTTGGCAGCGTCTCGCGGCGCGCGCCCGACTATGTGACCGTGACCTATGGGGCGGGGGGCGGGACGCGGCGTAAGACTGTGGATTTGGTCAGCCGCATTCAGGACGAATTGGGCATCGAGGCGATGGCCCATCTTACCTGCGTGGGTCATTCGCGCGATGAGTTAGGTGAGATTCTGGCCTCACTGCAAAGCGCCGGCATCAAATACATCATGGCCCTGCGCGGCGACCCGCCACACGGTCAAACGCAGTTTGTCGCCCACGAGAGCGGCTTTCACTATGCCTCTGACCTGATTGCGTTTATCAAGACGAACTTTGATTTCCACATCGGCTGCTCGTTCTACCCGGAGAAGCACCCGGAGGCCGAGTCTCTGGAACGCGATATCGAGGTCCTGAAGCACAAACAGGACGTGGGCGCGGACTTCGCGGTCTCACAGAATTTTTTTGATAACCCGACGTTCTATGCCTTTCGTGAGCAAGCCGGGCGGGCGGGCGTGACTCTCCCTCTGGTGGCAGGCATCCTGCCGGTCACGTCGCCGGGCCAGCTCGCCGAGGGCGGCATCTGCCGCCGCATCGGGACGAGGGTTCCGCCGTCCCTGCAAGAGTACATCGGGGCGGGGGACGGCGTGACGGACCGGGGCATCCAGTATGCGTTGAGCCAGTGCCGCGACCTGCTGGCGAACGGCGTCGCGGGCGTCCACTTCTACACCCTGAACCGCTCCACCTCCTCCCTGCGCGTCACCGAGGCCCTACGCGCCGACGGCTACTTCCCTTCGTAGGCGAGGCTGAGGAATGTTAACTCAACCGCTGACAGCGAGCTTGGCTGGGGCGAAGCGCGTTTTGGTCACGGGCGCAGGTGGCGGCTATGATGTCGTTTGTGGCCTGCCGCTATTTCTGGAGTTGGCGGAAGAGGGATATGAGGTTCATCTCGGCAGCCTCAGTTCCACGCCCCTGAATGACGTTGCGGGGGCGATTTGGCACACCGACACGCTACTCGAGGTCACGGCCCGTTCTTCCCGTCCCTCCTATTTCCCGGAAGGCTGGCTGACACGGTGGCTCGCCGAGCGGCGCGGCATTGACAGGCCGCTCTGGTGCTTCCCCGCCTCCGGTGTGCGGCCTTACGCCCAAAGCCTCTCATACCTGGTTGAGCGCCTACGGCTGGATGCCGTGATCGTTGTGGATGGAGGAGTGGATTCACTGTTGCGCGGTGACGAACACTCGCTCGCCTCGCCGCTGGAGGACGCGCTGACACTCGCGGCGGTAAGTCAGGTCGAGGGGCTGCAGACCGTGCTTGCGGTGACGGCGTTCGGGGCGGAGCGTCTGGACGGCATCCGTCACGCACAAGTTCTTGCGCGCATCGCGGACCTGACTCGTGCCGACGCTCTGCTGGGCGTGACGACGCTGCTGGCCACGGCCCCGGAAGGGGCACTATTTCGGGATGCGGCTGAATACATCCTGGCCCGTCAGCCGCAGATGCACCAGAGCGTCGTCGTCGCCTCGCTCCTGTCCGCCCTGCGCGGGGACTTTGGGGAGGTGGCCGTGACGCCGCAGGCCGAGAACACCCGCGTCTGGGTCTCACCGCTGATGCCACTGTATTGGTTCTTCGATCTGCCGGAGGTCGCCCGCCAAAACCTTTACCTGCCTCGACTGCTGACGACCACGACGTTTCCCGAAGCGGCGGATCGTCTGCATCTGTTCATGAAGACCCGTCCGAAGCGTGGCCCAGAAGTCATCCCCCTCTAGTCCTCGGAAGTGGCGACTTCCTCAATGATGCCTTGTGAGATGAGGTGAGTGCGGAACTGCTCAATGGTCAGTGTCCCCGCAAGCAGCTCCAGCATTTGTGTCTTGGAGAGTCCGCCGATCTGTCTGCGGCGCATAGCGAGCATTGAGTCATCAAACTCCTTCTCCCCATGACTCGTGCGCGTGTGCAGGGATGACTTGCGTTCCCCATCATAGTACCAAAACATCTGGTGGTGCGTCATGTCCCGCCGGAACCCGACTCGCTCCAGCGCGGCCTCAAAGTCCCGTGTCCGGTAGGTCCCCATCAGGCGAGACTCTGCGCCTCCTGGACATCGCCCAGGAGCCGGTCGCGCAACGCTCGAGCATCAGGCGTGAGAGTGTCATCGCCCTCATGGATGAGGCCCTCATAAAGAAACGCAAACCCCTCGTTGAACTGCTGAAACGCCTCAGCGCGGTCCGCCGCGAACACAGAAAGGCCGTAGTCCGGGCACTCAAAGACCCATAGCCCTTCCTGGTGGGCCGACAAGCAGCGGACGGGACGGTGCAGCAGGTAGTTGCGGTCGCCCCAGAGGAACGAGCAAGTCTCAAACGGCTTGACAGGCGTGTCCATGTCGAGGACTGTCATGGCATCCCCCTCCTGGGAGAATGATACTTGTGCCCGCTGCCCGTTGTCAATCCCGTACTCACAACATCGGGTATAACACTCACCGATGAGACTCACGTTTTTGGGGACGGGCGCGGCGACGCCGAGCCGGGCGCGCAACGTTACCAGCATCGCCCTCCAGTTCGACCAGCGCAGCAGCCTGTGGCTCTTTGACTGCGGCGAGGGGACTCAGCAACAGATACTGCGCTCCCCGCTGCGCCTGAGCCAGTTGGAGCGCATTTTCATCACCCACCTGCACGGCGACCACTTCTTCGGGCTGCTCGGCCTGCTCGCCAGTCGCTCCATGCAGGAGGGGAGCGACTCGCCGGTCACGCTCTACGGCCCCGCCGGGCTGGACGAATTCCTGCGCTGCGCCCTGGATGTCAGCCGGATGCGCTTCCGCTACCCCCTCTCGGTCGTCACGGTCACGCCGGGGGCAGTCTGCGAGGATGATGAGTACGCCGTCACCTGCGCCCCGTTGCGGCACGGCATCGAGTGCTACGGCTACGCCGTCCAGGAGAAGGCGCGTCCGGGGCGCTTCGACCCGCAGGCGGCTCGCGCCCTCGGCGTCCCATCCGGGCCGCTGTTCGGGCGGCTCAAGAGCGGCGAGACCGTCACCCTCCCGGACGGGCGCACGGTGGACGGGGCCGCCCTCACCGGGTCGCCGCGTCCGGGCAGGCGCGTGGTGATCTGCGGCGACACGGCGGCGACCCCGCAGACGGCGAAGCTGGCGCGCGACGCCGACGTGCTGGTGCATGAAGCGACGTACATGGAAGAGGATCGGTCGCTGGCGAATCGCGCCCTGCACTCCACGGCGTCCACGGCGGCCCTGGCCGCGCGGGACGCCGGGGCGGCGGCCCTGATCCTGACGCACATCAGCCCCCGGTACGAGGGGGAGCGGGAGTCCCGCCTGCCGGAACTGCTGGCCGAGGCGCGTGCCGTCTTCCCAAACACTGCGCTGGCCTCGGATTTCTGGGAATACGACGTGCCACGGCGTGAGCCGCCCGACGAAAAAAGCCGCCCCTCACAATAAACATGAGGGGCGGCCCAGGGGGCGAACCGTGACATCGGCTACATCGGCGCTCCAGGGGTGTTCGTGCCGGGGGTAATCGGCGCCCCTTTTCTGTGCATCTTACCGGTCATTGGGGCATGAGACATCGTCATAGACTTCTTGTGCATCATGGGGTGGTGCATGGTCATCGAGTGACGCATCATAGGATGGTGCTTCATCGTGTTCATGGAGGTCTGGGCCAGGGCGGGGAGCCTCACGGCGGCAAGCAACGCCGCCGGGATCAGGAGAAAGTTCTTCGTCGTCTTCATTGTCGTTCCTCTTCCATTTGGGGTCCCTGCGAAGGACCCCGGTAGAGTTACCCGCTCCCGACCGGCGGCAAACGGGCCGGTGTCACTTGCCCGGCGGTTCGGGTACTATCATAGACATGGATGATGCGGTCAGCGAGCGGAGGGCACGTGCCAGGCCCGCCGCCTCGGCGGAGGAGCGGGCGATCATCGAGCGCTGCAAGCGCGGCGACCTGGGCGCTTTCAATGAACTGGTCAAGAAGTACGAGAAGCTGGTCTACAACTTCGCGTACCGGCTGACCGGCAACTACGACGACGCCAATGACATCGGGCAGGAGGCGTTCCTGCGCGTCTACAACGCCATCGGGTCCTTCCGGGGCGACGCCTCCTTCACCACCTGGCTGTTTCGTATCACCACCAACGTCTTCCTGGACGAGCGCAAGCGCGCGCGCGCCCACCCGCACACGTCCCTGGACGAGTACGTCGCCCTGGACGAGTCCAGCGTGTCCCGCCAGATCGAGGACACCGCGCCGACGCCCGATGTCGTGACCGAAGGCAAGGAACGCGCCCAGATTCTCGAAGACGCCATCCGCACCCTGCCGGAATACCAGCGGGCCGTCGTCACCCTGTACCACACCCAGCAGAAGTCCTACGAGGAGATCGCCGAGATCATGGATCAGCCCATCGGGACGGTCAAGAGTCGGCTGAACCGCGCCCGGCTCGCGCTGAAGGAAAAGCTGTCGCCCCTGCGGGAACTTTTCGAGACCTAGCGCCGTCCAACCCTCAGGAAGACCAGAGCCATGAGACCGGATCGCGCCCGAGAACTTTATACGGATTACGCCGAGGACACGCTCGCGCCTGCCCTGCGCCTGGCGATGGACCAGCACTTCGCGGCGGACGCGGACGCCCGCGCCGACTACGCTGAGTTCGAGCGCACCCTCGCCCTGCTGGACACGCTGGAGCGGGAGCCGGTAGAGGTGCCGTCCGGGTTCCGGGCGAAGATATTGGAGCGCGTCAGCGCGGAGCAGGCCGGGCGCGTCCATGCGCCCGGCCTGTCGGGCTGGTTCCAGAATCTGGGCCGTCGCCGCGCGACGGCCGGTGTCATGGCCGCGCTCGCCGCCTGCGCCATCGTCGGCGTCGTCGTTGCCCCGCACGGGACAACCGGCGGACATATCGGCACAAGCGGCATGGTGCCGGGGGGACCGATCTTCCCGCTCCCGGCGTCCATCCGAACGACCCTCGCGGGAGTCACCACGGCCCAGGACGCCAGCGGCAGTCATTATAACTTCCTGCTGCACCTGCCCGCCGACGTGCCGAACGCGACTCTGAGCGCCTTTCTTCTCAGCAACAACGACCAGATCACCGAGCCGGACGAGCTGGCCCAGGCGACGCCCGCGCTTGACCCGCCGCAGTCGCTCAACAACGGCGAGAGCATGACTATCCCCGTCACCCTGCTGCACCCGACGGCGGGGGGGACGCTCGCCATGCTGGTCCAGTGGAAGCCCCAGGGCGGTCAGGCCACGAGCGAGCAGGTCGTCTTCACCCCGGCGCAGCCGGACGCGCCCGCGCCAAGCCCGACGCCGCTGGCCGCCAACGCTGACTTTTATGACGCCCTCCAGGCCGTCGCCGCCCAGGACGACGTCACCGTGATCGCCGACGCGACCACCGCGCCCACCCAGGCCGTGTCGCTGCCGGGCGGCGTTCCAGCGGGTCCAAGCCACGCTCAGGCGGACTTGCAGACGCTGGCCGGAGAAGTCGGCGCGACGGTGCAGCGGATTCCCGGCGGTGCCTATTTGGTCTCCCTGCCGGGCGGCTGATTTTCGGGTAAAAACTTTGAAACTTTGGGGCCGCCCTTGTGTCTAATGGGACGATGATCATCAACGCCCCGAAGACACTGGCGGCCTGTCTCTTTGCCGCGACCCTGCTCGCCCCCGGCGTCGCCCACGCTGACCGGCATTGGGCGCAGGACATGATTGCGGGTAACGGCACGGTCGGCCCGTACCCGCTGTCCTGGAAGCACGTCCAGTTCGGCAGCGAGTCCGTCACCCTGGACGGCGCGACGCTGCACTGGGGGGCGGACTACGCCTTTGACCCGGACCAGGGCACCATCACCTTCACCCACCCCCTGCCCGTGACCGAGGCCGCCGAAGTCGGCTATGGGTATGACACGACGACCGCGCAGGAGCAGGTCGGTCAGAGTGTGCCGCTCAGCCTGGCCCTGAACCGGAATCTGTCTCTGGACGGTCAGTTCGCCGCGCCGCACGGCGACGCCCCGACTCCGGGGTCCCTGAACTTCGGCCTCAGCGGCGGATGGCAGAATGCCCACGGCGGGGCGCTGACGACGCATCTGTTGTTCCTGCCCGCGCTGACTGGACCCGAAGCCCAGGCGACGCCGAACGGCCTGGACCGGGTTGGTCTCGCGGTCGACGGCAGGACCGGCCTCGGACGAACTCTGTCGCTCGGCTTCAGCGCGTCCCGCGCCGGCAGCGGCCTCGGCATCGCGGGCGGCGGCTGGGCGGCGGGGCAGCAGAGGTTCAGCCTCAGCGGCGTGTTCACCCCGACCACGGCGATGCAGGCGACCGTCGGCTACGCGCAGACGGACCCGACCGCGCCGGGCGGCAGCCCCACGCAGACTCTGACCGCGAACGCCACCCTGAAGCCGAGCGGCAAAGGCGAATTGGACGCCGCCTACGCGGGTACATCCTCGCCCACTCCCGCCCGGCAGAGCCAGACTCTGGACCTGAAAGCCTCCCTCACGCCAGACCCACGGATGTCGCTGAACGCCGAGGCGGACCGGAGCGTGTCCGGCGCGGGCGACGTCACCCAGACACTCCATGCGAATGCCGTTCTGAAGCCGACCGGGCAGGCGCAGGTGGATGCAACGTTCGACAGCACAGACGCCCCAGGCCAGGCCAATGACACGCAGGCACTCAACCTTCAGGCCGCGCTCACGCCGAATAAATTCACACAACTTACGGCGAATGTGGCGCTGAACCAAAGGGCCGCTGTCGCCACGCAGGCGACCACTGTGAGCGGGGCCGCGCAGCCGAGCCGATTCTTGCAGGTCGCCGGCGGCTACACCTGGCGCAGCGCTACAGCGTCCCCGCAGACGGCCTCCGACGACTCTGGGACGGCCAGGGTCACGCTCGCGCCCCTCGCCGCCGTCCAGCTCGTCGGGACCTACGACCGCAACCCCAGTGACGGCGGCGGCGGGGTGCAGCGCCGGGCCGACAGCGGCCTGAGCCTCCAGACCGGCCTGGGCTGTCTGAGTCTCACCGGCGGCTATACCTGGTCCCGCCAGGATGTAGACGCCGCCACGACGACCGGCCTGCACGTCGGCGTCGGCCTGAAATTCTCCTCCACCACCCGATTGACGGGGGACTACAAGCGCTGCCTGACCGACGGCGCGGCGGCGGGTGGGACGGACGCCTACACCGTCGGCCTGACGCGCGACCTCGGCGACGCCTTCGACCTCTCGCTGAACGGCACCCTACAGCAGCAGACGGGCGCGGCAGGGGCCGCGCCCCACGCCCTCACGGCCTCCGCCAGCCTCGGCATGAAGTTTTAGCGGCTCACAGGAAGGTGACGCGGTCGCGCCCCTCCCGCTTGGATCGGTACAGGGCGTCGTCGGCGCGCGCGATCATCGCCGCCGGGGTCGGCGCGTCCGGTCCCAGGCTTGTCGCGCCCACGCTGACGGTCACGAGGCGTCGGGGCCACGGCTCCGTGGCGACGGCGGCACGGATGCGCTCGGCGATCAGCCGCGCCCCCGCCACATCAGTCTGTGGCAAGACCACCACGAACTCCTCGCCGCCGTAGCGGGCGACTTGATCGGCGTCGCGGACACTCCGGCGCAGCACATCGGCGACCCGTCGCAGCACGTCGTCGCCGGCGGGGTGGCCGAAGGCGTCGTTGTACTGCTTGAACTGGTCCACGTCCAGCAGCAGCAGCGACAGAGGCGCGTCGTGGCGGTCGGCGCGTCCGAATTCCTCGGCCAGCCGCTCCTGGAACGCGCGGTGGTTGAGCAGGCCGGTCAGCCCGTCCGTCGTCGCCAGGGCCTCCAGGGCGGCATTGGCCGCTTCCAGTTCCGTCTTCTGATATTCCAAGACCACCCGGTAGTCCTGCGCCTCCTGCTCCGCCCGCTTGCGCTCCGTCAGGTCGTGCCACACGGAGAGGAGCGCAGGACGGCCTTCCAGGTCCACGGGCGTCAGCGTCACCTCGACGGGGAACTGATGGCCGTCCAGCGCCCGCCGGGTCCACTCGAATCGGTGGCCGCCGTCGCGTCGGGCGATGGCGCACATCTCCGCCCCCTTCTCGCCCGAACACCGCCCGTCCGGCTGGCGCTCCGGGGACAGCAGCGCTGGGGGGACGCCGAGCAACTGTGCCTTGGCCGTGCAGCGCATCATGGTGAGTGCGGCGCGGTTACAGTCCAGAATGCCATGTCGCTCGTCGAACAAAAGGTGCGGGTGGGAGGACTGCTCGAACAGCTGGCGGAATCGCTCCTCCGAGGCGCGGCGCTCGTGGATGTCCATCAGTGTCCCGTACAGCCGGACCACGCTGCCCTGGGCGTCCCGCTGACCGCGCCCCATGGCGTGCGCCCAGCGCGTCGAGCCGTCGGGCTGGAGGACACGGATGTCAAACTCGTAAGGCTCGGCGTCCCGGAGGGCCTGCCGCGACAGGGCGGACTGGAGGGGCAGGTCGTCCGGGTGGTAGTGAGTCATCAGCGCCTCAATGGTCGGCTCACCTTCGGACGGGTCCATGCCGAGCAGCCGAAACAGCTCCTCCGACCAGGTCAGTCGGCCCGTGGCGACATCGTACTCCCAGCTGCCGATGCGGGCGACGCGCTGCGCCTCGGCCAGACGCGCCTCGCTCCGGCGCAGCCCCTCCTCCTGCTGTTTTTGGGCGGTGATGTCGCGCGCGATGCAGGATAGGCCGACCATCCGGCTCCACGCATCTTGGATCGGCGAGAACGACAGCGACACATCCACCCACGAGCCGTCCCGGCGCTGCCACTGTGACTCAAGACGTTCGCAGGCATCGCCCCGTTCCAGCACGGCAGTGACCGAGGCCAGGAGGTCGCGCTCGCCGGGCGGAATCAGCAGGCGCACGTGCCGCCCGATGATCTCGGAGGCGGGATACCCATAGAGGCGTTCCGCGCCGGCGTTCCAGCTCACCAGGCTCCCCTCGAGCGTGGCGCTCCAGATGGCGTCCGACGACGACTCCACGATGGCGGCCAGCCGCAGCCGCTCCATCTCCGACTGCTCACGCTCCGCCATCAGCCTGTCCTGGGCGGCGAGGCGGCGGGCCGTCTCCAGCCGGGCGGTGACCTGAGAGGCCAGCAGACTCAGCGCCAGGCGCTGCTCCCCGGTCAGCTCGCGGGGCGCCCGATCAATGACGCAGAGCGAGCCGAGGGGGTGTCCGTCGGACGTGACCAGGGGCGCACCGGCGTAAAAACGAACGTGCGGGTCGTCCGACACCAGAGGGTTGTCGGCGAAGCGCGCGTCCAGGGAGGCGTCGGACACGACGAAGACTTCGGGCTGGAGGATGGTGTGGGCGCAGAAGGCGGCGTCGCGCGGCGTCTCCTTGACCGCAAGCCCGGTGATCGCCTTGAACCACTGCCGATGTCCATCCACCAGGGAGACGGCGGCGATGGGGGTTCCGCAGACGTGGGCCGCCAGCCGAACGATGTCATCGTAGGCGTCTTCCTGATCGGTGTCCAGCACCCCGCATTGGCGCAGGGCCTCCAGCCGTTCGGTCTCATTCAGGGGCAGGGGCGCGGTCATGTCAATCGCTTTCCGTGACGCCCAAGTCCGGGCGTCGCTGTGTATAGTATCGGACGTTGTTGCGCCGTTATCCAGGCCCCAATCAGGTATTATCAGAAGGTAAATGACTGTCGCCGACGCCCCCAACTCGACGGAACTGCTCCACAACGCCCTCCGGGACGCCTTCGGGTATGACCACTTCCGGCCGCTTCAGGAGGAGGCCGTGCAGGCGGCCTTGCATGGGCGGGATGTGCTGGTGGTCATGCCGACCGGCGCGGGCAAGTCACTCTGCTTCCAACTCCCGGCGTTCCTGACCCCCGGCGTCACGCTTGTGGTCTCGCCGCTGATCGCCCTGATGCGCGACCAGGTGGACGCCCTGAACCGGCGGCCCGCGTTCGACCGCCTGGGATGCGCCGGGCTGCACTCCGGGCAGTCGCTGGCCGAGCAGCGCCGCGTGCTGGACGACCTGCGGCGCGGCGACGTTCGGCTCCTTTACGTCGCCCCCGAACGTTTCCGATCTCCCGTCTTTCTGTCCGCCCTGCGGGCGGCCACGGTGGTCCGCCTGGTCGTGGACGAGGCGCACTGCATCAGCGAGTGGGGCCACGACTTCCGCCCCGACTACCTGACCTTGAAGGGCGTGGTCGCCACGCTGGGCAACCCGCCGCTCACCGCCGTCACGGCCACGGCCACGCGGCGCGTCCAGGAGAGCATCGTCGCCAACCTCGGCATGGCCGATCCTCTGGTGCTGGTCGGCGGCTTCAACCGCCCGAACCTGCACCTGAGCGTCCACCGCTGCAAGAACGAGCGGGAGCGTCTGGACCGGCTGGCCCGCGCCCTGCCCAAGCTCAGCGCGGCGGGCGGCAGCGGCCTGATCTACGTCGCCACCCGCAAGCAGTGCGAGGAGCTGGCCGAACTCGCCGCCGACGCCCTCGCGCCCCTCGGAAAACGCGCGGGCATCTACCATGCCGGTCTGGACCCCGACCTGCGCACGGAGATGCAGCGGGACTGGCTGGCCGGGGAGCGGCAGGTCTTGGTCTGCACCAACGCCTTCGGCATGGGCATTGACAAGCCGGATGTCCGCTTCGTCGTCCACTGCGCCTGCCCGGACAGCATCGAGAGCTACTACCAGGAGGCGGGCCGGGCCGGGCGCGACGGCGCGCGCAGCCGGTGCGTCATCCTGTACCACTTCACCGACCGCAAGACCCGCGAATGGTTCATTGACAACGAGGCCCTGACGCCGCCCGACTTGCAGAACGCGCACCGTGAACTGGCCGCCCTGGGCGATGAGCCGAGGCTGCCCCGAAACTGGGGGATGCGGACGTTCCAGTGGAGCGACGTCAAGACGCGCCTGGCCCTCAGTGAGTTGGAACGGTCCGGGCTGATCGCGCGGGTGGGGGAGACGTCGGACGAGATCGCCCTGCGCCTGCTCCAGCGCCGGTTCCCGCCCGACGCCCTGCGCCGAATTACCGACGATCTGCAGCGCCAGCGCCGCGAGCGCTACCGGCGTCTGGACGAGATGACCGACTACTGCAAGACGTCCGTGTGCCGCCGACAGACGATCTTAGACTACTTCGGCGACCGCGAGCCGCTGCCGCCCTCGGCCTTCTGCTGCGACAACTGCGCGCGCCCCGCCGCGACCGTCTCCGAGCGCCGGTCCCTCACCCCCGCCGCCGGTCCCGTCCCGATGCCCCTTGCCATCGCCGCCGGGGACATCTACGCCCTGCTGCAAGGGCTGGACGCCCTGCGCCCGTCCCTGGGCCGCTCCCGCCTGGGCAAGCTGCTGCGCGGCTCCGCCTCCAAGGACACCGAGCAGTTCAAGAGCCAGGGCAGCCCCCTGTACGGCGCGCTGCGTGGCGCGTCCCGCGAGGCCGTGTACGGCTTCCTGGACCGGCTGATTGCCGAGGGCCTGCTGCGGCAAGCTGATGAAGATGAGTATTTCGTCTGTGCCGTCACCCAGGCCGGGCGCGACGCCTGGCAGGAGCGCCCGCCGCTGGAGATTCCCGCCCCCGGCGCGCCCCGCCCCATCACCTCCCGCGTGGGGGCGCGTGACGATGACGCCGAGCCGGACGCCGACGTTTACGACGCCCTGCGCCACTGGCGTCGCCTGGAGGCCGCCGCCGCCGCCCTGCCCCCGTACTGCATCTTCGGCGACCGCACCCTCACCGCCATCGCGCGGGACAGGCCGCAAGACCTCTCCGAACTCCGCGCCGTCCCCGGCGTCGGCGACGCCAAGCTGGAGAAGTACGGCCCCGCCGTCCTGCAAGTCCTCGCCCGGCACTCCTGACGGGTGCTGAACGCCTGTCGCGTTTGTTGTTGACAGCCGCCGGGTAAACGGTAGACAACGCAACAAACGTTGACGTTATTAGAAAGGGCAACAACCATGCCCCCTCTCAGCGCCCACGGCGCAGACAACGCCGTCACCCTGCTGACCACCTCGCAGGCCCTCGTTCACTACAGCCTGTTCGTGTCGATGATGGCTCTCGGAGCGGCGTTCGTCTTCTTCCTGGTCTCCAAAGAGAAGGTAATCCCGGAATACCGGGGGACCAACCTGACCTCGGCGATGATCTGCGGCGTCGCCGCCGTCGCCTACTACTTCCTGACCACCGAGTACGGCCCCGGCAAGCCGTTCCCGACCGACATCCGCTATGTGGACTGGACCGTGACCACGCCGCTGCTGCTCATCAAGTACCCGGAGATGCTGCGTGTACGCGGCTTCGGGTTCGCCTGGAAGTTGGTCCTGGCAGATCTGTTTATGATCGTCACCGGCTTCATCGGCGAGCTGTACGGGCGCACCTTAGACGGCCACTGGGCGCCGACCGTGCCGGGCGGCATCGCCGCCCACTACTGGTGGGGTGGCATCTCCACCCTCGGCTATGTCGTCATCGTTTACCTGTTGCTGACCGAGGGGACCCGGCTGGCGAAGACGCAGCCCACGCCGATCCAGCACGGCATCAAGTCCATGAACCTGTACCTGCTCAGCCTGTGGGGCGTTTATCCGATCACCTACTGGGCCGAGGGCCTGTCGGCAGCGCATCTAGGCTGGAACCTCAACATGGACTGGTTCAACGTCGCCTCCTCGGTGGCAGACGTCATCAATAAGGTCGGCTTCGGCCTGACGGCCTATTTCGCCGTGCGGGCCTTGTCCGGCGACGACCAGCAGTCCCCGACACGGCTGCCGGAGGACGCGCGGACGGCCGACACTCGTGCCTGACGCCACCGACGAACGACGCGCGGCAGACCGCTTGCGCCCCTGGCTGACTTACCCAGCCTGGGGCGTCTGCCTGTGTCTGGCCCTGTTCGCGCCGCTCGTTCCTGCTCTCGCGCTCCGCTACCAGTATTACCCCTTCGCCCTGGGGCTGATCCTGCTCGGACTGCCGCACGGGGCGATGGATCACCTGGTCGGGCCGCACCTGGAACGTCGCCCGCTGGCGTGGTCCTCCCTGGCGCGCTTCATCGCCTGGTATCTGGCGCTCACGCTGCTGTATCTGGCCTTCTGGCGCGTCCTGCCCCTGGCGGCGCTGGCCGTCTTCTTGGTCCTCTCCTGGCTGCACTGGGGTCAGGGCGACTACGATTACCTGCGTCTGTTCGAGGGCCGCGCCCGGCCAGGCAGCCCACCCGGCATCGGGCTGATCTGGCTGGTGCGCGGCGGCCTGCCCATCCTGCTGCCCGTGCTGGCCTTCCCGGCGACGTTCGCCCACGTCGGCACGGGCCTGACGCGCTGGTACGGCGGCGTTGCCGTCCCCGTGCCGGGCCACGATGCCGTTCGCGGGGGACTCACGGCCTTACTCGTGTTGACGGCACTCTGCCTTTGGCGCTCCTGGAAACAAGACGAGACGGCACGGCATCGGGGATTTTGGCGAGATGGCGGGGAACTGCTCCTGTTGGTGCTGCTGTTTTGGCGTGTCCCACCGATTTTAGCGGTCGGCACTTACTTCTGCCTCTGGCACTCGGCCCGGCACATCGGCAGGCTGATGCTCGCCGACCCGGCCACCCTCGCTTTGCTTGTGCGTGGGAAGATGGGTGAGAGCGTGTGGAGGACCGTGCTGCAAAGTCTGCCGATGACGGCGGGCGCGCTCCTGCTGCTTGGCGGCCTGTACGCCGTTCAGCATCGCCACGGCGCGGCCTCACTGCCGGGCCTGGTCTTCCTCTACCTGTCCCTGATCGCCGCCCTGACCGTGCCGCACTTTCTCGTTGTTCTGTGGATGGACCGTCGGCAGGGACTTTAAGCGTTCTGCCAACAGTCCGGGGAGAGCAACAGGTCCAGGGTGGCCGAGCGCACGTCGGCGGTCTGGGCGGTGGTGGTGTAGAAGATGGCTTCGCGGAGCAGTCTCTGTGGCGGGCTGTCCAGGCGGTGCGCGGCCCCGCCGGTGGCCGTGACGGCGGCGTGGGCGGCGCGCTCGGCCAGCACGATGGCCGACGCGCGGGCCTGGAGGGCGTGTGCTTTGTAGTCCGGCTGGTCGGCGCAGGAGCCGCTCCAGCGCAGGGCCTCGCGGCGGCAGGCGTCCACTTCTTTCACGAACTCATCGGCGGCCGCCGCGAACTCGTCTTGGCCGCGTGTCAGCGCCAACTGCCGCAGGTAGTGGATGCTCCCGCGCGTGCAGCCGAGCGGCAGGAAGACGTGGCCGGAGATGCCGCAGAAGTCGCCCCGCCGCAGGGCCTCGGCGGGCCGTTCGCTCAGGGCGTGGTCATCCGGCACGAACAGGCCGTCCATCGTCACCTCCACCGTGTCCGAGGCGTTCATCACCACCAGCGGGATGCGTGGCCCGGCGGTGAGACACGCCTCGTTGCCGGACTTGGGGACGTAGCAGAACAGGTGTGTGTCATCCGGCAGGGCCGCGCCCAGAATAAAGCTGTCCAGCAAAGTCCAGCCCGTGACCCAGGGCGCGGTGCCGTTGATCTGGAAGCCGCCGGGGACGCGCTCCGCGCGCACCATCGGGACGCCGGGTCGGCGCAGGTGGGAGAAGGCGACGCCGCAGAGTTCCCGGCCTGACGCGAAGAGTGGCAGTTTCTCGGTCTTGAGACTCTCGCTGCGCCCGCCGCCGACGAACCCGCCGCCCGCGTGGAGCTGCTGCTGCACGAAGGCCGTCACGCCGCAGGCCGACGCCATCAGTTCGGTGAACTCCCGACGAGCCGCCTCGTCCGCCCCGAAGCCCCCGAAGTACGGGGAGATGCCGAGGCCGAAGAAACCCGCGTCTGCCAGTAATCGGACATTCTCGGCGACACGGCCTGTGATCGTCCCCTGGTCGGCCTCCTCGGCATGGGGCCGGAAGACGTCGTCCGCCAGCCGCCGCGCCTCGCCCATCACGCTCGTCATCTGCTCGTTCATGATGCCGGGATTATACCCAATCTTTCCGGGGGCCGTCCGGGTATAATGTCCGTACATGATTGCAAATGTCGTCGGAGGACTGCATGCGACGTGATTCCGAAAGCCCGCGCCCCGGACGCAAGATCACCTTCCTCTGCGCGGACACGGGCGGCGGCCACCGCAGCGCCGCGACCTCAATCCTAGAAGCGTTGGAGCGTTATCACGCGGACAAAGACTTCGAAGTCTCTGTTGTAGACATCTTCAGGGACTACGCCCCCCGGCCCCTCAACCGCTTTGATCGAATTTACGCACAGGTCGCCAAGACGCCCGCCGCCTGGGGCCTCTCCTACCGGTGGACGGACAGCCGGCGGCGCGCGCAGCTCCTGCACAAAGCGTTCTGGCCCTATGTCCGCCGGTCCATGTACCAACTGCTCCGTGAGAACGAGAGCGATCTGCTTGTCTCCGTTCACTTCGCCTCCAACGCACTCCTGCGCGCGCTCGGCCCTCGGCGTCCGGCCTACATGACCGTCGTGACGGACCTGGTCACGACGCACGCTCTCTGGTACGACAAGCGGGTGGACCAGTGTCTGGTTCCGACCGAGACGGCCCGCAGGCGCGCGCTGGAGTGCGGCCTGACCCCCTCACAAGTTCACACCACGGGCCTGCCGGTGTCGTCGGCGTTCACGGACGTTCCGGGGGACTGGCTGGCCCTGCGCCATCAGTTCGGCTGGCCGGTGGAACGGCCCGTGGTCCTGCTGGCGGGCGGCGGGGACGGAGTCGGCCCGGTCTACGCCCTCGCCCGCGCCATCTCCGACTCCGGGCTGCCCCTGACACTGGCCGTCGTCGCCGGGCGCAATGCGCGCCTCCAGAAACGCCTGGAGGCGCAGGACTGGGCCGTGCCGACGCACATCTACGGCTTCGCGCGCAATATGCCCCAACTGATGGCCGCCAGTGACGTGCTTCTCAGCAAGGCCGGGCCAGGCACGATCTCGGAGGCGTTCCAAATGGGGCTGCCCGTGATCCTTTACCACTGCCTGCCGGGACAGGAGGAGGGCAACGTCCAGCATGTCATCGAGGGCGGCGCGGGCGTCTGGGCGCCGCGTCCGCACCTGGCCGTGGAGGCGCTGGCGCACCTGGTCCGTGACCCGGAGGCTCGGCGGCGGATGGCGGCGGCCAGCGCCGCCCTGGCCCACCCGGAGGCCGCCCGCGTGGTCGCGGACCGCGTCGCCGCCCTGGCCCTGCGCGGCCCCGCCCTGCGCGGCCCCGGCGGCCTCGTGACCTTCTGACGGAGTTCCATGGCCCGTATCCTGATTCACACCTTCGGCTCGTCCGGCGACGTCAATCCTTTCCTCGCCCTGGGCCTGGAACTGCGCGAACGCGGCCACGACATCCGTTTCTCCCTGACGCCCTCCTTTGCCGATCAGGCCCGCGCGCTCGGCTTCGACGCGACGGGGGGCGGGCCGGACCCGGACTATGACTCTGATCTGGTGCGCCGGATGCTCACGCCGGGCCGGGACATCACGCGCCCGATCCGTCTGCTGTTCGAGAAGGTCTTGATTCCCAGCATCGCTCCGGCGACGGAGGCCCTGGAGCCGCTCGTGCGCGACGCCGACCTGTTCCTGTCGCACACCATCCAGCTCGCCGCCCCGGTCGTCGCCGCCCGCACCGGCGTCCCCTGGGTCTCGGCCTCCCCGGCCACCGTCATCTATCCCAGTGCCGGAACGGACATCCCGAATGTCGCGCTGCGCGGCCTGCCGGGCGCTTTAGCGGGCCTCTCCTGGGCCGCCGGGAGCGTCGCTTTTCGTTCACTGGACACTCTTGCTGCCGTCGAGTACGCCAAACTCGGCGCGCCGCCGCTGCGAAACGTCTTCGCGGGCGGCTCCTACTCCCGCCGCCTGACGCTCGGTCTCTGGTCCCCGGCCTACTTCCCGCGCCCTTCCGACTGGCCCGACTGGCTGCAAGTCGGCGGCTACGCCCGCTGGGACGGGCCGCCGGATACCTCTTCCGAAGAGACCTCACCCGGCCCGGCAAGCCGTTCCACCCTCTCCTTCGGAAAGGAGAGGGTTCAGAGGGACCAGCAGACTGGAGACGCACCGCTGATTGTGTTCACGCTCGGCTCGTCGGTCGTGAACGACCCGCGCGGATTTTATGAGACCGCCTTGGAAGCCATTGGGCCGACGGACTGGCGAGCGGTCCTGCTCGGCGCTCCTGAAGGGCTGCCCATCCCGGAGCCGATGAAGGGCCGTGTCACCGCCATTCGTTCCGTCCCCTACGCCGAGGTATTCCCCCAGGCCGACGCCATCGTGCATCAGGGCGGGGTGGGGACGACACAGGCGGCCTGCTTCTACGGCATCCCCAGCGTCGTCGTCCCGCGCGGCTTCGACCAGTGGGAGAACGCCGCCCACGTCCAGCGCCACGGCTGGGGCCTGCGCCTGCGCCCGCAGGATTTTTCGTCGTGCGCCTTGCGCCTGCGCTTGGAACGCCTTCTGGCTGACACGACGCTTCAAGCCCGCGTCGCCGGATTAGGCCGTGAGATGCGCGCCGAACCCGGCCCCGCCCGCGCCGCCGACCTGCTGGAAAGGGCTTTCACGGTCTAAAATAAAAAAGCCCGGCGCATGGTGCGCCGGGCCGTCTCTTTGTATGCCGTCAGTTCGGCTGGACCGGCTCGTCCGTGGGCGGCTGGTCGGCGGTGATGCGCTCGACGCTGGCGACGCGGTCGCCGTCGCCGAGGTTGATGGCCTTGACGCCCTGGGTGCTGCGTCCGGTGGAGCGGATGTCGTCCACGCGCAGGCGGATGGTGATGCCGTTCTCGGTCATGATGAGCAGGCGGTCATCCTTGCTCACCACCTTGGCGTCCACCACCACGCCGGTCTTCTCGGACAGGGCCATGGTCTGGATGCCCTTGCCGCCGCGCGACTGGCTCCGGTAGTCGCGCAGCGGTGTCCGCTTGGCGATGCCCCGGTCGCCGATCACCAGCAGGTCAAGCTCCGTGTCCACCAGGCCCATCCCGACCACGCGGTCGTCTTTTTCCTCCGAGAGCATGATGCCCCGGACGCCGCCCGCCGCCCGGCTGCGCGGCGTCACGTCCGCCTCCGGGAACCGGATGGACATCCCCTTGCGAGTCACCAGCACGACCTCATCGCCGCCGTTCGTGTGCGCGATCCAGCGCAGGGCGTCGTCCTCCTCGATGTCGAAGACGATCAGGCCGTTGTTGCGCAGGTTGGCGAACTCGCTCATCGGCGTCCGCTTGACCTCGCCGCATTCGGTCACCATCAGCAGGAAGCCTTCGGCCTTCTGGTAGTCCTTCATCGGCACGGTGGCCGTGATGCGCTCGCCGGGCTGGATGTTGATCAGGTTGATGACCGCCGTGCCCATGGCCGTGCGCGATGTCTGCGGGACTTCATAGGCCTTCAAACGGTAGACGCGCCCCCGGTCGGTGAAGAACAGGATGAAGTGGTGAGTGGTCGCCAGGAAGAGGTGCTGGATGGTGTCTTCCTCTTTGGCGGTCGCCCCGATGCGGCCCTTGCCGCCGCGCTTCTGGTCCGGAAAGGTCTCGCGCGGAACTCGCTTGATGTAGCCGTCGCGGGTGATGGTGACAATCATCTCCTCTTCGGGGATGAGGTCCTCGTCGCCGATCTCCTCGGCCTCCATCGGCACGATGCGGGTGCGCCGCTCGTCGCCGTACTTGTCGCGCAGGAATCGCAGGTCCGTCTTGATGATCTGGGCGACCCGCGCCGGGGAAGACAGAATATCTTCCAACCGCCCGATCTCCTTGAGCAGTTCTTTGTAGTCGTTCTCCAGCTTCTCGCGCTCCAGCCCCGTCAGGGCGCGGAGTTGCATCTGCAAAATCGCGTCGGACTGGCGCACGGACAGGCCGAAGCGCTCCACCATCTGGCTGCGGGCGACTTCGGGGGTGCGCGCCCCCCGGATCAGCGCGATGATCTCGTCCAGGAAGTCCAGGGCGATCTGCAGGCCCTCCTGGATGTGTGCCCGGTCCTTGGCCCGGTTCAGGTCGAACAGCGTCCGCCGGGTGATGACCTCGCGCCGGTGGTCCAGGAAGTGCGTGAGCGTCTGCGGCAGGGACAGCAGGCGCGGCTGGCCGTCCACCAGGGCCAGCATATTGACACCGAACGTGGACCGCAGCGGCGTGTGCTTGAGCAGGAAGTTCAGGACCTTCTTCGGGTACGCCTCCCGCTTGAGCGTGATGACGATGCGCATCCCCGTCCGGTCGCTGTAGTCGTTCAGCTCGGCGATGCCGTCCAGCTTTTTCTGCTTGACCAGATCGGCGATCTGGAGGATGAGCCGCTCCTTGATGACCTGGTAGGGGAGTTCGGTGACGATGATCTGGTTGCGCCCGTTGTCAATCGGTTCGATGCTCGTGCGGGCCTGCATGACGACCGACCCGCGCCCGGTGGCGTAGGCCGACCGGATGCCCTTGGTCCCCAGAATCAACCCGGAGGTCGGGAAGTCCGGCCCCTTGATGAAGGTCATCAATTCTTCGTCCGTGGCGTCCGGGTTGTCCAGCAGGTGAATGGCCCCGTCCACGACCTCGCGCAGATTGTGCGGCGGCACGTTGGTCGCCATGCCGACGGCGATGCCGGTTCCGCCGTTGCACAGGAAGTTCGGGAACTTGCCCGGCAGCACGGTCGGCTCCAGCCGCGTCTGGTCATAGTTGTCCGTCCAGTTGACGGTCTCCCTGTCCAGGTCCTGCAGCATCTCCGTGGCGAACGGCGACATCCGGGCTTCCGTGTTATGGTTGATGAAGCCGTTGGCGACGAACGAGTGGCAGTCGCTGTCCACTCGGATGGAGTAAACATTCTGCACCCCGGCGGCCTCGATGGCGACGACGGGGTCGTAGAGATAGTTCGTTTTGGCAAAAAACGCCAGCATCTGCAAATCGGCCCCGTCGCGCAGGGCCGAGGTCAGCCGGGGCATGGCCTGGGCTAGCCGCGTGGGCCGGTCGAAGTTGTTCTTACTGAGCCACTCCCGATGCCGGGTCGCCCGCTGACGCACATAGGCCGCCAGGAACGGGACGAAGTCTTTCTGGGAAAGCGCCCGGTCGGCGTTGGCGACCAGGACATCAAACAGGGCCTGCCGCTTGGTGTCTGAGACGAAGCCGATCTTCCCTGCGAAGGCGCGCAGATTGTCATGGCCGACGATGCACAGACGCTTGTCGAAGCGTGACCCGGTGATGCCGAAGCGCAGCAGCAGCGTCTGCACCTGCTTGAGCAACGTCTCGCTGTGGGAACACAGGCTGACCCGGAGCAGGCTCTGCCCGGACTTTTCCACGGCCCCATCGCCCTCAAATAGCCCGCGCAGGAACGCAGCGGCGACCGGCTGAGGCGCGCGCAGCACGGCGTCCGGCACGAAGCGCGTGGCCGACTTGCCGTTCAGGCCCAGCGCCTTCAGGAACGCGACGACCTGCCCGCTGACGACCTGCATCTGCCAAAACGGCTGCTTGCCGTAGCCGAAAGGCTCGCGCCCAAACACGTGCAGGCGGCAAGTGGGGAAGACCCGCGCCCAGGCCGCTTGGAACGCATCGGCGAAGTCGCCATGCGTGTTCGTGAACTCGATCTTGTCGGCACAGACGGTGCCTTCGGCGACCAGAGCGCCGAGTAGGAACGCGAGATCTTCGGTCAGCGTGTCCGGCAGCGTGTGCGCCTGAGTGCGCCCGGACACCGCAGGGTGCAGGGGCCGCAGGTCTACCGGCTGTTCCGGCCAAAGCGTCTCGCTACGGTCCAGCACCAGGGTGTCGCCGGTCTCCAGTTCGGCGATGGTCTTCCAGGCGAACGAGGGCCCTCCGTCGCTGTCAGCACGGCAGACAAGCAGGGGGTGGTTGGATGTGCCGGTGACTTCGTAGCCGTGCCGGGTGCGGACTCGGAAGGTCGGATGCAGCCCGCTGTCGAACCATTTGCTGGCCGTATGAACGACGCCGCCGTGCGACAGCACCCTTGCGTTGAGGTCTTCGCCACCCGCCGAGACCTGCCCCATCGGAGTAAGACCGTTCTGGGTCACTACTAAAGTGTCTGCCGCCACACAATAGCGCATTGCCGCCGGAGGATCGCCGTCTATCGAGTTGTGGACGAAGACGCCGCTGGTCAACAGGAAGTTGTGATGCTCGTCAACGGTGATGTCGTAGACGTCCGCCCGCTCTTCAAGGCGGCGCAGGGAAATGATTTTGTGGTTGTATGCTGCTGTGGAATAGGCAAAGTCTGCCTGGTGACGAACGAACGCGCCGGGAAATGCGGCGGCGAGACCGCGTCCGGCGTTGAACCGGTCGGCCAGGCAATGCACGAACTCCCGCTCCCCGGTCGCGGGCTGCTGCACCCGAAGGTACTCGTTCAAGCCCTCTTTCACGGGTGCGGAATCAAAATAACCCGGCATCAGGCTGTCATCCGGGGAAAGGTTCTGTGCCTGCTTGTAGGTGCCGTCGCGCAGCAGAAACCGGTGGTCGGGGGTGCAGCGGATGCGCTCGCCACTGTCCAGAGTCACTTCCAGGAGTTCGGCATCCCGGTGGGTGATCCGCGCATTGCGCCCTTCGCCGACGACTATCTGACCGTCGGCATCCACGGAGTAGACGTGAAAGACTTCCTCGGCGGGCAACTCGGCCAGTTCCGCGAACGACTTATCCGTGCCATCCAGCAGCTTGATCCGGGTGTCCCCGGTGAAGCAGCCAAAATTTCCCTGCCCGTCCACGAGCGGGTAGCGCAGGGAGAAGTCCTGGGCCATGCGGACCATGGTGGGGTAGACGACGGCCTCGCCGTGGGGGTGGTAGTCGCCGGAGGTCTGGCCGGCGATCTTAGCCGACTTGCGGTGCTGCGCGCCGGGCGTCAGGTTCAGGTCGTGCATCGCCATCAGGATGCGGCGCTGGACGGGCTTGAGGCCGTCGCGCACGTCCGGGAGGGCGCGGGCGATGATGGTGGACATCGCGTAGTCGAGGTACGACTGGCGCATCTCGTCCTCGATGTTGACGTTCAGCACCTCGCGGGCGATGGAGCCGGTCAGGGGCAGGGGCGTCTCGGTCGGGGCGGGGGTGGGGGATTCTTCGTCGGCCATCAGGTCATCCTTTACACAAATTCAGCGTCTCAACACTGCCAATATTGTACCAGGAATGTCAGTGAATGTCAAGGCGACTGATACCGGGGGAGTGACTAAACAAGTTGCGGTAGAAAATCAATGATCGCTGCCTGATATTTCGGGTGTGCCTGCTGCCAGAGTTGGCGCTTGTTGTAACAGTGGACAAACAAGAACAGCGCCCGCCGCAGCGCCTCGATGCACCGCGAAAAGCAACGGCTCTTGCGCCCCAACCGGGCCAGGTGAGGCTTCATTAGGGGCGTGGCGCAGGTCCGCGTTGCCCCCCTCCACGCTGAAGGTCTGACTCTTGCCCGGAGCCACCGCGTGTTCTCCCGGCGCGTACATCTGTTCTCCCGGCACGTACATCAGCGTCCCGTACACATTGAAGCCGTCGCTGAGGCTTCATTGGGGGGAAGTCGTGCCCCGCCGCCGGGGCCTGATCCACGACCTCTTGCAGAGCGTCCGCGCCCCTCTCCTCGACCACCGACCAGCCGACAATGGTATGCGTCGCCCGCTCTACCGCTGTGCAGACGTAGACGCGGCTTTTTTTGAGCCGACAAAGGTGTAGAGTCCACCGTCGTCGAGTTCCACCGTCTGTGCCGCTTCCACCGTCTGTGCCGCTTCCACCGTCTGTGCCGCCTGCGGCTGGGGCGGGTCGGGGTGCTGGGCCGCGAGCCGCTCATGGTACTCCTTGAGCCAGTTGGCAACGGACTGATGGTTGACTGACAGCAGCCGCCCGATACGGCGCTGATTGATGCCGTCGAGGGACATCTTGACGGCCTGCTGACGCACAGACGCAGGATAGCCAGCGGTCTTGGGCTGGGCGACATAGACTCTGGCGCAGGCGGGGCAGCGGGACTTCTGGCTGCCGGACTTGGTGCGGCCCCACTTGGCTTGGCGCAAGGGGCTGTGACAGTGCGGACAAGGCTCGTTCATGGCTGATATTGTACCACATCCTGTTTAGTCACTCCCGATACCGGCACGGGCCGAGGGAACTCCGTTCATGTCCCGATTGTGTCATACTGAAAGCGGCCCGAACGTGGGGGCCTGTTGAAAGAGGGAACAATGATCAAGGGACTTGCAGGGTTGACGGCGGCGGCTCTGGCCGCCGCGTTTGTGGCCGGCCCGGCCACGGCCAAAGCAATGAAGCCGAAGATGGTGATGGTCTACCAGGCTGAGAAGTGCCATATGTACTTCTCACCGACCGAGGCGAAGCACGATCACTACGTGTGCGCCGTGAGCGGAGGCAAGATGCACATGATGATGGTGACTCCGGCCTTCGCGGCCAAGGTCCTGCCCAAGACGACCAAGACGAACGGCACGATGTAGTCGCGTGGGCGGCGCGGGGGCATCGTCCCCGCGCCGCTTTTTTCATCGCCTTGAACTTTTTGCGCCCCCCGGCGTATTCAACCCCATGAAGTTCCTCGCTCCCTGGCTGCTCCTCGGCCTGCTGTTGATGCCCGCCGCTGGGGCGCGGCCCGCCACGCTGCCCGACCTGTCGGGCAAGATGAGGGCGGTCCCGGACCCTCACGCCCGCGCGACCGTGCTGCTGTTCATCGCCCACGACTGCCCCATCGCCAACGGCTACGCGCCGGAGATTCGGCGCATCGCCTCCGCCTATGGGCCGCGCGGCGTCGCCTTCGACCTTGTGTACGTGGAGCCGGGCTTGTCCCCGGTGGCGGCCCGCGCCCACGAGGCCTCCTACGGCTACCGCCTGTCCGCCCTGCGCGACACGTCTCACGTGCTGGTGAAGATGACCGGGGCCGACGTCACGCCGGAGGCGGTCGTGCTGGCCCCCGACGGGACTGTTCTTTATCGGGGCCGGATTGACGACAAGTACCCCACTCTGGGCATCCAGCGCACGGTCATCACGCGCCATGACCTGCGCGCCGCGCTGGACGCCGTGCTGGCGGGCAGGCCCGTCTCCGTGCGGGACACGCAGGCCGTCGGCTGCGCCATTCCGCCACTGGATTAGATTGGGAACGCCCATGAACACGCCCCGCTTTGCCGCGACCGTGCTGCTCCTCCTCGCCCTGGTGGCCGCCGCTCTGGGTGGCCCGCCGCGCGGACGGAGGGTTGCGCCACCGACTGTCACCTACGCCAAAGACATCGCGCCGATCCTCTACCAGAACTGCGCCGGATGCCACCACGCGGGCGAGGTCGCGCCGTTCCCGCTGATGAGCTACCAGGACGCCAAGCCGCGTGCGGCCTTCCTTGCCGCCGTCACGCAGAGTCGCTATATGCCGCCCTGGAAAGCAGACCGGTCCGTCGCGTTCGCCGACCAGCGCGGCCTGACCGACGCCCAGATCGCCCTGATCCAACGTTGGAGCGCGGCGGGCGCGCCCATGGGGGACCCGAAAGCCGTGCCGCCCGCGCCGCGCTTCACGAGCGACTGGACCCTCGGCCCGCCCGATGCCGCCTTCGTCATGCCGTCCCTCTACCATCTGTCCGCCGACGGCAGCGACGTCTACCGCTGCTTCGTCCTGCACACGCACTACGCCCAGGACCGCTGGGTGACGGCCATGCAGGTGCGGCCCGGTGACGCCAGGATCGTCCACCACGTCCTCGTCTACGTGGACACCAGCGGCCAGGCCGCCCGGCTGGCGGCGCAGACGAATGACGGTCAGCCCGGCTACACCAGCTTCGGGGGCATCGGCTTCCCGCCGGAGGGCCTGTTGGGCGGCTGGGCGCCGGGCAACGGGCCGCACCCGCTGCCGCCCGGCGTCGGCCTGCGGCTGCCCCGGAACGCGGACATCGTGCTTCAGGTCCACTACCACAAGGACGGCAAGCCGGAGGCCGACCTCACCAGGCTCGGCCTGTACTTCGCCCAGGGTCCCGTGGACAAACCCCTGCACATCTGGCCGCTCCACGCGCCGCTGTGGATTCCGGCGGGCGACGCGCACTACACCACCCAAGCCGACCTGACCGTCCCCGCCGACGCCACCCTGCTGGAGATCCTGCCGCATATGCACCTGCTGGGCCGCACGATCTCGGTCACGGCGACGCTGCCGGACGGGACGACGCGGCCTCTGGTCAGCATCCCGGACTGGGACTTCAATTGGCAGACCACCTATGTCTATCAGCGCCCGGTCGCCCTGCCCAGAGGCACCGTCCTGCACCTGACGGCCACCTACGACAACTCGGCGAACAACCCTCGCAACCCGCACGTCCCACCTCAGACCGTGACCTGGGGCGAGCAGACCACGGACGAGATGTGCCTGGCGTTCCTGTTCTACACCGTGGACTCCGAACACCTGACCCGGTGATGGTTCAGACCAGTTCGGCCATGGCGGCGGCGGTGAAATCCCGGAGGCCCACGCCGTCGCCCGTGCGAACTTTTGTCACCCACTGCGGGTCACTGAGGAGCGCGCGGCCCACGGCGATCAGGTCGAACTCCCCGCGCTCCATCCGGTGAACCAGGGTGTCCAGACCGGCGGGCGTGGAGACCTCGCCGCCGAAAGCGCCGAGGAAGTCGCCGGACAGGCCGACGGAGCCGACGCTGATGGTCGCCGCGCCCGTGAGTTTCTTGGCCCACCCGGCGAAGTTCAGGCCGGCCTCCCCGTCCACGTCCGGGAACTCCGGCTCCCAGAAGCGGCGCTGCGAGCAGTGCAGGATGTCCGCGCCCGCCTCCACCAGCGGCTGCAGCCACTGCTCCATCTCCGCTGGGGTGTGTGCGAGGCGGGCGGCGTAGTCCTGCTGCTTCCACTGGCTGAGGCGCAGAAGCACGGGGAAGTCAGGCCCGACCGCCGCGCGTACGCTCTTCACCACCTCGACGGCGAAGCGGGAACGCTCTTTGATCGTCGCGCCGCCGTAGCCGTCCGTGCGCGTGTTCGTGCCCTCCCAGAAAAACTGGTCGAGCAGGTAGCCATGCGCGCCGTGAATCTCGACGACGTCGAATCCCAGCCGCCTGGCGTCGGCCGCCGCCCGGCCAAAGGCGTTGATCGTGTCGGCGATGGCCGCATCGTCCATCGCCAGGCCGCGCGGCTGGCCCGGCGCGGTGAGGCCGGACGGACTCTCGACCGGAGCCGAAGGTGTCCAATCGGTCTGAAAGCTGACGACTGAGCCTGTGTGCCAGAGCTGCGGCCCCATCCTGCCTCCGGCGGCGTGGACCGCGTCGATCACCCGCTTCCAGCCCGCCAGCGCGGCGTCGCCGTGGAAGAACGGGATGTTCGCCTCGTTCCGCGACGCCGGGCGGTCAACCACCGTGCCTTCGGAAAGAATCAGTCCCACATCGCCCTCGGCGCGGCGGCGATAATAGGCGACGACGTTCTCACCCGGCACCCCCTCCGGCGAGAACGAGCGCGTCATGGGGGCCATGACGATGCGGTTCGGCAGCGTCAACCCCTTGAATGTGAAAGGCTGGAAAAGTGCATTGTCGTTCATATTTGTGTTTCCGTGGTCGCGCTCATGGCCTGGCCACACAGCGGGTCAAGAACAAAAGGGCGGGGAGCCGTTGGCTCCCCGCTCTTGCGCCCGGTCCTTTGTTAGTCCGTCACCGGCCACGGCTCCAGGCCGACGGCGCGGCGGTGTTCAGCCAGCGCGTCCGCAGGGACCTGCTTAAAGAACAGGTTCGCCACGAACAGCACGATCCCGATGTCGTCCAGTTGGCCGACGACGGGGATGAACTGCGGCAGGTTCAGCGGGCTGACCGCGAACACGATTCCCGCCACGACCACCGCCTTGGCCCACGCCGGAACCCGCGCGTCCAGGAAGAGCCGCCGGAACAAGGAGACGTATTTCGGCCCGTCCTGGGCCATCCGTGTCACGCCGCCCGCGCGCCGGGCCATCTTCACCATCCGCCATATCTGTTTAAAGAGATTCATAACCTGCTCCTGTGTGTTTGTTGAGACTGTCCTCTTTAACAACGCCCTGTGGGACAGATAGTTCCGGCGGCAGGGGGTACAATGCAGGGCCTATGCATCCGCTCGCACAAGAGATCGCCGACTTCATCGCCGCCGACGCGCGGCAGGCCACGGACGAAGAGTTCAACCGGCTCGCTCTGGCCCTGTTCGCGCGCCAATATGAGCGCAATGCGCCCTTCCGGCGGCTGTGCGACGCCGAGGGAGTCTCGCCGGACGCCGTGGGCAGTTGGAAAGAAATCCCCGCCGTCCCCGCACAGGCGTTCAAGCGCTTTGAGCTGTCCTGCGTCCCGATCACACACGCCGCTGCCGTGTTCCATTCGTCGGGCACGACCGGGGCGAAGACCAGTCGGCATATTTTGGACGACGACGCGCTGACTCTGTATGAGACCAGCCTGCGGCGCGGCTTCGAGAATGCTGTGCCGGAGCGCCCGCCGACGCTGTGGGCCCTGATGCCGCCCCCGGAAGCCGCCCCGCACTCGTCACTGACACATATGCTGGCCGCGCTCCGGGCCGACCGGTTCTTTTGGGAGGATGACGCGGCCCTCGCCGACGCGCTGCGGGGTACGGAGGCACCTGTGCTGCTGTTCGGAACGGCGTTCGCCTTCGTGCAATTGTTTGACAACATAGGTGAGAACTGGCGGCTGCCCGATGGGAGCATGGTCATCGAGACGGGCGGCTTCAAGGGGCGCACCCGCGAGGTCCCGCGCGATGAGCTGTACGGCCTGTTCCAATCCCGCTTCGGCGTCTCGCCCGCGCTCTGCCTGAGCGAGTACGGGATGTGTGAGATGGCGTCCCAGTTCTACGGCTACGGTCTGGAGCCCGTCAAGCGCGGCCCGCACTGGGTGCGCACCCGGACCATTGACCCGGAGACGGGCGAAGATGCCCTGCCCGGTCACGCCGGGCTGCTGCGCCACTGCGACCTCGCCAACTTCAACTCCGTGATGACGCTGCAAACTCAGGACCGGGGGACGCTGACGGAAGACGGGTTTCTGCTGCACGGCCGCGCGCCGGACTCCGAGTTGCGCGGCTGCTCGCTGACGGTGGAGGAGCTGTGGACATCCGCCTGATGCCGCAGGCTGAGGTCGTGGAGGCCCTGGCCGAGTTCGCCCGGCGCTGGCGCGACCCCGCCGACGGCTTTCGCCGCGAATCTGAGGCCCTCACCCGCCCGTTCCCGTTCGCCATGACCCGGCTGAGCCTGGACGCCCTGCTGGACTGCCTCACGCCCGACGCGCTCTGGACGCTGATTGACAAAGAGGGCGTCCGAGACGCGCACGGCCCGCCTCGCGTCGGCCATGTCATCGCGGGCAACGCGCCGCTGCTGGCGTGGACGAGCCTGCTGCGCGCCCTGCTGATGCGCAGCGCGTCCCGCGTGAAGCTGCCGTCGGGCGACGCCGCCCGCTGGGGGCATCTCTTTCAAGACTCGCTCGCCGCCGTCTCGCCCGCCCTGGCGTCAAGCATCACCCTGGAACAGTGGCCGGGCGGCACCGAGGGCCGGGAGCGGGAGTTCTGCGAGGGCGTAGATCTGGTCCTGGCCTACGGCAGTGACCGTACCATTGCCGCCCTGCGTGGGCTGTGTCCGGCCCGCACGGCGCTGATCGGCTACGGCCACAGGGTCTCGTTTGGTCTGGTCTCGGAAGGGGCCGATGGGGACGCGGCGGCGCGGGGGCTGGCGACGGACATCTTGCTTTACGATCAGGGCGGCTGCCTCTCTCCGCAGATGGTGTTCGTGGAAGGCGATGCCCGCTGCGCCCGCGACTTCGCCTCAAAACTCGCTGACGCCCTTGCCTGTGTCACGCCCCGATACCCGTTGCCGGACCGTCACCCTTCGGCGGCCATGCGCGTCCGCGAGGCGCGCGCCCTCGCCGCCATGGAGGCCGAGGTCTCGGTGTGGTCCGACCCCGGACTGCGCTGGACGGTGATCTCCCGCCCCGAAGCGGCGTTCATGTCCTCGCCCACTCACGGCGTCGTCTCCGTCCAGCCCCTCGCTGCCATTGGTGAACTGCCTGACGCGCTCCTGCCAGTGCGCGATCATCTCCAAGGCTGCGCTGTCGCCGGGCCGTGTGACACCGCCGTTCTTCAGGACCTGGGCGTGTCCTATGTCTGTCCGCCGGGACGATTGCAGGCCCCGCCTCTGAGCTGGCCTCAAGATGGCATCCCGCCGCTGCGCTCGCTGCTCTCCACGATGTTCGGAAATTCGCGGGACGCGCTTGACAGCCATGCCTTCACTCAGCCATACTAGTCTTCATTGTGAGTTTCGCGGCGTCCGTGGAATGATCGTCCGAGGGAGTACCGTCATTGAATGCAGCGCAATTGACCATCAACCAGCAGCCGACAGACAAGGGCCTTCTGATTCAGGCCGTCGGGGAGGTGGACCTGACCACCGCGCCGTTCCTGCGCGCCCCGCTGATGGAGACCGTGAACGGCGGCGACAGCGGCCCTGTCATCGTGGACTTGAGCCAGGTCGACTTCATTGACAGCGCGGGCCTGGCCCTGCTGGTGGAGGCGCGCAAGAAGCTCGCCCCCGCCGCCCGCCCCCTGCACGTCCTGCTGACGCCGGGCCGCCAGCCGGAGCGGGTCCTCAAGCTGGGCCGCTTCGACACCATCATGAACCTGGCCTACAGCCTGGACGAAATCTCTTGAGGAAAAGCCCCATGGCCGATGATGCCCTGCATGAGACGGGATCGCGCGCCGGGACGACCGGGACCAGCGCGCAGAACACCCTCGCCCTGCCCGACGACAGCGCCGTGATCGGCTACGTCGAGCCCATCGTCGGACGTGTCGCCCTGCGTGACGTGCAGGCGTACTTCGGCTTCCCCCTGATCAAGAAGGGCGAGGCCGTGACGCGCGCCACCGCCGAGCGCGCCCAGAACCTGGGCCGCCTCTTCGAGCTGATCGCGTCCACGGAGGAATTGTGAATGACTGGGGCCGCAACGACACGCCGGGCGTCCCCGGCCCCGGCGGCGTCCTGCTGCTGATGGGCGTCGCCGTCGGGGCGGCGGCGGCGTATTTGCTGGGGACCAAGCCGGGCCAGCAGGTCAGCAGGCAGATCGCCGACCGCGCCGGGACGTGGACCACGCAGGCCGCCGATGCGCTCGCCCAGGGCCGCGAAAGCCTGATCGCCGCCGTGGAGCAGCAGAAGTCTCCGAACGGCGGCCCCGTCCGCGAGAAGCCATTCTAGGCGTCTGCGGTTTCGTGTTCAACCCTGAACATCACCCGGTCATAAATCTCCGATAGGGCGAGTGACCTACGATAAAGAATCAACGCCTGAGCGGCAGGCGTCGGCTGCAACGACTTGTTGGGCCGCAAGCGATGGCGGTGGAGGCCAGGTGGTGTCCGGCCCTGTGCGCGCATCTATATATTCCGTCAAGAGCCGTACGGTCGTTAGCTCTGCCGCTTCCTCATCCGGGATGCGGATGTGGAACTCTTCCTCGCACACCATAATCATCTCCACGAAGTCAAGGGACGCGCCCAAGTCCCGATAGAACTGTGCTTCAGGCACGACCAGTTCTATGGGAACGTTAAGGTACTCGGCAACGATGGGCCGTATCCGCTCGTAGTGTGACAACTGCACCCCGCTTTCGCCGATGGCGGTCTAACGCCCGAGAACAGCGGCGGATACTGCCTGCACCTGACACCCGACCAAGTACGAGACACTTTGGCGGTGGGCGTCGGCTGCAACGACTTGTTAGGCCGCAGACGTGACGGCTATAGTCTCATCCTCGAAGTTCAGCATCTCGACCAAGTCGGCCCCGTCTTCCTCTTCACAATCCAGGACTAACCGGACGCGCCCTTTCCCTAGCTCCTCAACTTGCTGGATCGGGACAGCCAATGAGAACTCAGAGTTGAACACAATGTTGACGAGCATCCCTGCGGCTATTGACCCATCCACGAGGCGGGCAGTAACCTCTAGCGTGGCCCTATCAGAGCCTTTCCGCACCCGCTCGGTTGTAATGACGGCTTGCCCCATGCCCAAGCACAGCCTTTCGTCTCTGCGGCCTAACTTGTGATAGGATGCTCACGGCGGCATAAAATGTCCTTTTGGAGATTATACCGCTTGCCCTGAACTCCCGGTCGTTCCCTACCGCTTCCCGAACACGGACCGCAGGGCATCGAAGGGTGACTGCACGCGCACGGACAGAGGCACACGGAGCGACTGCCGCATCGCGCTTCGTACCGTGATCTCGCCAGGGTACGCCCCGGCAGCCATGTCACCGAGATTTGCCCGAACTTCCACTGCGACTGTCTCGCCCGGCGCGAGTGTGCCCTCGGACGGCGTCACGGCCACGCCGGTGAGCGAGGTCCGCTGCCCATCCACTGTCATGGCGATACCCGTCTCGACGGTGAATGGGAGCGACTGTTCGCCCTGATTGTGCAGGTGGAAGACCCCCGACGCGCCCTGCCCGCGCCGTCCCACCACGGCCACCGGCTCCGTTTCCGACAGGGCGAGGATGCCGGGGCCAGACAACACGGTGACGCTGCACTCGACGAACCATCGGTCTCCCGGAACGGCCACGGTCCCATCGGCGTTCATCTCGTCGCGCGTGTTGATCTCCAGACGCCCGCTCACCAGGCTGCCACGCTCCGGGATGCGGGACAGGTCCACGCCCACGGTCACGGTCTGCTGGTCGTTCTGAAAGCTCTGCGGCGTCGCCGTGATCCAGGGGGCGCGCGGCTTGATCTCGCCCTGCACCTTGCCGCCGCCCGCGTTGTAGAGCGTCACCTGGAGCGGCGGGGCATGGCGGCCCTTGATGACCTCCCCGAAGCGCAGGTGCTTCCGGTTGACCAGCAGCACCGGGGGCGCGATCCGTCGCACCTCCAGCAGAAAATCGTTGGCGCCGGCGTACCGGTACTCCGTGTTGTAGGACAGCGCCCGGTTGATCAGCTTGATCAGGCCCAGGTCGGCGTTGGGCTGCTGCATCAGGGAGGTGGTGACATACATGGAGCGGTCGTTGATGGTCTCCTGGTCCGGCGCGACTCCGGCGATCATCTCGTAGAGGATGCAGCCCAGCGCGAAGATGTCCGTGCGCGCGTCCGCCACCCACTGCCCGTCCGCCTCCAGCTCCGGCGGCAGGTAGCCCTCCGTGCCGTACATCTCCACCGGCCCATCGTTCTCGTGTCCCTTGCCGAAATACTGCGCGCCGCCGAAGTCCAGCAGGGTCAGATGCCCCTGCGGCGTGATGCGGATGTTGGCGGGCTTGAGGTCGTGGTGGACGACGCCGCGCGAGTGCAGGAAGGCGAGGGCGTCACACAGCGAGACGGCCCACTTCAGGGTCCAATGGCGCGGAAGCGGGTGTCGCTTGAAGATGATCTCGTCCAGCGTCGCCCCCTCGATGAACTCCTGGGCGATATAATACAGGCCGTCGGCGGTGAACGCCTCGTAGAACGTCGGCATCAGGGGGTGGGGGCTGGCGAGCTGGCCGACGGTGCTTTCGCGCTCAAACAGCGACTCCAGGCTGGCGCGTTCACGGGGGTGTCGCGGCGGGAAGAACTCCTTGAGGGCCACGCGGCGGTCGGGCAGGGCCGGGTCCGACGCCAGGTAGACGGCGCCGAACGACCCCATGCCCGCCACCCGCTCGACGACATAGGCGGCCTTGCGCCCGGCCACGCGCTCGCCGTTCGCCAGCAGCATCTGATCTTCGTAGCGCTTCCGTTTCGCCAAGCCGCCCGCCTTGTCTGGTTCTTCCCTCATGGTAGCGGAAAACCGCCCCCGCTGTCAATACGGGCGGACTGCCGGGAAAGTTCTAGGGCAAGGCTTGACAAGGCGCCCCGGAGTTGGGTATAACAACATGTCTTCTCCGGAAGGCTTTGCGGCCCCATAGTTCAGCGGTTAGGACGTCGCCCTCTCACGGCGAAAGCACGAGTTCGATTCTCGTTGGGGCTATCATCCTTCACTCGGCTTCCCATTATGGACAGACTGTACGCGCCGTGGCGCATGGCGTACATTGACCAGCCGGACAAGGACCATCCCCAGGACGGCTCCGGCTGCATCTTCTGTGACAAGGCCGCCCAGCGTGATGACGACCGGAACCTGGTCGTCCAGCGCGGCCAATATGCCTTCGTCCTGCTGAACCTTTTCCCCTACAACAACGGCCATCTGATGGTGGCCCCGTACCGGCACACCGCCCGCCTGGACGACCTGGACGACGCGGCGACACTGGAACTGCTGACCCTCGC
Organism: Capsulimonadaceae bacterium; assembly: GCA_965277485.1. GTDB lineage: Bacteria > Armatimonadota > Armatimonadia > Armatimonadales > Capsulimonadaceae > JAFAZD01. The sequence goes on along the minus strand of CBDICZ010000016.1, from coordinate 1,153,236 downwards.
CAAGCAGGCGCAGGCCGCGCTGGACCGGGCGTTTCATCCACAGGGCTACAATCTGGGTATGAACATCGGGACCGTCGCGGGCGCGGGCATCGCGGACCACCTGCACCTGCACGTCGTCCCGCGCTGGAACGGCGACACGAACTTTATGCCCGTCTTGGCCGATGTCAAGGTCCTGCCGGATGCTTTGGAGAGCAGCGCCCGCAAGGTCCGCGAGGCTTGGGGCTAGAAAGAACCTGTATGGCGGACGCATCCATCGGCGACAAAGAGCGCGCGATTCAAGAACTGTCCGAGCAGGCGTCGGTCTGCCCGGCCTGTGACCTGGCGCAGACGCGGTCCAAAGTGGTGTTCGGGGTCGGCAACGTTGGCAGCCCGTTGATGCTGGTCGGCGAAGGGCCGGGCGCGAACGAGGACGCCACCGGCCTGCCGTTCGTCGGGCGGGCGGGGACTCTGCTTGACGAGTGCCTGCGCGAAGCCGGGATGCTGCGCAAGCACGTCTACATCACCAATGTCGTCAAGTGCCGGGCGATTCTGGAGGAGGCGGGCCGGATCAAAAATCGCCCGCCGCGCGCCGATGAGGTTGGCACCTGCGTCCCCCTGTGGCTGGAGAAGCAGATCGCCGTCATCCGTCCCTCGGTCATCCTCTGCCTGGGCGCGCCGGCGGCGAACACGCTGATCCATCGCAACTTCAAGATGACCCAGGAGCGCGGGCAGTGGTTCGAAAGCAAGTACGCCCGGCACGTCCTGGCCGCCTTGCACCCGGCATACATTCTGCGCCAGGAGGGCGACGCCTACACCCAGAGTCGCCAGACGCTGATTGACGACCTCGCCGCCGCCCGCGACCGGGCGAAAGAGGCCAAGGACGAGCCGAAGACGACGCTCTTTTGAACCCCCGTTTGGCTGCTATTGACCTGGACGGGACGCTGCTGCACAGCGGCACGCACACCGTCACTCCCGGCAACGCCGCCGCCGTCGGGCGGGCGCTGGCGCGCGGCGCGACCATCGTTCTCGCCTCCGGCCGGCAGCACGAGACCATTGCCGCCTTCGCCGAGGAACTGCGCATCCCCGCCGGCACCCCCATCATCTCCTACAACGGCGCGCTCACGCGCACCCTGGGCGGCAAGACTCTCTCACACCGGCCCGTCCCCGCTGAGGCCGCGCAGACCGTCGTGCATTTCGCCGCCGAACACGGCCACCACCTGAACTACTACCTGGACGACGTGCTGTATGTCCGCGAGAAGACGCACTGGGCGCAGGTCTACCAGGAGCGCACGGGGTCGGTCCCGCGCGTCGTCCACGACCTCGCTCGTTTCGATGGACAGCGCCCGACCAAGATTCTGCTGATTGACACACCCGAAGTCACGGACACGCTGCTGAAGCATTTTCAAGAGCAGTTCGGCGATTCGCTCTACATCACCAAGACCGAGGACGAGTACCTGGAGTTCATGGACCGGGGGGTGAGCAAGGGCGAGGCCCTGTCCGGGGTGGCCGACGCCCTGGGCGTCCCGCAGGCGCAGTGCGTGGCCCTGGGCGACTCCTATAACGACATCCCCATGCTGCGCTGGGCCGGGCTGGGCGTCGCCATGAGCAGCGGCCGTGCCGAGGCCAGGGCCGCCGCCGACACGCTCGCCCCGCCCGCCGACGACGACGGGGTGGGGGTCATGCTGGACCGCCTGTTTCCGTGACAGGCCCCGTCAGGCGGCGCGGCGGAGGCCGTTCCCCCGGCAGCCCGGCCCGCCGTCTTCCAGGCCCGCCACGGCCTTCAGGAACAGCGGGACGAGCGCGGGGTCAAAGTGGGTCCCGGCCAACGAGGCGACGTGGCCGCAGACGCGCTCCAGCGGCCACGCCCGGCGGTACGGGCGGTCCGAGCGCAGGGCGTCCCACACGTCCACGATGGCGAACAGTCGCGCCGACAGGGGGATGTCTTCGCCCCGCAGTCCGCGCGGGTAGCCCGTGCCGTCCCACTTCTCGTGGTGGCAGTATGGGATGTCCAGCGCCGGGCGCAGGAACTCCACGGGCCAGAGCATCTCGCGGGCCAGGTCCGGGTGGCGGCGCATCAGCGCCCATTCCTCCTCGGTCAGCGGCCCCGGCTTGAGCAGGATGTCGTCGGGGACTCCCATCTTGCCGATGTCGTGCAGCAGCGCGCCGCGCCGCGCCTGCGTGACCTCGTCCGCCGTCAGGCCCAGCGCCTCGGCCAGCCGCACCGTCATCCCCGTGACGCGCCGTGAGTGGCCCTCGGTCTCGTGGTCGCGCAGGTCCAGCGCCCGCGACCAGCCCTCGATGGTCGAGTCGTAGGCCCGTTCCAGCTCATAGTTCAGCAGGACGATCCGATCCAGGCGCTGCTCCGTCTGGCGATTCAACCTCTGAATCTCCGCCTCGGCCCGCTTGCGCTCCGTGATGTCCTCCACGGTGCCCTCAAAACAGGCGACTCGCCCCGCCCCATCGCGGACGGTCCGCACGTTCAGCGAGACGTCGGCGACGCTGCGGTCCTTCCGGTGGAACTGTGTCTCGAAGCCGATGAGCCGGTCGTCGGCCCGCATCCGCGCCTGGAATTCGTCCCGGTCCTCCGGCTTTACGTAAAGCTGACTCCGCAGGTCGGTGATCGTCGCCAGCATTTCCTCCGGCGTCTCGTAACCGAGCAGTCGGGCCATCGCCGGATTCGCCAGCAGCGCCCGCCCGTCCGGCGCGCTCTGGAAGACGCCCTCGACCATGTTCTCGAACAGGGCATGGTAGCGGCTCTCGGCCTCCTTGCGCGCGGTGATGTCCCGGACCAGGACCTGCCCGGCGGCAGCCCCCTCCCAGATGATCGGGGTGCTGACCACCTCCACCTCGACCGCCGTGCCGTCCAGGCGCAGGTATCTTTGCTCCGTCAGCGGGCTGGGGCGTCCGTCCTCCTGGCTGCGCTGGGCGCGCTCGCGGGCCTGGGCGTGTCCGTCGGGGTGGATGAAGTCGAAGATCGAACGGCCCAGCATCTGCGACCCCTCGGTAGCGCCGAAGAGCCGCACGGCGGCGGCGTTGACGTAGACCACACGCTGGTCGCGGTGGACGGCCACGGCCATCGGGGAGTGTTCGGTGAGGGTGCGGTAGCGCTCCTCGCTGAGTCGAAGCGCCTCCTCCGCCCGCTTCCGCTCGGTGATGTCGCGCAGGCAGGCCGAGAACAGTGTCCGGCCCTCCAGACGCACGGCGGTCGCCGTCAACTCGACGACGATCTCACGTCCGTCCTTACACAGAGCGGGGACCTCGATGCGCTTGTCCAGGACCGGCCCTTCCCTCGTCGCCAGGAAGTGGGCGAGGCCCCGGCCGTGCGCCGCGCGCAGGGCTGGGGGGATGATCAGCCCGGTCAGGGGCCGACCGATAGCTTCCGTCGCCGACCAGCCGAACGTGCGCTCCGCCGCCGGATTCCATTCCAGCACCCGTTCCTCGGTGTCAATGGTGATGAGGCTGTCCAAAGCGGACGCACGGAAGGCCGCCAGTCGCTTCTCACTCCGCCGCGCCGCCGCCCGCAGGGGTTCGAGAAGGAATTGCCGGAAGATGGGCAGGCCGAGCAGCATCAGAAGCGTCGCGTCCGCCCCGCAGGTTGCCCACAGAGGCGTGTGTGGGGGCAGGGCGGCCTGAAGAATCGCGGGCAGGAAAGCCGCAGCGAGGCCGAGAGCGAGAAACGGTCCGATCAGACGGGGGAGGCTCACCTGTGCAGACAGGGGCTGGCGGGGTTCGTACTTCAAACTCTCTCTATCCCTCAGCGGGAGGTATGACGCTGTCAGTATCGGTTCCGGGCGGGGTGAACTTGAGCGGATTCGGTGAGGGGCGGCATCAGTTGCGGGAGGCGAGTCTGCCCAGCGCCAGCGCGTCGGCGGGCAGGATGACGCCGCGCTCGTCGCCCGCGACGACGTCCGTGAGCGATGTCTGCGCCTCCATCTCGCGGCCCAGAATCTCCATCTCGCGCTCCAGCCGCGTCTGCGTCCCGGCGATCTCCAGCAGGCCCTGCTTCTCATGCAGTGAGATCGGCAGGAACGTGGCGATGGCGTAGGAAAGATGCACCGGCTCCTGCGGCAGCTGCAAGGTGCTGAGGGTCCGCCCGGTCTGCGCGAACAGCGCCCGGATGTAGTCCCGGAACATCCCGCTCACCGTCTCGAATGTCGGCAGGCCCGCTGGGGCGTCCCACGACTCGTCCAGCGGCTCCACGCGGGCCGTCAGGTAGGCGTGACGCTGACGCACCTCCAGCACACGAAAGCGCGCCTCGCCGACGGCCAGAATTTCCATGCGTCCGTCCGGCAGTTCCTCATAATGGGTGATGCGGGCCGTGGTCCCGACGTGGTGGGTGAGTGCCGCCGCGCCGACCTCCTCGCCGTCTTGGATCAGGACGACCCCGAACGGGCTGTTCTCCTCGCGGCAGCGCAGGATCATCTCCCGGTAGCGCGGCTCGAAGATGTGCAGCGGCAGCGGCATCTCCGGGTACAGCACGACGTGCAGGGGGAACAGCGGCAGGTCTTCGTAGTTGGTCATCAGGCGGACTTCCTTGCGGCGGGGCTGAGCGCGCGCAGGCGGAGCGACAGGGCGATCATCAGCAGGCCGAACAGCAGGGCGTATACGGCGAGGATGTACGCCAGCGTCACGAAGCCGCTAAGCGGAAACGCCAGCAGCAGCGCCCCCAGTCCGACGGACAGGATGCCGCTCAGGATGAGCCAGAATTCGTTGGCGAGCGCGCGGCGCAGCCGGACGGCGGCGACGATGCCCAGGATGCCCGTCAGGATTGCCCAGGCCGCCACGATGTAGACCAGCGCCACGCCGACGCCGACCGGATCGGTGAAGGCGACGACGCCGAAGAGGACGCCGATGACGCCCTCGATGATCAGCGGCTGCCAGTTCTCGTCGGCGTGGGACAGCCGCGCCGCCGCGATCAGGGCGAAGACGCCGGACGCCAGGGAATACGCCCCGAACAGGATGACCAGCGCCGTGATGGCGCTCAACGGGGCAGTGAAGGCGAGGATGGCAAAGATGATGGCGAGCGCGCCCCGCAGGGTCAGCGTCCACCAGTGCCGCGCGGCGTGTTCCAGCATAGTTGTCGTTACTCCGGCAGGACGTTCACGTAGCCGAGGTCCTGCCCCCACTTGAAGAAGTCATCCGCGCTCTGCGGCAGGTCGTAGTGTGTCGCATGGGCGGCGTTGTAGCGGCGGACGGCCTCCTGCGCGAACGTCAGCGTCGGCATCGCGTGGAGGAACAGCCCCTTCCAGCCCAGCTCGGCGGCGACCCGCGCCTTGGCTTGCGCCAGGATGTCGTCAGCGTCCGCGCCGGACACCGTCTCATCTATGTGCCGCCCGGCGACTTCCAGGTTGACCCGGACCTTCATGGGAGTAGTATACCCGCTGAGGCCGGGATGGGGTCCAGTCCAAAAACATCGGCAAATGCCTTGACCACGGCATCTTCCACCTCGGCGCGCGCCCAGGGCCGCTCCGGGCGCAGTTCGCGCAGCGAGGTCACGCCCCGGTCGCGGATGCCGCACGGCACGAAGTCCCGGCGCATGGGGGTCAGGTCCAGGTCAATGTTCAGGGCGAAGCCGTGCAGGGAGACCCAGCGCGTCACCTTGATTCCCATCGCCGCGATCTTGGCGTCGCCCACCCACACCCCGGTCAGCCCCGGCTGCCGCGTCCCGGTGAGGCTGAAGTCGCCCAGACTTCGGATGAGAACTTCCTCCAGGTCGCGCAGATATTTGTGCAGGTCCTGGCCGTGCTGCCGGAGGTCCAGAATGGGGTAGCCGACGAGCTGACCGGGTGCGTGGTAGGAAATTTCACCGCCCCTGTCCGCCTCGATCACGTCAATTCCCCGGCGTTGCAGGACATCGGGGGACGTGAGCAGGTCTTCCCGATGCGAACCGCGTCCGAGGGTGATCGTCGGCGGGTGTTCCAGGAGCAGCAGCGTGTCGGGGACCTCGCCCGCCTGACGCCGACGCGCGAGTTCGCGCTGCCACGCCAAAGCCGTCGCGTAGGGCGTGAGGCCGGGACAGGAGAGGATTTGGCAGGGGGGCATGGTTGATCCGGCGGCAGGCTCTCTGCCCCTGACGCTGAAGCGTCAGGCTAATCGGAGCGAACCCGCTTCGCGGCTCAAGAAAACGGACTCTCAGCCCCGAAGGGGGTTCGTTCCGAATAGCCATGTCCTTGAGGGCATGGCAACTGTATCAGGTATACTGTGCGCGATGGCGCGTCCCAACCTTTCGTACCTCCGAAATCTGTCCCTGGTTCTGTTCGGCCTGCCGTTCGGGGTGCTGACGGGCCTGACCGGCGCGGGCGGCAGCCTCGTCCTGATACCCGGCCTGCGCTGGCTGCTCGGCCTGCGTCCGGGGCGGGCCGCCGCGACCGCGCTGGCCGTCACCAACTTTGTCGCCCTGGCGGCCCTGCTCTCGTATGCCCAGCACGGCGACGTGCGCTGGGGGCCGGCGCTGCTGCTGACGCTCGGCCAGATCGTCGGCGCGGGGTGGGGGGCGCGTCTGTTGGAGGCCGCGCCTGCGCTGTCACGCCTGCGCCCGCTGTGGGCGCTGTTGCTGATCGCGGGCGGCTCGGCGCTGGCCGCGCAGGGGCGTGGCCTGTTCGTGTGGCACCCGTGGGTGTCTCCGCTCACCGGGATCGGTTTCTGGGGGGCGACGCTGGGCGTCGCCCTCGCGGTCGGGCTGGTGTCCCGCCTGGCCGAGCTGGGCGGCGTGCTGCTCGTTCCCGCCGCCATCGAGTTGCTGCGCCTGCCGCCGCACGCCGCGCAGGGGACGGCCCTCGTGGTGCTGCTGTTGGCCGCCCTGCCCGCGACTCTGCTCCACGCCAGGGACGGCAGCCTGGAGCCGCAGGCGACGGTCTGGCTGTCCGTCGGGGCCGTCCTCGGGGCGCTCGTCGGCGCGGCCGCGGCCGTACAGAGCCTCACTGATGCCGGGCTTCTGTTCGCCTACGGCCTGTTTCTGGTCCTGCTGGGCGTCGGGCTGCTCTGGCGGCGCGACCCGCCCGTTCAGACACCGGGCGACGCGGCGGGAGGGCGCGAACCGTAGATGTAAACGAGCAGCGCGGTGAATTGCAGACCCGCCAGGGTGAACTTGACCCAGTGCGGCAGCGACGAGTGCGAGACATTGCCCTCGATGATGCCCGCGATGATGAACAGCGGGACCGTGCCGACCATCATTCGCACGGCGTCCCGTCCGGCGATCACCAGGGCGTCCTTGCGCGTGTGCCGACCGGGGGCGATCCAGGCCCAGCCGATGCACAGGCCCGCGCCGCCGCAGATGAACAGCGCAGACAATTCGCAGACCCCGTGCGGCAGGATTCCGGCCCACATCGAAGTGAGATGGCCCGTGGGCTGTACCACGGCAATCAGCGCGCCGAGCGTGAAGCCGTTCTGGAGCAGCAGGTACACCGGCAGGAGCAGCGTGATTCCGGACGCGAAGATCATGATGCCCACTTCAGTGTTGTGGGTCATCAGCATGGACGAGAAAGCTGTGCCTTCGCCCACGGAGATGTCGCCGTGGTCGGAGAAGCCCTGCTTCCAGGCGTCGAACGAGTCGCGGAACTCTTCCGGCAGGAACAGACTCAACTGCGCCGGGTCGCGGTGGACCAGCGCGTAGGCCAGCCAGGCGGCCAGGAGGGTCAGCAGGACCGAGAACAGCGTGAACGCCATGCGGCGGCGCAGGACATCCGGCAGGCCGTAGGCGAAAAAGCGCCGGATGCGCGCCCAGCCGCCGGAGTCCTCCGAATAGATGACGCCGTGGGCGTTGCCGACCAGTTCGTTCAGGTACAATACGAGGTTGGGGTTGGCCCCCTGCGCGCGGGCGTAGGCGAGGTCGGACGCCGCGCGACGGTACAGCGACCCCAGCGCCGGGAGTTCCTCGCGGGACAGCCCGCGCAGGCCGACGTTCTTGGTGCGCTCCACGATCACGGACAGCCGCTCCCAGGACCCGCGCTTCTTGTTGATGAACCCGCGCTCGTCAATCGCCATCGTGCCCCGATTATACCGCGAAAACGAAAGCCGCCGCCATGCCCCGTGAGATTCTGGTCGTCACGCCGGAGAACATCGAGATCGAATACGAGCTGGCCGGTGTCGGCTCGCGCTTCCTCGCCAACCTCGTGGACGTGCTGTGGCAGACGCTGATCTTCTTCCTCCTGGGCGTCCTCATCGGCATCCTCGCCCTGATCCTGGGCCTGATCCACGCCGCCTGGGCCTCGTCCCTGGAGAACTTCTTCGAGGGCCTGCTGGCCGCTGTGTCCGCCATCGCCTTCTTCCTGGTCATGTGGGGCTACTTCCTCTGGTTCGAGATTCGGTGGAACGGGCAGACGCCCGGCAAGCGGCAGATGGGGCTGCGCGTGATCCGCGACGGCGGCTACCCGGTCAATGTCTATGCCGTGATCGCCCGGAACCTGCTGCGCGTCATTGACGGGATGCCGGTCATCACCCTGGGCCTGATCGCGGGCGGGCTGGCCGATGACAACGCGGCCATGGCGGCCCTGGGCGGCCTGAGCATCCTGGTCTCACTGGGCTTCATGCTCTTCTCGGCCCGCTACCAGCGGCTCGGCGACTTCGTCGCCGGGACGATGGTGGTCAAGCAGCGCGCCCCGCGCGTCCCGACCCTGGAGGCCCTCGCCCCGCCGCCCCGTGTGCTGCCGGAACACCTCGCCCCCTACGCCCTGGCCGACATCGGCCGTCAGGTCTACGAGATGACCGTGCCGGAGTACCGCGCCGTCCGGCACTACATTGACCGCCGCTGGCAGTTGCCCTCCTCTGTCCAGCAGTACGCGGCCATGACCCTGGCCGTCCCCCTGATGCAGCGCCTGAACATCCGCCCCCCGGCGGGCGTCCTGCGCATCAACTACGCGGACTTCTTGGAGTATCTCGCCGTGGCTTTTGAGCAGTACCGGGGGGTGAAGTGACAGTGCGGGCGCGTGTGCGTCCGGGGGCGTAGGAGCGACCCGCCGGGTCGCCCGTGCAGGCCCCGGCGTTGAAACGCCGGGCTATCCTTGAGGCAAGGAAAGTCCCTGCGGGACTGAGGACACGGCATTCGCGCCTCTATAGTCCCGGAGGGACTTTCCCTCCCTGGAGAATAGCCCGGCGTTTCAACGCCGGGGACAATCCAGGGCATGCCGTGGCAGGACTTTCCCCCCCGATGCGCGTATAGACCCCTATGCCCGCCCGCTCAAACCTGTGCCTGCTCGCCGCCGTGCTGCTCCTCTCCGGCTGCCACTCCACGCCCACGTCGTCCGGCGGCCCCGCGCCCGCGCAATCGCCTCACGAGATCGCCCAGGCCGCGAACCAAGCGTTCCTGAACCGGAGAACTTTCGATCCCTGGGTGTTGTACGATGACCCCAACAACCCTTCCGTCATCCCGTTCTACTTGAGCGACGGCAAGACAGGCTCGCTGGTCACTCTGGGCGGCGTGACACAGACCATGACGGCGGGGCAGTACCGGAATGGGGCGCTCGTTGCACAGACGTTCCGTGTCGTCCCCGCGCCTCCAGTCAAAGATGGCGAGGATGTCGCGGTGTCGCGTCTTGACCTCCGCACCGGACAGTTCGGGCCTCCGCGCCTCGCCGCGACACGGGACTGGGCGCATCTCTGGCAGACATCGGACATCGTCATTGACGGTGACCCGGAGGCGCAGCAGGTGACTCACGCGAACCTATTTTATCTGCTGTCCTCCACCTTCCCCGGCAGCGCGTTCTCCATCCCGCCGATGGGCCTGTCGTCGCCGGTCTACCAGGGGCACATCTTCTGGGATGCCGACGTGTGGATGTTGCCCGCCTTGATCGTCCAGCACCCGGAATACGCCCGGCCCATCGTCGCCTATCGCTACAAGATGCTGGCGCAGGCGCGGCGCAATGCCAGGGCGCACGGCTACGCCGGGGCCGAGTATCCCTGGGAGAGCGCGGCCACGGGCAAGGAAGAGGCTCCCGCCGATTTCGCGCAGGAACGCCACATCACCGCCGATGTCGCCTGGGCCGTCTGGCAGTATTATCTCTGGACGGGGGACGCCGGGTATCTGAAAACACAGGGCTGGCCGATCTTGCAGGCGACGGCCCAGTATTGGGTCAGCCGGGTCACGAAGGGCGCGGATGGGAAGTATCACATCAACGGGGTATTATCACCCGATGAGACGGCGGGCGTGGTCAACGACGATGCCTACACCAATGCCGTGGTCGGAGCGAATCTGCGGGCGGCGACACACGCGGCGCGGCTGGTGGGGCAGACGCCGGACCCGCGCTGGGCGACCATCGCCGACGCCCTGTTCCTGCCTTATGACAAGGCAAGAATGATCCCCGCCGAGAACGACACGCCCTTGACGGACCGGTTCTCGGCCAAGCAGGCCGACACTCTGCTGCTCCTGCACCCGCTGGGGCTGACCTATGACGCGGCGACGCAGGCGCGGATGCTGGATTTTTACACGGCACACACTATCCCGACGGGGCCGGCGATGACCAGCAGCATCGAGGCCGTCGTCGCAGCCCGGCTGGGGCTGGCCCGTCTGTCCCTGGATGACTTTCATGATTCCTACCGGCCCTTCGAGCGCGCGCCCTGGGACGCCTTCTCCGAGAAACGCACCACGGACAACGTCTACTTCCTGACCGGCATGGCCGGCTGCGTCCAGAGTGTGCTGTACGGCTTCGCGGGCCTGCGCGTGTACGAGGCGGGCCAAAAACCGCAGGGGATGCGGCTGGCGGGTGACGCCGTGGCGTCGCTGTATGCCGACCCGCACCTGCCGCCGGGCTGGAAGGGTCTGACCCTGGAGGGTGTGCGATTCCGGGGCCGGACGCTGACGGTGAGAATCTCCGAAGGGAACAAGGTCACGGTGACATGAGCGTCCGCCTCCCTCAGCAGCCCCGCAAGCGGGCGCGGCTGCAAGTCAGCCCGCGCGCCAACGACATCTTCCGCAACCCGTTCGTGCGCCTGCGGCTGGCCGTCCTGCTGGGCCTGGCGCTGATCGGGCTGGGAACCCTGGGCTATGTGGAGATCGAACACTATTCGGCCATGGACGGCCTGTACATGACCGTGATCACGCTCAGCACCGTCGGCTACGGCGAGGTCCACACATTGGACCATGCCGGGCGGATGTTCACGATGGTGCTGATCGTCGGCGGCATCGGCACGGCGGCGTGGGTCTTCACGACCATCATTGAAGTGTTTGTCAACGAACAGACCGTGCGGCTGATTGCGAGGAAACGGATGGACCGTGTGGTAAACGCGATGCGCGACCATTACATCGTCTGCGGCTACGGCCGCATCGGGCAGGAGATCGCGCAGGGGTACACGCAGGACCGGGTGAACTTCGTGGTGGTGGAGCAGGAGCCGTCACGCCTGGAGCTGCTGCGCAGCCAGGGCGTCGCCTATGTGGAGGGCGACGCGGCGGACGACACCGCGCTCATGAACGCCGGGATCGAGCGGGCCGCCGCCCTGATCGCCGTGACGCCGACCGACGCCATCAACACGTTCATCGTGCTGTCGGCGCGCGGTCTGCGCCAGGACCTGTACATCGTCGCCCGCGCCGACTCGACGCAGAACGAGGCCAAGCTGTACCGCGCCGGGGCCACCAAGGTCGTCTCGCCGCACGTCCTGGGAGGTCGGTGGATGGCGATCACGGCCATCAACCCCGCCGTCACGGACTTCATCACGGCCATGACCGAACTGGACAACACCAAGTACCAGCTCCACGAGTTCACGGTCTCGCGCGAGACGAAGTTCGTCAACAAGACCTTCGGCCAGGCCCAGATCAAGGAACAGACGGGGGCGCTCGTCGTCGCCGTCCGCCGGGGCCACGCCCGCCAGTTCATCCCGAACCCGCCGGGCATCATGGAGATGCACCCCGGCGACGCCCTGGTCTCCCTGGGCAGCCGCAAGCAACTGACCGCGCTGGCCCTGCTCGTCAACCCGGACAACCCCGACAAGCTCATCCCGGCGGGGATGGACGCGGTGTGAGGGAGCGCTTGCGATACTCGCGCGGACTGAAGCCCGTGAACTTTTTAAACCGCAGGGTGAAGTAGAAGGGGTTGTCGTAGCCGACATCGGCGGCGATGTCGCCGATGTCGCGCCCGCTGAGTTCCAGCAATTGCCGCGCCCGCTCCAGCCGCTGCCGCTCCCCGAACTGCTGCGGCGTCATGCCGACCTGGTCCCGGAATAGGTGAGACAGGCGGGAGACCGAAAGGCCCGTCTGGTCCGCCAGTTGGTCCAATGACAGCCGGGCCGCTGGGTCCGCGCAGAGTGCGTCCAGGCAGGCGCGCACCCGTGGGTCCAGCCGCGCCTGCTCCGAGAGCGGGTTCTGCGTGCCGCACCAAAGCAGCACCTCCTCGAAAGCGTTCATGGCGAACACCTCACGCCGTCGCAGGGCCCCCGTCGCCAGCCGGTGCGTCTCCAGCAGCCGGGCCGTGATCTTCTGCCGGATGATCGGCTCGGCCAGGCGCAAAGTCATCAGCCCCGGCGCGGCCTCCGGCCAGGCCAGCCATTCGTGCCAGTGCGGGCGCGGGTGGAAGTGCGCCCACAGCAGGTTCCACTCACCGGCGGCGGGCGACGTGCCGTAGTCGTGACGGACGCCGGGCCGGAGCATCGCTATGTCGCCCGCCTGCGTCATCGTTTCCGCGCCCTCATGCCCGAAGCGCCCGCCCCCGCCGAGCGTCAGGATGAGCAGCCAACTGTCCGTGCCCCGTGTCCGGCGCGTCGCGTAGTTGCGCCCCTCGCGGAAGTGACCGGTCAGAATGGGGTGAACATGGGGCGTGACCGTCTCGCGCTGCATCTCCATAGCCGGATATTATAGCAAATCAGCAGGGGAAACGTCTGTCACCGGAGCCGGGGATGGCATATAATGAAGCAAGAACTGATGTGAAGCAAGCTGTTCGTGTTGTCGCGCCGGGGCGGAGGATCGCCCCGTCTGAACACACGTCCTTCGGACGCAGAGAGACGCGCGGCCAATATAGCCCTGTCTTCCACAGTCCTGTCTTCGTCCGAAGGACGCCTTCCGAGGCGGGGCGATCCTCCGCCCCGACGGGCCTGTGTAACATCAGTCATTTAAGCAGGACTTTATTTTAGGAGGAAACCCATGCCCGTGCTGGAACCGACACTGACCGAGGCGCAGTCCGCGCAGTTCGCGCGCGACGGCTACCTGATCGTGCGACAGTTGTTCGCGCCATCCGAGATCGCGCACATCCGGGAGACGTTCATGGCGCAGAACGCCGATGGCCCCGTGGAGGGTCTTTCCGATGGACACGCCTCGCGCGACCCGTCGGACCCGCTGGCGTTCTACCCGCGCATGATGAACCCGCACGGGCGCGCGGACCTGTCGGTCGGCCCGCTGGCGCGGGGGTATATGCTGGACCGGCGGCTGTACCCGATCCTGATCGCCCTGCTCGGTGAAGAGCCGGTGGCGGCGCAGAGTATGTTCTACTTCAAGCCCCCGAAGGCGCGCGGCCAGGAGCTGCACCAGGACAACTTCTACCTGCGCGTCAAGCCCGGAACCTGCATGGCGGCCTGGATCGCCGTGGACGACGTGGACGCGGAGAACGGCGGCATGAAGGTCGTGCCCGGCTCGCATAAATTGGAGGTGTTCTGTCCGCAGAAAGCGGACACGGCGGTTTCGTTCACAGGCGACTATGTCCCCGTCCCTGCCGGGATGGAGGCCGTCCACGCCGATATGAAGGCGGGCGACGTGCTGTTCTTCAACGGCAGCCTGATCCACGGCTCGACCCCGAACACGAGCGCGATCCGCTTCCGGCGTTCCCTGATCTTCCACTACGTGCCGCTAGCGAGCCAGGAGCTGGCCAACTGGTACCGCAGCCCCACGACCTTCGACGGGCGGAGCGTCGAGATCGCCGGGGCCACCGGCGGCGGCCCCTGCGGCGTCTCAGCGTCGTTGGGTCCGCACTGAGCCGTGCAACCCCACTTTTCACAGTCAGATACTCAATTTCTGAACACGGTATGCGCGTGGACTGAGTCCGGTATGCTGTTTGAACCGCAATGAGAAATAAACGGCGTCCAAGCCAACTTCATTCGCGATCTGGGCTATGCTACTGGTTGTGCGCTCCAACAATTGCTTCGACCGCTGTATCCGCAACTGGTCCAGGTATTGCATCGGAGATGTCCCAACCTGTTCTCGGAAGAGGTGGGCAAAGCGGGACGGCGAGAGTGCCACTGCTGCCGCCAAAGACGCAATATCGAGCGGCTCGGCTAGCTGGCCATCTAGCCAGTGCAGGACGTGCCGGATCCGCTCATCCATGACGCTCCGGCGCTGTAGAAGCGCTCCCTGACAGCACAGAAACAGACTTTCTAAACCGTTCATCGCTAGGTCCTGAGCGTGAGGCTGTGTGCCAATCGCGGCGAGGTGAGTCCGCCGAAAGCAGGCCCGCGCCTCCTTCCAGACGAGATCGCTGGCCAATGTGAGGTGCATGAGGCCCGACGTGTGTTCCGGCCAAGCGAGCCAATCATGCCAGTGTGGACGTGGGTGGAAGTGGGCCCAGTGCAGCTCCCAGTTGCCCTCTCCTTGAGCGATACCGTAGTCATGCCCTGTACCGGGCCGAATAAGAACACAGTCGCGTTCCTGCACAAGCAATTGCTGCGAATCTGTCCCGAAACGTCCTCCGCCTGAAAGCGTGACGATCAACAGCCAGTCTTTCGTCCCTCGTGGGCGCTTCGTATAATACCTGGGTCCACGCACAAAGTAGTGACCTGTCAGGATGTGAAGATACTGAGGTACCTCAAAAGGAACAAGGTCTCTGACAATGTGCGATCGTGATACTGTCATGGCAGGAATAGTGTAGCAGAAATCATTAAATTTTCGGCATATATCTCTATTGCGCGTTAGCAACCCGCCCCGTATAATGGTATTAAGGTTAATCCCCGCGCAGATCAGACACAAGGAAGGGTCAGAATATGCAACGTCGTGGTAAGTTTTTCGGTTTTACACTCATCGAGCTGCTCGTCGTGATCGCCATCATTGCGATCCTGGCGGCCATCCTGTTCCCCGTCTTCGCTAAGGCCCGCGAGAAGGCCCGCCAGATCTCCTGCGCTTCCAATGAAAAGCAACTTGGCCTGGCCTTCATGCAGTACACCCAGGACAACGACGAAACCCTGCCGCCACAGCGTTTCGGCACTCCGATAGGCTGGGCGGGCGAGATCTACCCCTACGTCAAGAGCGCTGGGGTTTACGATTGCCCGGATGACCCTACGCGATCCGTCACCAATAATGGCGTGACGGCGGTTCCCGTCTCTTACTCCATCAATTTCGGACTTCAAAGTCCCACCCCCAACGGAAACGTATCGCTGACGTTAGCGCAGTTCAACGCTCCGGCGAGTACTGATTTACTCCTCGAGGCGATTGGCGCTATCGTAGTCGTCACTCTGCCCGATGAGGGAACGTCCAACTACACCACGAATCCGATCGGTGGGTGGGAGTCGTGTGCGTCTGATGGTGGACACGATAACGCCGGCAAATGGGGCGGCGGTGCCCCCGCCTACGCGACTGGGCCAATCGGCAATAATACTACGCTCGGCGGCACGGCGGCGCATACCGGCGGTGCCAACTACGTTTGCGCTGACGGCCATGTGAAATGGTTGTCGCCTGGTCAGGTGTCCTCCGGCTGGAATGCCCCTGTAGCGACGGATTACGAAAACCAACAAGGCGCAGGCTATGCGGCGGGAACCGACTCGCTGTACATTAACGCCGCGCAGACGCAACGAGCGACGCTGACTATGAGTCCCACATAACAACCGCTGTCACAAAGTAGCTGGAAGCACCGAAACATTCCGTTGCTTCCGGTTTCCCATACAAGGTAGTGGCTCAATCGCAGTTGCAGGGGATTATCCGCGTTTTAGAGCCTGTTATGCACTTCTGGGCCTGGCTTGGGCTTCTGAGTCCCATGAGGCACAAGACACAGCCGGATTGACTAGCGGGTAGCCTGGCAAGCCTCACGGTATAGCAGGGGACCTAATAGCAATTTGTTCTAAATACTGCCTGCTGCTCAGAAAAAGTGCATAACAGGCTCTAGGGCCTCTAAGTACTACCGACCAGGCTTAAGCAGTAATGACCGGCGCCGCTGACACGGCGACCAAAACCAAGGACAACGCCACCATGACATTCAATCGCAACGCCAGCCTCGCACTGGCCTCTCTGGTCGCCCTCGGCCTGGCGTCAGCCGCCCGGGCTTCGACGACCATCATCACGACGCTCACGGACGACGGGGGAACATATTCTGCCCCAATCGGTGACATCGCACAGCTTGCATCCGGTGGCACAAAAAACACTACGGTTGCGAATGGAGACTACACCAACAGCAACACGCTGGGACAATCCTTCACGACAGGGGCGAATGCGGGAGGCTACGACCTCACCAGCCTGACGCTAAAAGGCAATGGGGATGCAGGAAACTACTATGGCTACAGCGGACAGCCATATGAACTTTATGTAGCCATCTACTCGGTGCCCGGCACAACCTCGGGCAGCACCCCGCAAGTTGGCACCAGTCTCACCCTTCTTGACACTTTTGAGGCGCCCGTCACGAACGCCAAGGACGCCACGGACGCCTTCGCGGCCAAAAGTGACTTCTTTACCTTCAACCTGACACCCGGCGACTTGGTCCTCAGTCCCGACATGCAGTATGCCTACGGCCTTTACGACAACTCCCCCAATGGGTATGGCTTCTTCGGAACAGCGGTGGCAAGCGGGGACGTTTACAGCGGGGGCACGTCATTTAGCGAGACAGCACCATACGGCGCAAGCACCACCGTCGGCGCTGTCGATTCCAACAGCCGTACCTTTGATGTGGGGCTGACGTCCGTCTCTCCCGCGCCGGAGCCTTCCCAGGTCGGGATGCTGGCCCTGCTGGGCCTGGGCCTCGGCGGCCTGCTCCTGCGCGCTCGCAAGCGCGCGGCGTCCATCGCGGTCTGAACTGACATTTAGCTGGATTTTGGCCATTTTCTCCACAGTCTCAGCAATGACTATCAGATACGGATAGAAATTGACAAACAGGTTTTTGAATGTCGTGAAGTTCGCTGACATCCAGAAACTCCAGGGAACGTCATTGTCACCATCTGATAGCCCTTGCTCTGACCACGACCGAAATGGCTAAAGTCCAGCTTATACTTCTGCGTCCAAACATTCATGCCACAAAACATTCATGCCACAGA
This sequence comes from Capsulimonadaceae bacterium, assembly GCA_965277485.1. Classification (GTDB taxonomy): domain Bacteria; phylum Armatimonadota; class Armatimonadia; order Armatimonadales; family Capsulimonadaceae; genus JAFAZD01. The sequence goes on along the minus strand of CBDICZ010000016.1, from coordinate 1,136,115 downwards.
TAATTGCAACCGCGTTTGAGCCGCTATCCCTTTGCTTAAACATTTCTGAGAAAGTCCTATATTCTATGTGAATGAAGCGATGTCAGTCCGTTCTTGGGCAGAAGAAGTAGCCATTCCAGCCTATCTTCCCCATCCTCCCGACAAGAACCCGATGTTCCTGGAAAAGCGTGTCTATCAGGGCAGCAGCGGCAGTGTATACCCCTTCCCGTTCACGGATCGCATTGCGGGGACTGTCACTGACCGCGTCTGGCGGGCGGTTTGGCTGGAAAACGAGTATCGCCAGGTAAGGACGCACAGGAGCGGAGACAATGAACTTTGCGGCATTCACACCCAGGGGAACAACAGCGGAGCCACAGGCAACCCTAGGAGGTTACGTCTGGCTGATTTCAACCATTGCCGCCCTCGGCGGCCTGCTCTTCGGTTACGATTGGGTCGTCATCGGCGGTGCGAAACCCTTCTTTGAGCCGTTCTTCTACATCGTCAAGAACTCAACACGGGAAGGCTGGGCCAACAGTTGCGCACTGATCGGCTGCCTCGTCGGTGCGCTCGCCGCCGCCACCCTCAGCGACCGTTTTGGGCGTCAGCGACCGCTTCTCTTCTCCGCTTTCCTCTTCGCAGTCACATCACTCGGCAACGCACTGGCTCCAAGTTTTACCGCCTTCGTCTCCTGGCGCATTCTCGGCGGCGTCGCGATTGGACTTGCTTCCAGTCTCTCGCCGTTATATATTGCCGAGATTGCCCCAGCTGCCCGGCGCGGCCAGCTCGTCTCGCTCAACCAGCTCACCATCGTCATCGGCATTCTGCTCGCTCAAGTAATCAATTGGGCGCTCGTGCGTCATGTTCCGGCTGGGGCGACCGAGGCATTTATCCGAACGTCATGGTATGGACAGGACGGATGGCGCTGGATGTTCGCACTGACGGCGGTACCCTCCCTGCTGTTCTTCGCGGGTCTGTTTCTGATCCCCGAAAGCCCACGCTGGCTGATCAAAAATGGACAGGACACTCAGGCACACGCAGTTCTAGCCCGTATTGCAGGAGATGCCTACGCTGATATCCAGGTACAAGAAGTTCACTCGACGCTGGCCGCAGAGGGGATCGGGCGGGTTCGCTTCCGCGACCTGTTGGAACCGCGACTTTTGCGAATCTTGGCATTCGGTATTGGCTTGGCAGTTTTTCAGCAGTGGTGCGGCATCAATGTGATCTTCAATTACGCCGAAGACATCTTTCGAGACGCCGGATATGACATCTCCTCTGTACTCAAAAACATCGCCTGGACCGGATCGGTGAATTTAGCATTCACTTTCGTCGCGCTCGGCACCGTGGACCGTTACGGACGGCGGCCCCTGATGCTACTGGGATCGGGTGGTCTGGCAATCATCTATGCCATTCTGGGCGGATGCTACTACGCCGGCATCAAAGGGTTGCCGCTGCTGCTACTGGTGCTGGCTGCCATCGCCTGCTACTCGATGTCTCTGGCGCCGGTGACTTGGGTGGTCATCTCGGAGATCTTTCCCAACCGAGTCCGCGGCGCAGCGATGTCGGTAGCCGTCACCAGCCTGTGGGCCGCCAGCTTCATCCTGACCTTCACCTTCCCGCTGCTCAACTCCCGGCTCGGTTCGGCTGGGACATTCTGGCTCTATGCGGCGATCTGCGTGGCCGGTTTCCTGCTCATCTTCTGGTGGTTGCCTGAAACTCGAGATAAATCGCTGGAGCAGATCGAGCGGGAATTGATCGGCAACGACCCAGGGCTGATCACAGGGATTAGGAACACATAAAGGCAGACCCATCACATGGCGCGACTTTTTAGTTCCCACACAATAAAACGAAAACATCAAAATGAGCCGGAGCGATTCCGGCGGACAAAACATGACCATGATAAAATCAAATTGCCAGTCTCTTTTATTAAGAGCCTTCAGCCTTACCCTGTTACTCGGCCTCTTCGCTTGCGGCGACATCGGCCCCACCATCATGGCGGATGCAAAGCCTATCATCATTGACGGCGCCTCGCCGGGGCGCATCTACGACGGCGAGGGCGGGCTGAGCGCCGGCGCGAGTTCCCGGCTCCTGATCGACTACCCGGAGCCGCAGCGCAGCCAAATCCTGGACTACCTGTTCAGGCCCCACTACGGTGCCTCCCTACAAATCTGCAAGGTAGAGATCGGCGGGGACGTTAACTCCACGGATGGTTCGGAGCCGAGCCATATGCACACGGCCGCTGACGGGAACTACCATCGCGGCTACGAGTGGTGGCTGATGCAGCAGGCCAAGAGGCGCAATCCATCCATCAAGTTGTATGCGTTGGAGTGGGGCGTTCCCGCGTGGGTCAACCCAACCGGAGGCGATGTCTGGACGGACAACAACATCACCTACCTTCTGAACTTTCTCCGCCACGCCAAGTCCGATTACGGTTTGACGATCGACTACGTCGGCGGTTGGAACGAGCGCGGGAACAACGCCGCCTGGTACAAGAAGTTTCGGAAGGCGCTGGACGGAGCCGGCTTCCAATCCACCAAAATTGTTGCCGATGACACCTTCAACTGGGACATCGCCGACACGCTGCAGCAGGACCCGGCCTTCCCCCAGGCTGTGGACATCATCGGCGACCACTATGTGGACACCTCTCCCAAGAACCTGGAATCGCCCCACTGGAAAGTCGTCCTGGCATCCGGCAAACCGCTCTGGCACAGCGAGATGGGGTCCGGGCCCTACGACAGCGGCGCACCGAACCTGGCACGAACACTCAACTGGGGCTACATCGACGACCGGATCGTCAGCAACATCAACTGGTCCACGGTCTGGGCGACACTGCCGGGGTTTATCTACTCGAACTGCGGCCTGATGCTTGCTGATGAGCCGTGGTCGGGGCACTACGTAATCGGGCCAAGCATCTGGGCGTTCGCGCACACGACCCAGTTCGTACAGCCGGGCTGGCGGTATCTTGATGACTCCTGCGGATTCTTCGACGGCCAGCCGGACCAGGGCAGCTATGTGTGCCTCAAGTCCCCATCCGGCGGGGACTACAGCGTGATTGCGGAGACGACCGACGCGCCGCAGCCCCGCGCGGTCACGTTCCGCCTGGTGGGCGGGCTGTCCCCCGCGACGGTCCACGTCTGGCGCACCGACCTGGCCTCGAAGGACTCGGCCACCTGGTTCGTCCGGCAGGACGACGTCACGACGCAGGGAGGGCGGTTTACCGTCACGCTCCTGCCGCACTGCGTCTACAGCCTAACGACGACGACCGGGCAGGCGAAGGGCCGTCCGGGCCGGCCGATCCCGCGCTCACGCCCGCTGACGCTGCCCTACGGCGACACGTTCGCCGAGTACCCCGCAGGCGCGACTCCCCGGCTGCTGAGCGACATGCAGGGCTGCTTCGAGACCGCGCCCGCACTGGGGGGACGGGCGGGCCTGTGCCTCCGGCAGACCGCATCCGGCTCGCCGGTGTTCTGGATCGCACGGGGTACGCCATTCACGGTGGTCGGCAGTCCGCAGTGGGAAGACTACTTCGTCTCCAGTGATGTCCTGCTCGAAGCGCCCGGATGGGTGGACCTGATGGGGCGCGCTGCAAATCTGGGGCAAGGCGTTTTTGCCGCTTACCATCTGCGGCTGGGGGATAGCGGTGCCTGGTCGCTGCTGTACGTGGACAACAAGGCGTCCGTGACGCTGGCGAGCGGTTCCACAGCCTGCCATGTCGGCACGTGGCACAGCCTGGGGCTGAAGTTCGACGGCCCCCAAATCACCGCGCGCATCGACGGCGCGGTCGTGGCCGACCGCGTGACGGACTACCGGGCGATGAACGGCATGGTCGGCTACCAGGTGAGCGGCTGGCATCCGGCGGAGTTTGCGAATCTCGCGGTGACGCCCAGCATCGGGGTCTACGCGGGGTCCGTCGCGCTCGCCGCCTCCGCCACGGCAAGCAGTTTCCAGCCGGGCTACGAGCCGTTCAAGGCGGTGGACGGCGACCCGTCCACGTTCTGGCACACCGAGTATAGCCCACAACAGGCGCCGCTGCCGCAGTGGATCACGCTGGACCTCGGCGCGGCGCGCACAGTCGCCAAGATACAGTACCTGCCCCGCCAGGACGGCAACGACAACGGCACTATCACGCGGTACAACGTCTACGCGAGCCTCGATGGGAAGGACTTCGGCACCCCGGTCGCGTCCGGGAGTTGGGCGGATGACTCGTCCCAGAAGTCGGCGTGGCTGCCTCTGGTGCGAGGGCGCTATGTCCGGCTGGAGGCGGTCGAGGCCCGAGGAGGCTACTGCAGCGCCGCCGGTGTCACGGCGTTCGGGCCGCCGGCCGCGCCATGATTTCCGGCCCTTGACGCCTGCTACTTGGCGAAGACGACGGCGGCCGTGGTGAGGCCGCCGTCGCTGGTCAGAGTGAATTTGCCTTGCAGGTCCCCCCGGACCAGTGAGTCCACGATCTGCAAGCCCAGCGAGTCGGTGCGCTTCAGGTCGAAGCCGTCGGGCAAGGGCGTCCCGTCGTTGGTGACGGCCAGGCGCAGTTCGTGCGCCGTCTCTTTCAGGGTGATGGCGATGTGGCCCTCGTCCATGCCCTCGCCGAAGCCGTGTTCCACGGCGTTCTGGCACAGCTCGTTGAGGACCAGCGCGACCGAGTTCGCCTGCGACGACGGCAGCAGGATGTCCGGGCCTTCGATGGAAAACTGGATGACCTTGTGCGGCCCGACCATGCTCTGGTGGGTCGCGGCCACGATCTGCTGGGCGATCTTCTTGACACTGATGGTGTCCAAATCTTCCCGTGCCAGCAGCTCATGCACGGACGCGATGGCGAGGATGCGGTTCAGACTCTCGGTCAGCACCTGCTCCACGCTGCGCTCGCCCGCGTAGTGCATTTGCAAGCGCAGCAGGGACGCCACCTGCTGCAAGTTGTTCTTGACCCGGTGGTGCATCTCCTGGATGATCGCCGACTTGACCAGCAGTTTGGCGTGTTCGATGGCGATGGCGGCGTGATTGCCCAGCGCCGTCAGCAGCGAGATTTCTTCGTCGGTGAAGTGGTGGGGCCGCTCCGTGTAGCAGTTCAGGACGCCGATCTTCTTGCCCTTGACTATCAGCGGCACGGAGGCCATGGAGGTCAGGCCCTCTTTACGGGCGATCTCCGGGCTGGCGTACTCCTTGGAGTTTTTCAGGTCGTAGACGGTGATGGTCCGGCCCTCGGCCAAAGCGTGACCGGCGATGCTCTCGCCGAGCTTGATGTTGGGCTTGCGCTGGTACTCTTTGCTCTGACTCTGGGTCGCCTTGATGACCAGCTCCTGCTTGTCCTCGTCCAGCAGCATCAGGGTGCAGATTTTGAACGACAGCGTCTTCGCCGTCGCCGCCACGATCAATTGGAGGATTTCTTCCAGGTAGAGGTCGCTGGTGATGGTCTTGCTGACCTCCGAGAGCGTGGACAACTGGGAGGCGCGGCGCTCCATCTTGCGGTATTGGCGGGAGTTCTCCACGGCCCCGGCGATCTGGGAGGCGATGGACTGCAAAAGCCGCGCCTGGTTCTGCGTGTACTCGTGCGGCTTGACGGTGCGGACGTTGATGACCCCGATCACGTCGCCGTGGTAGGCCAGCGGCACGGACAGCATGCTCTCGAACTTGTCTTCCTGCAGCTCCGGGATGAACTTGAAGCGGGCGTCGTGGTAGGCGTCGCGCCCGACCATGACGGCCTCCTTGTGCTGGGCGACCCACCCGGCCAGCCCCTCGCCCATCTTCAGGCGCAGCTTGCCGACCAACTCCGTGCTGCCCGCGCCGTCGGAGGCAGCGCGCAGGACGAGCGTATCACGGGCGTCGTTGAACAGGTAGACCTGCGACGAATCTGTGCCCGTCACCTGCACGGCGACCCCGGCGACGGCCCGCAGCATCTCCTCCAGGTCGAACAGTGACCCCATCGCCTCGCCGATGCGCCGTAGGGCCTCCCCCTCGGCGTGGCGCTCATCGTGGGCCGTCTCCCGCTCCCTGATCTGCGCCTGCGCCGCCGCCAGCTCGCGCGTCCGCGCCTCCAGCGCCGCCTTGAGTCGGCGCGCGTGGTGTTCGTGGTGCGCGAGGCTGTCGCCGTTCCTCTTCAGGAAGAGGACGCGGCGGCTGTAACCGACCCGCGCGGGGGGGAGTGTTTGGGGAGTCTTCATGGTGTTGAGGGCGGAAACAAATGGGGCGAAAACAATTGTAGGGGCGCAGCATGCTGCGCCCCTACATTACGGCATCGACGGTTCAGACGCTGTGCGCGATGATGATCGCCTCGGCGATCTCGCGCATGGACTTTCGGGTGTTCATGCTCTGGACCTGAATGCGGCGGAACGCTTCCTGCTCCTTGAGTCCGTACTGGTCCATCAGGATTCCTTTGGCCCGGTCCACGGACTTGCGGGTGTCCAGCTTGTTCTCCAGGTCCGTGACCTCGTTCTCCAGCTCGACGAACTCTTTGTAGCGGTCAATGGCGATCTTCATCGCCGGCATCAGGTCGGCCTCCTTGAAGGGCTTGACGATATAGTTGAACACGCCCGCGTCGGAGGCGCGTTCCACCAGGTCCTTCTGGGAGTACGCCGTCAGGAGCAGCACGGGCGCGATGCCCTCAGTGCTGATGACCTTGGCCGCCTCGATGCCGTCCATGTCCGGCATCTTGATGTCCAAGATGGTGATGTCCGGCTTCAGGTCACGGGCCAGGTCCACGGCCTTGACGCCGTCCCCGGCCTCGCCGACCACCTGATGCCCCATGTTCTCCAGGGTCTTGCGGAGGTCCAGCCGAATGATCGGCTCATCGTCCGCGATCACAATGCGTAGTGATTCCATCTTCTGTTACGGTATCCTTTTCGGTTCATCCCCACGCGGGCGGGGCAAAAACTTTCGGTGAAGCGGTCGGTTTTTGCGATAATGACGGGATAATGTCTGGAGACACTTTACCTCATATCCCGCCGAAAAGCAAGGGGAACCGATGCCGACGAACCAAACAAGCAGGAACTGGATGCTTCCGCTGGCCCTCCTTTGGAGCGGTCTTGTGCTCACGGATCGGACGGCATCCGCCGCGCCGCCCGCGCCGCGCTACAGCGTGGCGGACATGGGGAGCCTGGGCGGGCAGGAGAGCGTGGCCTACGCGATCAACAACCGGGGCCAGCTCGTCGGGGGGGCTGATACGGGCGTCAAGGGCCGTGACGGCGAGTTCGACACATTCGTGTTCCTGTGGAGCGGCGGGGCGAAGCGCAAGATCAGTGCGCTGCCGGGGCGGCACTACTATGCGACGGGGATCAACGACCGGACGGAGATCGTCGGGGCGTACAGCGCCCGGCCCGAGGGCGGGACATACCTGCCGTTCCTCTACATGAACGGCAAGATCAGGCTGCTCGGCGCGCTGCCGCGCAGCGGCGGGGCGCTCGCCATCAGCGCGGCCCAGGCGGTCAACGACGCCGGGCTGATCGTCGGCCTGTCCAACGGGCAGGCGTTCGCGTGGAGCAATGGCCGGATGCGCGGGCTGCCGATGCCGCGCGGCTTCGTCACCACCACGGCGTTCGCCGTCAACGGGCGCGGCGAGATCGTCGGCAGCGGCGTGGGGCCGGGCGGACGGGCCTTCCGCTCCCACGCCCTGCTCTGGCGCGGCGACGCCGTGACGGACCTGGGCACACTGCCCGGCTACGGGGACATCGAGGCGCACGGCATCAACAACGCCGGGCAGGTGGTCGGCTGGACCAACCGCCGCCGGGCGGGCGGCTCGCCCGTGTTCCGCGCGTTCCTCTGGCAAGGGAGCCGGATGCGCGCCCTGGGGACGCTGCCGGGCATTGACGACACGCGCGCCAGTGCGATTAACAACCGGGGCGAGGTGGTCGGGCGAATCGTCGGGCGCGTCGCCCGCAAGGGCAACGAGCGGGCCGTGCGGTGGGAGGGGGGACGCATCTCGGTCCTGAACGCCCTGATCCCTCCGAACAGCGGCTGGGTGCTGGAGGAGGCGCTCGCCGTCAACGACCACGGCTGGATCATCGGCAACGGCAAGCACCACGGCGTTGCCCACGCCTTTCTGCTGCGGCCAGTGAAGTGACTCCCTCGGAAGCAGGATTCCGGCGTCCGAGCGTTGAAAGGCCGTGACACTGCGAAATTTGTGAACAGGGAGATACTGCCGCCATGACAACCCCACCGACATCGTTCCCTGAGCCGGGGCCGGACGTGCGCCTCGCGCTCGCCCTCACATGGGAGGAGGCGCAGCAGGGCGTCGTGAAGTCCGTCATCGTGGACGGGCGCACGGAAGAGGTCCGAGTCCCACCGGGGGCCACGGACGGGCGCGAATTGCGTCTGCCCGGCCGGGGCGGACCCAGCCCGAGCGGCGGCCCGGCGGGCGCGCTGCTGGTCATGCTCCAAGTCCCCCCGGCCACGGTGCGCGGCGGGGACATCCGGCGCACCCTGCGGCTGACCTGGGAAGAGGCGCAGCGCGGCGTCGTCAAGCCGCTGACGGTGAACGGGCAGACCATGGACGTTCCGGTCGCGCCCGGAGCGACCGACGGGCGGGAGATTCGCCGCCCCGGCGCGGGTTCGCCGGGCCTGAACGGCGGGCCTCCGGGCGACCTCGTCGTGACCCTCCAGGTGATGCCCGAGCAGAGTCAGAACGCCCCACCGGCCTGGTCCCGGTCCAACCAGGGGCTGGAGCCGACCATTTCCCCTGCCCCGACGTTCCCCCCATCAAATCCACCGTCGGCCACTTTCCCACCGACACCATTTCCGCCTCCGGTCGCGCCGACGTTCCCATCGCAGCAGCCGTTCGCCGCGCCCTATGACGCGCCGACGGTTCCGGGGCCGCAGGGGCCGCAGCGGGGCGGGGACGTGCGCGTGGACCTGCCGCTGACGGTCGCGCAGGCGATCACGGGCGGCCCACAGAGTGTCATGGTCAACGAACAGCGCCTGGAAGTGCCGGTTCCCTACGGCGCGGTCAACGGGCAGGAACTGCGTCGGGCCGGCGCGGGCCTGCCGGGACTCAACGGCGGCCCCCCTGGCGATCTCGTCGTAATCGTGCGGGTGACGGCGGGGGCTGCGCCGATCGCCTCGCCTCGGTCCGGCGCGCGTTGGCTCGTGCCGGCGGGCGCGATCGCCGCCGTGATCATCCTCGGCCTGATCGCCGCGCACTTCATGCACCCCGGTCAGTCAGGCGGAGGGGGCGGCACGAACCCGGCGGCATCCACACTGGACTACTCGCAGATGCAGTTCTGGAAGACGCTGCCCCCGCCGGGAGGCACGGCCAACGCCCAGAACCCGGACAGCGCCTACGCCATGGCCTTCACGTCCCCGGACACACTCGCCGTCGGGTACTTCCCGAACACGGGGACCAACTCGCCACAGGTCCTGCTCTGGAACGTCCCGAACACTTCCTCAGCCTCACCCGGTGACTTGAACGGCACCACCTGGCTGAACGCCCACGACCTCGCCGTCTCGCCGAACGGACAGGACATCGCCGTCGGCGGCTTTGACTCCCGTGCCAGCAAAAACGTCCTGGCGATCTACTCGATTACCGGGAGCCTCGTCAAATACTTCACCGTCGGGCCGGGGGGCGCGGCGGGGGTGACGGCCATCGCCTACTCGCCCAACGGCAAATTCGTGGCGGTCAGCTGCGGGGACGTCCGCAACCGGCCGGGGATCAAGGGCTTCACGACGGCGGCGAAGCCGAAAGTCAAGAGCAATGTCAGTCTGTGGGACGCCTCCGGCACGCAGGACACCGCCATCGCGTCCGGCGACGGCGGGGACGCCTGGTGCGTCGGCTTCACGCCCGACACCTCAGCGGTGGCCTATGGGGAGACGCAGTATGTCTACCAGTACCCGTTGCACGCCGATGGCACGATCGCGGCGGATCACCCCACGGTCGTTTGTGATCGGCAGGACGCGACCCAGGCGATCATTTCTGCGCTGTATTCCAGCGACGGGCAGAGCCTGTACGTCATCGCCCGGACGAACACCGGGGCGGACGACGTCCAGAAGCTCAATGCCAAGACCGGCGTGGTCGTCATGGCCTTCCTGGACAAGACAGGGTCATTCGCCTACAGCGTCGTGCAGAAGCTCGCCCTGTCCCCGGACGGGCGCTGCCTCGCCGCCGCCGGGGTGGACAACCAGAGGCACGACTCCATCACCTTCTGGGACACGCAGACGGGAGCGCTGATCGGCCAGCCGCAGCTCGCGCACGACAACCAGATCTACACCCTGGCTTTCTCCCCGGACGGGAAGGCCCTCGCCTGCGGCAGCAACGATGGGACCGTGAAGCTCTGGCACATTCCGTGAGGCCCTGAATTCTTGGCCTGGCGCGGCGGGCGATCATCGGACGCGGAACGTCGCCGGTCTGGAGGGTGGCCCCAGCGTCTGATCGCCGTGATAAGCCTGCACGGTCCACTGAAGCGGCACGTCGGTCGGCAGTCTCCGGGGGACCGTCCATTGCGTCTCCGCGAGATGCCCGCTGACCACGGACGCGCGCGGGGTCGCGGGGGCGTTCAGCGAGACCTGGTAGTGGTCGGCCCCGTTCAGGACGGACCAGACCAGGGTGGGGTGCTGGGCAGTCAGGGCCGAAGAGACGGGCCGCTCCGGGGTCGGCGCGTCCGCCTCGGCCCGCGCCTGGGGGCTTGGCGTGAAGAGGCTGCCCCCGCCGTGTTCGCGCGCTTCAACCCTGGAGGGGCCGTCACCGGCGCCCGTCACCGGGGGGACTTGTCCGGGGTGCAGACTCACCAGGACGGCGACGGCCAGCAGGGCGGCCGCCCCGGCGGCCAGGGCCGGGCGCAGGGCGGGAACGCGCAGCAGGGCGGCCCAGGATGATGGACTCCCGGCGCGGCCTGTCGGGGCGTACACTTTGGCCGGTGAGTCGCGCAGCTCCCGCCGGATAGCGTCCATGGCCCGCATTTCCCCCCGGCACTGGGAACACCGGTCCAGGTGTGCCTGAACGTCGGGCGCGTGGGAGCCGTCCAGGAACGCCGCCAGCGCCTCAAATTCCGGGTGCGGGCGCTCCGGCGATGGCCCAAGCTGGAAAGCGTCGCGCACAGCGGCGGGCGCGGCGGGTGTCAACAGGGCCTCCGACCTGCGGCGGCAGTCGGCGCATTCCGCCAGATGCTCATGCGCTGCGATCAACTGCGGCGCGGGGAGGCCGCCGCGCCGTAGCGCCCGGATGTCCGTCTCAGTCAGGTGTTGGTCCATGGTGTATAGTCACTCTGGACAGTCAAGACGCTGCCGAAGGGGACATATGACCGGCCCCGGAAAATCAAGGGGGATTTATTTTTCGCTCCCGACGGCCCGGCGTTCCAGCCGATGGCGGCAGTTCTTGCGGCAGTCAATCACCTGCTGGCGCGTCAGCCCCAGCCGCTCGGCGATCTGAAGGTCCTCCCAGGGCAGTTCGTCCCAGATTTCCGCCAGCTCCTCCACGGACATCTCCAGCGAATCGGCGATCTCGCGCAGGCTGGCGACGCCCAGGATCGGCAGGAACGCGATCACGCCCTTGCCCGCCCCGTCGCGCAGGTTGAGCAGCAGGGCCTGGCGGTGGGTGAGCTTGGCGGTTCGCAGTTCCTCCCACAGCCGGCGCAGTTGCTCTTTCTGCTCGACCACATCGGACGGGGCCTGCCCCCGACTCGCCACCCGCTCCAGTACGTCCTCGCCCTCGCTGTCCGTCCCCGCCAGCGCCTCCTGGTCCTTGATCTGGTAGAGGGCGGCGCAGATGTTGACCAGGTCATCGGTCTCCAGCGGGTGGCCGAGGTGGTTGAAGACCGCTTCCAGCACGTCCGCCGTAGGCTTGGAGCCGAGCCGGTCCAGGGGCAGTGCGTCCTTGAGGCTCCCCGCCGGGTCACGCCGCAGAGACTCAAGTCGGGGTGAGGTGAGCCTGTCGTTCTGCCGGTCGCGCCACTGGGCGAAGCCGGCCGCCGACGGGCCCTGACGGGTCGGCCACTCGGCGAAGCCGGGCTGGTGGGTCAGCAGGAACCGGAGTGCTGCCTTGAGTTGCGACCAGAGCGGCTTCTTGCAGCGGAGGTGGGTGCTGGAGGCGCGGTACGCCGTCATCGCCACATAGGCGCGCAGGTCGGCGATGGTCTCCGCGCCATCCCCCTGCCGCAGACCCAGCAGCCGCTCCGTGACGGCCAGGCGCGCGTCGTTCAGCACGTCCTGCACGTCCAGGCCGCTGGTCTCCTGCCGCACGTTGCCGTCCCGGTCGAAGGCGACGCCGCACTTGCGGCTGATGATGGTTTGGAGGAGGGGCCGGACGTGTTCGTTGTGGAGGCGGTCCAGCGCCTGCCGCGCGGTGGCCTCGTCGCGGGCGCGCAGGAAGGCGCGCAGCAGGGGGTCGGGCCGCCGGTCGGTCACAGACTGTAAGATTCCGGTGAGCAAGGTCAGCCCTGTGTGGGAGTGGCCCGTCCCTCGCGCGGGACCAGGCGGCGTTACGGTTTCGCCACCCCCATTGTCCCATGCCTCCCTGCCCCCTGTCAAGCCGGGTATACTCTTCTATGCCTATTCTGCATGAGACGCACAAAGAAGAGCGCGCCGTCATCGTGTCCCTGTCCCTGGCGGGCGGCGAGGACGATCTGGAAATGCGCCTGGCTGAGCTGCGGGAGCTGGCGATGACGGCGGGGGCCGTTGTCGTGGGACAGTTCTCGCAGTCACGACGCGCGCCGGACCGGGCGACCTACATCGGCCCCGGCAAGGTGGACGACCTGCGGGCGGAGATCGCCGCGACCCAGGCGGATTTGGTCATTTTCGACGACGAACTCAGCCCCACGCAGCAGCGCAACCTCGCCGAAGCCCTGAAACTGACCGTGCTGGACCGCACCCAGCTCATCCTGGACATCTTCGCCCAGCGCGCCCGCACCCGCGAGGGGAAACTACAGGTGGAACTGGCCCAGTTGACCTACCTGCTGCCTCGCCTGTCGTCGCTCTACACCAAGTTCGAGCGCCAGCAGGGCGGCATCGGCGGGCGCGGCCCCGGCGAGACCAAGCTGGAGTCGGACCGCCGCCGGGTCAAGGAGCGGATCGCTCTGCTCGGCCATGAGATCGAGGAGGTCAAAGAACAGCGCGCCCAGCAGCGGTCCCTGCGCCACAAGCTGCCGTTCCCGACGTGCGCCCTGGTCGGCTACACGTCGGCGGGCAAAAGCACCATGCTGAATCTGTTGTCCGGCGCGGAGGTGCTGGCCGACCGGATGCTGTTCTCCACGCTGGACCCGACGACGCGCCGCGTGGTCCTGCCCGAAGGCGGCTGGTCCGTGCTGATGACGGATACCGTCGGCTTCATCCGCAACCTGCCGCACCACCTAGTCGCCTCCTTCCGGGCCACTTTAGAAGAGGTTCATCAGGCCGACTTCCTCATTCACGTCGTGGACGCGGGCCACCCGGAACGCGACCGGCAGATGCGCGCCGTGCATGAAGTCTTGAAGGAACTGGACGCCGACGACAAGCCGACCATCACGGCCTTCAACAAGGCCGACACGGTGCGCGACCCCTACGCCCTGCGCGCTCTGGTCGCCGAACACCCCAACAGTTGTTATCTGTCCGCCACGCGCCGTGAGGGCATCCCGGCCTTGATGGACCGGATGGCGCTGACCCTGCGCTCCCTGCTGGCTTCGGTCACATTGGAGTTGCCCTACGACCGCTCGGACGTCGTCGCCCTCTGCTACGAGATGGGCCGAGTGCATTCCGTGGACTACGGCGCCGACAAGATCACCGTCCATGCCGATATTGCCAAAGACCTGGCCGGTCGCCTTGCCCGCTACACCCCAGGCTACATCTCCCCGGACATCTGAGTCACCTTTCATAGCGGCGTGGAGGCCCCTTGATTTATCGGTAGTGGCTCAATCGGGTCTGAGCCTGATCGCCTGGTTGTACTCGTTATTGTACTCGTTTAAGAACAGCCGCAGGCAGTTGTCGTGCATCTCGTCCGACTTTGAGAAGGACAGTGTCTTTCGGACGAAGCGGGCCAGCCGCTGCCGCAGCGTGTTGTTGAAGCGCTCGACGTGGTTGGTCTCGCCCTTGCCCGTCGCCCGGTGTTGCTCCTGGGGCAGCACCTTCTGGTAGGCATCCCAGAAGTCGGTGAATAACAGTCCCGTCCGGTAGGTGGGCGGGATGCGCTGCCATAGGAGCCGGCACGCCGTCAGGCCCCGGCCGCCGATGGCATAGGCAACAACCTGGCGGGTGCGCCGGCACAGGGCAAGCCACACCCAGCGCTTGTTCTTACGCCGGGCCACGAACGACCAGAGTTCGTCCAGCTCCAGCGTCTCGCCCGGTCGGGGCGGCGTCAGCGTCTGCTCCAGCGGCGGCAACTGAGCGGCTTTTTTTTAACCAGGCCGAGACCGTGTTGCGCGCCACGCCGAAGACACGCCGTAGTCCCCGGATGGAGGGCCGCTCGTGGTAGGCGGCCAGGATCAGGGCCTTGGTCTGCGCGTCGTAGGCATTGCTGCCGGGGTCCTCGCGCCCGTACTTGCGGCAGTCCCTGCACTGGAAGCGCCGCTTGCCGTTCTTGGCGTGACCGTTACTGACCAGGTGTTCGCTGCCACAGTGAGGGCAGCGGAGAGTGTGGGTAAGCATGGGATCTTCTTACCCATTCAGACGCTTTTGAGCCAATACCGATTTATCAATGGGGAGGAAACGCCGCCTTGACTTTCCGAAGTCAAGATGTTCTTGCCTAGCATTGACGTAAACTGTTACCTTTGGGCATAATAACCCCATGAAGCAGGTGATAACCGTCAAACTGGACATGACCGCCGAACAGTCTGCACTTCTCATGGAGACCATGCAGGCGTTCAACCGTGGCTGTGACTATGTGGCGGCGGTTGCCTTTCAGAAGCGGCAGGCCAACAAGATTGCCATTCAGCCGTTTGTTTACGGCTCTCTCCGTGCCGACTACGGCCTGTCCGCTCAAATGGCGATACGTTGTATCGCCAAAGCCATTGAAGCGTACAAGCGCGACAAGGACATTCAGCCGACCTTTGACCCGCTCGGTGCAATCGTGCTTGACGACCGACTGATGTCTTTCAAGGGTCTGTCCCATGTCTCGCTTTTGAGCTTGCAGGGGCGCATACTCGTTCCCATGCGCTTTGGGGCGTACCAGGCGGCGCGGCTTGACCGGGCCAAAGGACAGGCAGACCTTATCCTGCGGGGCGGCGTGTTCTACTTGGCTTTGACGATTGACCTGCCGACCCCGCCGCCGATTGAACCCGTCGGCGTCATCGGCGTTGACCTCGGCATCGTGGAATTGGCGACCGACAGCGAGGGCCATCAGTATTCGGGCGCGGCGGTTAAGGCCGTTCGCCAGAAAGTCAAAGAACATCGCCGTCAACTGCAAAAACGCAAAACACGCTCGGCTTACAAGCGGCTTCAAAAAGTGCGCCGTCGTCAATCTCGGTTCGTTCGCCAAACGAACCACGTTATCAGCAAGGAACTGGTCCAACGCGCCCTGCATTCCCAAAAGGCAATCGCTCTGGAAGACCTGTCAGGCATTCGTGAGCGGGCTTCAGTTCTTGGGAAACAGATGCGCTGGCTCCTGGGCAACTGGGCCTTTGACCAGTTACGCCAATTTCTCGGTTACAAGGCAGAAGCCGCAGGTATTCCGCTTATCCTTGTTGACCCGAAATACACATCCCAGACCTGTAGCGTCTGCGGCCATTGTGAACGGGCGAACCGAAAGTCCCAAGCCAAGTTCCTCTGCTTAAAGTGTGGCCTTGATGAAAATGCTGACCGCAACGCGGCCAAAAACATCAAGGCACGGGCTGAACAGTCAGACAGCCTATTGTTCCGCTCTAACCCTGCGCTTATGGCGTAGGCGGATGAGTGAGGGACAAGCCCCTGCCTTTAGGCATGGGGTAATCTGACTCTTCTGAGGTCAAAAACAGTACGGTGGCTTCATCCGGGTGCGGAGAAAGTAAAAATATCGGGAAAGCACGGCCGCTTCTTTAGGGAAACATCACACGGAGAGGGTCAGGGGTGGCGGCCCTGGAACTTCTGGATGACCTCGTGGGCGGTCGCCACGTCCTGCCAGCCTAGCACGTTGGTCTCCTTCTCCTCCAGCTCCTTGTAGATGTCGAAGAAGTGGACGATCTCCTTGAGGATGTGGCTGGGGAGGTCGGAAAGGTTCTCGATGCCCTCGAAGCGCGGGTCGGCGGCGGCGACGGAGAGAATCTTCTCGTCGGGGCCTTTGTCGTCGCGCATCAGCAGGATGCCCAGCGGGCGGGCGGCGATCAGGCAGCCGGGGAATGTGGGCTGGCTGGTGATGACCAAAATATCGAGCGGGTCGCCGTCGTCGGCCAGCGTGTCGCAGACCCAGCCGTAGTCGAACGGGTAATAAAGGGGGGAGTAGAGCGTCCGGTCCAGCTTGAAGACGCCCAGTGTGTGGTCAAACTCGTACTTGTTGGAGGACCCCTGGGGAATCTCCACGATCATGTTGACGATCTTGGGGGAGCCGTCCCCAATCGGCACGTTATGCAGGTCCACGCGAGCCTCACGGTGCGGCGAAGATTATTTGACCGCCTGCGGGGTATTCAAGACGTGCAGGCCGCATTCCTTCTTGGCCGTGCCCGCCCAGCGACCCGCGCGGTCGTCGTCGCCCGCGCCGACGGCGCGGGTGCAGGGCCAGCAGCCGACGCTCGGATACCCCAGGTCGTGCAGGGGGTTGTACGGCACCTCGTTCTTCAAGATGTAGTCCCAGACATCTTTCTTGGTCCAGTTCGCCAGCGGGTTGACCTTGACGAGCTGGAACTTCTTGTCCCACCCGACGATGGGCTGGGCGGCCCGGTCCGGCGTCTGATCGCGGCGGATGGCGGAGACCCAGGCGTCGTAGCCCTGGATCGCCGAGGCCAGCGGGACCACCTTGCGGATGTGGCAGCAGCGGTCGGGCTGGTCATCGTAGAGCGGCCCGCCGTTCGCGGCCTCCATCTCGGCCACGGTCTGCTCGGCCCGGACCAGGTGGATGGGCAGGCCATACTTGGCGATCAATCGGTCGCGGGTGTCAAGCGTCTCCGGGAACTGATAGCCGGTGTCCAGGTTGAACAGGTACACGTCGGGCGTGATCTCACTGAGCATGGCGATCAAGGCGCAGCCCTCGGCCCCGAAGCCCGTCGCCATCGCCAACTTCGGCCCGTAGGCGTCCGCCGCCCATCGCAATATTTCCTGCGGCGTCCGTGTCTCCATCCGTGCGGCGATGGGGGGCAGTTGATCCAGCGTTGGTCTCATGATGCTTCCAACGATCAAACGTGATCTAAGGTTCCCCCGTCGGAACCGAAGGCCGTGGAATGGCCCACCCGGCGGTCGCGCCAGAAGC
Organism: Capsulimonadaceae bacterium; assembly: GCA_965277485.1. Classification (GTDB taxonomy): domain Bacteria; phylum Armatimonadota; class Armatimonadia; order Armatimonadales; family Capsulimonadaceae; genus JAFAZD01. The sequence continues at coordinate 1,118,879 of CBDICZ010000016.1, read as the reverse complement.
GCAGGGCGATGGCGGCGGTGACGGCCTGGACGCCCACGATCAGGGCGACGCAGGCGGGCCAGCCGCCGCGCGCCCAGAGAAGGCCGGGCAGGACGGCCCCGACGCTGCCGCCGACGTAGTAGAAGGAGACGTATAGGCCCGCCGCCGCCGAGCGCGCCCGCTGCGCCGCCGCCCCGATGTGGCTGGTCGAGGCCGCCTGGCAGACGAAGATGCCGCACGAACAGACGGCCAGGCCCAGCACGATCACCGGCAGGGCACGGCTGAGTGTCAGCAGCGCGCCCCCGGACGACGTCGCCAGCCCCAGGACCAGCATCGCCCGGTAGCCCAGACGCTCGATCCAGCGCCCGGCGAGCGGCGTCACGACCACGCCGAGCAGGTAGACCGTGAACAGCGCCCCCAGGGCGACCGAGCCCAGCCGGTACGGCGGGGCCGAAAGCCGGAACGTGATGTAGGTGAAGGCCGTGATCAGCGAGAACAGGACGTTGAAGCCCACGGCGTAGGTCGCCAGCAGCGCCGGATTGCGCAGGTGCGCCCCCATCGCTTGTAACGAGGCTCCGAAGCCGCGCACCGGCGTGAACCGGCGCGAGGCGGGCAGCCGCTGCCACAGGACAAGCCCGCCCAGCAGGTTCAGCAGGCCCAGCGCGACGAACGCCGCGCGCCAGCCCCAGGCGTCCGCGATCAATCCCGCCAGGAGCCTCCCGACGAAGCCGCCCAGCACGGTCCCGGCGACGTAGCCGGACATGACGGCCCCGGCGCCACCCTCGGCCCACTCGTCATTGATGTACGCGATGGTGACGGCGAAGACGCCGGGCGTGATCAAGCCCTGCACGAAGCGCCAGAAGATCAGGGCGTTCAGGGTGGGGGACGTGGCGGCCAGCAGCGTCGGCACGGCCAGGGCCAGCGTGGCGGGCACGATGACCCGCCGACGCCCCACGGCGTCGGCCAGCAGCCCGATCGCGGGCGCGGCCAGGGCGACGGCGAGGGTGGCCGCGCTGACGGTCCATCCGACCTCGATGTGCGTCGCGCGGAAGACGCGCATCAGCAGCGGCAGCAGCGGCTGGGTCGCGTACATCCCCAGGAACGCGCAGCCGCCCGCCAGCGCGACGGCCCCCCGGCGGGCGTCCCCCGTCAAACCCGGCGGACGGGTACGCCCCGTTCGGCCAGGTAGTCCTTGATCTCGCCGACCGTGTGGGTGCCGAAGTGGACGATGCTGGAGACCAGCGCGGCCTGCGCGCCGCCCTGGGACACGGCCTCATGGATGTGCGCGAGTGTGCCCGCGCCGCCGGAGGCGATCACGGGGATGCCGACGCGCCCGGTAACGGCGCGGGTCAGGGGGATGTCATAACCGGTCAGGGTGCCGTCGGCGTCCATGGAGGTCAGCATGATCTCGCCCGCGCCCCGGTCCTCCATCTCCCGCGCCCAGTCCAGCGCGTCCCGCCCGGTCGGCGTCCGCCCGCCGTGGATATGCACCTCCCAGCCCGACCACGTCCGGCCTGTCCGCTTGGGGTCAATCGCCACGACCACGCACTGCGCGCCGAAGTCTCTGGAACACTCGGTGATGAGCTCCGGCGTGTCCACCGCCGCTGTGTTGATGCTGGCCTTGTCCGCGCCGGTCTTCAGGATGCGCCGGAAGTCCCCCACTGTCTTGATGCCTCCGCCGACGCAGAAGGGGATGAAAACCTCCTCGGCCACCCGCCGGGCGTAGTCGAACATCAGGTCCCGCCGCTCGTGCGAGGCGGTGATGTCCAGGAACACCAGTTCGTCCGCCCCCTGGGCGTCATACAGCGCCGCCCGCTCCACGGGGTCGCCCGCGTCCCGCAGGTTCAGGAAATTCGTCCCCTTGACCACCCGCCCGTTCTGCACGTCCAGGCAGGGGATGATGCGCGTCGCCAGCATTTTTTCTCCCAATCGTTCTAGTTGTAACCGGGATTATACCTGTGACGCCCGTTCTTCTGGTAGAATAGCCCGTGCCCCGCCCACGCCCCATCTTTTTCCTCATCCTGACACTGCTTTTCGGCGTCCCCGTGCCGCAGGCGTCGGCGTCCGGGCCGGTCGTCCTGCGCGTCGGCGGCGCGGGTGGGTTCCACCTGCCCGACAAGAACGCCACCGACCCGCGCTCCCGCGCCGACCGGGCCATCGTGGAAGCGTTCGAGCGCGAACACCCCGGCATCCGGCTGGAAAGCGCGCAGGGGCTGGAGATCAGCGGCCCCGCCGCCGAATCGAACCTGCTGCTGGAGTTCGCGGGCGGCTCGGCCCCCGACGTCGTCTACGTTAACTTCCGGTCGTCCGCGTCGTTCATCCAGCAGGGCTTTCTGATTCCCCTGGACGGCTACCTTCGGGATGACCCCGACGCGCTGCGCCGTGTTGACCCGCACATCCTCAGCATCCTGCGCGACGCGGGCGGGGGGCACATCTACAGCCTGCCCTACGCCCAGTATGTCCAGGCCCTGTACTACCGCAAGGACGTCTTCCAGGCGGCGGGCCTCGACCCCAACAGGCCGCCCCGGACCTGGGACGAGTTCTACCGGGACGCGCAGCAGATCACGGACCAGCCGAAAGGGGTGTGGGGCTTCGAGTTCGCGGCGGACTCCGGGGACACGGCCTACTGGTGGATCAACTTTCTGTGGCAGGCCGGTGGGGACATCATCCGGCGCGACCCTCAAGGGCAGTGGGTCGCGGCCTTCAACACCCCGCAGGGCGTCACGGCCCTGGAGTTCTACCGGAAACTGATGAAGGCCCCGTGGAAGGGCAAGGACGGCAAGACGTACATCGGCGTCGCCGCCCACTCCAGCACGCTCTCCCAGGACGAGGCCACCGGCAAGGACGGGATGTGGTTCTCCTACCAGAGCAGCGTCGTCGCCAACATGGTGGACGCCACCCAGATCAACCCCAGCGTGGTCGGTATCGCGCCCATGCCCGCCGGGCCGACCGGCATCACGGCCAACGAGATCAACGCCGCCATGTGGGGCATCTCGTCGCAAACGAAAGACCCGCGCGTCCGGGCCGCCGCCTGGCAGTTCGTCAGGTTCATGGCGAGCGACGAGGCGGACCGCATCCGCACCCAATCCTATGTGGAGGCCGGGCTGGCCAATACGGTCAACCCCCTGTCGCTGCGCCGCTATGGCTACGCCGACGACACCACACAGAACTCCCGCGTCTGGCTACAGACCAACCGGACGCTGTTCCTGCACGGCCGCCCGGAGCCTTACGGCAAGAACATGAGCCAGATCTACAATCTGCTCGGCCAGCCGCTGGACGCCGTGGAGCATGAGCCGGACGCCGACCCCCGGGCATTGCTCGATGGGGCGGCGCGCGAGGTGAACGCCAACCTGACAGGGTACGTCGCCCCCGGCGTGATGCGCGTCCGCCGGGAGTGGGCGTGGGCGATCTTCGGCCTGCTACTGGCCGGAACCCTGGCAGCGTTGACATGGCGCGCGCGCGCGTGGTGGGCGGAGCGCCGACGGATGGGCGCGACGCGGGCGAGCGCCGGCCGTGTGGCGGGCATGACGCCCCGCGCGCACGTCTTCGCCTGGCTCTTCATGCTGCCCGCCGTGCTGTCCGTCGCCCTCTGGGCCTACTACCCGCTGGGGCGGGGGCTGGTGCTGGCGTTCCAGGACTATCACATCCTGGGCGGGGAGACGCCCATCGGGCTGGACAATTTTATCGCCGTCTTCCACCAGCATTCGTTCTGGATGGGCCTGCGCAACTCGTGCCTGTACACGCTGTACAATCTGACCCTGGGGTTCTTCCTGCCCATCCTGATCGCGCTGGGTCTGTCCGAGGTGCCGCGCGGCAAGGTCTTCTTCCGGTCCCTGTACTACCTGCCCGCCGTGACTTCGGGGCTGATCATCACCTACCTGTGGAAGTGGTTCGAGGACGGCACGCCGCACGGCCTGTTCAACACGCTGCTCGGCGCGGCGACGGCGCACCATGCCCCGACGATCGACTGGCTGGGCGACCCGAACTGGGCGCTGTTCTCGGTCGTGCTGCCGGTGATCTGGGCGGCCGCCGGGCCGGGGAGCATCATCTACCTGGCTGCCCTGAAGAGCATCCCCGAAGAGATGTACGAGGCCGCTGATTTGGACGGGGCGGGCGTCTGGACGAAGATCACGCGGGTCACGCTTCCGACGCTGAAGCCGCTGATTCTGATCAACCTGGTCGGGGCGACGCTGGCCGCCTTCCAGGCGTCGCAGAACATCCTGGTGCAGACCGGCGGCGGGCCGCTGTACGCGACTCACACGCTGGGGTTGGAAATTTGGTACAATGCGTTCCTGTACCTGAAGTTCGGCTACGCGACGGCGGCGGCCTGGATCATGGGCGCCCTTCTGGTGGGCTTCACGCTGTTCCAACTGCGGATGCTCCGCGACCTGAAATTCGCGGCGGCCTCGGCGTGATTCCCGGCATAAGGGCGAGTTCTCGGAACATTGGGGTTGATTTGGCATGATCCATGCACATACGGACACACAGTCCCCGCACAGCGAACGCGCGCAGCGGCGGGCCATAAAGGATGGGGCGTGTGTGAACACTGAGGATCAGCCGACGGGCGCGCTGCTGGCGCTCCGGGAGATCGGCTGGCTGGAGGCGGGCGGCGCGCGGATCTTCGTGTGCGAGGCGGCGGGCGGATTCTACACGCTCCGCGAGCAGCTCGCCCGCGAGATCGGGCGCGAGGCGCAGGCCGACATTTTCTACCGGGCGGGGTTCGCCGCCACCGAGCGGCTGATCCGTCACGCCCTGACCCACGGCTACGCCGCGCCCAACGAGGACGGCCTGCGCCGCGCCCTGGGGCTGCTCACGGCCGGCGGCTACGGGGCCTTCACGCTGGCCGAGACGCGCTTCGACGACGCCTGGGCGGTGGTGGACGTCCACAACAGCATGGAGAGCGACATGGTGCGCGCCGAAAACGGCTCGCCCGGCTTCGTCTGCGACTACACGCGCGGCCTGCTGCGCGGCCTGATGTTCCACCTGCTGGCCGCGCGCGGCGAGGACCGCCCCCTGGAGTGCGCCGAGATCGCCTGCGCCGCCAACGAGGACCTCGCCTGCCGTTTCGTGATCGGCACCGAGGAGGAGCTGTCGGCGCGCGGCTACCGCGTCGGCAGCGCCGAGTTCACCTCCGTGCGCGAGACTCTGCTACGCCTCAACCGCCAGTTGGAAAACGTATTAGAGGCCGCCCAGCGCGACTCCCTGACGGGTCTTTACAATCGCGCCTACTTCGAGGACGCCCTGCGCCGCCGGATCGAGTTCGCCAACCGCCGCACGGACGCCCTCTCGGTGGCGATGATTGACGTGGACCGCTTCAAGGAGGTCAACGACACGCGCGGGCACGGCATGGGCGACCTTGCCCTGCAGCAGATTGCGCGGCTGATCGGCTCCCAGGGGCGCGACACCGACGTGGTCGCCCGCTACGGCGGCGACGAGTTCGCCATGCTGATGCCCGGAACCCCCGCCGAGGCCGCTTTGAAGGTTGCCGAGCGTATCCGCCACCTGGTCGAGAGCGAGCAGATCAGCGACATCCCGCTGTCCCTCTCCATCGGCATCGCCGCCTGCCCGACCGACGCCTCCGCGCTGACCGAGCTGCTGGACATGGCGGACGAGGCCATGTACGAGGTCAAGGAGGCGGGCGGAAACGGCGTCCGCCGCTACACCGCGTCCGGCAGGCCGCGCCCGGCATTGGAGGCACCGGAGGACGCGCCGGAACAGGAACCCCGGCCCGGCCGCCCCGCCCCGCCGAACCCCGCCGCGCCGCGCCGCCGAGTCATGCCGGGACGCGCCGCCAAGCGCCGCCACCGCACCGACTCTTGACGCTTCTCCGGTCCTAGCCCGCCGACAGCAGCGCCCGCGCCGCCGCCACGTCCTCCGGCTTATCAATGTCCGTCCCGATCTCCGCGTACTCCGTGACTACCGCCCGCGCCGAACAGCCCAGCAGGCGCGAGACTCCGGCCTCCAGCAGCGGCACGGACACGAAGCGCGGGGAGACCATCTGGGACAGCAGCAGCCGCCCCGTCAGCCCCCAGCCGAGCATCCGGCCTAGACGCAGTGGTCGCTTGCGCGCGGCATAGGCGCACAAAATCTCGCACCGGCGTTCCAGAAACACGCGGGGGTTGAGCAGCACCAGGTTCCCGCCCGTGAAGACCCCTTCCCGGACTTTCAGACTCGTGCGCCGCATCTGCGGGTAGGCGTCCCGGCAGACCGCCAGGGGGATGATCGGGTAGCAGAAGTCGGCCCCCGTCGCCAGCGCCCGCTGCAAGAAGTCCTCCACTGCCGCGTGGGTGAGAAAGGGAATGTCGGACGTGACGACCAGCGCCGGCCGGTTGTCCTGGTCGCGGCCCGCGACAGAGAGACCATCAATCAGGTTGTCCGCCAGTGTCTCGCCGGGCGGGACGACGGCATAGCCCTCGCCGTCCGGCACGTCGCCCACGACGAAGACGCGGCCAAGAATGGCTGTCGCCTGCAGGGCATCCAGGACGTATTCCAGCATCGTCCGCCCGCCCAGCCGGACAAGGGCGCGGTTCTCCACGCCCGTCGCCGCCCGCATGGCCTCGCTGTTTTTGCCGCCCGCCAGAACAATGGCGTCAATCTTCGTCAATGCGTCCCCCGACCGTCCGTGTCACCCAGGCGCGTCCCAGGCCGAGTTCTCGAACCCGCGAGGCCAAAGCCTCGCCTGCTGCTTGGCTGTCCGCCCGACAAAACAGCGCCGAGCCGCTCCCGCACAGCAGCAGGGGCGTGTCCGGCAGCGACTGCAAGACGGCGGCGATGCCGGGGACGGAGGCCGCGACCGATGAGAAGTCATTGTGCAGGGCGCGTGTGCCCATCAGCCAGGCCGCCGTCGCCTGCCCCGGAGTGCGCCCGCTGATGCCGTCCACTGCCCCGTAGGCCCAGGCCGTCGAGATGCCGACCGGAGGCTTCACGATCATCAAATCCCATTGAGGCTCCAGCGGCGGCAGCGGCGTCACGCGCTCGCCCAGGCCCTCCACCAATGCCGTGCCGCCGGTTAAGAAGAACGGCACGTCGGCTCCCAACTCTGCGCCGATTTTGCAAAGTGCAACTTTGGGCAGGTTTAGGGCGAGAACTGCATCCACGGCGCGCAACGTCACTGCCGCGTCGCTGCTGCCGCCGCCGAGACCGGCCTGCAATGGGATGCGCTTCTCCAGCCGGATGTGCAGGCCAGATTCATTGCCCGGCGTGATGTTTCGCGCCGCCGCGACTTTTTGCAGGCGCACGGCGGCCCGATGCACGAGGTTGGACTCGTCCGCCGGGACGCCTGCTGCCTCATCGCCGACAACTTCCAGGCGGACGCCCGGACGGTCCGGCGTCCGCCGCGCGGTCAGCGTGTCGGATAGCCCCACTGTCTGCATGACCGAGCGGATGTCGTGGTAGCCGTCGGGCCGCCTCGCGCCCACGTCCAGCGTCAGGTTGATCTTGGCGGGGGCGGGCAGTGTGATCTCGGTCGGCATCAGCGGCGCGCCTGCTGTGAAAGCATCCGGGCAGCCGCTGGGCCGAAGTCCGGGCCGCGCGCCTCGCGGGCGTGGGGCAGGTACGACCAAGCCTCGGCGAGTCGCCGCGCGCCGTACTTGTCATCAAACACCAGCATCTGGCCGATCAAGTAGCGCATTCCCTCCTCATCAGTGCGCGACGCTAGCGCGGAGTCCGGCCCTGATGCTTTATAAAGAGCAATGGCGGGCGTGATGAGCAGGCGCTCGAAATTCGGCCAGCCGCTGAAATCCCCCCAGACCCGTTCCACCAGCGCCGGGCCGCCCGGCGTGTCTGCGAGCCAGCGCACCAGCAGCCGCTCCCCGTAGTAGCCGTTGGCCCAGTACTCCGGGGCCGCGTAGCCGCCGATGGGGGGCAGGGCCATGTGGCCGTACTCGTGCGCGATCTCCCGAATCCACTCGATGGAACTCCGGGGGGTGTCCAGGTCGTAAAAATAGATGTTCCGATGCCACTCGTCGCCGCCGTCCGCGCCCCGGCGGCAGAGCCAGACGTCGAACGGTTCTGAGCCGCCGTCCGGCTCCTGACCCGTCTTCGCCACCTGGGTGCGGTGCAGCAGGGTCAGCAGCGCCCCCATGCGGGCGGCCAGAGGGGCGTCGCCATCGTCCAGGAAGTGCAGGCGGCACAGCAGCCGGTCTGTTTTGGTTGTGGATGTCGGGACGTAAAAATCGGTGACGCGCGGGAAGACGGCCCCGTGCTGCGGCTCGGTCGCGGGCGTCGGCAGGTAGGCGTTCGGCGTCACTTGCAGCCCCAGCCCGTCCGGCAGCGTCGTCGTCTGGACCGGGAGCGAACTGGTCCAGGCCGTCTGGAGGGTATCCGGCAGACCGCCCTCCACGGCGGCCTCGGCCCGGCGCACGTCCGCCGGGTCGGGCGGGTCCGTCGCCAGCGCATCCGCCAGCGCCTGCCAGTCCGGCGGCGACTGAAACATTCGCCCGCCCGGCGTGTCAAACGAGTGGGATTGCGCTCGCGCGGGAACACTCACAAAGCCGATGAGCAGTGAGAACGCTAAGATGTGCGCAGGACGAAGAGCCATGTGGGGATTATAACACATCGGCCCGGTCAATAGACCTCTTGCACAAGTCCCCGGCGTTGCGCCCGGCATTGAAAATGCCGGGCTGGTGGGCCTGCGGCCAAGCGTCCTGCGGACGCAAGAGCAGGCCAAGGAGCGGCCGGCAGCGGTCTAGCGTCCGCAGGACGCCCGGCGTCTGCGCCCACGAGCCAGGGGTTTTCAACCCCTGGCGACTGATGCAAGAGGCCCAATGAAGAAAGACGGAGACGGTATGAGCAAAACATGGGTCTGTGGGGCTGGTCTTTTGGCAGCGATGGCCCTGCTCCTGGCCGTGCCCCTGCGGACGGAGGCGCAGACGTTCCCCGTCGTGGGCGTCGCCACGTCTCCCGCGCCTCCGCTCACCGCCCAGGACAAGCACCAGTGCGCGGCGGAGACCAAGGAAGGGGCCGACGCCTCCTCGCAAATCAACCAGCAGATGAAGCTGGTAACGGACCCGGCCATCCTGAAGCGCGTCAACGCCATCGGACAGAGACTCGCGGCCATCGCCGACACGACCACCGTGCCCGCCGAGTTCGGCAACGACCACGTCTACCCCTTCACCTACCATTTTTTTGTGGTGGACGCCCATGACGTGAATGCGTTTTCGCTGCCCGGCGGCTACATCTACATCAACTCCGGCCTGATTGCGGCCGTTCGGTCCGATGACGAATTGGCCGGGGTGATGGGGCACGAGATCACCCACGCCGACCACCATCACATTGACACGATCTCGCACATCGCCAACACCAAATTCGGCGCGCTGAACCTGGCCGAACTCGCCGCCATCCTGGCCACTGTGTTCAGCCACGGCAACAACACGGGCGACGCGGCCGCCGCCGTCGCCGAGGCCGGTCAGTACGCTGAACTGGGCGTCCTGAACAACACCTACAGTGAGCAGGCGGAGCGCGATGCCGACCACGGCGGCACGATCCTCATGCAGCGGGCCGGGTTCAACCCGGTCGGGATGCTGACGTTCATGGAGCGCCTGGGCGACTTCGAGGACCGGCAGCCGCAGCTCGACCAGGGCATCTTTGAGAACCACCCGCCCGCGCCGGAGCGCATCGCCGCCATCCGGGGCGAGCTGGCCGAGATGCACGTCGCCGTCACGCCCCAGGCCGTCCGTGCCGTCTCCGGCGGCTTCCGCGCCACCGTCACCACCGGGACCGACGGGACCAGCCAGGTCGTGTTCGACAAGAAGCCCTTCGCCACCCTCGCCGACCCGGACGGCTCCCGCGCCCGCGCCGCCGCCGCCCTGCTCAACGCGCTCCTGGACGACGGCCTGGGGACGTTCCAGACCGGAGCCAGCGCCTCCACGCTCCTTGCGGGAGGCCGCCCCCTGCTGACCTTCACGCCCGCCGACGCCGCCCTGGTACCTGGCGCGACCCCGGCGACGCTGGCCTCGCAGGCAGAAGCCATCTTGCAAAAGGGCCTCTGGGACCAGTCCTTCGTCGTCGCCTCCCCCTGAAGAGTTCTCAGGCCGGCGTCATCTACTTCAGTCTCTCCACTTCTTACGGAGAATATAGCGCAGACTTGACATCTCGGCACTCGCGCGTGTATCCTATATCCCCGTGGCGTGAAACGCTGGAAGGACTCCGACACCGATGTCTGCTGCAACGTCTCCCAACTCAGAATCTCTCACCGTGGTCATCCTCGGCTGCGGCCGGGTCGGCTCCACGCTGGCCCGGCAGATGGCGCTGGAGGGGCACGCGGTGACGGTCATTGACCTGACCGGCGACGCCTTCCGGCGGCTCGGCCCGCGCTTCAAGGGCAACCGTGTCGTCGGCACCGGTCTGGACCAGGACACGCTCCGCAAGGCCGCCCTGGAACGCGCCGACGTCTTTATCGCCGTGACGCAGGGCGACAACTCCAACATCATGGCCGCGCAACTCGCGCGCGAGGTCTTCTCGGTCCCGCGCGTGATCGCGCGCATCTATGACCCGATCCGCGCGCAGGCGTACCGGGAGATGGGCATCATCACGCTCTGCACGACCACCCTGGCGGCGGGCCTGATCCGCGCCGAGGCCCTGGGCGGGGCGGAGGGCGGGCCGGTGATGCGGGCGGCGGAGGCCGCCGACCGCGCCTACTTGGAGATGATCGGCTAGTCGGAAGGGACCCACACAATGTACGTGATCGTCGTCGGCGCCGGCAGGGTCGGCTACTACCTGACCAAGCAGCTCATCCGGGAGGACCACGAGGTCCTGCTGATGGAGAAGGACCGCCGCCGCTGCGCCATGCTCACCGAGCAGCTCGGCGAGGTCGTCGTCCAGGGCGACGGCTGCGAGGTGCGCGTGATGACCGAGGCCGGGTTCGGCCGGGCCGACGTCATCGTGGCCGTGACCGGCGACGACGAGGACAACCTGGTGATCTGCCAGATGGCCAAGACGAAATTCGGCGCGCCCCGCACGGTCGCCCGCGTCAACGACCCCGCGAACCAGGAGCTGTTCCGCAAACTGGGCATTGACACCACCGTGTCCAGCACACAGATCATCTTCAACTTGCTGGAGCAGCAGATCGAGCCGGGCGAGGTGATTCCCGTCGGCGCGCTGCGCAACGGCAACATCGAGGTCGTCTCCATCCAGGTCTCCGACCGGTCGCCCGTCCTGGGCCGCACCATCCGGGACCTGCCCCTGCCGGGCAACGCCCTGGTGATCTCGGTGATCCGCCACGACAACGCCCTGCTGCCGCAGGGCGACACCGTGTTCGAGGCGAGCGACTCCGTGATCGCGCTGGTGGATTCCGATGCGGAGCCCCAGCTCCGTCACGTCTTCTCCGAGGGCCACTAGCGCCGGAGGCCCGCCCCATGCCCGCACCCCCGGTCCCCGCCGCCGAGGCGATGCGCCTGCGCGCGCGCCGAAGTCGCCTGCGCCGACGCCTGATGATCGGCATCTGGGGCGTCCCGCTCGCCTTCCTGGCCGCCGCGCTGTACTTCGCCTTCGGCCCCAAGCCGCCCCCGCCGCCCCGCCCCCTCCCGGTTTCGCCGCAGCAGACGGCGACGGCGTCCCAGCACATTGACGCCGTTCGTCAGGCGCTGACGCAGGCCGCGCCGGAGCGTCCCCCAGCGTCCCCGGCCACACAAGCTCCCGTCAGCCCGGCCCCACAGGGTATGCCCCCGCCGTCCACGCCCGCCCCACAGACGCAGACGCCCACACAGACGCTTCGTGTCTCCCAGGCCGACTTGAACACGTATTTGACCGGCAACACGAAAATCAAAACGTCCCTGGAGGCCCACGGCGTCCACGCCGCGACCGTGGAACTGCAAGCGCCGTCCGTCATCACCATCCACGCCTCCGTCACCTTCCGGGGCGTCTCCGGCGACGCCCTGATGACGGCGGCCATGACGCCCGACCCGGCGACCGCGATCCACCTGGACATCACCGACGCCCGCTTCGGTCGCTTCCCGCCGCCCGTCATCCGGGCGGCCGCGAGCGCCATCCTGAGCCAAGTGCTGAAGCGCCCCAGCAAGCCGCTGCCCGTGACCGTCCAGTCCGTGCGCGTTGTCGGCACGGACCTGGTCATCACCGAGACCCGCCGCCCGCCGGACGTGCCTTGATGCCTTTCCGTTGCCCGCCGCCGGAACTCTTTTCCCGCGTGAAGCGATTATTTATATAAACGCGGAGAAACTGCCGACAATTCGGGTAACATTGGCCTAAGAGAGCGAGCGGGCGAGGATGGCCGACGACCAACAACCGACGATAGACACGCTGATCGCGCTGGTGCGGGGCGGCCATGCGGACGCCGACGCGGACCTGCTGCGCCGCGCCTACGCCTACGCCGCTGAGAAGCACGAGGGGCAATTCCGGCGCTCCGGTGAGCCGTACATCACGCATCCCCTCGCCGTCGCGCTGATCCTGGCTGACTTGGAGATGGACGACGCCACACTCGCGGCGGGCCTGCTGCATGACGTGGTGGAGGACTGCGGCGTCACGCGCGAGCAGATCGCCGCCGAATTCGGCGGCGAGATCGCCGACCTCGTGGACGGCGTCACCAAGCTTAAGTTGGCTGATTTCGAGTCCCGCACGGAGGGGACGCCGGGCGCGCGCGTGGACGCCGCGCCGCTTGATCCCGGTGCGACCGGGCCGGAGGCCGATGCCCGCCGCAAGCGCCACGGCGAGACCAACAAGTCCGCCGCCAACCTGCGCAAGATTCTCCTGGCGATGGCCAAGGACCTGCGGGTCATGGTCATCAAGCTCGCCGACCGCCTGCACAACATGCGCACCCTGGGGGCCATGCCGCCGCACCGCCAGCAGAAGGTCGCCCAGGAGACCCTGCAAATCTTCTCCCCGCTCGCGCACCGGCTCGGCATCTGGCAGGTCAAGTGGCAGCTGGAGGACCTGGCCTTCAAGTACCTCAAGCCCGACGCCTACGCTGAGATCAAGTCCAAGCTGGACCGGACGCGCAACCAGCGCGAGCGCGACATCGAGGCGGCCACGGAAGTCCTGACCGAGCGGCTTGCCCAGGAAGGCATCTCGGCGCGCATCGAGGGCCGCCCCAAGCACCTCTACTCCATCTACAACAAGATGGTCAAGCAGGATTTAGACCTGGCCGAGATCTATGACCTGGTCGCCCTGCGCGTGATCGTCGGCAGCATGGCCGAGTGCTACCAGACTCTGGGCCTCGTCCATGATCTGTGGATGCCCATCGCGGGCCGCTTCGACGACTACATCGCCAAGGCCAAGTCCAACGGCTACCAGAGCCTGCACACCAAGGTCATCGGCCCCAACGGCGAGCCGCTGGAGATTCAAATACGGACGACGGAAATGCACCGGACGGCGGACTTCGGCATCGCCGCTCACTGGCAGTACAAAGAAAACGGCGGCAAGACGCGCTCGGCGGCCACCGATAAGCGCTTCGAGAAGAAGATGACCCTGCTGCGCCAGCAGCTCTTTGATTGGCAGTCCGATGTCAAGGACGCGGGCGAGTTCCTGCGCTCCGTGGTCAGCGACCTGTTCACCGACCAGGTCTTCGTCTTCACGCCCAAGGGCGACGTGCTGGACTTCCCCCTGGACGCCACTCCCGTGGACGCCGCCTATCGGATTCACTCCGACCTCGGCCAGCACTGCGTCGGCGCGAAGGTCAACGGCAAGATCGTCCCCTTGACCTACCACCTGCGCAACGGCGACATCGTGGACATCCTGGCCCGCCCGAACGCCTCACCCTCGCTGGACTGGCTCGCCACGGCCAAGACCAGCCACGCCCGCTCCAAAATCAAAGCATGGTTCCGCAAACAGCGCTTCGCCTCTAACGTCGCGCGGGGCCGGGAACTCTTGCAGAAGGAGCTGGAGCGCCTGCATCTGGACAGCCGGGCGCTGCTCTCCACCGAGACGCTGGGCAAGATCGCCGAGGCGATGACGCACCACACCGCCGAAGACCTGCTCGCCGCCGTCGGCTACGGCGATGCCGCCGTGGGCAACGTCGTCAACCGCCTCAAGGCCCTCGCCCCGGCGGCGTCCCATGACGTGCGCTCGTTCGAGCGCCGCCCCGTCAACACCGGGAAATTGCAGGTCGGGGGCGACCTGGAAGACGTGGCCATGGTGCGCGCCAAGTGCTGCCAGCCCGTCCCCGGCGACGAGGTGACGGGCTACATGACGCGCGGCAAGGGAATCGCCCTGCACCGGCACGGTTGCCCGAACGTCGCCCACTACCAGCAGACCGAGCCGGACCGCCTGATTGAAGTGGACTGGCAGCCGTCCGGGACCGACCGCTACTCCACCGACATCAAGGTGGAACTCGCCGACAGGATCGGGCTTCTGGAAGACGTCGGCAAGCTGTTCTCCGAAGCCAAGACCAACATCCAGGCCATCCGCACCCGCTCCCTCCCCAACCACACGGCGGTCATGCAGATTTCCTTCGACGCCGCCGACACCAAGCACATCGCCGACATGACGACCCGCCTCCAGCGCCTCACCGACGTCATGGACATCCACCGCCGAGGCGCCAACGAAGACCCCGTGGACTAAGGTGTGGTTTAAGCCGGACTTCGCCCGCTTTTTATTTTACTCACCGTACATATTCGCCATGTGCTTCTATGGCAAAGAGTTGTAAATCCTGCCGCAGTTCGTGCAACTGTCTCAACTGGTCGGCGGACAGGAGGGCGTTGCGGAGGTTCAGACGGCCTACTCCCGTGAACGTCGCGGACTTGAACAACAGTTCGTAGTCCCCGAACGGTGTGCATTGCTTTTGATAGTTTTCCATGTACCGCTGGCTGTAATCGCCGAAGTCCAACATCCTGAGTTTTGGAAAGCAGGCGGCGCGGCTCATGTTCGCTATGAAATCCTGATGATCGTAACCGCTGTCTATCCGCAGTATCAAAAGGGGCCGCGTCCCTGCCTGGAAGAAACCTGCATCCGGGGCGGAAGGGACCGTCAATGACTTCAACGCGGGCGTCTTGGCGAGAAGCCGCCCGATCTGCCCCTCCTCCTCATAGTCCGATCCGATGATGCTCTGATTGTGATGCTCAGGGGATGTCGGCTCGACAAAGAGGGAGTTCAGGGCAGGGAACTCGCTGCCCGACGCTATGATCTCCGTCAGGTCCCAATTCCGCGTCCCATTCGCTCCTTCATCCGGTCCACGGAACGCCAAAGACCTCAGATGAGGCGCGACGGTCGGCTCGCAGATCGCCTGAAGACATTCGTTGTAAGCTTCTCCACCGGGCAGGCCGAAGAACTCCACATAGAACAAGCCTTGGCTTTCGGTAAAGTAGAGCTTTTCCGTATCCTCGTCCATCTGATCAGGTTCGTTCCTCCGGCTGATGCTTTGTTGCAGGGCTTGGAGTCGTTCAGAAACGGTTGTCATTGTCTTCCTCCCATTCCTACCAGTCTCGCTTCGTCGCCTCGGCCATGCGGGAGACGGCTTCAGCGAGCCAGTTGTCAGGTCGGGCCTCCAGGTCGCGGCGGACGGCGGGGCGGCTGTTCACTCGTCTGCCTCAATTGCCTGCGCCTCGGAGCGTGTGATTGGCTGCATAGCCCCATGTCGCAGTGTCAGAATGGTCACGACAGGCCCATCGAGACCGGAGGCTTGGACGGTGAAGAGGACGCGGTAGGCGACGCGGCTCCCACGTCTGCGGTAGAGCATCTGCCTGACGTCCTGCCGGAAACGGGCGGCCTCCGGGGCGACAGAATGGCCCGGCGTCGTCGCCAGCCCCGCGATGGCATCGAACAGACCATCCTGCCAACCATCCGCCACGCCCTGCCCTGCCATGTCCACAAAACGCGCGTGAGCCGCGTCCAGGTCTGCCAGGGCGCGGTTGGTGAAGCGGAGGGCATACACGGGGGGTGGGGCGTCTTCTTCCGGCATGGCAGTCACGCCGCCCCTTGTGCCACGGGAGCGCGCGCGGCTTTCCTTGCCTCCCACTGCTCCCGCGCGTCTTCAAACGAGGTGGTGCGGCCTGCGTCTACGTCGGTAAGCCCCTCGGCGATGGCCTGACACGTTTCCGCGTAATCTTCATCCCCTGCCTGCAACGCATCTAGAAGCAGACGGTCGGCTAGGGTGTCGGCCTGCTGACCCAGGCGCTCGGCCTGCTCCTGAAGCAGTGTCTCCGTTTGCGGACTGATGGTAACGACCATTGGTGATTTCTCCTAGAGAGATTGTACCTGCACACGCGCACACTTGTGAAAGCAAGTCCTCCTTACAGGCTAACGGCCCAGGAGGCCGAGCGCGGTGGCCCAGCAGAGCGCGGCTGCGAACGCGGCTGCCAGCAGGCCGACAAATACGAGAAGGAGAGTGGACGAGCGACGGAGCGGGAGAAAGAAGGCGCGCAGGTGCGCGAACCGCCCCACGTTGGGCTGGGAGTGTCCTACCTCCGACCGAGCCACGGGCGGCGGCAGCGTGAACATCTGGGTTCGGTGCAGGTCCTCCGGGGAGGGCGGCGGCGCGTTGGGCGGCGCAGCGGGCTGCGTGTGCCGGAATTCGCGCCCGCAATGGAGGCATATCTCAGCCCCCAGAGCGTTCATCGCGCCACAGCGAGGGCAGTATTTGGCTTGCAGAGACCTGCTGCTCATGGCGGCACCCTCAGATCGCCTCCACGCCTTGCAGGATGAGGGCGATGCTGCCGAGGATGCCCGCGTTGTCGCCCAAATCCGCCGGGACGATGCGGCAGGAGCGGGACAGGGAGCGGATGGCGCAGGCGTAGGCCGTGCGCCTGATGGGGTCCAGGATCAGTTCCCCGGCCTGGGCGATGCCGCCGCCGATGACGATCATCTCCGGGTTGAGCAGGTTGATCAAATTAGCGACGCACAGGCCGACCCAGTAGCCGGTCTCCTCAAAGACCTCCAACGCGATCTGGTCGCCGTTCAGTGCCTCGCGGGCGATCAGGGCCGGGGTCAGCCGGAACCGGTCATAGTCCACGGCTTCGGTCAAGGAGGTCGCGTGGCCCTCCTGAATCTTGCGCGCGGCCCGCTCGATGATGGCGTCGCGCTGCGCCTCTCCCTCCACCGAGCCGAAGGCCCCGTTGCCGCCGCGCCCGCCGGGGTTGACCACGCAGTGGCCGACTTCCGCCGCGCCGCCGTCCGCGCCCTCCAGCAGCTTGCCGTCAATGATGATGCCGCCGCCGATGCCCGTGCCCAGCGTGATCATCGCCATGTGACGGACCTCGCGCCCGACGCCGAACCGGTACTCGCCGAGCGCGGCCAAGTTGGCGTCGTTGCCGATCTGCACCGGCAGGCCCAGTGCGTCCTGCACCGGAGGGCCGACCAGGACGTTCTTCCACTGGTCCCGGAAGTTCGGCGCCCAGACCACGCGCCCCTCGGCGGCCTTGACGTGGCCCGGCACGGCGACGCCGACTCCCAGCACGTCCTCTTTGCTCACACCGGCTGTGGTCAGGGCCGTCTCCGCCGCCAGGGCGATCTGCCCGGCGGTCGCGGCGACGCCGTCCAGTGCGAAGGACGGCAGGTTCTCGCCCCGCGCCACGATCTTCTCCGAGGAGCGTTCCAGCACGGCGGCACGCACATTGGTCCCGCCCAGATCCACGCCCACGACGTAGGGCTTATGTTCCATTGTTGTCATGGCCTCAGTATGACCCTACGCGCCGGGCGGCGTCAAGTCGGCTTGAACTTGGCGTAGTGGAAGTAAAGCAGGATGTCATCTAAGTAGGCCGGTCGCAGATCGGTGAAGTCAAAGCGCAGTGTGTCACCCCGGACGGTGGGGCGGACGGGGCCGCGATAGACGACCAGGCCGGGGCGCGCCTGTGACCAGGCGTGATCGGGGTCGTTGCCTACCGACGCCAGCGGAACGGCGGTGATCGGGGCGCGGACGGCACCGGGCGCGAAGGTGACGATGACCTGCCCCTGCCCGATGGAACCGCGCCATGAGGACGCCGTGTGCAGGATGTAATACGTCTGCTGGTACGACCCGCTCGTGACAGCGGAAATCTGCGCCCCCGTGTCCAGCGCGTAGACATCATGGACAGAAAGCGTCTGACCGGCGGCGAAGCGGACCGTCTTGACGTGCCAGTATTGCCCCGGCCCGTCTCCCCGGATGGTCTGAGTCGGCACGCGGACGCCGTTCACCTCAGACGCATAGGACAGAAACGTGCCGGACGGCGTCCGCTGCGGCCCTTCCTCCTCCGGGTCCTGCGACCCCCGGCCCTGATCGGGGAATCCCATGCGGACCGTGCAGGCCGGGCCGCTGTTCTGGAAGACGAACCGACAGTCCACATGGACTTCCTGCGGCCCGACCCGCATCCGCACGACCTCGCTCCGCATGGAGACTGTCTTACTGCCGTGCAGCAGGCGCGGCATCCCGCCGAAGGACACCCCGCCGTCATCGGCCCGCGCGACTGTGAGGCTGAGTGTCGTCAGGCACAGGGCCCAGGCCGCTGTTTTGAGTTTTGTCACGTTCATCGCTTCCTCCTGTGGGTCGCCTGCTGGGAAGTTCGTGTCCGCACCCTGCGCCGCGCGGGGACATAGGCGGCTAGTCCCCCTTCTGCTGCACGGGCGTCAGGTTCTTGCTCATCTCCAGCATCCTCTTGACGGGCCGCAGGGCGCGCAGGCGCGTGGCCTCGTCCATGACGATCTCCGGCTGCCTGTCACGCAGGCACCGGTACAGTTTTTCCAGCGTGTTCAGGCGCATATATGGGCACATGGCGCAGTCGCAACCGGAGTTCGGTGGGGAACATAGGAACTGGGCGTCGGGCCGGACTTTTTCCATCTGGTGCAGGATGCCGACCTCGGTGGCGACGATGAACTGCCCTTGCTCCGTGTGCGCCTGGACATATTTGAGCAGCGCCAGCGTCGAGCCGATGAAGTCGGCCTGGGCCAGCACGGCCTCCTCGCACTCCGGGTGGGCGATCAGCGTCGCGTTGGGATAGGCCCCGCGCAGGGTGGCGAGCCGACGCGCGTTGAACTGCTCGTGGACGATGCAGAAGCCGGGCCACAGCACCATCTTGCGCCCCGTCTGCGACTCCACCCAGCGGCCCAGATGTCGGTCCGGGCCGAAGACGATAGGCTGGTCGGGAGGCAGCTGCTTGACGATGTCCACGGCATTAGACGACGTGACGATGATATCGGACAGGGCCTTGACGCCCGCCGACGAGTTGATGTAGTTAATGACCGTGTGGCCGGGGTACTGTTTCAGCCACTCGGCATAGACATCGGCGGGACAACGATCCGCGAGCGAGCATCCGGCGTCCAGATCGGGCAGCAGCACCTGCTTGTCCGGGTTCAGGATTTTCGCCGTCTCCGCCATGAAGTGAACGCCGCAGAAGACGATCACATCCGCGTCGGTCTTCTCAGCGGCCTGGGCCAGCGCCAGGCTATCCCCCACATGGTCGGCGAGGTCCTGAATCTCGCCCTCCTGGTAGTAGTGCGCCAGGATGACCGCGTTCATTTCCGTCTTGAGCCGAACGATCTCAGTTTCCAAGTCCAGGCCGGGGTCAACCGCGCCCTGCCCCGCCGCCAGTGTCAAGGTTTGCATGGAAAGAGTATACCAGGATTTGCGGGGCGGGGCGACGTGACTGTTTCATTCCTTGCCTGCTTGGGTATGTTAGGCCGGATACCTCACCTGGAGAGGAACCCCCTCCCAGCCTCCCCCTCAGAGCAGGGGGAGGGGCAGGAGAAGATCGGCCTTCCCAATCCCTCCCCTTTCCGAAGGGGAGGTTAGGTGGGGTTCTTTCCGGCCCGGAGGGGGTTCCGCCGCCCACAGAAAGGACCGTCTGCCATGCCCACTGCTGAAACTCCCGCGCCTCATCGCGCCTCATCGCGCCTCATCGCGCCTCATCGCGCCTCATCGCGCCTCATCGCGCCTCATCGCGCCTCATCGCGCCTCATCGCGCCTCATCGCGCTGACACCGCTGCTCGCCCTGGCCCTCTGTGCGGGTCTGACTAGCCCCGCCGCGCTGAACCCCGCCCCCGTCCCTGGGGAACCGAACAATTTCGTCTCGACCTCCACGACGCAGGAGACACTTTACGACGACACGCCCGTGGCCGTCACCGACGACGCCTTCTCCACCACCGTGGACGCTCTGCTGAACGGCCACAGCATCTTCGCCCTGCCCTTCGCCGACCCGTCGGTGCAGGCCGCCGTCGCCTAGGCCGACGCACTGCTCGTGGCGGACGGGGCCGCGCCGGGACTGCCGCAGCTTGTCTCCTCCCTGCCGACGACCCAGAGCAGCACCACGACTGATGTGACGGGCACGACTACCGGCACACCCATCTTCACCGTGACGACCAACTTCGGCCCCGGCACCATCGTCGTCGGCCCCGTGGACACGGCCCCGATCAACTTCACGCTGCTGGCCGGGCAGGTGGACACGAACGTCAACACGAGTACGGTGACGACGGTGGACCGGACGGTGACGACGACGACCACCAATCTGCTGACGCAGACCTACGACATCGTGGGGACGCCCAATAGGGCCGGTGCCGCGCCCGCCGTGCCGGAACCCGCGCCCATTGCCCTGCTCGCCCTGGGCCTGCTGCCGGTGGGGCTGCTCGCCGCCCACAAGCGCAGGGGGTAGGGGCATGGCATGCCCGTACAGGTTCGCCGGACGAAAGACCGTCTTCTCTGGTGTCCGCGAGGACACGGTTCAGTAGCGAGAGGGATTTATCCCCTCGCGGCTCTACCAGGGCAGCGGCTCGCCCCAGTGGAAGTAGCCGCCGGTGGGTCCGTCGGCGGGCAGGGTGGCGAGGTGAACGGAGGTCTTCGCGCCGTCGCTCAGCCCCATCGGGGCCTCCGCGCCGCCCATGTCGGTCTTGACCCAGCCCGGATGGGCGGCGTTGACCTTGATGGGCGTGTCGGAGAGTTCCCGCGCCAGGTGGATCGTGTACATATTGACGGCGGCCTTGGAGACGGCGTAGGCCGTGCCCGTCCCCGTGATGCCGCCGATAGGGGACTTCGGATCGGCGGCGTATTCCAGCGAACCGAGGATGCTGCTCAGGTTGACGATCCGGCCCGCGTCGCTCTGGCGGAGCAGGGGCAGGAACGCCTGCGTCACGGCGACCAGCCCGAACACGTTGGTGTCGAACGTGCGCCGCCAGACGGCCTCGGACTGGTCCGAGGCCGTGCCGTGGTCGCCGCCGACGCCCGCGTTGTTGACCAGAATGTCCAGATGGTCGTATCGCGCCGTGACCTCACGGACGGCCGCTACGATGCTGTCCGCGTCGGACACGTCCAGCACCAAAGGCTGCGCGTCCACGCCCTCACTCTTCAAACTCGCTGCGGCCTGGTCCGCCTTCTGTGCGTCCCGCGCGCCGACCAGGACGACGACGCCCTGCTTGCCGAGCTGCCGCGCCGTCTCAAAGCCGATCCCCTTGTTCGCGCCCGTGACCAGGGCGACTTTGCTTGCGCTCATGTGTGTTCTCCTGCCCTTCGCGATCTACCAGGCCACAGGGCCGTCCTCGTCGAAGTAGCCGCCGGTCGGCCCATCGGCGGGCAGGGTCGCCAGGCGGACCGCCTCCGTCGCGCCCTGTTCCACCGTGCGCGTCCCCCGGTGCTGGTTCAAGTCGGTTGCCGTGAAGCCGGGGTCGGCGGCGTTGACTTTGATGCCCGCATCTTTGAGTTCAGCGGCGAGAAGCACTGTGACCATGTTGAGCGCCGCCTTGGACGAGTTGTAGGCCGACGGCTTGACGGCGGCGAAGCCCCAGTTCGGGTCGCTGTTCTGGGTGAGCGAACCGAGACCGCTGGACATATTGACGATCCGGCCCGCGTCACTTTTTCGGAGCAGGGGCAGGAACGCCTGCGTGACCCCAATCACGCCGAAGACGTTGACCTCGTAGGTGCGGCGCACGATGTCCAGCGAGACCCGGCTCGGCGGGCCGTCGTCCAGGGCGATCCCGGCGTTGTTGACCAAAACATCCAGCCGCCCGAAGCGGGCTTCCACGTCCTGCGCGGCAGCGGCGACACTGTCGGCGTCCGTGACATCCAGCGCGACGGCGTGCGCATCCGACCCGTCATCAGTTAACTTGGCGACGGCCTCTGCGGCCCTTTCCGGGTCCCGTGCGCCGACTAAAACCGTGATGCCTTGCTTGCCCAATTGGCGGGCGATCTCCAGCCCGATGCCTTTGTTCGCGCCTGTGATGAGGGCGACTTTGTTGCTGTTCATGGTGTCATTTCCTCAAACTCGATGTGTAGGGGTGGTGTTCGCGGGGCTGAACCCCCGCGCTTCCAAACGCAAATCCCCGCCTGCGCGGGCAAGGCTCGCTTCAGCCCGGAGGGCTTTCTGATCTCAATAGCCCGGCGTTTCAACGCCGGGGCGGGCGTTGCGATGATGTTCTCACAGGATGGAACGGACGACGCCGCCATCCACGCGCAGGGCCGCGCCGGTGGTGGCGCTGGACAGCGGGCTGCACACGTAGGCGACCAGGGACGCGACTTCGGACGGCTCGGCGAAGCGCTTGATGAGCGACGACGGGCGCATCGTCTCGAAGAACATCTTTTCGACGCCCGCCGCATCCGTCCCCTGCGACTTCGCCAGGGTCTCGACGAACGTGCCGACGCCCTCGGAGCGGGTCGGCCCCGGCAGCACGGAGTTCACGGTCACGCCCGTGCCCGCCGCCAGTTCGGCCAGCCCGCGCGCCAGGGCGATCTGGGCGGTCTTGGTGACGCCGTACTGGATCATCTCGGCGGGGATGTTGACGCCGGACTCGCTGGAGATGAAGACGATCCGGCCCCAGTTCCGGTCCATCATGCCCGGCAGGTAGGCGCGGCTGAGGCGCGCGCCGCTGAGGACGTTGGTCTCGAAGGTCTGCATCCACTCGTCGTCGCCGATTTGGCCAAACGGCTTGGGGTCGAAGATGCCCAGGTTGTTGACCAGTATTTCCACGTCCGGCACGGCCCCGACGATGTGCTGGACGCCGACCGCCGTGCCCAAATCCGCCGCCACGCCGGAGATGTCCGCGTCGGGATGATCTTTCTTGATGGCCGCGATGGCGTCGTTAACACGCGCCTCCGTGCGCCCGTTGATGACCACGGACGCGCCCTCACGCGCCAGCGCCTCGGCGATGGCATACCCGATGCCCGCCGTGGAGCCGGACACCAACGCCTTCTTGCCCGTCAGTTGTAGGTCCATCGGTTCGTTCCTCCACGCCAGACAGTCGAACTTCGGGCCGATGAATGGCCCAGAATTAGCCGTGCAGCCGCCCTCCGGGCAGGAAAACGATCCCGCGCCCGAAGGACGGCTGCCTGACCTTTGCTGCTCTTCCCCGGCTTGAACCGTTACCCTTCCAGCAGCAGGGCCTCCGGGTCTTCCAGCAGTTCCTTGATCTTGACTAAAAACCGCACGGCCTCACTGCCGTCCACGATCCGGTGATCGTAGGAGAGCGCGAGATACATCATGGGCCGGACGACCACTTGGCCGGCGACGGCCATCGGGCGCTCCTGAATCTTGTGCATCCCCAGAATGCCGACCTGGGGGGCGTTGAGAATAGGCGTGGACATCAAAGAACTGAAGACGCCGCCGTTGGTGATGGTGAACGTGCCGCCGGTCAGCTCCGGCAGGGTCAACTTGCCCTCGCGGGCGCGCTTAGCCAAATCCACGATGGCCTTCTCGATGCCCGCGAAACTCAGACGGTCGGCGTCCCGGACCACCGGGACGACCAACCCCTCCTCGGTGGAGACGGCGACACCGATGTCATAGTACTTCTTGACGAGAATATCCGTGCCCTGAATCTCGGCGTTGAGGTAGGGGAAGGCTTTCAGAGCGCCGAGGCTCGCTTTGGTGAAGAAAGACATGAAGCCGAGGCCGACGCCGTTCTTCTCCTTGAAGGCGTCCTTGCGCCGCGCGCGGACTTCCATGATGGCGGTCATGTCCACCTCGTTGAAGGTGGTCAGCATGGCGGCGTTGTGCTGGGCCTCCACCAGCCGCTTGGCGATGGTCTGGCGGCGGCGCGTCATCGGGACGCGCTCCTCCGGGCGTCCTGAAGGCTCCGGGGCGGGCGTCGGGGCGGCGGGCCGGGCCGGGACAGGAGCGGGCGGCGGGGCGCTGGGGGCCGGGGCGGGGCGGGAGTCGTACTCGACGGCGCGGTCCGTGGCGTGTTCCGCGTTTTGCTTGACGACCGTGTTCGCGGTCGCGGGCGCTTCCTGCGCGCGCTCCAGGTGGTTGGCGACGTCATCTTTGGTGATGCGCCCGCCGGGGCCGGTCCCGGCGACCAGGCGCAGGTCCACGGCGTTGTCCTCAGCCAGACGCTTGGCGACGGGCGAGGCCGAGGGCATCTCGGCCCCCGTCATCTCCCCGTTCCGGGCGGGCGCGGGGGCGGCGACCGGGACGGCCTCCGCCGCAGGCGGCGGCGGGGCGGCCTGGGGCGCGGCGGCGTCGGCGAGGGTCGCCAGCAAGTCGCCGACGGCCACCGTCTGCCCCTCGGCCTGGGTGATGGATTGCAAGACCCCGGCCTGGTCGGCGGGGACCTCGACGTTGACCTTGTCGGTCTCCAACTCCACGACCGGCTCGCCCAGGGCGACGGTATCGCCCTCCTTCTTCAGCCAGCGCGTGATGGTCGCCTCGACGACGGACTCGCCGAGCTGCGGCACACGGATCTCAACGGGCATGAACTTCGCTCCTCTTTGATGGCACTTGCAATTCCGGCTCCAGCGGCGCGGCGGGCGGGGCGGGCGGGGCGGCGTCCGAGTGGTCCGGGCGCGTGTCCGACACGCTGGCGGCGGCGGTCATCAGACGACCCTGCTCGACCGTGTGGCGGCGGGCGCTGCCCTCCGCCGGGGAGGCCGACTCCGGACGGCCCGCATACAGCAGGGGCAGCTCCGGCCCGGCCAGTTCCGCGATGCGCGAGCGGACGTACCACCACGCCCCCATGTTGCGCGGCTCCTCCTGCATCCAGACCAGCTCGCGCAGATTGGGGTAGCCCGCGATCAGCCGGTCCAGCTCCCGGACCGGGAACGGGTACAGCTCCTCGATGCGGGCGACGGCCAGGCGCGGGTCGGGGGTGCCGTCCCGCAGGTAATATTTGCTGGTGATGAAGTCCACGTAGACCTTGCCGGAGCAGAGGACCAGCCGGGTCACTTTCTTGGCGCGCGCGCGGGCGTCGGGGTCGTCCAGCACGGGCTGGAACGTCCCGTCCGTCAGATCGGAGAGGGATGACGCTGCTTTCGGGTGATTCAGCAGACTTTTCGGGGTCATCACGATCAGCGGGCGCGGGCTGGACTCCAGCCGCGCGGCCTGGCGGCGCAGCACGTGGAAGAATTGGGCGGCGGTGGTGCAGTTGACAATGGAGACGTTGTCGGCGGCGGCGAGTTGCAGGTAGCGCTCCAGACGGGCGCTGGAATGCTCCGGCCCCTGGCCCTCGTAGCCGTGCGGCAGCAGCAGCACCAGCGAGGGGGTCTGCCGCCACTTGGCGTTGCCTGACACCAAGAACTGGTCAATGATGACCTGCGCGCCGTTGGCGAAGTCGCCGAACTGCGCCTCCCACAGCACCAGCGTGTCGGTGGCGTGGATGCTGTAGCCGTACTCGAAACCCAGCACGGCGCTCTCGGAGAGCGGGCTGTTGTAGATGGCGAAGGCGGCCTTGGCCTGCGGCAACTCTTGGAACGGGCAGAAGCGCGCGCCGGTCACGGGGTCGTGCAGCACGGCGTGGCGCGAGCCGAAGGTGGCCCGCTCGGAGTCCTGCCCGGTCAGCCGGATGGGCGTCCCGTCGGCCAGGATCGACGCGAAGGCGAGCGCCTCGGCGTGGCCCCAGCCGATGCCGCCCGGCTCAAGGAGACCGGTGCGGCGGCGCTTCAGGATGCGCTCCTCCAGCTTGGCGTTGGCCGTGAAGCCTTCGGGGCGGGCCAGCAGGGCCGTGTTGAGCGCCGTCAGCGCCTCGGCGGACACCGGCGCGGCAGGCCGCACCGGGCGGGGCTTGGCGTCCGGGGCCGGTGCGGCCTTGCCGACAGAGGGGGCTTGCCGGGCGGCCTGCAGCTTCTCCTGGACCGCCCGGAGCATACCCTCGGCCTCGTCGCCGCCGATGACGTGTTCGTTCTCCAAACGCTTGGCGAACAGGGCGCGCACCGTCGGGTGCTGGGCGATGATCTCGTACATACGCGGCTGGGTGAACCCCGGCTCCTCGCCCTCGTTGTGGCCGTAGCGCCGGTAGCCGATCAGGTCAATCAGAAAGTCCTTGCCGAACTTTTCCCGATAAGCCCAGGCCATGCGGGCGGCGGCGATGCAGGCTTCGGGGACGTCGGCGTTGACGTGGACGATGGGAATCTCGAAGCCCTTCGCCAGATCGGACGCCGACAGCGTGGAGCGCGAGTCGCTGGGGTCGGTGGTGAATCCGACCTGGTTGTTGGTGATGATGTGAATCGTGCCGCCGACCGAGTAGCCGCGCAGCTGGGACAGGTTCAGCGTCTCGGCGACGATGCCCTGACCGGGGAAAGCGGCGTCGCCGTGAATCTGGATGGCGAGCGAGAGCGCGGAGTCGCGGACGATCTTGCCGGGCTGGTGGCGGAGGTCCTGGGCGGCACGGGCGCGGCCCTCGACCACGGGGTCCACGAACTCCAGGTGGCTGGGGTTGGGGGCCAGCGTGATCGGCATCCCCGCCGTGCCGTCCTCGGTGTAGGTGCGCTGCGCCCCTAAGTGATACTTGACATCCCCGGTCCAGCCCTGGTTGCCGGTGCCGGCGACGGACGCGCCCGAATCCTGCTTGGCGGACTCGAACTCCGCCAGGATGGCCGCGTAGGGCTTGCCCAGCACGTGCGCAAGCACGTTCAGGCGGCCCCGGTGGGCCATGCCCATGACCACCTCATGCGTCCCAGTCTGGGCGGCGTCGTGGATGATCTGGTCCAGCATGGGAACGAGGGCGTCGGTGCCCTCGATGGAGAAGCGCTTCTGGTTGACGTAGGTGCGGTGGATGAACTGCTCGAGCGCCTCCACCTCGGTCAGCCGCTTCAGGACGGCGCGCTTCTCCTGGGTCCCGAAGCCCTGGAAGAAGCGGCGGCTCTCGGCGGCGTCGCGCAGCCAACGGCGCTCCTCAGAAACTTGAACGTGTTCGTCCTCGTAGCCGATGGCGCCGGAGTAGACGCGGCGCAGGTTGCCGAGCGCCTCCAGGGCGTCCATCGCGCCCACGGCGCAGGGGCCGCCGATGACGGCGGCGGGCATGGACTTCAGGGCGGCGGCGGTCAGCCCGTGCGTCTCCAGCAGCAGGCCGGGGTCGCCTGGCGGCGGGCTGCCCAGCGGGTCCAGGTCGGACGTCAGGTGGCCCAGCCAGCGGACGCGGCGGGCGACGCGCGTTGCGGCGACCACGGCCTCGGCGTCCACGGCGGGCTTGGTGGGGGTGGCGGGCGGCGGGGCCGCGCCGTTCTGTGGGACGGACACCCTCTCCATGGTCGGTGTCCAGTGGGCGAAGGCCGCGCGCGTGGTCTCATCCACGGCGGCGGGGTCTTGTTGGTATCGCTCGTAGAGGTCCAGGACGTACCCTGCATTGGGTCCGTAGAAGCGCTCTAGATCGGTCGGGTCGTTCGGCATGACTTCACCTTGTTCTACTGTCGGGGCAAATCTCCCTTGATTGTACCCCCCCGCGGACTCTCCCGTCTACCGCACGTTCCCGATGGGCGTGTCTTTGCCGAAGTTTTTGGGGAAAAAGTCGCAACAACGGGCGCTCCCCGTTGTCTGCAAGAACAGAAGGCCCTCGGGGACAACTTTCAAAGGAGAAGACAATGAAGTACATCGTTCGCATCGGACTGCTGGGCCTGGCGCTCGGCGCGGCGGCCCCCGCCGTGCGCGCCCAGGACGTCGCCACCCAGCCGGTCATCAAGCCGATCTCCATCAAGCTCGGCATCTTCCTGCCGACCGACAGCAGCGGCCGGAGCCAGGGCGGCAGCACACAGTTCGCGGCGGGCGCGGACTATGCGTTCACCAAGACCACAGCCGACTCGCCCGTGCTGCCCCTGGTCTACGCTGACTACCAGGGCGGCAGCCACGACGGGGGCCGCGCGGACCTGTACGGCGTCGGCGTCGGCGTCCGCGCCTACCCGAATCGCACCAACGACCAGCCGCTGATTCCGTTCTACGGCGCGGGCATCGGCGTAGACTTCCTGGACGCCAAGAACGGCGGCGGGCGCTCCGTCACCAAGGGGATGTTCGCGGGCAAGCTGGAACTGGGCGTGGAGATGAACACCGGCCCGTTCGCCGAGGTCGAGTACCAGATCGCCTCGCAGTCCGTGCAGGGCGTCCGTGATGACGGCGTCAACGTCATGATCGGCGACCGGTTCTGAGTCCACCGCGAGGTGACGGCGGGCCTGCCCGCCGTCACCGCCCCAACACACTGTACGTCAGCCGACTGTGGCGGGCGGTGACGGTGTGGGTGACGCCCTGCGCCACATCGGGCGGGAGCGACTCGTGCCGTGGGTGCTTGATGACCACGCGCCGCCGGGCCACACGCCGCGCCTCCCGCACGGCCTCCGGGTCCAGCGGTGACAGATCGCCGAAGTGGGCCAGGGGGCTGATGGAGTTCTCCGCCCCGGACAACCGCTCCGTGAAAAATGGGTCGAAGTAGACCACGTCGAACGCCCCGTCGTCGCTGCCTCTCAAATACTCCCGATGGTCAGCCGTCACCACTTGGACCCGACTCATGGCGGCGGCGATGAGCGGCTGCGGCATGGGGAACGTCCGCAGGCCCTCCCGAGTCACGGCGGCCAGCGCCGGGACGCTCTCCAGGCCCACGACCACTCCCGTCTCCCCGACCTCCATCGCCGCCAGCGTCGCCTCCGCCCCGAAGCCGAGTGTGCTGTCCAAGAGCCTGTCACCCTGCCTTAACTCTGCCGCCTCTAAAAACAGATCACGCCCGCCGCGCATCCGGTGCAACGCCCGCACCGGGATCATGTTTGGGTGGAACCGATACTCCAGGTCCGAAGCCGTGTCGCGCAGCCCGATCTGGTGGACGCCGACGATCAGCAGACACGCTGCCCCGGCCCGAATGGTCACTTCCGCCAGATTGTCCGCGCGTCGCGGCGCGTAGGGCGCACCCAGCCCCTCGGCGATCTGACGCGCCCGCGCCTGCAACTCTGCGCTGGGGTTGACGGAGGTGGTGACGACGATGTCGCTTACCATTCCCGGATGGCGTCCTTGACGTCACACACGGTCGGGGCGGGGGTGAGCAGACGGGCGGCGTTCAGGGTGAGGGCG
This sequence comes from Capsulimonadaceae bacterium, assembly GCA_965277485.1. Lineage (GTDB taxonomy): Bacteria > Armatimonadota > Armatimonadia > Armatimonadales > Capsulimonadaceae > JAFAZD01. Next base: position 1,089,804 of record CBDICZ010000016.1, on the reverse strand, counting down.
AGGGGCAGGTCGGCGACCCAGTCCGCGCCCAGGGCGAGCAGCAGCGGGCGTCGGGTCCGGTGCGCCAGCGCGGCCAGGGGCAGCAGGCACTCCATGCGCGCCGCGCCGACCGCCTCGGCCACGAAGACGCCCGTGAAGCCGTCCAGGTCGGCCGGCAGGTCGGCGTCCGCGTGGGTCTCCAGGCGAAGCTCGAACTGCGGGGTGCCGAACGGCAGGTCCTCGTCTTCCATCAAAGCCTCGGTCGCGGCGAGGCGGCCCGCGACCCACTCGCGCTCGCTCTCACTGTTGGTGACGAGGTGCAGCGCACCGAGGGCAGACGCCCCGGCGAGGGCGCTCAGGGCGACGCGCTCCGGGGGGACATGGAGCAGCAGCGGCAGGCCGCCGAGCGAGCGCAGGACGGCCCCCAGGAGTTCGGCCTGCGCCGAGGCCGTCGGCGGGAAGTCTTCGTCGGCCAAGAAGCACACGCCGTCCGCGCCGTTTTCCATGGCCGCGTCCACCTCCTCCAGTGTCCGGGCGGGGGCGTACACGGCGACGGGCTGGCCCTCCGAGGCCGTCCGGGCGGCGAGGTGGGATTCGTCCAGGAAGATGCGTCGGGCGCGCACGGCGGGCATCTGGCAGCGGGCCATTGTGACGGCGTCCGGGGACACATACACGCGGCCCCGGCTGCCGTCCACGATCACGATGTCGTCTTCCAGGACCGACTCAGAGAAGTCCGGGCCGAGGCCGATGACTGTGGGACAGTCGAGCGGGGACATCGGGGGCGTGTCGGAACCCAGGGCCAGGCCGACGATCTCCAGGCCCGGCATTGCGCCCGTGAAGCCCGGCGGCAGGGCGTCGGCGACCAGGATGATCTGTTCCGGCTCCGGCGCTTCCGCCCCGAACGCCCGCAGGCGGGCGGCGACCCGGCGCAGCCGCTCCGGCGCGAAGGAGGCGACGCCGAACTCCACGCGCAGACGCGCCGCCGCCGCGAGGGCGACGCCGGGCCGCGCGCCGATGCCGGTGTGGAGTGTCATGGTGAGGGGGCGGGGGCGGGCGTTCCCGCCCCCGGCGCGGTCGTTGTCGGCGCGACGGGGCTGGCCGGGCCGGCGCTGGAAGGTGGCGAGCCGGGGCCCGTCTGCCCGCCGCCGGGCGCGTCGGGGGCGGGGGGAAGCTCGCCGCTGTTCAGGATCGCGTCGTAGCCCTGCGGGTTGTCCACCGGGCCGGTATCGGTGCTGCCGTCGCCGTTGTCACCTTGGTTCAGCGTGTCCGGGTGGGACAGGATGCCGTGCGTCGGCTTGGTGATCAGAATGAACTCCTCGCCCTCGCGGACGCCGATGGTCGCTTCCGGCGCGTCCACCTCGCCGTCGCCGTTCTGCCCGTGGACGTGGCCGATCAGGGTGATGATCTGGAGCCGCCCATCATACGTCCCGGAGTCGGCAGTCAGAACACGGTCCCTCTGGTGGATGGTCAGTGGGCCTGGGACCGTGCCGAACTTGCGGCGGTAGTCGTAGGTCATCAGGGCGCAGGTCAGCGTGGCCGGGTCCTTGAACCGGGCCTTGATCGAGCCTTTGGGGGCGTCGGCGTTCTGGGGGCCGGGCTTGACCGTCAGGACGATGTTGTCCGTGACGGTGGCGACGTGGGTGGTGAAGTCCACGGTCCCGTGTTGCCCGGTCAGGTCACTTTGGGTGTCCCACAGATGCACTGGGGCGCGCGAGACGGCGTTGAGGGCGTGCTGCTGGTCGTCAAAGTTGACGATGGCGGCCTGAGTCTGTAGTGTGGCGTCGTCCTGCTGGATCGTCACGCCCTGGCTCATCTGCGCCTGGTGCTGGGCGTTCAGCCACAGCGACGCCCCGGCCGCGTAGGTGACGGGTTTCTGGGGCGCGGCCGCCAGCGGCGCGGCCACCAGGGCGACGCTTGCCAGGGCAAGCAGGGGACGTGCGGAACGCTGTGCCATGTCGGATTGTACCACGCGGGCGAGATCAAAGGTTCCGGTCAGCGCGCGCAGGGTCAGGTCCCCGGTGTGCAGGTCCACCGAGACGCCCTGCCCGTCGGCCCGGCCCACGCCCCCGGCGAAGGCGACGCGGACGTGTCCGGGGCTTTGCAGCGTGTCGCGCCCGGTGTCCCACTGCACCCCGTCGGCGACCATCTGTGCGCCGCCGAGTGCCGTGCCGTGCCGCGACGGGAAGCGGGCCGTCACGGCCCCCTGGCTCTGCACCAGGTTCTGCGCCGGGTTCCACGTCAGCCCCACGGCGCTCAGGAGCGGCCCGTAGGTTTGAAGCAACTTCGCCCGGATGCCGCCACTGACCAGCAGGAAGCCCTGGGTCGTCCCCGTGAAGACCGGGTTCGGGGACTGATAGACGACTCCCCCCGCCGACAGCGCGGCCAGCGGTTTTTCTTGGGCGTCGAACAGCAGGCCGCGCCGGACGCCCTCCACGGCGACCTGCCGCTGGTTCCGGCTGAACGTGATGAGTCGGGCGGCGACGCGCCAGCGCCGCCGCCCGGCGACCCGCCCGGTGACTTCCGCCCCGTGGACCTGCAAGCCGATCTGGTCCAGCCCGGACGGCCCCGCCATCAGGCCCGCCAGCGGCTGATACCGCGCGAAGAAGCGCAGGGACCACGCGGACAGGCCGACGAAGGCGATCATCGCCAGTGTCCCCGCGATCCGGCCCCATGAGATGCGCATGACGACCTTGCCGGGCCTAGAGAGGCGACCCCGGTGTGCCGGGCAGGTTGGACGACAGCACGGCGTAGGCCGCTGTGCCCGTCGGCAACTGTGCGGTGCTGAGGGTGGCCGAGTTGTTGGCGATGTTGGCCGTGCTGGGGAGCGGCGTCCACACGCCCGTCGTCGTGTCGTAGTAGTAGATTCGTGGGTCCACGGTGGTGTTGCCCGTCGGCGTGGTGTAGGGGAAGCTGACGGTCAGGCCGCTGTTCGTGAACGCCTGCCCCGCCGGGCTGACCGCGATGGTGTAGACCGAGCTGTCCGCCGTGTCGGTGTTGGGCACGGACGGCGCGGACGGGTCGGTGCTGACGGTGATCGTCACCGGTGTGGCCCCGTTCGCGCCCGCCGCCACGGTCAGCGTCGGCGTGGAGGCGGAGGCCCCGGATGTGGGCGTGGTGGAAGTGGACGTGGTGCTGCCCGCCACCACGTTTGCGGTCGCCAGCACCGTCGGCTGCGGCGTCGGGCTGGAGCCGCCTCCGCCGCCCCCACCTCCGCCGCACCCGGCCAGCAGCCAGGCCGTCGCCAGCCCCGCCATCACCCGGCCCGCCCGCATCGGCCAGGCCGTCTTGCATCTTCCTGTCATTCTTGCTCTCCCTGTCTTGCACACGGCGAGGGAGTGAACTCCTCTCGCTCCGAAACATCGTCCTGCCGGACGGGGCGAACCCGTTCGGGTTGCCTCGTTTTCACGAATCTGGCCTGCGATCTCGTCCCGATGACCGCGCACATAATCCTAAGCATGCGTCAGGTCTTCGGCGCGCAGCGCAGGGTAGGCTCGGAGCATCTCGGCCCCACTCGCGCCGAGACGCCGCGCCTGCTACAGTGTCCAGCGCGACCGCCGCACTGCACCAGACACCTGCCAAGCACAAGACAATTATGCGGCGGGCGTCGGCTGCAACGACTTGTTAGACCGCAGCAGGACTGCTGATGTACCAGACGTCTGGCACATGATGGTCCGCTTCGGCAATCACTTCCGCGGAGACGGCATCCACCGATGGCTGCGGCGGTCCCACAGCGCTCTCCAGGTACTTGATACACTCCACCAGGGGCCGGTCGTCCCAGAACATCTCCAGCAAATCGTCGTTGTCAGGATAGTATACCGCTGTGGTCGCGCCGAGCGAGGAGGCGACAGCCCGGAATGCCCTCAGATGGACCGCATGAAGGCCAGCGATGCTCAAGAACCCACGCCAGCGCCCTCCCGTGTATATCCTGGCCGTCCGCCTGTTGACCCTCACAAAAAGGCTTCCAGGGCCGGTGTAGGAGTGATACGAGAACATCGACAGCTCCGGGTCTGCTGTCCACTCCGTCTGCCGATGTCGCGCCTCAATCAGCCACGGCACCTCTTCAACGCTCACCCAATACGCCTGCACCGCGAGAGCCTCCGGCAGCGCGTGGGAGAGGCGCTCAAGCACCGCGCCCCTGTCTCTGTGGTCAGGGAGATCATGGTCGAGCAGGACGTTGATTCTTGTCCCCATGTTAGCCCCCGGCCTATCTTACGGCCTAACATTCATCATACCGCGCGGGCGGCGCGCAGGAGCCAGGCGGCGAGGGCGGCGCGGGCGTCGGCCATGCGCCCCTCCACGTCGGCGTGGGACAGAGGGGCCGTGTCCAGCAGGCCGGAGCCGTAGTTGGTCACCAGGGCCACGGCGGCGTAGGGCAGGTCCGTCTCGCGGCACAGAATCGCCTCCGGCGCGACGGTCATGCCCACCACGTCCGCGCCCCAGTTGGCAAACAAGCGGACCTCGGCGGGGGTCTCGTAGCGCGGCCCGGAGACACATAAATAAGTCCCCGTCGGGTGCAGGCTTGTGCCTAGTTCGGGGTCAGACGTGCGCAGCAGCGCCGCGCGCAGGTCCGGGTCAAAGGGATGGACGAAGTCCGTGTGCCGAACGTTCCCCGGCGCGTCGAAAAAAGTCACCGGACCGCCCTTCGTGAAGTCCAGGAAGTCATCCAGCAGCACACAGTCGCCAGGGGCGCAGGCCCCGTGCAGGGAGCCGACGGCGGCGGTGGCGAAGACGGCGCGGACGCCCAGGTCCCGCAGGGCGGCGACGTTGGCCCGGTGGTTGATCCGGTGCGGCGGCAGGCGGTGTCCCGGCCCGTGCCGCGCCAGGAAGACCAGCTCGCGCCCCTCGCCGTCCAGCGGCCCGCGCGTCACCCGCGCCTCGCCGTACTCCGTCGCCACGGTCTCAGGCGTCCCGGCGACCAGCGCCTCCCCGAATCCCGTCCCGCCGATGATGGCGATGCGCGTCGTTGACAAACTTCCCCCGCGCGTGATACACTGCGGGCCGCATGGTCACGGCCCGTCCCTTCTCATATTCTACACGAAATCGCCCCGCATGGCAAGAGGCGGCCGCCGTCGCGGCGATTCTATTCGGGTTGACACTGGTGTTCTTCTGGCCGCAGGTGGGGCAGGGGAGGGCGCTCTACTGGGGTGACATCGGGCTGTACTTCACGCCGATGGCCGAATTCCTGCGTGACAGCCTGCGCCGGGGCGTCCTGCCGCTGTGGGACCCGCTCATCCTCTGCGGGACGCCCTATGTGGGCGACCCGCAGACGTGGCCGCTGTACCCGGTGTCCGCGCTGCTGCCGCTGCTGCCCGCGCCGTACTTTCTGTCGCTCACCGTGGCGTTGCACGTCTGGCTCGCGGGCCTGGGCACATTCGTGTTCGCGCGCCGGTCGCTGGACCTGGGCCGCAGGGCGGCGCTTCTGGGGGCGGTGACGTTCATGTTCGGCGGCTGGCTGGTGTCCAAAGAACAGTTCCCGAACATGGTCCAGGCGGCCTCCTACCTGCCCTGGGTGCTGTGGTCCGAGGACCGGGTGATTCTCGCGGGCCGCCGCCGGGACGCCCTGACGCTCGGCCTGATTCTGGGCCTGCAACTGCTGGCCGCCCACGCGCAGATGACCCTCTGGACCCTGTACTTGGCCGCCGCCTGGGGCCTGTTCCGGCTTCCTCAGTGTGGGAGGCTGATTCTCCTCCCCGCCCGCCTCGCGCCGGCCGGGGCGGTCGCTTTCGGGCTGTCCGCCGGGCAGGTGCTGCCGACGCTGCAATTGTTCCACGACGGCTGGCGGCAGGACCTGCCGTTCCGGGTCGTCAACCGCTTCTACCTGCCGCTGAACCAGACGGCGAACTGGGTGCTGCCGACGCTGCACGGGCAGCCCCTCCACGGAAATTTCACGGCGCGGGGCAACTTCTGGGAGACCTGCTGCTATGTCGGCCTGCTGCCGTTCCTCCTGGCCGTCTTCGGGGCGGCGGGCGGCCTGCGGCGCGGGGGCGGCGCGCGCGTCCGGTTCTGGGCTGTCACGTTCATCGTCGGCGTCTTGATGGCCCTGGGCGGCGGCGCGGACAGCCGGCCCGGCCCGTACTGGCTCGCGTACCACACGCTGCCGGGATTCCACTCGTTCCACGACCCCGCCCGCTGCCTGATCTGGTCCAGCTTCGCCCTGGCCGTGCTGGCGGCGGCGGGCTTGGAACGGATTCGCCACCGCGTCCGCCGTCCGCGCGTCCTGGCGGCAATCGTTGTTCTTCTGGCGTTCGCGGATTTGGCCCACTTCGGGCGGACCATTTACCCACTGGCTGACCCCGGCACATTGTTCCCCGTGACCCGGACTGTCGCCGCCCTGCAAAACGACCCGCAAATTCTGGCGCACCAGGCCCGCTTCATGGCCCCGGACTCGGCGCGGGTCTGGCAGCGTTTCACGGGGCACAAAGACTACCGGCAGGACGCGCCGGGCTATCAAGCCCTCTGGGCGGACACGCTGACGCCCAACTTGCCGATGGCCTACGGACTGCCCGACGCCTACGGCTACGAGCCGGTGACGCGGCGCGACGCCCAGCAGGCCCTGGGCGCGCTCCAATCTTTGTTCCGCCCGAACGCCCCCTACGCCGAGCGCGACCGGGCCGCCGCCGACGCGGGCTTCTACGGCGTCCGCTTCGTCGCCACAGACCGTGTACTGCCGCCGGAGCCGTCGTTGCCCGGCCTGACGCCCCTGTTCGCCGACCCGTCGCTGCCGCCGCTGACGACCAAGCGCGGGGCGCAGGTCAGCCGGGTCTTCCTGTCTCTGAATTCACGGTGGCAGCCGCGCGCCCGCCTGGTGATGAGCCTGGGCGGGGCGTCGCCCGCTCCCGCCCGTATCACTGAGGACACGCCTGACCGCGTGACGGTCACTGCCGACGACACCGGGCAGCCGTACCTGCTGTTGGCGGACACCTTGCACCCCGGCTGGAGCGCGACCGTGGACAGCCGGCCTGTGACGATCTCCCGCGCCGCCGGGTTCCTGCGCGCCGTGCCGCTGCCCGGCCCCGGCCCGCACACGGTCGTTTTTGCGTACCGGCCCGTGACGTTCCTCTTGGGCCTGTACCTGACCCTGCTGACGGCGGGTGGGCTGCTCGGCGCGGCGGTTTTCGGTCTGGCCGCGAATCGACGGAGGATTTTGACGAGTGGCCGGTGAACATCATTCCTCAGTCACCCTCGACGCCGAGCGACCCCGATCTCAACCCACTCTTTGAAGGAGCATTCTGCTGATGCGTAATATGCGCGGGCCCGCCCGGCGGCGGGCCGCCCTCTGCTGCCTCGCCGCCGGGGCGGCCCTCCTCAACGGCTGCGCCAACAAGACTGCGGGGCCGTCCCCGTCCGGGGCGGCAAGCGGCCCGGCCCCGATCATCGTCGGCGAGTACGGCTCCATGACGGGCCCGCAGTCCACGTTCGGCATCTCCACGGACAACGGCATCCGGCTCGCCCTGGCGGACGCCAACAAATCCGGCGGCGTCCACGGCCACCCCGTGCAACTCGCCGAGGGGCACGTCCTGGACGACCAGAGCCAGCCGGACACCACCCTCAGCGTCCTCCAGAAGATGACCGCGCAGGACGCCCCGACCGCCGTGCTGGGCGAGGTCGCGTCCACGCTCTCGCTCACCGCCGCGCCCGTGTGCCAGCGGGCGGGCATCCCGATGATCTCGCCGTCGTCCACCAACCCCAAGGTGACACAGATCGGCAATGACATCTTCCGTGTCTGCTTTATTGACCAGTTTCAGGGCCAGGCCGCGGCCCAGTTCGCCGTCAACAACCTCAGAGCAAAGAAGGCCGCCGTGCTGACCGACATCAAGAGCGACTACAGCACCGGCCTGGCGCAGTTCTTCACCCAGAACTTCCGTGCCCTGGGCGGCACGATCGTCTCCAGCCAGAACTACTCGGCGGGGGCGCTGTCGTTCTCCGCCCAACTGCAGCAGATCAAGGCGGCGAACCCGGACGTTGTCTTCGTTCCCGGCTACTACACGGACATCGGCCCCATCGCCAAGCAGGCCCGCGCTATCGGCCTGAACGTGCCGTTTTTGGGCGGCGACGGCTGGGACTCCCAGGACCTCGTCCCCGGCGCGGGCGGCCCCGGCGGCGCGCTGGAAGGCTCCTTCTTCACGGACCACTATTCCGTCAACAGCCCCGACCCGCTGGTGAAATCTTTCGTCGGCGCCTACACGGCCGCCTACGGCGCGGCCCCCGATTCGGAGGCGGCGCTCGGCTACGACGCGGCGGGCGTCCTGATCGCCGCGTTGAAGTCCCTGCCCGCGCCCGCCGACGGCAACTACGCCTCCCCGGCCTCTCGGAGTCAGTTGCGCGACGCCATCGCGGCGACCAAGGGCTACAAGGGCGTGACGGGGACCATCACCATCGGCCCCGACCGCAACGCCGTCAAGCCGGTGACGGTGTTGAAGATCGTCGGCAGCCAGTTCCAATTGGCGGCTACGATCAACCCGTAGCTTGTGTATAGCGATGTGCGCGTCCGGGGGTATGAAACCCCCGTCTCCCCGTTCAAGCGTCCTGCGGACGCGGCGGGGTGCGATGCAATCGGCTCCGTCGGCTCCCCCGTCCGCAGGACGCTCCTCCGTCCGCAGGACGGCATAACTGTAGACGGGGGTTTCATACCCCCGGACATCCGGCGTCACGTCATCATGCACCTGTTCACGGCACAACTGTTCAACGGCCTCCAGCTCGGCAGCGTCTACGCGCTGATCGCGCTCGGCTACACCATGGTCTACGGGGTGCTGAAGCTCATCAACTTCGCGCACGGCGACGTCTACATGGTCGGGGCGTATGCCGGGCTGGGGGCGGTGTCCGTGCTGGGGACGCGCCTGCCGGCGCTGCTGCCGACGGCCTGGGGCGGCATCGGCATCCTGGCGGCGGCCATGCTGATCTGCGCGGTGCTGGGGCTGCTCATCGAGCAGGCCGCGTACCGGCCCCTCCGTTCGCGCGTCTGGGTCATGCCGGCGCTGCTGCTCGGCGGCGCGGCGGCCTACGTCGCCGACCGGATCGCCGTGGACGCCAACCGGACGCCCGCCTCGGCCATCCTCATCGCCCTGATCGTCTGGGCCGCTCTCGCTTGGCTGCTGCGGCGGACCCAACTCCGACGCACCCAGGGCGGCTCCTCGCGGCTGACGGCGCTGATCACGGCCATCGGCGTCTCCCTGTTCCTGGAAAACTTCGGCAATCTGCCGCAGGTCTTCTCGTCCAACCCGCAGTTCTATCCGCCCAGCCTGTGGCAGCCCGCGCACGCGCCCAAGGGCGTGGTGATCTTCGGCCTGGCCCTGCTGCTCATGGCCGGGCTGACTTATATCGTCACGCGGACCCGCATCGGGCAGGCCGTTCGGGCGGTCTCGTATGACGCCGACGCCGCCGCGCTGATGGGCATCAACACGGACCGGGTGATCGCCTTCACGTTCGCGCTGGGCGCGGCCCTCGCAGGCGCGGCGGGCGTGATGGTCTCCTGGCAGGAGGGCACGTCGTTCACGCCCTACGTCGGCATCCTGCCCGGCCTCAAGGCGTTTGTGGCCGCCGTGCTGGGCGGCATCGGCAACATCCCCGGCGCGGCCCTGGGCGGCCTCATCATGGGCGTCGCCGAGACCATGGTGGTCGCCTACGGCCCGCGCATCGGCATCCCCTCCACCTACCAGGACGCCGTCGCTTTTCTCCTGCTCATCGTCATCCTGCTCGTGCGCCCCGCCGGCCTGCTCGGACGGGTCGCCCCGGAGAAGGTGTAGCATGGGTGTTGCACGGCGGCTGTTGGGGATCGCACTGCTGGTTCTCGCTCTGCTGGCACTGAACGCCTGGGTGGAGAGGCCCGTGATGGACGAGAACATCACGTCGTTCTACGGCATGGACCGGTACAAAGAGACGATCATCGTCTTCTGCGGCATCAACATCATCCTGGCCGTCGCCCTGAACATTGTCAACGGCTTCACCGGGCAGTTCTCGCTGGGCCACGTCGGCTTCTTCGCCGTCGGCGCGTATGTGTCCGCCGCGCTGTCCACCTACGGCCATGCCCGTCTATTCCCTATGCTGCCTGTGGACGGCGACCCCGTGGGCGTCGCCCGGTCCGCCTATCCGTTGCTGCTGCTGTGCCTGGTGGGCGGAGGGGCCGCCGCCGCCGTCGGCTGGGTCGTCGGCCTGCCGTCCCTGCGCCTGCGCGGCGACTACCTCGCCATCCTGACGCTCGGCTTCGCGCAGATCATCCAGACCGTCATCTTGAACACCCCGCAGGTCTCCGGCGAGACGACGTTCAACGGCATCCCGCGCGGCAACGGCACGGTGTTCATCCCGCACCTGACGAACTTCTTCTGGGTCTATCTGATCGCTGCCCTGACGCTGTGGGTGGCCTACGGCATCCGCTTTTCTACGCACGGCCTGGCGTTTCTGGCCGTGCGCGAGGACGAGATCGCCGCCGAGGCCATGGGCATCAACACGACCAGGTACAAAGTGATCGCGTTCGTCCTGAGCGCCTTCTTCACGGGCGTCGCGGGGGCGCTGTTCGCGCTCTACCAGACCTCGCTTTCCAGCGGCCAGTTCTCGTTCATGCGCGGCGTGGATGTGGTGGTAATGGTGGTGCTGGGGGGATTGGGCAGCATCAGCGGCGTGGCCCTGGCCGCCGTGCTGCTGACCGTGCTGCCGGAGGCACTGCGCGCACTGCCGGACGGCGAGCAGTACCGGCTGGTCATCTACCCGCTGCTGTTGGTCCTCCTGATGCTGACCCGCCCACAGGGCATCTTCGGGCGCGACGAAATCTCACGCACCTGGCTGCGCGGCCAGTGGGCGGCGATCAGGAGCCTCCGACGCCGGCGTACAGTCGGGGTGAGCAAAGACCACTTCTAGAGCCTGTTATGTACTATTGAGTTGCTTTGGGTCCTGTGAGCCACTCGTGGCACAAGATATGGTCCGTATGACCAGCAACACACGAAGTCAGTGGACTGCCATAGCAGGCTGGCTAATAGCGGAATGCTTTGGACGCTAGCTGTTGCTCGAAAAAAGTTCATCACAAGCTCTAATCATCGGTCCCTTCCTCCCGGAACCGCGTGAGTTGGAGGCGGAAGATGTCCGGCCGCGAGTAGTGGCCGGTGGGGTCGAAGTTGTGCCGGGCCTGGCGCACGGCGTCTAGGTTGACCTCGTGGGAGAGGATGCCCTCGAAGCCGTCCGGGGCCTGGGCAACCGTCGTGCCACCGGGGGCGACGATGACGGAGCCGCCGGTGAAGATCGTGTCCAGGCCCGCGTCCGTCAGGTCCTGTCGGAACTCGAAGTCCTCCGGCACGTCCCCGAGGGACAGCAGGCCGCAGCAGCTGACGGACCAGACGCGCCCTTCCATTGCGATCACACGCGGCACGTCGGCGGTCACCGAGGCGTTGCCAGGCCAGACGCTGATGTGCAGGTCCTCGCCCGCCCCGTACAGCGCGACGCGGGCGAGCGGCATCCAGTTCTCCCAGCAGTTCAGGCCGCCCACCATCCAGGGGCCGATCGGGTGTACGCGCAGGTCGCGCGCGTCGCCGATCCCCCAGCACAGCCGCTCGTCGTGGGTGGGCATCAGCTTGCGGTGACAGCCGACGACGCCGCGCTCTTTGTGAATCGTGACCAGGGCGCTGTAGACGGTGCCGCGCCCGCTGCGCCGCCCGCGCTCGCTGATTCCGAGGCAGACCGAGACATGGTAGTCGCGCGCCGCCTCCGTGATGGCGCGCATCTCCGGCGCGTCAATCTCCACGGCGGCATCAAGGTACTGTGAGTAGGCCCGCTCCTGGCGCGGGTCGGCCCAGGCGGCGCCGTTGGTGCGGCAGACCCAGAACGGGTAGCCGCTGAGGAACGTCTCCGGGAACGCCAGAAGCTCGATTCCCTGCTCCGAAGCCTCGGCGATGGTCTCGATCACCTTGCGCGCCGTTGCCGCTTTGTCCAGCCACACGGGCCGTATCTGCGCCGCGCCCACCTTCATTACATTCACCTGACACCTCCCAGACCACCCATGTCCCGACCGCGCGGCCTCAATACATCTCGAAATATTCCTGATGTTCCCAGTCCGTGACGAACGAAAGGAAGCGGTCAATCTCAAACGACTTCAGGTGGTAAAAGTAGTTCGTGAACGCTTCGCCCAGCTCGCGCCGCATCAACTCACTGTCGCGGAAGCGGGTGAGGGCCTCCATCAAGCTCTTCGGCAGGAGGGGACGATCTGAGAGGTAGGCCGCGCTGACCGGCGGCCCGGCCTCCAGGCCCTGGGCGATCCCGTCGCGCCCGGCGATGATCTGTGACGCGGCATAGAGGTATGGATTCGCGCTTGGGTCGCCGACACGGTTCTCGATGCGGGAGCCGGGGTCGCCGGGGCCGCCGATCACGCGCAGCATCGCCCCGCGATTCTCCAGCGACCAGGCCGCCTTGAACGGCGCGAACCCGTCCGGCCGCTGGCGCTTGTACCCGTTGATCGTCGGTGTGGTCAGCAAAGAAGCACTACCCGCGTGGTCCAGGAGGCCGCCCAGGTAGTGCATACCGAAGGGGGAAAGCGGGTCGGGACCCGCCTCGGCCACGAAGGCGTTGGCCCCGTTCGCAGTGAGGGACTGGTGCATGTGCCACCCGCTGGGGAATGTGTTGGGCACTTTGGGTGCCGCCATGAAGCTGGCGTGATAACCGTTCCTCCGGCAGATCTGCTTGACGGCGCTGCGGAAGAGCAGCGCGGCGTCCGCGGCCTCCAGGGCTGGCATCGGGGAAAATGTCATCTCACACTGGCCGGGACCCCACTCGTCCTCTATCGTCGCCAGCGGCAGGCCCAGCGCCTGAAGGTTGCTCTCCAGCAGGCCCAGGATGCCTTCGACCTCGTCGCCGCGCGTCTCCGTCAGGTACTGATAGCCGTGGGCGATGTGGGCGACGGCGGGCGGCTGGGGCGGATACCCGCTCTCCTCGGGCGCGAGGCGCGGGTCCAGCAGGCGGAAGACATAGAACTCGAACTCCAGCCCGGTCAGCATTTCGTACCCGTCGCCGCGCAGTTTGGTCAACTGGTCGCGCAGCAGGCGTCGGGTTGACAGTGGACACGGCGCGCCGCTGTGGAAGTACGCATCGGACAATATCCAGCCGGTGTCCGGCACCCAGGGCAGCGTTCGAAACGTCATCGGGTCCGGGACGAGGACGCCGTCCGGCAGGCCGATCATCTCCGGGATGTCCAGGTGGTTCTCCGACCCGAAGGGCGGGACGATGGGGTGGTTGGTGGTGTCGAAGATCGCCGTCACCAACTGAAAGTCTTTGCCGTTGATGAGATTGGATTCGAATTCTTTCGCCGTCACCGTCTTGCCCCGTATGACGCCGTGCTGGTCCCCCCAGCCAATGCGGACGAACCGAATCTTGTCGGCCTTGATCTGCGCGAGTATCTCCTGGGCGCGGCTCGCCTGCTCTGAGGTCCACAGACCGTGTCTTTCGATAAACCCGATGCTGGTTGCTTCCATCGTTGACCCTTTCCGGACATGGTGGCCGAGGCAAGGCACGGCCGCTGGGTGATGCTTGAGGGGATGGCGCGGCTCCGCGCGGGACGGCAGGATGGGGAGCATGACCAATGAGTCTGGGTCACGGCGCAAACATGATGACCAAGTTATACCTGACTGTCTTTCGGGTTGTCAAGTGGCAGGACCGCGGATGTCTGACCGGCATTATGGGAGCCTTGACAGGGAACCACTGTTGGAGCTATCTTCATGGAGATGGTCACCATGTTGAGGGAGATGGGAAATGACAAAGTTGGAGATCGTGCCCACCGAAGCAAGTGGAGGGCGGAACAAAGCGAGCGAGAATGTTCTCGCCCGAATCAAAGGTCTGATTGTCGACAAGGGCTACGGGCCGGGCGTCAAGCTTCCCAGCGAGCACCAGTTGGCCGCACAGCTCGGAGTCAGCCGCAATACCGTCCGGGGCGCGATGCACACCCTGGCCGCCATGGGCCTCGTGGATACGCGCCACGGCGCGCGCCCGCAGGTCGCCATGTCCGGGCAGGATATGCTGAGTGAGCCGTTTCATTTCCTGTTCCTGCTCGACAGGCCCAGCTATTTGGAGATGCACGAGGTCCGCACGGGCCTGGAGGTGCAGGCGGCCGGGTGCGCGGCGGAGCGGCGGACGGAGGAAGAGCTGAGGGCGCTCGATACGACGCTCCAGGAGATGTACGCGCACACCGACGACGACCAGACGCGCGCGCTCAACCGACGCTTCCATCTGGAGGTTGCCCTCGCCGCGCACAACTCTGTGATCGAGCGGGTGCTGTCAAGTCTGCACGAGGTCCGCGCCGTCTATTTCAACGTCACCGGCATCCGGGCACTCCCGGAGCGCAACGAGTTCCACGCGCGTATCGTCGAGGGGGTCCGCCGGGGCGATGCCGGTGAGGCGCGCGCGGCGATGACCGCGGATATGCAGCATGCGCTGGACATCTGGATCAGCCATCAGCCTCCAGTGGCTCCTGTGTCAAGCCGTGTCCGCGAGGACACGGCTGCGGATTGAAGGGGCTTTCCGGCAGCCATGTACGGGCGACCCGCCGGGTCGCCCCTACTTCCCGTCTATTTTGGAGACAAATGCCAGTACCTCGGCGACGGCGCGGAAGAGTTCCGGCGGCAGGCTGCGGCCGATGTCCAGCGTGACCAGCGCCCCGGCCAGCCCCGCGTCCTGCCGCAGCGGGACGTCGTGTTCGCGGGCCAGGCGCAGAATCTCCTCTGTCACATGGGAGGGACCTGCGGGGACGAGCGATATCTCATTCAGCATCAGGCCCTCCAATCAACGCAGGCGCGCGGGGCGTCCAGGGCGTCACCCCCGTGCCACAGCGGCGGCCACACTGTCTGGACGCGGCACGTCACCGGGCCGACCTGCCAATCGCCCGTCTCGGCCAGGGACGTAGTTAGCGTCCCCATGTGGCGCTGCATCAGGCGCACGGTCGCGGGCCGTTCTGCACCCAGTTCACAGCACAAACGGCCGTCCAGCGTCCCGACCAGAGCCGCCTGGATGCGGCCCAAACGCGCGGTCGCCAGCCGGACGGTCGCGCGCAGCCAGGGCGTCTCCGGCGGCATCCCCTCGGTCTCCTGCTCGTCGTCCCAGGCCCCCAGCAGCATCTCGGCGAGTGTCGCCTGGCCGTTCATCAGCACGGGGACGGCCAGATAAAACGGGGGCGCGTCCCGGTCCTGCCGCGTGACCTGGTTGATGAGCTGCTGGCCCTCGATGTGTGCGGCCAGCGCATCGGCCCCGCGACGAAGATTCCGGTCCGCCGATCCCTGGGCCAGCCGCAGCAGGGCCGTGCGGGCGTCCTGGACCACGGCGGGCGCGGGGTTGCCCCGGTCGAGGTGCGCGGCCAGGCGACTCTCCGTGCTGCGGCCCGCCCCCTGGGCCATCAGGTACAAGTGCCCCGCCAGCGCCTCCGGCTCCAGGGCGGCGTCCGCCGTCAGGCCGAGCCAGGACATCAGCTCCGGGGGTAGCGCGCGTTCGGGGGGCACGGCGGCGTCGCCGGTCGCGGCGGTGAGGGCGTTCAGGGCGGCGGGCGTGACGGGCAGCCCCCAGGCACGGGCCAGCGCGTAGGCGCGGGGGGACGCCTCCGGCGCGCGGGCCAGCGCCACGTGCGCCTCGGCCAGTGACTCGCGGGTCAGAGCCAGTCCCAGGCGGGCGAAGGCTTCGGCCAGGGCGACGTTCTGCGCGTCGGCAGCCACCCCCATGCCCATCAAAGTCGCGCGCACCAGGCCGGGAGTCAGCGTCGCCGGGTTCGCGGGGACTTCCGGAGTGGATCGGGCCTCCGCCGGAGACCCACCCAGCCGGGCGGCCAGCCGCCCGACGAGCTGCGCCAGGGGCGGCGTCTTCGGCTCCGGCACGGCGTTGATGGCGGGGATGTGCATCCGGGTATACTTGCCGGAGATTATCGGCAGGACGGCGGGAGAATCGGAGTGGCGGTCTTTCACATCTGCACACTGGTGACCGACACGGGCCAGTACGAGGCCATGAAGCGCAGCTTCATCGCGGCGGGCTTTGACGAGGCCCGCTGCCGCTACACGGTGCTGGACAACCGGGGCGAAAATCGCCATGAGGGGTTCGGGGGCTTCAACACCGCTCAGGCGGGCACGACGGAACCCTATCTGATCTACTGCCACCAGGACCTGCTGCTGGAATCGGGGGACGGCTATGACACGCTGCTGGCCGCGATCCGCGACCTGGACAGGAACGACCCGCGCTGGGCCGTGCTGGGCAACGCCGGCTGGTCGGACCTGATTCACGTCGCCCTGGTCATCACCGATCCGGTGTGGCGCAATCGGCGCCTGGGCCGCCTGCCGCAACGGGTGCAGTCGCTGGACGAAAATTTTCTCGTCGTCCGTGCCGGGGCGCGTCTCCAGTGTTCGCCCGAACTCTCCGGCTTCCACCTGTTCGCCACCGACCTGTGCCTGCGCGCCCGCCTGCGAGGGCTGTCCTGCTATGTCGTTGATTTCCACCTGACGCATCTGAGTCGGGGCAACAAGAGCAAGGACTTCTACGCCGTCCGCCATCGCTTCGTGCGCCGATGGAGCCGGGAATTCCTGTTCCAGTTCGTGCGGACGCCCTCAACGATCCTGTTCCTAAGCCGTTTCCGCCCGCTGCAAAGGCTGCTGGACTCCCCGCCCGTGCGTTACGCCATCTCGCGCCCGATGACATTGAAGCTCCTCGCGCCTCTGTTCCGGGAGCCTGCATGAAAATCGCTTGGCTGTTCATTGCCTTCTGTCTGTCATTGCCCCTCGACGCCCGCGCCGCGCCGGCGCAGGCCGTTTGGGACACGCGGGCGGGGCGAGTCGTCTCCGAGACGGCCTTGCTCGACGGGCTGGCGCAGGCGGACGTGGTGTTCGTCGGGGAGCAGCACGATGACGCGGCGACGCACCGGCTGGAGCGGCGTGTCCTGGAGGGTCTGCGCGCGCGGGCCGGAGCGCGTCTCATCCTCAGCCTGGAGATGTTCGAGCGAGACACGCAGCCGGTGCTGAACGACTACCTCGCCGGGAGGACCACTGAGGCGGCGTTCCTGAAGGCGTCCCGCCCGTGGTCCAACTATGCGACGGACTACCGGCCCTTGATCGAGTACGCGAAGACGCATCACATCCCCGTGATCGCCGCCAACGCGCCCCAATCGCTTGTTGCGCAGGTCGGGCGAGACGGCTTGGCGGCTCTGGACAGCGTTCCCCAAACTTTCGTCACGGTGCCGCTGTTCACGCCGCACGACGATTATTGGCGACGCTTCCGCGCCCTGATGGCCGGGATGGGCGGCGCGCACGGCGGAGGCATGATGATGGACGACGCGGCCATTGAACGCTTCTATGACGCGCAGTGCGTGTGGGACGCGACCATGGCTGACTCTGTGGCGCGGACGCTGGACGCCCATCCCCGCGCGCTCGTGCTGCACGTCAACGGTCAGTTCCACTCGGACTTCGGCGGCGGCGTCCCCCGACGTCTGTTCTGGGAGCGGCCCCTGACCCATGTGGTCATCGTGTCGGTCGTGCCGGTCACGGCCCTGCCCAATGTACTGCCTCCGGGAGACCGGGGGCGGGGCGACTTTGTGATCTACGAGCGGGTACAATGACGGCCAGATGCCGCCCCTCCGCGCCATTTTCTTTGACATCGGCGACACGCTGGTCTTCGATGACCCGCCCCTGCGCGAGCGCTTCGGCGCGGCCCTGCGCGACACCGGGATCGCGTACAGCCCCCGCCGTCTGCCGCAGGCGTTCCGGGCCGGGGAGAACTATGGGCTGACCCAGTATCTGCTGGGCCTGCCGTGGGATGACCCGCAGGTGATGCGCGGCAGCGCGGACCGCATCATGGAGGCTTTGGGCCTGCCGCCCGTGCCTGATGCTCAGTGGGGAACACTTCTAGGGGCGTTCCGATCTGTCCCCTTCACGCGCCGCGTCCACCCCGGCGCCGTGCCGCTGCTGGAAGGATTGAAGCGGCGCGGCTTCACTCTCGGCGTGATCTCGGACTGGGACACGTCTCTGCCCGAATTGCTGGCGGGGTGGGGGCTGACCCCGTTTTTGGACGCCGTGGCCGTCTCGTCCGTCGTCGGCGTCGCCAAGCCGGGCCGGGCGCTGTTCCTGGACGCCACGCGGCAGGCGGGCATGGACCCATCGGAGGCGCTGCACGTCGGCGACTGGGACGCGCTGGACGTGGCCGGCGCGCGCGGCGTCGGGATGTCCGCCCTGCTGTTCGACCACGCGGGCCGCTCCCCGGATGCCGACTGCCCCCGCGTCACGACGTTCGCCGAGATGGAGCGTTTCCTGACGGCACTGCCGTCACCACGAGGGTTTCCGCAGGCATGAGGCCGAACAAACGCAGGGAACTGTTGTGGCGCCACGGCGAAGTCAAGTCACCGCCGTTCTCCGCGCAGGGCCGGATGGACGCCGGGCGTCTATTGCGGGATGTTCAGGATGTTGCTTGGGATGCCCCACGCCCGCCCGATGAGCGTCATCGGACCGCGCTGTTGGGAAGTGCGGGTGCCCGACCCTGACGTTGACAAGACTTGGTGCATCATCTACCGCTCGGATGACGACTTCATCGTGATCGTGGAAGTTTTCGCCAAGAAAACGCAGGCGACTCCGGACAGCGTCATCAAGACCAGCCGGGAGCGCCTGCGGCGCTACGATACGGAACGTGCGGCGCTGGAGATGGCCGCCCAGCAGAGAAAGGACGAACAATCATGAGCGCCATGAGCGAGGAAGAGACACGGGCCGCTCTGCGAGCGGCGGGATACCGAATCGGGTCCTACGCTGATTTCCTGGGCCTGACCGATGCAGAGGCGGCGGAGGTGGAAGCGCGGAGCGACGCCCGCGGGGTGGAGGCTTCGCCCGCCGAATGCGGCGCTCCCGCTCCTCGTCCCCGCGCACGGCGGGCAAAAAAATTTTGATCCACCAGTAAGCCCACTCCTCCCATGTCCCAACAACTCTCAGCCACACAAGTCTTTGCCACCGTGGTCTCCAACGAGGTCATCATCCCGGACCACCACGTCCTGACGTGCCGCGCGCCGGAGATCGCCTCCCTGGCACGGCCCGGCCACTTTGTCAATGCGCTGATCGCACAGTCGGGCCACGACCCGCTGCTGCGCAAGCCGTTCAGCATCTACACGGCGGACCCGGAGGCCGGGGAGATCAGCATCCTCTTTTCGCTGGTCGGTGCGACCACCCACGGAATGGCCCGTAAGCGGCCTGGCGACACGCTGGACCTGGTCGGGCCGCTGGGCGGGAGGCTGTTCGCGCCCGACACGCGCCCCGGCGTGACACACATCATGGCCGGGGGCGGCTACGGCGTCCCGCCCCTTGTCTTTCTGTCCCGGCAACTGAGGGCGCAGGGGCAGGACGTGATCTTTCTCATCGGGGCGCGGCGGAAAGACCTGCTGCTCTGTGAGGAAGAACTGCGGGCGGCGGGCGTGGACGCCCGGCCCCACACGGAGGACGGCTCCTGGGGCGCGGTCGGGAGGGTGACGGACGGCCTGCGGCCCCTGCTGGAAGGACGCGGCGACGCGCCCCTGACGGTCTACTGCTGCGGGCCGACCCCGATGATGCGCGCCGTCGCCGAGCTGTGCCTCAGCCACGGCGTCCCGTGCCAGCTCTCGATGGAGGTCGGGATGCCCTGCGGCCTGGGCGTCTGCATGGCCTGCGTCATTGACCTGGCCGACGGGCGGCGGGTCCGCTGCTGCACCGATGGTCCCGTTTTTGAGGCGGCGGAGGTGCAGTGGTGAACACCGAGGTCAAGATCGGCAAGATAACGCTCCGAAACCCCGTCGTCACGGCGTCGGGGACGTTCGGCTTCGGCAGCGAGATGGCCGGGGTGGTGGACCTGAACCGGCTCGGCGCGGTGGTGGTCAAAAGCACCAGCCGGGAGCCGCGAGGGGGCAACCCGACGCCTCGCATCGTGGAGACCCCGGCGGGCATCCTCAACGCCATCGGCTTGCAGAACGGCGGCATCGAGAACTTCATCGGTGAAAAACTGCCGTTCTTGCGGCAGTTTGACGTGCCCGTGATCGTCAACATGGTCGGCTACAGTGTTGAGGATTATGTGTATCTCGCCGAGCGGCTGACGGACGCAGGCGGCGTGCAGGGCCTGGAGATCAACATCTCCTGCCCGAACGTCAAGCACGGCTGCGACTTCGCCGTTGACCCAAAGCTGACGCGCGAACTGGTTGCCGCCGTCCGGGCCGTGACCGACCTGACGCTGATCACCAAGCTCTCGCCCAACGTCACCGACATCCGTCCCATCGCGGGCGCGGCGATCGAGGGCGGCTCGGACTCGCTCTCGCTCATCAACACGCTGCTCGGCACGGCCATTGACGTTCGCAAGCGCAAGTTCCGTTTGGCTAACATCACCGGCGGCCTGAGCGGCCCCGCCGTCAAACCCGTCGCCCTGCGTCTGGTCTGGCAGGTGCATCAGGCATTCCCCGAAATCCCCCTGGTCGGCATGGGCGGCATCATGACGGCGACCGACGCTATCGAGTTCCTGCTTGCCGGAGCTACTGCGGTCGCTGTCGGCACCGGCACCTTCGTCAACCCAACGGGTGTCGTAGACGTGGCGCGGGGCATCGAGACTTATCTGCAAGACAATGGCATCGCCGACGTGAACGAACTTGTCGGCGCGGTACAGGCGTGACTCACAGGGCGTAGCGGGCCAGCAGGGCGTCCAGGAGCAGGCCGGCCCAGGCGTCGTGGTCGTCGCGGTCCAGGAACTCGAAGCGCAGGCCGGAGATGCCCGCGTGGCTGTCGTGCCACATCACGTCCGCCAGCGCCAGCACGGCCCCGATGCGGCCCGCCTTGAGCCGCACGGGCGTCGGCCCATCGGCCCACGACGGCAGCGCCTGGACGCGCCCGCCGCCCACGCCGAGATCAAGGCAGGGGATCTCATGCCAGCGCACGGCGTCGTGCAGCTCCAGCGTCACCCCCTCCGGCGGCGGCCAGCGCCTGCCGTCCCGCCGCCCCCCGCCCGTCGCGGCGTTGGAACCCGCCGTCACCGGCTCCGCCCGCCGCAGCCGCTCCAGCAGCGCCAGGGCTTCGTCTTGCCGGTCCAGCGCCGCCGAAACATCTGCGTCCAACCCCTCGTCCTGCTCCTCTGCCATCATACGCCTCCCTCGCGCCCGTTTCGCAATGGTCTCTTGCTGACTAATGTTCGGCAGTGACGGCGAAATTCCTGCCCCCGTGTTCACCAGCAGCGTTCGGGCCGATAAACGACCCGGCATTGGCAGAACAACCGTCCTTCGGACGGAAGACCAGTCTCCTCCCGTGTGCGAAGCACACTTGCGCTATCAATGCCGGGTCGTTTATCGGCCCGAACTCCGAGCGTCCTGCACCCTTGACATACCTCTCGCCGCGATGTATACTGTCCGCAGACATGAGACCCGACAGCAGCACCCCGACCCTGATCCTGGCCGTCCTCGCCGACGGCCCCCGGCACGGCTACGCCATCGCCCGCGAGATCGAGCGCCGCAGCGCCGACGCCCTCTCGCCCGGCGAGGGCATCCTGTACCCGGCCCTGCGGACACTGGAGAACGAGGGGTACGTCACCGGCGAATGGCAGGTCCAGCCCTCCGGCCCCGCCCGCAAAGTCTACGCCCTCACCGACGACGGGCGCGCGGAACTGGCGAAACGAACCCAAGCCTGGGAAAAACACGTCCGTGCCATCGGCGCGGTGCTGGGGAGGAAGCCGCATCGACAACCCGCCTGAGCAACGAGTTCTGCAACGATATAGGACTTACGCAGTTGACAGAGTGTTTATTTGGTTGACACCGTGTCTTGTTGCGTTCATACTGCGCGTGATGAACGCGCCCAAAGTCTCGGACATTGATTACATCCAGTTCCTGATCGCCGCCCAGCGGGCCTACACCTGCACGGAGGCGGCCCGCTGCGGCGAGGTCGCCTCGCATGACGCCTACACGCGCCTGCTCTCGAGACTGCCGCCGGACACGGCGGCGTTGTGGCAGGAGGTCGAGCCATTGGTGCAAAGGACAGACGGCCTTTTGGTGATAGACGACACGACGCTCGACAAGCCCTACGCCCAAAAGATGGGCCTGGTGACGCGCCACTGGAGCGGCAAGCACCACGCCGTCGTCGAGGGCATCAACCTGACGACCCTCCTGTGGACGGACGGGTTGAGCGCGCTGCCCTGCGACTGCCGCCTCTACGAGCCTGCCCAGGAGGGCGAGACGCAGGTGACCAAGAACGACCACTTCCTGGCGATGCTCCAGACGGCCAAAGACCGTGCGTTCTCACCGCGCTTCGTCTGCTTCGACGGCTGGTACGCCAGCCTCGCCAATCTCAAGGCGGTACGCGGGCATGGCTGGCACTTCCTGACACGGCTGAAACACAACCGCCAGGTCAACCCCGACGACACGGCCAACGTCGCCGTCGAGGAGATCGACATCCCCGCCGGCGGGCGCCGTGTTCACCTCAAAGGTTACGGCTTCATCGCCGTGTTTCGGATCGTCGCCCCCGACGGCGACACGGAGCAAGAGAGAGTGGAGCATTGGGCCACGAGCGACTTGTCCATGACGGAGGCTACCCGCGCTGACCTGGCCCGTCAGGTGTTCGCCATCGAGAACTACCACCGCCAGTTGAAGCAGTGCTGTGGCATCGAGCGGGCGCAGGTACGGAGCGCCCAGGCCCAGAAGTGCCACATCCTGCTGTCCCTGCGGGCATTCGTGCGTCTGGAAGCGTACCGCCTGCGGACGGGCATCAGCGGCTACGCCGCCAAAGCCGACATCATTCGGGAGGCCATCCGCTTGTATCTCAGGCAACCAAGCATTACGCTTGAGCCAACTGCGTAACTCCTACGATATTTGAACCGTCTCGGCCAGTGGCTTTCCGTACTGCCGGAGACGGATCGGGCTGAGATGCTCCAAGAGGTCCGTCAGCACATCCTCGCCCTCGCCGCCGCGCAGGAGTGGCAGCAGGGCGAGTCGTTAGACGCAATGCGCGGGGCGTTGCGCGAATTCGGTAAGGCAGACACCATTGGTCCCAGGCTGCTCGACACTTGGTTAAGTCGGTGCGCGGGTCAAGCTCAAGCCCTTCAATCACCACAGATCAAGAGGCGTCGTCTGCTCATTGAAGCGCTCCGGGCTGCTGCCATGGCCGCCACGCTCACGGCCCTGAATACTGCTCCTTTCGTGTACTGTGTGCTGGGCATTGCGATCTATGCGTTCGCTGGTAATGAGTTGGAAAAGAGGCTGCTGCCAGATGACTACGCGGCCAACTTGTCTGGGTTTGACTTCATGTTTCGTCAACCATTCAGGAACCTCAATCTGAACACGAGGGTACGCCTAAGTTCCAAACTTGAGACAGCTTTGACGGGGAAAGTCAGCCCCCCTGGCGCGCTATTCATTCCTGTTCTCGTGTTCGAGTTCTTTGGGGCGCACTGGATACACTCTCTGACATCTTCTGTGGGACATGGAAACATGGGTGCTTTGCTCTGGTTCGGCGTTCTGTTCATGTCCCTGTTTTTCGTCCAAGCCGCAGGCATACTTTACAAGCCACGACCAAGGCTTTAAGTGCTGTACTCCTCCGCGTATTGTTGCGACAGACGCTCCCGGCGTTGAAACGCCGGGCTATTCTTCCGGGAGGGAAAGTCCCTGCGGGACTGCGGACGATGCTCCTTTAGTCCCGCAGGGACTTTCTTTGCTTCACGAATAGCCCGGCATTTCCAATGCCGGGGCCTGGCTGCGCAAATGCTTGGGGGTCGCTTCGATGCCAAGCCTTAACGCCGACGCCGCTCCTCTCTCAACCCTCTCCTTTCGGAAGGAGAGGGTGGCACGGCTTGCCGGGCCGGGTGAGGTAGCCGCCGGGGTACAATGGGGCGTGAGTACGTTCCTGCGCCTCCTGGCCTACCTGCGGCCCTACAAGTTGTGGGTCGCCCTCGGTTTCGTCTTCCTCGTCAGCGCCGTCGCGCTGGAACTGGCCCCGCCGCTGGTCTGGAAATACATCGTGGATGTGGTCGTGCGGCGGCACCGGTGGGCGGCGTTCTGGCCCGCGCTGCTGCTGCTGACGGCGATTCAGGGCGGGTCGTCGCTCCTGTCGGCGTTCCGGCAGCGCCTTTTGGAGACGGTCGGGCAGAACTTTGTCTTCACGCTGCGGAACCAACTGTACGAGAAGCTGACGCATCAATCGCTGGCGTATTATAACGAGGCGCGGACGGGGGACCTGATCAGCCGGGTGTCGTCGGACGTGGACGCGGTGCAGGATGTGCTGGTGCAGGGGACGGACTCCGTGCTGGCGAACATCCTGCGCGTGGCGGGCGTCGCCGTCATCTTCTGCGCCCTGAACCTCAAGCTGGGGCTGGCGACGCTGGTTCCGATGGTGCTGGTCGGACTACTTTTAGGCCGCTTCAACCGGCGCGTCAAGGGCGTCTACAAGGCGGCGCGGGCGCAGCTCGGAGCGATCACGGCCAAACTCCAAGACAACTTGGGCGGCATTCGGGTCATCAAAGCGTTCGCGCGTGAGGACGACGAGACGGAGCAATTTCAGGCGCTGGCGCGGACCTACCTGGATCAGAATCTGAGCGCCGTGCGGCTGCGTTCCACGTTCTTCCCCTTCGTCCGCTGGGTCGCCTCGTTCGGCAACACCATCTCCATCGGCTACGGGGCCGTGCTGATTATGCAGCACCAGTTCACGCTGGGCGGCCTGGTGGCCTACCGGGGCTATGGGCGGTACTTTTATGGGCCGATTGACGATTTGACGCAGATCAACGACACCGTGCAGCGGGCGGTCGCCGCCGGGGGACGTATTTTTCAAGTGCTGGACGCGCCTGTATCCGTGACGGACGCGCCCCATGCGCGACCCCTGCCGCCTCTGGCTGGGGACATCATCTTTGACCGGGTGACGTTTGCCTATCGCGCCGGGGTGGAACCCGTTTTGGATGATCTCACGCTGCGCGTCCGGCCCGGACAGACGGCGGCGCTGGTGGGGGCGTCCGGCGCGGGCAAGAGTACGATCTTCGCCCTGCTGTCGCGCTTCTGGGACCCGGACGGCGGGGCCATCCGGGTGGACGGCCACGACCTGCGCGACGTGACGCAGCGTTCACTCCGACGACAGGTGGCGTCGGTGCAGCAGGACACGTTTTTGTTCGCGGCGTCGGCGGCCGAGAACATCCGCTACGGGCGGCCTGACGCCACCGACCAGGAAGTGGAAGACGCGGCGCGGGCGGCCAACGCCCACGAGTTCATCGCGCGTCTGCCGCAGGGCTATGACACCGTGGTGGGCGAGCGGGGCGTCAAGCTCTCCGGCGGCCAGCGCCAGCGCGTCTCCGTCGCCCGCGCCTTCCTGAGTGACCCCCGCCTGCTGCTGCTGGACGAGGCGACTTCGGCCGTGGAGCCCGAGTCCGAGCGGGTCATTCAGGAGGCCATCGAGCGGCTGATGGCGGGGCGAACGACCGTGATCGCCGCCCACCGGCTGTCCACCGTCCGCAGCGCCGACGTGATCTTCGTGCTGGCCCACGGGCGGCTTGTGGAACAGGGCGCGCACGACGAGTTGATCCGCCGGGGCGGCCTCTACGCCCGCATGGTCTCCCAGCAGGGCGTGGCCGTGCCGGCCTAGCCCCCTTCATGCCTCAAGATTTCCCCGCCACACCCGATAATAGGCCCGTCAACCCTGCTCTGTCCACGCAGCACTATCGGACGGGCGGGGAGGAGGCCGTCATGGCAAAGAAAATTCTCATCACCGATGACGCCCTGTTCATGCGCGTTACACTCAAAAATATCCTCACCTCACACGGGTACGAGGTCGCCGGGGAGGCGACCAACGGCCAGGAGGCGGTGGACAAATATGCGTCCTTGCAGCCCGACCTGGTGCTGATGGACATCACCATGCCGGTCATGGACGGCATCACGGCCTGCCGGGCCATCAGGGCGGGCAACCCCGACGCCAAGGTGGTCATGTGTACGGCCATGGGACAGAAGAACATGGTCATCGAGGCCATCCAGGCCGGCGCCAAGGACTTCATCGTCAAGCCCTTCCAGCCGGACCGGGTGCTGGAAAGCATCTCGAAGCTGATCGGCTGACCATCGGGGGACGCTTTGAAGGCCGAATACATCAACCCGTTCATCCTGGCGGCCAACGCCGTCCTGGAGATGGTGCTGGGGGCCGTCCCG
Organism: Capsulimonadaceae bacterium; assembly: GCA_965277485.1. Lineage (GTDB taxonomy): Bacteria > Armatimonadota > Armatimonadia > Armatimonadales > Capsulimonadaceae > JAFAZD01. The sequence goes on along the minus strand of CBDICZ010000016.1, from coordinate 1,063,739 downwards.
ACCAAGGGGCCTCTCGCCATGCAGCCGACGACCTTCACCAGTCAGCAGTGCAACATCGTGTGCGGCGTCACCGGGCAGGCCCATGGGCAGGTCATCTACGGCATGTCGCTGACCACGGCGGACAAGGTCGCCTCGCATATGCTGGGGCAGCCGATCAAGACGTTCGACCAGCTCGCCGCCTCCGCCATCGCGGAACTCGGCAACATGATCAGCGGCCACGCCCTGGCCAAGCTCTCGGAGAGCAGCTACATCTGCGACATCACGCCCCCGACCATCATCCGGGGCAAGGACGTCAACATCAGCACGCTCTCCATCCCGGCCATCGTGATTCCCCTGGGGACAGAACAGGGCGAGATGTTCATCACCGTGGGCCTGCAAGGCAGGAAGTAGTTCTGTTGAGGGAGGGATCGGTGATGGACATGGAGGCAACGGAGAGGCAGGTCGTCGTCCTGCACCTGGGCGACGACGTCTTCGGGATTGACATCGCCGTGATCCACACGGTCATCACGCCGCAGGCGATCACGGCGGTCCCACGGACGCCCCCCTTCGTGGCGGGCGTGATGAACTTGCGGGGCCGAATCGTCCCGGTGGTGGACCTGCGGACGCGCCTCGGCCTCCCGCCCGCGGCGGGGGAACTGAAGACCCGCCGGATCGTGATCGTGGAGACCGAGGGGTTGACGGCGGGCCTGATTGTGGACGCCGTGTCCGAGGTGCTGCGCCTGCCGGAAGGCGCGATTGACCCCCCCGTCGGCCTGGTCGCGTCCCCGGACGGGGCCTGCATCCTCGGCATCGGGCGCATCCCCGGCGGCCGGGCGGACGCCGCCGGGGCCGACCGGCTGATCCTGCTGCTGGATATCTCACGGACTCTGGTGATGACTCCAGAGGATGCGGACACACTACATGGCTTGCAGCGCGCGGCTTGACGCCTAGAAGAGTAGATGCCCCATGACGGCCCCGATTCGCGTCCTCGTCGTGGACGACTCGGCCCTGATGCGCGATCTGATCACCGAGATGCTGTCGGAGGATGCCGACATCGCGGTCGCGGGCTCGGCGCGTGACGGTGCCGAGGCTTTGTGAAGCTGGAGGCGCTGCGCCCGGACGTCATCACGCTGGATGTGGAGATGCCCGTGATGGACGGGCTGACGGCGTTGGTCGAGATCATGCGCCGCCGCCCCACGCCCGTGGTGATGCTGTCCTCCCGGACGCAGCGGGGCGCGGAGACGACCCTGCGCTGCCTGGAGGCTGGCGCGGTGGACTTCGTCGGCAAGCCGGGCGGCGTCCTCGCGCTCAACATCCCCGTCGTCGCCGCCGACCTGATCGTCAAGATCAAGGCCGCCGCACAAGCCCGAACGCTTCCACCCGGAATTGGGGGTGGGGGAGTCAGGCAGGCACCGGCCTGGTCTGCCCCAGTTGTCCTGGAACCGGGGCAGGGCCGTGCGCTGCTGATCGGCGCGTCCACAGGGGGGCCGCGCGCCCTGCAGACTCTGATTCCGGCCCTGCCCGCGACCCTGGGCGTCCCCGTCGTGATCGTCCAGCATATGCCGCCGGGGTTCACGGCCACGCTGGCGTCGCGCCTGGACGGCGTCTCGCCGCTGCGCGTCAAGGAAGCCGCCGCCGGGGACAGCCTGGAGCCCGGCGTGGCGCTCGTCGCTCCGGGGGGGCGTCACCTCGAATTCGACGCGGGCCACCGGGCCGTCCTGACGGACGATCCGCCGGTCCACGGCGTCCGGCCCTGCGTGGACGTGACGCTGGCTTCGCTCGTGCGCCTCTTCGGCGGGGGCCTGACGGCGGCGCTGCTGACCGGCATGGGCCGCGACGGCGCGCGCGGCCTGAAGGCGCTGCGCGGCCGGGGCGGGCGCACACTCGCCGAGGACGAATCCACCTGCGTCATCTACGGGATGCCGCGCGCGGCGCATGAACTGGGGGGCGTCGAGCGGATGCTGCCGCTGCCCGACCTGGCCGACGCCATCGTGGCCGCCCTGCGGAGATCACCATGACCATTGACATGGCCCAGTACCTGGGCGTCTTTCTGGACGAGGGCCGGGAACAGCTCGGCCTGCTGGAGTCCAACATCCTGGCCCTGGAACGCGGCGATCATTCCGTGGAGAGGCTCCAGGTGCTGTTCCGCGCCGCCCACACGCTGAAAGGCTCCAGCCGGGCCATGGGGTTCGCGGCCATCGGTGACCTGACGCACGAGATGGAGAACGTGCTGGACGACCTGCGCAGCGCCACGCTCGCCGTCTCCACGCCCATCGTCAACGCCCTGCTGGACTGCCTGGACGCCCTCGCCGCCCTCCTGGAGAGGGTCGCCGAGAGCGGGGCGGACACCGGCGCGACCACGAAAGACATCCCTGGCCTCCTCGCCCGCCTCGGCGCGCTGCGCCGGGGGACTGCGGCGTCCGGCGCGTCCCCCGCGCCGCCGCCCGTCGCCGCCGGGGCCGACACGGCGTTTGAGGTCTCCGAGTACATCCAGGCGAGCCTTCAGGACGCGGTCGCGGCCGGGCTCTCCCCGTACCACGTCGGCGTGACGCTCGCGGCGGACTGCGTGATGAAGTCCGTGCGCGTCTTCATGGCGCTGGCCGCGCTGGAGCCTCTGGGGGCCGTCCTCGCCTCCACGCCCGACGAGGACGCGCTGGACGCCGAGGACTTCGACGACCGCTTCCGACTGCTGCTGGTGACGGGCGGCGAGCCGTCGCAGGTCGAGGCCGCGCTGGGCGGCATCTCGGAGCTCGACTCGGTCACGGTGACACCGTGGCAGGCCCTCCCCGCCCCGCCCGCGTCGGCCCCGGCGGCAGCGACTGCCGCGGAGCCTCCCGCCGCCGCCCCCGCGCCCGCCCGCAGCCAGACGATCCGCGTGGACGTGGCCCGGCTGGACAACCTGCTGAACCTGGTCGGCGAGCTGGTGATTGACCGGACGCAGATCGCCCGCCTCGTCGGCGAACTGCACGGGCGTCACCCGCAGGATGAGGGCGTTTCCCATCTCTTAGAGGCCGTGCATCGGGTGGCCCGCGTCACCGGCGAGCTGCAGGACCAGATCATGAAGGCGCGGATGCTGCCCATCGACGGCGTCTTCCAGCGGATGCCGCGCATGGTGCGTGACCTGGCGCAGAAGACCGGCAAGGAGGTCGAGTTCGTGATGACGGGCGGCGAGACCGAGCTGGATCGGTCCGTGCTGGAGGCCCTGGGCGACCCGCTGATCCACCTGCTGCGCAACTCCGTGGACCACGGCATCGAGCCGCCGTCGGACCGGGCCGCCGCCGGCAAACCCGTCGGTAGGGCCGGGTCACGCTGGCGGCGCGTCAGGAGGAGAGCCACATCGTCATCGCCCTGTCCGACGACGGCGCGGGCATTGACCCGGTCAAGATCAAGGCGGCCGCCGTCCGCAAGGGCCTCATCACGCAGGTTGCCGGGGATGCGATGACGGACAAGGACGCCGTCGGCATGATCTTCGCGTCGGGCTTCTCCACGGCCGCCTCCGTCTCGGACATCTCCGGGCGCGGCGTCGGCATGGACATCGTCAAGTCCAACCTGGAGAAGCTGGGCGGCCGTCTGCTGGTGGACAGCCAGGTGGGCGAGGGCAGCCGCTTCACGATCCACCTGCCGCTGACGCTCGCCATCGTGCGCGCCCTGCTGGTCACGGCGGGCGGCGGAACCTACGTGCTGCCGCTGGCATCGGTGGTGGAGATGCTGCGCCTGGGCACGGACGAGGGCGAGGTGCCGCGCCGGTCCGTGGCCGGTCAGGCCGTGATGGTGCTGCGGGGCCGGACGGTCCCTCTGGCGAACCTCGCCGATGTCCTTTGCGGCGACCCGCGCGCCACGAGTGTCGGACAGGTCGCCGAGGATGCCCACGTCGTCGTGATCGGCTACGGCGAGACTCAGGTGGGCCTGTGCGTGGACGCGCTGATCGGCGAGCAGGAGGTCGTCATCAAGTCCCTGGGGACGCTCCTGGGCGACATCCCCGGCTTGGCGGGCGCGACCATCCTCGGCAGCGGCCAGGTCGCCCTGATCGTGGACCTCGCCACAGCCATCCAGGGCATCCACGAGGCCGCGGCCGCCAAGCCGCCTCCTGTGTTCGCGTGACGCACCCCTCTCCCCAACAGGCGGCCCGGTTCCCGCTCTTCATCGCGGGGGCCGGGCCGTCTCCCGTCACCCCGCGTCCGCGCCGGGCTTGGCGGCGGCGAGCCTGTCGGCCAGTTCGGTCTGCCTGGGCCGCGCCCTTTCCATGCTATAATGCTCCCAATGGCCGAGTGCCGCACGAGCGGGGGGAGGGGCGAAAATGGCACAGCGACAGACATCGCAGCCGAGCAGAGTGTACCGGGGGACGGTGGACGAGGTTTTCAGTCATCGCGGCGAGATTCCGGCCGGGGCCCTGGTGGAACTCAACATCTTCGAGCCGAAGACAGGCCCGGAGACCGCGACGATGACTCTGATGCGCTCTTGGCTGGAAGAAGATGCGACCGATGATCCGGCAGAGCAGCAGGCCGCCGAGCAGGAGCTGAACGAGTTCAAGCACAGCATGAACCAGCCGCGCAAGGAGGCCGGGGCCAGACTGCTTTACCCGGAGTCAGAATGCGTCTGACCATTTTTCTTGACGCCGGGCCCTTGGGCCTGGTGACGAACCCAAAGAAGACGCCGGACACCATTGCCGCCGCACAGTGGGTGTATGACATGGAGGCGGCAGGGCATCGCTTTATTGTCCCTGCTGTCGCCGATTATGAAGTGAGACGGGAACTTGTCCGCGCCAACAAGGCGCGTGGCATCGCCCGGCTCGACGCTTTCAATGCGGCGGAGGCCGGCCGGTTCCTTTCCGTGACGGATGCGGCGCTGCTGCGCGGGGCCGATCTTTGGGCGCAGGCCCGGAACGCAGGCAACCCGACCGCCGATCCCAGGGAACTGGACGCCGATGTCCTCATCGCGGCACAAGCGCTCGATACCGGCTTGCCTTTTTCGGAATTCGTCATTGCGACTGTGAATGTCGGCCACCTTTCCCTTTTTGCGCCTGCCGACCACTGGACAAACATACGCCCATGAAAGCCGCGCCGGTCTGTCGGATACCGTCACGCGGCGTCCGCGCCGGGCTTGGCGGCGGCGAGCTTGTCGGCCAGTTCGGTCTCGGCGGCGATGGCGCGCAGTTCCTCATCCGAAATTTTGCACTGTAAATGCCGCATGATCTGGATAATGAGGTCTGTGTTGTGTTCCAGATGGCGCAGCACCACCACGACCTCCTGCTCGGCCTTCTGGTTGATCTCGAAGTCGAGTTGGGCGCGAATCTCGGTGTGCCGTCCCTGCACGTTCTGGCCGACCATGATGAGCGGCATCAGCAATATCTGGATGACGTTGCTGATGAGCAAGTACGCGACGAACGCGGGGAACGGGTCGAACGACTTCCAGTGCAGGCCGGGGACCTCGCTGGCGAGGATGTTGTAGCTCGTCCAGAGGACCGTCCAGCCGAGGATGGCAAGGAAGAACCCCATGGAGCCGACCTTGTCCGTGATGGAGACGGCGAGCCGATCCAGCGGGCTGAGGCTCGCCAGGTAGACTTCGTTGGCGTTCTGTACCGGCGGGTGGTCGTGTCGGAACCGGGGCAGCCGCAGCTTCTCCAGGTATTCGGGCATCCGGGCCAGGGCCTCCCCCAGCGAGCCGTTCTCTGCGGGCGTTTGTGTGGTGGACATGAAAGCGCCTCCTTGCCTTTGATTATAGGTCAAGGAGGCGCTTCTGTCAAATGGGGCGGATACCTCGCCCGAAAGATACCTCACCCGGCCCGGCAAGCCGGTCCACCCTCTCCTTCGGAAAGGAGAGGGCTGGGGTGAGGTATCCTATCCTTACTCGAACTTCGCCACCGTGACCGCGCCTTCGGACGCCGAGGAGACCGAGGCGGCGTACTTGGCGAGGACGCCGGTGGTGTAGGCGGGCGGGCGGGGCGTCCAGCCCTGGCGGCGGCGGGCGAACTCGTCTTCGGAGACTTCCGCCGTCAGGGAACGAGCATCCAGGTCTACCGTGATGATGTCGCCCTCCTGCAAGAGCGCGATGGGGCCGCCGACAGCGGCTTCGGGGGCGACATGGCCGATCATCAGGCCGCGCGTCGCGCCGGAGAAGCGCCCGTCCGTGATGAGGACCACGTCGCCGCCCAGCCCCTGCCCGACCAGGGCCGCCGTGACGCCCAGCATCTCGCGCATCCCCGGCCCGCCCTTGGGACCCTCGTTGCGGATCACCAGCACGTCGCCGGGGACGATCCGGCGGTGCGTCGCCGCCTCCATGGCGTCCTCCTCGCGCTCGAAGATGCGCGCGGGTCCCGTGTGCGTGGTCTTCTCGTGTCCGGCCACTTTGGTCACGGCCCCCTCCGGGGCGATGTTGCCGCGAAGGACTCGGATGCCGCCATGGGCCTTGAAGGGGGTCGCGCTGGAGGAGATGACAAGTTGGCCGGTGGCTTCGGTCGCCCCGGCGGCCTCCTCGGCCAGCGACTTGCCGGACGGGGTGGGGCAATCCCCGTGCAGGAAGCCTCCGTCAAGAAGGTTTTTGGCGACCAGGCGTGTGCCGCCCGCGTGGTGCATATCGGTGGCGACGTAATGGCCGCCGGGAGTCAAGTCCGCGATCACCGGGGTGCGGGCGCTGACGGCGTGGAGGTCGTCAATGTCCAAAGGAACGCCCGCCTCGCGGGCCAGGGCCAGCAGGTGCAGCACGGCGTTGGTGGAACCCCCGGTCGCCGCCGCGCCGGCCATGGCGTTCTCGAAGGCCGCACGGGTGAGGATGTCGGCGGGGCGGACGTTGCGCCGCAGCAAATCAACGATCATGCGGCCCGCCGCCACGCCGACCTCGTCCTTGGCCGGGTCGGTCGCCGGGACGCCCGCCGTGCCCATGGCGGCCAGGCCCAAGAATTCCATGACGATGGCCATCGTGTTGGCCGTGAACTGGCCGCCGCACGACCCCGCACCGGGGCAGGCGACATCTTCCAGTTCCTTCAAGTCGGCGTCCGAGATGCGCCCGGCGGCGTGCGCGCCGACGCCCTCGAACACGTCCTGGATGGTCACGTCGCGGCCCCGGTAGCGGCCCGGCGCGATGGAACCGCCATACAGCAGCATTCCCGGCACGTTCAGCCGGGCCAAAGCCATCGCCGCGCCCGGCGCGGTCTTGTCGCAGCCGACCAGGCAGATCACGGCGTCGAACATATGTCCGCGCGTGACCAGCTCGATGGAGTCGGCGATGACCTCCCGGCTGACCAGCGAGGTCTTCATGCCCTCCGTGCCCATGGTGATGCCGTCGCTGATGGCGATGGTGTTGAACTCTTGGGGCGTCGCCCCGGCCTCGCGGATGCCCTGCATGACCTTCTGGGCCAGGGCGCGCAGGTTGAAGTTGCACGGCATCGTGCCGATCCATGTGGAGGCGACGCCGATGATCGGCTTCTGGATGTCCTCGTCGGTCAGGCCGATGGCCTTCAGGTAGGACCGCGCTGGGGCGCGCTCCGGCCCGTCCGTGATGGCGCGGCTGCTGTGCTTGGGGTCAAATGGGGTGTCGGGGGACATGGGCAAAGGCTCCTGTGCCGAGGGCAGATGTGTTCGGTCAGTATACCTGCGGCTCACGGGCGAGTGTCAACCGAGGGGGTTAGGTGTCTTCCTCGTCTTCTGTCTCATCCTCACCATAGGCCAGAACCAGGGCGATGTTTTGAGCGTCTGCAGCCAACTGCCGACGCAGAACCTCCCAAACGCGCCGCTGTTTCTCGCGCTCGCTCTGGCCGTTGAAGTCCGGCGACACGATGCGCACGTGTAAGCGCCCATGCCAACCGTCATCCGTGTTGACAGAGGAGGCGTGGAACGCGCCCTCCAAAGTGTCAATAACTCGCGTTCGGAGCTGTCCGTTGCCGCTCATTTCCCGCTCCCTCCTACGTCAGCCGCCCTTCTTTTTGGTCGGCGCTCTCATAATTTTCGGCGTCAGCCAGTTGAGGGCTGCCTGAACATCTTCCACGAATTCCTGGGCCGCGACACGCCCTGGCGGATCGGGATCATACCGCCAGCCGCTACTCCAAACGGCGACACGGCCCCAGAGTTCAGGGTCATAGCCCGTCCGCTCGGGAAGGTCGGTGAGACGGATCAGGTACTCGATACTGTGTCCCGCCGCTGTCGTGGCGATGTTCTTGATTGGAGGCTCACTGTGGTCAGACCGGCGCTTGTTGATCTTCCCCTGGGCCTCCTGAATGCTCTGGCTTCTTTCCTGCTCAATCAGGTAAGCCTTCAACAGAAGCTCGACCGCATAACCGGCGAGATACATGGCCCCGCGCAAGTGCCGGGTGGCTGCGTCGGAGCGCGTTCCGCTTGCCGTCGGCTGCTCCATGAGTTCCAGCGCATCTTGAAATCGGCGCGGACTGCTTTTTACGAAGTCACTCAAGCGGGCATGCTGAGGCATGGTCTATCTCTCGGGGCAGTTTGTGTCGTCCGCTTGCGTGTTCTGCGCCTCCCGATACTCCCGACCGAGACGCATTGTTCCTCGAACCCCTCACTGTCGGCGAAGCTGCCGAAAATTGCCTCCCATGCGGCTGGGGCCGCTGGTGGATTCTCCGGGGATAATTGCCGCCTGATCTGGGCCAGTCCGAGTTCCACCGCCGCAAGGCGGCTCTCAATCGTGTCGGTTTCCATGTTGCCTCGCTCCCGCGCTGACGGTTTTATGGCGATTATACCCGGGCGCGTAAGGTGGCAGAAGATGTGCTAAAATGAGTGGCTGTCTTGGCCCGGCAGGGCCGACAGCGGAGGAGTTTCCATGAAGCGATTGTGTTCCCTTGCGGCCGCCGCCGTTCTGTCCGTTGTGGGTGTCGCAACGACCGCCCACGCGGCGAAGATGCACCCCGTTCGCGCGGGTAAGACCGTGACGACCAAGGACGGCTTGAAGTACCGCGATATCGTCGTCGGCCACGGCCCCAGCCCGCGCATGGGGCAGACGGTCATCGTGGACTACGTCGGGAAGCTGACCAACGGCAAGGTGTTCGACGCCTCCCGCAACCACGGGGGGACGTTCCCGTTCACTATCGGCGTGGGCCAGGTCATCCGGGGCTGGGACGAGGGCGTGATGACCATGAAGGTCGGCGGCGAGCGCACACTGATCATCCCGCCGTCCCTGGGCTACGGGGCCGCCGGGGCCGGGGGCGCGATCCCGCCGAATGCCACCCTGATCTTCGACGTCAAGCTGCTCGGCGTTCACTGAATCAGGATGCGCTCGACCGAGTCGCCGATGGTGATGGCGGCAGGATGGCGGGCGTCCAGGAGGATGCCGCGCAGACGGCCCGGCGTCAGCGCGGCCTTCTTGGTCGGGCTGGTCCGCCGGGCCAGTTTGTCGCAGGGGCGGTGCGGGGTGGGGGTGACGACGAGAATCGCGTCGCCGATGCGCAGAGCGTCGCCGGGCGAGAAGAGGGCGAGGTCAATGCCCCGGACGATGAGGTTATCGCCGGGAACGTCGTGGGGAATCTCCAGCGCGTCCAGCACCTCGGCGCTGACGGCGGAGACCTGGCGGCCCGGCACGCGCCGCCCCTTCCACCACTGCTTGCCGGGGTACTGGCCCTCCACGCCGACATCCGGGACGACCCGCAGCGTGTCCACGCGCAGGTGATCGTCGGGCCGGGGCGAGAGAATCAGCGCCTCCACGAACCCCGCCATGTCATAGGTGAGGGCCGCCAGCCGGGCCTCGTATTCAGCCAGGAGGGCTGCGTCAACCACGGCGTCATTCATAATGCCTCTCATCTTCATCAAAACCACAAGGAGGAGTCTGGGAAACATTGCAGAAATAAGCGGCGGGCGATGCGGCCCTGCGCTCGCGCGTGGCCGCCGCCCGACTTGGCAGAAGGAGAACATGTCCATGCTTTCTTGTTCCCGACGCCGGAAGACCGGGCCATATGCGAAGGCCCGCCTCCTCGCGCTTTCCACCCTGGGTCTCACCGCCCTCGGCCTGGCCTCCGCCGCCCCGCCCGCTTCCGCACAGGTCCCCGTTCTGACCCAGAACCGGGACAACACGCGCTCCGGCGCCAACCTCGTCGAGACGACACTGACGCCCGCCGCCGTCGCTTCGGGCAACTTCGGCAAGCTGTTCACCATCACCGGCCTCAACGCCAACGTCAACGGCCAGCCGCTGTTCGCGCCGCGCGTCACGATCAACAACGTCACGCGCAACGTCTTGGTCGCCTACACGTCCAATAACACCGACAACTCGCCCTGCGGTCTGTACGCCTTTGACGCCGACACGGGTTCCCCGCTGTGGGCGACGATCCTGCCGAACTCCGCGACCTATACCACGGCCACGCCCGTCATTGACCCGGTCACGAACACCATCTATGTGCTGACCAAGACCGGCAACGACGACACCGGGCTGACCTATCTGCACGCCTTTGACCTCACGACGGGCCGGGACAAGCCCGGCAGCCCCGTCCAGGTCCAGGCCAGCGCGCCGGGGACCGGCGACGGCAGCGTGGGCGGCACCGTCTACTTCGACGGCGACCACGGCAACGGCCGCTTCCATGCGAACGACCGCGTCGGCCTGCTGCTCCTGAACGGTGTCGTCTACGCCGGTTTCGCCCACAACTCGGACAGCAACCCGTACCACGGCTGGATTCTGGGCTACGCCTACAACGGCAGCACGTTCACGCAGCAGTATGTGTTCTGCACCACTCCCAACGGCAGCTCCCGCAACACACCCGGCGGGGCGGACGGCGGCGTCTGGCAGGCGGGCAAGGGCCTGACCGCCGATGCGCAGGGCAACATCTACTTCACCACCGGCAACGGCACCTTCGACGCCAACAACGGCGGCGTGGACTACGGCATGTGCTACCTGAAGCTCAGCCCCAGCCTCCAGGTAGAAGATTACTTCTCGCCCTATGACGAGGCCGGGCAGAGCGCCAACGACCTGGACATCGGCAACAGCGGCATCACCGGCATCCCCGGCACGACCCGACTGTTTGGCGGGGGCACCAAGTTCGGCGCGGCCTTCCTGCTTGACTCAAACAGCATGGGCAGGTTCACGCCGAACGGGCCGGATGCCATTCTGGACCGCATCAACGGCGTCTCCGGAAACGACGACGTCGGCCAGAACTCCATCGCCTGGAACACCGGCGACGGCGCGGCGAAGTACGTCTACCTGTGGCCCGGCGGTCGGGGCGTCGAGCAGTTCGACTACAGCCCCGCCACGGGCAACTTCAGCCCGGCGGGCATCGCCAAGCAGAATGCGGCGCTGACCAGCGGCGGCTCCCTCGCTGTGTCTTCCAACGGCGGCAGCGGCGGCATCCTCTGGGCCGCCGGCAACAACGGGACGCTGTACGCCCTGAATGCCGCCGACGTCTCGCAGGCCCCGCTGTGGAGCGGCTCGTTCGGCTCCTCCGGCCACTTCCAGTTCCCGACCGTCACCGACGGCAAGGTCTATGTACCGACGGGCGGCAATAGCAACAGCATCGTGGTCTTCGGCCTGGCGAATCCGCCCACGCCCACCGGCGCGTCGGGCGTCACCCAAATCCGCTTCGCCGCCCGCCCCGGATTCGAGAGCCGCATGGTCGGCGGCCAGTTCCAGGGCAGCAGCGACGGCGTGAACTACGCCACGCTGGCGACGGTGACGGCGACGCCCACCGACGGCCTGACGAACACGCTGCCCGTCTCCAACCCAAACCTGTTCCGCTACCTGCGCTACTTGAGTCCCAGCGGCGGACACGGCAACATCGCCGAGGTGGAGTTCGACGGCGGCTCGGCCGCCGCGCCCGTCAAGCTCGTGGGCGTTCCCTTCGGAACCCCCGGCTCCTGGCACAACCTCGGCAACGATTACGCGCAGGTCTTCGACGGCGACCCCACGACCGCCTTTGACGCCCCCGACCCCGGCGACGGCGATTTCGTGGGCCTTGATCTCGGCCCTGGGTCCGTCACGCCTCAGCCCACCTTGCTGCAGATCAATGCCGGGGGTGGCGCGGCGGGCGCGTTCGCCGCCGACGGGGGCTACAGCGGCGGCGGCACCTACGCCACCGGCGCGGCCATCTCCACGGCGGGCGTCACCAATCCCGCCCCCCAGGCCGTCTACCAGACCGAGCGCTACGGCAACTTCACCTACGCCGTGCCGAACCTGACGCCCGGCGCGGCCTACACCCTGCGCCTGCACTTCGCCGAGATCTACTGGAACAGCGCGGGACAGCGCCTCTTCAACGTCAGCGTCAACGGGTCGCAGGTGCTGACCGACTTCGACGTGTTCGCGGCGGCGGGCGGAAAGTATAAGGCCGTGGTGGAAAGCCTGCCGGTGACGGCGGACGTGAACGGCAAGATCACGGTCACATTCAGCACGCTGCGCGACAACGCCAAAGTCAGCGGCATCGAGGTCATAGGCGGGGCGGTCATACCGCCCGTGGGCACTCCCGTCTCCGAGGTCAACGCGGGCGGGGGCGTCGCCGGGGCCTACGGCGCGGACGCGGGCTTCTCCGGCGGAGTCACCGCCCACACCACGGCGGCCATCGCCACGGCGGGCGTCACTGACCCCGCGCCCCAGGCCGTCTACCAGACCGAGCGCTACGGCAACTTCACCTACGCCGTGCCGAACCTGACGCCCGGCGCGGCCTACACCCTGCGCCTGCACTTCGCCGAGATCTACTGGAACAGCGCCGGGAAGCGCCTCTTCAACGTGTCCGTCAACGGCAGCCCGTTCCTGACGAACTTCGACGTGTTCGCCGCCGCCGGGGGCAAGGACAAGGCCATCGTGGAGAGCCTGCCGGTGACGGCGGACGGCAACGGGCGGGTGACGGTCACGTTCACGACCCTCCGCGACAACGCCAAGGTCAGCGGCATCGAACTGACACACTGATCCTGACACACGACACGGGCCGGGCGAGTGACACTCGCCCGGCCTTTTTTCTATCGGATCAGCTCCAGGCACAGATTGACACTGTGATAGTCCAGCTTCCACAGGTCGCCCTTGTCAGTGGAGGCCGTCGCCCCCAGTCCCTCCGGGCGGGCCAACAGGCCGCCGTACTCCGCGTCCACGAAATGCCGCCGGTAGAACGCCAGTGACCGGGCCAGGGGCGCGTCCCACTCGGCCTGCCCGTGGCGGTGGGCGTACCGGCGCAGCGCCCGGATCGCCTCGCACTGCTGCCACAGGCCCCGGACGCGCGACTGAACGCGCCCCTCGCGGTCGCACGACTCCCACACGCCGCTGTCCGTGTCCATTCCCCATTCCACGCCTGTCTCGAGAAAGCGGCGTCCCTGCTGCAATGCCTCCTCGTCCCCGGTGGCCGTGTGCCAGTCGGACAGCAGCAGCGCCCATTCGAACTGGTGTCCCAGGTCCAGCGCATCCCTGTCGGGCATCGGCCGCCAGTCCGGGGTGAACCGTTCCACCAGCCGTCCCTCGGCGAAGTCCGCCAGACCGCGCATGAACGCCAGCGTCTCCCCGGCGGCCCGTGTGCCCTCGCCTTGGTCCACGTCCCGTAGCGCCATCAGGGCCTCGAACGTGTGCATGACGGGGTTCTGAGAGCGCGCGTTTGGGTCACGCCAGACCAGGCCGCCGTGGTCGTCCCGGAAGGCCGCCTGCATGGAACCCCAGGTCTCCAGGGCCGCCGCCGTCCATTGCGAATCGCCGAGCGCCCGCGCCGCCGTGGCCTGGGCCAACAGGCAGAAGGCGTGGCCGTAGGAATCGGGCGTTGGACTGGTTTCGGAGCCGTCCCCGCTGACCGCCCAGCGATAACGCCCGCCGCCGAGGGAGAAGTAAGTCTGGAGCGCCCGGAGGCCGCCCGTGGCCGCCTCCGCGTAGGCCGCGTCGCCGAACGTCTCATATCCCCGGCAGAAGTTGTAGATCAGGCGGCACTGGCTGACGAGTGTGCGAGTGCCGTCGCCGATACGTCTCCACCGACGGTCGAGAGCCGGGTGGAACAGGCCGGAGGGGTCGGCGGACGCGGCCAGCCAGTGGTCCAGCAGGGACCGCAGGAAGGGCCGCGCCCATGTCCGCGCCTCCTCGTCGGGGTCTGTCGGGGTGGGTGTCATCTCTGCTTACCCACCGGGGCCGTGGCGCTGCATCCGCATCTGCGCCCGCAGCGCGGTCCACTTGGCGCGCTGGGCCGGGGTCAGGACGGCGGCGATCCGGGCGTCGGTCGCCCGCCGCATGGCCTGCATCCGCTGGAACTTCTGCGGCTGCGTGAGTGAGGTGTTCCCGAACAGGGACATCATCTGTGACCGCTGCGCCTGGAAGATGGGGGCCAGCTTCGCCTGCTGGGTCGGGGTGAGGTTGAGTGCCTGGGACAGCCGCTGCATCATCCCCGGCCCGCCGTGGGGGCCGCCCCAGGGGCGACCCTGCATCATCCCCGGCCCGCCGGGCGGGGGCGGTATCCCCGGCCCCTGGGCGCGCGCGGCGGGCGGGCCGACCGCAAGAAGCGCGCCCAGGGCCAGCGCGAGCGCGAAATTTTGCGTATGCATCATGTGAATATATCTCCCGAATACAGTTTGGCGCAAACACATGAAGAAATGATGACTGCCTCCTCATAAACCCCCGTAAAAAAACACTTGACATATTTTTCAAATCTGCTATACTGTGCGTATACGAATGCGCAGGGGGAAACTCAGCCGCCGGTTCATGCGTATACGAATGCTCTGTCCGCCGTGAGGGTCCGATGCCGGTCACAGCCAAAGACATCGCCAGGGAACTGAATCTGTCGCAGCCCACCGTCTCGCGCATCCTCAGCGGGGATGCGCGGCACCGGGTCTCGCCGGACACGCGGCAGCGTGTCCTGGACGCCGCCCGGAGACTGCGGTACCAGCCCAATGCGCTCGCGCGGTCGCTCCGCCAGGGGCGGACCAACCTGATCGGGCTGTACACGAACCATGACTATGACGTTCGTAACGACTTCCTGGGCACGCTGATCGGCTCGCTCCAGCGTTCGTGCGAGACTCAGGGTCTGGACCTGCTGCTGCACAGCGCTTTGCACCAGGCCTCGCCGGACGACATCTACGGCAAGCTGCGTGACGGCCGGATTGACGGGCTGATTCTCCACACCAGCATCGGCGACCCGCTGATCGAGAGGCTGGGCCGGTCGCCCCTGCCGGTGGTCGCCGTGGCCGACCGCCTTCCGGCGCTGCCGTCCGTGGTCTGCGACGACACCGAAGGGATGCGCCAGTTGATCGGTCACCTGCGGGCGCGCGGCCACCGGCGCTTCGTGTTTCTGGCCCCGCATGAGAGCTTGACCTCGGTCGAACGCCGCCGGGCCGGGTTCGAGGCGGCGCTGGCCGACCTGTCTCCGGCGGACCGCCGCGTGATCGCCATTGATGCCGAGATGCCGGACGCGGCGTTCGAGGCGCTGCGGGGCAACGGCCCCGCCGTGGTCTGCTGCTGGAATGACCGGACGGCTTACCATCTGCTGGATCTCTGCGACCGGGCGGGCGTCCGTGTGCCGGACGAGCTGGCGGTCACGGGGTTCGACGGCTTCCTCGCCACGAAGGTCCCCCGGTGGCAGCTCGTGACGGTTCATTGCCCCTGGGACGCGGTCGCCGCGACGGCGCTGGAGACGCTCAAGGGGATGCTGGCCGGGGACGAACCGGCCGAAGAGACTTGCCTGCCGGTCAGCCTGCTGACCGGAGATACGGCTTGACGGACGAATCGACAGACTCAAAGGAGAACAGTATCATGTCACTCATCTCACGGCGCAAAAGTCGCCACGTCAACGGGTTCACGCTCATCGAATTGCTCGTCGTCATCGCTATCATTGCGATTCTGGCGGCCATCCTGTTCCCGGTTTTCGCCCAGGCCCGCGAGAAGGCTCGAGAGATCACCTGTCTCAGCAACCAGAAGCAGATCGGCCTGGGCATGATTCAGTACACCCAGGACAACGACGAGACGTTCGTGCCGTGCCAAAACCCGGCGGGAGGGAACGGCCAGCCCGGTAACCCGGTCGGTTGGGCCGACATCATTCAGCCTTACCTCAAGAGTACCGCCGTCCTGCACTGCCCGGACGACTCCGTCCCGCCGAGCCAGGACCCGGCCCAGGTCCCATACCTGCCTGCCCCTGCAGGCTCACCCAACCCCGGCCCCTATGGTAGCGCGTATACGAGTTATATCTACAACGCGCTGATGGGAACACAGCCTTTGAACGGGGGCTACTATCCGCGCAACTACGGCGCGGGCGGTATGACGATTGCGCAGGTGCTGAACCCATCTGAGACAATCGTCTCCAGCGACGGTGATGCAGGTAACGCGGAAAATGCCTTACCCTACGGTTTCAGTTTTTATTGCACCCACCGAATTGACAACACGAACGGCGGGGCGGCGACGATCTGCGGGGACAATCCCGGTAACTTCGCGGCCCTGTCCAACGTGGCCGACATCCGCCATCAGCAGGGCGCGAACTACTCGTTCGCCGATGGACACGCGAAGTACGCCAAGTTCAACGCGGTCTACGGCGCGGACACGACCTTTACGACCGGCGTTCTTCCAAACGGCGGCGGGCCTGCGGACGCCTCGAAGGGCGCTCCGACCTTCAACGTCACCAACCCATAAGGTCGGTCTTTGACACCTCGGCGGCCCTCACCCAGTACGTCGGGTGGGGGCCGCCGCTCCTTGTGAACACCTATGAAACACGCAACTCAGAGCATTCTCTTTCTGGCCGCCACCTTCACCGTGCTGGGGCTGACCTCCTGCACACGCTCCAAGGGCGACGCGCCCGGCCCGGCCCCGGCTGCCCCCGCCGCCGTAGCGTCCCCGGTGGTCGTCAAGGTCGTCAAGACCGCCGACGGCTTCCAGTTGATGCGCGGCGGGCGGCCCTACTTCATCAAAGGCGCGGGCGGGTCGGGATCGCTGCAACTCCTCCACGACTCCGGCGGCAACTCACTGCGGACGTGGGGCGCGGACGGCCTGGAGCCGACCTTGGCCCAGGCGCAGGCGCTGAACATGACCGTCACCGCCGGCATCTGGCTGGGGCAGAAGCAGCAGGGGTTCAACTACCATGACCCCGCCGCCGTCGCCTCCCAGTATCAGACCGTCCGCGCGGACATCCTGCGCTACCGGAATTCCCCGGCGCTGCTGCTATGGGGCCTGGGCAACGAGATGGAAGTCGGCGACGAGGACGACGCCGATATGTGGAATGCCATCGAGGCCATCGCCAAGATGGCGCACCAGCTCGACCCGAACCACCCGACCATGACCGTGGTGGCCGAACTCGGCGGCGACAAGATCGCGCAGATCAACAAGTACTGCCCGGACATTGACATCGTCGGCATCAACTCCTACGGCGGCGGTGCGTCCATCGCCGCGCGCTACGTCAAGGCCGGGGGCGTCAAGCCGTTCGTCCTGACCGAGTTCGGCCCTCCCGGCGTGTGGGAGCTGCCGAAGAACGCCTGGGGCGCATCGCCGGAGATGACCAGCACGGCCAAGGCCGACTGGTACCGGGACGTGTACAACGGCACCGTCGCCCACCAGCCGCTTTGCCTCGGCTCCTACGCCTTCACCTGGGGCAACAAGCAGGAGGCGACGGCGACCTGGTACGGGATGCTGCTCCCGGACGGCAGCCGCCTCGGCCCGGTGGACGCACTCTCGGCCCTGTGGACCGGCCATGCGCCCGCCCGTTCATGTCCGGCGATCCACACGCTGAGCCTGGCCGGACCGGACAAGGTCGCCGCCGGGGCGACCGTCCGGGCGAACCTCGCCGCCTCCGACCCGCAGGGCGGGCCGCTGACGGTCCACTGGGTATTACAGGCTGACCCCGTCGCCGACCAGACCGGCGGGGCGTCGCAGGGCGTCCCGGCGACCTTCCCGGCGGCCATCCAACAGGGCGATGCCACGCAGGCCGTCGTCAAGATGCCGGACGTCGGCGGGGCGTATCGTCTGTTTGCCTACGTCGAGGATGGGCACGGCGGCGCGGCGGTCGCCAACGTCCCGCTGTTCGCCACCGGCGGCGTCCCCCGGACCGCGGGCGGTGCGCAGGCGACGCTGCCGCTGGTCCTGTACGGCACGGGAGCCGCCTCCGATCTGCCGTACACGCCTTCGGGCTACATGGGCAGCACGGCGGCGATCACCATGGACCCGGCATCCACGGACGACCCGCATTCGGGCAAGACGTGCCTGAAGGTCACTTACGGGAACACCGACGGCTGGGCGGGCGTGGTCTGGCAAAGCCCGCCGAACGACTGGGGGGCGCTTCCCGGCGGCTGGAACCTGACGGGGGCGAAGTCGCTGACGTTCTGGGCGCGCGGCGCGCAGGGGGGTGAGGTCGTGACGTTCCAGTACGGGCTGATCGGCGCGGACAAGGCGTACCGGGACACCGGCACGGGCAAGCTGCAGGTGACGCTCACCTCGGACTGGCAGCCGTACACGATTCCCCTGTCCGGCCAGGACCTGTCCCGCATCAAGACCGGCTTCTGCTGGGTCGTCGCCGGACAGGGCCACCCCGTCACGTTCTCCCTGGACGACATCCGCTACGAGTGAGAACGCAGGTCCTTCTTAACCCTCTCCTTTCCGAAGGAGAGGGTGGCAAGGCTTGCCTTGCCGGGTGAGGTATCCGGGGTGAGGTATCCTTCGGAACAATCCGGGCCGAACATCCGTCTGTATCGTGTGTGATCTCCTTAACTTGCCCGGCTCGGATACGGGCGGCCGCCGTGACATTTGGGATCGTCGCGGCGGCACTTTTTGCCTGATACCTACTTTTTCGCCGCCGCCTCCACCGCCTTCTTCTCTTCCTCGGCCTTCTTGGCCTCTTCGGCGGCCTTCTTGGCCGCTGCCTCCGCCGCGACGATCTGCCCGACCTCGTCCGACAGGCGCTGCTGGATGGCGTCTAAATCCGCCGCGCGGTCCCCGATCACCTTCATCAGCACCCGGCCCGTCTTGCCGGAGATCAGGTAGACACTGGGCAGGTGCGAGACGCCCCAGGACCGCGTCTGATACAGCTCGTGGTCTACGAGCAGGGTCACGGCGTCCAGCCCCCGTTCCTGCGCGAAGACCCGAAGCTGGTCCCGGTCGCCCTCGGTGATCGCCAGCGCGGTCCACTTCTGCGTCGGCAGGTCGCGCGTCCAGCCCTGCACGGCCTCCACGGCCTGCACGGAAGGGGCCGAGTCCGGCGAAAAGAAGACCACGGCCAGCAGGCCCTTGGTGCGGAGTTTGGCCGTGTAAACGTACTCGCCCTTCAAGTCGCACAGCCCGATGTCCTGCACCGTGCGCCCGACCCCCGCTGTTGACAGCCCGTAAACCCGGTCCGTTGTCGTTGTCATGTGTGACGGTTCTCCCTGAAAGATGACTGCGGCCATTCTACCTGAAAAGGCGGGCCGTCACCCGCACCAGGCGCGCACGTCGCCGAAGGGGACGGCTTCCAGCACGCCGAACAGGGGGTGCTTGGTCAACTTGGCGCGCATCAGGCCGGGGCTGCCTAGGCCGCACAGGAAGCGCGCCGCCGGGCGGGCCTCGGCCAGCACGGCATTTGACCGGCGCAGCGCCTCCCAGGCGGGCACGTCCAGCAGGGCCTCGATGGGGGGCGACGCGCGCGGGGCGGGCAGCACGGCGGCGCGTCCCGTCGCGCAGAAGGTGCAGTGGCCGCACGGCTCCGTGCGGACCTCTCCGAAGTAGCCGACCAGGGCGTTGGTCTGGCAGCCGTCGTGCGTCACTAGGTTCAGGACTTGCTGGAGGCGTGTTCGCTCCTGGCCCTCGCGCTTCTCAAAGCGTCCCAGGATGTCCCCCGTCAGCGCGTTCACATCCGGGCGTTCGACCAGGCGCGTGTAGCGCTGGCGCACGTCCGAAGCGCGGACGACGGCCCATCCCTGCTCTTCCAGGTATTCCAGCGCGCGCACCACCCGCCGCCGTTCCACGGACAACGCCTCGGCGACCGTGTCCGGGTTCAGCGCGTACCACTTTGTCCCCTGCCTCGCCCGCGCGAAGATGTCGCGGACGAACTGGCCGTGCGTCCCCGCGAACTCCCCGACAATGGTGTTCAGGGGCCGCAGGAGCTGGACCTCGTAGCCCGCGTAGAACGGCGTCCCCTGCCGCAGCACACCGGCGAGTTCCAAATAAGTCAGCGCCGTTCGCAGGACCAGCATTCGGATGTCGTACTGGAACGACACTTCGTAGACGCTGACATCGAACTCCGGCCCCCGCGCCAGCAGGTCTTCCAGCATCCCACGCACGGCGCTCTCGGTCGGCGTGTCCCCGTAGGCGAAGTTTTCCAGGGTCGGCACGTCGTCCGGGCAGGCCAGCAGTTCCACGGTGGACTTCGCGCCGTCGCGCCCGGCCCGGCCGATCTCCTGGCTGTAGCTTTCCAGGGACTTGGGCAGGTTGTAGTGGTAGACGTAGCGCACGTCGGACTTGTCAATGCCCATGCCGAACGCGATGGTCGCCACGACGATGCCAGCGTCGGACGCCATCCAGCGGTCCTGCACCCCGGCGCGTAGCTCGTCCGCCAGGCCCGCATGGTACGCTTCCGCCGGGAAGCCCGCCTCGGTCAACTGTGCCGCCACCCGCTCCGCCGTCTTTTGCAGGGTGACATACACGATGGTCGGCCCCGGCTTGCGCGAGCGCAGCCGCTTCAGCAGAAGCCCGTCCCGCCCCTCGCCCGTCACAGGCGTCAGGCACATATTGAGGTTGGGCCGGTGGAAGCCCGTCACGACCGAGCCGGGCGCGGAGATGCCGAAGGCGTCGCAGATGTCCTCCACCACCGACGGCGTCGCCGTCGCCGTCAGTGCCAGCACCCGTTCCACTTTGAGTGTCCGCGCCATCTCCGCCAGCTTCAGATAATCGGGCCGGAAGTTGTGTCCCCACTCGGAGATGCAATGCGCCTCGTCCACGGCGAACAGGCCGATCTTGGTGCGCTTCAGCAGGGCGAGAAACCGCTCGTTGTTGAAGCGTTCGGGCGCAACGTACAGCAGTTTCAGCGTCCCCGCCTCCATCTGCGCGTAGAGTTCCCGCGCCTCGGCGGCGTCCAGCGTCGAGTCCAGCCGGCCCGCCGCGATGCCGCGCCCGCGCAGGAAATCAATCTGGTCTTTCATCAGGGCGATCAGCGGCGAGACCACCACCGTCAGCCCCTCGAACATCAGTGCCGGCAGTTGGTAGCACAGCGACTTGCCCCCGCCCGTCGGGAACACGGCCAGCGCCGCCCCCTGCGCTTGCAGCGCCGTGATGACCGTCTCCTGTCCGGGCCGGAACTGCGAGAACCCGAAGTGCTTCTCCAGCAACTCTGTCTGTGTCATGTCTTCTCCACCTCCCTATGGAGTCATGTTTGCGCGGGATTACCGCATTGTTGAGCCGATGTTCGGGCCGATGAACGACCCGGCATTGGCAGAACAAGCGCCCTCCGGGCGCGAGACCGCGCCTTTCGTCTCTCCCGTCTGAAGGACGGTTGTTCTGCCAATGCCGGGGGTTTCATACCCCCGGAGCGAGGGCCGAAGAGAGACGCGGCATGGCTTCATCTCAGTTTCTCCAGAGCGGCGGCGATGACCTCATCGCTTTCATCGCCCGGCCATTTCCCCCGGATTTCGCCAAAAGCGTTCTTGTCGGCATAAGCCGGATTGCGCGGCTTTAACTCGGCCACCCAAGCAGGCGGCTCCGTCGGGCGCGAGAGCAGGTAAGCAACCTGCTCCTCCAGCAGACCCTTCAAAAACCCCTGCGTGTCCTGTCCGTTCCGTATCGCTTCCTGCTGTAAACGCGCCTCGGCCTCTGGCTCCAGGTCAATGGTGACTGTCATCTCTGCACCCTCCTATTGTTGCACTTGCCGGAACGTCAGCACCGATGCTTCCAAAAGCGGCAGCGTCGCGGTGTTGTACGGCTCAACGTCCAGGGCAATGATGGTGATCAGATATTTGCCATCGTTGCTGGTGGCCTTGTAGATAAAACCGTGGTTGATAGGCTGCCCCGTCGGCACGCCTGGCCCATCTTTGAAGTAGGTCCGCACGAACGACGCGCCGTTGACCATTCCGTGCTGGTAAGGCGACGCCTGAATCCAGGGCGAGTCTTTTTGCATATCGCCGAGCAACTGGGTGAGGCGGTCATCGAGCGTGACGACCGTGACCACATCCGGCTTCAGTTTGGTGACCTGGATGCTGAGTTCCGGCTTGGTGTCGTCCGTCCTGTCGTCCCCAAACCAGTCGTACAGGGAAACGTAGTCTGTGTCGCGCTCGGTGTTCTTCTGTACCAGCGTGTAGCCGGACGGCGGGCGGACGCTGAAGACGCCCATCGGGTAAGCCGAAGCGAGTTGTTGAAGCAGCGCCGTGTCCTGATGCCAGGTGGAAGCTTCATTGGTCTGCGTCGTCACGAATCTCGGTGCTGCCTTGTGCGCCTTCGCGGCAACATTTGGGGACATGGCCGAGACCGACAGGACGCCCAGCATGATGCCGGTGAGCATTGATCGATGATGCGACAAACGAAGCCTCCTTTTGTGTAAACCAGCGGGCGAAAAAGCCCGACCTTTTCCGATGCTTGCTTGATCGTTCGGCGCGCCCTATTTTTGCAGGCGGTACAGACCAGGGCGCGTCTGCGTCGGCACCTTGGACAAGTAGCGGTCCAGGTTGTCCCACTCGCCCGCCTCCGCATCCAGGTTCGCCATGAGGCGGCGCAGATCGGCCTCATCAGCGGTGACACAGTTTGCCGCGATGGGGAAAAAGTCGTCCCAGTAGGGCTTGCTCGACATCGAACCGCCGTAAAGCGACACAGCGGCAAGGCGATCTCCGACGCGGGGAGGGCGGCCGGGTGACCGGCTGAGCGGCTGGCGCACAATCTTGATTGACGGCCAGAACCCGCCGCCGCTGTTGCTCAGGTCCGTGTAGACCGCGATCATGTCCGGGGCCACGACCCGCGCTGGGTTGACACAGCCCCCGTTGAACTGACGCCGGACTCGCGCGTAGGCGCGCTCGATCCGCTGCCAGAGGCGGTAGATGACGGCGACAAGGGCAGCGGACGGAATCAGACCTTTGGCCCCGGTGAAGATGAGAAGGCACACCAGCAAAGCCAGCAGAATGAGTATGAGCGTGGCGGGCAGTGCGACGCTGCCGGGGAAGCAGCGCACCCAGACCGGCCATTGCACGGACATCTGGCCGGGCAACGAGGCATAAGCCTGTGGGCGCGGCTGTTGGGGTGGCATCTTTTTCTCCTCTCAGATCGGCTGCGGCTCCAACTCCCGCAGTTCGGCGGCCTTGTCCTCGGCGAGTGTGTCGTTGATGTACGCGCCCGCGCCCGCCTCGGAACCGGCCAGGTATTTCAGCTTGTCCTTGGTCCGGTTGGGCGGGTAGAACTCGATGTGGAACTGGTAGTACGGGTACGCGCCGCCGTCGGTCGGGCGCTGGTGCAGGACCATCATGTAGGGCAGGGACATCCCGAATAGGTTGTCGTACTTGCCCAGCATGGTTTTGAGGATCACGGCCAAGTCGTGCTGCTCGTCGCGGTTCATGTCCGTGAGCGCGCCGACGCCGGGGCGGCGGGCGGTGATGTGGACTTCATAGGGGTAGCGGGCGAAGAAGGGCACGGTCGCCACGAACGAGTCGTTTTGGAGGACGATGCGCCGTCCGTCTTCCAGTTCCTGCGCCAGCACGTCCAGAAACAGATTCCGGCCCGTCTTCTCCCAGTGCCGCTGCGCGGAACTCACCTCGGTCTGCAATTTGGGCGGGACGAACGGGTAGGCGTAGATCTGGCCGTGCGGGTGAGCCAGCGTGACGCCGATCTCGCGGCCCTTGTTCTCGAAGATGAAGACGTATTCCACTTCGGGGCGCGCGCCCAGTTCGGCGAAGCGGTCCGTCCAGACCCAGATGAGATGTTCAATCTTTTCCAGGGGCAACTGGGCCAAAGTCGCGTCGGCCTGGGGCGTATAGACGACCACCTCACAGACGCCCTCGGCGGGCCGAACGGGGGTCAGCGCCGTGCCCTGAACGGCGGGCGCGGGCGGGTTCCGCTGCAAAGATGGGAACTTGTTCTCAAAGACGACGATGTCGTAATCGGCGGCGGGAACCTCGGTCGGGAAGCCGCCGGGCTTGGTCGGGGCGAGCGGATTGTAATCCGGGGGCGGGAAAAACGTGCGATCCTGGCGGTGCGTCGCCGTGATGACCCACTCTTCCAGGATCGGGTGCCAGCGCAGCTCAGACATCGGTGTCCTCCGGCGTTTCTTCCTCCCGGTCAGGGAACGTGTAGTAGTAGAGCAAGCGACCGTCTTCTTTGACGGTGGCCTCCTTGACCATCGGCACGGTCGGCATTTGCGTCTCTTCTTGGTTCATAGCGGCGTCAGTATACCTGCCGCCTGGGCGGGAAATCAACGCGCCGGGGTATCATCAGGAGCGAGATATGGCCGACTCATCCGCCCGCGATCACCTTGCCAATGAGCGCACCTACCTTGCGTGGGTGCGGACCGGCATCGCCCTGACCTCGTTCGGCGTTGTCATCGCCAAGCTGCGCTTTCTGCTGCTGGGGGCCGGTGCTGCCGGGGCCGGAGGCGTCCATGCCGGGACGCACTCCACCTGGCTCGGCCTGGCCTTCGCCGGCTGCGGCCTCCTGACCATCCTGTTCGCCATCTTCCACTACGAACACTCCCGCGCCGCCATCGAGCGGGGGGATTTCCGGTCCCTCACCCGTCCCCTGTATGTCTTCACCGGCGTCATCGTCCTGCTCGGCCTGGCCGCCATCGCCTACCTGCTGACACTGGGGCCGCGCTGAACTCCCGCCGAGCGTCTTTTGTGCTATACTTGAGGCCAGCCAATTCAGGGGAGAAGCATTGATGCTGGGCAGCGAACTGCGACGTAAGTATTTGGAATTTTTCGAGGGCAAGGGCGCGCTGCGGCTGCCCTCCGACTCGCTGGTCCCCGACGACCCGACCCTGCTGTTCACGTCGGCGGGCATGGTGCAGTTCAAGCCGTACTACCTGGGCACACAGACCGCCCCGCGCGACAGCGTCGCCACGGCGCAGAAGTGCCTTCGGACCACTGATATTGAAGATGTCGGGGACACGTCCCACTGCACGTTCTTCGAGATGCTCGGCAACTTTTCGTTCGGCGACTACTTCAAGGCCGAGGCCGTCGCCTGGGCCTGGGAGTTTCTGTTCGATGTCTTGAAGCTGGATTTGGAGCGCATCCGGGTCACTGTCTACAAAGACGACGACGAGGCGTTCGCCCTCTGGCGCGCGCAGGGGATGCCGGAGCGCAAAATCTTTCGCTTTGATGAGGACAACAACTACTGGCCCGCGTCGGTGATCTCTCAGGGGCCGAACGGCCCCTGCGGCCCCTGCTCGGAAATTTTCTTCGACACCCAGGCGCACCTCGCCCCGACGCCGGACGGCGTGTGGGACGACAAGCGATGGCTGGAGATCTGGAACCTCGTTTTTCCCCAGTTCGACCGCGGCGATGGCGGGACCCTGACGCCGCTGCCCCGCAAGGGCATTGACACCGGCATGGGCCTGGAGCGCACGGCGGCGGCCCTCGCCGACCTGCGCGGACCGTTCGAGACCGATCTGTTCGCGCCGATCCTGCGCGGCCTGGAATCGCTGTCCGGCCTGACTTACACCAGCCGGGACGACGACAAGAAAGACATCGC
The DNA here is from genome assembly GCA_965277485.1 of Capsulimonadaceae bacterium. GTDB lineage: Bacteria > Armatimonadota > Armatimonadia > Armatimonadales > Capsulimonadaceae > JAFAZD01. The sequence goes on along the minus strand of CBDICZ010000016.1, from coordinate 1,038,275 downwards.
CTTCCGGCGGGTCGCCGACCACGTCCGGGCCACGGCGTTCTGCCTGGCCGACGGCGTGCTGCCGTCCAACGTGGGCCGGGGCTACGTCCTGCGCCGCATCATGCGCCGCGCCCTGCTGGCGGGCCGCAGCACCCTGGGCTTAGAAAAGCCGTTCCTGGCGGAGATACTGCCCGTCGTCATCGCCCAGCGGCGGGATGACTACCCCGAACTGGAACAGCAGCGCGAGACCATCCTGCGCTACGCCGAGCAGGAAGAACGCCAGTTCCGCCGCACCCTGGAGTCCGGCACGGCCCGCCTCCAGACTCTGCTGGACAGCGAGTTCGTCCGGCAGTCGCAGACTGTCACCGGCGACGACGCCTTCGTGCTGTTCACCACCTACGGCTTCCCCGTCGAGCTGACCACCGAACTCGCCGCCGAGCGCGGCGCGACCGTGGATAGAGTGCGTTATGAGGCGCTGCTGGCAGAACACGCCGTCATCTCGGAGGGCGGCAAGGGGCGTGAGGTCTATGTGGAGAGCGCCGTGCCGGAACTGCGCGCGCGCGGGGTCCGCCCGACGGTCTTCGTCGGCCACGCCGAGTACCGGACGCACACCGAGATTCGCGCCATCCTGAAGCACGGTCAGTTCGTGGACAGCGCCGCCGAGGGCGAGGCCGTGCAAATCGTCCTTGACCAGACGCCGTTCTACGCCGAGGCGGGCGGGCAGGTCGGCGACACAGGCTTCGTGAACGCGGACGGCGGGGCGCTGGAAGTCGCCGACACCCAGAAGGACAGCGGCTACTGGTTCCATCGGGGGACGGTGACGAATGGCGCACTGCGCGTCGGCGACACCGTGGACGCGGCCATTGACGGGGGCCGCAGAGTCGCCATCCAGCGCAACCACAGCGCCACGCACCTGCTGCACAAGGCGTTGCAGGACGTGCTGGGTCCTCATGTCCAGCAGCGCGGCTCGCTGGTCGCCCCCGAACGGCTGCGCTTTGACTTCTCGCACGACCGGGCATTGACCGACGCCCAGACGCGCCAGGTGGAAGGGCTGGTCAACGAGAAGATTCTGGACGACCTGCCGATTGAAACTTTCGAGAAGCCCATCGCCGAGGCCAAAGGGATGGGCGCGACCATGCTGTTCGGTGAGAAGTACGGCGACGTCGTGCGCGTGGTCCAGATGGGCGACTACAGCCTGGAGTTCTGCGGCGGGACGCACCTGCGCCACGCCTCGCAGGCCGGGCTGTTCAAGATCGTCGCCGAGAGCAGCAGCCAGGCCGGTGTCAGGCGCATTGAGGCCGTTACCGGCAAGTCGGCGCTCATCAAGACGCTGGATCAGGAGCGTCTGCTTCAAGACATCGCCGGGACGCTGAAGACGTCCCCCGTGAACGCCCTGGCGTCGGTGGAAAAACTCCAAAACGAACTCAAGGCCAAAGAGCGTGAGTTGGCCGTGTTGCAGAAAGCCGCCGCCGGTGGTCAGGTCGAGAAGTTGGCCGCCGAAGCGCGTCCCGTGAACGGGTTCGCCCTGGTGCGTCACTCCCTGGGCGAGGGCGCGGACGGCGACGCCCTGCGCCTGCTGGCCGATGAGCTTCTGGGCCGCCTGAAGACCGGCGTGGTCATCCTCGGCGGCGTCAGTGACGGCAAGGTCTCCCTAGCGATCAAGATCAGCAAGGACCTGCTGGGGCGCGGCCTGCACGCCGGAAACATCGTCCGCGAGGCCGCCAAAGTCGCGGGCGGCGGCGGTGGGGGCCGCCCCGACTTTGCCCAGGCTGGTGGCAAGGACCCGTCCAAGCTCACCGACGCCCTGGACACTGCCGAGCGCCTCGTGCTGGAGACGGCGGGGGCGTGAGGGGCAGCTTCCTCTTCCTTCTTCTGCTTGTGGCGCTCGCCCTGCCCGCCCAAGCCCGCCCGCAGGTGGTGGTCGTGTTGGCCGACCACCTGACCCTCGGCGATGTGACGCGGCCCGGCCTGCCGGGGTTCGCGCTGTTGCGCGGGCAGGGCGCGACGGCCCTGATGTCCCCCGGCGTCGCCCACGCGCCCGACCCCGTCGCCAACGTATACGCCACGCTGGGGGCGGGCGACAGCGTCGCCGTCGGCGACATCTCGCAGGGACGGATGGACGCCGCCCTGCGCACCGCCGGGAAGACCACGGCGCTGATCGGCGACGCCGACGGCGACGACACCGGCCCGTATGACCCCGCGCGCCTGCTCCTGCCCGTCCCCGACGCGACCTCCGATCCGACCGCCCCCGACCCCGTCGCGCCCGGCGGACGCCGCACCGACCCTGGGCGTCTGTGGGCGCAGACCCAGACCGCGCTTCGCAGCGCTGATATGGTCGTCGTCCACTTCGGAGACTTTTCGCGCCTGGAGCGTGAGAACACGCAGGGCGATCTGATGCCGGGGGCGTACACGGAACACCGTCGGCAGGCGCTGGCGGCGCTGGACAAGTACTTGTCCTTAGCGTTGCCGCGTTTGAGTCCCAATCAGACACTGTTCCTGGTTGTGCCGACCCCGCCGCCGGACGCCCAGGGACATTGGGACCGACTGACGCCGCTGCTGCGCTGGCCGGGTGACAGCCTGACGACACTCACCTCCGACACGACACAGACCGCCGGCCTGGTCGCCGCGCGCGACCTCGCGCCGACTCTGTTCCATCTCCTGAGCGTCTCCGTACCCATTCAGATGACGGGATCCGTCATGCGCCGGACGGAGATGGGGGATGGGCAGGATGTCCTGCCCCGTCTCGCGCGCCTGGACCGACAGACGCGGCTGAACCAGGACGCGCAGAATCCGCTCTTCTGGGGAATCGGCCTGCTCGCGCCCGCCCTCATCTTCCCGCTGCTGGCGGTGTATGGGCTGGGACGCCTTCTGCCCGGCTCCCGCCTGTGCCGCGCTGCCGCCTACGCGATGCGCCTGCTCGCCGCCTGGCCCCTCGCGCTGCTGCTCGCGCCCCTGGGCGACATGGGGACGCTGGGCACTTACCTGGCGCTCATCGCTGTTCTCACTGCCCTGCTGGCCCTGCTGTCGTCGCCGACGTTGATCTTCACCGTGACGGCGTTGGCGCTGATCGCCGACGGCCTGACGGGGACGCGGCTGGTCTCGCAGTCCGTCCTCAGCTCCTACGCGCTGGCCGGGATTCGTTTCTACGGCATCGGCAACGAGTACATGGGCCTGTTGATGGGAGGTGCGCTGCTGGCTGCCACCGTGAAGGGAAAGGCAGGAAATCCCGCCGCCGTCGCCGCTTGGTTCGCCTTGGTCATCTTCGTCCTGTCCTTCCCGGCATTCGGGGCCAAGGCGGGCGGGGCGGTCACGGCGACGGCGACGTTCACGCTGGCCTGGCTGCGCCTGCGCGGCGTCCCCCACAGAGCGCGGCACATGATCTTCGGCGTCGCCGCCGGATTCGCGCTGGTCTTTCTGTGGGCCTGGCTCGGTGATGCGCTGCACTTGCGCCGCACCCACTTGGACACTGCCGTGGGCGCGCTTCAAGGGGGCCGTTTCGGGTATATATGGGGTATCGTGCGCCGTAAGATTGGCCTGGCGGCGCGGGTGTTCGAACATCCGGGGACGCTGCTGGGGCTGCTGGCCCTCGCAATGATCGGCGTGGCGTCACGCGCCCTGTTCCGACGCCATCTGATCCAGTTTTACGCCTCCCGCCCGCGCCTGGCCGCCGTGTCCGAGGCCGGGCTGTGGGGGAGCGTCTTGTGCGTCCTGTTCAACGATTCGGGCATCGTCGCGGCCATCCTGCTGCTGATGTGCCTGATTCTGCCCGTCCTGCACGGGCTGTTTGGAGAAGTATGCGCCTCCTCGCCCTCGACGTCGGCGACGTCCGCATCGGCGTCGCCGTCTGCGACCCGCTGGAGTTCGCCGCCTACCCGCTGACGACCGTGACCCGCGCCGGGAGCCTTAAGCGCGACGTCGCCGCCGTCGCCGCGCTGGCCGCCGAGCAGGAGGCCGACGCCGTGATCGTCGGCCTGCCCTTGTCCCTCGACGGCGACATCGGGCCGCAGGCGCAGAAGGTGCAGGGATTCGCCCGCGCGCTGGCGAACTCCTTGGCCGTGCCGGTCGCCTTCTGGGACGAGAGCCTGTCCAGCGTGGAGGCCGAGGAGCGCTTGATCGCCCTGGGCGTCTCCCGCGAGAAGCGCCGAGCGCGCATTGACCAGACCGCCGCCGCCGTGATTTTGGAGAGTTACCTGGACCACCGCCGCTGCACGGGCGCACCGCGCGACGCGCTGGTTCCGGTCGAGACGCCGTGAACGAACAACGCACCCGCCGCGCGCCGAGGACGGCCCGGCGCATCACACGCTCCGCCGCGTGGGCGATCACTCTGTTTCTCATCGCGGTCGCCGTGCTGATCGCCATGCTGGCGGCCACGCGCGCTCTGTCGCCCGTCACTACGGACAAGGATGTGCCCACGGTCCTTGTCACCGTGCCGGGAGGCGCGAACGTCCGCCGGATCGGGGAGATTCTGGCCCGACGCCATCTGGTCCGGTCCCCGCTGGCCTTCGTGTTCGCCGCCCAGGTCGCGGGCGTCAGCGGTCACCTGCGGGCGGGGCGCTATGAATTGTCCCCGGCCATGCCGCCGAGCCAGATCGCCCAGCTCATCGCCCTGGGCCGTACCGCCGAGGACATGGTCACCGTCCCGGAGGGCTTCACCGTCGCTCAGATCGCCCGCCGCCTGGCCGCGCGCGGCATGGTGCGTGAGTCGGAGTTTCTGACGCTGGCCCGGACACAGGGCCGGACGTTCCGGGTGAACGGGTGGACGCCGCCGAGTGACGACTTGGAGGGCTACCTGTTCCCGGACACCTACCGTGTGCCGCGCGGGACCACGGCCCGCGCGGTCATCACGATGATGTTGACCGAGTTTGATGAGCGCGTGATTCGGCCCGACTCGGCGCAGTTCGCCCGCTATCCGGGCGGCCTGCCCGCCGCCATCACGATGGCGTCTCTGGTAGAGCGTGAGGCCAAAGCGGACACGGACCGCCCGCTGATCGCCAGCGCGCTGGATAATCGGCTGCGGGCGGGGATGCGCTTGCAGTGCGACGCGACCGTGCAGTACGCCCTGCCGCAGCACAAGGGGCGGCTGATGGACGCTGACCTGCGGGTGGCGTCGCCGTACAACACCTACCTGCACACGGGTTTGCCGCCGACGCCCATCGCCAATCCCGGCCTGCTCAGCATCGCCGCCGCCCTGCACCCGGCCGCGACCGACTACTTGTTTTATGTCGCCCGGCCCGACGGGCGGCACATCTTCAGCGCGACGCTCGCGCAGCACGACCGCGCCGTGGCCCTGGTCCGCGCCTTGCAGGGCGGCGCTTGATGGGTGGAACTTGAGGGGGCGCGCGAAGTTCGCGGGGCTGAACCCCCGCGCTTCAAAGTGCAAATCCCCGCCTGCGCGGGCAGAAGAACACGCAAGGAAGAAGAAGCTGCTAGGCGGGCAGGATGGCAAGGGTACATTATCGGCTGTTTTATCACTTCGTGTGGTCCACTTGGGATCGGGAGCCGCTGCTCGTGGACCAGTTCGAGCGGGAGGCTTATGCGCTGATACAGAGCGCCTGCAAGATGTGTCGCGCTGAGGTCCTCGCGCTCGGCGGCGTCGCGGATCATGTGCATCTGCTCGTGTCCCTGCCGCGAACACTGCTTATCCCGGACTTCATGGAACTGGTCAAGGGGATGTCTTCCAAGGCGCTCAACGACACATACCGAACACCGACGTGGTCGTTCAAGTGGCAGGGCGGCTACGGCGTGGACACGGTGAGCCTGTCGCATCTGAAGCGGGTCCAGGCGTACATCTGTGGTTAAAAGCAACACCACGCAGAGGGTATACTCTGGCCCAACTGCGAGCCTGACTGAATCCTCACTGAATCCTTTGCCCGTGCAGGTGGGGATTTGCATTTTGAAGCGCGGGGGTTCAGCCCCGCGAACCACGCCCTCAACATAGAACCCGCAAGAACAGGACACTACTGAGTTACCATGCCTTCGATCTGGACACTGCTGACGCCCACGTTCGTCGTGGAGAACATCAAAGACGACGCCCTGCAGCCGGACGCCCTCAAGGCGCGCGGCATCCGGGCCATCATCACCGACCTGGACAACACCCTGGTCCCCTGGCGGCACTATGACATCGCCCCCAATGTCGTGGAGTGGCTCGCGCGGCTGGAAGTCGGGGGCATCAAAATTTGCATCGCCTCCAACACCATCCACACCGAGCGGCTCAAGCAGCTCGCGGACACCCTGCGCATCCCCTTCGTGGACCGGGTGCGCAAGCCCGGCACGGACGGGTTCCAGCGGGCGATGGCGCTGATGAAGTCGCACCGGAAGGATACGGCGGTCTTCGGCGATCAGATCTTCACGGATATGCTCGCCGGGAACCGTCTGCGCCTGACGACGATCCTGCTGCGCCCGCCGCTGTCCCAGGAAGAGTTCATCTCCACGCAGCTCGTGCGCTACGTCGAGAACTTCGTCATCCGCCGACTGCGTGCGAACGGCCAGTGGCCCGCCGCCGCCCGCGTCGAGGCCGCCCTGGACGCCATGCCCGACCCGCGCCGCCGGGACGTGCAGGGCTGGAGCCGCGCCGTCACCGCCGCAGCCCTGCTGTCCCTTGTCGGCGGCCTGGTCGCCCTGGCCCGGTGGAGGCGGCGGTGACGCTTTCGGGCCGGACAAAGGTGGTCGGCGTCTGGGGCCACCCGGTCGGGCACTCGCGCTCGCCCGCGATGCACAACGCCGCCCTGGCGGTTCTGGGCCTGGACTGGGTCTACGCGCCGTTCAACGTGGCCCCCGAAGACCTGCCCGCCGCCGTCGCCGGCCTGCGGGCCTTGAACATGATCGGCGTCAACGTCACCGTGCCGCACAAGGAGGCCGTGCTGCCGCTGCTGGACGTGGTGGACGAGGACGCGCGCCGTATCGGCTCGGTCAACACCGTCCACAACGTCGGCGGCGTCCTGCACGGCTCCAGCACGGACGGCCCCGGCTTCCTGCGCTCACTCGAAGGGGTCGGGGAACAGACTCGTGGGCGGCGGGCGCTCGTGCTGGGGGCGGGCGGCTCGGCCCGCGCCATCGCCTTCGCGCTGGCCGGGCGCGGCGGGCGGGTCCAGATCGCCAACCGGACGCGCGAGCGCGCCGAGGCGCTGGCGGCGCGGGTGAACGAATTTTATCCCGGCGCGGCGTCGGCGACGGGGTGGGGGGTCGAGGCCGGGGAATACGACCTACTGGTCAACACGACCTCCCTGGGCATGGACCCGCGCCCGGAGACGATGCCCGCGCTGCCGCCGGGGGGCCTCTCGCCCGATGTCTGCGTCGTGGACCTCGTCTACGCGCCGCCGCAGACGCGGCTTCTCGGCGTCGCCCGCGCCGCCGGCTGCCGGACGGTCGTGAACGGTCTGCCGATGCTGGCCGCGCAGGGCGCGCTGTCGCTTGCCCGCTGGGCCGGCCTCGCGTGGGAAGACGTGCCGCTGGGTATCATGGAAAAGGCCGCATTGGAACCCCTTGCGCCCGTGGCGCGTTTATGATATAATGGGGACATCGGACTAAAAACTCCTGATGCTCCGACTGCGTTCTGGATCCACTGAGCGGCTTCCGTTGCAATCTTCGTTACTCGTTTCATCCGTCCCGGCGTGTTCCGCCGGCGCTCAATCCTCAGAACTCAGGGGCTGCTGAAGGAGGCAGATTTCCGTCATGGCGACCAAAAGCAAGAGTCTCGGCGACGTCCTCGTCGACCGGGGCGTGATCTCTCAGGAGCAGCTCCTCCAGGCGCGCGAAGTGCAGAAGAGCGCCCCCGGTGACCTCGGCCTGATCCTTCAGGACCTGGGCTTCGCCGGGGAGCGCGACGTCACGGCCGCCCGCGCCGCCGAACTGGGCCTACAGTTCGTCAACGTGGCGTCCTACGCCGTGGACGCGGCGGCGATCAAGTCCGTGCCCGAACACGTCGTCAAGCGCTACAACATCCTGCCCATCAAGCGCGACGGCAACCGGCTGATGGTCGCCATCTCCGACCCAAAATCCAGTATCCAGGGCCTGGACGACGTGCGCCTGGTCTCCCGCTGTCAGATCACGCCCGTGCTGGCGTCCAAGTCGGACCTGGAGGCGGCCATCATCCGCGCCTACACCCCCCAGAACGGCAACGGCGCGTCCCCCGGCAGCGGTGGGGCATCCGTCCCGGCGCTCATCAAGGACAACCTAACGCCCCAGATCATCCAGGACGGCGACGTCCTCTCGGCCGCGCCGGACAAGTACGAGAGCAAGAACGGCTCCATCGTGCCGTCCGGGGCCAGCGCGAGCGGGCTGGCGAACGTGATCGCGGGCGACCTGGGCGCCATCCAGGGCGGCGGCGTTGACGATGACGACGAGAACGCGCTGGAGAAGATCTCCGAGGAAGCGCCGATCATCCGCATCGCCCACGCGATCATCCAGCAGGCGATCCGCGAGAAGGCCTCGGACATCCACATCGAGCCGGGCCAGCGCGGCGTCCGCATCCGCTACCGTATTGACGGCGTCCTCAACGAGACCATGACCGTGCCCAAGCACATCATGGCCCCGCTGATCTCCCGCTTCAAGATCATGGCGGACCTGAACATCGCCGAGCGGCGTGTGCCCCAGGACGGGCGCATCCCCATCCGGCACGAGGGCAAGGACTTCGACCTGCGCGTGTCTTCCCTGCCGACCATGTTCGGCGAGAAGATCGTCATGCGCGTCCTGGACAAGACCAGTGTGCTACTCGGCCTCAACAAGCTCGGCTTCACGCCGGAGATTCAGGCCAAGCTCGAAGAGCTGGGGTCGCAGCCGAACGGGATGCTGCTGACCACCGGACCCACGGGGTCCGGCAAGACGACCACGCTGTACTCGCTGCTGAACAAGATCAACTCGGTGGAGAAGAACATCATCACCGCCGAGGACCCGGTCGAGTACCAGCTGCCCGGCGTCGCCCAGGTGCAGATCAACAAGAAGGCCGGACTGACCTTCGCGGCGGCACTGCGCTCGTTTCTGCGCCAGGATCCGGATGTCATCATGGTCGGGGAGATGCGCGACCTGGAGACGGCGCAGATCGCCGTCGAATCGTCCCTGACCGGCCACTTGGTGCTGTCCACGCTGCATACCAATGACGCGCCCTCGGCCGTCATGCGCCTCGCCGACATGGGCATCGAGTCCTACCTGATCGCCGCCACCGTGATCGGCATCATCGCCCAGCGGCTCTGCCGGCGCATCTGCCAGAACTGCAAGGAGCCGTACCAGGTCGCCGCCAGCGAGCTGATCCGTTTCGGCTTCGACCAGTCGGACCCCAACAGGGCCGTCACCCTGTACCGTGGCACGGGCTGCGAGGAGTGCCGCTTCAAGGGCTACAAGGGCCGCGTCGGCCTGTACGAGATGATGACCATGAACGAGGAGCTGGCCGAGTTGATCGTGCGCCGCGCCCCCGTCGCCGACATCCGCGACGCCGCCAAGGCCAACGGGATGCTGGAGCTGCGCGAGGACGGCCTGCTCAAAGTCCTGGAAGGGATGACCACGCCCGACGAGGTCATGCGCGTCGTCTTCACGGCGGGCTTCTGACCCTCCCGGCCCTCACGGAGCAGCCTGCGGCGTCCGATAATGACGGATGCGCCGTGGGCCGCTCCCCCGCAAGAAAGTGTACGAAACATGGCTGACCCGATGTCTAACGGAACGCCCGGTTACGGAGTCACCGTCGCCCCCGGCAACGGCGCGTCGCCCGCCAACGGGACCGCCCTGCCGGGGGTCTCGATCCCGCAGAACGTCCAGCAGCAGCAGGCTCCCCCAAAAAAGAAGAAGTCCACCGAGGACCTGCACCTGGACGAACTTCTGGAGTTGACCGTCGCCGAGCGCGGCACGGACCTCCATATCACGCCCGGCATTCCCCCCATCCTGCGCGTCAACGGCGAACTCCTGCCGACGGACTACGAGAATTGCTCGCCCCGCGACACGCAGACGATGATGTACTCGATCCTGACCGACGAGCAGATTCAGCGCTTTGAGACCAACTGGGAATTGGACTTTTCCTATGCCCCGGCATCGCAGGTCGCCCGTTTCCGCGTCAACATCTACAAGGACCGGGGCAATATCGCCGCCGCCCTGCGCGTCATCCCGACCAAGATTCCGACGCTGGAAGACCTGGGCCTGCCCCCCATCATCGAGAAGCTGACCCACACCAAGCGCGGCCTGATTCTGGTCACCGGACCGACCGGGTCGGGCAAGTCAACGACGCTTGCGGCGATGATTAATCACATCAACCTGACCCGCTCCGAACATATCCTGACCATCGAGGACCCCATCGAGTACCTGCACTCGCACAAGCTCTCGGTCGTCAACCAGCGTGAACTCGGCATGGACACGCGCGCGTTCGCCAACGCCCTGCGGGCCGCCCTGCGCGAAGACCCGGACATCATCCTGGTCGGCGAGATGCGCGACCCGGAGACCATGGCGCTCGCCGTCTCCGCCGCCGAGACGGGACACTTGGTGTTCGCCACCCTGCACACCAACTCAGCGGCCACGTCCGTGGACCGGATTGTGGACTCCTTCCCGGAGGGCGGCAAAGAACAGGTGCGCCTGCAGCTGTCCAACAATCTCCAGGCGGTCGTCGCCCAGCAGCTCGTTCCGACCACCGAGAACTACAAGGCGCAGACCGGCAAGGGCCGCGTCGGCGTCCAGGAGATCATGACGGCCACGCCCGCCATCCGCAACCTGATCCGCGAGGCGAAGGCGCACCAGATCACGTCCATCATCCAGACTTCGGCCAAGGACGGCATGACCACCACCGACCAGGCCCTGCGCGACGCCTACTTCAAGGGTGTCATCACGCAGGAGATGGCCCTGTCGCGCGCCCACAACATCGAGGAGCTGAAGCGCCTGATGATGAGCGCCGCCGAGATGCAGGGGATGTCCACCGGCGGCGGACCGGCGCAGACCGGCGCCAACCGCTACGGCGGCAGTCGCTGAAAGATTTTCCTCACGGCGAACCGTTGCCGTGTCTTCAAGCGTTACAGACAGTAACGCGAACCGAATGAAGGGCAAACACCATGCCGAACTATGCTTATGCCGTCCGTGACGGTGCCGGCCTCGTGCGCAACGGCACCTCCGAGGCGGAGAACCCGGATGCGCTCGCCCGGCGCCTGCGCGAGCAGGGCTTCCAGATTCAGGAGATCAAGCAGACCAAGGCAAAGAAGAACCCCAACCAGGGCAACTTCCTGGAGAACATGCAGAAAATCAAGGCGGAAGAGCTGTCCATCATGTGCCGACAGTTCTCCACGATGATTGATGCCGGTGTCACCCTGGTGCGCTGCCTGGACGTTCTGGGCGAGCAGACCGCCAACCCGCGCCTGCGGCGCATCCTGGTGGACCTGCGCCATGAGGTCGAGGCCGGGCAGATGCTGTCCAAGGCGATGGCGAAGTACCCGCGCGTCTTCAACAATCTGTTCGTCGGCCTGGTCCGCGCGGGCGAGGTCGGCGGCGTCCTGGAAGAGACCCTGCAGCGGCTGTCCACGTTCCTGGAAAAAGACGTGGAGATGCGGCGCAAGGTCAAGTCGGCGATGACCTACCCGATGATCGTCATCGTGGTGGCCTGCGGCATCATCGTCGGCCTGTGTACGTTCATTGTCCCCAAGTTCATTGACCTGTTCAAGAGCATGGGCATCAAGGACTTCCCGCCGCTGACCCTGGGCCTAATGGCCTTCTCAAACTTCCTGACCTCCAAGTGGTGGGCCTGCCTGCTGATCTTCTTCAGCGTCCGCTTCGCCATGGCGGCGTTCGGGCGGACCCGGTTCGGCAACCGTCTGTTCGACCGCATCAAGCTCAAGTTTCCCGTGTTCGGCAAGCTGAACCAGAAGGTCGCGCTGGCCCGCTTCGCGCGCACTCTGGGGACCCTGCTGACATCGGGCGTCCCGATCCTCCAGGCGCTGGAGACCGTCGCCGGGGCCGTCTCCAATGTCATCATGGCCGACGCCATCATGGAGGCCCGCGCCCGCATCCGCGAGGGGGACCGGATCGGTGACCCGCTGGTCAAGTCCAAGCTGTTCCCCCCGATGGTCGTCCACATGATCTCCATCGGCGAGGAGTCGGGCGCGCTGGACGCCATGCTGGGCAAGATCGCCGACTTCTATGAGGACGAGGTGGACGCCGCGCTGTCGTCCCTGGCGGCGGCCATCGAGCCGCTGCTGATCGTCATCCTGGGCGTCGCGGTCCTGCTGATCGTCCTGGGCATGTTCATGCCGATGATCTCCGTCATCAACAGCCTCACCGGCGGCGGCGACGACAGCGGCGGCAGCGGCGGCGGGGACAGCTAGGGGCGGCGCTTGGTTTCCTGGCTGACGGCCGCCATCATCATCGCGGCCGTGTTCGGGCTGAACATCGGCTCCTTCTTGAATGTGGTCATCTGGCGGCTGCCGCGCGGCGGCAGCCTGACCACCCCCACCTGGTCCTACTGCCCCCGGTGCGAACACCGCCTGGGGGCCTGGGACTTGGTCCCCGTCCTGTCTTTCCTGTTCCTGCGCGCGCGCTGCCGCTACTGCCGCGAGCCGATCTCCTGGCGTTACCCCGCCATCGAGACGCTGACCGGACTGCTGTTCGCCGCCGTCGCCTGGCGCTTCGGCGGCGCGCAGGACTTCGGGGCTGTGATTGACATCGCGTTCGGCTGCCTGTTCGTCGCCGTGCTGGTCTGCGTCTTTTTCATTGACTTGGAACACTTCGTCATCCCGGACGGCCTCAACCTCACCGGCTTTCTCGTCGGCCTGGCCCACTGGGGCGCGATCTCCTGGTGGGTCGGTCGCGCCCACCCGCTGCGCTCTTCACTGCTGGGCGGTCTGAGTTACGCCGGGGTCTTGTACGGCATCGGGCTGGCGGCCTATGTCGCCCTGGTCGGCATCGGGGGCCGGAAGGGATTCTGGCGCTCCGGGTGGAACTATCTGCGCGAGAACGCCCAGGACTGGGCCTGGATCACGGTCTACTCGCTCGGGCGAGTGATTCCGCCCCTGCGCCGCCACGCCGAGCCGCCGCCGCCGCTGGAGGGCTTCACCGCCGCCGAGATCGAGGCAGACGAAGATGAGGGGGGCTTGGGCGGGGGCGACCCGAAGCTCGCGCTGGGCCTGGGGGCGAACCTGCTCTGGCCGCTCTGGCTACAGGCCCTGGTCTACGCTGTGATACTGGGCGCGCTCCAGAGTGTCGTCGTGCTGATCGTGACGCGCCGCCGCCTCGGCCAGCGCACGGCCATCCCGTTCGGCCCGGCCTTGGTGGGCGGGGCGCTGGTCGCGCTGTTCTTCGGACAGGAGATTTGGGGCTGGTACGTCCAGCACTACCTGAGTTTCCCCGGCAGCCCCTTCGTGCCGGGGGGCGGGGGAAGCACGGGGCAGTGACGGGGGCCTTGGTTCGGGCCGATGAACGACCCGGCATGGGTAAAGCAACCGTCCTGCGGACGGAAGACTAGCCCCTCCCGTGTGCGAAGCACACTTGCACTATCAATGCCGGGTCGTTTATCGGCCCGACAACGGACTCAAACACCGGCCTAAAAAAACATTAGGAAATTCTCATGCATCCGGGAACATACTTGCGGCCCCCATCGTCCGTCAAAAGCGAGAGTTGCCCCCCGCGTTCATTTGGAAGAAAGGAAGCGCCCATGTTCACCCCGCCCCCGGCCCGCCGTCGCTCCGGTTTCACGCTGATCGAGCTGCTCGTCGTGATCGCCATCATCGCGATTCTCACCGCCATCATTTTCCCTGTCTTTGCCACCGTGCGGGAGAACGCCCGCCAGCAGTCTTCCATCGCGGCCCTGCACCAGATTCAGACGGGCATCGCGCAGTTCCGGCTGGACCAGGGAACGCCCCCGCCGGTCCTGTTCGGCTATGCGCTGCCTGGCGCGCGCATGGACAATGCACTTCAGATGGCCGAGGCTCAGTCCCAGTACGCCGCCGCCCAGTATTTCCCCGGCCTGTACCCGGAGTATGTCAACAACCCGCTGACGTTCACCGATGAGAACAACCTGACGAAAGACCTGAGCCAGTACACGGACAACCCTTTGCCGATCAATTCCATCGCGTCTCCCTCCGGTGCGCTGACGCCGACGACGACCAGCGCTTCCGGCGCGACGACGCGGTTTTATCTGGCCGATGCCTTTGACATCAGCCCGCAGATCACGGGGACAAACACGCTCAGCGCTGCCAGCGGCGCGACCCAGGCAAATTATGTCGTCCGCTATCAGGCCAACTGGACGGATGTTTATCCCGCTGGCACCACACCAGCGCCTTATCAGAGCGCCGCCGGGGTGTCACCCATATATAACAACTACGTTCGGCAGTTGCGCTGGCAGAACCCGCCGCCGGACACTTATGTCACCTCCACCACTTACCATGTCCCGAATGACAACCGCGTGTTGGTGCTGTGGGAGAGCGGCAACGCGAAGTCCATTGACGCCTCGCGCTTCCTGGCTGGTGCGGCCGGCAACGACGCCAACACCGACACGGCGACGGCCCCTGTCGGCTCCACAACCACTGACACCGCGAAGTTCTGGCAGGTCTCACCGACCAACCCGGCTAACCCCGGCCCGTAAAACTTTCTGATACAATGCTGTATATCACTCACAACCGAAGGAACGGGGCCCACCGACGCGGTGTCTCACTGGTAGAAGTGCTGGTCGCGCTCGTCCTGCTCGTCGTCGGCATCTACAGTATCGCGCGCCTGTTCCCCGGCGGCTTCTTCTCCCTGCGCAGCGCCCAGAACAACGACATCGCCGACCGGCTGGCCCAGGGCCAGTTGGAGCAGCTCAAGCAGGACAACAACTTCCTGCTCGATGCCGTCTATATGTATTCCGACGAGGCCGGGTTCTTCTCGGACAGCGCCAACGTCCTGCCGAACGCCCCCGGCTCCTACACGCCGCCGGGCGGCACGGCGGCGGATGTGTCGCTGGCAGACATTGACCGGGCACGCTACATCAGTGGCGAGACGTTCACCGTCCCGGCCCCGAACACGGCTTCCGGCGCGACTAATGGTTTCAGTGTCCACGTCCTGAATGACGGCCCCGTGGTCGTGATCCCCGGCACGGGCGCGCTGGCCGAGCCTGTCCCACTGGCCTCCACGCCGTCGCCGACCGTCGCGTCGCCCCTGGGCGTTTATGGGCTGCCGCCGGTCCACAGCGCCCCTTGGGCCGCCAAGCTTGGTCAGGCCCCGCAGGGGTACAACAACAACGTCGCCGGCGCGGCGGCGACGGGCCAGTACTATGACACCGGTGGCAACGCAGTCGGCAACTTCGACCTGCCCAGCGACCTGCTGGCGGCGGGCGGGCCGATCTTCGCGGTGGACTACACCAACCAGCAGATCGCCCTGCCGCCGCAGACATACGACCAGAAGTTCACGCTGGAAGTGAAAGTCGCCTACCCGGCGTCCGGGACCGGCGCGACGGCGACCCCGGCGGAGACCGTGACGTTTTACTATCCGCTCCTGCTGCCCGCGTCCAACTCCGGCACGGCCCCCTATCAGGGCCTGTGGTTCGACCCGCAGACGGCGTTGCGGGACCCGAACCGGCCCGTCGTCACCGACCTGTCTACGACGGGTCTGCCTGCCCCGTCCGGCTGGGTCCCCGGCTCCGCCGTGCTGACGCGCACTGTGAAGCCCGACACCGACTTGGCGGCGCTCCAAGCCGACGCCGACCCGTACAGCTACACGGTCTACTCGTCGGACGCCACGCTGAACGCCGTCAATCTGGGCGTGCTGGCGTTCAACCCGCGTCTTCAAGGGCAGGCGGTCAGTGCCTCCTACCTGACTTACGACTGGCACATCATCCACGAGAACGATGACATCCCGACGTACACGCCGGGCATGGGCGCGAACGGCAGCCTGTCGCCTATCCACCTGGCGCTGGACCACCTCAAGCGGGTGGGGGACGTGCAGGACAACCAGACACTGAACCCAGGGCTTTTCCGCGCCGTCGGCAATGCCGCCACGGACGACGCGACCACGGGCTATGACATCATCGTTCTGGACACCGACACCGGCCAGAGCATCGGTCTGACGGCCCCTGCCGCTGGGGCCACTACCGGGGATGTGTACGACCTGGACAACTCGAACGGCCCGACGATCCCATCGAACGGCAACACGGAACCGGACCCAGGCGTTTTCCTGGTGAGCTATCAGAACGGCTATGTCACGCTCCCCAACAGCACAGACAGCACGAACCTCGCTGCATCGGCCTGGGCCGCCGTCCCGCACCAGCACGTCCGCATTTTCTACCAGGGCGACTACGACTGGGCCGTTGCGCTGCAAAAGAACCCCAGCCTTTATACTTTGGGGTCTGTCGGCGCATTGCAGCCGGGCCAGTACGGCATCTCAAGCGCGGGCGGGACGTACCACCTCAAATTCCCTGTCAGTAACCTGGGACAGACCGTAGAGGTGGACGACGTTCACTACACCGACACCAGCGGCAACCCGCAGGTCGCCGCCTCGCCCTCCGCCGCCATCATCACCGACTACGCAGATACGAACTATGTGGACGTGGGCGCTCTGCTGCCCAACGCCGATCTGACCCAGCCTATCACCGTCGGGGCCGTGCGCGGCATCTCCGCCCGCTCCGTCGTCGTCTGGAAAGAGCGCGGCCAGTGGAAGTCGCGCAGCGTCAGCACCATCCTGAACCAATGACCATGCCGCACACGAACGTAAAAAACGCGAAAACGGACCGGGGCTTCACGCTCGTGGAGATTCTCGTCGTCATCGCCATCTCGGCGGTGCTGTTCGCGCTGCTGCTCGACCCGCTGGTCAACTCCTTCCGGCTGACCCAGCGCGCGCAGATGCTCGCGGGCGCGCAGGACCAGGCCCGCATCCGCATGGAGAACCTGACGCGCGAACTCGGCAGCGCCACCTACGTCTTCGGCAACACCACGCACCCGTTCGGCGGCACGAGCGGCACGACGAACGCAAGCATCCCGAACCTGCACTTCACCAACTTCCTGGTGCTGGACACGGTCAAGAGCGACGGCACGGACACGCCCGCCGTGGTCTTCAACGCCAAGCTGGACTTCGTCCTGCCGCGCCACACCGCCGGTTCCAGCAACCTGACGGACCCCACGACGGGCCAGCCGATCTCGATCCAGGGCAACGGGACTCTCCGACCGACCGGCCTGACCTTCCCGCTCGCCCCGGACACGACCATGATCCGGTACTTCGTCGGCCTGCGCGACCCCACCAAGCCCTACGCCACGCGCGGCGAGGGACCCTTGCTTGCGGGCAACGGCGACAATACCTATGTCTTGTATCGAGCCGAGTTCCCGCCGACCCTGACCAGCGGCGGGACGACCACGCCGAACACAAATCTGTTTGCCACCACGACCAACGCCCAGGGGCAGACGGTGCCGGAGTTCGACGACCCGAACTTTTTCCGCTATGTGACCACCAACGACATTGACTGGTTAAGCCCCACACACACGAACTACGGCAGCGCCGGCGCGGAGACCGTCAGTGCGCACAATACCCGCGTGGACCAGTGGGCGCAGATCGCCAAGCCGATCATCGGACTGACCAACGTGGACTTGATCCTGCTGCCGCACAACAGCGACAATTCCATCTACTATGATCCGTCGGGGCTGTTCCAGAACATCTCGCACAGCGGCGCGGTGCATGACCCGGTGACGGGGACCGACTGGCCCGTGGTCAACAGCAGCGTCACCTTCCGGCCCGCCTCCGTCTCGGCGGACGCCACCGCGTCCACGACTTCCGATAACGCGGGCAACGGCTACGGCGGCGACGTGGCCGCCGTCAACGGCGGACTGCCCTATGTGCCGACCGTTTACACGGCGACCGACCAGTCCTGGGCCTTCCCGTATCACATCAGCCTGTACCCGTCCACAAACACCACCGGTGCACTCTTCGACACGCAGGTGGCCGATCAGACCGTCGCCAATATGTACGCGGCGGGAGACTTGGTAGAGATGTATGACAGCGGCACGGGCAACGTGCCGGTCTACGATGTCACCTCCGGCACGGCCATCCCCAGCGCCCAGGACCCCGGCGTGTACGTCCCGATGACCGTGACGCCCGACACCGGCACGATCAACTTCGATATGCCCGCCCTGCCGACGCCCACGAACCCGTACCAGCGCTACTGGTCACTGCCGACAGCGGACTTGACTTCGCCGTCACAGATGTCAGATTTTAACACTGGGCGTATCTGCTCCAATGGGGTCGTCAACCTAGCTGACAACAACCTGTTGCCTGGTACGCCGTTGCCGGTTATTGCATCGCTTGGTAACAACGCTGATGGCAGCACTCCTGCTCCAAGTTCCGTTGCCGTGCAGAATGCGCACATCGTCCCCGGCAGCCTGCGCATTTACGGCCCAGATGCTACGCCTGGCCCGAACCAGGGTTACAGCGTATTATACACCCAGGTGACGCCTGGTTCGTCCTCCTTCGGCCCCAATGAATACACTGTGGATTACGTCACGAATTCGATCACGCTTTATATAGACCCGCAGACAGGTGGCTTTTCCGCTTTAACAAAGAACGGCGTCAATCCTCCAAACAATGTGCCTGATCCCGTGCAGATCGCCTATGACTACCAGGCCAACGCCGTGCCGGGCGCAGGCGCGGCCCCTTCCGTGACCAACCCGTACAGCCCCCTGCGCGTCAAAGTGGATTATCAGACACGCGACCTGCTGGATGTCAGCCTGGGCGTCCGCGTGTACGACCCCAACAACGTCGGCCCGGCCCAGATCGTGACCGTCCACAACCAGATCCGCATCGGTAACAGCAACCGATGAGAAACGCCACCATGCCGTCGCACACCGACAACTTTATTCCCCTGCTCAGGACGCACCCCCGGCGGCGGCGCGGCCAGACGGCCATCATCGCCCTACTGGTCCTGCTGCTGCTGTCGTTCGTCGGCGGCCTGTTCGTCACCATTGTCGCCAACAACCTGAAGACCCAGGGCCGCTCGCACCGCACCCTGAACGCCGACTACTACGCCGAGGCCGGTCTGCGCTACGCCGACAACCAGCTCACCAACAGCCCCGACGGCGCGGACTGGCGGCCTCCGCTTCAGTACCAGCTCTCGGCCGCCATGGTCACGCAACTGGTCGGCCCATTAGGCTCCCGCGCCTACAATCGCTACAACGCACTGGGTCTCCCAGCCGCCCCCGCCCAGGACCCCGACCTGACCTATCTCCAGCAGGGGTTCACGGCCTACAACACTGAGAACGGGCGCTTCCTGCTGCGCGTCACCTATGACCCGAACGCGGCCGGGACGCGCTACCTGAAGATCGAGTCCGTCGGGCGCGAAGGCACGGTCACGCCGAGTGACCCGACGACCTTCACCAACCAGCCGCCCATCCGTCTGGCCGCGACCCTGGTTGCCTACAAGCCCATCGGGATCACCGATTATGCCCGCTTCGAGACCAACAAGGACAACCGCTCCGGCGTGATGAACATCGGCGTCCCCAGTTTCTACGCCTCCTCGGCGACTCCGGCGGGCATCGTCACGCCCGGCGTCTATGACTTCAACATCAGCAGCAATGGAGCGAGTCAGACCGTCGCACTTAAGCAGTTCCCGGTCACGACCACCTACGGCGACCCAAGCTCCGGCGTCGGCGGCTCGTTCCGCGCCAATGGCTCCGTGCGCTTTTACGGTATCAATGACTTCTACCTGAATCGTCCGGCGACCGGCATCGGCGACGATGTAGAGATCGCAGGCAACCTGCTCCTGGACAACTACAACCCTGCCGTGAGTTCTCTGACGACCGGGCAAAATGCCGCTGTTATTGTCAATCCGCAGACAAGTGGCGGCGTCTACATCGCGCCGACCAACGGCATAGACCAGGCGAGTGGCAACGGCGTCGCCTACACCACCGATGGGGGTGCGGTCCGAGACGGCGGGACCGGGGCCGACAGCAACGACGCCAGCGGCCAGCCGCGCAGCATCGCCCGCCTGGAGCCGCCGGTGATTGACACCGTCAACTCCGCCACCAGCCTGACCCGCTACCAGGACATCACCGAGAACGCGCCCGAACGGCTCGTCCCCAGCGTCAACGGCGGCGTGAGCGCGGACGGCCCCCCCGCGACGCCCGACCCGACGGCGGGGCAGGACGGCTGGGGGCAGGCGATCTACGTCAACAACAACAGCGACGAGCAGCGCGACAGCAGCAGCCTCGTCGGCGGGCACACCCTGGTTGACGAGTGGCTGAACCGCAACGGCGGCGGCCAGTCCGCGACCGACACCAAGAGCGGCTGGCAGGGTCCCTTCTACAACCCGCCCGGCGTGGACGTGACCTTCGGCCTCCAGCAGCAGGCCATCAACGGGTCCAACTATTCCTTCTACGGCGTCCGCCTGACGCGCTCCGACACCGATGGCAGCGGCAACCCGATGCTGTGGAAGAACGCTGACGGCTCCCAGGGGACCAGCCCCACGCTGACCGTCTCCTACCGCGACCTGTACGCCAGCAACGACCTGACCGCCGACCCCGGCACCCTCTCCGGCGCGGCGCTTGCCGCCTATCGGGCCAACCCGAACAACGACGTGGTGATCTACTGCGAGGGCAACGTCCGCATCAAGCCCAGCCTGCTCAGTGCCCCCACGAACGAGCCTGCCGTGGACACCGCGCACAACGAGCCGAGACGGCTTTACTCGGCCAGCAGCGGCACGGACGAGACCGATGATAAGCTTCCGCGCCACATCACGCTCATCACCAACGGCACGGCCTATATTGAGGGCAGCATCCTCAAGGGCAACCCGGACTCCAGCATCACCATCCTGGCCCGCAACTATGTCTGCCTGAACACCACGCAGTTCTACGCCGGGGCGATTGCCGACCAGAACCCACAAAGCACCCAGACGCCGAGCGCCTCCGCCGCCGACAGCACCCTGCTTGATTTCGGCGCCCAGAACGACGTGCTGGTGCAGGACTTCATCGTCAACCCGCTCGGAACACTGGGCAGCAACACCGCGCTGTATATCAGCGGCGGTCCCAGCGCCCCCGGCGCGACCCAGACGGACTATGACTTTGTCAACCCGGCTACCGGGCAGAGTCTCGTCGGCGGCGCGACGCAGCAGCCGTTCGATAACCCGCTGATCGTCTCTGACTTCGACACCGTGAACGGGATCAGTTTCACGGCCAATGGGGGGCTTGAGACCCCATACCCGGTCGTGGCCGCCGCGAGCAGCGCGTCGTCGCTCCTGCACATGACGTTCAACTTGACAGGTGACTCAAATCTGAGCAATGTCACCGCCGGGCAGCCGCTCCAACTTTGGACGCGCCTGGACCCGAATCCCATCCCGGTCGCCGGGGCTGTCAGCGTCACCACGCAAGATTATCTCCAGGAGCGCAGTGCCATCCTGCCGATGGACATCCAAATCCAAGCCGTGATGTACGCCCAGGACGACTCGTTCTTCGTCATCCCCGGCCCCTGGTTCAACAGCGACAGCAGCGACAACTTGACCAGCTACGTCGCCAACGTCACCAGCGGTCAGTTGCCGACGCGGCCAGGCGTCCTGGACACCAGCGCCGACCAGATGCGCTTCCCGTTGTACGGTCAGCCGGTGGACCTGCGAATCACCATCAACGGCTCGGTCTCCGAGAACCGGCCCGCCGACATCACTGCGCAGGCGTCGTGGATGGCGAAGTGGGGCTGGATACCGCAGTTCCACGGCAGCCTGATCGGCCAGGCCGCAGGGATGCCCACCGAACCGTCCGGTCACTCCACGACCGGCCAGCCGTCCTTCGGGCTGAACTTCGTCTATGACCCGCTGGCCGGGAACCCGTATGACACCGGCAACTATCTCCGCACGGACGTTTACGGGCGGCCATTGCCCTTCACGCCGAAATTGCCCGTCAGCACCGGGCTGCTCTACGCGGGCCAGAGCGATCCGCAGTCCCTGCTGCAATGAGCCACGGTGTAGCCCGCTCCCTCCGAACCCTCTCCTTTCGGAAGGAGAGGGTGGACCGGCTAGGGTTTTATTGGGGTTGCCGGGCCGGGTGAGGTCTCTTGATGGATAACACGATGCGCTTAAATAGTCGTATAGTCCGCACTCTGACGGTCCTGCTGGCCGTCCTCGGCGTCGTCGCCGGGGCCGCGCCGCGCGCCCACGCCGCCGCCTACACCTACGGCGCGCGCCAGCGCACCATCAACGCCGGTATCCTGCTGGTGGATAACGCCGGAACGCCCCCGGACCCGACTCCCTACGTCTTCTTCATCATGAACGAGCGTCAGGACCTGAAGCCGTTCGGCTGGAACATCGTCAACCCCATCGCCCCGGCCAACGTCACCGGCGACATCCTGGCCGTCCGGCCCACCTACACTCTGAACCAGACCATCACCCCCAGCATGGCCCCGTACTGGGAAGTCTCCCTGTCCAAGACCAGCCTGGCGAACCTGGAGAAGTTTGATGTCTTGCTGCTGAACATTTCCTCGGCCAACGTGAGCTTCACCGACGACGAGATCAACACGCTGCGCCGCTATGTGGACAACGGCGGGCAGCTCTGGGTGGAAAGCACCGGCGGGACGATCAACGCGACCGACGGCCTGTTCCTGGACGTGGCTTTCGGCGGGGCGGCCTCCGGGACCCGCGCCCTGTTTCCCGTTGACAACTACAACATTCCGCAGCCGGTCATCGCCACGCCGTATCTGCTGTCCCCGCAGGAGCTGAACGGCTTGGGCTACGGGACCGCCGCCGCCGCCATCACCGGCACGTCTTTCCTGTCCACCGCCCTGCAAGCTTCCGGCTCACCGGTCATCGCCGCCGGTCAGTATGGGGCGGGGCAGGTCATCGTGGACGGCGTGGACAGCGTCGTCAACATCAACAACGGCAACACTGGGCCGTATGCCGACCCTGACCCCCAACACGCCCGGTCCGTGCCTGCTGCCGACTTGAAGTTCGCCTACGATATCCTGTCCTGGTCCGCCGCGCACCCGAACGAACTCAAGAGCAGCCACCAGTCCAGCCAGAGCGCCGCCACCGTCGGTCCCGCCCTGACGACGACCTGGACCTACGGCTTCAACAACCTGAGCGGCGCGGCGACGCCCGGCGCGGCGGTCAACGGCAGCTTCGTCTACGTCCGCACCGCCGACGGCGTCCTGCGGGCCTTCAACGCGACGCCTGGCACGGACATCATCGGCACCGGCACACCTGATGCCGGGACCGCCGACTATGTGAACGGCTACCCTTACGATGAGGTATGGGACACCACCGGCAGAAGCTTCTCCGGCATCACGCCCGTCACGCTGACCGACCCGCTCGCCTCCGCGCCCACCGTGGCCTCCGTGCCCGGCGGCGGGACGGACGTATTCATAGTGAACGTCCGAGGCCAAGTTCTTGTCTACGACGCGGCCACCGGTGGGGCCGCAGGACCCAGCCCCCTGGCGGGCCTCGGGTCCCACGGGACGTTCACCACGGTCGCCCCCGCGCCGACGTATTTTGACGGCCGCATCTACGCCGGGGAGCCGGACGGCTCCCTCTATGTGTACGATTTCGCCACGGGGACCGGCAAGGACTATTCGCTTTACCCCACCAGCTCTCCCGGCCCGACGGAGACCGCCATCGCGTCACCCACCGTCGGCCTCGTCCATGAGGCCATCAATCAGGGAACCGCGACGGGCTATGTGGATGACATCGTCGTCACGGTCACGACAAATCTCAACACCTACACCGTCCACGCCGGGGCGCGTCACGATCCGCTGTCCGCCAGCGGCACCACCTACACACCGACACCGGTGAACACCAGTTCCCCCGGCAGCCTGGACATCCTCCAGGCGGGGACCCGGACGACCTACCAGGACAACGCCGGCGGGTATCAAGTCACGCCGTTCGGCAGCTCCGTGCCTGCCGCGCCTACGCCCAGCTTCACCATTTCGTCCATGCCCGCTCCTCCCGTCTACGGCGACTATAACGTGGATTTTACAAACACAGGCGCGGGCAACGCCGTGCGCACCGTCTTCGGCCTGGGCACGTTCATGCCTGCCGTGACGGGGGGAACCATTTCCGCACCCGCGCTGGACTCCAACGGCAACTTCTACTACACGGCGAACGTCGGGACGGACAGCACCATCGTCTGCGCCCACGATGGCCGTAGCAATGAGGCCGCGCCTGCGGGGCGCAGAAGCGCGATGCAGATGGAATGGCGCTTCCGTCTGCCGGGCGCGAACGATTCCGTCTCCCTGGACGCCGACGGCATCTCCTACAGCGCCCTGACCGGGTATCAGTTCGTCGGGACGCCGGTGGTAGACGATCAAGGCAACGTCTTCGCCCTGGCGACCGATGGCGCAAACACCGCCGTCCTGTGCTTCAACGCGACCTACTCGCCGTTCATCCAGATTCCCGTCAACAACGCCAACGGCACCGTCCAGATCAACCAGCTCACCCAGCCGGAGATGACAGGCGCGACCGGCCCGGATGAGTTCGGTAACTCGCCGGCCCAGGCGGTTCCCGTCGGAAGCCAGTTCAGCGGGCGGGTGGATGACAACGGCCAGATGACCATCCAGAGCTTCGGCATCAGCGGGGCTACCAACGGCATCACAGCCATCACGCCCAACCTGTCCGAGCCGCTGCCGGTCCAGGCCACCTACAGCCAGGCCAACACCGGCGGGACCGTCACCAACACCGTCACCGGCCTGTTCCACACCAACCTGACCTGGTACGCCATTCTGCCGACGGGGACGACGATACCGACAATCACCTCATTGACCCTCGTGGGCGACTACTTGTTCTTCCCCGGCACGACCCCGGTGAGCGGAACCAATGTCACCGGCGTCCTGCGCCTCTACGCCTACCCGCAGGGCGCGGGGCTGGTCGGCACGGGCCGCGTCTACAATGTCTCCGGTTCCCCCGGCAACCGCCCCGCGTTCAGCGTCGCCGCGAACACCCAGATCGGCAGCGTGAACGGCGTCCTGAGCGCGGGCAGCGGCGTCTTCGTCGCCAACGGGACGGCGGGCGTCCAGGCATTCGGCACCAAGTACAGCCTGGTCGCCGACGCCAACCGGGTGCTGGAAGTGGACAGCGACGGCGTCCCCACCTGGCTCGTGGACGCCACCTCGGAGATCAACCCGGCCACCAAGCGCACCACGACCGTGGAACTGAACCACCCGAACTCCATCACCCAGGTCACGGCCAACGATTACCTGGTCGCCGACACCGGCAACAACCGCTGCGTCCGCTTCGACCGCGCCGGCAACGTCATCTGGGAACTCAGCCGCTTCAACGACGCCACCCTGAGCGACACCACCCCGTTCTACATCAACCCGACGTCACCGTTCGCGCCCGCGTATAAAACCAACGCGCTGCTCGCGCCTGGTGAGCCGACCACGCTGAACCACCCGACCAGTGTAACGTCTTATGTCCAGACCGTCCGGGACAGCACCGGGAACACCATCCAGGGAACCATCGTCCACTACCTGATCGCCGACACCGGCAACAACCGCATCGTCGAGGTCGTGGACGCTTTCGACCAAAACGGGAATCCCGTCGGCGTCCCGCACGATCTGGTCTGGGTCAGCCGCACCTCCGACGCGCTGGGCCGCCACTATGCCTACACCAGCGCCAACTACTTCACCGGCCCCAATGGGCTGACGTACATCGTCGGCCTGGTCAGCAACGTCCGTATCGCCGGTCCGATCCCGTCGCCCGGACAGATGCTTTCGGTGAGGCAGGACGCCCCCGGCAGTTCCATTGCCCTGCTGGATTACGATCCCAGCAACACGATTCCGACGCAGAAGGACGGCTACATCTCGCACACCATCAGTGCGTACCTGACCTATCTGAACAGCAACGGGACGTTTGACCTGACCGACTCGCCCAAATACTACAGCGTCCCCGGCTCAAATCCCGCGATTCAGGGCGCGACCGCCCCGCCGACGCTGACCTACCTGCGGAACCCGCGCCTCCTGGAGACGTACACCCCGCAGGGCAGCGCGGGGGCCGTGCAGAACTTCCTGCTCGCCGACGACAACGGCGTGTATGACCTGACCCTGGACCCGACCGGTGCGAACTCCGGCGCAACCACAGCCGCCCAGCGTACCGCCTATGCGTACTTCCTGGAAGCCACCTGGGGCTTCACCCAGGCCGACTATCAAGGCCTGCCGGGCAACCTCCCCGGCATCATACCGGCTGTCACACGCGGGCAACTTAACTTGCCGTTCCGCCCGAACAGCCTCCAGCGCACCGGCACGGACCCGGTGACGACCGGCGGGACGACCTACCTGCTCGGCCACTATCTCGTCACGAACGGCTTCAGCACGGGCGAAGTCACGCCCGTCAGCGGCTTCGGCGGCGAGGTCCTGGAACTGGGTGACCTGGGCTTGAGCGCACCGGCCTTGCAGACGAACCTCGTCAACTCGTTCGGCAATTTCGCACAGGGCGCAACGCCGGGCATCGCCGCGCCGCTGTCGCAGCCGACCTTCGCCGCGCATGAGAAGTAGCGGCCCGCCGGACGGATACCTCACCCGGCCCGGCAAGCCGATCCACCCTCTCCTTCGGAAAGGAGAGGGTTAAGAACAAGCCCCTCTTGCCCCCTCTCCTTTCGGAAGGAGAGGGCTGGGGTGAGGTCTCTTCTCCTATGGGGTGAGGTCTCCTCTCCGGGCGGGGTTCGCAACCCACCATTAACACAAACGCTATGAACCGTCGTAATAACAACTCCGAAATCACGGCCCTGGCCGCATGGGCGCGGCGGGCCGCCGACGTCGCCGCCATCCTGGGCCTCGGCCTGGGCCTGGCCGTCGCCGTGTTCGCCCAGTCCCCCACCGGCACATCTCCCTCCGGCACGGGGTCCCCGATCACGGACGTGCCGCTGGCTTACAGCTGGCCGGGCTTCCACGCGGGCGGCACGACGCCGAACTTCGTCACGCCGCTCCTGCCTCTGCCCGGTGAGCCGCTGGTTCCCTACGGCCAGTTGCAGGGGACGCCGTCGGGCCTCTTCACCATCCCGGCTGTGGCGGCGACGGGCGGGGAGCCGTTCACGCAGGCCACGGGAACCGCTGTCACCACCCAGATTCCCAGCCGTCTGCTCGGCAACTACCTGCCGACCGCGCCCCCGCAGGGGTTGTTGGCGGGCGGCCAACTGGCCTACTTCCCGAACCACTTCCGCGATGGCGGGACGCCCCCGTTCCTCCAGATCGTCGGGCCGTTCGGCTACACCTACCCGAACCCTCTCACCGGGACTTACCCGCAGGTGCAGAGTTCGCCCGCCGCCGTCAATGTCACCGAGTACCCCGTCCTGACGAGCGCGTCTTACTACGGTGTCGTCGCTAACCCGTTGAACACCCCGAACGGCACGACCCAAAGCCCCTCGGCCCCTGACACCACGAAGTTCGGCGCGAACTCGACGGACCCCGTCCATCAAATCCGGCAGGTCGTCTACTTCGGGCGCACCGAGACGGTGAATGTGACGGCCACGGCGAACGGCAATGAGGCCGGTGGTGTGGCCGTGCCTGCCGGCATCCCGCTGGGGACGCCCATACAAGTCGGGGCTGTCTATGCGATGGACGGCTTCACCGGCGGCATCATCTGGCGCTACCAGGTGCCGTCGTTCCGGGCCACCAGCGTGAGTACCGTGCCATCGGTGTTCGCGGCCACGACCACGGGCACGGCGCATTCCGACACCGGGAACGGGCCGCAGCCGTTCCAGATCGGCCCGACGATCAATGGCGTCGGCAGCACCACGGACACCGCGATCAACAACGGCGCGCCCGGCACACTGACCGTGACCAGTGTAGGCAACCAGGGTGGGCTGCCGACGACGACAGAGAAATTCACCCTCTACGCGGCCCAAGACACGCCTCTTAATGCCACACAGGTCCGTTATACCGGGACGTATGCCCTCTACCAGCCGGGCGCGACGACGGCCACGGACTCCACGGGGACTTTCTCGGCCACCGCCACGTTCACCAGCGCGACAGCGGCCAACGTCACTGGCACCTTTACGGCCGTGTCCGGCGCGACGGCCTATAGCCCGGCGACGTTCAGCGGTACCTTCACGAGCGGGGCCAACGGCACCAACCAGCAGCTCACCGGGACTCTCACCCAAGCGGTGCAGACGGGGTTCACGGCCGCCACCACGGGCACGGTAAACTCCGTCAGCGGCAACGGTCCGCAAGCCTTCCAGGTCGGCCCGACGATCAATGGCGTCGGCAGCGCCAATGCGGCCATCAACGGCGGCGCACCCGGCACATTGACAGTCACCAGTGCGCCGGGAAACCTGGGTGGCCTGTCAACGGCGAACGAAAACTTCACCCTTTACGCCCAATACGCCAATGCCCTCAGTGCCACGCAGGTTCTCTATACCGGGACGTATGCGATCTACCTGCCGGGCGCGACGACGGCGACGGAATCCACCGGGACATTTTCGGCGACTGCGACGTTCACGACGCCCTACGCGGCGACTGTCACGGGTACGTTCACGGCGACGACCGGCGCGACGGCCTACAGCCCGGCGACGTTCAACGGTACCTTCACGAGCGGGGCGAACGGCACGAACCAGCAGCTCACCGGCAATCTGACACAGACGCTGGGCGCGCAGACTTTTGGGACTCCCCAGGTCTACAGTTCGCCTGTCGTGTCCCAATTCAAGGTCACGCCGCCGGGCGGCGGCACGCCGGTCTTGAAGACCGTCGTCGTCATCGCGGACAACAACGGCTTCGTCTACTGCCTCGACGCCGTCGGCAACGGCGACGGCTCCAGCAACTCCAACATCTACCCGGCCAACCAGCCTGCCACGGGGACACAGACGGGCATTGCCTACGACGAAGCCACGGCGACGGCGGAAAACCTGCCCCTGGACCCTTCCGGCGTCCACGCGCACGCCGGCACGACGTTCCCGTACTGGGTCTACCGGCCTGATCCCAACCAGCCCAAGTATGTGTCGGGTACGAACGTCGGCACGGTCAAGCCGCTGTCCGCCTTCGACCCCAAAAGTGACCTGCCCGTGCCCGCGTCCTTCGGGACGGCCTCGGCGAGCGTCTATGTGACACCGCCGACGACGGTTCCCGCCACCGCCGCTGGGTTTGCGACCATCTACATCGGCAACAGCAACGGCGTCCTGTACGCCCTGGACGGCACGGGCGTCTCCTCGGCGGCCACGGCGACGGCCCCGAATGCCGACCCGTACAACAACCCTTTGACCGGCCTGCCGGGCGTCGCCGACGCGACCAATACGCCCAAGCCGCTGTGGTGGTTCTCCACCGGCGGCGCGGGGCCGGACACCAACCCGACCAACAGCATCACGTCCGCGCCCGCCGTCTACCTGGACCCGAACAACGGCTTCAATCCCGTGGTCTACATCGGCACCAGCAGCATCCTGGGCAACAACACGGGACGCCTCTACGCCGTGGATGGCATCAATGGCCCGCGCGGCAACAACGGCGAGACCGACCCCACGGTCACCACCTCGACGAGCAACAACTTCGGCATTCCCGGCTCGCCGGATTACAACGTCAACCCGCGCCCCTACTGGGCCTTCCCGGACCAGTACGGCCACGATTTCGTCACCCGGCTCAACCCCATCCCAGCGGGCTACGAGAGCTGGAGTACCAGCGGCGTCCTGCGCCCCTCCGTGGGCGACATCACCGGCTCACCGGTCGTGTTTAATAACCCGCACGACGGCTCCACGCGCATCTACTTCGCCGCCAACGCCGGCACCGAGATTCGCACCGAGGGCGGCACGTTTGCCAATGGCGTCGTCACCAACGGCACACCGACAACCTTCCAGGCGAATCAGGACCAGAACTTCGGGCGCATCTGGGGCATCAACACCAACGGCTCCGCCTCCATCGCCACCGGCACCACGGGGACCGAGACCGCCGTGCCGAATTGGGTCTACCCGTCGGCAAACAACCCGAACGTCGCCACGCTGGACGGCACGGCGGAGCCGTCCCAGCCGCTCGGCGGCTTCCTCGACGCCACGCCCGCCATGGGACTCGTGGAGTTTCCCAAGACCATCACCCAGGGCAACAACGTCGCCTGGGCGCATTCCGACCACGGCGGCGCGGGCGGCGTGGCCCGCACCATGACCTTCGACGGCACGGGGACGGCGCAGAGTCACCAGGTCGCCATGCTGTACGTCGGGACATACACGCCCAATGACGCCGCGTTCTATGAACTAGACGTGGACGGCACGAACGCCAGCGGCACACCCGCGACCATCGACTCCGAGCGCAACATCTACCGCCTGGTCTCGCCCAACGGGGCCGGGTTCCAATCGTCGCCCGCGCTTGTCACCAACAGCTCGGTTTCGGGCGGCAACGGCGGCGCGGTCTTCCTCAGCGCCGCCAACACGCTGTACCAGTTCCAGGCCACGCCGATCTCCAACCCGACGGCGGGCCAGGCGTTCCCGTTCATCAATGCCACCGGCGACCAGTCGTTCTCCGGCGCAGGGCCCATCTCGTCGCCCGCCATCGCCGCCGCCAATGTCACCAACCTGCCGGGGGCCGCCGGTACGCAGAACAGCGACACCGTGCGCGACTGGGTCTACATCGCCGACGACACCCTGAGCCTGTGCCGGGGCTTCACCCCCGATCAGCAGTCTAACGGGCAGCCGGAAGAGTATCTGCCCCTCCCGCCCGTGCCGGATCAGGTCGCGTCCACCAGCGCCAGCGGCCAGTTCCCGCTTCGCGCATACCTGTTTGACGGCTCAACAACTCCTCCCGTTCACCCCGGAACCAGCACCGACATGAGTCAGGCGAACCAGATCGGCCAGACCCTGCCGGTCTTCGACTGGGGCCAGGCCGCCTACATCCGCATCGCCAACGTCGTCCCGCCCGCAGGCGCGGTGGATGCCTCCGGCAACCCGGCGCTGGTGATTGACCCTAACAACAACCTGGTCGCCTACGGTCAGGGCGGGCCGGTGACGTTCCAACTGGAAGACTCCAACTCGAAGGCCGTTGGCGCGACCTTGCAAGTGCCTGCCGTCGCGCCCACGCCGGCGACTCCCAATACCATAGACATCAACCAGAACGGCTTCTACCTACGGACCGACAACGGGACGACGCACGCGGTCACGCCGCAAGCGCCCGACACCACCGCGCCCGGCGACACCGTCGCCCTGACCACCACCGGCGACAACACCGGCTTCGGATGGGTCGCCGCCTACACCTACCACGTCGCCTTCGCCGACGGCTCCCTGCTCGCCAATACGCCCGGCGCGCAGCGCCGCCTGATCAACGTCAGCCAGCGAGCCACTGAATACACGCGGACGAGTCCCACAGCGGCATTCACCGTGTCCAACCCTGCCGTACTCACCACCGACACGATGCCGACCGGCGACTTCCTGCCGCCGACTCCGAACACCACAGCAGGTGGTTATAACGCGAATAACCCGCCAGCCAATGGCCTCGGGACGGCCATCGTCATTGACCAGCCGACGTTCGGCATCCTGAACCCACTGGCCGTGCGCGGCGGCGGCCTGCCGCTGGGAGCAACGACCGGGGCTGCGGCCCAGCCGCTCGGCGGCTTCACGGGGGGCGGCAACTTGGTGGACGGAATCGGCCCCTTCCGCGCCGTCGACCCGGCGCTGCCCCCCGGCTCCTATGACCTGCAAGCCCTGGCGAACGGCAACCTGGTCTACACCGGCGCAGCCCCGCTCAACGGCTCGAACACGGCCACCACTGACCCGACCCAGGGGACCGTGACGCTGAACGCGCAGGCGGCCGCCATGCCGCAGGCGGTCCTCAATGTCGCCACGGCCACGCCGCAGATTCTGGACGGCTCCCAGGGCGACAACACAGACCCTTCCAGCACGGGCATTGCCGTGGGGAACTACGGCGGGGGGACCGGCAGCGGACTTTCCAGCCCGGCGTTCGGCTCGGCCATGCTGGATGTCGCCGACCGCAGCCTGCTCAGCCTGGAGGGCCAGCAGCTGCAGATCACCGTCCACGCGGCCAAGGCCCAGTGGAATGACAACGCCGTGGTCTCCGGGGCGGGAACGTCCCTGACCGCCACCGACGGCATTGGGAGCGGGGCCGCCGCCGTCATCAACCACCTGCCCTGGGAGGACACGCCGACCGCGTACAGCTTCGGCACCAACAGCAGCACGGACTACCCGGACATCCCGCAGCAGGATATCCTCAACGAGTTCACCGACGGCTCCAGCACCACCAACGCCGCCCTGCCGCCGACCACCACGCCGGGAACGACTAACACGCCGCCCGCCACCGCGCAGAACCGGCAGGTCAACCTGGCGGCGGTCCGGGTCCAGGTGAACGTGCCCAAGTACCAGCCCGCCAACCTGAATCTCTACCAGGTCGCCGGGCCTCCGCTGGGCGCGCAGTCGCAGTACCCCACCTCGCCGCTGGTCGGCGCGACGCGCTCGGACCTCGAATCGAATACGGGACCGACGGACCGGTACTTCCCCATGGGCTACGTCGCCACGGAGAAGATCACGGCCTCCACTAACGGCATCCACAACCCCAACGACCAGAACGTCGCCTACCGCAACGTCCAGGTCTACACGGGCGTCCCGGTGGACATCAAGACCAGCATGAGCAACCCCGTCACCGATGTCGGCGTCGAACCGGCCGGTTACGGGACCCAGATGACCGGAGCCGTCGGCCCGTTCACGCCTTACAACGGCTACGCGGGCTTTGCCGGGCACTTCCAGCCGCTCAACATCGTCAGCGACAGCAACGTCAACCTGATCAACCCGCACCTGGACCAGAAGATCGTCACGCCGGGGGCGGTGCCGGGCCAGGCCCCCGGCCTGCCGCTGCTCTCCGACGCCCTGGACTCCAGCCTGGCCGCGCCGTATTCCTACATCCCCGGCTACGACTTTGAGGGCGTCTCCGACCTCATCGCGGCCCAGGGCGGGACCAACTCCTACACGCTGAACGGCACGAACACAGGCACGGCGCTGACCGGGAGCGGCGTCCTGCCGCAACCGTACCTGATCCGCACCACGCTGGACACCGACGTGGCCCAGGCGTATGGCCGCAACCCCGGCCTCAGCGTCCTGGACCCCCTCACGGCGGGCAGCTTCGGCGGGAGCGGCGCGGCGGCCTACCCGGTCGTCACCTTCCACAAGCCCCGCGTCGGCGACGGAACCGGCACGGGCATGACTGTCCCCGACGTGCCCCACGACAACACGGGTCCGTTCTCCCTGCCCGTCAGCACGGGCCAGCCCCCGTCCCCGATCACGGCGGCGACGCCTGCGCCCACCTACGCCACATCGCCCTACGTCGGCGTCGCTGTCCCGTTCGGGACGCCCGTGGGGACGTACTCACAAAACCTGCGGCTGTTCGAGGGCTACGACCCCACCTACTACCCGCTCGTCGGCCCGACCTATGGGGCCAGCGCCACCAGCAGCGGCATCGGCGGTCTGGCACCGTTCGACCCCAACGCAGTGACCACGAACGCTCCCAACGGCCTGGACACGTTCCAACTGAACTACACCAACGGCGTCGCCCATGCTGTGCAGGCATACAGCGACCCGGCCACGCAGGTCAAAGTCACCGTCGGCGAGGCGCGCTACACGAATGGCTATACGGCGGGCGCACTGCCGATGATCGACGCCGGGCCAACCCTCGTCGCCAGAGCTGGTGCGGCCAACTTCGCCCCATTCGCCCTCGCCCTACCGTATTCCGGTTCCCCGTCGTATCCGGGCGAACTCGGCCTGTATTGGGCCAGTTCGCGCGACTACGTCGCTGGCCAACCGAACACAGAGTACCAGGTGAATGCGGCCAAGTTGAACGTAACCTCTAACAGTACCTCCACCACCTATGGTGCTTACAACAATCAGCAGTGGTGGGAACCCCTGGGAACCACACTGGACCTGCCCGGCCAACCGACGGGCAACAACACCGCGTTCAGCGTCGCCCAAACCCAAGCCGCGTTCGGTACGGGATACGGCTTGGCTTCCTCAAGCAATGCCCTTTACGGGTTTGACACCAATATCTTCGTAAGTGACCCGCTGGCGACGACGACGCTGTATTGCTACCCGATGTCGCTCCTGTCAGTGGCTGGGGGCGGAGTGCCTTCGGGCGGCGTGGTGATCGCATCCTCGCCGCAACCGAAGTCCGACCTGCACGGGCTGGCGATGCGCGATGTGCCATTCGCAGACCCTAACGGTGGAGCCACGATTAACAACAACCTGTGGTCCTTCTGGACCGGCGGCACTCGCGGGCGAACAGCCATCTACTATAGCCTGGCCAGCACTGGCACCACGAGTCTTCGGTTTGGGACGGACATCAATGGGTCTGAGACTCCAGGACACACTGCCGTATTGCCCGTCCCTGCCGGTCTCGTCGCCGTCAGTGACCCGAACCCAGTGCTGACCCATGCGCCGGACCTGGCGAACAACACTGGTGCGCCCGTCCCGGCCATCGAGGTGACATACAGCGGAACCGGTGCGGGCGGCAGCCCAGACCTGTTCCTGAGCAGGTACCGACCGTACCGTACTCTGATTGGTGGACAACCAGATACGGCGGTCACGTCACCGCTATCTGAAGTCCAACTCGGTCTGATGCCGTTCCCGGCGGTCTCCGAGCAGCTCCAGCCCGACACGGCCAACCTGAACACTTTGAGTTGGTGGCAGGCCCGCGACGTCGGCTGGGTCCGCGACAACGCCCTGAGCTTCCGGGTGAGCGTGACCCTCGCCAACGGGACCACGACAGACACCAGTACCTTCACGGAGACCGGCCCGAACACCTACACCGGCGGGTACACCCCCAACGGGGCGGCGACGGCGACGGCGTTCAACGGCCAGATCGCCTACGACCGGGCGAGCGGCGTCCTGGTGTTCACCAACGTGACGCTTCCCCTCATCAACGGGGCCGGGACTGCTATCAACCAGACGCCCGGCCAGACGGTGTATGTGGACGTGGCCCAGGGCCGCATTCGCTTCAGCCTCCACCTGCCCTACGGCTCGCCCAACTTGGGGGCCTACGCCACGGTCTCCGCGTACTTCAGCGCGACCGCCCGGCGCATCACCACCAGCCCGGCGGCGGACACCCAGCCGGTTGCCTTCCTGGACGAAGCCTACCAGCCCAACTCCAGCGGCGTGGTCGCTTCCGCCGGTGTCAATGCCGATCAGAACGTGCAGGCGGACCGCTACTGGTTCGTCTGGCACAAGTCCGCCGTCGGCGGCGCAAACCCAACGCTCTGGTACAAGACCCAGCGCCTCACCGTCGCCGTCACCGACAACAACGGCCAGCCCGTCACCATTGACCCGACGACGCTGACTGTCACGCTCCAGCCAAGCGGGGTGTCTCTCTACACGCACGGGGCGGGCGCGAATGTTGTGGACGTAGACCGGACGCGGGGCCGCCTCTACTTCCCAATCGTGTTCCAGGGAGCGAATGGGGCAGGGAGCAACAGTGACACGGCCCTGGAAGGCCAGCTTGTGACCATCACTGGGGGCGGGCCGAATGGGGGGAATCTGCCGACGACCACGGGGAGGATCGAATGGCTGGACGAGCCGCGCTACAACGATCCCATCGGCCAGGACACGTCCGCCACGCTGGAAGCCGCCGCCTCCGACGGCTACCAGATACCGCTCGTGACCACCATCAACGAGAGCGGCGTCAGCGCCTTCCTGGACCCCGGCGCGTTCCTGAATGGGACAGGGAACACACCGGGCAGCATAGATCCCAGCACGTTCAATGTCGCCTCAAGCATCAGCGCCGCCCTGCACCCGCACAAGGTCTGGCTGTTCTGGACCAGCAACCGCAACGGCACGGCGGACATCTACTCGGAGGTCCTTAACCCGCGCTTCTCCGCCTCCGGCGACAACGGCTCGCCGTAGGATACCTCGCCTGGAGGATACCTCACCCCGGCGGCAAGCCGCCGACCCTCTCCTTCCGAAAGGAGAGGGTGGCGAGCCGGGTGAGGTCTCTTACTTCCGCGACCCTGCCGGGAGCAACTTCTTCAGGCGGGACAGCTCATCGCGCAGTTCCGCCGCCCGCTCGAACTCCAGGGAGCGGGCCGCCTGCTTCATCTCCTTCTCGATGTCCGCCAGCGCCGACATCAACTGGTCCAGCGGCAGCGTCTCCGGGTTGCGATTGCGGGAGACGTTGTAGTAGCTCTTCTGCTCGGCGATCTTCTTGGACTCGATTACCTCGCGCACGGCCTTGTTCACCGTGTACGGCGTGATCTGATGCTCGACGTTGTACGCCTCCTGGATCGTCCGCCGCCGATCCGTCTCGTCCATCGCCCGCTGCATGGAGCCGGTGACGTGGTCCGCGTACATGATGACCTGCCCGCCGACGTTGCGTGCCGCCCGCCCGATGGTCTGAATGAGAGAGGTCTCCGAGCGCAGGAAGCCTTCCTTGTCGGCGTCCAAGATGGCGACCAGGGAGACTTCCGGCAGGTCCAGGCCCTCGCGCAGCAGGTTGATGCCGATGATGACATCGTAGATGCCCAGTCGGAGGTCGCGCAAAATCTCCGTCCGCTCCAGCGTGTGGATGTCCGAGTGCAGGTAGTTGACCTTGATGTTCAGGTCCAGCAGGTACTCGGTCAGGTCCTCCGCCATCTTCTTGGTCAGCGTCGTCACCAGCACACGCTCCCCGCGCGCCGTCCGCTCCCGAATCTCGCCCAGCAAGTCGTCCACCTGGCCCTTGGTCGGCTTGAGGATGATCTCCGGGTCAATCAGGCCCGTGGGCCGGATGATCTGCTGCACGATCTGCGCCGAGTTCTCCCGCTCGTAGGCCGTGGGCGTCGCCGAGACGAAGAGGGTCTGGCCGATGCGTTCCTGAAATTCGTCGAACTTCAGGGGCCGGTTGTCGCCCGCCGACGGCAGCCGGAAGCCGAACTCGATCAGCGTGTCCTTGCGTGCCTTGTCCCCATTGTACATCGCCCGGAGCTGGGGCAGGGTCTGGTGCGACTCGTCAATGACCAGCAGGTAGTCCTTCGGGAAGTAGTCCAGCAGGGTGGAAGGGGCCGAGCCGGGCGCACGCCCGTCAAACCAGCGCGAGTAGTTCTCAATGCCGGAGCAGTAGCCGACCTCCCGGATCATCTCCAGATCGAAGCGCGTCCGCTGCTCGATGCGCTGGGCCTCCAGCAGCTTGCCCTGCTGCTTGAACCAGGCGACGCGCTGGTGCATCTCCTCCTCGATGCCGACGATGGCATGCTCGATGCGCTCCGGCCCGGCGACGAAGTGCGACGCCGGGAAGACGGTGATCTCGTCCTTGCTCTGCTGCACCTCGCCGGTCAGCGGGTCCACCAGCGTGATCTTCTCGACTTCATCCCCGAAGAACTCCACCCGCACGATGATCTCCTCGTCGGCGGGCTGCAACTCCAAGATATCGCCCCGGACGCGGAACGTGGAGCGCGTCAGGGCGATGTCGTTGCGGTTGAACTGCATATCTATTAAGCGCCGCAGCATATCGTCCCGGTCGTACTCCTGGCCGCGCGTCAGCTTCAGGATGATTCGCGCGTATTCTTCCGGTGCGCCCAGGCCGTAGATGCAGGACACAGACGCCACGATAATGACATCGCGCCGCTCCAGCACGGCCTGCGTCGCCGAGTGCCGCAATCGGTCAATCTCGTCGTTGATGCTGGAGTCCTTCTCGATGAACGTGTCCGTCTGCGGGATGTACGCCTCCGGCTGGTAGTAGTCGTAGTAGGAGACGAAATATTCGACAGCGTTCTGCCCGAAGAAGTCCCGGAACTCCGAACACAGCTGCGCCGCCAGCGTCTTGTTATGCGCAATCACCAGCGTCGGCTTCTGCACCTTTTCAATCACATTCGCAACGGAAAACGTGTTGTGAACGAACAGTCCGCCGTGCCCCGTCAGAAAGGTCTCGTAGCCGTCAACGCTGAAGTCATAAACGTAGCGGTGCTGCGGCGCAACGCGCTCCACGGCGCTGACCGGTGACCAGTGGATGTCCGCCAGTCCGCGCAGCGCCGTGTCTTGCACACCCAGGGCGTCGCAGAGGCGCGCGAACAGGGGGCGCGAGGGGTGACGGATACCCTTCTCGATGGCGGAGATCATGGTGCGAGTGCAGCCCGCGCGCGCGGCGACCTCCCGCTGCCAAAGGCCCGCACGTCGCCGCTCGGAGAAAAGACGTGGCCCTACGCCGAACACGAGGTCAACGTTGGTGTTGCCCGGCCGGATGTTCTCCGCCAGGGACGACTTTTTGCGCCCGCTGATGAAGCCGATGCACTCCGAGAAGCGGGCGAGATTTTCCGCGCCGGAGATCGTGATCTTGTGGTAGGTTCCCATCTCGCCGTTCGGCTTCCGCTTCTGGACCGGGCGTGTGCGCGCCCAGATGCCGAAGCGCAGCAGGGCTTCCGTCAGGTCCCCGGCGAGTGCCTTGCTCAGTGTCACCGCCGTGACCGCGCCCCGGTCAAGACCGCCGTCCCCCTCGAAGTAGCCGCGCAACATCGCCCCCAACACCCGGTTGGAGAGCGCGGGCCAGCAGTCGGGGAGATGCTTGGAGCCTGCACTGCCGCCCATGAGCGAGAACAGCAGGTCACGCCAGGCGCGCGCGGCGATCACGAAATCGCCGTCCTGCCGCCGGTAGGAGGGGATGCCGACGCTGCGGAGGCAGCGCGCCAGCTCGTCCTGCACCTCCGCCTCACGGACCGACAGCAGGGCGAAGTTCGCGGCGGCGTGGCCTTCCGCGAGATACTGGCCAAAGACGACGCCTAGGTCCGGCGTGAGTTCCAGCCTCGCCGGCTGCGAATGGCGTTTGCCGTGCAGGCTCAAGTCGGCCAGGGAGACCGCTCCACGCTCCAGGAGGCCGGTCGCCGCCGTCATGCTGAAGCCTTCACCCCGCCCGATGCTCCAGACCTTGGTGCGTGGGGCCGCGTAGTGGTCATTCATCGTCGCGCGCAGTGCGCCCGCCGTGACCGACCCGGCGCGGGCGCGCACGGACACGGAGCGGGCGCTCCGGTCCAGGTATTGAAGCAGGTTGAGGTGCAGGAGCGGCTCGGCAGGCTCCGGCAGTTCCGTCGGTACGGGCAAGGCGTCACCCACCCGCACCTGGTCGCCGGGCAGCAGACACAACTGCCCGCCTCTCAGCACCCAAACGCTGTGACCAGCCGTGATGCTCACACCCCGCCCGCAAGCGGACGTAACCCGGAACAAGGTCTCCGGGCTCCGGTGCCGACTGAGGCCCGTGATGCGACGCCACTCCGAGTGGCCGTCGCCCGCATTCCATGCCAGCACACGCCATTGGCCGGGGGGCGTCGCCTCCGCGAACTCCGTCGGCTGCTCCGGCCCCAACAGGCGGTCAATGAGGATGCCGATGGTGCCGCGATAATAATGCTCCCCGCCCATGTGGACGGTCACGGGTTCATCCCACGCGACGCTTTTGCCCGTACCGGTCGCTCCCAGCAGCGTCTGAAACCGGTCGCCGCGCCGGATGCCCTGCGCGAGCTTGTCAATCGCCGTCGGCTGATCTCCCGACGGACGGTAGTTGGAGATCACCTGAAAATCGCCCATGCTGCTGCCCCCTGCCTTCTGAAAATGCCCATTTATACAACACAAAATGGGCGGCCTTCGTGCCTGAAAGCCGCCCGAACAGATGTTTTATTATACCCGAAATTCAAGCCTTCCGGCGACGGATTCCGAGAAGCGTCAGCGGCAGGCCGAGCGCCAACAGTGCCCAGGTGCCCGGCTCCGGCACGGTGGCGGCCTGCTCCAGTTGACCCGCGATGACGCCGTAGCCGGCGGCGTTGGGGTGGTAGTCCGGGAAGGTCGTCGGCAGCGATGACGTGTAGCCGGGGATGAGCGCGCTCAGGGCGCTCTGGTCGAACGGCTGGGTGTCGTAAGAGTACTGTTCCTCGTGGCCCGCGAACGCCCCCGCGATGTCCACATATTTGACGCCTGCCGCCGCCGCGTCCGCCCGGAGGGAGGCGTTCAGGTCGGGGAGCAGGACCGCGCCCAGGCCGCCGAACGGGTCCGTCACTCCCGTGGCCGGCTGCGTGTCCAGAGGCGTGAACGGGTCGAAATAGCCGACCACGAAGACGTTCGGCGAGTGCGCCTTGAGCGTCTGGAGGAGCGGCACAAAGCCCGCATCGAACGTTTGCAGCGCGCTGCCTGCCAGCGCCTCTTTCCCCGTCAGCGTTGCCGCCTGGAAGGCAGACGATGACGCGAGGCCGATCAGATCATTGCCGCCGAGTTGGACCGTGATGTCCCGGACGCTGCCCACGGTTGCGAGTGTGCTGGTCAGGAGCGAGGCTTGCGTCACACCGCCCAGCCCGGCGTAGTTCAGGTTCACCAGGCTGGACGTGTTCCCGGCGTAGAAACTTCCCAACGTCTCGCCGGGGATGGCGAGGTTGAGGACGTTCTGCGGCGCGATGCCTTCGGCGGCGGCGAACGGCGCGACGTAGCCTTGCAGGCCCAGCAGGCTCGCTGTGTCGGTCGGGTCCGGGACGTGCAGCGCCGTGGCGGCTTCAAACCCCTGCACCGTGGAGACCAAGCTGCCGATGGTGGTGAAGCCGTAGGCGTAGGAGTCGCCCAGGGCGACGTACTGCGGGGCGGCGGCGGCGGGGTGGCCGACGGCAAGGCCGGTGAGGGCGAGGGCGGGCAGGAGAAGTCGGCGGAGATGCATGGCGTGGTGTCCTTTCAGGAAGAGCCTGTCACGGTGAGGCGGCTGTGGACGGTCTTGTCCGGGCCGAGCGTGTCCCGCGCGATCTGCAGCGCGCGCTTTTTGTCCGATGCGCTGCCGACGCGGCCCACGAGTGTCACCCCGTCTGGGGCGGCGTCCACGCGGATGTCGCCCAGATTCGCCGCCGCCAGGGCCGCCGTCACCCGCGCGCCCAGGGCGGCCTTGCGGACCTGCGGCTGAGCCTCTTTGACGGCCCGGTGCGCCGCCTGGCCGACCACCGCGACATCGTGGTGGGCGTCATGGCTCGCGCTGCTGATCGTCTGCTGGGAGCAGCCCGCCAGCAGCACCGCCGCGCCCGTCAGCGCGATCAAAATAGGTTGAGTTTTCAAAAGAGTGTCCTCAAGTCAGCCGACAAAACGCAAATGGTGTGCCGTCAGCCAGGCGATGCGGGCCGCGCCCGCCAGCAGCAGCCCCGCCGTCGCGCCGATCATCAGGCGTCGGTGCGCCACGGGCGAGATCGGCAGGAGCGGCGTTCCGGTCGCCAGCGTGACGCCCGCCCGGAGCCAGAACAGCGCAAACAGAGCATAAACGAACCAGCCGATGGGGTGCCAGTGCAGCGCCTCCGCCCACCGGCCGTGCCCCAGGCAGACGAACGCCCGCGTCAGCCCGCAGCCGGGGCAGGGCAGGCCGGTGATCCGGTAGAACGGGCAGACCGTCGGCAGGTGCGCGATCCGTCCGTCGCCCGCCGGCAGGGGCAGGACGACGCTCGCCGCCAGGACCGCCCCCAGGCCCATGAACGCCGTCAGGGCCTCCCGCCTCACCCCTGCGGCGGGCGCGGGCGGCGCGGGGGCGGCGGCCCCGTCATCGCCGCCTGCCAGATGCGATTCAGTCCATCCTGCTGCAAGACCGGGTTGATCAGACCCAGGCTGGCGAATCCGCCCGCCCCCACGAGGTCCAGGACCAGGTACAGCAGGGCGTTGTCCGTCACCGGCAGGCCGACCTGCGCGCTCATCCGCGCGATGCGCTTGCCCGTCCGATAATCCCAGTAGATGTTCCATAGGCCGCACGTCACCACCGACAGCGCCACCTCCACGGCGGGCGCGTAGTCGGTCTCTCCCAGGAACTCATCCATCTCCTGCGTCGTCTTGTAGATGAAGAACGCATAGTAGATGCCGCACGTCAGCAGGATCAAGAGCAGCGTCAGCGCCGGATCGCGGCGTGTCCCCAGGCGCATAGGCAGCCTCCTCGCGTTTGCCGGACGGACACGGCGGGTAACGCGATGATAGGAGCAGAGTCGTGTCGAGACAAGTTCAAAATCGTGCCGCGTCATGGCACGGCGAAAGGAGGGACCGGGCGATGAGCATTCGAAATCCGCCGCGTCGCCGCGGGAACGCACACGCGCCGGTGTCGCCTCGCGGAGTGCCTGACTGGGAACTGCGCTTCCCGGCTGACCGGGAGGCTGTCCCCGCCGCGCGTCACGCCGCCCTGCGCGCCTTTCAGTCCGCCGGTGCCTCCGAGGATGACTGCTTCGCCCTGGACCTGGCTTTGGGCGAGGCCCTCGCCAACGCCGTCACGCACGGACACCCCGCCGCGCCCGCCTCCGTGGTCAGCCTGCGCCTCTGGCAGTTCCGGGACAACCTCATCCTGGAGGTGCGCGACCAGGGGCCGGGCTTCGAGCCGCCGTTGCCCCCATACCCCATGCCCCACGACTTCGAGGCGACCCACGGGCGCGGTCTGCCCCTAATGCAGCGGCTGACCGACGCCCTGCTCGTCAGCCGGGGTGACACACGCACCGGTGGCGCGGCCGTCTACCTCATCAAGTCCCTGTCCCACGCCTGACAAAAGGGCTTTCCCCGCCGCATACCGAAACTCCTGCCCGCGCCGCACAAAAAACATTCCCATCGGTGAGACTTTTCACAAGCCCCTGGTGTCTTATGTTCAGAGGACGGCGTTCAGGGCGGGCGCAGGGAACTTCCGTTCCTGGAAACCCGTTTCAGAGTCATCCCATCGTGTCCCCCTTGTGCCCATTAGGCAGGAGCGCATTCCGTGGCTTCCGAGAGACAATCTTCCCGCAGCGGCTTGATCGCGGACGCCGATCTGGATGGCGCGCGCCGGGGCGACCGGAAGGCGTTCAGTCGGCTGATGGAGCCGTACCGGCGCGAGCTGGTCGCCTACTGCTACCGGCTGACCGGTGCGCTCGCCGAGGCGGAGGATCTAACCCAGGAGGCGTTCGTGCGCGCCTTCCGCGCCCTGGGCGAGTTCGAGGGCCGTGCGACCCCCCGCGCCTGGCTTTACCGGATCGCGCACAACCTGTGCCTGAACCACGTGGCGCGTCGGCCCCGGTGGGAGTCCTGGGAGGCGCTGGCCGAGGGCGCGGCGACCGCACCGGGGGCGACGGAGCGTGAGGATGTCCGGCTGGGCTTTGTGGCGCTGATGCGGAGTCTGCCGCCGCGCCAGCGGGCGACGCTGGTGCTGCGCGACGTTTTGGGGTGGAGCGCCGAGGAGACGGCGCGCATCCTGGAGACCACCGTGCCCGCCGTCAAGAACGCCCTGGCCCGCGCCCGGCAGACCCTGGCCCGCCGTCCACACGGCGGCGACCCCGCCGGTGTCCACGGCCTGGCCGCCGCCGGGCCGGAGGCGCGGGCGCTGCTGGCCGACTGGGTGGACGCCTTCGAGAAGGGCAACACCCCGCGCATGGTCGCCCTCCTGACGGCGGACAAAACCGGGTACAATCAGGAAGAGAATACGTCACACCATGTCCAAAAAGCGCCCCGACCGGGGGCAAGCGCGAGCGAGCGAGCGATTGGGAAGGAACGAGCGGATGCCCAATGAGAAAGACCGGACCGACCGCAATGAGGGTCGCCGAGTGAACAGCAACGGCGGCGGCGGACGGGCCAACGGCGGGGTGCGCGGTGTCGAGACCAACGTCCGCGCCCTGTCCCTGGTGGACGAGATTCTTCAGTCCACGGACCCCAT
The DNA here is from genome assembly GCA_965277485.1 of Capsulimonadaceae bacterium. Lineage (GTDB taxonomy): Bacteria > Armatimonadota > Armatimonadia > Armatimonadales > Capsulimonadaceae > JAFAZD01. The sequence continues at coordinate 994,886 of CBDICZ010000016.1, read as the reverse complement.
AGACCCCAACTATCAGTACCTGCTTCTGCTGCGTCACCAGTTGGAGATTGACGAGCGGCAGTTCGTGGAGGCGCAGGAGGCCATCGAGAAGTACGACGAGGCTTACACCAAGCTGACTCAGCCAGCCAACCGCGTGGCCGTGTTCCTGTCCAAGAACGACGACGGCACGGCCAACGTCGCCATGGGCGACAACGACTGGTACACCAACGTGGACCCGAACGTGGACGCGGACGCGCTCCTGGCCGGCACGCGGGTCAAGCTGAACGAGGCCATGGCCGTCGTCGGCGATCTGGGTCCCGCGCAGAACGGCGCGATCGTCAAGGTGGCCGAGGCCCTGGCCGACGGGCGCCTGCGCATCGGCGGCGATATGCAGGGCGCGAACACCCGCGTGGTCGTGCGCGGCGAGGCCCTCAAGGACGCCGCCATTAAGACCGGCGCTGAGGTCCGCATGGAGCCGAACTTCCGGGTCGCCCTGGAAGCCTTCCCGGCCAAAGAAAATCAGGATTTCTTCCTGGACCAAGTCACCGAGATTCCCTGGGACAAGATCGGCGGCCAGCAGGAGGCCATTGCGGTCATCAAGGACGCCATCGAGCTGCCCCTGCTGTACCCGGAGCTGTACGAGCGCTTCGGCAAGCGGCCCCTCAAGGGCATCCTGCTGTACGGCCCGCCCGGCTGCGGCAAGACCCTGATCGGCAAGGCCACGGCGTACAATATCACGCAGGAGTACAAAACGCGGACCAAGCGGGACGTCAAAGAGTACTTCATGTACATCAACGGCCCGAAGATTCTGAATATGTGGCTCGGCGAGAGCGAGCGCCAGGTGCGCGAGATTTTCGCCACCGCCCGCGAGAAGGCCAAAGAGGGCTACTTGGTCTTTATCTTCATTGATGAGGCCGAGAGCATTCTCAGGACCCGGTCTTCGGGGCGCTTCACCAACATCTCCAACACCGTCGTGCCGCAGTTCTGCGCTGAGATGGACGGGCTGGTCTCGCTGGAGAACGTGGTCGTCATGCTCACGTCCAACCGGCCCGACTACATTGACCCGGCCATCCTGCGCCCGGAGCGCATTGACCGCAAGGTCAAGGTCGTCCGGCCCGACAAGCCCAGCACCCATGACATCCTGGGCATCTATCTGCACAAGGATATTCCGCTCGACTATCGCTTGGTCGAGGAGCAGGGCGGCCAGGAACCGGCGCGCCAGTTGCTGGTGGACAGGACGACGGAGGCCATCTGGGCCAAGACGCACGAGACCGAGTTCCTGGAGGTCTACCTGCGCAACGGCTCCGTGGACACGCTTTACTGGAAGGACCTGGTTTCCGGCGCGTTGCTCACGTCCGTGGTCGAGCGGGCCAAAGATTACGCCATCAAGCGGTCTATTGAGGTCAAGAGTACCAAGGAGGGCGTGTCCCTGGAAGACATGGAGCGCGCCGTGCGGGCCGAGTACAAGGAAAACGAGATCTTCCCGAAGACCGACAATCTGGAAGACTGGCTCAAGCTCCTGGACTACGAGCCGGACAACGTCGTGCGCCTGAATCCGATCACCGCCAAGAAGGGCAGCCAGGTCACGCGGCGGAATGTGATATAGCGGAACGTGATATAACACGCGGCGGAACGTGATACAATGAGAGGGCAGGCACGGGGGCCTGCCCCTACGCCCTGTTGGCGATCTCGTAGGGGCAAACCCCCGTGTTCGCCCGCTCCATCGGATTGTTTGGAGAGACATTTGCCACTGTTCGGCATTGAAACGGAATACGGGATTTCGGTCGAGGGCAAGGGGGCCGGGGACCTGATGGCGGAGTCGCGGGCCGTGGTCCGCGCCTACCCCGGACGGTCCGCCGGACCCTGGCACTACCGCAGCGAGGACCCGCGCAACGATATGCGCGGGTTCCATGTGGACAAGCTCAACTATGACCCGGAGGACGCCAAGTTCGACGACCCGAACCGCAAGCCTCTCCCTGTGGAAGAAGAACGCGCGGACCGGGTGCTGACCAACGGCGCGCGGCTCTACAACGACCACGGCCACCCGGAGTATGCCACCCCGGAGTGCGCGTCGCTGCTGGACCTGGTGACGCACGACAAGGCCGGGGAGCGAGTCCTGCTGGATGCCGCCCAGGCCCGTTCCGAAGAGGCCGGAGTGGGGCGCGTCCAGATCTTCAAGAACAACACGGACTTTCACGGTTCTTCCTATGGGACCCATGAGAGTTATCTGATGAGCCGCGAACCGGTCTTCGCCGACGTGCTGGCCGTGCTGCTGCCCTTCTTCGCCACGCGCATCCTCTATGCGGGCGCGGGCAAGATGGGCATCGAGCCGAACGGGAACAAAGGTGTCTATCAACTGTCGCAGCGGGCCGACTTCTTCACCGAGGAGGCGTCGGTAGACACCCTGCACCGGCGGCCCCTGGTGAACACGCGCGACGAGCCGCACGCCGACCCGCGCCACTGGCGTCGGCTGCACGTCATCTGCGGCGACGCCAACATGAGCGAGTTCGCCACAGCGCTTAAGGCCGGGACGACCTCGCTGGTCCTGTCACTGATCGAAGCGGGCTGGCGCGCGCCCCTGCGGCTGCGGAATCCGGTGCAGGCCATCAAAGACATCTCGCGCGACCCGTCGTACAAGTGGCTCGTAGACGTACACGACAAGGGCCTGATGCCCGCCGTAGAAGTGCAGCGCGTATACCTCGCCGCTGCCAAAGATCGGCTGGCCGGGCGTGGGGCGGACACGGATTGGACCCTGCGCGCCTGGGAGCAGACCCTGGACGCCTTGGAGCGTGACCCGCTGACGCTCGGCGACCGCCTAGATTGGGTCGCCAAGCGAAGTCTGCTCGCCGACTATGTGGAGTCCGAGAACGTCGGCTGGGACGACGAGGCCCTGCCTTCCTATGACCTGGCTTACAGCAATGTGGACCCCGATGAAGGTTTGTACTACGCCTTGGAGCAGGCCGGGGAGATGGTGCGCCTGACCGACGATGCGGCTATCGAGACCGCCCGGACTCAAGCGCCCGCCAACACCCGCGCCGCCCTGCGCGGGCTGCTGGTGGACCGCTTCCCGGACAAGGTGGGGGCCGCCGGCTGGAACCGCGTCGTCCTGCGCGACGGCGACGAGTCCTGGGCCGCCGACCTGGATGACTACCTGACGCCGCAGGCGGTCGCGGGGGCGCTGTCCCAGTTGTCCGCCGCACCGACGCTTTCTGATTTTCTGCGCGAATTCCGCCAGAAACAGGGAAAATAAAGCCCTGACGCCGATCTCATTCTGACGACCTAATCTGACACCGGAGGAACGAAGCCATGCCGATGACCGATGACGACCGCGCTACCCGCCCGGCGGGACCCGCCGACCCCCTGCGCAAAGACGGGGACGACTCCGGCCCGTCCAAGCCGGACGTGCAGCGGCCCGACCGTAGCGACCTCCTGAAGCGCATGAAGCGCGTGGACCCGGACCAGGCCCGCAAGTATCGCCAGCGCAGCGGCCAGTGAGCCGCCCTGTTGTTTGCTTGTAGGGGCATGATATATCATGCCCCTACGTCCTTCCAGAACCGACACCCTATGCTCCACTTCCCGAAGACCGGCGGCTCGTTCGCCGATGTACTGGCCGACGGCCACACCCAGTTTGCCGACCGCCTGCCCATGCCCCAGCCCGTCCCCACCGTCCCCGGCGCGCGTGACGTGGACACGCACGGAACTACGGTCATCGCCGTCAAGTACAAGGACGGCGTCATCAACGTCGCCGACCGCCGCGCGACGGCGGGCTACACCGTCATGTACGACCAGGCCGAGAAAGTGCTGGCCCTGGACGACTACACCCTGATTTCTATCTCCGGCTCGTTCGCCAAGAGCGTCGAGGTCGTGCGCTACCTGCGCCACGCCTTCAAGTATTTCGAGCGCTCCCAGCTCCAGCCCATGTCCATGGAGGGCAAGCTGATGGAGTTGCAGCGCGTCATCGCCAACAATGTCCCGGCGGCCTTGCAGGGCATCGGCGCGTTCATCCCGGTGCTGAGCCTCTACGACACCGAGGCGAGTCAGGGGCGCATCTACTTCTACGACGCCCTGGGCGGCCAGTTCGAGACCGCCGAGTTCGGCGCGGCGGGCAGCGGCTCCGCCCCCATCCGGGGCGCGTTCGATTACATCCTGCGGACCAAAGGCCCATTCCGCGAGATGGACCGGGAGACCGCTCTGCGCGAGTCCCTGACCCTGCTGGAGATCGCCGCCGACCTGGACACGGCGACCGGCGGCTCCGCCAAGTACCTGCCCGCCGCCAAGTACATCACCGCCGACGGCATCCGCGACTTCTCCGACGCCGAGATTCGCGCGGGCCTGGGGCGTTGACAGCCCCCTAGCCCCCAATTCTGGGGGAATCGGAAAAGAGAAGGTCCCTCTGCCTCCCCCAGAATTGGGGGCAGGGGGGCATCTGGAGTACATTCACCTTGCCTTCCTATAGCCCGTATGACTGGAACGAGAGCATCCAGCAGCGCAACGAATACATCGAAGACAGACTCAAAGACGGCAGCCCCGTGGTCGCCCTGACCTACGACCAGGGGCTGCTGCTCCTGTCCGTGCGGCAGACGCAGCGTAAGGTCTTTGAGATTTACGACCGCATCATGATGAGCGCCATCGGCAACCAGAGCGACGTGGAGTCCATCCGCTCGGCGGCCATTGATGTCGCCCACACGGAGGGCTTTTCCCGTTCGTCCGAGGACGTCAGCATTCAGCGCATGGTCTCGTTTCGTATCTCTCCGGCCATCAAGAAGATCTACAGCGACCCGTTCGCCCAGCCGGTCGTCTTCAAGGGCCTGCTCGTGGAGATGGGCAAGACCTCCGAACGCGACTGCCTGATGACGCTCTCCTATGACGGCGAATTCAGCACCGCGCCGCAGATGTCCGTCGTCGCGGGGACGGCCTACGCCGAGGATCGGATGCGCGAACACCTGAAGACCGAGACCGACGGCGGCACGCCCACGCTGCCCGCTGCCCTGCGTGCCGCCCTGTACGCCTGGGGCGTGGGCCGCAAGCACCTGGACGCCGAGGACCGGGCCGACGCCGACTACTCCACTGACGGCGAGGGGACCAAGGACGTGTCCGCCTTCGTCACGGAACATCTGGAAAAGGGCTGGATCGTTGAGGCGGGCGTCCTGGAGCGTGACACGCACCGCGAGAGCCGCTTCCGCCTGCTCACGGAGAGTGAACTGACCGAAACGCTGGCCCGATATCGGTAAGATACCTCACCCCCTGCCCCTCTCCTTCCGAAAGGCGAGGGGAGTCAGAGGGCCACGGTGAGACAAGAGACGGCAACTCTTAACCCTCTCCTTTCGGAAGGAGAGGTTGGACCGGCTTGCCGGGCCGGGTGAGGTATCTTCCCCGTGTCCCAGGAACATCACTATGGACAAACGCATCATCGGCATCGAGACGGAGTTCGGCTGCCTGGTCAGCGACGACGCCGTCGGCACGGCGGAGATGGTCGTCGAGCAGGTCAAGGACCATGCCTTTTACAAGGACAAGGTTGGCCTGATTGACCTGCACGCGCGCGACTATGCCTTCGAGCCGGCCCGCTGCGGCGGCTTCCTGCGCTCCGGCGGGCGTCTCTACATTGACGCCGTTGGCTCGCACATGGAGTATGCCACGCCGGAATGCACCGACTTCACCGATGTCGTCGCCTATGACAAGGCCGGGCGTGTCATCCTGCAGCGCCTGTTGCGCGAACTGGGATTGCAGGATAAAGTCTCATTCCATTCTAACTCTGTGGATCACTTCGGCGGGCACACGTTCGGCTGCCACGAGAACTACCTGGTCGCCATTGACGACCGGTTCTTCCTGGAAGCTCTCTCGTATTTGCTGCCGTTCCTGGTCACCCGACAGATTTTCGCCGGGGTGGGGCGAGTCGGCGGCCACCGGCTCAACTACAAGAGCCTCAAGAACAACATCATGACCATCTCGGACTACGAGGTGGACTATCAGTGGGTCGGCAACTTCTACGGCGTCGAAGTGGACCCGACCATTGACTTCCAGTTATCTCAGCGCGCCGATCACATCGTCAAGACGATCTCCTCGCGGGTGCGCTTCAATCGGGCTATCATCAACCCCAAGTGGGACTCGTACTACAACTACTCCAACCTGCACCGCCTGCACATTCTCTTCGGCGAGTGCAACATGAGCGAGTACGCGACCTTGATGAAGGTCGGCACGACCAGCCTGGTGTTGGACCTGATTGAAGACGGCATCCTGTTGCCCAATGTCGAGCTGCGCGACCCGCTGGAGGCCCTGAAGTCCGTGTCGCGTGACCCGTCCTGGAAGTGGCTGGTGCGGCGCAAGGGTGGCGACAGCATCAAGGCCGTGGATCTGCAGCGCCTGTACCTGGCCGCCGCCCAGGAACACTATGCCGGGCGCGATGCGCAGACGGACATGGTGTTAGCCGAGTGGCAGGTCTGCCTGGACACCTTGGAGAAGGACCCCTGGCTGATGGCCGACCGGCTGGACTGGGTCGCCAAACGTAAGATGATGGACGACTACATGGCCGAGGAGGACGGGGTGCAGTGGGGTGATGACATCCTGCACTCGCTCGACTTGGAGTACCACAACGTCAACTCTGAGACGGGCTTGTATTACGGTCTCGAACAGGCCGGGCTGGTCCAGCGCGCGACCACCGACCGGCGCATCTTCGAGGCCACCACCGTCCCGCCGGTCAACACGCGGGCGCAGGGGCGCGGCATCGTCATCAACAAGCTGCTGCAGAACCAGTCCCGCGACTACGTCATTGACTGGGACCTGATCTACATCAACAAGCGGCAGCACTTGGAACTCAAGAACCCGTTCCACACTTACGACGCCGAGGCAGCGGCGTTTGCCGGGGGCCTGTAAAAATTATTTGACAGAAGAGTGTGACTTTGTTATACTGGGGGCGGAGGGCGTCATCATGTCGTTCGTCACCGATTCATCATCCCCTTCTCCTGCGCCCGACTCCGAGGCGGGCACATCTACTCTGGATTACGTTGAGGTCCCCGTCCCGCGCGCGGACCTGGACGACGCCCCGTTCTGGAGCGAGGTCGAGGCGTTCAACCGGCTCCCGCAGCCGTCCATTGACCAGTATTACGGTCAGTACGTCGCCGTCTACAACGGCAACATCGTGGACGCCGACCGCGACGAGGGCGAACTCGCCCTGCGCTTCTACCGGACCTTCGGCTACGTACCGGTCTACATCCACCGCGTCGGCGTGGAAGACGGCCTCGTGGACAGCGAGGACCGTTAATCACCTGCAAAAGAAAGGCCGGGCGCACTGCGCCCGGCCTTTCTGCTGACTGGAGGTTGTTGTATGTCTGTACATATCGGATTGGATATCGGCGGCACGAAACTCCTGGTGGCGGCGGCTGACCGGGAGGGCCGAATCCTGCGCCGGGTCCAAGAGCCGACGCCGTTGGGGCGCGATGAGGGGCTGGGTCTGCTGATGCGCATGGCCCGCGAGGTCGCGGCGGGGGAGGCGATTCGGACGATGGGGGCCGCCGCCGGAGGGCCGCTGGACTGGCAGAGCGGTGTGGTCTCGCCGCTCCACCAGCCGGAGTGGCGCGACGTTCCCCTGCGCGCTTTGATGCAGGAGGAGTTCGGCGTCCCGTTCGCCGTGGATGTGGACACCAACGTCGCCGCCCTGGGTGAGTATCGGTTCGGCGGCGACACACCGAGCCGCATGGTCTACCTGACTCTGAGTACCGGCATGGGGGGCGGCTGTGTCATAGAGGGAGAAATCTATCGGGGGGGCAATGGGGTGCATCCCGAAGTGGGCCACCAGACGGTGGCCTACCGGGGCGAGTTTCCTGATGGGGTGCTGTGCGCCTGCGGCGCGGAAGGCTGCCTGGAGGCGCTGGTCTCCGGCAACGGCATCCGGCGGCTCTACGGAAAGCCCGCGCCCGAACTGACAGAAGCCGAGTGGGCGGAGGTCGGCCACAATCTGGGCCAGGGACTGCGCAACATCGCCGGCCTCTATGCGCCCGATGTGATCGTCCTCGGCGGCGGGGTGGCCGTGGGAGGTGGCGAGCGGCTGCTCGCGCCCGCCCGTCATACCCTCCGACAAGGGCTGCGGCTGGTGCCTGTGCCGGAGGTCCGTCTCAGCGCGCTCGGCTACGACACCGCCCTGCGCGGCACCATCGCCCTGGCGATGAGCCTGACCGACTAAGCCGTGTTCACGCCTCCTCGGTCTCTTCTAAAAACCGCTCGGCCTCCATAGCCGCTTGACAGCCGGACCCGGCGGCGGTCACGGCCTGCTTGTAGAGCGTGTCCTGCACGTCGCCCGCTGCGAAGACGCCCGGCACGTTGGTCAGGGGCCGTCCGGGCGTGGTGACGATGTAGCCGCCCTCGTCCATGTGCAAGTGGCCCTGGAACAGCGCCGTGTTCGGCGAGTGGCCGATGGCGATGAACAGGCCGTCCGCCGGCAGGAAGCGTTCCTGGTCCGTCTTCAGGTCCTGCAGCACGACGCCCGTGACCTTCCCTGCGCTCACGTCCTTGATCTCCTTGATGACGCTGTTCCAGGCAAATTCAATTTTGGGGTTTTCGTGCGCCCGCCTCTGCATGATCTGCGAGGCACGGAGGGTGTCACGGCGATGCACCAGCGTCACTTTGGAGGCCATGCGGGCGAGATAATTCGCTTCCTCCAACGCCGTGTCGCCGCCGCCGACCACAATGACCTCCCGGTTGCGGAAGAAAAAGCCGTCGCAGGTGGCGCAGGCGGACACGCCCTTGCCGTACAGCGCCGTCTCCGTCGGCAGGCCCAGCCATTTGGCCGAGGCTCCCGTGGTGATGATGGCCGTCTTCGCCCAGACCTCGCGCTCGCCGTCCGTCTTCAGGTGGAATGGTCGCCGCGAGAAGTCCACCTCGGTGACGTTCTCCGTCCAGAATTCCGCGCCGACCCGCGCGGCCTGCTCGCGCATCCGCTCCATCAGCTCCGGCCCTAAAATCCCTTCGGCGAACCCCGGATAGTTCTCCACGTCCGACGTGATCATCAGTTGCCCGCCGGGAAGATTGGGCGCTCCGCCCTCGATGACCAGAGGATGCAGGTTCGCCCGCGCCGCGTAGATCGCCGCCGTCAGCCCCGCCGGCCCCGACCCCACAATAACCACCTCGCGCGCCTCAGCGCCTGCATTGCTCACGTCTCACTCCTTGCGTCCACTGAATCGGTCCTATTTTGACACATATTGCGTCTATTCCAACAGTCAAGGGAGAGACTGGGTTCCCTGGGACGAAGAAGCGTCAGGCCGATACTGTCTCCCGTGGGAACAAACCCGGCCCGAGGCCGTCCCACTGATAGCAGGACAGAAGAACTGCCTCCCGTTCCCCCAGGAGTAATGAGTACCGACGGAGGAATCGAGTGAAGGAGAAAATGACCATGACAGTTTCAATCACGAAGGGGCTGGTGCTGTGCGGCCTCTGCGCCCTGTTTGCAAGCGCGGGCAGCGTCGCCTCCGCCCAGGACGGCTACGGCACCCACCACGACGGCTATGGCTACCACCAGAACGGTGACGGCGACCACCACGGGCCGATGCACCACAGCCGCCAAGCGATCATGCGCGCGAAGATGGCCTACGGCCGTGCCGTCGCGCACGGCAACTACCAAGCGGCGCGGCGCGCCCATCTGCGGGCGCGGGCCATCCGGCACCATATGCGCGCCCGGCGGATGATGATGGGCGACGGGCACGGGTTCTGACCTGTCGCCATCACTGCCAAAGATTGAACAGGGGCGGGCGCGGCACCAGTGCCGCGCCCGCCCCTGCCTTTGAATCACGGCACGGGAATCAGGCCGTAGCCGAGTCCGCGCCGGGTCTCCAGCAGGGTAATTGCTGCCTCTCAGGTAGCGCCGACCGCCTTGACAGTAAGCTTCCCTCTGTGATACACTGTCACCACGACGTTTCTTCACTCTCCTGCGGCCCGTCGTGATCTACCTACTCGACCTCACGCGGCGACTGACCATCGCCTGATTTCCGCTCACATCGCTACACCCCTCACCTTCTGCGGTGACGGAGACCGGGAAAGGTATCTGTTGGCTATGCATCTCCCGCGCAACACCCCTCCCAAAAAAACGGGATTTACTCTCATTGAACTGCTTGTGGTCATTGCGATTATCTCGATCATCGCCGCCATCCTGTTCCCCGTTTTTGCTCAGGCCCGCGAGAAGGCCCGCCAGACTCAATGTCTGAGCAATCTCAGGCAACTCGGCCTCGCCCTACTCCAGTACGGCGACGACTATGACGACTGCATACCGCCCTGGTCAGTCTACGATGGGCAGGCCCCTAACGGCACATTCCACGACTGGTGGGGATCCAACTACGAGCCGACACAGACAAATTCTCCTGCCGGCGGGTTTCTCTTTCCGTACATCCACAGCACCCAAATCAAGGAGTGTCCGTCCTTCACAGCCCAGGCATACATCCTGTACGCCTCCTACGGCTTTAATGTCGAGTATATGTACAACACGTTCACGCCCCCGATCTACTTCGGCAAAGTCCAGATTCCCAGCGAGACTGTGTTGCTGGCCGACACGGCCTACCCCACCAGCCCCTTGCAGCGGGCCATGTACGCCGAACCGCCGTCCAAAGGTGAAGCCCCGACGATCCACGGGCGCCACCAAGGGCTGGCCGATGTGCTCTGGTTCGATGGACACGTCAAGGCCTTGCGGGTCACCCCTCGGAGTACGACCTATGCCTCGCCTGCTTACCTAGCCGCCGTCCACATAGGGGATCTGTTGCCTGGCGGCGTTCGGACAGGCGATCCCATCAAGGACGATTATTACTTTGAGATGGACAAGATGGGGCAGTGATGTGCGGGTACCACCCACGCACCACCGCCTGAAGTCTTCTATTTGCTGTGGTACATCTTGACTCCGAAGGCTTCCCGGAGGCGACTACGTCGGCGGCAGTATCAGTTCAGGGGGGAGAGATCAGGCCGTAGCCGAGGCCGCGCCGGGTCTCCAGCAGGGCGGCGGCGTGGGCGGGGAGTTTGGCGCGCAGGCGGCGTATGTGGATGTCCACTGTGCGCTCGCCGCCCTCGAAGTCCACGCCCCAGACCATGTCCAGCAGGCGGTCGCGGGCGAAGAACTTGCCCCGGTGCAGCGCCAGAAAGCGCAGAAGCTCGTACTCACGCGGCGTCAGCGGCAGCGCGGCCCCGGCGGAGTCCGAGGCCCGCGCGCCCGACAGGTCCAGGGTGACGTCGGCGACGGCCAGCGTGTCCGCGCCCTGCACGTGGCGCTTGCGGAACGTGAGCTGGGCGAGACGGGCCAGCATCTCGGCGGGCGCATAGGGAGGCAGCAGGAAGTCGTCGGTGTAGGCGGGCCAGTCCGGCAGGGCGAGGTGGCGTGGGGCCAGCAGGGCGAGGCGCGGCGGCGTGGGCAGGTCGTCGCTCCAGGCGTCCCGGAGCAGGAGGGCGGCGTGACGCAGGGGCAGGCAGTCGGGGGCGGTGGACAGGTCGGCGAGCAGCGCGTCCGGGGGCCGCCCCGCGAAGGCGTGGCATAGGGATTCCACGACGCTCGCGCCGCGCCCGCCGAGGGCCGTCCCAGCGACGCCGTAGCCGGCCTCACGCAAGGCATGGCGCAGGGGCGGGGTCGGGCCGCCCGTCTCGTGGGGGGCAAGAATGAGGACATTGAGCATAACGGCGTGTTGGACGGACAGAGCCAACCGCGTCAATGCAGGTCAGGGAAAAAAAGAAGGCCACGTCTTCGGGGAGACTCCATTGTGGCCGATGCGCCCGCCCTTTGTCAAGGTGCGCGTCACTTTTCCGCCCACGTCTGCGCCGGGCCGGCCGCCGAGCCGACGGCGGCCTGGCCGACGCCGATCTCCTCGCCCGTGGGCGTGGGGCAGGGCGGGGGCGCGGCCCCGTCCAGCGTCAGGACCAGCTCCTGCCCCTCGGTCAGACGGACGGGGTACGTCTGGATGGCGCATTGGCCCATCAGCGGGGCACCAGTGGTCAGGTCGAACTTCCAGGCGTGGAACGGGCAGATGACTGTCGCGCCGCCGAGCAGGCCGTCGGCCAAAGGCCCCTGCCGGTGCGGGCACTCGGCCTGGGTCGCGTAGACCCCGGCCCGCGTGTGGAAGACGGCGACCTCGGTGCCCGCGACCTGGAAGTTGCGCCCCTCGCCGAGCGGAATCTGCGCGAGGCTGCCAAGCGTGTGTTCCATCAGCGTACACCCTCCCGCACGGACTCAATGACCGGCAGCGTGGAGACGAACTGGTTGACCGTCGCGGGCGCATACGCCTCCTTCCACGGGTCCTTGTAGGACTCGACCGCCTCCTGGATGGCCGCGTCCAGCCGCTCGGCCATGCCCTCGCTGTCTTCCACGACGATGGCGCGAATCTTGTCAATGCCGACGCGCTCGACGAACCCGTAGGTGCGTTCCAAGTATTTGGCGTTCTCGCGGTAGAATTGCATGAAGCGGCCCATCATCTGAACGACCGCGTCGTGCGAGTCCACCACGCACAGGATGTCGCCCTTGCGGATGTGCGCGCCCGCCGCCCCGCCGACATAGATCTCCCACTTGCCGCCTTCGACGGCCACAGCGCCCAGGTCCTTGACCATCGCCTCCGAGCAGTTGCGCGGGCAGCCCGCCGTCGCCAGCTTCATCTTGCCGGGGCTTTCTAACCCCTGGAACCGCTTCTCGATTCGGATGCCGAGCGCCGTGCTGTCCCCGACGCCGTAGCGGCAGAAGTCCGTGCCCACGCAGGTCTTGCAGGTCCGAAACGACTTGGAGTAGGCATAGCCCGACGACATCTCCAAGTCCTGCCAGACTTTGGGCAGGTCGTCCTTCTTGATGCCCAGCAGGTCAATACGCTGGCCCCCCGTCAACTTGACCATCGGGACGTTGTATTTGTCGGCCACGTCGGCAATTCGGCGCAACTGGGCCGCCGAGGTGACGCCGCCCGCGATCTGGGGAATCACCGAGAACGTCTTGTCCTTCTGGATGTTGGCGTGGACCCGGTCGTTGATGAAGCGCGCGTCGCGCTCATCTTCGTACTCCGCGTCCCAGATGGTCTTGAGCAGGGACGCCAGCCCCATCTTGCTGCCCGCGTCCTCCACGCCGCCCGCCAGGGCGTTGAACACGGACGAGACGGACTTGAGGCCCTGCGCCTCAATGGCGGCGATCAATTCCGGCTTGGGCAGCGGCACGCCGGGGACATAGTAATGGACCGAGGGGTCCTCCTCCACCTGGCCCTCGGCGGCCCACTCGACCACCTCCTGCACCAGCTTCTTACACGAGCCGCAGCCCATGCCCGCCCGCGTCGCCTCCATGACCATCTTCAGGCTGCGTTTGCCTGCCTGGACGCACTTGCTGATCTGGCCCTTGCTGACTCCGTTGCAGTTGCAGATCTGTGCCGTGTCGGGCATCTCCAGCATGGTGGTCGCCGTGGACGGCGCGCCGATGTCGAACAGTAGCGACAGCCGCTCCTCCGGCAGCGGCGTCCCCTTGTCGAACGCCTGAATCAGATAGGCGGCCTTGCTCAAATCGCCCAGCATCATCGCGCCGATCAGCGTCCCGTCCCGGATGATCAGTTTCTTGTAAGTGCCGCGCTTCGGCTCGGCGAAGGTCACGACTTCATCTTTGTCGTCCGTCGGCTCGGTGACACCCATGGAGGCGAGTTCGACGCCCATGACCTTGAGCTTGGTGGCGAGTTTGGAGCCGTGATAGGCGGCACTGAGATTGCGGCCCGTGATGTGATCCGCCAGCACCTGCCCCTGCTCCCACAGCGGGGCGACCAGGCCGTAGACCTTGCCCCGGTGCTGGGCGCACTCGCCGACGACGTACACATCGGGGTCGTCCACGGAGCGCATCTGGTTGTCGGTGACGATGGCCCGTTCCACGGTCAGCCCGCACTCGTAGCCGAGTTCGGCGTTGGGCGTGATGCCGGTGGAGATGACCACCATGTCGCAGTCCAGCGTCGTGCCGTCCTTGAACTCCAGCCCCGTGACGCTGTCGTCGCCGAGGATGCGCGCCGTGGCCTTCAGGGTATGGACGTGGACGCCCATCTTCTCCATGGCCGAGCGCAGGATGGCCCCGGCCTGGGGGTCGAGCTGCTGGTTCATCAGGTGGCCGCTGAGGTGGATGACGTGGACCTCGACGCCGTAGTTGAGCAGGCCGCGCGCGGCCTCCAGGCCGAGCAGGCCGCCGCCGATCACGGCGGCGCGGCGGCACTTGGTCGCGTAGCCGGCGATCTTGTGGCAGTCGTCAATGGTGCGGAACACGAAGACGCCGTGCTTGTCGCCGCCGTCTGAGGTCTTCAGCCCCTCCATCGGCGGCACGAACGGGCGGCTGCCGGTGGCGATCATCAGCTTGTCGTAGCCCGTGCGCGTCCCGTCGTCGGCGACGACCTCCTTGGCCGCCCGGTCAATGTGGGTGACGCGGGCCGGGGCGTGCAGGGTGATGCCGTTCTCCCGATACCAGTCCAGCGGGTTCAGGAAGATGTCCGACGGGTCCTGCGAGCCGTTCAGGACGTTGGACAGGAGAATCCGGTTGTAGTTGCCGTAAGGCTCGTCGCCGAACATGGTGATGTTGAACTGATCGGAGCCGCCGCGCGCGAGGATCTCCTCCACGCAGCGCGCCCCCGCCATGCCGTTGCCAATCACGACGAGTTGCTGTTTGTCTGCCATCAGCGTTGCCTTTCTTGGGTAGGGGCAATCTCCCGTGATTGCCCTTCTCTCCGGTGCGATTGCCTTTGGGTAGAAGGGCAATCACGGGGGATTGCCCCTACTTCCTCCCCGGCTCCCCTAAATCTCCACCAGCCCGATGTCCAGCACGGCGACGCCGCTGACACCTTCCGGCGCGGCCAGGTGGACTTCCAACTTTGTGCCGGACATCAAATCCTCCACGACGGCCAGCGCGACGTGGACATCGCCCTTCGCCCCGATGGGGAAGTAACGCATCGGGCTGCCGTCGCGCATCAGCACGACGGTGACCATCTCGGCGCTGGAGTTGCCGGCCCGAAAATAGACGAACTGTGTTCGCTTGCCCACCGGGACGGTGTAGACCATCTCCGGGGTGAGCAGGTGCGGGTTGGTCAGGCCCTGGCCCTCGAACCGGAACACGCCCTGCATGAACTGTGGCTTGGAATACATGAATGTTGATCTCCGTCGGGATGGTGTGGAGGGGCGACCCAACGGGTCGCCCCTCCGGTGATGCTATGCCGGCTCCAGGACGCGCTCGCGCTGGGGAACGGGGACCTTGGCGACGCCGCCCTCGCCCAGCCACGTCCGCTGCCAGCCGGGGGCGACGGCCCGCAGGGCGACGAAGGCGACCGCCGCGATGGCCGCGAAGGCGAAGAAGCCGGAGGCGTAGGTGCCCGTCGAGTCCTTCAGGTTGCCCAGCGCGGTGTTCAGGAAGAAGCCGCCGACGCCGCCCGCCGCGCCGACGATGCCCGTCATCACGCCGATCTCGTAGCGGAAGCGCTGCGGGACCATCTGGAACACCGCGCCGTTGCCCATGCCCAGCGAGGCCATCAGCACGAAGAGCAGGACGAACACGGCTCCTATCTGCGTGATGACCAGGCCGATGCCCAGGGCGCACACGACGACTGAAGCGTAGAGGAGGGTCAGCATCTTGATGCCGCCCAGCCGGTCCGCCAGCGCGCCGCCGATGGGCCGCACGAGCGAGCCGGCGATGATGAAGATCGCCGTCGCCAGCCCGACCGTGGCGATGTTGAAGCCGTACTGGTCCACGAAGAACGTGTTGATGAAGCTGGACAGGCCGACGAAGCCGCCGAACGTCACGAAGTACAGCAGGCAGAACCAGAGGGTGTCCGCCTGGGCGAAGGCGGCGACATAGGCCGACGCGCTTGCGGGCTTGGGCTGGTTGGGGGCGTCCTTCGCCATGACCGCGTAGGCGATCAGAGTCAGGCCCACGGGGATCATCAGCAGGCCGAAGACGGTGTGCCAGCCGAGTTCCTTGGCGATCAGCGGCGCGAACAGCGTCGCCAGCACCGTGCCGGAATTGCCCGCCCCGGCGATGCCCATCGCCAGCCCTTGCAGGTGCGGCGGGTACCAGCGCGAGGCCAGCGGCAGGGCGACGGCGAACGACGCGCCCGCCACGCCCAGGAAGAAGGCGACGAATTCCAGCGCGTTGTAAGTGTTCGCGGCGAGGAAGGCCAAAATCAGGGGCAGTAGCGTCACGGTCAGCCCCAGGAGGCCGATGCGCCGCGAGCCGAATCGGTCCGCAAGCAGGCCCAGCACGATGCGCCAGAACCCGGCGGCGACCAGGGGGATGGCGATCAGGAACAGTTTCGCGCCCGCCGAGTAGCCGTTCGCCAGCGGCTGAAAGCCCTTCGGCAAGGCCGCCAGCGGCTTGAGCAGAATCGCGTTGGCGAACGGGTTGCCGTGTGCCGTCGGCGCGAGGGCGATGCGGATGTACTTGGACTTGGCGTTGACCGCCGCGAGCGTGGCCGGGTCGGCGTCGTTGACGATGAACTTCTCCAGCGGCTTCTCGGCGGCCGTGATGTGGCGTGGGTCCCCGGCCTTGATAAGCAGGTTGTAGACGGTCTTGGGCTGGCCCTTCTTGGGGTCGGCGGCCTTGACGATCAGGGTGTGGGGCTGCGCCTGGGTGACCAGCGCCGTCGGCGTGATCCGCAAGTTTGCTCCCGTCAGGGCGGGGTCTGTGGCGATAAAGGGCATCAGCGCTCCTAATATCACCCAGACCATGAACGAGACGTCGAAGTACAGAAACGCACTGAAGAGGGACGGCGCGTGGCCGCTAGTTTTGAGGTCCGAGATTTTCATCGGGTGTCGTCCTTTCGCAAAGAGAGCGTCGCATGAGCGGAGCGCATCTTCGCGCGGAGGAGACACTGAGGGTGGGGCCGCAACGTCGCGGCTAGGAATACTCTAACACACCGATGTTTCGGCCATGTTTCCGAAACACATCTCCGAAATCAGGCCCGTTCCACCTTCACCGCGCAAACTTTGAACTCGGGCATCCGGGAGATGGGATCAAGCGCGGGGTTGGTGAGCCGGTTGATGCAGGCGTCGCCGCCCCAGTGGAAGGGCGCGAATAGGGTGTCCCGGCGGATGTCCGGCGTCAGCCGCGCCGTCACCCGCGCGTCGCCCCGCCGCGTGGTCAGCGTCACCGCGTCGCCGTCGGCGATGCCGAAGCGCTGGGCGAGCGCGGGGTGCATCTCGACGAAGGCATCGGGAACGGCGTCGCGCAGCGCCGCCACCCGGCGCGTCTGTGCCCCGGACTGGTAGTGGTTCATCACGCGGCCCGTGGTCAGGTACAGAGGGTAGTCGTCGTCCGGCTCCTCCGCCGCCGGGCGGTGCTGCACCGGGTGGAAGCGCGCCCGCCCGTCATCCGTGGCGAAGTGGTCCTGGAACAGACGCGGCGCGCCGGGGTGGTCCTCCGACGGGCACGGCCAGAAGACGCCGTCCTCCCGCTCGATGCGCTCCCAGGTGATGCCGGCGTAGTCGGCGACCCCGCCCGCGCTGGCCCGGCGAAGTTCCTCGAAGATCGCGCGCGGGTCCGAGGTGAAGAATCGCCCCCGGCCAAGCCGCTCGGCGAGCGCCGTGAGGATTTGCGCGTCGGACCAGACCCCTGCGGGCGGGGCTTGGGCGAGCCTGCGGCGCAGCACACGGCCTTCCAGGTTGGTCATGGTGCCGTCTTCCTCGGCCCACTGCGTGATCGGCAGGACGACGTCGGCGCGCTGTGCCGTCTCGGACAGGAAGATGTCGGCCACGGCCAGGAAGTCCAGAGAGTCCAGGCGCTGCCCGATGTGCCCCACGCGGGGCGCGGACACGACGATGTTGGAGGCCATGACCAGCAGCGCGTGAACGCCGCCGTCCGTGCCGAGCGAGTCCAGCAGCTCGTAGGCCGAGCGGCCCGGCCCCGGAAGCTCGTCGGGAGAGATGCCCCAGACAGCGGCGATGTGTGTCCGGTGGGTGGGATTGTCAATCTTGCGGTAGCCGGGCAGCTGGTCGGCCTTCTGGCCGTGTTCGCGCCCGCCCTGCCCGTTGCCCTGGCCGGTGATGCAGCCGTAGCCGCAGTGGGGCCGCCCCGCCTTGCCGAGTGCCAGCATCAGGTTGATCACGGCCAGCGTGTTGTCCACGCCCTTGCTCTGCTGGCCCGCCCCCCGCGCCGTCAGCGCCATCGCCGTCCCCGCCTCACCGAGCAGGTGGGCCGCTTTGACGAGCTGGGGCGTCGGGACGCCCGTGATCCGCTCCACCCGATCCGGCCAGTAAGAGGCGATGACGCGCCGGACGGCGTCGTAGCCGCCGGTGCGGGACGCGATGAATTCATGGTCGAGCAGGCCGTCGGCGGCGGCGATGTGCAGCAGGCCGTTGGCGAGTGCGGCGTCCGTCCCCGGCGTCAGCTGCAGGTGCAGGGTGGCGGCCTGCGCGGTCGGTGTCCGGCGGGGGTCCGCGACGATCAGCGCGCCGCCGTTCTCGCGCTGCCGGTCGAAGTACTGCATGATCGGCGGCATGGTCTCGGCGGGGTTGCCGCCGACCAGCAGGAGGGCGTTCGTGTGGGCGATGTCCTCCATCGGGAACGGCAATCCCCGGTCCACGCCGAACGCCTTGATGCACGCCGCCGCCTCGGACGACATGCAGAAGCGCCCGTTGTAGTCAATGTGCGGCGTCCGCAGGGCGACGCGGGCGAATTTGCCGAGCAGGTACGCCTTCTCGTTGGTCAGCCCGCCGCCGCCGAAGACCCCCACGGCGTCCCGGCCATAAAGTTGCTGGACCCGCTGAATCTCCTGCGTCACGCGGTCAAGAGCCACATCCCAGGAAACGGGGCGCAGCGCCCCGCCCTTGTCCTCCCGCATCAGCGGCGTGGTCAGCCGGTCCGGGTGTGTCAGCAGGTCCGCCGCCGTCCAGCCCTTGCGGCACAGGCCGCCCTTGTTGGTCGGGAAGTCGGGCCGGGAGGCGACCGTCAGCAGCCCCTGGGCGTCGGGGGCCAGGTTCATGCCGCACTGGAGGGCGCAGTAGGGGCAGTGGGTGGGCGTGGTCATGGCGAGTCTTTGACCTCCACGATGCCGACGTCCACCACCACCGTGCCGCCCAGTCCGCGCGGCGCGGCCAGCGCGACCTCGATGCGGGACCCGGCGGGGTGGGACTCGATGATGGCGAGCGGGACGTGAAAATCGGACTTGGGGCCGACGGGGAAGTAGCGGACGGCTCGCCCGTTGACGCTCAGGGCGAGGTAAAGCAGGTCGTCGGACAGGTTGCCCGCGCGCAGGTAGATGACCTCGGCGGTCGCGCCGCTGGGGACGGTGTAGCAGAGGTCGTCGTGAAGGGGCGCGAGTTCGAAGACGCCGCGCCCGGCGAACGGGTAGACGCCCTGGAGAAAGCGCGGAGTGGCCGCCCCGGAGCGCAGCAGGCGCTGGTGACGTGTCTCGGTAATGACGGAATCGGAATTCATGGCGAGTGCCGGCCTTTCGGGGTAGAACTGGAAAGGGCGTCATCGCCGAGGAAGGACGTGGAAGTGCGGCGTCAGTGCCGCGCTCCCAAGTTGATAAAATATCTTACCTGGCTCATGTTTCCGATTCGTTTCGGAGGAAACGGGCGCTTTTTGCGACAGAGACACTGTCACTGTACGCGGGCCGCTGCCTTCGGGCCAGACCAAAAGCTTGGTGCGGGTGCGGCCCCGCCCGTCCCTGACGATGATCTCGTAGTCTCCATAGAAGGCGTGCAGGCGGTAACGGCCCGTGGCATTGGTCCGGCCTTGCCCTCGGGTCCACCAGGTCTTGTGGATCAGGGTCATCAGGGCTGTGTAGGCGGGTTTGGGCGTCATATCCATGCGCAGCAGCCCGGCCGGCGCTCCGAGCCAGGCCCCCCGGTCACTCAAGTCCCACCAGTTGATCGCCCGCACTGCCGGGGCGCTGAATAGGAGCGTGTAAAATTGGGTGACATAATCCGCCTGTGCGGCTTCACCCGCCGGGGTGGTCAGCCAATCGGTCGCTGGGGGACCCGTGTAGTTGATCTGGTCCTGGCGGCGCGTCGGCCCGCTCAACACCGTGGACTCGGTGAAGTAAAGTGGCCTGCCGAATCGGGAGAAGCGCCGGCAGACCTGCCAGAGCTGATCCATGGACAGGGTCCCCTGGTGCATATGCGCCTGTATGCCGATGGCGTCGGCCATCTGCCCGCCTGCGGCCAGGCGGGTGAGCAGCATCACATATTCGTGCCCCGTGTTGTAGTCGTTGTAGAGGAACGTCTCCGGGACGCCGCGCCCGGCGGCCCGTGCCCAGCGCAGAGTGGCGGCGACGACCGCAACGGGGCCGTCCCGCCGAATCCAATTCGCCTCGCCATCGTGGAAGGCGGGTGCGGAGAGTGCCTCATTGGTGACGACCCAGCAGTGGATGCCGGGGCGGTAGTGGGTGATCAGGGCAGTGACGTGTCTGTGCAGGAGAGGGATGGTGGCGTCGGGGTCGGTCGGCGCCCAGTCGGGGTAGGACTCGTGCCACACCAGGGGCGTCCCCTCGCAGGCGATGCCGTGTGCCTGCAGCCAGGCGACTTGCGAGTCGACGAAGGCATATCGGGGTTCGCCGGGGGATGGCTCAAACCCGTTCCAGAAGACTCCCACGGCCGCGAAGTTGAAGAGCGCCGCGAATCGCTCCTGGTACGCCCGCTGCCAGGCTTCGTGGTTGTCCGGCTGTAGCGGCAAAGTGTTACAGCCGAACAGGAAAGCGTGTGACGTCTGCGTCACTTCGACGCGCAGGCCGGGAGCCGGGTTCCCCCGCGCGTCGCGCACGGATACGGTCAGGTCGGCCATCCGGTAGCGCCGGATGCGGCCCTGAATCCGGACGCTGCTGAGGGCGGGCGGCGTGGCCGCACCCGCCTGCCCCCCGCCGGGCGGGCCGGTGCCGACGTTCCCCTGGGCCGGGGCAAGGACCGAGATGAGGACGATGACGGCGAGCAACTCGATCAGAAGCAAGCCGCGCACATGGCGAGGGAGCGCGCGTCTCCCCCGAAAGGCGTTTGATCGCAAAGTCATATACCAATGATGTGAGACGGGCCTCAAGGATGGGCCTGGGTGCGGCGGGGTATGCGGAGCAGAATCAGGCCGATGACGCCCGCCAGGGCGACGACCAGGCTGGCCCACTGGCCGCTGCTGAAGGGGCCGAAGTAGGTGTCATCCTGCCGGAAAAAGTCCGTGCCGAAGCGCTCGATGCCGTACAGTGTCAGGAACAGGTAGGAGAGGCGGCCCGGACGCTCGGCCCAGACGCCCCCGAAGCGGTGCGCGGCAATAAGAAGCCCGTACATCAGGAAGTGGGAGGCCGACTCGTAAAGCTGGGAAGGGTGACGCGGCTGCTGATCCACGCGCGGGAAGATCACGCCCCAGGAGCCGTCGGTGGGCTTGCCGACGAGTTCGCCGTTGACGAAGTTGGCGATGCGGCCCAGGGCCAGCCCCAGCGCCGCCGGGAAGGTGGCGATGTCGGTCAGCGCGAGAAACCCCATGCCGTACTTGCGCCCGGCCCAGGAGATCGCCAGCAGGACGCCGATCAGGCCCCCGAAGAACGTCATCCCACCCTCGGTCAGCTTGAACGGGAACAGCGGGTCGGTCCGCAGCCAATCCAAGTGCTGGATGACGAACGCCAGCCGCCCCCCGACCACGATGCCGAACGCGGTGGCATAGGTGATGGAGTCCACGGCGGCCATGTCCAGTCCGGGGACGCGCCCGCGCCGGGCCGCCCCCCGGAAGTACAGGTAGGTCAGGAAGAACGCGAACACGTAGCTCAGGCCGTACCAGCGGATGCCGAGTTCATGGCCCGCGATGCGTCCATGCACCAGAAAGGGCGAGAGGTTGTCAACAAAGATGTGGGGGTGGGGCACACGGTAGTATGACAGACGCGGGCCGGGCTGTCAATCGCCCCGGCCCGGCGTGTCCGGCGGGTATAATCAGGGAGTGTCTGCTTTCCGCCCGGCCAACCCCTTAATCAGTACGCCCGCCGATGGGCGGGCGCTGGATGTCCTGGAAGGGACCATCGAGCGCGTCACCTTCCATAACGCCGACAACGGCTACACCGTCGCGCGCCTGCTGCCGCCTAATGCCCGCGACGTCGTCACTATCACCGGCAATTTTTCGAATCCCGTCGTCGGCGAAAGTCTGGTCTGTCACGGCACCTGGACGCGCCACCCCCAGTGGGGCAGCCAGATGCAGGTGCAGCGCTACGACGTGGTGCGCCCGGCGACGGCGTTCGCCATTGAAAAATATCTCGGCAGCGGCATGATCAAAGGGGTCGGCCCGGCCCTCGCCAAGCGCATCGTGGACAAGTTTGGCGAGGATGCCTTAGACATCATTGAGGAATCGCCGCGCAAGCTGCTCGCCATCAACGGCATCGGCGACAAGAAGTTAGCGCAGATCAAGCAGGCGTGGCAGGACCAGCGCGAGGTCCGAAACATCATGCTGTTCCTGCAATCGCACGGCGTCTCGCCCGCCTACGCCGTCAAAATCTACAAGACCTACGGCAGCAAGGCCATCGCGGTCGTCGAGAAGAACCCGTATCAATTGGCCGCCGACATCTACGGTATCGGTTTCAAGAGCGCGGATAAAATCGCCCGCGCGCTCGGCATCGCCGAGGACGACCCGCGCCGCATCCAGGCCGGTGTCGTCTATGTGCTGAACGAGGCCGTGGAGACCGGCGGCAACGCCTTCCTGGTCGAAGAGGAACTGGCGAAGAAGGCCCGCGAGATACTGGAGATCGAGGAGATCGGCCCGGCCATTGATGCGCTGGCTTTCAGCGGGCGTCTGGTCCTGGAGCCTTTGGAATTTTTAGGCCGGACGGAGACGGCCATCTACCCGCCGTCCCTGCACACCACCGAGCGCGCCCTGGCCGAGCGCCTCCTGCGCCTTCTGTCCGTGCCGCTCGCCGGGGCCGACCCGGTCGCGCTGGGCCGCCGGCTGTCTGCGTTGGTGGAGGCGCGCGGCCAGCCGCTGTCCGATGAGCAGCGGGCCGCCGTCCTGCTCGCCCTGACCTCCCGCTTCACCATCCTGACTGGAGGCCCTGGGACGGGCAAGACCACGACCACCAACACCACGGTGGCTGCCTTCGAGGCGCTGGACAAGACCGTCCTGCTCGCCTCGCCGACGGGCCGGGCGGCCAAGCGTCTGTCGGAAGTCACCGGGCGTGACGCGCGCACCGTGCATCGCCTCTTGGAGTTCGAGCCGGAGCGCCGGGGGTTCAAGCACAACCTGGAGAACCCGCTGGACTGCGACGTGCTGATCGTGGATGAGTGTTCCATGCTGGACATGGTGCTGACGTACTCGCTCCTGAAGGCCGTGCCCGACCACGCCCAGGTGGTGTTCGTCGGCGACGTGGACCAACTGCCGTCGGTCGGCCCCGGCAACGTCCTGCGGGATATGATTGACAGCGGGCGCGTCCCCGTCGCCCGTCTCACTCAGGTCTTCCGGCAGGCCGCCGAGAGCCTCATCATCACCAACGCCCACGCCATCAACGCGGGCCGGATGCCCGAATTGCCTCCGCCGTCCGCCAACAAAGACTGTGCCTGGCTGGACGCCGACGAGGCCGAGGAGGTCGCCGACAAGGTCATCGCCGTGGTCGCCAAGAGCCTCCCGAAGCGCGGCTACAAGCACGGCGACATCCAGGTGCTGACCCCCATGCAGCGCGGCTCGGCGGGCGCGTCGTTCCTGAACCAGCGCCTCCAGGAAGTCCTGAACCCGGCGATGGAGGGCAAGCCCGAAGTCCAGCGCGGCTCCCGCCTGTTCCGCGTCGGCGACCGCGTCATGCAGATGACCAACAACTACGACAAGGGCGTCTACAACGGCGACATCGGCGCGGTTGGGGCAGTCAGCCACGAGGACGAGACCCTCGCCGTCCACTTCACCGACGCCCAGGGGACCACGGAAGTTACTTACGAGTTCTCCGACCTGGACGAACTGACCCTGGCACACGCCGTTTCGATCCACAAGAGCCAGGGCAGCGAATACCCCGTCGTCGTCCTAGCCCTGCACACCCAGCACTATATGCTCTTGCAGCGCAACCTGCTCTACACCGCCCTGACCCGCGCCCGCAAGTTCGCCGTTTTGATCGGCCCCCAGCGCGCCATCGCCTTGGCCGTCCGAAAGCAGAACGACATCCACCGGCACACGCGCCTCAAAGAACGCTTGCAAGGGACGGTTTAACGTATGATTATTTGTATTCTTAATCTTCTTGTCTAACAGTTTCTTGGGGCGCGGGTGTCAGGCAGCGCTCATGCCAGTCCGGCAGGGCCAGGAACTCGTTGACGGTGTCCAGCGGCCTGCGGCCCATGTTCCGGTAGCCCTGGTGCGGGCGCTCCGCGTTGTAGTACAGGAGCCAGGCGTCCAAGTCATGCTGTAGCTCCTCGACGCTCAGGAACAGCCGGGTGCGGAACGCCTGCCGGAAGAACTCGTCGAGCACCGTCCGGTGGAAGCGCTCCACGAACCCGTTAGTCCGGGGGCTTCGGACCTTGGTCTTCTTATGGCGGGTCTCGCTCAGGCTCAGGTACAGCTCGAAGGGGTGGGCCTCCGTGCCGCAGAACTCGCGCCCGTTGTATGCCGAGGACGGCATTACTGCGTATCGGTCAGTACCTTCGAGACCGGGATCTGCTTTCCCTGGTAGAAGGGCAGCACGTCGTTGTGCAGCAGCGCCACCGCCGCCTCCGGCTGCTTGCCCGTGTGCAGGAACCCGAAGGCATACGAGCCGAACGTGTCCACCAGCGAGTGCAGGTAGACCTTGCCCACGCCCTTCAGGTGGCCGACGTAGAAGGTGTCCTGGCACAGAAGCTCGCCGGGCCGGCTGCTCTCGACGTGCCTCTCCTTGAAGACGGGGTTGGCCTTCTCGATCAGCGCCACCTGCTCGGCGGTCAGTTCCAGGCCCTCCTCCACGGCCTGCCGCTCCAGGGCCAGCAGGCGCTCGTAGCGCCCGCCCAGGCCGCTGCGGGTGAGGATGTTCTGGACGGTGACAGCGGACAGGCTCACCCCTTCGAGGGCCAGCCGGTCGGCGAGAAAGTTACAGCCGCGGGTCGGGTTCTCCCGGGAGAGGGCCAGGACCTTTTCCACCGTCTCCTGCGGGGTCGTCTGAGGGTGGTCCTTGTGGACGGGGGGCAGGTCCTTGAGGCCCTCCAGCCCGTGGGTCTGGAAGCGGCGCTTCCACTCGTAGAAGCTCGTGCGGTCCATGCCGGCCTGCTTGCAGGCTTTGCTGACGCTGCCGAGTTCCTGGGACAGTTCCAGCACGGAGAGCCGCCGATGGGCGATCTTCACGGCGGGGTCTTTGGCAGTGATCTTGGTCATCTCTTCAACTCCTTGTCTGACAATACTCGATCTGAGCGATGTTAATCAAGAAGATTTAGAATACAGATTCTGAGTAACCGTCAGTTTTTGTAAATTATAAGGCAGTGCGGTAGGCATCTGAGGCTTCGGGTAACATGGAAGTACCACCAACCAGTTTAGGAGACCCTTATGCCTACCGCCTGCCAAGCCTATTATACCGTTTCTGCCGTCCGTGAACGCCTCTGCACCATGCTCAAGAACGTGTCCAAGCCGCAACTTACCAACCTGAGCCTGCTCACCTTCGGCCTGTTCGCCGCCGCGAACTGCCAGCTGCCGCGCATCGCTGCCAAGCTGCCCCTGCTCACCGGCGCGGCCAGTCTCACGCAGCGGCTCCGGCGCCTGCTGATGAACGCGGCCATTCGGCCGACTAAACTCTACCAGCCGGTCGCCAGCTTCCTGCTCTCGTGCTTCACCGGCGGCCCCGTGCGCCTGATCCTGGACGCCACTGATCTGGGCGGCAGGTTCCCTGTCCTGTTCGTCGCCGTCGCCTATCGAGGGCGCGCTCTGCCGCTGCTGTGGCGGATGCTTCCCGCTATGGGATGCAGCGCGTTCAGTGAGCAGAAGGCACTGCTGGACGACGTTTCGGCGCTCGTACCGCCGGGCGTGGCCGTGACGCTGCTGGCGGACCGCGAGTACGGCAGCGTGGAGATGACGCGCTGGTGCCTAAACCACCGATGGCACTTCTGCCTGCGGCTCAAGAGGAGCCGCTGGTTTACTCAGACCCATGGCAAAAGGCGGCAGATCGCCTCGCTGCCGCTGTCGCCGGGCGGGAGGCTGTTTGTGGCGGGCATCCGATTGGCCCCCCTGCCGGAACAAGCCCTGAGCCTCTGCTGCGGCTGGAGCCGGGACAACAAGGACGACGAGCCGTGGTACATCCTGAGCGATCTGCCTGCGGATCATCATGTGCTGGCGGCCTACGCCACCCGGTTCCACATTGAGGAGATGTTCCGGGACCTGAAGGAGTTCGGCCTCCGGCTGGAAACGACCCACTTGCACGACCCGGAGCGCGTCTCCCGCCTGCTGCTGTGCGTGTGCCTGGCGCATGTCTGGCTGATGAACGCGGGCGTCTGGGTCAGCAAGCGGGGCCTGCGGCGTCAGGTAGACCGGCACAAGGTGCGGCAGTTGAGCTATTTTCAGATCGGCTGGCGTTTTTTGCAGAAACTCCTGGCGTGCGGGCTGCCACTCCGGTGTGAAATGGCCGCCTACAAGTGAAAAAACTGACGGTTACTCAGATACAGATTATTCGATTGCGGCTGAGGAATTTTCGATGCTTTCAAGATCACACGGTTCCCTTGCAACCGGTGACTATTATTGTGGGACAAAACAACGCAGGTAAGTCGACGATCATAGAAGCATTACGGTTAGTTTCTATAGTCGCCAACCGTCATAAAGATTTGGCCTTCTCCGAAGTTCCTTCTTGGTTGTGGAGTTTGATACCTCGATATAGCCGTGGTGTATCCCCATCTATGCGAGGCTTAGAAATCAACTTTGAGAATATATTCCATCGGTACGGAGATGCACCAGCACAAATTAATGCTACTTTTGACACGGGCGAAGTTTTAGACGTTTATATTGACTACCGTACACAATTTGCCTAGACTTGGAGCCTGACGGGTATGGGCTTGTTCTCGTTCAGGCAGTGATCAAGCCAGACCAGTCCCAACTGGAACAGGCTCAGGTCACAGCGGTGGCCCCGGTGAACCACGCCGATCCAGCCGCGCCGCACGACCTCTAGGCCCAGGCACACCATCCAGTAGTACGCCAGGCAGGTCGCAATCAGCAGGCGGCAGAGGCGCTCCGGGTCCGCCAGGTGACTGTGACAGAGGTGACTGTGACAGAGGTAAAAGCCCCGGCTCTTCTGGTCCGAGAAGAAGGTCTCGATGCCGAAGCGCCTCCTGTACCAAGCCCGCGCTTCCCAGAGAAAGTCCAGGCTCGTGACCAGCAGCAGCGGCTCCCTCTGGCCCCGCTCCCAGACCGCACCCACCAGCGCCGGGCCGAAGCCCTGGGCGGTGAACATCAGGTCCGGCATCTCCACGCAGTCTCCGGGCTGCAAGTCCAGGTGGGACAGCGCGAAGGTCTCCTCCGGCCAGTCCGCCTCCGCCAGAGGCACGTTCCGCGCGGTGCGGCAGACGAAGTGCCAGCCCGCCCGTCGCACGGCGGCCAGCAACTGCGGCCCGTCGAACTCGCCGTCACCCAGGAAGACGACCTGGCGGCCGGGCGGGACGAGCGCCCGAGTCCTGTCCACCAGTTCGCAATGGCGCTCTTGGGTGAGGTGCCCCCTCTGAGCCTTCACCACCTGCCAGCACAGCGGCAGCGCCCTGTGGCGATAACGGACACTGAGCATCAGGGCCATGCACCCGCGCCCGATCTGGCTGCCGTCCATGATCAGCGCCAGCGGCTCGTCCGGCAGGCTCTCCAGCAGCATCCGCGCGTAGGGCAGGAAGAAGACTTCCGACGTGACCGCCTTGTTCTGCAGGAGGCGGGCGAAGCGCTTGGCCCGGCTCTGCCGCCCGCCGCCCTTGGGGCTACTCGCTCCCGGCACCTTGCCGGCAACGGCTGGGAGATGCGTCTTCTTGCTGCCGATGATCCCGCTGACCATCGCCGCCAGCGTGTTCAGGTGGCGGGCCTGGTTGCCAGTCGGCTCGGTCGGCAGCAGTTGCTTTAGGCTCGATTGTATGGCACAATAGCGTCTGAGGTTGTCGCTCATTTGGGTACTCCGGGACTGTGGTAAGAACCAGAATACCCCAGGCGGCAGCCTCAACCGGCGTCAGGCAAATTGTGTACGGTAGTCAATTATCCACAAGAAGAAATAGATTCACGTTTAGCTGAAGCCGCACAACGTGGAATTGAACTCCATATTTGGAAGCGCAAAGAAACTGAGAACTATTTATTGGTCCCAGAAGCGATCGTTCGCATTATAGCTTCACAATCTTTAGTGGTGCATCCGGTAAGTCTGCCAAAGTTTATGCCGCCGTCGGCGTCATCGCTAATCCTGCCTTGCGCTTGGGCCGGTGCCGCCGCCTGCGGCCCCAGACGAAGGGGTGACGGTGGGCGTTCCAGTACGCCGTCGCCGCCTCCACCGCCTGCGCGATCTCGTCCCAGGTCTCGAACCGGCGGCCCTTCAGGGCCAGGGAGCGCAGCGTCTTCCACCACGGCTCGATCAGGTTCAGGTACGCCGCGTACACGGGCTGGAACACGAACTCCCAGCGCGGGTGCGCCAGGCTGAACAGCAGCACGTCGGCGGCCCGGTGCGCCGCGAGGTTGTCCAGGACCGCGTAGACCGTCCCGGCCCCGGAGGGGAGCCAGCCCTCGACGTGGCCCAGGAAGTCCACCCAGTTGGCGATGGTGCGCCCGCCGTAGGGCCGCGTGAGCGCCTCGCCGGTGGCGGGGACGAAGGCCCCGAAGACGTAGCCCGTGCCGCGCCGCCCGTAGTCGGCCTCCTGCCGGGCGCGCTCTGCGGGCCGGTCCGGCACTGGGGCGACCCGCACCGGCTGTTGTCCCGGAACGCTCTTGGCGCTCTGCGGCCCCATCTCGTCCAGGCAGACGACTACGCTGCCCTCGGGCGGGGCGGTGTAGAGCGTTTCGATGCGCCCCTTTTAGATCTTTGATCTTCGGCGAACTCCGGGTCCACCCGCTCGCCGAACCAGGCCTCCTGCTGGCGCCAGCGCAGGCCCTCGGCCACCAGCATCTCGCCGATGCGGCTACGCTTGATGGGGACGCCCTTGCTCTCGCTCAGGTAGGCCGCCAGCCGGTCGAGCGTCCAGCAGGCGAAGGGCAGGCCCAACTCCTGCGGGTCACTGAGCGCGGCGGCGAGGACCGCGCCCACCTGCTCCGGCGTGTAGGTCGGCGGCCTGCCGGGCCGGGGCCGGTCCGCCAGACCCGCAAGCCCCGCCGCGTTGAAGCGCTTGACCCAGTCGCGCACGGTCTGCGGGTTGAGGCGCAGGTGAGCGGCGACGGCGGGGGCGCCACGTCCCTCGGAGGCCAGCCGGATCATCTGCGCCCGCTCGACCGCGCGCGGGGGCGGCGCGCGAGGACGCCAGGCGCTCAACGGCGGCGCGCTCATCCTCAGTCAAGGCGCGGAGTTTCAAGGCCATGACAGAAGTATACCTGATTAACCGGATGCACCACTTAGCAGAGAGGCCGGGCTTTAGCCGAGCTTGCTACCCTGTTTGCTAAATTGCTTCCGACGATGATATCTCAGGAAGCCGTCATTGGGACTTTATCAGACCACAATTTCATGCCCGGAAGGAGCCTTCAAAAGCAAGCTGTGTCAGCGGCAGGCGCGTACTCGGACGCTCCCGTGCCCGCAACGCCTCCGGCAGTTGAGACGGATCGCCGACGCGCCCGACGGCATACGCAGCCTCAACTGTGTAGCCCTCCGGTATGTTGAGATCGGCAAAGGCGCGTTCCCTGTCGAAACCGACCATGCCGTGAGTGAACCAGCCCATTCTGTGGGCCTGAAGGGCAAAATAGCCGGACGCGGTGCC
Organism: Capsulimonadaceae bacterium; assembly: GCA_965277485.1. Classification (GTDB taxonomy): domain Bacteria; phylum Armatimonadota; class Armatimonadia; order Armatimonadales; family Capsulimonadaceae; genus JAFAZD01. Next base: position 965,156 of record CBDICZ010000016.1, on the reverse strand, counting down.
TGCGTCGAATGAGTGAGCAGGAGAAGGCATATCCTTGTCCGTTCCCGGCAATCGCATCCATGAGTTGGAAACCAGGATGACGAGCGCGGACGCACTTTTCACCCAACTCTGATTATGGGGTACGAGCAGGTCGAATAACCTGTCCCAATACGGCGTGTCGCGGCGCGCGTAGACGAAGCGCCACGGCTGCGAGTTGTACGAGGAGGCCGCCCACCGTGCGGCCTCCAACATGGTCAGTAAATCCGTCTCGCTGATCGGCTCGCCCGTGAAGGCGCGGGGAGACCAGCGGTCCAAGAACATCGGGTCAATCGGATAGTCGGCGGTTCGGCTGTTAGCGTTGGTCATCTTAGAATGTATCTCAAAACGCGAGCGTCGGGTCAAGCTCGTACCAGCGTCGGAACCAGAGCAAGGCTGACGCCAGCTTAACCAGGGCCAGGTACCGCTCGGCCAGCTTGTCATAGCGCACCAGGATCGCGCGGCAGCCGGCCAGCCAGGCGAAGGTGCGCTCCACCACCCAGCGGCGGGCCGGGTGCGTCTTCTCCCGCTGCTCGTCGAGCTTCTCCTCGCCGATGCGCCGGGGCTTTATTGGGGTGATGTGGGGCACGTACCCCGCCTCCGCCACGACCGCCTCAGCGGGCGCGTTGTCGTAGCCTCTGTCCAGGCACAGGTGCTGCGGCTCCTGCTCGGTCGGCGCGGGCCTCTCCACGACGACGGCCTCCAGCGTGGCCTTCAGCAGTTTGCTGTCGGGGACGTTGGCCCCGCCGATGGCCGCAGCGAGGGGCCGGCCGCCGCCCTCGACCAGCAGGCTCTTCTTGACGCCCGACTTGCCGCGGTCGACGGGGCTGGGGCCGACGCACTCGTCTTGTGCCCCCTTTTGCCGACCCCGCTGCCAGGGACGCCGCGCGCTTTGCCCAGGCAGCCGTCGGCGGCCTGCCACTGCCAGTCCACGCCCTGCAGGTCGTCGCACTTGGTCAGCAGGATGGCCCATAGGATGTCGAAGATAGCCTTCTTCTCCCAGCGGGCGAAGGCGCGGTAGACGCTGCTGTCGTCACCGAACTCCTTGGGCAGATGGTTCCACTGGCAGCCGGTGCGCATCCGGAAGATCACGCCGTCGAAGCACTTGCGCGGGTCGGCACGCTTGCGTCCGGTCTTCTGAGGCGGGTCGTAGACGGCCAGGACCTTCTCGATCAGCCCCCAGAGCGGGTCGGGCACGTTCCAGATCGTCGGCAACGCCTTCTTCGGCCCGGCCTTTGGCGCGGCGGGTTCAATCACGTCTTTCGGAGCTTCAGTCGGTGGCATCATGCCGCCATTATCGGCTCACAGGCAGCGGAGGCTCAGGCCACCGTTTTGAGATACGTTCTTAGTTGTCCTTTCATTTCACTGTGTAAGCGATAACGACGGCGACGATCAGAATCGCGCAGACGACGTAGCTCACGAGCTGCTGGGGATGTAGGCCGAGGGGGCGCGGTGTTTTCTCGGCGAACTCAGGATCGATCCAGGCCGTGCCGGGGAAGATCGTGGCGAACACCATTGAAACAAAGTAGATCCCTGCGACAGCCGTGGCGACGAGGAAGAGGGGAAGCGTGAGTGGCCGAAGGCCGAAGAGGAGGAACAAAGACAACAGGCCCAGACCAATCCCCATCAGCATCGACTGGCCGTTGTGGAACTTGGCGTGCGGCGGCCAGAGCGGGTTGCGCTGATGCTGCCTCGCCGTGACAGGGATGACGGCGTCGGCGATGTAGCCGCCGCCATTGAACACGGCAATCGCTGCCACGATCCACTTGGCAATTTCAATGCCTGTACTTTCCATGAGTAGCCCTTTCTTTTTGGGTATTGGCTCAAAAGCGTCTGAATGGGTAAGAAGATCCCATGCTTACCCACACTCTCCGCTGCCCTCACTGTGGCAGCGAACACCTGGTCAGTAACGGTCACGCCAAGAACGGCAAGCGGCGCTTCCAGTGCAGGGACTGCCGCAAGTACGGGCGCGAGGACCCCGGCAGCAATGCCTACGACGCGCAGACCAAGGCCCTGATCCTGGCCGCCTACCACGAGCGGCCCTCCATCCGGGGACTACGGCGTGTCTTCGGCGTGGCGCGCAACACGGTCTCGGCCTGGTTAAAAAAAAGCCGCTCAGTTGCCGCCGCTGGAGCAGACGCTGACGCCGCCCCGACCGGGCGAGACGCTGGAGCTGGACGAACTCTGGTCGTTCGTGGCCCGGCGTAAGAACAAGCGCTGGGTGTGGCTTGCCCTGTGCCGGCGCACCCGCCAGGTTGTTGCCTATGCCATCGGCGGCCGGGGCCTGACGGCGTGCCGGCTCCTATGGCAGCGCATCCCGCCCACCTACCGGACGGGACTGTTATTCACCGACTTCTGGGATGCCTACCAGAAGGTGCTGCCCCAGGAGCAACACCGGGCGACGGGCAAGGGCGAGACCAACCACGTCGAGCGCTTCAACAACACGCTGCGGCAGCGGCTGGCCCGCTTCGTCCGAAAGACACTGTCCTTCTCAAAGTCGGACGAGATGCACGACAACTGCCTGCGGCTGTTCTTAAACGAGTACAATAACGAGTACAACCAGGCGATCAGGCTCAGACCCGATTGAGCCACTACCTCTTTTTGAAAGGCTGATGGCCCACTGCCCTCAGCCAAAGAAGGCTTCGTTGCACCAGAAAGGAACTACGCTCCGTTGGCGTTTTGGCCGAACCGACGTAGCTGCCCATCAAAGGCGGAAAGAAAGGCGAGAAGAAAAGGGATTCATTTCTTCCACGTCGTAATCAACCCACCGAACGATGACTAGGCGCAATAAAGCCTTTGTGACATCGTCGTGGGCTTGACGCAGAAGCGTTAAGCAGAACTCCTACCGGGGAGATAGGAGCGACCGGGCTTACCGACCCGGTCAGTCTTTTTCGACACATTTATATTACCCTCCGATTTTGCGTTTGTCAAGTGAGCGATGTGTTCTCCGTAGGAACCCGACAGTAGGCCCTGCACGAGAGCAGGCATACTACGGGCATGGAGAAACACACGCAAGTCACGCTGGCCTGGGAGCTCTTCGAGCAGGGCGTCCCCAAGTCCCACATCGCCAAGCACCTGGGCAGGAACCGGGAGACCATCCTCCTCTGGCTGCCAGGCATCCAGGAGCACGGGCTGGCCGCCTTCCTCGACCGGCAGCCCCAGGCGGCCCGCCGCCCGCGCCCGGCCCGCCAGGTCCGAGCGAGCACCAAGCAGCGGGTCTGGGCCCTCCGCGAGCGCGAGCAGGGCTGCTGCGGGCAGAAGATCGCCTACTTCCTGGACAAGATCGCCTACTTCCTGGACAAAGAGCACGGCATCACGCTGTCCGTGCCGAAGGTCTACGAGATCCTGGCCGAGAGGTACGCCCTGCGCTCCAAGTGGCAGAAGAACACGAAGCGCGGCGACGTGCCCGAAGCCGATGCCCCGCGCCAGGTCGTGCAGATGGACACGGTCCACTTCGGGCAGGTCTTCGCCTTCACGGCAGTCGACATCTACAGCCGTGAGGCCGACGTGCTGCTGCGCCCCAGCCTACTGGCGGCGGACGGGGCGGCGTTCCTGGGCTTCACGATGCCGTGCCGCTTCGGGGGCCATGCCCAGATAATCCAGACCGACGGGGGCAGCGAGTTCAGGGTTTTGTTGGGGTGAGGCCGAGTTCAAGCAACAAGTCTATTCCTTCTGTCGTCGGCACCGGGTCGCCCGCCCGTACAAGAAGAACGAGCATAGCTTCATTGAGAGCTTCAACCGCTCAGTCAGGAAGGAGTGCCTGGGCTGGGGCAAGTACCGCCCTGAGGAGATCGCGGAACTGACGGCGGCAGTGGAGGCGTTCCTGGAGCGTTACCACTACCACCGGCCGCATCTGGCCTTCGAGCCGATGCGGCCTCCCTTAAGGCGGTAGAACGCAGAGCAAGATGACATAATGATAGGCACTGCGGGATTTCTACGGAAACATTGCGGCGGAGGCCGCGCTTATTACAGGGCTATCACATCTAACTGTCAGGAGTGACTTGGCAGGCGCGTGTTGAATCTTCCAGATCATCTCAATTCCGGAGGGACCGATGGACACCGCCCTTTCTGACGCTGTCCCGTTTCAGGATAGCTTCCTGCGCGTCCTCGCCGACCTGCCTGACCCGCGCGTGGAGCGCACACGCGCTCCTCGACATCCTCTTCTGCTCGCTCTGCGCGGTCCTCTGCGGCGCGGAAGACGGGACCGCCATCGCCGACTTCGCCCGCGCCCGCCTCGGCTGGCTCCGGCGGTACGTCCCCCCGCGTGAAGGGCGTCACGACCACCGAAAGGGGGCGGCGACCACCGAGCGGCGCTACTTCATCAGCAGCCTGCCGCCGACGGCGCGGCTGGTGATGCAGGCGGTGCGGGCGCACTGGGGCATCGAGAACGGCCTGCACTGGGTGCTGGGCACTGGGTGCTGGGCACTGGGTGCTGGGCACTGGGTGCTGGGCACTGGGTGCTGGGCACTGGGTGCTGGGCACTGGGTGCTGGGCACTGGGTGCTGGGCACTGGGTGCTGGGCACTGGGTGCTGGACGTGACGTTCCGCGAGGACGCCTCGCGGGTCCGCAAGGACAACGCGCCCCAGAACATGGCGACCCTGCGCCACATCGCCCTCAACACCCTCAAGCGCAACACCACCCGCAAAACCAGCCTCAAGCGCAAGCGCCAGAGGGCCGCCTGGGAGCCGACCTTCTTGACCGAACTCACCCAAAATTAAGATGCGTTGCCCCTGTAGGCGTCGTTGACGATGGAGGCGATCTGTGTTTCGGGGCCGTGGCCGATGTAGAACCAGAGCAGGTAGGCCAGGTGGCCCAGAGTCCAGACGGCGAGCAGGGGCCAGAACAGATTCAGGGGCGGGAAGTGCGGGGCCAGCAGGGGCAGGAGTTGTTCACCGCGATAGGCGGCCAGCAGGTACAGGACCACGCCGCCGACGGTGAAGGAGACCGTGGAGGCGCTGATGAACGTCCAGGGCCGTGTCAGGTCCAGGGCGACGAACTTCGGGCCGGGGGTCTTGTAGATGTAGACCTCCTCCATCCGGTGCGCAACCAGATAGTCCCCGCCCATCAGCGCGTTGATCTTCTTTTCCAGGGCCGTCGCGTAGATGCGGGCGAACAGGTTGTAGGTGAGCAGGTAGGCGCAGAAAAATCCGGCGTAGACGATGAAGAACGGCAGCACGAAGATGGCGGCCCGGTAGGCGGGCAGCAGGCTGACGCCGAGAATCACCAGCGCGATGACCGTGAACAGATGATTGGCCTGGAAGAACTGCACATAGTAGCCGTAGTGCATGGAGCGCATCCGCTCCAGCTGCTTTTCCAGGAGCGCGAGCTGGCGGTCACCGGTCGGGGTTCCGAGGGGAGCGTCGGGGAGGGACATGGCGCAAGGATAGCACACGGCGGGGGAGGCTGTCAAGACAGCAATCCCCCGCCTTGCGATCCTCAGACCACGTTCTGCGCGTGCAGGAAGCGGATGATGCGCTGCCGGGACTCCGCCAGGTGCGCCGCCGTGCCGGGGTCGGTCGCCAGGCGCTCGGAGGCGGCCAGCTTCGGGACCAGGGCGCGCAGGGTCGCCAGGGCGAACGCGCCTGAGTCGTCGTTCGGGGGCGGCCCGAAGAACAGCTCGTTGGCCGCGTTCGGGTTCGCCAGGCCGATGACCGCATCCAGATAGGTGCGCTGGAGGCGGCGGCGCAGCGGGCGCAGGACGTGCGGCTTGCCGTCCAGCTCCGACCAGACCACGCCGGTGACGGTCTGCATGGTCTCCAGCACGGTCAGCGGCTTCCCATTGGGTCCGGCACGAAACTCGTTGGTCTCCAGACGGCCCAGGATGTCGTGATTCAGGAGGGTGTAGAGGCCGACGGCCTGGACGTTGCTGATGATGTCCAGCATGGACATATCCTGGGTCCCATCGAAGCTTTCCGGCAGTCGGTCGCTGAACGGCACGGGGTTCTGTTCCAGTTTGGCGAGCAGGGACGGCGTGAATTGGAGCGACTGGTCGGACAGCACGTACCGGCAGAGCGTCTGCAGGGCGCGGCGCTGGTCGTCGAACGCGACCACCTGCACCGGCAGCACATATCCGGCGTCGCCCCGATGGTTGCGGTCCTTGACGATGCCGCCGATGAAGCCGGAGACGTACAGGGCCTGGCTGGCATACTCGTTGAGCATACGGACGAACATCCGGGTCAGCTCGTAGTAAGACTGCCCCGGAGCCGGGTAGCGGTATTCCAGTGTGCCGAGCGCCCGGTGGGCGCGCTCCACCATCGCCACGCGGTAGTCCAGCGGGTGTGCGCCCAGGTCGAAGCGGCTGTTGTAGGGGTCCAGGAAGTCGGCGTCCTCGTCACTGCCGAAGGCGTGCCCGAACTCCTGCGAGCGGGAGGCGAGGGCGGCCAGTCCCATGCCCTCGGTGTACGAGTCCGGGCCGAAGTCCGTGTAGCCGTAGGCGATGGCCCACTTGTCGTAGGGGCCGACGCACGGGGTCCAGATGTCGGCCAGATGTCCGCCGAGGGGCGGCACGTTGGCGGGCAGGTAGTCCATCACGGAGCCGGTGACGCCGTACACGGAGGTCATCGCCTTGTCCTGGAGTTGGGCCTCGGTCAGCATGGTGCTGCCCTTGAAGTTGTGGCGCAGGCCCAGGCAGTGTCCGACCTCATGACTGATCACGGCGCGCAGGAACTGGTGCGTGTATTCGGGCAGCGCCGGGGGCGCGTCGGCCCCGGCGAGGATGTCTTCCGCCCCGTCCAGACCGGCCCAGCCGGCGGCCGCCGACTGCATCGCGCCGTGTCCGTAGTCGCACTGACAGCGGTTGGCGGGCACGGCGTTCCTGACACCGGCATGGATGATCTGCGCCGCGACCTGCGGCGGCGTCAGGAGCGCCACGTTGCCGGACGCCGTCATTCCGGGCAGGCCCGGCACGGACGATTGAGCAGGCTCGCCGGTCAGCACCGTGGCCGGGTAGTCCACGTTGGTGAAGCGCGCCATGCTGGCGTCTACTGTGACGGCGGCGTTCAGAATCTCGCCGGTCAGCGGGTTGTGGCGGAACTGGGCGACGGCGTATCCCGCCCCGAACGAGGAGGTCCAGCGGATGACGTTGTGGGTCATGTCGGCGGCGTCCCAGTCGGCGTCATCGGGCATGACCTGGCAGACCATGGCGTCCTTGTAGCCCAGCGGCTCGAACGCGGCGTTCCAGTACAGCACGGCCTCACGGACGGCGTCCCGGTAGCGCAGCGGGGTCGCGTTGTCCACCCAGAAGGAAATCGGCGTGACCGGCGCGCTCATGGCGGCCTTGGGGTCCTTCTTGACCAGGTGCCAGCGCTGGATCATCCGGCGGACGTTGTCCGGCGACGTGTCATCGTCGAAGGTCTCGTAGTCCTCGGTGAAGTAGCCGATGCGGTCGTCGTACAGGCGCGGCTTGTAGCCGGTGTCGGCCAGCGGGAACAGGTTGTAAGACACTTCCTCCACGAAGCCGCGCTCGTCGGGCAGGGTGCTGGTGTCCGGCGCGAACGTGAAGCCGAAAAAACTGATGCCCTGGGGCCGCCCGGTGAACGAATAGGACGTGCGTACGACTAGGTTGCCGGGGAAGTTCTTGACGCTCTCCAAGTAGGTCTGGTCGGCGTTGATGGAGTAGCCGCTGATCCCCTGGGTGAAGTCCGGGATGTCCGTGGAGAACAGCGTCGGGATGTGGATCAGGATGCCCGTGGCCGCCTTCTGGAGCGCGGCCAGGCGCGGGGCCGGGTCCTTGATGGCGGCGACGGTCTTGGCCTGGTCGGGCGTGGTCCGGTACGCCTCGACCTTGAAGGCCGCGAGGTTGCTGTCGGCAAACGAGCGGCGCAGCGAGGCGGCTTCGGGGGAGAGGGGCGCGGCCCGGAAGGTGATGTTGGGCTCCACCAGGGTGATCTGACTGTTCTCCTGGTGGAACTTAAAGACGATGTCGGCCAGGGGGTCGCCCGCGACGCCGCCGAGGCCCGCCGTGCCCGTCTCCCGCGTGGCCTGGAGCAGGAACGGCGTGTCCAACTGCGCGGGCGTCAGTTCCGCGTACAGGTCGTTCACCTTGCGGTACAGCGTGACGACGCCGGGGATTTTGTCGTACCCCTTGACGATGTCGTCAATGTTCTTGCCCGTGATGTCGTCCGGCACGGGCGGCGTCGGTGTCACTGCCGGGACGGCCTTCGCGGATTTGGCGGCCTGGACGGCCGGGGCGAGGCCGAAGGCGGCGGCCCCCCCGGCAGCGAGGGCGGCGCTCCGCAGCAGGGCGCGGCGGGACAGATCAACAGCGGGTTCGGGCTTGTCGGCATGGGACATGGGAAGACACGGTCCTTTCACGAACGGAGGACGGATTGCTGAGTCCATTATAAGACAGAAACGGACCCTGTGCCGGAAACGTTTCGCCGCCGCCCTGTATTTTTTCGGGTACAGTCTCGCGGCGCACGACCGAACGGCAGGAAAACTTCGCACCGTCGTAGAAACCACCGGCAACGTCAACAGTATCGGAAACAGAGCATCATGAAAATAGGATTCCGAATTCCGGGCGCGGCCGGGCAGAAGCCGCTGAACGAACTGGCCCAGTGGGCGGCGGACAACGGCTTCGGCGCGATGGACATCGGCGGGCCGGACGCGCAGGCCGTGGGGGCCGTGCGCGGGGCCGGGCTGGAGGTCGGCACGTTCGACCTGGGCGGGACCGGGCAACTGCTGTCCCCGGACGCAGAGGTCCGCCGCGCGGGAGCACGGACTATTTCCGAGAAGGCCAAACAGGCGCAGGACCTGGGGCTGACCCGCGCCTTCGGCGTGTTCCTGCCGCCGGACGGGCAGCAGAAGCGCGGCGCAAGCTTCGAGAACTGGCGCGAGGGCTGGCCCGCCGCGTCCGAGGCGCTGGCGGCGGCTGGCGTCACCTTCACCCTGGAAGGCTGGCCCGGCGGCGCACCGCTGTACCCGGCCCTGGGCGTCACCCCGGAGACCGTCCGGGCCATGCTCGCCGTGGACGCCGAGCGGGGCGCGGGGGCGCTGAAGCTCAACTACGACCCCAGCCACCTGGCCCGGCTGGGCGTGGACCCGCTGCGGTTTCTTTCGGAGTTCGGCGCGCACGTCCGCCACGCCCACGGCAAGGACACGGCCTTCGACCCGCAGCGCCTGTATGAGACCGGGAATCTGGGTTCGTCGCTCGGCGCGAAGGACCCCGGCTTCGGCGAGGGCTGGTGGCGTTACTGCATCCCCGGCGATGGCGCGACCGATTGGGCCGCCGTCGCCGCCGGGCTGACCGCGCACGGCTTCGACGGCATCATCTCGGTGGAGCTGGAGGACTTCCGGTACAACGGCTCCTGGGAGGGCGAGCAGACGGGCCTGCGCCGGTCGCTGGCGCACCTGAGCCGATTCTGGGGCTGAGACCGGTATAATAACGTATGCCTGAAGAGAAAGACCGGGACGCCTGGCTGACCGAGCGGGCGACGGCGCAGAACAACTGGGCGCAGGCCAAGTCCGACCAGGCCACCGCCGTGACCCTGCTTGACGCCGGCATCTACTACGCCTGCGTGTTCTTCGCCCAGCAGGCCGCCGAGAAGGCCCTGCGCGCCGCCAGCATCGTGCGGCTGCAGAAGAACCCGCGCGGCCACAACGTCATCCAGAGCGCCAACGCCCTGCACGCGCCGCTGGAGATCATGAACGCCGCCGCCGAGCTGAACACGGACTTCCTGACGGCCCGCACCGTGGAGGCCGCCGAGGGCGTCCCCGCCCAGCTCTACGACCGCGAGAGCGCCGAGCGCCACCTCGCGGCGGGCCGCGCCGTCGTCGAGTGGGTCCGCCTGCTGATGTGAGGCGGCTTCGGGCCACAGGAGCGACATTATGGATGATGCCAAGCCGCCGCCGACCCTCTACACCATCGGCCATTCCAACCACACGGCGGAGGCGTTCCTCGGCCTGCTCCAGAGCCACGGCATTGAGGTCCTGATTGACACCCGCTCCGCCCCGTTCTCCCGCTACTCACCGCAATTCAACCGGGACAGCCTGAAGGCGTCGCTGCACGGGGCCGGAATCAAGTACGGTTTCTACGGGCGCGAACTCGGCGGCAGGCCGGACGACGAGGACTTCTATGACGCCGAGGGCCGCGTGGACTACGGGCGACTGGCGAAGTCATTTCTGTTCAACGAGGGGTTGGAGCGTCTGTTGCGCGGCATCGAGAGTTACCGGACGGCGCTTCTCTGCAGCGAGGAAAACCCCTCCGTCTGCCACCGGCGGCTGCTCGTCAGCCGTGTCCTGTTCGAGCAGGGCGTCGCCGTCTACCACATCCGAGGCAATGGGGCGGTTGAGTCGGAAGAGGAGATACGGCGGCAGGAGGCAATGACCAGGGACGGCCAGCGGGCGCTTTTCGAGGAAGAGGAGGCTCCTGAGTGGAAGTCTATTCAATCGGTTTTACACAAAGCACGGCTGCGGACTTTTTCGGACGGCTGAGGAACGCGGGCATCAAGCGCCTGCTTGACGTGCGCCTGAACAACTCCTCCCAACTGGCGAGCTTTGCGAAGCGGGACGATTTGGCCTTCTTCCTGCGCGAGCTGTGCGGCGCGGAGTACCTGCACGAGCCTCTCCTGGCCCCCGACCAAGCCATGCTGGACGCCTACAAAAAAGGCAAGGGGACGTGGCAGGAGTACGAGACACGCTTTCTGGCGCTCATGGGGGAGCGGCGGATCGAGAACAGGATCCCGAGGCGGCTCTTCGAGGTGCCGACGGTCCTGCTGTGCAGCGAACACACGGCGGAACACTGTCACCGCCGCCTGGTGCTGGAGTATCTACAGGACAAGTGGGGCGGATTCGAGGTCAGTCACCTCTGACCGCCCATGATCATTCACAGGAGGGAACGGATGCCCACGATAGACATGATCTGCCTCGCCAATTCGCGGAAGCGACAAGGGAAGTGTATCGCCGGACTCCGGCTCGACGGTGGTGGGTGGGTCAGGCCCGTCTCCCCAGGCCCGGACGGATCGCTGTATCACGCGCATCTCCGACTCCAGGACGGCACGGAGCCGCAGCCGATGGATGTCATCCGGGTCGGCCTGCAAGGGCCGCAGCCGAAGCCGCATCAGCCGGAGAACTGGCTCCTGGACGGGACGCGCTGGGAGCTGCTGGCGCGGCCCCTGCCGCCGGAAGCCGTGCCGGTGGTGCGGGCCGGGACCGTGCGCGGCCCTGCCCTCTTCGGCGACCGCTTTGACCGAATCGCCGACCGATTTCTTGTGTCTCCAGCGGCCGCCTCGCTGGCGCTGGTCGCCCCGGAAAACCTGCGGTGGCGCATCAAGCTGACACAAAATTTCACGAAGCAGACGCGGGCCGTCTTTGGGCTCGGCGGCGCGCTGTATGACCTGCCGGTCACGGACCCGGCGTGGGAGCAGCGTCTCAAGCACCTGTCCGAAGGGCTGCACGAATTCGCGGCATCCGGCGTCGCCCCCACGGCCTCCGTGCTGACCGTCAGCCTCAGCGAGCCGTTCAACGGCGACTGCTACAAATTGGTCGCCGGAATCATCATCCTCTGAAAGACACACCAGGCACATGACTTACTATCTCGGACTGGACATCGGGACGAGCGGGGCGAAGGCGCTGCTGGTCACGGCGGAGGGGACGCCGGTGGCATCGGACACGCGGGAGTACCCGCTGTCCACGCCCCGGCCCCTTTGGGCGGAGCAGGACCCCGCCGACTGGTGGGAGGGCATCGTCGCCGCGACGCGGAACGTGCTGGAGAAGTCGGGCGTTCGGGCCGAAGACATCGCCGGGATCGGCCTGAGCGGGCAGATGCACGGGTCCGTGTTTTTGGATAAGGATGACAATGTGCTGCGGCCCGCGCTGCTCTGGTGCGACCAGCGGACGCAGGCCGAGTGCGACTGGATTACGGCCCAGGTCGGGCGGGAGAATCTGGTCAAGTACATCAGCAACCCCGTCCTGACGGGGTTCACGGCCCCCAAGATCGTCTGGCTGCGGAACCACGAGCCGGAGACCTATGCCAAAGTCGCCAGGGTGCTGTTGCCCAAGGACTACATCCGCCTGAAACTCACTGGGGTTCACGCCACGGAGGTCTCCGACGCCAGCGGCACGGCGCTGTTTGATGTGGCGAAGCGCGTCTGGTCGCAGGAAGTGTTGGACGCGGCCCAGATTCCGCGCGCGTGGATGCCGGAGTGCGCGGAGAGCATCGAGGTGACGGGGAGGGTCCACGCCGAGGGGGCGCGGGCAACGGGGCTGGCCGTCGGGACGCCGGTGGTCGGAGGCGGGAGCGATCAGGCGGCGGGCGCGGTGGGCAGCGGCATCGTCGAGACGGGGCTGGTGTCTAATATCGTCGGCACCAGCGGCGTCGTCTTCGCCTACGCGGACACGCCCGCCACCGACCCACAATTGCGCGTCCACACGTTCTGCCACGCCGTCCCCGGCAAGTGGCACGTCATGGGCGTGGTCCTGTCGGCGGGCGGCTCCCTGCGCTGGCTGCGCGACACGTTCTTCCAGCCGGAGGGCGTGGTGTCGCGGACCACCGGCGGCGACCCGTACACACTGATGGCCCAGGGCGCGGCCCGCATCGCCCCCGGCGCGGAGGGCCTGATCTTCCTGCCGTACCTGACGGGCGAGCGGACTCCGCACCCGGACCCGCACGCGCGGGGGACGTTCTTCGGCATCACCCTGCGCCACACGCGGGCGCATTTCGCGCGCGCGGTGCTGGAAGGCGTCTCCTATGCCCTCAACGACACGTTCCTTATTTTTGACGAACTGGGAGTCCCCATCACGGAAGTACGGACTTCGGGCGGGGGGGCGAAGTCACCGGTGTGGACGCAGATCCACGCCGACGTGACGGGACACGAACACGTCACGCTGTCGGTGGACGAAGGCCCGGCCCTGGGCGCGGCCCTGCTCGCCGCCGTCGGCACGGGGGCCTATGCGACCGTGGCCGATGCCTGCCGGGCCGCCATCCGCCCCGTCGCCCGCGTCGCCCCGCGCCCGGAAACGCACGCGGTGTATCGTCGTTACGGCGCTGTCTACCGCGCCCTCTACCCGGCGCTGAGGGACCAGTACGCGGCGCTCTCACAGGCCGACTCGTCGGGGGGATGAACGGCATTCAGGGCCGGTGCAGGAGGCGTTGGGTCTTGCGCCAGTGGCCCTGGATGTCGCGCGTCAGCAACTCACGGCGCTGGCGCAGGTCACGGAGCTGCGAGCGATACGTCCGGTACATCTCGCACGCCGCGCGCACATCGGCGAGTTCTTCGGGGCGGATATAGATTTTGCGGACGCGCGCACCCTCACGCCACACCCTATAGAAGTAGGGGCCGTGCGGCTGGCCGATGCGGCAGCGGCAGCCGGGCTTGTTGCAGCGGATGAACTGTCCGCAGACCTCGCCCTTCAAGACGGCGGGAGCGAGTTCGCCGGGACTCAAAATGTGGTTCCGATCTATGCGCCGCACGGGTAGCGCAGCCTCATCCCAATTATTGTACCCGTTTCGGCACATTTTCGGCCTAGAAAGACTGAATTCTCATGGCACGTTCCTTTGGCGAACCGCTGACCCGGCTTCGCGCCGTCCCCATCCGGGAGAACGGCGAGCCGCTCCTGGACCCGCGCGAACTCAGCCCGCGCGTCCACTTCGCGCGCAAGCCCCCCAAGTTCCCGGAGATGGTCTGTACGCCCAGGGTCCGGCGGCGCGTCGCCGAGATGCTCGCCCAGGCCGCCGAGGCTCTGCCGGAGGGCCTGGACCTCCAGATCATCGAGGGCTTCCGCCCGCTCGCCCAGCAGCGGTTCATGTACGAGTCGCTCAAGACGGAATTCGCCGAGCGCCACCCGGACTGGAACAGGGCGACGCTGCACCGGATCACCAACACGATGTCGGCCCCGCCTGACGACCGCTGCCCGCCCCCGCACACCACGGGCGGGGCGGTGGACCTGTGCATCCTTCGTATGCCGGGCCGTGCCCTGCTGGACATGACCTCGCCGCTGCCCTGGGACGAGACCAGCGCCCCGACCCGGATCAAGGGCCTGTCCCCGGAGGCGCAGGCGAATCGTGACCTGCTCATCCGAACACTGGAGGCGACCGGCCTGACCAACTACGCGGGCGAATGGTGGCACTGGTCCTACGGCGACTCCGGCTGGGCCTTGCGCCTAGGCAAAGACCACGCCCTCTACGACCGACTGCCGGAAGCGTGAAATGCCCGACTCCCTGCTACCCACCACCCTGCTCCGCCCCGTCACCCCGGATGGCTCTGCAAATGGTCGTACAGCACCTGCCGCCGCGTCAGCCGCCAGCCCTGCGGCGTGTCCACCCACTCGTCGCGCAGCTGCGTGTCGTCCACGAACGACCCGTGGGCCATGAAGAACAGGATGCGCTTCTGCCCGGTCCCCTCGGAGTGCATGGTCATTACAAGCGTCTCGCCGCCCGCTCCATCGGGCGCGGGCGTCATCGGGCCGAGCGTCCAGCGGTTGTGGAATGACGTGATCTGGCCCCGGTCCTGCCGGGCCTGCTTCTCCGCCTGGCTCAGAGTCATCGTCTTGCCATCGGTGCCCGTCACCTGATAGTCGGGGGCGAACCAGGAGAAGAACGCCTTGAGGTCGCCGCGCTGATAAGCCGCGCCGAGCTGGTCATACGCCGCCGCGATCTCGGCACGGGCAGTTGCGACGGGATCAGCGGGTGCGGACGCCGGAGCCGGTGCGGGCGGCATAGGCGCGGGCGGCGCGGTCGGGGCCTGTGCGACGGCAGCCGACGCCAGCGCCAGCCAGGCTATCAGAGCGGGGAACGGGTCTCTCCTGCGCTTCATGTGTCCGTGCCTTCTTTCTCTGGGCGGGCTAGTTCTTGATCACGTCCCACTTCTTGTAGAAGATGTAGTTGACGCCGCGCAGGAAAAAGCGCGCGGTGTCCACCACCAGCTTGAATGGCACGGGGGAGGCCGCCGGGCGCAGGATGTCCACGAACAGGCAGTAGCGGACCTGGTCGGTCTCGTTGAACGACTGGTGCAGCAGCGTGTCGTCGAAGATGAACATCTTCTCCTGACGCCAGTAGTGCTTGACGTCGCCGACTTCAATGTAGGCCGAGTCGTCGGTCATGTCGTTGATGTTGTAGAGTAGCCGCAGGGTCGCGCGGGCCGGGCCGAAGTGGCGCGAGGTGGACTGCTTCTTGTTAAAGATGGAGACGCCGATGGTCTGGATGTAGCGGTAGTCCTCGTGGAAGGCGGGCACGTCCACGAAGCTGTCCACGTTGGCCCCGAACCACTTCCAGAAGATCATGCTGCGGGCCTTGTCCCTGGTACGCTCCTCCAGCTTGCCGACCAGGTCCTCCCGGTGGGCGGCCTCGATCAGCCGTCGAATCTCCGCCTGGTGGGCCGGGGGCAGGTCCTCCAGCGTGTAGATGCCTTTGTTGATGTGGGGGAGCGCCAGCAGGTCCAGCAGGACGTTGAAAGGGGAGAGCATCCAGGTGAGCAGGCCGTTGCCGAACAGATACCGCTGGACCACGTCCCGGTTCAGCGCCCGGTTGCGCGACACATCGTAGGCGCCGCAGGCGGTCACCAGGGCCAGGAACTTCAGCAGGAACACGAACACGGGCCGCAGGAAGCGGGTAGCAAGGAGGACTGTCTGGAGGAACTTCTTCAAGGGCGCTCTTTTCTGGGGCCACGCCATCGTGGCGCGAGGGAGTGAGTGTCGGCGGCTAGCCGGGGTGGGTCTGTGTGTCATGGACGAGGATCGTGCGGCGCTTGATGCGCCAGCCCTGTGGGGTGTCCACCCAGAGGTCGCGCACACGCATCTCGCTGGTGAACTTGCCGTTGACGTAGAAGAACATCACCTTCTTGCGCCCGGTCCCGTCGGAGAGCATATCCATCTCGGCCATGACCCCATTGGCGGTGGGCGCGACGGCCCCCAGGTTCCAGTGGCTGTGCAGGCTGGTGATGTGGTCATCCAGGTCCTGAAACTGGCGCTCCGTCTCGTCACGGCTGATGAGCTGGCCGTGTTCGTCGGTGGCGACATAGTCGGGCGCGAAGTAGGACATGGCGTCGCCGATGTCGCGCCGCCCGAAGTCGGCGCAGATCTGGTCATAGGCGGCCTGGATGCCGCTCCGGGCGGCCGCGAGCGGGGGCGCGTCCGCCCGGAGCGGGCCGGCCACCGGCACGCTGAGCAGTAGCAACAGCACGGGAGGGAGAGGGAGTCGCATAACGGTCTTTCCTATCAGTCAATCGTGTGCGCGTTGTTTCGCCGCATGGGAGTGTTTTCCCTGCCTGTTGACGCTTGGGAAGGTCGCCTTTGTTCCCGAACAAAAAAATATTCCGATTTTCGCCGTCGTCGGCAACTTTTTCCGGGCGTCTGGGGTATAGTATCTGTGCGACGCGGGGTGGAGCAGTCTGGTAGCTCATCGGGCTCATAATTCGAAGGTCGTTGGTTCAAATCCAACCCCCGCTCCCATTTGGGACTTTAACGCAAACCCGTTAGAGTAAGATGCAAGAGAGTGTGACAGAGGAAGCAATTCCAACGACACACTCTCTTTTTCCGTCACCTCCACCGACTGCACGAAACTCCCAAGCAGATCGGTCCGCTCCTCCTCCGTCAGCACACCCCAGACCTCGCCGATGCGGCCCCACGCCTCCTGCACCTGCGCCGCCGTGGGGCGCATGATCGTCGCTGCCGCGATCTCACGGTCGGCCTCGTCCATCTGGAGACAGACGGCCTCCCGTTCGGCCTCCGCCTTGTCCAGTGCGCTCATCAGGGTGGGGCTGTCTCTGCCGTCGCCAATCGCCTTGATGTAGTTATTGATCCGCATCTCCAGCGCCTGCTTCTGCTTGCCGAGTTGGCCCCGCAATGCTTTCTGTGCCTCTTCGGCGTTTCCCCACCCGCCAGACTGGGCGATCAGGCCGTGCATGACCGTCCGGTGGCTGGCCGCGTGTACCATGTAGTGCAGGACGGTCGCGTGGAGTCGGTCGGCGTTGACCCGCACGACGGGGCACTTCTCCCGCCGGTTCCCCTTCTGGCAGACGTAGTAGTGGACCCGCTTCGTCCTGCCGTGGTGGCTCGCCTGGGTGTAAGCACAGCCGCAGTGAGGGCAAAGGACGCGCCCGCGCAGGTAGTAGGTGTAATCGTCCGCCGTCTCCGCCCGCGCCCCCCGGCCCGCCTGAACCCCGAACGCCTCTTGGACCTCCTGCCAAACGTCCGCCTCCACGATGGGCACCCAGGCGTCTTCCTTCCGCCAGTCCCCGAACTGAAGGATGCCCTTGTAGACCTCGTTTGTCAGCAGATTCTTGGCCGTCGTAGTCGTCCACTTGCGCGGCGTGACCGAGTTCAGGTACTCACGCACGGCGGCCAGGGACCGGGCCTCCAGGTATAGGGCATACGCACAGCGCACGATGGGGGCCATAGCGTCGTCATGGACCAGCCGCTTGGGAGGCTCCTTGCCCGCCTTGTGGAAGCCCGTGGCCTCCGCGACGACGATCTTCTGGAAGCCGAAGGGCGGGTAGCCGCCGGGGAAGAAGCCGGCGTTGACCATCGCTTCCATCTTGGTGCGCGTCCAGCCGCGCACCTGCTCGACGTACATCCCGTCCACAAACTGCGTCATCTTCTTGTTGACGTGCCCGCTCATGTCGTCGGTGAACTGCTCCTTGACCATCTCCACCCGGACGCCCGCCTCTTTGAGCAGATATTCAGCGACAGTGAACGTGTCGCCCCTCCCCAGGCGGCTCATGTAGGTGCAGACGACGACATCGAACAGGCCCGCCTTCGCGTCCGCCAGCATCCGCTGGAAGTCCTTGCGTTTGAGGGTCGTGCCTGAGACGCCCTCATCCTTATACAGCCCCGCCAGCGTCCCGCCCCGCTCGCGGACGTGCTGCCCATCCAGGTCCACCTGAACGTCCACGGTAGAGAAGTCCCGGTGCGCCTGGTCGTCGGAGCTGCACCGGGCGTAGATGGCATATCGCTCGGCCTGGTTACTTCGCCTTCTCATCGTTCTCCCCCTTCGGCTCGTTCTCTGTCGCTTCCCCTCGCTCCGCCCCGCCCTGCATGGCCTTGCGGCGCTCGTTGAACTCGGCCCCGTGCCGCCCCCACGCCGCCCGCTGCTTGCACACGTCGCCGCAGTAGACCCGAAGGCGGGGCGCTCGGAACGCCGCCCCGCAGACGGGGCAGGTGTGTTCCGCCAGTGTGTAGCGCCGCACGAAGGCGACGCTGACCTGTTTCGCCTCTGTCGGCTCATCCGGCATGGTTTCTGTTCTCCACAATATGTATTATAACACATATTGTGTCAGAAGTCAAGCACTCTATTACGTCACCCGCTTTTCCGGCTGAACGGAACCTTCGCCAGCGGCCTTGGTGAACACGGCCCAGCGCAGGCAGGAAAAAGGATATCCGATTGTGAACTAGTGATAGCTTCAATAGCCCTTACCAGCAAACAACTTCATGCTGTTTTGACGGCAGAGAAAACCACTTATGCCACGGATATTCGACAACATTGACCTGCCGATGCTGCCCACGCTTCGGGACACGCTGCACCTGTCGCAGCGGGCGGACTTCTGCGTGGGGTACTTCAACCTACGCGGCTGGCGCAGGATCGACTCGCTCATTGAAGCCTGGCCGGGCGGCGAAGGGGCCTGTTGCCGGCTGCTCGTCGGGATGCAGCAGTTGCCCCAGGACGAACTTCGGAGTGCCTTCTCGCTGGGCCGTGAGGACGACGGGATTGACCAGCAGACGGCGCTGCGGCTCAAGAAGCGCATGGCCGAGGAGTTCAAACAGCAGCTCACGCTGGGTGCGCCCACCGACGAGGATGAGGCCGGGCTGCGACGCCTGAGCGCACAGATCAAGGCCAAGAAGGTCGTCGTCAAGCTGTACCTGCGCTACCACCTCCACGCCAAGCTCTACCTGCTGCACCGCCAAGACCCCAACAACCCTGTCGTCGGCTTCGTCGGCAGCAGCAACCTGACCCTTGCCGGGCTGTGCAAGCAGGGCGAACTCAACGTAGACGTGCTGGATCACGACGCCTGCGGGAAGCTGCAAACGTGGTTTGATGAGCGCTGGAGGGACCGCTGGTGTCTGGACATCTCGGACGAACTCGCCGAGATCATTGACACGAGCTGGGCGCGTGAGGAGATCATCCCGCCCTACCATATCTACCTCAAGATCGCCTACCATCTGTCCCAGGAGGCCCGCGCCGGCCTCGCCGAGTTTCAGGTCCCGGATGACCTGCGCCGCAAGCTGTTCCCGTTCCAGACGGCGGCGGTCAAGATCGCCGCGCACCACCTGACCAAGCGCGGCGGCGTCCTGATCGGCGACGTGGTGGGTCTTGGCAAAACGCTCATGGCGACGGCGCTGGTTCGGCTTCTGGAAGAGGATGACGACGGCATCAGCACCCTCATCATCTGCCCCAAGAACCTGGTCAAGATGTGGCAGGGCTACGTTGACCAGTACGGGCTGCGGGCGAAGGTGATCTCCATCAGCACGGTGGAGCGGGAACTGTCGCTCGTCCCGGCCCGCTTCCGCCGGGTGCTGATTGACGAGAGCCACAACCTCAGAAACCGCGAGGGCGGGCGCTACAAGCTCATTCAGGACTACATCCGGGCGACGGCCAGCAGGGTCATCCTGCTGTCGGCGACCCCGTACAACAAGACCTACCTGGACTTGTCCAGCCAGTTGCGCCTGTTCCTGCCGGAGATGAGCGACATCGGGACACGCCCGGAGCGGCTGCTGCGCGAACTGGGCGAGGTCAAGTTCAAGCAGATGCACCAATGCCCCATCCGGTCACTGGCGGCCTTCGAGAAGAGCGAGTACCCGGACGACTGGCGCGAACTCATGCGGCTGTTCCTGGTGCGGCGCACCCGCAGTTTCATCCAGACCAACTACGCAGAGACCGACCCGGACAATGAGCGCAAGTTCCTGACGTTCGAGGACGGGCGGCGCTCCTACTTCCCGACGCGCGTTCCGCGAACCGTCAAGTTCTCTATTGACGAGGCCGACCCGGAAGACCAGTACGCCCGGCTCTACGCCGCCGACGTGGTGGACACGATCAACTCGCTCAGACTGCCCCGCTACGGGCTGGGCAACTACATTGCCGACAAGCCGAAGGAGACGCCGACGCCCGCCGAGGCGGATCGGCTGCAAAACCTGTCGCGGGCCGGGAAGCGGCTGATGGGCTTCTGCCGCACGAACCTGTTCAAGCGATTGGAAAGCAGTGGCATGGCCTTTCTGCAATCCCTGGAACGGCACGTCCTGCGGAACTTCGTCTTCCTCCATGCCATCGAGAACGGCCTGCCCCTGCCGATTGGGACGCAGGACGCCGCCATGCTGGACTCGCGTTTCAGTGATGACGACAGCTTGTTCGGGCAGGACCAGGAGACCGAGGACGGTGATGAGCAGACGCCGACGGTCAGGCTGCACACGGAACATGAGTACCAGTGCCGGGCCGCGGAGGTCTATGCGGAGTACGCGGGCCGTTACCATCGGCGCTTCAAGTGGCTGCGGCCCGGCTTTTTCAGCCCTTCCCTTGGAGACAGTCTGCGACGCGACGGGCGGGCGCTGCTGGCGGTGTTGCAGCGCTGCGGGGAGTGGCAGCCGGAGCAGGACTCCAAGTTCTGTGCGCTGCTCGCTCTCGTGACGGAGACGCACCCCGCGCAGAAAGTGCTGCTGTTCACGCAGTTCGCGGACACCGCCAAGTATCTCGAAACGGAACTGCTCAAGAAGAGGGTGGGCCAGGTCGCGGGGGTCACGGGCGAGGTCTACGACCCGACGGCCTACGCCTGGCGGTTCAGCCCCGTGAGCAACGGCAAGGCCGACCAGATCGCCCCGCAAGACCAGCTTCGGGTGCTGCTGGCGACAGACGTTCTCTCGGAAGGCCAGAACCTGCAAGACGCCGCCATCGTGGTCAACTACGACCTGCCCTGGGCGATCATCCGGCTGATCCAGCGGGCGGGCCGCGTGGATCGCATCGGGCAGGAGGAGCAGAACATCCTATGCTACTCGTTTCTGCCCGCCGACGGGGTTGAGCGCATCATCCGGCTGCGGGAGCGGGTGCGGCAGCGCCTTGACGAGAACGCCGAGGTGGTCGGCACGGACGAGTCGTTCTTCGAGGACGACGGCGACAACGCCGCCGTGCTTGACCTCTACAACGAGAAGGCGGGCATCCTGGACGGCGACGCCGACACCGAGGTTGACCTGTCTTCGTATGCCTACCAAATCTGGAAGAACGCCACGGATGCCGACCCGCGCCTGCTGAAAATCATCTCCGGCCTGCCGCCGGTGGTCTACTCCACGCGCTCGACGGCCCCCCTGTCCGCGCCAACTTATGACCCCGGCCCGCAGCCGCTCCTGCCGCTCGAAGTCACGCCGGTACAGCACTCCATGCCCCTGTCCAACGATCCCGCGCCCATCGGCCCGGAGGGGGTCTTGGTCTACCTCCGCACCGCGCAGGACAACGACGCGCTGGCGTGGATCGGCAAGGACGGCAAGAGCGTCACCGAGTCGCAGTTCACAATCCTCAAGGCCGCCGAATGCGTTCCCGGCACACCCGCCCTGCCGCGTGACCCCAACCATCACCAACTGGTGCAGAAGGGCGTGGAGATGATCGTGCGGGAGGAGAAGACGACCGGCGGGCAACTGGGCCGGTCTTCCGGGGCGCGGTACAAGGTCTACGAGCGACTTAAGTTCTACTCCGGTGAGGTGGCCGGGACACTGCTGCATTCGCCGGAACTGCTCAAGGCCATTGACGACCTGTACCGCTACCCTCTGCGCTCTTCGACGGCGGACACGCTGAACCGCCGTCTCAAGGCGGGCATCACCGATGAGGCACTGGCCGAGATGGTCATCAACCTCCGAGCCGACGACCGCCTGTGCCAGATCAACGACGAGGAACAGGCCCGCGAGCCACAAATCATCTGCTCGCTTGGCCTGATAAACTCATAAAGGTACGACACCGAAATGCCGCTCGCCCCGACTTCCGCCCGCACCTACCTCAACGATTTTGACTTCAAAGCGCTTTTCCTCGAAGAACTTGGCTGGTCTCGTCCCGTCAGCCGCGAGGCCGTGGAGTTCGAGTGCCAAGATGCCAATTTCACACGGCAGGCCATCGCCGAACTTGCTGGGGTCGTGGTCTTTGAAGTCACTGCCGAGGATGGCAGCATCCCGGACGCCGACACCTGTAAGGCGATCCACAAGGAAATCTCGGCGCTGTTCCACGAGAACCTGCTGATCTTCCTGGACGCGGAGCGAACGCAGAGCCTGTGGTATTGGGCCAAGCGTGACGGGGCCAAGCTGCTCCCGCGCCGCCACACCTATTTTAAGGGGCAGCCGGGCGACCTGTTCCTGAGCAAGATCAGCGCGATGTTCGTGGACATGGCCGATCTGGACGAGGACGGCAGCATCAGCGTGGCGCAGGCGGCGAAGCGGCTGCAAGACGCGCTCGACGTTGAGACCACCACCAAGAAGTTCTTCAAGGAGTTCCAGGACGAACACGCTCAGTTCCTGACACTGATCGGCGGCATCGGGGACGAGCGCGACCGCCGATGGTACGCCTCCGTCCTGCTCAACCGGCTGATGTTCATCTATTTCTTGCAGCGCAAGGGGTTCCTGGACGGCGGCAACCAGAAATACTTGCAGGACAAGCTGGCTGCTTATCAGACGCCCCCAGAATTGGGGGTGGGGGGGCAAGGCCGCTACTACGGCGAGTTCTTGAAGACGCTGTTCTTTGAGGGCTTCGCCAAGCCCGCCGACAAGCGCAAGCCGGGGGCCAATGCATTGCTGGGCAGCATCGTCTACCTGAACGGAGGCCTGTTCCTGGAACACCAGATCGAGGAGCGATGGGCGGGCATCACGATCCCCGACAAGGCGTTCGCCAACCTGCTCCATCTGTTCAGCCGCTACTCGTGGAACCTGGACGACACGCCGGGCGGCAAGGACGACGAGATCAACCCGGACGTGCTGGGCTACATCTTCGAGAAGTATATCAACCAGAAGGCGTTCGGGGCCTATTACACACGCCCCCAGATCACCGAGTACCTGTGCGAGCAGACGATCCACAAGCTGATCCTGGACAAGATCAACGTCCCCGCCATTCCCGGCGTTGCCGCCGCCCGCCATTTCGACAGCATCCCCGACTTGCTGATGCGCCTGGATGCCTCGCTTTGTAAGCAGTTGCTCCACGACATCCTGCCGTGCCTTTCGCTGCTCGACCCCGCCTGCGGTTCGGGGGCGTTCCTGGTCGCGGCCATGAAGACGCTCATCAACATCTACAGCGCCGTGGTCGGCAAGGCCAAGTTCCTCAGCGACACGAATCTCAATGCCTGGATCGCCGAGGCCGAGCGCGGGGGCCGGAGCCTGGGGTACGCCATCAAGAAGCGCATCATCACGGACAACCTGTTCGGCGTGGACATCATGGAGGAAAGCACCGAGATCGCCAAGCTGCGCCTGTTCCTGGCCCTGGTGTCGTCCGCGCAGACCGAGGCGCAGCTGGAGCCGCTGCCCAACATTGACTTCAACATCCTGGCCGGCAACTCGCTGGTCGGCCTGCTGCGCGTCACCGACAAGCAGTTCGCGGAGCATCAGGCGACCTTGTTCCGCGACAGCTACGCCGACATCCTCAAGCGCAAGAACCGCATGATCGCCGCTTACCGCAACACGTCCACATACATGGAAGACCTGCGCAAGCAGCGGGACGACATTGACACGGAGAAGCAGGAGGCGAAGGCGACGCTGGACGACATCCTGCTGGATGAGTTTGCGGGCATCAAGTACGAGCAGGCCACCTGGGACACGGCCAAGAACGCCGAGGGCAAGCCGACCAAGCGGGCCGTGTCGCTGGCCGACGTGCAGGCGCTGCACCCGTTCCACTGGGGCTACGAGTTCGACGAAGTTCTCAACAACCGGGGCGGCTTCGACGCCATCATCACGAACCCGCCCTGGGAAGTTTTTCAGACGGACGAGAAGGAGTTCTTTCAAGAATACGCCCCGACCATTCAGAAGAAGAAACTACGCATTGAGGACTGGAAGAAGCAGCAAGCCGAGTTGATGGCCGACCCGGAAACCCGCGCCGCGTGGCTCAATTACGCGAGCCGTTTTTCCTACGTCTCTGGGTTCTTCAAAACAGCCGCCCAGTACCGTAATCAGTTGTCCAACGTCAACGGGCGCACGTTCGGCGGTAAGATCAACCTTTGCAACTTGTTCACGGAGCAGTGCTTCAACCTACTGCGTCCCGGTGGTCTGTGCGGCATCGTCATCCCCAGCGGTATCTACACCGACCTCGGCACGAAACAGTTGCGCGAGATGCTGTTTGACCAGGGCCAAATTACTGGCCTGTTCTCCTTCGAGAACCGCAAGATGATCTTTGAGAACGTGGACAGCCGCTTTAAGTTCGTCGTGCTGACGTTCGAGAAGGGCGGCCACACGTCCGAGTTCCCCGCCGCCTTCATGCGGCATGACGTGGCCGAGTTGGAGCGGTTTCCCCGCGAGGGCGCACTGCATCTACCGGTGGAACTCATCAAGCGCCTTTCGCCTGACTCCGCTTCCATCATGGAGTTCAAGAGCAAGACAGACATCGAGATTGCCGAGAAGATGCTGCACTTTCCGCTGCTCGGCGAGCGCATGGCGGACAAGTGGAACCTTGCACTAACGCAAGAGTTCAACATGACTACAGATAGCAAACTCTTTCATTCCTCGCCCGCGCCTAATCGGTTGCCGCTCTTTACGGGCAAGATGTTTTGGCAATTCACCCTGACTAATGAACACTCAGGCTACTGGATAGATGAAAAAGTCGGTCGGGCTGCCTTGCTTGGCAAATTAAAGGATGAAGGGCAGCCACTTGACTATCAAGGCTACCGATGGGTTCACCGACGCATCGCGTCCAACACGAACGAGCGAACTTTTGTGACATCTATCGTTCCCAAAATGATGTTTACGGAAGTGAATAGCACCGTCCTGAAAGTTATTGAGAGCGGCATTACGGTCTCCCAGATGATCGCCTTTTGTGGCGTCACGAATAGTTTTGTGCTTGATTGGATGTTGAGGCAGAAGGTCACGACGACCCTCAATATGTTCTACATCTATCAATTGCCTGTGCCACGTTTGGCAGAGAGCGACCCGGCGTTTGCGCCCATCGTCCACGCAGCCGCCCGCCTGATCTGCACCACGCCGGAGTTTGACGCCCTCGCTCAAGAAGTCGGCCTCGGCAGCCATTCCGACGGTGCGACCGACCCCACCGAACGCGCCCGGCTCCGGGCCGAACTCGACGGCAGGATCGCCCACCTCTACGGGCTGACCGAGGACGAGTTCGCCCACATCCTCCGCACCTTCCCGCTGGTCGCCAAGCCCGTCAAAGACGCCGCCCTGGACGCTTACCGCGCCCTCGGCCCCAGCCCCGACGATGCCGAGATCGTGAGCCTCATCAAGCGCGGGGAGAGCGCCGAGTTGGAGTTCAAGTCATCGGCCCGGTGGGACATCAAGGAGAACCGGAAGAACAAGGAGATGGAGCAGATCATCGTCAAGACCGTCGCCGCCTTCCTCAACAGCAGCGGCGGGACGCTGCTCATCGGCGTGGCCGACGACGGCACCCCGGTTGGCCTAGGCCACGACTTCCAGACCCTCGGCGACAAGAAGAACTCAGACGGCTACGAGTTGTTCCTGACCGACCTGTTCCTGAACTCCTACGGCAAGGACGTGAGCGCCTTCCTGCGGATCAGCTTCCACAAGGTCGGCGGCCACGACATCTGCCGATTCTGGATCAAGCCCTCCCCGAAGCCGATCTGGATTGAAACCAAAGACGACCGAGGCCAGAGGGCGGAGCAACTGTTCATTCGAACAAACAACTCCTCCCGACCCCTAAACAACCGCGAAGCCGTGGAGTACGCCGCGCACCGGTGGAGGTAACAAAATCTGATGGAAATTACGTTTCCGCTCGACATTCATGCCCTGGAACGCACACGCTACCTGCGTCTCGTCAAGGGCGCAGGGACATACGCGATCCCGGATAATGCTTTGTATAAGCAGGTGCATGAATTTTTCACCACACATAATAAGAAACACCTCGGTTACCCATTCAAGATGCTAACCCTTCTGCACGCCACGGGGGTTAAGATGCTCGAAGGCCGGCTGACTCCGACACGAGATGTAGCTCTTTTTGCGGCTGGTGGCTTGTACCTTTCTCTCGACCAAACTCATCCTAACCTTGCGATTCATAATGTATTTGACGATTTTACATCCGGCTTTAGCCATCAATTTGGTGTGGCAGTAGCGGTCATGGCGATGTCTGAAGCATACGGCATAGATTGGGACAAGATGGAAGCCATCAAAGTCACCAACAACAAACAGACACTTGATTATGACGCACAGATACCAGGAACGAATAATAGGCTTCACTTGGAAGCAAAAGGCGTAACAAGTGAAACCGGCAGAAATCAGGCTCGGCGATCTGCTCACTGCAAAATGGTTGTTAATCCAAAGAGAGTAAGATCGACAAAGAAGGTACTGCAAACCCCTACGGCGATGATCGGAGCAATCACTGAGGCTTCGCGTGGTAACAGTCAAGGGGTTCTTGAGATCATTGATCCCGACTTCAAGATTTCTTCTGAAACAAGTCAGCCTCAGAATCAACTCGCAGGCCGTTACTGGCACTATGCAGGGGTAGCTCGCTTTGCAGGCTTAAACAACGTCGCCGACGAGTTCATGGCTCGTGCCACAAGCCTTATTGCTACTGGGCGAAGCAATCCCAGGTTACGACAGGTTAGCTTTCAGCAAAAGGCTGAATATGAGCGTCAGGGCAACTCTCTTGTTGGCTTACAATGGATGCTATGTGAGACTACTGACCCAGCGGGCGGAGTGTGGTTTTATCATGGAGTCGAACGCGAACGTATACGCCGAATCATGGCTGACGATAATTTTCCTGAATGCCAACCTTTTAGCCGACGTTCTTTACTAAACCCAAGCGAGTCGCCGGAAGCGGATGATGTTGCTGGTCAATCTGATGAACTTGCTGATTCCGCACGACGCCGAACTGCTGAGAACCTGCTTCCCGATGGCTCATTTTTTGGCATAGGGTTCGGACGAATTGATGGCCTGTTAGAAGTTGACGCACAGCAGGCCGATTTCGATAAACTGGGAATTGCAACACTCTTGTAACCACGACAAACTAGAAGGAGCCGAACGTGACAGACGATGATCCTACGGAAGCATATCCAGAACTCGCTCCCGAAGCCGAGGCTGACGCTTCGCCCAATGATGATAAGCCGCTTTCTGTCAATTCTATGGATTGGACGGTCGAGGTTCTTTGCAGCCGCCGCACCCGCAGCAAGATTGACCTGCAACCGGAGTATCAGCGAGAATACGTCTGGCGGTTAAAGCCGGAGCTTCCCTCGCGCCTGATCGAGTCGCTGCTGCTCAACATCCCCGTACCGCCGATCTATTTTGCCAAGTTGTCGAACGAGTCGCTCGAAGTCATTGACGGCCAGCAGCGATTGACCACGCTGTTCCATTATGTCGAAGATCAATTCGCGCTGCAAAAGTTGGAGCGTATCAAAAGCCTCAACGGTCTCAAGTTCAGCCAGTTGTCGGAGACCCAGCGGGACAAAATCCTGGGATCACAGATTCGCAGCGTGGTGATCGAGACGGGCGCAAGCGACCAGATGCGCTATGAGGTCTTTGAACGGCTGAACCGGGGCGCGATGGCCTTGAACGAACAGGAAATTCGCAACTGCGTCTACCGTGGCAGGTTCTGCGACCTGCTTGCAAAGCTCGAAAAGGATCAAGCATGGCGCAAGGCCAAGGGTGGGTCGGAGCCGGAACCAAGGTTTGCAGAACGGGAAATGATCTTACGCTTCTTCGCATTCACGGATCGGATCAATTACTACAAGGGGAACCTCAAGCGCTTCCTCAACGAGTATATGGCTCATCACGCGCCGAAAGAACCGATCAAGATAGAGGAGCAAGCGGAGATGTTCCGTCAAACTATGCGGAACATCTATGCGGTCTTTGGAGAGTATTCTGCGCGCCTCTACTCGACAGGAACCGAGGATCATCCGACGGCTGAGGGCAAATGGGAAACAAAGTTTTCTGTCTCTGCGTTGGACATCCAGGCTTCGGCGCTACTCGGCCAGCCCCCTGCAAAGGTTCAAGCCGCCGCCGAGCAAATTCGTGAGGCTTATCTGCTCTACATTCTGTCCAACTCTCAAGTGCGCCTCGCCATCTCCCGCCAGCCAGCCGCAGCCCAAGCGACCAAGACGCGATGCTTCGGCTTCAAGGCCATTGTCCAGGAAATTCTCGCCAATACCGCCCTGGAACCGCGATTCTTTTCCTACAGTTTTCGGCGGCAACTCTTCGAGGCCGCCCCCACCTGCAAGTTGTGTAACAACCAGATCCACAACTTTGATGACTCGGCCGTTGACCATATCCTGCCGTACAGCAAAGGCGGCAAAACAGAGCCAGCGAACGCGCAAATCGCCCATCGAAGCTGTAACGCTCGGAAATGCGCGAGTGTTGATTATTCACCGAATACAGTTTGACTTGTGCAGCTTCTACAGGAGAGTTGCACGGAACTCGTTGGTCGGAGCATCATTCCCCCGGCATCTGAACACCCGCAAGGCTTTGAAGTACGCCGCACATCGGTGGAAATGATGGCTTTCTGTGAACAAGGGGCGAGTTCTGTCCGACGTGATACGGCTGGCAGTCAAAACGCTTAGGAGCAGCGAAATGGCTCACACAACTCTTGCCAACTCGACAGACCTTGACAACTGGGCGGATCGCATCGCCAGCCGAAGCGAAGTGCCTCGCCTGCTCCGCCGCTTGATACAGGCGACCTGCCGGGACGTGCAGCGGATCGGCTTCCCCGCCGATGAGGGGGTACAACTCAGCGGCTGGGATGGGATCGCCCACTCAATCGCCGGCGATGCCTACGTTCCACCGGGCGTATCCGCTTGGGAGGCGGGAGCGAACGTGAACGTCAAGGCGAAGGCTGATGAGGACTACGAGAAGCGCAGCCAAAATCCCCTGGACGTGTTTCCCATAGACTCCACCTTCGCCTTTGTCACTCCGCGCCGCTGGGGCGGAAAAGGCGAATGGGTTAGAACACGCAACGCGGAGGGGGTTTGGCGTGAGGTGCGGGCTTACGACGCCGAAGATTTGGCGCAGTGGCTCGAACAAGCCCCGGCGGTTCATGTCTGGCTTTCCGAGCAGATTGGAAAGCGTCCCCCAGGAATGCAGTCCCTAGATGACTTTTGGACGACGTGGGCAAACGAGACACGCCCACCACTGCCACCAGCCTTGGTTGTTGGAGGGCGGGTAAAAGAACGGGATCAGGTGCTGTCTTGGCTCAGGTCGGCCCCCGCTCCGTTGTCACTGGCCGGAGACTCGTCCAAGGAGACAATTGCCTTTCTCGCTGGTGTATTGCAGGAAGCGGATGCCGTGGAGCGATCCAGCTTCCTGTCTCGCAGCGTGGTTGTCGAGAGTGCAGAAGCCTGGCGCTCCCTGGGGCCATCTGCCACGCCGCTCATTCTGATCCCCCGATTTGCCGAGCCGGAGGGAGTCGGCAAAGTCGTCCAGCAGGGGCATCATGTCTTCGTACCACTCGACCGCGCTGGCGCGGCTAGCGCGACAGTCTTGCCGCGTCTGGTTCGGGCATCGGCGGAACAGGCACTGCTGGCAATGGGCATGAATTACGAGCGCGCCAGTAGCCTGGCTACCCTTGCCCGCATCAGTCTGTCCGCATTGCGACGCAACATTGCTGTTGCTCCTGGTCTACTTGCTCCCGCTTGGGCACGACCTGAAGTTGCTCGGGAACTCATTGCTCCGCTTCTGGCAGGGGCCTGGCAAGCTTCCGCTGTGGGAGATCAAGCAGCCTTATCACGCCTCGCCGGGATGCCTTATGAGATGCTCCTGCCCATTCTGACTCGCAAGATGAACGAGCCTGAGCCAGCATTGCGGCATACAGCCGACGTTTGGATGGTAGCTGGAAGGGCAGACGCTTGGCAGTGGTTGTCTCCTTACCTCACAGGAGGAGATTTGAGGGCATTTGAAGCCACTGTGTTGGACGTTCTCTGTGAGGTTGATCCGGCGCTCGACCTTCCCATCAACCACCGATCCTTTGCTAACTGGTACGGCAAGTCTCGCCTTCATTCAGGCCATCTTCGGAATTGGCTTGCGGAAACCTTGTCAATAATGGCGGCATTTAGCCCCAGCAGCACAATCGCATCCAGCGGGACAGGTGAGGATTATGCTCAGCGCGTGGTCCGGTCTTTGTTGGCACAAGCGAAAGGAAAGATCGAGGTTTGGGCATCCTTATCACGTGAACTGCCGACGCTCGCCGAAGCTGCTCCAAGTGCCTTTCTGGATGCCGTATCCGAAGAGATGATAGGCGAGGCTCCAACATTGGTCGGTATTTTTCAAGACCAGGAACAAAGTCTGTTCGGCTCATCCCCACACGCGGGTCTTCTTTGGGCGCTGGAAACGCTGGCTTGGAGCGGTGAACACTTTGGCCGGGCTGTCCTTTCCCTCGCCCGCCTGGCTCGCCTTGATCCTGGTGGGCGAATGGGTAACCGTCCCGCCAACAGTCTTCGTGACATCTTCCTCTGCTGGCAACCTAACACAACGGTTTCCCTCGTCAGGCGTCTCAACGTGCTGGATGCGATACGGAGCCGGGAGCCAGAGGTGGGTTGGCGGCTGATGATGCAGCTTCTGCCCAAAATGCACAGCACCGTCTCCCCTACTCACAAGCCACGATGGCGGGACTGGATACCGGAGGAGGCACAGATCATTACCGTTTCCGAATACCTTGAAGCAACTGATGGGGTTCTGGACAGGCTTCTGTCTGACGCGGGCGGTGATGTTGGGCGCTGGTCTGACTTGATCGAGGCTGTTGGCGGGATGACTGTACCACAGAGACAAAAACTTATCGAACATCTGGAAGTGCTGGACATAAACCTTTTTTCCTCCGAGGAGCGTGGAAAAGTTCAGGATGCGTTGCGTAGCATAATCGGGCGGCACCGGGAGTTTCCTGACGCCGAGTGGTCAATGCCTACTGCGGAAACTGACCGGCTGGAGCGAGTTCACGACCGCTTTCGGCCAGAAGACCCCATTGTCAGGTTTCGCTGGCTGTTCAAGCGTTGGGTAGAAGTTCCAGGGCTACGCAGAGTAGAGTGGGAGCAGCGGAATCAAGCCGTGAGAGACCTGCGTGTTGAAGCGTTGAAGGACATTTACCGCAGTGAGAGCTGGCCTGGCTTACTGAGGCTGGCCGAACAAGTGGAGGATGCTCACTCCATTGGGGCTATGCTTTTGCAGGCAGAACTGGCACCCGAAACCCAGGAGGCATTCTTGCGGGAGTACATGACTGCCTCCGAATCAGGGCATAGAATGATGGCTCAGGGCTTCATCCTTGCTTCCATAAGTGCGTCGGGGGAGCAGTGGGCGGAGGATCGGCTAGCGGAAATGCAGGAATGGCCGCCGGAGCAGATTGCAAACTTCCTGCTCTGCTTGCCGTTCACGCCACTGCTGCTGGATAAACTTGAGGCTTCATCTGAGGACGTGAGGCTGTCTTTCTGGAAGGGCCTCCGATCCGTTTGCTTGTTTGACGACAACGCTCAGACGGAGCGTGTGATAACGGCGTTGCTCGGCTATGGCAGGCCAGACCTCACGTTGGAAGCCATTGAGCGAGCGCCAAATGCACAATCAGGCTTCCTCGCGCCTGAACGGATTGCGGATGTCCTGGAAGCTTATGTACAGAACCCCTCAAACCCGACATTCGACCTGACTTCCGTAGCGTACCTGTCAGCCGAACTTCTAGACCGGCTGGATAGGTCAGACCTATTGAGGGAACGGCTGGTTCGCCTGGAATGGCAGTACCTTCCCCTCCATGAGCATCATCGCCCGCCGCGCCTTATGCATGAGGAACTAGCACGGGACCCAACTTTCTTCATCGAAGTTCTCAATCAAGCTTATCCACGCTCGGCGAAAAAGACTAAGGAGGAAGAAAATGAAGCGAGCGCAGGGACTGCGGTAAGAGCGCGCATGGCTTACACTCTGTTAGATTCTTGGCGAAAAATACCAGGTCAGTACGAAGATACGATAGACGCCAAAGTGTTGCAGCAGTGGGTAGAAACCGTTCGTCAACTTGCTGCCGCCGATAATCGTCTCCCACTCGCCGACCATGTTTTTGGGCGCGTCCTTGCATCATCCCCGTTAGATACAGACAGTGCCTGGCCTCACCAGGCAGTGCGGGAGTTGATCGAAAACCTGTCAAGTCAAGATATTGAGGAAGGTTGGCAAGTTCAGGTTCTGAACAACACTGGAAGCACTACACGAGGTTTGACAGATGGCGGCACCCAAGAGCGGTCATTGGCGAACCGGTATCAAGGGTTCGCCCAACAAATCGGTGATATTTATCCTAGGACAGCAGCCGTCCTACGCCGACTCGTGCAAGAGTATCGTAGCATGGCTACTCAGATTGATGAGCGGGCGGACTTGACACAAGACTTCTGGCGTTGAGACTTAGGCCAAGTTCATGCCTTTCGACCAAATACACGATTATAGGGACGGAACGGTTCATACGAGCCGCAAGCGCAGAAACGTGAATAAGCGATGACTACTCTCTTGAAACAGCTTCCAAGAATTGTTGTACGAACCCGGTCAGGTCAACTCCAATGGCATCGCAGATTTGTTTCAGTTCGATCAGGTCTAACCGCCGTTCCCCTCGCTCGTAGTCACTAATCAGCGACTGCGGCTCATCAAGCCTCTGCCCCAACTCCACCTGCGTCAGCCCCGCCTCTTTGCGGACCCGCCGGAGAAGTTCTTGGAGGTGTGCCTGCTGTGCCGTATGGATCGCCTTTTGCACAGCCAAGTATAAGAGCGGCTTGACAAATATAGAAAGAGTCTTTATTATAGGTCCAGGAGGAGCTACCAGCCTTGTCCGAAGATAAAGCGTCACATCCCACACATCCCGTGCTGGATCAGGCACAATTTGATCTCGATTTCGACGCTACGCCGCCTCCCGCCGCCTCCGAAGCCGGTGGACAGCCGGAGAATATTGTTGACATCCCTGCGGTTGAACCGACTGCGGGGGAGGCTCTCAAAGCCTTCGCGGAAGAGGTAGGTGTGGAGCCATCCGTCGTTGACTACATCTCAGGAATGGCCGTGGGAGTGGCGCTAGCCTGGCTGCACAAGGAAGCCACGATGAATGAGCGTGGGACGCACGGCTTGCTCCACCAGTGCTACTTGAAATACGGCGCGGAGGCGTGTTTCCACTTGTGCGGTATTCTTGAGGCATCTGGACTGGAGGAACCGGGGGAGGGTTGGGAGATACTCTCCTACACCCGCCCAAGCGACGAGTGGAAGCCCTTCGAGGCCGTCGTGCAGAAGTGGATGGCGGAGCGGTCGGCGAGTATGAAGGCACTTGATGCGAGCCGCCCGGACAGGAAACTGGACGAGGAGTTTGCCAGGATCCGCTCCCATCCCAAGATCAATAGGTACGGCTTGACCTTCTTGAAAAGTCTGGCCGGCAGGATCACTTTAGCGCGGGACTTGTTCAAGAGTGGAACTTTGCTGGAAACAGTGCTGGCAAGGCAGAGGATGGCGGAGGATTACATTGAGAACGCCGTCTGTGACTTCAATGAGAATATGCAACTCGCAGAGATGGAAGCGACACGAGAGTACCTTCTGATACCAGACGAGGCGACGGCCCCGGACCTCAACAATTGGGACAACTAATGGAAGCTGAACAAGAACCACCCCAGTCACGGTTCGAGCGGGCACTCATCTTCGCCGTGCGGAAGCACCGGGTGCAGCGGCGCAAGGGCACGGACATCCCCTACATCAGCCATCTGATGCAGGTGGCGGGGCTGGCCCAGGAGAACGGCGCGGACGAGGACGCCGCCATCGCCGCCCTCCTGCACGACGTGATGGAGGACCAAGACGTGACGGAGGCGGAGCTTGTAGAGCGCTTCGGCCCACAAGTTGCCGCCATCGTCGCCGGGTGCAGCGACTCGGCCTCCACGGAGAAGGCCCCCTGGCGGGAACGCAAGGAGGCGTACCTCGCCCACCTCGTAGACGCCTCCCCCAGCCGTCCGGCTAGTTTCCTCCTGCGACAAGCTGCACAACGCCCGCGCCATCCTGGCCGACCACCGGGAGCTGGGCGAGGCGCTGTGGGGGCGCTTCAGCGCGGGTCGGGACGAGACCCTGTGGTACTACCGCTCGCTCGTAGCCGCGCTCCGGGAGGCGGAGGGGCGTCACGGGGAGCCGCCCAGCCGGGTCGTGGGGGAACTCGCCCGCGTCGTCGGCGAGCTGGCCGACCGCGTGGAGGCGACATCTTCGGCATCTCCCCCAGCATCATAGCGATGACGGTTTTTCCGGTTGACCGGAAAAAGGGACGGCAACCCGTCACCCGCCGCCAAGGCACTGGGGCAAGAACACGCCCCTGACGACCGGAGGCCCCGGCTGACCGCCCATGACCGCCTCAGCAGAACTATCACCCGGCGGAGGCCCCGTCGCCGGGGGCGGGCGACTCCACCGGGGGCCGCCCCCCACGCTTGCGCCCCCGCCCTGCCTTGGGGGACGGACACGCGCCCGGCGGGCGCGGCGCGGGCAGGCCCAGGCACTGGCACACCTCCCGGTACAGGCGGCGGTACGTCACGTCGTGCATCCCGCGCGGGCGCGGCGGGAACTCCTCGGCCAAGTCCCCGGATCCCCCCAGAGAACGCAGTATCTTCCGCGCGCGGCTGAGCGGGCTGAGCCATGGCTGCGCATGGTCGCTGCGGTAGCCGAGGCCCGCGCAGTGGCGGCACATCAGGCCCTGCGCCGTCAGGTAGAGGTCGGCCACCCGTCGCTCGCAGGGCGCGGGTCCATCCCAGGCGGGGCACAGCAGCCACGCGCGCCTGCCCCCGTAGTGGCAGTCCGACCAGGAGAGCGTCACCGTCGCCTCCGCCGTGCGCGGCCTCCCGTCGGGGCCGGCGTGGGCGACGGTGATAACGACCTTCCCGTTCAGGACGTAGGCCACCACGTACAGCGTTGCCCCTGCCGACCGCTGCTCCCACCGGGCTGGCCCGCCCGACGGGAGTACGTCGTTGTCCCAAAGGTCGGCCACGCCGAGGCTGGCCGTGCTGTCCACGTAGTCACGGGGGGAAGTGTCCACCGCCCCCCGCCCCGACCCGATGCCGCCCATACCTGCCCCCTTTCCCGTACTTGCCCACTCCCCGTTTCTCCGGGAGTCATCAGCCAAGTGACCGCAATCATCAGCGAGGTCACTCGAATCATCAGCTAAGTGTCCAAAGCTGTCGGCTAATGGTTCGCGGAGCGCACAGACGCTTTCCTCTCATCATCAGCGAAAAGCTTAAATGTGCCACGTCGTCAACGCAGCACGTCATTATCGGCAGGCCGGATGGGCGTCTTTCCCGACGCCTTCGCCGGAGCAGGGCCGTCCCGTAGGAGCAGGTGACGGGCGAGTGCGCCGTCCCCCCTGAGATCACACACGGGTATAACGGCGACGCCCCCCCAGGTTACGCCTCCAATCAGGAGGCGGCCCGCAGCCACTGCTGGCCGTGGCCGCCCCCGTCTCATCCGCCCATTGCACCTCGAGGGCTTCATGGGTGAGGCACTATCCGTCCGACGGGCGCAGGTCCATGTAGTCATGCAGCTCCGCGTTGTGGCGCGCCGCCCAGTCCGCGTAGACGGTCAGCTCCTCGGCCAAGGCCCGCGCTCCGTCCGGGGCCATGAGGAGCCTGACAATGTTCACCCGATCTGTGTCGGCATCCGGCGTCACCGAGATAGATATAGACGCGGTGGTCCCCCTGCTCTCCGGGCCGCCCGTGCATCCCTCATGGCACCCCATGACCGTGACGCGCGACATCTCCGCCCCGGCCTCCAGCGGCTCACGCACGGACATCACCGCCAGGTGCCCATTGTAGTTTTGCTCCCACACCTCCACCTCCTCGCCGTCTTCGGCAAAGGGGTTCCCCATTCCCTCGCCGCCCCTGTCACTCGTTGTGTTCATGCCTGTCATGCCTGATTCTCCCTCCCGTCTGTTGTGCGGCGGCCACCGTGCTATGGGAGGCCGCCACGTCCCTCTCTGCCCTGCGTAATGTGCAGGGCCAGTCCCTGTTGATCCGCCGAAGCCCACCCCGCTCCGCCTCAGCGGCTGCGGTAGGATTCTGAATCCGGATATTTCTTCACGCTTGCTGGCACTCACCCCCTTTCCCATTTCCCCCACCGCTCGCAGAGTGGTTCGGGACTGCTAGAAGCGTGTCTACAGAAGCACGTCTCCACCGAACTCACGCTTTACGGGGTCGGTACGGCGCAGGTGCCCCGGCGTCACCCCCGCAGAGAGGCGAACTCCGCCGCCGTGTAGATTAGACGCCCCTATCTGAACAGCCCGATACGGCATAATGACCAGGCCGTACAGGCGACATCACGGTTTTGCCACTCCCCGCAACAATAGCCATCGTCACGTCCTCGCCGCGCCCACTCAACCTGCAACCGCGCCTTTTTAACGCCGTGTTCAAGCCTTTATGCAGGTTCATCTTAAAGGGCCTAGATGTGTAACGCCGTCAGACATCGTGCGGGGCACACAGCTCCTGCAAGGTCTTGACCGTCGGTTGCCAGTGATATTGCGGCGGCGCGTGGGACGGCACGACCAGTTCGCCCGCCGCGTTCAGATAAGGGCGTGGGAGGTCCTTAAGGGCCTCCTTGTGCGCCTTGATTGCAGCCAAGACATCATCGCTAAGTGCGCCGGAATTCGCCGGGGCCGAGACGCGCAGCTTGTCCCCTGTCACATAGAGGCCGATGCCGCTGGCGCGCAGTCGGATGAGGAGGGCCATCAGTGTCACAGCTCGAGCTCCTCCCGCGCGACGACGTTATAATCCGGTAGTTCCGGCAGCGACCTATCCCGCCCGGAGAACTGCCCAAACTGCCCTGACTGCCCTCGCAGGCTGTTGTTCCGGTTGACCGGAAGCACGGGCTGCGGTGAGGAGTCATCGGGTGCGGCGATAGGCAACTCACGCTCATAGACTCGCTCGTTTACCGAAACCTCCCCAAAGGCATCCTCATGCCCAAAGGAATCCCCACATTCCTCTGGGGCGTCGTCACGGTCGGCCATTCCTGGGGCAGTCAGGGCAGTTCGGGCAGATTCTGGACGGATCAGTGTCGCGCTGGAGAGGTGCAGGACGTACAGGCGCTTGCCTTCCACTTCCCGCCGCGTCACCGTCCCGCGCTGTTCCTCAAACGAGAGAAGCAGTCCCCGTTCGTTCAGATGACGGTTGAGCGTTCTCTGCCCGATGGTAATGCCCTCGCCACTGGAGGCACCCAGACGCTTCGCCATCTGGTACGCGGCCTCCGGTTCAAGGTAAAGGTCAGTCCCTTCAAGCCAGCCGATGCGCTTGCCCTGCGGACGCCACTCCGTTCGGTAATTGTCCCCTGTCCCCACCTCATGTTGCCGCCATCCCCAGGCCGACGGCGAGGCGGGTTCGTGCCCGTCCATGCCGGACACGTGGGCTTCCCCGGAGGCAAGCGCGGACCGCAGGAGTTCCAGGTAGCGCTCCACAGGATCACTGGCGGCATGGTGCAGCCCCTGCTGGAGCGCGGCCGCCCGCAATGCATCCCACGTTCGCGTCCACAGCGAGGCTTTCTCCAAAGCGCAGACGGCCCCGGTTTCCTCAGCAAACTCCAGGAAGAACTCCATCCCGGCAGCGAGGTTAGCGACTATTTCCGGAGTGCGGGCGTGATTGACACCGCCCTTGAGGACTTGTGTGCGAAGCTCCCTAACCCGTGCCATCCTCCGGGTCTGCAACTCTTCGTATTGTGGGGCGACCCAGGCCAGGAAGGCGCTCATCGCCTGAGCGTACACGCCGTCTGCTGCGTCCCGCTGACAGAGTGTGAGGCTTGCCACGTCCACATCGCCCCGGCCAACCTCCAGGATGAGGTTGCGCGCGCGCAACGAGTGGCCCGGCGGAAGGTCCTCCCCGGTGGACACGATGAGGCCGCGTGGAGGGCGATTTGGGCGCGTCGTGAGGTTGGCGTTCAGTCGGCCGCGCGCCGAGTTATTGCCCTGCGCCCGCAGGACGCGATCCGCCTTGGCTGCCAGACGCGCCTGCTCCTGCTGTCCGCCCTGCGGCGCATAGTCGTCAATGACGAGCAGCGCGTCCTTGGCAGTGAAGGCCGCCACTTCGAGGTAGTTGTCGGTCCCCCCCCAACTCGCGGCGAAGTTGCGGGCGTTCAAACCTGGCCCGTAGTGCTGCTGCGCCAGTGCCGCAAGCTCGGACTTGAACACGCCGCTCGCCCCACTCAGAAACAGGGCGTGGTCAGATGCCCCGAGGGCAACACGCCAAATGGCTGCGAAGAGTGGCACGGTTAAGGCGTGTGGGGCAATCCCTAATATGCGAAGCGAAGCGCGGACAGCATAATCTGCGTCCTTGCCGCTTGGCGGTTCCGGCAGACTGAACTTGTCCAGGGGTGCGGACAGTCTGACGCTAATACTGCCCGGCTCGACCTCGCCCACAACGCACCCGGCGCTCAGGTACACATGGACACCCGGCTGTACCTCACACCAGCCTGTATGCTTGTACACCTTCGAGAGCGGCACGTCGCCGCTCAGGAGCTGGATGGCCGTCGCGCAGTGTGCCTCGCATCCGTGCCCCGCATCCGTGCCCCGCATACACAACATACGTCGCGCCCAGATTCTGGACAGCCCAGCGGCGCACCGAGAAGAACTGCTCCGCTGGGACTGTGACCCGGCGCTTCGTGCCGCCGCGTCCGGCCTCGATCTCGAAGACGCGAACAACCTCCGCCCCGTCGTCCTCCTCTACTTCCGCCACAATTCTTGCCGTGAAGTTCGTCAAGGGGACGGGCAGGGACCCGCTCTCGGTCCTCTTGAGCTGGACCAGCCCTGCGGGCGTCGCCTGGTAGGGGATGCCGCCTAGTTCGTCACCGTCAACATCCATGGGGCGCAGATCGGGAGTGGCGAGGCCGAGCAGGTCGTCTACGGAGCGACCAAGGAGGTAGTCGTCCAGGCCGGTCTTCCGGCCCGCCTCCCCACTTGGCAGATAGATGAGCCAGACCTCCGCCCCCCGCCCTTCCAGGAACGCCTTGAGGCGGGCAAGCGAGGCGTGAACGGCTTTCTTGCCCATCACGTCGCTGTCGAAGACGATGTAAACACGTCGGCCTTTGAGGGCGATGTGTTCCCAATCCGGCAGGGCTGCCTTGCCTCCAAACTCGTTCGTGCCACGCCAGTTCCAAACGCCCAACAAGGCCACACAGCAAAGCCCCTTTGTGATGGCGGCATCAGCCTTCTTCGTGCCCTCAGTGATGAACAAAGGACTATCAGGATTGCCTGCCTGTTCACGAATGTTGGGGTGAACGTCGACGATCATGGCCCTGCCGGCCATCGTCTCGTACTTGACGGGCTTGCCGTCGCGCATCCGGGGGGTGTCGGGGCGATGCTGGTAGCTGCCGATCTCGCCGGTGACGCTCCAGAGGGGGAAAACGAGGGTCGGGATGAGCTGCTGAGATGCCGGGAACCCCAGCCGTCTCAGGTCAGCTTTGGTAGTGGCAGAGAAATAGCCGCGCGCCGCAACCACATCTTCCCCGATACCGGATGAAGACACCAGCTGCTGGCTGTGCTTTGGCAGAAGGACCTGAACCATGGGTGTTGCTCCTTGAAACGCGAAGCCCCTTCACCGTCCCTGCCAGAAGAAGTGAAAGGGCTTCGCGCCTGCCAGGAGACACCCATGGGTGTACCGGGCAAATCGCAACAACTCAAGATGTCCTGGCAGGGACTGATTCTGGGCGATGCAAACGAGCCTCAACGAGCAGGGATTGTTTGTTGGGTCACGACAGATGCCGTGTCTACCACGGACACTGGGCCGTCACTCACCTCATTGAGAAGGCGTGCGTCCCGACGTGCCTTGGCCCGGAGCAGAATCTCCGTCGCCCGCACCCAAGCCCGCGTTGCTTCCGTCCCGCTGACTTCCAGCGGTGCAACCTCGGCTTCAATCGCCGGTAAACGTCGTGCCAACAAAAATCCCCTCGTCCTGGCTACATCTCATGAAACGTAGTGGGAGAGGGGGGTACTAATTTTGTATTTTGGGCGTTGTTTTGGGTGCGTTATGACAAACTTTGGATGTGGTTGCTGATGATTTTACGAACGACGTGATGCCAGCCTTGAGGGTTGGGCTTGATCTCCCCCCTGGCTGGCCGGACTTGAATAGCTTGCAGGTCTTCTTCAGAAGCCCCGCATTTTACCAGTGTGTTCCTGTACCACTGGCCTAATGCCCAGTTAACGCGGATGGTCCGCTCATCACTGCTTAGTTCTGTCCGCTGGGGCCGAACTTGCTCTAGCTCAGCGCGGAGGATTGAGGGGAGTTTGTCCGTCCGTCCTGTTTGCTCATACTTCACCACCAGATCATTGACAGTCGCAGTGGCTTGTTCCAACAGCCGAAGCACCGTCTTGTCCTGCTGTCGCAGATGCATCTCAATCGTCTCGTAGGCGTCGTACACGTCCTGCGGCTTGATGGTGGATTGAAGCTGGCTTACCCGGCTTGTCTTACGACCCCGCGCCTTTTTCTTACGCTCGATCTCCACGACACTCCACAACTCCAGCCAGTGTAGGCGAAGGCGGTGGAGGCGCAGCCTCACCTCGCTTCTGTAGGTGTCAAGCTGTCCAGCTCGGAACTCGCCCGCACCGAGCGTACTCGCCAGCAACCTTATGGACGCCTCATAATCGCCGGTCGCTTGTGCCACATCGCGCCGTGATCGTTCAATCGCGTGGTCTAGAATATGATCCGCCGAACGAAGGAGGCCAAGCGTCCATGCGCGCCCGTAGATGCGCCGCTCGATGACGGGCAGTTCCATAACGGATTCGCTGTTGACCGGGAACGCCTCCATGGCAAACATCGTAACACCTTCGGCATCCTCCAAATCTGGCAGCAGGTTGAGAAGCATCTCGTTCAGGCGCAGGGGTGCGACCCATTCGGGGCTGTAGCACCAGCCGTCATGGGCTGGCAGGAGAAGACCAGGGTTGTGAGCAAGTTGCAAAAAATCGGGAACACGCTGGCCGACATCATCAACGGCATATTCCGGGACGGCTTGCGCGCCAAACTCCTGGCAGAAGGCATCGTGAAGCTGCTCGTACAACGCGAGAACAATCAGGAACTGTGGCGTGTGACGATAAGAAAGGAGCGGATCAATGTCGGTCTCAGGCATGGACTTTCACCTATAGGCTTGGTGTTACAGGCATCTTACTTTAGCGAGTGCGGTGGCGTCAGGTTTGTTGATGTTCAGTACATTCTGAACCGCACCCACTGTGGTGGCCCCATGTCCCGGTATGGTGGCTGGTCCAGCCTGGTGAAGCCACAGCAAGGGCAGACATAGCACATGCGCCTCCGCCACTCTCCCGGCTAGTACGGCCTAACGCCTGAGTTCAGCCGCGCCCACCGCCCGCACCTGACCTGCGATAAAAAACACGACACCCGCGCGGTGGGCGTCGGCTGCAACGACTTGTTAGGCCGCACCCGGCGACCGGCTGAGGTATACAGCCGCCCCCGTGAGTAGCGCCAGGCCCAGTGCCGTGTAGACCGCCCATCCCGGAGTGACCGCGTCGATCATGTTCTGACTTATCAGGCCCGCGTGTGGGCCGGAGTGGTACGCGACCGGCGGCCCGACGAGGACGGGCGGGTTGTACCGCTTGGTGCCGATCACAGGGACCAGAACCGTAATCGCCACTCCTGCCGAGAGGAGTACCCTCTGACGCTTGTTCATGGTTGTCTTGCCCCCGCCTCCCACGAAGCCCTTGTGGTGCGGCCTAACGCCTGAGTTCAGCCGCGACCGCCGCACTGCACCTGACCTGCGACGACCCACCTGACAACCGGGCGGCGGGCGTCGGCTGCAACGACTTGTTAGACCGCAGGCTGTCTCAGCTCACGACGATAATCTTCCACGGTCCGGCTGTCGCCCGAGCCGGGATGCACCTGCACCAAGTACCGCCATTCCGAGATCCTCTGGTCATCCAGCAGCACCTGCGGCTTCGGCAGGAAAGCCACGAAACACCCGGCGATGCCGGACTCCTCCGCGCTGGATTTGGCATACTCGGCACCGCCTGAACTCCAGCAGTAGAGCTGCGCGCCCTGTTCGTGAAGCTGGCGGATGCGCCCGATGGCGGCGGGGATGGCGATGCGCTTGGTGCCGTAGCTCCGCACGAAGGTATCATCCACGTCCACGTAAACGATCAGCGGTGTCTCTGAATGGCTCATGCCGAAGTACCAGCCGACGCCCCTGCGGTCTAACGCCTGAGTTCAGCCGCGACCACCGCTTGCACCTGACCGACGCCTACCAGCCTCACACCCGCGCGGTGGGCGTCGGCTGCAACGACTTGTTAGGCCGCACGTTGTTCCGGCTCTTTCACAGGACCTTGGGCCTGCGCCTCGCGCCAGGGCGGGTTGACGTGGCGGGCGATGAGCCACACGCCGACACCGATCAGGACCCAGTCGAGAGGGTGGTCGCGAGAGAACACCTCACTGATGCCCACGACGTAGCCGAACACCACCAGCCCCGCCCCCAGCCGCCTGAACAGGTAGTAGGCCCTGGTGTCCGGTCTGACCGGGCGCGTGACGGCCTCGCGCTTGGCCTCGTCATAGGCCCGCCTACCCGCCGCCACCCCCCGCACCACAGCATCTCGCTGTCCCATCGCAACCCTCCGCAGACCCCCCGCTTCGCCCGTGGCTCATGCCACAGCGTAGCCCTCCGCCGTGCGGCCTAACGACATAGCTCATCGGCAGACACTGCCACTGCACAGCCGATTGTATAGCACAGGACAAGGCGGCAGTCTCTGTCCGGTGCAGCGCCTTGTGAGACCGCTGGCTGCGCCGCTCCCGATACAAAGCGATTATGGCACGTCAGGCTTCGGCATTTCTGCCAAAGACACTTCGACCGTATCGCCCGCCTGCTTGCCGATGGCCTTGAGCGTCGCGGCTTTGACGGGCAGCATGTGTGTGCCGTCGCCCCAGGGCAGAAAGG
This sequence comes from Capsulimonadaceae bacterium, assembly GCA_965277485.1. GTDB lineage: Bacteria > Armatimonadota > Armatimonadia > Armatimonadales > Capsulimonadaceae > JAFAZD01. The sequence continues at coordinate 922,228 of CBDICZ010000016.1, read as the reverse complement.
TAGCCTGGAAGGCGTGGCCGTCAATCGTGCCCGTCGCCTTCACCGGCTTGCGCGTCCCGAGGAAGGCGACCGACTGGGGCCAGATCAGGTACGTCCACCCGCCTTTATGGTCGTCCTTCACGATCGTCGCGGTAAATGTCTGGTTCGGCATGCAGCCATTATACCAAAGTTTGCAAACGTAGAGAAGGTGGCCGAGAGGAGAAAAGATCCACCTCCTCCATGTCGCTCTGTCACGCTGCTGGCCCACGTCCCTACGGTCTAACGCCCGAGTTCAGCCGCGACCGCCGCCCGCACAAGACCTGCGATGAAGCACGAGACAATGGCGCGGCGGGCGTCGGCTGCAACGACTTGTTAGACCGCAGACGAGGATGCCAACGCCACAGGCGTCAACTGATCGGGGCGAAGGACACTCGGACCCCATGCGCCGCGCAGAAGGCGGTCAGGTCCCTGACCTCGGCCCCATGGGGCTGCGGCTGACCCACATAGGTCGGAGCCGCAGGGTCCGTGTCGATCCAGACCGTCGCCCCCGCCGGCTGGTGACTGAGCAGCGCCCGCAGGGGGCGCGAGTAGAGCGAGTCGTAGACGGCCCAGGTATCGCCGGAGACGCCCCAGACGTGGGCACCGGGCTTGGCCCCCAGCACGTCGAGGCAGCGTAGCCGGATGGCCGCCACGCTTCCCGACGGGGCAGCATGGCCCGCCCGCGCCAACGGCACGGCAATGGCCGTAGCCAGGGCCAAGACCAGCACGCCCCACGAACAGAGTCTCGCTGCTTTCATCATGCCTCCTCCCTCACGCGGCGTAGGGTACATCTCTTGTCGCCCCCGTATTTGCCGCCCTTGCCATCCACGACACCTTGTTCTGCGGTCTAACGCCTGAGTTCAGCCGCGACCACCGCCTGCACTTGACCTGCGATGACGAACCCGACAACCTGGCGGTGGGCGTCGGCTGCAACGACTTGTTAGACCGCTGGCTGTTGCGGGTTTGCCACAGTCTTTGGGCCGCGCAACATTTGTGGGCATCCGGTGTCTCAGAACGATATGATCCTATGCCCCGCCGCGCTCTGCCTGATCTACCTGGCCGCCATCGCCTTATGCGTCCTGCGCCGGCTCATCACCCACCGCCCACGGCCATTCGGTGACCTCGAAAACTCTCCGATTGTTGGGTTCAGCATCTTTGGCGTCCTCGCGTTCTTCCAGATACTCGACCCGCCCGTCGACCAGATAGATATGCGCCACTGGCTCTTCTTCGTGTACTTCAGCGCCGTACTCCTGACGGCGGGAGTTCTGTACGAACTCTACGCGGCGTGTCGCCGCCGTTGATGCTCCCAGGTGAGACGCGGCGTTCCTGATGAGCGTGCAGCGCCCGCCCCGGCCCCAGCGGTCTAACGCCCGAGTTCAGCGGCGGACACTGCCCGCACATGACCTGCGATGAAGCATCCGACACTTTGGCAGTGTCCGTCCGCTGCAACGACTTGTTAGGCCGCACGCACGCCTGGCTCCGTCGAAGGGGCTGGCGCATCCAGGTCCACCCGGCAGTAGGGGCAGACCTGTAGCCGATGGTCAATGGAGAGCGCCGTCCCGTCGCTCATCAGTTGCCCCCACCGGCTCCGGCAGTTGGGGCAACGGATCATCACCGTCATGTAGAGCGTAGCCAGTAAGAACAGACCGAACGCAACGAGCATCAGTGCCTCCGTGGCCGGTCGGCGGCCAAGCAGGCCGCTACAGGCGAACAGGGCGAACCCGACGAGGATGACGGCGAAGGCTCTACGCTTGAGCCGACTGAGATGTGAGCGGATGGTCATGACTGGATGTGACGCACTACGCCTCCGCCGTGCGGCCTAACGCCCGAGTTCAGCCGCGCACGCCGCACCGCACCAGACACTTGCCAAGAACCTGACAACCATGCGGCGGGCGTCGGCTGCAACGACTTGTTAGGCCGCTTCCTGCGACTGCATCAGGCGACGGAGGGCGTCGTTGACGGCCTGCTCCGTGGGGAACGAGGCCGCCACGTCCGGGGCCAACAGGACAAGGTTGGTGCCGGAGCGGTACTGGGCCAGGTATCTGCCCCGCACCCCGCCCCTCAGCGACCCCGCCTCGTACTCCGGGCGCAGGTCGTCCTCAAGGTCGTCGCTGGGATGTGCGCCCGGCTCGCGGACGGGGCGCGTCTCACTCTGTTTCCTCATAAAAGCTCCTCTCCCCCCGTGTCACCGGGCGGGCGCTGATGATGCGCGTCTGTGCGGCGCGGGGCGTGTGCGAGACGATCAGGAGTCGGCTTTGGCCGGACAGGCCGATGGTGATGAAGCGCTCCTCCTCGTCCGAATGGTCGGGGTCCTCATAGGTGACGGCGAGTGGGTCCCCGAAGACGGTCCCCGCCTCGTGGAAGGACACGCCGTGTTTGCGCAGGTTGGCGGCCGCCTTGTTCTGGTCCCACGCGAACAGCATACAGCCATTATAGCCCGGACGGGCGGCAAAGGGCGACCCTACAGCGGATGTGAAGCGGCCTAACGCCTGAGTTCAGCGGCGAACACTGCACCGCACTAGACACTTGCCAAGCACGAGACAATTATGCAGTGTTCGTCCGCTGCAACGACTTGTTAGGCCGCTGGATTGTCCGGCTCCGTGTTTGCTGGCTTCCGTGAGGAGCGCCAACGCACGGTGAGTACTATCCAGGCAATCAGTGACATGACCAGATACCAAATGCCCATCTCAGCCTGAGTAAGCCGGTGACTTTTTTCGTACAGCGTGAGGAAGTAAATACCCGCCAGGATCGACGCAACCCCTAGCGTGCAGAGCAAGGGCATTGGCGACTTGACGAGCAATCTGAGTAGCATCCGCCTCCGCCTTTCGCGGCCACAACAAAGCCCTATGCCCAGCGGCCTAACGCCCGAGTTCAGCCGCGACCACCGCCCGCACATGACCCCCGACCACCCACCTGACACTTTGGCGGTGGGCGTCGGCTGCAACGACTTGTTGGGCCGCTTATGCGATGATGATGGCCCGAACGTCTGGCCTGCGTCTCGCTAAAACCAGTGGTTCTTCTTGGCCCTGGTGAGCAGATGAACCACCTCCGCTTGGCCGCAGTTGCCTGCTGTCACAGAGGCCGTATCGCCCCACTCGTTCCGCAGGCTCGGGTCCGCGCCGAGTTGGAGCAACTTCTCCACCGACTTGAGACGCCCGCGCGCCGCCGCGTTGTGCAGCGGGGTGAAGCCCATGTCGCCTCTGGCGTTGATGTCCGCGCCGCAGGACACCAACAGGTCTATCTCATCGGCTCCGCCGCTATACGCGACGTAGTGGAGTAGCGTATTGGACTGAACCCCATACTCCGTACCAGTGGCGAGAGTCAACCCTTGCTGGTACAGGTCAGTTGGTCAAGGCTGCTTCAAACTCCGTCGGCGGCAAGTAGCCGAGGCTGGAATGCAGGCGCTTGACGTTGTAGACGTCGTCGAGGAACACGCCGAGGTTCGCCCTCGCTTCCTCGAAGTTACGGTACTGGCTGAGGTACACCTCCTCTCTCTTGAGCGTCTTGAAGAAGCTCTCGGCTTTGGCGTTATCATACGGGCAGCCCGCCCTGCTCATGCTGGGGAAAGCCCCGATCTCGCCCAGGCGGGCCACATACTCGGCGCTCGCGTACTGGACGCCCCGATCCGAATGATGGATCAGTCCCGCACACGGGGCGCGGACGGCGATGGCTTGGTTCAGCGCAGCGAGCGTCAGGCGCGTGTCAATGTCACGGGACAGATGCCAGCCGATCACACGGCGGCTGAAGCCGTCCAGGACGCAGGCCAGGTACGCGAAGCCCTGCGGCAGACGGATGTACGTCATGTCCACGACCCAGACTTGATCGAGTCTCGTCACCACAAGTTGCTGCGTCAGGTTCGGGTAGGCCACCTTCGTGGAGCCTGCCGAGGGCGGGCGAAATGCTCTCTGTAGGCGGCACAGCAGGCTCTCGGTCTGCATCACGGCCAGCACCCGCTTGTGGTTGACCGTCCATCCGTCCCGGTGAAGCTGGGCCGTGACGCGGCGGTCGCCGTAGCCAGGGAACGCAAGGCAAAGCTTCTCGATGGCACCGCGCAGCTTCGTGTCCTCCTCGGACGGCTCCGTCATTGCTGGCTTCTCGTAGAGCCAGGAGCGGGACACGCCGAGCATCTGGCACATCTGCCGCACCGAGGCGGCGGGATGCGCTCGGCGATGATCCTGGATCACAGCGCACCGTTGGGCGGGCGTTGCGCACTGGCTAACTTTTTTAGGAGGGCGTTCTCCAAAGAGAGCTGCCCGCAGAAGCGCTCCAGTTCCGCGACCTTCTGTTCCAGCAGAGCCGTCGGCGACACCTCGGCGGTCTCTTTGGCCGAGAATGCCGCCTCGCCGCGCTGATCGAACTCACGCCGCCAGCGAAGCAGCAGTCCTTCGGTGAGTTGATGCTCGCGGCAGAGTTGGGCGGGCCGCTTCTGGCCGCTCTGGATTTGGCGGCAGAGGTCAATCTTGAACTCCCGCGTAAAGGTACGCGCTGACTTGGCAGACATAATCTTCTCCGTTTGGGCAGTGTACCCGCAGGAGTTGACTCTACCCGGTGGTACGGACAGAGGGGTTCACTTCAGTATCCCCATCGGCGTTGTACGGCTGGTTGACCTCGACCGCCTCCGCCTCGGTGAGCCACCACAGATGGCGGTACTTGTCGACGAGGGCTTGCAGAGACGGGTTCAACGCACACTGCGAAGGGAACAGCGCCTGTATCTCGCGCGCCTGCGTCTCAGAGTCCACGGCCCGTTCCTCCTGCCTAATGCCGACGCACACCGGTTGCCAAGCGGCCCAACGCCCGAGTTCAGCGGCGGGGGAGGGGAAGCGGGCCACCCGACCCCGCAGAGCCGACCGCCCCGCTCCCGTCCGCTGCAACGACTTGTTAGGCCGCTCCGGTGACTGCTACTGTCGCGTGTATTCTTCAGGCTGCCCCACCGAAGAGCCGTTGATCTCCTGCTGGAGCGTCAAGGTGTCGCCGCCCACCTCGGCCTGATACGTCTGGTCCGGCATCCTCACCTTGCCGAACGTCTCCGACTTCCCCTGATACTCATCGCCCGTGAGGTGGTACGTCAGCACGCCCGACCGGAAGGCATAAGGACCGGTGAACTTCGGCGTGGTCATCAGGCCCGTCCCAGGGAGCTTGTCGCTGACGTCCACCTGGCTGTAGTGGCTCATCGTCCCGTCGGCGCGAAACTCGTAGACCACGCCAGACTTGCCCCCCGCGCCGACCGGACAAAGCCACTTGCCGACGATACTCGTGTGGTGCGACCCACATCCCGCCAGCATCGTAACGACGCCCAGCAACGGAAGCGACGAGAGGCCGTTCCAGGTTATGTGTCGTCGCGTTCGCATGGTTTTTCGGGATGGCCCCTGACGCCCCCGCCACGATGTAGGCCCTGTGGAGCGGCCTAACGCCTGAGTTCAGCGGCGAACACTGCCTGCACCAGACACCCGACCACGAACCCGACACTTTGGCAGTGTCCGTCCGCTGCAACGACTTGTTAGACCGTCACGCCACGCCGCCCATGCCCCAGCGCCGACGCCGCTCGTCCAGGGCCAGCCGGAAGCCTGTCATGTAGGTCTCGTAACGCTTCATGTCCTGCATATACCCTGCGGCGAACTCATCGGACACCTGCGACATCGCTGCCTCGGCCTCCCGGATGGTTTCTTCCTGCGCCTCGGCGACCGCCTTTTTGAACTCGCCGCACAGGAAGGCGTACCGCTCGGCGTGGCAGTTGGGTTCGGCGAGGAAGACGTCGATCAGTTCCTCCACCCGCGCCTTCGCCCCCGTCGTGGATGCATTGGTGTAGGCCACAGTGATGCCCCTTTCGTGCGGTCTAACGCCCGAGTTCAGCGGCGGACACTGCCCGCACCTGACACCCGCCAAGCACGAGACACTTTGGCAGTGTCCGTCCGCTGCAACGACTTGTTAGACCGCTGGATGGTCTGCTACTGACGACGGGCGGCGGATGTCTGGCGGAAACGCTCACGCCAAGCCTGACCCGCCTGTTGCCCCAAGGCGACGGTGCAAAGGGGAAGGATCCAACGCGAGCACGTCACCAGCCAGTGTGGATCCGTTGGCGAGGGGTGAACCCAAGACAGGACGCCCATCGCGCCGGTCAAGCAGGCCTGGATGGTGTAGACCCAGTGCATCTTGGCCGGTCTCTTCGCGCCGACGACGGGGCGTAGCGGCCTGCCACGGGCACTGGCCCGCCAGGCCGTGTTCTCTTGCGGCTGTGGTGCCGTTTCCCCGCTGACGCCGTTGATGCCACCCGTTGTACCATTCGACACTTTGTCACCCACACCGCTTTGCCCAGCGGTCTAACGCCCGAGTTCAGCGGCGGACACTGCCCGCACTTGACCGACGCCAACCCACCCGACACTTTGGCAGTGTTCGTCCGCTGCAACGACTTGTTAGGCCGCGCGGGGCTGCGACGCTGGGACCCGGCGGCACAGGCCAATGCCCGACAACGCACCCGACCGGCCACGCACCAGCCCGAGCGAGGCCCAAAGGCTGATTCCCAGAGGCGTCAGCCCCGGAGCAAGCGCGGCCCATTCCGAATGGCCTCCGCCGCTTGCCAAGCCGTGCCGAGCGGCCTAACGCCTGAGTTCAGCGGCGGACACTGCCCGCACAAGACTTGCGATGACGAACCCGGCACGATGGCAGTGTCCGTCCGCTGCAACGACTTGTTAGGCCGCTGGTTGGGCAGGCCCCCGACACCGACGACCTATGACAGATGGCGACGACCTGCGACAGTGAGGATGCGCCCGGCCCGCCCGCCTTGCTACCGGCTACGCATCTCACGGCGCAGATCAACCACCGCGAACGCCAGGATAGAGATGAACAACAGACCGATGTAGGAGGCCGTGCCGACCCTGCCGAACCACAGGAACTTATACAGGGCCGCCGTCACAGGAAGCCACCCCGCGCGCGCGGCCATCTCCACCGTGCCGAAGAGCATGAGGGGGAGGGGAATCCATATCCACAGCAGGGACGGCTCCTTGGGTGTGTCTTGTAGGCGCTTCCTCTTCCACCGCTCGACGGACGCCCCGACGGCGAGGCCGAGGTTGAAGAAGGCCAAGCCCACAGACAGAAACAGCCAAGTGCCGCTCATCCCCGTTCTCCTTCCGATGACCGCCTCCTGCCGCCGACGCCGCCCACACTGGCTACGCCCAGCGGCCTAACGCCCGAGTTCAGCGGCGGGGGCGGGGAAGCGGGCCACCCGACCCCGCAGAGCCGACCGCCCCGCTCCCGTCCGCTGCAACGACTTGTTAGGCCGCTCGCGCCTTGCCACAGGATCAAAGCGCACTGCGTTAGCGATTTCGATTTAGCAAAAAAGCACCTGCCGAGGGGCGGGTGCTTCCGACGACCGCCAGAAGCGAGCCTGCCGATGACGATGTTCTTGTCGGCCGATTGTACCCGACAAGCGGTGGCGAGCGGCCTAACGCCTGAGTTCAGCCGCGACCGCCGCACCGCACTAGACCTCCGACAAAGCACCTGACATCCGGGCGGCGGGCGTCGGCTGCAACGACTTGTTAGACCGCAGCAGTTGTGGCACCTGTCTCTGGCTCTGTTTGGTCAGGTTCTTCACCATGGGCAATATATGTCACGTCCGGCTCGGAGTCCGGGTTGACCCATGCACGTATGGAGAGCGCCGGTGAGAAGTGGTCACGGTTCTGCATAAACGTGCCGACGGCCTCCTTAAAGTCAGGGTTAGCCAAACCGAGCGACAGGCTATAGCTGGTCTGTACGGTCGTGCTATTGTCCGGCAGGTACTGCCCCCACGACTGCCCGCACTTACAGGTCCGGCGCTCCGGGAACAGCCGGACGACGTCCTGGCAGTGTCCACAGTACAGCAGCTTCATTCCTTGCATCCTTCTCTCGTCGCGCACCCGCCCCATCTGCGGTCTAACGCCCGAGTTCAGCCGCGACTACCGCCTGCACTTGATGAATGCCAAGCACCCGACAACCGAGCGGTAGGCGTCGGCTGCAACGACTTGTTAGACCGCAACGCTGACGCTTACGACTTCAGGCTTTCTACCGTGCAGGCCACACGACTGACAGGACGCCAAAGCCTTGTTCTCCCACACCGCCTCCGCCGAGCAGCGCAGGCAGTGCTTGCCCGGCGACGGGTGCGCCCGGCAAGAGACGCATTCCCGTTTCCGGCGGGTGCGCGGCGCGATCTTCGCCAGCGGGGCGAGACAGACGGGGCAATGCTTGCCGCCCCGCCGCAGCTTTGACGGGGCTGCCTGCCTGTTCTGGGCGAAGTGCGGCCCCGGCTGTTCGTCTTGCTCCATGCCCCCGCCTTCTGCGCCGCCCTGTTTGCGGTCTAACGCCCGAGTTCAGCCGCGAACACTGCAAGCGACCGCTTGCAACAACAGAGAAGCCAATCGCGCAGTGTTCGTCGGCTGCAACGACTTGTTAGACCGCTAGACTTGCCGCCTACGCCACAACGTTGATTGTGAGGCACAGGGCCGATGCCATCAAATATGCCACAAACAGCGCCGGCTTTCTGCGGATGGAATGCTTCAGTGGCCCCAGCGGACGTAAGCGCAGGTAAGCCAGACGCTGAAGGATGATGACCCCAAGGAGGCTAAGAATGTATCTCAAAACGCGAGCGTCGGGTCAAGCTCGTACCAGCGTCGGAACCAGAGCAAGGCTGACGCCAGCTTAACCAGGGCCAGGTACCGCTCGGCCAGCTTGTCATAGCGCACCAGGATCGCGCGGCAGCCGGCCAGCCAGGCGAAGGTGCGCTCCACCACCCAGCGGCGGGCCGGGTGCGTCTTCTCCCGCTGCTCGTCGAGCTTCTCCTCGCCGATGCGCCGGGGCTTTATTGGGGTGATGTGGGGCACGTACCCCGCCTCCGCCACGACCGCCTCAGCGGGCGCGTTGTCGTAGCCTCTGTCCAGGCACAGGTGCTGCGGCTCCTGCTCGGTCGGCGCGGGCCTCTCCACGACGACGGCCTCCAGCGTGGCCTTCAGCAGTTTGCTGTCGGGGACGTTGGCCCCGCCGATGGCCGCAGCGAGGGGCCGGCCGCCGCCCTCGACCAGCAGGCTCTTCTTGACGCCCGACTTGCCGCGGTCGACGGGGCTGGGGCCGACGCACTCGTCTTGTGCCCCCTTTTGCCGACCCCGCTGCCAGGGACGCCGCGCGCTTTGCCCAGGCAGCCGTCGGCGGCCTGCCACTGCCAGTCCACGCCCTGCAGGTCGTCGCACTTGGTCAGCAGGATGGCCCATAGGATGTCGAAGATAGCCTTCTTCTCCCAGCGGGCGAAGGCGCGGTAGACGCTGCTGTCGTCACCGAACTCCTTGGGCAGATGGTTCCACTGGCAGCCGGTGCGCATCCGGAAGATCACGCCGTCGAAGCACTTGCGCGGGTCGGCACGCTTGCGTCCGGTCTTCTGAGGCGGGTCGTAGACGGCCAGGACCTTCTCGATCAGCCCCCAGAGCGGGTCGGGCACGTTCCAGATCGTCGGCAACGCCTTCTTCGGCCCGGCCTTTGGCGCGGCGGGTTCAATCACGTCTTTCGGAGCTTCAGTCGGTGGCATCATGCCGCCATTATCGGCTCACAGGCAGCGGAGGCTCAGGCCACCGTTTTGAGATACGTTCTTAACATCCGCACTATTTCGTATAGCCCGTTGCTGTCCATGAAGTTCCTGCCATGCCACCCACAAGCTTGTCGCCTAGCGGTCTAACGCCCGAGTTCAGCCGCGCCCACCGCCTGCACTTGACCTGCGACAAAGAACCTGACAACTATGCGGTGGGCGTCGGCTGCAACGACTTGTTAGACCGCTGGATGCGCTGCCCCTGGCCCCTGCCGCCCTCGGTTAAAGGCGCGCTGTTCGAGCCAGACGAAGACCGCCAATAATACTGCGCCCACGATCAGCAGGCAGTATCCGTACAGGTGCGCGCCCCTGCGGCCAGCGGCCAGCGAGAAGAACACGCTCAGCATCGCCAGGGCCAGAAGGCCCGTGCCCGCCACACCCGAACGACGCAGGGCGGGCGTCATCTGACGCACACGCCAGAGCCGGATGGCGGTCAGGGCCGTGAAGAGTACGGCGACCGGCGCGAGCGAGAAGTGAGTGCCCGCCACGAGACAGAACGCGATCCAGGCCAGGATTTGGCCGACCTCGGCGGCTGCGCTTCTTTTCACCGTTGTTGCCCCCCTGCCGCCTGCGACTCAGCGGTCTAACGCCTGAGTTCAGCCGCGCCCACCGCCCGCACCTGACCTGCGACAACGAACCCGACACGGTGGCGGTGGGCGTCGGCTGCAACGACTTGTTAGACCGCTGGCTTGTCCTGACCCTCGACGACGCGCGCCCTCCGACTGAAGAACAGCGGTACGCAGAGAATACAAAGCCCCACCAACCCCAGGCCGTGACGGGCGGCGCTCCGGGCCACCATCTCACTGAGGTACACAGCCGGGAAGCCCGTCATCCAGGACAGCCCCGTAACCCGAAGCAGAACGCGCCGCTCACGGCCCCCCTGGAGGAACATCCGCAGCCCGGCGACCACCCCACAGGTAACACAGGCAATCGTGAGGACGACATCCCAATTGACCTGCATACTGCCCCCATGCCTCTCGCCCGAACGCACCGCCCATGTCCAGCGGTCTAACGCCCGAGTTCAGCCGCGACCGCCGCACTGCACAAGACAATGGCCTAGCACCTGACAGCCGGGCGGCGGGCGGCGGCTGCAACGACTTGTTAGACCGCTCGCGCCGTTTGTTCGCCTAGGTCGAACAGCGCCGCGAACGATGCCCAGTCAGGGGCAACCCGGCGCCAGAATGCGTCCTCCCACCAGATCACCCCGGGCGACACTTGGTCGGCACGGAAGTCAAAGCAGAACGGCGCGCCGTCCCCCGCGACACCGAAACAGATGACCTCGGAGAAGTCGTCAATGTAAGGGATGAAGCCCGGCTCACCTTCTGAGACGTCGGGGCCATCGAACTGATGGGCCGGGAAGTCCCGCGCCAGCCTCCGCGTCTCGGCGACGATGCGCCCCTCGTCCGCGTACACCTCACTCAGTTCGGTCTCCAGGGGCCAGCCCCATGCGTCCGCACTCCGGCGCAGCTGCCAGGAGCCCCGCTCGCGGTGCAACGTCCCCTGCCGAGCGGCTGTCACGAACGCGGCGGGCAAGTGTAGTCCATTGATAGTCATGTCGTAGGGTACCGTGATGCCATGCAGTGTGGCTGCCTTGGCAACCGCCCCAGCACCCGCTCAGAGCGGTCTAACGCCCGAGTTCAGCCGCGCCCACCGCCCGCACGAGACAATGGCAAAGCACTTGACAACCGGGCGGCGGGCGTCGGCTGCAACGACTTGTTAGGCCGCTGGCTGCGACGGCTTCCGATGGCAGCGGCATGACGTGTGCCTTCACCGCGTGCCGACCAGCCAGACATCCCAGGGCCGCCAGTCGAGTACCTGCCAGCCCGACGACTGGCCGAACTGTATCCGCTTGTACTCTTCAAACCCAGTCCATCGGTCCCCGCGCCATTGCGTGACTACCTCACTTGGTCCCCAGCCTGCTGCGGATGTTTCCCCCATCCCGAAATAGCGGGGCGTATAAGCAGTGTTGACGACGCCTGCGAGGAGCACCATCGCCATGATAGCCAAGACCAAGACAAAGAGACAGATGTTCCGCGCCATGCTGACACCTACAGGTCGATGCACACTGCGAACGGGCTTTGACATTGGCGGCTCTGCCCTTCTGCCGCCTACGTCCAGCGGTCTAACGCCCGAGTTCACCGGCGAACACTGCACTGCACCAGACAATCGGGTAGCACGAGACAACTACGCAGTGTTCGTCCGGTGCAACGACTTGTTAGAGCGTGTTAGGCACTTTCGGGCTTGTCTTGTGCCTTTGAGCGTCTTGAGGCGCAAGATGTGTGCCGCATGACTCGTGAAGCAGGCCAATGGGCGTTATTTCTACCAGGCAGACTGATACTCTTTGATGTCAGAAGCCAGTAGATGCTCAGAAAAAGTGCCTAACACGCTCTAGGCCGCTGGCGGTCCCGGCTTCGGTCTCACCGTCTTACTCCGTTCGGAGATCAACCGGGTAAGAGAGAGCGTCAGCAGTCCGAAGACCGCGCAGTACAAGGCTGGTATCACGCCGCGAAGGAATGGCTGCGGGTAGAGTATTAAGGTGAGGCCGGAGAAGATGCCGACGTTGATGAGCCGGTCAGCGATCTCGCCCCATCGCCTGCGCCAAAGCGTCTCGATGAGAGCCGCTATGGGGGTTGCCAGTACCACATACATGATGAGCCGCCAGTAGTCCATGGTCCGCCCTCCCTCCCGCCGAAGCCCCGCCATTGCCCAGCGGCCTAACGCCCGAGTTCAGCCGCGCCTACCGCCCGCACAAGACACTCGACCAAGCACGAGACACTTTGGCGGTGGGCGTCGGCTGCAACGACTTGTTAGGGCGCTGGCTGTTCCGCTTGCGGTTATGATGCCCGCAACTTACGTGAGGCCGGGCCGCTTCCTACCCATGAGAATGCCGTTCACCTTAATCTTCTCCGACAGGCGTTCCGCAGTGGTACGCAGCCACCCGGAGCGCCCCCTCAGCCAAGTCTCGCGCGAGAGGATGTCGTAGGCGAAATGGTCACGCCTGCCACTGTCCGGATCAACTGCAATCATCGTGAACTCCTCAAGCCGCTTCACGACAACCGTTGCCCTGTCGCCGCTGAGCGACAGGCTTTGCACCATGCTATGACCGTGAAGTGACCCCGCCGTCTTGAAAATAAACGTGGTGGTACGCACCTGCTCCAACGTTCCCGAGTGAACGTGCGCCCCGACCATCACATACCCTGGTGCGTTGTAGGCGACAACCCCATTGATGTCCTTCCGGGCGGCGGCGGCATCCATGCGATCGTAGGCGGACTGTATCAGGCGGCGGGCATCGGTCGCCGTGCCTGAATGGGCACTCGGCTGAATGCCCAGGAACATGGCATTAGCCATGGCAAGCACGGAGAGTGTTAGGACACGCATAGACACCTACCTGTCGAAGCGGCTTTCAAGCACACCAAAGCCCGCCAAACATGATGATCGCGCCGGGCTTCTGTCTGCTCATCTTGCCGTAGATCGCAGCCCTGCCCCGGCCCAGCGGCCTAACGCCTGAGTTCAGCCGCGCCTACCGCCTGTACCTGACCTGCGATGACGAACCCGACACTTTGGCGGTAGGCGTCGGCTGCAACGACTTGTTAGGCCGCATCTTGCCCTGACACTCGCCCCAGGTGTTCTTGCTTGCTGAGGTCGATCACGAGGTAATCATCCACAACCTGGCCTTCCAGCGTGGTGATGAGCCGGTACTGGCCTACCTCTTCATCCGCTTCAACGCCGACGGCGTACAGGTCAAGGCACGTCACGACGTAGCGATACGACAGCAGGGCACTCTCGAAACAGAAGGAGTGTGAGCGAAACACCGCCTGGATGTCCGCCACAGACCAGCCATCAATGGTACCGCCCTCGTTGGCGAAACATTCCACCCATCCGCGCATCGCCTGCTGGGTGAGATCATGTTGGGATGCCCACGCTGCCAGCCGGTCAACGATGTCGTGCAAAGGTTCCATGCCTTGCCCGTCCTGGCCCCTGCCTAAGCCCCGCCTGGTCATGCGGCCTAACGCCCGAGTTCAGCCGCGACCGCCGCACTGCACAAGACAATCGCCAAGCACGAGACAACTATGCGGCGGGCGTCGGCTGCAACGACTTGTTAGGCCGCACCCGCAGGAGGCGGCGGCCACACCTCGCTCTCGTGAACCGGCGAGGCGGGTTCTCCTAGCCCCGGCCTCGGGATGATCGCCGCGAGTGTACGCCAGAGCGTATACATTGCGTACAGGCCGACGGCATCGGCCATGTAAAGGAACATCTGCGATAGTGTGTACTCGCCGTTTCCCCAGCGCGTCCCCTGGAAATAGTGGACATTGAGCGTGACGCGGTACAACAGCGTGAGTGCATCGTCGGCGATGAGCGGGACCAGCCACCGCAGATGGATTCGCCAGGGCGACTTGGACACCACAGACGCCGACAGTACGCTCAGGACCAGGAACAGGATGTCCGCGATGCTGTGAAAGGTGATGCTGAACAACAGCATCTGAATCTGAGCCATGTTAGCCATTCAGGCCCGTCCTCCTGGTGCCAATCGCCACCCACAGCGCCTTGTGGTGCGGCCTAACGCCTGAGTTCAGCCGCGACCGCCGCACTGCACAAGACACCCGACCAAGCACCAGACAACCGGGCGGCGAGCGTCGGCTGCAACGACTTGTTAGGCCGCGCGTTGTTCCGGCTCTTTCACAGGACCTTGGGCCTTCGCCTCGCGCCAGGGCGGGTTGACGTGGCGGGCGATGAGCCACACGCCGACACCGATCAGGACCCAGTCGAGAGGGTGGTGGCGAGAGAACACCTCGCTGATGCCGACGACGTAGCCGAACACCACCAGCCCCGCCCCCAGTCGCCTGAACAGGTAGTAGGCCCTGGTGTCCGGTCTGACCGGGCGCGTGACGGCCTCGCGCTTGGCCTCGTCATAGGCCCGCCTACCCGCCGCCACCCCCCGCACCACAGCATCTCGCTGTCCCATCGCAACCCTCCGCAGACCCCCGCATCGTCCGTGGCTCATGTCACAGCGTAGCCTTCCGCCGTGCGGCCTAACGCCCGAGTTCAGCCGCGAACACTGCCAGCGACCGCCTGCGATGACAGAGGAGCCACCCGCGCAGTGTTCGTCCGCTGCAACGACTTGTTAGGCCGTGCGGGCTTGCGATGATGGGACCCGGCGGCACAGGCCAATGCCCGACAACGCACCTGGCCCGTGCGCTGACACACGCCGCGCACCTGACCAATTCTCAACGTACCCGACTGAGCGCGGCCCAAAGCCGGATGCCAAGAGGCATCAGCCCCAGAGAAGGCGTCGCCCATTCCGAATGGCTTCTGCCGCCTGCCAAGCCGTGCCGAGCGGCCTAACGCCCGAGTTCAGCCGCGACCGCCGCACTGCACAAGACACCTGCCACGCACGAGACAACCGCGCGGCGGGCGTCGGCTGCAACGACTTGTTAGACCGCCGCTGTTTTGGCTTGGTCACTGCGCGATCTGGGTCAGCTTGACCGTCCGTAAGAACACAAAGCTGGACACTGGCCCGCCGCTCACCTCCTTGCCTAGTTCTAGGTTATAGCCGGTGGTCCCACTCATACTACCGCCATTGTTCGCTTCCTCGGAGACGTACAACGGCAACGGATACTTGCCTTGCACGGCAGGTCCGACGGTCCCGGAGATCGTGTTTGTCACGCTCCCATTGGCTGCTACGACCTTGAAAGATTGGTTGATCGCGATGGGCATCATCACCTGGAAATGGTGATTGAAGATGTCATCAAGTGTCACCGAGAGGATGAGCGTGTTCTTTGCCGCGTCGGCCCGATTAGGCATTGGGCTGGTGAACACCGTCATCATCAGTGAGAGGACAACAATTGTGGCAAGTCTCTTCATGAACGCCTCTTTCTCAAATGACGCTATCGCTCGGCGGTCTAACGCCCGAGTTCAGCCGCGACCACCGCACTGCACAAGACACCTGCCGCGCACCTGACAGCCGCGCGGTGGGCGTCGGCTGCAACGACTTGTTAGGCCGCTCTCTTGGCCCGCCTACGACCACTCATGCCTTGCGCGACTGCCTTACCAGCCGCGAACCCCAATAGGCAGCGGCAAAGTTGAGGGCCAGGTTCAATTCCATGTACGGGTTGCGGCGCTGCGATACGTCGAGCAGGCAGAGGGCCAGAAAGAACAACGCCACCACGGCATAGATACGCCCCACGGTCTTGGCCGCCGCCAGCAAGTCGTCCGCCTGGCCTAACTTCCGGCACTGCCATCGCCACCAGGAGATCGTGACGCCACCCCAGGCCATACCCAGCGGGACGGCGATGGTGAGTAAGAAGATTTCGTAGTTGGGCATACCCGCCTCCGCTATATCCGCCCCCGACACAGGATAGGCCGATGCGAGAGCGGCCTAACGCCTGAGTTCACCGGCGAACACTGCACTGCACCAGACAATCGGGTAGCACGAGACAACTAGGCAGTGTTCGTCCGGTGCAACGACTTGTTAGGCCGCTCGCGCCTTGCCGTAGGACCAAAGCGCACCGGGCCTGCGAGTTCGTTTCGGCAAAAAAGCACCTGCCAAGCGGGAGGTGCTTCCGACGACCGCCAGAAGCGAGCCTGCCGATGACGCTGTTCTTCTTGGCCGATTGTACCCGACAAGCGGTGGCGAGCGGCCTAACGCCCGAGTTCAGCGGCGGGGGCGGGGATGCGGGCCACCCGACCCCGCAGAGCCGACCGCCCCGCCCCCGTCCGCTGCAACGACTTGTTAGGCCGCGCGGGGCTGCGACACTGGGACCCGGCGGCACAGGCAATTGACCGACGACGCACCCGGCCTGCCACGCACCTGACCGAGCGAAGCCCAAAGCCTGATGACAAGCGGTAACAGGGCGATTGTACCGCACAGGCCCATTCCGAATGGCTTCTGCCGCCTGCCAAGCCGTGCCGAGCGGCCTAACGCCCGAGTTCAGCCGCGACCGCCGCGCTGCACAAGACACCCGACAACCCACCTGACAACCGGGCGGCGGGCGTCGGCTGCAACGACTTGTTAGGCCGCTGAACGGCCAGCCCATGTGACAGGGCTAACGCCCCACACCCCGCCGCCCGTGCCACCACCCCGCCCATGCCCAGGCCACCACCAGCCAGCCCAGCAGGCAGACGCCCCGGACGCCATGGCCGCCCGGCCAAAACGAGTAGAGCGTGTAGGGGCCAGCGGCGACAGCAGCGCCGATGGCAGAGTAGCGGCGGTGCTGACGCTCCTGGACTTGGTTGAGTTGTTCCGGCCCGGCAAGGCCGGGGTCCTTCGGGTTCATCGCCGCCTCCGTCTCTACGCGCTTCCGTACACTGCGAAGCCTAGCATTCTGCGGCCTAACGCCCGAGTTCAGCGGCGGACACTGCCCGCACTCGACCTGCGATGAAGCACAAGACACTTTGGCAGTGTCCGTCCGCTGCAACGACTTGTTAGGCCGCACCCGTAGAGCCACCGGCCCCAGGTCTTCGAGCGCCTCAGATTAGCCGCCCGTCGTCCCCGTGCAGCGTCGTCCCGCCACACGAGAAGTGCCAGCCCTCCCACACCTCCGGTAATGCCGTCAGCGACATCCCCCCGGACAGTTCCAGCGTCAGCGCCCCCGACTTCTGAGCCAGCGCCTCCGTCACCGTCCGCCCCAGCATCTCCACGAACGGCACAAGCACCGCCGCCCCGTAAGGCCGGGCCTCGTTCCACCGGATGGTCTGCTCCCGCCCGGCCCACCGGAGCGTGACGACGGATGCGGCCAGTTCCAGCCGGGCCTCGGGCTGGTCCGGCCCAGACAGGGTGAAGGCTGGCAGCGAGGCGGCATGCAGGCAGACGCCGCTGACGGTCCAGCCGGTGAGGGGCAGGATGGTCCTGTCCCCGCGCCGCGTGAAGGAAGTGCGTGTCTTGTTCATATGCCCGCTGGTCTTCCTGCCTCCAACACGCACCAAGCCAGTGTGGTGCGGCCTAACGCCCGAGTTCAGCGGCGGACACTGCCCGCACAAGACACCGGCAAAGCACAAGACACTTTGGCAGTGTCCGTCCGCTGCAACGACTTGTTAGGCCGCTCCCTCTTGAGCAAGCAAGTTAGCGACAATCTTCGACGCTAGGTACTCGTAGTCAACTCGCAATGGACCTACGGACTGCGGATCATCCTCGTAATGCTCGATCAGTCCCTTCGCCAAATCTCTCACCCGCGCCGCCTGGTCTTTGGTGTTGACACCGCGCCGTTTGGCCGCTAGCCAACGGCGCAAGGCAATAGGAGCAAGAGCCTCGGCGTGTCCGGCGACCGGGCAGCCTTCTTCCCAGGCTTGGCGGATTGCCAGGGTTACGCACTTTGTCATTTCTTCTGGCATGGCCTACCACAAGCCCTACGCGGGAGCGGCCTAACGCCCGAGTTCAGCCGCGCCTACCGCATTGCACAAGACACTTGCCAAGCACGAGACAACCGGGCGGTAGGCGTCGGCTGCAACGACTTGTTAGGCCGCATCTTGCCCTGACACTCGCCCCAGGTGTTCTTGCTTGCTGAGGTCGATCACGAGGTAATCATCCACAACCTGGCCTTCCAGCGTGGTGATGAGCCGGTACTGGCCTAGCTCTTCATCCGCTTCAACGCCGGCGGCGTACAGGTCAAGGCACGTCACGACGTAGCGGTACGACAGCAGGGCACTCTCGAAATAGAAGGAGTGTGAGCGAAACACCGCCTGGATGTCCGCCACAGACCAGCCATTAATAGTACCGCCCTCGTTGGCGAAACATTCCACCCATCCGCGCATCGCCTGCTGGGTGAGATCATGTTGGGATGCCCACGCTGCCAGCCGGTCAACGATGTCGTGCAAAGGTTCCATGCCTTGCCCGTCCTGGCCCCTGCCTAAGCCCCGCCTGGTCATGCGGCCTAACGCCCGAGTTCAGCCGCGACCGCCGCACTGCACTTGACCTACGACAGAGTACCTGACAATGGCGCGGCGGGCGTCGGCTGCAACGACTTGTTAGGCCGCACCCGTGTCTGACTTGCGAGACAAGCGGTATTGTGCCAGCGCCAGGCCCGCGTTAAGAAGAGCGAGTACGCCGAACGCGACGCCGAAAAGCCGGTGCATCCACAAATGCGAGGGCGCGAAATCAACCCCGGAGACGACCGCGAGACACACAGCCACAACCGTGCCAGCCTTGGCGCTCTTGGCGTGGAGTTGCTTCTTCGTCAGCCCTCGCGACAGTATCAACCGCTCCATGTCCATCTTCGCCACACTCCCGCCAGCATGGTGCGGCCTAACGCCCGAGTTCAGCGGCGAACACTGCCCGCACTTGACCGACGCCAACCCACCTGACACTTTGGCAGTGTCCGTCCGCTGCAACGACTTGTTAGGCCGCGCGGGGCTGCGACACCGGGACCCGGCGGCACAGGCGATTGACCGACAACGCACCTGGCCTGCCACGCACCTGACCGAGCGAAGCCCAAGACCGCCTGCCAAGTGGCACAAGGCGATTGTACCGCACAAGCCCATTCCGAATGGCCTGCGCAGCTGGTGAACCCGTGCCGAGCGGCCTAACGCCTGAGTTCAGCCGCGACCACCGCCCGCACAAGACACTCGACCAAGCACGAGACACTTTGGCGGTGGGCGTCGGCTGCAACGACTTGTTAGGCCGCTGGTGCGTCTGCCTCCGTGACCGTGGCCGCGTTGTCCGTGGCCCCGGCTCCCTTGCCCGGCGCTCCCCCAACCTACCGCGCGGCGGGCCAGATGCGCGCGGGCGGGAGCGTAGGGAACTCCCGCGGCCCCTGCGCCCCCTGCGACCGGATGATGTTGGTCAGGGCCACCTGCTCACCCTCCACCTCCTGACGCAGATAAGTCTCCTGCTGCTCCAGGGCCGACACGCGCGCCTCCAACTGCGCCATCTGAACCTCCTGGCGCACTTGGACGAGGGAGGTAGGCGGGGCCGCTCCGGCGGCAGTAGGAGACGCGGCCTGTGCGCGTGGCAGGCTCAGGCCCGCCGCTAGGCCAACCACGCTGCCCAACCCGAGGGCAAGAGCAACGAGAGGAGAGGTCTTCATGGTTTGTTCCTTTCGCGGTCGTGACAAAAACCGCCCCTGGCCCAGCGGCCTAACGCCTGAGTTCAGCCGCGCCCACCGCCCGCACCTGACACCCGACAACGAACCTGACACGATGGCGGTGGGCGTCGGCTGCAACGACTTGTTAGGCCGCTCGCGCCTTGCCGCAGGACCAGAACGCACTGGGCCTGCGAGTCCGTTCCGGCAAAAAAGCACCCGCCGAGGGGCGGGTGCTTCCGACGACCGCCGGAAGCGAGCCTGCCGATGACGCTGTTCTTCTTGGCCGATTGTACCCGACAAGCGGTAGCGAGCGGCCTAACGCCCGAGTTCAGCGGCGGACACTGCCTGCACAAGACAATCGGGTAGCACAAGACACTTTGGCAGTGTCCGTCCGCTGCAACGACTTGTTAGGCCGCGCGGGGCTTTGGTACTGGGACCCGGCGGCACACGCCTACGCCCGACAACGCACCTGACAAATTCTCAACGCACCTGACTGAGCGAAGCCCAAGACCGCCTGCCAAGCGGCGCAAGACGATTGTACCGCACCAGCCCATTCCGAATGGCTTCTGCCGCTTGCCAAGTCGTGCCGAGCGGCCTAACGCCTGAGTTCAGCCGCGCCCGCCGCACTGCACCAGACACCCGACCAAGCACGAGACAATGGCGCGGCGGGCGTCGGCTGCAACGACTTGTTAGGCCGCTTCCTAGTCCAGCCGCCGTGCCATTCCGAACGGCGGGTGTCGCCGCCGGCCAGGGATGTATTGGAACATCGTCCAGCCGACGGCACTCGAGATTGGCTGGCGCAGCCGTGACACACACCGCTCCAGATAGCGGTCATGCAGATACCCACGGGCCACAAATGAGCGCGTGACGCGGCCAGCGATGCTGCGCGGAAGTAAGTGCATCCGTGTCCGTACCACCAGGCCCCCAGACTTGGCGACAGTCTCTACGTCCAGGCACAAGGCCCGCCAGCATGAAGCGGCCTAACGCCTGAGTTCAGCCGCGACCACCGCCTGCACTTGACCGACGCCTATCAACCTGACAACCGCGTGGTGGGCGTCGGCTGCAACGACTTGTTAGGCCGCACCTGGCGAGGCTGTCCGACGACCCATCGTTCGTGACCGGCCCCGCTCTACCTGACGCCACCGCTCCTGGTACTACCCCTTACGCCGTCCGCCTTGGGCCAGTAGACGAAGAGCAACATGAGCGCGAACGCCCCGCAGAGGCAGAAGGTGATGGGCCGGTCGGCGGGCCAGCCATCGCCGTAGCGTCCTAGCACGAAGAACCCGGCGGCTCCGAAGCCCATCGCCGCTGAGAGGCAGGCCAGGCGCAGGTCCAACCGCCCCTTGTTCCTGACCATCCCGCTGACGAGGAGCGACGCGAGGAACAGGGCGATCAGGCCGAGTACCCCCGCGACGAGGTAAGCCTCCCAGGAGGTGTAGCCCCAGGACCCATTGGGCGGAGCAAAGAACGGGTTACGCATCTTGTTCTCCTAGGGGCTGCCGGACGGCAGACACGCCCCCGCAGTGCGGCCTAACGCCCGAGTTCAGCGGCGGACACTGCCTGCACAAGACAATCGGGTAGCACAAGACACTTTGGCAGTGTCCGTCCGCTGCAACGACTTGTTAGGCCGCGCGGGGCTTTGGTACTGGGACCCGGCGGCACACGCCTACGCCCGACAACGCACCTGACAAATTCTCAACGCACCTGACTGAGCGAAGCCCAAGACCGCCTGCCAAGCGGCGCAAGACGATTGTACCGCACCAGCCCATTCCGAATGGCTTCTGCCGCTTGCCAAGTCGTGCCGAGCGGCCTAACGCCTGAGTTCAGCCGCGCCCGCCGCACTGCACCAGACACCCGACCAAGCACGAGACAATGGCGCGGCGGGCGTCGGCTGCAACGACTTGTTAGGCCGCTTCCTAGTCCAGCCGCCGTGCCATTCCGAACGGCGGGTGTCGCCGCCGGCCAGGGATGTATTGGAACATCGTCCAGCCGACGGCACTCGAGATTGGCTGGCGCAGCCGTGACACACACCGCTCCAGATAGCGGTCATGCAGATACCCACGGGCCACAAATGAGCGCGTGACGCGGCCAGCGATGCTGCGCGGAAGTAAGTGCATCCGTGTCCGTACCACCAGGCCCCCAGACTTGGCGACAGTCTCTACGTCCAGGCACAAGGCCCGCCAGCATGAAGCGGCCTAACGCCTGAGTTCAGCGGCGGACACTGCCCGCACGAGACAATCGGGTAGCACAAGACACTTTGGCAGTGTCCGTCCGCTGCAACGACTTGTTAGGCCGCTCGCGCCCTGCCGCAAGATCAGAACGCACCGGGCCTGCGAGTTCGATTTGGCAAAAAAGCACCTGCCAGGTGGCGGGTGCTTCCGACGACCGCCAGAAGCGAGCCTGCCGATGACGCTGTTCTTCTTGGCCGATTGTACCCGACAGGCGGTGGCGAGCGGCCTAACGCCCGAGTTCAGCCGCGACCGCCGCCTGCACAAGACCTCCGACAACCCACCTGACAACTAGGCGGCGGGCGTCGGCTGCAACGACTTGTTAGGCCGCTCCCTGGTCAGCCCCCGTCGCTGTGTCTGATGTTCCCCGTCTGCACCCGCTTCCGCCACCCTCGGAGCCTGTTCAGGACGCCCGGCAGGTAGAACAGGCCCAGCGACAGCGAAATGAGATTCCCGCTCCATCCGCGCCCGAACGGCGACCTGCTGTGGAAGGGCAGCCACAGGCTCAGGAACAGGAGGACGACGCCGGCAACGTGGCAGGTCACCTCGAACAGTACCGGTAGCCCGTGTGCCCTCAGCGCCTGTGCCGCGACGCGAAGATTGATGACCACGACCACGGCAATGGCAGTGAGTAGAAGCAGGTACAAGGCGTTTGCCATAGATCATCTCCTCAACCCGTCACGCCAACCAGCAGCCCTTCGCGGAGCGGCCTAACGCCCGAGTTCAGCGGCGGACACTGCCCGCACAAGACACTGGCAAAGCACGAGACACTTTGGCAGTGTCCGTCCGCTGCAACGACTTGTTAGACCGCAGGCTCGTCTGGCATCTGCCCCAGGATTTCTGCCGCCTTCGCCGCCCACGGCGGCTCCGCCGAGCGTACCACCTGCTCCCACTCCGCCCTCGCCTCCCGGCCCTGGCCTGCCATATGCAGGTACGACGCCAGCAGGAACCGCACGCCTGTGTTATCAGGGTCCCCCGCCAGCACCCGGCGGTATTTCTGGAGCATCCCCGCCGTGTCTCCCGGAGCGAGGCCACGGGCGCGCAGATAGAACGTGTTCCGCTTGCCGTCCCAGTGAATGTCCGGCGCGAGCGCCACTAGGTCTTGGTCTTGGGAGCCATCGGCCATAGTAAAGCCTTCCTCCTGCGGTCTAACGCCCGAGTTCAGCGGCGGACACTGCCCGCACAAGACACTGGCAAAGCACGAGACACTTTGGCAGTGTCCGTCCGCTGCAACGACTTGTTAGGCCGCGCGGGGCTGCGACGCTGGGACCCGGCGGCACAGGCCAATGCCCGATGACGCACCCGGCCCGAGCGCCGACACCCGCCGCGCACCTGACACCCGCCCGACAACGCACCTGACTGAGCGAAGCCCAAAGCCGGATGCCAAGAGGCAGGAACCGAACGGCCAAGCGCAGCCCGTTCCGAATGGCCTACGCGGCTGGTGAACCCGTGCCGAGCGGCCTAACGCCTGAGTTCAGCGGCGAACACTGCTGCGAACGCCTGCGATGACAAAGAAGCCGATGGCGCAGTGTTCGTCCGCTGCAACGACTTGTTAGGCCGCTCGCGCCTTGCCGCAGGACCAAAACGCACCGGGCCTGCGAGTTCGTTTCGGCAAAAAAGCACCCGCCGAGTGGCGGGTGCTTCCGACGACCGCCGGAAGCGAGCCTGCCGACATCATGTTCTTCTTGGCCGATTGTACCCGACAAGCGGTGGCGAGCGGCCTAACGCCCGAGTTCAGCGGCGGACACTGCCCGCACAAGACAATCGAATAAGCACCAGACACTTTGGCAGTGTTCGTCCGCTGCAACGACTTGTTAGGCCGCACCCCGCGCCGGTGGAGGCCACGTCCCTTCCTCGGACACCGCCCGCCGCTTGAAGATCAGCAGGATGGCCGCCGACTGGTACGCTAACCCCACGCTGACGGTACTCGCCAGCTCCCACCCCTGCGCCCCCATCCGGCTCAGGGTCGCCTGGACCTTGGCCGGGTCTATCCTCCCGGTCAGGAACGTGCCCCTCAGCTCAACCGTCTCGTACTCCCAATATGTCAAAGGTATCTCGCTACGCCCTCACACGGCAATCGCTCACAGCTAGGCCGACGTGGTGCGGCCTAACGCCCGAGTTCAGCGGCGGGGGCGGGGAAGCGGGCCACCCGACCCCGCAGAGCCGACCGCCCCGCCCCCGTCCGCTGCAACGACTTGTTAGGCCGCTCGCGTTTTGCCGCAGGACCAGAACGCACCGGGCCTGCGAGTTCGTTTTGGCAAAAAAGCACCCGACAAGTGGCGGGTGCTTCCGACGACCGCCAGAAGCGAGCCTGCCGACATCAATTCCTTATCGGCTGATTGTACCCGACAGGCGGTGGCGAGCGGCCTAACGCCCGAGTTCAGCCGCGACTGCCGCGCTGCACTAGACCCGCGATAAAGAACCTGACAACTAGGCGGCGGGCGTCGGCTGCAACGACTTGTTAGGCCGCTTGCCCTGCGATGACTGGACCAAGACGCACCCGGCAGGGTGGGGGCAAGTGCCGGGGCGCAGCCAAAGAACGCACCAGCCCAAAGGCCGACCGCCGAGCCGCGAAGCCCATTGGGAAGCACCCGCCGACATCAGGACCGCATCCGCCAAGACAGGTTCAAATGCCTCCTGCCAGGATGGACAAGCGGCCTAACGCCCGAGTTCAGCCGCGAACACTGCAAGCGGCCGACTGCGATGACAGAGGAGCCGATGGCGCAGTGTTCGTCGGCTGCAACGACTTGTTAGACCGCAGGCGGCGCGGCGGCGGTGCTATGTCCTTTGCCCCCCAACCCGCAGAGGATAGGGCACCGGACCGAGCTTAGGCGCGCTTTACAGCACGACGGACACATAGTAGCGCGTGGTACGGAACTCCAGGTAGCCGATCAGCAGCCACACGGGCACAATCACGGCCAGGGCAAGCCCGGCCTGCCCCCACCGCGACCGACGACCGGCCACGCCTGCCGCCAAGCCCGCCAGAGCGCAGCCGTAGCCCCACGCCACCAGCGCACGGGCGAAGGGGTCATCGGCGGCGACATCGAGGGAGTAGAGCGGGATGCGGTACTCGGCGTTGATGTTGATGTAGGTCAACAGGAACACGTCCCCGAGGCTGGCGAGGCACAGCGACAGCGCCCCCAGCCAGGGGGACCGAGAGAACCCGGTGCCGCTCCGCTGGGCGAGCGCCCGCGACCCCGGCGGTGGCCCAACGTCCGACTTGTCTTCCACGCCTTCGCCTCCTACTCCGCTTACGCCCTGCGGTCTAACGCCCGAGTTCAGCCGCGACTACCGCCCGCACAAGACAATCGAGAAGCACAAGACAATGGCGCGGTAGGCGTCGGCTGCAACGACTTGTTAGGCCGCTGGCTGCGACGGCTTCCGATGGCAGCGGCATGACGTGTGCCTTCACCGCGTGCCGACCAGCCAGACATCCCAGGGCCGCCAGTCGAGTACCTGCCAGCCCGACGACTGGCCGAACTGTATCCGCTTGTACTCTTCAAACCCAGTCCATCGGTCCCCGCGCCATTGCGTGACTACCTCACTTGGTCCCCAGCCTGCTGCGGATGTTTCCCCCATCCCGAAATAGCGGGGCGTATAAGCAGTGTTGACGACGCCTGCGAGGAGCACCATCGCCATGATAGCCAAGACCAAGACAAAGAGACAGATGTTCCGCGCCATGCTGACACCTACAGGTCGATGCACACTGCGAACGGGCTTTGACATTGGCGGCTCTGCCCTTCTGCCGCCTACGTCCAGCGGCCTAACATATGAGTAGGCCGAAGATTCGTGCGCCAATCGCACGATAGGCCGAAATTTGGTGCGCCAATCGAAGAATAGGCCGAAGATCTTCCGCCTATTCCTCTAACGGCGCACTCCAGTTCATCGAACGGCGCACTCCCGTGACGCCGCCCCCGCCGCTCCTCTGCCTGCCTGTTCGACGCCTCCCGGCGTTCTTCCTCCCGACGGAAATACCACCCCGGACCAGGCGCGACGCCCGAACGCCCGAAGGAACGAGGTATAATACCCCAGAAGCACCCAACACCACCACGCCTCACACCGCCAGGCCCGTCTAGGAAGGACAACGCCATGCATGAACACGCCACGGAAGGCCCACCCCAGCCGCACGACCACGCGCCGCACGACGACGCACCGCCGCTGCCCCCCGGCATCAGCCCGCAACCCCCCGGCATCGTCCCGGACGCCGCCGGACAAATCCCACGGCCCGGCGGACACGCCCCCGACCCGATCTCCGCGCGGGCCGAGGAGGACGCCCTCTGGGCGCGCTTCCCACACTTCCTCCTCGACCTCGGCCTCACCCCCGAGGACGCCCGGCCCTGCGCCGACTGGGCGCACCGCCTCCGCCGCTTCCACGCCGACCGGCCCGCCCTCGCCCTCACCCCCGCCGACCTGCGCGCCTTCGTCGCGCACGCCCAGCAACACGATCCCCTCACACCGGAGCAGGCCGACGCCGCCAAGGACGCCCTGCGCCACCTCCACCGCTTCCTCGCCGGTGAACGCCACCTGCGCCGGCACCGCCAGGACACCGCCCTCCCCGGCGCGCCCGCCGGCACCGGGGGACGGCTCACGCAGGCGCAGCAGGACCTGCTCACCCGCCTGCGGGTGCTGATGCGCGTCCGGCACTACGCCCTGCGCACCGAGGACGCCTACGCCGACTGGGCCGAGCGCTTCCTCTGGTTCCACCGGGGGCGCGACCCCCAGGCCGTCGGCTTCGCCGGGGTGCGCGCCTTCGTCGAGCACCTAGCCGTGGAGCGCACCGTCTCCGCCTCCACCCAGCGCCAGGCCCTCAACGCCCTGGTGTTCCTCTTCCGCGAGGTGCTGGGTGCGTCCCCCGCCGAGATGGCCGGTGGGGCGACGCCGGGCGGGCCGCAGGGGGCCGCCCTGGGCGAGCTTGCCCCGTCCCGCCGCCCCCGGCGCGTGCCCACGGTGCTGTCACCGGGGGAGGTGCGGGCGGTG
The DNA here is from genome assembly GCA_965277485.1 of Capsulimonadaceae bacterium. GTDB lineage: Bacteria > Armatimonadota > Armatimonadia > Armatimonadales > Capsulimonadaceae > JAFAZD01. The sequence goes on along the minus strand of CBDICZ010000016.1, from coordinate 895,388 downwards.
CTGGCGCAGGTGGAGGGACCGCACGCGCTGATGGCGCGGCTGCTGTACGGGACGGGGATGCGCCTGATGGAGTGTGTGCGCCTGCGGGTCAAGGACGTGGACTTCTCCCTGAACCTGATCGTCGTGCGCCAGGGCAAGGGGGGCAAGGACCGGCGCCTGCCCCTGCCGCGCGCGGTGCAGGAGGAGCTGCGGGCGCACCTGGTGGTCGTGGAGCGCCTGCACCGTGAGGACCTGGCGGGGGGCGGGGGCGAGGTGTACCTGCCCGACGCCCTGGCGCGCAAGTACCCGCGGGCGAGCCGGGAGTGGCCCTGGCAGTACGTGTTCCCCTCGCGGCAGCTCTCCCAGGACCCGCGCGCGAAGGAGGGTGAGTCCGGGGCGATGCGCCGCCACCACGTCAGCGAGTCTGGCCTGCAGAAGGCGGTCTCGCAGGCGGCGCAGGCGGCGGGGATCACGAAGGTGGTCTCCTGCCACACGCTGCGCCACAGCTTCGCCACGCACCTGCTGGAAGCGGGCTATGACATCAGGACCGTGCAAGAGTTGCTGGGCCACAGCCACGTCAGCACGACCATGATCTACACGCACGTCCTGAACCGCCCCGGCGTCGCCGTCCGCAGCCCCCTGGACGACGGGTAGCGTCCGCCGTGGTAGGCTTCGGCGCGGCGGCCCCCGGTGGCGCGTTCATCAGCATCAAGCCGCTTTCGGCGTTACCTGCCGCATGCCAGGTGCCCGAAGCAGTTGGCTCTCGAAAGAAATGCCGCTGAAATTGTTAGCACCAGGATGGCCTACCGCTCCCAGTAGAAGTACCAGGATTTTGAGGTGAATATCCCTCTCTCACCTGCCGGTTGAGTTGCTGCCGCAATTAATAGCCGCCGAGGTTTATCTCGGCGGCTATTTTGTGTCTTTGTCCGGCGCTAAACTAACGACGGCGTCATGTTATTCCGCGCGTGGGGAGTGAGATGTCCATTTCCCTGGCGAGTATCAGCCCCAACTCTGAACCGTCAGCGGCGAGACGTGTATCACTCCAGGATGGTTCAATAACGCTACTGGGGCATGGCATGATCTTCCATTGCTCATTGTAGCGCCGTCATGGTGAGCGTCTCCCCGCCCTGGAAGGCATATACCCAGTAGCCCTGGTACGGTAGAAGACTCCCCAAAATCCCTTGCGCCTCATACTGTGTGTCTCCTGCCCGATAGGTGTAGAGCGTACTGGACACGACAGCCGCCGCGTTCGCCTGCGCGAGCGTCAGCGTGCGGTTTCCATCCGTCACCTCCAGGCCGCTCTCGGCAACCGCCGACGCGAATGGATCTCCGATCAGGTTCCAACCCCGAATCAGCGAGATGGAGAACGGCGTCGATGTATTTGTGGCCGCGCCGGTGTCATAGAGGGAGGCGCTGTTGGCGAGGATGACCCACGCCCCCTGCCCCGGAGCGGGGAGGGTCCTGCCGGTCAGGTAGTTGGGGCCGCCGTTCCAGGTATAGAGGCCCTGGCCGGCAGGGGCGGTCCAGGCGTTCGCCAGTGAGACGCCCGCATAGTTTTTCGGCACGCTGATCATCTGCAAACCTGCCGGGAACGTGTGCAGGACGGTCGGTGTGGAGGCGACGTTGACCGTCTGCATGAGAGGCGTTGCGGTGCTGCTGGCGGCGAACACACTGCTGCCGGAGTAAGCCGCCGTAAGGGTGTGCGTGCCGACGCTCAAGCTGCTGAGTGTCAGGGCCGCCTCCCTGTTCGTCAGGCTGATGGGGGACAGGGCGGTTCCATCAACAGAAAAGACAACGTCTCCACCGGGGGTTCCGCTTGCGCTGGTGACGGTGGCCGTGAAGGTCACGGACTGGCCGAAGACGGCGGAGTTGGCGTTGAAGCTGGAAGCGAGGGTTGTCGTGGTGGCGTTTGTGACTGTGAGGGCCGCGCCGTTGCTTGTGCTGGCCGTGTACGCGCTCGCGTTGGCCGGGGCGAACGCTGCGCTGAGGCTGTACGTCCCCGCGCCGAGCGTCCCGGCGGGGACGGTGGCTGTGGCGATTCCATTCGTGACCGCGGCCGTCCGGGTGACGGCATTGCCCGTTTCTGGCGTCAAGGCGAACGTCACTGTCCCTGTCGCCGGGGTGGGAAGGACGTCGGCTGTTAGGATGACGCTTTGCGCCATCGTGGGCGTGATCGGATCAGCCGAGATCGTGAGGGTGGACGCGGCCGGTGCCGGGGCGACGGACTGCGTGACGCTGAGCGGCGCGGCGAAGGGGGCGTAGTCGGCGTAGCCGCCGTAGGTCACGGTAAGCGTGTCCATGCCGACTGAAAGCAACGAGGTCGTATAGGAGGCGACGCCATTGCCGCCCAGCGTGACCGAGACGCCCGCGCCGCCATTGACGCTGAAAGTCGCCGTCCCTGTCGGCGTCTGCCCTGATCCGGCGGCTGGGGGGACGGTGAGGGTGAACGTGACCGACTGGCCCGCGATGCTGCCGCTCGGCGCGGACGACATGAGCGTGCCGGTGGAAGGGTACAGGGCCGTCACGTTCCCGCCGCTCGCCGTGCTGCGGCTGTACGCGGTCGGCGGGGTCGGGGTGAACGTCGCGCTGAGTGCGTAAGTCCCAGCCGGCAGGCTTCTGGTGGCGAATGTGTACGCACTCTGGCCGCTGCTGCCGCTGGAAGCCGTCTCGGTAATTATGCTGCCATGGGTCGGTGTCAGGGTGAACGCCACCGTGCCTGCCGCCGCCGGGGTGACCCTGGCAGTGACGGTGAGGCTTTGAGTGGTAATGACAGAGGAGGTGCTGGCCGTGACGGTGAGGGAAGTGGCAATCACGGGGGGTGTCCAGGAAAACACGTCTCCGGCGTTGTTCGCGCCTCCCTCGGTGACGCTGTAGTACAGGCCGTTCGCCGCATCGTAAAGCAACGCGCAGGACGGATAAGCACCGCTGTTGGCGTTGTCCCCGGTCAAACCGTTGAAGTCCCCCACATCAGTAATGGAAGCGCTGGTGGAGGAGACAGTCGGGTTGAACTCGAACACATTGCCTTGCCCGTTCGCTCCGCCATAGAGCGCCGTGCCGTAAAATACGTTTGTAGCCGCGTTGTAGACCAGTGCTGCTTTCGACTCTTCACCATTGGTGCCGCCGCTCGGGTTGGCGACATTGAAGTCACCTACGTCCGTGATAACATCGTTAGAGGGGTTGAACGAGAAAACGTCTCCGGCGGGGAGTCCTCCGCTTCCGGCTCCGGCTGTCGTCGTGCCGTAGAACAGGCTGTTGACAGGGTCATAAACCAGCGGGGCCTGTGGAATCTCGCCGTTGTCACCTTCGCCGGGACTGGCCGGGTTGATCAGAACGCTGAAGTCTGCGACATCGGTAATAGAATTGCTTGGTGCGGTGCTAGCCGGGTTGAAAGCGAACACGTCCCCCTGAAAATATCCCCCTTCAGACGCTGTGCCATAATAGAGGCCACTCGTCGAGTCATAAACCAGTGCGGCAACCGGATTCGCGCCGTTGTGGTAGTCAAAGTCTCCGACATCGGTGATGGACGTGGCGGGATCGGCGTCGTTGGGGTTGAACGTGAACACATCCCCATCGCTGTTTGCGCCGCCCAGGTCCGCCGTGCCATAAAACAGCCCCTTCGCGCTGTCATAAACCAGGGCAGCGGCCGGCCCCGAGCCATTGGCGACATTGAAGTCTCCCACGTCTGTGATATCATTGTTTGAGGGATTATACGTGAACACGTCTCCAGAGCCGTTGGCTCCGCCGCGAGACGCCGTGCCATAAAACAGGCCGCGCGCGGCGTTGTAGACCAGCGCGGCTTCTGGAAATTGGCCGTCGTCGCCACCGCTGCCGTTGCTGACGCCGAAGTTTCCGACATCGGTAATTGTGTCGGTCACCGGGTTGAACGAGAACAGAACGCCAGAGCCGTTTGCGCCGCTCTTCGTCGTGCCGTAAAACAGTCCGTTGGCGGGGTCAACAACCAGCGGCCCAACTGGGTTTGCACCGTTGCCTCCCGTAGACAGGCCCGTCAATGCATGGTAAGTAGAATCAAAGTCGCCGACATCCATTGGCGTGTTGTAGCCTGGGGCGTTGCTTTGGGCATGAGTCGCCGGGGCGAGGAGTGCGTAGGCCAGCGCCGGGAGGAGCAGGCCAGGAAATAATGATGCCGTTTTGTGTTTGTGTTTCGTGCGGGTCATCACGCATTCTTTCTGTGCGCATCCTCTGATCGTGGGGGCTTTCAGTTAGTCACTCTGTTCGCGCTGCCAGTCGTGCTTTCCTACTTCATGAAGCGCCCCAGCAGGGTCATTCAATTCTCTACGACTGTAGGGGCTGCCCTCCCCGTGGCCACCCCCCCCGTGGCCGCCCTACCTTTGGGCGTGGCCGCCCTCCCTGCCAGAAAGGCAGGCAGGGCAGGCACGGGGGCCTGCCCCTACGAAGAGGCGTACCGCCGCGAGAACGGAATGCCCCAGAACACCCCTGCCCAGCCGCCCCCGATAAATTTAAGGGCGGGTCGGCCCTGTCCACCTCAACGTGAAGCTGTCTGTTGGCCGAACGACGATGCGCGATGGGCCGTCCACCGAGACGAACACGGCGTGGAGGCCCGGCGTCAGCGGGAACCGGGCGGGGCTTGAGTCGCCCGCGACATTGGGCGAATGGGGGAGTGACACCAGCCCGACCGTCGCGTTGTCCACCATGACGCGCTCCCTGCTGTCCGTGCTGTCCTGAGTCCCGGAGAGCGTCAGCGTGTACGTCCCGGCGTGTGCGGCGCGAACAAGCAGCATCTGCCAGGGCATCGGACTTGGGTTGATGTAGGCCGTGTTCGGTGTGGTGTTCTCTGGAACCTTGACCGGGACGCCCGGCACGGCGGGCAGCAGGACACCCGCCGTGACCGACGGCAAGGGGGACGCCATCACGGCGTCCATGCCCCGCCACTTGCCGGTCGCTTGATTGTCCGCATCTTCCGACAGACCCCACATTCCGTAGGTGCTGTAACGCCCGACGTGCGCGTACTGCATATACAGTTCGCCGCCGGACGGGAACCAGTTCTGGATCAGGTCGTGTCGCTCCACGTCGGCCATGCCGGGGGAACGCGCCGCCGCGAACTGGTTGGCGAGTGTCGTGTCCACTGGCGATACGGCCTGCTTGTTGCCCTCCTCATCCTGCCCGCCTTCATAAGCCAGCGAGTGCAGGCCGTAGAACGTGGCGATGGTCCGGCTGCGAACATAATTCGCAAGGTTGACATCACTGGCCGCTTTCTCGCCGGCGAGAATGGCCGCCGGGGAAGATTTGTCCAAACTGGTGTAGTAGCCCGTCTGCGCGATGCCGTACAGGAAGCGCGCGGGCGGCCCATAGTTCTTGGTCACGTAGGTCAGATAATCGGCGTCGTGGTCCAGAAAGCAGTTGTTGATGACGGGCCGGATGCGCTGCGGGGCGTCGGCGAAGACCGCGCGGAACTGCTGCCCGATCTCCACGGTCCGCTTGGCGATGCGGCGGAAGCGCAGCGTCTCGAAATCCGTCACGCCATCGTAATTCAAGTTGGTGTGGCCCGCCGCGACCTCGTCTTTGGTGGCCTCCATGTTCCACGGACCCTGGAAGAAGCCGAAGTGCCACATCTCGTTGCTGTATTCCAGGTAGATGTGGATTTTAGGTGACAGGTCGGCTTTCATCAACAGGGCCAACTGGTGAACGTAGTCGTCGGAGGCGTTCACCGGGACGTTGATCCAGATGTCCTTGCCCGTGAGGTCGGCGATCTGGATGACCTGCTCCCAGGGCATCCCGTGGACGCCGGGGTGTGCGCGCCCGTACAGCGGCCCGGTCCCCGGCAGCGCGCGGTCGGTCGCCCATTGCAGGCGGTACGGGTAGACCTCGGAGGTGGCCGGGTTGGCGTAGTCGTTGGTCCCCAGCGCCCCCATGAACCGGAAGGCGGTCCAGGGGTGATTGGTCAGGGAGATCAGCCACAGGCGCGTGAACACGGCGCTATTTGTCGCGCCTGGCCGCAGCAGATGCACATCTGTCACGCCCGTACCCGGAGCGTCGTTGGGAAGACGGCGTGTCTGCGAGAATTGCAAGATCACGATAGCGCCGCCGGGCGGGTTGCCGACCTGGACGCTTGCTGTCGTCGTGTTGGTCGCTCTGTCATAATGTTGCTGGCTGACGGTCGCGCCGTTGCCGGTGAGCGTCGCCTGTCCACGGAACGAGAGTTTGTAGACGCCGCTGATGTCCGTCGAGCGGTGGAGCGGGTCCACGTTCGTCGCTCCCGGAACCCAGGCAAAGATGTACCGATTGTCCAAGACGAATTGGAAGTCGCCCTCCGGCCACCCCCGCGCATCGCCGGGGGCCGTGGTGTCGAACCGGGCCATCGGCCCGATCAGGTCCGTGTAGGTCTGCTCGTTAGTGTCGATGTTCAAACCGACGGGCGCGTATCGCTTCGCTGGAAGCTGCACGCGGGAGTGACACGCCGAGGGCAGCAGGGCCAGTACGACGGACATGGAAATCAGGCGGCGGAGATGGGTGTTCATCGGCTTGATGATACCCGTCAATCTGAAGAAATGGCGCTGTACGTGACGATTGCAACCTGCGGTGGCTGGGTTGACATCGCCCCCATCGTCTGCTATAATCACGTCAGACTGTGCTTTAATTTCGTCCGGCGAGGCGGAGAAGGCAGCGACACACGGGGGCAGGCCAAGCACTGCGTCCGTGTCCGACCGCGCCATCCCCCTGTGCCGACCAGGCGTGTGCATGAATCCCGAACCGACAACCAGGCCCAGCGCGACCGTGATGGACGCTGATGAGATGCGCCGCGCCTGGACGCGCGTGGCCCACGAAGTCCTGGAGCGCAACAAGGGCGTCGGGAACCTCGCCGTCATCGGCATCCTGACCAAAGGCGCTCCACTGGCGCACCGGCTGGCCGACGCCATCCAGCGCATCGAGGGCACTGCCGTCCCCGTCGGCGTCCTGGACATCTCCCTGTACCGGGATGACTTTCGGACCTATCAGCCCAAGGTCGGCACGACGCAGATTCCCTTCGACATTGAGGGTAAAACACTAGTGCTGGTGGACGAGGTCGTCTACACGGGCCGCACCGTCCGCGCCGCCCTAGGCGCGCTGGTGGACCTGGGCCGCCCCCTCGCCACCCAGCTCGCCGTGCTGGTGGACCGGGGCCACCGGGAGCTGCCCATCCGGCCCGACTACGTCGGCAAGAACATCCCCACCTCGCGCCACGAGTTCGTCAAGGTCTTCCTGAACGAGCTGGACGGCGAGGACAAGGTGGTGATCTCCAAATGACCCGGCGCAAAGATCTGCTGGACTTACAGAGCCTTTCCTTGGAGGAGATCACCTACCTGCTGGACACGGCGCAGTCGTTCAAGGAGGTCGTCGCCCGGCCCGTCAAGAAGGTCCCGACGCTGCGCGGCAAGAGCGTGGCGACCGTGTTCTTCGAGCCGTCCACGCGCACCCGCACATCGTTCGAGGCCGCCGCCAAGATTCTCTCGGCGGACACCTACAGCCTCGCCGGGACGACCAGCAGCGCCGTCAAGGGCGAGTCGCTCAAGGACACCATGCTGACGCTGGACGCGATGGGCATTGACGCTTTCGTGATCCGCCACCCGTGCAGCGGCGCGGCGCACCAGGCCGCCGGGTACGTCCCCACCAAGCCGGTCATCAACGCGGGGGACGGAACCCACGAACACCCGACGCAGGGCCTGCTGGACCTGCTGACCATCCGGGAGGCCAAGGGCCGCGTCGCCGGGCTGACGGTCGCCGTCGTCGGCGACATCGCGCACAGCCGCGTCGCCCGCTCCAACCTCTGGGGACTGCACAAGATGGGCGCGCAGGTGAGGCTGGTCGGCCCCGCGACCCTGATGCCCGCCGACGCGGATCAATTGCCCTGCGAGGTCTACACCGACCTGGAGGCGGGCCTGCGCGGCGCGGACGTGGTGAACGTCCTGCGCATCCAGCTCGAGCGCCAGGACGCGGCCTTCTTCCCGTCCGTGCGCGAGTACGCGCGCCTGTTCGGTGTCAGCGCGGCCCGGCTGGCCGTCGCCGCGCCCGATGTCACCGTCCTGCACCCCGGCCCGATGAACCGGGGCGTGGAGATCGCGTCGGCCCTGGCCGACGACAAGAAATACGCCGTCATCACCGAGCAAGTCACCAACGGCGTCGCGGTCCGCATGGCCGTCCTGTTCTGGCTGATGGGCGGGGCCGCCCAGGGCTGAGCGGGACAGAGGAACACACATGACCTTTCAAGCCCTCCTGCGCTTCGTGTTGGGGACCATCCTCGCGGGCATTCTGCTGGCGATCATCCTGCCCTTCGTCGGCGTCCCGTCGAGCCACTACCTGCCGCCGTCCTGGGTCTACAACCGGGCACAGGGGACGGCCCACGGCCACATCACCGGCAAGTACTACGATAACACCGGCAACCCGTTCAACGTCGGCGCGCAGGAGTATTTCCTGAACTACACCTTCAAGGCCCCCGCGCCCGGCCCCGCCGGGCAGTCGGGGCCCAAGCAGGACTACACGGGGACGATCCGTGTGATTCAGGACACCTACAACAAGACCGGCAGCGCCTCAAACACGAACTCCACGACCACGCCCGCCGCCCAGCAGGTCATCCCGGAACCGCCTTATCCGGTCCACATCAAGTACGACCAGACCTACCCCGACATCAACGGCGTCACGGACACCTGGGGGATGGACTTCCAGAACGGCCGCAACATCGGCGCTGGCAGCAACGATGTGAGCGGCTGGATCATCTGGGTCGTCGTCTCCATCTTCCTGGGCTACTTCATGGCCATGCTTCTGGGACGTTTCATGGCACGTGAGGAGATTTGAGTGACGCCGACGCTCCTTAGAAACGGCCGCGTGGTAGACCCAGCCAACGGGCTTGACGCGCCGGCCGATGTGCTGGTCGGTTCCGACGGCATGGTCGCGCAGGTTGGGCCTGGCCTGGATGTTCCGGCAGATGCCGAGATCATGGACTGCACGGGCCTCGTCGTCACGCCGGGCCTGATTGATATGCACGTTCACCTGCGTGTGCCGGGGCAGGAGTACAAAGAAGACGTGGCTTCGGGCACGGCGGCGGCGGCGGCGGGCGGCTTCACGGCCATCGCCTGCCAGCCGAATACGCGCCCAGCGATAGACCATCCCAGCGTCGTCCGGGACATCCAGCGGCAGGCGCAGGACGCCTCGGCGCGGGTGTACGTCGTCGGCGCGGTCTCCCTGGGCCTGGCAAACAAAGACCTCACCGAGATGGCGGACCTGAAAGACGCGGGCGTGGTCGGCATCGGCGACGACGCCTTCCCCGTCCATGACAGCGGGTTTTTGCGCCGGGCCATGGAATACTGCCGGATGCTGGACCTGCCCTACATCGCGCACTGCGAAGACAAAGATTTGACGGGAGACGGCCTGATGAACGAGGGCTACGTCGCCACCGTGCTGGGCCTGAAGGGCATCCCGCGCAGCGCCGAGAACATCGGCACGGCCCGGAACCTCCTGCTGGCGATGGCGACCGGCTGCCGCCTGCACGTCCTGCACGTCAGCACCAAAGAGAGCGTGGAGATCATCCGCCACGCCAAAAAGTTCGGCGCGCCCGTGACCTGCGAGACCTGCCCGCAGTACGTCGCCCTGACCGATGAGGCGTGTTATGGGTATGACACCCATGCCAAGATGTCGCCGCCCCTGAGAACGCGAGCCGACCAGGACGCGCTCAAGCAGGGCCTGGCAGACGGCACGATTGATGCGATTGCCACCGACCACGCGCCGCACGCGCCGCACGAGAAGGAGCAGGAATTCGCCCGTGCCCCCTTCGGGATGCTCGGTCTGGAAACGTCGCTGGCCCTGGTCATCACGCACCTCGTGAAGCCGGGCCTGCTGACACTCTCGCAGATGGTGGAAAAGATGTCCGTCGCCCCGGCCCGTATCATGAACGTCCCCGGCGGGAGTCTGAAAGTGGGCGCACCGGCGGACATCACGGCCTTCGACCCAGATTTAGAGTGGACGGTAGACGTGAACCAATTCAAATCCAAGTCCCGCAACTCCGTCCTGAACGGCGTGACGCTGACGGGCCGAGCAGTCATGACGTTCGTGAGCGGCAGAAAAATCTAGATGTACCCGCATCATCAGGCGACGATTGAAAAGGCGGTGGAGGGACTGCGGCAGGACCCGACGCTGCGCGCCGTCATCGTCGGCGGCTCCATCGCCAAGGGCGTCGCCAAGCCGACCTCCGATGTGGACTTGATGCTGGTCGTCACCGAGGAGGAGTTCGCCCGGCGGCGGCGCGAGCGCGCCTACACGCTGCTGAGTTATGCGTACCATGACTACGAGGGCGGCTACGTTGACGCCAAATATGTGGACCTGTCGTTCTTGCGGGCGGCGGCGGTGCGGGGCAGCGAGCCGACCCGCGATTCGTTCCGGGGGGCCTACCCCATCTGGTCCGCGATTGACGGGCTGGAAGATGTGCTGGCGCAGATTCCGGTCTACCCAGAGATGGAACGCGCGGATAAAATTCGCCGCTTCTACAGCCAGGCGTTGCTCCAACTGTTTTTCCTGAACCACGGGCCGGAGCGGCGACTGCTGCTGACCCGCGCGGCGGCAGACATGGTGTTCTTCACGGGACGCCTGCTGTTGGCCTACCACCGGGTGCTGTTCCCCAGCGCCAAGCGTTTGATGGAGCGCGTGGAGTCCCTGCCGGGAGCGCCGGGAGATTTTCTGACGCTCGCCGACCGTCTTTTGGAAAATCCGACCGTGGAACACGGGCGGGCGCTGATGGACGCCGTCAATAGCGTCCATGACTGGGGCATTGATTGGGACACGGCCCTCAGCCAGTACGTTGAGGATTCCGAGTTCAACTGGCTCGACGGCCCGCCGCCGCTCGCCGACTCTTGACTTTATGACCATGACACACGCATACCTCGTCCTGGCGGACGGCACAACTTATACCGGCACAGCGTTCGGCGCGGTGGGGACGGCCATCGGCGAGGTCGTCTTCAACACGGGCATGACCGGCTATCAGGAGATTCTGACCGATCCCTCCTATGCCGGGCAGATCGTCGCGCTGACCTACCCATTGGTCGGCAACTACGGCGTCACCCCCGACGATTTCGAATCGCGGCGCGTCCAGGTATCGGGGTTCATCGTCAAGGAGGTCGCCGACACGCCCTCCAACTGGCGCTCGCAGGGGACGCTCGACGGCTTTCTGCGGGAACATAACGTCGTCGGCATCGCCGGGCTGGACACGCGGGCGCTGACGCAGAAACTGCGCTCTGTCGGTGTGATGATGGGCGCTCTGTCGTCCGAGAAATCGCCCGAAGAACTGCGTGAGGCGCTGGCCCATGCCGCCGGCTACGCCGACACAGATTACGTCCGTCAGGTCACGACCGAGCAGTCCTTCGTCTGGCCCGCCGTCGGCGACGCGAAGTACAAGATCGCCCTGCTGGATTGCGGCGTCAAGTTCAACATCCTGCGTTCGCTGGCGGCCCTGGGCGCGGCGGTCACGGTCTTCCCCGCCGACACGCCCGCCGAGACCATCCTGGCGACCGATCCTGACGGCATCTTCCTCTCGCCCGGCCCCGGCGACCCGGCGCTGCTGGGAGACATCGTGCAGACCGTGCGCGTTTTGTCCCACGCCAAGCCCACCATGGGCATCTGCCTGGGTAACCAGCTCATCGGCTGCGCCTTCGGCGGTCACACGTTCAAGCTGCCGTTCGGCCATCGGGGCGCGAATCACCCGGTCAAGGATTTAGAAACGGGCCGCGTCGTCATCACCTCCCAGAACCACGGCTACGCCCTGGCCTCTGACGGCTTTGATGACCCCGATGTGGAGGTCTGGCAGATCAACCTCAACGACGGCACCGTGGAAGGCCTGCGCCACAAGACGCTGCCCATCTTCTCCATCCAGTATCACCCCGAAGCCTCCCCCGGCCCCACGGACAGCCGGGGCTACTTCGCCCAGTTCCTCAAGATGATTGATGACCGGCGCTAGCCGCAGCAGGAGCGGCCCTCACCCCGGCGGCAAGCCGCCGACCCTCTCCCAATTCTGGGAGAGGGTCAAGAATACACTCTTAACCCTCTCCTTTCGGAAGGAGAGGGTGGCACGGCTTGCCGTGCCGGGTGAGGTATCCGACCGGCTTGCCGGGCCGGGTGAGGGCCGTCTTCGGCTTCTGGCCCTGGCCGTCCTTGTCGCCGTCCGCCTCGTCGCGCTGAACGCCGACCCGCCGCCGTGGCTGTCCTGGAGTACGGGAACTTGGACCGACGAGGGCTTTTACACGCTGGATGCCCGGCATGAAGCCTTGTTCGGGCGTCTCGCGCCGGGTGACTTCCATGACCGCCTGCTCTCACCGCTCCTGAGTCTGCTCCAGCAGGGCGTCTTCGCCATGTTCGGCCCCTGCCTGCTTGCGGCCCGCCTGCTGTCGGTCACGTTCGGACTGCTGACCGTGGGGTCCTTTTGGTTCGGCCTCCGCCGTGCCGCCGACACACGGACGGCGGATGCCGGGGCGCTCTTTCTTGCCCTTTCCCCGCCGTTCGTGTTCTATAATCGGCTGGCGTTACAAGAAACGCCGACAGTCTTCTGGCTGACACTGGCGTTTGCGCTCTGGGCCTGCGGGCAGCGAAAGTGGCCGCTTGTTCTGTCAGGGATCGCGTTCGGCGTGGCCGTCATCTTCAAGCCGCTGGCCTTCCTGGCGTTGCCCGCGTTCGTGTGGCTCTGGCGCAAGTCGTATCCGGCTCCCGCAATCTTCGGGGCGGTGGGGACTTTGCTCCTCTACGGCCTGCTCTGGTATGTGCCGCATCACGCCGAACTTGGTCGCATGGCGACGTTCTACCGGGTGCATCAGATGCAGCCGCGTTCGTGGCTGAGCCTGTGGCTGAACGTCCGGCGTGGGTTCATCGGGGGCGAGCGCGGCGTCTTCCCGTACCTGCTGGAGATGCTCCCCGTGCCTGTGCTGCTGGCGGGGTGGGGGATGCGCCGTCGGGACACTGTCAGTGTCTTCCTGACCCTCTGGCTGGGGGCGGCACTGGCATTCTGCCTGCTCTCATCCTACGCGCCGAGTCGGTACGATGTGCTGTTCCTGCCGGCGCTGGCGGGGTTGGCCGCGCGGGGCGTCGTTTCGCTGCCGCGCCGCCTAGGGTTGGCCGCCCTGACCGTTTTCCTGCTGGTCAGCAGCCTCTGGTACGGGCAGGCGTGGACGAGCCGGACTTACGCCCGGCGGGACGCCGCCCAGACGCTCACGCGCCTGCTGCCGCCCGGCAGCGTCGTCATCGGCGAGTTCGCGCCCGCGCTCTGCCTGGACACGCCGTTCGCCGCCGCACCCGTGCAGCCGGGCCTGTCCAACGATGACCGGCCCATCGAGACGCTCCACGCGACGGATGTTGCCGTCACCCGTACCCCCTTCTGGGAACACTGGTGGCGCGCGCGCTACCCCGACGTTGTTCAGCCATCGCATCGGGTCGCCACATTCGTCCTGGGAGGCACTCGGCACTACATTGTGGATGTCTATGCGGTGACGCAGGAAAGGGACCGCTGAGCGTCTAACTGGCTCGTATCGTCAACGTGACCAACCCGAAAGGTGGAACACTCCATGGCCAGCATCGTCGCCCCAGCAAGACCCGCCGAGACCGCCGCCGAGGCGGCGGCCGCGCCCGCACTCGCCAACCCGGCCCCACTGGGCCTGAGCGCCTTCGCGCTCACGACCTTCGTCCTGAGCGCGGCCAACGCCAAGCTCTTTGTCGGCCCGATCATCGTCATCGGGCTGGCCCTCTTCTACGGCGGCCTGGCGCAGTTCCTGGCCGGGATGTGGGAATTTCGGACCGGCAACACCTTCGGGGCGACTGCGTTCAGCTCCTACGGCGCGTTCTGGATGGCCGTGGCCGCCACGCTCCAGTTCAACCTGATCCCCAATCACGCCGCCTTCGGGTTCTTCCTGCTGGGCTGGACCATCTTCACCGCGATGCTGTTCCTGTGTACGTTCCGCCTCAGCATCGGCCTAATGGCGCTGTTCGGGCTGCTGGCCCTGACCTTCCTGCTGCTGTGCCTGGGCGAGTTCGGGGCGGGCACGGGGCAGATCGGCGGCTACGTCGGCATCGTGACGGCGCTCGTCGCCTGGTACAACGCCCTGGCCGGGCTGCTCGTTTCCGTCAAGTCGCCCCTCACGCTGCCCGTCGGCCCGCGCGGCTGAGTGCGTGATGGGCTTCTCAATCCGTCGCGTGGCAAGGTACAATAGGCCGTGGGTGAGCTGCTGTATTGCCCGCAGCCTTTTGTCCTGTCAGGCCGTGCCCATTGAACACCATCAAGACCGTCCTGCGCTACATACTCGCGTTAATTATGATTTACGCGGGCGTGGCCCACTTCCGGGACCCGGAGCCGTTCGCCGAGATCGTGCCGAGTTACCTGCCCGCGCACCGGGAGTTGGTCCTGGTGAGCGGGTTCTTTGAGATATTGGGTGGGCTGGGCCTGCTCGTGCCGCGCACCCGACGCGCGGCGGCGTGGGGCCTTGTCGCGCTGTACGTCGCCGTGTTCCCGGCCAATGTCAACATGGCGCTCCATGACATTCCCATCAACGGCCGACACTTCGCGCCTTGGATGCTCTGGCTGCGCCTGCCCTTGCAGGCCGTGCTGATTGCCTGGGCCTGCTGGTACACGCGGAAGGACTGAAAGGGCGATGCGCCTGGACGAACTCTACCCCTACTGGAGCTACGCGCATCAGCAGCTCCTGGACACGCTGGAATATCTGACGGATGCCCAGTTGGAATTCCGCCCGCACCCGCAGGCGGAAAGCATTCAGGACATCGTGCTGCGCCTGATTCGGGACGAGCGCTACTGGGTCGGGACGCTGATCGCCGGGTACGCCGAGTACCGGCCCAGCGAGAAGGAACACCGCACGACGGCATCGCTGATTGAGGCGCTGACGGTGGCCCGCCAGATCACCGAGCGCGTCCTGGAGCCGTACTCGGCGGCAGGTCTGCGCGCCGTCCGTGCCGTGCCCGCCGACCCGGCGCGCAACCGCCCGGAGACCAATATGCCCGTCAGCCGCCTGCTCTGGCAGGTCGTGGAGAACGAACTGACCGCCTGGGGCCAAGTCACCCTGCGCCTGCAAGACAGCAAACTCCTCGCCCCGCCGCGAGACGCGCGGCGGAACTGACCGCCGCCGTTTCTCTCCTGTTGACGCCCCTGATGTTCGGCTCAGGGACGGCCGCCTTACGGGACAATGAATGAGCAACAAGGACGTTATGAAAGTATGGCTGTGTGCAGGTTCGGCAGGCGAGCAGTCACCGCACTTTCAAGCCTGCGGGTGTTGCATGGTTCACGCGACAATGACAACATTTTGCGGGAAGGGGCGTCGGACGCGGGCTGAACAAGACAAGAAAAATGCCCCGCCTTCCACGGGAAGGCGGGGCGCATTGATGACAGGTCAGGCGCTGGCCGGGACGCCCGCGACCTGGTCAACGCTCGGCGGGGCGGACTCGGCGGTCTTGAGGCGCGCGCCCCTGGGCCTGGACGGCTTGGGCGCGTCTATCGGCGTCAGGGCGGCATCCAGGACCTGCTGGACGTTGCCGGCGTAGATGAAAGTCATGTCCCGCCGCAGGTCCTCCGGGATGTCCTCCATCAAGTCCTTGCGGTTGCGCTCCGGCAGGATCACCGTGCGGATGCCCGCCCGCTTGGCCGCCAGCACCTTTTCCTTGATGCCGCCGACCGGCAGCACCTTGCCCGAGAGCGTCACCTCGCCGGTCATCGCCAGCGCGGGCTTGATGGGGCGGCCCGACAGGAGCGACGCGATGGCCGAGGTCATCGTCACGCCCGCCGAGGGGCCGTCCTTGGGGACGCCGCCCGCCGGGACGTGGATGTGCAGGTCGGTCTTGTCGTAGAAGTCCGCCGCCACCCCGATGTCGGCGGCGTGGGCGCGGACATAAGACAGTGCCGCCTGCGCCGACTCCTTCATCACGTCGCCGAGCTGGCCCGTGAGCTGGAGGCTCTTGCCGCCCGCCATCTTGGACGCCTCGATGAAGACGACATCGCCGCCCACCGGGGTCCAGACGAGTCCCGTCACGACGCCGGGCTGCTCGGTCCGTTCCGCGACCTCCTCGTACTCGAAGCGCGGCGCACCGAGGTACTTCTCAACCTGCCCCGCGTCCACCGTGATCGTGCCGTCATAACCCTCGGCGAACTCGCGCGTCGCCTTGCGGCAGACGTTGGCGATGGCGCGTTCCAAAGAACGCACACCGGCCTCGCGGGTATAGCCCCGGATGAGGGCCTTCACGCCCGCGTCGGTGAACTGCACCTGTTCCGGCGTCAGCCCGTGTTCGCCGAGTTGCTTGGGGACCAGGTGGCGCTCGGCGATCTGCGCCTTCTCCTCCTCGGTGTAGCCGGACAGCTCGATGATCTCCATGCGGTCGCGCAGCGCGGGCTGGATGGTGTCCAGCACGTTCGCCGTGGTCACGAACAGGACCCTGGACAGATCGAACGGCACGTCCAGGTAGTGATCCCGGAACGTCGCGTTCTGCTCCGGGTCCAGCGCCTCCAGCAAGGCCGAGGACGGGTCGCCCCGGAAGTCCGTGCCGATCTTGTCAATCTCGTCCAGGACGAAGATCGGGTTGTGGCTTTCCGAGCGCCGGATGCCCTGGATGATCTGGCCCGGCAGCGCGCCGATGTAGGTGCGCCGGTGGCCGCGAATCTCGGACTCGTCGTGGACGCCGCCCAGCGAGATGCGCACGAACTTCTTGCCCATGGCCCGCGCGATGGACTTCGCCAGGCTGGTCTTGCCGACTCCCGGAGGGCCGACGAAGCACAGGATGGGCTGGCGCAGGTCGCCCTCCGGCTTGAACTTGCGGACGCTCAGGTACTCCAAAATACGATCTTTGATCCGCTCCAGGCCGAAATGGTCCTCGTCCAGAATCTTCTTCACCTCCGGGATGTCCAGGTTGTCCGGCGTGGACACGGCCCAGGGCAGCGCGGCCAGGGTCTCGACGTAGGTGCGGGAGACGGTGTATTCGGGCGCGCCCGGCGACATCCTTTGGAGACGGTCCAGCTCGTTGTTGGCCGCCTTCAGCGCGTCTTCGGGCATCCGCGCCTCCTCGATCTTCTTGCGCAGCTCGTCCATCTCCTCGCCGCGCTCGTCGCCCTCGCCCAGCTCCTTCTGGATGGCCTTCATCTGCTCTCGCAGGTAGTACTCGCGCTGGGTCTTGTTGATCCCCTCGGAGACCTGCGACTGCAGCTTGGAGCCGATCTCCAGCACCTGCGTCTCGCGGGTCAGCAGAGTCATCAACTTGGTCATGCGCGCCTTGAGGTCCAGGGTCTCCAGTATCTCCTGCTTCTCGGCGGCGGGCACGGGCAGGTGCGCGGCGATCAGGTCGGTCAGCGCGCCGGGGTCCTCGATGCCGGTGGCGAGGCCGGACAGCTCATCGGGCATCCCCGGCGAGAACTGCACGACCTTCTGGAACAGGCTGCCCAGGGAGCGCTTGAGCGCCTCGACTTCCACGGCGTCCTCGGCGGACGGCGCGGCGGTCTCGATGACCCTGACGCGCGCCTTCAGGTACGGCTCCTCCTGGGTGATCTGCTGAATCTGGATGCGCGAGACTCCCTGGACAATCATGCGGATGCCGCCGTCCACCTTGGCCATCATGCGGACCACGACGGCGACTCCGATGGGGTAGATGTCCGCCGCCGTCGGGTTCTCCACGGTGGCGTCACGCAGGGCGACGACGCCCAGGATACGGTTGCCGCCGCCGACGGCCTCGTCCACGAGTTGGATGCTGTGTTCGCGGCCCACAGCGATGGGGGCGACCAGCACGGGGAACAGCACGGTGTCGCGCAGGGGCAGCAGGCTCAGTTCCTCCGGGATGGCGGGCGTCTGCTCGCCCTCGCCGTTGATCTGGCGGACCACGTGCGCGTCCACCTCCGGCGGGGTGGTGGTATTATTCGCCAGCGCCTCGGCGGCGGGCGTGATCTGTTCGGCCTCTTGTTCGATCTTCGGCTCGGTCTTATGTTCGGACATGGTTATCTGTTGTCCTCGTTCTCTCTGGTGCTGACGGACTCGCCCGCGTTGATCGGGATCAGTCGCGTCATCGGCTCGCGCGGGCTGCGCTTGGGCAGCGTCACGAGCAGGAAGCCGTCACGGTAGGTCGCCGTGAGGCGGTCGCGGTCGAGCGGGACGCCCGCCGGCAGGGCCAGCGAGCGCTCGAACGGCCCGAAGTAGATCTCCAGCTGGTGGCAGCCGACGCGCCCCTCGCGCGCGGCCGCCGCCTCGCCGCGCGTGCCGCTGACGGTCAGGACACGGTCATCGGGCGAGAGCGAGACCTGCAGATCATCGGCCCGCGTCCCGGCCAGCTCCATCTTGACCAGCAGGCCGTCCTCGGTCTCGTGGATATCCACGCTCGGCTGCCAGAAGCGGGACGAGCCGCCCGCCGGCAGGGTGAAGAAACCCCGGAACGCCTCGTCATGGATCTGCTGCATCTCGCGCTCCATCTGGCGGATGAGGTCGCGGTAATCTTTGAACGCCATCGTGCGTCTTCCTTGTGTGAGTTTTTGCTAACTTTGTTGAGTTCTCTACGCTCAGGGTATTGAACGCGGAAAGGGCCTGGGAGGTTCCCAGGCCCTTCACAGCGCGAAAGGCATACAAGACCACTTTCGGCTTAAGCCTCCAGGGGTTGAAAACCCCTGGCTCGTGGGCGCAGACGCCGGGCGTCCTGCGGACACAGGAGCAACACATCGCCAATTGTCTTCCGTCCGCAGGACGGCTGGCCGCAGGCCCCCAAGCCCGGCATTTTCAATGCCGGGTCTGATGGCCCGTCACCTGGGCTAGTGGCCCGCCCACACGGAAGGCGGGAGCTTGTCCATTACCTCGGAGAACACGGCGCTGAACTGGGCGGCGGACAACGAGAGAAGCGGGCCGATGCTCTCCGGGTCGGGGTAGCCGTCGGCGCGCAGTGCGACCAGCGCACCGGGGGCCTGGACGATGAGCGCGTAGCCCTGCGGGCGATCAAAGCCGACCATCAAGACGCGCCCGCTGTCGTCGGCGTCCGCCCAGAGAATACGGTGTCCGCCCTCGCCCACGAAGGTGGTCTCATAAAAGCTCATCATGCCCGGCAGGTCTTGAGCGCCTGCCGCCGTCAGGCCGGGGGAGGCGAGGTCGCCCGGCGTCCGGTGCAGGGCCGGGTGGGCCGCGCCGACCGGGACCGCCATGATGACCATGTGGACGTGGTTGACATCTTTCAGCAGCAGGCTGAGATCGGCCTCGGCGGCCAACTGTGTCAGTGCCGGTGAGGGCGTGAGGGGGCCTTGTGGGGCCACGCCGGGCTTGGGGGGACGGGCGGCGCGGGTGGCGTCCAGGGAGCCGATGATGTTGGTGCCGTTGAAGCCCTTAAGGAAGTTCTTCATGACTCCGAGCAGGTCATCGCCGCGCGTGTCGAAGTCGAGGCGCACGCGCACGTTCGCGGGGACCGGGATGGCCAGCAACTGATCCACCGGCTGCGATACCGGCGCCGTCACGACCGGCGCGGTGGCGCTTGATTGGGCCCACAGTGGTGTCGTGAGACAACAGGCGAGGGCGACGGAAAGTAGCAGGCGCATGGGTACGGTCCTCCAGAGACTTGATGATCTCCCGTCAGTATACACGATGTTCGGCAGGAAACGGGGCCGACAGGGCGGAATAGCGGGGCGAAACGAGGTGTCGGCTTTGCGTTTGACCTACACGCTGATGGTGGTGCTGGGCGGAATTGGGCTGTCGCTCCAGGCGGCGATGAACACGCGGCTGCGGGCCGGGACGAACTCGCCGGTGGTGAGCGCGCTGATCTCGTTCGTGGTGGGCGGCGTCGTGCTGGCCGCCCTGGCGGCGTTCGGAGTCCTGGGCCGGGGCCGGGTCCCGTCGCTCCAGGGCCTGCCGACATGGGCGTGGCTGGGAGGGCTGATGGGGGCGTTCTACGTCACCCTGGTCGTGATGGCGCTGCCGCGCATCGGCACGGCGCTCGTCGTCGGGGCCTCCGTGCTGGGGCAACTCGGCGCGGCCCTGGTCCTGGACTCCCTCGGCTGGCTCGGCGTGCCGCGCCTGCCCCTCAGCCCCCTACGCCTGCTGGGCGCGCTGTTCCTGCTGGTCGGCGTCGCGCTGATGGCGCAGCGCAAGTGACGCCGACCCGGCGCAGGTGCGGGAGTCACTGCGTCAACTGGAACGAATTCAGGAACGCCGTGTCCTGGGAGGCATTGGTGGAACCGGCGGTGTGGACGGCCAGCACCTGATACAGCCGGACGCCGTCCAGGTAGACGCGGGCGTGGACGGTGCCCTTGGCGCTGGTGGAGGTGAAGTCGCGGCCCGGATTACCGTTCAGCGAGATCGTCTGCTCGTTGTCCACGGTGCCGCCGAGGTTGGTCGCGGCCCCGTTGCAGGCGCCCTCAAGCACCTTGTCCGGCGAGGCGCTCTTGATGGCGGGCGGGTAGTCGCCGTAGACGACCATGTAGACGTCGTTGCCGTCCACCTCGGACGTGAACATATGCGTGGGGATGGTCCCCGCTGCCGTCGGGATCATCTTCACAGACTCCGTGGGGGTCACCGGCGGGTTGACCGAGAAGCCGCCGCCCGGCGGCGAGTACGCCGAGGCGCTGGGCGTCGCGGCGGGCGTCGCCGCCGGGGTCGTGACCGGGGACGATGGGGCCGTCGTGGTGGTCGGCGCGCCGCCGATGTTGCCCATCCCGTGCCCACAGCCGCCTGTCAGCACTGCAAGCGCGCCGAGCGCGAAAATCTTTCCGTCCTTCATTGTCTTCCTCCGCTGGTGACGTATCTATGCTTGCCTATCTTACCACGAACCGGGCCGAAATGGGTATGTAGGCGTCAGTTCAACGCGGATGGGCCGGGGCCGTCTTGCTGTTCTCCGGGGTGCTGCTCATCCAGAAGCGGTAGGGATATCTCACCCGGCGCGGCTTGCCGCGCCGGGTGAGGTATCTTTCAGACCGCCCGTGTCACGCCGTGACGTGCAGGATGACCCACAGGGATGTAGCGCTGATAAAGACCCAGAGCAGGATACCCTGCGCCATGGGCTTCCAGCCGACCGCCCGGAGAATCTCTTTCGAGAGGCCCGCGCCGATCAGAAAGAGTGTCAGCGTCAGGCCGATCGTCGCCGCATGAGACAGCAGGGGGGCAAGTGCGGCGACGCCGGGGAGGAACGTCCTGGCGACCGAGGCGAGCAGGAACAGGCCGATGAACCAGGGCATCTCCGGCTTGGCGACGCCCCCTGTGCCGTGCGAGCCGTGGGGGCGGAACACACGCCCGGCGATGATTGCCACCGGCACGATCCACAGGGCGCGTGAGAGCTTCACCGCGGTCGCCGTCTGGAGGGCTGGCAGGCCGTAACGCGAGGCCGCGCCGACCACCGAGGAGATGTCGTGGATGGCGATCCCCGCCCACGTCCCGAACTGCGTCTGTGACAGGTGCAGGGCGTGGCCGATCAGGGGGAACGTGTAGAGCGCGACGGCGTTCAGGAGGAACACGGTCCCCATGGCGACCGTCATCTCCCCCTCCGCCGCGCTGGTCACGGTGCCGACGGCGGCGATGGCCGATCCGCCGCAGATGGCCGTCCCCGCCGAGATCAGCACCGAGGTCTTGGGGTTGATCTTCAGGCGCTTGCCGAGCCAGCCGCCGAGCAGGAAGGTGGTGGCGATGGTCGCCGCGCCGAAGATCGCTCCGTGCGCCCCCGCCTTCAGCACGACGGCCAGGTTCATGCCGAAGCCGAGCAGGATGACGCACCCTTGCAGCAGGGACTTCGCCGCCCGCTTGCCGATGTGGTGGAACGGGTTCTCGTGAGTCAGCGCCAGGGCCATCCCCAGCGCGAGCGCAGTGGCAGGAGATGCCCACGGCGTCAGGCTGAAGGCCGCCGCCGTGAGAAACAGGGCCTGCCTCCCCCGCAGTGGCAGTGTCTTCGGGCGGCTGGTGTTGATAATCTCCGTGTCCATGCATTGATTATGGTGTGCTTTATGATATAATGCAAAGACATATTTTTTATATTTCCGATAAGATAAGGTTATGCTTTGAACCGGAACCACCTGACGATCTTTCAGGCCGTCGCGGAAACGGGCAGCTTCAGCCGGGGGGCCGAGAGACTGTGTGTCAGCCAGCCCGCTGTGTCTCAGCAGGTCGCCGAGTTTGAGCGTGCCTTGAAGGCGCGGCTCTTCGACCGGCTGCCGAGGGGAGTCCGGCTCACCGAGGCGGGGGAACTGCTGCTCGGCTACGCTCGGCGCCTGTCGGCGCTGGAGGCGGAGGCGGAGCGGGCGCTGGCCGAGCTGCATGGCCTGGAGCGGGGGCATCTGAGGGTCGGCGCGAGCCTGACCATCGGCGCCTACGTGCTGCCGCCGGTCCTGGGCGCGTTCCGGCGGCAGTACCCTGGGGTGGAGCTGGCGCTGGAGATCGCCAACACGGAGGCCGTACAGCGGATGGTGGGGGAGGGGACGGTGGACCTGGGGCTGACCGAGGGCTTCGCGGACACGCCGGGGCTGGAGGCGACGGTCTTCGGCGAGGATGAGCTGGTCGCTGTCGTTCCGCCCGGACATCCCCTCCTCGCGGGGGGAGCCGTGACGGCGGCGCGGCTCTGTGAGGAGCCGCTGATCCTGCGTGAGCCGGGGTCCGGGACGCGGGCCGTGGTGGAGCGGGAGTTCGGGCGGCGCGGGCTGTCCGTGCGTCCGGCCCTGTCCCTGGGCAGCACGGAGGCCATCAAGCGGGCGGTTGCGGCCGGCATGGGCCTGGCGATCGTCTCACGTCTGACGCTGGAGCTGGAACTGGAGACGGGGCGGCTGGCGGTCCTGCCCCTGTCGGACCTGACCCTCCGCCGCCCCCTGCACCTGCTCCGCCGCCGGGGTGCCTCGGAAAGCCGCGCCTCCGCCGCCTTCCGACGCTGCCTCAAGACACGCCTGCCGGGCGTGTGACGATCCCGGCAGGCACATCACGCCGCGTCAGGGTGTCAGCTCGATTCCGCTGACCTTGGCGTTGTCCCGGAGTGTGGTGAACTGGATGACGACGCGCCCGCTGGCGTCCGCCGTGACCGGCAGGCTCTCCACGGCGGCCTTGTTCCTGCCCCCCGCCACCGCGAACACGTCGAAGTCGGTCAGCACCGGTGAGCCGTTGACGCTGACGTTGAAGAGTCGCTTCCCGGCGCTGGTCCAGTAGATCTCGGCGAAGTGCAGCCTGAGCGTGTACGCCGCGCCGGGGGTGAGGTTCGGCAGGGTGTAGGTGAAGTTGCCGTAGCGCTCGGTCTGGTAGACGGCCTGGGGGGCGGGGCCGGTGACGCCCGCCGTGGAGACGGCCGCCGTGGTGTGGGCGGTGACGCCGCCGCTGTAGTACCCGTCAGTGGCGAACGCGCCGACCGCGCCCCCGCCCGCGTTGACCTGGTAGGCGAGCGAACCCGCCGCCGGCGGCGGGTTCGACGGGGCCGCGCCGGGCACGATTTCGATTCCGCTGACCTTGGCGTTGTCCCGGAGTGTGGTGAACTGGATGACGACGCGCCCGCTGGCGTCCGCCGTGACCGGCAGGCTCTCCACGGCGGCCTTGTTCCTGCCCCCCGCCACCGCGAACACGTCGAAGTCGGTCAGCACCGGTGAGCCGTTGACGCTGACGTTGAAGAGTCGCTTCCCGGCGCTGGTCCAGTAGATCTCGGCGAAGTGCAGCCTGAGCGTGTACGCCGCGCCGGGGGTGAGGTTCGGCAGGGTGTAGGTGAAGTTGCCGTAGCGCTCGGTCTGGTAGACGGCCTGGGGGGCGGGGCCGGTGACGCCCGCCGTGGAGACGGCCGCCGTGGTGTGGGCGGTGACGCCGCCGCTGTAGTACCCGTCAGTGGCGAACGCGCCGACCGCGCCCCCGCCCGCGTTGACCTGGTAGGCGAGCGAACCCGCCGCCGGCGGCGGGTTCGACGGGGCCGCGCCGGGCACGATTTCGATTCCGCTGACCTTGGCGTTGTCCCGGAGTGTGGTGAACTGGATGACGACGCGCCCGCTGGCGTCCGCCGTGACCGGCAGGCTCTCCACGGCGGCCTTGTTCCTGCCCCCCGCCACCGCGAACACGTCGAAGTCGGTCAGCACCGGTGAGCCGTTGACGCTGACGTTGAAGAGTCGCTTCCCGGCGCTGGTCCAGTAGATCTCGGCGAAGTGCAGCCTGAGCGTGTACGCCGCGCCGGGGGTGAGGTTCGGCAGGGTGTAGGTGAAGTTGCCGTAGCGCTCGGTCTGGTAGACGGCCTGGGGGGCGGGGCCGGTGACGCCCGCCGTGGAGACGGCCGCCGTGGTGTGGGCGGTGACGCCGCCGCTGTAGTACCCGTCAGTGGCGAACGCGCCGACCGCAGGCCCCCCTGAGTTGATGGCGATGCCCGCCGGGGCGGGCGTCGTTCCGGCGACCACGGTATTCGTCACGACCGGGACAGGCGCGGCGGCCGGGGCCACCACCAGTGGGTAGACCTTCAAGGCCGTGTCCTGTGCCAGTGCCGTGATGGGGATGATCAGCAGGCCGCCTGAAGCAGTATCCGTCTCGCTGCTGATCACGTCGCCGGTGCTGGTGTCACAGCGCTGGACGGTGTAGGTCCCGTCGGCCATCCCTGGGAGCGTGAGGGTGCCGGTGACGGGCGTGATGGGGGCGTGGTTGGCGAGGGCGTCCCAGTTCGCCGCCCGGTTGTAGACATACAGGTACGCCCGCCCCGCCTGCGCGTCCGCCTGCCCGACGCTGATGAGGTCGGGGGTGGACACGGTCGCCCCCGCGTCGCGGTAGCGCCCGTTCGTCAGCGGCACGTCGGCCAGGAACCGCTGCACGGCGGCGTAGAAGCGCCACCCGTCACACTGGTCGGCCTCCTGGGCGAACTCGTTCCACCACTGGAACACGGCCGGGGCGGAGCCGATGCCGCCCCACGCCGCCTGCCGCACGGCGTCGCCCTGCGGGTCGAACGTGGGGTCCAGCCGCGCCCTGGTGCTGTCGCTCTGGCCGTGGCTGTCGTCGCCCACCGGCTCGGTCTCCCCGATCACCAGCGGCTTCCCGATCGCCAGGCCGCCCCCGTAGCTCTCCTCCTCCAGCGGCAGGTAGCGGGTGTAGGCGGCGTAGTCCTTGATCAGCGCCGGCTCGTCGAAGGTCAGGCGTGTGAACAGGCCGCTCGGAGCGTACAGCCGCACATCGGCGAAGCTCTCCGTGCCGGACTTCAGCAGGCCCCGGATGAACTGTACCGTGCAGGGGGCGTCGTCGGCGGGGCAAGTGAAGGTCTGCGAGTACTCGGTCCAGGCGGGCACGGGGGCGGGGGGCGTCTCCGTGTAGGGGTAGGGGGTGTAGGAGGTGACGACCGCGCCGCCGCCGTGGGTGTACCAGTTGCTGATGGGGGAGTTGTAGACGGCGTCCGGGCTGGTCCGGTAGAAGAACTTGATCGTCCATGTCCCCGCCCCGCGCAGGCGCACCACGGGGAAGGGGCAGTCGGAGCCGGGGGTGAGGGTGAGCGCGCCGGTCCCGCCCGGCCCGCCCGCCGGGTCCACCGTGGCGGTGCCCTGGGGGTAGAAGCGGCGCTGGGTGTTGTAGGCCGTCGAGTCCTGGAAGACGTAGTCGTGGATGTCGGCGTAGTCAATGTCGGGGCAGGCGGGCCGGCCGTCGCCGCCGACGTACTGGCCCTCATAGAACTGGGAGTTGTATCCGCCCTGCCCCTGTGCGAACCATCCGGAGGTGGAGGCGAGGAGGCGGTGGTCGGAGGCGGCGGCGTGGACGGCGGCGGCGAAGGACTGCGCCCCGGCGAAGTAGACCCCGCTGTTGGGGTCCCCCTCGTTGACGTGCTCCACCCCCATCACCGCCGGAGACCACCCCCACCGCGCCATCAGGTAGCGCGCGAAGTAGCGCTGCGTCCGCTGCGCGAACACGTCCCCCACCCAGTCCACCCCGCCGACCGCGTTGCCGTCCGCCGGGGCCGAGGCCGAGCCGTCCGGGCCGACCTGCTTCGCCTCGGCGTCCTCGTGCTGCAGGCAGCACAGGCGCAGGTACTGCGGGACGGGCGAGGACTGGCACAGGGACACCAGCCGGTCCAGCCGCGCGCCCGCCTCCTGGCCGTAGCGGGCCAGCCAGTCCATGCCCAGCAGGTCGAAGACCGCCCCGCCGGTCCGGTCGTCGGTGACCCTGAGGTCGCCGAGCCAGTAGCGGCACGTGACGGGGGCGGCGGCGGGGCCGCCGGCGGGGCCGCCGGGGGCGTCGTGCATCTCGGCGACGAAGAGGGGGTTGTAGGTGCCGGGGGGCAGGCGCAGGGTGAGGCGGTGCCAGCCGCCGTCGTCGGGGACGGGGGCGGCCAGGCGCAGGGGGCTGGAGAGCGGCTGCAGGGACCAGGAGGCGCCGGGGTGTGTGCCGGGTGTCCCCTGGAGTCGGACCCAGGCGGTGACGGTGTAGGGCCTGCCGGGGCGCGCGCCGGGCCAGTCGCCCTCGAAGCCCCAGCGGCAGTCGAGGGCGAAGCGCCTGCCGCCGCCCGCGCCCTGGACGGGGGCGTCGCCGTCGGGGTTGAAGCAGACGCCGTGGAAGTTTGCGATGTTGCCGCCGCCTCCGGGTCCGGCCTCCATGCCGCCGTTGCCGCTGATCCAGACGCGGGTGAGTCCGACGGCTCCGTCGTCGGCGATCCTCTGGACCTGTCCGGTGTCTCCGGTGGTGTCCACGTCGCCGGCGGGGAGGAAGGGGGTGCCGTCGCTGAACTCGAAGTAGCGGGCGTCCGTCGGAGACACACGAACGAAACCGTGGGACGCCGAGGGCGTGACGGTGAAGGTCTGTGGGGCGCTCAGGGCGACGCCCTGGGCATCGGCGACGCGGAAGCGGACCTGCCACTGCCCGACCGTGTCAGGCGCGAATCGGAGGTGCCAGTCGTGTTCGGGTGTGGGTGCGCCGGTGTCGTCGTAGCCCTCGTAGTAGAAGGCGGGCTGGTCCTGGGCGCGCGCCCAGTCGCTCTGTCCGGGGGGCAGGAGGAGGGCGTCGGCGCTGACGCCGAGGGCGGCGTCCTCCTGGGGGAAGAGGTTCTTGGCGTAGGGCGGCTCGACGGGGTCATACGGCAGCTGCAGGTTCGGGGCCTGCGTCGCCACCTGGAACGTGGCCTCGAACCGTCCGTACCGGGGCACGGAGGACGGCTCCGACAGCACGGCGATGCGGTGCTGCGGGTCACCGGGATCGGCGAAAGCGCCCTGGCAGTGGGCGACGGGCGCGGCGAGGGTCAATATCGTGATGGCCGTCAGCAGCAGCCCGACGAAGTTCTGCCGGTTGTTCCCTGAAAGCGTCATTTGTCTTGCATCCATTCAAATCCCGGATCGTCCGTGCGGTCGGGAGACTTTTTTGTGATGCTCTCAGATAGGTATTTTGAGTGGGATGTCTTACAAGCAAGCCTACCGGGAAACGCTGTCATGGCCGTGGGAGCCGTGCAAAACCCGTAACTCTGCCTGGGGACGCGGCGGCAGGTGCCATCCCGGAAGAGACAGAGTGTATGATAAGATTAACGGCTATCAATATCTGGGGATGACTTCCAACGCTCGCATGGTTTAGCCGTGTTTTTGCGTGGGAAAAGTCATCAGCAGATTGCCGCCACCATCAGGAGGCGAGCGGCGTCACTGGCGGTTCGCCGATCAATCAGGGCCGAACGTTTGATGTCGAAGGGAGAGTGGCGGAAGATGCCTGCGGAAGTACGGGAAGGGAGTCAGGGCCTGTCGGCGGGAGCGTTGGCTCTGCGCGATGAGTTGGCGGGGGGCCGAACGGCGCTTGTCGCGCGGCTGCGCGCGGGCGACGCGACGGTGGAGGTGCGCCGAGGCCACGACTCACTGTGGGTCTTGGTCCGGCGCGAGGGGCAAGGCGGCTTCGCCCTGCGGACGGCCCACTCGCCCGGTGTCCCGCTGCGCGTGGAGGCAGGGAAGGATGCCCAGGGGCATCAGTTTCACGTCATGGGTTCGCTCGGCACGTTCCGGGTGACGCTCCACGTCCCTGACCCGGCGCAGTCCCTGCTGCGCTGCACGGTCCGGCTGACTCCCGCCGAGGACGTGCTGCTCCCCGAAGGCCCGCGTGACCTGTACCCGCTGAACGAGCGAGACGATCCCGGCGGCGCGGCGGGGACGGTCCACGCGGCACAGCGCGGCCTCAACACGGGCCTGGTGTACCTGTCCCTCACCGAGCCTGAGTTCGGCGGCCTGCTTTACTTCCAGAACTTGACGGCGCTGAA
Source organism: Capsulimonadaceae bacterium (assembly GCA_965277485.1). Taxonomy (GTDB): domain Bacteria; phylum Armatimonadota; class Armatimonadia; order Armatimonadales; family Capsulimonadaceae; genus JAFAZD01. Next base: position 867,281 of record CBDICZ010000016.1, on the reverse strand, counting down.
CCCGTATTTTGCGATGACGGACACGACGCCGGACGGCGTGGTCGGCGGGCAGTGGCCGGAACTCGGCTACGCGATGCCGATCTCCAAAGAGCGACCTCTGCGTCAGGGCGAAGAAGTCACCCTGTCGGATGTGTTCCTGCACTGGTGTTCCGAGACGGCGGAAGACCCGCGCCGGGCGTCCCGCCTGTTCCTGGACCTGCTGGCCGGGGTCTACCGGCACCTGGAGCGCCCGGAGCCGGAGTACCACGACTGGCCGCGCCTGGCCTCCGAGACCGTCCGCGACTTGGAACGCTCGCCCGATGCCACCGTCCGGCACTACGGCAATCTCTTCCTGCGCCCCTACACGGCGTCCGAGGAGCCGGACAGCATGGTGCAGCTCACCGTGCTGCTGCCGATGCGCGAGTACCAGGCCTGGACCGGGGAAGCCCTGGAACTGACCGGGGAGCTGCGCAAGGGCGTCAAGCGCTTCTTTGATCCCGAACTGGGCGTGATGCGCCGTTACCTGCCCAACGCCTCCGGCAAGGACCAGGACCTGGTGGACTCCTGGTACCTGTATCACCCCCTGACCAACCTCGCCCGGCTGGCATGGGAAGACGACGGCGAGGCGCGCGAGTTGTTCCTGCGCTCGCTGGAATATGGCATCAAAATCGCCCGGCACTTCCGCTACCAGTGGCCGGTGCAGTACAAGTTGGACACCCTGGAGGTCGTCACCGGGCCGCGCAAGCCGGGCGACCCCGGCCAGTCCGACGTCGGCGGCCTGTACGCCTACATCGCCCTCCATGCGTATGAGATGACGGGCGAGAAGCGCTATCTGGGCGAGGCGAAGAAGGCCGTTCAGGCGCTCAAGGACATGGAATTCGATCTCGAGTACCAGTCCAACATCACCGCCTGGGGCGCGGGCGCCTGCCTGCGCCTGTGGAAGATCACCGGCGAGGATTTTTACCGCGACCAGAGCTACGTCTTCCTGGCCTCGTTCTTCCACAATTCCCTGATCTGGGAGTCGGAGATCGGCCATGCACGGTCGTACCCGATCTTTCTGGGCGTCACCTGCCTGCACGACGGGCCGTACATGGCCCTGTACGAGTGCTTTGAGTCCGTCTGCGCGTTCCACGAGTACCTGAACTGGGGCGGGGACGACCTGCCCGACTCGGTGCGCCTGCTGCTGACCGAGTACGGCAAGTATGCGCTCAGCCGGGCCTGGTATTATTACCCGAAGGAGCTGCCCGAAGAAGCGCTGGCGACGGAAATACGCAACGGCCACATTGACCGTGAACTGGCTTTCCCGCTGGAGGACCTGTACGCCGACGGCCAGCCCGCGGGCCAGGTGGGACAGGAGATCTACGGCTGCGGCGCGGCCTTCGCGTTCACGACGCGCGCCTACCACCGGCTGGAGCGCGCGCCGTTCCTGCTCTTTTGCGAGTACCCGGTGTATGACCTGGCGCAGCCGGACGAGCCGTGCGTCTCCTTCGCCGTCCGGGGCGCGGAGGGCCTCTCGTGCCGCGTTCGCCTGATCCCCACGGGCCGCGCGCCCCTGCCTGACTTCACCCTCCAGGGCGTGGCGGGGGACGACGTCACCGGGCGAATGACTCCGGAGGGCCACTGCGAATTCACGGTTCCCGTCGGCGACCCCGTGGAAATCCACTGGAAGACATAGGAATCTTCATGCTCGACCGTAAGATCGGCGATCTCCACAGCAGTCCGATCCTCACGCGCCATCCCGGCAATCCCATTCTGAAGGACGGGGACGTGCCCTACGCACGGGGGCTGGTCTATAACGGCGGCGTCATCCGACATGGCGGGCGGTATGTGATGCTGGTCCGGGTGGATCACGCGGACGTGGCCCGGCAGGAGATGAAGGACGTCACCGACATCGCGCTGGCCTTCAGCGACGACGGCGTCTCCTGGGAGGTGCAGCCGCGACCGGCGATTGACTGGCGGGACGAAGAAGTGCTGGCCTGCTCGGACCCGCGCCTGATGCCCGTGGAGGGCCGGGTCTTAATCACGGTCGCCGTGCAGACGCGGCACGGCATGGAGACCTGGTGCGTCGCCACCGAGGACTTCCGGCGCTTCGCCGCCGTCTTCAAGATGGTCCCGGACAACCGGGACGTGGTGATCTTCCCTGAAAGAATCGGCGGCAAGTATCGGCGGCTGGAGCGGCCCTTTCCGACGTTCGGCCACGGCCGCAGGCCGGTGTTCGACATCTGGCTCACGGAGTCGCCCGATCTGACACACTGGGGCAACCCGAAAATGCTGCTGGACGTGGAACACGTCCCCTACGCCAACCTGCGGATCGGGCCGGGGACGCCGCCGCTGCGGACGGAGCGCGGCTGGCTGCTGCTCATCCACGCCGTCAACGACGACCCCAGCCGGGGCAAGAACGGCTGGGAGCCTCAGTGGACCGAGCGCTACGCGGCGGGCGTCCTGCTGCTGGACCTGGACGACCCCGGCAAGGTGATCGGCCTCTCCCCGGAACCGCTGCTCGCGCCGGAGGCGTCTTACGAGACTCGCGGCTATCGCAACGACATCGTCTTCCCCTGCGGGTGGGTCTTGGAGGGCGACGGCACGGTCAAAATCTATTATGGGGCCGCCGACACCGTGCAGTGCCTGGCGACGGCCCGGCTGGAAGAACTCATCGGACTGTGCGAACCTGTCTTGGGTGAATGACGTGAGGTTTGCCCTGGATGGCCTCACCAGCCGCGTATGTGTGCTTCCTCTCCCAATGCTGTGAAGGCCGGCTTGTCTCGCCCCGACCCGGTGCGTGTGCGCAGGCCCAGTGAGCCGAGGAAGGCGGCGAAGGCGTCCGTGGAAACGCCGTAATAGCGGGTGTCGGCGGCGACGGTGGTGGGAGAAATGTCTGTCTCCCAACTGAACGTGATGGAGATGATCTGTGACGCATGGGCATCCCAGGCGGAGAAGAGGCTTCGCACGAACGTGGCCTGCTCCGCCTCGGAACTGCCGCACTCCCGGCTGCTGGGGTAGCCCGCCTCGACCAGCATGACGCGCCGGCCCGGATACAGGCCGCACAGCCGCGCGAGGTCGGGGCCGGGAGACGCTGGCGGGCGGACCGTGAAGTCATTGTTCAGCGGGTAGTAGGTCGCCGCAATCACATCACTCGCGGCGTTCAGTCGCCTCAGCGGCTCCCGCGTCTCCCCCGTGAGTCCGTCGAACGTCGCCGCAACACCCACTCTCAGGCCAGGTCGTTTGGCGCGGGCGTAGGCGCTGACCACCCGGTAGAATGTCTGATACTGGCCCCATCTCGCCGCCTCACGGCCCAGGAAGACATCCACCTCGTTGCCGATCACGAGGGAATGCAGGGTCAGGTGAGGGGACTGGGCGAAGACATCATCCAACAGACGCTCAAAACGGGCGATGACTGTCGGGGCGTCGAAGCGCTTGCCTTTGAGATCGGGCGGGATTTCGGCACGGTTCGTGTCGATGGGGCGGAGAATCAGATCAATCGGGACGTGGCGCGGCGGATAGAACCCTTCGGCGATTGTCAGCAAGGTGTTGTCGTACCGGCCCGGCGCGACTTCCAGCCGGGACCAATCCAGGGACAGCGTGGTGGACTGTACCCCCGCAACTTGGGCTGCGGCGAGGGCGCGTGGGTAGTCGCCGTCATCCGCCGGGGCGACCGAAAGGCCGAGTGTGCGCGCGTCTTTGGGGACCACCGCGCCGTGGAGGACGGCCTGTAGGAGCAGGGCGCAGAGCAGCGACAGCAGAAGGGCACGTTTCATGCCTCTGTTACGCCCGCCCAACGTCTTTGTTTCAATTGTCCGCTGCCCGCGTGCAGTGCGCACTTGCCCGGTTGCATCGGGGAGCGAAGACGGGTACAAGCACATCATATGGAGACAACGGAACAAGCGCAGGAACTCATCCGCCATCGGGTCGCCTATGTCGGGACCTACCCGCCGCAGGAGTGCGGCATCGCCACCTTCACCCTGGACCTGGTCAACGCCACGGATATCTCCGGCTGGTGCAGCGTCGTCGCCGCCGTCGGCGACCCGCAGGAAAGAATCGCTGAAAGCGCCGACGCGCCCGATGAGGCCGACACCGAGGAGAACGAGCCGCCGTCACCGGACGTCAAGCAGGTCTACGCCATCAGGCGCGACGACCCCGCCGACTACGCCCGCGCCGCCCGCTTTTTGGGCAGACTTCAGTGCGACCTCATCAGCATCCAGCACGAGTACGGCATCTACGGCGGCGACCACGGCGAGTACGTCCTGGAACTGGCCCGCGCCGCGACCGTGCCGGTGGTCGTCACCCTGCACACCATCCTGCCGGAGCCGTCAGAGCGGCAGCGCGCCGTGATCCGCGACCTCAGCCCGCACGTCGCCCGCTTCGTCGTCATGGCGCACAAGGGCCAAGAACTGCTCGAAAGCGCCTACGGTATGCCCTCGGAGAAGATCGCTTTTATCCCACACGGCGCGCCCGACGTGTTCCTGGAAGTCGAGGGCGCGACCAAGGAGGCGCTCGGCCTGCAAGGTAAGCGCGTCCTGTCCACGTTCGGCCTGATCTCGCCGAACAAGGGCATCGAGGACGCCATCGCGGCCATGCCCGCCGTGGTGGCCCGCGAGCCTAACACAGTCTATTTGGTGCTGGGCGCGACCCACCCGACCGTCAAGCGCAAAGAAGGCGAGTGGTACCGCGAGTCTCTAGAGCATCAGGTCCGGGAACTCGGCCTGACGGACAACGTCCGCTTCATCAACCACTTCCTGAGCGTTCAGAAACTCATTGATTATCTTCTGGCCACGGACATCTACATCACGCCCTACTACGCCAACCCGCACCAGATCACGTCGGGCACACTGGCCTACGCCATGGCGACGGGCCGGGTCATCGTCTCCACGCCCTATCTCTACGCCGAGGAGCTTCTGGCCGAGGGCCGCGGCTTCCTGTACCCGTTCCGCGACACAAGCGCCCTGTCCGAGACACTGACCCGCCTGCTGACCGACCCCCAGGTGTTCGAGTCGGCTCGCAGAAAAGCCTACGAATATGGCCGCGCGATGACCTGGCCCTGCGTCGGCGTCTCCTACGTCAACCTCTTCCGTGACATCCTGCGCGAACACGGCATAGACCCCGGCCCCGCCCCCGAAGCCTTCGCCACCGCCGGACACCGCGAGGTCGTCCGCGAACTGGTAGACGAGGCGGCGGGCGGCTGACCAAGTCTCAGCGTCCGGCTCCGCGTATGCGCCAGCCGAGGGCCTGTCGGTTGGCTTGGCGGACGGCGGCCACTAAATCCCATTTGGGGCGGTCGGTCACGTCCACCATGCCGAAGGCGTAGTGTTCGCCGAGAACGAGCGCATCGCTGTGGCCGGGGCCGCGCCCGGTGAGCGGCTCGTCGCGGTACTGGAACCAGCAAGTGCCGACGCAGTCCGGGTCGGCGGCTGCGGCACGAATCCAGCGCGCGTACTCAGCGCCGGACTCGGCATCGCTCTGTGTCCAGGTGGGATACGCCCCGAACCCGCGCGTTCCGTCGTACTGGGCGGGATAGGAAAACTCGCCGCATAGGATGGGTTTGCCCGCCTGCCGAATCAGTCCGGCGAACGAAGCGTCCGCGAACGAGAAGGCATAGCGGTCGTAGCCGATCACGTCGCAGTGGCGGCTGATGGTCCGCCAGTCGTCCTCGTTCTCCCACCAGCCGATGCTGATCCAGAAGCCGAGATAGAGGTGGTTCGGGTCCAGCGTCTTCACCGTCCGGTACACGAAGTCGTAGTAGCGGTCGGCGTAGAACAGCCGCAGGCGTTCGATTTCGGCGGCAGGCGGCTGGAGCTTGGCTGCGTAGAGATCATCGCGCGTCTGCGCCGTGACCTGGGCCGCCGCGCCCGCCAGGTCCACGTCGCCGCCGTGCAGCGTGTCAATCAAGTAATCGGTCAGGGCGCGCTTGGCGGGTACGTCCGCCGGCATCTGGAGTATTTTTCGTGTCTCCTCGGTCGTGATGATCTCGTCGTATTCGTTGCCCAGCGACCAGCCGACGATGCGCGGGTCAGTGCGGCGCGGCGCGATCTGGGCCGCCAGGTTCGCCGTGAATGTCGTGCAGACGGCGGGATCAAATATGTCCGGGTGGCCCGCCAGCGTGGGAATGCCTGACCGGCTGAGGACGGGCAGATCGGGCAGGCCGGGCAGGGGGTCGGCCCACTTGCCCAGGCCGGAGAACCCCCACGCCCGCAGGCGTTGCGCCGTCAGCGTCCGCTCTGCTTGTTCCCAATCGGGGCCGTACTTGCGGAGCATATTGACGGAGTGCAGGGCCAGATAATCCGTGCCGGGGTCGGACCCCCAGGCGTTCTGTCCCCATGCCGCCGCCGTCGCACCGGTTTTGGGCGGCAGTTCGGTGAACAGGGCCTCGCGGCCCGTCACCGGCGTCTTGTCCCAGGCCAGTGACGGGGCCGTGTCCAGGCCGGTGTAGAACAGCGGGTCGCCCAGCGGGGAGAGCATCCACCAGGCGCCGCCGTGGCGGGTGACCCGGAAGAACCCGGTCGCCGCCCCGTGCCAGCCCGCCTTCCGGGAGCCGCCGTAGATGTCCAGGCCCGGCATGGCCGTCCAGCCCGTCAGCACTTGGCGTTCTTGCAGGCCCGCCGCCCGCAGGTCGGCGTCGCTGTGGACCTTGCCGGGCCAGTCGGCGGCGGCCGCCTGGCCGTAGCGGTCCAAGACGGGGGTGTAGGGTCGCAGTTCAGTGGGGCGCTGGACCAGTCGGAACACGGCCGTCAGTGTGAGCGCCCGCGCCGTACCGACCTGCCAGCCTTCCAGCCTGCGCGGGGCCTGCGGCTCGAACAGCGGCAAGGGCAGCGGCTGGGCGGCGGAGCGGGCGAAGGAAAGGTTGATGGCCTGGCCGCCCGCATTGGTCACGGCCAGTGACTTCTGCAGAACCAGATAGTCCGCCCGGTCCTGCGCCCATGACGGCATATCGTTCGCCAGGAAATCCCCCTCCTGTGGCTTCCAGTCACCCGGCTCCTGGGCGACCAGCGCGCCGTCCAGGAAGAGTTGTGCGCCCTGGGATGTGATTGTCGCCCGGACCGTGTAGTCGTGGTCGTACTGCCAGGGCTGCGTCGGCGACGTGGCCGGGAATCGCCAGCGGGAGCCGTCGCCGACCGCCAGTATCAGCTTGAGCGTACTGAGAGCACACGGCGAGCCGTCGGTCGTCGCGTTCTCGAAGGCGAGGTAGAACCCAGTCTTGGCGCCGAAATCGTCCTGGGAGGCCATCCAAAGGCGCGTCTGCGAAGCCCGTGCGGCCTGCCCGGTCAGCACAAGCAGACAGAGCAGCAGCAGTGTGAGGAATTGGTGTGGGAAGCACTTCATGCCCTATTGTACCTGCTCCTAGCCTGGCGAGGATTGCCCACCACGAGGATTGCCCACCATCCTGCTTTGCGGGGTCCTCCCGCAGCGGGAGGATTCGGAGGGGGCAACCTCAGTCCAGCAGGGGTTACTCTTGATCCTCCCGCTTCGGGAGGACCCTGTGACCGAGGAACGAGGGAACAAGGTGGTGGGCAGTCTGAGGCGGGTGGGGGCAGTCCGAAAACCGGATGCCCCGATCAGGAAGTGCGCCCATGACGTCTCAGCAGGTAGCCGAAGAACGGCGCTCCCAGGAAGGCCGTGATGACGCCGACGGGCAGTTCGCGCCCGTCAGGCAACAGCGTCCGGGCCAGCGTGTCCGCCCAGACCATCAGGAGCGCCCCGCCCGGCACGGCCAAAGCCAGCACGCGCTGGTGGTCGGGCGTCCCCGCCAGCCGCCGGGCCATGTGCGGCACCATCAGACCGACGAACCCGATGATGCCCGCGAACGCTACCGTCGCCGCCGTCAGCAGCGTCCCCGTCACCAGCAGCACGGCCTTGAACCGCTCAGCCTCCACGCCCAGGTGCTGCGCCGACTCTTCACCCAGGGCGAACAGATTCATCGAACGCGCCTCCACGAGAAGAACCATCAGGCCGAGCAGCAGAAACACAGTCAATATCTCACACTGGGAGGGCGTCGCGTCCGCCAAGGACCCCAGCAGGCGTCCAAGAATGTGCTGGGTGTCCTGCGGCGGCCCCAGTTGCAGCATCAGCGTGGCGATGCCGCCCAAAAAGGCGCTGATGACCACGCCCGCCAGCAGCAGGCTCGTGACGGCGACACGCCCGCCGCGCCGGGCGAGCGCGTAGACCGTGAGCATCGCCGCCAAGGCCGTGCCGAACGCGGCCAGCGGCACGGCCCAGCCGCCCAGCCACAGCGCGCCCGCCCGCAGCAGCACGGCCTCCGCCCCGACAGACGCCCCCGCCGAGACGCCGACGATGTACGGGTCGGCCAGGTCGTTCCTGAGCAACGACTGGAAGGCCACCCCCGCCGCCGCCAGCGCCGCCCCGACCAGCATCGCCAGACCGATGCGCGGCAGCCGCAGGCTCCAAACAATCAGGTCGGCGGGTGTGGTCCCCGAAGGCCCATGCCGCAGAGCCGCCAGCACCGCCGCCGGGCCGTAATGGACGCTGCCCATCCCGGCGGCGAGGGTCACGGAAAGAAACAGCAGGGCCAGCAGCAGCCCGAACGCGGCCGGAGTGCGCCCCACTCTCACTTCGCCCCCGTGGACATGGGGTGCAGGGCGCGAGCCAGTTGTAGCAGCCCATCGGTGATGCGCGGACCCGGACGCTCGAAAATCTCCCCGTCGCCCAGGGAGACGAACCGACCCGCGCGCACGGCGGGCAAAAAGCGCAGCACTGGGTCGGCCCGCAGACCAGCCATGTCATTCGGTGACGCCAGAATCACGTCCGGCGGGCGCGCCAGCACGACTTCCTTGGACAGCGTCCCGTAGCCTGTCAAGGGCGCGTCGTTGACTCCGCCCGCTTCTGCAAGTACGCCATCCATGAAGGTCCCGCGCCCGGCCACATACAAAGGATTCATGCCGATGACGATCAACACGCGCGGTCGGCGCGGGTCACGGGCCGCCAACGCGCCCGCCAGGCGGCGCTGCGCCTGCATTCGGGCGACGACGGCGCGCGCCTGATGCGCCGCGCCCGTCCGTTGGCCCAGCCGGAGCAGACTCTGCTCCACGTCATCCACTGAAGCCGGGTGCAAAGCCAGAACAGGCAGGCCCAGCGCCGCCAGCCGCGCGTCCGCTTGGGGCGTGGCGACATCGTCGCCGACAATCAGATCGGGCCGCAGCGCCGTCACCCGCTCGTAGTTCACGCGCGTGTCGCCGATCTTGGTGATCTTCGGGGACGCCGCAGCGGGTGGGTAATCGCAGTAGGTGGTGTCTCCGACCACGCGGCCCCCCAGCCCCAGCGCGAACAGCATCTCCGTGTTCGCCGGGGTCAGGGACACGATGCGCCGGGGCGGTGTCTGCTTCGGCCCCGCCACTGCCGACAATGGGCAGACGCTCAGAAGCATGAGGCACAGGGCGAGTCGAGTCATGGGTCCATGATGGAGGCTGGGTCCGGCGTTTGTCAAGGCGTTTGACAAGCGGCGGCAAGTTCGGATACAATGACCGGCACGTTGACCGGGCCAAAATCCCGCGCCCGAACACGGTCCCGCGTCCGAAGGACGCTTGTTTTTTCATGCCGGGTCGTTCATCGGCCCGGCGAAGGCCACTATGCTGGACATCAAGTTAATCCGAGCCGAACCCGAACAAGTCAAGGCACGGCTGGCAGCGCGGCTGGCCGATCCGGCGGCGATTGACGCCGTGCTGGACGCCGACACCCGCTGGCGGACCGTCACCACCGAAGCCGAGGAACTGAAGGCACAGCTTAACCGCGAAAGTAAGGCTGCCGGGCAGGTCATCGGGCAGTTGATGCGCGAAGGGAAGCGGGATGAGGCGGAAGTCATCAAGGCGCGCAACCGTGAACTCGGCGACCGTGTCAGCACCCTGGAAATCGAGGCGCGGCGTTTGGAAGCCGCGCGTGACGACCTGCTCTTCTCCGTCCCCAACCTGCCCCATGAGACCACGCCGCCTGGCCCCGAAGAAAACTTCAAAATTGTCAAAACGAACGGCGAGGCCCCGACGTTTGGCTTCACCCCCAAAGCCCACTGGGACATCGCCACGGAACTCGGCCTGATTGACTTCACGCGCGGTGCCAAGCTCACCGGCAGCGGCTTCGTGCTTTACCGTGGGGTGGGGGCGCTTCTGGAACGCGGCCTGATCGCCTTCATGCTGGATTTGCACATCGCGCGGCACGGCTACACGGAGTGGTCCACGCCGTACTTCCTCAACCAAGACAGTGTCCGTGCCAGCGCGCACCTGCCTAAGTTCCGGCCTGAGATGTACCACGACGCCGAGGCCGATCTGTTCGCCCTGCCCACGGCAGAGCCGGCGCTGGTCAATATCCACCGCGACGAGATTATGGACGGGCGCGACCTGCCCCTCAACTACGTCGCCTATTCGCCCTGCTGGCGGCGTGAGTCGGGCGCGGCGGGCAAGGACACGCGCGGCCTGCTGCGCGTCCACCAGTTCGATAAAGTGGAGATGGTCAAGTACGTCCTGCCCGAAACGTCCTATGACGCCCTGGAAACCCTCGTCACCAACGCCACGGACGTGCTGGAGGCCCTGGGGCTGTGCTACCGGGTCAAGCTGCTGGCCGCCGGGGACATCTCGTTCGCCGCCGCCAAGTGCTACGACATTGAAATTTATGCGCCGGGGGCCGACGCCTGGCTGGAAGTGTCTTCGTGTTCCAACTGCGAGGACTTCCAGAGCCGTCGGGGCAACATCCGGTTCCGGCGCGAACCGGGTGCGAAGCCGGAGTTCCCGCACCTGCTGAACGCCAGCGGGACGGCACTGCCGCGCCTGGTCGCCACGCTGTTGGAGACCTACCAACGCGCCGACGGCACCGTCGCCGTGCCGCCCGCCCTCGCCCCGTATCTGGGCGGTCGAACGACTTTGAACAAGGAAGGTGGACTTTAACGATGCAGTTCACGCACGAGCGCAGCATCACCCTGGACGCGCCCCGGCGCATCGTCCGGGCGCACTGGGAGGGCGCGGACGCCCTGGCCGGGCGACTCTCGCATATCCGGGGCGTCGCCCCCGGCCCCGCCGACGACCTCGCGCACTTCGTCATCTGCCTGGACGGCTGCCACTTCGAATTCGCTGTCCAGCGGACCATGACGGACGATGAGTCCTTCTGCTGGCAGAGTCAGGGCACACAGTTCCTGTACGTCCTGTGCGTCACCCTGCTCCCGGCCGGCGGCGACCGGACGCGCCTGACGGTCACCGTCGCCTACGACCCGCCGGGCTTCCTGGCCGACATCGGCGAGTCCCTGGGTCTGGGCCGCCTCTTCGACCACGCTTTGGAGACCGACCTGCACCGGTACGCCGACGCCCTCGAAGCCCGCGCCCCACGTGTCTCCGCCTTTGCCCATGCAGAGTAAAGCTACGCTGCGCTCCCTGATCCTGCTGCTGTGCGCCCTGCTCACGCCGGGGATGGCGGCGCGGGCGGACGCGCCCACGCTGGTCCCGCTGCAGGCCGGGGCGGCCCCGACCGTCAGCCGTTATGACGCCGGGAGGGTCCATACGGCGGACGCCGCCCCGGTCACGCACACGTTCCTGCTCCGCAACGACGGCACGACGCCTCTGACGATCAGCCGCTTCCAGCCGTCCTGCGACTGCACCACCGCTGAGTTCGTGCCCGACCGGTCACTGCCCACGACGCTGAAACCGGGCGAGCAGGCGGCGGTGCGTGTCAGCATCACCGTTGACCCTTACCTGAACGGCACGCTGGAAAAATCCGTCGGCGTCTTCACGCTCGGCCAAGACAGCCCCCAGGTCACGCTGACGCTGGATGCCGCGCTTCAGCCGCCGGTCGTCTTCAGTCCGCCGACACTGGACTTCGGCTCTGTGCAAGCAGGGCATGCGCGGTCGCTTTTTCTCACCGCAACCGTGGACATTGCATTCGCGCCCCCCGGACCGCCGTTCGCCATCGCCGCCTCCGACCCGGACATCGGCGTCGCGCCTCTGGGCGCGTCCCCCGGCCCCACGCCCGGCACTCGCGCCTATGCCTACCGGGTGACGCTCTCTCGCGCCGCCGCGCTGGGCCCCGTGCGGGACGTGTTGCGGTTCGCGCGATCGGCCCGCGCGCCCTCGGTGTCCGGGCTGACCCTCGCCGACAGCCCCGGCGTGTCCGTGACGGGGACCGTGCGGGGCCTGGCCACGGCGACGCCGTCCGCGCTCGCCTTCGGCGTCGTGCCCCTGGGCCAGCCGGCCGTCCTGCGCGTGACTCTGAGCGCCGGTGGTGGATATGCCCTGGACGCCGTCCGCCTCGCCGCCGGTCCGAACGTCCGCCTCGGATGGGGGCCGGAATCGGCGGGGGCGCGCACGCTGATGGTGACTCTGGTGGGAGCCGTCCCCGGCTCCTTTCGGTCTCAGGTGACGGTCACGCTCGCCAACGGTCAGCGCCTGCGTCTTCCGATCACGGCCTATGTCGCCGCGCCCTGAAAATATTTGTTCTTCCCCGGCAAAACCGCTTGACAGCGGTGGCGGCCTGTGCTATGATGGTGTTAGCGTTGGAAGACGCTGTGAAGGACTTTCCGGTGTGCGTCCCCCGCGCGCACCCGTAGAAGCGTCGCCCGGTGTATCCCCACACCGGGCGACGCTGTTTGTCTGTGTTCAGTCTTCCTGACCTTCCTCTTCGTCAAACCCATTTTGAGCAAGGGTGAACTTCAGAGAGTCTTCCACGAACTGCGCGACGGCCTCCTCGGTCTCCAGGGCGGCGATCTGCCGGTCCATCGCCGCGATCTGCGCGTCCAGTGCCGTCACGCGCTCTGCGTCCGCCTCTCCTTCTGCCTCCAGCCGCCGCTGCCGCCGCAGGCCGAGCAGCCGCTCCTCCAGGGAGCGACGCAGCGCGCGCCATTCCGACGCGCGCGGATGCTCCCCCAAAAATTCCTCGATGATCCGTCCCGTGTCATGCTGCGCCATCATGCCCCCCGCTCCTCCGCCCCGGCACTGTACCCAAAATCGCGCCCAACGCCGCAGTCGCCCCTAAGAATTTTACCGGGGCGGGCCGATAATGGCATTGTCAACGATTTCAGGCGAGGAGACGACCACCATCACACGCGGAATCTACACGGCGGCCAGCGGGATGCTGGCGGATGAGGCGGCGCAGGACGTCATCGCCCAGAACCTCGCCAATGTCAACACCACCGGCTACAAGCGCGACATGACCCAGTACGAGTCGTTCCCGCAGGCCCTGCTGCGCAGCACCGCGCAGGGGGCCGGCCCGGCGGTCGGCGCGCTCGGCAGCGGCGTGGCCGTGCGCGGCATCGCCACCGACTTTGCCCCCGGCGCGTTCCAGCAGACCGGGAACCCGCTCGATGTCGCCGTCACCGGGGACGCCTACCTCGCCGTACAGACCCCGCAGGGCGTCCGCTACACCCGCGACGGCGGCCTGACCCGCGATGCCCAGGACACGCTGGTCCAGGCGTCCGGCGGCGGGGCCGTCCTGGACACGTCGGGCCGCACCCTCACGATTCCCGCCAACGCCAAAGACATCACGATCACGCCGCAGGGCGTGGTCGAGGCCGACGGCGTCAACGTGGGACAACTCCAACTCTCCCGCGCCTCCACGGCGACCGGTGCTGTGAAGATCGGCGGCAACCTCTTCCAGATCACCGGGGCCGTGCCCGCCGGGCCGGGCGCGACGGTCCGGCAGGGATATCTGGAGACCTCCAACGTCAACACCGTGCAGGAGATGGTCGCCATGATCGCCGTCCAGCGCGCCTACGAGACCGACGAGAAGATGGTCAAGAGCGAGGACGACGCGACCAACAAGGCCGTCACCGACGTGGCGAAACTGTGACCCCCCAAGGAGAACCTGACCGATGATGCGCGCACTTTACACGGCGGCGACCGGGATGATGGCCCAGCAGACCAACATGGACGTCATCTCCAACAACCTCGCCAACGTCAACACCACCGGCTTCAAGCACAGCCGGGCGAACTTCCAGGACCTGATGTCCCAGGAGATGCGCCCCGCCGGGGCCACGGTCGCCGACGGCGTCACCACGCCCACCGGCCTGGAGGTCGGCCTCGGCGTCAAGCCGTCCTCGACCGAGACCATGTTCGACCAGGGGACTTTTCAGAACACCGGCAACCAGTACGATGTCGCCATCCAGGGCAACGGCTTCTTCCAGGTCCTTCTGCCCAGCGGCGCGACGGGATACACCCGCGACGGCTCGTTCAACGTGGACAGCCAGGGCAAGCTCGTCACCTCCAGCGGCTACGCCGTCCAGCCGGAGATCACCATCCCGACGGACGCCACGGCGGTCAGCATCGGCGGCGACGGCACCGTGCAGGTCACAACGGCCTCCAGCACGACGCCGCAGACCGTCGGCCAGATTCAACTCGCCAACTTCTCCAACCCGGCGGGTCTGGAGAACATCGGCGAGAACAACTTCGCCCCCACGGCGGCATCCGGCACGCCCGTCACCGGCACGGCGGGCCAGAATGGCTTCGGGACGCTGTCTCAGGGGATGTTGGAAGGCTCCAACGTGCAGATCGTGCAGGAGATGGTCAACATGATCACCGCCCAGCGCGCCTACGAGACCAACTCCAAGGCCATTCAGACCGCCTCGCAGATGCTGCAAACGGCCAACCAACTCGTGACGGGTTAGACGCCCCCGAAAGGACGCTGCCATGAAGCCCACGCTCGCCCTGGCCCTCGCACTGTTGCCCGTCATCGTCGCCGCCTCGCCGGTTCACGTCACACTGAAGCCGAGCGCGATTGTGCAGCCGGATGGCGCTGGCTTTTTTCCGCTCGGCTCGGTCGCCGCCCTGTCCGGCGGCAGCACGGCTCTTCGCGGGCGGCTCGCCGCCGTGTGCGTGGGCCGCGCCCCGCTGCCTGGCGACGTGCGCCACCTGACGCCCGGCGACCTCGCGCTGAAGCTGCGCCAGGCGGGCTTCCAGCCCGGCGTAGATGCGGTGCTGGACGGTGCGGCCCAGGCCGACGTGACCGTGTCCGCCCCCCCCGCCCCCGATGCTGGGGGAGACAGTACGGGCTTGGCGCGCCATGCCCCTTCGTCGGATGATGCCGGGGCCTTGCTCATCCACCCCGGCGACCCCGTCACCATCCGCGTGGACGACGGCGGCATCAGCGTCACCGCCGTCGGCGTGGCCGAGACCGGCGGCGCGGCGGGAGCCGCCATCCGCGTCCGCCGAGATGGGGTGTCGGCCGCCCTGGATGCCACTGTCCTGGACGCGCAGACCGTGGAATTGGAGTTCTAAGCCCATGAAACGCCTCGCCCCCGCTTTGCTTGCCCTCGCCCTGCTCGGCCCCTGCCGGGCCGACTCTCTGTTCCCCGTCTCCGGCGCGCCCGGCGGCGGGTCCCCGTCCCTGTTCTCGGATGACAAAGCGCACCGGGTCGGCGACATCCTCACCATCGTCATCAACGAGAACGCGACCACGGCCTCGCAGGCCGCCACCAAGAACTCCAAGAACGAGAATCTGAGTTACGGCCCCGGAACCGGCCCGACCGCGATCAACCTGGGGCCGATTCATTTCGGGCTGGGCAGCATCCCGGCGTTCGGCCTCGGCGGGAGTATCGGCAGCACGGCCTCCGGCAGCACCAGCCGCTCCGATGCTCTATCGGCGCAGATCGAGGTGGTCGTCAAGCAGGTCCTGCCCAACGGCAATTTGCAGGTGGAGGGGACGCGCCAGGTCGGCATGAACGCGGAGACGCAGACGATCACCCTCACGGGCGTCGTGCGCCCCGAAGACATCGCCGCCAACAACACGGTGCAGTCGCCCCAGGTCGCCGACGCCGAGATCAAGTACGGCGGCAAAGGCCCGGTCGGCGACAAGCAGCACGACGGCCTGATCAGCCGCGTCTTCAAGTTTCTGTTTTGAGAGATCCCCTCCGGCCCGGCAAAGCGGGGCGGGTTCCCCTAAATTTCCCGCTCATTCCCCCCGATAACAATACCAGTATGCCACTCAAACACACGATCCTCGCCCTGAGCCTGCTGGCGGGCCTCGCCGCCGCGCCGTGCGCCCGCGCGCAGGACCGGCTGGAGGACATCGCCCAGGTGCAGGGGGTGCGCGGCAACCAACTGGTCGGCGTCGGGCTGGTGGTCGGGCTGGCCGGGACCGGCGACGGCAGCAGCGTCACCTTCACGCCCCAGGCCGTCGCCGCCATGCTGGAGCGGTTCCACATCACCGTACCCACCGGGTCATTGCAGCTCAAGAACGTCGCATTCGTCACCGTCACGGCCACCCTTCCGCCGTTCGTCCACAGCGGCAGCACCATTGATGTGACCGTCAGCAGCATGGGCGATGCCAAGTCCTTGCAGGGCGGGACGCTGC
Source organism: Capsulimonadaceae bacterium (assembly GCA_965277485.1). GTDB lineage: Bacteria > Armatimonadota > Armatimonadia > Armatimonadales > Capsulimonadaceae > JAFAZD01. The sequence continues at coordinate 851,036 of CBDICZ010000016.1, read as the reverse complement.
TGCAGACGCCCCTTCAGGCGGCCAACGGCCAGGTCTACGCCGCCGCCCAGGGGCCGGTGTCGGTCGGTGGCTTCCTGGCGGGCGGCGGCGGGGGCGGCAGCGTGACCCAGAACCATGTCACCGCCGGGCTGATTCCCGGCGGGGCCTATGTCGAGCAGGACGTGCCCACCACGCTGGCCGACCCGAACGGGAATTCGCTGGAGATCACCCTCAAGTCGCCCGACTACACCACGGCGGCGCGCATCGCCAACGCCATCCGGGACCGCCTTCCCGCCGGGGCCACCGGGGTGAACGCCCTGGACGCGGGCACGGTCCAGGTCGGCTACGCGCCCGGCACGGACACCGTCAGCCTGATCGCGGCCCTGGACAACATCGAGGTGCAGTCCGACGACCCCGCCGTGATCGTCATCAACGAGCGCACGGGCACGGTGGTCATGGGCGGCGACGTGGTCGTCACGCCCTGCGCCGTCGCCCACGGCAACCTGACCGTCTCCATCGCCAACGACCCCGTCATCTCCCAGCCCGGCGCGTTCAGCGGCGGCAACACGGTGGTCCGCCCGCGCAAGAACATCAAGGTCGCGGAGGGGACGGAGCATCTGATCCCCATCCCCGCCTCCTCCACCATCGACACGGTGGTCCGGTCGCTGAACGCCCTGGGCGTGACCCCGCGCGATCTGATCGCCATCCTGCAGGCCATGCACGCCGCCGGGGCGCTGCACGCCCAGATCGAGGTGCAGTGATGACGCCGATCACGCTGTTGCCCGCCGCAACGCCCGCGCCCGCCGGGCTGGATAAGGCGCACCAGCAGCTCCAGGGCGCGTGTCAGCAGTTCGAGGGCTACTTCCTCAATCTCATGTTCCAGGAGATGCGCAAGACCGTCCCGGACAGCGGCCTGCTCGGCGACCAGTCCGATCAGCGGCAGATATTCACCGGGATGATGGACCAGACCGTGGCCGATGCCATGTCCAAGCGCGGGGATTTAGGCATCAGCCAGATGCTCTACGACCAGCTCGCCCCGGCGCTCGGCCCGGCCCCCGGCGCTGCCCTAAAGCCGACGGGACCTTCGACCAATAATCAGACGGAAGCCACACCGAGGACACGCCCATGACAGACGACAAACAACTGACACGGCTGCTGCGCGAGGAACTGGCCCTGCAGACGCGCCACTGTCGTCTGCTCGAAGCCCAGGAACGCGCCCTGGTGACCTGTGACCGCCCGCGCTTCACGCGCCTCCAGGACGAGTACGCCGCCTTGCTGGGGCAGTTTCAGGCCCAGGCCCAGGCGCGCGCGGCGCTCCTGCGTGACGCCGACGGCGCGCAGACCACGGTGGCCGCCGCGCTGGAGGCGCTGCCCGAAGCGGCCCGGCCCGGCCCGGCCGCCCTGCGCGACACGTTGGCCCGCACCCTGGGGCGGGCGGGCGAGCTGTGCCGACGCAACGAGCGCCTGATTCGCAGCGAACTGGACTACATCGCGTTCTCGCTGGACCTCTTCGTGGAGGCGGGACGCCGGGCCGACGCCTGCTACGGCGGCGGCGGGCGCGTCGGGCGGCGCAAGCTGCTCGACCGCCGCGCCTGAGCGCCATCACGGGGGAACACTCATGCCATCCACATTTCTCGGAATTGACATCGGGGCCACCGGCCTGGCCGCCTCCCAGGTCGGCCAGAACGTCACCGGCAACAACATCACCAACGCCAACACGCCCGGCTACTCCGTGGAGAGCGTGGACCTGTACGCCAATCCGTCCTTGTCGCCGCCGGACTCGGTGGACGGCAGCCTGCCGAGCGGCCAAGTCGGAACCGGCGTCAGCGTCGGCAGCATCACCCGCGCCGGCAACCAGTACCTGAACAACCAGGTGCGGGCCGCCAACGCCGACGTCGGCTCACAGACCGCGCAGAACACGGCCTTGCAGCAGGTCGAGCAGGCCTACGGGGAGCCGTCGAACAGCGGCCTCAATGAGACCCTGACGCAGTTCTACCAGAGCTTCAATTCCGTGGTCAGCAACCCGGAAGACCTGGGTGCGCGGGCCACGGCGGTCCAGAACGGCGTCGCGGTGACGAACTCTCTGCAGAGCATCCATTCACAGCTCACGCTCACGGCGTCCGACCTGAGCAGCCAGCAGAACGCCGACCTCCAGACCATCGCCTCCTACGCCACGCAGATCGCGCAGCTCAACGGGACGATCCGCCAGTCCCAGGTGGCCGGGCAGCAGCCGAACACGCTGCTGGACCAGCGCGACCAACTCTTGGACAAGCTCTCCTCGCTCGTGAACGTCACCACGCAGCAGAACAGTGACGGCACGGTCAACGTCGCCATCGGTTCCTCCGATCTGGTCGTCGGCGTTCAGACGGACGCCGTGACCGTCGCGGGCCTGCAGAGCCGGGGGGACCTGCAAGGGGGCGACCTGGCCGGCGTCGTGCAGGCACAGGCCGACGTGCAGAGCAACATCACGTCCGTCAACGGCCTGGCGGCCGCGCTGGCGTCCCAGGTGAACGCGGTCCACAGCGCCGGGGCCGGGGCCGATGGAACGACCGGCCTGCCGTTCTTCACCGTCACCGCCGGCAGCGAGGCCGCCTCGATCACCGTCAACTCCACGCTCGTCTCCGACCCGTCCAAACTCGCCGCCGCCGCCGTCCCCAGCGGGGGAGGCCCGCCGCCGCCGGGCGACGCCGGCAACGCCGCCGCGCTGTCGGCGCTCCAGTCTCAGTCCGTGACGGCGCTGAGCGGCACGACCACCCTGGGCTACTACCAGAACCTCGTGACGACCGCCGGGAGCCAGGCGGCCACGACAAAGACGGCCCTGACCAGCGCCCAGGCGGGCCAGACGCAGTCCACACAGCAGCGCGACTCCGTCACCGGCGTCTCCACCGACCAGGAGATGATCAATATGCTGCAGTACCAGCGCGCTTACCAGGCGTCCGCCAGGGTCGTGCAGACGATGGACAGCATGCTGAACACGCTGATCACGGGCCTGTTCCCCTGACACTCCACGAGACATTTAAACCATGCGTATCACCGACAACCTGCTTTCGTCTTCACTCCAGGGGAACGTTCAGAACAGCCTGAGCAACCTGACGACTATCACACAGGAAATTTCCACGGGCAAGTCGCTCAACAGCCCATCGGACAACCCGGCGGGGACCGCGCAGGACCTGACCTTGCGCGAGGCGCTGCTGGGCGACACCCAGTACGAGAGCGACGCCAACCAGGCCCAGAGCGTCCTGAGCGCGAGTAGCACGGCCCTGTCCAGCGTCAACTCCATTCTGGATCAGGTCAACCAGATCGCCGTCCAGGGGGCCAACACCGGCGCGCAGGGCCAGCAGAGCCTAAACACGCTCGCCGCCCAGGTAGACGGGTCCATCCAGCAGCTCGCCCAGCTCGCCAACACCAGTGTCGCCGGCAAGTACGTCTTCGGCGGCACGCAGACCGGGACGCCGCCCTACAGCGGCAGCCCGCCGGTCTACGGCGGCGACGAGGGCGCGCTGACCGCGACCCTGGGGCCGAACAGCACCCTGACCCTGAACTCGCCGGGGTCCAACGGCAGCCTCTTCACAGATACGTTCTCCACGCTGCAGACGCTGAAGACCGACCTGCTCGCGGGCAACACCACGGCGATCTCCGCCGACATCACCGCCGTGCAGGGACGGATCACCGCCACCAGCGAGGCCGACGCCGCGATCGGGGCCAAAGTGAACCAGGTCACGGCCGCGCAGCAGAATCTCCAAAAGTTGGACACGGAGTACCAGACCACCCAGTCCAATATCGAGAACACGGACCTGGCGACGGCCTATGTGCAGCTCCAGAGCGCGCAGAACGTCTACCAGGCGTCCCTTGTGACGGTCCAGGACGCCTACAAGTACAGCCTGTCCACCCTTCTCGGCTAATGTTACCAACCAGCAAGGAGTCAACGATGCAGATCGAGACCGCGCGCTTCGGCGCGATTGACATTGACGAGGCCCGCGTCCTCACCTTCCCCGGCGGCCTGCCCGGCTTCGAGGCGCGTCGGCGCTTCCTGCTCGTGCCGCACGGGCGCGGCGACGGCCCGTTCGAGTGGCTGCAATCGGTGGAGGACGGGTCCCTCGCGTTCCTGGCGATGCGCCCGCACCAGATATTCCCGGCCTACCAGCCGCGCGTGCCGGTCGCCGAGCTGGAGGCCATCGGGCTGGACAAGGGCGGCCCCACGCCGGTCCTGTACACGCTGCTGACCGTGCCCGCCGGCGACCCCGCCGGGATCACGGCCAACCTGCTGGCCCCCGTGGTCATCAACCCCGACGCCCGCCTGGCCCGCCAGGTCCTGGTCGGCGGCGACGAATACGGCCTGCGCCACCGCCTCCTGCCGGAGCGCGCCGCCTGAGTGGATGGTCATCGGCGGGGCCAGGGATGGCCGCCGACAGAATTTTCCGCGCCCGCGGGAATGCCCGTGTAAAAAACCCCGTAAGGGTGTATAATAACACAAAACCCTGCCAAGGAGGGCCGCCATGCTGGTACTGACCAGACGCCTCAATCAGAGCATCAAAATCGGCGATGAAATAGAAATCACGGTCATTGAAGTCCGGGGCGATCAGGTGCGCATCGGCGTCACCGCCCCGCGCGACGTGACCGTTCACCGCAAAGAGATCTATCTGCAAATCCAGCAGGAGAACCGCGCCGCCGCCCTGACCGGGACCACCCCGCCGGACCTGGACGCCGTCACCGACGCCCTCGCCCCGCGCAAATACAACAAGTAGGCACCTGAAAACCGCATCTTCGGCCCGGCAGGCATCGCAGCCCGCCGGGCCTTTTGCTGCCGTGCTTCGGTTGACAAATCCCGCCCCGGCGGCGCATACTGAACACCGGACTTCTCAACTTCCCCCTCAAGGAGAACACACGCTTATGGCAGCCGGACGCATGAAAGTCTCGGTGATCGGCGCGGGCAACGTCGGCGCGACCGTCGCCTTCCACGTCGCCCAGCAGGGCTACTCGGACGTGGTCCTGCTGGACCTGCCCGATGATCTCACATTGGAGCGGCCCCGCAAGACCGGCTCGATGGCCCAGGGCAAGGCGCTGGACTTGAACCAGGTCGCGCCCATCGTCGGCTATGACGGCAGGCTCACGGGCACGTCGGACTACGCGGACACGGCGCAATCCGCCGTCGTCGTCATCACGTCGGGCCGCCCGCGCTCGCCGGGGATGTCCCGCGAGGACCTGCTGGCCGTCAACGCCGACATCGTGCAGAGCGTCGCCGGGCAGGCCGTCACGCACTCGCCCCAGGCCGTCTACATCGTCGTCTCCAACCCTCTGGACGCCATGTGCCATGTTGCTTTGAAGGCCACCGGCCTGCCGTCGGAGCGGGTCATCGGCCAGGCGGGCGTTCTGGACAGCACTCGCTACCGCAACGCCATCGCCGCCGCCGTCGGCATCTCCGTGGAGGACGTGCAGGCGTATGTGTTGGGCGGCCACGGCGACCAGATGGTCCCGGTGCGCTCGCTCACCACCGTCGGCGGCATCCCCGTGCAGAAGTGGGTGGACACCGGCAAGATCACGGCAGACCAGCTCCAAAAGATTGAGGACGACACCCGCCAGGGCGGCGGCATCCTGACCGGTCTGATCGGCACGAGCGCCTGGTACGCCCCCGGCGTCGCCACCGCCGAGATGGTCGAGGCCGTCCTGCTGGACCGCAAGCGCATCCTCGCCACCACGGTCCTGCTGGACGGCCAGTACGGCGTCACCGGCCTCTACTTCGGCGTCCCGGCGAAACTCGGCGCGGGCGGGGCCGAAGAGGTCTACGACCTGTCCGAACTGGTGACGCTGACCGAGACCGAGAAGGCGGGTATTAAAGAGTCGGCGTCCAAAGTCCAAGGCACCGTGGACAGCCTGAAGACCCTCGGCAAACTCTGACGGTTTGCGCGGCGGGAAACCTGGGGTAAAGCAGAGCGGAGGAACACATGACCATGAAAACCAAAGCACTGCTTGTCGCCGGCCTGGCCCTGCTGGGCCTCTCCCCTTCCGTGGCCCACGCGGGCAGACTCGCCTGGGCAGGCCGCGTGGACGGCGTGACCGTCATCCGCATCCACGGCCGCAACGTCAGCACCCAGGCCGTGAAGGGGAAGGGGGTCCAGGATGAGCGCTACTTCGTGACCGGCAGACTCCGCCCCGGCGCATATGTGCGGCTCGTGGATGTCGCGGGACGAGGCATCGTCCGCCTGGTCCGCCGGCCCGGCCCGTACAACAACTTCACCGCCGCCGTCCGCATCAACGACCCGCAGCCCGGCAACGCCCCCTACCACTTCACCCTGCTCTGGTGATGTTTCGCTTCGCCCGCCACGTTCGTATGGTTCGCGGCGGGCGGCGTTGCGTCGAGTCGCCGGGTATAATCTCCCCATGCCCAAGCTCGTGATCCTGGACGGCAACAGCCTGCTGTACCGGGGCTTCTTCGCCATGCGGGCGCTGACCACGTCCGACCGCCTGCCTACCAACGCCGTCTACTCGTTCATCCTGATGCTGATGACGATCCTGGAGCGCGAGCGGCCAGACGCCATCTTCGCTGCCTTCGATCCGCCCGTCGCCACATTCCGCCACCACGAGATGGCGTCCTACAAGGGCAATCGGCAGAAGATGCCGGACGACCTCAAGCCGCAGCGGGGGCTGGCGCGCGACGCCGCCCGCGCCTTCCGCGTGCCCGTCGTGGAGGTGGAGGGCTACGAGGCCGACGACGTCTGCGGGACGCTGGCCGAGCGCGGCAAGGCGCTGGGCTACGAAGTGTTGATCGTGACGGGCGATGGCGATGCTTTGCAGCTCGTAGACGACGGCAGCCCGCTGGAAGGGCGCGGCCCCGTCCGCGCCATGATCACTGTCAAGGGCGTCACGGATACCGTGACTTATGACGAGAAGGCCGTCAAAGAACGCTACGGCCTGGCCCCCTCCCAGATCACGGACTTCAAGGGTCTCAAGGGTGATTCGTCCGACAACCTGCCCGGCGTCCCCGGCATCGGCGAGAAGGGCGCGAGCAGGCTCCTCAAAGACTACGGGTCCCTGGAAAACCTGCTGTTCCACGTGGACGAGTTGCCGGAGAAGACGCGGAACGCGCTGATTGAGAACACCGATCTGGCCGTCCAGTGCAAGCGCCTCGCCACCATCGTCCGCGATGTCCCCCTGCCGGACTGGGTGGACCTGACGCCCGACCATCAGGCCGTCGGGCCGGACTTCGACGCCGTGCGCGCGCTGTTCGAGCGGCTGGAGTTTCGGACCCTGCTCAAGCGCCTACCCAACTTGGAGCGCGACCAGCGCGCCAAGACGCAGTCCGTGGCCCCTTCCGATCCGACTCCCCCAGCGTTGGGGGCCGGGGGGCCAGCCTTTGCCCACGAGGTCATCACGTCCGAATCGCAGATACAGGGACTCTTGGCGCGGCTCTCCGAAGGGGATATCCCCATCGGGGTGCAGCTCCACACCGTGCCGACGGAAGGCGTCAAGCCCGCCGCCGTGACGCTGATGACCGCAGACCTACAAGGCGTCGCCTTGGCCCTGCCGGACCGGTCCTACTACGCCGCCTGGGCCGACTGGCGCGCACTCCTGACGCCGTTCCTGCAAGGGGACCATCCCAAGACCGTCTACGACCTCAAGTTCGTGTCGGGTGTCTTGAGCCGTCAGGACGTGACGCTCGGCGGCGTGGCGCTGGACGTGTTGCTCGCCGCCTACCTGCTCAACGCCGGGCGAGCAGGCTACCCGCTGGCCGACCTCGCCGCCGACAGCGCGGGCGTGGAACTGGTCGTTGACCCGGACGACTCCCTCAGCGCCGTCATGGATGAGGCCGCCGCCCTGCCCGCCCTGGAAGCGGCGCTGCGGCCCCGCCTGGAGCGGGATGGCCTGCTCGCCCTGCACGACGACATGGAGCGGCCCCTCGCGCCCCTGCTGGCCCGCATGGAGCGCGCGGGAGTCACTGTAGACGCCGCATTGCTGCGGCAGGTCAGCGGCGAGATGGCGGTGCAGGTGGAGGGGCTGGAAGCCGAAATCTATGCCCTGGCGGGCGGCGAAAAGTTCAGCGTCGGCAGCACCAAGCAGCTTCAAGAAGTCCTGTTCGACCGGCTGAAACTGCCTGTCGGCAAGAAGACCAAGACCGGCTACTCCACGGGCGCGGACGTGCTGGAAGACCTGGCCGCCCAGGGCCACGAGATCGCCGGGAAGATCATCCAGTGGCGTGAACTGACCAAGCTCAAGTCCACCTACGCCGACGCCATTCCTTTGCTCATCAACCCGGAGACGGGAAAGGTCCACACGTCGCTGAACCAGACCGTCGCCAGCACCGGGCGGTTGTCGTCCAGCAACCCCAATCTACAGAACATCCCCGTGCGGACGGTCATCGGCCAGGGCATCCGGCGGGCGTTCGTCGCCGCACCGGGCTGTGTGCTGGTCTCCGCCGATTACTCCCAGATCGAGCTGCGCCTGTTCGCCCACATGACCCGCGACCCCGGCCTGGTGGAAGCGTTCGCCTCCGGCAAGGACATCCACACGGAGACGGCGCGGCGCATCTTCGAGATTCCCGAAGACCAGCCCGTTTCCGGCGACCAGCGGCGGCAGGCCAAGACGATCAACTTCGCCGTCATCTACGGGGCCAGCCCGTTCCGGGTCGCCGCCGAGTTGGGCATCCCCCAGGCCCGCGCCGCCGAACTTATCAAGGCATATTTGGCGCTCTACCCCGGTGTGCGTCAGTTCCTGGAGACCATCCTGGAGGGGGCGCGCGAGAAGGGCTATGTGCAGACCCTGCTGGGCCGCCGCCGGTACGTCCCCGATGTGAACTCGCGCGTGTTCCAGTTCCGCCAGACCGCCGAGCGCGAGGCCGCCAATATGCCCGTCCAGGGGACCAGCGCCGATATCATCAAGCTCGCCATGCTGCGCGTGGAAAAAGCGCTCGCCGAGAGCGGCATGACCGCGCAAATGATCCTGCAAGTGCATGACGAGCTGCTGTTCGAGTGCCCGCCCTCGGAAGTCGCGCGTCTGGGGGCGCTGGTCCGCGAGGCGATGGAACACGCCTACCCGCTGGACGTGCCCCTGCGCGTCGAGGTCAAGTCCGGCCACAACTGGTGGGAGGTCACGCCGGTGCTGGACGAGGATGCCGAGGCCCCTCCCGTCATTAAAACGGCGGGCCGAGGCTGAAAGAAGAAGCGACTATGCTTGATGCACTGGAACTCGTCCGCGAACTTGTTGCCATTCCCGGCCCGCCGGGGCAGGAGGAAGCCGTCACTGCCGCCGTGGCCGCCCACGCGGAGGCGCTGGGCTGCGCCCACACCCGCGACGCGCGTGGGAACCTGCTCATTGCACCCCCTGGCATGGACGCCGTGCCGGAGCGGGCCGACGTTGTGGTCATGGCGCACCTGGATGAGATCGCTCTGCTGGTCGTGCGCGTGGAAGACGACGGACGGCTGGCCGTGTCTGCCCTAGGCGGCCTAATGCCCTGGAAGTGGGGTGAGGGGCCGGTGACGATCCTCACGCCGGGCGGGTCGCTGACGGGCATCCTGTCCTTCGGCTCCATCCACACCACGGACCGTGCGAACCCGGCGACGCGCGCCCGCGAGGAGGCATTGACCTGGGAGATGGCCCGCATCGTCACCGGCCTGTCCCCCGCCGCCCTCGCCGCGCGCGGCGTCCGGCCCGGAACGCGCGTGGCCCTGCACCCGTCCCGCCGCACGGTCACGGAGTTCGCCGACTGCGTCGCCGCCCCCTTCTTGGATGACCGCGCCGACCTGGCCGCTTTGATGCTGGCTCTGGAAGCCTTCTCCTTTTCTGACTCCCCCAGAATTGGGGGCGGCATTCTTTTCGCCGCCACGACGGCGGAAGAAGTCGGCGGCCAGGGGGCGCAGTGGCTGCTGCAGCGCTACCGGCCATCCGTGGGCATCGCGCTGGAGATCGGGCCGCGAGTCGCCGAAAGCCCGTTCCCGCTGGACGCCCAGCCGACCGTCTGGGTCAGCGACTCCTACAGCGCCATGCAGGCCCGCGACATTGAGTTGGTCGCGGGGGCGGCCGAAGACGCCGGGCTGACGCCGCACTGGCAGGCGCTCTCGCGCGGCGGCAGCGACGCGAGCTGCGCGGCCTCGCACGGCCTCGTGGCACGGCCCATCACGCTGGCGTTCGCCGCCGAGAACTCACACGGCTACGAGATCATGCACCGGGACGCCCTGCCGAACCTCGCGCGCCTGCTCGGGGCGACGCTGGACCGGTTGGCGCAGGAATGATAATATGGAGGAGGCGGGAATGAATCGTTCGCTCGGGGGTTGGCTTTTGGTCGTGGGAATGGCACTGAGCGCCTGCGCCTCTGGAGCGGCAGCGCGTGTCCTCGCGTCACCCCATTACCGTCTCGTCCGGTCCGTGGCGCTGGCGGGGAGCCTGGGCTGGGATTATCTGGCGCTGGACCCCGTCAACCGGCGGCTGTACGTCACGAGGCAGACGCACGTTGACGTTTTTGATGCCGACAGCGGGGAGATCGTCGGGCAGATCGCACAGACCAACGGCGTCCACGGCGTCGCCCTCGCACCAGAGTTAGACCGGGGCTGGGCCAGCGACGGTCAGGATAATACTGTCACCCTTTTCGACCTCCAGACGCTCACGCCGCTGGGAACCATCGCCGTCGGGACCCGGCCGGACTGCATCGTCTACGACTCCGCCTCCAAGCGCGTCTTTACGTTCAACGGCGGCAGCGATGACGCCACGGCCATTGACGCCGTCACCGGGCAGGTGCTGGGCACGATCCCGCTGGGCGGACGTCCGGAGTTCGCCGTGGCCGACGGTCGGGGTATGCTCTATGACAACCTGGAAGACAAGGCCCAGGTCGTCGCCGTTGACGCGCGGGCGCTGGCAATCAAAAGCCGCTGGCCGCTCGCCCCCGTCACCGGACCGTCAGGGCTGGCGATGGACACGGCGGGCAGACGACTGTTCAGCGTCGGGGACAACGGGCAGATGGCCGTGCTGAACGCCGATACCGGGCAGGTCCTTGCCACGCCCGCCATCGGCCACGGGCCGGACGCCGCCGCGTTCGACCCGGTGTACCGGTCTGCCCTCAGCTCCAACGGCCGGGACGGCACGCTGACCGTGGTTCAGGAGCAGACCCCGCAGACGTTTACGGTAACGAATACCGTCCAAACACAGGTCGGGGCGCGCACGATGGTCATAGATGCCAAGACGCACCACGTCTGGCTCATCGCCGCTCAGTACGCGCCCCTGCCGGTGGACGCCACCCCTGATACCCGGCCCACCATCCGGGATGGCAGTGTCGTCCTGCTGGAACTCGCCCCGACGCCTTGATGCACAACGGCTCAGGATGAAACGCCATTGCTGAGGTCATGCCGCCACAATTGCCGCGACTGCTCCGCCAAGCCTGTCTCTCCACAAAGTTGACGCTGAAATCGGCGATGACATGTTCCCGCGTCCGCCGCTTCCGGGTGAGGGGTATGTTTATGCGCGCTTCCCTGTCATTATGGCATAGAGGCGCGTAAGTATGCACCAAGCGCGCGGTAATCTTCCTCTTGCTGGGAGTGGCTGCGGCCCGACGGACTAATGACGACCTGGGGGGAGGGGTGGTAGAGCGGAAACAGGGTCAGGCCGTGCCAGGGAACGGGCGTTGCGGCGTGTTCCCGGAGGGTGAGGGTGTGCGGCGCAATGAGCGAGAGGGCCGCGAGCGCTTTGGTTCCGAGGGTTGCGACGACCTGCGGACGGACGATTTCCAGCGTTCGTTGGAGCCAGCCGGAGCAGTTGCGGAGTTCCGAAGCCGTGGGCGGCGCGTTGGTGCCGCGCGGGGTGCGCGGGTTGCAGAGGGCGGCGTTGGTGACGAACACGTCTTCGCGGCGCAGTCCCGCCGCTGTGAGGTAGCGGGCGAAGTTGCGGCCCGAAGCGTCCGCCGTCAGCGGGATGCCGGTGCGATCACCGCCGAGGCGCCCTGGAGCCTCGGCGACGAACAGCACCCGCGCGGTCGTCGGGCCGTTGAGCGTGGACAATACGCGCCGACGACCTTCCATGCGTGGGCAGAGCCGACACGCCTGCGCCTCGGCGACGAGGCGCGCGAATTCATCTCGGGGAGGAAAGGGCATCACTAAAAGCCGAGTGGGTTGTCATCAGGAACGGGGTCAGATCCGAAGAAGTCCCGCACGTCTTCAATCTGTCCCGTGCGCCGGGCGGGGGGCAGGAAGCGCAGGAACTCCTGGCCGTACTGCTTGCGAATCAGGCGCGTGTCCAGGACGGCGACCACGCCTCGGTCTGTCTGAGTGCGGATCAGACGCCCGAAGCCCTGCTTGAGACGCAATTGGGCCTGCGGCATGGCGAAATCCTGGAACCAGTCGCCGCCCGACTGGGTGATGTCGTCCACGCGCGCCTTGTGCAAGGGGCTGTCCGGCACGGCGAAGGGGATGCGGTCAATCACGACCAGACGCAGGCCGTCCCCCGGCACGTCCACGCCCTCCCAGAACGACTGTGTGCCCAGCAGCACGGCGTTCCGCTCGTCCTTGAACGCCTGGACCAATCGCGCGTTCGGCATCTCGCCCTGGCGCAGAAGGGGGTAGGGCAGGTCGGACTGTGTGAGCTGGTCGTAGGCAGCGTTCAGTGCCCGGTACGACGTGAACAGCAGGAACGCGCCGCCGCGCGCGGCACTCACGAGGTCAATGAGTTCGTCCACCACCTGATGCATATATCCCGGCTCGTCGGACGGCACGGGGAGGTGACTGGGGATGTAGAACAGGCAGTTTCGGGCGTAGTCGAAGGGCGAGCCGACGATGGTCTCCGTGATCTTTGGGTCCTCGGCGGGGATGCCCAGGCGCTCACGGACGTAGCCGAAGCCGCCGCCGGTGGACAGGGTCGCCGAGATCAGGGCCGCGCCGACGGGGCGCGGGTCCCTCCACAGAGCCTGCCCCAGCAGGGGCGCGACGGACACCGGGGTCCAGTTCAGCGTGGTCAAAGGCCCACGCTGGCCCCGTGACGCCGCGCGGCTGCCCCAGCGGACGTAGTTGGCGTGGTCTTGCAGGAACAGCAGGGACAATTCCTCTTTGGCCCGCGCGCACTGGCGGCGCAGCCCGTCCACGCGATCTTTGAGCGCGGGCTGGCCCGCCGTGTCCTGCTTGAGCAGCTCGGTCGCCAGACCGTCCAGCAGCAGCCCCAGCGCCGCCACCTGCGATCGGGACGACTGCAGGCCGCCGGGGCCGCCGAGGACGTCCTCCACGAAGAACTCCGCGCGCGCGCCCCCGGCGAACGGGGCGAAGAGGTCCTGCCCCTGTGCCTCGATGGCCTGGAGCCGGTCCAGGTTGATGTCGAGCGAGCGGGCGGCGCGGCGAATCTTGTCGGTGAGGGCGGGCAGTCGGCCCGACGAGAACGCCACGCCGAACGCCGCCGCCGCCGCCGTCTCCAGGTGGTGTGCCTCGTCGAAGACCACGAACGAGTAGTCCGGCAGCAATTTGGCGTCCGGCTCGCCCGACGCTCGCATGGCGAGGTCCGCGAAGAACAGGGCGTGGTTGACCAGCAGGATGCTGGCCTCCTGGGCCTCACGGCGCATCCGGTAGTAGAAGCAGCGGTCGAAGAACCGGCACTCCGCGCCCTTGCATGTGTCGGAGTTGGCGCGCACGTCCGCCCAGCCGCCGTAGGTGAACGGCAATTCGGACACATCGCCGGTCTCCGAGGTGCGCCCCCAGCGGCCGATCGCTTCGAACTGCGGGTCGCCGACGGTCCAGAGGTCGCCTGTCGCGCCGTCGTACTCCATCAGGCAGAGGTAGTTGCCGCGCCCCTTGACCACGGCGGCCTCGCGGCGTCTGGGCGAGACGCCCTGGGCCAGCGGGACGTCCTTCTCGGAGAGCTGGCCCTGCAGGGCCAGCGTGTGGGTCGAGATGATGACCTTGCGCTCCGGCGTCGCCCGCTTCAGGGCCGGGAGCAGGTAGGCGAGCGTTTTGCCCACGCCGGTCCCCGCCTCGATGAGCGCGACTCGGCCGTGCCCGGTTATCGCCTCCGCCACGGCCGCCGCGACGGTCTGCTGCTGCGGGCGCGGGGTGAACTGCGGCAGCGCCCGTGCCAGTTTGCCCCCAGGCCCAAAAGATTTTTCGATTTCAGTGGTCATCGGGTTTAATTTCGCGCGGCCGGGGTAAAAAGCACACGGACACGGCGGGTACAGGGTACCATGCCGCTGCAAGTTTCCACAATCACCCTCTTCAGAAGGAGCATGCTTGACATGACACAGAAAAATTGGATCATTGGCGCCGTCGCCGCCATGCTGGCGGTCTCTGCCTCGGCTGCGAGCGCTCAGACCGCCCCGGCCATGCCCGATACGACGGCCGCACCGGCGATGACCATGCCCCCGGCGATGCCGATGCCGGAGGCGTTCGACTACTCCATCCTGACCAAAGTGCCTTACACGTACTATGACCTGGAAGCCGCCAAGCGCACGGGCCTTTCGGACTCGCAGGTGGCCACTGTCGCCAAGATCGCCGAGGAGACGGGCCAGCCGTTCGGCATGGTCCGGGACCAACTCCTGCGGGGCGCGACCTTCCCCTCCCTCGCGGTCATGTACGGCCTGAACCTCGCCGACCTGTATGACGTGAGCGCCGAGGAGCAGAAGATCGCCGACTACAAGGAGGCGTACAAGACGACCGGCGCCTACGCCATGAAGGCGACCATGATGACCGGGATGCCTTACCCGCTGGCCGACGCCACTGCGGCCCCGATGATGCCCAACGCTCCCATGGCCCCCGCCGCCCCCATGACGCCGACCTCCAACACGGACACGATGGCCCCGGCTTCCGCTGGCGATGTCATTGACGTCGCCATGGCGACCCCGCGCCTGTCCACCTTCGTCAAGGCCGTCCAGGCCGCCGGTCTGGTGGACACGCTGAAGGGGGCCGGACCGTTCACGATCTTCGCCCCGGACAACGCCGCCTTCAGGAAGCTGCCGAAGGGCGCGCTGAAGGCTCTGATGGCCGATCCGACGCAGCTAGCGAGTGTGCTGGAGTACCACGTCATCTCCGGCCAGAAGATCGACGCGGCAACAGCGATGAGCATGACCTCGCCGACCTCGCCCCCCACCGTCCAGGGAGGCACGTTGAATGTTGTTACCAGCAACGGCAGCGTGATGATCAATGATGCCACCGTCGTGCAGGCCGATGTTCAGGCCAGCAACGGGATCATCCACATCATCAACAAGGTCCTGATGCCGCCCGCCGCCCCGGCAGCCGCGCCTATGGCTCCCACGCCGTAACAACTCTGATGCACTCAGCCCGCCCGCTGCCCCGGTAGCGGGCGGGTATTCTGCTGCGTTCGGGCGTTCAACTCTGACCAGAGCAGCACCAGACAAAACGAGGCCGCCACGGTCCCGGCATCATTGACCGCCAGGCAGACCCCCGCAGCCACCAGTCCACCGAGAAGCAGAGGTCGGTCGTTCGGCTGTGCCTTTCGGGCCCACGCGAGCAGCGCCGCCCCTCCACCCCAGAGCGGCACGGCCCAGGCGCTGTGCCACAGCAGATGACCCTCCACGGCCAGCTTGCGCCGGATGATGTCGGTCCACTCCCCGACGCCCCCTGAACTGAGCCTTGCTGCCGCCTGCCCGAAGTGCGACGCCTGCCCGCCGTTCAGCCGCGCGTCCAGCATGGCGACGCCCAGCAGCAACAGCGCGATGACCACTGCTCCCAGACTCGCCGCCCGCACGTCCCATCGGCGGCCTGAGCAAAACCACCCGTAACTTCCGAATCCCGCAAGAGCGACGATCAGCCCGCCCGCCTTCGCGCCCGCCAGCGGTGAGCCGAGCAGCGCCGTGACGATGGCGAGGCCGAGCCAGACCCATAGGCGTCGGGCCGGGCGCAGCGCCCGCGCCGCCGCGTCGGCAGTCACCAGACAGGCCCCGACCAGCGCCCCCATGGCCTCGTTGCCGATCCCGTAGTAGCGCGCGCCCTCGATGGCCGAATATCCCAAAAGACTCTGACGCATCAACGGATCGCCCAGCGCCATGTCACCGACCAGCAGGGCCGCCAGAGCAGCGCAGTACCAGCGGGGCCGCAGGAAAGGGACACTCAGCAGGACCAAAGCAGACCAGAGCGCCAGCGTCACCAACGATGTGCTGAGGAGCAGCGCCAGAACGAGGGCGGGCGGGACGGACGCGGCCCAGGTAGGCAGAGGCCGCCCCAAGTTCAGCCTCGTGACGCCGAGCATCCAGAGGCCGAGAAGTAAGGCCAGGTACGGCAGCGCGCGCATCCCCTCCCACTGCGACAGCGCGCGTGTGTTTAGGTCTTCCAACCGGGGCACGGCGTCCGGTTCCGGCCGATATTCCCAGGCGCGCTCACCGAACGGGCGGACGGGGAATTGACTGATGGGGACACCGAAGAAGGCGGCGACGGTGGTGGCGAAGTCCGTATCCGTCACCAGCCCGGCCCGGCGGGTGGAGGCCGACACGATCAGGCCCGGCGGGACGCCCGGCCCCCACACGCCGACGGGGCACAGCCGCGCCCCGCGCCGGTAGGCCTCGTCACTCGCCGAGGGCGACAGCACGATCAGCCGCCCATCACCCAATCGGGCCATGATCTGTGCCAGCATGGGATCGGCGGCGTGGATGTCGGAACCGCCATCGTAGATGATACAGTCCGGCCCCCACGCCCCCGATGCTGGGGGGGCCGGAGTGACCCACCCATCGCCCGATGCGGCCACAGCGTCGGAAAGCGGGCCGCCGCCCGCGCTGACGGCGATACCGGCTTGGCGCAGGGCGTCGGCGATGTTGCCGGGGCGCAGATCATAGCCTGGAGCCGCATTCTCGCGCAGGATGCGCGGCCACTGGACGTTCACGAGCCTCCCGGCGGGAGCCACCAAGCCGGTGCGCCTTGTGTAAAGCTGCCCCGCCGTCACGCCGGGGAAAACAACGGCATCGCCGGGCCGGAAATCTGTCGCCTCCGACCCGCCCGCCGCGCGGGAACCCGCGCCGAGCGTCAGCGCCGCGCTTTCGGGCGTCTCGCGGACGTGGTCACTCGGCGTCCGGGCCGTGCGCGTGTTCATCAGGGCCACCGACCCCGTGTTCATGATCTGATGCAGGTGCGGCGCGTCGGCCCGCTGCCAGTCACTCAGGCTGGTTCCCGGCAGGAGGACGACCCAGAGGTTCTTCGCCCAGGCGGGCGAGGCGCACGTCAGCAGCAACAGACCGAGGAGCAGACTCCTGTTCACTTCGTCAGCGCCGCGTCAATGGCCTGCCGGACGCTGTCCACGCCGATGACTTCCAGGCCGACCGCGCCGCGCAGGCCCGCCTTGTTCTTGGCGCAGATCACGGCCCGCTTGAAGCCCAGGCGCGACGCCTCGCGCAGACGTTTCTCCATCTGTCCGACGGCGCGGACCTCGCCCGCCAGACCGACCTCCCCGGCCAACACCGTCCCGGCGTCCACGGGGACCTCGCGGAAGTTGGACGCCGCCGCCACGGCGATGGCGAGGTCGGTGGCGGGTTCGTCAATGCGCACCCCGCCGGCGATGTTGATGAAGACATCCTGATTGGCCAGACTCATCCCGGCCCGCTTCTCCAGCACGGCCAGGATCAGGCTGACGCGGTTGGAGTCGGTGCCGGAGACCGTCCGGCGCGGGTTGGTCAGGTAGGACGGCGCGACCAGGGCCTGCACCTCCACCAGCAGAGGGCGCGTGCCCTCCACTGCCGCCGTCACCGCCGACCCGGCCACGCCGCCCGCGCGCTCCGAGAGCAGCATCTCCGACGGGTTAGCGACCTCGGCCAGCCCTTCCTCGTGCATCTCGAACAGGCCCAGTTCGTCCGTGGGGCCGAAGCGGTTCTTGACCGCCCGCAGCATCCGGTACAGGTAGTGCCGGTCTCCCTCAAACGTCAGCACCGTGTCCACCATGTGTTCCAGGACGCGCGGACCGGCCAGCGCGCCTTCTTTCGTCACGTGGCCGACCAGGAAGATGGGGACGCCGCCGGACTTGGCGACGCGCGCCAGCGCCGTCGTACAGGCGCGGACTTGGGAGACGCTACCGGGGGCCGATTCGACCTCCGGGTGCTGCATGGTCTGGATCGAGTCGACGATGACGAACGAGGCCCCTTCATGCTCGATGGTCGCGGCGATCATGGCAACGTCGGTTTCGTTGTGCAGGAGCAGCTCGGTGGCCGTCACGCCCAGTCGGTCCGCCCGCAGCTTGATCTGCGAAATGGACTCCTCGCCGGAGACGTACAGCACACGCCCCGAGCGGGCGGCGAGCGCCCCGGCGGCCTGAGTGAGCAGGGTGGACTTGCCGATGCCCGGCTCGCCGCCGATCAGCGTCAATGAGCCGGGGACGATGCCGCCGCCCAGCACACGGTCAAATTCGCCGATGCCGGTCTGCGTCCGCTGTTCGGACTCCCCCGAAGGCACATCCCGCAGGCGCTGGGGGCGCCCCGCCCCGACGAGCGCCGTTGTGGGGGATGTCACCACACGCGCGCTGGACAGCCCGCGCGGCGGCGCGGAAGACGTGACCGTCTCCTCCATCGTGCCCCACTCGTCGCAGCCGGGGCAGCGCCCCAGCCACTTCGCGCTCTCGTGCGCGCACTGTCGGCACACATAGCGCGTCTGCAACCCCTTAGCCATAGGACTATTGTACCTCGCCGGAGGGGGGAACGTGTGTTCCCGGAAAATCCGGTAGGAGATTGCGTCACCGTTGGCGTACCTTGTGAGCAACAAGCTTAACGTGGATTCCCAGGGGTTGAAAACCCCTGGCTCGTGGGCGCAGACGCCCGGCCGTGGCCCCCAAGCCCGGCATTTTCAATGCCGGGGCAATGTAAAGGGCTTATTGAGAGGTCTGATGAAACACACAAAATGGCTGATGACGGGCTGCGCCGCGCTGATGGCGGCCTTGGTGTCGTGTCCGGGCTGGGCGCAGACCGGTGCCGCCCCGGCGGCGCACTGGGCGTTTGATGAGGGCAGCGGCACGGCTGTCGCGGACGACTCCGGCAACGGCGCGGGGGGAACTTTGCAGGGCGGGGCGTCGTGGGGGCCGGGGCTGATCGGGGCGCACGCGCTCCTGCTGCCGGGGACGCCGGGCAGCGACGTTGATGTGCCGAAGCCGGTCGTGGACACCGGCCTGAGCTACACGGCGATGGCCTGGGTGAAGCTGGACGCGCTGGGCGGCTATCAGACCTTTCTCAGCATTGACGGCGACCAGATCAGCGGTTTCTTCTTGCAGCTGCGCGCCGACACAGGGCGGTTCGCCCTCAGCGTCCCGACCACGGACGGGAATACGGCCATCGCCACGGCCAGCGACCCGCCGGATGCGGGCGTCTGGTACCACGTCGCGGGCGTCTCCGATGCCGCCGCGCACACAGTCTCACTGTATGTCAACGGCGAACTGCAAATGACGGTCCCATTAGAAAACCCCCGCCGCGCGGGCGGGCACACGGCCATCGGGCGGGGGCAGTACGGCGGCAATCCCGTGGATTGGGTGCATGGCGAGATTGACGATGCCCGGCTGTACCCTGCGGCCTTGTCCGGGGCGGACATCCGGGCGCTGGCATCGCCGTACCTGCCGCCGCCCACCCCGCCGTCCCTCCAGATCAACGCCGGTCAGGTCACGGCCCACGTCCGCCCGACCCTGTACGGCCTGATGACGGAGGAGATCAACCATTCTTATGACGGCGGCCTTTACGCCGAGCTGATTCAGAATCGTATTTTCAAGGATGACGCCCATGCTACGGCGCACTGGTCACTGGTCCAGGGGGGCGGCGGCGCGGGTTCCATCGCCTTGGACGAGGGCAGCCCCATCAATGCCGCCCTCACGACCTGCCTGAAACTGACCGTCACCGCCGCTGGGACGGGAGGCCGGGTCGGCGTGGCGAATGACGGCTACTGGGGCATCCCCGTCACGCCCAGAACGCGCTACCGCGCCTCATTTTTCGCCGAAGCGAGCGACGGCTTCGCGGGTCCGCTGACCGTAGACATCGAGAGCGAGGACGGCAGCAAAGTCTACGCCCAGGCGACCATGCCTCATATCAGCGGCACATGGAGACAGTACGCCGTCACGCTGACGACGGGGGCCGTGGCGACCTCGGCCTCCAACCGCTTCGTGATCTCCGCCGGGACGCCCGGCACGGTCCGGCTGAATCTGGTCTCGCTGTTCCCGCCGACGTTTCATCATCGGCCCAACGGGAATCGGCCTGATCTGATGCGGCTCTTGGACGGCCTGCGCCCGGCGTTCCTGCGCCTGCCGGGTGGGAACTACCTGGAAGGAAATACCATCGCGGAACGGTTTGCGTGGAAGAACACGATCGGCCCGCTCACCGACCGCCCCGGCCACCAGGGGCCGTGGGGCTATCGCTCGTCCGACGGGCTGGGCCTGCTGGAGTTCCTGGAATGGTGCCAGGACCTGCATATGCAGCCGGTGCTGGCCGTCTATGCGGGGTACTCGCTCGGCGGCGAACACGTTGACGCCGGACCGGCGTTGACGCCGTTCGTGCAGGACGCCCTGGACGAGATTCAGTACGTCACCGGCGGCACGGACACACGCTGGGGCGCGGAGCGCGCCCGTGAGGGCCATCCCGCGCCGTTCCCATTGACCTACGTGGAGGTCGGCAACGAGGACTTTTTCGACAAATCGGGCAGCTACGACGGGCGGTTCACGCAGTTCCATGACGCCCTCAAGGCGGCGTACCCCCGCTTGCAGTTGATCGCCACCACGGGCGTCAAGAGCCGGACCCCGGATATATACGACGAACACTTTTACCGCGCCCCGGCGGACTTTGAGGGGGACGCGCACCATTACGACGGGTACAGCCGGACCGGGCCGAAGGTGTTCGTCGGCGAGTGGGCCTCGCAGGAGGGCCGCCCGACGCCGGACATGAACGCGGCCCTGGGCGACGCGGCCTGGCTGACGGGCCTGGAGCGGAACTCCGACGTCGTGGTGCTGGAGTCCTATGCGCCGTTGTTCGTCAATGTCAGCCCCGGCGGTTCGCAATGGGGGACCAACCTGATCGGCTATGACGCCCTGCACAGCTACGGTTCGCCGTCCTACTACGCCCAGCAGATGTTCAGTCGGAACCACGGCGACACCGTGTTGGCCGCGACGTTGCACGGCGTCCCCGGAATGTTTGACAGCGTCACGCGCGACAGCCGGACCGGGACCGTCTACCTCAAGGTCGTCAACACCGTCGGCGAGGCGCGCACGGTTCCCGTCACGATCACAGGAATCGCCTCGGTCGCCGCCGGGGGGCGCGGCATCGTCCTGACCGCCGCAAGCCCACAGGATACCAACAGCCTGACGGACCCGCGCAAGGTCGTCCCGGTGGCGTTCCCCGTGAACGGCCTGGGGACGCGCTTCGTGTACCGGTTCGCGCCCCGCTCGGTCACGGTCCTGATTCTCCGAACGACACGGTAGGCGGTTTTGGAGTATACTGCCCATGGAATGAACGGGGTCCTGAACATAGACAAGCCCGCCGGAATGACATCGCACGACGTAGTCGCGCGGGTGCGGCGGCTGGCGCGGATCAAGCGGGTGGGGCACGCGGGGACGCTGGACCCGGACGCCACCGGCGTACTGCTGGTCTGCCTGGGGGCGGCGACACGCCTGGCCGACCTGCTGGCCGAGGAGGGCAAGGCGTACCGGGCGGTGCTTGCCCTGGGGACGACCACGACTACCGAAGACGCGAGCGGCGAGGCGCTGACGGAGACGGATGCGTCCCATGTCACCGAGGCCGACCTGCGCGTGATATTGCCGCGCTTCACGGGGGTGATCTCCCAGGTCCCGCCGATGGTCAGCGCCGTGCATCACGAGGGCAAACGGCTCTATGAGCTGGCACGGGCGGGCGTGACCGTGGAGCGCGAGGCGCGGCCCGCGCGGATTGACAGCCTGGAGCTGCGGGACTTCACGCCCGGCCCACACCCGACGGCGACTCTGGACGTGACGTGCGGCAAGGGGACGTATATCCGAACCCTCTGCGCCGACCTCGGCGGGGCGTTGGGCGTGGGGGGGCACATGAAGTCCCTACGCCGCACCCGCGTCGGCGCGTTCGACGTGTCCCTGGCCGTGCCGCTGGACGCGCTGACGCTGGAGACGCTGGAATCCCATCTGGTCTTGCCCTCGGCGGCGCTGGCCCACATTCCCGCCCAAACGATCACGGCGGAAGGGCAGCGGGAGGACATCCGGCAGGGCCGCGCGCTGCCGACGGAACTGGCCGATGCGCCCGCCGTGCGGGTGCTGGACGGGGACGACACGCTGCTGGCCCTGGCCCGCGCCGAGGCCGGGCGGCTGCATCCTTACAAGGTGTTTCGATGAGAGTCATTCAGGGCCTGGACACGCTGGCGATGCCGTTCGAGAAAACCGCCGTCGCCATCGGCGTCTTCGACGGCGTCCACCGGGGCCACCAGGAGATTCTGTCTCAGACCGTGCGCGAGGCGCGGTCGCAGGGCTACACCCCTATCGCGCTTACTTTTGACATCCACCCCTCGGAACTGTTCGCGCCGGAAAGCGCGCCGACGTACATCGCCTCCCTGCCGCAGCGGGCGGAGTTGATGGACGCCTATGGGGGCGGCATCGAGGCCGTGGTCATCGCGCGCTTCGACCGCGCCTTCGCCGGTCTCTCCCCGGAGGCGTTCGTCGCGGACGTGCTGGAGGGGCAGCTTGGGGCGCGGCACGTCCTGGTGGGGGCGGACTTCTGCTACGGCCGGGGCCGGTCGGGCACGGTGACGACCCTGCTGGGGGCGGGGGCGCAGAACGGTTTCGCCGTCACCGTCGTGCCGCCGTTCCTGATGCACGAGGAGCGCGTTTCCAGCACCCGCATCCGCGCGCTGGTCGCCGAGGGACGCCTGCCGGATGCCATCGAGCTGCTCGGTCATTCGTTCGTCGTGCAGGGGCGGGTGGGGCAGGGGAAGCGCCTGGGCCGGACGCTCGGCTATCCGACGGCCAACCTGGTTCCCGACCAGCCCAACCAACTCCTGCCCGGCCATGGCGTCTACGCCGCCTACGCCCATCTCAGCGATGGGAACACGGTCCGCGCCGCCGTCAGCGTCGGCGTCAACCCGACCACGGACACGGACAACGCCCGCAAAGTAGAGGCGTACTTGATGGACGACTTCACCGACGACATTTACGGCCAACCGTTAAGCCTGGACTTCCGCGCCAAGCTGCGCGACGAGCGGAAGTTCGACGGCCTGGACGCCCTTGTTAAGCAAATGACTCTGGACGTGGTCCAGGTAAAGGCAGAATTGCTGCTCCACGAACACCCCGTCCCGTAGTCGCGGCGGGTCAGGCACAAGAGGCTCGCCTCCGGTTCCGTGTAGTGGCCGGACTGCCCCAGGTAGCCCACCAATTCCCGGCTCGTGTAGTTGTCCCCCGTCAGCGCGTCCCCGTCAGCGTCCAACACCCCCAGCGCATTGTAGAGATTTTTGGGTCAGTTTGCAATTAGCGCTGCGGGCCACCGTGTCGGCGAAGATGTCTGTCTCAGAAAACGACAAGCCTACCGGTAGGCCATTCGCCCTCCACCCAGCCACAGGGAAAGTGTCCCAACTTGTAGAAGCCGAGCAGGCCGGTGAAGAAGTGGACGCGAAGACTACACTCGCGGTAGGCGTCCTCCATAATGGCTGCCAGGAGACACCAGAGAATTGTCGTCAGAAACCCCTTGGTCAAGCCATGTTCCTCTTGAAAAGGAGTCATCTTCGGCATGATGTCGCTTACGAGGAACGCTTTGGCTTCTCTCGTGACCTTGTTCCACTCTTGGTATTCCGCATGGTGATGCTGGTGCAGATGCACTGTCAATGCGTTTCTTGCTTCCAGCATCGCATCGTCCCAGGCGGTGTTGTGAATGTAGATCGGAACCTCGTCCCAACCAGATATTCTGTAAATATCTTCGGTATTCTGAGAAGGGAGAGGTTCCCCAACGTGTTCAAACCAGGGTATCTGCGCCATCCGCGCCAGCAGAGCGGGATTCACTGTGATTGTCATGCAGTCACCTAACACGGGGGATTATAGCACGGATTTCCCGCTCGCCTGTTCAGGAAAGATGTCATTTTTCGCCGCATTCGTTGCCGCAGTCCTGCAAAAATCACTTGACAGGCAGGCCGGGCCGTGATAGAATAGGGGACTTCGCTGGTGAAGCCCATTTCGTTTTCGTGTCGCCGCCCGGACGGCTGCTGCCGCTCCTCACGCGGCGGAAAGGGCCCCGCCCATGTCCGCGCTTGTTTCGTATGGCTCGCTGGATGACCTCGTCTCGGCCTCCCTTGCCGACTTCGCCCGCTGCGGCATTGACTGCCTGACCAAGCTGGAACTGCTGGAGGCTGCTTGGAGCCGCGCCGCCGCTCTGGAGACCCCGGACGGCTACGCCCGCTGCCTGGGCCGCGCCGACAGCCCGGAGGCGCTGCGCGTCCACCTGGACCAGTTGGCCGCGTCCGGCCTCCTCGTCCGCGACGGCGACTGCTACCACCTGACCGACAGCCCCGCCTACGGCCTGACCCTGACCCGTCTGCGCGCCTTCTGGTCCGACCGCGAGCTGCACGCCCGCGCCGCCCCCCTGCTCCGCTACCGCATGGCGTAGGATACCTCACCCGGCTCGCCGAGGTTTTATTGAGGTGCGGCTCGCCACCCTCTCCTTCGGAAAGGAGAGGGTTAAGTAGCGTCGCCTTTTTGCCGTCTCCTGCCCCTCTTGCTCCCTCTCCTCTCGGAAGGAGAGGGCTGGGGTGAGGTATCTTGGGTATACTTTGTCCGGCACTCGCCGGACAAAGGACTCCCCATGCTGCGGCATCAAGACCTCTACTACGTCTACGACGTGGACAAACTCTCCCTGGGCGGCACCTACGCCAACGAGAACCTGCTCGTGCGCCTGCTCGCCGACTCGTCCATCGGCGGCCTCTGGTCCGCTCGTGACGATCAGCAGTATTGCGGCAAGTGGCGCACCGACTTTTACGTGGACGGGCAGCGCGTCAAGGCTGCGCGGACCGAGTTCGCGCCCGAATACCAGCGCACCCGCTACGCCGCCGGCGGCGTCACCATCTCCAAGACGGTCTTCGTGCCCGTCTTCGGGGAGCGCATTGACATCGTCTTCGTGATCGTGGAGGCCCACAACGGCGGCAAGGAGGCGCGGACGCTGGGCGTCGCCTCCGACATCCGTTACCCGGAGTTCGGCTGGGCGGAGTATTCCAAATTCCCCGACCCCTTCCAGCGCGCAAAGCGTGTGATGTCCGAGCAGAGCCGCACCCTGGTCGTCTCCCGCACCAAGGGGCGCGACGAGGAGACGCGGGCCATCGGCGGGGCGCTCGCCATCGCCGAGGCGCACATGGATGACCAGTCGGCGTCGCTGGTCTTCGAGCCGGTCGTGTTGCAGCCCGATGAGTCCGTCACGCTGCCGTTCGCCATGGCGATCTCGCCCATCGGGGCGGAAGACGCCCTGATGACTCTGGCGCAGATCGAACATCACCGGGAGATCTTCTATAAGACGCAGGAGTATTTCAGCCGCGTCGTCGTCGGCACCTGCCAGATCGCCACGCCGGACCCGCTGATCAATCGGGCCGTCGCCTGGTCCAAGGTCAACGCTTTCCGGCAGCGCACCAAGTACCCCATCGGCTACGGCTTTACCAACGACCCGCCGCAGGACGTGGTGGTGGTCCGGGACGCCGCCTGGTTCGTCTTCGGGGCCGACTATTTTCTGCCGGATTTCTCGGAAGATATGCTGCGCCTGGTCCAGACCTACGGCTTGGAGGAGGGCGGCAAGCTGACGGAGTACATCAACTGCTGCGAGTGTCCGCCGTACCATTACGACTACGACATGAACATCAACGACGACACGCCGCTGTTCGTCTACGCCGTCCACCACCACTACTGTACGACCAAGAACGAGCAGTTCCTGCGCGACTTCTACCCCACCGTCAAGGGGGCCGTGGACTGGATTCTGAAGCAGAAACTTGGTGGCCTGATCTACTGCTCCTCCGAGGAGTCCAACGTCTGGGGCATCTGCTCCTGGCGCAACATCATCCCCGGCTACACGCTCACCGGGGCCGTCACGGAGATCAACGCCGAGTGCTACAAGGCCCTGCGCTGCGCCGCCGAGCTGGCCGAACATCTGGGCGAGGCCGACGACGCCGCCCGGTACGCCAAGGAGGCCGATGAACTCCGGGCCGCCATCAACACGCGCCTGCGCTCCGGCAAGACCGGCCTGTACCTGCTCAACGTGGACGTGCAGGGCGAGCCGCACCACGACCTGACGGGGGATTTGGTCTTCCCGGCCATGCTGGGAGTCGCCGACCCCGAAACTGAACGGCGCATCCTGGATATTTTGTACACGCCGATGTTCTGGACGCCCTACGGGTCACGCACTGTCGCCGTCGGCGAACACAACTACGACCCGGAGTTCGGCATCCGGCTGGTCGGCGGCATCTGGCCGAACCTGACGGTGTGGGTCGCCTACGCCAACCGCGCGATGTACCCGGACCGGCTGGTGGAGGGGATGCGCAACGCTTATCGTATCTGCGAGGTCGCCGAGCCGAAGAAGTACCGGAACCTGGTTCCCGGCGAGTTCCCGGAGTGCCTGCACGGGGAGAACTTCCAGAGCCGGGGCATGGCCCTGTCGCCGTGGATGCCGCCGACATACCTGTGGCTCGCCGTAGAGGGCCTGATGGGCATCGAGCCGACGGTGGACGGCCTGCGGGTCGCGCCGCATCTGGAGAGCGGCTGGACCTGGGCCGCCGCCCACAAAGTCCCCTACGCGGGCAAACTGGTGTCCCTGTTCCTGCACGACGGGACTGTCTACACCAACCACGCCGCCGAGACGGACTGGCCGCAAAAAGTCTATGACGAGGACGTGTCGCACTTGGTCCGTTCCAACGCCTTCGCCATGGCCCTGCGTTCCGAGGGAGGGCGGGCCGCCGTGCTGGTCTGCGCGGACGCGCCCTCGCAGGTGGAGCTGACGCTTCCCCACGCCGTCACGCATCACGCCGACCAGACGCTGCGCTTCCCGCTCACCGCCGGCGAGTCTCGCCTGTTCCTATTCGGGGAGTGATATCCATGACCGACGTGCGCCCAGCGATGGAGTTGTCCATCGTCATCGTGAACTGGAACACGCGGGACTACCTGGAGCCGTGCCTGCTGTCCCTGCGCCGCCACGCCCCGGCGGGGCGGACGTGGGAGGTCATCGTGGTGGACAACGCCTCCACCGACGGCTCCCTGGAGATGCTGAGGGACGAATTTCCGGAGGTCCGCGTCATCGCCAACCCGGAGAACCTGAGCTTCACCGTCGCCAACAATCAGGGCCTGGCGGCGGCCCATGGAACTCTGCTGCTGTGCCTGAACGCCGACACGCTGGCGCATGCGGAGGCGCTGGACCGGCTGTGTGATCTGGCGGAAGCGCGCCCGGACATTGGACTGTGTTCGGCCACGCTATACAACACGGACGGCTCCTTGCAGGAACACGCCTGGAATTTCTGGACCGTTCCCGTGCTGTTGGTCCGCGACCTGCACCTGGACCGGATCGCCCGCTTCCGCCCCTGGGTGCGGCGTCCCCGCGCCGAGGAGCCTGCGCCCCGGCCCTGCGGCGACCCTGACTGTCCCCATCGTGTTCTGTTCTACGACACCCTGCTCGGCGCGTGCCACCTGTTGCGGCGCGACGTGTACGAGCGCCTCGGCCCGCAGGACGAGACCATCTCCATCTGGTGCGGGGACATGGACTGGTCACGCGCGGCGGCGCGGCACGGCTACCGCCAGGCGATTCTTTCCTGCGCCCGCATCACGCACCACATCGGCGGCGCGACGATACGCAAGCACGAGTACAATCAGGGCAGGGACGACCGGCGGCGCGTCTGGGGCCAGTACGAGGCCTACATCCACTACCTGCGCAAGAACGGCGGCCCCCTGTCCGTGCCGGTGATGAAGGCGCTGTTCGGGCTTGGGGCGGCGGCCCGCCTCCTGGCGGCGGCCCCGCTGACGCTGGTTCCTCGGCGGCGTGAGTGGGGGCGGCTCATCATAGGCAAATTCTGGGGCGTTCTGTGCCGCCTCCCGCAGTTCTGATGGACAAGACGTGCCGTGTCAAAAGGCCTGGTGATTGGGAACACACTGAGCATGGAAAAATGGACTCGTCTTTTGGTCGTCACCGCGACCCTGCTGTTGCTGCTCGGCTTCCTGGCGGCGATGATCCGCCTGAGCATGACGATTCACCACACGCTGCTGCTGTTCGCCTTGGGCGGACTGGTCGCCTACGCGCTTGACCCCCTGGTGGAACGCCTCAGCCGGGGCAGGATGAAGCGGCAGGTCGCCGTCGGCATCGTCTTCGTCAGCCTGTTCGTGCTGATCGGCCTGGGCGCGTGGTCGCTGGAGGGGCAGATGGTCAGGCAGGTGCGTGAGCTGCCGACTTACAAAACACAGGCCCTGGTGTTCGCCGGGGCGGTGGATCAGAAGCTGGCCGCGCGGCACATCCATTTCAGCCTCGTGCAGACCATCCAGAACCCCCCGAAAAGCGTCCAGACTGACCTGAAGAACGTGGGGCAGGACGCCTTCTCGTTCATCAAGCGCGGGGCGACGGACATCGGCGAGTCGGTGATCGTGCTGCTGTTCGCCCTGTACTTCCTGATCTTTGGGGCGGACATGAAGGAGAAGTTCAACGGGATGCTGTCTCCAGACATGAGCCGCCGCGCGGACCTGTGGGAGACGGACGTGAACCGCATCCTGGGCGGCTTCGTGCGCGGGCAGTTCATCATCGCGCTCATCATGGGGGCGCTGGCCGCGCTGGGCTGCCTGCTGATCGGCATCAAGTTCTGGCTGATCATCGGACTGGTCGTGGTGGTCGCGGCGCTGATCCCGGTCTTCGGCCCCTACATCGGCGCGGTCCCGGCCATCATCGCCGCGCTGGTCGGGCCGACCCACCTGCACAGCAACATCGTGGCCGCCGTGCTGATCCTGCTCTGGTTTATCGTCATCAATGAGGCGGGGAGCAAAATCCTCTACCCCAAACTGGTCGGCTCGGCACTGGGCCTCCATGAAGTGCTGGTGCTGTTCGTGCTGTTCGCCGGGCTGGAGATCAACGGCATCGTCGGCGTCCTGTTCGCCGCCCCGGTGACGGCCATCGCCATCGTCTCGGTCGTGCATCTGTACCGTCTTTGGCAGGACCTCCCGGACAGCCTGCTGTCCAACACGGCCCGGAGGGATGCCCGGCGGGACGGCCAGATCACACCACCACCCCAGCCGGCTCCCGCCGCGACCGCCGACGGCGCGATGGCCTCACGCTAACGACGAAGCGGCCCGGACATCGTCGGATGTCCGGGCCGCCTTTGTTTGTGCCTGCCGGAAACTTACGAAGCGTTGAGGACGCCGGCCTGGTCCATAGTCGTGTCCTGGGCCGAGGTGGTCTTGCCGTGGGCGGCGGCGCTGTCGTCGTGGAACAGGTAGTTGGAGGACTCCGGGTCCAATGCGCCGGTCGGGGCCTGGGCGACCATCTGGGCGAAATGGTTCAGGTCGTGGTTGAGCTTGTCGTCGAAGTGCTTGCCGCCGCCGAGCTTCTCCACGGCATCACCAACCACTCCGGCGGGCGGGTTGACGTTGATGGTCAGATTGACGTGCGTGTGGTCGCCGTGGGGCTGGAACGTGACCGTCCCGCTGTTCTCCAGGCCGCTGACGGACTTCCAGCCGATCTGCTGGTCGGGAATCCAGTTCTCGTTGACCGCGTCCCACGTCTGGTCGCCCAGCACGTTCGCCACCCAGTGGCTCGTCTGATTGTCCTTGTAGGTGACTTCCTTGATGAACGTCATGAACTTCGGGAAGTCGTTGAAGTGGGTGAACAGTTGGTAGACCTGGTGTACGGGCGCGTTGACCGTGACCGATGCCGTGTGTGTATGTGTCGCCATGGAAGTTGTCTCCTTGTGTTGTTGTTACTTTTCGCTGTCTCTTTTGAGCGCGTCAGGCTTGTGCGCCGCTTCCCCGCCGGATTTATCGCTCCTCACCAGGTATTCCGGGTCATCCGTGGAGGCGGCGACGTGGTGGCCCTTGATGTCCGTCGGCGCAGTCAACTTCTTCTCGACCGTGCCGCGCGTCTCGCCTTGAGGGGTCTGCCAGGAGACCTTGTCGCCTTTTTTCAACGAGTCCGCCATCTTGGGGAGGCCTTCCTAATCCGCTCGGCGAGTCTACATCGCCATCTTGTGCTTGAGGCCGCTCTGGACGGGTCCTGTCTGGCCCGCGCGGAATTGTGCATTGATTTGATGCAGTTCAGCGGTGTGGCCCAGAATTTTCGGCAACGTCTCCTTGAGGAAGGCAAGGAGCAACGCATTGTGCGTGGTCGCCATCTCATGCCGTATCATCACCACCGTCTTGTCATGGTCCTTGACCTGCCCGGAAATGTAGTGAGTGTTGAACGCTGGGCCGGAGAGGGTTGTCAGTTTGGCGTAGACGGCTTTGTGCATCGGATCGGTCTGGGTGGGGAGGATCACGCCTTCCTTCATGGCGACCTGCATCAGTCCGGCTCCGGCCTGCGAGTGGTCCTGTACAATGGTCGTGGCGACGTTGTGGACCTGCGTGTTGCGCGTCTTGCGGAGGGCCAGCTTTCCCTGCTGAATCTCAGCGGTGTTCCCCTGAGCCAGCGTCATCATGAACCGAACGTCGGTCGGCGAGGGCTTGCTTGGGGCCGGCGCGGCCTGGAGAGTGGCGCAAAGCCCCCCCAGCGCCAACACCGCCCCCAGTGCTGCCGTCGTCTTGTGAAACATGGTCATCGTCCCTTCTAGGCTCGTGAGTGAAGCGCCCTACGGCGTCTTGACGCCGGCATCATCACTCTCCCCGTAGTGATACCATCAATCCGTCTGCGCCAAACGTGCCGGGACAGGGAGGACGGGCAGGAAAAGAAGGCCCCCCCGTCGAATCGCTGGGCCATGCCGCATCCTGACTTGCATTTGTTCATTGACGGCGCGTCCAAGGGCAACCCCGGCGCGGCGGGCATCGGCGTCCTGCTGACGACGCCCGACGGCGAGACGGTCGCGGAGATCGGCGAAAGCATCGGCCACGCGACCAACAACGTCGCCGAGTACCGGGCGCTCATCCGGGGGTTGCAGGAGGCGCTGGCGCGGGGCGCGGGGCGCGTCACGGTCCAGACCGACAGCCAGTTGCTGGCCCGGCAGGTCGAGGGCCGGTACAAGATCAACGCGCCGCACCTGCGCGCGCTGCGCGAGGAGGCCGTGGCCCTGTGCCGCCAGTTCACAGGCGGGGTGACGGTGACGCACGTTCTGCGCGGCGACAATACCCGCGCTGATGCCCTCGCCAACCAAGGCGTCGCGTCCGGCAGGGCCTGATTCTTCATTCACCTGAACGACATCACTCTCCTGGGAGGAGGCCATTATGGTTTGTCCTTATTGTGAGGGCCGGAACAATCCCGGCAGCGTCGTCTGCTCCCACTGCGGCTCCATCCTGCGCGGCGCGCTGGGGGCAAGGCGGCAGACTCGCCCGCACACGCACGAGGCCCGCCGGAAAGGCGATCTGGGCCTGCTGATCGGGGCGGTCGTCACCGCCCTGTGTGTCGGCGGCGCTCTCGGCGGCCTGCTCGTTCCCCACGCGCCGCACCGCCCGCCGGTCGTCGGCATCCTCGCCGGGGCGCTGCTGGGCGCGCTGTTGGCGGCGGCGGCCGTTCGGGGCAAGACGCTCTATCTGACGAACCTCTACCGTGCGCGCCTCGCCGCCCTGCAACTGAGTGTCAATAACGCGCTGACGGCCGCCGGGGAACGGTACGAGGAAGAGATCAAGACGCCGACGGCCTCCCTGGAGACGCGGCTGCGCCTGGCCGCCTGGCACCTGCTCAAGGACGAAGACGAGAAGGCGATGCAGGCACTGCAGACCGCGCAGCGGCTGGGGGCGTCGGGCCTCGAGTTCGACAACAACGCGGGCGTCGCCCTGGCCCGGCGCGGCAGCCTGACCCAGTCGCTGGCGATGTTCGAGCGTGCGGCGGCCGCCCCCGAGGCCCCGGCGCAGCCGTTCGCCAACGCCGCCCACGTTCACGTCGAGACCCTCGCCGACCAGAGCGCCGGGGACAAGGCCCTGGCTTCCGTCCGCAGCGCCATGAGGCTCGCCCCCAAGAACCCGGTCTTCTATGACCGTCTGGGGACGGTGTTCCTCCGGGATGGTCGGCCCGAAGAGGCTGGCAAGCAGTTCCAGCAGGCGCTGACCCTGGCCGGGGGGTCGCAGGCGGCCCAGGCCGACGCCCAGAACAACCTGGGCGTCGCGCGTCAGGCGGAGGGGGAGACGCGCGAGGCCGCCCGCGCCTTCGGCGCGGCGCTGGGGCTTGTCCCCGGCCACGCCCCCGCCCTGGCGAACCAGGGCCTGCAAAATCTTCTCGCCGGGGAGATGGAGGCTGGTCTGGCGAAGATGCAGAGCGCCGCCTTTCTGGACCCGCGCAGCGCGGGGGTGCAGGGCGGACTCGGCTACGCGCTCTGCCGGTCCGGGGACATCAACGGCGGCATCCGCACCTCCCGGAACGCCCTGACGCTCAACCCCAACCTGTTCGAGCCCTGCGCCAACCTGGGGAAAGCCTATGCGGATTCCGGTCTGCCGGACATCGCGGAGCAGTACCTGGCACGGGCCGCCCAGATTCAGCCGCGCTCCTGGGAGGTCATGCAGACCACGGGCGTCGTCAAGCTCGCTATGGACCAGGTCTCCCAGGCCGCCACCTGCTTTGAGAGCGCCCTCCATATGAACCCACAGCACCCGCCCCTGCTGATGGGCCTGGCGGTCGCCTACGCCCTCACGGGGCGAATCCCGGAGGCCAAGCGGCGTCTGGAGCAGGCGGACCGGCAGGACCCCGGCAGCCCGGACATCCACGGCCTGTTCGGCTGGCTGCATCTGCGCGAGGACAGCGCCACGGCGGCGGCGGCGGAGACCGAGATCGCGCTTGGCAAGAGACCCAAGGACGCCGTGCTGCACAACAACCTCGGTCTGGCCCAGGTCGGCCAGGGGGGCTACGAGGTCGCCCTGGAGTCGCTGCAGCGGGCCGCCCGGCTGGACCCGGACCTGCACCCGGTCCACTACCACATCGGTTCCGTGTACGCCCTGCTCAAGCAGCCGGATCAGGCCGTGAAGTCGTGGGAGATCGCCGCCAAGCACGAGCCGGCCAACGCGGACTGCTTCGCCAACCTCGGCGCGGCGTCCTACCGCAGGGGCGACTACGACGGTGCCGTGACCCACTTCCGGCACGTTTTACAGATACGTCAGGATCACCCGGTGGATTTTTCGAATTTGGGGCTGTCTTATGCCAAACAGGGCGTGGCCCTGAAGAAGAGCGCCGACAGCGTCAGCAAGGCGACCGCGCTGATCGGGCTGGGGGCCGTCGAGGAGAAGCTGAAGCAGGCCCTACAGAAACAAAAACTGGCCATTGACCAGTTTGATCAGGCGCTGGAGATGGACCCGCGCAACGTGATCGTCCACTCCAACCGGGGTCTGGCCTGTTACTTCGCCAACCGGCCGGAGGAGGCGATGGCGGAGTGGGCGAACGTGACCAGACTCGACCCGCAGTACGCGAACCGTCGCGGCACGGCCATCCAGCGCGAGTTCGACGACAGCCAGGTGGATTATGTCCCGCTCGACGTGCCCGCGCGCGCGATCCGTATGCCGCTGAAGACCGCCGACTACCTGCCGCGCTTCCTGTGGGGGTACGACGTCGGCGAGTGGGAGGTCATCGTCTCGGACCCGGCCCTGGCCGCGTTGCCGGAGCAGCTGCGCGCCCTGCGCGCCCTGGAGCGGGACCAGCGCGCCATCAGCCTGTAGGACGGTGTGACGTCACCCCAGGATGTGCAGCCCGTTATCCACGTACAGCGTCTCGCCGGTGACGCCGCGCGCCCAGTCGGAGACCAGGAAGGCGCAGACGTCCCCGACCTCGGCGATGGTCGTGTTGCGCCTGAGTGGGGCACGGCCCGCGCTCTCGCGGAACATCTCCGTGAAGCCGGTGATGCCGCGCGCCGAGAGCGTCATGGTCGGCCCGGCGCTGATCGCGTTCACGCGGACGTTCTGCGGCCCCAGGTCGTTGGCGAGGTAGCGCACGGACGCCTCCAGGGCCGCCTTGGCGACTCCCATGACGTTGTAGTTGGGGACGACCCGGTCCGCGCCGAGATATGACAGGGTGACGATGCTGCCGCCCTCCGTCATCAGCGGCTCGGCGGCCTTCGCCGCCGCCGCGAGCGTGTAGGCGGAGACATTTAGCGCGGTCCGAAAGCCCTCCTCGGAGGTGTCCACGAAGCGCCCGCTGAGGTCATCTCGGTGGGCGAACGCGACAGCGTGGAGCATGAAGTCCACGGTGCCGAACTCGGCCTTGATGCTCTCATGCAGCGCGGCGATCTGCGCGGGGTCCGTCAGGTCACAGCCCTGGATCAAGACGCCCTCGCCGCCGGGCAGGGTGGGGGCGATCTTGCGGACTTCCTTCTCCTCGCGCTCGCCCAGGAACGTCAGCGCCAGCCGCGCGCCCTCGCGCGCCAGGCTCTGCGCGCAGCCCCAGGCCAGCGACCGCTCGTTGCGGACGCCGTAGATGATCCCCCGCTTGCCTTCCAGCACTCCCATCGTGTGTCTCCTTTGAACCGTTGGTTCCAGTTTAGACGATGGGGGGCAGGCAAGTCAACCCACCTGGCATGGTCATTCAGTTCTCGTATCGGTGTTCGGGCCGATGAACGACCCGGCATGAAAGTGCAACCGCCCTTCGGGCGAAGTCTTGCGTCCGAAGGACGCTTGCTTTACCAATGCCGGGGGTTTTATACCCCCGGAGCGAGAGCTGAACGGCCCTGACCCACCTGGTCATTGGGCAGGAATCCGTACCCGCCGCGCCGAACCCCACCGTAGAGGTGCTTTCGTATGCCCGCCGCTGCCGTGACCGTCAACCAGGATCGTTTGGTCCAGACGTTTTTGGAACTCGCCCTTCAGAACACGCCGCCGCGCGCCGAGCGCGCCGCCAGCGAGATCGGACGCCGGATGCTGGAGGGGATCGGCTTTCAATGCGCCTACGATGACGCCGGGGAGAAAGTCGGCGGCGACGTGGGCAACTTGATCGCGTTCAAGAAGGGCATTGTCCCCGATGCCCCGCCGATCTTCTTCTCGGCGCACTTCGACACCGTGGAGCCGACGCCTGGGCTGGAACCGATCATCGAGGGCGACATCATCCGCTCCGACGGCAAAACCATCGTCGGGGCCGACGACAAGTGTGGCCTCGCCCCGATCATCGAGGCCATGCGGATTTTGCACGAACAGAACATCCCGCACGGCGACATCCAGCTCCTGCTGACCATCTGCGAGGAGATCGGCCTCGTGGGCGCGAAGCACATGGACCCGCAGGCCATCGTCGCCCGCTACGGCTTCGTGCTGGACAGCGGCCCGCCCGTCGGGTCTTTTATCTACCACGCGCCGAGCCAAGACATCTTTGAGGCGACCATCCACGGACGCGCCGCCCATGCGGGCGCACAGCCGGAAGACGGCATCAGCGCGATCGCCGTGGCCGCCCGCGCTATCGCCCGCATGAAGCTGGGCCGGGTGGACCCGGACACCACGGCCAACGTCGGCATCATCCGAGGCGGCGTCGCCACCAACATCGTCCCCGCTGAGGTCTACCTGAAGTGCGAGGCGCGTTCGCGCAATCAGGCCAAGCTCGACAAGCAGCGCGAAGCCATGCTGGCAATCTTGCATGAGGAGGCCGAGGCCGCCGGGGCGACCGTGGACATCAACCTGTGGAACGCCTACCCCGGCTATGAGCTGCCGATGGACAGCCCAGTGCTGGAGATCGGCACGGCGGCCTGTGAACGCATCGGCCTGGAGACATTCCTGCGCGTCACCGGCGGCGGCGCGGACGCCAACTTCTTCAACGCCTACGGCGTCCCGACCACGGTGCTGGGCTGCGGCATGGTCAACATCCACCGGCACGATGAATACTGCACCATCTCCGACATGGTGACAAGCACCCAGCTTGTCGTCTCCATCGCCCAGGTCGCGGCGCAGCGGCGGGGGTAGCGTGGATGCTCTCACGCCTGACTGGTTTCGTCGTTGGGTGGGAAGAATGGGGCGCTGATGCCCAAAAAATCAGCGTCCGCGTCAACAGGGAGGATGTACGTCCGGCAGTCAATTACATGACGCTCACCGGTGCCGTGCTTGTCGGGGACACCGTTGTTCTTAACACCACAGCCAGGAATATGGGCCTCGGCACGGGCGGCTATGATTATGTCATTGCAAACCTGAGTCATCCGACGGGCAATGGAGCGGCAGGTGTCATTAAGTCGCTTTCGATCTATTCAGACAGCGCTGAAACGCCGCATCTGGACGAGGTAGAGCGACACATCCGGCTCGCGGCGAACGTAGAGGCACTTACGGGAACAACGCTGAAGCAGGGTCACATCATCAAGGGGCGCTATCTGCCCTGTCAACTGGCTGTACTCACGTTGGAGGAACAGGAGCAGTACGCGGACGTTTGGGAAAAGGCGCTAGACGGCTTCCTGGTTCTTGTGGGCCAACTGCACTCGCAGATCGCCCCGGCTGCCGCCGCGTTGAGCCTGAACGGCAGGGCAAAGGTTGCGTACATTATGACCGACCAGGGGGCGCTGCCACTAGCGTTCAGCACTTTGGTCCGGCAACTGAAGGCTGCAGGACTGCTGGCGGTGACGATCACTTGCGGGCAGGCGTTCGGCGGGGACTGGGAGACGGCGACGCTGCACTCGGCGCTGCTGGCGGCAAAGCACATCGACGGGTGTGACGCGGCCATCGTCTGCCAGGGGCCGGGGAACGCGGGGACGGGGACCAAGTATGGGTTCAGCGGCATCGAGCAGGCGCAGAACCTGGACATCGTGAGCGCCCTGGGCGGGACGCCCATCGCCATTGTGCGAATGTCCTCGGCGGACGGGCGGGAGCGACATCAGGGGATCAGCCATCACACGCGGACGACGCTGGGGCTGACCCACAGCCGCTGCATCGTCCCGTTGCCTGTTGGAACCGACACCTCGGTGCTGCCCCCTAAGCACGACATCCGCTTCGTGGAAGGCACGGAGGCGGCTTTGGAACTACTCGACACGAAGAACATCCGAGTGACGACGATGGGGCGGACGCAGCGGGAGGACCCGGCGTTCTTCCACGCCGCCGCCGCCGCCGGACTTGTCCTGCCTGAATAGGAGCAAACGATGCCAAACGACATTGAAGAGACCGTGACCAGCACCAAGCGCATCTATGACGGGCGCATCATCAACCTGCGCCTGGACACCGTCCTCATGCCCGACGGCCGGATGAGCCAGCGTGAGATCGTGGAACACCGTGGCGCGGTCGCCATCATCCCGCTGTTCCCCGACCAGACCGTGGTGATGGTGCGCCAGTACCGGCGGCCCGCCGCCGCCGCCCTGCTGGAAATCCCCGCCGGGACCCGCGATGCCCATGAAGACATCGAGGTCACGGCCCGGCGTGAGCTGGCCGAGGAGGTCAACCTGAGCGCGGGCCGCATGGTCAATCTGTTCCATTCCTACGTCGCGCCGGGTTACTCCACCGAGGTCATCCACACCTACCTGGCGCTGGACCTGAACGCCGCCGAGGGGGACACCGACGAGGATGAGTTTTTGGAAGTCCTGCGGATGCCGCTGGATGAGGCCATCGGAAAGATCACGTCCGGCGAGATCGTCGACTCCAAGACCATCAGCGGCCTGCTCTTTGTCGCCCGCCTGCTGCCGACGCTGAACTTATAGCCGCCCATGTGCTTTGACCTGAGTGTGATGGTAACATCGTCCTGACGTAAATGAAGGAGAGAAGAATGACAATGACCGTGACCGAGGATGTGGTCGAGGAGACCGAGATGAGCGCGGACGTGGCGGGCCACTCGGCGCACACGAAGAGCGCGGAGGCGCTGGGGCTGACGGGGCAGATGCGGCGGCCCATCAAGGTCACGATGCTGGGGGCGGGCAGTGGGTTCACGCCCACGCTGGTCAACGACATCCTGCGTATCCCCGGCGAACAAGGCGGGACCATCGCCCTGGTGGACGTGGACACGGACCGTCTGGAGACGATGCACAAGATCATCCAGAACTTGGCCCAGGAACTGGGCAAGACGAACTGGAAGGTGGAGGCGTCGCCGGACCGGACTCAAGTGATGACGGGCAGCGATTACTTGGTCTGCTGTATCGAGGTCAGCGGGACCGCCTGTGTGCGCTTCGACAACGACATCCCCCTCAAGTACGGCGTGGACCAGTGCATCGGCGACACCATCGGGCCGGGCGGGCTGTTCAAGGGCCTGCGGACGGTGCCCGTGTTCCTGGAAGTGTTGCGTGATGCCGAGCGGCTCTGCCCGCAGGCCCTCATGCTCAACTACACCAACCCGATGAACATGATGTGCCTGGCCGCCGCGCGATCATCCTCCATTCCCGTCGTCGGTCTGTGCCACAGCGTCCAGGGAACCAGCCACCTGCTGGCCGGACGCGCGGGCATCGCCTATGAAGACATGACCTGGGAGTGCGCGGGCATCAACCATCTGGCCTGGTTCACCAAGCTGGAACATAATGGTCAGGACCTGTACCCCCTGCTGATGGAGAAGGCCCGGCAGGACCTGGCGGGCAGCCCGTCCAACACGGACGACGCCGGGGATTTGGTCCGCAAAGATATGATGCTGCATTTCGGGGCGTTCATCACTGAGAGCAGCGGCCACCTGTCCGAGTACCTGCCCTACTACCGCAAGCGCAAGGACCTGATGGAGACATATATCCGCTCCGGCTACGAGGGCACGTCCTCGTTCTACGCGGATAACTGGCCGACCTGGCGCAAAAACGCCGATGAACACCGAATGAAGCAGCTGCGCGGGGAGGAACCGGTCGCGGGCCGGGAGCGCTCGTGGGAGTACGGATCGTGGATCATCGAGGCGCGGGAGAAGGACCGGGCGTTTCGGATTCACGGCAACGTGCCCAACAACAGCGGGGGCGCGGGCCAGCTCATCACCAACCTGCCCGCCGACGGGTGCGTGGAGGTGTCCTGCCTGATTGACCAAAACGGCGTCCAGCCGACGCGCTACGGGCGTCTGCCGGGGCAAATGGCCGCGCTGTGCGCTTCCAACATGGCCGTCTTCGACCTGGCCGCACAGGCGGTGATCGAGCGCTCCAAGGAGGCGGCCATTTACGCGCTGATGCTGGACCCGCTGTGCGCCGCCATGTGCAGCCCGGCGGAGATCAAGGCCATGACGCTGGAACTGTTCGAGGCCGAGAAGGACTTCCTGCCCGCGTACCACTAACGGAGCGGCGGAACGATGGCCCCGCAGGCGCGCTGCCTGCGGGGCCTTCTGTTAAGCCGGTGTAAGAATGGGGTGAGGCTTGCCCTGCGCCATGGCGGGCGTCCCGAACAGCACGATGGCGTGCGGGACCGGGCGGGAGGGGATGCCGGGACTGGTGTGGCCCGTCACAAGGATGCGCCCCTGCCAGACGAGTGATGTGCTGAAGCCGGAGTCGAGCAGCACCGCCTCGCGCAGCCCGGCGTCCTGGAGCGCCCGCGACAGGCGCAGTGAGGAGGTCACATAGGTCGTCGCGCCCAGCACGGGGCGGCCATCGGCCATAAGGCCGAAGAACGCCCGGCGTCGCGGATCATTATCGTCAGTGACTTGGAAGCGCGCCAGGCGGGCGGCGTCGGCAGCGACACCGCCGTGGACCAGCCAGACGCCGCCCAGGAACACATCCGTGACGCCGGGCAGCAGGCCGCGAATTTGGGCGTCGTCGTCCATCGCGTCCGGGCTGTAGGCGACGATGCGTGAGCGCGTGGGCGAGAGCAACACCAACGGGCGGCCCGCGAGGACGGGGCGACGGTCGAAGGGGCCGCGTGTCACCTGCTGCTCATTCCCGCACAGCGAAGGCCCGATCAGCAGGTTGTCGGTGCCGTTGAGCGAGGCGTTGGCGAAGAACGTCCCGTTCAGCCCGGCGGTCGCCCCGCTGTCGCGCACGAAGTCCGACACGCCCAGCCGGTGCAGGTCGCGCCGTGTGCCGGCGACGCCCCCGGTGATGAGGATCATAGGGACGCCGTCTTGCCGAATCTTGACGACGCGGACCGCCGCCAGCGGATTCGCCAGACCCGCATCAAGCGTGGCCGGGGGCGGCGTCGCGGACAACAGATTCACGACGGAGGTGGGATCAAGGCGATGACGTGAGCCGGGCGCAAAAAAAGAGGCTGTCACGGCAGCCCCCACGAACAGTGCGGAGAACAGGGCGAACAGCAGTAGCGAAGAGAGAAGCGAGCGCTTCCGAGCAGGCTCCCGGCGCTTGTGTTGAGTCGCGGCACCGGCCGTGCGCCGCCGTGGCGATTGACTTGACATAAGTGTTGTTATCATACCACATCGGCTCCGCCAGTGTCGAGAGGCTGGTGAAACTTTCGTTGACAACCGCGCCCCCTGCCGGTATAATGGGCTTGCAACGTTAGGGGTTGTAGCTCAGTGGACAGAGCGCCTCCGTCCTAAGGAGGGCCGTCGGGAGTTCGATTCTCTCCAGCCCCGTTTGCTGAGGCTCACGGATGAACACTGCCGACAGAGGCTGTCTTACGGAGATCATATTGCAGGCTGAGCTTCTGAAACGTTGCTGCGTCGTTTTGAAGCCGCTGCACAGTCATGCGCGGTATGATCTTGTTGTCGAGATTGATGGTCGGTTCCAACGCGCCCAGTGCAAGACCGGTCGTTTCGAAAACGGTCGCGTGACCTTCAACACGCACAGTATTCAGTGGCAAAAGGGGCGTGTCGCCCGTCACAGAGACTACCGAGGGGACGTTGACATTTTTCTCATCCATTGCTATGAGAACGGGCAAAGTTATCTCGTTCCAGCCGACAAGATAGGCACAACAAGTTGCAGCCTCCGAGTCGAGCCGACGAAGAACAAGCAAAGCAAAAACGTGATGTGGGCAACGGATTACAGGCTGTGAGATATCAGCCCACAAATTAACCTTTCGCTCGCCCGATACGGAGAGGTCGCATAGTTGGTCTAGTGCACTCGTCTCGAAAACGAGAGTGGCGGTGACGTCACCGTGGGTTCGAATCCCACCCTCTCCGCTCCCCTTCCCCTCAAATTCACTTCACAACGTTCACAAATCAGACTGCGTGGCGGGTTTTCGGAGGATGACCGCGTTGCTCACGTCCCGCGCGGTCTCCTGGCCGTTCAGGTAGGTCACCACATAGGTCACGCGCTCCAGGCCCGCCGCCGACGGGGAGGTTCCGGGCAGGATGGGCTGGTCGCGGGCGAGCGTCTTGCGCACCCGGACCGTCAGCAGAAGCGGCATCCGTTGCACGTTGACCACGTCGCCGGGCTTCAGCTGGTTCAGATTTCCGCCGGGGTTCGCGGCCAGAAAATCGGCGAAGGAGATGTGGCTGCGCAACGCGATCCCGTACCCCGTATCGCCCCGCTGCACCGTGTACTTTTTGGAGGGCGGCGGCGTCCAGAAGTAGGGCGCGGCGGTCGCAGCGTCAGCGCGCGCGCGCGTAAGGCTGATCGCCTTCGGCACGACGCTGACGTTCTGGACGATGCTCGGCATACCCACGATGTCGCCCGGCGGGGGCATCTGCGCGAAGTGCTGCTTGACCAACAGCAGCGCCGCGTCGGCGGCGTCCTGCGTGGGCAGGCCGATGCTCGGCCTGCCGTTGACCACGATCAGCCAGGCGTGGACGCGCAAAGTCAGGCTGCGCATCAGCCGGGCGCGCACGTCGGCGTCGGTGTCCAGGGGCGTGTCCGCCGGGGCGCGTTGCAGCACGACGGTCTGCATCCGTATCGGCGTCTGGGCGGCATAGGCGGGGCCGACGGAGGCCGCCTCGGCTTCGGCCAGCAGGCGGTTGGCGTCGGCGACGCTGCGCACCGTGGCGAGGGGCTTGCCGTCCACCAGCATCGTGATCGGCAGGCCCTGGTGCTTTTGGTACGCGAAATAGCCCCCCCCCGCCGCCAGGGCGATGAGAAGCACCAGGGCAAGTATCTTGAAGACACGCAGTTGACGTGCCAGCGCGTCCACCGAGGCGGTGGGGGGCGGGGCGGGCGGGGTGGGGGGTGTGGGCATCGCTTTACGTTGGGGCGGGGCCGTCACCAGGGGCGGGCGCTGGCGATCCGCATCTGCTGACGCTCGACCTCAAGCGCCCTCTGGAGCTGCGTGTCGTACTGGAGGTCGTAGAACGCATCCGGGTGCGCCCGCTGGTAGGCATACATCTTGCGCTGGGTGGCGTCGCTATAGTGGGAAACGATGTTCGGCTCGATGCCCACGAGGTTGATGTCGTGCTTGCCGGCGGTGTAATAGTGTTCGATGGTGATGCGGGCCGCGCTGCCGTCCGGCAGCGGCTCGATCTCCTGCACCACGCCCTTGCCGAACGTCTTCTCACCGACTAGGATGCCGCCGTCACGGTCTTTGATGGCTCCGGAGACGATCTCCGCCGCGCTCGCGCTGTCCCCATTGACCAGGACCACCAGCGGGTACTTGAGCTGATTGCGGTGCTGGCTGGTGTCCACGTTGATCGGCTCCAGGGTGCTGACGGACTCCGTGCGGTCGCGGGTCCAGAGAACGGGACCTGCCGCCAGGAAGCGGCTGGCGACCTCGCGGGCCACGTCGAGCAGGCCGCCGGGATTCTCCCGCAGGTCGAAGATCATGCCACGCATCCCCTGGGCCTGGAGGGCCGTGATGGCGCGGCCAAGCTGGACGTCGCTCTCCTCATTGAACTCGGCCATGGAGATGTAGCCGATCTTGTTGATCGGGTCCACCATCGCGTACTGGATGACGGGCGACTCGACGACCTCGCGCACGATGGGGATGACGACGGGGCGCGGGTCGCCCTTGCGCAGCACGGTCAGCACCACGCGCGTGTTCTCCTGGCCCCGGATCAGCGTGACCACATCCGTGTCCTGCATCTTAAGGGTAGACTTGCCGTCTACCTTTACGATGGTGTCACCGGCCTGCACACGCGCCTTCAGCGCCGGGCTGTTCGGCAGCACTTTGACGACAAAGACCTCTCCCTGCGCGTTCGTCCCCAGCACTGCCCCGATGCCGACGAATTCCCCCTGGTTGTCGTCCATCATCTCTTTATACTTGTCAGGCGGCAGGAAGAACGTGTAGCGGTCATGGACAGCGCCCATCATGCCGTCAATGGCCCGGTAGGTGATCTGAGTCGGGTCAATGTCCTTGCCGTAATAGTTCGCGCGCAGCGTCGCCAGAACGTCGGCGTACATCTCGTAAGGGGAGTAGCTGTCCGTCTGACCGTGTGCCGCCGTCACGAGGTCTGATCGAATGTCCGTCCCCAGCTGCGTCAGCGTCGCGCCCGGCGACTGGCCGGGGGGCATGGCCCGCAGGTCCGTGTAGCCGACGCCGCCGACGAATGCGAGGCCCAGCAGGGCGGCAGCCCCGATCCCCCGCCCGATGATCCGTCCGATCCCTGTGGTCATGGATTCCCCTCGGTCAGCCCTGGGCCGTCCGGCCCGTCAGCGCCCCGACGGCCCGTGCCAGGGGCAGGTCCGCGCCGGGAGCGTCCGGCACGAGAACGTCCGGCTTGATGCCGCGCCCCGCGAATGCCTGGTGCTGGGCGGTCAGCAGCGTTCCCACGGTCATGGTAAACCCCGACCCGTCGTGCAGCGCGACGGGCCGCACGTCGGCGGCGTCGCCGAAGGTGTCTGTGCCGATCACCCGGTCGCCGCTCTGCTGGAGCGTGGCCGCGAGCAGCTCGGCCGTGTTGGCCGTCCCCCCATTGACCAGCACGACGATGGGGCAGTTCACGGCACGGTTCGGTGTCAGGGCGATGGGCGTCTGCCGGTGCCCCTTGGACACCAGGATGCCCAGGGCTGGGGCCGCGGTCAGCCGGGCGGCGACCGACTGCCCGACGTCCAGGAGTCCGCCGGGGCAGTCGCGCAGGTCCAGGACCAGCCCCTTCATCGTCGCCGGGTCCAGGGACGCCAGGGCGGCGGCGAACTGCGCGTCCGTCGCGTCGGTGAACTGCGCGATGCGGATGTCGGCGATGCCGCCGGGCAGCATCGCCGCCGTGACGGAAGGTGCCGTCGTCTCCGTGCCGGGGTCAACGTTGACCGTCATCGGCTGCGCCAGGCCGGGCCGCCGCACGGTCAGCGTGAGCGTTTTCCGTGTACGATCCGTCAGCAGGGACTGCGCCTGCGTCATGGGCATCGCCGTCTTGGTCTCCGCCTCCAAGCTCGCCACGAGCTTGTTGTAGGAAACAGGATCACTTTCCAGGGCCTTCAGGTCCTTCAACCGCGTGACTGCCGGGTCGAACTGCCCGGTGGAGTCGAGCAGCGCGGCGATCTCCTGGCCGTTGACGGACGTGATGACGTCTCCGGGCCGCAGGCCCGCCTTGTCCGCAGGACCGCCGGGCAGGGGGGCCACGATCGTCAGCCGCAACTCAGTGTACGCGGGCACCTCGCCCTGTTTGGCGTGTGGCACCTGCCGCACCGCCGTCGCCGCGCCCAGGCCG
This sequence comes from Capsulimonadaceae bacterium, assembly GCA_965277485.1. GTDB lineage: Bacteria > Armatimonadota > Armatimonadia > Armatimonadales > Capsulimonadaceae > JAFAZD01. The sequence goes on along the minus strand of CBDICZ010000016.1, from coordinate 806,746 downwards.
TGATAGACACCGTGGGCCTCGTCGGCGAGTTCCGCCATCTCGGCAGGCTCCAGGAAGCGTGTGTCGGGGTCCTGGAGGGAGGCGAGCATGGAGGAAGCGGCGGCGTGGGCGAACTGCGTGTCCGTCGGCATGGCGTCCACATACTTCTGCTTGACCAGGGTATAGACATCCTGAAAGATGGCCCCCGGCTCGTCCGAATCATCGGTGTTCCCATCGGGGGTCGCCCGGCCCTCCGGCACACCCTGCGCGACGCGCGTGTTGAGGGCGGTCAGGCTGACGACGGGGGTGCGGCCCGTGGCGGAGGCCATGCGGAGGAGGTCGCGGCCCGCGGGCCGGGTCGGTGCCGCGCGAATACCCCAGGCGAACATACCGGCGGCGAGAACGGCCAGGCCCAGCCCGCCCCCTAGTGTACGTATTTGAGTGTTCAAGTCCGCGAGCGCCTTCCTTCCGAGCCGCCGGTCAGGGCGTGTTGCCGTCCATTATACCACCCGGCGGGCCGGATTCTCAATAATCCGGCCCGTTTTCGGGTATCATCAACCGTGGGTTCCCGTTCCCTTACGCCGTCCGGGCCGGTCGGGTTCCCGCACTGGGCTGAAAGTATCTGGAAGGATGACACCCCCCCCCCTCAATGACTGACCGAGATGACACACAGGCAATGGATCAGACTCGCATTGACGCCGCCGATCTGCCCGCCGCACCGCCGCTGTCCGCCAACCAGCTCCGCGTCACCGACAACCTGGGCCAACTCCTGGACATCCTCCCGCCGCCGCTGCGCGCGGAGTTCGATGTGGAGGGCATGACGGACGGCTTGATCGAGATCGTGCTGGACCTGGGCCGGGACGCCGAGGCGCGCTTCTCCGACGGGCGCGTGGTCTGGCTGGGCGAGGGCCGCCCCGTGACCGTCGAGGACATCGACTTCGTCACCGCGCGCCTTGGTATGTTCGGCAAGGACAACCGGGCTGGGATCGAGCGCACCCTGCACCGCATCTCCGCGATCCGCAACCGGCAGGGCCGCGTCATCGGCCTGACCTGCCGCGTGGGCCGCGCCGTCTACGGCACGATTGACATCATCCGCGACATCGTCGAATCGGGCAAGAGCATCCTGATGCTCGGACGCCCCGGCCGCGGCAAGACCACCAAGCTGCGCGAGGTGGCCCGCGTGCTGTCCGACGAGTTCAGGAAGCGCGTCATCATCGTGGACACGTCCAACGAGATCGCTGGCGACGGGGACATCCCGCACCCGGCCATCGGCCACGCCCGCCGCATGCAGGTCGCCTCGCCCGAAGACCAGCACGCCGTCATGATCGAGGCCGTGGAGAACCACATGCCGGAGGTCGTGGTCATTGACGAGATCGGCGTGGAGCAGGAGGCGTTCGCCGCCCGCACCATCGCCGAGCGCGGCGTCCAGCTCGTCGGCACGGCCCACGGCAACTCGCTGGAAAACCTGCTGATGAACCCGACGCTCTCTGATCTCGTCGGAGGCATCCAGGCCGTCACCCTGTCCGACGACGAGGCCAAGCGGCGCGGCACACAGAAAACGGTGCTGGAGCGCAAGGCACCCCCGACGTTTGACGTGATCATCGAGATCATGGAGGTGGACAAGCTCGCCATCCACCACGACATTCTCAAGACGGTGGACCGGATGCTGCGCGGCGGTCAGCCCCGCCCGGAGATTCGCGTGCGCAACGCCGCCGGGCAGGTGGAGGTCGTGCAGAAGTCCGACCTGGAGGCCGCCCGCCCGCCGACCCGTGATCGGACTCCCTCGCTCTTTGAAGATCGGGAGGAGCGCCCGGAGCGGGAGAGTCGGGGCTACGGCCGGGAGCGGGAGGAGCGCGAACCGCGTCCGGCCTACGGCAACGGCGTCAATGGGCATACGGTGACGGCACCCGAGCCGCCCGCCCGGCCCCTGCCGACCATCGTGCGCCTGTTCCCCTACGGCGTCAGCCGGAGCCGGCTGGAGCGCGCCATGCGGACCCTGCGTGTCCAGGCGCTGATCGTCAACAACGTCAAGGACGCCGACGCCGTGATTGCCTTGAAGGCCAACTACCGCAAGGAGCCGGCGAAACTTCAAGAGGGGATCAACCGCAACATCCCGACCTACGTGATCAAGAGCAATACCTACGTCCAGATCGAGACGGTGCTGCGCGAGATCTTCAAGATGCCGCAGGGCGAGCCTTCCGAGGAGGACCAGGCCGTACAGCAGGCCGAGGACGCCATCGAGGAGCTGCTGTCCGAGGAGAACGCGGGCCTCAACTCCTTGGAACTGTCGCCCCAGAACTCGTTCCTGCGACGCCTCCAGCATCAGATCGCCGAGACGCACAGCCTGGTCTCGGAGAGCATCGGCAGCGAGCCGAACCGCCGTGTGCGAATCAGCCGCCCGTAGCCCCTGCGGGAGATGCAGTGGGGGAATGGGGAGACCATGTTCGTGACATTCGAGGGAGGCGAGGGAGCGGGGAAGACCACCCAGATCGCCCGGCTCGCCTCGCGGCTGCGGGCGGCGGGGGCGGCGGAGGTCCTGACCACGCGAGAGCCGGGCGCGGGGCCCCTGGGCGAGGAGCTGCGCCGACTCGTCCTGCATCCGCCCCAGGGTGTGCTGGTGGACCCGCGCGCGGAGTTGCTCCTGATGGTCGCGGACCGCGCCCAGCACGTCGCCCGAATCATCCGCCCGCACCTGACTACCGGCGGCATGGTCGTCTGCGACCGTTACACCGACTCCAGCCTGGCCTACCAGGGGTACGGGCGCGGCCTCGCCCTGGCCGAGATCGAACACCTGAATGCCTACGCGACGGACGGCCTCACCCCCGACCTGACGGTCCTGCTGGACATTGACCCGGCCATCGGCCTGCTGCGCCAGCCGGAGCGGACGCGCATGGAGGCGGAGACGCTGCCCTTCCACCGCCGTGTGCGTGCGGGTTTCCTCGCGCTGGCCGCCCGCGCTCCCTCGCGGTTCCTGGTGGTGAACGCCGCGCACTCCGAGGAAGCGGTGGAGGCGGCGATCTGGGCGCGCGTCGGCCCGACGGCGGCTGCCACGCGCCTATGAAGCTCATCATCGCCATCGCCCACGACCGTGACCGGCATCACCTCGCCGATGCGCTTACGGAGAACGGCTTCGCCTTCACCAAGCTCGGCAGCACTGGCGGCTTTCTGCGCCAGGGCAACGTGACGGTCATGGTCGGCGTCGAGGACGCCGACGTGGGCCGGGCGCTGGACATCATCAAGGCGGCTTGCGGGGCGAGCGAGCGCTACGTCAATGTCCCCGGCCAGCTCGCCTCCGGCTCCGGCACGAGCCTCGGTGTCCAGCCCCCGCACCCGATCAAGGTGGAGACCGGCGGAGCCGTCGCGTTCGTCGTCGCCGTGGAAGACTTCCAGCGGTTTTAGCGCGCGTCGGGTACACTGTCAGGAGTCATGCCCAGCCCTCTCTTTGAGTCCATCCTCGGCCAGCCCTACGCCGTCGGCGTCCTGCAGAACGCGCTGGACGGGGGGCAGCTCGCCGGTTCCTACCTGTTCATCGGCCCCGACGGAGTCGGCAAGACGGCCACGGCGCGTCAGTTCGCCAAGGCGCTGTGCGGCGCGGCCTCCGAAGATGACCCCCGCGCCCGCGCGATAGACGCCGGGATGTTCCCCGACGTGCGGCAGGTGGAGCCGCAGGGGGCGGGGCGGGTCATCAGCATCGCCCAGCTCTGGCCGCGTGAACACAAAGATTTCCGGCCTGAAGACGCCATGCTGCGCGATCTTTCCTACGAGCCGATCATGGGCAGCAAGCGCGTCTTCGTCATCAAGGACGCCGAGGGGCTGAATGAGGCGTCCGGCAACAGCCTCCTGAAAACGCTGGAAGAGCCGCCCTCCTACGCGACCTTTCTCCTGACCGCCACCAGCACCGCCGCCGTTCTGCCGACCATCGTGAGCCGCTGCCAGGTGGTCCGTTTCGGCGTCCTACCGGTGGCGGACATCGAGCGGGCGCTGTCTGACCGGTTCGGCGTCGCAAGCGCGCAGGCCCGGTTCCTGTCGCTGTATGCGGAGGGGCGGATGGGCCGCGCCGTCTCCCTGGCCCGCTCGCCGTCCCTGCTGGCAGGCCGGGACGCGCTGCTGGACTTCGCCCGCGACCTGGTGACGGCGTCGCCGATCAAGAGCTTCAAACTCGGCGAGGAATTCCGGCGGCTCGCGCCGAAACTGCGCGCGACCGGGGACGAGGCCGAGGGCGGCGCGTCGGGGGACGGCGAGGAGAAGTCCGCGCGCGCGCCGCTGCTGCGCGCCCTGGACCTGCTGGCGGCCTACTACCGGGACCTGCTGGCGATGCGTGTGCTGGGCGAGAAGCGCGCCCACCCGCTCAACGCCGACCGTTTCGTGGAGATCGCCGGTGCCGCCGAACGTTATGTGCCGACGCAGTTGGAGGAGGCGCTGGCGCTGATTCTTGCCCTGCGCCATGCCATCGAGCGCAACGCGAACGCTCAACTTGCCATCGAGGTCCTCTTCACCCGATTGACGGCACTGACAGGATGAGGTTGGGAATTAATCAATGAAACTCGGCATCAGTATGTGGAGCTACTACGCGGCCACGCGGCGCGGCCTGGACATACCGGGCTTTGTTCACGAGGCCAAGCGCCTCGACGTGGACGGCGTGGAGTTGCTGGACTTCTTCTGGAAGGACCGGGTAGCGGAACTGCCCTCCGTCGAGGCTGCTTTGGAGCAGACGGGGCTGCCGGTCGGCGTCTACTCCGTCACCAACAACTTCGCGCATGAGGACCCCGCCCAGCGCGCCGCCCAGGTCGCAAAGATCACGGACGGCGTGGACAACGCCGTCCATTTCGGGGCACGGACGGTGCGCGTGTTTGCCGGTGACGTCAGGCCGGGCCTGACCCTGGAGGCGGTCTTCGGCTGGATCGTCACCGGTCTGCGCGAGGCCGCCGACTATGCCGGGAGTCGGGGCGTCACGCTGGCCCTGGAGAACCACGGCTCGCTCGCCGGGCGCAGCCATCAGGTCGGTGAAATTTTGGACGCCGTCGGCAGCCCGGCGCTGAAGGCGAACCCGGATACAGGCAACTTCCTGCTGGTCCACCAGGCGTCCCATGAGGCCGTCGCCGCGCTGGCCTCCCGCGCCGGGATGGTCCACTTCAAGGACTTCAAGCCTGTCGCCGACGACTACTTAGGGGCGTCCTACACCAGCATAGACGGCGTGAAGTTCGCAGGACAGGCCATCGGCGAGGGGGTGGTGGACCTGCCGGACTGCCTGCTGTCGCTGAAAACGGCGGGCTTTGACGGCTGGCTGAACATCGAGTATGAGGCGGAGGAAGACCCCTTCACCGGTGTCGCCCGCTCCGTGGAGAACACCATGCGGCTGCTGCGCGCGGCCGGACTGCGCTGAAGGTTTCGGGAAGGGTCACATGAAGCTCACGATAAACGCCAAGCTTGTTATGATCGGCGACTCGATCACCGACGCCGGGCGTCAGCAACCGGTCGGGGAGGGTCTGGGCGGCGCGCTCGGCAGCGGCTACGTCTCGCTCGTGGACGCCCTGCTCCTGGCCCGCTATCCCGAACGCGGCCTGCGCGTCGTCAACATGGGCAGCGGGGGACATACAGTCCGCGACCTGGCAGCCCGGTGGCAGCGCGACGTGCTGGATTTGAGGCCGGATTGGCTGTCCATCATGATCGGCACGAACGATGTGTGGCGTCAGTTCGACAGCCCGACGCGGCCCGAACAGGCCGTGCCCTTGGAAGAATACGCGCGAACGCTGAATGAGCTGGTGGCCCGGACCGCGCCGACCCTTTCCGGCGGCCTGGTCCTGATGACCCCGTTCTATCTGGAGCCGATCCGCACCGACGCGATGCGGGCGCGCATGGACCAATACGGCGCGGCAGTCAAAGAGATCGCCGCCAAGCACCAGACGCTCTTTGTGGACACGCAGGCCGCCTTTGACGCCGTGCTTTCCGATATTTATTCAGCAACGCTGGCGTGGGACCGGGTCCACCCCAGCCTCGCCGGGCATATGGTCTTGGCAAAGGCTTTCTTGCAGGCGATGGATTTTGAGTGGTGACACGGGATGAGAACAGGCAGCCGTAAATCAGCCCCGGAGGTCATTGGGGGCAAAGTCCAGAAGAAAAACGACTGGGCTTTGACCCCGAACTACTACAGCCATGACACGCGCGAACTCGTCATTGACCGCAAGCGCCCCGGCAAAGGCTACCGGCACGTCCTGACCCGCAAAGACATCCGAGACTTCATCGCCATTCTGCCGGACTGGCCGGAACTCTCGCTCGGCCTGAACGCGATTGTACTCGCGGCTGGGGAAGATGGTCTGGATGGCTACCATATCTATGGTGTTGTCCATATTTGTGCGTGGGGTGAAGACGTGTGGCGCGATTACAAGCGTGACACGGCTTTCTTTCAGCGTCACGAGCCGATCTTCCAGCGCCTCGGCGTTCCCATTGAATACTCTGATGATGGGTATGCCATATGTCGGTTTGAAGTGGCTACTGTCCGCGCCTATCAACTGCTTCACATCCTGCTCCATGAACTAGGCCATCACCACGATCGCATTACGACCAAGAAACAAAAACATACAGGACGCGGTGAGCCTTATGCGGAAGCCTATGCGCTTGACCATGAGCCGCAGATATGGGACGATTATCGCCGGCAATTTGGGCTATACTAGGGCCAACAGATTGAGGAACATCACACATGGCTCAACATACCATCGTCGTCATGGACGGCGATCAGACGGGGCAGGAACTTCTGCTGGAGGGGCTGCGCGTCCTCCAGCCGTCCGTAACCAAAGTGGACTTGGACTTTGCCCACTACGATCTGTCGCTGGAAAACCGGCGGGAGACCAAGAACCAGGTCGTGCATGAGGCCGCGACGGCCATGCGCGAGACGGGGCTGGGGCTGAAGGCGGCCACGATCACGCCGGAGACGAAGGGCGACGTCGGCTCGCCCAATGCCATCCTCCGTCAAGAGATTGACGGTACAGTGATCGTCCGCACCGGGCGGCGGCTACCGGGCGTCCTGCCCGTCGGCGGCGTCGCCGCGCCCATCGCCGTCGTGCGCATGGCCGTTGACGACGCCTACACGGCCAAAGAGTGGCGCGAGACGGATAACGGCGATGAGATCGCCTACCGGACCGAACACATCAGCCGCGCCACCTGCCGCATGGTCTCCGAGTTCGCGTTCCGCCAGGCGCGCAAAATGGGGGCTAAGGTCTTCGGCGGCCCCAAGTACACCGTGTCGCCCATCTATGAGGGGATGCTCAAGGAGGAGATGGACGCCGCCGCAAAGCGCTACTCGGACGTGCGCTACGAGCCGCAGTTGATTGACGCGACCTATGCGCTCATCCTGAGCCGCGCCGCCGAGCCGCTGGTCATCCCGGCGCTGAACCGGGACGGCGACTGCCTGAGCGACCTGGTGCTGGCCTTCTACGGGTCCATCGCCGGGTCGGAATCCATCCTGTTGTCTTTCGACGCCGACTTCGCGCCCAAGGTCGTGATGACCGAGGCCCCGCACGGGACGGCCCCGTCGCTGCAAGGCAAGAACATCGCCAACCCGCTCGCCATGATCCTGGCGGGCGCGTCTTTGCTGTCGTTCCTGCACACGCCCGCCGCCTCCCGCGCCTCCCGCGCCATCTATGAGTCGGCGTTCGAGGCCATCCACGACGGCGTCCGCACGTCCGACCTCGGCGGCGGCGCGACCACGACGGAATTCACCGACACCGTCATCCACCGCGTCCAGTCGAAGGTCGAGGTGTGGGAGACGCTCGGGGAACGATGAGTCCGCTCGCCGCCAACCCCTTTACCGTCCTGACCTTGATTGCCGGGCCTGCGGTGCTGACTAACGCTTCGTCTGTGCTGGCGCTGGGGACGAGCAATCGGTTTGCCCGCGCCATTGACCGGGCCCGCGCCCTGTCGGCGTACCTGGAGGCCGACGACGCGGAACGTCACCCGCGGACGCCTCTGCGCGTCCGCCAGTTGTACCGCACGGAGGTCCGCGCGCAGAGTCTCCTCCAGGCATTGCGGGCGTTTTATCTCGCCCTGGGCAACTTCGCCGCCGCCGCTCTGGTGTCGCTGATCGGTGCCGTCGTCGCCACGTCCGAACACCACATCGTCTTCCGCATCACCCTGGGCCTGGCACTCGTCACGGGTGTGATCGGCGTCGGCAGCCTGGTCGTCGGCTGCCTGTTCCTGGTCTCCGAGACGCGCCTCGCGCTACTGAACGTCACGGAGGAGGCGGATATGCTCCGCGACCGATTCAAAGACTACCTCAAGGACGGAATCCCCGGCGACGAGCCGGGCTAGCCGCCGGAGATCCGCCCATGCACCCGCCCCTCCGTCTTCAGCTTGATCTCGCCCTTTATGAAGTGGCGGTCGGGGAGTACGCGACGCTGGACATCCGGGACTTGTGCAGCCCGCACTGGATCATCAGCCACGTCCGGCGGGGGCGTGTGCGGACAGAGACACGCGGCGAGAAGGGTTGGGCCGACGACGGGGACGTGATGATCCACCCGCCCCACATCCCTTTCTCCGAGATCGCGGCGGGACCCGGCGCGCACGAGTACCTGATGTTCGACCTCTCGGAGCCGCCCGGCCTGGACGTGCTGGCCCTGCACCCGGTCTCCCTGGTCATCCGCCTCCAAGATGCGGAGGCTTTCTCACAGATTTTCGCGCGCCTGCACGAAAGCCGACGGCAGCCATCAGGGCCGGACCTCGACCTGCGTGCGTTTGCCCTGACAGTCGAGCTGGTCGGCATGGTTGTCCGAGACTGGAGCCGGGCCGGGCTTCCGCCACGCCCCCCGTCAGCGCGGGCCGCGCAGGACCGGTTTCTGGACGTGATCGCCTACATGAGTCAGCACCTGGACCACAAGCTGACCCGCGACGACCTCGCCGCCCACGTGTTCCTCCACCCCGGCTACTTCGACCGTGTGTTTCGCAAGTGCTACGGCGTCGCCCCCTTGCAGATGGTCCGCGACCTGCGCCTCGCGCGCGCCCAGCAGCTCCTTGAGGCGACCGACGACCCGCAGGAGGCTATCGCCGCCGCGTGTGGGCTTGGCGACGCCGCCGCCTTCAGCCGCGCCTTCCGCGCCCGCTACGGTGTCCCGCCGGGGCGCTTCCGGGAAAGTGCAAGGGCGACAAGACAAAGTTACCTGCCACCATAGCCGCCGGGTTTTGGGACGGTCATAATGGGGACATCACAACACAGCGAGGTTCCCCATGGCCCTGACCGAAGAACAGATACGGCATTTTTACCGCGAAGGCTACGTTGTCGTCCCCGGCCTCGTCCCGCCGGACGAGATACAGGCCGTCCTGAGCGCCGCGCCAGAACAGAACGGCGTGGGCGGCGGGTGGAAGGCCGAGAGTTACGACCACCGGCAGCCGGAGAAGAGCGCCGCCATTCACCGCCTGCTTGTCGAGCCGCAGGTCGTTGACGCCGTGCGGAGTCTCTTTGCCAACGAGCCGCGTGTGCTTTACGGGATGCTCGCCATCGTCGCGGCCCACGGTGGCACGGGCCTGCCCTGGCACCAGGACAATCAATATAGCCAAGTGCTTGGCGGGGCGCTGAACACATTCATCGCCGTCAGCGACATCGCCTCCGACCAGGCGATGCTTTGGGTCGCGCCCCGCTCCCACCGCCTCGGCACACAGCCCTCCAAGGAGACGGAGCAGGCCAACACCGGTGGTCACCGCGAGGCGCTCGTCGAGCCGGAGAACGGCGTCCCGCTCCCGCCCATGAAGGCGGGCGACGTCTGCATCTTCGACCGCAACACCTACCACCGCTCGCTGAAGAACGAGACCGACCGTCACCGTTTCGCCTACGCGGCCCAGTACCAGGCCGAGAACGCGCGGACCGCCGACGCGGGCACGATTGACACGCCGGAAATCCCCAACCGGCTGCGCGCCGTCGAGCTGCGCGCGTTCTGGCAGGGCAGGGGGCTTTTGTAGCGGTTCGCCGGCAGGCTGACGGGGGCCGCTTTCGGGTACAACAGGGATAATGTTCTCACCCCGACACGCGACTTCTCGTGAGTGGTTCCGGTCCGGCTTCTTCGCCGCGCTCGGCGTCGTCGTCCTGGGCCTGCTCGCCCTGCTCGTCTGGCAGTTCTCCCTGGCGGTGGTGGCCGTCGCCGCCCCGTTCGTCGTCGGCCTCATCCTGGCCCTGCTGATGGACCCTCTGGCGGATCGCCTGGAGCGGCGCGGCGTGCCGCGTCTGGGTGCGGTCGGAATCGTCTTCGGCATCTTCATCCTGCTGCTGGTGGGCTTCTTCTCAGTGGTCGTCCCCGCACTGATCGCCGAAGTCGGTCAACTCCGTAATGGCGCTGGAGCCGCCGTCACGGGTTTGACCGACCATGTGACCAGCTGGCTGCAAGCGAACCCGAAGATCGCCGGGGTGAAGATGCCGGCGAACTACGCCAAGCTTTCCGACCAGCTGACGCCGCGGGTGTTGGACTACCTGAACAAGTCCACGGGCGGCATCCAGGGGTTCCTGACCGGGACGGCCACCACCATCATCAGCACCGTGATCACCCTGATCGTCGCCTTCTTCCTGCTGAAAGACATTGACAGGCTGCGCGCGCGCCTGTTCTACCTGGTCCCGGAGCGAGCGCGCGGGCCGATGGGGCAGATGGGCCGGGACATCGGCGGCGTCTTCTATGACTACCTGCGCGGCCTGCTGATCGTCTGCACCCTGTACGGAATCTGCACCATCGTGATGCTCTACGCGCTCTCATTCACGCACAAGCATGGCGCACTGGCGAACTACGCCCTGCTGGTCGGCACGTTGGCGGGCGTGTTGTACGCCGTTCCCTACCTCGGCTCCCTCACGACGGCGCTGATCACGTTCGTGGTGGCGTTCACCGCCGGCGGCATCGGGTTTGGCGTGGAGGCGATCCTGCTGCTGCTGGTCATCAACCAGGTCTTCGACAACATCATCACCCCGCGCGTGGTCGGCGGCGGCGTCGGCCTGCACCCGGTGCTGGCGATCTTCGCCCTGATCCTCGGCGGCGAGCTGTTCCACGTCTGGGGGATGCTGCTGTCCGTGCCCATCGCGGCCAGCATCCAGGTGATCCTGTTCCGCGTGTTCCCCCGTCTGGCGAAGCCCACGCCCCTCGCCTTCCTGCGCGCACACGCCGCCGACGTCAACGTCATCGCGCCGGAGGGCGAGACCTCCAAAGTCGGCGAGGGGGCGCACCCCGCGGTGCCCGAAGGCCCCTCGCAGTTCCACATGGACCCCCACGCCTAAAAAAAGGCTTGACAGACGGCCCATCCTGTGTTATGATGCTGTCAACACCGGACAATCTCCGGCTGCACCAGGGGCTTTCCGAACAGACGGCCCCGCGCAAAAGAAAAGCCGTCCCGTGTCGACCTTGGTCGACAGGCACGGCTTTTTCGCGGACTGAGACGGCTTACTGCGCGGCGGGAGGTAAAGTCTTCGCGCCACGGATCAGCCGACGGCGGCGGTTGGCGAGCCGACGGGCGTTGCCGCGCGCCACCGTCTCCGCCTCCTCGACCAGCGACTGGAGTTCCGCACGGTCGGCCCCGGACAGGGCCGGGCCGGAGCCGTGGACACGGGCCATCAGGGCGTCCATCCGCGCCTGCTTCTCCGTCGGGAACCGCTCGATGATGTCCGGCTCGTCGAAGGTCAGCAGGTCACCGATGCCGACATCGAGTGCCTGACAGACGGCGGCGATCACGCGCATATCCACTTTCTCCAGCGGCTCTTCCGGGTCGGCCAGACGGTAGAGGCTTTTGGCGTTGATGCGGTCCCCCTGCTCGGAGACGCGCCGCACTAGGTCCGCCGTCGTCAGCCCCTGCCGTTCCAGCAGGCCCTTCAAATGGGAATAGGCTTCCCGCATCTCCCGTCCTTTGGAGGCAACTCCGGAGTCACTTCGCCGCCGTGGCGGGTTCCTTGACTCGGGCCGGCTTGACCGTCGGGGCTGCCGTCGCCACCGGCTGTGCCGTGGCCTGACGCCGGGCGAAGGGGCGCACCTTCACGCCCTGCGCGTCGCGGAGCGTCCCGAGCGTGAAGTCGGCGAGCGGGATGATCACGTTCAGGTTGGACAGCATATATTTGTGGTGGACCCGGTGGTGGGTGTCCAGGAACCGGAACCAGCGGAACCGCCACAGGTACTTGACGGCGCTGGGGACGTGCATGACCCAGTGCAGCGACTCATACAGGCTGTAGTAGACGGCGATGGCGGCGACACCGCCCCAGAGGCTCGGAATGTGCGTGACGCGCTGGATGAGCCAGAAGAACGGCAGGTGGAAGGCTTCCATCGCCAGCAGCGCCCACCAGTCCATAGCCACCTTTTCCGGATGTTCGTCCTCGGCGACGCTGTAGGTGTCGTCGCCCTTGTAGATCTGGTGGTGGACCAGCGTGTGTTCGCGGAACGTCCGGTACCAGTACTTCGGCGAGTGGAACAGGTAGCGGTGGAAGAACCACTCAAAGTAGCTGCCGTACAGCATATAGACCACGAACGCGCCGAGCTCCCAGAGGAGGGTGTTGGATGTCAACTCTCAAGTTCCTTTCAAAAATCCTTCTGATCTTGTTATACCACACAATACATAATTTACCACATAAACGGGAAAATATTTTTGGATGGTAATTTGCCGCCTGTCTCCTCCGGCACGTCCAGCGCGAGTTATGGTATAATGGCGTCATCTTCCCTGGATATCTACCGACATATGCCTCACCGAAGTCACTTTGCTCCAATTCCGGCGGCGTTCGCTGCCTTGCTGGCCGCCGCCGCGCTGGGCGGCTGTCACCTGTTGCACCTCCATCATGATGTGCAGACGCAGGCCCCGCCTCCGAAACGCGCCCCGGTCGCTCAGGTCACGCCGATCCTTCCCGTGGACCTGAAGACGGTCCAGCCGAATGAGGCGGGGAACATCCCGATCCTGGAATATCATGACCTGGTCAAGACGGACAAGGTGACGGGCTACCAGTATCCCGCGCGCAAGTTCCGGCAGGATATGGACTGGTTGTACGCGCATGACTACCGGCCCATCAGCCTGAGTGACTTGGCACAGGGCCGGATTGACGTGGCGGCGGGCATGACGCCGTTCGTGCTGACGTTCGACGACGCCCTGCGCGGTCAGTTCAATTACACACAAGATGGGAAGATCGACCCGGACTGCGCCGTGGGCATCCTGGAGGCGATGCACACCCAGCACCCGGACTGGGCGCTCAAGGGCACGTTCTTCGTGCTGACCGACTACGACCCCCGGATGCCGCCGCCCTTCTATCAGAAGCAGTACGCGCAGGGGAAGATGGAGTACCTGGTCAAAGACGGCTTCGAGATCGGCAATCACACGGTGCATCACTCGATGGGGATGCGTCACTTCCCGCCCGCGCGGGTGCAGGCCGAGTTCGCCGGGGCCGTCGCCGGCATCCACCGCTACCTGCCCGGCTATAACGTGGACACGCTGGCGCTGCCCTACGGCGTCTACCCCGCGAACAGGAAACTGGTCATCAGCGGGCAGAGCGGCGGGGTGAGCTACCATAACATCTGCGCGATGCTGGCGGGCGCGAACCCCGCGCCCTCGCCGATGTCCAAGCGGTTCGACCCGTACCGCCTGCCGCGCATCATCCCCGGCAGTGAGACGTTCGCGCTCGCCTACTGGCTCAAGTTCCTGCAGACGCACAGGGCTGAACGTTACGTGAGCGACGGCGACCCAAACACCTACACCGTCAACGCGATCGCCAAGGGGGAACTCAACATGGCCCGTCTGAAACAGGGACACTATCACCTGCGCACCTACAGCGGCACACAGGTGATCGCTGGCCTGTAGGCATCTTGCTCAGGAGGTTGCGCTGCGGCGGTACAGGAGGCGGGCGTTGCGGTCGAGCTTGGGGTCGCCGGGCGACAGGCGGGCGGCCTCCGCGTAGTGGCTGGAGGCGTCACGGAGGCGTCCCTGCGCGTAGGACAAGTAGCCGAGGAGGTCATGGGCCTCTTTGTCGTCGGGGACTTCCACGCAGTAGCGAGCCAGCGCGCGTGAGGCCAGGCGGTCTTCGCCGACCCGCCAGGCGCAGCGTCCCAGGTGCTTCAGGACGATGACCCAGTGCGGCGCGAGTATGAGTGTCCGGCGGTAGGCGGCGACGGCCTGCCCTGGGTCGTCCAGGTAGTCACGGCAGACGCCGATGGCGTACCAAGCGGCTGCATCGTCGGGCCAGTGTCCCGTCACGCTCAGAAGATGCGGGAGCGCCTCCTCGTGCCGCCCGGCGTCCACGAGGACCTGGGCCAGCAGATAGTTCGCGGTGGGACTCTCCGGCTCCAGGCTCTGGAAGGCCCGCGCGTGTGCCGCCGCTTCGGTGGTCCGGCCCAGTGAGAAGGCGCGGCGGGCCTGGAACTCGCAGCGGATCGCCGCACATTGTCTCATCCACTTCATCAAGAGGTTCATGTCTGTCTACCCCGGAGATACAGCATTATGGTCCGCGCGGCAGATGCTGTCAAGGCACGGGGTACAGATGCCTTCTGTGGCTGATCCTGGTTCTTATAGGCCCGGCCCTACTGTCCCGGCCTGTCGGGGCGCAGTCGCTGACCACACTGCTGGGGCCGCTCTCCAAGTTGGCCCAGGCCCCGCCGCCTGCGCCGGCGGCTCCTCCCCCGGCGCCGTTGAACCACGCGGCGGTTGTCTTTGATGGACGGACGTTGTTCCAGGTCTACAGTTCCGGCAGCCGCGACGCGGATGATCGGGCCGACCTGGCGAGCCTGCGCCTGGCGGATGCCCTGCGCGCGCTGCCGAAGAACGGGGATGTGCGGGCTCCAGACGTGACGGTGGACGCGGGCGGCCCGGATGTCGTTGTGCGGCTGGACGGGCAGTCCCTGCTGACGGTCACGCAGGCCGACTCCGCCGCCGCCGGAGTGACCACTGCCCAACTCGCCTCTACCTGGGCGGACGCGATTCGGGGCGAGTTCGCGCAGACGCTGCGCGAGCGTCAGCCTGCGTATCTGCGCTGGGCGGCGCGTCAAGCGCTCCAGCTGCTCGCGCTCGGGGCGCTCGTCCACCTGCTGATCTGGATCGTCGCGCGGCGGTGGCTCGGCAAGCCCGGCTGGCCCATCCAGCTTTTGATCTGGATTCTGATCGTGCGGCGGGTACTCGACTTATTCCCCCTGACACGGCCGCTCAACGACGCCCTCTGGGCGGGGGCGCTGCGGCCTCTGACCCTGTTCCTGACTGTCGCGCTCGTGGCGGCGGTCCTGGTCCGGCTCTGGGGGGCGGCGCTGCGGCGCCTGTTCCCCCCGCTGCCGGAACACCTGTCCGCCGAGGATCGCACGGAGCGGGTCTTTAGCCGCCGGGCGACTCTGGGCGACGTGGCGCGCGTCACCGGCGTGACCGTGATCTGGGTGATCGCCCTGCTGGTCGCCCTCACCTGGGCGGGGGTGAATCTTCCGGCCCTGCTGACCTCGGCGGGCCTGTTCGGCCTCGCCGTCAGCCTGGCCTTCCAGGACTCGCTCAAGGACCTGGTCGCGGGCATCAACATCCTGGCCGATGATCGGTTCGGGGTAGGGGACACGGTCTCCATCAGCCCCTACGAGGGCCGGGTGGAGCGGGTGACTCTGCGCATCACGCAGATTCGGGACCTGGCGGGACGGCTCATCACGATCCCGAATCGCAACATCGCCGAGGTCGCCAACTTGACGGCCCGCTGGGCGCAGGTGGATTTCAAGGTCGGCGTCTCTTATTATGACGATTTGCCGAAGGCGATGGCGCTTCTGGAGGCGACGGCGGTGAAATTCCGTGAGGAACGCCCGGAGCAGACGCTGGCTGACCCCGAAATGCTCGGCGTGGACTCGTTCAACGACGGCAACATCACGCTGCGCCTGCTGTTGCGGACGCCGCCCGGCGACCAGTGGGCGGTGGCCCGCGAGCTGCGGGCGCGCATCAAGGCCGCCTACGACGAGGCCGGGCTGGCCTTCATGAACTCCCAATACGCCGTCAGCACACCCGCGCCGAGACAAGGAGCTTCCCCCGCATGAAATGGTTCTTCGCCCTGAACGAGCAAAGCGGCACTTACGGTGATTACGCCGACATGATCAAGGTGGCCGTCCACACGGCCCTCCGTTACACGTCGCTCGTCCCGTACTGCCTTTACGACGGACAGGACTGCGCGCTGACGGACTGGCTTCAGGGTCGCGGCGTGACCATCATTCCCTGTCGGAGCCGGTTTTATGGCGGCCTGAAGGCGCTCGCCGAGGCCAGGAACGAGGCGCGCATCCTGACCTTCGGGGCCGGCACGTTCCTGCGCGTGGAGATTCCAAAGATCGCCGCCGAGCGCGGCTTCACCGACGAATATATGCTCTACACGGACTGTGACATCATGTTCCTGCGCGACGTGCTGCCTGATTTACAGTCGGTCCGCCCGCGCTATTTCGCGGTGGCTCCTGAAGCGGACCGGAACAACTACTACGCGATGAACGTCGGCGTGATGCTGATGAATGTCCCGGCCCTGGCCCGGACGGACGCCGGGCTGACGGAGTTCATCGAGACGTTCCTGGCTGAACTCTCCACTCCGCCGCTCGGCTTCGATCAGACGGCGTACCAGCGCTACTACTTCCCTCTTGAGCGGGGACTGATGCGCCTTCACGTGAACGACCGATGGGTCAGGCGTTTGGGCTATCGCC
This sequence comes from Capsulimonadaceae bacterium, assembly GCA_965277485.1. GTDB lineage: Bacteria > Armatimonadota > Armatimonadia > Armatimonadales > Capsulimonadaceae > JAFAZD01. Next base: position 790,145 of record CBDICZ010000016.1, on the reverse strand, counting down.
TGAACCGCGTCATCCCGTACCAGTGGGACCGACTGCCCCTGTCACTGAACTGGAAGCCCTACTGGGGTGACATCGAGCGCGCCGCCCTTCTGCACTTCCACGGCCCCAAGCCGCAGCAGAAGGACTACCAAAATCTTAATCTCCCGGACGCCATCCGGGGCCTGCAAAGCGGCGCTTATGAGGAGATGTCTGAGCTGTGGTATCGTCACCTGGCCGACGCGAACGCCTGACCCGCAGGCTGTCACTCTTCGGCGTGTGTCTACTCTGGATCGCCATCGGCGGCTCGCCTGCTGTCCGATCCCAGACTCCGCCCCGCCCCGAACTGCGCGCGTTCTGGGTGGACGCCTTCCACGACGGCTTCCACACGCCCGCTGAGTGCGACACGCTCCTGGCGCGTGTGAGGGCGGCGCACATGAATGCCGTCTTCGTGGAGGTGCGCAAGCGCGGCGACGCCTACTACGCCTCCCACTATGAGCCGTGGGCAACGGACGACCCGCAGCGCTTCGACGCCCTGGCCTATCTCTGCCGACAGGCCCACGCGCCGGGTCGCCCGTATATTCAGGTCCACGCCTGGCTGACCGCCTGCGCCGTCGGCACGGACACGCTCGCCCGCCGGCACCCGGACTGGCTCTCCCTCTCCGACGCGGGCGTGACGGAGGGTGGGAGCGCCACAAAAATTGATCCTGGGAATCCCGAAGCTGCCGACTGGACCTGCCGCGTATTCCTGGACATCGTGCGGCACTATGACGTGGATGGGCTGCAGCTCGACATTATCCGGTACGGGGGAGACGGGGCCGACCTGGGACACTGGGGCTACAACGCCGTCTCCGTGACCCGCTACAATGCCCGCTATGGCGCAACCGGTCAGCCCACCTGGGATGACCCGCGCTGGATGCAGTGGCGGCGCGACCAGGTGACGGCCTTGGTCCGCCGTATCTCGGTCATGGCGCACGCCCTCAAGCCGCACCTGATCGTCAGCGCCGCGACCATCTGCTGGGGGGACGGCCCGCGCGACGATGACGACTACAGGGCGCGGAGTGCCGCGTACACGCAGGTCTTCGCGGACTGGCGCGGCTGGCTCCAGGACGGCCTGCTGGACCTGAACTGCCCGATGACCTACTTCGACCAGAGCCGCCATCCGACCTACTGGCAGCACTGGTCCGAGTTCATCAAAGACAGGCAGTACGGGCGGCTCTCGACGCTGGGTGTCGGGTGCTGGCTCAACGGCATCCCCGACACGCTGGCGCAGATCGCCTCCACGCGCCTCCCTGCGGGGCAGGGGAGGGCTACGGCCGGGGTGAATTTGTTTTCCTACGCGGAGACGGATGCGGGGAGGGGGCAGGATCAGCAGGGAGACCCGGTGTTCTATGACAGCCTGGACGAAGTCTTTCCCACGGATGCGCTGGTGCCGCCGATGCCCTGGCTGGACAGCCCGAAGTTGGGTTCTGTGATGGGGACACTGCTGCAAGGCCCTGAATTACAGCCTGTGGACGGGATGAGCGTTGTGGCAAGCGCAGAAGGGCGGGCCTACCGGACCGTGAGCGACGGCAACGGGTTCTTTGCCTTCGTCGGCCTCCCGCCGGGCGACTATCGGCTTGTCTTTCGCCCGTCCTCGGCGGGGACAGCCGTGTTCAGCCACTTCTTGGTCGGCATGGGCGTCAGCGCCGGGCCTGCCCGTGAGCCGCTGCTGTTCATCCCGCCCGTGCCGGGCTACCGTCACCTTGCCGATGCCGTTGACGGCATCGGGAGGCTGCCGGAGGTGGCGCGGGTGCTGCTACAGTCCGTCCCCGTCTGCAACGGCTCTGACCGCCTGGGGGACGACTTCTATGTGCAGGGTCCCGATGATCGCTCCCCGCTGCGCGTCCACGCGCCGGGTCTCTCACCGCCCACGGTCGCCGGGGACATCGTGGCCGTGTCCGGGACGCTGCACCACACAGCGGGCGGGGCCGTGCTGGACGCGGCGGCGGTGCGGCTGACGGGCGTACATCTCATCCGACCGCCGGAATAGGGTATAATCCCGAGACCGGAAAGGCGATCTTCAGCACCATGCCCAGAGACATTCCCATCGCCAATGGCAACCTCCTGATTACGTTTGACTCGCGCTACACACTGCGCGACGTGCATTTCCCTTACATCGGCTTGGAGAATCAGACTCGCGGCCAGGCGTGCCGCTTCGGCGTCTGGGTGGACGGGCAGATGTCCTGGATTCACGAGCCGGCCTGGCAGAAGACGCTGCGCTACGAGAACGAAACGCTCGTCACGGAAGTCACCTGTACGCACTGGGGGCTGGGCCTGCAACTCGTCTGCCGGGACTGCGTGGACTTCGACCGCGACCTGTACGTCCGCAAGGTGGAGATCGAGAACCTGCTGCCGATGACGCGGGACGTGCGCCTGTTCTGGCACCACGACTTCAACCTCTGGGCCTCCTCGGAGGGAAATACGGCCTATTACGCGCCGAATCTGAAGGCCGTGATCCACTACAAGGGCAAGTGCTGGATGCTGACCAACGTGTGCGTGGGCGAGGAGGAGCCGGATTACGGGGTCCACCACTACGCCATCGGCGTCTCACGGGCGCACGGCGCGGAGGGGACGTGGCGCGACGCGGAGGACGGCGTCCTGGGCATGAACGCTATCGCGCAGGGGGCCGTAGACAGCACCATCGGCGCGCACGTCACCCTGGACCGCCGGGCCGTGGTCTACTACTGGCTGGCGGCGGGGGAAGACTACACGGCGGTCAAGCTGGTAGACAGCCTGGTGCGTGAGCGCGGGCCGGAGTTCTTCCTGCACCGTGTCCGGGTCTACTGGAACCAGTGGGTCAACAAGGACGACATCCCGTATGGCGACCTGCCCGCTCCCGTGATTTCTCTCTACAAGCAGTCTCTGCTGATTCTGCGGACGCAGATTGATAATCGGGGCGCGATTCTCGCGGCCAACGACAGCGACTACCTGGACTACAACAACGACACCTATTCCTATATGTGGCCGCGCGACGGCGCGCTGGTCGCTTACGCCCTTGACCTGGCCGGGCAACCGGAGGTCACGCGCAAGTTTTACCAGTTCTGCCGCGACGTGCTGCTGCCGGAAGGCTGCCTGTTGCACAAGTACAACCCGGACAAGTCACTCGGCTCGTCCTGGCACCCCTGGGCCGACGGCGAGGGACACGCCCAACTGCCCATCCAAGAGGACGAGACGGCGCTGGTGATCTGGGCCTTGTGGGAACACTACCTCCGGTACAAGGACGTGGAATTTATCCGCCCCCTGTACTCGCCTCTGATTCGCCGGGCGGGCGAGTTCATGGTGGGATACCGCGAGAAGCACACCGGCCTGCCGGACGCCTCCTACGATCTCTGGGAGGAACGGCACGGCATCCACACGTTCACCGTCGCCGCCGTCTGGGCCGGGCTGCGCGCCGCCGCCAAATTCGCGGAGACATTCGGGGACGAGGGGCGGGGCGAGAAATTCCGGCAAGCCATGGCGGAGATCAAAGATGCCGCCATCAAGCATCTCTGGAGCGAAGAACATCAGCGCTTCGTCCGCCGCATCACCGTCAACCGCGCCACGGGGGAGATTGACGCGGACCTGAACATTGACAGCAGCCTCTACGGCGTGTTCCAGTTCGGGATGTTTGATGCCGACGACCCAATGGTCATCTCCACCATGGGGCAGATCGAGCGTCGCCTCTGGTGCCGCACGGACATCGGCGGCGTCGCCCGCTACGAGAATGACTACTACCACCAGATCAGCCAGGACACCGATAACGTGCCGGGCAATCCGTGGATCATCTGCACCCTCTGGCTCGCCGAGTGGTACATCGCCAGGGCGAAGACGCTCCCGGAACTTTCCAAGGCGCTGGACATCCTGGAATGGGTCCGCAAGCACACGCTCGCGTCGGGCGTCCTCGCCGAGCAGCTGCACCCCTACAGTGGCGACCCGATGTCCGTCTCGCCCTTGACCTGGTCGCACGCGACCGTGGTGATGACGGTCCGTGAGTATCTGGCGAAGATGGAAGCTTTGTGTGAGGCCGCCGCCAAGAACGCACTGATGTCCGGTCAGATGGACCTTTACGAAATGGCGGATTGACGATGGCAGGCTGGAAGCGGCGCGCGATCGGCGACCTGCCGGTGTATCAGGCCACCACGATGTCCTGGCTGCCCGACATCGTGCAGGGGTTCACCACGCGACGGGGGGGCGTGAGCAGCGCCCCGTATGACACGCTGAACCTCGCTGCGTATGTGGGCGACGCCCAAGAAGCCGTCACGACCAACCGGGAACGGCTCTGCGCTGATCTTGGCTTCACGATGGGACAGCTCGCCACCGCCGAGCAGGTTCATGGGGATAGGGTGGGGCAGGTCACGGAGGTGGGGGAATCACGCGCAGCCGGAATGGATGCCCTGATAACCGACGTGCCCGACGTGCTATTACTGATGCTGTACGCCGACTGCGCGCCGGTCTACCTCTTTGACCCGGCGCGACGCGCCATCGGCCTCATCCACGCGGGGTGGCGTGGGGCCGCCGCCGGCATCATCCCAAAAACGATGATGGCAATGCGGGAGTCCTACGACGTCAGCCCCACCCGGTGCCTCGCGGCGGTCGGGCCGTGCATCGCCGGCGACAGTTACGAAGTTCGCGCGGACGTGGCTGATCGGTTCCGCGACTTCGCCGGCGGCCTCAATTCGGGCGCTTCCACGGCGGTCTTGCCTAAAGATGAGATGTCCGGCACCTATCTACTGAACCTGCGCCAGATCATCTTTGTGCAGCTGCTGTCCGCCGGTGTCCCGGCAGGCTCAATCGCGGTCTGTGACGAGAACACATACACCAATCGCCGCGACTTTTTCTCGTATCGTCGGGACGGGAAGAACACGGGAAGGATGGCGGCATTTCTCGGCATGACGGCGTCGAAGGGCAGAAACCTGAGTCGCGCTTAAGGCGCCTGCTTGGGAGAAGAGCGGAACAGGTGCAGAAGCGTGGAAGCAAAGCGCAGCGTGTTCTGCGCGTTTGACGCCGCATCCTTCAGTTCGTCTGGGTGGATTGTCTTCGCCGCCTGGCCGACCTGGGTTGCCGCGACCTTGACGTCGTCGAACATCGCCTTGAATTGTCCGGCGATGCTGAGGACACGAACCTTTTCCTGCATGACGATGCCTTTGCCTGTCGCCGCCAGTGCTTTCCCGGAATTCAGGGGCGGCTGAGAGAGCCGCTTCGCGTTTCGCATCGCGGAGTTCTTCAAGTTCAGGGCTGTGACGGCAACGTAGGCGATGGATGCGAAGAAGGCAATGCCCGCGATGACGAGCAGCCACTCACAGACCAGATAGAAGTTGACCCAAAATTCATACATCTCGTGTTCCCCCTGTCACTTTACCCGTCGAGGGCAACAGGGCAAACATAAACAACCACAAGGTGAGAACAATCCATGTCTACAGAACTCTCGTCAGGCGATCCGGTGCAGGTCACGGAGCGTGAGGCGGTCGCCGCAGACGCCAAGACCGGCCTGTTCTATCCGCACTACCGTGGACTGGTGGGCACGGTCGCCAAGGTCCACTCTGACGGCACAACGTCCGTGACCGTGGACCCGGCCAGTCTGCCGGTAGCCATGCGCGCCCGGCATGACGCGGGCTCCGAGGCGCAGCGGCGCAAATGGCTTGACGGCCTCTCCGATGAGGCCAGGAACCGCCTCACGGCGGTGGAGAAGCAGTTCAGTCTGCGTTACACGATCCTGGTGGACGGCGGCGATCTGCGGAAGCTGGACCGAAAAAGCACGTCCGATCTGGATGACGCTGAGGAGCGGTTCTTACAGACGCGGCAACGGAAGAACTGACGTGTGGCTTGATCACCTCACGAGCTTGCTGACGGTCGGGGTCAGTCTGGCCGTCCCGCTGCTGCTGGCGGCCCTGGGTGAGTTGATCGTCGAAAGATCGGGCGTCATCAACGTCGGCATCGAGGGCATGGCACTCGCAGGCGCTCTCGCCGGCTACGCCGCCTCGTGCGAAACGCATCAGGCGCTGATTGGCGCAACGTGTGCCTTCGTCGCCGGTGCTGCGTTGGCGGCATTGGCGGCGTGGCTCTGCGTGCGGCGGCGGGCCGATCAGGTCGTCGTGGGGACGGCGATCAACATCCTGGCAGTGGGTCTGACGGGTGTTTTTTTTCGATCCCTGCCGAACAGATTTGCTCACTCGGTAAGCACCTTCCACGCGATCGTGGTTCCGGTCCTCGGCCACCTGCCGTTTGTCGGACCGGCATTTTTCAGTGAAACCTCCTTGGGCTATTTCGCTTGGCTCCTTGTCCCCCTCAGCGTGGTCTTTCTATTTCACACCCGCAAGGGTCTTCATCTACGTGCGGCGGGCGAACTGCCGGCGGCCGCGGGCGAGGCGGGTGCGCGGGTTGATCTGTTGCGGACGTGGGCGCTGCTGTGGGGCGGCGGCCTGGCCGGTCTGGCGGGCGCATACTTGAGCATAGATTACACGCAGGGATTCACCGAGGGTATGACGGCGGGGCGCGGCTTCATCGCGCTGGCGGTGGTCATCCTAGGCCGCTGGAGTCCCTGGGGCGTCGCCTCGGCGGCCCTTTTGTTCGGGCTGGCCGATGCGCTGCATTACCAAATCCTCTCGTCGGGGGCAGCGGACGGGCCGCTTGACCGATTACCGTACCAATTTCTCCAGGCGCTGCCATATCTACTCACAATCGGGACGATGTGCCTGCGGTCTCGCCTTCGTCACAGACCACCCGCCGCCCTCGGCCAGCCGTAGATGTTCATATAACGACCGTCATTCGGTCATGGCTTGCTTTCGGCTACCGTGTTAGCAAATGAGCATAATTATATAAGTTATTGTGGCTTACTAAAACAGCGCCACCGGGGGACAAGGGGATTGGAGGTGCGACCCGGTAAAATTACATAATATCCATTATCGGAACCAATAGCAGTCCACGTTGCGGCGTCGAACAGCCCACCAATCAGGGCGTCACACGCTCAGCGTGGACAGCTCCGCTTCCATCCGCTGGACACGGGCGCGGCAGGTCTCCAGCAGATTGTGGACATCCGTGTACGCCTCGCCCTCCATCATTCGACGCCGGGACAGCCAGTAGGCATAGGAGCCTGTGGCGACCGCCGCCGCCGTGCAGCCCGCGCTGACGGCGGCCAGCGCGATCAACTTCGCGCTCCAGTCGGACACCGACTTCCTAGATCGTGTACCGTTTCTCATCGTCAGCGGCTTCGCTTTCTTCCATGGAAAAAATACGCTTCACGAACGCGATCAGCTCCATCGGGTTGAAGGGCTTGGTCAGGTAGCACTCCACGCCGGACTGCCAGCCGCGCAGGACGTCGGCGTCCTGCGCTCGGGCAGTCAGCATGATGACCGGAATCTGCTCCGTCTCCGGGTCCTTCTTCAGCGCTTCGAGGACCTCAAAGCCGGTCATCTCCGGCATCATCACGTCCAGGACGATCAGGTCCGGTTTCTCCTCGCGCACCTTTTCCAGACACTCGGCCCCATTGTACGCCGTGACGACCTCATACCCCTGACGCTCCAGGTTGACTTGTATCAGGCGGACGATGTGCTTCTCATCGTCACAGGTCAGTATTTTACGCGCCATTGCCGTGCTGTCTCCTTGAACGTGTCCGTAGTTACCAAAGTGCCGTCTGCGTTTAGTATAGCACAGCGCCTCAGAGGTGTCAACGCAGATGTCCCCAGTCGCCCCCCTGTCAGTATCGGCAACTCGGTGACGATCCTTTATTGGCCGAGGTAAGCGGCCTTGACGATGTCGCTGTCGAGCAGAGCAGAGGCGGCGTCCGCCATGACGATCCGCCCCGTTTCCAGCACATATCCCGTGTGTGCGATGCTCAGGGCCATGTGCGCGTTCTGCTCGACCAGCAATACCGTAGTGCCCTGGCGGTTGATGTCCCGGATGATGGCGAAGATGTCGCGGACCAGGAACGGGGCCAGGCCCAGCGAGGGCTCGTCCAGCAGCAGCAGCCGGGGCCGAGCCATCAGCGCGCGGCCCATCGCCAGCATCTGCTGCTCCCCCCCGGAGAGCGTCCCCGCGTTCTGTGCGAGGCGCTCCCGGAGGCGCGGAAAGAGGGACAGGGCGCGTTCATAGTCCTGACGGATGCCCGCGCGGTCTCGGCGGCTGTACGCGCCGAGTTCCAGATTCTCACGCACCGACATATTGGCGAAGACGCGGCGGCCCTCCGGCGAGTGCCCGATGCCGCCCGACACGATCTTGTCCGGCGTCAGCGCGCCGATGTCACGGCCTTCCCACAGGATTCGGCCCGCCTGAGCCGGGACCAGGCCGGAGATGGCGCGCAGCGTCGTACTTTTGCCCGCGCCGTTCGCGCCGATCAGCGTGACGATCTCGCCCTGCCTGACCTCCAGGGAGATGTCATGCAAGGCACGGATGGGGCCGTAGGAGACGCTCAAGTTCTCAATCGTCAGCATGGGGCGAAGTCAATTCAGGCGAGGGTGTGGGCGGCGTCCGCGTCCCCAAGATAAGCCTCGATCACGCGCGGGTCTTCGCGGATCTCACCCGGCGTCCCCTTTGCGATGATCTGCCCGTAGTCAAGAACCAGAATGCGCTCGCAGATGCCCATCACGACCTTCATGTCGTGTTCGATGAGCAGGATGGTCACCCCGAAGTCATCCCGGAGTCGCCGGATCTGATCCATCAGGTCCTTTTTCTCTTGGGGGTTCATGCCCGCTGCCGGCTCATCGAGCAGCAGCAGCCTGGGCCGCGTCGCCAGGGCGCGCGCGATCTCCAGCCGACGCTGTTCCCCGTAGGCGAGACTCCCGGCGAGTTCCTGCGTGAACTTCGCCAGGCCCATCCGCTCCAGCAGGGCGCGCGCCTCCGCTTCCGTGTCCGCCTCGGCCCGCCGGAAACTCGCGGGGCGCAGGACCGCGCTCAGGAGCGGCGGGCGGTAGTGTAGGTGGCCGGCGGCACGGATGTTATCCAGAACGGTCAGTGTGGGGAAAAGCCGGATGTTCTGGAACGTCCGCGAGATGCCGAGCGCGGCGATCTGGTACGGCTTCAGCCCAATCAGGGTTTGTCCCCCAAGCCGCAGGGAGCCGGACGAGGGCTGATAGACGCCCGTGAGGAGGTTGAAGGCTGTCGTCTTGCCCGCGCCGTTCGGGCCGATCAGGCCGACCACCTCACCGGCTTCCAGGGCCAGGGAGAAGCCGTTCACGGCCGTCAACCCGCCGAAGCGCTTCACGCAATTCTCGGCCTCCAAGAGCGGCATGACAGCATCATACCCCATCCGCCCTGCCCCGTCTACAGAAACCTTACCGGCTCGCCATAATCCGGGTAACGGCGGGCGTTTCAGGGTATAAACACCCATGTTCGCTCCCAATGGCGGGCGCGTTTCACGGGGTCAGAAAGGTGACGGGAATGCTGAGGTTACATCAGGGAGGCCGGCTGCAGCGGACGGTGACAAAGGCCGAGACGAAGACTTGTCCGCTCTGCGCGGCTCTCAACTACAAACAAAACACACAGTGCCGTGTGTGCGGCTGGCGGGGCGGCTTCGAGAACGACGCGGCCGTGACTGATTATCACTGGCAGCGGCTGACGGAGCGCTATGAGGAAGTCAGGCTGGAGCATCTTGTGGCCGACCGAGCGCCGGGGATCGGCGAATTCGGCCTCTCGCACAAGACGACGCTTTGGCAGCGTGTCCTTGCCGCCTACGCGGCGGGATGTCAGACACTGCGCGCCCGGTGGCAGGCCGACCGTGTGCCGCCGCGCCCGAACACGGTGCTGCCGCCCAAATAAATGGGCGTCAGGGCTTCGCCAGACGCAGCCACTCGACAAACAGAAAATACATCCGGTCGATCAACAGCGCCATCCGTGTCATGATCGTCGAGCCGAAAATCGCCCCGAACGCCAGCATCAGCATGAGCCGCCCAAGCTTCGCTGATCCTTGCACGAGGCGATTTTTTTGGTCGAAAGCAAACAGGAAGTAGATCACCACGCACGTCAGGATGCCCATGAACAGCAAATTGTTCAGCACGAACGAGACTTGGTGCAACAGCGCGAACGGTTCCCCCGGCGCGGCGGGCGGCGGGACCAGAGGCTTGAATGACTTCGTGACCTGGGGCATGAAGCCCTCGGAGAAGTCCTGGAACACCGTGCCGGCGGCCAGGCCGAAGAAGACGCCGAAAAGCAGCCGACTCATCCACTGAAACTGGCGGGTGTAGATGCCATAGAACATCAGGCCGACGGGGACCGTCATGATCCACGCCCACTGCCCAGAGACCAGCGGGTCCCAGAACTGGGGCCGGAGAACCTCCGTCCAGGTGATCTCCAGCCCGTAGCCGAGCGCGAGGCCGAGGAAGATGTGTTCGAACAGGCGGTAAAACTTGTTCTCCTTGAACACGCGCGACAGCACGGCCACGGTGCAGATGGCACCAATGAGCAGGCGCGGATTGAGCAGGTGCAGCAGGTAGGCGTTCATCCCTGCCCCCGCCGCGCCGCCGCGCGTTCGGCGTAGTAGCCGACGTTGCCGAGGATCACGAGCAGGATGATCAGCGCGTAGACCAGAGACAGCGCGCCGGTCGCGCGAGTCCCGAACGTGTGCGTGTGGGTCAACTGCTCATAGTCCCCCGCCCCCTTCACGCCCGTGAGGAGCCCGGAGACTTGGCCGGAATCGAGGAACGGGTACGCATCCGGGGCCATCACGGCGGTCGGCGCGTAAAGAAGCGGCGTGTTATATTTCCCCTGCACGAGTCCGATCCAGGCCGGTAGCGACGCTGTCGGACTGATCTCGACAATCGCCCCGATGTCCTTCAAGTCCGTGATGTTCTTCATGACGGGAAATTGGCCGATCGGCTTTCCGTCTTGGTCCGTCTTGATCGCCCCCTGTAAACCATTGGGCGAAGCCAGCGCCTTCAGAGTCGGCACAAACTGAACCCGATAACCCCACTGCACATAGTCTTGGCCGTAAACGTAGTGGTATTTTTTTGCTAGGTTTGTCACGAGTACACGAACGAGGGTAGCGTTCTGCGGGTCAAACGACAGAGTCGCAAAATGGATGCGCCGCTGCATCAGGTGGGTGATGATGGCCTGCGCCTGCCAGTAATTTTCGCCGCGCGTACTTGCCCCCCACCAGCCGTCCACAATGACCATCTTGGTGTGGTCGGGATCGTTCTTTGCTAGCGTTTCAATGGTGTTGTAGAAGTCAATGGATTGCTGGCTCGGGATGATGGGCGGATTCATGTTGACGAACAGCGGAATCAGAATGACGACAAGGAGCAGGCCGTAAATCAGCCGCCGGTCAATGGTCTGCATCCGCTGCCAGATCGTGGTCGGCATCTTCATATCTCCTTGTCGAAGTACGCGCCGCGCTCCAGGCTGAGCCAGAGTCGGAGCGAGACGGCCAGTTGCCCGACGTAAATGCCGAAGAGTATTCCACGCTGCGCAGGCGCGTTGATCTGCGTGAGCAGCCACTCGGAGATGCGCTCGAAGCGCAGGTTCGCCCAGGGGTTTTCCACGCCGGGGCTGAGATAGGGGGATATGCCGCCGGTGATCGCTGTGCCGAACGTTGCGCCAAGCATGACGATGAGGGCGGAAGTCATCAACAGCGTCGACTCCAAAGAACGGATGCGGAAGGCACGATAGGAGGCTGAGGCGATGAAGAAGGCAATGAGTGAAAACGTCGCCGCGTCCAGGTTGTTGTACGCGCCCAGGAACAGGAAATCAAAGACATCCTTGTTCGTCTGTGGGCCGTGCGTGAACGGCAGCGCCGGGATAATCGTCCTGTTGGGGGAATACTGGTTGAGCAGCCCGAAGGTGAGCATCGCCACGAAGCACAAGATCAGGGCGACGCTGTTCCCCCACTCCGCCCGCTGACGTGCCACGGACCGGGCGTGATATTGTAGCAGTGAGAAAACGCCTAGCCCAACAGCAAAGGAGCCGACAACGTTGGCGACATTCGAGACGATGTCCTGGTAAGGGGTCAGCCAGTTACCGCCCGCGTTCGGCCCAGCCGTGGCCGCCGGCCAGAAGAACTCACCGACGTAATACAGGCCGCCGATAAACGTGAAGACGGCGATGATGCTCTTGCGCCAGGTCCTCGGCGCGGCCTGGAGCGCGGCCTGGCAGGCCAACACCAGGACAAGACCCAGCGCCAGCCTCGCGGCGAACGCGGCGGGGTGACGATGAGGAGAGACAGGCGCGAAAAAATGATGGAACACGGACGCTCTCCCCTCCCTAGTTCTGACGGAAGAACTGAATGATCTTGCCCAGCAGCACGGGCGCATGAATACCGTGAGCGGCGAGCGAGGCGGCGAGCGTGACGCAAAGGCAGCCCAGCAGGGCGACGGTAATCAGGATCAGCTTGCAGTAGTCCTGTCCGACGATGCTGCCGAGCAGTGTCCTGTCGCGCGAGATATAGGCGGTCGCCGCGTAAAACTCGTCCCCGATGATGACATAGTCGCAGGCGGCGATGAAGAACGGAATCTGCGTGGTGGAGGGCGTCCCGGCGATCTGGATGGCCCCGACCTGCTGCCCGACCTCCGCCATGATCAGCGACTCGGCGGCGAATGAACCGAACAGGAACGACGCCGCCGCCCGCTCGCGGGTCAGGATTCCGGCGACGCCGATGGCGAACGGGAACTGCTGGTCGGTCAGGTAGCGCACGTCGTCCTCGTGGAACAGGTCCGGGCGGCCCGACTCGGAGTAGGCGTCGCGCAGCGTCTCCTCGGCCACGCCCGTCACCAAAGGGTCAATGGTCGGAATGATCGTCCGGTTGCCGAAGCGAGCGACGGCGCGGGCGACGTAGCCGAAGATGGACAGCGCCTGCAAGGTCACGATGTCCAGCCCGCTGATGCCGGGGACCATGACCACGGGCCGGCCCATCTCGGTCGCGCGCCCGACGGCCTCATCAATGGCGTTCAGCCCCGCGATCCGGCGGATGAACGGCGTCTTGCCCCGCCGCCCGCTCAGGATGCGAATGACGATGATGAGTGAAAGCAGGATGACCAGCCCGGCGACGTGCCACTGGTCAGAGGCGTGCTGCATCCGGCCCCTCCCCGCGCTCTTCGCCGTGAATTCGCTCGACGAGTCGTTGGACGTTCTTCGGGTCCTGGAGTAGCTTGGACAGGCGCTGCACGTCGGCCAGACCGCCGGGCAGGAGCAGGGCCAGCAGGGGCGAGCCGACGATCATCCCCTGCCCCAGCAGGTTGCTGAGCGGCGCGGTGGTCTCCAGCATCAGCGTCACGGGCAGCTCCAGGCGCCACCTGCGGACGGCCCAGACGATGGGATCATACAGGCGCTCACGAACCTCGTCCGAAACGGGTGCGTCCCAGTCCAGGGTCAGCAGACCGGCGGGGCTAGACATCGGCGGCCTCCCGGCGCAGACGGCGGACGGTGGCGACGACGGCCTCCTCGTTGTCCGCGAAGCGCAGGAACACGCCGCGCAGCGGCTCCAGCCGGGAGCCGGGCCGGGACAGCGGCGAGAGCTTCACGCCGTCCGGCGCAAGGTAGGCGTGGCGCACGTCCGCCCAGGCGATCTCCCACGCCGCCGGTCCCAGACGCGCTTCGGCTCCCTGCTGGGTCAGACGATAGTGAACAGGGCAAAGAAACTCGGCCAGGGAAAGCAGCAGAGCAAGGGACGGCAGGGCGGCGAGCAGGGCGTTGTGGAAGACCCAGAAGCCGACCAGTCCGACCAGCATGGCGGCCACGGCGACGCGCGGCAGCCGGTCCGCGCGCCCGCGCAGCAGATGCACGGTCCAACTCAGGGCGTCGGCCTCGGCGGCGTCTGTGGAAGCTGAGAGCGGGACTTCGGCGTCGCGCGGGGGCGCGGTCAACACGGCATTGCCACCCTTCGGGGAATGGCTTGATTATAACGAGGGAGCGCAGGCTTTGTCAAGTCCGCCGCCGGGTTGACATTGGGGGGGGCAGGAGAGTATACTGGTCGGAGTGTCTCTGTGATGACGTTGTCCCGACGCAGATATGTTTGAAAGTCTATCCGACAAATTACAAGGCGTGTTCTCGCGGCTGCGCGGAAAAGGCCCGCTGAACGAACAAGATGTCACCGAGGCCCTGCGGGAAGTCCGACTGGCACTGCTGGAGGCCGACGTCAACCTGCGGGTCGTCAAGGACTTCATCGGGCGCATCCGCGAGCGCGCGGTCGGCGTCGAGGTCCTTGAAGGGCTGAACCCGGCCCAGCAGGTCGTCAAGATCGTGGACGAGGAGCTGACCGCCCTGCTTGGCGGTGAGCAGGCCCCGCTGACGTTCTCCGTCAAGCCACCGACGGTCATCATGCTCTGCGGCCTGCAAGGCGCGGGCAAGACGACCCATGCGGGGAAGCTGGCCGCGATGCTCCGCAAGCAGGGCCGGAACCCCCTGCTGGTCGCCGCCGACATCTACCGGCCCGCCGCCATCAAGCAACTGCAAGTCGTCGGCGAGCAGGTCAAGGCCCCCGTGTTCACGCTTGGCGATAAGGCCGACCCGGCGCAGATCGCGCGGGAGGGCGTCGCCGAGGCCGTCCGCAGCGGCAACGACGTCGTCATCCTGGACACGGCAGGGCGGCTCCAGATTGACACGGGCCTGATGGACGAGTTGCGGCGCGTCAAGGCCGCCGTCGCCCCGCAGGAGATTCTGCTGGTCGTGGACGCCATGACCGGCCAGGAGGCCGTCAACGTCGCCCAGGGCTTCCACGCCGCCCTGGACATCACGGGCGTCATCCTGACCAAGCTGGACGGCGACGCGCGCGGCGGCGCGGCACTCTCGGTCAAGGGCATCGTCGGCAGGCCCATCAAGTTCGTCGGCGTCGGCGAGAAGATGGACGCGCTCGAAGTCTTCCACCCGGACCGGATGGCCTCGCGCATCCTCGGCATGGGCGACGTGCTTTCGCTGATTGAGAAGGCCGAGTCCGCCCTCGATGAGAAGCAGGCGCTGGAATTCGAGAAGAAGCTCCGGGCCAACAAGTTCGACTTCGAGGATTACCTCGAACAGATGCGGCAGGTCCGCAAGCTCGGTCCCTTGGATCAGATATTGGGCCTCATCCCCGGCCTCAGCGGCGCGATGGGCAAGCTGCAGCCCGCCGAGATGGAAATGGGCGAGAAGCAGCTCCGGCGCGTGGAGGCGATGATCTGCTCCATGACCAAGGTGGAGCGCCGTGACCCGAACCTCATCAACGGCAGCCGCCGCCGCCGCATCGCCGCCGGCAGCGGCACGACCGTGCAGGACGTGAACCGTCTTCTGACACAGTTCGAGCAGATGAAAAAGATGATGCGCGGCATGACCCAGGGCGGCGGGATGCCGGGGATGCCCGGTGGGATGCCCGCCGTTTCGGGTCGGACGAGCAAGCACGCAGGCTCCCACAAAGCCAACAAGCGCAAGCCGCCGCCCACATTCAAGCTCCCCTTCGGGCGGGGCTGACAGTTACTTTTGACGGCTGACAGTGAGAGAGGAACAGAAGACACAGATGGCAGTTAAGATTCGCCTGCGCCGCATGGGTGCCAAGAAGCGCCCGTTCTACCGGCTCGTCGTCGCCGACGGCCGCGCGCCCCGTGACGGGCGCTTCATCGAGACGCTGGGCTACTACAACCCCTGCATCGAGCCCAACGAGCTCAAGATCAACGGCGAGCGCGCGAACTACTGGCTGCGCTGCGGCGCCCAGCCGTCCGAGACGGTCGCCGCCCTTTTGAAGAGACAGGGAATCCCGGCCCAGGCCGAAGCGCCCTCTGAGACGGTCGCCGAATAGCGCGGACAAATAAAACAAGCAAGACCCCGCGACGCGCAGCGGGTTTTTAGGAGCAGGCAGCTTAGTGAAACCAATGATCGAGTATCTCGTCAAGGCGCTGGTGGACGAGCCGGAGCATGTCAGCATCGAGGAAGTGCCCGGAGAAGAGTCCATCACCTACGAGGTCCGTGTAGCGCCGGGGGATCTCGGCAAGGTGATCGGCAAGCAGGGGCGGATCGCCAACGCCCTGCGCACGGTCGCCAAGGCCGTGGCGATGAAGCACAAGCAGAAGATCTACGTCGAGATCATCGCGCAATAACGTGAACGAAGACTATTCGGTTCTGGCCGCGCAGATCACCGGCGCGCACGGCGTCGGCGGCAACGTGCGGCTCCGGCTGATCGGGGACGCGGAGGTCACAACGCGCTCCCTGCAATCCTGTGGGATTGTGCGCCTCTCCACCCGTCCGGCGGGCGATACGCCGCCACGTGATCTGACCCTTTTCTCACTGCGCCGTCAGGACGGACCCAAAGGAGCGTGGGTGGCGCGGTTCAAGGAGGTCAAGGACCGGACCGCCGCCGAGGCGCTCGTTGGCTGGGACGTCTTCATCCCGGAGGCGGCTCGCGCGCCCCTGCCTGCCGGGGAGTATTACGTGGATCAGCTCGTCGGCCTGGAGGTCGTCACCGACACCGGCAGGCCGTTGGGCAAGATGACCGACGTGATCCACTCGCCCGCCAACGACGTGTACGAGACGGACTTGGGGGTGCTGATCCCTTCCGTGCCGGCCTTCATCCTGGGCATTGACCTGGAAGCGGGGCAGATTACGGTGCGTGACGTGCCGGGGCTGCTGGACGAGTCGTGACACCGTTTGAAGATTGACGTCATCACCATCTTCCCGGACGTGGTCCGGGCCGGACTGGCGTACAGCATCGTCGGGCGCGCGCAGGAGGCGGGAGTCGTCACGGCGACGGCGCATGACCTGCGCGACCACACGCAGGACAAGCACCGCTCCACGGACGACAGCCCCTACGGCGGCGGCGCGGGCATGGTCATGCGGCCCGGCCCCCTGTTCGCCGCCGTGGAAAGCCTCAATCTGCCTCCCAGCGCGCGCGTCATTTTGCTGACGCCGCAGGGCGAGCCGTTCACGCAGGACAAGGCGCGGGAACTTTCCGAGGCCCCGCACCTCGTACTGCTGTGTGGGCACTATGAAGGCTTCGACGAGCGGGTGCGCGAGCATCTCGTCACCGACGAGATCAGCATCGGTGACTATGTTCTCACGGGCGGCGAACTGCCGGCGCTGGTCATCGCCGACGCCGTGACACGGTTGCTGCCCGGTGTGCTGGGCAACACCGAGTCGGCGTCCGGCGACACGTTCGCCGACGGCCTGCTGGAACACCCGCACTACACGCGCCCCACGGAGTTCCGTGGCTGGCGCGTTCCCGACGTTCTGCTCTCCGGCCACCACGCCGAGATCGCCCAGTGGCGACGCAAGGAGCAGTTCCGCCGCACGCAGGGGCGTCGGCCGGACCTCTGGGCGAAATTCGTCCCGTCCAAGTCCGACCAGAAGCTGCTTCGGCAGTTGTCTGAAGAACACCGGCCTGACGAACAGGTCGAGGAGAACGACTGAATGCATCCGTTGATCAAAGAGATCGAAGACGCCCAGCGCCGCGAGAGCGTGCCGCAGTTCGGGCCGGGGGACACCGTGCGTGTCCACGTCAAGGTGGTGGAGGGCGGCAAAGAGCGCGTCCAGATCTTCGAGGGCACCGTGCTGTCCCGCAAGGAGGGCGGCTCCCGCTCCGCATTCCTGGTCCGCAAGATCAGCGGCGGCTTCGGCGTGGAGCGCTCGTTCCTGATCCACTCCCCGCGCGTTGACAAGATCGAGGTGACCCGGCGCGGCCTGGTCCGGCGCGCGAAGCTGTTCTACCTGCGCGGCAAGGTCGGCAAGGCCACGCGCATCAAGGAAAAGCGCACCATCTGACGCCGTTCCCGTGGGGGTGGTCCGTAAGCCGCCCCCCACCGTCTTTCGCAGTAGGTCTACAATGGACGCACCGCCCACACCCGGACTGACCGAGACGCTCGCCAATCTCAGCGTCCTCTGGATACTCGCCATCGTCGCCGGGCTGACCGTGCTGCGCCTCGGCCTGATTCGTGTCCCGACCCCCGGCGCGCGCAGCGTGTCCGAAATCTTAGAGTCCGGCATCATTGCCATTGTCCTGGTGTTCCTCATCATCCGCCCGTTCATCGTGCAGGCGTATTTTATCCCCTCGCCCTCGATGGAGCCGACCCTGCTCGGCGAGAACGGGTCCGGCGACCGGATTCTGGTCAACAAATTCGACTACCGCGTGAGTCGCCCCCACCACGATGATGTGGTCGTGTTCCTCGCGCCGCCCGAAGCGATGGCCGGGGACCCCGATTTCATCAAACGCCTGATCGGCCTGCCCGGCGACCGCATCCAGGTCATCGGCGGCCAGGTGACGGTCAACGGCACCCCCTACGACCACTCCGACATCCGCAAGGACCTTCAGGTCGCGGGCCTGATGGGCGATGCGGGCCGTCAGGCCGCCGCCTACGGCGACGCCACTTATGACCCCCAGGCCGAGTACCATTTGAAATTCGTCCCGGACGGTGTCCGTCTCACGGACAACCAGGGCCGCAGCCGCCTGATCGGCAAGCCGCAATTGGCGGAGATCGTCGGCGGCGTCTCCACCTACCCCGTCACCGTCCGGCCCGGCGTCGTGATTCGTAATGGCAAGGTCCTGAACGAGCCGTTCACCGCCGAGGACCCCGACTATGACATGACCATCTATAACGGCGAGCCGCTGAAGCACGATTACTCGTCGGGCGAACTCCGGGGGGCCGTCAACGGCGAGGAGCAGGACATCACTCCGGGACAGTATCAGCAGTGGAGCGCGCAGCCCACGCAGCCGATTCCGCCGGGCCGCTACCTGATGATGGGGGACAACCGCAACGACAGCAACGACAGCACCAACTGGGGCCTGCTGGCCCAGCGCCGGGTCGTCGGCAAGGCTCAGTTCATCTTCTGGCCCCCCTCCCGGATCGGCTTGATCCACGGGGCACCGTGACGGCGGCGACGCCGGGGCCGGACCTCTGGCGCTTTGAGCGCATGGCCTGGGCCGACGGGCATCGGCTCGTCGCCGGGCTGGATGAGGTCGGGCGCGGCCCCCTCGCCGGTCCCGTGGTCGCCGCCTGCGTGGTCTTGCCGCCTGACTTTTCCCTGGAAGGCATCGGCGACTCGAAGGCGCTGACGGAGCGGCAGCGGGAGCGCGCCGAGGCCCGCATCCGCCGGGAGGCCCTCGCTGTCGGCCTCGGCCTCGTGGACGCGCCGACCATTGACCGGATCAACATTCTGCAAGCCTCGCGCCGTGCCATGCGCGAGGCCTGGTGCGCACTGGCCCCTGACGTTTCCCCCACCCTGGCCCTCCTTGACGGCCTGCCCGTGCCGGACTTCCCCTGCCCCACCCAACGCGCCGTCGTCAAGGGCGACTCCCTCAGCGCCTCCATCGCCGCCGCATCCATCGTCGCCAAAGTGTACCGGGACGGCCTGCTGTGCGCCTGGGACGCCGACTACCCCGAATACGGCTTCGCCGGACACAAGGGCTACGGCAGCGCGAAGCACCTGGAAGCCTTGCATCGGCACGGCCCCTGTCCCCTGCACCGCCGCTCGTTCGCGCCGGTCGCCGCCCTCTGCACGGACGCAGCCCATGCCCCGCAACCGTAAAACCGTCGGCGCGGCGGGCGAGGCGTCCGCCGTCAAGTTTCTGGAGTCGCTCGGCTACCGCCCGGTGGACACCAATGTGCGCCCGGAGGGCGGCATGGCGCGTGGCGAGCTGGATTTGATCGCCTGGCACGGTGACTGCCTGGTGTTCGTGGAGGTCAAGACTCGGCGCACATTTCAGGGCGCGCAGGGGACGCCGCTGGAGGCCATTGATGCTCACAAGCGACGCCAACTCGTGTCTCTGGCCGTCGCCTACCTGGCCTATCACGCCCTGGACGACGTTCCGATCCGCTTCGATGTCGTCGAGATCGTTGAGGGCCGGGAAGGCTTCGCCCGCTTCCGCCTGCTCCCCAATGCCTTTGACGCGACCGACACGGATTTGTGCTAAACTAAAGCCAATCAACCAAAAGCAGACGGAGGTAGACCCATGAGCGCCGTTACCGTTGACGAGATTTACAATCAGGTCAAATTGCTGGCCCTTACCGAGCAGAAGCAGCTCGCCGACCGACTGTTAAACGACATCGCCCCGGAGCCGCCCAACACGTTCCACAACGAGGACGAGCTGGAGCAAATGCTCTTGGCGGGACTGAACAGTGGCCCCTGCATTGTCGCAACCCCCGAATATTGGCAGCGGAAGAAGGAACGCCTCGCCGAGCGGTTCAGCCAGGGGGCTTCAGCCGAATGATCAACGAGATCATCCTCGATCCTGACGCTGACAGGGACATTGACGAAGCTGCCGCCTACATCGCCGCCCGTAATCTGGATGCCGGACTTCGGCTCTACGACGCAGCGACCCGGACGTTTGAGCAGCTGGCAGAGATGCCTGGAATCGGAGCCGTGAGGCCGATGAAAAGCCCCGACCTTGCCGGACTGCGCATGATGCCGATTACCGGCTTCGAGAACTACCTTGCCTTCTATCTGCCCCTGAAGACCGGCGGAGTCCGCATTGTGCGTGTCCTGCACGGAGCGCAGAACATTGACCAGATTTTGGGGCCCGAAGAGACTGCCATCCGTTGATCCTAGTCCTGGGAGTGCCGGGGCTGCCAAAGTGTGCTAGAATAGGCCATGTCTGCGCTTGCTTATCCCCCGACCCTGCGCCTGACGCCCGTGCGTGGCCCGGTCCGCGCAGCGGTCAGCCTGCCCGGCTCCAAAAGCATCACCAACCGCGCCCTGCTGCTGGCCGCGCTGGCAGACGGTGAGAGCCGCCTGCGCGCGCCCCTGCACTCCGACGACACCCATTACATGATCGAAGCCTTGCGGCAACTGGGTGTGACCGTTGAGGAGACAGAGGGCGATTTTGTGGTTGACGGACGCGGTGGACATCTTGCGGCTCCCGCCAAGACGCTCTTCATCGGCAACTCCGGGACGACGGTGCGCTTTCTGACCGCCGCCGCCTGCCTCACGCCGCCCGGCACGGACGTGACATTGGACGGCGTGGCCCGGATGCGTGAGCGGCCCATTCGGGACCTGCTGGGCGCGTTGCTGACGCTGGGTGTTGACTGCGAGAGTCTGAACGGCCACGGCTGCCCGCCGGTGCGCGTCCACGGCGGCGGCCTTTCCGGCGGGCCGTGCCGCCTGCGCGGCGACGTCAGCAGCCAGTTTTTGAGTGCCTTACTACAGGTCGCTCCGTTCGCTCATCGTGACGTTGAGATCGAGATCATCGGCGACCTGGTTTCCAAGCCCTATGTGGACATCACGCAGGCCGTCATGCGCCGCTTTGGCGCAGAGTTCGTCAACGACGGCTACCGCCGTTTGTCTGTTCCGGCCGGTCAGCGCTACGTCGGCCAAGACTACGCCATCGAGGCGGACGCCTCCAACGCCTCCTATTTCCTCGCCGCCGCCGCCGTCACCGGCGGCACGGTCACTCTTGAAAATCTCGGCACGGATTCGATTCAAGGCGACGTGCATTTCATAGACGTGCTGGAGCGGATGGGCTGCCGGGTGGAGCGGGGCGCAAGATTGACCGTCACCGGCCCGACCCATCTCCGCGCGATTGAGGCCGACATGGGGGCGATCCCGGACACGGCGCAGACATTGGCCGTCGTTTGTGCCTTTGCCGACGGACCTAGCCGCCTCACCGGCCTCGCCAGCCTGCGCGTCAAAGAGACGGACCGGGTGCAGGCCATGACCACGGAACTGACCAAGCTTGGCGTCGGCGTGGAGGAAGGCCCGGACTTCTGGGTCATCCACCCCGTTGCTGACGGCGCATCTGTCGGCGCGTCCATTGACACCTACGACGATCACCGCATGGCGATGTCCTTCGCCGTCGCCGGACTGCGTGTGCCGGGCGTGACCATCAATGACCCCGGCTGCGTCGCCAAGACCTTCCCCGACTTCTGGGACCGCTGGGAGGCGGCGTTTCCTCATGCCTGACGAACCCAACTCCGTGGACAACCTGGGCCTCTCCGCCGCCCTCGCCAGCAGCTACGCCGAGGACGCGCGTGGCTTCCTGCCCCTGCTCGCGGGCTTCCTCGCCGCCGGTCTGCCCGACGCTGCCACGGTGGAACGTAGAGGAGGGCTGTTCCAGAAGCAGAAGCCCATCGTCAAGATCACGGTCGCCCTGGGCGAGAACACCTACACGATGGAAGACACCGGGCGCGGGATGCTTCTTGCACAGCGCGCCAAGACCGTGCGCGGCATCCGGCTGAAGACCGAGGAAATCCCGGTGGAGGAGTGGCTAGCGGCCATCAGCGAGCAGGTCGCCAAACACGCCCAGCGAAACGAAGCGGCGTTTTTCGCGTTAAAGGAGTTGCTGCGCGGGTGAAAAGCACTCCGGCCCGCTGCGACGAGAGGGACGCATGAAGCTCATCAAGACCACGCCCGCACCGCCCGACAGCCTGCCCCGGTTCAAGCCGCGCCGCTCGGCCCGAAAGCTCGGCTTGTCTCTGTGGATGATCTCGCTCTCCGTCGCGGTCATCGCCGTGCTGGTGATCTTCGCCCACGTCTCCACGTCCATCATGCAGACTCTGTCGGACCTGTCCCGGTGAAGATGTCGCTTTTCAACAAAGACGCGCACGATGACTGGCGGCGCAAGCGCAGTCAGGAGCAGCTGGCGAGCGGCGGGCTGCCTCTGAACGCGGAGCGGCGGGTTCGGCTGCTGTCCGAGAACCCGCGCCTGTTCACGTCCACGCTCAGTGTCAACAGTTTCGTCGCCACGCGCGCGGCGGGTCTGATCCCCTGCGGACAGGTCACGGGAACCAGCGTCTTCCACACCGGCTGGCAGCCCGTTCCCGTCTACCGCAGCATGGAACTGGTTCCGCTGTCCCACGCGCAGACACAGGCGCGGCGGCTGGCGCTGTCCCGGATGCTCCGCGAGGCGCAGCAACTCGGCGCGGACGGCGTGATGGACGTGCAGTTGTCCACCAACGCCCACGACTGGAGCAAGCATGGGATGGAGTTCACGGCCATCGGCACGGCCGTTCGGTGGCCCCAGCGTCACACATCCGACTTTCCCTTCGCCTGTTCTTTGTCGGGGCAGGAGATATTGGCGCTCCACCAGGCCGGATATTACCCCGTCGGCCTGACCTTCGGCGTCTGCGTCTACTACCAGGTCGGGTCCCCGGAGACGACGCGCGTCATGCAGGGCGGCGTCTTCAACAGCGCGGCGCGTGTCAGCCAGGAGATGCGTGACTACACCTGGGGCCTGGACAATGCTCGGCGTCATGCGACGCAGTGCTTAGAGGAAGACGGCGCTTGTCACCACGCCGAGGGCGTCATTGGGGTCAAAGTCGCCAAGAACATGGAAGTCCACGAGGTCGAGTTTGAGATGGGCGAGGTGAAGCAACGCCGCCATGACTTGCTTATTACGTTCCTCGCCACCGGAACACTCATCCGTTCCGTTGACGCGCCCCTGCCGCGCATCGAGGCTGCATTGCCTCTGAGTTGAAAAGGAGACCCCGATCATGCCCAATCCCTATGTGCCCGGATCGCAGGAGGGCCTCCCGGCCCACGCCAAGAGCCGCCTGGCGGCGATGAAGCCGGACGCGACCCACAAGGGGCTGTTCACCAGCGACCTGAGTGTCAATGAGTTTCTGCTGGTCAAGGAGGCCGGGTTTGACCCACTTGGCCTCGTCGTCGGCTCATCCATTTACCACATCGGCTGGCAGAAGCCCGCGCTGAATCAGAGCATGGAACTGGAAACGATGACCCAGGCCATGTACCACGCGCGGGAATTGGCGATGACGCGCATGGAAGAGGAAGCCGACAGCCTCGGCGCGGACGGCATCGTCGGCGTCCGCCTGGAAGTCGGGCGGCAGGAGTGGGGCGAGAACTTGGCGGAGTTTCTGGCCCTGGGAACGGCCATTAAGAGCCGCGACGGCCAATCGCACCGCGCGCCCAACGGTCGCCCGTTCACGTCGGACCTCAGCGGGCAGGACTTCTGGACCTTGACCAAGGCGGGCTACCGGCCCGTCTCGTTCGTCATGGGCAACTGCGTCTACCACGTCGGGTATCAGGGCGTCAAAGCCTGGTTCTCACAGATCGGGCAGAACGTGGAGATGCCCACCTACACGCAGGCCATCTACGACGCCCGCGAACTCGCCCTGTCCCGGATGCAGTCCGAGGCGGAGGCCCTGCGGGCCGATGGCATCGTCGGCGCGTCCATCACGGAGCGCACCCACGGCTGGGGCAGCCATGTGATCGAATACTTCGCCGTCGGCACCAGCATCGTCGCCACCCGCGCCGACCACACGATCCCTACCCCGCACCTGATGCTCCCGCTGTCCGACCCGAAGTAGTCAAAGAAGGAGAACGCCCAAGCGGGCGCGAATAAGTGACCATCAACAAACACGGAAGTGACCGCCGTTCAGGAGGAACGTTATGCTGGCCCAAGTCGATTCGAGCGCCATTCTCGGCATTGATGCGTATGTTGTGCGCGTGGAGGTGGACATCTCCTCCGCCGTCCCCATGTTCACCATCGTCGGCCTGCCCGACGCCGCCGTGCAGGAGTCCCGCGAGCGGGTGCGAAGCGCCATCCGCAACACCGGGCTGGAATTCCCGCTCCGGCGCATCACCATCAACCTCGCCCCCGCCGATGTCAAGAAGCAGGGTCCGGCTTTTGACCTGCCCATCGCCGTGGGCCTGCTGGCCGCCACGGGGCAGGTCCCCGGAGAGAGATTGGCCCAGGGGCTGTTCGTCGGCGAGCTGGCCCTGGACGGCGCGGTCAGCCCCGTCTCCGGCATCCTGCCCATCGCCATCAAGGCCCGGAACGACAAGCGCGAGTTTCTGGTCGTCCCGGAAGCCAACGCCCGCGAGGCGGCCATCGTCGGCGACGTGAAAGTCTACGGGGTGAAGACGCTCGCCGAGGCCGTCACCCTGCTGTGCGATTTTGACGCTGTCACGCCCCTCATGGTTGACCCCAGGGAGATGCTCAACGCCCCGCAGGGCGACGGGCTGGACTTCTGCGAGGTCAAAGGCCAGGAACACGTCAAGCGGGCGCTCGAAGTCGCGGCGGCGGGCGGGCACAACCTGATGATGGTCGGCCCGCCGGGGTCCGGCAAGACCATGCTCGCGCGGCGCGTCCCCTCCGTCCTGCCGCCCCTGACACTGGACGAGGCGCTGGAAGTCACCAAAGTCTACTCCGTCGGCGGACTGCTCGGCACGAACACCTCGCTGATGACCCGCCGCCCCTTTCGTTCGCCGCACCACTCCGTCTCCAACGCGGCCCTCGCGGGCGGCGGCAGCATTCCCCGCCCCGGTGAAGTGTCCCTGGCCGATCTGGGCGTCCTGTTTCTGGACGAACTGCCGGAGTTCCGGCGGGACGTGCTGGAAGTGTTGCGGCAGCCGCTCGAAGACGGCCACGTCACCATCGCCCGGATCGCCGGGACCATGACCTACCCGGCGCGCATCATGCTGGTCGCCGCCATGAACCCGTGTCCCTGCGGCTACCACGGCGACACCGTGAAAGCCTGCACCTGTTCGCCGCCGATGATCCAGAAGTACTTGCAGCGCATCAGCGGCCCGCTGCTGGACCGGATTGACATCCACATCGAAGTGCCGCGTCTGCGTCAGGACGATCTCATCCGCAGCGGCGGCACGGGCGAGCCGTCGGCGCGCATCCAGGAGCGCGTGGTCGCCGCGCGCGGGCGTCAGTCGGCCCGCTTCGCCGACACGGCCCTGCACTGCAACGCCCACATGGGCGCGCGCCAGATACGGCAGTTCTGCGTGGCCACCGACGACATCAAGGACCTGCTACGCGCCGCCGTCTCCCAGCTCGGCCTGTCCGCCCGCGCCTATGACCGCATCCTGAAACTGTCCCGCACCATCGCCGACCTGGACGACCAGGCCGACATCCAGCTCGCCCACGTCGCCGAGGCCATCCAGTACCGCGCCCTGGACCGCAAATTGTGGGGGTGATCCACACGCCGGAGCCGTCGGACTTTCCGCCACCACCCTGCTTCGCTCGTTCCTCGCTGCGCTGGGTCCTCCCGAGGCGGGAGGATTCGGACAACAAACAAGCCCCTCCTGATCCTCCCGCTTCGGGAGGACCCTGTGAGCGCAGCGAACAAGGTGGTGGGCAGTCCGAGATTTGGGCTGAATCTCACGGCGGACGAGGGAGGAATTGCCGGGGCGGGCGGTGAAACTTGCGCTGACATTTCTTATCCGGGAGACTGCCGATGATCTGCCGCAAGTGTCAGAACGAGAACGCCGAGGGCCAGAAGTTTTGCGGGCAGTGCGGGCAGGGCCTCGCGCCCGAAACCGCGCCCGTGCCCGTTCCCGGCGAAGATGGCGCGTTCTTCTGTGCGCGGCACACGAAGACGGCCACACGGTTGCGTTGCGGGCGGTGCGAGACACCGATCTGTCCGCGCTGCACGGTCAACTCGCCCGCCGGGACGCGCTGCCGGGCCTGCGCCAAGCAGAAGATCGCCGTGCGCCCGCTGGGCGTCCTCCACGCGGCGGGGCGGCTGGCGTCGGACACGACGCAGGGCACGGGCAGGCGCGTCTGGTACCTGGCGCTCTGGTATCTGATTCTGTCGTTCTTCCGGGGTCCGGGCGAGTGGTGACGAGTCGGGAAAGTCTTTCGTATGCGCTACAACAGCCCCAACACGCCGGCGGATCAACTCCGTGACTTCTTCCTGCGCGGCGGCATCCCGGTCACAATCACCCTGCTGGCCCTGAACCTGCTGACCTTCCTAGCCGGGTTCTTCGCGCCGTCGGTCGCCGGACCCTTCATTGTCCAAAACCTTGTTTTCAACGCGCCGGTGGCTCTGCACCTGCCCTGGACTTTTCTGACATATCCCTTCGTGAGCTTGGGGTTTTCGCTTTGGATGCTGGCAACGTGGGTGTTCTTCTGGGTGAGCGGCGGTAGCCTGGAGCGCAGTTGGGGGAGCGCGCGCTTTGCGACGTTCTTCTTCGCGCTGACGGCGCTCTCGGCGGCCTCGCTTTTTGTCGGCGGCATCGTTCTGCGCATCCCGGTGCTGATGCTGACCGATCTGTTCCTGCCGCTGACTGGGCTGATCGTGGCGTTCTGTATGCTGAACCCAACGAAAACGCTTGGCCTGTTCATGCTGCCCATTCAAATCCAGGCCCGCTGGATCGCCCTGCTGGTGACCGCCCTGGTCTTCTTCCAGTACGGCAGCGCCTACGGGGATTGGAAGATGGGCCTGTTCGCCTGCGGCGGCATCCTGGCCGCGTACTTGTACGTCCGTTTCGGGCGATCCTGGGCGGACATCGGTTCCTACAGCGCCCCGCGCCGGGGGCCGGACCTGCGCATCTTCCCGCAGGCGTCGGCTCCGCCGAGGCGTCGCTCCATCTTAGACGGTTCCAGAGTCCGCAGTCCGTTCGATTTGGCAGGCCGCTGGAAGGACTACCAGGAGCGGCGTCGTCTGGAACGCCTGCTCCGCAACTCCGGCTTCTCCGACCGGGAGCCGGGGTGGCGCGATGACGAGGAACATCGCCCGCGCTGACGCGCGCCCCCACGAAACACTTATGCACATCCCGCGCCCTTGTTACGCCCTGCTCGCGCTGCTGCCGGGCCTGCTCTTGACCACTCCGGCCCGTGCCGACTCGGACACCTACCGCTATGACAGCGGACACTCCGGGTACACGGCGGACACGCTGACGCCGCCCCTGTCCCTGCTCTGGCGGCACACGACCGAGCCGTCGGTGGGCAGCACGGCGTCGCCCTTGTCCGCTGGAGGACTGGTCTACTTCACCGCCGGGGCGCACGTCTACGCCGTCAGCGCCGTGGACGGCGCGACCGTCTGGCAGTACCCTGCCGCGACCGACACCACGCAGGCGTTCGCCGCCACCCCGGCCATCGCCGATGGGTCCGTCTACGTCGGCAGCGACGGCGGCGTCCTGTACCGGCTGGACGCCCACACCGGCAAGGTGTCAGGATCGGTGAAGGTCGGCGGCCCGGTCCGGGGCGCGCCGGTCGTGGAGGACGGCGTGGTCTACTTCGGCAGCGCCGACTTCCACTGCTACGCGGCCAACGCGCAGACGATGGGCCTCCTGTGGAGTTTTGCTACCGGCGGCACGATCCTGACCTCGCCGTGCATCGCGGGCGACGACGTCATCTTCGCCTCCTCCGATGACGCCGTCACCTGTGTCGCCAAGGCGTCCGGGCACAAACAATGGGCGCTGGACTTCGAGGGCGACCCCACGTCTTCTCCCCCCGTCTATGGAGACGGAACGCTTTATGTGGGCGCGGGCAGCACTTTGTATGCGATTGACTCGCATACGGGGGCGACCCGATGGACGCGGGACCTCACCGGGGCCGCCACGACGCCGCCGACGCTCTGGCCGGGCGGCATCGCCGTCGGGACGCTGGACGGCAACTTTTCGGTGTACGGCCTCGGCGGGCGGCTGCGCTGGCGTGACGGCCTCGGCGCGCCCTGCCTCGCCCCCACGCTCCTGGCGAGCGGGCTGATGCTGGTTCCCGTGCAGCACGGCGTCCTGTACGCCCTCCAGTCCGAGGCGGGCGGCCTGGCCTGGGAGTACGTCGCGCCCGCCTCCGTGACCAAGAAAGTCGCCCCCACCGCCGCCACCGAGATCAATTCCGCGCCCCTGCTGTCCGGCGGGACGCTGTATGTGCTGAGCGACGACGGTACCCTCAGCGCGCTGCGGGCGGACGCCCTGGCGGCGCTGCCCCCGCGCGTCACGGACCTGACGCCGACGCCTGGCAGCACCATCGCGGGCACGAGTGTCGCCCCCGGTGCCACCGTCCTGGCGCTGGGCAGCGGCCTCGACCCCTCTTCGGTCTCACTGACCCTGGACGGCCAGCCGCTGCCGGGTGTCGCCTACAGCGCCGGGCAAAGTCGGGTCACGCCCGCCCCGGCCACACTGGGGAAGCAGGACGACGGGGCGCACGAGCTGGTCCTCAAGGCGACCGACTGGCGCGGCAACACCGTCACGCAGTCCTGGGGCTTCTTCGTGGACAACACACTGGACCCGGCCACGCCCACACCCACGCCGTGAGCGGACACACAAGGAGGAAGAAAAGGCTATGGAAGGCCCAAATAACACAATCGCCTGGCTGAAGCTGATGGCGTCGGAACTCAGCGCGACCCGCGCCCGCGCCCTGCTCGAAGCGTTTGAATCAGACCCGGACGTTCTGTTCTCCGCGACCGAGAGCGCGTGGCGGGCCACCGGCCTGACCGACGCGCAGGTCGCCCGCCTTGCCGACGTTCGGCGGCACGACTTCGACAAAGACCTGGCGGTGATGGAGCGTCTCAACGCGCGGGTCGTGACGGAGCGTGATCCCGGCTACCCCGCCGGCCTGCGGGAACTCCCCGACGCGCCGCCCGCGCTGATGGTGCGCGGCGAACTCCTGCCCGAAGACAAGTTCAGCGTCGCCATCGTCGGCTCCCGCAGCGCCTCCGAGTACGGCCTGTCCCTCGCCCAGCGATTCGCCCAGGAACTCTCCGCGCACGGCCTGACCGTGGTGTCCGGCGGCGCGCGCGGCGTGGACACGAAGGCGCACCGGGGCGCGCTCGACAGCGGGGGCCGCACGGTCGCCTTCCTCGGCTCCGGGATTGATGTCGTCTACCCCGCCGAGAACCGCCGCCTGTTCGACCAGATCGCCGACGGCGGCGGGGCCGTCGTCTCAGAGTATGCGCTTGGTTCCCGGCCCGAACCCTGGCACTTTCCGGCCCGCAACCGCCTCATCTCCGGGATGTCCATGGGGGTCCTCGTGATTGAAAGCCCCTCGGACAGCGGCTCGCTCATCACCGCCCGTCAGGCGGGGGACCAGGGCCGCGAGGTCTTCGCCATCCCCGGCCCCATCGGCGACGGGCGGAACACAGGCTGCCACAAGCTCATCCAGGACGGCGCAAAACTCGTTGAGACCGTCGAGGACATCCTGACGGAATTGGGTGTCATCTCCCTCAGCGCCGTCGGCACGGGCGCGTCACGCTCCCTCGCCACGCCTGCCCCGGCCAACCTGCCCCCGGAGCAGCGCCGCGTGCTGGACCTGCTGACCCTCCAGCCCCGCCATGCCGACTCCCTGACCGCCGAGTGCGGCCTCACGGCCCCCCAGGTCTCCGGCATCCTGACCCTGCTGGAGATGCGCGGCCTCGCCCGCCGCGTCCCCGGCAACGCTTTCGTCCGCGTTCTCTAATGTCTCTCGGTGAACGGCAGGATTCGGCCTCCCATCGGGTGAAACGTCAAGGCATGAACCGCAAGCGCATCGTGGCCGCCATGCTGTCCGTTCTCGCGTTCGCCTTGACCCACGGCCTCGCTTCTGTCTCTAAGCAAACCCCTCCGCCTTCCCCGCCGCGCTACACCGTGACGAACTTGGGTACGCTGCCGGGCGGCGACCAAAGCGGAGCCTATGGCATCAACAACGCTGGGCAAGTTGTCGGCTGGTCGGACAGCGGCGCGACGGAGCCGCCTGATGCCTCCTCGTTCTCCCGAACGATTTTCATTCACAACCACGCCGTACTCTGGAACCATGGACAGCCGCATGACCTGGGGCTGCTCAAAGGCTTTCCCTTTAGTTCGGCGCGGGCGATCAACAATCGTGGGCAGATCATCGGTGGTTGGGAAAGCCGCACCCTGCCCGGTTATGGGGACGACGGCATTTACCGGCGCCAAGTGTTCCTCTGGCAAAAAGGCCGCATGACCATCAGCAGCAACGATCTGCCGCCTTACTGCCAGGATTTCACCGCGATCAACGACAACGGGGTTGTCGTCGGCGACGGCTCTTTAGACAATCATGGACCCATTCAGCCCACTCTTTGGAGGAACGGTCAGATCAGCGACCTCGGTCTGTTGCCAGGCGCGACCTATGGCGGTAAGTCGGAAGGCATCAACAAGGCCGGCGATGTTGTTGGCTGGGTCCGGGGGCCGGCATCCAACGGCATCAACGCTGACTACTGCGCCTTCTTGTGGCGAAATGGCCAAATGATCAACCTGGATGGTGTTCCCATCGGTCCGGGCGATGGTGGCGCTCATTTCTCGCAGGCGTTTGCCATCAACGACACGGGAGAGGTCGTGGGAGAAGCAGGTGATGCTTGTCTCTGGCAGGATGGGAAACGGCAACGGCTCTACTCATCCAATGCTCCTGATCTGGAATGCATGACAGCTTACGCCGTTAACAACCATGGACAGGTTGTGGGGGCGGGTTTCAACGCGGCCCGGCGGCGGGAAATGGCTTTTCTCTATGACGGAGTACCCCACGACCTCAACGACCTGATCCCGCCGAACTCCGGCTGGATATTGCAGGACGCGCGCGGCATCAACGACCGGGGACAGATCGTGGGTTCCGGTACGCATGAGGGTAAAGACCATGCGTTCCTGCTCACGCCCGTCAAATCGCCGTGACGGGGCCGCCTACCACCTTTCACTTCGCCTCGTTCCTCGGCTCCGCTCACAGGGTCCTCCCGCACCGGGGCAGGAAACGGCGGGGTTGACGGCGAATGGGGCAGGGAAGAATACCGGGAACACATCAGG
The DNA here is from genome assembly GCA_965277485.1 of Capsulimonadaceae bacterium. Taxonomy (GTDB): domain Bacteria; phylum Armatimonadota; class Armatimonadia; order Armatimonadales; family Capsulimonadaceae; genus JAFAZD01. The sequence continues at coordinate 758,858 of CBDICZ010000016.1, read as the reverse complement.
ACACATCACACACAGCGAGAGGATACCCCCGATGGAACTGGCAATCGTTGGACTCGGACGGATGGGCATGAATATGCTGGAGCGGCTGGCTAAAGACGGGCACACTGTCTACGGCTACGACACCTCGGCGGACAAGATGCCCGAAGTGGAGAAGCGCGGCGGCAAGGGCGTCACCGACCTGCACACGGCGGTCAACAACCAGCAGCAGACGCCCAAGATCGTCTGGATCATGGTCCCGCAGGGCAAGCCCGTGGATGACACCCTCGCCACGCTCAAGAACGTCCTGTCCAAAGGCGACATCGTCATTGACGGCGGCAACTCGTACTTCAAGGATTCCGTGCGCCGGGGCAAGGAATTGGAAGAGGCCGGGCTGCACTACATTGACTGCGGGACCAGCGGCGGCGTCTGGGGACTGAAGGAAGGCTACTGCCTGATGATGGGCGGCGACCCCGATGCCGTCTCGTTCGCCGAGCCGATCTTCAAGACGCTCGCCCCGCCCGACGGCTATGTGTATTGCGGCGCGTCCGGCTCCGGCCACTACGTCAAGATGGTCCACAACGGCATCGAGTACGGGATGCTGCAGTCCTACGGCGAGGGCTTCGACATCCTGCACGCCTCCGAGTACAAGCTTGACCTGACCGCCATCGCTTCGGCCTGGCGCTATGGCAGCGTCGTGCGATCCTGGCTGCTGGACCTGCTGGTGCTGGCCTTCAAGGACGACACGAACTTGCAGAACATCCGGGGCTACGTCGAGGACTCCGGTGAGGGCCGCTGGACCATCCAGGAGGCCATTGACCACAACGTGCCCGCGCCGGTCATCACGGCATCTCTGTTCGAGCGATTCCACTCACGCGAGACCGAGAACTTCGCGGCCAAGGTGATCGCCTCCCTGCGCAACGAATTCGGCGGCCACGCCGTCAAGAGCGCCGGGGCGGACGGCGACCTGCACGACGCCACCGGCTCCGGCAGCGCGACCGTGCATTCCGGCACGTCCGAAAGCACCGCCGACCAGATCGCGCCCGGCGCGTCCGCCGCCGAGGCCGCCGATGCCATCGCCAACACCGGCACCACGGAAGGTCAAGCCGCATGACCACCACCCCGAAACATGACGAATCGCTGCTGATTGAGCGTCCCCTGCCCCCGTGCTGCCTGGTCATCTTCGGGGCCACGGGCGACCTGACGCACCGTAAGCTGCTGCCCGCCCTGTTTTCCATCGAGGCGCAGGGCCTGCTGCCGGACCAGCTCAAGATCATCGCCTTCGCTCGGCGCGACTTTTCGGACGAAACGTTCCGCGACGAGGTGCAGAAGTCGCTGAAGGAGTTCGCCGGGGACTTGTGGACCGAGTCCCAGGGCGAGTGGCCGAAGTTCTCACGGCGGTTGGTCTTCCACCGCTCGGACTTCGACAACGCCGAGGGCTTCCAGCGGCTCAAGGAGCGCCTGCAGGGCCTGGACAAGACCGACGGGACCGGCGGCAATCGGCTGTATTATCTCGCCACGCCGCCGACGACCTACTCCACAGTCATCAAGCAGATCGGGGACGCCGGACTTGCCCAAGCCGACCACGGCGACGGCTTCACCCGCATCATCATCGAAAAGCCGTTCGGGTCCGATCTGGAGTCCGCGCGGGCGCTGAACGCGGAACTCAAGTCCGTGTTCCACGAAGACCAAATTTATCGCATTGACCACTATCTCGGCAAGGAGACGGTCCAGAACATCTTCGTCTTCCGGTTCGCCAACGCGCTGTTCGAGCCGCTGTGGAACAGCCGGTTCATTGACAACGTGCAGGTGACAGTCTCGGAGACGGTCGGCGTAGAGCAACGGGCGGGCTACTTCGACAACGCGGGCGAGTTGCGGGACATGGTGCAGAGCCACGCCCTGCAGATGCTCGCCCTGGTGGCGATGGAGCCGCCCAACTCGCTCGGCGCGAACGACCTGCGCGATGAGAAGGCCAAGGTCCTGCGCGCCATCAGGCCGATCCGCCCGGAGGACTGTGCCGACTGCGTTGTGCGCGGCCAGTACGGAGCGGGCCAAATCAAGGACAAGGACGTGCCGGGCTACCGGGACGAGCCGAACGTACCCAAAGAATCGGTCACGGACACCTATGTCGCGCTGAAGATGGAGATACAGAACTGGCGCTGGTCCGGCGTCCCGTTCTATGTCCGGGCCGGGAAGCGGATGCCGGAGCGCGTCACCGAGATCAACATCGTCTTCAAGGACGTGCCGCCGATCCTGCTCAGCCAGATGGACGGGCGGGACGCCGAACCGAACGTCATCACCATCCGGGTGCAGCCCAACGAGGGCATCTCCCTGCGCCTGGGCGCGAAGCCGCCGGGCCAGCGGACGCGCGTCATGCCCGTGGACATGGACTTCGCCTACGGCACGTCGTTCGGCCAGCGCATCCACGACGCCTACGAGCGCCTGCTGATGGACGCCCTGCTCGGCGACGCCGCCCTGTTCACCCGCGACGACGAGGTGGAGGCAGAGTGGGGCCTGATTACGCCGATTCTCGAGGGCTGGAAGCGGACAGAGGCGCCCGATCTGCCCAACTACGCGGCGGGTTCCTGGGGGCCTGACGCCGCCGATGAGATGCTGACCAGGGACAAGCGGACCTGGTGGATGCGCTAAGACACCAAAAGGAGATGATCGAATATGCCGACAGTCACAGTCCAAGGGGAGAAGTCGTTCGAGGTGCCGACGGGCAAGAAGCTCGTGCTGGGTATCGAGGACGCCGGAATTGACATCCTGCACCGCTGCGGCGGCTTCGCGCGCTGCACGAGCTGCCGCGTCGAATTCGTCAGCGGCGAGCCGTCCGAGATGAACAGCGCGGAAAAAGAGACGCTGGAGGAAGATGGCCTGATGGGTAAGTACCGACTGTCCTGCCAGATTCGCGTCGCCGAGGAGGACATGACCGTGACCGGCCTGGGCCGCGCCTCCGAGAAGGGCATCCCGCCCGGCGACCGCCCGGAAGATTAGGGCTTATGCCGAGCGTCGGACTTCTGTACGACCCGCGCGTTCTGGAACACCAACCGCCTGCCGGGCACCCGGAGCGGCCCGCGCGTGTCCGGGAGACGATGGCGCTGCTGGAAGGCAGCGGCATCCTGGACCGTTTGACGCGCCTTCCGGGCCGCCCGGCGACGCGCGCTGAACTGGCCCGCGTCCACGCCCCGGCCTACCTGGACTTCGTGCAGCAGGTCGTATCCGAAGGCGGCGGGTACCTGGACGCGGGCGACACCGTCGCCTCACCCGGCTCCTGGGAGGCGGCGACCGTCGCCGCCGGGGCCGCCCTCTGCGCCGTGGACGCCGTCATGGCCGGGACGGTGGACTCGGCGTTCGCCCTCGTCCGCCCGCCCGGCCACCACGCGCCTGCCGACCGGGCGATGGGCTTCTGCCTGCTCAACAACGCCGCTGTCGCCGCCGCCCACGCCGTCGCTGCCCACGGCCTCTCCCGCATCCTGCTCGTGGACTTCGACGTGCATCACGGCAATGGCACCCAGGACATCTTCTACGACAGCGACAAGGTCCTTTACTTCTCCACGCACCAGTCCCCGGCCTACCCCGGCACAGGCAATTGCGACGAGACGGGATTCGGCGCGGGCACGGGCTTCACGGTCAACGTTCCCCTGCCGCCCGATGTCGGTGATGACGGCTTCCTGGAAGTTTTTGATACCATCCTGCTCCCCCTCGCCGACCGCTACCGGCCTGAACTCGTTTTGGTGTCGGCAGGCTACGACGCCCACTGGCGCAACAGCGCCTACGTCGCCGGTATCCGCGAACGTGCCACCGTCACCGGCCTCGCCGCCCTCTCCTCGCGCCTCAAAGGCATTGCCGACACCCACTGTCCCGGCAGACTCGTCGGCATCCTGGAAGGCGGCTACGACCTGGAAGCCCTGGCCTATGGCGTCCTCGCCACTCTGCGGGTGTGGCTCGGCGACGAAACTGTAGATGACCCCATCGGTCCCCCACCCGGCTCCGTGGCTGGCCCCGATCTGACGACAACCCCGACGCGCATTAGAGAGGCGCACCGGCTCTGACGGCCCGGCAACGACACACCACCCTACAGCACCAGGTCGCCGGTGAAAGGCTGGACTGCCCGGCATCACATCCGCCATCGGAAAATATGTCATAATGAGGGGATAATGAGAGTCTACACGCCCAGCACCTTGCAGGGATACTGGAGACGCCACGCCGATACCGAGGAGCCTCTGAAGGCTTGGTTGGCGGTCGCGCAAAAGGTTTCGTGGAAGTCTCCACGTAACTCATCCCGCCCATAAATGGACGGACTTTGACACTAACCGCGAGCGGCTGCGCCTAGAGGGCCAGTTACTTAAGTCATTGTGCAAATGTAACGCAGGATTGGTCTTCCCTAAGCAGGAGACAGGAGTAAGTTTCCAGAAATAGAGGCCGGAGGTAATCGCCCAATGTACCGTGTTCACCTGGATGACGCTGGCCGCCAGGAACTGCACCGACGCACTCACGCGCCAGGCGTGATGCCCCGCACACGCGACCGACTGGAGATGATCCGCCTCTGCGATGCCGGCTGGAACGCCCCCCGCATCGCCAAGCACTTTGGCCTGAGCGAGAAGTGCGTCCGCTTCTGGGTCAAGGCTTACCTGGCGCACGGCTTCGACGCCCTCCCGGACAAGCCCCACGTCGGGCAGAAGCCCACGCTGACCCCCGCCATGGTGGAGGCCGTGCGGGCCGAGTTGAGCCGGGGCGGGCGCACCTGGAGCGCCCCGCAGATTGCCCACTGGCTGGCTGAGAACCACGGGCTGCGCCTGTCGGCTCCCCGCCTGGGCTGCCTGCTGCGCCGCTCCGGCTTCTCGTACCGGCGCACCAGCCGCAGTCTGCATCACAAGCAGGACCCGGAGCAGGACCCGGAGCAGGTCGCGGAAAAGGCGGCGCAGTTGCAAGCGCTCGAAAAGGGGGTGATGCGGGACTGATCGACCTGTGCCACTTGGACGAGGCGGGGTTCGCGCCGACGCTTGCGCCCTGCTACAGTTGGTCCCCCGTGGGGCAGCGCCTGCGTGTGCCGTATGAGGCGACGCAGGGACGGCGGGGAGTGACTAAATGAGTTGCGGCAGAAAGTCAGTGATCGCCGCCTTGTACTTCGGGTGCGCCCTCTGCCAGAGTTGGCGCCTGTTGTAGCAGTGGACGAACAGGAACAGCGCCCGCCGCAGCGCCTCGATGCACCGCGAGAAGCACCGGCTCCTGCGGCCCAAGCGGGCCAGATAGTGCCGCAGGTCGGCGTTGCCCCCCTCGACGCTGTAGGTCTCGCTCTTGCCCGGAGCCACCGCATGGGCACCGGGCGCGTACATCAGCGCCTTGTAGACGCTGAAGCCGTCGGAGAAGTAGCGCGCGGCCTCCGGGGCCTGATCCACTACCTCTTGGAGCGCGTCGCCGTCCCGCTCCCTCACGGCTGACCAGCCGACGATCGTGTGCGTGGCCCGGTCCACCGCCGTGCAGATGTAGACGCGGCTTTTTTTGAGCCGACGAAGGTGTACAACTCGTCCAACTCCACCGTCTGCGCCTGCCCCGTCTGCGCCTGCCCCGTCTGCGCCTGCCCCGTCTGCGCCTGCCCCGTCTGCGCCTGCCCCGTCTGCGCCTGCCCCGTCTGCGCCTGCCCCGTCTGCGCCTGCCCCGTCTGCGCCGCCCGCCTCTCGTGGTACGCCTTGAGCCAGTTGGCGACGGACTGGTGGTTGACCGACAGCAGCCGCCCGATGCGGCGCTGGTTGATGCCGTCCAGCGACATCCGCACGGCCTGCTGACGGACCGACGGCGGGTAGCCGGGCACTCTCGGTGCGGCGACGTAGACCTTGTGGCAGGCGGGGCAGTGGTGCTTCTGGCTGCCGCACTCGGTGCGGCCCCACTTGGCCTGGCGCATGGTGCTGTGACAGTGTGGACAAGGCTCGGTCATACCGGCAATTGTACCACAAGAGCTTTAGTCACTCCCGGACGGCGGGTCAATGCCCTCGGCGCGTACTTCTCGCACGGCCCACAGGCGGGGCACTTCGCGTTCGAGACGTGCGCCTGCCTGCCCAAGAGCCGCGTCCGCAGGCCGCGCTTGACGCCGGAGCAGGCCGCCGCCGCACATGGGCTGACGGCAGGTGGGCGTCCTCGACGCGGAGCGGCTGCTGGCCTTTGTCTGGCGGGTGGCGGGCCGTCCTGGGGACGCCCCGGACGGCTGGAAGCGGGGGCGCCCTCTGGTGGAAGCGGGGGCGCCCCCTGGTGAAAGCGGGGGCGCCCCCTGGTGATCGTGCTGGACAACTACTCGGTGCATCAGAGCCAGGCCGTTCAGGAAGAGAAAGCGGCCTGGGAGACGGCAGGAGTGACGCTGTTGCCTCTGCCGTCATACAGCCCGGAGTTGTCCCGGATCGAGCCGATTTGGCATGATGTGAAGCACCACCAATTGACCCGTCGCAGTTACGGTCTGCTGGGCGACCTGAAACGGGCCGTGGACACCGCCCTGGAGCGGAAGGCAGACTTGCTCCGAGATGCTCATGTTAAAACTGAACACTTACTCCAAACGGATACTTAGTGGTGCATCCGGTAAGTCTGCCAAAGTTTATGCCGCCGTCGGCGTCATCGCTAATCCCGCCTTGCGCTTGGGCCGGTGCCGCCGCCTGCGGCCCCAGACGAAGGGGTGACGGTGGGCGTTCCAGTACGCCGTCGCCGCCTCCACCGCCTGCGCGATCTCGTCCCAGGTCTCGAACCGGCGGCCCTTCAGGGCCAGGGAGCGCAGCGTCTTCCACCACGGCTCGATCAGGTTCAGGTACGCCGCGTACACGGGCTGGAACACGAACTCCCAGCGCGGGTGCGCCAGGCTGAACAGCAGCACGTCGGCGGCCCGGTGCGCCGCGAGGTTGTCCAGGACCGCGTAGACCGTCCCGGCCCCGGAGGGGAGCCAGCCCTCGACGTGGCCCAGGAAGTCCACCCAGTTGGCGATGGTGCGCCCGCCGTAGGGCCGCGTGAGCGCCTCGCCGGTGGCGGGGACGAAGGCCCCGAAGACGTAGCCCGTGCCGCGCCGCCCGTAGTCGGCCTCCTGCCGGGCGCGCTCTGCGGGCCGGTCCGGCACTGGGGCGACCCGCACCGGCTGTTGTCCCGGAACGCTCTTGGCGCTCTGCGGCCCCATCTCGTCCAGGCAGACGACTACGCTGCCCTCGGGCGGGGCGGTGTAGAGCGTTTCGATGCGCCCCTTTTAGATCTTTGATCTTCGGCGAACTCCGGGTCCACCCGCTCGCCGAACCAGGCCTCCTGCTGGCGCCAGCGCAGGCCCTCGGCCACCAGCAGCTCGCCGATGCGGCTGCGCTTGATGGGGACGCCCTTGCTCTCGCTCAGGTAGGCCGCCAGCCGGTCGAGCGTCCAGCAGGCGAAGGGCAGGCCCAACTCCTGCGGGTCACTGAGCGCGGCGGCGAGGACCGCGCCCACCTGCTCCGGCGTGTAGGTCGGCGGCTTGCCGGGCCGGGGCCGGTCCGCCAGACCCGCAAGCCCCGCCGCGTTGAAGCGCTTGACCCAGTCGCGCACGGTCTGCGGGTTGAGGCGCAGGTGAGCGGCGACGGCGGGGGCGCCACGTCCCTCGGAGGCCAGCCGGATCATCTGCGCCCGCTCGACCGCGCGCGGGGGCGGCGCGCGAGGACGCCAGGCGCTCAACGGCGGCGCGCTCATCCTCAGTCAAGGCACGGAGTTTCAAGGCCATGACCGAAGTATACCTGATTAACCGGATGCACCACTTAGTGCAGCCCGTTCTCGATGCCCCAGTGCGCCCGCACCGCCTTCATCACCAGCCGCGCCGTCGGCGGCAGGCTGCTGATGAAGTAGCGCCGCTCGGTGGTCGCCGCCCCCTTTCGGTGGTCGTGACGCCGTTCTCCAGCGGGACGTACCGCCGGAGCCAGCCGAGGCGGGCGCGGGCGAAGTCGGCGATGGCGGTCCCGTCTTCCGCGCCGCAGAGGACGGCGCAGAGCGAGCAGAAGAGGATGTCGAGGAGCGCGTGTGCGCTCCACGCGCGGGTCAGGCAGGTCGGCGAGGACGCGCAGGAAGCTATCCTGAAACGGGACAGCGTCAAAAAGGGCGGTGTCCACCGGTTCCTTCGGAGTTGAGATGATCTGGAAGATTCAACACGCGCCTGCCAAGTCACTCCTGACAGTTAGATGCGATAGCCCTGTGATAGGCGCGGCCTCCGCTTGACAAATCCCCGGCGGCCTTGTATACTCACTTCCTGAGCGCGGGCCGCCGCGCGCTGTTTGCCGTCATCTCACCGCCGAGAGGGACACGCCCGACGTCGCCGTCACTTCCGTGGCCTGCGACGCCGGGCGTTCCTGCTGAGTGTCCCATTTGTCGCCCCGCAGGAACCGCAAGAAAGGGATTCTCCGCGGAATGTCTTTATTCGATGACTATGACAGCCCCGGCTACTTCGACGAGATGATGGCGGCACCAGGACAGCCCCACGCGCACTGCCGCAAGCTGTTCCAGCGCCTGGCCGACATGAATCTCCAGGACTATGTGGGCCGGACCCAGCTCGCAGACCTGATGCTGGTCAACCAGGGAATCACCTTCAACGTGTACGGCGACGAGCGCGGGACCGAGAAGCCCTGGCCCTTCGACCTGGTCCCCCGCGTCGTCCCCGCGAACGAGTGGGACCACATCGAGCGCGGCCTGACGCAGCGCCTGACCGCCCTGAACCTGTTCCTCCACGATGTCTATCACGACCAGAAGATTCTCCGCGACCGGGTGGTTCCCCGCGACCTGATCGTCAACGCGCCCCATTTCCGCCCCGTGATGCTGGGCGCGACGCCGCCGGGCGGCGTCTACGTCCACATCTGCGGCAGTGATTTGATCCGGGGCAACGACGGCACCTGGTTCGTGCTGGAAGACAACCTGCGGACGCCCTCGGGCGTCTCCTACGTGCTGCAGAACCGGACCATCCTCACCCGAGTCCTGCCCGCCCTGTTCCGCGACCTCGCCGTGCGCCCCGTGGACCATTATGTCACCCAACTCCTCGCCAATCTGGGCGCGCTGGCCCCGCCGGGGCGCGGGGACAGCCCCAACATCGTCGTGCTGACGCCGGGCGTCTACAACAGCGCCTACTTTGAGCATTCGTTCCTGGCCCAGCAGATGGGCGTCGAGCTGGTCGAAGGTCAAGATTTGTTCGTGGACGAGAACATCGTCTACATGAAGACCACGCGCGGGCCGCAGCGGGTGGACGTCATCTACCGGCGTCTGGACGACGACTTCATTGACCCGCTGGTGTTCCGGGCGGACTCGACCCTGGGCATTCCGGGGCTGGTCAACTCCTACCGGGCGGGCAACGTCGCCCTCGCCAACGCCATCGGCACGGGCGTGGCCGACGACAAGGCCGTCTACGCCTACCTGCCCTCCATCATCAAGTACTATCTGGACGAAGAGCCGGTCCTGCCCAACGTCAAGACATTTCTCGGCTCGGACCCAAAAGAGTTGAAGTACATCCTGGAAAACCTGGACAAGCTTGTCGTCAAGGCGACCAACGAGTCCGGCGGCTACGGGATGCTGATGGGGCCGCAGGCGAGCGCGGCGGAGCGGGAGGAGTTCGGGAAGATGGTGCGCGGGAACCCGCGCAACTACATCGCCCAGCCCCTGATCTCGCTGTCCACGTCCCCGGCGTTCGTCAACGACCGCTTCGAGCCGCGCCACGTGGACCTGCGGCCCTTCATCCTCTACGGCCAGCAGGGGGCGACCATCATCCCCGGCGGCCTGACGCGGGTGGCCTTGCGCAAGGGGTCGTTCGTGGTCAACTCCTCGCAGGGCGGCGGCAGCAAGGACACCTGGGTGCTGGCCGCCGAGGGCGGCCCGATGCGGCAGAGCATGGGCCGCGGCGCGATGTCGCAGACGCTGGGGACGATGACGCAGTCACTGGGGCCGCTGGGCGGACCGATGATCAGCGACGGCGATGAGCAGGGGGGGCAGCAGCAGCAGTCATGTTGAGTCGTGAGGCGGGCGCGTGTTACTGGATCGGGCGGTCGGTGGAGCGGGCGGAAGCGACCGCGCGGATGGTGGACGTCCACTACCACGCCGCGCTGGAGACGTTCCTCCCGGCGGCCCTGGAGGAGTCCCGTGAGGGCGAGTCCGAAGACGTCAGCCCCATCCAGTGGCAGGCGATCCTGGCGATCTCCGGCAACCTGATCGGCTACGACGAGCGCTACACGCTCAAGAACGACCGCGACGTGCTGCACTACTTCGGCTTCGACCCGGAGAACCCCAACTCCATCCTATCCGTGTGGAAGTCGGCGCGCGAGAACGCCCGCTCCATCCGCGACCAGATTTCTTCCGAGATGTGGGAGAGCCTCAACGCCTCCTACCTGAAGCTGCGGGAGTGGGACGTGGACCGGGTGCTGACGGGCAGCCCGCACGAGTATTTCCAGACCGTCCGGGACTACTCGCATCTGTTCCAGGGCATCCTGAACCGGACCCTGATGATGGGGGAGGCGCGCGACTGGATCGACGCCGGGCGTTTTTTGGAACGGGCCGACCAAACGACGCGCCTGCTGGACATCAAATACTATGATATGCTGATGGGCGGGGACCGTGAGGGGACGGAGGAAGAGATCGCGGCGGAGGCGGCTATCGAGAGCGAGGCGCTCGACAACCTCGGCCCCCTGAACATCCACGCCTGGATCGCGGTGCTGAAGTCCGCCTGCGCCTTCGAGATGTACCGCAAGACGTACCGGGACGGAATCAAGCCGGTGAACATCGTGGACTTCCTCGTCCTGAATCCGAAGTTCCCGGCGTCGGTCCGCCACTGCGTCGAGCGGGTCTGCGGCTGCCTGTCGCGCATCAGCGGCAGCGGCGACGCCTCCACGGAGCCGGAGCGCCTGCTGGGCCGCCTCCGCGCGGACCTGATCTATATGCGCGCGCCGGAGGTGCTGGCGCAGGGCCTGCACGGCTCCCTGAACGACATCCAGAACCGCGCTGTCAGCGTCGGGAATGCAATCACACGGACATATCTTTCGTATTGAGGGCCACCAGCAAGATACCTCACCCGGCCCGGCAAGCCGGTCCACCCTCTCCTTTCGGAAGGAGAGGGCTGGGGTGAGGAATCCGGGGTCTGCCCTCAGCAGCGCGGGTCCCTGATCCCCGGGGAAGCCACCTCCTCGGCCCAGACGACGAATTTCTCCAGCCTGGAGGAGCCGAAGGTGGTGGTGATGGCGCAGTCGGCGGCGTCGCGGCCCGTCGCCATCAGAATCCAGCCGATGCGGCGCGCGTTGTGGCGGGCGTCGAACGTGTGCCACTCGCCGCCGAGGTAGCACTGGAAGCAGGCGCTGAAGTCCATGGGGTTGGGATCGAGCGGGACGCCGATGTCGCCCAGGTAGCCGGTGGCATAGCGCGTGGGAATGTTCATCGCCCGGCAGAACGTGACCGCCAGGTGGGTGAAGTCGCGGCAGACGCCCTGGCGCTCCTCGTAGACGTCGTAGGCCGTCTTGGTGGGCCGGGCGTACTTGTAGCCGAACTCGACGTGGCCGTGGACCCAGTCGCAGATGGCCTGGACACGGCCCCAGCCCGGCGGCGTCGGGCCGAACAGGTTCCAGGCGATGTCCGAAAGCTTGTCCACCTCACAGTACCGGCTCGGCAGCAGGAACTGGAGGCAGTCGTCGGGCAGGTCCTCGACCAAGTGCTGGACGGCATCCGGGAAGACCGGGAGCGGCAGGCCGATGTCCTCCACCACCGCGTCACTGCAAAGCCGCAGCGTCCCGGCGGGCGCGAGGATGCGGGCGCACCGATTGCCGAACGTGTCCACGAAGTCCGTGACGGGGACGGGCGGCGAGACGGTGATGGCGTCCGGGCAGCGCAGGTCGCCCGTGCGCGACGGCAGCACGTACAGGAGCAGGGACATGGCGGCGGGATCGGGCAGGGTGAAAACGATCTCGTAGCCGACGCGAATGAACATCGAGGTCTCCGGGGGGACAGATTTCTCTTGAGGTCAGCCCCCTGGGGGAGCGGCATGAAGCCTCATCGCTCAATGTTGGGTAGAGTTTACCTGAGAACTGGGTCTGATAAACGCGGTCTCAGCGTGGAGACGACAAGGGGACGGGAAGACATGACATATTGCTTGGGCATCATCACGCGCTACGGGCTGGTGATGGCATCGGATTCGCGCACCAACGCCGGGTACGACAACGTCAACGTGTGCCGCAAGATGCACATCTTCGAGACGCCGGGCGAGCGCATCTTCGTGATCCTGGTCAGCGGCAGTCTGTCGCTGTCGCAGAGCGTCATCACGTTGCTGGGCCGGGACTTCGACAAGGGCCGGGGGCTGGCGACCGTGGAGTCCATGTACGACGCCGCGCGAGAGATCGGCCAGCAGGTGCGGCGGGTCTCCGACATCGACCGGGCGGCCTTGGAGAAGGACGACTACAAGTTCAACGTCCACATCATCGTCGGCGGCCAGATCGGGAGTCAGTCGCACGACCTTTACATGGTCTATCCGCAGGGCAACCCGCTGGCGGCCTCCGAGGAGTCTCCCTTCCTGCAGATCGGCGAGGCCAAGTACGGTCGCCCTATTTTGGTTCGCGGCATCATCTATGACAAGACCCCGCTGGAGGAGGCGGCCAAGTACGCCCTGATCTCCATCGACTCGACCATGCGCTCCAACGTCACCGTCGGCCCGCCCATTGACATCGTGCTTTACAAGGCGGGCGAGCTGGAGATCAACCGGCGGCGGCGGATGCGCGAGAACGACCCCGACCTGGAGATGATCCACCGTCAGTGGGAGATGGCCCTGCGTAAGTCCGTCAACGAGCTGCGGCCCATTGACTTCGACACCTTCGGCCAGAAGGCCTCCGAGACCCCCTAGGAGTTCGCCCATGCGACTGCGTGTGTTGTATGCCACCCGATATCTCTACTCGGCCCCCGTGACGGACAGCCACAACGAGGTCCGCCTGATGCCCGTCAACGGCGAGGAGCAGACGCGGACCTCCTTCCAGATCACCACGCGCCCCGCCGTCCCGATCTTCAACTACGGCCACCCTAACGGGCGCGTCCACCACTTCAACCTGCGGCCACGGCACCGGGAGCTGGCCCTGACGGCGGAGTCGCTGGTGCTGACCCACCGGCGGACGCTGTTCACCGATGAGGACACGCCGACGCTGGACGCGGCCTTCTACGCCCGCGAGGACGTCGCGCAGGACTACGCCGAGTATCTGGCCCCCACCCGGCGCGTCCCGCTGCTGCCCCAGGCAGATTTCATCGGAGCGCAGGCACGCCGGGACACGGAGAGCGCCGCGCCGGGCGACGTACTCCGAGCGGTGATGAACGCGATCCATGCGGACTTTGAGTATCTGCCCGGCTCGACCACGGTGGACACGCCCCTGCCGGAGATGCTGCTTGCCCGCGCCGGGGTGTGTCAGGACTTCACGCACCTGATGCTGTCCGTCTGTCGGCGCATGGGCATCCCCGCGCGCTACGTCAGCGGCTACCTGTTCACGGGCGAGCAGGCCGCGCCGGAAGGCGTGACGCAGCGGCTCTCCCAGGAGATCACGCCCACGCGCGAGAGCAGCGGCCTCTCCGGCGGCGACGCCACCCACGCCTGGGTGGAGTGCCTGCTGCCCAACGGCCACTGGTACGGCTTCGACCCCACCAACAACCTGCTGGCCAACGACTCCTACATCAAGGTCCACCACGGGCGCGACTACGACGACGTGACCCCCCTGCGCGGCGTCTACAAAGGTTCGTCCGAGACCGCCCTGGAGGTCTCCGTGCGCGTCGTGGAGGAATAGGCCCCCCGCGCGGCGAACCCAAGGGCGTTATGGACTTACAAGAACTGCGCGTCCAGATTGACGCGGTGGACACGGAGATCGTCACGCTGCTGAACCGGCGGGCCGAATTGTCCCTGGAAGTGGGCCGTCAGAAGGCGGGCAGCCCGAACCAGCGCTATTTCGCGCCGGAACGCGAGCGCGACCTGATCCAGCGCCTGTTCGGTCTGCACACCGGGCCGCTCCCCAAGGAAGCGCTGCTGGCCGTGTACCGGGAGATCATCTCGGCGAGCATCGCCCTACAGAAGCCGATGACCGTCGCCTATTGGGGTCCGCCGGGGACGTTCACCGAGATGGCGTCGCTGAAGCGCTTCGGCTCCTCCTCGCTTTACCACGACTGCGCCTCCATCGCCGAGGTCTTCGGCGAGGTGGAGCGCGACCGGGCGGATTACGGCGTGGTCCCCGTGGAGAACTCCACCGACGGCGTCGTCCCCTACACGCTGGATATGTTTCACGAGACGGCCCTCAAAGTCTGCGCGGAGATTTACGTCACTATCGTCCAGAACCTGCTGACCCACGCGCCGTCGCTGGACAAGATTCAGCGGCTTTACTCGGCCCCCATCGTCATCGCCCAGTGCCGCCGCTGGCTGGACACGCACCTGCCGAGCGTGGAGATTCTGGAAGTGCAGCCGACCTCCAAGGCCGCCGAGCGCGCCGCCGGGGACCCGCAGGGCGCGGCCATCGCGCCCCAGCGCGCTTCTGAAGTTTACGGCGTCCCCGTCCTTTTCGACAGCATCCAGGATAGCCCGCACAACCGGACGCGCTTTCTGGTCATCGGGCGCAACGAGCCGCCCCCGACGGGCCGGGACAAGACCAGCCTGCTGTTCGCCGTCAAGAACGAGCCGGGCGGCCTCAGCCGCGCCCTGCGCGTCTTCGAGGCGCACCACATCAACATGAGCATGATCACTTCGCGCCCGACACGGAACATGGCCTGGGAGTACGTCCAGTTCGTGGACTTCCAGGGCCACGAGCAGGACGGCGACATCCGGGCCGCCCTGGAAGAGCTGCGCGCGCACACGACCTTCGTGAATGTCCTGGGTTCCTACCCGGAGGGCGAGTAGGGAACCCCTCCCCCGCCCCGCGTGTTCGTCCGAATATGCGCTTCTCGAAGATGCAGGGCGTCGGGAATGACTTCGTGGTGCTGGACGCGGCGGCGCTGCCGACGGGCATGGATTTGTCTCGGCTGGCCGTCACACTCTGCGACCGGCACACGGGAATCGGGGCGGACGGGCTGTTGGTGGTCGCGCAGGACGCCTCGGATGCGGCGTTCTCGATGCGGATGTTCAACCCGGACGGCACGGAAGATATGTGCGGCAACGGCCTGCGCTGCGTCGGCCTGTGGGCGCACCGGGCGGGTTGGGTCCAGGAGGGCAGGCCCTCACGTGTCGCCACCAAAGAAGGGCCGAAGTCCCTGCACATGCTGGAAGTGTTCGATAACGGCAGATCGGCGACGTTGCGGGTAGGGATGGGGCTGCCGAAGTTCCGGCCCGCCGAGATTCCCTTCTGCGGCGGCAATGTGAGCCGCGTGATCGGCTACCCGTTGCCCGTCAGCGGCGAAGTGTATCACATCACGGCGCTGAACACGGGCAGCACACACACGGTCATCTTCGGCGTCGTGCCGCCCGACGAAGCAACGTTCCAGCGCGTTTCGCCCTTAATCGAAACACACCCATTGTTCCCGGAGCGCACCAGCGTCCTCTGGGCCACGCCGCAGGGTGACAGCACGATCCACGTTCGCATCTGGGAGCGCGGCGTCGGCGAGACACTTGGGTGCGGCACGGGGGCCTGCGCTGTCGGCGTCGCTGCGCGCCTGTACGACACGGTCGGCATGGGTGACGTTCGCTCCCCGGTCCGGGTCGTCTCGCGCGGCGGGACGCTGGAGATTGACTGGGCCGGTGAGGGGTATCCCATCGTGATGACCGGCCCGGCGGAATTCGTGTTTGACGGAGAAGTGTCTGTTGCCCCACCCCCCATTCCCTAAGCCCCTGACAAGCCCCGGCTTTGACAAGCGCTTCGACTTGCGCTCTTTCGGGGAGCCGCTGGCGAAGCTGCGCGCCGTGCCGATCCGCGACCACGGCGAGCCGCTGGTGGACCTGCGCGAGTTCTGCCCTGGTGTCATCCTCTCGCCCGGCCTGCTGCCGTTCCTGCGCGAGACCGTGGCGCGGATGGTCAACGCGGTGCAGGACACGTTGCCCGAAGGCCACACGCTGGTCCTAGGGACGGCCCTGCGGACGCGCGAGAACCAGCGCGGCATCCGGGAGCGCATCACCAAGGACATGACCGAGAAGCACCCGGAGTGGTCGCCGGCGACACTGAACCGGATGCTGAACCGCATGGTCGCGCCGCCCGACGACGTTTCCCCCCCGCCCCACATGACCGGCGGCGCACTGGATGTCGGGGTTCAGGGCCCGGACGGCGAGCGCCTGGACTTCTCCGCGCCCGCCGAGGGCTTCTGGGAGGCCGCGCCGACCTACTACCATAAGCTCTCGGAACTCGCCCGCGCCAACCGGCTGATGCTGATCGCGGCGATGGAGGGCGTGGGCCTGACGAACTACGTCGGCGAGTGGTGGCACTGGTCCTACGGCGACCAGGGCTGGGCCTTGCGCGTCGGCAGCCCGGTGGCCTACTACGACGCCGTCGAGATCGAGGACGCCGAAAGCAAGCGCATCCCCAAGCCCCCCGAAGAGCCGAAGCCGGAAGAGACGGAAGAGTCATAGACCCCATGCCTAAAGGCAGGGGCTTGTCCCTAGCACGTTCGCCTACGCATTAAGCGAAAGCATTGGCTGAGACCATAGGCGAAATGACGTTCGCCCGTGCTTCCAAACCTTTGCGGCGGATATTGCTTGCGCCTATCCAATCCGCATTGGCCTGGAAGCCACATTCAACACAAAGGAACTCGCTTTGGCTACGACGGTTTTCTTTGACACAATGACCGCAAGCAACACAAGTTCGGCTTGTGTTGCGCGGGTCAATGATATACAGGCTGACGCCTGCCGCTTCACACTTGTAGGCGAAAAACGCCCGCAGTTGATGAAACGCCCAAGAAAGCCGTTCGTAGCGGTGGGTCTTTCGTACCGTTGTCTGGCTGTTGATATGAGTCAAATCCTCTATCGCCAGTGCCTTTTGCCCAACAAGAGCCTTTTGAACAAGATGCTTACTGATGCAATGATTTACATCACGCTGATACCGAGACTCGCGGCGGCGGTTGCGCCGCAGGTGTTTCTTCGCGGACTTCGTTCCCGCCTTCTGCAAGCCCGCCCGAAGGCGAGAGAACTTGCGGCGGCAGTGCTTAACGCCTTCGCCCGAATGTGCCTCGCCGTCGCTGTCTAAGGCGAGTTGCATAATGCCCAGGTCAACGCCCAGAACGTCCTGCACGTCCACGGGCGGGGCCGAAGGCAGGTCAATCGTCACATACAAATAGAACACGCCATCCCTGAGAATGAGGTCGGCCTGCCCCTTGGCACGGTCAAGCCGTGCCGCCTGATACGCGCCGTAGCGCATGGGGACAAGAATGCGCCCGCCCAAACACATGAGCGAAACCTGCGTCAAGCCCTTGAAGGACATGATGCGCGGGTCGTAGACCATCGCCCCGTGCTTGTCAAATTTGACGTGGATGCGCCTGTCGCGTTTGTAGGCTTCCACGGCCTTCGCAATGGCGCGTATCGCCATTTGGGACGAAAGACCGAACTCGGAGCGCAGGGTTCCGTAAACGAAGGGTTGAAGCGCGATCTTGTTGGCAAGCCGCTTCTCATAGGCGACATCGGCGACGTACTGGCAGCCCAAGTTAAACGCTTCCACCGTGTTGAGCAGGGATTGATGCTGTTCCTGAGACGGCTCCAACTTAATGACGATGACCTGTTTCATTCCAGGGGTATTATACCCTAATGAGAATATTTATTCAGCACTAAACCTTCAATACAAAGAACAATATCTTGCCCTTGGAAGGGCAAGGCGGCACTTCCTCCCCATAGATGAATCAAGGGGCCTCCGTGCCGCTCGGATCGGTGAATTGCTCATTCCGGCTCGCGCGTCACCTCAGCAGCGTCTCAAGTTGGTCAGAGGTCGGGGAACCCATCCGTGCCAATTCCAGGGCAGTTTTCCCTTCGTCAGTCTCGGCCGCGACGTTGGCTCCATGGGCGAGCAACAACGAGATGATCGGCGGCCTGTCTTCCTCCTCCATGAGCAGTAGCGGGTCCCGCAGTACCGCCCAGTGCAGCGGCGTCTGCCCGTGGACGGTCCGGGCGTTCGGATCGGCTCCGAGTTGCAGCAAGAGATCAATGACAGCGATCCCGCCGTAGTGTGCCGCCCAATGCAGCGGGGTGATTCCGGCACTTGACGGAGCGTTGACGGAAACGCCCTCGGTGACCAGCCGCTTGATACACTCCAAATCGGCTTTATCAACCGCCCAGTGCAGCGGCGTGTATCCTGCGGCACCAACAGGTCCCGCCTGACGGTCTTGCAGCGTCGTCATGTGCTTGCCCCCTTGCTTAACCCAACCGCCCTTGCGCCCCGTCTCGGCTGTGGGGCATTGGACCTCTTGCGTAAGCCTCCAGGCGTTGCGCCCGGCATTGAATCCCCCTGGGGGATCATGCAAGGGGTCTATTCTACCCCGCCGGGGCAGGAAACGGCTCGCCGGGGCAGGAAACGGGCGGGGCGGGGGTGAACTCTGAGACATCCCGGAGGACACCGATGCCAGATGCCAGCCAGACCGACGTAAACACAAATGTGAACCAGGCCGCGAACGAGGAAGTGCCGCCCTCGCCCCGAATCCCCGTCAGCCCCGACGACAAGGAGCGGGAGCGGCTCGAAGAAGTCCGCGAGGAGCGGGAGGGGACGTACTGGAAGAGCTGGTCGCAGTCGGCCTGGAAGCGCTGGGGGCCTTACGTCTCCGAGCGCGCCTGGGGCACCGTCCGGGAGGACTACTCAGCCGACGGCGCGGCGTGGGGCTACTTCCCGCACGACCAGGCGCGCTCCAAAGCCTACCGCTGGAACGAGGACGGCATCGGCGGCATCTGCGACTCCGAGCAGCGGCTGTGCTTCGCCCTGGCCCTCTGGAACGGGCAGGACCCCATCCTCAAGGAGCGGATGTTCGGCCTCTCCGGCCCCGAAGGCAATCACGGCGAAGACATCAAAGAGTACCACTTTTTCCTGGACAATACGCCGACACACTCTTACATGAAGATGCTGTACAAGTACCCGCAGGCTGCATTCCCGTATGAGGATTTGGTCAGAACGAACGCCGCGCGGGGCAAGCACGACCCGGAATATGAACTGCTGGACACGGGCGTCTTCGCGGGCAACAAGTACTGGGACGTGTTCATCGAGTACGCCAAAGCGTCCCCGGAAGATATCCTCATCAAGATCACGGCGGCGAACCGGGGGCCGGACGAGGCCACACTGCACCTGCTGCCGACGCTGTGGTTCCGCAACGCCTGGTCCTGGACCGATGACGACTGGAAGGGCTGCGTCTGCACGGTCGCCGGGCCGGACGGCATGGAGGTCGTGCAGGCGACACACCCCAGCCTGACCGAGCGGCACCTGCTGTGCGACGGGACGCCGCCGCTGCTGTTCACCGAGAACGAGACCAACACCAAGCGCCTCTACGGGACCGAAAACAAGACGCCGCACGTCAAGGACGCCTTCCACGAATATCTGATCCACGGAGTCGAGGGCGCGGTCAGCCCGCAACCTTCGGGGACCAAGATGGCGGCGCACTACACGCTCACGGTGGCGGCGGGGCAGGAGGCGACGATCCGGCTGCGCCTGACGGACGGCGCGGTCACGGCGGACGCCTTCGGGCCGGAATTCGAGCAGACCTTCGCGGACAGAATCAAAGAGGCCGATATCTTCTACGACGCCATCGGCGACTGCGACCTGTCGCCGGACACCAGGAGCGTAATGCGGCAGGCGTTCGCCGGGCTGCTGTGGAGCAAACAGTACTACAAGTTCGACGTCAACCAGTGGCTCACCGGCGACCCGGCGATGCCGACGCCCCCTGCCTCGCGCTGGCAGGGGCGCAACTGCGACTGGCGCAGCGTCAACTGCAGCGACGTCATCTCCATGCCGGACACCTGGGAGTACCCATGGTTCGCCGCCTGGGACCTGGCGTTTCACTGCATCCCCTTCGCCGTGATTGACCCGGAGTTCGCCAAGCAGCAGTTGCTCCTGCTGTGCCACGAGTGGTACCAGCACCCCAACGGCGAGCTGCCCGCCTATGAGTGGGCGTTCGGCGACGTCAACCCGCCGGTGCAGGCGTGGGCGGCCTGGCGCGTCTTCCAGATCGAGCGGCGTGTGCGCGGCGGCGGCGGCGACCGGGTGTTCCTGGAGAAGATGTTCCAGAAGCTGCTGCTGAACTTCACCTGGTGGGTCAACCGCAAGGACGCCGAGGGCAAGAACGTCTTCCAGGGCGGCTTTCTCGGCCTGGACAACATCGGCGTCTTCGACCGCTCCAAGCCGCTGCCGACTGGGGGATATTTGGAACAGTCCGACGGAACGAGCTGGATGGCCATGTACTGCCTGAACATGATGACCATCGCGCTGGAACTCACCCAGGTCAGCCCGGCCTATGAAGACATGGCGACCAAGTTCTTCGAGCATTTCATCTACATCGCTCACGCCATGAACAACTTCGGCGAGAACGACGAGGACCTCTGGGACGGTGAAGATGGGTTTTACTATGACGTGCTGCACCGGCCCGACGGCTCGCACGAATTTCTCAAAGTGCGTTCACTCGTCGGGCTGATTCCCCTGCTGGCCGTGGAGACGATGGACGACGAGCAGTACCAGTCCTTGCCGGAGTTCAAGGCGCGCGTCGAGTGGTTCCTGAACCACCGGCCGGACCTCAGCCGGAACGTCACCGACCTGCGGACCGTGGGGATGCACGAGCGGCGGCTGCTTTCCATCGTCAGCCCGGACCGCCTGCGCACGATCCTGACCAAGATGCTGGATGAGACCGAGTTCCTGTCGCCCCACGGTATCCGCGCCGTGTCCCAGTTCCACCGCGACCACCCCTTCGTGATGGACGTGAACGGCACGGAATACCGCGTGGACTACGAGCCGGCGGAGTCGACGACGGGCCTGTTCGGGGGCAACTCCAACTGGCGCGGCCCGGTCTGGTTCCCGCTCAACTACCTGCTGGTGGAGGCGCTACAGAAGTTCGATTACTATCTGGGGCCGGACTTCAAAGTCCCCGACCCGATGGGCACGGCCAGTGAACTTTCCTTGGGCGAGGTGGCCGCCGAGCTGTCCCGCCGCCTGACGCGCACGTTCCTGCGCGGCGAAGATGGCCGCCGCCCGGTCTACGGCGGCACCGAGGTCTTCCAGACCGACCCGCACTGGCGCGACTGCGTCCTGTTCTTTGAGTACTACCACGGCGACAACGGCGCCGGCCTCGGCGCGAGCCACCAGACCGGCTGGTCTGCCCTGGTCGCCAAGATGATCGAACAGAGCGGGAGCTGACCATGCTGATCGGCGTTTTTCTTGCGGCGCTTCTGGCGGTCGTGCTGGGGGCGGTGTGGTCGGCATTCAACGACCTGAAGGCGCGGGACGCCGCGCCGCCACAGGCCCCCGTGCCGATGACGGCGACCGAGGAGGCGTGGCCGCCGCCGCCGCGCCGGGACGGGGAGTAGTCAGTGGAGACGGAAGCGGAAGCGACACAGGAGGAGCGGACGAAGAGCCAAGAGGACCGGGCGGCGGGTCAGGCCGTGCTGTGCATCTTCGGGGTGCTGTTCGTCACCTGGATCGCCTATCTGGTGGTCGCCGTCATGCTGCTGCTGGGACACCTGCCCTGGCTGGTCCGGCACCTCGAACCGGCGATCAAGACCCTGGCCGAGGACAGCGGCTTCGGGCTGCTCCCACTGTGCCTGCTGCTGGCGGCGTTCTCCCGGACGCGCCTGGCGGCGGGCATGGGGTTCTTTGCCATCTCCGGCGCGTTCACGTTCGTCACCGCCGCGTCCTGCGCCCTGTACACGGATTACGTGTGGTCCTGGCCGGGCCTGGTCACTGGTACGCTGCTGGTCGGCTACGGCATCATCCCGACGGGCATCCTGGCCGCCCTCACCCATCACCGCCTGGACATCGCCGGCGCGATGGCCAGCACTACAATCATGCTGTTCGGCGCGATGTACTTCGGCCTGGCCCTGATGACCCTCTCCTTCTCCGTCGCCCCCCTGCGCGCCCCGCAGGCGGAGACGGAGCAGGATAAAGCCCCTTGACGCCCGCCCGGCGCGGCTACGCGAAACGCTCCTCGGTCCAGGGGTCGGCGTGGTTGTGGTAGCCGCGCACCTCCCAGAAGCCTTTCTTGTCCCCGGCAAGGAACTCCATGCGGGTCAGAAACTTGGAGCCTTTCCAGGCGTACAGGTGCGGGACGATCAGGCGGACGGGCGCGCCGTGTTCGCGCGGGATCGGATCGCCGTTTAGCGCGTAGGCGACGATGACATCCGGGTGGGTGAGTTCGGACAGGGCGTTGTTGGTGGTGTAGCCGTCCTTGCCGTATTGCAGGACATAAGTGGCGTCGGTCTGGGGTTCGGCCAGGTCTAGGATGGCCTCGAAGGGAACGCCGGTCCAGGTCAGGTCGTAGCGACTCCAGTGGGTGACGCAGTGGAAGTCGGCGGTCAGGGTGACGGACGGCAGCGCGCGCAGGTCATCCAGGCTCAGGCTGACGGGGTTGCTCACCGCGCCGTCCACGGTCAGCCGGTACTTGTCCGGCAGGAACAGGGGCTGGACGCCCAGGTCCAGCACCGGAAATTTCTCCGTCAGGTACTGTCCGGGCGGCAGGCGCTGTTCGCGGGCGGCGGCAACGCGCGTCCGCTAGGCATGGGTGTTCGTCTCGCCGCGCGCGCGGGCGCGTTCCACGGCCTTGGCCTTGACGTGCAGGTACTTCTCACTGTACTGCGTGGCGTTGTCTGTGTCGCTGGGCATTGGTGTTGGCCTTTCAGTCATCGCTTGCGGCGAGCGGCGTGCCGAGGTCGGTGTAGCGGCCCTTCTCCCAGAGAAAGCCGTATTGATCGGTTCGGCAGGGGAGGAGAAACCGACCACCTGAGGCAGGAGGCTGCCGAGGGCGGGAGCTTGTTGCCCTGGAGGTCGGTGATGTAGAAGGCGTCGCGGGCGCGGCTGCCCCAGACGGACAGGCGGGCGGCGTGGATGTGCCGTTTTCACGAACAGCGGCACTGCCGAGGATGCCAAGCGGAATCAGTCTGCTGTCGCTCCACAAGATGGCCCTCTCCCCGACATGGCCGACGACATCCCCCCGGCTGTTGACACTCCAGCCGCACTCGGAGATGGCGCGGGCCAACACGATACACGACGCCCTTCTCGTCGGGGGCGCTGATCTCCAGCAGGCTGAAACGCTCCGAGGCCGCGTCGTCAATGGTGGCCGAGAAGATGGCCTGGTCCTTGAGCGGCTTGCGGTGCGTCTGCAAGAGCGCCCCCACCCCGACCTCGCCCATGAGGACGCGGCGCAGGGCCGTCTCCACCTCGTCGCGCTTGCCCGGCGACAGCGGCTTGCCCCGGTAGTCGATCCAGAGCGTGTCCAGGGCGATGGGGACGCTGCTCTCGCGGGTGAAGACCTGGGCGACGTGGACGCTGACATCCACGGCGTAGAGAGCGCCGGTGATCTTGGCGAGCAGGCCGGGATC
This sequence comes from Capsulimonadaceae bacterium, assembly GCA_965277485.1. GTDB lineage: Bacteria > Armatimonadota > Armatimonadia > Armatimonadales > Capsulimonadaceae > JAFAZD01. The sequence continues at coordinate 735,445 of CBDICZ010000016.1, read as the reverse complement.
ATCATAAGCCACCAGCGTCATCTCAGTAAAACCCCCGCCGTACTCGTGCTGGAAGTCCACGGTGGGCTGGAAGGTCTCGCGCAGACGCCCGATCATGGCGATGTGCAGGTACATCTCCTCCAGCGGCGTGTTCAGCAGGTACTGCGCGGGCAGGCTGCGGGTGTGTTCGTGGATCAGGTCGGGCGGCAGGTTCTGGGCCTGGAGCTGCTTGCGGATGCGCTCGCGCTGGCGGGCGAAGTTGACTGGGGGGGGACCACCGTGCGCGCCCGACTCCGGCGGGGCCGTCAGGGCGGCCTCGGAGCGGCCGTAGAGTTCGCCCAGGAACTTGGCCTTCACTTCGGTCCAGATGCCTGCGCCCACGGCCGTGGTGTCGGCGTAGGTCAGCAGGTACAGCATATTCAGGCAGTCCATGTCGGGGACCTGCCGGGTGAAGTCGCGGATGGTCTCGTCCAGGGACATATCCCGCAGGCGGCTGATCTCGGCCATCAGCAGGTGGTGGCGCACGAGAAACACCAGCTTGTCGCACCGCTCCCGGTCCCAGCCGAGGCGGCGGACGATTCCGGCGGCGGCCTCCGCCCCCGTCAGTTCGTGGTGTCCCGTCGGCCACTGCTTGCCGATGTCGTGGATCAGGCCGGCCAGGTACAGCACCTCCGGGAAGGAGACCTCGGCGGCGATGCGTCGGCCCTCGGCCAGCCGCAGGTCCGCCCCCGCGCGCAGGTCTGCCAGGGCGCGGACGACGCACAGGGAGTGGTAGCCGACCGTGTATTCGTGGGCCGCGTCGTAGGGGATCAGGGTCATCAGCGGGCCGAACTCCGGCATCAGCCAGGTCAGCACCCCCCACCCCTCCAGCCGCTCCAGGGTGTCGGCGACGCTCCGGCCCTGCGCCAGCAGGCGGGTGAAGACCCGGCCCGCGTAGGCCGGGTCGGATGGCGAGGGGTTGTCCCGGACGAAGCGGCGCAGGTCGTCCTCCAGATCGCCGCCGGTATCCAGGTCATACGCCTGTGCCAGATCGGCGGCATGCAGCGGCAGCACCGGGTCGGCGGCGGCGGCGCGAGGGTCGGAGACGAGCAGACGCCTCCCGACCGACGCCAGCGCCGGGGTCAGGGTCAACTCGCTGTCCAGGCAGCGGGTGACGACGCGGCGGGCGATGCGCCGGACATCGGCGGCGTGGGCGTAGTAGTCGCGCATGAACGCCTCGACGGCGGGGGCGTCAGGCGTGTCCGGGTACAGGAGCAGGGCAGCGACGGCCTCCTGCTTCTCGGTCGACAGGATGTCTTTGGCCGCGCCGGAGACGATGTGCAGGGCGCACCGGGCGGTGTGCTGGAACTCGCGCGCCTGTCCAATGGCGCGCGCGTCGCCTTCGCTCAAGACCTCGTGTTCCACCAGGGCGGGCCAGACGCGGGCGAGGCCGACGCGGGCGCGGGCCTGCCCCGCCCACTCGGCGTTCTGGATGTCGCGCAGCCCGCCCGCGCCCTCCTTGACGTTCGGCTCGACGCCGTAGACGGTGTCGCCGCCGTGCCGCGCAAGGACCTCCCGGCGCTCGGCCCACTTCTGGAAGAGGAAGTCAGCGAGGAGGAACTGGGCGCGGAAGGCGGCGCGGAACTCGCGGAACAGCGCGCGGTCGCCGCACAGGAAGCGGGCGTCCAGCAGCGTGGTCTGCGTCTGGTGGTCGAGCTGGGCCAAGTCGCCGACAAGTCGGTAGGCATAGCCGACCTTCAGGCCCGCGCCATACAAGAACACGTCCATGACCATCTGGAACATATCCTTGATGACGGCGTTCAGGGTGGCGTCGTCCTCGTGGGCGGGCACGAACGTCAGGTCAATGTCGGAGAAGGGAGCGAGTTCGCGCCGCCCGTAGCCGCCGGTGGCGATGATGGCCAGTGACGCTTCCGCCGTGTCGGGGGGAGCGAGGGCGGATGCATGCTGCCGGGACAAGGCGTAAAGACGGCGCAGGACGGCGTCTACGAGGGCCGTGTTGTGGGCCTCCAAGATCGCGCCCGTGCCGCCGTGGCGGATGGCGTCGGGGTTGTTGATGCGCCCGTGCCAGGCTTTCAGGTACGCGCCGATGGCATCGGTGGTGTCCAGCACATCTAAGTCAGGCGAAAACAGCCGACAGGTCTCCGGTTCGGCAGGCGGAAGGGAATGAGGCGAGGCGGACATGGTGCAGAGATTATACCTCAGAGGACCGTGACACGCCTCCCCGTCTCGTGGGACTCGATGGCGGCGTGGGCGAGTCGTAATGCTCGGCGACCGGCCTCCGCGCCGACGGGCGGCGGCTGTCCGGCGCGGAACGCTTCCAGCAGCGCGTCCATGGAGCGGTCAAAAGTTCGGAGGAACTCACGGTCCATGTCGTTGAAATAACCGGCCTGCCAGACCTCGCCCGCCTCGCTGCCCGCCGGGTGGAAGCTGTAGCGGCGGACGGTGTCTTCGATCACGACCCGGCCCGCCAGGCCGTTGACCTCGACACGCTGCGTGTCCGGGTAGGCGTAGGAAGAATCGTAGGAGCCGACCAGGCTGCCGACCGCGCCGTTCTGGAAGCCGAGCGACAGGGCCATCGTGGAGAACCCCTTGCCCGTCTTGTCCGTCATCTCCGCCGAAACCTGGGTGATGGGGCCGCAGAGGTGTTCCAGCAGATCGAAGCCGTGGCACTGCGTCTCGATCAGATTGGCGTAGGGGTGGCCGCCGTCGCCCTCCCCGCCGAAGCGCCAGGTGGCAAACGTCAGCGCGCCGAGGCGACCCGACTCGATGGCCCCCCGCGCCATCTGCACGGGCCGGGCGTAGCGGTGGTTGAAGTTGATGGCGAAGAACAGACCGTGCGCCTGCGCCTCAGCCAGTAGCGTGTCCGCTTCGTTCAAGTCAAAGACCAGCGGCTTCTCCACCAGCAGCGAGAATCCGGCCCGGATGACCTGAAGCGTGGGCGCGAAGTGACCCTGGTTGGGCAGGCACAGACTCACCAGGTCGGGACGTTCCCGGTCCAGCATCTCGGCGATGTCCGTGTAGGCGCGGACGCCGTACTCGGCGGCGCGGGCCTCGGCACGAGCCGGGTCCCGGCCCGCCACGGCGCAGAAGTCCACGTCGGTCCGACCGGCGAAGACCCGCGCGTGCTGACGTCCCCAGCCCCCAGTCCCGACCAGCGCAATCTTGACCGGCATTTCGTCAGCCGCCCCCGTCCGCGGTGGCGAGTATTTGCAATCCGCCCTCGGCGATCACGAATCGGTGCTGCGCGGGGGAGTGAGGGGAGCCGCGATGCTTGAGGACCTCGATCAGCCGGGCGCGGCGCTCGCCCATCAGCGCGTAGTTGAGCTGGATGATCGTGTCGGCCAGATATTCCTCCGGCATGACACGGGCGCTGGGTTCGCGCGTCTCCAGCTCACGGGTCATCAGCACCGTCAGTCCCTCCCGGCGTAGGGCGTTCACGACGCGCTCGAAGCGAACGCGGACGCTGTGGGGGTCATTGGGGAGCGTCTCGAAGTGGGCCAGGCTGTCCACGACCACGCGCTTCAGACCGTACTCACGGCAGAGTTTGCCGTAGGTCTCCCCTTCCAGTTCCTTGAGGAACGTGGCGGCGGACGTGTAGACGACCAAGAGTCTGCGGTCCCGTTCCAGAGCCTCAAAATCCCAGCCCAGGGCGCGGGCGTCGCGGTGCAGGCGGCGCGGCGACTCCTCGAAGGTCACCAGGAGGCCCGGCTCGTCGCGGCGCGTGATGCCGCCGTGCAGGAACTGCATCCCCAGGACCGTCTTGCCCGTGCCCGGCCCGCCCTGGACCAGAACGGAGTTGCCTTCCGGCAGGCCGCCGTGCAGCAGCACGTCCAGCGTGTCCACCTCCATGGGGCGTCGGCCTGGCGTTTCGAGGGGCGTAGGCGCTGTCACGGCGTCCCTCCTGCCGCGCTCGCATAGACGACCTCTCCGCCCGCCTGTGTCTTGTGCAGCACACCGCGCGCGGCCAGGCGCTCGGCGCTGCCCCGAACATCCTCCACGGCGCGGCCCAGCTTGGCGGAAAGCCCGGAGGCGCTGTCTCGCGTCCCGCGGTTGCGCTCGAACAGCCGGAGGAGGTCCAGGGCGACACTTTCGGCTGAAGTCCCTTCCGGCAAGGCCCGCCCAGCGGGGGCCGGGGCGGTCGGGACAGCCGACGCGCCGCCGTCTAGGGCGCGCAGGGACTGGCGCAGCGTGAGGCCGTCATGCATATTCCGACGGATGGCCAGAATACGGCGCAGCGCCTCCGGGCCGAAGACGCGCCGCGCGCCCCGGCCCGATGCGGCGACATAGCCCTGCTTGGTCCAGTAGCCGAGCTGGCGGACGGACACGCCGCACAGGTCGGCGGTCTGGGCGATATTCAGGGTGAGGTCGGGCAGTGCGGACCAGAGCAGCAGGTCGCTGCCAGTCAAAGCGGGCGCGGGAGTGGTCAGCGGCGCATCGTCGGGGTCTTGATCGGCAGGAAACGGTGGTGACAAGAGGGTTCTCTTCTGTTGTGTGCTGTCGGCTCAGGCCATGCCCCAGTATAGCCCCCCCTGCGACGAAATGTCAATCCCATCGGCAGGCAAGCGTTCCCTTCGCAAAGACCTCACCCCGGAGTATAATCAAGCGATGGACACAGGACAGTTCCCCTGCCCGCCCGACGAACTGCGCCTGGAATTCACGCTGATCAGCGGGCAGGCGTTCCGGTGGCACATGGACGCCGAGGGCTGGTGGTCCTGCCTGCTGCCGGTGACACGCGCCGGTGCGCGCGGCGACCTCCTGCTCCGTCTGCGCCAAGAGGGAAAGACGCTTCATTACCAGGGATCACACTCGGGCGCGCTCGCCGTCACGCGCGACTACTTCCGTCTGGACGTGAATCTGCGGTCGCTGTCACGGGCGTTCACCGAGGCAGACCCGGTGCTGGGCGTCGCCGCCGCTCGCTTCCCCGGCCTGCGCGTGATGCGTCAGGACCCGGTGGAGAACCTGTTCTCGTTTCTTTGTACCGCCGCCGCGCCCCTGCATCGTATCCGCCGGGGCATCGCCGGGCTGTGCCGCGCCTACGGCGGGCCGGGCGTCGAGGCAGGCGGCGTCATTCATTATCCCTTTCCGACGCCGCAAGCGCTGGCCGAAGCTCCCGTCGCCGACATGACGGCGCTCGGCCTGGGCTACCGGGCGCGCTACATCCAGGCCACCGCGCGTCAAGTCACGGCGAACGGCGGCGTGGCCTGGCTCCAATCGCTCCGGGAAGTGCCCTACGCCGAGGCCAAAGCAGCATTGTTGACCCTGCCGGGCGTCGGCGAGAAGATCGCCGACTGCGTGTGCCTATTTTCGCTGGGCAAAGACGACGCGATTCCCGTGGACACGCACATCCGCCGCATCGCGGGCCGGGACTACGGCGCGGGCTTGGGGACGCGCAGCCTCACCCCGGCCACCTACGCACTCATCGGCGAGGCCCTGCGCGCCCGCTTCGGCCCCATGGCTGGCTGGGCGCAGCAGTGGCTGTTCTTCCACGAACTCTACGGCAAAGGAGCCTGGGAATCCTACGCCGCCCTCTGGCGTCCTGCGCCCCCATCTCCTTGACTTTGCGCCCCCCTTGCGCCCATAATCCTCCATGCTGAAAAGACTACCGGGCATCGCCGCCCTGACGTGCGCGCTGCTCCTGCCGGCCTGCACGCGCGCCCATGCGCAGGCCCCTGCGCCCACCGTCGGAACCCCGCCGCGCGTGTCGGCCATGTACACCACCTGGGACGACTACTACTTCTACGCGGGCTTCCGGGTGGACGACCGCAACGTCATCAGCACAAACCGTACCCCAAACTCCCAGCCGCAGCAGGACGACGACATCGAGGTCTTCTTTGAGACCGACGACAGCCGCGCGACCGTGCGCACCCCGAACACCTACCAGATGGCCGTCTCGGCGGGCAACGGCGCGTACTTCAGCGTCGGCGACGGCACCAAGATTCCCCACGCCGAGGTCGTCTACACCTACAAATATGCCGCCGTCACGGAGGGGTCGCTCAACAACCCGAACGATGGGGACGTGGGCTACAGCGTCGAGCTGGCGATCCCGTGGGCGGAACTCGGCCGCAGCGGCCCGCCCGCCGGGGGCACGACCTGGGGATTCAACGTGATCTCGCGCGACCGGGACTCACTGGACACGCCCGCGACACGCTTCTACTCGCTGTCGCCCCTGGTCCAGACGGGGGCGGACGTGCAGGACCCGGCCAAGTGGTCGCGCATCACGTTCACGGCCAGCGGGCAGGCTCCCTCGGAGGCCGCCGACGCCGTGATCTGCCCGCACACGACGCTGGACGACTTCCCCAGCATCACCGGCGAGGTCCTGAGCGGCAAGTGGCCCCCTTCATCGCGCCTGTCATTCGGGACGACGGCCATCAGCGCACCGGCCCCGACGGTGGCGGAGGAGCCGAATACGGCCCAGTCAGCGTTCACCGCGCCGCAGCCCGTGGCGGCCAATCCTCCGCCCGCCGCGCCGCCCGCGCAGATCACGCCCGTCACGCCCCCGCCCGTGGCCGAAGCGCCCTCCGCGCCGACCTCTATCCCGCTACCCGGCGGCGGCTCCATCCAGATCGTCCCCGGCGGCATCAAGGACCTGTACCCGCAGGCCCCGCCGCAGCGGGTGGCCTCCGGCGGCGGGCCGTTCACGAACCCGCTGACGCCGAAAGTGCCTGAGAAGTATCAGGCCGCTTATGAGGGCGACAATGGCGGCGACATCGCGCCGCCGCTCGGCCCCGCCGTCCCGCCCCGACTCATCCTGGCCCGTTACCGGCTGGATTACAACGCCGATGGGCGCAAGGCGCAAGGGCAGAACGTCTGGGCCGCCGATGGCGCGTCATTGCTGGTGGATCAGCCGATCAACGGCTGCGGACCCTGGTTCACCGGCCTGCGCCCCCTCTGGCACACGCAGCAGCTCTCTGATATGCGCCGCGCGGGCGTGGATGTCGCTTTGGTGGAGATCAACCCGGACGACCCGCTGCTGGGCCGAGAATTGGACGCCCTGGTGGAAGCGCTGAAGGAAATGAAGTTCGCCGGGGACGATTACCCGCTGCTCGCCGAAGCCCCCGGCAGCGCGGACGCGGTGCGGGCGGACGCTGCATGGGAAGCACACGTCCCCGCAGAGTTCCGCGCCGCTGTCACCGACGCGGACGTGACCGCCGCCACCGTCGTCTCGCCGGGCGGCCTCGCGGACGGCGCGCTGACGGGCCGGGACAGCGGCAAAGCCTACGCCACTTCCTGGCAGCCGGCGCTGGATGACCCTGCCGGGGACGTGGTCATCAACACGTGGAATGACTTCACCCAGGGCACCGAGATCGCGGCATCGCGCCAGTACGGCGAACAGTATGTAGATGACACGCGCCTGCAAGCCATCGCCTTCAACGGGCGCCGCCAGTGGCACGCCAAATACTTGCAGGAGAGCGTCCCGCGCACCTTGCAGACACAGACTCTTTATCAGGTCCCCATTCGAATCGAGAACGCCGGGACGCTGCCCTGGCGCGCGGGGGAGGAGTACTCGCTCTGCGCGCGCTGGTACACCGCCGACGGCCACCTCGCCGACGACAGCGCGCCGCGCATCCCCATCGGCAAGGACGTGCTGCCCGGCCATTCCGTCACCCTCAGCCTCGGCGTCACCGCCCGCAACGGCTACGGCGGCGACCTGGACGCGGGCGACTACATCCTGGTTGTTGACTTGGTGCAGGGCCAGTCCCGCTGGTTCACCTTCGCCGGGGACAGCCCGCTGGAAGTCCCCGTCCATGTCGTCGCCGCTGCCGCCGGTGGCGGGTCGCTCGCGCCGCAGGCAACGTTCGTGGGCACGACCACGCCGACCTCCGGCGCGGCCGGCGAGACCCTGCGCGGCGAGGTCGCCGTCCGCAACGACGGCCCCCTGCCCTGGCCGGAGAACGTAGGCAAGACCGGATATACGCTCGCGTGCAAGATCGAGGCCGTCGCCCCCGACGGGACGCTGACGCTCGCGGGGCAGCTCAAGGGCGCACCGCTGTCCCCGGTCTCCGTGCTGCCCGGCGAGCTGGTCCGTCCCTACCCGCACCTGGCGCTGGTGGATGAACGGGGCCGCCCGCTCGCCCCCGGCGCGTACCGGCTGCACTGGCTGGTGATTGACGACCACGGCGACGCGCTCCCCGGACATTATGACGAGAGCCTGGCGGTGACGGCCTCCGACCCCGGCGCGTCGTTCGTGCTGTCGGACGTCCCGCGCCAGATGGACGCCGGGCAGGAAACCACGGCCAATCTGGCGGTCCAGAACCTGAGCGGCCTCCCCTGGGCCAAGAACGGGCCGAAGGTCGGCTACCACTGGTACTACCTGGACGGCACGGAGGCGCAGTGGGACGGCGGCATCCTCTCGCCGTTCACGCAGGACGTGGCCCCGGACAAGATTGACGGCGCCATCGTCGCCCACGTCCGCGCGCCGGATCAGCCGGGCCGTTACAGCCTGGCCTGGGACGTGCAGGAGCCGGACGGCTCCTGGGCCTCGCTCGCGCCCGCGTCGAAGGGCGACGACCTCCTGCAGACGGTCATCGTCGTCACCGGCAAGGGGAACGCCGTCCCGGTAGACCTGAGCAAGCAGTTCGACGCCTCCACCGCCGATTTTGACGGACAGGGAGACGGCTTCCCCGACGTCATGCTGCCGCCGGACGGGACGGCGGAGATTCTGGAGAACCCGCTGGAACTGGCGAACCAGCTCGGCGTCAAGCCCGGCCCGCCGCTCTACCCGGATGGCTACTATTCCGGGCACGCCGACCACCGCCTGCCGTTCCTGTATTCCGCCGGGTCGGGCAACAACGCCGTCTCCTGCCGGGGCCAGAGCCTCGGCCTGCCGGGCGGGAACTACCGGGCGATCCACATCCTCGCCGCCTCGGCGGGGACGCAGCCCGTCCCGGCGGCTTTCGGCGTCGGCGGCACAAGCCGGACGCTCACCATCGCGCCCTGGACCTCCGCCCCGACAGGCGCTGCCCTCGCCTTCCGCAGCCCCTACGAAGATGGCCCGAAGGGCCCCGTCGCCACGCCCGTTATGCTGGGGGATTACGTCCTGACTCTGGACCCGTCCCAGCACGTTGACTCGCTGACGTTGCCGGACACGCCCGATGTCAAGATCGTGGCGATCACGATGGAGAAATGAGCCAGCCCCATGGCAACCCGCCGCCGGTTCCCCGGCCTGTCTTCCACGGCCTTCGAGCATCCGACCGACGCAGCGGCCCTGGCGGCCCTGCGTAAAGCGCCGGGGCTGGATTGGGTGTTCCGCAAGTTCAACGAGTACGGCGGCGACCGCGCCGGGCGTCTGCACTGCCTCTCCGACATGGTGCGCGTGGACGCCCGCCAGTGCCTGGACCTGCACAGGATGCTCGTCGAGTGCTGCGATGTCCTGGATATGCCCGTGCCACAGCTCTATGTGGACCAGCACCCGGTCGCCAACGCGCACACGTTCGGCGTCGAGGCCCCCGTCATCGTCCTCTACTCCGGCCTGCTGGATTTATTGGACGAGGACGAGTGGCGCGTGGCGCTGGGGCATGAGCTGGGGCACATCAAGGCGGGCCATGTCCTGTACCGGCAGATCGCCGTGTTCCTGGCCCGGCTGCTCCATACGCTCGGCGGGCGGACGCTGGGGCTGAGCCGGGGCATCGGCCTGGGCCTGTTCCACGCCTTCTTCTACTGGTATCGGCAGAGCGAGCTGACCGCCGACCGCGCCGGTCTGCTGGCGACGCAGGACGCGGACACGGTCATCGCCGCCGAGATGAAGATGGCGGGCGGCAGCCGCAAGCTGTACGCGCAGATGGACCGGGAGGCGTTTCTGGCGCAGGGCCGCGACTACGAGGAGTTGGGGAAGACCGACGCGCTGTATCAGCTCTACAAGGCCAACCAGACGCTGGGCACGACGCACCCGTTCCCGGCCGTGCGCGCGCTGGAGATCGAGCGATGGTCACAAGGGCCGGAGTACGCGGCGATTCTGGGGGGCGACTACCCGACGATGGACAGCGCACGAAAGCCGCCTCCCGCTGAGGCCGACCCGGACACGCCGCCCGACAGCGGGCGCACCTGCCCGGCCTGCGGGGCCGCCGTGCGCTACCGCGCCTTCGTCTTCTGCCCGAACTGCGGCGCGGATTTGCCGGGGTGAGGCCGAGGGCTATTCCTCGCGCCCGTTCTGCATGGCGGCGGCGAGCGGCTCCTCGGCGGTCGCGGCCAGCAGTTCGTCCACGGCATTATCCTCGCGCTGGAAGACCAGAAGATAGTAGGACGCCGAATACTCCTGGGTCACGTCACCGGGCTGACTCAATTCCTCGAACGGCGCGCGGTCAATGCCGTCGTTGGGCGCGACGGACTTGCGCCAGGTGTCCGGCGTGACCGACAGCAGACGCCAGCCCTGCATACTGTGGGCATCCAGGACCCCCTGCATCCCCTCATAATCCGTCACCATCGTCTTGTACCTGACCATCCACCCCTCCCGCCGACCATGAACGCGCTATTTTACCATAGTCACAGGAGTGATGGCAAGCAAGGCTAGGGGACTCGAATAACGACGGCATCGGGCACGGTGACGCCGGTTTGGCGAGGGGATATAATGCCGTTCCCCAAGCGATAAGACAACTGGGTGGACTCGCCGCCGTCCAGACACATGGCGGCCCGCGCCCGCGTCCCATCAACACGCAAGAAATAGGCTTGGAGGAACGCGGCGAGGTCGGCGAAGGTCATGGCCAAGGCGACGCCGAGGACGAAATGTACTGGTTTGCCGGGAAGGCCGTCATAGGCGACGAACGTGCGCGGGCGGTCACCGGGGCTGGCCAGCCGCTCGCGCCGGTCCGTCACGATCATTTTGCCGTTCTGGATCAGCGTCGGCCCGCAGCCGACGGCGTCCCAGGCGGTCCAGGGCCGGGGCTGACGGTGTGCGATCAATGGGGCGTCGTAAGACATCAACGCAGGCGTCGTGGCCGCCCAGGCGATCAGGGGCGTTCCCGCGCGGGTGACTCCGAAGGCGCTGCGGACGTAGCGGCCCGGCGCGAGCGTCGCGCTCCCCTGGCCGGTCAGCGGCGGCGCGGGCCGGACGACCCGCCCGCGCCGGACGAGCAGGCCGATGAACTCCTTGTCCCCCGCCCCGTCTTCTTGCCCAAAGTAGCCGCCGTTCGTCGCCGCCAGCGCGTGGGTCTGCGTCAGCCACCCTTCGGGCGTCCGTGCAGGCCCCATGCCGTGCGCGACCGGCCCGGTGACGATGGCCGGACGGGCCGACGAACGCGCCAGGTCCACATCCACGAGGTCCACGCCCGCCCCCGGCCCCGTCGGGATGGCCCGATGCACGACGCCGGGCGCGAGGACATCGGCGGCAGGCGCATCGGACGCCGCCGGGCCGGTGATAGACTGATGGGCGCAGCCGGACAGACATAAAAGAAGGGGCATGGTAGACCATGCCCCTACACGTTGCCATGCCCCGACTTTCCGAACCGCTTTAGCAGTGCCAGTCAACGTTCTGCACTTCCTTGGCGTAGCGGATGATGAACTGCTTGCGCGGCTCCACCTTGTCACTCATCAGGATGGAGAACATCTCGGCGGCCTTCTCGGCGTCTTCCAAGTTCACGCGGGCGATGGTGCGCGTCTCGATGTTCATCGTCGTGTCGTACAGGTCGGAGGCGTCCATCTCGCCCAGGCCCTTGAAGCGGCCCACCTGCACGTCCTTCTTCTTGATCTCCTTCAGGATACGATCACGCTCCTCGGCGCTGCGGGCATACAGGCGCGTGTCCTTGCCGGACTTGATGGAGTAGAGCGGCGGCTGCGCGATGTAGACGTGCCCACCCTCGATGAGCGGCTGCATATAGTTGAAGAAGAACGTCAGCAGCAGCGTCCGAATGTGGTCCCCATCAACGTCCGCGTCTGTCATGATGATGATCCGGTCGTAGCGCAGGCGGGAGATGTCGAACTTGGATGTTGACTCGCCCTCGCTGTCATCCCCGTCGCTGTCCAGCTTGATGCCGATCCCCAGCGCCGTGATGAGCGAGCGGACCTCGTTGTTCTCCAGCGTCTTGTCCAGCGCCGCCTTGCCGACGTTGATGATCTTGCCCCGCAAAGGCAGAATCGCCTGGTAACGCCGGTCCCGCCCCTGTTTGGCACTGTTGTGAACAAACACACCACTCGCCAGCGCGAAGTTGTGCGTCCCCGGCACTTCCAGGTCGTACACATCCATGCGCTCTTCGAGAGGCTCTACCGACACGACCTTGTGGTTGTAGTTGGCAACGGCCTCGCGGGCACGGCTTTCGTCAGCGTCGAAGTAGCGGGCGCAGAACTTGTCAAAGCGGAGCAAGGACTTGTCCCGAACGGCCAGCCGGTGCGCTGAGTAGGCATCAACGTCCACCCCCGCATCTGTGACAAACCGCTTCAGCGTGGTCATGCTCTTACGGTAGTAGGTCGCCGCAAGCGTATCACGGCGTTTGTCGCGGAACTCCGGTGTCCACTGCTCGCGGGTCTTGCCACGCCTCCACTCGCGTAGGTCTTCATCCTGCCACAGCGCCTGAGCCATCAACGAGTGCGCCTCACGCGCCTGCGGATTCGCCGCGAAGTGGGAGGCGACTCTCTGGGACTGTGCCTGACGATTTTGCTCATCCGACCAATAGCTGCGTTGCGCCTGTAGGAGTTGCGCCGCGTTCTGCTCGCGGTATTCGCCGTTGCCATCATAAAATTCACGCCACTTTGCGGCCATGTGCGCTTTGTAATCAGCATCGGCCCACTGCTCTTGAGCCTGCTCCGAAAGAATCTGCCGCGTCTGCGGCTGACGCATTCGGAGGCTCATCGCCGCGCGGAACCCATCAGCCCGTCGGATGGCCCGACTCTTTTCAATCACCTCCGGCCGATGCAGGGTCTTGGCCGCGTGTTCCCGGTGCAACGCCATGTGCTGTGCCGAGGGAAGACGCACGATGTTCGTCGGGTTGTTGTTGCGCTTGTCGAAGTCCTTGTGATGGCAGTGGTCGCCATCGGCCTCGGCATAAACGCCCTGCCATCGGTTGTGCCAGTCCGCCAGGAGGTGCGTGAACAGCCAGCGGTCCGAGCGCGGGTCCCAGGCCATCTCATAGCCGCCAATCGTGATGCCGGGCTGGGTCTTGTCCGACAGATTTCGGTACAGCGGCATGAGCGAGTCCGTTGTCTGCAATTCGGCAGCGGCTTTGTAGGAGCCGTCACGCAGCATGAACGGGTGATCCGGCGTACAGATCAGAACTTCGTCGTTATCCAGTGTGACACGAACGACCTGGGTGTTCGCCTTTGTCATACGGGCGTGAATGCCGCGCTCGATGCCAATCTGCCCGTCACGGCGAATCGTGTAAACAAAATGCTCTTTGCCTGCCTGTTGCTCCGCGACGAGATCAAAGAAACTCAGGGAACGCCCATCGGCCAATGCGACGAGAGTGTCTCCAGAAAAACAACCGCCGGCACTGTCGCCTTCCACGAGGAACAGCTCACACTTTTTCGGGTCGCGCTCGGTGCAGTCGGCGAGCTTGCCGGGGAGGTTGGAGTTCTCCAGGCTGTTCTGGCGCTTGATGAGGTCGGCGGCCTTGCGGGCGGCGTCGCGGGCGCGCTGGGCGGTGATGGCCTTGTCCACGATGCGCTTGCCGACGTTCGGGTTTTCCTCCAGGAACTGCGTCAGCGCCTCGCCCATGATGGAGTTGACGATGCCCTCGACTTCGGAGTTGCCGAGCTTGGCCTTGGTCTGGCCCTCGAACTGCGGTTTGAACAGGCGGACGGAGATCACAGCGGTCAGGCCCTCGCGCACGTCGTCACCGCTCAGGTTCGGGTCCTTCTCCTTGATCGCTCCAGACTTGCGCGCGTACTGATTGATCACGCGGGTCAAGGCCGTGCGGAAGCCCGACAGGTGCGTCCCGCCTTCTTTGGTGTGGACGTTATTGGCGAACGATAGCACGGTCTCGTTATAAGTCTGATTGTATTGCAGCGCGATCTCGACCTGCACGTCTTCGCGCGTCTTCAAAAAGTAGATGGCGGGGCCGATGGAGTCTTTGTTCTCATTCAGATGCTCCACCAGCTCGGCGATGCCGCGCGGATAGTGATAGGTGATGGGTTCCGCGCCGGTCAGCCGGTCGTGGAAGTGGATCGTGACCTCGCGGTTCAGGTAGCAGGTGTTGCGGATGCGCGCCTCGAAGATGTCGGGCTTGTAGGCGTAGTCACCGAAGATCTCACTGTCCGCCAGCCAGGTGATCGTCGTGCCGTGGCCGTCACTGTCGCCGATGGGCTTGAGCGCGGGCTTTCCCTTGGGGATGCCGCGCTCGCAGCGCAGCTTGTACCGCTTGCCGCGCTGCTCGACGATGGCCTCGCACCACTCGGACAGGAAGTTCACGCAGGACAGGCCGACGCCGTGCAGGCCGCCGGAGACCTTGTAGCCGCCGCCGCCGAACTTGCCGCCCGCATTGAGCTTGGTCATCGCCAGCTCGACGCCGGAGAGGCCCGTCTGCTTGTTCAGGTCCGAGGGGATGCCGCGCCCGTTGTCGCGCACGGAGATGGTGTTGTCGGGGTTCAGGACGGCCCAGACTTCGGACGCATGGCCCGCGAGAACCTCATCAATGGAGTTGTCCAGCACCTCGTACATCAGGTGGTGCAGGCCCGCCTGCCCGGTGTCTCCGATGTACATGGCGGGGCGAGTGCGGACGTGTTCCACGCCTTCCAGCAGGCGCATGGTGTCGGCGGTGTAGTCCTCGGACACGCGGCTCATGGCCGTGCCGTCCGGGTCGTCCTCCATGCCCGTGACGACCTGCTTGCCGGTCGTGTCCAGCAGCGCAGCGGCCTCGACGGCGTCATGCCCGTTCTTGCCGTTTTTGCCCGCCTTGCCGTTCTTCGCGGGCAGTCTCGGCGCGGCGGTGGTGTCGGGCTGCGGCTCGGCGCGCTCGGTCTCGATGTCCATCAAGGTCGGCTGTTCGTTGTTCTCTGCCATTGCGTGTTCGGTTCTCCTGCGCCCGTCGTCAGCCTGCTGAGGGGCTATCAACAAGTGCGAATTGCTCTGCGAAAATACGAATACATTATAGCATATTTGAGAGCGCCAAGTCAACGAAAACACCCCGGATTTGGGGCCGGGGCGGGTGTTCACAGCGGCAGGATGGCGGCGATGGTGAGGGGGTCCCAGGCGAGCCTGACGCTGTCCGGCGAGGCGTCCGTTTCTTCAAACAGGACGAACTCGTTGTGTTCGCGCAGCCAACACTTGGGGACATAGTAGCGGGTGTGGCCGTTGATCGCCCAGTAGCGGCCCAGGTTGCGGCCGTTGACGTACAAAACGCCCTTGCCCATGCCGTCCAGGTGCGCGATGAGTTCGCGGTCGGGCACGTCCAATTCGGCGGCGGGCAGGGCGAACACGGCGCGCAGCAGGCGCATCGGGCGGCTCTCGGCCTCCAGCGGTCCCCAGGCGATGTCGCTTGGGGAGACCTCCCAGCCAAGTTTGGGGCGGAACGACCAGGGCGTGACGGGCTGCGAATAATCCAGCAGCACGTCGCCGAACAGGCCCTTCTTCTCGTCCTCCAGGGGTCGCCCTTTGAACTGCCAGGCCCCCTTCAGGTGGCCCAAGTTGTCGCTCAGGGCGGCGACGGTGTTGACGCCCTCGCGCAGAGGCACGGTGGCCGTGAGCGATGGGTCGGCGGCGCGCTCCTCGGCGGGCATGGCGCTGGTGGCGACATAATCGCCGTTGATGAACAACAAGGCGCGGTCGGCCAGGGCGGTCAGGGTCAGCGCGGCCTCGCGCGGCCGGTCACTTTGGACGGTGGCGCGGTACCAGGCGTACCCAGCCTTGTCGCCGAGTTGGACGCGGTTGAGCGGCGTGAGCATCGGAGTCCACGCGCCGTCGTCGAAGTCCGGCTGCGCTTCGTCATCGGCGGGCGCGGACTGCCAGTGTTCCAATGTGGGCGGCGGCGGCAGGTCCGTTGGCACGATGTCTCGCCGGGTCCACTCCCCCACCTCGTACTTCCAGACTTCGGACGTGCCGGGCGCAAGTTCCATCAGTGTCTCGCCGTCTTCGGGACGCAGGGCGTAGGGGCCGAGGATTACCCTCCCATCAGGCAGGAACCAGGTGACGGCCATCTGCGCGGGCGTCAGCGTCAGGAACGTCTGCGCGCGCCCGTCCGGGGCCGTCGTGCGGCGCACGTGGACGGGCTGGCCCGGCGTGGCCGCCCACTTCGGGTCGTTATCCGGGTCATAGGCGACCACGATGGTCTCCGTCTGCGTTTCCAGGACCTGCGTGATGACCGGCGCGTAAAACTCCATCGGCGTCCCGCCGATGTTCCAGTCCAGCAGGACGGGCCGGACGCTGTTCGCCCCCACGCGGACGTGGTGCGGCAGATGGTCGCCCAGTGGAGACAGGTTCACGGAGACATCCTCGCCGCCCGTGTTCTCCAGGAACCATAGTTTGCCGCTCTCGGCCTCCCGGCGGTGTAAGATCACACCCTCGGCCAGCGTCTGCCGGTGCTGAGACTCGTCATAGACAGGCGCTCTCAGCAGCAGGTTTTTGAACGTCTGCGCGAACAGGGCGACGTTGCGGGTGCGGTGGAAGCGCTCACCGAAGCCGCCGGTCTCCGTCAATGGGGCGTCGTCATAATACGGAGTCGTCTGGCCGTGCATCGTGGTGTAGGCGAAGTTCGTGCCGCCGTGCCACATATAATAATTGTAGCCCGCGCCGCCCATCGCCAGGATGCGCCAGGTCTCACGCTCCGTGTAGGCCGGGTCAAAGGGGTCGCCGCCGCCCCAGGCGGGCGCGGAGTTGTAGGGCTTGTCCCAGACGTTGTACCAGCCGGGCCAGAACTCGGTGCAGTGCAGCGGCTTGTCCGGCTGACGGCGGCGATAGTCGGCGAACCGGTCGGCGGGCTTGTGCGCGTTGACGCACTCGATGGCCCCGGCGATCTGCCCCTCGCAGGTGATCAAGGGAACGTCAATGCCGTTGCGCCGGGCAATGGACACCAGGGCGTCCATGTAAAGCTCCTGCGGACGCGCCTGATTGCCGCCGAGATTGAGTTCGTTCTCGATCTGACACAGGATGATCTTGCCGCCGCGCGTGACCTGGCGCGGCGCGAAGATCGGCAGCAGCCGGTCCCAGTAGTCCGCCACGGCTTGCAAATAAATGGGGTTGAAGGTGCGCGTCTGTACTCCGCGCTTGTTGTAGAGCCAGGCGGGAAAGCCGCCGCCGTCCCACTCCGCGCAGATGTACGGGCCGGGTCGGACGACGATGTACAGCCCAGCGTCGGCGATCAAGTCCAGAAAATGGGCGACATCGGCCCCGCCGTCAAAGACGAAGTTCCCTTCCTCCGGCTCGTGGACGTTCCAGAAGAAGTAGAGCTGGAGGGTGTTCAGCCCGGCGGCTTTGGCCTTCTCGATGCGATCCTTCCAAAGTTCACGCGGGACGCGCGGGTAGTGGATCGCGCCGCTGGTCAGGAACACACGCTCCCCGTGGATGAGGAAGGACTGGGCATCGTAGGTGATGGACTGGGTGGTGTCGGGCAAGTGGGTTCTCCGGGAGGGGACGTTCGGTGGGCGGCGAGAGAGCGGGGTCAGCCCAGGGACAGCGTGAGCGCCTCGCCCTCGCGGGTGGGCGCATCCAGACTGACGACACTATCCCCTTGGCGGACGTGGTAGACGGAGCGCATCTCGCCCTCGCAGTTGAACAGGCGCAGGGAAGGGTGTTGGCGCGCGACCTGAAACAGAGCCTCGCGGACGGTGGCGGCCGTGGCCGTCTGGCCGGACGCCCCGCCCGCCTTCTCCTGGACCTGCGGATCAAACTGCACTTGTATTGTCATGGCACGGGGATGTTCATCGCCGCGCCCGGCTTTTCCTGCCGGGCGCGGCTATGTGTCAGGGCCATTCAGTTCTCGTGTCGGTGTCCGGGCCGATGAACGACCCGGCATTGGGAGAACAACCGCCCTCCGGGCAGAAGACTCGTGCGGTGAGTGGTCTTGCGTCCGAAGGACGCCTGCGTTACCAATGCCGGGGGTTTATACCCCCGGAGCCAGAACTGAATGATCCTGGCCCCGTGTCACGCCTGGGCCTTGTGTTCGTAGTAGTCGGAGATATGCTCGTAGACGTGGTCGGGGAACTGAAGGTCCCGGTAGACGTTGCCGGAGTCGGGGTCGTCCGGGGTGGGGATGATCGGGAAGTCCTGCTGGGACTGGTAGGACAGAATCTTTTCGCGCTTCGGGGGGTTGTAGTCCTTGCCCTGGACCTGAAGGTACAGCGCGCGCGCCTGCTCCTCGGAGAAGTCCTTGTCCTTCTGCAAGTACGCGACGGTCTCGTCTTCGGACAGGAAGTGGCGGGCGACCATGGCGAATACCAAACGGCCATAGTGGCCGATGTCCTTGCCCTGGTCCAGCGCGTCCAGCAGGTGCGCCATCATGTCGCTCTTCCGTAACTCGTCCAGTCCCTCATTCTTCGTCGCCGTGGCAGCCATCGGGTGTTCTCCCATCATTCGTGTGATGGGAGAATTATTCCCGGTGAAACGCAGGGGCAAACATCAGTTCGCCCTATATTATAAACGGCGAGGGCCGACGGCTTGCAAGACGCGCCAGGCGACGACGATCACCGTGGAGATGACCAGGACACCCTTGATGTCCAGCGGCTGCGCGGAAAAGACGCCGAGCGCGATCATCAGGACCACGGCGCAGGCGGCGGCCTCCGCCGTTGCGCGCAGGAGTTCCTTATCCCGCAGTGCCTCACGGAAGGTCGCATAGGGCAGCACGGCGGCGCAGGTCTCGCAGGCCCGATTATGGGGCGGGTTGACCGCGCCGCACTGCGGGCAGAGAATCTGCTCGCGGTCCGGGTCACGCGGTCCTGCCGCGCGCTCGAGGTGCGCCAGGTCGATCTGACCGATCTTGTAGCGCAGGGCGTCGTCGCGGAGCCGGTCGCCACCGGCCTCCAGCGCCTGAACGTAGGCCGCGCGCGCCTCCGCCGGTCGCCTCGCCGCGCGCAGGGAGTCGCCCAGGGCCTCGTGCGCGGCCACATTCCGGGCGTCTTGCGCGATCAAGTTCCGCCAGCGGCCCCGCTCCCGTTCCGCCAGCGCGTCCACGCGCCGTCCTGAAGCGACCCGCACGAACACATAACCGGCCAGCGCCAAAGCCGACACAAGGAAAAACCCGCCCATCGTCACCCCTCCCTGGGCTTAAGAACGCCGGAGGCAGCGGAAACGATGCGCGGGTGACGGGGCGGCTACGAGCGCCGGTCGAGGAAACGGGACTCGTCGGGCCGCAAGCGCATCACAGTGGGGGCGGCGGCGACGGGGGGGGCGTAGGCGTGTCGGGCCTTCTTGTACTGCTGAAGCTCGGACATCTCGCGCATGATCCGGCCCACCTTGCGGTAGAGCAGGCGCTGGGCCGTCTTGTCCAGCTCCTGGATCTGCGTCACCTGCTTGCTTAACACTGGGTCGCCGGTGATCAAGGCGCGGGCATCCACCAGGCTCTCGATCAGCACACGCTTGGCGGACAGGATGCGGTCGAAGCCGAACATATCCTCCGCCTCCAGGGCCTTGACCTGATCCTGCGCCAGTTGCAGCAGGTAGCCGTACTTGGCACGCTCGGTGCCTTTGGTCGCCAGCGACATAAGAAATCCTCCGTGTGAGTCCGGCCTCCTGCGGTCAGGCGGCCAGCAGTTCCCGTCCCCCGCGCGCGTCGGCCTTGCCCGCCTGGCAGCGCTGGTCCACCTCCACCCAGGATTCGCGCAGCTCGCGCAGGACCTCGATGGCGCGCTCGACGCGCTCCGGCCTGTCGAAGACGACGGCGTCCGTCAGCATATCGTATAGAGGCACGAGGACGGCGTCCAGCGCCAGCGCCAGGTCGGGTGCCGCCGCCCGGTCTATGCTGGACTTCAGGTAGGCGATGATGTCCTGGGCGAACCCGATGCAGCGGGCCTGCGTCTCGTAGTCCCCCGCGCGCATGGCCGGGACGGCCTGGCTCAGAAACCGGATCGCGCCGTCGTGGAGCATCACCACCCGCCGGGAGGATGTGGCCGTCTCGACGGCAGTTCTGAGGTACTGGGTGTGGGGTGTGGTCTGTGGCATCGTGTTCCTTCTAAGCGGTCTTCAAGGTCCCCGAACTGGAGGTGCTGACGGTGGCGCCGATCTGGGCGGCGAAGGCGGACCCCTGCTGCTGTAGGGCCGAGACCCGCGTCTCCATGTCGCTGAACAGCTGTGTCAGATACTGCTGATAGGCGCTGACCTGGTCCTGCACTTGCTGGATCTGCGTCTGCGCGTTGCTGATCTGTGTGTTCAGACTGTTCTCGGCGAGCTGGACGCCGCCGCTGGTGGGGTCGAGAATCTGCGTCAGCGCGTTGCCCAGGGCGTCGGCGACGCCGTGCGTGATCTGGACGCTGCCGTAGGACCCGGCGGTGGCCGCCGACACCAGCAGGGTGATTCCGTCGGTGGTGCTGTTGCCGGAGTTCGCCGTCAGTGTGCGCCCCTTGCCTGTCGCCGGCTCGTTGTTGATCGTGCCCGCCACGTCCACGCCCGACGAAACCGTGGTCCCAGCGGCGACGCCGGAGCCGCCGCTGGAGAGACTGCTGGCGACGGTGAAGTCCGTCCCGGAGCCGTAGTTGAGCGACGCCACCTTCAGGGCGTGGGTGGTCGGGTCAATGGAGGCGTAGATGCTGCCGCTCAGGGCGCTGGAGGCGTTGATCTGGTTGACCGTGTCCTGGAGGCTGTTGCCCTGGGGCAGCGTGATGGAGACGCCGCTGTTGTTGAACAGCGCGCCGCCGAACGTCAGCGTCTCCGGGGCCGTGCTGGTCCCCGTCTGGGCCGCCCCGGCCAGCGCCGACGATTGTGAGGCGGCCTGGGTGACGTTGACGGCGTAGCCCGGCCCCGTGGACGTCTGCGTCTTGACGGAGCCCGACACGAACTGCACGTCGGAGTTGCTCGACTGGCCGGACAATCCGAACAGGTTCGCCACCTGCGTCGGATTGGTCTGGAGGGCGCTGGTCAGGGTGCCCGTGTTCACGGTCAGATCGCCGGTGCTGTTCAGCGTCAGCCCGATACTCTCCAGTGTCGTGCCTCCGGCGGCCGCGTTCAGGGTGTTGCTGAGCTGGCTCTGGATCTGCGACAGCGTGGTGTCGCCGAACAGGGGCGGCGACGTGCCCGCCGACCCGGCGGCGCTTCCGGCAGCGGGGGCGCTGAAGGTGTTCTGCTGGGTGACGAAGTCCTGCACGGCGTTGTAGGCCGATACGAAGTTTTGAATCGAGGAGACGATGGTGTTGGTGTCCTGGGACACGCTCAGGGTGGAGGTCCCCGGCGACGCCGACGTGCCGGACAGCAGGTTGATGGTCACGCCGGGGACGGCGTCGCTGACCGCGTTGGAGGCCCGCGTCAGGTCCAGCCCATCCAGGTTAAACTGGGCGTCCTTCGCCAGCGCGATGGTGGACGTGAAGCCCGCCTGCGTGACGCCCAGCGTCTGCAGGATGTTGTTGGAGTCCGTGAACGTCGGGGCAGTGCCGGTGGAGGAGAGTATCTGTAATTGTTGCGGGCTGCTGCCGCTGATGTTGCCGTGGGCGTCGGGCAGTGAGACCACTTCCGCCGTGATCCCGGTGATGCCCGCCGCGTTGATGCTCGCCGCGACGGTGTTCAGCGAATCCGTGTTCAGGTTGACGCTGACGCCGACGCCGTTGATCTGGATGGTGCCGGAGGCGGCGCTGCCCGCCGTGTCACCCAGGGCGTTGGCGACGGACTGTGTGGCGCTGTTCAGGCTGATGGAGCCGGCGCCCGTGTGGCCGGAGTCGGGCGTGAGGACCTGACGGATGGCCGCGCTGCCGGAGGTCAGGCCGAGGTCACTCAGCACCGCGCCGGTCCCGTTATCGGCGGCGGACAGCGCGTTGGCCGCGCCGGTCTGGTTGCCCGAAAGAGTCAATCGGTAGTTGTTCGCCCCGACATGGACCACGGTGGCCGTGACGCCCGCGCCCGACGCATTGATCTTGACGGCGACATCGTTGAGCGTGTCGGAGGAGGCGACGGAGATGGTCTTGCCGTTGAGGGTGAAGCCGCCGCTCTCGCCGAGTGCCGTGCTGCCGCTGGCGAACGACCCGGAGACGACCTTCTGCGACTGCGCGAGCTGCGTCACCGTTAGCGAGTGCTGGCCGACCTGCGCGCCGGGCAGGGCGGAGATGGAGGCGACGGAGGAGTTCGACGAGGAGGCCGTCGCCGCCGTGAACGTGGCCGCCTCGCCGAGCGACGACGCCGCGCTCTGCAAGGACGACAGGTTGGCGTTGAGCTGCTGCCAGGACGACAGGGCCGTGTTGTAGGTGTCTTCTTGTGTCTGCAACTGCGTGATCGGCGCCTGCTCCGCCGTGACCAGACTGCTGATGATGCTGGACGTGTCGATCCCCGACGCCAGCCCGGAGAAACTGATCGTCGGCGACGCAGATGACGAGGTTGCTGTCGTGGTCATGCCCATTTATCGGCCACCACGGCGATTTTCTTTAGCCGTCCCTGTTGGAACGGCCCTACATCGGCACCTCCACTTGGGGAGGGTAATCGTGCTGGGCGCGTCCTACACTCGCATCGTACTTCTTGGTGCTTTTGTACATCTCCAGGTGTCCGTCGGCGGCGAGGAACTGGCAGCGCTGGGCCAGGGCCGTCATCTCGGCGGCGGTCATCGGCTGAAACCCTTTGGCGATGTCCAAATTCTGACGCAGGACCTGCAGCGAGTCCATGCCGCTGACCGTGACCGACGCGGGCAGGCTCATGGCGTAGCGCAGGGCCTCCGTCACCGTCTTCATCCCGATGACGCCTATGCCGCGCCGCAGTGCTTCAGGCAGAACGTACTGCTGGAAGCGCCGATAGGTGGCGTCAAAGGCGTTCAGCGGCATCTGCACGGTGTCGAAATGGACGCCGTGCTGGTCGGCCAGCGCCAGCATCCGCAGGTGAATCTGCGGCGTTTTGTGGCCCGTGAACCCGACCATTCCCCGTGAACCGCCGCCAGTTCCTCGCAGTGGTAGATCAGCAGCGCCCACAGCCGGTCGAAGACGCCCCGCGCGTCCCAGCGTGACACCATCCGATGCACCGCCGAGCCGCTGCCGAACTTCTCCGGCAGGTGATTCCACTGACAGCCGGTGCGGGCGCGGTGGATCATGCCGTCCAGACATTTGCGCTGGTCGGCGCGGAGGCGGCCCAGATCGTCGGCAGCGGCTCGCGCGTCTCTTGGGCCTCTGCTTGGCTTGTCTCTGCTTAGCTCATGCCTCCATCATCGGCAGATTGAGACTTTTGGGATAGTTAGCTACCATCGGCGCGACGTTCTCAAACATGGCCGCCGGGCTTCCGGCGTCACCGCCGGTACGCCATCTCGCCACCGATCAAGGTACACACGACCTCGGCGGTTTCGGGGTTGAGGATGACGACGTCCGCCTCCATTCCGGGTTTCAGGCTGCCCAGGCGGTCAGAGAGGCCCGATTTGCGGGCGGCGTTGGCGGAGGCGTACCCGGAGGCGACGTGCGGGGGGAGTTCGGCGAACCGGAGGGCGTTGTGAAAGGCCAGGTTCATGGTCAGGACGCTCCCGGCCAACGTCCCATCATTGAATGAGGCCGTACCGTCTTTGACACGGACCGTGAAGCCGCCGAGTCGGTACTCGCCGTCGGGCATGGCCGTGCCCTCGATGGCGTCGGTGATGAGTACCGCCCCCTGCGGGCCTTTGGCCGCCAGCGCCAGACGAACCATCTGCGGGTGCAGGTGGACGCCGTCGGCGATGACCTCGGCAACGATCTGCGGCAGCGCCAGCGCCGCGCCCGCCGCGCCGGGCCGACGGTGGTGCAGCGGCGGCATGGCGTTGAACAGGTGCGTCGCCTGCGTCACCCCCCACCCCACCGCCTCGGCGACCTGCTCGGCGGTCGCGTCCGTGTGCCCCAGCGAGACCAGCACATCGTCCGCCCGCGCGGCCCGGACCAGCGCCTCCGCCCCGTCCAGTTCCGGGGCGAGCGTGATCTGCCGGACCAGTCCGGGGGCGATCTGAAGCCAGCGCCGGAACTCGTCCACGTCCGGCGGGCGAACGTGCGCCTCAGGCTGCGCGCCCCGGCGGGCGCGGCAGATGTACGGCCCTTCCAGGTGGACGCCCAGCAGACGCGCCTCATCACCCGCGCGCCCGCCGTCACGGACGGCGCTCACTGCCCGCAAGGCCGCGTCCGTGTCGTCGCGGGAGGCGGTCAGGGTGGTCGCCAGCAGCCCGGTCGTGCCGAAACGGGCGTGTGTTCGCAGGACCTGCCGGACGGCTTGGGGCGTCCCGCGCATGAAGTCCGCGCCGCCGCCGCCGTGGACGTGCATGTCCAGGAAGCCGGGCAGCACCCACAGCCCGGCGGCGTCCACGTCGGCGGCGCGGGGCGAGGACGCGCGGCGGGCCGTGACCTCGGCGATGCGCCCGGCGTCGTCGACCACCAGCGCCCCGCCCGGAAGAACGCCGTCCGGCGTGACAACGTCGCCCGTGATGGTGAACATGGCCCAGGGTTCGCGTCGGCCCGCCGTGAATCCTGCGCGTCCGGGGTAAAATCCCTGCCAAGAGTCCGCCGAAGGAGAACCCGATGAAGCTGCGTGTCCTGCAAGTCCTGTTCGTCGCCGCGTCCCTGCTGTTCGCCGCCCTGATCGTGCGCCAGGGCCGGCCGCACCTGCTCCCACCGGCGCAGGGGCAGGGACAGGCGGAGGGCGACCCGCGCGGACACGCGCCGGAGGCGAGTCCCGCCGAGCGCAAGGCCGCCGTCTCGGCCATTCAGGCCCAGCTTGATGCCTTCCGCAAGGGGGACTTTTCGACCGCCATCCGGTACCAGAGCGAAGGACTCAAGCGCCAGTTCCCGTCGCCCGCCGCGTTCCGGCAGATGATGCAGACGGAGTACCCGGCCTTCCTCCATTTCCGCTCCGTCACCTTCCGAGGCGCGCGCACACCGGATGGGGGCGGTCATCTGTTCGTGCTGGTCCTGCTGCAACAGGCGGACGGGTCGCTGACCCGCGCCGTCTACCTGATGGTCCGCGAAGGCAGCGTCTACCGCGTGGACGGCGTGGGCGGCGGCGAGGGGCCGGGCGGCGGGCCGGGACCCGGTTTCAACGGCATGGGCGGTCCCAGCCGCATGACCTGAGCATCTTCCCCATGCTGCGTGTGATTGACCCTCGCCAGGCCGGGGACCAGGAAGTCGTTGGGGTCGGCGACGATCTCTCTGTGGAGGCGCTGGCCTGGGCCTACCGGCACGGGATATTTCCCTGGCCCATGCCTGGCCGACCACTGCTCTGGTTCTGCCCGCCGCAGCGCGCCGTCCTGGACTTCGCCCGCCTCCACGTCCCGCGAAGGCTCGCCCGGCGGCGGCGACACACGGATTTGATCGTCACGATTGACCGTGACTTCCCAGCCGTCATCGCCGCCTGCCGCCGCGCCCCCCGCCCCGGCCAGGACGGCACCTGGATCACCCCGCCCCTGATGCGCGCCTATGTCGCCCTGCACCAAGCCGGTTACGCCCACAGCGTGGAGGCGTGGGACGACGGAGCGCGCCTAGTCGGCGGCCTCTACGGCGTCTCGGTGGACGGCCACTTCGCGGGCGAGAGTATGTTCCACCTCGTCCCGGACGCCTCCAAGATGGCCCTGCTCCACCTGATTGACCACCTCAAGGCACGGGGCCTGGACTGGATGGACATCCAGATGATGACCCCGCACATGGCCGCCCTCGGCGCGACCCTCCTCCCCCGCGACGCCTACCTAGACCGACTGGAACTGAGTGCCGCAAAGGGCCTGACGCCGTTCCGGTGATGCCGCTCCGGAGCCGTCAGATGGCGCTTTTAATCGTCAGCGTGGCCGTCGCCGTGTGCGGACCGTTGTTATCCGTGAGCGTCCCCTGGATCGTGATGGTCTTCGAGCCGCCGATGGGGGGCTTGTCCCCGCTGGTGATGTTCAGGACATTGTTGGTGAAGTAAGAAGCGGCCCCAGGGTCCGCATACTTGCAGTCGCTGCCTTTCGTGAAGGGCGGCGGGGTCGAGGAGTGCGTCTGTCCGCCGCTGTCTGTGTACTGGTAAGTTGCTGTCATGGTGTAGGGGACACTCGCACCGGCCTTGTAGGTGATGCTGCTAGTGGAACCACTGATTGTCAGGGATGTCAGGGTCCAATTGGGCGGCTGGCTGTACGCCTCCGCCGGGGGGAGAAGCCCGATGGGCAGCACCTGGGCCACCAGCAGGACGGCGGCGGACCCGGCGGCGCAGTATTGGAGAGCGCGTCGGGCACGAGCCGGGATCGCGGCATCCTCTTCCGACAGGGAAGCCCGGCGGGTGGCGGCTAGGCCCAGGCCCAAGCCGAGCCAGAACAGCAGGGAGACCTCCGCGAACTGCCACGATGGGGAGGCCAGCGCGTCCACGCCCTGCGCCGCCAGCAGGGCCAGCGACGCGATCACGAGCGCGTCACGCATGGCGTGGCGGCCATCGCCAGGCCCGGCAGGCGCGCGACTCGTGAGCGTTCGGCGGGCCAGGCGCACGAACGCCGTCAGCACGGCTCCGTAGAGGACCAGGCCCAGCAGGCCCAGATCGGCGGCCGTCTGTAGGTAGAAGTCGTGGGCCTGGTCCGACAGGGACGGGCGCTGATCCGGGGAGATCGGGGACGCGAGGCGTGTGAACCGCCAGTGGGCCGAGGCGTAGTGGCCCGTGCCCCAGCCGAGCAGCGGGTGGGTGGAGATCATCTCGATGTCGCCGCGCCAGGTGTGCAGCCGCCACTGCCAGTCGGGGTCGTGCGCCAAAGCGCCGAACGACGCCGCGCGCGCCGCCAGTGGGTCCCCCAGTTCCGTGCCGCGCACGAGCAGCCCGAAGGCGAGCGCCACACCGGCGGCGAGCAGTCCGGGGATCAACAGACGGGGCAGAGTGCGGGGGAGTGCGTCCCGGCGTCCCAGCCACAGCCAGGCGAACACGCAGGCGCCGACCGCCGCGCCCGCCCAGGCGGCGCGCGTCTGGGTCAGCGCCAGACAGACGGCGGCGGCCACGGTGACGACCTGCCCGGCCCAGCGCCAGGACGGGCGCGGCGCGGCCAGGGCGAGGGCGACGGAAAAGGGGAGGAGGGCGAGCAAGGCGCTCGCGCAGAGCTGGTGGTCACCGTAGGGACCCGTGACCAGGCCATCGGGACGACACCCGGCGAGTATGACGGCGGCGGCAAGCGCGCCCAGTCCGACGGTCAGGGCCTGAGCCATCCGGCCCGTGCGCTTCAGGCCCGCCCCCAGCGCCAGGGCCAATCCGATACCGACCGACCAGCGCAGCGCCTCCGTCACGGCGGCCCGCGCCCAGGGCGTGTGCCAGGACCGCAGCGCGGAAAGGCAGACCCAGGCCATCAAGAGGCCCAGCCAGAACTCCGGGCGCTCGGCCCGTTTGACGATCCTTCGTCTCATCGCAATCCCTCCTAGATTGTGTCGGCAATTCTCCGTGGCTATTATAGCACAGAGTCGCCAATTCGGACAGTTTTCCCGGCCTCGGTCTCCGGGGCGCGCGTGTTGACTGCCAGGCGGTAGAAGTGGTTGAAGCGGTCACGATTCGCCCAGGCGGGCAGGGTCGCCTCGCGCCGCTCCCGGAAGATGGGCGAGAAGTCCGGAATCGGCTCGCCCGTCTCCGGATCGCGGGGCGGGACGACGCAGCGCTGGCAGGGGTTGATGCCGTAGAACGTCACCGCGCCCACTTGAAACGGCACGACGGTGTCGGGAGTGCCGAACAGTCGGTCTTCCCAGAACGCCGGGACGCCGCCGATCTCCAAATTGGCACGGAAACGCACACGGGCGCTTTCCACGCTCAGGCCGGGGAACCAGGAGGCGACTTCTTCCAATGTCGCCGTGGAGATGACCGTCGGGCCGAGCGCGTTCTTGTCGTCCGGGAAGCCGCCCGCCGTGTCCCGGCGCAGCGAGACGGCCTGCCCGAACCTGTCGCTGAACCAGGCGTCAACGGCCCTCTGGTCGTCCGGCAGGTGGAACTGCCGCCCGTCCAGGCACAGCCCCCCCATCGCGGTGTCAAAGGCCGCGTTCAGCCCGTGGACGAGCGGCGAGCGCTTGCCGTTGACGAATTTGCCTTCCGCGTCGAACAAGGCGAACTCGCGGTCGTGCCGAAGCGCGCCGGTGGCAAGCACCGACGCCTCGGAGACTTCCTGGGGGCTGAGCGACTTGATCGGGTAGAGGCGTATCCCGGCGAGATGGGGCATGAAAACGCTCCGCAAAAAGTCACCCGGCCCATTCCGGGCCGGGTGACGCCGTGGCTACGACAGCGCGAGCGCCTCCTCGGCAGGGGCCGGGGCCTGTCCGTGGGTCGCCTCGATGTCCCGCTCGATCTCCTGCACCGTCTCCGGCGAGCGCATCCGCAGGGTCAGGAACCAGGCCGTCCCGACCAGGAAGTAGGCCAGGAAGATGTACGGGAAGTAGTTGATCGGCGCCGGAGGGACCGGGTAGACGCTGCCGATGGCGGGCACCAGCAGCAGCAAAAGGGTGATCACGGCCAGGGCAATATTCCCCGCCGTCAGCGTCCCTTCCTTCTTCAGATAGAACGGCGCGGCGACCGTGATGAAGAAGTAGGCGAACAGGAACCCGAACGCGCCGAAGGTCCCCGCCCAGCTGAACACGTCCAGCACCGACCCGTGGAAGCCGTAGATGGTGGTGACGATCACGAACATCAGACCGGCCATGACCGTGACGGCGACGTGGGGCGTCCGATGGGTCTCATGTGTCCGTCCCACGGCGGCGTGGAAGACGCCGTGCCGCCCCATCGGGTAGAGGATGCGCGCACCCGCGTTCATGCAGGACAGGGCCAGAGAAAAGAAACTGGCCATCGCGCCCAGGGAGATCGGGGCCTTGAGCCAGCCGACGCCGTTCAAATCCGCCAGCGTGTTCAGGGGCGCGGCGAGCTGGTCCAGCGTCGTCTTGTAGCCACGGACGCCGTACACCTCCATGTAGCTGACCAGCATGAAAAAGATGCCGGTCGCCAGCAGGCTCCAGATGACGGCGCGGGGGATCGTCTTCAGCGGCTCCTTGGTCTCCTCGCCGAAGGCCGTCGCGCACTCGAAGCCGACCAGGCTGAAGATGGCGATCACGACGCCCAGGCCCAGGCTGGACGGTTTCATCCCTTGCAACGTGAACTGCGCGTGATCCACCGGGACGCCGTGCCGGAAGAGGACGATAAAAGTCAGGGCCAGGATCAGCGCGACCGAGATGCCCTCCAGGATCAGCATCAGGATGGTGGAGACCTGGATGTCCTTGTAGGAGATGTACCAGGCCACGGCGGCGCAGACGACGAAGAGCGCCGTCAGCGGGAGATGGACGTGCATCAGGCCCAGCAGGATGTTGGCGAAGTTGGTGAACCCCGTGATGCCCGCGATGCCGATGAACAGGTAGGCCCAGATCAGACACCAGCCGGCGATGCCGCCTGCGGTCGGGCCGAGGCCGCGCGACGTGTAGGCGTACATGGAGCCGGCCGATGTGGAGCGGCGGGCGAAGTGGTTCAGGTTGAACGCGACGAAGAGCAGCATCACGGTCCCGAACAGGTACGCGAGCCAGCTCCCCTCCCCGGCGCTGCCGAACATGACCGGCACGATCAGCGCGGCGGTCATGGTGGGGGAAATGAGCGCGATGGCCTGCGCCCACACCTCCCAGAAGTTGAGACAGTTCGCGCGCAGGCTGGGGCCGCCCTGCGCGGGAATGACTTTGGTGGCCATGGTGAAATTCCTCCGAGTTTTTGTCTGAGAGTCAGCCTAAGAGTTCAGACAACAGTGTCGGGGGACGGGGCCAGCGGCATCACTGGAAGCGGGAAAAGCAAAAACGCTCACAAGTAACTGTCGAGGAGCATCCTGGGGGCGGCGCAGGCGACCAGAATGAGTTCGGCATCACACTCGCCTTCGGCGGCAAGGCGGTGCGGGGCGCGGGCGTCGAAGTGGGCGGCATCGCCGGGGCACAGCCGCAGGGTCTCTCCGGCGAGCGTCAGGCAAAGGATGCCGGACAGCACATAGAGCCATTCCTCGCCCTCATGCTGATACATCTCCCCGCCCGCCCGGTCCACGGGGACCGTAACACGGATCGGCTGCATACTCACGGCATGAGAGGCATTGGACAGGGACGCATAAAGCAGGCCGTTACCCTGCCGCCGTGTGCCTTCGTCGGCGCGGACGACGGTGCAGGGCTTCTTGGCCTCCGGCGGGCCGAACAGGGCCGTCAACGGCAGCCCGTGGGCCTGGGCCAGCGACAGCAGCGCGGCGATGGACGGCTGCCGGTCCCCGTCCTCCAGGCGCGACAGATAGGACTTGCTCAGGCCGGACCGCCGCGCCAGTTCATCCAGTGTCCACCCGCGTTCCGATCGCAGCGCGCGCAGGCGGGCGCACACGGAGGCGATCTCCAACTGCGTCAAGCTCTCGTCCGTCGCTTGCATGAGTGATTATAACACAATGTTGCCTGTGAGTCAACGGCTGTCGCCAAAATATTATGCGCGATTGAAGTATCATAGGGCATGAGCATCTCGTCACTCTGGCGTGCGACGCGCGCCTATTCGTTCCCGGCCAGCGTCGTGCCGGTCCTGCTCGGCGCGGCGCTGGCCGCCGCCGGGTACGCCGGTCCGCGCGCCTTCCACGCCGCCCCCTTCGCGCTGACTCTGCTGGGCGCGTTGCTGGCCCACTTCGGCGCTAACGTCCTCAATGACTACTTCGATTACAAACTTGGCGTGGATACGCGCCCGGAACACGGCAGTGGCGTCCTGACGGGAGGGCTTCTGACGGCACGCCAAGTGCTGACCTTCGGGCTGCTCCTGATGGCCGGGGCCGCCCTGTGCGGCCTGGCCCTGCTGCCGGGTCACGCCGAAGTCATCGTGCCGCTCGCCCTGCTCGGCCTGGGCTGCGCGGTGCTGTACCCGGCCCTGCTGAAGCGGTACGGCCTGGGGGACCTGCTGATCATCCTCGCCTTCGGCGTCGGGCTGACGGTAGGCGCTTACGGCGTCCAGGAGGTCTCGCTGTCGTCACAGCAGTGGGCGCGGGTCGGCCTGGTCTCGCTCCCCGTGTGCCTGCTGGTGGACGCCATCCTGCACGCCAACAACCTGCGCGACCGCGCCGACGACCGCGCCGCCGGTGTCCGCACCCTCGCCACACTGCTGTCCCCATCGGGGGGACTGCGCTTGCAGCAGTTTCTCGTGTTCGGCCCCGTCGCGCTGACCGCCCTCGGCGTCCTTCTGCGCCTGCTGCCGTTCTGGAGCCTGGCGACGCTGCTGGCTTTGCCCGTCCTGTTGGCCGCTTATCGGAGTGGTTCCGTCCCCGGCACCGCCCAGGCGCATCTCGCGTTCGGCCTGCTCTACACGCTCGCCTTCGTCCCCGCCCTCTTCACCCACTGACGCCGGAGGCCATATTCGATGCCGACGCCCAGCAGAACGCCGGTGACGTAGCAGGCCAAATTGGAGCCATGAAACCCGCTGCCGAAGATCAGATGCCCCCAGGCCCGATGACGGACCGCGACCGCCCAGGGCGTCTGAATAAACTTGGCGAACTCGATGGCGAAGCAGAACGCCAGGGCGGCGCAAGCGACTTTGGCCGTGGCGAGGCGTGGAAACAGCAGGCCGACGAGCCAGAACGACATCGTCGCGTACAGGATGTCACCGGCGTTCTTCGCCAGCAACAGAGGCAATCGGTGGGAGAAATGGCGGGAGGCGAGGCCGAGCAGGATCGTCACCAGCAGCAAGGCGACATAAATGGCCCGAGGCCGGGCCGTCGCAGATGTCACCACAGCCGCGTGACACCGTAGTTGTCCAGCATCGCGTCCACGCTCAACAGCGGCATCCCTTCCACCAGACTCTGCGCCGCCAGCATCCGGTCAAACGGGTCACGGTGATGGTACGGCAGTTGCGAGACACGGATGACGTGGTCCAGTGTGATCGGCAATAGGTCAATTCTGTTGCGCCTCATCTCCTGCGGCAACAAGCGCTCAATCGGTTCGGCCAAGATCAACTTGCCGGTGCTGGACTTGATGCCGATCTCCCAAATACTCGCCGCGCTCAGAAACCGCTCATTGTCCGTATCCTCAATCAGCCGCCGGACGTTGTCAGAGAGTCTCACATCGCCAGCAGCGAACCATAGGAACGTGTGCGAGTCCAGCAGAAGCCGCATCACATGTAGTCCTTGAAGTCTTCCAGGGGTTCGTCAAAATCGGGAGCCATCCAAATCAAGCCTTTCGCGCTGCCGAACTTCGGGCGAGGCAATTCCTCCGGCTTCCCCTGCTGAAATTCCGCCACGGCTTCCAGCAACAGCTTGGCGGCGGCGTCTTGTTCCACGTCGGACAGTTGGCGGACCTGGGCGACGGCTTGTTCCAGAAGTGCGGTCATGGCTGCTTCCTCCCAATCAGAATGTCAGCATTATACCTTGCGGGGCGGTAGTGGTATCATTAGAGCGGAGGAACAGTGATGGCAATTGTCCCGCTGACAGACTTTGTGGCGCGGATGCGGGCCGAGCGCGGGCCGCAGGCGAAGATTCCGGACTTTGACCCATCGGACGGCGGCGCTGAGGCTCAGGTGCTGCTTGTCATGGAGGCTCCCGGACCGAAGGCGATCCAGACCGGCTTCGTCTCCTGTGACAACCCGGACGGGACGGCGGGGAACCTCAAGCGCTTTCTTCAGGAGGCGGGCCTCGCGCGGCGTGAGTGCGTTCTCTGGAACATCGTCCCCTGGCACGTGAGTGACGGGCTGATGAATGTCAATCCGACCTCAACGGACGTTCAAGAAGGGCTGCCGTACCTGCGCCGACTTCTGCCCCTGCTGCCCCGGCGGCGGGCGGTGGTGCTGGTGGGACGGAAAACGCAGAGCGTCGCCGGTCAACTTCCGCTTTCGGCGTCGGTGCGTGTGTTCCGCTGCTCGCACCCCAGCCCCCAGCACGTCAATCGCCACCCGGAGAATGCCGGCGTCATCGTCGCCGCGTTGCGGGAAGTGGCCGAATACCTGCAAGAACGATAGTCCTCATGGCTGTCGGCGCGTGGCCCAGAAGAGCAGCATGGCCGGGGCGGTGGCGAGGAGAAAAGCGAGAGTCCAGAGGGGCCAGCGGCGCGGGCTGTCACGGCGCGCTCGGCGCACGGACAGCGCGAGGGCGACGAGATAGGTCAGGAGATAGTCCAGGACGACCAACTGGAACGCGGCGTCGTGATGGAGGCGGAGCAAAGCAGCCTGGTGCCAGGGGCCGAAGCCGACACGCAGGATGGGCGGCAGGGCCAAAGCCCACTCGGCCAGCCACCACATGATGGCAAGGATGCCGAGGGCGCGGCGCGGCCACGACAAAGCTTTCGTGTCAGAAACTGATGTCACCTTCGTAGACATCGGCGGCGGGGCCGGTCATGTAGACGTGGTTGTCGGCCTCGGACCACTCGATGTCCAGGTCGCCGCCGGGCAGATGCACACGGACCTCGCGGCCCGTCCTGCCGTTCAGCACGGCGGCCACGACGGCGGCACACGCCCCCGTGCCGCAGGCTAGTGTCTCGCCCGCGCCGCGCTCCCAGACGCGGAAGTCCATCTCGTGGGCGGACAGGACGTGGATGAACTCGGTGTTGGTGCGCCGGGGGAAGGCCAGATGATTTTCCACCAGAGGCCCGACGGCGGCGACCGGGTACGCCGCAACGTCGTCCACGAAGATGACGGCGTGTGGGTTGCCCATGGAGACGGTGGTAACGGCCAGGGAACGCCCGCCCACCGTCAGCGGCGCGGCGACGATGGGACCGTCGCCCTCACCAAGCGTCGTCGGGATGTCGGCGGGGCGCAGGCGCGGCTCGCCCATGTCCACGCGGACCGTCGCCACCTTGCCGTCAGGTCCATTGTCGCACTGTAAATGCAACAGTCCGGCCCCGGTCTCCACGACGATCTCCGCCGCCCCCTCCATTAAACCCCGGTCAACGACGTACTTGGCGAAGCAGCGGATTCCGTTACCGCACATCTCCGGCTCGGACCCGTCCGGGTTGAACATCCGCATCCGAAACGGCGCGTCCCGCCCCGGCAGGACGAGAATCAGGCCGTCGCCGCCGACGCCGAACTTGCGGTCATTGAGCATGACGGCGTGTTCTTGCGCCTCTCCGGCGAGTGCTGGGCCGTCGGGGCCGAGGCAGTTGACCATCACAAAGTCGTTGCCGATGCCGTGCATTTTCGTGAAGCGCATGATGTGTCAACAGCCCGTCAGGAGATCGGTTCCACGTCCGGCACACCCTCCGGGACGGGGACGGGGCGCGGGGTATCCACCGTCACGGCGGGGTCGGGGTGCGTGGTCGAGGCCGGGGCGACCGGCGGCGCGGTCGGGCTCGGCCCGTTCTGTGCCGTAAGACCAGACTCGCGCATGGCCTCGGCGTACAGATTGGCCATGGGCCGCATGGGCACGATGCTGGTGACAGCGTGCTTGTAGATCAACTGCGTCGCCTTGCCGGGCGAGTCCAGCAGGATGGTGAAGGAGTCGAAGCCGCGCACATTGCCGCGCAGTTGGACGCTGTTGACGAGGTAGATGGTGACGCCGATGTTTTCCTTGCGCGCCTGGTTCAGAAACGTGTCTTGCAGGTTGAGTTGATTCTTGTTCATGGTTGGCTGTTCTTCAATTCTACCCAAATTTCGTCGGCGAGCTGCGCGGGCGTCTTCCCGTCCGCCTCCAGCCAGTGAATCCGGGGGTCGGCCCGGAACCAGATCAACTGGCGCTTGGCGAAGCGCCGGGTGTCGCGCTTGAGTTCCTCCACGGCCACTTCCCACGCCCACTCGCCCGCCAGATACGCCGAAAGGTGACGGTAGCCGAGCGCCTGCATGGGCTTGAGGTCACGCCCGTAGCCAACCGTCAGAAGGCCGCGCACCTCGTCAAGAAACCCCTCGGCAAGCATTTGGTCCACCCGCGCGTCAATGTGTCCGTAGAGCGTCTCCCGATCACGGTAGGTCAGGCCGAACAGCCGCGTCCCGGTGTCCATGCCCCGCGCCCGGTTGCGCGCGTGCCACTCGGACAGCGGGACGCCGGTGGCGGCGTAGACTTCCAGGGCGCGAACCATGCGCCCGATGTCATTGCCGTGGATGCGCCGGGCGACCTCCGGGTCTACGAGGGCCAGCACCGCTTGCAGTGCCGGGTTCCCCTCCGTCTCGGCCAGCCGCCGCCAGTGCAGGCGCTCTTCTTCATTGGGGGGCGCGTCCGGGATATCCAGCCGCGTCGTCAGCGCGCGGACATACAGCCCCGTGCCGCCGACGATCAGCGGCAGGTGGTCCCGCCCGGCAATGTCCGGTATGGCCGCCTCACCCAATGCCTGGAAGTCGGCCAGGGTCCACTCCTGGTCGGGTTCGGCCACGTCCACGGCATGAAAAGGCGTCTGCGCCCGTTCGTGAGCAGTCGGCTTGGCCGTGCCGATGTCCAGGCGCCGGTAGACTTGCATCGAGTCGGCGGAAATGATCTCGATGGGCAGACGCCGGGCCAGGTCGAGGGCCACGGCCGTCTTGCCGGACGCCGTGGGGCCGACGATGGCGACGGGCGTTGTCACAGGCGTTTCTGTCCTCGAAAATGCATTTCAGTATAGCACATCAGGAAGCGGGCGCGCAATTGGGTATAATGCCGCTATCCTTCCTCAAGAAAAGGCTTTCACCATGCACAAGACACGCCTCTCCCGAAACGCCGCCGGGGCCGCCACCGCCGCGCTGGCCCTGACCCTGCTCTACACGGGCAATGTCGCCGCCAAGCCCGCGCACATGATGAAACCCGCCATGGCTGCCGGCTCCGTCGTCCAGGGCAAGGCCCTGGTCTCCAAGTACGGCTGCACCCGCTGCCACGGGGCGAACCTCGCCGGCAAACAAGGCTTCTCGCCCAGCATCAAGCGCACCGGCGCGCTGCACGACTACACGCAGGCCCAATTCCTGACGCTGATGCACAAAGGCATTCAGAACGACGGCAGCCACGTCCGCAAGCCGATGCCGGTCTACGCCCAGATGCCGACCGGCCAAGCCGTGTCCGTCTTCGCCTACCTGCGCTCGCTCAAGTAGACCCCAGGGCCGCCGTCAGTCTCTGCGCGATGACACGGGCGCCGTCAACGGCGTAGGCGCCCGCGTCGCACCGGGCGCTGAGGGCGGCCTCCAGCACGTCCCCCCAGCGCCCTGCCCGGAACTCCGTGTCCGGGACGGGGACGCCGCCGCCCCAGCGTTCCATGCCGCCGACCAGGGCCGCGTACTCTGCGAAGGCGGCGCGGGGAACATACATCAGCGGAACCCCGTTGGCGATGCACTCCGTGACCGTCCCGTAGCCGGGCTTGGAAATGACCACATCCACCGACGCCGCCGTGTCCGCGTAGAGCCACTCGCGGCGGTCCAGCACCCGCACGTTGGAAGGTTTGACCGGCGGCGGCTCATAGGTCAGGAACGTCCAGCCCCCGATCCGCCCGATCTCTGCCCAATCCACATCCACGCCCCAGACGCCGAGATACAGCAGCGCCAGATGCTCGTCCCCCGCCCCCACGTGACGCGCCAGCGCATCCCGAACGTTCGCGCCGCGCCGCGTGACCAGGGGGACGTGTTCCACGCGGGGGAAGACACCGGCGATGGTGGACGTAGCGAGAGGCGTCACAAAGGCCGTCGTCGCGGTAGCATATTCCCGCGCCATTTGGTCCAGCAGCGCCCCATCTTCCGGCGTCTCGGCATACTCTCGGTAGATGTCATGCCAGGTGAAGTTGGCGACGGCGTACCCTGGAATGCCTGCCGCGTAGGTGGCTCGCAGCGGGAACGAGGCGATGTCCGTCACGACCGCCTTGACGGCGTGGCGGCGCAGAAAGTCCACTTCCTCATCCAATCCGGCGTCGTTCGCGGCGGCAAGTTGCGTGTAGCGGTCCAGCGTGGCGCGTGGCAGCACCGTCACGCTGTCGGACTGAAGGCAGCCGCAGTCGAACTCGGCGGGCGCGTAGGTGAAGGCGCGGCCCGGCACCTCCTCGCGGAACAACCGCTCCGGCACGACTGTCCGCAGGATCAGTGGCACGTCGGCAGGCAGCGCCATGAGTATCTGCGCCGTGCGGATGGCGTGTCCGTAGCCGTGCCCGGTGATGTAGTAGCAGAGGGTCATGGCCGCCGGTGAACCTGCATGGCCGTGGCCTGGTCGAGCGGGCGGATCACCAGGGTGTCAATGTTGACGTGGGCGGGGCGGGTGACGGCCCAGACAATCGCATCGGCAATGTCATCCGCCGTCAGCGGCGTCATTCCGGCGTAGGTCTTGTCGGCGCGGGCCTGGTCGCCCCCGAAGCGCACCACGCTGAACTCCGTCTCCACCATCCCCGGCGCGATCTCCGTGATGCGAATGGGCTTGCCGAGCAGTTCCAATCGGAGTGTCTCCGTCACGGCCTTCGCGGCGTGCTTGGCCGCCGTGTAGCCCGCGCCGCCGGGGTAGACTTCAATGGCCGCGATGCTGGTGATGTTGACGACGTGCCCCGCTCCGGACGCTTCCAAGATGGGCAGCAGGGCGCGGGTCATCCGCATCAGGCCCAGCACGTTCGTGTCATACATGGCCCGCCATTTTTCGTCATCGGCCTCGGCGACGATCTCCACGCCAAGCGCGCCCCCGGCGTTGTTGACCAAAACATTGGCATGAGTGACCTGGGCGCAGAAGTCCGCGACGCTGTGGGCATCGGTCACGTCCAGCGCCAGCGCCCGCGCGCCCAGGGGCCCAGCGACTTCGTGAAGTCTCTCCAGGCGACGCGCGCCCAGCACAAGATCAAAACCGGCGGCGGCCAGTCGCCGCGCCGTCGCCGCGCCGATCCCGCTGCTGGCCCCGGTGATGACAGCCAGTGGCTTGTCCGACATCATGTTACTTCCCGTCTGCACGCTCACGGAGACCGAAAATGATGTTGCGCTTTTTTGCTGAACGCGGGGCGCACCAGGTTCCTCTCAATCAGCCCTGGCAGTGCTTTGTCCAGTTCGGAGGGAGCCAAGTCAGTGACGGCAATCAGGCGGTCACAGGATCGCCAAATGTACTTGTCGTCGGAGAGCGCCAACAGGGTTTTCTGCTGCTGTGGCGTGAACTCGTCCAGTCGTGTCATCCATTTGAGTGTCGTCTGTGTCGTCATGGTCGCCTGCCCTTTCTGCTCCTGCGTCCGCAGGACGCCCGGCGTCTGCGCCCACGCGCCAGGGATTTTCAACCCCTAGTATCCAAGTACTGGTGACGATATGGGGAATGACGCCCAATGTCCAGCGTAACACCAGCCATCATACCTCAACAGCGTGTGCGCCCTGCCCGGCACGGCAGGGGTAAATGTGGGCGTCGTGGCCGACGGACTGTTTATAATGGGCGGCCAGTTCCTCGGCGAACTGAGACACGGCGGCTTGATGGACCAGGTTGACGGTGCAGCCGCCCCAGCCGCCGCCGGTCAGCTTCGCGCCCAGGCAGCCCTCGATGCCGACCGCCGTGTCGACCAGGAAGTCAATCTCCGGCGTGGAGTTCTCGAAGAGGTCGCGGCAGGAGGCGTGGCCCTCGGCCAGCAGGCGGCCCAGCGGCGCGGCGTCCGCGCCCCGGATGGCGTCGCGCATGGCAAGGACCCGCCGGTCTTCGGAGAGGACGTGCCGGGCGCGCTTGCGCTGCTCCGAGGGAAGTTCCATCTCCCCGGCGACAAATTCTTCCCAAGACACTTCGCGCAGAAGCCGCTTCCCAAAATGCTTGGCCGCCGCCATGCACTCGGCGAAGCGGGTGTTGTAGTCGCCCGCCGTCAAGGAGTGCTTGACGGCGGAGTCGCAGATGACGATGGCGATGTCGTCGCGGCCCATCTGAACGGCTTCGTGTTCTAGAGTCAGGCAGTCCAGGAACAGCAGGCTGTCGGCGCGGCCGAACATGGAGGAGAACTGGTCCAGGATGCCGCTGTTGACGCCGACGAATTGGTTTTCGGCGCGCTGGCAGAGCCGGGCCAGGGGCATCGGCTCCATCTCATAAGGGAAAAGCTGTTTCAGGAACAGCGCGGTGGCGACCTCTAGGGCAGCAGAGGACGATAGGCCCGCGCCGGTGGGCACGTCGCTGCGGATCACGGCGCGGAAGCCGCCCACGGCGACGCCCGCCTGCTGCAACTGATCCACGACTCCCAGCACATAGGAGGCCCAGGAGTTCTGCGGGTCCTTGCGGATGTCACGGGCGGAGAACACGGCACGGCGGTTGAAGTCGGCGGCCAGGAGCGTGATCTCGTCGCCAGGGACAGGAGCGCCGACCACGGCGGTGGCGCGGTCCAGCGCGGCGGGCAGGACATACCCGCCGTTGTAGTCGGTGTGGTTGCCCATGATCTCGACGCGGCCCGGCGCGAGGGCGGCGGCGGTCGGCGGGGAGCCGAAGTGTTCTCGGAACGCCTGCGCGGCGCGGTCAACGGTGCTGTTCATGGGGTCCATTATAGCCGCCCCTGCGCCTCTGCATCAAGGCCCGCGTTGGCGGCGGCGTAGTCTTCCGGGGTCCCGACATCGCGCCAGCCGCCCGTCAGTTCCAGCCCGCGCACGGTCAGTCCGGCGGCGATCATGGCGCTGACGGCGTCCGGCAGCTCGTACTCGCCCCGCGCCGACGGCTTCAGGGTCGCGGTGTAGTCAAAGAGGACGGGCGGGAAGAGGAACAGCCCGGCGTTGTTCCAGTGCGTCGTCGCCGTACCCGGCGCGGGCTTTTCCTCAATGCGCGTGATGCTGCCGTCGGCGTTGAGATAGACGGCGGCCCCGCGCCAGGGGTCCTCGACCCAGTTCAGGCCGATGAGCGTGTGCGCGTCCCAGGCTTGCACGAAGCGGCGGTAGTTGAGGGGGTCCAGCAGGATGTCGCCGTAGGTCATCAGAAAGGGACCGTCGGACAACAACACGCGGGCGCAGTGGACGGCGTCCCCCACCCCGCGCGGCGTCTCTTGATGCGCGTACTGCACCCGCCAGCCCCAGCGCGCGCCGTCGGCGAAATGGGCTTCGATAACATCGGCTCGGTAGCCGGTCACGAGGACGAACTCCGTGATGCCGGCTTCTTGGGCGATGCCGCCCATGATGCGCTCCAGCATGGGGACGCCGTGGATGGGCAGCATCGGCTTGGGGCGGTCGGCGGTGAGCGGACCCAGACGGGTTCCGCGACCGGCGGCCAGAATCAGCGCCTTCATAGGATCACTTCCATACGCGCGTATTTGAGGGCGGCGGCGCAGCCGCACGCGCGGGCCGGAGGCATTCGCTCCAGCATGGTGTGGATGACTCGCTTGACGTTGTCATTGTTTTGGTGCAGCACGGCGAGAACGTCATGCACCTGCACGGCGTCGCCGGGGACGACCAGACCGGCGTCGTAGTCCGTGACTAGGGCGATGTTGACGTAACACATCTCCAATTCACGGGCCAGGATGACTTCGGGATACTGCGTCATGTTGACTGTATCCCAGCCCATCTGCGTGAACCAGCGGCTCTCGGCCTTTGTTGAGAAGCGCGGGCCTTGAATGACCACGCAGGTTCCCGTCTCATGCACAGGGATTCCGTGTGCCCTTGTCGCCTCAACGGCGAGGTCTCTGAGCTGCGGGCAGTACGGCTCCGCGCTGGAGACGTGGGTGGTCACGGGGCCGTCATAGAACGTGTCCTGTCGGCCCGATGTCCGGTCCACGAACTGGTCAGAGATGACGAAGTGGCCCGGCGGGATGTGCGCTTGCAGGGAGCCGACGGCACTGGGGGCGAGGATGCGCGTGACGCCCAGGCTGTGCAAGGCCCAGAGGTTGGCGCGGTAAGGGATTTTGTGCGGCGGCAGGGAATGGGTTTTGCCATGACGCGGCAGGAAGGCGACCCGATGACCGGCGACGGTGGCGAGGGCAAGCGAATCGGACGGAGGCCCATACGGCGTCTCCACCGTCACCTCGGTGACATCCCCTTCGGCGAACTGAGAGAACCCGCTGCCGCCGAAGATGCCGATGTCTGCGCGTGAGTGCGTCATGGCGTCCGCCCAAATCGGGAAGCGGGGTCCTGTTGGTAGAAGTCCTGAAGGACGGCGTACAGGCGCGGGTGGGTGTCATGCAACGGCACGGGGCTGGCAAAAAAACACTCCGTCGCCACGGCGAAGAACTCGGCGGCGTTGGTCGCGCCGTAGGCGCGGAGCAGAGTCGGGTGGCCCTCCTGCACGGCGCGCACGAGAGCATCGTACTCGGCGGTCATCACCTCCGCCCAGGTCGCGCGCTGAGCGTTGTCACGCAGGTGAGGGACGCCGTCGGCGCTGCCCGCCTGAAAGTCCAGCAGGTGCGCAAACTCGTGGAGGACGACGTTGTCATTCTGCGCCGGGTGCCGCCCCCCCGTCAGCGCGTCACCCCAGGACAGGATGACGGTTCCGCTGTCCGTCGCCTGGCCGAGACGGGCGCTACTGCCTTCCGTGATGACGCTGTTCCAGGAACCCCAAAGGCGCTCCGGCTCCCGCGCCACATAGCCCGTCGGGTACACCAGAATCGACTCGACGCCAGCGAACTCGGCGTGTTCCCACCCAAGGAGCAGAAGACACGCCTGGGCGGCGACGGTGACTTGAATCTCATCCGTCATCACTAGGCCGCCGCAGCCCTCCCAGTTTTTTTCGGCGACCAGGATGCGCAGGTCGTCGCGCAGTTTCGCCTGCTCCGGCCCGGTCAGGAGGGCATAATAGCCGACGTTGGCATGGAGGCACTCCGTCCAGGCCGCCGGGAAAGGGGTGTCCAGAAGCGCGCGGCGGCGGTGGTCATGGAGCCAGGAGAACATGGGCACTCACTCGATCCAGTCGGAGAGTTCGTAGACGAATCCCGGTTCGCCGAGGAAGAGGCCGCCGTCAATGTTGGTGCAGAGGCCGTCGGCGTAGACCAGCGGGCCGGTGACGGGACCGCCGACACCCTGCGTGAGCATCGGGATGGGCGTGTGGCCGTGGACCAGGCGGCGCGCGCCGAACAGCTCCAGGAAGTCGCGGGCGACGGCAGTGCTGCCGCCCAGGCGCTCGTCGAACTCCGACCGGTTGGTGAAGGCGACGATCAGGCTCGCCCAGGCTTCATAGGCGTCACTCTGCATCACGTCGCCGATGGCGGCGTTGACCTGATCTACCGTCGTGCCGTAGGCGGCGTAGAACGTGGCGTCGGCGTGCATCAGCAGCGTGTCGCCGACGAGCGCCAGGGCCGGACG
This sequence comes from Capsulimonadaceae bacterium, assembly GCA_965277485.1. Classification (GTDB taxonomy): domain Bacteria; phylum Armatimonadota; class Armatimonadia; order Armatimonadales; family Capsulimonadaceae; genus JAFAZD01. The sequence continues at coordinate 693,456 of CBDICZ010000016.1, read as the reverse complement.
GTCGGTGAGCCAGGCGATCTGCTCCACGGTCAGGCCCTCCAGGTCACGCTTGCGCCCCCCGTTCTGCTGCCACAAATAGCGCAGCGGCAGGTCGGCCCCCTCCGGCATCGCGTTCCCCAGGTGGCGGGCGGCGAGCAGCATGACGTCGTGGTTGCCCAGCAGCGCTTCCACGCGCCCGCCCGCCATCGCCGCCTCCACTTGCAGGTTCATGACAACGTCGATCACGCCGAGGCCGTCCGGCCCCCGGTCCACGTAGTCGCCGAGAAAGTACAGGTGGGAGTCGCCGCCGGTCCAGTTGCCGGAGGCGTTGATCAGGCCCGCCCCGCGCAGCAGGCCGACCATCTGTTCCCGTTGGCCGTGGATGTCGCCCAGTAGCAGCAGTGGCATGGTGAGTTTTAGAGTCCAATCTGTGCCAGCGCCGCCTCGGCGGCGGCCTGCTGGGCTTCCTTTTTGCTTTTCCCGACACCGCTGCCGGCGACACGCCCGTCCAGCAGGACCTCAATAGCGAAGGTCCGGTCGTGGGGCCGCCCGTGTTCGGCGACGACCTGGTAGAGCGGCGGGCTTAGGCGCTCGGCCTGGCGCTGTTCCTGGAGGACGGATTTCGGGTCGCGCCAGTCTTGAACGGCGGCGACGGCGGCGATCTCCGGCGCGAGCGTCTCCAGCAGGAACGCGCGGACGGCGTCGTAGCCGCTCTCGTTGTAGATCACCGCCGTCAGCGCCTCGAAGACGTCGGCGGCGAGGCCGGCGCGTGTGCGCCCGCCCATCGCCTCCTCGGCCCGTCCCAGGCGCAGAAGCGGCGGCAGGTCCAGCCGCCGCGCCGCCTCGGCCAAAGCCCCCTTGCAGACGATCAGGGCGCGGGCCTTGGCGAGCGCCCCCTCGGTCCGGTCCGGGTAGGTCGTCCAGAGATATTCCCCGATGACCAGGCCGACCACGGCGTCGCCCAGGAACTCCAGCCGCTCGTTGCTGTCCAGTGAGTCGTCCGGCACGGCGGATTTGTGTGTCAGGGCCTGCCTCAAGGCCGCCATGTCCCGCACGGGCAGGCGGCGGGCCTCGGCGGCAACAAGCAGTTCGGCGTCGGTCATCTCGGAACCCCCTCCGGCTCGCTCGAGGCTCGCCACCTCCCCCGAAGCGGGTGAGGGTAGGAGTTCATCGCGCTATTTCTCTTCCCCCTCCCGCTTCGGGAGGGGTGGCGCGGCTTGCCGCGCCGGGGTGGGTTCCTACCGCAGCGCCTGCACGGCCTCCGCGATGCGCGCAATGCCCTTCTGGATGTTGGGCAGGCTGGTCGCGTAAGACAGACGGATGTTGGCGTCCGCGCCGAACCCGGAGCCGGGAACGACGGCGACACCCGCCCGTTGCAGCAGGTACTCGGCCAGGTCGTCCGAGCCGCTGATGGTGCGCGGGTTGTCGCCCTCCGGCGTCCAGTTCTTGCCGTACAGGGCCGACACGTTCGGGAAGACGTAGAACGCGCCGCCGGGCTGGAGGCAGTGGACGCCGGGGATGTCGTTGAGCGCGGGCACGATGTAGTCGCGGCGCTCGGCGAACGCCCGCCGCATGGTCTCAACGGCGTCCTGGGGGCCGTTCAGCGCCTCCACGCCGCCGGCCTGCGCGAACGAGGTCGGGTTGGACGTGCTCTGGTCCTGAATCTTGGACATGGCGGCCACGATGTCCCCTTCGGCGGCGGCGTAGCCCAAGCGCCAGCCGGTCATGGAGTAGGCTTTGGAGAAGCCGTTGACGGTGATGGTCAGCCGCTTGGCGTCCGGGCCGAACGACGCCGGGGAGACGAACGTGTTCCCGGCGTACAGGTTCTTCTCGTAAATCTCGTCCGAGAGCAGATACAGGCCGCGCCCGACGCAGAGATCGGAGATGTCGCGCAGCGCCTGCGGCGTGTAGACGGCTCCGGTCGGGTTGGACGGCGAGTTGACGATGACCAACTTCGTCTTCGGCGTGATCTTGGCCTCCACCTCCGCCGCCGTGGCGAGGAACCCCGTGCGCTCGTCGGTGGGGACGATGACGGGGACGCCTCCGGCCAGCTTGACCTGCTCCGGGTAGGAGACCCAGTACGGGGCGGGGATGATGACCTCGTCGCCGGGGTTCAGCATGGCCTGCATGACGTTGTACAGGGAGTGCTTGGCCCCGCAGGAGACGATGACCTCGCCGCGCGCGTAGGTGATGTCGTTGTCACGCCGGAGCTTGGCGATGATGGCGTCCTTGAGTGCGACCGTGCCGCTGGACGGCGTGTACTTGGTCTGCCCGGCGGCCAGCGCGGCGACGGCGGCGTCCTTGACGTTGGCGGGCGTGTCGAAGTCCGGCTCGCCCGCGCCGAAGCCGACGATGTCCTTGCCCTCCGCCTTGAGCGCGTTGGCCTTGGCGGTGATGGCGAGGGTCGGCGAGGGCGCGGCGTTGATGGCGCGCTGAGACAGCATCCGTTGCTGGGGCGGCGTGGTCATGGCAAACTCCGGGAAAGCATTGGGCGAGAGTATACCCGACCGGGCGGGCGGGGTGTCAAGAAAATGGGCACAAGCAACATTCAGCAGGACAGTCCCGCGTGGCACTTCTTCGTGCATCTGGGGTTTCTGCTTTCGGTCGGCCTGACGTGCCTGGGCATCGCAGTCATGTCGGTCAGTCTGTGGATTAAGGACTATGAGAGCATGGGCCTGTTCTTCACGGTCGCTTCGAAGCTGACGCTGGCGAAGACCGCGCGGGACGCGCACGAGGCGAAGAAGCTCATCAACCGGCTTAACGAGGCCAAGGCAGAGAAGATGCTGCACGAGTACGAGACGAAGTGATCGCCTACTCCGTCACATACTCGCCGCCGACCCAGCGCCAGGCGGCGTTGACCGAAGGCGAGGGGTGGTTGCCGTGCCACAACTTGGGACGAGCGTAAGTATGGTAGATGTGCTGCGTCTCCCCATTGCGGACGTTGACCCACCGGTCGCCCTGCTGCTCCAGCTCCTCCGCCGCCGTCCAGTCCGGGTTCCAGGAGGCGTTGTCTTCCAGGTGAAACCGGATGTTGCCCAGAAACACATGCTTGGCGACCACGTTGCGGGCCACGCCCTGGTCCACAAAGCCGGAATGCTGGTAATGGTAGGGGCTTTCCAAATAAAACAGCAGGTCCTGCAGCATCTGGCGTGTGCCCGGTCCGTTCCAGTAGAAGATGACACCGGCGTTGAAGGAGAACTGGGTCAGGTCCGACCCGGACGGCGGGTTGACCCCGTAGAGCGCCCGTAAGTGAGGCAGACCTTCAGGCTGGTCCCGGAAGGCGGTCACATTGTCCGGGCCGTCATGCCGCGCGAACATCTCGTCGAGCGGAGCCAGGAGAAATGCATCTGAATCAATCTGAACTACCTTCTCATAGCCTTTAATCAGCAGGCAGTAACCGGCGGCGTAGTCCTTGAGGCGCATGGCGTCGAGGTGGGCGATCTCGCCGAACCCGTGTCGCTCGTCCGGCCGCTCGTCCGGCCCTTCGGGGGGCAGCGTGAAGGCGGGATGGTAGGAATGCCGCGTGTCGCCGAGGTAGTGTGGGTCGTCATAGATCAGCGGCACCGCCCAGGGGCGGACGCTGTCGGGGCGCAGGACACTGACCCCGTGTTCGCGCGCGAACTGTTGCCACGCCGTATCCTGCACGTCCGTATAGATGACAATATCGGCCTCGTCCACGGGATAGAACTTACGGATGGAGCGGATCAGGCCGCGCGCTCCGGGAAGGAAATTTTCGTCCAAGCTGGTCGCAAAGGCGAGCGTCGGGCGCTTGCGGGCGCGGGCGACCGGACGACGAGGGTCTGCGGGCCGGGCGGGCAGGGCGCGGCCCTCGTAGTAGCCCTCGATGCGGCGGATGACCTCGTCGGCGCTGATCATGTCCATGCAGTGCGGCAGGTCGCCGACCACGTCCACGCATAGACTGTTGTCTTTGTCGTCGCCGTCGCCCAGGGGCTTGGTGCGCGACTTCCAGCAGCCGCCCTGGTCGCAGCAGCGCAACTGGCCGACCGTGTGGATGAACTGGTGGTGCGGGTACGCCTCCCATTGCGGCGGCTCCCGGCCCCCGGCGACGACCACGCACGGGCGGTTCTGCGGCATCCCCACCTTGACGGGCACGGCGGCGGCGAGGTGCATCAGCAGGGAGACCGGCGAGAGCGCCCCCTCGGCGTGGTACATCAGCCGGATCAGCATCCGCAGGTCGGTCTGCCCGCGCAGGTCCACGACGCCCTCCAGCGGCGGGTGATGGTGCCCGCCCTCGCCGACCTGGACGAACTCGACCCGGCCCCGGAAATGGTCCACGACCTTCTGGTAGCGCTCGTGCGACCACCACTTGATCGTGTAGTCGTTCTTGCCGCCCGCCGTCACAAGCCAGAAGGGCAGCGCGTCACCTGACCCGATCTGATCTTCCACCCGCACGAACCACTGCTTCTCTTCCTCCGAGATGTGAATGTCTCCCCGGAATTCCGTGGGCCGGATGTCCAGGCCGAGCTGCCCGCTGAGGTAGTCCATGAAGCCGTGGATGAAGTGATACGGGCGGTAGTTGCTTTGGTGGATCAGCGGGTAGTGGCACTCCATGACCTCCACTTCCGGGTCGTCCTCGGAGAGCGGCGTCAGGTACGGGTTGTTCTGCCAGAGTTCCGGGCAGGGGGTGCGAACGTCGGTCAGGAACTGTCCGGGGTGGCACTTGTGCAGGTCACGCACGGCGGCCGTGAGCATCACGATGTCGCCGGGCGACTGGAAGTTGCGGAGGATGAGTTTCTTCATGGGCGAAAGAAAGAGGGCCGGGCGCACGCGGCGGTGCGCCCGGCCACGGCGAGGTCGTGGTGGATCAGGCGCTGGAGCTGCTGCTCGACGAGGACGACGAAGACGAACTGCTGCTCGAAGACGAGGAGCTTGAGCTGCTCGAAGACGAGCTGGAGATGGAACTGCTCGACGAGGATGACGATGACGAACTGCTGCTCGACGATGAGGACGAACTGGAGCCGAGGCTGCTGCTGCTCGTGCTGCTGGTCGAGGACGTGGAGGACGTCGTCGCAACCGCGGTGTAGGTCGTCCCGCCCTGGGCGACGCTGATGGTCGTGCCCTGGTTGCTCGCCGTCGGCAGGGTCCCGCTGATCGTCAGCGTCCCATCCGAGGAGGTCAGCGACAACGGGCTGAGCGTCCCTGAGAGGAAGTAGGTGCCGTTCGTGATGATGTGTCCTGCGGCATGAGGCTGGGCAAGCACAAACAGGCCGGTCACGGTCAGCGTCCCGGTCACGGCGTTGGAGCTGGTCGGGTTCAAAATCAGGTTGCCGGACTGACCGTTGGTGAAGAGCAGGGTGAACGCATTCACGCTGGCGGAACTGGAACTCGATGTGCCGTTGGGGTTGGAATTGCTGCCGCCGCCGCAGCCGGCGAGGAAGCTCCCGGCGGTCAGGGCGAACGCGCCCCCGGACAGGGTCAGCAGGAACGAGCGGCGGTCCATCTTGGGCGTCTGGGACGGCGACGCCTCCGGGGCCTCTTCGCGCGGCATGTCTTCTTTCATGGGTGTCTCCTCGGCGGGGTGGGAATGATGCGCGACGGCAGGCCGGCAAAGGTGCGGGCTTCCGAACGCTCGTCGGCATTATAACACATTGCCCCGTGAAAGGGAAGCCATGCCGACAATTATTTGTAGGACAAGACACCGGTTAGAGTTCGGCCCAGTCCACGGGCCGCATCGCGGGATTGTCGGCGGGGGCGCGGCCCGTCTTCGCCATGTCGTGCCATGCACCGCCCAGTTTCACTCGCACGATGTCGGCGGTGAAGTCGTTGTTAGTGCCGTCCTCGACGGAGTTGCTGAACAGGTAGGAGCCGACGCCGTAGACATCGGCGGGGACGCCGTTTTCCTCGAATTCCCGTATCTTGTCCGGCGTGAAGCCGCCGGTGACGGTGATCTTGACGTTGCGGCAGTAGGTCTTGGCCCGTTCCAGCCAGGTGAACGGGATGTCCCAGGACTCATAGGCGCGGTCAATTTCTCGGCGCATTTGAAACACCAGTCGGGCCGTCACGCCCCGGTCCAGTTTCTTGTCGCCGAGCGGCTCCAGACTTTTGTCGATCAGGTTCGTGCTCGTGTCGGGGCGGACGCCGAACAGGACGTACTTCTGGGCCTCCTCGTGCTGCCCGGCGTGGGTATGCTCCATGTACTTCTGGAACAGGACTTTCATCGTGCGGAGGCTGTCGCCGATGCAGTCGTTGTTGAAGTCCACCAGGGCGATGCGCGAGACGTGCGGCGGCAGCAGGCGGGCGAACTGCAGGAGGGTCTCCGGCGTGTCGCCCAGGAAGCAGGCGATGGCGGCGTGTGCCACCGTGCCCCCGCCCGCGCCGCCCCACCAGTCGCCCTGCTCGTCCGTGGAGACCGAACTGACCACGTCATGCCCGAAGGTCCGGTTGAACAACTGCACGGCGATGTGGTAGGCGTACCCATCCCCGGCCTGGACCTCGTGGGCGTCGAATCGCGCCGGGAAGAACAGGACTTCCTTGCCGTTGGCGGCCTTCAGGACCTCGTAGACGTTGGTGGCGACGCGGGTGTTGCGCGTTAGCGCGCCCAGGGTCGGCGTCTCCAGCGGCGCGAAGTCCCGGTAGCGTCCCCGGACACGCAGCACGGGCGTCACCCGGCGCGGGTCGCCCTCATAGGGCGCGATGAATCCGTCCTGCACAGCGGCGACTTCCAGGTGTTCGTAGGTGGGGACCCACTGCCCGCCGCCATCGAAGTAACCCGCGCACCCTTTCAGCATGGCGAGCGCCTTGTCCACGCCGACGACGACCGACGACGGGCGGCGGCGGGTAAACCACTGCATCTCCACTTCCAGATCGCCCGTCTGAATTTTTTCCAAATCCACGTCACCACCGACGGCCCGCGCCCCGACGCCGCCGAAGGTGTAGCCCTCCCGCGCCAGCCCCGTCAGCAGCGTGACGATGTTGGCGAAGTACTTGTCCGAGTACCACCCCCGCCGCATCCGCCCCACGTCCAGCTTGAACGTGTCCGCCGTCAGCCGCCTGCCGTCAAAGACGCTCATACCTTTCCGCTTCCTTTGAATTGAGACAATAACGATGACGGGATCGGTTTCCGCCCGCGATTCCTCACGCTGTCGCCTCATCAGACAGACGACGCAACGCCCTCAATTCCAGCAAGTGCGCCTGATCCTTTGGTCTCCCTGCCGCCTGCTTCATGGTGATGAGATCGTCGAGAGAGGCCACGAGTACGGGAACTCCGTAAAGTTCAATCGGCGTTGCGTGTGCCCAGACTTCGTCAAAACTGCTGACGCCTGCCACTTCACCCAGCAGGTCAATCGCCCCTAAGTTTGTTTGGAGTGTCATGTTGATCGTGTTTTTGAACGTCCCGGTGTCGAAAATGAAGGGTACGTCATCAGCTCCGGTACGCAGGCGCGGCTGGTAGGGCCCAAGGCATTGCACAAGGGCCGTCAGATTCTCTTTGTCGCGGGCGTAGAACAGGTCAACGTCGTTGGTACGGTAGTCACTCCCCTGCGCCTGCATCGCCAAGCCGCCTATCAAGACGAAGCGGACTTGGTGCGCATCAAGAGCGGCCAGGATTGCGGCGAAGTCCGGCAGCGGTTGCGGCACGCTCTACCTCCATCCATAACTCGTGGGCTTTACGGTGTCGCTCCAACCGCTCCGTCGGCGTCAGTCGCAGGTTCTCCCGCAGGTGGGACAAATCCACCCCGTCCTCATTCTGCTCCTCGAAACCGTTGACCAGCCCAGGTTGATTTTGTTCGTCCATGACATCAGTGTACCCAGCGGCGTTTGTCTTTGTCCGCAGGGCGGACAGCACGGACTTGGACACTGGGGGCACTGCGCGCTCGCCTGAACGCGCGAACACCGCCGACACCGAAGACTGCGGTGACGATGCCCGCCACGCCGAACACAAGATACAACACCCCACTGCCCTGTGTCATGATGAGGGGATTGTCGTAGGTCGGGATTGATTGACCGCGCACAACGATCCGCGTCACCGTGCCGCGCCAGACCTCCGCCCCGTAGGAGCCGGACGGCGGCACTGTCTTGGGGTCCCACTCGACCTGATCCAGATACTCTGTCATCACCTTGCCGCCCGGCAGCGTCACGTCCGCCACGGAGTTGTAGCTCTGTCTCGTCTGCTCGACTCGCAATGTCATGTTCGCCTTCACCTGATAGCAGGCCGACGCCGGCGACCCAGGGGCGTACCGAGTCTCCTGCGTGCAGTCCGCCCGATACCGGGGCCGCTGCGCCACACCAACGGCCTGGTCGTGGATTCCCATGATGATCCCTCCGATGCAGAAGAGCGTGACCCCAAAGCAGGCGACTATGCAGATGGCGTTGCCGAGCAAGAGGAAGAATCGGCCCACTCTCCATCCGCGCCATGCGCGGTCGGCGTTCAACTCACTTTTCATCGGTGAGCGTCATCCTACAACGCCGTCAAGGTGAAGAAGAGTCTGAACATCTCTCACCTCAGACCGCGCCGCCGTTGACGCGGAGGGCTTGGCCGGTGACGAAGGAGGCGAGGTCGCTGCAAAGGAAGAGGACGACGCCGGCGACATCCTGGGCGACGCCACGGCGGCGCAGGGCGTTGCCGTCGGAGGGTTGTATTTGAGGGTTGACGGAGGTGTCTGTGCCGCCGGGGGAGACGACGTTGGCGCGGATGCCCTGGGGGCCGATGTCTTGGGCGAGATCCGCCGTGAACATGATCAGCCCCGCCTTGGACGCGCCGTAGGCGGCGAGGCCGCCCATCGGGTCGTGGCCCGCGCCGCTGGCGATGTTGACGATGCTCGCCCCGCGCGGCATCAGCGGCAGGAGGGCGCGGGCGAGCAGGAACGCGCCGGTCAGGTTCACGTCCAGCATCCGCCGCCACTGCTCCGGGGCGAAGTCGCGGACGTTCCCGCCGCCCATGGCGGCGGCGTTGTGGACCAGGATGTCCAGCCGCCCGCCGAAGTCACTGCCGACCTGTTCGGCCAGGCGCGCGATCTGCGCCCCGTCGCCGACATCGGCCTGGTAATTACGGTGGGTCGCCAGGTCAAAGGCGAGGCGTTCCGTCAGAGACGCTTCAGCGCTGGCCTCATCGGTGCGATACACGGCGGCGGTGGACGCGCCCGCTTGGGCGAGCGTTCGGCTGATGGCCCGCCCGATGCCGCGCGTACCGCCGGTGATGAGGGCGTTCTTGCCCGACAGGTCAAGGGTAATCATGGGGAAGCCTTTTCAGGGGTTGCGGTCGGCGAAGAGGGGGCCGATCTCGCTCTCGGCCTGCTCCTCCAGTCCGGCGTAGGCTAGGTCAAGGGCCAGGAGCCAGAGCTGCATCAGCGCCTGCTCGTTGGGCGCGGCGAGCGCGTCGGCAAAGAATCGCCGCAGGATGTCTTCGTAGGAGAGCGGGGCGTCGGAGGAAAGTTCCAGCGGCGGGACTTCCCCGCTGGGTTGGCCGGAGCGGCGCTGGGCCTGCTCCTCGCGCCAGCGGTCGCGGGCGATCACATCCAGAAACTCGCGGACGTTCGCGGGGGTCGCGTGTTCCATGCCCGGCCCGAACGTGTCGCGGGCGCGCTGCTTGAACTCGGCGAGAGTCATGTTTGTATTGTACCCGGCGCAACAATGTTATGCGAAGGTCATGTACCGGAGGCAATCAACTGTTGGACGGCCTCTTCGCTGATGCTGCGCATGGCCGCCCCGTGTTCCGTCGCCGCCAGCGCCCCGCAGGCGTTGGCGTAGGTAAGAGCATCTTTGATGACAGTGGAGATATACTTGAGCGTTCCCTCCATGTCCGGCCCCTGCCGCAGCAGAAAGGCCAGCAGTCCGGCCATGTAAGCGTCGCCCGCCCCGGTCGCATCAATGGCCCGGACTTTGAAGCCGGGGACGTGCCACACGTTCCGGCGGTCATGGGCTGCGCTGCCCCGTTCGCCATGGGACACGCAAACAAGGCGCAGGTTTGGGTGAGTCTCCAAGAGACGCCCGACGGCTGAAGGCTCACGCATGGCTTCAGGAAGCTCCCAGGCGTCGGGCACAAGCACGGGCAGTTCCTCGGCACTGACTTTGGCGATGGCGGCCTCGGCGAAACCAGCGAGGGCGACACGTCGCATCGTGTCTTCATCCGGCCAGAGGCGCGGGCGCAGGTTAGGGTCGTAGGAGACGAGCAACCCCGCCGCGCGGGCGGCGCGGGCGGCGGTCAGGGTCGTGGTGCGGCTCGGCTCCGCGATCAGGGAGATGCTGCCGTAGTGGAAGGCGCGGGCGGACTGCAAGTAGGCCATGTCCAACTCGTCCACGCGCAGGGCCAGATCTCGCGCCACGTCAAAATAGAACAGAAAATCCCGCTCGCCGTCTTCGCGCAGGGAGACGAAGGCCAGCCCAGTGCGGCCAGCGGGGTCCTTGCGCGCCTGGGACACGTCCACGCCCCGCGCCGCGAACGTCTGCAAGATGGCGTCGCCGAACGAGTCGTCACCGACTTTGGTGATGAAGGCCGTCTGCAGCCCCAGCCGCGCGGCGGCGGCGGCGACGTTGGCCGGTGCGCCCGCAGGCACTTTGGCGAACGAAGGAGCGTCCGCCAGCGACACGCCGCTCTGCGTGGAGGGCAGGTCAATCAGCGCCTCGCCCAAGGTGATGAGGTCCATACAATTCTTCTCAGTGTGAGGGGAGGCGCTGGCTCAACAGCCAGCGCGGCAGGGCGGAGTCCGCGTAAGCGCGATCCCAAGCGTCATGTCCTAGATGGGCATAGATCGTCAGCCGCGCCTGAGCGTGTTGCCCGCTTAGGGCCGCTGACATACGACGGGACTCGGAGACAGGAACGATAGGATCATCCTGCCCGTGAAAAATCCAGATCGGTGTCGTATCCACCTGGGCGGCAACGGCGGCGTAGGGATCATGGGATGTCGCCAGCCGCAACATAACGGGGTTGTGGCGCACACGGTCAGGGCGCACTGCGACGCGCGGGCTGATTGGAACCAATGCCGCGAAGATGCCGGGGTGGGTCGCCGCCAGATACCATGCGCCCGCACCGCCCAAGGAATAGCCAGTCAAATAAAGACGCCGCGCGTCACCGTGGTAGTCGCGGACGGTCTGAGTGAGCGCCGCCAATACCTGTGCCTGATCGCAGGACCAATAAGCAATCTGTGACTGGGTCTGTGGGAACACAATCAAGCAGGGATAGCGAGTTGGGTACTCCCGTGCCGCCGCCCCAAGTGCAACTTGTGCGGGTCGGCGATTGTCGGTGCCACACTCCCCAGCGCCGTGCAAAGAAAGGATGACCGGCCAAGAATGTGCTTTGGTGTATCCAGGCGGCAGGTAGACCTGATAGCAGTAGACCTGCCGCCCTATCGTGACCTCCCGGCTGACCAAACGGGCGGAGGGCACAGAATCCGCTCCGCGCTGTCCCAACGATGTGCCGTGACAGCCGGCAATCACGAGGACCACCGGCCAGAGCATCAAGGCACGGAGAGCCACCTGAGGGGTCACTTGTTGAACGTGGTCAGGAACTCGTCGTACAGGGCGCGGGGGACCAACTTCCACTGCTTGACGGCTTCCTCGATGGGCACGGCCACGATGTCCTGGCCCTGCTGGGCGACCATCTTGCCGAAGTCGCCCGCATGGACCAGTTCGGCGGCCTTGATGCCGACGCGGGTTCCCAGAATACGATCAAACAGCGTCGGGGAGCCGCCACGGACGGTGTGGCCCAGCACCACGTCGCGGGTGGGGAAGCCGGTGCGCCGCTCGATCTCCTTGGCGATGGTCGGTCCAATCTCCAGGTCGCCGAGCTGGATGTGGCCGAAGGCGTCCACTTGGGCGTCCTCGGAGACGGTCATTTGGGGCAGTTCCACGCCCTCGCTGACGGCGACGATGCCGTAGGTCTTGCCGCGCGCGTAGAGTTTTTTGAGGTGTTCGCAGCAGGCGTCCATGTCCGCCGGGACTTCGGGGATGAAGACGTAGTCCGCGCCGCCCGCGACCCCGGCCCAGAGCGCCATCCACCCAGCGTGACGGCCCATGATCTCCACGACGATCACGCGGTCGTGGGAGCGGGCGGTGTCGCGCAGCCGGTCAATGGCCTCCAGCGCCGCCGAGGCGGCGGAGTCGAAGCCGAACGTGTAGTCGGTCTTGTCCAGGTCGTTGTCCATCGTCTTCGGGACGCCGACCGTGGGGATGCCGTACTGGTGGTACAGCTTGGAGGCGACGCCCAGCGTGTCCTCGCCGCCCAGGGCGATCAAGGCATCCAGCTCGAACTTCTTGACGTTCTCCAGGACGCCCTGGAGCTGCGCCTCCTTGCCGGGCGCGAACGGGTTGGTGCGCGAGGACCGCAGAATGGTGCCGCCCTGGCTGATGATGTCCTCGACGCGGGCCAGGGTCAGCGGCTCCGTGATGCCTTCCACGAGGCCCTTCCAGCCCTGGTTGAAGCCGATGACCTCGTCGCCGTAGTCAAGCAGGCGCAGGACCGCGCCGCGCAGGGCGGGGTTGAGGCCGGGGCAGTCGCCGCCGCCGGTGAGCATACCGATCTTCATGTGTGATGTGTCTCCTGATGGTGTCGCGCGGTGGAAAAACGGCCCGATTATACCCGAACCGAGGTAAGAAAACTCTCAGGCGGCTCTCAGCCCGCTCACAGGCGCCGGGGGTTATACTGTTGATGTCCCCGGCAAATATCTTTCATGCCGGGGCTGAGGAGAGAATGTCATGAAGAAACCACTGTTCGTCCTGGCCGCCGCCGCCCTGGCCGTCCCCGTCGTGTGCGGCCTGGTCGCCCACGCCCAGAATGCCGCCGGTCCCATGCAGAGCCGCCTGGCGCGGATCGCCGCCCAGCTACACCTGACGCCGCAGCAGGAGACGCAGGCGGCGGGCATCATCGCCCAGGCCCGCGCCCAGGCGCAGGCCATCCGCGCCGACCACGCTTTGACGCCCGACCAGCGGCGCGGGCAGATGATGGAACTGGGGCTGGCGACTCGCGCGCAGATTTCCGCGCTGCTGACGCCTTCGCAGCGGCAGCAGGCGGGGCAGATGGTCCGGCAGCGGCTGGAGCGCCTGGCCGACCGGCTGGGCCTGACGTCGGACCAGCGGACACAGATCAAGGCGATCATCACGGACGGCATACAGCAGGCAAAGGCAGTCCGGCAGGACGCGACGCTGACGCCGGACCAGAAGCACACCCAAGTACGGACGATCATGCAAACCACACGGCAACAGGCCCTCGCTCTGCTGACTCCGGCCCAGCGTCAGCAGTGGGAGGCGATAAAGGCCGCTCACGGTGGGGCATAGGCCGGGACTGGCACGAAGCCGGGAAGCGCATGGGGCCGAAGCATCAGGGGTTGAAAGCCCCGACCCGTGGGCGACGACGCCGGGCGACCTGCCATTGTAGGGGCGGCCCGGCGGGTCGCCCCTACCCCCGCGCCCAGGCGTCCATGTTGCCCGCCCTGTCGGCGGTATGGTAGGCCAGGATCGGGTCGCGGGTGCGGGACCTGCCCAGGCTCGCTGCCCGTGACAAGGCCCGCGAGATGTGTCTGCAAGCGCGCCCGGAGTTAGTTGTGACCGCATCGGCCTCTGACTCATCGGGCCAGATTGCAGATTTCGGGTCCGGCAGCCGGTGCGTCAGGTCGTGCGCGGAGAACAGCCCCTCAGTATACCAGGGCAGTTCGGGGGACAGCACAGGATCGGTGACGATGGGACTCATAGATGATGCTTCCGTTCACCCCAGGACTGGTCTTTTCCTTCAACGTCGCGCAGGAAGATACCTCACCCGGCTCGCCGAGGCTCGCCACCCTCCCCTTCCGAAAAGGAGAGGGTTAGGATAGCAGAACGGGGCCTTCCAAGTCCTCCCGCTGCGGGAGGACCCTGCGAGGCAAGGTGGTGAGCAGTCTGAGATGTGGGTAAAACGGACCGGCCCCGCAATCTTGACAGGCGGGCCGAACCATGTTATAGTGACACCGTTGCGTCTCGGAGACTCAGGAGCAACCCATGGCAAACCGTCTTTCCCTCACTGACCTCGATCATCTGTCCACCGGCAAGCGCGTCCGGCTGCACCGGATGCTGTACCAGTACGGCCCCGGCAACGGCACGGCGCTGTTCCTGCCTATTGACCAGGGCCTGGAACACGGCCCACGCGACTTCTTCGCCAACCCCGACGCCGCCGACCCGAACTTCCAATACAAGCTGGCCATCGAAGGCAGGTATTCCGGCATCGCCGTCCAGATCGGCCTGGCGCAGAAGTACGGCGGGCAGTACGCGGGGCACATCCCGCTGGTGCTGAAACTGAACGGCAAGACCGAGGTGCCGCCGGACGACGAATCGTTCTCGTCCTGCCTGGCCTCCGTGGAGGACGCCGTGGCGCTCGGCGCGGACGCCGTCGGCTATACGCTTTATGTCGGCTCGCCTGCCCAAGATAGAGATTTCGCGCAGTGGGAGACCGTGCGGCGCGACGCCGACCGGCTGGGGATGCCGACCATCATCTGGGCCTACCCGCGCGGGTCGGCCATCGAGAAGAAGGGCGGCAAGGAGAGTTCCTGGGCCATCGAGTACGCCGCCCGCGTCGCCACCGAGGTCGGCGCGGACGTGGTCAAGATCAACTTCCCCCTGGTCAGCCCCTCGCCGGACTCGCCCAAGCCGTATGACACGGAGAAGTTCACGCCGGAGGAGAGCATCAGCCGCGCCGTGAAGGCCGCCGGCAAGACGCTCGTGCTGGTCTCCGGCGGCGAGAAGGAGCCCGACTCGGAGTTGCTGGAGAAGGCCCGCCGCTCGTTCGCCGCCGGCGCGACCGGGCTGATCTTCGGCCGCAACACCTGGCAGCGCCCCTACGCCGAGGGCCTGACCCTGGCCAAGAACCTGCGCGACATCGCGCTGAGTTCGTAAAGCCCCTGCCCTCCCCCTCTGAACCCTCTCCTTTCGGAAGGAGAGGGTGGCACGGCTCGCCGTGCCGGGTGAGGTATCCTATACCCAAGGAGACACATCGCTTTCATCATGGCTCAACAAAGCCCACGCAATCCTGAGACTTCTTCCACCATGCCCCGCCGGGGCCGGGGCAAGCGCATCTTCGGCGCGCTGTCACTGCTCGCCCTGGGTTCCCTCGCCGTCTACGGCGGCTACCTGTATCAACAGATCGGCAAGTATGGCCCTTCTCTGCCCGGCCTGTGGACCTCGCCCGCGCAGGTGTTCCCGGACACCCCCCACGCGATGAACCTGATGGTCATCGGGCGCGACTACGACTACACCAACGGGGACCAGGTCATCCACAGTCAGGCCCGCTCGGACGTGCTGATGGTCGCGCACCTGGACTTTGATAAGAAGACCGTCTCCATCCTATCCATCCCGCGCGACACGGTCGCCGAGGTGCCGGAAGGCCCCTATGGGACGAGGCTGACCAAGATCAACGCCGCGCACCAGTTCGGCGGCTCACCGGAGACGGAACAGGTCGTGCAGGACACCTTCGGCGTCCACAGCGACCATTATGTGGATTTAGACCCGCAGGGCTTCGACGAGGCCATCAACGTGCTGGGCGGCGTGAACCTGGTCGTGGATCGGCAGATGGACTATGACGACAACTGGGGCCACCTGCACATCCACTTGAAGCCGGGCTATCAGCATTTGGACGGGACGCAGGCGATGGGCTTCGTGCGCTTCCGCCACGCCGACAGCGACCTGATGCGGATCAAGCGCCAGCAGACGCTCTTGGCCGCGCTCAAGGCCGAACTGCTCCAGCCGCAGACCTTGCCCAAAATCCCCCTGCTGCTGCAGACCATTGACCGGCGCGTCCACAGCGACCTCACGCCGACGCAGCAGGTCGTGCTGGCCCGCTTCCTGCACGACACGCCGCGCAGCGGCATCACGATGGCGACACTGCCCACCGCCGATGGCCGGGGGACGACCCAGGTGGCCGATTGGGCGAAGGCCGCGCCGCTGGTCCAGTCCATCTTCGGCATCACCCCGCCGCAGCGCATGATCGTGACTGCCGACATTGAGACGTCGCCGCGTCACTTCCACCGGCGTCACCGCCGCCATTACGCCGTCGCCTCGCTGCCGTGACGCGCCCCGTCCTGCACGTCGTCCGTCCCGCCGCCGGAGGCATCCGCCAGCACGTCCTGGAGCTGCTCCGGCGGACGGACGAGGTGCGCTTCTCCGTGCGCGTCGCCGCCCCGGCGGAGTTCCTGCGCGGCCTGCCCACCGACGTGACGCCCGCTGACCGGCTGATGCTGGATATCGCGCCCCGACTTTCCCCCGCCCGTGACCTGCTCGCCGCCGCCCGGCTGGCCCAGTACGCGCGCGGCCACGGCGACATCCTCCTCCACGCCCACGGCCTGCGGGCGGCCTTCGTCACCGCCCTGGCCCGCCGCCTGTGTCCCTTCCACAGCGTCTTCACCGCGCACAACCTTGTGCTTGGCGGACGCCTGACCCAGATCGGTGTGCGCCTCGCCGGACGGTCTGCAGACCGCGTCATCGCCGTCTCCCAAGCCGTCGCCGACGGCCTGACGGCCTGCGGCATCCCGACCGGCAAGATCGCCGTCATCCCCAACGGCGTGGATACAGGACACTTCGCCCCCCAGCCCGACCGTGCGAGGCGGCCCGATATACATTTCACCGTCGGGTGTGTCGCAAGATTGTCGAGCGAGAAGGGGGTAGATGTGCTGCTGCGGGCGGCGGTGTTGCTGCCGAGTGTGCGGTTTCTCATTGCCGGTGACGGCCCGGGGCGGGCGGCTCTGACAGCCTCCGCGTCGCCCAACGTACAGTGGCGGGGGCGGGTGGAAGATGCCCGTGATGTCTACGGCGCGTCCGACGCCATCGCCGTGCCGTCACGGCAGGAGGGCCAGGGCCTCGTCGCCCTGGAAGCCATGGCGTCCGGCATTCCCCTCGTCGCCAGCCGCGTCGGCGGCCTCGCCGAGATGCTGACGGACGGCGCGAACGCCCTGCTCGTGCCGCCCGACGACCCATCGGCTCTCGCCGACGCCCTCACGCGCCTGCGTGACGACCCCGCGCTGCGCGTGCGCCTCTCATGCAGCGGTCGCGCACTCGTCCAGGATCATTATGACGTGCGGCGCATGGCGGAGGCCGTTCAAGAACTCTACACGACGACATTCTCCGGGAGCGCTGAATGAACGTGGTCGGCGTCCGCCAGGGCCGCGTCCAGGGGCGCGGCGGGACTTGGCGGGGCAGACCGCAGGAGTTCGGGCAGACGCAGCAAGTGGCGGGATAAGTGCCCTCTGAGTATCAAAAGCGGCCGATGACGATGGTATTGTCCGCCTCTATCGGTTAGATCGGCAGGCCCAAGCTGGGCCGTATCGTTTCGCGCACCGCGCGGCAGAAACGCTGCGCCTCCCGCGCTTCCTCCTTATCCGCGCTTCTGCCTGGGTAGCGGAAAATTTCGGCATAATCGTTCAGTACGTCAAATGCGATGTGAAGAGTGTTCCAGGTCGGTTCGCGCGGGAGGATGAGGCTGAGCAGATCAAGCAAATTGTGTGTCCGTGGGAAGACGACTGAGAACTCCTGGAGAGCGGCCTTCAGATATTTCGCCGCGCACTGCTGCGCGTGGAAACAGGCGTTATCATATCTCAGTAATCTCGCGCAGGAACCAGTCTTCCCACTCGATGCGCTGCTGGAGATATTTCGGGTCGTAGACCAGTAAATCCATCGAGAAGTTCACGCCGACGGCCTGCTTGATCTCAATGGCCTTGGTGCGCTCCCGCCCCTCAAACGGCATGACGACCAGCTAATCAACATCGGAAGACTTACAAACTATCCCAAAAGTCAATTTTGGCGCATTTGATGAGAGTACGTAAGTGCCATTTTTCGGAGTTTTGGGATAGTTTGTAACCGCCGCAATCGATAATGGTCTTCGTGGGACCGTCCACCGATGCTACTGTCAAACTCTTCCCATGCAAGTCCAGATCGCGGTTGCCGTTACCCGAGTACGTGCCGTCCCCGACCAGAACAGTGTCTCCCGAATTCGCGGCGTTGATGGCCGCCTGAATGGTATGGTATTGGGCCGAGGGGACGTTGAGCGTGGCGGCATGGGCCAGGGAAGGAATGAGGCAGGTCAGCAGGATCGCCAGCGAGAGCAGTCGGCGCAGGGCAGCAGTTTTCAACGGGCTTTCTCCTTCGGTCAGTGCGGCAACGGGTCGTCGCCGGGAGGCGCATCTCGGCCTCCGGCGAAAGTCTACAGGATGTACCGCAAGAGGCCAACGCGGCGCGACGGGACGACGGCTGACGTGCCCGCCTCAACTGCTCAGGCGGGAACAACGGCATTATAACGGAAGTAAGCCTGGTTGTCATGCCTAAAACGGCCCGCGCGTGAAATAACTTTGCTCCTTCCCAGACGAGCCGGAGAGGGTCCATCGCATTTCCCGGTAATCTCCCAGAGCTTTTCCGGCAGAAGTCATGGCACAAATAATCGGGCAACTCGCATTTCTCGCGCCCGGCAGATCAGCTCCGGGAGAGACATCGGAAGGCGCGAAGAACGGGCGGTGACATAGAACGCGAAAATGCAAAAACGAACTCACATCGCGGGCGCACACGATTTTATTGAAACGAACGGACCGGGGCGAAAGGCTACGAAACACTCAATCCCGCCCCCATTGATGCGATTTTTGCAAAAACGAACCTCACGGCAGAAGCGTAGGGGCGCAGCATGCTGCGCCCGTACAATTGGACGCCCGGTAATTTTCCGTGTTATAATGCCGCATCATGCGCCTCGCCCGCCGGTGTCTCGTGTTCGGCCTGCTTGCACTTTTGCCCCTGCGGGTCGGGGCGCAGACGCAGTTCCCGCCGACGGTCGTTCCCCCTGGCCCCCCGTCGGCCCAGCCCCCCGCGCAGGCTCCCGCTCCGACGACGCCACCTGTGCCTGACGTGCCGCAGCCGGGCGGCGCAGAGCCGTTCGTCGGCACACCGACGGCGGACCCATATAACTCCGTCATCCTGGACAACGCCGACACGGCGCTGACGACCAACAACGACGTGACCGTTCTGCGGGGCGATGTCCGCGTCCGCTACCGGGGCTACACCCTCACCTCCGACCGGGCGGACATTGATATGGACCGGGAGACGGCGCTGTTCACGGGGAACGTCCACCTCCTGACGCCGAATGGGGACACCGTGCAGGGGGGCCGGACGGGACGCTGGCGCTGGACCTCCAGCACAACACCTACCACGTCACCGGGTCCACGACCACGGTGCCGCCGCAGGAACTGGGGCTGGGCCTGATCCTGCCGGTCTACATCTACGGCGGCACGATCAGCGGGCGGCCCGGCCTGATTGACGCGCGCGGCAGTCAGTTCACCACCTGCGACTTCGACGACCCGCACTACGCCTTCGGGGCCAAGCAGTTGTATGTCGTCCCCGGCAATCACCTGGTCGCCCGCTACGTCACCTATTACCGGGACGGCCACCGGGAGTTCACGATTCCCTACCTGTACGTCCCGTTCGACCGGCTGAGGCAGTCCCAGATCATCCCACAGGTGGGTGAGACGCCGGCGGAGGGGTACTTCGTCAAGGTCGCCATCGGCTACGCGCTGGCGTCCTCCCTGCCCGGCCTGCTCAACCTGGACCTGTCACAGAAGCAGGGCATCGGCACGGGTCTCCAGCAGGCCTACGGCAGCCTGAACAACCCGCACGACGGCAGCGGCGTCGCGTCGCTGTATCAGCAGCACAACAACTCGACCGGCCTCCAGCAATTTTCCTATGGCCTCCAGCACCAGCAGGAGATCGGCACGGTGCAGGTGTCGCTGAACACGCAGGGGCAGAACAACAGCTCCTATGTCAGCAACACGCAGAGTTTGTCCAACAACACGCAGTTGAACTTGCAGCGCAACGTCGGCTACTTTAATACGTCTCTGCAAAACAACCTGGCATCGAACAACTACGGCTCCGGCCTGTCCCAGACGCTCACCTCGGTTCTGGACAACGTGTTCCAGCGCGGCGGGACGCGGCTGGACACCAAGTTCAACTACTCCAGCGTCATGCAGCCGTCGTTCGGCTTCGGCGGCGGCAGCGGCGGCCTTCAGCAGCGGCTGGACTCGGACTTGGATTTCACCCAGGCGGGCCGGGTGGCGGACTTGGAGATTTTGACCAACAAGTTCTCGCAGCTCTCCGGCGGCACAAATACGGGCTACGGGGGCTTAGAGCGGCTGCCGGAGCTGCGCCTGGCGACGGACGGGAACCGATTGCCGCTGCTACGGGACCTGCTGCTGCCCCGGCAGACACGGATCAATCTTTCGCTCGGCGACTTCAACGAGATCACGTCGCTGACGCACACCCAGCGCGCCTTCTTCGGCATTGACACCGGCGACACCACCAAGACCCGTGGACGCAGCACGCTGGACTACGGCGGCGTCTTCCAGCAGGCGTTCTACGGCGACGACACCGCGCAGTACACGCTCAACGGGCGGGCGGCGTATCAACTGCGGATCGGGGGCCGCTCCGAGACCGGCGCGACCTACACCTACCTGCGTCCCTATGGCTACACGCCCTTCCAGTTCGACTACGAGGGCAGCACCAACAACGCCGCGCTCAACCTCACCTACCAGGAGACGCCGCAGCTCCGGCTCACGCTCGCCACGGCCTTCGACTTCAACCAGCAGCACAGCCGGTTCGGGCAGACGCCGATGCCGTGGCAGAACCTGGCCGCCCAGTTGTTGTTCACGCAGGGCCGACTCTTGCAGCTCCAGACCACTTCGGCTTACGACCCGAACCACGGCAAGCTGCTGAACCTGACCAACAACCTGCGCGTCCGCGCCCCCGGCGGCTACGCGCTGGACCTGTCCTCGCAGTACGACCCGATCTCGCACCGCTTCCCGCAGACGAACTACTCCGTGTCCGTGCCGTTCTTGCGCGACCCGAACCCGGCGGAGGAGTCCGGCTACCGGGTGCAGGTCATCGGCAGCTACAACGCCTTGACGGACCAGTTCGGCTATCAGGGCGTGGCATTGACGCGCGACTGGCACGACTGGACGGCGAGCTTCGTCTACCAGGACGACCGGACGAACAGCCTGCAATCGGGCCAGACCTTCACGTTCAACTTCCAGCTCAAGGCGTTCCCCGCCTTCCAGCCCTTCACCATCGGCCAGTTCGGCACAGGATTGTCGCCCGGCATCGGCCCGACGTACTAGGCCGCCGGTGTACCCCCGAAACCTACTTCGCCGGGGTGAGAGTGACCGCGCGCAGGGCGATTCCCTTCCAGGGCGGCGCGGCCTGCGGACGGAAGACCAGCGTCTGACGGCCCGCCTGGGCGAAGGAGAGTGTGCCGAGCGTCGTCGTCGTGAACGTGCCCCAGGAGCCGGTGGAGGCGGTCGCGCCCGGCAGAGACTTGCCCGCCGCCTCGACCGTGAACCCGCTGCCCGCCGCGCCGGGGTCGCAGGAGGAGTTGACGCCGACGGTGTAGACGCCCGGCGCGGGGATGTCAAAGTCCCACGAGACCGTGTCGGCGACGCTGCCCCAGTAGCCGATGTCGTCCACGCCGGACTTGGACTCGATCTGCGGCGAGGTGCCGTGAATGGTCGCCGTGTCGGCGTACAGGGTGATCGCCCCGGTCGCCTGTTGCTCGATGACGCCGATTGAGGCCACCGGGACCGGAGCGGGAACAAGACCGCGCCCCCGAACTCTCAGCCCGTAGACGTAGTCGCACGGCCTCTGCGCGGGAAGCACGGCCACCAGCCCCTGATCCGTCTGTGTCCATTTGATCTTGCCGGGGAAGCCGAGCAGCGTCACGTCCTGCACACGGCCCGCGCCGGACGCCAGCGACCGGACGACCAGTGTGCCATCTTCGGGCCAGGCCAGTGCGTAGGCGTACAGCGCGTCGCCCTTCTGCGTGAACCGGAAGTCCTGGGGCGTGTACCGGCGGTCACTCTCGTTGAACCCCTGCGCGCGCGTCGCCGGGCCGCCCCCGGACGGCCCCTCGCCGAAGATGTGCCAGGGGCGCGTCCCGTGGATGCCTTCGCTGTTGACCTGCATCCACCGGGTGAAGTCCGCCAGGAACGCCAACTCGTCCGGGTCCGGCAGGCCGCTGCCGGGCAGCGGGATATTCAGCATCAGGTTGCCGTTCTTGCTGACGATGTCCACCAGCATGTGCGCCACCTGATCGGGAGTCTTATAGCCGTGTCTCTGGTACAGGTTGATGTCGTAGTGCCAGTTGCCGATGCAGGTGTCGGTCTGGAAGGGCAGCGGCTCGATTCTGTTGCTGATCCCGCGCTCCAGGTCCATGACCATGCACCGGCGCTGCTGCTCGTTCAGCACTTTGCCGTTGATGACGGCCTCCAGCCGCCCCCCGTGCCTCCTGATGTCGGCGTTGTACAGGTGGGCCGCGAGGCGCAGGCCCACGTCGCTGATCGGGTAGAGCGGCAGCACGGTGTCGTCGAAGTAGACCTGGTCGGGCTGATACTTGTCCATCAGTTCCATGGTGCGGTCGTAGAACTTCTGGATGTAGGCAGGGCTGGGCAGGTCCCCCCGACCGTTGTTGTTCCAGTCCCACTCCAGGCCCATCGGCGTGTGCGCCTGGGCGTACAGCGCCTGCGGGTCCAGACCGTCCCACCACAGCCCGCGCCCATCGGCGGCGGTGAGGTGGCCGTCGTAGGGCACACCCGCCAGCGGCCCGGTCTTGTCCGAGTCCTGCGAGGTCTCGTACCACGACCAGGCGTGGGCGGCGTGGACGGAGACGGCGAAGCGCAGGCCCGCCGCGCGGGCGGCCCGCTCCCAGCCGCCCACCAGGTCCTTCCGGGGGCCGAGGGCGACGCTGTTCCACGGCTGGTGGGTCGAGGCGAAGTTGTCGAAGTTGTCGTGGTGGTTCGCCAGGCACATGAAGTACTTCGCCCCGGCGGCCTTGTATAATCCAATCAGGTGTTCCGGGTCCCAGCTTTCGGCTCGCCAGTGGGGGATGACATCCTTGAAGCCCGCTTTGGACGGGTGGCCGTAGGTGGCGCACTGGTAGTCATAGTCGTGGTTGCCCTGCTGGTACATCTGGCGGCCGTACCAGTCGCCCTGGCCGGGCTGACACTGCGGCCCCCAGTGCGCCCAGATGCCGAACTTGGCGTCCCGGAACCACTCCGGCGTCTGGTAGTTCGCCAGCGAATCCCAAGTCGGCTGGAACGGCCCGTCGGCCACTGCGGCGGCCCGCGCGCCCGGCATCCGCCACAGCGGCCCCGCCAGCCCTGCGGCGGCGACGGCAGCGCCCGTCTTCAGTAGCTTGCGTCGTGAGATATTCATGATCACTCCGGGTCGTAGTTGAGAACAGGGGCGAGCCAGCGTTCCAATGTCGGCAGGTCCATGCCCTTGCGCCGGGCGTAGTCAAGCGTCTGGTCGCGCTCGATCTTGCCGACGCTGAAATATTTGGCCTCCGGGTGCGCGAAGTACATCCCGGAGACGGACGCGCCGGGGTACATGGCGAGTGACTCGGTGAGGTGGATGCCCGCGTTCTTCTCGGCGTCCAGCACATCGAAGAGCGTCTGCCGCTCCGTGTGGTCCGGGCAGGCCGGGTAGCCCCAGGCCGGGCGGATGCCCCGGTAGCGCTCTTTGATCAGGTCCTCGGTCGTCAGATGCTCGTTCTGCCCGAAGCCACAGTCCATCCGGGCGCGCTTGTGAAGATATTCGGCGAACGCCTCGGCCAGACGGTCGGCGAGGGCGGACGCCATGATGGCGTTGTAGTCGTCGTGGTCACGCCGGAAGTGTTCGGCCAGCGTCTCCGTGCCGATGCCCGCCGTGACCGCGAAGCCGCCGATGTAGTCCGCCAGGCCGGTCTCTTTGGGCGCAATGAAATCGGCCAGGGCCTTGTTGGCGGCCTCGCCTGTCTTCTCCCCCTGCTGGCGAAGCGTGTGAAAGATCGTGTGAATGTGTTCCCGCGTCTCGTCCGTGTAGATTTCAATGTCGTCGCCGACGGAGTTAGCGGGCCAGAAGCCGTACACAGCACGGGCGACAAGCAGCTTCTCGCAGACGATGCGCTGCAAGAGCGCCTGGGCGTCGTCAAGCAGCCGCCGGGCTTCCTCGCCGATCACCGGGTCCCGGAGAATATCCGGGTAACGCCCGTGCATCTCCCAGGTGCGGAAGAACGGCGACCAATCAATGTACGGGACCAATTCCTCCAGCGGGAAGTCGTGCAGGGGTCGCAGGCCGGTGAACGACGGCACGGCGATGTCTTCCGCGCGCCACTGGATCGGCGTCCGCCGGGCGCGGGCCTCGGCCAGCGTCAGGACTCGTTTGTCGGAACGCTTCCCCGCGTGCTGCACCCGCGCCGCCTCCTGCTCGCGGGCGACCGTGGCGGCGAATTCTTCCTTGTTCTCATCACTGAGCAGGCTGCTGACCACGCCGACCGCGCGGGAGGCGTCCAGGACATGCACGACCGAATGGTCATAGGCGGGAGCGATCTTGACCGCCGTGTGTGTCCGGCTGGTGGTCGCGCCGCCGATGAGCAACGGGACCGTGAAGCCCTCGCGCTTCATCTCGCGGGCGATATGGATCATCTCGTCCAGCGACGGCGTGATCAGGCCGCTGAGGCCGATGACATCCACGTTCAGTTCCCTGGCCGTGCGCAGAATCTTCTCGGCGGGGACCATCACACCCAGATCAATGACCTCATAGTTGTTGCATCCTAAGACGACACCAACGATGTTCTTGCCGATGTCATGCACGTCGCCCTTGACCGTCGCCATGAGAATTTTGCCCTGCGCGCGTGTGTCACCCGTCGCCTCTTTTTCCGCCTCCATGTAGGGCAGGAGTTGCGCGACGGCTTTTTTCATCACGCGGGCGCTCTTGACGACCTGGGGCAGAAACATCTTGCCCGCCCCGAACAGGTCGCCGACGACGTTCATGCCGTCCATCAGCGGGCCTTCAATCACGTGCAGGGGCCGGTCATATTGCAGCCGCGCTTCCTCCACGTCTCCATCTATGTAGTCCGTGATGCCCTTGATGAGCGCGTGGGACAGCCGCTTCTCGACGGGTTCCGCACGCCACGCCTCGTCCTTGACTTCCTTCTTGCCTGACCCTTTCACGCTGTCCGCGAACGCCAATAGTCGCTCGGTGGCGTCGGGCCGACGGTTCAGCAGCACGTCTTCCACCAGGCCCAGCAGGTCTTTCGGAATCTCCTCGTAGACGGCGAGTTGGCCCGCATTGACGATGCCCATGTCCAGCCCGGCACGGATGGCGTGGTACAGGAACGCCGAATGCATGGCCTCACGCACGACGTTGTTGCCCCGGAACGAGAACGAGATGTTGGAGACGCCGCCGCTGACCTTGCACCCCGGCAGGGTCTGCTTGATTGTCCGTGTCGCCTCAATAAAGTCCACGGCGTAGTTGTTGTGTTCCTCGATGCCTGTCGCCACGGTCAGGATGTTCGGGTCGAAGATGATGTCTTCGGGCGCGAAGCCGACGTCTTCCGTCAGAAGGCGATAGGCGCGGGTGCAGATTTCCACCTTGCGCGCGGCGCTGTCAGCCTGGCCCTGCTCATCAAAAGCCATGACGACCACGGCGGCCCCGTACTGACGAACAAGCTTCGCTTGCTCCTTAAACGCCTCTTCACCCACTTTGAGGCTGATGGAGTTGACGATGCTCTTGCCCTGGGTGCAGCGCAAGCCCGCTTCCAGCACCTCCCACTTGGAGCTGTCCACCATGATCGGCACACGGGCGACATCAGGTTCGGAGGCGACCAGGTTCAGGAACGTGGTCATGGCCTCCTTGCCGTCCAGCATCCCCTCGTCCATGTTGATGTCAATGATTTGCGCGCCGTTCTCCACCTGCTGACGCGCGACGGCCAAAGCCGCCTCATATTCCCCGCCCAGAATCAGCTTCTTGAACTGCGGCGACCCCGTGACGTTCGCCCGCTCGCCGATGTTGACGAAATTCGTCTCCGGGCGGATGGTGAACGCCTCCAGGCCGCTGAGGCGCGTCAGCGCGGGCGGCTGGGCCGGGACGCGCGGCGCGTACCGGCTCACCCCTTCGGCGATGGCCTTGATGTGCGCGGGCGTTGTCCCGCAGCAGCCGCCGACGATGTTGACCCAGCCGTTGCGCGCGAATTCGGCGAAGATCGGGGCCATGTCTTCGGGCGTCTCGTCATAACCGGTCTCGGACAGCGGGTTGGGCAGTCCGGCGTTCAAGTACGCGCTGGTGTAGACCGGCGCGAGGCCGGACAACTCTTCCACACTCCCGCGCAGGCTTTGGGGCGCGAGGCCGCAGTTCAGGCCGACAGAGAGCAGGGGGACGTGCGACACGGAGTTCCAGAAGGCTTCCAGCGTCTGCCCCGACAGCGTCCGCAGGTCGTTGGCCGCGATGGTGACGCTGCACATGACCGGCACGACGCGACCGCCACCATCAAAATACTGCTGGATGGCGAAGAAGGCCGCCTTGGCGACCTGCGTGTCAAAGATCGTCTCCACCAGCAGCAAGTCCACGCCCGCCTCGACAAGCGCCCTGACCTGTTCTTCATAGACCGTCACGAACTGCTCGAAGGTCAGTTCCCGGTACGCCGGGTTGCTGACCGAGGCGACGGACAACTGCTTGTTGGTCGGGCCGAGCGCCCCGGCGACATAGCGGGGTTTTTCCGGCGTGGAGGCTTCCACGGCGGCACGTCGGGCTAACAGCACGGCGGCAGCGTTCAGCTCCGGCACGAGCGCCTCCATGCCGTAATCCGCCATGGAGATGGCGTTGGCGTTGAACGTGTTCGTTTCGACGATATCCGCCCCGGCAGCGACATACTCCCGGTGGATGCCCTCGATGATCTGCGGCTGTGTCAGGCAGAGCAGCTCATTGTTGCCGCGCAGGTCCGAGGGCCAGTCCGCGAAGCGTTCGCCCCGGTACTGCGCCTCGTCCAACTTGAACTGCTGGATCATCGTCCCCATCGCGCCGTCAATCACCAGGATGCGCCGTTGTAGTTCCGCCCGGATATCGGTCATAGGGGTATTATACCTGAATGCAGAGTTTCACCCCCCCGCCCCCAATTCTGTCGGAGCCGGACCGGACATAGGCGACGTGCCTTCCTCCATCAATATCCCCCCCGGCTGCCGCTTCCGTCCCTGTTCAGCCTGCCACTTCGCGGCCATCCTGCCAATGACACGCTAGCGGCTTCTCACCAGGTCGGCGGCCAGCGGCACGGCCTGACTGCCGGGCGGGGGCGTGAAGACAAACATCGAAGCCGGAAGTGCCGGGTTGATCTGAACGTCGGTGAACGTGTCGAATTCCTGCTGCACGGGCTGGCTGGCGTCGTGGTACTCCGTCGTCACCTGCCGCAGCAAGTGGTCGTCCCGGCTGATCGCCAGAGTCATAATGCTGTAGTTGGCATCGTTCAATTCGCCTTCTCGGAGGGTCACGATGTCCACCGGCTCGCCGTTGACTTCACTCGTCGGCCCCAGCTTCCAGTCGTAGCCGTCGGCGGGCCAAACGTCCCAGCCGAGGACGGCCTGCGGCATGAAGCGTTGCTGGCCACCGCTGCCGTAGCTCCCCAGGCCGCCGAAGGTGGACAGGTTGTAGGCGACGTTCCCTGGGTCGGCCTGGAGAGGCAGCTTCAGGTAGCGATCTGGAAGCGCGTCTGCGTGGCGGAAACGTGCGTTTTCCCCGTTCGGCTCCGTGGTGGTGACGTAGAGGGTCGTCCCATCGCAGACGGCTTGCGTCGTGCCCACTGAGCCGGTGCGTGTGAGGAACACACGATTCGGCTTCTGAACGGCATAAGTCGCCTGGCTGACATTTGGCGTGGTGGCGATGGTCATGCCGTTCGGACCGTAGCTCGGCCCGTGCAGTGAGACTTCCAAATCGCAGGAGAAGGACTTGAGCGCGGCGTAGGCGGCGTACATACGGGTCAGCAGTTTGACCGCCGCCGGGTCGGCGTCCGCGCCGGCGGGATGCTCGTCCGTCACCGTCGCGCCCGTGGGGGCTGTGAAGACGAACGTGGAGGCGGGCAGCACGGGGTTCGCCCGGACGTGTAGGAACGTCTGGCTCATGTGCGTCGGGTTCTGATAGGTCGCCGTGCCGTCCTGCGTGATGCGCCGCAGCAGGTGATCCGCCTGGCCGATCTGAAACGTCCCCGTGAAGTCGCTCCCGTTTCTGGAAGTCCGCTCCAGAATCGTCTCCACCGGGACGCCGTCCACCATGCCCGGCACTCCGAGGCTGATGGTCGTGCCGGGATGCGCCTGCGTCAGAGCCTTCGCTATGTCATCGCTCTGTTCCAGCAGATCCATGACCAGGGGAAACTTGATGTCCTCGCGTATAATAAAGGCATCTTCCCAGAGGTTGTAGTTCTTCATCGGGGTCGTGACGCGGGAGACTTGGGCAGGCTCAGCGTCGGACGAAAGATACAGCGCCTGACCGTCCAGCAGCAGATGACTGTGCTGCGCCTTGTCGCCGTAATGGTGCGTAATGTCCGCGACCATCCGGCCCGGACGCTGGTACGTCAGGCTCATCTCATACGGCATCCCCATGTTCGCGTCACCCACGGCGACCTCGTCCCCGGAGTAGCTGTTCAGCGCCTTGTACGCCGCCTCCATCTGCGTCAGCAACCGGATCGCCCGTGGGTCCACCCCCGCCGTGGCCTTCTTCACTGCCGGGTGCGCCGCCGCCCTCGCCACGGGCCGCAGGGCCGCCAGCGGCACCAGCACACCCGCCGCGACCAATCCGGCCATCATCAGCCCCTTGCGTGTCATCATGCCTCGCCTCCTGTTGTCTTGCAACACGGCCCGCAGCCGCTCCTCTACTCCCGACCTCTGGGCCATCGGCAGGGCAACACAGAAGATCAACTGTGCCATCACTGCCTGCTTGACCGAGGCTTTGTTTTTCATCACGACCTCCGCTCCTTCGGACCTCCCGCATTCGACGCTTCCCCGGCTTAGACCTGTCGGACTTGCAGGCGGAACTCACTGACCTGTGCCCAGAACGACCGAGGCAGTGTGTATGTGAACTGGGTTCTACCAGAGAAGTAGCCTTCCATCCCGGTGAACCTGTCGAGAGATAAAGTACGGCCCTGATGGTCAATCGCAATGATGCGCTGATTGTCCCCCAGTGGGAAGGGGGTTGTCACCATCAAAATTGCTCCGATCTGAGGGCGAAGACGGTACAGAAAGCGGGTCGGTCGGCTGTCCAGTGTGAAGATGACATCACCTTTGGCGGTGTGCTGAAGGACTTTGAGGACCAGTATGGCATTGTCTGGCCCCCTCACCAGTCGCAGAACCTTGCCGGTCTGAATGTTGCTGGTGGCGATGGTCTGCCAGGTTTTGGCCTGCGAATTCGTGTTCACGGAAGCCGTCTCTGCCACCGCCACGGGCCGTAGCATCGCCAAGGGAATGAGAACGCCCAAGGCCATGGCCCCTGCCATTATCCATGCTCTGCGTGTTATCATCTTTCGGTCCCTCGCGTGTTGCAAAATGTTTGTAATTCGTTTTTCCACACCTGACGTCTGCGCCATGGGAAGAACGACATGGCTAAGAATGTATCTCAAAACGCGAGCGTCGGGTCAAGCTCGTACCAGCGTCGGAACCAGAGCAAGGCTGACGCCAGCTTAACCAGGGCCAGGTACCGCTCGGCCAGCTTGTCATAGCGCACCAGGATCGCGCGGCAGCCGGCCAGCCAGGCGAAGGTGCGCTCCACCACCCAGCGGCGGGCCGGGTGCGTCTTCTCCCGCTGCTCGTCGAGCTTCTCCTCGCCGATGCGCCGGGGCTTTATTGGGGTGATGTGGGGCACGTACCCCGCCTCCGCCACGACCGCCTCAGCGGGCGCGTTGTCGTAGCCTCTGTCCAGGCACAGGTGCTGCGGCTCCTGCTCGGTCGGCGCGGGCCTCTCCACGACGACGGCCTCCAGCGTGGCCTTCAGCAGTTTGCTGTCGGGGACGTTGGCCCCGCCGATGGCCGCAGCGAGGGGCCGGCCGCCGCCCTCGACCAGCAGGCTCTTCTTGACGCCCGACTTGCCGCGGTCGACGGGGCTGGGGCCGACGCACTCGTCTTGTGCCCCCTTTTGCCGACCCCGCTGCCAGGGACGCCGCGCGCTTTGCCCAGGCAGCCGTCGGCGGCCTGCCACTGCCAGTCCACGCCCTGCAGGTCGTCGCACTTGGTCAGCAGGATGGCCCATAGGATGTCGAAGATAGCCTTCTTCTCCCAGCGGGCGAAGGCGCGGTAGACGCTGCTGTCGTCACCGAACTCCTTGGGCAGATGGTTCCACTGGCAGCCGGTGCGCATCCGGAAGATCACGCCGTCGAAGCACTTGCGCGGGTCGGCACGCTTGCGTCCGGTCTTCTGAGGCGGGTCGTAGACGGCCAGGACCTTCTCGATCAGCCCCCAGAGCGGGTCGGGCACGTTCCAGATCGTCGGCAACGCCTTCTTCGGCCCGGCCTTTGGCGCGGCGGGTTCAATCACGTCTTTCGGAGCTTCAGTCGGTGGCATCATGCCGCCATTATCGGCTCACAGGCAGCGGAGGCTCAGGCCACCGTTTTGAGATACGTTCTAAGCGTCCAATGCTTGATTTTCTGCTTGAGCATAGCGAACCTATTTTTCATCATAATCTGCCGAGCGGCGGTGTCAGGATTGGATAAAGGGCAAGGTTTTTGAACAAAACCCACTGATAAGGGCGCGTCTGAAAACGGACCTCGCGCACATTTCGCAGCGGCAGACCGGGGAATGTCACCAAAGACTGATAAATATTGTGATAAGATCGGAGCGCCTCATCTAGCGAATGGACGCCGCTGAAGCTGGTCGTCACACTGCCACCGGCATCCAATAATTCCGGCTTGTGCGACACCCCATGCTGGTCTACGGCCACGATCCTTGTTTCCATATCAGAGTTCACATCATCTGCCACAGAAACGATGAGCGGGCGGTTTCGATCTCTACTGGCACTGATTAGGATCGTAGCACCAGAAGTCCAGCTTGAGCTTGTGTTGCCATCCTTCATAAAGCGTTTAGTAGTCGCCGTCTGCCAGGAACCACTAGCGACCCCGAACAGGAAGGCCCCGGTCTGGCTCCCTTGCTTTGTGTCGGGAAATGAAGCGACAATGGCTTGCAGGCTACGAAGCGAAAAATCATTGCCATGCCGTTCATAAGAGACAACATTACAGCTTGCGCCCCCTCCCAGCACACGTGGCGCGGGCATGGCAGCAAAGTGAACGTCTCCTGCTTGCAGCCGTAACCCATCCAAGTACACCGCGAACTCCCGGTGTAAATCACTGCCGCCATTGTCCGTTTCGTCTGCGGAAAGGTACGGCGACTTGATGCCAGCGCGCCCATTTGGTGTTGACCAGGGGGCATTACGAGACGGATTCTGGGCAAAGCCAAGAAGTTTCACCTGAATGCCGTTGGACAGAGTGACCTCCTGGCTGGAAGGCGCGGCAATCGTTCCATGAGGCAAAGGAGCCTGCCAAGTCAGCGCCGCAGGCGTAGAAGTTAAGGCCGCAGCGGACGGCATTCCCACAGAACCAAACCGCAGGCCCATGAGGAGCAGAAGGATCAGCAATGCCACTGCACCGCCAAGCCACAACACTTTCTGCGTTAAAACCCCTCTGTTTTTGTTCATTTTCAAAATAGCCTTAACCCGTCCCTCCACACCCGATGGCTGTGCCATCGGCAGGGTGACGTTGGAAATACATCGGTGGGATATGTTCATGAGGTGGGGTGCCTCCCGGCAGTGGCCGATGCGAAGTTAGCGCCGACCGGGACGACGAAGTGCAGCGGGAACGACTGCAAGTTCACGCGCTGCCGGACGATCACGGTGAAGTCGGCGAGGTGCGTGGGGTAAGGTTTCGGCAGGGTGAAACCGAGCGTGAGCGTACCGTTGTTTGTGCCCCACATATTGACGTCGGCGGGCTTGGGCATGACGATCTGGAGTGTGGCCGGGCGGTTGAACTGTCGGCAGAGCGGGGACTGCGGCAGAAGCTGCGGCTTGTCACCGCCGGAGAGGACGAAGTCACAGTTGATGGCATTGACATCCCCTCCCTGTGATGCGTTCTGGTCCATGTGCTGCCTCGGTAGGGTGATCGTCACACCACTGGGCGTCGTGACGGACTGGGCCGCCGAGACGACGCAGTAGGTTAAACCGCCGTAGTCGGACTGCGTTCGGATCGTGACGTCGTGGAACGTCACCGGCTCATCGTAGGTCTCGAACTGACACAGAGCGGCCTCTTGACCGGCATAGTGGATGTCGTGCGCGTAGGGCGTCTGCCAGAACGGCGTCATCCAGCCGTCACGCGGGGCGTTGGGCGGGATGGGCGAACTCAACGTGCCGCTGCCGGCGCTGGGGGCGTCGGCAGTCCATTCCATGACGGGATTGGAAGCCTCCAGTTCCCACTGATGCGCCATCGTCGCGGGGACGGACACGACGTGCAGCCCCGTCATCACGGCATGGCCGTAGCCGGGAGCGAGATCATCATCCTGCCACGCCGCCGCCTGGACGGTGAAGCCGCTCTGCGTCTCCTGCGTCTGCAACTGTGGGTGCGCGAGGAAGTGCTTCATCCTCGGCAGATCAGTCAAGCGCCATGTGGCACGGTGGCCGTTCCGATCCGTCACCGTGACATCAAAATATCGGTAGGTGTTCGGATAGCCGTCGGGCAAAGCGACGCAGAGCGTCTGCGGCATGAGGAAGGGGGGCGTCCCGCCGTCCGCCAGGGAGTAAGGCATCCGAAACGTCGTCCCCGTGGAGGCGCGGACCGTGACGCGGAACTCGTTGCGAAGGAAGGCGGGCGAAGCATGGGGCAACAGCGGGGGCTGAATCCACAAAACGGTCGCGTCGGACGCTGCTTCGTACACGCCCCCGGAGTTATCATTCACGAGAATGGCCGGTCCCAGAGGCGTCTTCACAGTCAGCTCCGCCCCCGCGCTCTGACCATGCTGGACCGCCAGGAGCGTGAAGCCGTTTTGGGAAAGCGCTGATGAGGTGACCGCTGACGCAGAAGACGTTGTCCCGGTGGGCGGCGTGACCGTGCGCGATGCCGCCCGGAAAGCCGACAGGGCTGCGAGAAGCAAGAGGGTCAACAGCCCCGCGAACAGCATCCCCGGTCGGCTCACGCCCCCACGCCGGATCATCTTCCCCAACACGGCCCGCAGACGGCCCTCGACGTGGGAAGATTGTGCCATCGGCAGGACAACGCTCGCCACACATTTTTGAAAGGACGATCTCAGAACTCGCATAATCTTTACCGTGCCTTTCACGGGTTGGCTTGTCCCTGAACCGGCTGTCGGAAGGCAGAGGGGGATGAAACCTGATTCGTTTGTAGGTCGGTCAGCCAAACGTCGTCCGTGCGGATTCCTTGGCTGAAGTAGGCCCTACCGACGATGCGATGCACAAGATGGTCTGCCCCGACATAGACTGTCGTAGTGTTCTTGAAACTGGGGACTCGTGGGATGACGTTGCGGGTGAACTCGACGACCTGATACTGCGCCCCCTGCCAAGTCTGCACTCCCAGGTAACGCCCGACTACCGGAATGGCGCGTACCTGAAAAGGCAATACTGTATCATCTGTCAGGTAAGCGCCCAACCGGTGAAAGTCAGGCAGGAAAAAGTATTGGACGAACGGCTGCGACTCATCATCCGCCGTCATGTTGTCGCCATTCCAGTTGACGGGCAGAATGTAGGAATGCGTCCCATCGTGGTCAGAGAGGCGCGAGTGGCTTCCGTCGGAGGCGAAGGTGAACCCGGAGGGGCCGGGAACTTCCACGCGGGCTAGGTTTGGACGCTGGAAAACAGCCGTGCCATCCATTGTGTAAGGCGGATTGGGATACGAAAAACTCATGGTCGCGTGGATGTGTGCCTGGAGGGAACGCAGAGCGGAAGTTGCCGCGTTCGCCTGACCGATGACCTGATAGGATTGCACGTCCAGCCGCACGGCGCGGTTGGGCGGCATCGGGACGGCAAAGACCACCAGGTAAGAGAACAAGAATACAGGTATCGTGATGGCCTCAAGAAGAACAACCTTCAACCACTTACCTACCTCGCCGCGCTTGCGAGCACTGTCCAGGATGATCTGAAGGCGCACTTTCAGAGTGGCGGCGTTGACCAGTGGCAGGGCCGTGGGGAGGCGGGGGTCGCGCAGGGAGCGGGCGACGTCGAGCAAATGGCGGGCGTAGTCGGGGGCGGGGACGCCAGCCAGTAAAACGCGGTCGTCGCAGGCGCGTTCGCCCTCCAGGCGGGCCTGACGGGCGGCGAGCCAGACCAGCGGGTTGAACCAGTAGCAGGCGCAGGCGAGGTGAGACGCCATCTGCGCGGGCCAGTCGGCGCGGGCGATGTGGGACAGCTCGTGCAGCAGCACGGCCCGCAGGCGGTCCTCCGGCCACTGGGCGGCGTCGGGCGGAAGAAGAATCACGGGCCGCAGCCAGCCCCAGGTCATCGGCGTCCCCGCCTCGCCCGTCAGCAGGCGCACGGGCGTCTTAATGCCAAGTTCTTGGGCGAGAGTTGCCGTCAGGTCCGGGAGTGGGCCGTCGGTGAGGGGGACGCTGCGACGGGCCAGACGCCCCACCCCGGCCAGGCCGATCAGGGTCGGGAGCAGGGTCAGCACACACCCGGCCAGCCACACGACGCAGGCCCAGACCGGCCAGGGAAAGGAATGTCCCCCGGCCCCCAATTCTGGCGGCGGCAGAGGGCGGAGAGTAGGAGACGCGGCAGGTGGGAGGGGCGCAGCATGCTGCGCCCCTACGTTTCCAGAATCCGGCATCACGGGGCCGGGCGTGATTACCGGCGCGTCCGTCGGCACCAGCAGGGCGCGGGGGGCGAGCGGGACCTGCCAGGCGGCGGGCATCCAGGAGAACAGAGGCAGCAGGAGCAGACCGCACAGAGCCAGTCGCCAGACCAAGTGACGGGCGGCGGCGGACGAGCGGCGCAGGAACAGAACGATCAGCGCGGCCAGCGACGGGACGAACAGGCTCTTGACGGCGACGGACGCCAGCAAGGACCAGCCGTGACGCAGCAGAAACTCAGTCATCGGGAGTCTCCTTCGCGTCGTCGGCCTTCGCTGAGGCGATCAGTTGAGATAGGCGTGACAGTTCGCCGTCGGACAACTGACCGTCGGCCTCAGTCAGCAACGTCGCCACGGCCCGTGACACAGAGCCGCCGAAAAACGTGTGCAGGACCTGGCGCAAGGCCGTCTTGGCCGCGCCCGCCCGCGCCTGGGTCGGCGTGTAGACGTAGCGCGCGCCCTCCTGGACGTGCCGGATATGCCCTTTCTCCCCCAGCACACGCAACAGCCCGCGCACGGCGGAGTAGGTCGGCGGATCGGGCAGCGCCTCGCGCACCTCCTGGGCTGTCGCACGGCCCCGCGCGAACAGGATGTCCATGATCTGCCGCTCGCGCCGACTGAACGTGTCCGGTCTGGTGTCTCTCATGCTAAAAATTTAGCACATTGCGGGCCGTTTGTCAAGGGGCTTGTGCTATTTTTTTAGCACACGCAAAAAAGGTCAAGGGAGAGGGCGCAGGAGGAACGCGCCGCAGCCCAGGGCGGGCGACGGCATCCCATCGTGGTAGCCCGTGCAGAGGATGTCGCCCCGGTCGTTGATGGCGATGGCGGAATCCAACCGCCAGCCCGCCGGGACCAATTTTTGCAGATCGGTCATGGTCCCGTTCTGCCACAGGAAAACGTCGCCGCTCGACGTGCTGCCCTGCCGGGAATAGCCGGTGGCCCCGCCGGGCAGGTTCTGATCCGTGTGCAGGACAAAGGAGTCACCGACGACCTGGCCGTGGCTGTTGATCCCCGTCGGCTGCGTGTAGGTACAGCCGGGGAGTG
This sequence comes from Capsulimonadaceae bacterium, assembly GCA_965277485.1. GTDB lineage: Bacteria > Armatimonadota > Armatimonadia > Armatimonadales > Capsulimonadaceae > JAFAZD01. The sequence goes on along the minus strand of CBDICZ010000016.1, from coordinate 657,869 downwards.
TGCCGAGGTCGGTCAGCTTGCCGGCTTGCCACAGGAAGCCATGGACCTCGTCCATGCTGTCCGTGTCCTGGCTTTCGACGTCAGTCTGCATGGTCCCGATCACATCGCCCCGGTCGTCCAGGCCCGTGGCCGAGGAACGGTCATACCCGGCGGGGACGCCCAGATCGGTCATCACGCCCTTGTGCCACCGAAAGGCATGGTAGGTGTCAATCCCGGCAGGCGTCGTGTGTGTCTCGCTGTCCCCGGCGGCCTCGCCGTCGGCGCTGAGGGCGTTGACTCTGGTGTAGGACACGGCGGTCTCAAAACTCAGCATCGGCAAATGTCCCAGGTCCGTGAGAGTGCCGGGGGCATAGATGTAGCCGCGCTGCGGCAGTCCGGCTTTGGCCTGCGTGTTGAAGGCGACCTGCCCCCTATCGTTGAGCGCCAGGCCGCCATCAAAGCCCATCGCTTCCGTGCCTGCGGGCAACGCAAAGCCTGGCAACTTGTCCAGAGGGTGCGCCTGACCGTCGCGGTCCAGCAGGAAGAGCCGGGCGGCTGGGAACAGTCCCGCCGAGGTGTAGCCGAGCGATTGGCCCTGGTCGTTGATCGCCTGTACGTCGTGCAGCGCCGGTGTCGTATTCAATGGATGCGCCCGGCCCTGTGCGTCCCAGCGCACGGCCTGCGCACCGACCATGCCGACGGCCTCGCCGACGTTGTTAAGCGCCGTCGGCAGGCAATAGGTCTGATGCCATTCCTTGCCGGGCAGGTTCTCCAGAGGGACGACGGCGTAGCGCGGTCCTCCATCGGCCCAGGCCGTTCCACCCAGCAGCAGAAGCGCGAGGGGGAGCAGCCGCACCCCAAGACACAAGCCTAGCGATTGATGCACTTGTCTTCTCCTCAGTCGAGGTCAACGACCTGCCCATCGTAGGCCAGTTCCACACCGGGAGGCAGGGCGGCATTGGTCGTCTCGTGGTCGTAATCGTGCGAGAGATGTGTCAGCAGGGCGCGCTTGGGCTTGAGGCGGGCGATCACATCCAGCGCGGCGGCGAGGTGAAAGTGGGTGGAATGCGGCTCGCGGCGCACGGCGTCCAGCATCAGCAGTTCCAGACCTTCCAAATAGGGCCAGGAGGCGTCGGGAATCTCGCTGACATCGGTGACGTAGCCGAAGCGGCCCCCGAAGACGAACGCCAGAACGGGCAGGCTGCCGTGGCAGACGCGAAGCGGCAGAATCTCCAGACCGTGCAGGGTCAGCGGGACGTCGGGCGTCAGCGTCTCCATCTCCACCTGCGGCTTGCCGCCGCCCGCCTGTGTCGGCGTGAAGATGTAGTCGTAGATGCGACGCAGATCGCCCAAAACGTTCGGCTCGGCGTAGAGGGGGATGGGAAGACCCGTGCGGTAGTTGAACGTCCGCACGTCGTCCAGACCGAAGACGTGGTCGGCGTGGGAGTGGGTGTAAAGAATGGCGTCAAGGCGGCGGACGTGGTTCTGCAAGAACGCCAGGCGCATTTCCGGCGGCGTGTCTACCAAGACATTCGCGCCGCCGTCCGTGGTGACGAGGACAGAGGGACGCAGGCGCGTGTTCTTCGGGTCGTGGGACGTGCAGACCGCGCAGTCGCAGCCGATCATCGGGACACCGTGCGACGTGCCGCTGCCCAGAACGGTGACTCTCATGGGAGTCATTGTACCCGCCGAGGCGCGCGGCACGGTCGGCACGGAGTCGGCGGCGTCAGACCTGGTCTTTGTTCAGGGCGTCATGCACGGCGTCCTTGGCCTTGCCGAACTCTTCCTGGACTTTGCCCGTGACCTGCTTGGCCTTGCCAGCGGCCTGGTCCTCGGTGCTTCCCGTCGCGCCGCCGATGGCGTCCTGGGCCTGCCCCTCGGCCTGCTTCACCTTGCCCGCGATCTGATCTTCGTCTACCATGGTTTCGTCTCCTTTTCACCCCGAATGTACCGTAAGACTGGCGGGCGTCAAACCAGGGGGACTACCTCACCCGGCCCGGCAAGCCGGTCCACCCTCTCCTTTCGGAAGGAGAGGGGCTGGGGGTGAGGTCTCTTTCGGGCAGTCTTCGCGCCTTGACGCATTTCCAGCCACCGTGCTATAATGCGTTCCCCGTCGGAGACTCTCCCGCGCTGATGCGGCCGGCGTGTTTCTGTCCCGCCACGTCACCCTGCCCGTCACCTTGGAGAAGAACCCTGACCATGCCACACACGCTGGACACCGCGCGCGCCCCGCAGGAGCGCACCGACTACATCAAGCTCAAGCTGCTCGTCGCCGGCGGCCTGCCGGACGCCGACGGCGTCCTGGACCGGCTGAGCGTCCCCTACGAAGTCGTCGCCCACCTCAAGGAGCGCGTGCGCCTGTCCCACGGGCTGCCCAGCCCGCTGACAAGTCGCGCCCAGGCGTTCTTGGACCGGCTGCTGGGCCGCGTCATCCCCCTGCCGGGGCTGGGACAGTCGTTCATCCTGGACCGGGCGGGCATGGCCGAGGAGCTGTCGCTGCCGGAAGGGGGAAATTACTTTGAGTCGGACATCGTCAAGTCGTACCGGCTGATGGACGGCCAGGGCGTACTCCACAACCCCAAGAGCGACCGGCGGACGACGCAGGGCGTCTTCCACGTCGCCGAAGGCGGCGGCGCCATCCCCGATGACAAAGTCGCCGTGCCGATTGAGACCTACGCCCGGCTCCTGGAGGCGGCGCTCCATCCGCCGCGCGCGCTGCTGACACTGCCGTTCGCGCCGGTCGAGACGTTCGTGTCCCTGATGCTGCGGCCCATCGTCGTGCCCCATGTCGCCGGGGTCACGCCCGAAAAGAGCATGGAGATCAAGTTCCTCGTGCCGGGCAACCTGATCAGCAACCTGGATTTCATCGAGCGCATCTTCGGCAACGCGGGCGACCCGCACCTGCCGGAGAATGACGCCGGGCTGGACGCCGAACACTGGACGGGCCAGACGGGCTACATCATCCTGGCCCCGCACCTGCCGCAGCTCAAAAAGAAGGATGTCGGGCTGCCGCACTGGGACGACGCCTCCGAGCGGCAGCGGCGCGACGGCCAGTGCTGGCGGACCGAGGACGAACGCTACAATAACGGCAACGCCTTCAAGATCACCGCGCGCGACGAGCAGGGCGTGATGGTGACGATCATCGCGGACAACTATTACGGCTACTGCAAGAAGGAAGTCAAGACGCAGATCAACTTCGCGGCCAATCTCCTGGGCGGCGTGGAGGAGGAACACGCGGGCGGGGCGATGGTCCACCCGCGCTATGACCTGGGCAAGCTGTTCCAGGTGGACACCCACCTGCCGAAGACCGATCACACGTTTGAGAACGTCAAGCGCCTCTTCGGCGACCGGATGGAAGTCCAGAAGGAGGGCTACGGCATTGACAGGCACCAGCGCGACCTGTACTACGTCCCGGAAAGCGTAGAGATCAACCTGGACGCGCAGACGGTCTCCTGGCGCAACCTCAGCGGCCGTCACTCCCTGCCGCTCGACCCGACCGTGACATACATCGTGCCGTCCGGCTTCAAGGTCCGCCTGGAAAAAGAGGCCGATTCCGGCCAGTGGCGGCTCATCGGCACGACCGCCGAGGGGACACTGGTCCACAAGCCGAGTACGGTCTCCGGCGGCGGCAAGAGCGAGATCTCCAAGCCCATCACCGATGCGATCATGCACGGGCCACTCTTCATCGCCGACTTCCACAAGGACATGGACGCCGTGGGGGCGCTGCTGACGCGCGACTATGGCTACCGGTTCCGCGACGGCCAGTACCACGAGGCGCGGCCCATCCTCAGCCCGCAGCGTTCGCTCGGCTCGGTCATCAAGCTGCTGACGCCCAGCGGCACACTCTACAGCGACGAGTACAACCAGTGGCTCGGCACCATCCCCCACTCCATCCGCGAGCTGGTGTACGTCGTCAAGCGCTTCTACCAGCCGGAGATGGGCGACGACTGGCGCGCGCACTTCAGCGTGGACGTGGTCAACGGGCGGCCCGGCAACGCGCTCAAGTTCGACGGCGAGCGGCTGGTGGCGCACTCCATGCGCGTGGGCTTCACGGAGGACGGGAGCTGGCGCACGTTCTCCCTGCGCAACGACTTCGTGCCCGCCGAGAAGCGGCAGGCCGAGGACGACATCACGGCGACCATGACCGTCCCGGTCCGGGCGCTCTCGGACCTGAACCCGCGCTACGACTCGTCCGTGAGCGTCAAGTTCGTGGAGAACGTGGAACGGCGCTTCTTCCAGCGCCCGGACGACGCCATCCACCGGGGCTACGACAAATTCACCGAGGCGCACTTCGCCCAGGGCGGCAACTTCTTCTCCAACTATGAGCCGCTGACCGCCGCCGACGCGCGCGCCATGATGGCCTCCGCGATCTCCATGGCGGCGTTCACGCCGCCGATGCAGGAGGTCATCCGCCGGGCGGCGGCGGGCAGCGGGTACTTCGTCTCCTCGGCCCACCCGCGCATCGTGGACGGCAAGCCCACCAAGAATCCGCGTTACCTGCAATTGCGGCCCGACCTGGTGGACAAGCGCCCGAACTACGCGGGCGATGTCGGGATGCGCCTGTACCGAAAACTGGCCTGGGACCGGCCCCTGCACACGCCGGTCAACGCCGTGCTGCCGGGCCGCCGCCTGAACCCGCCCGACGTGGGTGTGCGTTCGCTGGCCGCCTACAACCCGATCCACTACCAGGAGACGCCGGAGCTGTTCATGGAGCTGATCAGCAGCCTGACCGGCAAGTCGCCTTCCACCACGGGGGCCGGCTCGGAGGGTGCCCTGACGAAAGGGCCGTTCAACGCCTGGCTGCCCATCGTGGACCTGAACAACGCCCTGGTCTCGCACATCCTCAACGGCAACGAGTGCTTCGTCACGGCGGCGGGCTATGTCGGGCCGAAGTTCCGTATGGACCACGACATCAGCCTGCTGGTCCCCGAAGTCTGGGCGCGCATGGAGGTCCACGAGCGGCGCGCGTCGTCCCTGATCGAGAACAATTATCTGGAACGGCTGGAGGACTTTGAGTACGGGGGCAAGACGGTCCTGGCGAGCCGCCTGGGCTGGCGCATCACGCCGGACTTCGTCCGCACGTTCTTCGGCATCGTCTTCGACAACCCGAACGACCTGTTCACCGAGGAGATGCTGCGGCCCGAACTGCAAGGGATGGACACGTTCGCGGACGGCGTGGACAACATCGTGAGCGCGCAGAAGAGCGTGGCCGAGAACTACTTCCGCGACGGCGGCGTGGAGGGGGCCTGCCCGCCCCTGCGCGCCCTGCTGCACATCATGCGCGACGGGCAGTACGAGGGCAAGGCCATCGGAGACCCGGAGTTCCGCGCCCTGTTCACCCGCGAGGCGCTGCTCGGCAGCGACTGGTACGCCGCGCGCCTGAGCGCCCAGCAGACGCGGGACGTGCGCGCCTGGACCCACCGCGTCGCCCACCTGGAGGAAGCACTGCGCGGCGACGCCCCGCAGGCGGAGATGGGCGCGCGCCTGCGCCACGCCCGCGCGGAGCTGGAGAAGGCCCAGTCCCCGGACTACGTCGCCGGCCTGGACGGCTTCCTGGGAACCGACCCCTCCGTGCTGCCCTGCCCCTGACCGGACGCCGTCAGCCCCCGCCATACAGAAGGGCGGGGGCTTAGAGACTGCTCGCGGGATCAACCCAATCCCGTTGAAAAAACACGCTGTCCAGATGATCAAAATCGTGATCGGTCGTTAAGTAGTCAAGCAAATGTAATCGAGTATTTTGCCCCGACCTGGGCCAGAATGTCTATGACGCTCTGGCAGAGCGTGGCAAAGTCGGCGTAGGCCTCGGGCGCGAGCCAGCGGTGCTTCACCATCCGCCACAGGGTCTCGATCCGGTTCAGGTGCGGGCAGTACGGCGGCAGGAACAGCAGGCGCAGCCCCTTCGCCTTAGGCGCAGCCCCTTCGCCTTCCACTCCTTGCGCTTCTCCCGCACGAGCTTGGAGCAATGCACCGCCGCATTGTCGAACACCACCACCGTCGGGCAGGGCAGGGTGGGCAGCAGGGCCTCGATGCTCTCAATCACGAACTGCGCCGTGATCGTCTCCCGCGTCGAGAACGAGCGCAGGCGGCACGAGCGGGACACAAGGCCCAGCACGCTCAGGCGGCGCGAGTGCGCCTGAGAGGGCAGGCCGAGCGTCCGGCCCTTCCTCTGCCACAGGTACGGCACGGGCGGCTGTAAGCAGAAGCCGCTCTCGTCGGCGTACAGGACCTACAGGACCTGGCACTTGCCCAGGTCTTCCAGGCGGTGCAGCCTCGCCAGCGCGCGCCTCACTCTGGCCTGGTGTGCCGGGGGCGGGGCCTTGGGCGGGACGCGGCGGGCGCGGCGGTAGGAGTAGCCCTCCCTCCGCAGCAGGCGGCGTACCGTGGCCCAGGTCACGGTGACGGCTTTTTTTTGAGGTCGCCGAGGATGTGCGCCTTGCGGTGGGGCGACGGGGTCCCCAGCCTCTGGTGCAGATCGGCGGTGGCGGCGGCATCGAGCTTGGGCGGTCGGCCCGACTTAGGCGCGTCCTGCAGGCCCGCCAGACCCTGCGCCTGCCAGTCGCCCAGCCAGCCGCTGACGGTGTCGCGGTGGGTCTGGAAGAGGTCGGCGAGTTGGTCGAGGGTGTAGCGCCGTGCCGACAGCAGGACGGCCTGCGCCCGCTGGCGCTGACGGTGGGCGGGTGCCTCATGGTAGGCTTGTTCCAAGTCAGTGCGATCTGCGTCGCTCAGGGCGGCAACGAACTTCATGCCAGGAGTTTACCTCAAAGGCTAGGGAAGACCAATCCTGCGTTACATTTGCACAATGACTTAACACGAAAGGTCGAGGCCCGCTTTCGGCAGAGAGGAAGTCCATTCCTCCACTGCCTAAAGGCAATGGTTTCCTGGGCTTATTTGATGAGATTAAGGCTGACTACATCAATGCTCTGACTGTCGGCCTGCCGCAACCGAAGATCAGGACGGAGCAGCAGAAGGCACAGGCGGAAGCGGAGAAAGATTTATGAGTATCAGACCAATCAAGTCCGATCAGGACTACGACGCTGTGCTTGAGGAGATCGAGAGCCTGTTCGCTTCGGAACCGGGCAATGAGGACGCGGACCGCATTGAAGTCCTGGCGGTCCTCGCGCAAGACTACCAGCGGACGCACTTTCCCGTCGGCCCTCCCGACATACAATCCGCCATCGAACACGAGCTTGACCGCCGCGGCCTCACGCGGGAGGCTGTCGCCTCGCCTTTGGGCATGAACGAAGACGTTGACACGAAAACATCAGCGACGTCAGATCAAGGCGGAAGGAAGCATCTGCCGGTGTGTCAGAGCCGCGTGTGACAAGCCGCCTGGGTTGACCCACGGGCGAAGCCATGGCGTCTTACAACACCATGTCGCCGGTCTCGCCGGTGCGGATACGAAGGGCTTCTGAAGTCGGCAGGACGAATATCTTGCCGTCGCCCTCCTCGCCGGTGTGGGCCTGCTCGAGCAGGACCTGAATGACGCCGTCCACGGCCTCGTCGCGCAGGGTCATCTCCAGCTTGATCTTGGGCGGCAGGCGGATGACGTACTCCTCGCCCCGGAACAGGCCGGGACGGTGGCCGCCGCCGCGCCCGCTGCCGCGCACGTCGGTGACGGTCAGGCCCGTCACGCCCGCGTCGGCCAGGGCCGCCTTGACGGACTCCAGGCGCAGGGGGCGTATGATGGCCTCGACGCGCTTCATGGTGCTTCTTCCCCTTTACAACGGCCCGGCGGCAAGGTACAATGAGTCGGTCAATCTCCCACTTGCTTTGAACCCTTGGGGAGACGAAAGGAATTTCCCCTCATGCATCGTCCGCTTCGATGCGCCCTGACCGTCGCGGCAGCCGCGCTGCTCGTCGGCGGCGCGTCCGCCCACGCACAGGCCGCCGCCCGTCACTCACGGCATCATGCCCGTCACCAGCCCACACAGACATACATCACCGGACGGCTGGCGACGCGCGTCCGCCTCGGCGACGGCCTGCGGACCTATCACCCCAGCCTGCACCAGTTGGGCGTCGGCTATGCCTCCGGCGTTTCGGACAGCACACCCAGCGCGCAGGTGCGTTATGTCGTGAATCGGGCGACTCTCCGCGCCTACCTGACGGGCCTCGGGCCGGTGATTCGTCGTCACCCCATGGACGCGCGCCCGGTGGTCGCCGTCCACAACGCGCCCGACGACGCCCAGCAGGTCCCGGCCCGGATCGTCCCCGGCCATGACGGGGCGACGCTGGAACTCGACCCCGCCGTGGACACGGTCCAGAAGGCCCTCCAGACCGACCCGCAGACGCGGCACATCGTCCTGCCCGTCAAGGTCACGCGCGCTCAAGTGACGGCGAAGGACCTGGCCGGCATCAACGGACGCATCGGCTACTTCGTGACGCACTTCGACCCCGGCAATGTCGGGCGCACCCTCACGGTGCGCAAGGCCATCACGATCGTGGACGGCACGGTTCTCGCGCCGGGCGCGACGTTCTCACTCAACAAGGTCGTCGGCCCGCGCGACCCCGCGCACGGCTTCACCGGCAAGAGCGAGGTGTTCATCAACGGCGGGATGCAGATTCAGAATGGCGGGGGGATGTGCCAGGTGGCGACCACGCTGTTCAACGCGACCATGCTCGCAGACCTGAAAGTCACGGAGCGGCACCAGCACATCCGCACCATCCCCTACGCGCCGCCCGGCAGCGACGCGACGGTCTACTACGGGGAGAAGGACTTCAAGTTCACCAACGACACCGGAGCGCCCGTCTATATCTCCTACCAGACGACCTACTCTCACGCCATCGTGGCTCTCTTCGGCAAGATGGTTCCGGGGCGCAAGGTCAAGATCATCCGACACTCGCAGCAGCTCGCCGAGCGGCACTTCACCGGCAGCATCTCGCGCGTGGTCTACGAGCCGGACGGCACGGTGCAGCGCGGCCCGACGTTCTACAGCGACTACAAGTGGACGCCGGCACTCGACTTCAACCGGTGAGATCGCGGGACCGCTAGCGCGTCTCAATCGCCGCCACGCCCTCCTCTTCGGGGGGGGCGTTTTTTTTTGGGCGCGGGGGCCGACCGTGCCACTCATAGGAGACCCGGAAACGCAGCATCTGCCAGTACATATGCGCGCGCGAGATCGCTCCGGGGAAGAAGCCAAGTTTCTGTTCCTTCATCGGGTGCGTGACGCCCCGGATGATGACACGGCGGATGGGGAGATCGCGGTGACGAACGAAGTACGTGATCGCCAGCTCGATCCCGTAGCCGACGGTGTCCAGGCCGGGAATGCGCAGGAAGACGTCGCGCCGGATGGCCCGCTGGCCGGTGATGCCGGGGGAGAAGTATTGGGCCACGTCGGTCCAGAACCGCCCTCCCTGGAACGTACCCGTCGCCATCGTGGCCGCGCCGCAGCAGACCGGCATCACCAAGTCCCGCACGTGCGCGGGCGTGAGACCGATCAGGTCGGCGTCGAAGAAGACCAGCACATCGGCATCGGTGAGCAGCGCGCCCTCACGCATCGCGCCGCCCTTGCCCTTGTTGCGCGGCAGCCGGACGACCCGGACGCCCTCAAAAGCGGCGGCGGCGGCGGGCGTGCAGTCCGTGGAGCCGTCGGAGACGACGATGACCTCGTCCACCTCCGGCGTCGCCGTCAGCGTCTGAAGGACGGCCCCGATCCGGTTCTCCTCGTTGTACGCAGGCACGACGGCGGCGACCTTGCAGGGACGGCGGGGCGGCAGGTGGTCTGGCATATCACGCATATCACGCAATTCTACCCGTAAACGGCCCGCAAAATACCCGGCTGGCAAAAACTGGACCATCACTTGCCGCGATGCATCCAGGCCTTCACGCGCCGTTCCCCGGCCAGCTCCGCCTGGAAGAGCGCGCGGGCGAGCGGCCCGAACGGCGAGCCTGGCGGGACGATCAGGCGGCGGACGTTCACGGCGGCCCTCTGCGTCCACTTGGCCTTGTACGGCTCGTCGCCGCGCAGGAAGTCGAACACGGCGCGGCCCTCGGCGATGGAGGTCTGCAGGGCGTGCGCCGTCAGCACCGTGCCCAGGCTCCACTTGGCGAGGGTCGGCTCGAACCCGGCCTGGTAGTAGCACATCCGGTCGCCGAACGCGAAGGCGTACAGCGCCGCCTGCGTCTCGCCGTCCAGCTTCAGCGTGAACAGCCGGAGGATGTCCCGACCGAGAAGGGCGCGCGCGGCCTCGCGGTGGAACGCCTGCACCCGCCGCCCGCCGAAGACGCCGGGCAGCCAGCGCTGGTTCCACCGCCGCTGGTGCAGCTCGAACAGCCGCGTCATCTCCCCGTCCAGCAGGGCCGCATCGGTGACCGGCCCCATTCCCACCTCAAAGACTTTGCGCAGGGACCGGTCGTGGTACAGGATGTTGGAGCGCGTCTTCTTGCCGAACGTGCGCAGGAGCGTGTCCCAGTCCGTCGGGAGCGGCAGGTACGGGCACGCCTCCTGGGGGGCATCAGAGGATCGGGACGGGTCTTGCGGGGGGCGGCAGTGCAGCAGGCTACCCTCACGCATCTGCGGCAGGTCGGCGATCTGTCGGCCCAGGGCGGCGTAAAAAGCCTCGGCGACGGCGTCTTCGCGGCCCGGCAGTGCCAGCAGGTCGTGGTAGTCCGAAGCGCCCGCCCCCAGGAACGTCAGTCGGCGCAGGGGAGGTCCGTGCCACCAGCCGGACATCAGGGGGGCGAGACCGACCAGAGGGCCGCCCTCCCGTTCGCGCCACGTCAGTATATGCATCCGTCGGCCCGGCACACGCCCGAAGTGCCGCCACCAGGTCGCGTTCCACTCGTAGGTCTGGAAGACGGTCGCTGTCGGGCAGGCATCCGCCAGCGCCCGCCACTCCGGGGCCAGCCCCGCCATCCCCGCCCCGCCCGTGATCGTCTCCGTCCGCATCGCGCCATTATAGCACATCGGCAGTGAGGCCGGGCAGGCCGGTTCACCCTCTCCCGAAGACGGGCGAGGGTAAGAAGGTAGGGGCACAGCATTTGGTGCGGGCGCATCGTGTTGCGCCCCTACCTTCTTACCCTATTCTGGGACGGGGCGAGGGCCGGGAGGAGGAAGCAGGAGTCGGGTGGGTATAACGCCAACAGCACACGCATACCGTTTTCTCCGAGGTGACACACATGGAACGTCTGATCAATGTCAAAGTCGAGCCTGGCCGGGTCGCCATGCACTGGCTGGGCCAGGGCGGGTTCGCCTTCAAGGCCCACGCCGGGGAGGTCATCGTCGTGGACCCCTACCTGTCGGACAGCGCCGACTCCGTGCGCCTCGCGGACATCCCCGTCCGACCCAAGGACGTGCGCCTGGACTATCTGTTCCTGACCCACGACCACGTGGACCACACGGACCCGCAGTCGGCCCCGGTCCTGGCGCAGAACAACCCAGACTCGCCCATCATCTGCCCGCCCTCCAGCGCCCGCCATCTCGTCAAGTTGGGCGTGCCGGGCAAGCAGATTCAGACTGCCATGCCGGGGCAGTCGCTGGAGTTCCCCCACTTCACCGCCCACGTCGTCGCCGCCCGCCACACCGAGGACAGCGTGGGGTTCGTGTTCGAGTTCAACGAAGAAAACAGCGAGCCGGACAACGTGGCCGTGTACATCACCGGCGATACCGAGTATGATGACACACTGGCCGACGCCGTGGAGGATTTCGGGCCGGACGTGCTGCTGGTCCCGATCAACGGGCGCTGGGGCAACATGGACGCCGCCCAGGCCGCGCGCCTGGCCGCCCGCATCGGGCCTGCCGAGGTCATCCCCATGCACTACGGGATGTTCGCCGAGAACACCGCTGACCCGGATGAGTTCCTGGCCCTGCTGGCTGCCGAGGAGGTTCCGGGCGCGACAATCACGCCCGTGGTGATGCGCCACAACACCTGTCACGTCTTCAGCCCGGCGGAGGCCGCGCACGGGCGGCAGGCGCACAAACAGGCCCGCGCCGAGCGCGCGCGCCGGGGCCGGGCAGGGGGCGAACACCACGACGGCATACGCGGCCCCGGCGCGGGCCGCCTGCGCTGACTTGACTTCGGGGCGGGGACCTGCCCATAATATGGAGGTCGCATCGGCGGGGGGCTGTGGGGATTTGCGGAAGAACACTTTGATGGCGTGGGCATGGTGGCCGGTGGTGACGCTGTCGGTGATGGCGAGCGCGGCGTTCGCCCAGGCCCCGCCCGCCGTTCAGCCGCCCGCCGCTCAGGCCCCCGCCGTCACGACGCCCGTCCGCTTTGTCCCCCGTATCGCTACGCAGGCGGCGACGGACGCGCGCGGCAGGGCCTACGCCATCCTCACGATCAACGAGACGCCGGCGGCTTCCATCCACACGAGCGCGGGCGGCTACACCCCGCCGCAGCGGGCCGCCGTGGCGGCGGAGCGTCTCCTGAGTCTTCTGCAAGGCGGCCTCGTCCCGCAAGAACTGGCGGCCCAGGCGGACGCCAAGCCGCAGTGGGAAGTGGCCGCGCGCGGCGGGCCTCTCCTGATGGCGACACCGCAAGAGGCGGCGGCGCACGGGATGACGCCCAAGGCGCTCGCGCAGTCCTGGGTTCGCACCATGCGCCTCCTGCTGGCCGAGCCGCCGCTGACACTTTCGGCCTCCTCGCTCGTTGTCCCCCTCGGCGAGACACGCACGGTGCGCGTCGGCGGCGCGGTGCTGCCCCAGGACGTGCGCGTTCAGGACGACAGCGGGGCGGTCGGGGCGGCGCTTTATGACCCGGCGCGGCGCACACTGACCGTGAGCGGACGCGCGACGGGCCGGGACGTGGTCGCGGTCTCCCCCGCGCCCGGAGTCGGCGGGGCGCCGCTGACGCTCCCGGTGACGGTCTTGCCCTACGCCGGACGGGTCGCCCCAGCGGTCAGCGTCGAGGTGACGGGCGACCCCGCCCCGCCCCGCGTCGTGGAACAGGCGGCTTACCTGGGGCTGACACACGCCCTGAGTCTGGAAGACGGCGCGCAGGTCTCCCTGGGCGCTCTTCCCATCCTGAAGTCACCGCTGGCCCTGGGCGCGCAGACGGCGGCCACATTCCCGCTGCGCCTGTCCGGGAGCGGCCTGCTGCCTGTCACGGGGTCTGCGGTCGTCACCGTGGTCAACGGGAGTGTCCCTCCCCTCGCCCCGTCCCTGCTGTTCTATTCCAACAACCCGGAGCAGGTGCGGCGTGTGCAGACGCTGTTTTCGGGGGATATCGCGGGCCAGGAATCCGTGCGCCTGGACTTTCACCACCAGAACATGAGCGGAGAACTGCTGGGGTTCCACGTGGACCTCTGGAACGACGGCGACGCCCCGGCGTCCGTGCAGGTCATCGCCGGCCTGGCGCTTCCCGGCGGCGACACCGTCCAGGTCGGACGGAGGGCCGGGGCGGCGTTCCTCCAAAATCTGAACGGCAACATCGGCCTCGTGCTGACCGTGCCGCCGCACGGCGGCCTGCCGCTGGTGACGCAGCGGTTCGCGCCGGGGCTGACCCTGAGCGGGCTGATGCAGATTCAGGGGCTGAGCGACGTGCCGCTGCGCCTGACGGTCCGGTCCACGGCGGACACCGACGCGCTGACGGCCCCCCTCTGGCGAGTCTACATGGCCGGTGACGGCGGCAGCGCCCTCGCCGCGCCGTCCGCCGAGGCCGCGCCGCCCCCGATGTCCCCGACCACGTCCGAGATATTCGTCGCCCCCCACCTGACTCCCACGGGCCGTTACACGGTGGACGGGCGCTGGGCGTTCATCCCGCTGGGCGACAAGGACGCCCTGCACGACCATGACGGGGGCTCGCGACTCTTCGGCAACTACGGCGCGGACTACGATATCGGCATGACGCTGGTGAACCCGACGGCGGCCCCGCGCACCGTGGGCCTGTTCTTCGCGCCGGGTGCAGGCCCGGCGGCGGCCATCTTCCAGGTGGACAACGGCCCGATCCAAGAATACGATCCACTCGTCCCGCCCGACGAACGGCAACTGGCCCAGGAGACGCTGGCCGCCGGGGAGACGCGCGTCGTCCACCTGCGGACGATCCTCCTCAACGGCTCCGCCTACCCGGCCCAGATCGTCGCACACGTTCTTGACCAAGCGCCCGTTCCCCCCGTTCCGCCGCCCGCGGCGGCGGTCGCCGCGGCCGGAAAGACGGTGCCTTAGCGATGGCGGCTCAGGCCAAACAGACAGGGAGCATTTCGGAGTCGGCGATGCCCGCGCGGCGCATCGCCGACGGGCTGTATTCCGACGCCACCGTGGCGGCGCTGCTCTCCATAGGCTTTGGGCTGCTGTACTGGCTGACGCGGACTCGGTACAACACCTTCGACGCGGTCTCCTATGCGAACCAGATCGGGCGTCTCTACATCGCCACCGGCGACCGGCGCTGGCTGTTCCACCCGCACCACCTGCTCTTCAACGTGACCGACTTCCTGCTCTGGCACATGGCCCGCGCTGGAGGGTACGTCGGAGGGCCGCTCGTGGTGATGCAGCGGGTCAACGCCGCGCTGGGCGCGGGCGGTGTCGGCCTGTTCTACCTGACCCTGCGGCGGTTGGTGACGCGCTCACACGGCCTGCCCGCGCTGACCACCGCCGGTCTGGCCCTGTCCTTCGGCTACTGGGTCTGCGCGACCGATGGGCGAGTCAATATGCCCAGCCTGTTCTTTCTGCTCCTCGCCTTCTACGCACTCTGCCGTTCGCGGTCCCGTCTCAGCCTCCGGGCCGCCGCCCTGATCGGGGCGCTCGCCGGGCTGGCCGTGCTGTACCACGAGAGCGCCGGGTTGTTCCTGCCGGTCGCGCTTGCGGGCGTTGGCCTGACGGCGTCCGACCGGGCGCCGCGCGCCCGAGGCGTCCTGGCCTGCGGCGCGGCCTGGGGCGTGACGGTGATCGTGCCTTATGCGCTGGTCTCCACGCTCGCGCTGCACCTGCACTCCTGGCGCGCGTTCCACCAGTGGACCACGGAGTACGCCGAACTCGGCTGGTGGTGGAGCTTCGACATCCCGCACAACCTGCGGCTTGATTTGTATGCGTTCCGCCATGCCGCCTTTGCGGAGCCACCGGGCAAGCAGGGGACGTTCACGCTGGCGCGGCGCGTCCCACTGGACATCCGCGCTCTGTACTTCGGCGCGCTCGCCGGGTGGCTGCTGGCCGTCTATGCCTTCTTCGCCGCCCTGCCCCTGCTCTGGCGGTCTCACCACCGGCCCATCCTCATCGTCTGCCTGCTCTGGGTCGCGCTCTACGCGGCGTTCTTCACGGTCTGGTGCGCGGGCTACTTCGTCTTCTGGGTCCCGGTTCTGGTCCCGACGGGCCTGCTGCTGGCGCTGGGCATGAGTCACTTCCGTTCAAGCCACCGAGGCCGTTGGGTGAACGGACTGCTCGGCGTGTGGGTCCTGCTCCTCGCCGCCGTCAACTGGGCGGACAGCATCGGCCCGCACCTGCGCGCGGACGCGGACCCGTTCCAGCGCATCGCCGCGAATGTGAGGGCACACACCCGTCCCGGCGACCTGCTGCTACTGGCGGGCGCGGGCGATCAAGGCCCGTGCGAGGTCTTCGTCCCCTATTTCGCCGACCGGGACGTGATCTCCCTGCACACACTGCTGACCCGCGCCCACAACGACAAGTCCGCCGCGTATGCGAACTCCATGGCACAGATGCAGGCGGCTTGGTCGTCCGGCCACGCCGTCTACGGCCTGGACGAGTTGTGGCACGGCCCGGAAGCGTGGAACGCCCTCCAGCGCCGTCATCCCGGCGTCGCCCCCGTCGACCTCACAAGTTGGGCCGTCCGCGCCCCCGTCCCCGCCTGGACCGACATCCATGGCCGCCCCGTGTGGAGGCTGATGCCGCCCCGATGACCTCAATGACAAGGACCATCCCATTGCACCGCCTTCTCGCCCGCGCTGTCTTCTTGGCTGCGATTTTTCTTGTCTGCCCCGCCTTCGCCCAATACGACACCGGGCACGACAACGTCGGGGCCGCCCAGCAGATCGCGCAGGCGGGCGGCCTGCAAGGACGAGTTCTTTGGATGGACGCCGGGGCGAACGTCGGCAACCTCAACACCGTGCCGAAGATTCAAGCCGTGGTCGCCGAGACCAAGGCCGCCGGGTTCAACATGATCGTCCTGGATGTCAAGCCCATCGTCGGCGAGACCATCTATCCCAGCCATTACGCGCCCAAGTTGATCTCCTGGAAGGGCCACGATGTCCCGGCGAACTTTGACGTGCTGGCCCAGATGCTGTACGCGGCCCACCGGGCCGGGCTGCCCGTGTATGCCAACATGAGTACCTTCGGCGAGGGGCACAAGACCGTCGGACGGGGCCTTGCCTACACCCACCCGGACTGGCAGACCATGCTGTACGAGGTGGATCGGAGCGTGTCCGCCGGGGGAAGGCCCGCGTTCCCCCTCTCCAGGCTGGATGCCCGGCCCGCCACGGGAGATGTCCTGGGCGCGTTGACAAAGACCTCGGCGCTGGCGAAAGCGAAGGCGGGCGACACCGTCGCCATCGTTAACTTTGACGCCCGCGTGGTCTCGGTGTCGGACGGCGGCACGGCGGCGGGACTGACCATCCCGGCGGACGGCTGCGCGCTGGTCGGCTCCGGGAGGGCGGGGCAATGGCTCCGGGAGAACGCGCCGCCCGGCGTCCTGTTGACCTACGGGGCGGCCCCGCGCTATGTGCCCGTACAGGACGCGCCGGAGCAGGTCTACACGATGTTCTGTGACCCCCTGAACCCGGACGTCCGGCAGCACGAGATGGACATCGTCCGTGAGATCGTGACCAACTACGGCGTGGACGGGATCGTCTTCGACGACCGGCTGCGCTACGCGGGCCTGAACGCCGACTTCGGGGCGCGCGAGCAGGCGTCGTTCGAGCAGGCCGTCGGTCACCAACTCCACTGGCCCGACGACGTGTTCCGCACCTCGGCCTATCCTGGTCAGGCCGTCATCCCCGGCCCGTACTTCCAGCGCTGGCTGACGTGGCGGGCAGGCAACATCACGTCCTGGCTGGCCGACGCCGCTGCCCTCATACGATCCGTGCGGCCCACAGCTCAGGTGGCCGTGTATGTCGGCTCCTGGTACGGCTCCTACGACGAGGTCGGCTCCAACTGGGCCGCGCCCGACGTGTCCGCGCCGTTCCCCTTCCTGACGCCGGACTACAAAGCGACCGGCTTTGCGCCCGCGCTGGACTGGCTGACCACGGGCTGCTATTACTACGTCCCTACGCTCCATGACGCCGCCGTGTCCGGCTCCGACCCCGGCGCGACTGTGGAGGCCGCCGGTCAGTTGTCCGACCTGGTCGTCTCAGACTCGGCCTGGACCTACGCGGGGCTGTACGCGCTGTCTTATCAGGGCCACCCTGAGATGTTCGCCCGCGCCATTGGGGCCGCCGAGGCGTCCACGCAGGGCGTCATGGTGTTTGATATGTCTCAAATCATCCAATACAACTGGTGGGGCGTGATCCGTGGGGCGTTTGGGCGAGAGCGGACGCCTTCCGCGCCCAGCGCGATTCCCGGCCTGCTGTCCGAGGTCCGCCACGAACACGCCCTCGCCCGGCAGAACGGTGTCCCGCCCCCGCCCTTCCCGCCCTACCTCGGCGTTTCCGGGACGGGATTCTGAGCGCGATTGACTTCACGGCCCCCGTTCGTTTATAATGCAGGGGAACCGGCAATAACACTTGGTCAGAATGCCTGCGGGCGCAAGGAGAAACACATGGCCGTGATCGAAAAAGAAATCACCCAATCCGCCGAACCTTCCTTCCATGACATCCACGAGCTGGCCCAGCAACTCCGCGTGGACAGCATCCGGTGTACCACCGCGGCGGGGTCCGGCCACCCGACCTCCTCCATGTCCGCCGCCGACCTGATGGCGGTGCTGCAAGCGAAGTATCTTAAGTACGATTGGTCCAACCCCAAGCACCCAAACAACGACCACCTGATCTTCAGCAAGGGCCACGCCTGTCCCGTCTTGTATTCCATGTTCAAGGCCGCCGGTGCCATCAGTGACGAGGAGCTGCTCACGCTCCGGCGCTTCGGCTCCCGTCTGGAGGGCCACCCGAACCCCCACGTCACCCCCTTTGTGGACGTGGCGACGGGGTCGCTCGGCCAGGGCCTGCCCATCGGCGTCGGCATCGGCCTGGACGGCAAGTATTTGGACAAGCTGCCGTTCCGCGTCTGGGTCGTCATGGGCGACTCCGAAGTCGCCGAAGGCTCCGTCTGGGAGGCCTGCGACAAGGCGCAGCACTACAAGCTGAACAATCTGATCGGAATCCTGGACATGAACCGGCTCGGCCAGCGCGGCGAGACGGATCTGGGCTGGGACAGCGCCGTCTACGCCGCCCGCGTCCGGGCGTTCGGCGGCCACGCGATTGAAGTAGATGGGCACGATCTCGAAGCCATTGACGCGGCCTACCAGGAGGCCCTGGCGCAGACGGAGACGTTCTCCTGGATCATCGCCAAGACCGAGAAGGGCCACGGCGTCTCGTTCCTCGCCAACAAAGAGGGCTGGCACGGCAAGGCGCTCAGCGAAGATCAGGCCAAAGACGCCATCAAAGAACTGGGCGGCGAGCGCCACATCATCACCCCCACCCTGAAGCCCGAAGACTTGCAGCCCGCGCCCGGCGACGCGGCGCAGCCGCTGGCGCTGCCGACCTATGCGCTCGGCACCAAGGAGGCGACGCGCAAGGCCTACGGCGATGCCCTGGTCGCGGTCGGCGCGAACCGGCCCGAAGTCGTCGCGCTGGACGGCGAGGTGTCCAATTCCACCCACGCCGACGAGTTCAACCACGCCTTCCCGAATCGGTTCTTCGAGATGTATATCGCCGAGCAGCAATTGGTGTCCGCCGCCGTCGGCTTCGGCGTCCGTCAGAAGGTCGCGTTCGCTTCCACCTTCGCGGCGTTTTTCTCCCGCGCCTACGACCAGATTCGCATGGCGAGCATCTCCAACGCTAACCTGCGCCTTTCGGGCTCCCACGCGGGCGTCTCCATCGGCGAGGATGGGCCGTCCCAAATGGCGCTGGAGGACCTGGCGATGATGCGCGCGGTCTGCGACAGCACCGTGCTGTACCCCAGCGACCCAAATCAGACCGCCAAGCTTGTGCATACGATGGTGGACCTGCCGCACATCACCTACCTGCGGACGACGCGGGAGAAGACTAACGTGCTCTACGGGCCGGATGAGACGTTCCCCGTCGGCGGCTCCAAGCTGGTCAAGCACTCCGACGGCGACCAGGTCGCCGTGGTGGCGGCGGGCATCACCCTGCACGAGACGCTGAAGGCGTATGACCGGCTCGAGGCCGACGGCATCACCATCCGAGTGATTGACGCCTACTCGGTCAAGCCGATAGACGCGGAGACGCTGCACCGGGCCGCGCAGGACACCGGCGGCAAGTTGGTCGTCGTGGAAGACCATTGGTTCGAGGGCGGCCTGGGCGATGCCGTGCTGGACGCCTTCGTCGGCGTCGGCGAGAAGGCCCCGACCGTGGTGAAGCTGGCCGTCCACAAGATGCCCGGCTCCGGCAAACCCGCCGAACTGCTGCACGCCGCCGGCATTGACGCTGACGCCGTCGTCGCCGCCGTCAAGTCCCTGCTCTGATCGGCGAGCCTCGGTGTGGGGGCATGACGTCGTCATGCCCCTTCTGTCTGCTTATGATGCGAACGCTACTGGTCTGTCTCCTGCTCCTGCTCTCCGTGCCACGCCTGACGGCCAAGCCGACATTTCTGCCGCCACCGGTGGTCCCGCAGTGCCTCGGCGTCAACATCCATTTCACCGGGCAGCCGCAGCAGGACCTGGACGGATTGGAAAGCGTAGGCGTCGGCTGGGTCCGCATGGACTTCGCCTGGGCCGACATCGAGAAGACGAAGGGCATCTATGACTTCTCGGCCTATGATTCTCTCCTGGCCGGGCTGACAGCGCGGCACATCCGGCCCCTGTTCATCCTGGATTACGGCAACACCCTCTACGCGCCGGGTCCGCCGACGACGCCGGAGACGCGGGGCGCGTTCGCCCGCTTCGCGGCGGCGGCGGCCACGCACTACCGGGGCAAGCCCATCCTATGGGAACTCTGGAACGAGCCGAACGGCAACTTCTGGCCGCCCAAGCCTGACGCCCGGCAGTACGTCGCGCTGGCCCTGGCGGCGGCCCACGCCATCCACGCCGCCGACCCGGACGCGACCGTGATCGCGCCCGGCACGTCGGGCATCCCGTTGGATTTTCTGGAGGAACTCTTCCGGCAGGGCTTGCTGAACGAGGTGGACGCCGTTTCCGTCCACCCCTACCGGCCCGACGCCCCTGAGACCGCCGTGGCCGACGACCGCGCCCTACGCCTGCTCCTCCACCGCTACGCGCCGCCCGGCAAGGACATCCCCCTGGTCTGGTCGGAGTGGGGCTACACCGGGCTTCTCGTGGGGGAGACGCAGCAGTCGCAATATCTCACCCGTGAGTGGCTGACGGCCCTCACCGACGGCGTCCGCCTGAGCATCTGGTACGACTGGCACGACGACGGCACGGCCCCGGCGGACTCAGAGGCCCACTTCGGCATGGTCCTCAATGACTACTCGCCGAAACCAGCCTACCTCACGGCGCGGACGCTCACGCACGCCTTGAGCGGCTGCCGTTTCCTCAAGCGCGTCCCGCTCGCCTCGCCCGACGATTACCTGCTGCTGTTCGCCGACGCACAGGGGGCGGCGCGGCTGGCCGCCTGGACCGCCGGTCCGGCCCATGACCTCCTGCTGCCCATCCCCCGCGTCTCGGCCATGACCGGCATGACCGGCGACGCGCTGAAGGCCGCATTTACAGCAGGGCGGCTGCGGCTGCCGATGACAGCGGGGCCTGTCTACATCACGCTCCCGGATGACGGTGCCTTGCGCCAGGCCGCCGCCTGGACGGTCACGCCGGACGACCCGTTCTACTCGGCGTCGCAGCCCCTCCACTGGAGTGTCACATACCATAATCCGGACGCTGTCGCCCACCAGGTACGGTTTGTGGCGCTGATGACGACGACAAGTGCCGGTCGCAGCCCGGTCGCGGGCGGCACCGACAACGTGGGGCCGGGCCGGACGCTGACGCTGGGCATGGCCTCTTCCGCGTTCGCGCGCGTCCCCATCCGGGTGCGGGTGGGGCTGAGCGTGGATGGGGTCCTCCAGCCTTACCCGCAGGATGTGGCCTTCACGCCGACGGATCCGGTGACGCTGAATGTCACCCCCCTGCCATCCGGGCAGGTCCGGGTGGACATCGCCGACCCATCCGGGGGGGCTTTCAGCGGGACTCTCGCCCGGACAGGCGCGGGCCGCTTCGCCCCCATTCCCGCGCGACTCGCCCCAGGTCAGACGGCCCTGAGTCTGACATTGGCGTCCCCCGGCGGGGGGACGTGGCGCTTGACGGACGCCAAGGGGCATCCGGTGGCCGCCGCCACGGTCTCGGCAGTGGTAATCCCGTGACCTCACGCTTGCCGTACCGGGTATAATCGAGGACAGAGGAGATACGCACTGATGGCTTGGAAGCTGCGCAAGGATAAACTACAGGAGGGCGCGACTGCGGAGACGGCAGACCCCGCCGACACAACGGCTGCCACGGAACCCGGCCAAGACACGGCGGCGTTTGCGCCGAGTCCTCTTTCGTTTGACAGTCCTGAGCCGACATACGCTCAGGTCGAGGAGCCATCGTTTCCCCCCTCGCCCTTCGCCCATGATTTTGCGCCTCCCTCGGAGGCGGCTGCAGAACCGCCCATCTCTCAGGCGCAACCCGAAGAGCCGATGTTCGCGCCGCTCTCTTTTGAGCCGGACATGAATCCCTTCGTCTTCGTCGCGCCTGAGCCGGACACGGAGCCGTTGATCCAGGAGCCTTCGTTCGCGCCGCCATTCACCGAGGAGGCCGTTCCTGC
The DNA here is from genome assembly GCA_965277485.1 of Capsulimonadaceae bacterium. Lineage (GTDB taxonomy): Bacteria > Armatimonadota > Armatimonadia > Armatimonadales > Capsulimonadaceae > JAFAZD01. The sequence continues at coordinate 636,082 of CBDICZ010000016.1, read as the reverse complement.
CCCGTTTATGATGGACGGCGGGGATGTGGGCGTGGAGGAGCCGCAGTTTGTGACCCAGGAGCCTGCGTTCACCGAAGCGCCTCTCTCGGCCGGTCCCTTCGCGCCGTTCCAGGCCGAGGAGGCGACCCCTCTGGAGGCCCCTCCCGCCGCACCCTTCCTGACCCTGGACCGTGAGGAGGTCGCGCCCAGTCTCGTTCACACCGAGGCCGAAAGCGGCATTCCGCGCGTTGCGCCGTTTATCGTAGACGTGCCGCCGGTCCCGGAAGCCGCGCCCCCTCTGGAGGGGAGACTCACCGTGCGAATCGGCAACTTCTCAGCGAACTTCAACCTGACCAAAGATGTCACCGTGATCGGCCGGCCTGACAGCCTTCTGCAATCCTATCCCGACGTGGAGATCGAACTGGACGACGCCGTCTCGCGGCGTCACGCGGAGATACGGCGTCAGGATGGCACCTTCGCGCTGGTGGACCTGCGCAGCACCAATGGCACGCTCCTGAACGGCGAGCGTCTTGACCCCCACCGCGAGTACCGGTTGGAACACGGGGATCGCATCCATTTGGGCGACCGGACGGAGATCGTCATTGAGTGAGACGCCTCCTGAAACGTTCTACATCGCCCGGAACGTCACCGACATATACGCCGGGCCTGCCTCTTCCGCCGAGACCGTCTCACAGGCGGTGATGGGCGCGGCAGTCCGTGCGGGCGAGACGAAGGACGGTTTCCGGCACGTCATTACCGAGGACCGCTACGCAGGCTGGATCGCCGGGGACAGCCTTGTTCCCGCGTGGGACCGCTCTGACTACCTCCAAACAGGCATTGCCACTTTGTTCGCCGATGTGTTCTCCGGCCCGGACCCACACACGGAGCTTCTGACCAAGCTGACGGTCTCCACGCGGGTCTGCATCGCGCACCGCGCCGAAGTCGAAGCGTTCGTGCCGGTGGTTCTGGCGGACCAGGGCATCGGTTACGTCCATAACGTCTGCCTGAACCTGACCCACTCCCCGGTTGCCGAGCGGTCCGAGATGGTGGATGCGCAGGCGCGGCGGGCGCTGGACGTGGGGGAATTGAAGCGCCGGGTGCTGCGTGCCGTGGGCAAGCAGGCCGCCGCCACGGCGGGCCGGTTCATCGGGACGCCCTATCTGTGGGGCGGTTGCACCCCGTTCGGCCTGGACTGTTCGGGGTTTGTCCAGCTCGCCTACAAGCTCAGTGGAGTTCAATTGCTGCGGGATGCGCACCTCCAGTATACGGACCGCCGCTTCCGCCGCGTGGACGAGGGGCTGGGGCTGGACGACATGACCTGGGAGCCGGGTGACTTGGTGGTGTTCAGCCGCCGAGAGGACAGTCGCCCCACGCACATCGGCCTGGCGCTCGGCGACGGGCGCTTCATCCACTCCCTCGGCGGGCGCGGCGTCTGCATCCACCCCTGCGACACCCCGCGCTTCCAGGAGACGTTCATCGGGGCCGTCCGCATCTCCGAAGACGCCGATCTGGCCGTCGAAGCAGCCTAGCGGATTCCGAGGAGGCGATCCAGGCGGCGCAGCAGCGGGTGGCGTTCGATGGTCTGCGACAGCGAGTGGGTCTCGCACCAGAGTTGAAACAGCAGCATCAGACTGACCGTGACGGCCTGCCAGAGCGGGCTGAGGTACAGCACGGCGGCGACGCCCCAGACGGCCCCGAAGGCGTTTGATCCCACATCCCCCAGCATCACACGGCCGCCCGCGTCCAATGGGTACAGGATGAACGCGACGGCGGCGGCGTACCAAAGAAGGAATCCGACGCCTGCGGCTCCTTGATGCGCCAGCACGGCCAGGACGACCAAGACTCCCGCGAAGAAACCGGCCAGGCAGCGGCCAGGACGCAGATCGAGCAGGTTCAGGGTGTTGGCGGAGAGGGCGACAAGCAGTGCGGCCAGCGGCCAGCGCCACCACAGGCCGGGGTGATGCCAGTAGATCGGGTCGTCGGTGAGCAGATACCCGGCGAGGAGGGCGACCAGGCCGCCGCCGAGGGCTTTGGCCGCGCCGGTCGTCAGTCTGCCGTGCGCCAGCGCGCGGAAGTGGCCCCGGAAGCCGCCCGCGCCCCGGTCGCCCTTCAAGTCATCCAAAAGTCCCAGCAGGCCGAAGCCGACGGTGACGAGGAGATAGGCGGCAGGGACAGACGGGTCTTCGACGCGGGGCCGGAGCCACTCGAAGCTGTAGAAGCACTCCCCGGCCAGGACGAACGCCAGGCCGGCGACGGCGGGAATCTTCTCCCGGCGGAAGTTCGGGCGTGTCCAGCCGTAGCGCCGTGTCAGCCAGGCCGTGCCGCCGCAACCGAGCGCCAGGGACAAGACCAGCGCGAGGAACTCCGCCCGGTCAATCACTTCGCCATCGCCAGGGGAACGAAGGCGCGCGCGCCCACGCTGATCGCCTGGGCGATGCGCTCGGCGACCACGCGGAAGGCGGCGGCGTGGGGGCCTTGGGGGTCGGCCACCACGGAAGGCATCCCCTCATCGGCCTGCGAGCCGATGTCCATGGCGAGGGGAATGGCCCCGAAGAACGGCACTTTGAGCGCCTCCGCCGCCTGCTCGCCGCCGCCGCTCGAGAAGATGTGGTGGCGCTCGTTGCAGGACGGGCACAGGAAGTAGGACATATTCTCCACGATGCCCAAGATCGGCACTTCAAGGCGCTGGAACATGGCGACGGCCTTGACGGCGACGGCGGCGGCCAGGTCCTGCGGCGTCATCACGACGACGGCCCCGGACAGGGGAATGGCCTGCGCGAGCGTGAGCTGGGCGTCGCCTGTGCCCGGCGGCAGGTCCACGACCAGATAATCAATCTCGCCCCATTCCACGTCCCGGAGGAACTGCTGCACGGCCTTGGCGACCATCGGGCCGCGCCAGATCACGGCGGAGCCGGGCGTCTGCAGGAACGCCATGGAGATGATCTTGACGCCGTAGCTCTCCACGGGGATCATCTTTTCCTTCTTCTGGTCCACCATCGGCTGGGCGTCCTCGACGCCCATGATGATCGGGATGGACGGCCCGTAGATGTCGGCGTCCAGCAGGCCCACTTTGGCCCCCATCTGCGCCAGCGCGCAGGCGACGTTGGCGCTGACGGTGCTTTTGCCGACGCCGCCCTTGCCGGAGGCGATGGCGACGATGTTCTTGACGCCGGGGATGGCCTGCTGCTGCAGGATGCCTTTGCCGGTGTTGGCCCGGACGTTGGCCGTCATCTCGATCTCGATGGTTTCTACTCCGGCGACGGCCCCCACGGCCTCCCGGCACATCCGCTCGATCTCGGCCTTCAGCGGGCAGGCTGGCGTCGTCAGCTCCACGGTGAACGCGACGCGCCCGCCCTCGATGACGACGCTCTTGATCATGCCCAGAGTGACCAGGTCCTTGTGCAGATCGGGGTCATAGACGCCGCGCAGGGCGAGAAGAATCTGTTCGGGCGTGACGGCGATTTGGGTGGTTGTCATGGTATCCTTACTTGTAGGAATTATACCCGGCGGGAGGGCGATTCGTGCTGAAACGGGAAGCGCAGGGGGCGGCAGAGGCGCAACGCCAGTGGAAAAAAATCTTGGTTCCGGCCGTGGGTCGGCCCTACTCCAACCGTTGCCTGGAGGTCGCGTACCGACTGGCGCAGGACGCGGGCGCGACCGTGCAGCTGGCCTATGTGCTGGAGGTGCCGCGCGCGCTGGCTCTGGAGGCCGCGCTGCCGGAATCCGAGATGTCGGCGGGCGAGGCGCTGCGGGTGGCCCAGCAGGTGGCGATCCCGTTCAAAGTCACCGTCGAGCCTTATGTCCACCGCACCCGCTCCGCGCGCGAGGGCATCCTGAGACTTGTCGGCCAGGAGAAGATCGACCTGCTGGTGCTTGGCGGCCGTCCCGACGGCAACCGGGGACTATCTAGCGACCTCGCCCGTGACCTGTTCCAGTGCTGCCCCTGTGAGACGGTCGTGGACTACATCGCGGGAGAGAAATAGCCCATGAAAACACTTGCCCTCACGCTCCTGGCCCTGGGCCTGCTGCCGATCACGGGGCGGGCGGACGCGCCGGGGACGCCCTGGGCGGCGTCCGCGCAGGCCCCGACCGCGTTCACTGTGCCCATCGGCCAGGACGAGGCTGTGATGGCCCAGGCCGCGTCGCTGATTAACGGCTGGCAGAGCAGAGACAGCCATATGTACCCGATGCCTATACGGTCAGACACGCCCGCCCTGATCCAGACGGACGCGCCTACGGCCATCGGCCTGTTTGGCGTAAAAGTCACAGACACGCACAGCACCGGCGTGGCCGTGATCGTCGTGGAGACGAGTGCGTTTGAGGGCCGCATCTTTCAGGTCAGCCGGGAGCGGCACGACGCCGACAAGCGGGCGCACCTACTGGCCTACCTGCTTGAACAGACCGCAGGCGTCCCCACGTCCCCGCCGCTGCCGACGTTCGCCCCACCCTCACCCGCCCCTCCCAACCCGTTGCCCACTGCGTCGCCGTTCGCGCCGTCTCTGGATCAACTCCGGTCGGAACTGGATGGTGGACACTATGACGCCGCTCTGGCGACTTTGGATGCCTTGCGCGCCGCCGTCGTCGCTCGTCAGGCGCAGGGCGGCCCAGACAGCAAGTGAGCGCAGAGACCTGACCCGTGTGGTACAATGGTCGGCAACACTCACCAGGATCGCCCACCCATGCCCTGTCCCGCCTGTTCTTTTGTCTCCCCGCCCGGATACGCCGTCTGCGCTCGCTGCGGCGTCCCGCTGAACGGCACCGCCCCGCCCCCGGCCCCTCCGCCCCAATATCCCCCACCCTCACCCGCTGCTATCACGCTGGTCTGCATCGCCGGGCCAGACCTGGGGCGGCGGCTGACGGTCGGTGGGCAGGAGATGACGGTGGGCCGCGCGCCGGGTTCGGGACTCGCCAGCGCGGACCCGGACGTCGCGCCGGATCATGCCGGGCTGATCTTCACCAACGGCATCTTGCAGTTCCGCAAGCGCGCCCCGGCCCCGCTGTCCGTGAACGGGATGGACATGGACAGCGGGACACTGCTGCCGGGCCAGCAGCTGCGCCTGGGCAACTCGTACTGGCAGGTGGAGCAGGCCCAGGTCCGGGCTGCTCCCGCCTTCAATGCGGGCCAGGCCGCCGCAAACCTTTTCGGCCAGATCAACACGCACGTCGGCGCGGCGACGGGCATCGGCGGCCTGGACGGCTTCCGCCCGGCGGAGATGTTCTCGTCCCTGCGCGACAAGCACTCCGACGAGGAGATCGAGGAGTATTTCATCACGGGGACGCGCCTGACCACGCCCACACTCAATGAGATCGTGGCCGTGTGGCCCAAGCCGTGGGTCTTCTTCAAAGTGTTCCTCCTGCTGATCGCCCTCTACGCGGCCTGCGCCTTCGGCGTCAGCGAATTCAATAACGAGAAGATTCTGCCCTCGCTCATGGTGATCGGCTCGTTCGCCATCCCGATCTCCGTTCTGCTGTTCTATTTCGAGATGAACGTGCCCCGGAACGTCTCCATCTACCAGGTCTTCAAGATGGTGCTGGTAGGGGGCATGATGTCGCTGATCGTGTCCCTTTTTGGGTACGACTGGTTCAAGGCGTTCGACTTCCTGGGCGGGCTGATGCCGGGCATCATCGAGGAAACGGGCAAGACGGCGGCACTGATTCTGTTCGTCAACAACCGCCGCTACCCGTGGACGCTGAATGGCCTGCTGCTCGGCGGGGCGGTCGGCGTGGGCTTCGCGGGGTTCGAGTCCGCCGGGTACGCCTTTGATACGTTCCTGAACGCGCCGGGCAACGACATCGCCACGGCCGCGCACGCCGTCTCCTCCAGTGTGCTGCTGCGCGGCGTCCTGGCCCCCGGCGGCCACGTCGCCTGGGCCGCTCTGGAGGGCGCGGCCCTCTGGAAAGTCAAAGGCGACCAGCCCTTCCGCTGGAGCATGATTCAGGACTGGCGCTTCGTGCGCGTCTTCCTGCTGGCCGTCGGTTTGCACACGGTCTGGGACGCCGGACTCTTCCCCGGCCTGGACCGTCTGCCGGACATCGTGTTCCTGCCGGTTCAGCTCCTGCTCATGGTGGTCGCCCTGACCGCCGTGCTGAGTTTCGTGCAGGACGGCATCAAGCAGGTGCGCGAGGCACAGACACTCGCGGGCATCGCCCCGACGCCGGTATAAAGCAAGGACAATTATGCACACACGACCTTTCGGCCGGACCGGCCATGAACTCAGCATCATCGGCTTCGGCGGCATCATCGTCATGGACGTGACGCCCACCGAGGCGGGCGCCTACGTCGGCGAGGCGCGGGATGCGGGCGTCAACTATTTTGACGTTGCGCCCTCTTACGGCAACGCCGAGGAGCGGCTGGGACCGGCCCTCGCGCCCTATCGGGAGGACGTCTTTCTGGCCTGCAAGACGGGCCGCCGCGACGCCGCCGGGGCGCGGGAGGAGCTGGAGCAGTCACTGCGTCGGCTGCGGACGGACCACTTTGATCTTTATCAACTCCATGCCATCACGACGGAAGACGACGTGGCCCAGGCGTTCGGCCCCGGCGGCGCGATGGAGACGTTAGTGCGGGCGCGCGCTGAGGGCAAGGTACGACACCTGGGCTTCAGCGCCCACAGCGTCGAGGCCGCACTGGCGGCCATGGGTCAGTTCGAGTTCGACAGCATCCTGTTCCCGTTCAACTTCGTGACCTATGAGCAGGGCGGCTTCGGGCCGCAGGTCCTGGAGGCAGCGCATGCACGCGGCGTGGCCCGCCTGGCGTTGAAGGGCATGGCGCGGGGCCCCTGGCGCGATGGCGACCCGCACCGCGCCGAGTATCCGAAGGCGTGGTACGAGCCGCTGGCCGACCGCGCCGACGCCTCCCTCGCCCTGCGCTACACGCTCGGCCTGCCAATCACGGCGGCGCTCCCGCCCGGCGACATTCTTCTGTTCCGTCTGGCCCTCAATATCGCGGAGAACTTCGTGCCGTTGGACACCGACGAGTTGGCGCAGGTCCGAAGTTGGGCGGGGCGCGAGCAGCCATTGTTCCAGCACGCCGCGTGAGACACGGTTCCCAGGGCTGAACCCCTGGGCTTCGCAGGGCAAATCCCCGCCTGCGCGGGCAAAGTGTCCAATCCTCTGCCCGCGCAGGCGGGGATTTGCGTTTGGAAGCGCGGGGGTTCAGCGCGAAGCGTTGACCGCGAAGCGTTGACCCCCCGCTGCTCGCGGCGGGGAGAGTGCCCCGCGCATCCAGGGGAAAACCCCGCCACGCGGCATAAATGCTATACTCAAACCCTGAGTAACCGTCAGTTTTTGTAAATTATAAGGCAGTGCGGTAGGCATCTGAGGCTTCGGGTAACATGGAAGTACCACCAACCAGTTTAGGAGACCCTTATGCCTACCGCCTGCCAAGCCTATTATACCGTTTCTGCCGTCCGTGAACGCCTCTGCACCATGCTCAAGAACGTGTCCAAGCCGCAACTTACCAACCTGAGCCTGCTCACCTTCGGCCTGTTCGCCGCCGCGAACTGCCAGCTGCCGCGCATCGCTGCCAAGCTGCCCCTGCTCACCGGCGCGGCCAGTCTCACGCAGCGGCTCCGGCGCCTGCTGATGAACGCGGCCATTCGGCCGACTAAACTCTACCAGCCGGTCGCCAGCTTCCTGCTCTCGTGCTTCACCGGCGGCCCCGTGCGCCTGATCCTGGACGCCACTGATCTGGGCGGCAGGTTCCCTGTCCTGTTCGTCGCCGTCGCCTATCGAGGGCGCGCTCTGCCGCTGCTGTGGCGGATGCTTCCCGCTATGGGATGCAGCGCGTTCAGTGAGCAGAAGGCACTGCTGGACGACGTTTCGGCGCTCGTACCGCCGGGCGTGGCCGTGACGCTGCTGGCGGACCGCGAGTACGGCAGCGTGGAGATGACGCGCTGGTGCCTAAACCACCGATGGCACTTCTGCCTGCGGCTCAAGAGGAGCCGCTGGTTTACTCAGACCCATGGCAAAAGGCGGCAGATCGCCTCGCTGCCGCTGTCGCCGGGCGGGAGGCTGTTTGTGGCGGGCATCCGATTGGCCCCCCTGCCGGAACAAGCCCTGAGCCTCTGCTGCGGCTGGAGCCGGGACAACAAGGACGACGAGCCGTGGTACATCCTGAGCGATCTGCCTGCGGATCATCATGTGCTGGCGGCCTACGCCACCCGGTTCCACATTGAGGAGATGTTCCGGGACCTGAAGGAGTTCGGCCTCCGGCTGGAAACGACCCACTTGCACGACCCGGAGCGCGTCTCCCGCCTGCTGCTGTGCGTGTGCCTGGCGCATGTCTGGCTGATGAACGCGGGCGTCTGGGTCAGCAAGCGGGGCCTGCGGCGTCAGGTAGACCGGCACAAGGTGCGGCAGTTGAGCTATTTTCAGATCGGCTGGCGTTTTTTGCAGAAACTCCTGGCGTGCGGGCTGCCACTCCGGTGTGAAATGGCCGCCTACAAGTGAAAAAACTGACGGTTACTCAGACTCAAACCATGGCCTTCCGACGCTCGGCCCACGCCGTGTACGACTGTCAGTACCACCTGGTCTGGTGCCCCAAGTATCGCAAGGCGATCCTCCAGGGCGTCATCGCCTCCCGCATGCGCGGCCTGCTGTCCCAGATCGCGGCCGCCTACGACATCGAGATCGAGGAGATGGAGGTCGCCATTGATCATGTCCATGTCTTCTGCGCCTTCCCGCCGCGCCTGTCCATCGCGCAGGTGGTCACGCGCTTCAAGAGCCTCTCGGCCCGCGCCGTCTTCGCCGAGTTCCCCCAGGTCAGGAAGCAGCTCTGGGGCGGCGAGTTCTGGAGCGATGGCTACTTCGCCCGGACGGTGGGAGACGGCGTGACGGCGGATGTGATCCGCCGCTACATCGCCCGTCACCGCAGCCGCCCGTCGTCAGGCGGCTCCCTGAGCCACCCGGCCCTGTTCCCGGACCCCGACGAGGAGTCCTGAATGCCCCCCCGCTTGCGGGGCGGATTTTTACCCCCGCGTGACCAGCGCGATTCGATACCTCCCTCCGTCCCGCGCCGGGAACTCCACAAGGCCCTCCTGCGTCACCGTGACCATGACGTCCTCCACGCTGATGGGCCGTGCGGAACGAACGCGGCACGGGCCGCCGACCGTGGCCGTGATCGTCGCCTCCCGCAGCGCACCGTCTTCCCAAGCGATATCCACCACAAAGCCGCCGCGCGCCCGCAGGCCCGTCACCCGCCCCGTCGGCCAGACGGACGGCAGGGCCGGGAGCAGGTCCAAGGAACCGGCATGGCTTTGCAGCAGCATCTCGGCGACACCCGCCGTGTACCCGAAGTTGCCGTCAATCTGGAACGGCGGGTGGGCATCGAAGAGGTTCGCGTAAACGCCCGCCCCCTCGCCGTGGTAGCCGTAATCCGCCCCGCCCGCCGGAGTCAGAAGACGACGGACAAGCGGGTACGCACGGTCGCCATCGCGCAGGCGCGCCCAGAAGTTCAGCTTCCAGGCTAGGGACCAGCCGGTTCCCGCGTCGCCGCGCCTCTCCAGGGCCTTGCGCGCCGCCGCGAACAGTTCCGGCGTCCCCCAGTCGGTGATTTGGCTGCCGGGATGTAACCCGAACAGGAACGAGACGTGCCGGTGATGCACGTCCTCCGGCGCGAAGTCCTGGGACCACTCCTGCAGCAGTCCCTCGGCGTTAATGGGAGCCGGCAGAAGCCGCGCCCGCGCGCCGTTGAGATCGGCGGCGAACTCGGTGTCTTCTCCCAGCACGCCCGACGCCTCGATGCAGTGCGTGAACAGGTCGTGAATGACCATCATATCCATCGTCGTCGCCATGCCCACGGCGGCCAGAGGGCTTTCCGGCGTGTGGAACTTGTGTTCCGGCGACGTGGAGGGAACGGTGACGAGATGCCCGTGCCCGTCATTCACCAAGAAGTCACGGCAGAACTTGGCCGCGCCTTTCAGCAATGGGTAGACCGTCTCCCTCAGCACCGCCCGATCACTGCTGAAGGCATAATGGTCCCACAGGTTGTTACAGAGCCAGGCCCCTCCCATCGGCCAGTTTGCCCACACGGGGTCGCCGTGGCCGTCGCCTACGGGCCAGCTTTGTGCCCACGGGTCCGAGTTGTGATGGGCGCACCAGCCGCCCGCGCCGTAGACGACCTCCGCCGTCTTGTGGCCCTTGACCGCCAGCCCGCGCATCCAGTCCGACACTGGGACAAAGCACTCGGCGATGTTCGTCACCTCAGCGGGCCAGTAGTTCATCTGCGTGTTGATGTTAATGGTGTAGTTGGAACTCCACGGGGCCCGCAGTTCGTCGTTCCAGATGCCCTGCAAATTGGCGGGCAGGCCGCCGGGGCGGGACGAGGCGATCAGCAGGTAGCGCCCGTACTGGAACAGCAGCGCCGCCAGTTGTGGGTCGTCGCTGTCCCCGAAGCGCCGGACCCGCTCATCCGTCGGCAGATGCGCCGTCGTGGCCGGGCCGAGGTCGAGCGACACGCGCCCGAAAAGCGCTTGGTAGTCACACTCATGATCTGACAGGAGCCGATCGTAGGGCTTGAGGCGAGCCAGGGCCGGCGCCGGGGACGCATCGGCGGTCTGTGCGGGCGGCACGTCAAAGCCACGGTAGCCTGTCGCGGCGGCAATCAGCAGGGTAACGGCGTCCGCGCCTCGGACACGCAGGCCCTCGCCGTCGGCGGACACCATCCCGCCCTCCGCCAGAACTTTAAGCCGCGCCTCAAACCCCATGCCGGGGTGTGCCTCATCGTAGGTGATGGCCTGGGGGTCATCACCGAGGTAGCTCGGCACGACGTGGCTGGGGGCGCGGCCTTGCAGGACCAGAGCATCGGCCCCCTCGGCGTGAGTTGTATGGCGAAGGCGGCTGCCGAAGCGGGCACGGAACGTCAGACTGCCGGGGGCATCACACGACAAGCGCACCACGATCACCCCGTCGGGCGCACTGGCGTAGACAGCGCGGGTGTGGTTCGCTCCGGCTCGTTGGTATTGTGTCTCGGCGACGGCGCGGGTCAAGTCCAATTCGCGCCGATACTGTGTGACGACTCCTTCGTCGTCGAAATCCAGATACAGATCGCCCAGCGGCAGATAGGATTCCGTGAAGCCGCCTTGCAGCCTTCGGCTGAGGGCATCCGCCTCCGAATAGCGTCCCGACAGCACGGCCTCCCGGATGAGGGGAAGCGCCGCGAGGGCTTCGGGGTTGTTGCCGTCCCTGGGGTGGCCGGACCACAGGCTGGTCTCGTTGAGCTGGAGCCTCTCGGTCTCGACGCCCCCGAAGACCATCGCGCCCAACCTACCGTTGCCGACGGGCAGCGCCTCCGTCCATTCCCGAGCGGGCCGGTCGTACCACAAACTCATCTTATCATTTGTCATGCCCCATGATAGCAAAGCGGGTCACTCATGTCAACACTGACGCTCAGGGGATTTTTGGGTAAAGGAGTGCGAGGTTCCGCCCGTGAACGAAGACCCACGCCAAGCGATCAATGATTTTCTGTCCTCCGATGCAGTGACGGAGCCGACCCGTGCTGCTTTGGAAGCGAGGGCGGGCAAAGGCACATCGGGCTCCTCCTTTTTTACCGAGCAGGAGCGTGGAACATTGCGCGCCGTGGCCGAGCGATTCTTCCCGCAAGGGCAGCCCGCCGTCATCTCTCAGGCGCTTGACGCGCTTGACGCGCGGCTTGCTGAGGGCGGCGGTGACGGCTGGCGCTATGAGTCGCTGCCGCCGGACGGTGAGGCGATGCGCGGGGGCCTGCGCGCCCTGGGTCCGGACTTCGCGGCCCTGGACGCCGGGCGTCAGGACGAGGCGCTGGCGCGGGCACAGTCAAGTCGGGAGCCGGGGGAGTTTCGGTTCTTCGAGGACATGCTGGCGGAACTGACCGGGTACTACTACAGCGATCCGCAGGTGCAGATTCAGGAGATCGGCTCGCTCGCCCTGGCCGACGGGCGCGGCTGGACGCGCCTCGGCCTGAACGAGCGTGAGGGCTGGGAGCCCGCTCCCCGCCGGATTCCCGTCCTTGCTCCCCTGCCCCCTGTCGTCCCGGCGTCCGCGCCCGCCATTCCCGTGGTAACGATGCGCGCCTACGCGCCGGAAGAAGATGTGGATGCCGTGATCGTCGGCACGGGCGCGGGCGGGTCGCCGCTGCTGGCACGGCTGGCGACGGCGGGCCTCAAAGTCGTTGCCCTGGAGGCCGGACGGTGCTGGGACCCGGCGCGTGATTTCGCCACGGACGAGCGGGAGCAAGAAAAACTGTTCTGGCGGGACGAGCGCCTGAGCGGCGGCCAAGACCCTCTGGCGTTCGGCGCGAACAATTCCGGCATCGGCGTCGGCGGCTCAACCCTGCACTACACGGCCTACACGCCGCGCGCCCACCCGGACGATTTTCGCCTGCACACGGACTTCGGTGTTGGAATGGACTGGCCGCTGTGCTATGACGACCTCGCGCCCTACTACGATGAGGTGGAGCGGTTCCTGGGCGTCTCCGGCCCGTCGCCCTACCCCTGGGACCCGGCCCGGACCCCCTACCCGCTCGCGCCGCTGCCGCTGAACGCCCCCGCCCGGCTCATGCAGCGTGGCTGCGCGGCGCTCGGCATCCGAACCTCGCCCGCGCCCAATGCCGCCCTCTCGGCTCCATACTTCCAGCCCGGCGTGGGCTGGCGCAGTGCCTGCACCAACCGTGGTTTCTGCCAGGCCGGGTGCAGCGTCGGCGCGAAGGCGAGCATGGACGTGACCTACCTGCCCGCCGCCCTGGCCGCCGGGGCCGAGATTCGCCCCCAATGCTTCGTCACCCACTTCGAGACGGACAGAGCGGGCTGCATCACCGGCGTGATCTATACGCACGAGGGCCGGGAGCGTCGCCAAAAGTGCCGCGCCGTGTTTCTGTGCGCCGGTGCTGTGGAGACGCCGCGCCTGCTGCTTTGGAATGGGCTTGCAAGTGACAGCGGCCAGGTCGGGCGCAACTTCCTCGCCCACACGGGTATCCAAGGCTGGGGGCGATTCGAGGAAGAGACGCATCCCTGGAAGGGCATCCCCGGCGGCCTGATCTCCGAGGACACGCACCGCCCAAAGGACGCCGACTTCGCCGGGGGCTACCTAGTGCAAAGCCTCGGCGTCATGCCCGTCACCTACGCCACGCAGGTGGCGCGCGGCGCACGCGAGTGGGGCGAGCGGATGCGCCGGCGAATGCGCGACTACCCGCACACGGCGGGCATCAACATCTGCGGCGAGTGCCTGCCGTCCGACGAGAACTTTTTGGAACTGTCGAAAGAGAAAGATGCGCGCGGCCTGCCCAAGCCGCGCATCGTGTTCAGCAGCCACGAGAACGAGAAGAAAATCAACGCCCACGCTGAGGCGCTGATGCGGGCCATCTGGGAGGCGGCGGGCGGGCGGGACCTGTGGGCCTTCCCGCGCAATCCGCACACGCTGGGGACCTGCCGCATGGGGTCCGACCCAACGACCTCGGTGGTCAGCGCCGACGGGCGGGTGCATGGGATGCCGAACCTGTACGTCGTGGACGGCTCCGTGTTCCCTTCTTCACTCAGCGTGAACCCGGCCCTGACCATCATGGCGTTCTCATTGCGCGCCGCCGACCGGTTTTTGCATGGCCTCAAGACTCCTGTCGGACTTCCAGCAGGCTGAAGCCGCGGCGCTCGATCTGGAGGACGCGGCCCCGCTGGAGGGTGGCGGCGGGGATGACGCCGTGGTCGTCCCAGCGGCCCAGCAGGCTTTCGTAGACGCGCACCCGGTAGGAACCCGTCAGAGGCAGGTCCAGGCGGATGGACGTGTTCACGGTCTCGCCCGCCGTGTTGCCGACCAAAACGAGCAGGGAGTCCTGCCGGCGCAGGCCGACCACGCAGATGGAGTCCAGCCCGGCCCGGACATTCAGAGTGATGTCCTCGTCATAGGCTTGGTATGGGTCCGACTGCTGGGGATGAAAGTTCGTGTAAAGCTGCAACTCCGGCGCGCGGACGACGAACCAGGTCAGGCGACGGCCTCGGTACAGCAAATTGCGCACACCCAGCCACTTCCAGTCCGGGGCCAGGCGGGGGTGCAGGGAGACGGCGTCGTCAGAGGGTTCCAGACCCGCCGCGCCCTCCACGGCCGCCCACAGGTAGCGGGGCGGGTCCCAGGGCGAGAGCATCATGCCCTCGTTGGTCCCCGTCTCACCGTGCAGCCATTCGGAGAACTGGCCCGGAACGGTGTTGTTGCGCCGGGGGTCCATGGAGAAGTTGCGGAACGAGGCCGAGAGGGCGTGGTCCATGAACTCCGAGTTGTAGCGCGCCGCCGCGAAGGCGTACCAGAACGAGCAGCCGACCCAGACGCCGCCCAGCAGGCCCCACCCGGCCTTCGGCGAGTAGTTGGGCGCGTCGCGCGGCGTGGTTCTCATCCCGGCCACGGTCCAGAAGTCCTTGTCGCTCAGGCGGCTGACGATGCGCGCCGAGGTGTCTTCGTCGGCCACGCCGAACATGACTGGGAACACCAGGTCGGAGGTGACATCCGAGCGCGGGTAGCCGTCCACGTCAATGTTCAGATAGTACAGCCCGTTCTGGGGATTCTTCAGGTGCGTGTTGATGGCCGTTCTCAGCGCCTCGGCCTCCCCCATATAGTTCGCGCTGTCCTCATGCTTTCCCAGAACCCGCGCCATGTGTGAGACGGTCTTCAAGGCGGCGTAGCACTCGGAGTTGACTTCGGTGGTCGCGCCGGACAACCGGTAGTTCTCGATGACGTTGCGCCAGCCGACGATGCCCCAGTCGGACGTGCCGGTGGCCGTACACCAGACCAGGCCCTGATCGTTGCGCTCGGCCAGGATGCACTGCGCGGCCTTCACCGCCGCCGCGTAGACTTCCTCCAAGAACCCCCGGTCGCCGGTCGTATTATAGTGGTGCCAGAGGGCCAGAATCAGCAGGGGCGTGTCGTCGTTGATGTTCAGCTTGTAGTCGGCGGTCACGCCGGTGCGGATGTCATAATACTCGACGACCTTGCCGTTCGACTCCTGGTTGTGAACGTAGGCGAGCAGAGACTGCCGGACGAACTCCGGGGCGATGTAGGCCCCGCCGTAGGCGAACCAGGCCGTGTCGCGGCCCACGCTGTTGTTGGAGCGGGTCGGGTCATTGACGAAGCACCAGCCGGTCGGGGACTTCGCCATCACGCGCAGCATGTTGGCCTTCGCCCACAGCACACCCTGGTTGACCTGCGGGTTCGGCGTCAGCACGATGGAGCGTCCCAGGACCTCATGGTAGTGGGCCGTGGTCCGCGCCAGCGCCTCGGCGGCGGTCGGGCAGAGGCGGTAGTTGTGCCGCGCTTCCTTCTTCCCCAGCCCAAACGACATCAGGTAATGGAACCGGCACGTCTCCCCCGGCGCGAGTGTGTGCGTGTGCTGGAAGACGCCCAGCGGGTCGGTGGGGGCGTCTGTCCTGCCCGACAATCCGCCGGGCAGGACGTCCGAGACGGCCTTGCCGTAGTCCAGCGTCGTCTCGACGCCCTCCGGCTTTTCCGAGCAGCCGAAGAGGCGCACCCAATCCGGCTGGGAGGCGTTCCAGGCGATCAGCGTGTGGAGGCCGGTGTCGTACTCGGCGACCACATCATGCCCGGTCTGGCCGCGCAGGTCGGCGAAGGCGAGCGTCTTGATCTCGACGGCGTCCGCACTGTCGTTGCGCATCTCGACCGCCCGGTAGACCGCCGGTGGGTCCGCGCGCTCGCCGCCTTCCGCCTCGCCGCTGAGGACGAACACCGTGTCGGAGACACGCACGCCGTTAGAGAGAGCGAAACGGTGTTCCTGGTGCGCCGGGTGGATGACGAACGTTCCGGTCCGGTCGGCGACGAGGTGCATCCCCGTCGCCCCGTCATAGTGGCGCAGGGTCATGGTCCCGAACAGGACCTGGCCGATGTCGCTGGAATAGACCAGTTGGATAGCTCCGGTGGCCTTGATGATGCAGGCCGCCTTCGGCCCGCCCAGGGTGCTGCCGATGGCGAGTTCGTCGTCCGCGATCTCATAGAGGGCGATGCGCTCGCTCTGTCCCAACTCTTCAGTGATACTCATGAAAGATTATGCGTCGGAGACGGGTCCGGCTAAACGGCCCGTTTGCGTATGCCAAGAAGCGGGTACGCTTTCTGTGCATTAAGGGAGGCAAAACACATGGCGGCACAGCGAATTTATGCGCTCTTTCAGACCGTGGCGGACGCCGAGCGGGCCATCGGGGCGCTGGCGGATCGGGGGGTTCCCAGGGACCAGATCGGAGTCGCGGCTCGGCAGGCGGCGGAGGCCGACGAGGCAGGCCGGGTCCGAACCGGCTTCACTCGGGTGACGGACGGCCAGGACGTGCGGCAGGGCGAGCCGACGGCCGCTTACGAGTCGCAGCCCGGCACGCTGCCGCCGCCCGCGCTCGCGGGCACGGTCGTTCCAATGTCCGCCGTGGACACGCCGCAGAACGTGGAGGCGGTCGGCAAGGGCGGCATCACGACCACGACGCCGGAGGACGCCGCCGCCGGGGCCGCCGTCGGCGCGGGGGTGGGCCTGATCGCGGGCCTGGCCGCCGCCGCCGCCGCGCTGTTCGTTCCCGGCGTCGGCCCGATCCTGGCGGGCGGCATGCTGGCCTCCGCGCTGGGTGTCGCCGCCGGGACCACGGCGGCGGGCGCGACCGTGGGCGGCGTCGTCGGCTACCTGCGCGACATGGGAATGCCCGAACACGCCGCTTCGCACTTCGCCGACCGGATCAGCGAGGGGGACTACCTGGTCACGGCCATCATTGACTCGGACGGCTACGACGACATCAAGCAGTTGCTGCTGAAATACAACGCCGCCGGGGTGGACATGGACCAGACCACGGCCGGCGCGGGTGTCGCGCAGGCCGTCGCCCGCGACCCGGCCCTGGCGACAGAAATACAGCAGCCCGTGCCGGTTCCCATGACCGCCGCCGAAGCCATACGCGCGGGCGAACTGGCCCCGCCGCCCGTCGGCGATCCGCTGCCGTCCCGAACGCACACGCACATCGTCACCGAGCTTCCCGACGGCACACCACTGGTTCCGGCGCAGGTCGTGGAGACGCAGGAAAATATGCCGTGACGTTTTGGCGAAAGTCTGGTAAAATGGAGATGCAGGCGGCGGCTGCGCCGGGAACAAGCATGACACGAAAAAAACGCACGGAACCTTAAAAGTTCCGTGCGGCGGATGCACAGGGCATCACAATTGTTCTCAAGAGTCGAAACGCAAAATTTCCCGGTTTTGTTCCGTCTGCTCGCTAACATACCAATAGTTTTTTACGATACATCGGCCCGGCCCTGAACTCTCAGGGCCGGGCCGTCTTGACGCCGCCCCCTTGCACTCTGTATAATCAAAGAGAGATTCTACAGGACAGCATCGGCGGGGACGCTGGTGAGGATTAAAACAAACATCATGTCAGGACACAGCAAGTGGCACAGCATCAAGCACACCAAGGGCAAGCTGGACGCCCAGCGCGGCAAGCTCTTCACGCGCCTCGCCCGCGACATCATCGTGGCAGCCAAGAATGGCGGGGGCAACTCGGACTCCAACATCACGCTGCGGGCCGCCGTGCAGCGGGCGCGTGAGGCGTCCATGCCCCAGGACAACATCAAGCGCGCCATCGCGCGCGGCGCGGGCGGCGACGACGGCGCGAACTATGAGACGCTGACCTATGAGGGTTACGGCCCCGGCGGCGTCGCCATTTTAGTAGACTGCCTGACCGACAACAAACAGCGGACCGTCTCCGACATCCGCTCGTACTTCAACAAGAACGGCGGGCGGCTGGCCGAGTCGGGCAGCGTCTCCTACCTGTTCACGCCGAAGGGCGTCATCGTCGTGGACCCGGACGTCTCCACCGAGGAGGCCGTCACGGAGGCGGCCATCGAGGGCGGGGCCGAGGATGTCCAGCCGACCGAGGACGGCGGCTTTGAGATCACGACGGACACCGGCGACCTGGCCGCCGTGCAGCAGGCGCTGGAGGCCGCGAAGATCAAATATGCGTCCGCCGAGCAGACCATGATTCCCATGACCACCGTGGCCATCGCCGGCAAGGAGGCGGGCCAGGTACTGCGCCTGATGGACCAACTGGAAGACCATGACGACGTGCAGACCGTCTTCGCCAACTTCGACATCCCGGAGTCGGAGCTGGAGGCCGCCGAGGCGGGGCGCTGAGACCACCGGGCGGAGGATCGCCCCGGCTAGGAAGCGTCCTTCGGACGAAGCCCGGCCCACGCAGGTTTCGCTCCTCGTCCGAAGGACGCCCTTCAAGACGGGCATTCCACTGCCCCGACGCCCCGCAAACAGGGCCAACGATGCGCCGACGACCAATCACCTTCGCCTTCGTGTTCGGCGCGCTGGCGGTCCTGCCCGCTCTGCCCGCCGCGCACGCGCAGGGCGGGCCGCGTCTGAGCGCCGAGGTCGGGATCGGCGGGCGCTATCGGCCCGGCGGATGGGTCCCCATCACCGTCGCCGTCGTCAACACGACCCCGGAGACGCTGTCCGGGCAGGTGCAGATCACGCAGGCGGACGCTGGGGGCGCGTCCGGCGGTGCCGTGTTCGCCCGCCCCGTCGCCATCGCCCCCGGCCCGACGACCCAGTACGTCCAGGTCTGCGAACGCGGCCTGGACCCCGGCAGCCAGAACGTCAGCGCGGCCTGGGTGGACGGCGAGGCGCGCGGCGACGGGGCGACACAGGCCCAGATCACATCGCAGTCCGGTGGGTCCCGGAACGCCTTCAGCGGCGTCCCTGTCTCCCCAGGCGATCTGCTGCTGGTCGGCCTGAGCGCGGACCCGGCGGCCATCACCCGTTTGACGGGGCAGCAGTGGGGGCTGATGCACACGGCGGGCGGGGTGACAAGCGCGAAGTCCGTTTTGATCGGCCCCGGCGGTTCACTGGTTCAACCGGGGACAAACTTTGCCACCGCGCAAGCGGCGGCGGCGACGCCCGATGACCTGCCGGACCGGCCCAGTGGCTATGACGGCGTGGATGCCGTGCTGCTGCGGGCCGACGCGCCGCTGGACGCCTTGACGGAGGCGCAGACGGACGCCCTGAAAGCCTGGGTCGCCTCTGGGGGCCATCTGGTCGTCTGCGGCGGCCCGACGACGACTCCCTACGACGATCCGTTCTATGACGGCCTCCTCCCCGCCGCCATCGCCCCCTCCCCGCTCAACTCCGTGGGAGGAGCCTTGCTCCTGACGCCGAAGCCGCTGCCCGGCGTCCGCGTCGTCAGCGCGACCGGAACCCGGCCTTCCATCGTGACCGGACCTTACGGCGCAGGCGAAGTCACGCTCCTTGCCACGGACCCGACGCAGACACCACACGCGCCCTGGGGACTGATTTTGGGCGGTACGTCGTCCCTGCTGGGCGTGGCCGTGGCGCAGGAAGCGAACAACCGGTACTTCTACAGCGGCGGCGGGCAGATGCCGGACGCCGTCCTGCGCGCGCCGTCCCTGGACGCGCCGGGGGCCAACATTGTCGGCCTGTTCCTGATCGGCTATGTGTTGGTCTTGGTTCCCCTCAACTATCTGATTCTTAAGCGGCTGGATCGGAAGGAATGGTCGTGGGTGACGATTCCCGCGCTGGTGATCGTCTTCGCCGCCACCACCTACGGCGTCGGTGACGCGGCCAAGGGCAACAACGTGTTCGTCAACCGCGCCGCCATCGTCGAGACGACGGCTGGACAGAGCGAGGCGGGGGTCTATGCCGCCGTCGGCCTGTTCTCGCCCCGCCGCACATCGTATGATCTGACCGTCTCCGACCCCGAAGCGTCTGTCTCCGACCCGATGACGCAGACGGCGCGCTTCCCCTACAATACGCCGCAGGCCGACCCGGAGCCGGTGGGACAGGCGCGATTTGTGCAGGGCAGCGGGGCCGCTGCCGTGCAGGATGCCGGAGTCAATATGTGGGCCATGCGCGCCTTCGACACGCAGACGGTGATGAACCTGGGCGGGACGTTCACGGCGACGCTGGCGCACAGTCGTACCACGGGCATGGTCGCCGGGACCCTGACGAACGGGACGGCGCACGGGCTGACGGACTGCCGCCTGTTCCTGAACGGCTCCTGGCAGCCCCTGGCCGATCTGCCGTCGGGGGCGACCGTCACCGTCACCGGCCTGTTCCCTATGACAACCACGAGCGGAGTGCCGCCGGTATGGGGGCCGATGGGCGATGCGACGGACCTGCCATCCGGGAGCGGCGACGTGCGGCAACGCATGAAGTCCGGTCTGGAAAGCTTTGTCGGCAGCTTGGGCGGCTCCGACCAGGAGCGATACTACTTCGGCGGCAGATTCGAGCCGCCTGTCGCCTTCCAGCCCCGGCCCGGCGAGGCCATCCTGGTGGGCTTCTGCGACGATCCCAGCCTGGCCGGGCCGTCCGTCCGCGTGGACGGCCAAAGGGTCACGCAGAACGCCGTTACTTGCGTCGTCATCCACGTCCCGCTGCACTGACTTATGGGCATCCTCACCGACAACCCCGTGCTGGGCCGCGAACTGCGGGCGCGGCTGCGCCTGCGGAACCTGCGCGCCAACCGGCCCCTGGCCGTCGTCACCGGACTGGTGCTGCTGGTCATCGCCTGGTTCTCGGTCAAAAGCCTGATCGCCATCGCCTTCGGCCAGACCGACGACGCCCGCGATCTCTGGTCATACCTGGTCCTGTTCCTGGTGCTGCTGATCGTCGTCATCTCCCCCGCCCTGCTGTCCACGGCGATCACGCAGGAGCGCGAGCAGCAGACGTGGGAGGCGCTGACCGCGACGCGCCTGAGCGCCGCCCAGGTGCTGCTGGGCAAGTGGCTGGGTCGCCTGACCATGGCCGTGCTGCCCATCGTCCTCCTGCTGCCGTTCCTGATCGCCTGCGCCGTCAAGGGGGCGCTGACGCCGGGGACGTTCTTCCTGACCCTGTTCTTCCTGCTCCTGACCGCCGCCGGGTACGGGGTGCTGGGCCTGCTCTGCTCGTTCTTCGTCCGCAAGAGCGTCAGCGCCACGGTGACGGCCCTGACGCTGACCCTCGCCCTGTGCATCGGGACACCCATCGTCGCCGCCCTGCTGCCCGACTTCCTGCGCGCCGCGTCCCCGGACTTTACCTACCAGGACCCGGTGGCGTTGTGGGTCAACCCTTTCTACGCCGTCACCGCCCTGACCGCCGTGAACGAGACGCACGATGTCGGCTCCCTCGTCTTCTCCCAGCAGGACCCCGCCGGGGCCATCACCCTGTCCTACTTCGTCGTCACCGGGGCGGCCATCGTCGGCGGCCTGCTGTTCATGATCTCCCGCTACCGCCGCGCCGCCCGTGACTAACAGGGTACTCCGTCGTCCTACGGTCCAACACCGTCTTCACACCTTTCTGAACGTCAGAGCCGCCGCCGTCAGCAGAGGGAGGGTGGACCGGCTGTACGGCGAGGCGTCGTGGGACGTGATCTCAATGTACTGACCCGGTGTGACCGAGATGTAGACGACGCCGGCGTAGGGTTTGCCGGTCCGCCGACCAACGCCGGACCAACTGGCCTGCACGAAGCTGCGACCGCCGATCATACAGGGAGTGATGGTGGACGACGTTAATTGCGTGTGGCTATCATTGAGGTTATTCAGGTACTGCTGCTCCACCTGCGCTGAGTCCGAGTCCTCGGACATTCGCCCATCGTCCTCGCTGACGATGATCTGAAGACTGGGCATTGTGCCATCGCTGCGCTGCGGGCCGAGCCAGAGGTCGGTCGTCCCGGACCCGTCCAAATACGTTTGACGGCTCTGCTGGAGCGTGTAGCCAGCCGGAGCGCGCACGGCATAGCCGTTCAGGGATGTATCTGGGGCAAGCATTGACGCGAATGACTTGGGGACGGGCGGGGCCAGCGGCACGAACGGGGTGATTGCGGGCGGCGTGACAGCCCCCGCCACGGGACCCCGCTCCACTTGCGCCAGCGCACGGCGCAGCGTCGCCGACCCCGGCTGATGGGCCAGTGCGGCTTTGAGGTCGCTCAACGCTCCCGAGCGGGACTCCTGTGCCCCGCGTGACAGCGCGAATGCGTATTCAGCGGTCGCCCGCGCGCCATCGCCGGACACAGCATAGCAAAGCGCCAGGTTGTAATTGATCCACGCCTGGTTCGGGTCGAGGGACTGCGCCCGCCGGTCGGTCGCAATGGCCGCCGGAATTTGCCCCACCTCATATTGAAACCAGCCGAGGCTCCCCCAGCAGTCAACGCTGTCGGGGTTCGCAAGCGTTGCCCGCCGGTAGACGGTCACGGCCATGTCGTCATGGTGCAGCTTGTCGTCGAGGTTCGCCAGTCCCGCATAACCCGGCATATAGGTGGAGTCCACGGCGAGGGCGCGGGCAAAATCCGCCCGCGCCGCCATGTTCCGGCTCAGGGCGGCCTCACACTTGGCCCGGATGCCGTAGTCATCGGGCCGAATACGGGAGTGGGCGATGAGCGCGGTGCAGTCGGCGATGGCCCCGGCGTAGTCATGGCACTCCCAGCGGGCGTCAGCGCGTCCTCGCACGGCGTCCTCCTGTCTGTCGGGAATTGACGCCACTTCCTGGGGGGCATGGTCCAGCGCATACTGTTGGTACGATTGGGAGTAATCCGCAATCGCCTGCCGCCAGCCGCCCCGCCCGGCCTGCGCCTCGGCGCGATTGTAGAGCAGGTCACCCCGCTCGATAGGATCATTGGTGAGGGAGAGCGCTGTCGTGTCGTCGGCGATGGAGCGGGAGTAAAGCCCAGCCTTATCCTCCGTGATCGCCCGCAGCAGGTAACCGTCCACGCGGCGAGGTCGGAGCGCGATCATCTGGCTGTACTCATCATCGGCGGCGGCGTAATCGCCACGTTCGGTGTCCGCGTTGCCGGCGAGGTTGTGCTGCACATAAGCCGCGTCCCCGCCCGGCCCGCGACTCCAGAGCGTACTCGCGCCCCAGACAGCCAGCGTCAGCACGGCGACGGCGGCCAGGCATATGCCCACTGTGATCCCTATTGGGCCACGTCCACCACCGGGCCGGCCGCTCATTCCGGGCGTGTTGCCGACCGAGGGAGAGGCATACAGAGGGCCGCTGTCCCGCCCGCGGGCTGTCCTGCCACTCAGAAGGCCGTCCACGGAGGTGTCAGGCACATCGGCATCGGCGGGGATGGCATCTGGGAACCGCTTGCCGCACACAGGGCAGGCATCAGCGGCGGGTCGAAGCGCGGCCCCGCATCGCTCACAGTGGTAGATCATCGTCCTGGCCTCCTATCGCTCCCTGGCACCTCATCGCCCGGCGGCGGCAAATGGGACATCGGGTCATTCGAGTCACATTGTAACATGAAGTGGGCCAACAAACAACACCCCGTCGTTGCGCCGGACGCTCCCGCTCTTCATCAGCATAAAGTGGTAGAATACTCCCGATGACCCTGGAAGAACAATTTTCGCGCCTCATCCAAATCTTACAGCTCATTGAGCGGGAGCCGTGGACGTGGGATGCCGCCGACTTAGAGGCGAAGTTCGAGGTATCACGGGCGACCATCGAGCGCGATATCGCCGTGCTGCGGCAGTGGGGGGAGATCACACGGAAGCGGGGCAAGTTCGGGCTGGCCGAGATGAAGTTCCTGCCGACCTCGTTCACGCCACCGGAGGCGCTGGCGCTGCGGCTGGCAGGCGCGTCGTTCGCGGGGCAGGCCGGGGCGGCTTATAAAGACACGCTCGCCTCGGCCCTGCGGAAGATTGACCTGGCGTTGCCGGGTCGCCTCGCCACCGAGATCAAGAAGGCCCACCAGCGCGTCGCCGTCGGCCAGCCGGTCGTGCGGGACTTTTCTACGCAGGTCTACCAGGAACTGCAAGAAGCGACGGTCCGGCATCACCCCGTCGAGATCACCTACTTCTCGCGCGCCCGGCAGGAGCCGACGCGGCGGCGGGTGGACCCCTACGGGCTGACCTTCAAGATCGGGGCCTGGTACGTCGTCGGCTACTGCCATTTGCGTGAGGGCATACGGACCTTCGCGCTGGACCGTATCAAATGGCTGCGCGTAGACACGGGTGCGCGGTTCCGTTATCCCTCGGATTTTGACCTGAACGAGTGGCTGGCAAAGGGCTGGCAGTTGCAGGCGGGCGGGGAGCCGACGGTGGTGGCCGTGCGCTTCGATCCGAGCGTCGCGCCCTGGATCGCGGGCGGGCACTGGCACCCGACACAGCAGATCGAGAAGCAGGCCGACGGCAGCCTGATCTTCCGCGTCACGGTCTCCGGCTACGAGGAGATGCTCTATTGGGTGCTGTCCTTCGGCGCACAGGCCGAGGTGCTGGAACCCGCCCCCCTGCGCGCCGCCGTCGCCGAGGCCGCGCAGAAGATGATCACGCGGTACGCCCCGCCTCCAGTCCCGTAAGAAGGTCTGGAGGCGGGTGAGAGCCATCACGTCCGCAAAGGGGTCAGCCGGGGGGCGCATACCCTAGCGTGGCGAGTGTCACGCCGGTGGGGGATACGAAGGAAATGCGGGCATTCCCAATAGCATTGCGGAAGAGGATGCGGGCGTTTCCATCGGGTCCGATGGAAACGCCTACTGGGGCCCAGCGCGATGCAGAGGAGAGAGTGGCATTACGCAGAAGAGCGCCCGATGCCGACAGCGTCCAAAGCTCCGCCTGGTTGTCTGGCGTGGCCCAGAGAAGTCGGACGAGACCATCCGGCCCCACGGCAATGCCCACGACTACAAAGCCCGCGTTAACGGACACATACCGGGAAGTGATCTGCCCCGCTGCCGTCGCGTTCTCGACGACTGCGCCGTCCGCTTGGGCCATGAGGACTCTCGCCGTTCCGTCCGGTGCCGCCGCCGCGCCACTCACCTTCCACGCGGCTGAGAGGGTGAAAAAGCCCGTATTGAGCGGCTGCCCGGACGCGGACAGTACGCGCAGGGCGTAACTACCGTCGTAGCGATCCCACGGCAGGAATGTCAGCCCCGTGGACGTGACGGCCAGCGGCCCCGGCGTCCAGCCGTCATACGGCCCGTCGCCGCTGGTGTTGAGGATACTCCCCGTGCTGCTCAACGCTTCCAACACCTCCGACCCGGACCCTAGATTGAGCAGCAGACGCTGGGTTTCATCCGGGGCGACCGCATAGCCCGCCACCCGTCCGCCGACCGACGGGTGAGTGACCGCCCCTTCCACAACACCTGTGGCTGACAAGGTGTTGAACGCCGTTGTGCCGTCCGCCTTCGCCCAGACCAGATGCGTCACGTCGTCCGGTCCGACGGCCAGCGTGTTGGGGATAAACGCATAGGTGGTCGTGACACGCCCATCAACTTCCGCAGCGTTAATGCTCCCGTCCAAATGAGGCGTACTATCTTGAATGACCCAAGTCGCTGCAGGCTCCTCAATGTTTGCCAGGCTGACGCCGCTGAGGGTCGCGTTCATCAGATATGGCTGTCCTGTTTCCGGGTCCCAAAACCGTGCAGGAGTCCGAAGATAAGGCTGTAGGGCCGCGCTGAGTGCCGGGACGCTTCGCAGAAACGGAAGATATTCATCGTGATCCTGCGCGTACAGCAGAATGGCAAGTGTCAACTGGTGCAGGTTGGATACATCTGCAGAATCCGGTGATTGCGTCGGCGGAGTAACAATCCCATGCGTCACATGACCATCAAGGTAAGCGACAGTCTTGTAGCCGTCCGTTGCTACCTGGGCTGAAGCAAAGACCGGGATGGTGGACGGATCACCGGAGACGGTGCCAAGACTGAGGCCGCTCAAAGCGGGGTTTGGCACAAATGGTTGGTTTGTGAGGTTGTCCGTGAAGACAAGGTGACTGCGGGTATAGGGGTAGAGGGCTGTGTCAAAAATGCTTGTCGTCTGCATCGGCGGCAACGTCTCATCGTAGTCCTGTGCGTATTGCTCAACGCCAAGCGATAGCGCCTGCGCTCGGCTGATGCTGACCAACACAGGGTTTCCTGACTGAATGCCATTCTGCTCAACATGGCCGTCCATAAAGGTTATGATGGTTGGCTGCCCAGGCGCGGCATCATTGAACACTTCCGTCGTGTCCAAAGACCTCACCTGCGTCACAGGGTAGCCGCTGATGGCCGCATTCGGCTGGAATAGCCTGCCTGTATCAGCAGAGACGAACGTTGATGGGTCGTGGACGTATGGCAGCAATGCGGCGTCGAACACCACCGCGTTGGACATAGGAGGCAGCTGATCATCGTTGTCCTGAACATACTGTTCGAACGCGCGAAACAGGAGATGGGATCGCCCGATGGTCAGGTCCGAGGGCGCGAAGGGGCCGACAGTTGGGGCGGAGGCCGCCAGGGCCGTGAAGACCGGCGGCAGCAGGAGCAGGCCGGTCAGGGTCATCAGGGCGGCGCACACGAGAATTGAGGGCTTTTTCATAAATGGTCTCCTTGCGGTGAGAGAACAGCGGCGGAGCTTGCCCGGTAAGGATACCTGAAAATCGCAGAAACGCCCTCGGACCGCTGGTGGCTCCTGCGGTCCGAGGGCGATCTTCGTTTTGTTGATGCCTACGCTCAGCGCGTCGCCTTGAGCTTGTCCCAGACCTCGTAGTCCGTGTCACGCTTGGGGACCAGCAGTTCCGCGCCGACGGTCTCCTCGCCGTGCGCGACCAATTCGCCCGCCGCTGTGTTGCGCAGGTCCAGGTACACGTCGCCCTGCTGAAGACGTGTGCCGGGCGCGACGAGCCGAAGGCGGCGTATCTCGTCCTTGTGCCAGCCGGACTGGTGGAGTGTGTCGTAGGCATCCTTCACGTCGGCGGCGTTCAGTTCGTCCCCGCCGCCGGACATCACGCCCTGCTGGCCCGTGTGCTGGTCGGCCTGCAAGGTGGCGTTGTTGAGGGCGTCCTCGGCCTGGTTCTCCGCGCGCTCCTTCTTCTCCATCTGGGCCGTGTGTTCGTAGGCGTGTTTAATCTTGTTGTCTTGAGCCATAAGAAAATCTCCCGTTCAGCCACATTTACCCGCTGCCCGCGCGGCACAAACGGCGGTCAATGAACGAACGTGGTGTAGACGAGGTAGGAATTGAGGCCGAAGATGAGGACGGCCTGGGACCAGCCGATGGCTTTGGTCGCCCAGCCGTTCACGAACGTCCCCATCTTGAGCCTGTTACTTGTGAACTGGACCAGAGGGACCACGGCGAACGACAGTTGCAATGACAAAATCACCTGGCTGAAGACCAGCAGCTTGCCCGTCCCGGCCATGCCGGAATGGCCGACCACGAGCAACGTCGGGATGATCGCCAGCAGCCGCGAGATCAGACGCCGCGACCAGGCCGGTATCTTGAAGCGCGTGAAGCCCTCCAGGATGATCTGGCCCGCCATGGTCCCGGTCAGCGTGGAGTTCTGGCCCGACGCCAGCAGGGCGATAGCGAACAGAGGCGTGGCGATGCCGACGCCCATCAGCGGGGTCAGCATCTTGTACGCCCCCTGAATGTCCCCGACCTCGTGGTGGCCGGTGCGGTAGAACACGGCGGCGGCAAGAATGAGGATGGCGGCGTTGACGAACAGCGCCAGCATCAGCGCGACCGTCGAGTCGGCATAGGAGGCGCGGATCGCGCCGCCGATCTCCTTCGGCTCGTGCCCGAATCTTCGGGTCTGGACGATGGAAGAGTGCAGGTACAGGTTGTGCGGCATCACGGTCGCGCCGAGGATGCCCAGGGCGATGTAAAGCTCCGCCGGGTTCTTGACGATCTGCGGTCCGGGCACGAATCCCTTGAGCGCGAGCAGCCAGTCGGGGCGGGAGTAGACCATCTCCAGCGTGAAGATCACCATCATGGTGCCGATTAGCGCGATCACCAACGCCTCGACGTACCGGAATCCCTTGCCTTGCAGCGCCAGCACCACCAGCACGTCCAGCGCCGTCAGCGAGCAGCCGACCAGCAGCGGGATATGGAACAGCAGGTTGAGCGCGATTCCCGCCCCGATCACCTCGGCCACATCGCAGGCGACGATGCCGACCTCCGCCGAGAGCCAGAGGAAGATCGAGACGGGCTTGCTGTAGGCGTCATGGCAGGCCTGGGCCAGATCGCGCCCGGTCACGATTCCCAGTTTGGCCGCCAGCGCCTGAAGGAAGATGGCCGTGAAGTTGGCGATCAGGATGACCGACAGCAGCTTGTAGTTGTAGACCGAGCCGCCGCTGATGTCAGTGGCCCAGTTGCCGGGGTCCATGTAGCCGACGGCGATCAGATAGCCCGGCCCGAAGAACGCCAGGAAGCGCCGCCAGGCCGTCGCATCCTTCGGCACCGGGATCGAGCGGAAGGCTTCCGGCAAGCTTGGGGCCTTCACGGGAAGACGCCAGCCGCCGGAGGCCGGTCGTACCAATTCTTCCACGGGGGCTTCCGGGGTACTCAAGTCGTCAAACTTTCTACAAACACGTGCCGCGCGGCGTCCGGGCTGACGCGCTCCTCCCGGCCGGCGACCTGAAGACGCAGGGGGCCGCCGAACGGCTCACGGTCCCGCAGCAGCACCGGGACGCCGGGGCGCAGGTTCCGGGCCGCGAAATAACGGAGCAGTTCCGGGTCCTCGTCGGTGACGCGGCGCACGACCAACTCAGCGCCGTCCGGCTGCGTCAACAGGGACTGCGTGACGGGCGGGGGCAGCCGCCCATCGCGCGTTGGGATGGGGTCCCCGTGCGGGTCGAACGCCGGGTCGCCGAGCAGGCGCTCGATGGCCGCCTCAAAGTCCTCGCTGATGTGGTGTTCCAGCCGCTCCGCCTCCGAATGCACCTGCTCCCAGCCATAGCCGAGCGTCTCCATCAGGTACAGCTCCAGCAATCGGTGATGCCGGATCGTCTCCAGCGCGACCTTCTCGCCAAGCGGCGTCAGGTGAACCGGCTGATACGGGGTATACGCCACCAGGCTATGCTGCGCCAGGTGCTGAAGCATCTTGGTCACGCCGGGCGCGCTGACGCCGACCTGCGCGGCGATGTTCTGGACCGTCGCGCCGGTGTCCTCGGAGTTCAGATGATAGATGGCCTTCAGGTAGTTCTCCATGGACGCTGACGTAGCGAGTTCTTTTACCATACCTAATCCCTAGTTTAACTGAGGTTAAATGACGCGGACATGATACCACGCAAGGTTGGAAATAGTCAACCCGCCGGCACGAACTTCAGTGGGCCTTGCGCGGCTTTCGTTCCAGGTACCAGTCGCCGGTCAATGTCATGGCTCTGTCCCTGGGTTCGTCTTGACGGCGCTGCCCTGCGCCGGAGGGTTGGGACCGCCGTGACGCCCGGAGCCGAAGCGCAGGTCGGACAGACCCCGGAAGGCGTCCAAGTTGTAGGTCAGCACCGCGTATCCGTAGGCCGCGTGTCCGTGGGCGTTTGCGTAGTAGACCGAGGGGTTGAGCTGTAGGTTCGGCGTGACATTGTAGGTGAACCCCGCCGTGGCGAAGTTACCCGACCCGCCCTGATAGTCCATTTGCAGCAGCAGCCGTGGGACGACTCGATAGGCAGCCCCCAGCACCGCCTGTGTCTGGTGGTTGTTGCGGACGGAGCCTGCCACGCCCATGTTCTGCACGGTCACATAGCTGGCCCCGGCCATGAGGTAGGTGTTGCCCTCCAAGTACCCCGCTTCCAAATAGGGCTGGGGGCTGCTTCCTCTGCTGGAATAGTTGGCGAACCCGGTGGACAACAGAAAATGCTTCTGTTGCACCAGACCGTACTCGCCGTTCAGGATAAACTCATTGGGCGAGTATCCCTGAAACAAAGCCAACTCAAAACGCCTCGTGATTCCGAGTTCCAACTGGACCTGAGACCGATTGGCGATGTTGGGGTCTACCTGCTGGTAGCTGACCGAGAGGATACCGAGCGGCTGAATGTCCGGTGTGACGATCTGGTTCAGCCCCTTAGTGGTCGCCGCCGCCGGGGCGGCGATCAGGGCCGCAAGAACGCAGGCAAGTGTGTGTCGAAGGCGCATATTATCTTTCCGATCCTGCTGATATGGGGCGAAGCAACCGATAACAAGGCAAAGACCGAGGAGGATGATACCCCATGCGCCTGGTGACGCGCTCCGATTTCGACGGCCTCATTTGCGCGGTGCTGCTCAAGCAGGTGGAGCAGATCGACTCCATCCAGTTCGTCCACCCCAAGGATTTGCAGGACGGCAAATTCGAGGTGACCGAGAACGACGTGCTGACTAACGTGCCCTACGTCCCCGGCTGCGGCCTGTGGTTCGACCATCACGCCACCGAGGTCGCGCGGGTGGTCGGATACACGGACTTCCGGGGCGACTGCCGCCTCGCGCCCAGCGCGGCCCGTGTGGTCTATGACTACTACGGCGGCGCGGCCCAGTTCCCCGGCATCGAGGAGATGATGGCCGAGGTGGACAAGGCCGACTCGGCTCAGTTCTCACGGGACGAGATTCTTCAGCCGGCGGGCTGGCCGCTGCTGTCGTTCCTGATGGACGCCCGGACGGGCCTGGGCCGCTTCCACGACTATCGGATCAGCAACTATCAACTGATGATGACGCTGATTGATGCCTGCCTGACCATGTCCATCAACGAGATTCTGCACCTGCCGGACGTGCAGGAGCGGGTCTCGCGCTACTTCGAGCAGGATTTTTTGTTCCGCGAGATGCTGACGGCGCACACCTGGACCGAGGGCAACGTGGTGGTAACGGACCTGCGCGGCGTGGACCCGATCTACAGCGGCAACCGGTTCCTCGTTTATGCGCTACACCCGGAGCAGAACACATCCATCTGGGTCGTGGACGGCTTCCACAAGCAGAACTGCGTGTTCGCCTGCGGGCACAGCATCCTGAACCAGACCTCCAAGACGCACATCGGATCCCTGATGCGCCTCCACGGCGGCGGCGGCCACGAGGCGGCGGGAACCTGTCAGGTTCCCTATGACGACGCCGAAGCGACTCTGTGCCGCCTGGTCGGCTCCATGCAGACCGACGAGGCCGGGGTGTCACTGGCGCTGGCGGCGTAGCGTCAAGAAGAAGGGGCATGGCAAAAAGAAGGGGCATGGCAAAAAGAAGGGGCATGGTGTGCCATGCCCCTACAGTTCGTTCTGCTCCTGGAACGGCCAACCCGGCAGCGGCTCCCGCGCCCGCCGCCAACTGACCGGAATAGACTCTTCCCCCGCCGACAGCGCGACAATGCCGCCGACCATCGCACACGTTGTATCACGGTCGCCCAAGCCACTCACCGTTAGCCACATCGCTTCCTCGTAGTCACCCAAGCGTTCACCGGCGCACCACAGCACGAACGGCACGGTGTCCTGCGCGGATATTTCGGACCCGTTGCCGAGGGCGGAGACGGCGAGGCGGACTGATGCCGAGGCATCCAGATCGCGGGCCTGGCGCATTTTTGCCCGAACAATGCTGTCAGGAACGTGGGGCAGGACCATCTCGATAAACTCCGCACGACCGGGCTTCGCTACCCCACGCAATTGCCAGGCAATGGCTGCCGCAACTGCCGTGGCGACCGCGCCCGCGACGGCCTCCGGGTGCGCGTGTGTGATCTCTGCGGAACGCGCCGCCTGCTCCACAACCGCATTCAAATCATCAGCAAAATATGCCCCGATAGGCGTCACACGCATGGCCGCCCCGTTGCCGAACGAGCCTTGCCCGTCGAAGAGGCTGCGTGACAGTTGGGACCATGCTTGACTTTGGCCGGACAGTGCGTTCAACAGCCAGTGCATCGCCGGACCATAGCCCCGCCTGGGGTCATAGCGCGAGGAGAAGCCAAAGGCAAGCATCTCCTGCTTGACACGTTGATACTGCCGCAGAACAGAATAAATGGACAACGCCAACTGCGTGTCATCCGTGAAGTGCCACGGTTCATCCGGCAGTGTTCGCGCCGCAATCAAGACGTCCTCGTGAATACCATCCACAAAGAACTGCTCACCGAAGGCATCCCCGACGGAGAGACCTTCCAGGGAGACCAAAGCGCGTTGAAGCCGTTCGTCGTGATGGGGTGGCATCTCATCCTCCAAACTGGGTCGTGCCGGAGGAAAAGGTTGCGCCGCCGGTCTTGCCGACGAGCCAGCCCAGCGCCTTTACGGTCCGGCCATCGGGAAGGGAGTAGTCGGACGCGCCGAAGTTGACGGTGACTTCGGTGCCGTCGGACCAGCGGGTGTGCTGGACGGCGTGGTCCGGGGTCAGGAACTCGTGGGAGAACATCTCGCAGTAACCGAGGCGGCGGACGAGCGGGCAGACCTGCCGGTAGGTCTGCGCGAAGTGCCGTTTATCTTGGGACCAAATCGTCTTGTCGAACATGAACAGGGGCGGAGTGCCGTACAGGATGTTGAACAGGTCGCGCTGGGGCCAGACTTCCGGCGCTTTGTTGGTGGAGTCGCCCCAGTACCAGTCGGCCACGACGCAGTCGTGGTAGACCAGCTCCCAGAGCGGAATCCGGTAGTCGGGGCCGACCTGGAACTTCAAGAAGTCCGGCGTCGGCTTCCGGTAAGCCATCATCTGATATCCGGCATCGGGAAGCCGATACGGACCGAGACTCATCATTCCCTCGAAGTAGTCCACATACGGCACGGCGGGGTCAATGCCGGTCTCGGAGCCGACGACCTGGTGCATCTGCTGGGAGCAGAACCGGAGCAGGGCCATCTTGTACCGGCGGTCCTGAGTGCGCGTCAGTGGGTGGGACGGGTCGTAATCCTCACGGAACGGGGAGGCCGTGGTCGTGTCAATGAAGCGGCACAAGTATGGCGTGGTCTTGAGGTCGGGCGGGATGAGCTGCTCGGCCCGCCCGAGGCCGCGCTGCGAGTTGATGACGCCGCCCTGGTAGACGGTCTGCGTCCCATCCGGGTTCTTCTCGATGTCCGCCCAGCCGTCCATCATGGCACCGTTCGGGAGCCGGACTAAATCTTGCGGCCAGCCCGCGTGGTGCAGCCAGGCTGGGGCGTCCGGGGGCCACACGTCCTGGTAGATGTCGTAACGGCTGGTCAGAAAACCCATCGCGTTGATCTGGGCGACTTCCGAGGGCGAGCCGCCTGCCGACCACAGAACGCGCGTCATTCCCAGGGACTGCATCTCGCGGCAGAGGGCGATCTTGTTCCTATCCCAGTTCCAGACGTTGACGGCCCCGACCAGCCGGTCCACGTTGGGGTTCACGGCGCGCTTCTGGGCCAGCGTCTTGAACAGGCCAGTCAGACGGGCGTAACGCCGGTAGCGTTTCGCCTGGGCGACGTAGCCGCCCCGGTCCAGGAAGACGTAGGTGAGGCGGCGGGCGTAACGGAAGGTGCCGTGGGATGCCTCCCAGGCCGGGCGCACGAACAACGGGCCTTGCTCCTGGCGGTTGATATCTATGTGCGCGTCGTCGGGAGTCTCTAAGATAGTCATCACGCCCGCGCCGGTGCGTGTGGCCGTGACGCCGTACCAGGGCATACAGATGCCGTGGCCGCCGTAGGTGATGAGTGACATGGGGGAGAGGGTGGCGTCTTCCACGGGGAACAGGATGCCCTCGTTCAGCGGCACGACCAGGCTTGTTCCTGCCCCGGTGACGAACGGCTGCGGGAAGGCGACCGGGACGGCCATGGGGCCCGCGCTGTTCCCCTCAATGGTGACGGACATCTCCGGCGCGGCGGCAGCCAGGGTCAGCGTGGCCGTCAGGCGCAGGTCGTTGGACACGTCCCAGAGCGCCAGGCGCAGGGATGACGGGCTGAGATGCCGGGCGCGGGTGACAAGGACATCCGGGTCCACGGCCTGCTGCTGCCAGAGTCTGCCGTCGCGCCGGTCCCGGACGGACAGCAGGCCGCCCGGCGACACGGTCACCTCCAGGAAGCGATTGCCCAGATGCAGCGGCAGTGTGTGAGATTGAAGTTTACGGAGGCTCGCGTCCCGGCTGAGGAAGGCATCGCCCAGCCAGGCCGTCGCCGGGCCGGTGCCGATGAAGCGGAACTGGACGGTCGCGCATCCGGCGGGGATGACGCAGGCCCGCGTGTACGGATGCCAGTCGTGCGTTCCGCCAGTTTCCGTCAGGCCGTACCCCCAATCCAACACCGTGCCGTCGGCGGCGCGCGTCACCACGCCGATCTCGGCGTCGTCCGTCGCTTGACTCTTGACCCACGCGCCGAACCGGACGATGTCGCCGGGCGTCACCGGGATCAACGCGCTCTGGGCCACGCTCCAATCCAGCGGCCCGGTGTGGGTGACATCAAGCGACACCGCGCCGTCATGCCGCACGGACTTGTCCAGCGTCACCGTGCCCGTACCCAGTGTCCGCGTCCAAATCGGCTGCCAGCCAGTGATCTGCCCCGCCGACGTTGCCTGCTCGAAGCCGGAGTTCACCAGCAGGTTCGGGGGCGTCTGCGCGTGGAGGGGCAGGGCTGCCAGGAAGAGCAGCAGGGCGAGCAAACGGCACGGGCGGGCGCTCATGCGGCGTCCTCAGCATGGGCGGCCCAGAGGGCGGCGCGGACCATCAGCGGCAGGACTTCCGGCTGTGCGACGATGTCGGCGTGGTGGCCCAGGGAGTTGTAGGCGACGCGGCCCTGCCCGTAGAACTTGGTCCACAGCACGGGCATATCGAAGTCGCCGTTGGGGACGTGTGGGCCGTCGGCGACGGGCATCTGTGTCACGGCCAATGTCTTGTTGGCCGGGTCAACGTGCAGATAATACTGCTCGGAGACGACTTTGAACTCCGGCACGGACCCTTGCGTGATGAAGTGATTCGGGTCGGTGATCCGAACCGTATATTCCGTGCCGTCGTTGCCGGGGTGCGAGACCCACTGCCCGCCGGTCATGAACTGGTACTCGGTCTCATTGCGGAACGAGTCGCACATGCCGCCGTGACAGCCCGAAAGGCCGACGCCGCCCTTGACGGCTTCCAAGAGGGGGTTCAACTGCTCCGGGGTGATCGTCGCCATGGTCCAGACAGGGACGATCACGGAGAACTTTGTGAGGTCCTCCGTGGCGTAGGCGTCCAGGGTGTCCGAGACGGTGACGTCGAAGCCCTTTTTGGTCAGTTCCTGGTGAAAGATTTCCGCGACCTTATCCGGCTCGTGGCCGTCCCAGCCGCCCCAGACGATCAGGGCCGCGCGGCCCGTGCTGTTTGCCATGTAACGATGCTCCTCAGTGTGAGATGTTTCCCGCCCTTTCGCGGCGACGGATGATTATACCTGCCCGGCCTGCGCGGCGACATCGCGCATCCCCGGCCAAGCCGTCCAAATCTGCGTGAGGGCTTCTTGCTTGTGCGCGGTGTGGTCCTTGTGGGTGAGCCGGAAGAAGATCGCGTAGCGGATGTTGGGGGAGACGTTGGGCGCGATGCCGTGCGCAAGCTGGTAGTGGCACAGCACGATGTCGCCCGCCTGTCCCGTCATCTGGAGCGGCTCTCCCAGAGGCACGTCCGGCATCCCGCCGCCTTTCAACAGGCTCTCCGTGCCCACGTCCCGCAGGTGCCGCTCGATGACCCGGTGCGAGCCGGGCCAGACGGTGAAGTTGCCGGAGTCCGGCCCCGGCACGTCGCTCAGGAACACGCCGAGCAGCGCGGTGAAGCTGCCGAGGGTCCCGGCGGGGACGCCGTTGGTGGGGCTGGGCAGACCGTCAATGTGTGCGCCGGGCCGATGCGGCGGGTCCTGCATCCCTGGGAAGCGCAGGGCGATCTGCCCGCCCCGGACGGGGGTTGATCTGCCCCTCCCCAATCAGCGACTCCGCCAGTTCCCAGGCCGGAGTCCCCACCAGCAGGTCGGTGATGGGCGGCGTCCCTTGAACGTCGGGGAAGTACGACTGCGCACGGAACTTGGTCATCTGGGCCGGGTCCATCCCCTGCCCGGCGGCATGGTTGATGGCGCGCAGGGCGGCGTCCACACGGACGCGCGGGACCACGCCGGGAACAGGGACGTAGCCGTTCTCAAAGAAATGCTGTTTCTGACGGTGCGTGAATTGCATCAATGTTCGTGCCTTTCTGCCAGCAAAGCGCGCGCGCGGCGGGCCAGTTGCTCGGCCCCGGCGGGCGTGTCGGCCAGCGCCGTCAGGTGGCCCATTTTGCGTCCGGGCCGGGCCTCGCTCTTGCCGTACAGGTGCAGGTGGACATCGGGCAGCGCCAGCGCGGCGGCCCAGTCGGGTTCGCCGCCTGCCCACAGGTCCCCCAGCAGGTTTGCCATCGCCGCCGGGCGTCGCTGCGCCGTCGAGCCGAGCGGCAGGCCGCAGACGGCGCGCACCTGCTGCTCGAACTGGCTGGTCGCACACGCCTCGATGGTCAGATGTCCGGAGTTGTGTGGGCGCGGGGCGATCTCGTTGACGACATACCGGCCGTCCCCCGTCTGGAAAAACTCGACGCACAGGACGCCGACCACGTCCAGCGCGTCCATGATCGCGCGGGTGATCGTGACGGCCTCGGTGTCCGCTCCGATTTCAGACACCGAGACATCCAGAATGCCGTTGACGTGGGCGTTCTGAATCGGGCCGTAGTGGGCGAACTGTCCGTCCATGCCCCGCGCGGCGACGACGGAGACCTCGCGCGTGAAGGACACAAAGCCCTCCAGCACACACTCTTTGCCGCTCAGGGCCGCCCAGGCGCTCTCGGCATCTCGAGGCTCCATGATCCGCGCCTGGCCCTTGCCATCGTAGCCGAAGCCTGCCGTCTTCAAGATCGCCGGACAGCCGATGTCGTGCAACGCGGTGTCCAAGTCTTCTCGCATGGAGACGGCTCGAAACGGCGCGCAGGGGATGCCGTGGTCGCGGAGCCACGTCTTCTCACGCAAACGGTTCTGCGCGATGTGCAGGGCATGGCCGCCGGGCCGGATGGGAACGATGTCTGTGAGGGCCTCC
Organism: Capsulimonadaceae bacterium; assembly: GCA_965277485.1. Lineage (GTDB taxonomy): Bacteria > Armatimonadota > Armatimonadia > Armatimonadales > Capsulimonadaceae > JAFAZD01. Next base: position 599,500 of record CBDICZ010000016.1, on the reverse strand, counting down.
GTTGTCTCCGAAGGCACGTTCTCGAATTCAAACGTCACCACCTGCACACCCCGCGCGAACTCGCGCACAGCGCCCAGGTCTGCATACTCCCCGCCCACTTCCACATCGGCGACCTGCCCCGTTGGCGTACCTCGGTCCGGTGAGAAGGTGTGGACGCGGTAGCCCATCTGCCGGGCCGAGAGCGCAAACATCCGGCCCAGTTGCCCGCTGCCCAGGACGCCCAGCGTCGCGCCGGGAAGAACGGGTGTCATGGCAGCGTATCCTCCTGCACCTTTGCGGTCTGCTCGGCCCGAAATTGGTATAACTTTTCCCGCAAAACCGGATCAGAATTCGCCAAAATAGCGACAGCGAGCAGGGCGGCATTGACCGCCCCGGCCTTGCCGATGGCGAGTGTGCCGACGGGGATGCCGCCGGGCATCTGCACGATGCTGAGCAGCGAGTCCAGGCCGCTCAGGGCCGCGCTCTGTACGGGGACGCCCAGCACCGGCACGGTGGTCTGGGCCGCGACCATGCCGGGCAGGTGCGCCGCGCCGCCCGCCCCGGCGATGATGACCTGCAGACCGCGCCCCTCGGCCTCGGACGCAAATCGCGCCATCAATTCCGGCGTCCGGTGCGCCGAGACGATGCGGCACTCGTGCGGGACGCCAAAGCGGGTCAGCATCTCATCGGCATGGCGCATCGTCTCCCAGTCGGACTTACTGCCCATGATGACGGCGACAGACGGCGCGGGTTTCGATGAAATATTCAGCGTGGGTGTTGGCATGGTAAACGTTGATCGCTAGCGCTCGGCGACAGCGACGAGATCGCCTCTGACATGATGGGGTTTCGCGTCACAATGTGTGTAACGATCACGCAAGTCGTCCGGTGTCGCGGTCTCGCGCAGCGTCCAGTGGTGAATTCGGAGGAATTCGCTCAATGCCTGCCGTCCGATGCCCCATTGAAACGGTTCCCCTCGTAGTTCCAACCACCGCCGAATGAGGCGACTGGCGGGCGTAAAATCGGCGTGTCCGTCCGAGCCGATCTCCATGAACGTAAAACCGAATCTGCTGCCAGGTCCACAGAAGTTATGCAGATCAGCAAACACATCGGAAACCTGTTCCGGCGTCAGATACATCAGCAGCCCCTCTGCGAGAAACAGCGTGAGCGCCTCCGGACGATAGGAGGCATCGGTCTTCAGCGTCTCCCCTGCGCAGGCGGTATTCAGATCGAGGGGCAGCAGGCAAAGGTTAGGCCCACCCTGACCGGCTGCCGCGAGGCCTGCCCGTTTGAAGTGCTGAGTCGCCTGCTTATCCATCTCCCAAAATAATGCCTGCGGATATTCCGTACACAGGCGCAGTGCCAAAGTATCCAACCCTGCTCCCAGGACAACCACTTGGGTAAACCCCGCCTCTAAACTTTCCCGTGCCACTTCTTCCAGAAACCGCTTTCGTCGGGCGTAATGGCCCAGAATGCCGGGAAGAGTCCAGCGCTCGACGACAAACAAAATTTTTCGGAACCAGGGCCGACGCACGAGACGCTGAAACTGTTCGGCGTCCCCGCCTGTTGCCGCCAGCAGGGCCAGACTCGCCTGCGCGGCCCCAGGGGGAACCAGTGTCGCTTTGGAGGGATCGGCGGCCAGGAGAACCAGAGCGCGGGCGATCAGCCTGGCCGTGCTGCTGGGGCGTAACCTCATTTTTCCACCCCGAACATGGCCGCATAATGCCGATACCAGTCACTCACGAAGCGCTCTTCAGGATCAAAACGCTGTTTAAGGCGCAAAAATTCGGAGAACTGCGGATAACATGCTTCTATTTGTGACCGTGCCGCGTCCCGTCCATAGGCGAGATAATAGCTGCCGCCGCGTTCAATGGCCCGGTCAATCAATCGCCGAAAGGCTGCCGCTGTGTGGGCAATACCTTCCGGCGTGTGTTCCGTATGCAGGTTGAAGATAATGCAGGCATAAGCTTCTTTTGCCCAAGCAAGAAAACTGTCGGGGTCAGGCTGAATTAGACGGATCGTTCCGTAAATCAGATTGACCGCGTTTTGTCGAAAGTCTTGGCGCACTGCGTCCAGGAAGTCCGCGAGGCATTCCCTCGGCACATATAATTCGGCAATGACTTCAGAGGAAGGGGCTTCCTCGTCCTCCATACTCTGATGATAATCGTCCTGATATACCGCCTCCTGATGACGGTCTGACCAGTAAATCTGGCCGGAAGTAGCAAGGTAATGCGCAGCGTACAACTCGAACGCACGGGCCTTATTCGTGTGTGCCAGGCCCGCAAGCCGCCGCCAATCTTCCGATGTCAGGTGCTTGTGCGTCGGGGCAAATGACCTGGTGTCTTCGACAGGCCGGTAACAGGAAAAGACGCCTCGCCGCAAGAAGTCCGACGATGTGTCATCGGTCACATACTGGAAATCACCGTACAGGAAGCCGTCGGCGATTCGCGCTTCTAACGCAGGCATAAGCGCCTCAATGTCAAGCAAGGTCACGACTCGTTCCAGCTTGCGCCGGGGTGTGAGGCGCAGCACCACCGAAGTAATGACCCCGAATAGCCCGTAGCCACCTGCCACAAGCCGGAACAGTTCAGAGTTTTGCCTGCGGTCACACACGTGTTGTTCGCCCCAGGCATCCACCAGTGTCAATGACTCGACATTTGTCACAAAGGGAGCCATACACAGCCCGCGCCCATGCACATTGGCTGAGACCGCGCCGCCCAGGGTCAAAGCGTTCGCCCCTGTTTGCTTCTGGGCAATCGCCCAGGTTTGTTCACCGGACTGCGCCTGCGCCGTCTGCACCCGCTCCAAATGGTCAATAAGGGCGGGCCATTGTATCCCCGCTTCCACTTTCACAGTTCCGGCCATCGTATCTACCGGCCCGGCGGCATCCAGGTGGCGCATATCCAGAAGCATCGTATCTGTGCCGAATTGTTGCCCGCCCATGGCATGCCGTCCACCCGACACGGATATGGCCCAACCCGCTTGCTTGGCCTGTAGGACCGCCGTCTGAACCTCGCTTGCTCTTGTAGGGCAGACGATTTCCCGCACCCAGGTCGGGTTGAGGCGGGAGTGGATGTCGTTGACAACACTACCCATCACTTTCAGCCTCATAGCAGGAGTAGAAGTAGGGCGTGGCGGCCTCGAACTCAGCGGCGCAGGTGTCCACCATCTTGTAGACGGGGCCGAAGCCCAGGGATCGGGACCAGCCGCGCACGTGTGTTTCCTGGATGGCGAGGACCTCGGCGATGTGTCGGTCGGCGAAGCCCTGCCGTTTGGCCTCGGCAAGCAGTGCCTCGGCCTCATCGTTCAGCGGCTCGAAGGGCTTGAACCACGTCCAGTGCGCGCGCAGACGGTCTTCAAACTGCACCAGACGCTGTATCTTGGTCAGGAACCAGGGGTCCACGCCGCTCAGGTCCGCCACCTCCTGCACCAGCAGGCCCCGGTGGAATGCCTCGGCGATGAGAAACAGGCGTTGGTCGGTCGCCTGGGCCAGACCCGACTCGATCTCCATATCCGAAAGTTGGTCCGCGTTCTTGGGGCGCAGGCCGATCTGCCCGATCTCCAGGCTGCGGATGGCTTTGAGCAGACCGCCCTCGAACGTCCGGTCAATCGCCATGACCTCACCCGTGGCCTTCATCTGCGTGGTGATACGCCGGTCCGCGAGGTTGAACTTGTCAAACGGCCAGCGGGGAATCTTGACGACGACGTAGTCCAGCGCAGGCTCGAAGCAAGCCAGCGTCTTCTGCGTGACGGCGTTGGGAATCTCGTCCAGGCGCAGGCCGATGGCGATCTTGGAGGCGACGCGGGCGATGGGGTAGCCCGTAGCCTTACTCGCCAGCGCCGAGGAACGGGAGACGCGCGGGTTGACCTCGATGATGTAGTACGCGAACGATTTCGGGTCCAGGGACAGTTGAACGTTGCAGCCGCCTTCAATTTTGAGCGCCCGGATGATCTTCAAGGACGCCGTGCGCAGCATCTGATATTCTTTATCCGAAAGGGTCTGCGAGGGCGCGACCACGATGGAATCGCCTGTGTGCATCCCCATCGGGTCGAAGTTCTCCATGTTGCAGATGGTGATGCAGGTGTCGGCCCCGTCGCGCACGACCTCGTACTCGATCTCCTTCCAGCCGGAGAGATAGCGTTCCACCATGACCTGATGCCGGGGCGAGAGTTTCAGTCCGCGTGTCCCGATCTCGACCAACTGTTCCGGGGTGCGGGCGATGCCGCCGCCCGTGCCGCCGAGGGTATAGGCAGGCCGGACGATCAGCGGCCACGGCGCGTTTTGATTGCGGGACAGTTCTTCCAGCGCGCCCTCGTCCTCGATGATCCAAGACTCAGGAACCGGCTCACCGATCTCGTGCATCAGGGAACGAAACTCTTCACGATCCTCCGCCTGACGGATGGTGGACAGCGGGGTTCCCAGCAGTTTGACGTCGTACTTCGCCAGTACCCCGGCTTCGGCCAGGGCCGTCGCCAGGTTCAGCCCCGTTTGGCCGCCCAGCGTCGGCAGAAGGCCGTCGGGACGTTCTTTGGCGATGACCCGCTCCAGAAACTCAATATTGAGCGGCTCAATATAAACCCGGTCGGCGGTCTCCGCGTCCGTCATGATGGTGGCCGGATTGGAGTTGACGAGGACGACCGAGATGCCTTCCTCGCGCAAAGACTGGCAAGCCTGCGTCCCTGCGTAATCAAATTCGGCGGCCTGCCCAATGATGATCGGCCCACTGCCGATGACCAGGACCTTATGAATATCAGTTCGTTTTGGCATGGCTTTTATGATACCCGACTGTTGGGCCTGAGCGTGGGGAGGGTCTGGGAACTCCGTGGCACGATAAGGCGGGCGCGTGAAATGCCCATCCATCCTCGCCCCCATGCTCCGTGCCCCACAAACAAGCGCCTGTATCCCAGGGAGAAGCGGGCGCTGGATATTGCTCACGAATCAGTTTCCACGTGTGTGCCGGTGTAGCACTGCCGTTGACGGCGGACCAGAAAATCTTGTTAGACAGCGGTTGGACCGGCTGCCGTGACTGGGCCTACTGACAATATCCCGTTTATAGGAACCGATTAGACTGAACTCCAAGCATACAATTCCCACTCCGATAAAGATGAATACCCTTTGACCGTTGCATGAGAGCGCAGTAACGATATCCAGTGCCTGTACTCATGAAGCGAGTTGAGTTCAGTCCAATTGCCGCGTATACCAGCCGCCTCTAAAACATTCCGGTCAATGGGACAATGAGGTGGGAGCGCCCACTCAGGCTCCAGGCTCCACATCATCTTGAGCCACAGGTTCAGGGCCTTTTGAGTTGTTCCAATTCGGAACGTCCCATTGTGCAAAAACTCGGAATGTCTCTGGGACAGTAGATTGGCGATATTCTCGACAATCTCAAAATGATGCTCCTCAGAGACTCCGTTGCGGTAGCGATTTCTGTAGGACAACAGTTCACCGTTAAATGTTGCCCTGACTGTTTCCCGACCAGAGAACAGGTCTGAGTAGGTTAGGTTTCTGCTTACGGCGGCTCTCCAGCACTTGGCGAGTGCATGGTCTTCACTGGTGACTCCCACGAGATTGAGAAAAGATAGCTTCTGTTGTTCGAGTGATACCATGTGAATGCTTTCTCCTCGGCTTCATGTCCGCCCCAGCAAAGCTCAAAGCCCTGCCATCTAACAAGTACTCTACTGCATACTGCGGCGGGTATGGCGCGGCGGAACACGCTTCCCAGGAGGACACTTGCCGCACCGTGCGGCACAAAGCGTCGTCACGGCGTTAACGCCTGCACGTTCCAAAATGACTACCCTGCGCCCGGTCCGCTGTTCACACTGCCATGGTCTCTCGGATTTCCAGTTTCGTCACATCCGGCGTCGGCAGGCCGTCCTCCTGCATGACTTCCAGATGAGTTTTGAGCGCCGCCCGGAAGTTCTCGATGGTCTCCGCGCGCGTCTGCCCGGTGGCGACGACGACGCCAATGTCGTCCGGCGTATAGGCGCACCAATTGTTTCCGGCGCGCTCCACAACAACGGTCAGCGGACCGGCTGTTTTGTTCTCATTCATCGCAGCGACAACCCCGACTTTCTTCGCGTATCGCTCAGGACACCGGGCGATACCTCATCACGGTCCTGTCCGGGAACGGTAACGACGTAAGGAACCCCTCTTTTTTGTAGGAGCGATGGCTGCTCTCTTGTCGAACCTGCACCCAACCGTCTTCTTTCAATTTCTGTATAACGTCTCGAACTTTCATAACATCCTTGTTGCTCGTTCATTGTACCGCAAGCCGGCCGACCTTGCCGAACATTAGGGGCCTCAACAGGAGCGGAACGGAGGCGGTCAGTTCCGCCTGGCGTCTCGCGGCGGGGCGAGGAGTTTGCTGTCTTGCAGGCGCTGCGTGACCTGGCCCCAGGCGGCCAGCTCGGTCTCCACGATCTGCCAGAGCAGGCGGCTGACGGGCATATTGGTCTCCAGGCGGTTGCGCGCCGGGTCGGCGGGCACGGCGCGCTGCCCTCGATGGACGCGCCCAAGCCGTCCAGGCCCAAGGGCGCGCGGCTCAAGGCCATCGAGTCCGCCCCGCCCTTAATTCAAGGGCGGGGCGCTTTTCTTGAGACTCAACGGCGGGACTTGGCCTTGGCGACGCGGCGGCGTTCGGGGCGGGAGGGTCCGGCGGCGGCGGCAGCCGGGACGGCCTCTTCGGGGCCGGGGCCGCCCATCCCGTCCTCGTCCGCGCCCTGCATCTGCATCGGGCGCATGGCGGGCGGGGGCATCCGGCGGGCGGGGGACTGCGGCTCCATGCTGATCTGGACGAACGACATGACACGCGCGACCTCGTCCTGCACGGAACCCAGGAGCTGCTGGAACATGTCGTAGGCTTCCTTCTTGTACAGCACCAGCGGGTCAATGCCCGCGTAGCCGCGCCAGGTGATGCCTTCGCGCAGGTACTCCATGCTGGACAGGTGTTCCATCCAGTGCCGATCCAGCGATTGCAGGGTGACACGGCGCTCGAAGTCGCGCATCTCGGCCAGGCCCTTCTCCTCGCCCAGAACCTCGACGAAGTGCTTCTCCTTGTCGGCATAGGAACGGGCGGCCAGGTCCAGCAGGAACTCGACCAGCGCCTCACGCTTCTTGCCGTGAAGGTCGGCGGCCTGGGCGTAGTCGGCCAGCGGGAACAGTTGGTTCAGGCTGCCGTACAGGCCCTCCAGGTCCCACTCCTCGGTGGTGACGCTTTCCGGGGTGTAAAGGTTAATGTCGGCCTCGACGCTCTCCGTGAGGTAGGCGGCGATGGTGTCGCGTAGGTCCGCCCCCTCCATGATGCGTCGGCGCTCGGTGTATATTTTTTCACGCTGGACATTCATGACGTCGTCGTAGTCCAGGGTGGACTTGCGCTGGTCGAAGTAGTGCATCTCGACCTTCTTCTGGGCGCGCGCGATCAGACCGGAGAGCATCCGGGCGTCAATGGCCTGCTCCTCGGCCCAGCCCTGGACCAGAGGCGAGTTGGCCTTGTCGCCGAACAGACGCCACAGCTCATCTTCCAGGGAGACGTAGAAGCGGGACGCGCCGGGGTCGCCCTGGCGTCCCGACCGGCCCCGGAGCTGGTTGTCAATGCGGCGGGACTCGTGGCGCTCGCTGCCCAGCACGAACAGGCCGCCCAGGGCGCGGACCTTGTCGGCCTCCTCCTGATGCTCCGCGCTGCCGCGCTCGTTCACGGGGGTCAGGCCGATGATCGGCTTGCCGCCGCGCCGGTACTGGTAGGAGTCCGTGCCCTCGTCTCCGTGGTCGTTGACCAGGCTGCCGCCGAGCAGGATGTCCACGCCGCGCCCGGCCATGTTGGTGGCGATGGTGACGGAGCCGAGGCGTCCGGCCTCGGAGATGATGCGCGCCTCCTTCTCGTGCGACTTGGCGTTGAGGATGTTGTGCGGGATGCCGTGTGAGAGCGCCTCCTCCAGACGCTCACGGGTCATCGCGGCAGTCTGCAAGTCGGGCAGGGGCGCCGGGGGCTTGGCGGGGACGCCGATCTGCTTGGCGATCTCGGCCAGCTTGGCGGCCGTCACCTGCGTCGGCTGAGTGTTCAGCAGGGCGGTCCACTCGGCGTACTGGTCCTTGGTGGTTCCCTTGGCCTCGTTCAGCTTGGCGCGCACGACATCGGCCAAGGCCAGCAGTTCCAGTTCGCCCGCCGACGCCATCTCCTGAAGCCGCATCAGCGCCAGCACGTTGGCGGGGTCCTTCACCGACGACGGCATTTGGAAGTGGCGGGCGATCTCGGTCAGCTTGCCGGGGGTCAGCGTCGGCAGTTTCTGGTTGAGCAGGGCGCTCCACTCGGCATACTTGGCCTTGTCCAAGCCCTTGGCGTTGTCCAGCTTGTCGCGCAGCAGGTCGGTCAGGCAGAGCATCTCCAGGCGGTCGTAGCGCAGGCGGTCGGAGACGCGCTCGGACATCTCCACGGACCGTGTGCCGACCAGGACGGGCTGGCGGCGGGCGAACACCGTCAGAATCTCGCGGGCGATGCCGCGCAGCTTGGCTTCCTCGGAGCGGTAGATGATGTCCGCCAGGTCCTTGCGGATCATCGGCTTGTTGGTCGGGACGACGACGACATCCAGGGCATAAATTTTGCGGAACTCGTCTTCCTCGGTCTTGGCCGTGCCGGTCATGCCGCCGAGCTTGGGATAAAGCCGGAACAGGTTCTGGAACGTGATCGTCGCCAGGGTCTTGTTCTCGTTCTCGATCTTGACGCCCTCTTTGGCCTCGACGGCCTGGTGCAGACCGTCGGACCAGCGCCGCCCGAACATCAGGCGTCCGGTGTTCTCGTCAATGATGACCACCTCCATCTTGCCCTCTTTTTCGTTGGGCTTGACCAGGTAATCCACATCGCGCTTGTAGACGGCGTGGGCGCGCAGGGCGGCGTTGGCGTGCTGCATCAGGGAGATGTTCTCCGGGTCGGAGAGGTTGTCCACGCCCAGGGCGGCCTCCACGCGGCGTGTGCCGTCCTCGGTGAACACGGCGGTCTTCTGCTTTTCTTCGAGCGTGAAGTCGCGTTCCAGTTGCAGCATCCGAACGATGCGGTCCATCTTGACGTACAGTTCGGACGACTGCTCGGCCTGGCCGGAAATGATCAGCGGGGTGCGCGCCTCATCAATCAGGATCGAGTCGACCTCGTCCACGATGGCGAAGGTCAGGTCCGGCTGGTTCAGCTCCTGGCCGGGCTGGGCGAGGTTGTCACGCAGGTAGTCGAAGCCGTACTCGTTGTTGGTGCCGTAGGTGATGTCGCAGTCGTAGGCCGCGCGGCGGCTGGGGGCGGGGCGGGCGTAGTCATAGCGCGGGTCCGGGTGGCGATATTCGGGGTCGAAGAGGTAGGTGCCGCCGATGTCGCCGGTCTCCGGGCTTTGGCCCTGGATGATGCCGACCGTCAGGCCGAGATAATGAAACAGCGGACCCATCGCCACCGCGCCCACTTTGCTGAGGTAGTCGTTGACGGTGACCAGGTGGACGCCCTTGCCGGTGAGCGCGTTCAGGTACAGCGGCAGGGTGGCCGTGAGGGTCTTGCCCTCGCCGGTGCGCATCTCGGCGATGCGCCCGTCGTGCAGGACCATGCCGCCGATGATCTGCACGTCAAAGGGCCGCATCTTCAGGGTGCGCGCCGCCGCCTCGCGGCAGACGGCGAAGGCTTCGGGGAGGATGGGGTCGAGCGCGGCGTCGCACACGGCCCGCCGCTCGTCCCGGGTCAGTTCGTCCCAGGTTTTGCCGCGCCGGTCGCACTCGGCGTCCATCTTTTCGCGGACGGCGTCTTGAAACTCGGCGGTCTTGGCCCGAAGTTGCTCGTCGGTGAGCTTTTTGACCTCCGGCTCCAGCGCGTTCACTTTTTCGACGCGCTTGCGGTAGTTGGCGATGTCACGTTCGTTGCCATCGAACAGTTGGCGGAAGAATTGCATGGTGAAGACCTTTGCGTTGTGGGTGGGCGGGTGAACCCGCGCGCGACCCGGTTGCCGTCCAAGGGGACGGTGGACGTAATGGCGTATGAGAGCGGAATCACGTCACGGGGCGCGGGCGGCGCGGGGGAAGGGGTGAAAGGGACAAAGAGCGGGTTCTACGGGCGTGGCCGCAACCGTCAAGAGCCGGGCGTCTGCCGGGCGCTCAGTGGGGGTGCAGAGCCGCGCGGCAGCGCGACGCGGCGAGGCCGACGCGGCACGGCTTGCCTCCACAATCTCCGCACGGGGCATCAGGGCGACGCGCGCGGCTTGGGCCAGCAGCGGCTGCCCTAGGGGCATCGCCGTCCATCCGGCAAACGCGGGCGCGGCCAGGAGCAAGATATTCAGTTGCACGAACGTCTGCAACAACATCGGCATACTATACCATAAACGGCGGGGGATTGAGGATTGTTCCGGGGGCCCCACCCGCCGCCTTGCTTCGCAGGGTCCTCCCGAAACGGGAGGATTAGGAGAAGGAGCCGACAGGTGGGGCTGAGGTCACATAGGGCTGGGTAGTGGCTCAATATCGGTCGTCACCCTGCACCTCTGGGCGACCTCCGGCGGACGTTTTTCCTCTTCCGTCCGCTTCGGATGACCGGCGAAGCCTTGTCAGCCGCGCCGTAAATGCCCTACGCCGTTTACAGAGGGAGAGAACGACAACCAGAGTTAAGCCACTACCTAGGGCTGAAAGTGGCGGCATACAGCGGTGTCGTGGAGTTGTTAGTGCCTTCGGCGGTATCAGTACTGATTGACGCCGGATTGTCAGCATTGGCGGCCAAATACCCATAGGAGACGGCAGAGGGCAGGAGCCATTTCACGTGGCCGTCGGCCAGCAGGTAGTTTGCCCCGTTGGTATGACGCGCGGGGACGTCAACACCGGTGGGCGCGAGGTAACCAGTCGCGTATTGGTTGTACCCGCCGTTGCCGTTGGTATAATTCTCAATCCCATTGCCGGTGCCCGACATCAACGGGCTGGGGTTCGTGGGGCCATAGGTCTCTGTCGGATCGGTGACGACGGCAGTCACCCGGCTCGACTCATACAGTAGCACCGTGCTGGCGGGGGCGTTGAACGCGGACAGCGCGCCAGCAATGGCAGGCGCCCCATTCAACTCGATATCGGAGCGACAGATGTTGATGCCATTGTAGCTGTAGGATACAGGCGTGGCGGTCCCATTCGCGGTCACAGCCATGGTGGTGCTGTCGTCTGGGCAGATGTAAATACCGGTACTTTTCACATAGGGATAGATCTGACCGGCCCAGCCGACGCCTTCATACTGCGGATTGCCGGGGTCAGAGAAGCGCGACCAACTGCCGTTCGGGAGTCTCTCATCGCTGTCTTCGGTATATTGGACAAAGGCCAGGCCTAGCTGTTTCTCGTTGGAGGCGCAGGTGATCTGCCGGGCCTTCTCGCGGGCCTTGGCAAAGACGGGGAAGAGGATCGCGGCGAGAATCGAGATGATGGCGATCACCACAAGCAGTTCAATCAAGGTGAAACCGGGTGTGAAGCCGCAGGTGCGGTGGGCGGTGGTGGGAGCTGGGCCTTTGGCGCGGCGGCGGTCGTGTGACATTCAGAACTCCTGTTCGGGGGCGGGTTTATGCGCGGGCACGCCGCCGCGATTGTGGCGCGATCGCGGATGAGTGCCAGAGCCCTATGAGAACGCTGCAAATTCCATGCCAAGTCATGGGGAGTGACTAAAGAAGATGTGGTACAATTGCCGGCATGAACGATCCTTGCCCGCACTGTCACACCGCCTTGCGCCAGGCCAAGTGGGGCCGCACCCGGTGCGGCAGCCAGAAGTACCACTGCCCCGCCTGCGGCAGAGCCTATGTCGCCGATCCGAAGAGGCCGGGCTACCCGCCCTCAGTCCGTCAGCAGGCCGTCAGGATGTCGCTTGACGGCATCAACCAGCGCCGTGTCGGGCGGCTGCTGTCGGTCAACCACCAGTCCATCGCCAACTGGCTGAGGGAGTACCACGAGCGGCTGGGGGCCCAGCACCCTGACCCGTCCCAGCCACCGCAGACCGGGACGGTGGGATCGGAGGCGGTTCAGATGGACAAGTTCTACACCTTCGTCGGCTTTAAAAAAGCCGCGCCTACATCTGCACGGCGGTAGATCGGGCCACCCGCGCCATCGTCGGCTGGTCCGTGGTGGAGGAGCGCGACGGCGACGCCCTTGCAGTGCGTCGTGGACCAGGCACCGCCGACAGAGCGCTACCATAGCGACGGCTTCAGCGTGTATTCGACGCTGATGTACGCGCCGGGCAAGAGTCAGACCTACAGCGTGGAGGGCGGCAACGCGGACCTGCGGCACTATCTGGCACGCCTTGGGCGCAAGAGCCGGGGTGTTTCAGTCGGTGCATCGAGGCGCTGCGGCGGGCGGTGTTACTGTTCGTGCATTGCTATAACCTGTGCCGGCTCTGGCAGGGGGCATACCCGAAGTACAAGGCAGCGGTCATTGATTTTCTACCAGAACTTATTTAGGCACTCCCAGTCACGTCGGCGACACACAAGCGCCGCAGTGTGTTCATCGCTGTGATTGTGACAGAAAAACGGAAAAGCCGATTTGCATCAAAAATGGCCCAGCGGCGGGTAATCGCCCGCATGCCGTAGGGTCTCCAAGACGATAAGGCCTGGGTTTCCGTCGGACACCGCTTCGGGCAATGCCGGACCGGGCGTATCGGCGTAGGAGGCAATGTAGGTGCGCCAGCCCTGGGATGGTACATCCCGGACGGCCAAGCGCAGGGCGAAAGACACCTGCCGCCGATCCGCGCGTCCCTTCCGGTCTGGCCCCTCCTGCCAATCCGTCAGCGCGGACGGCACGACATCACCATTCAGCTCGCGGATGACGACCGAAGGCAAGGGAAGGTCTTTCGGCCAGGCCATGTCGGCTCGGAACACGGCGACGCCACTGAGAGCTACATCAGTCAGATTGAAGACGACGAGGGCGCGGGAGGTGTCTGCATCAGAACTCCCGGTGTTGATGCGGGCCGCCAGGTCGGCCAAGTCATTGTTTCGCATCATTGACTCCCGTACACAATTTGTCTGACGCCCGAACACGCCGGCGGCGCTGGAACGGTCTGTTGGTCCCCCCCCTCCGCGCCCCATTCGTCTGTGAGTGGTCGCGTCGGTGTGGAGTCTCAGGGCAAGGAGGCGGCGCGGACGGGGAGGGCGACTTGGGCGGCGAGGTCGCGGGGGCCTTGCGGGGTCCAGCCGGCGGCGGCGTAGAGGCGCAGGGCGGCGGCGACCTGGGAACGGGCGGCGGCGACGTTGCCTTCCCGCGCGTAGACGTGGCCGAGCATATAGACGGCCAGGGCGTTCTGCGGGCAGTATCTGATGGCGGCGCGCAGGTCGCGCGTCTCGGTCAGCAGGCCGTAGGGCGTGGTCTTGGGCGCGAGTAGGCCGCCGGGCGCGCGCTCGCCCCGGTAGTAGAAGAACTGGGAGCGGACGTAATTCAGGCTCAGGGGCTGCACGGCGGCGACGGGCAGGGCGGCCCCAGTGGCGGTCGCGCGGAAGCCGGTGATGGTGGGCGTCGCGCCCGCGAAGACGGGGGCCACGGCGCGCGGGCCGTTCTGCTGGACCAGCAGGCCCTGGTGGCGGACGAAGGGGACGGGGTCGGAGGCGTCCAGCTCGACAGCGTGACCGTCGGCCAAATGCACCAGGCAGACGGCGTGGCCGTCGTTGGTGGTCTGGCCGGAGATGTTGCGCCAGACCATGACCGTGCCCGCGTCCACGCCCGCCCGCTGGAGCAGGCCGGACAGCAGGACGCTTTGCAGCAGGCACTGGCGCGTGCCGAGCTTCTGCGCGTCGGCGAACTCGAAGCCGGTGTCCAGGCTGAAGCGCGGAATCCAGGTCTTGACGCTGTGGTGCAGGCGGGCGCAGAAGGCCCGTTCTTCCGCCGTCTTCAGCGCGGGCGACTTCAAAGCGGCGAGTTTGCGGCGCTCGGTGTCGGTCAGCGCGAGCAAGCCGTGGGACGAACGCGCCAGCGGGGATTGGTCCATCCAACGGTAGAACTGGGCGGGCGTTCCCCCACCCGTGCAGTGGTCGGAGTCGGCGACCAACCGAGTGAAGGCCGGGCCGCCGTAGGGGTACGGCTGCGTCGGGACAGACAAGGACGGCAGGGCGGCGGCCAGGGTCAGGGCCGCCGCCGCGACAGTGCGGAGGGTGAGAACGTTCATGTTATTTCGCGGCGAGTACCGCGCCGGGCGTGAGGTCGTGATGCGACTGCTTCTCAGCCAGCATCTGGTCAATGGTCACGAACTGGAAGCCGCGCTCGCGCAGAATCTCGATGATCTGCGGCAGCGCCTCCAAAGTCTGCTCCGGGCCGTCATGCAGGAGGATGATCCCGCCGGGCGTCGCTTTGTCCAGGGTCCGGGACACGATCAGGTCCGTGCCGGGGCTGGCGTAGTCGCCGGGGTCGTCCGTCCAGAGGACGGTGGTATAGCCGAGGGCCTCGGAGGTCTCGGCCACGGTCGGGTCGAACGTGCCGCCGGGCGGGCGGAACAGGTGCGGCGTGATGTCGGTGATGCCGTGGAGGACCTCGCCGCAGGCCTTGATCTCCGTGCCGACGTACTCCTGCGGAATCTTGACCAGGCTGACGTGGTCGTAGGTATGGTTGCCGATGTCGTCCCCGGCGGCCAGTTCGGCCTGGACCAAGTCGGGCCGCTGCTCGGCCATCCGTCCGACCAGGAAGAACGTCGCGTGGACGCCGTACTGCTTCAGGATCGCCAGCAGGCGCAGGGTGGCCTGCGGGTGCGGGCCGTCGTCGAACGTCAGCGCGATCTGCTTGCTGTCCGGGTCGCCCGCGAACAGCATCTGATGGCGCATCCCGCGCGCCAACACGGCCTGATCCTGCGCGAACAGGTCGTCCGTGTCGGCGGTGGCTTCCTGCGCGTTCAGCCAGTAGGGGTCACGCTCGGCGCGGACCAGCGCCAGCGCCGCCCGTGCCGACAGCTTGTTCGGGGCTACCACCGCCGCAGCCGGCGGCCGCGCGGGGGGCACGGCGGGAGCGGGGGGCACGGCGGCGGGGGCCGAGGCCGCCGGCGGCTCCGTGGGGATGATCTCGTCCGCGCGCCCGGCGTGGCCGCCGCCGACCCAGGAGCCGAGCAGGGCGAGCGTGACCGCACCCAGTGTGCCGGGCCGCCATGCCCGGCGATTCAATGCAACTACTCTGTTACCCATAAGTCCTTCATTGTAACACAACTTCGGGGCCGTGGGCAAAAAGTTTTGCCGTTGTTCAGACCCGAAGAAAGATTTTACGGCGGTACAGGACCAGCAGGACCAGCCACCAGAACCCGATGTATCCCAGGGTGTATGCCCAGCCGCCCCCGATGACGCCCCACCGACGGACCGCCGTGTGCAGGAACGCCTGCTGCAAGGGAACGTGCGTCCCCGGCCAGTCCACGACCTGCAAGACCCACAGCTTGACCAGGATGGGCGCGACATACGCCGCGATGGCGTTGGAGCCGAACACGAGCAGCGGCGTCGCCCACGCCCGTCCTTTCATTATGCCAATTCCCGGCACATCCAGCAGGGCGAACAGCGCGGCCAGCGTCAGCGCGCCCAGTCCCCCCGTGAACAGGATGTAGGAGCCGGTCCAGACCGGCTTGTTGAACGGCAGGGACAGACTCCACGCCCAGCCCAGGCCCACCAAGAGGAGGCCCGACACCACCAACGTTCTCAAGCGTCTCATGGGCGCGATTCGTTCCCGTCGCAGGATGTCTCCGAGCGCCGTCCCGATCAGCACCAGCGCGGAGGCGGGGACGACGGAGATCAGCCCGGCCAGGTGATACGGGCCGAGGACGTGCAGGTTGACATAGGCGATGACGTTGCGGGTCGGCTCGAACGTGCCCGTCGCCATGCCGGGCACGTGGACCCAGCGAAGCACGGCCCCGTGCGCCAGGAGGAACAGGGCCGCGACCAACAGACGCAGCGGCGACGGCAGCAGCATCGCCAGCGCCGCCGCGACGAAGTAGGAAAGCCCGATGAGCTGCAGCACGTCCAGGTCGAAGAGGGGCCGCTTGGCGATGCTGGAGTCGATCAGGCAGCCCAGAGCGAACAGCCCGGCGGCCCGCGCCGCCGCGCGGAGCAGGTAACGGCCCCGGCTCCAGCCCTTCCTCCGGTGCGAGGCCCAGGCGTAGGGGATGGCGACGCCGACCATGAGCAGGAACCAGGGGAAGACGACGTCCGCGAAGTGGACGCCGCCGTTCCACGGCGCGTGCGTCAGTTCGGAGGGCGTGTGCCAACTGAGGGCGATGTTGTTGACCAGCAGCATCCCGAAGATGGTCAGTCCCCGGAAGGCATCCAGCGACGCGAGGCGCGGCGGCCCTGCCTGCGGGCGGGGTACGGGTGTCTGTGCCTCTGCGTCCTGTTCGTCCGCCTCACGGGGAATCTCTTGCGCGCTGATATTCGTGTCGCCTTTCGTACCGGATGTTGCCTTATACCCAGGACACCGGCGAGTGGTTCCACGCCGCGCTGGAAACGGCATTCAGCACAGGGTCAGGGCGAGTAGGTCAAAGCAGAGATGCGCGAGGATGACCGGCAGAATGCGCCGGGTCCGCGCGTAGTACAGGGCGAAGGTGAGGAACAAAGGGATGTAGGAGACGGCGGGCCAGAAGCCCTGATAGAAGTGGTAGGAGACCTGGACCGCCACGCTCAGGAACACCGCCAGGCCGACCCTATTTGTGAGAGCCAGCACTTCGGACATCAAATAGGCGCGGACGATGAGTTCCTCGTAGAACGGATTGATCAGGCTATACAGCAGAAGCAGCAGGAAGCCCGCCCCCTGCGTGGGGGGTTGGAGGAATCCCATGTTGTGAGGCTGCAACTCCGGCGGGCGGCCCGCCAGAAGAGAGACGCCGTAATACAGACCGTACTGCCAGAATCGAGTCACGAGGGCGGCGACCAGAAACAGGGCGAGTGCGTAGCCGAGGTCCCGCCGCCGCCAGGCAAGTCCGATCTGCCGGAGGCCGCGCCCCTGCCGGGCCAGGACAAAACACAACACCCACAGCGTCGTCCCCTGGCGGCAGACGGCAGCCGCCATCGCCGCCGTGAAAGGCCCCTGAACGGCGGCGGGCGTGACCTGTGCCCCGGTCGAGACGCTGTAAAACGAGACGACGATCTCCGGGAGGAAAGCCACCGCGAGGACGAGTAGCAGTTCCTGCAAACGCCGGCGTCTGTCCAGGGGAACATCCAACTCGGTCTGCATAGGGGTCACGCTCAGAAGAAATCGTGCAGGTAGGGAACGGCGGGAGGCAGCAGGATCGAGAGCAGCGCGAACTGAGGCTCGTCGCCCACGTCGAGCCTACCCGCGCGGCGCAGCAGGGACAGCGGGGGGTGGCCCCAGTACGCCTGGGTCAGAGCCTGGATGTCCAGCGTGACGCCTGGCGCGGCCTGGGCGCGTTCAACGGCGATCTGCCCTTCGGATGCCGTGACTTGGAAAACGCCGGTGTTCCAGTCACAGACGGGGTCGTGGACCTGAAGCGTCAGGCGGCCCTGAACGCCAGGTCCGGGATGCAGGGCTGAGAGGGCGGCGGGCACGTCCACGATGCGGCCCATGAACAGCGGGCTGACACTGGTTGTCAGGTCGTGGTGCATGACGCGCAGCGGGAGGGGGTCATCGGCGGGGGCGGTGAACTCCAGTTCCTTGATCTGCGTGCCGTAGTAGTGTATCACGGAGAGCAGGCCGCGATAGGCTTCTGGAGTCAGGGCGAAGAACTCGCCGAGGCGGGCGGGCTGGCCGCCGTCGGGGTAGCGGAACGTGAGGTAGCCGTCGGCCTGGCCGGTCTGCGGGTCGTGGTGGACGTGAACGTAGGTCGTGCGCCCGCCGCCGTGTTCCAGCCGACCCGTCCACCAATCCGGCGCGGGGTCCTCGCGCGTCATCATGCCCCGGTAGCGCCGGGCGAAGGCGTCGTACACGGGCGTGACCAGGCCGCGCGCCTCCGGGCCGTCATAGGTGCGCACGTCGCGCCCCTCCGGCGCGGCGGCGATGGCGGCGGTCGGTACAGTGTAGCGGCGCTTCTCCCCCACCCACTCCCAGCCGTGCCGCCGGTAGAAGGCGTAGGAGAACGGGTACAGACCGCTCAGGGACTGCCCGGCGTCGCGCATGGCGCGCAACGACTCGGCGAGAAGGCGGGCGACGTGTCCGCGTCCGCGCGCGCCGACGGCGCAGGCGACCCCGGCGACGCCGCCGAGGGGCGCGTTGTGGTCGCCCCAGGTGACGTGCAAGGCGTGGACCGTGGCGGCGGCCACCAGGTCAGCGCCCTCAAACGCCCCCAGGATCGGGCTGACTTTGGGCGTCAGGCCGGTCTCATCGTCTGAGCGCACCCCGCCGCCGAACGCCTCTTCCATCAGGCGTCGGTGCCGGGGGAGATCGTCCGGGGTCAGCCGTCGGAGTTTCATGAGTGTCCCTACTTCGGGGCGTATTGGCCGGTGTAGGTCCCGGCAATGACCAGCGCGCCGGTCCCCGGACGGATGTACTTTTGGATGGCGGCGTTGACCTCGGCGGGCGTGACGGCGCGGTAGTAGCCGTTACGCTTCTGGATGTAATCCAGTCCCAGGCCGTAAATCTGGGCGATGAGCAGTTGGCCCGCCACGGCGCTGTCGGTGGCGAGCGTCACCGGGTACGCCCCGGTGAGGTAGGCGACGGCCTGCTGGACCTCCTGCGGCGTCGCGCCTTGATCTTTGAGCAAGACGAGTTGGCGGTCCATCTCGGCGACGGCGGCGTCCACGTTGGCCGGGTTCGCGCCGAACTCTACCGTGAACGGCCCCGGCCCCAAAGAGGCGTCCGTACCGGCGTAGATGCCGTAGACCAGCCCCAGCCGGTCGCGCACGTTGGTCGCCAGCCGAGATGCCAGGCCGGACCCGCCGCCGAGGATGGTGTTAGCGACAATCACGCGGTAGAAGTCCGGGTCCCGGCGCGTCAGCAGGCCGGGGTAGCCGTAGCGCACGTCGGTCTGCGCCTTGTCCGGCACGAAGATGACGACCGGCTTGACGGGCGCGGGCGCGGGCGGAACGTCGGGGATGGCCACGTCCGTCAGCCCGTTCCGGGCGGGCCAGTCGCCGAGGTCTTTCTTGACCAGCGCGATGGCGTCGGCGGCGTTCACGTCGCCGACGATGGTGAGGATGGTCTTGTTGGGCGCGTAGCGGCTGTCATGGAACTGCACCAAGTCCTGCCGGGTCAGGGCCTTCAGGGTCGCCTCCTGCTCGTCCAGCGTGGGGGCGTGGTACGGGTGGCCGGGGGGGTAGAGGGCGTCGGCGAAGGCGATGTCGGCCAGCGCGCCGGTGTCGGAGCGGGCGTCCTCCAGACCGGCGAGGGACTGGGCGCGGGCGGCGTCCACCTCGGCCTGCGGGAACACGGGGCGGCGCAGCTCGTCGGACAGCACATCCAGCAGCAGCGGGAAATTCTTGGTCAGCGACTCGCCGCTGATGGTCGCGTACTCCGACCCTCCGGAGATGTCCAGGTTCGCGCCGACGTTCTCCAGCGCCGTGGCGATCTGGAGCAGGCTCCGGGACTGGGTCCCGCGCGAGAGCAGGGCTGCCGTGAAGTCCGCCAGCCCGCGCCTGTTTGCCGGGTCGGAGTCGCCGCCCGCCGTCAGGACCGCGCCGCTGAGGGAGACGGTGGCGTTGGCGTGGTTCTCCTGGACGACCACTGTGAGGCCGTTGGGCAGCACCACTCGGGTGGGCGTGGGGGCCGTGGCGGCATTGAAGGTTCCTCCACGCGCGGCGGGCGTCTCGGGCCGGTAGTCATCTGCGGGCGGCACACGGGCAGGTTTGAAGTGGAAGACGGGGGACGCGCCCCCGCCGCCGCCATCGGTCGGCGGCGGGGCCTGACCGGGGGCGAGCGGCAGCGGCTCGAAGTATCCGACGGTCCGGTTGTCCGCCGTCAGGTACTTTTGGGCGACCCGCTGCACGTCGGCGGGCGTGACCTGCCGCAGATGGCTGAGATAGTTCTCGCCGAAGCGCCAGTCGCCCTTCATGGCGTCCTCGCCCAGCTCCTCGCCCTGCTGCTCCACGGAGTCCTTGCCGAACACATAACCGGCCTCGGCCTGGTTGACGGCGCGGGTCAGCTCGGCGGCGGTGATCGGCGTCGCCTGCAACGCGGCGATCTCTTTGAGCAGCGCCTGTTCCAGTTCAGCGTTCGTATGTCCGGGCTGAGCAGTCGCGCTGAAGTAGATCAGATCCGGGTCGCGCAGGCCGTAGTCATACGCCTCGGCGTCGGACGCCAGGCCCGGCTGGACCATGTCCTGAAACAGCCGCGACGTGCGCCCGTTGGACAGCACGGTCTCCAGCACGTCCAGCGCGTATCGGTCGGGGTCATAAGCGCCGGGGATGTGGTAGACCATCATCATCTGCGGCGCGCTGCCCGCGCGGCGGACGGTGACGCGCCGTTCACCTTCCTGAGTCGGCTCCGGGGTGATGAAGTGGTGTGCGATGGGGTGACTGGGGATGGCCCCGAAATACTGCCGGACCAGGTCCAAAGTCTTGGCCGTGTCAAAATCCCCCACGATGACCACGGTGGCGTTGTTGGGCGCGTAGAAGTTCTGGTAGTAGGCGTACATTTCGTCGCGGGTAAAGTTCTCGATGTCGGCCTTGAAGCCGATGGTCTCCCAGCGGTAGGGCATGACCTGGAACGCCGTCAGCCGCGTGGCCTTGCCCAGCACGTTGCCGGGGTCGTTCTCGCCCGCCTCGTACTCGGAGCGCACCACGGACATCTCGTGCTGATGCTGCGTCTCGTCGAACAGGGAGTTGACCATCCGGTCGGACTCGATCTGCATGGCGACGGGCAGTTGGTCGGCGGCCAGCGTCTCATGGTATTCCGTGCGATCAAAGGACGTGGAGGCATCAAAATCCGCACCGATGTTCTGCAAAGTGGACGAGATGACTCCGGGGCCCCGTGTCTTGGTCCCCTTGAACATCATGTGTTCCATCAGGTGACTCATGCCGGTCTCGCCCACTTGCTCGTCAATGGAACCGACCTTGTAGTAGACGGCGAAGTAGACGACGGGGGCGGCGTGAACTTCTTTGGTCAGCACGGTCAGGCCGTTGGGCAGCACGGTCTGTCGGATGCCGTTGAGCTGCGCGGGCAGGCCCTCGGCCATCTGCTGTTGCACCATCTCGGCGTTGGAGGTCTCCTGCGGCGTCGGGAAGGCCATGGGGACGGCGATATGGGCGGCGGCGATGGGCGGGGCGGCGGTCTGAGCGTACCCCGGCAGGCCCGCCCCGAACAGCAGGGACAGCAGGGACAGGGACGGAACGAGGCGGCGAATAGTCATGGGAGAAGGGGTCCTCATCATCGGTGTGTGGTGACACCCCATGTTACCCCCAACACCCGCCGATTTGTTCCAAATTCGCCCTCCAGTCTCCAGGCCGACCTGCCGATAGTACCAGGCATGGATAACAGCGTCATTTCCACGCTTGCCGGCGGCCTGGACTTCGGATCGGCGCGGCTGCAGGCGCTCGCCAACAACCTCTCCAACGTCAACACGCCCGGATACAAGCGCAAGGACGTGTCGTTCGCGTCGCTCTTGGACTCGGTCTCGCAGGGCAATAGCGGGGAGACGGTGATGGCGCGCAACGACCCGCGCGACCTGTCGCCGGATGTGTCCTCCCCCACCCCGGACATCGTGACGGACAACAACGGCTCAATGCGCGCCGACGGCAATAACGTGGACGTGGACGTGGAGTCGGGGCGACTCGCCGCCGCGCAGATTTACTACCAGGGCACGGCGCAACTGTTGCAGGGGCAATTCAGCGCCCTCAAGTATGTGATCGGTGGGGGAGCGTAACACATGGGCTTCATGGATTCCCTGTCCATCAGCGCGTCCGGCATGACCGCCGAGCGGCTGCGCATGGACGTCATCGCCAACAACCTGGCCAACGTGGACACCACGCGCACGCCCGAAGGCGGGCCGTTCCGCCGTCAGGAGGTCGTCCTGTCCCCCGGCTCCGGCTCGTTCGGGGACGCCCTCGCCTCGGCGACGGGCGACGGCGGGACGCCCGCCGGTCTCACCGGCGTCCAGGTCTCCGGCATCGTCCCCGACCAGAGCCCGTTCAAGCGCGTCTACCAGCCCGGCAGCCCGGACGCCGACGCCGACGGCTTCGTCTCCCTGCCCAACGTTGATACCGTCACAGAGATGGTGGACATGATGGGCGCGTCCCGCGCCTACGACGCTGACGTGTCCGCCACGGACGCCATCAAGTCCGCCGCCATGAAGGCCCTCCAGATCGGCCAGGCGTAGACTCACCCTCGGCAAAAATACCGTGTGAATCGGGCGGGGGGGCATGGAACAATCCCCCCGACCCGCTGACCCCCAAGAAGGCGGGCGCAATACTTCGGAGGCACACATGAGCATTTTTTCCGCGATCGCCTCGGCGACCACGCCCGCCGCTTCTTTCTCGTTCTCTTCCGCCAGCACTCCCGACTCCAACCCCTCCGGGCCGTCCTTCGGGGACACCCTGCAAAGCGCCCTCGGCGGCGTCAACGCCCTCCAGGTCCACGCAGGAGCCATGGCACAGGACTTCGCCACCGGCCGGACCAGCGATGTCCACGGTGTCATGATCGCCGCCGAGCAGGCCACGCTCGCCCTCCAGCTCACCACCCAGGTCCGCAACAAGGTCGTGGAAGCCTACCAGCAGGTCATGCAGATCGCCATGTAGGCGGCTCTGCCCTGACCGTCTGACCGGCACCCCGACCGGAATCCTGAAGGAGTTCCTCTGTTGTCCACCCTGACCAACAGCTGGGAGAGCGCGCGCGCCTGGTGGCAGAGCGCCACCGCCCCCACCCGCGCCGCCGCGACAGCCCTCACGGCGCTGCTCGTGATCGGCCTGATCGCCGCCGTGTACCTCGCCGCCGCCCCCGACTACGTCACCATCTATCAGGGCGTCACGGGCCAGGACGCCGCCCAGGTCGAGAGCGTGCTGCACGACAAGGGCATCGCCATGCGCTACTCCGCCTCCGACCAGTCGGTCAGCGTGCCCTCCAAGGACGCCGACAACGCCCAGATGTATGTGGCGGCGGCCGGGGTCCTGTCCAAGAGCGCGGCGGCGACCGACCCCGCCCCCCTGGGGGCGTTCGGCTGGACCGACAACGGCTCCGACATGACCAAGGCGCGACTGTTGGGCGTCCGCGAGAACCAGTTGACCGACATGCTGACGCAGCTGGACCCCGTGAAGAGCGCCAACGTCAAGCTGACGGCGGGCGACACCACCTCCATGTTCGACGACGCCGTGCCGCCCTCGGCGAGCGTCGTGCTGACCCTGAGACCCGGCGACTCCCTCACCTCCGACCAGGCCAAGGGCATCGCCTCCCTGGTCGCCGGGGCCAACCCCGGCATGGACGTCAAGAACGTCACCATCACCGACCAGACCGGCGCGACCCTGTGGCCCGCGGGCGGCGAGGACGGCGACCAGAACAACGCCTCCGACCGCTTCGCCGCGCGGGAGCAGGCCAAGCTGCAGGGCCTGCTCGACGGCACGATCGGCTCCGGCAAGTCCCGCGTCACGGTCTCCGCCCAGCTTGACTTCGACCAGATCAAGAAGGAGATCGTCCAGCACCTGCCGACGGTCCCCGGCGGCACCTCGGCGCTGCCGCTCTCCATGACGGACAAGAAGACCACCTACACCGGCGCGGGGGCGCCGGGCGGCGGCGGCCCGGCGGGCGCGAGCGCCAACCTGTCCGCCCCGTCGTACACCACCAGCAGCGCCTCCGGGTCCGGCGGCTCGTACAAGAGCGACGACCAGGTCATCAACTACGTGGACAACGTGGACACCACGGAGATCATCGCCGCGCCCGGCAGCCTGAAGCAGCTGCTGGTCGGCGTGATGATTGACAGCAGCATCGCGCCCTCCACCGCGACGGCGTTCCAGCGCGAGATCAACACCATCGTCGGCGTCGCCGCCACCGACCCCAGCCGGCAGGTCATCGTCCAGCAGATTCCGTTCGACACCAGCGCCCAGAAGGCGGCGGAGGCCGCCGACAAGGCGGCCCAGTCCCAGGCGCTCCTGGCCACCGCCCTCCGGGCCGGGGCGGTCCTGGCCGTGATCGGCGCGCTGCTGTTCCTGGCGACGCGCGGCCTGCGCCTCGCCGCCGCGCCCGCGTCGGCGCTCGCCCTGGCGGGCGAGGGTGCGCACATCGGCCTGCTGGACCGCGACGGCAGCATCCCGCCGGAGGCGATGGAGGCGATGCTGGAGGAGCGGCCCCTGCGCATCGAGGACGTGCTGGCCGAGATGCCGGAGGCCCTGCCCAACCGGCCGCGCCGTCGGCAGCACGCCCCGGCCATCGAGGAGCAGCAGGACGTCAAGCTGGAGAGCGTCCAGGAGATGATCACCGGCAGCCCGCAGTCCGTCGCCCTGCTCCTGAAGGGCTGGATGGCCGAGGACGCCCTGCGGGTCGGCTGATAACGACAGGCACAGAAACACAGACAGAAAGCGCACCGACACATGGCGATCCGCCCACAACCTATGACCAACCGGCAGAAGGCCGCCATTCTGCTGGTCGCACTCGGCCCCGACGCCGCCGGGCGACTCTTCCAGCACCTGACTCAAGACGAGGTTGAGTCGCTGACCGTGGAGATCGCCAAGCTCGGCAAGGTCGCGCCCGACGTGCGCGAGAGCATCATCGAGGAGTTCCACGAGCTGTGCGTCGCCCAGGAGTTCATCGCCGAGGGCGGCATGGACGCCGCCAAGGACCTGCTGATCTCCGCGTTCGGCGCGGACCGCGCCGATGCCATCGTCGGGCGCGTCGTGAACGCCATGCAGGTCATGCCGTTCGACTTCCTGAAGCGGGCCGACGCGACGCAGATCATCACCTTCATCCAGAACGAACACCCGCAGACCATCGCCCTGATCCTGGCCTATCTGCAGCCCGCCCAGGCCGCCGCCATCCTGTCGGGGCTGCCCCAGGACCTGCGCGCGGACGTCGCCCGGCGCATCGCCACGCTGGACAAGACGCCCCCGGAGGTCATCCGTGAGGTGGAACACATCCTGGAGCGCAAGCTGTCCTCGGTCGTCTCCACCGACTTCACCCACGCGGGCGGCGTCAAGTCCCTCGTCGAAGTCCTGAACTGGGTGGACCGGTCCACGGAGAAGACGATTCTGGAGTCTCTCTCCGAGAACAGCCCGGAGATCGCCGAGGAGGTCAAGAAGCTGATGTTCGTGTTCGAGGACATCGTGCTGCTCGACGACCGGGCGATCCAGCAGGTTCTGAAGGAAGTGGACGCCAAGGAGCTGTCTCTGGCCCTGCGCGGCGTCGGCGAGAGCGTCCAGGCGCGCATCTTCAAGAATATGTCCGAGCGCGCCGCCTCCATGATGAAGGAAGAGATGGAGTTCATGGGTCCGGTCCGGCTGCGCGCCGTGGAGGAGGCCCAGCAGCGCGTCGTCAACATCGTCCGCAAGCTGGAAGAGGCGGGCGAGATCATCGTCGCGCGCGGCGGCGGCGAGGAGATGATCGCCTGACATGGCCGCCCCCGTCACATTCCTGGAGCTGTTGGAGCCGCTGTTCCCCGTCGCTCCGCCCCCCATGACCATCCCCCCTCCGGCTCCCCCGGAGTTGGAGACGCCGGAGGCCCGGATGCAGGCCGCCGGGATTCTGGAGCGCGCCCAGCGCGAGGCCGAGAGTCTGCTGGAGGATGCCCGCGTGCAGGCCGACACGCTGCGCGAGGCGGCCTGGCAGGAGGGCTTCCACGACGGGCAGACCACGGGGCGCACGGCGATGGAGTTGACCCTGCGCGACGAGTGGGAGGCCGAGAAGCGCGCGCTCCGCGCGCAGATTCAGAAGATCGTGGCGGACATCGGCGCGGCGCGGCAGGCGCTCTGGGAGGGCCAGGAGGCCGAGATGGTGGCGTTCGTCCTCACCGTCGCCCGCCAGGTCATCAAGACCGAGGTGACGCAGAACCCGGAGGTCATCCGCGCCGTGATCCAGAACGCCCTCCGGCGGGTCACGGACAAGGAGCAGGTGCGGATCCGAGTCTCCGTCGGCGACGCGCCCGCCGTCCGGGCGATGCGCGACGAGCTGCTGGCGATGACGGACGGCCTGCGGCAGCTGGAGATCATGGACGACCGGCGGGTGGGCGACGGCGGCTGCGTGATCGAGACCGGGGCCGGGACCATTGACGCCAAGATCGAGACGCAACTCCTGGAAGTGGAACGGGCCGTCGGCATGAACGCGGTCCCCCCGGAATCGGGGGCCACGGATGACTGACATAGACCTCGCCAAGTACCGAGGCGTCGTCAGCCGCCTGGACACCGTGCGGGCCAACGGGCTGGTGACACAGGTGATCGGCCTGGTCGTGGAAAGCACCGGCCCGGCGGCGCAGATCGGCGAAATCTGCGAGATTCGGCACGGCGCACGCTCCGCGCCGACGGTGAAGGCCGAGGTGGTCGGCTTCAAGGCGAATCGGGTCCTGCTGATGCCCCTAGGCGAAATGACCGGCATCCGCCCCGGCTCCGAGGTCGTGGCGACGGGGCGGACACAGCGGGTCGTCGTCGGAGAGCGGCTGCTGGGGCGCGTCCTGGACGGCCTGGGCGACCCCGCCGACGGCAAGGGGCCGCTGGGTGGCCCCGGCGTGCGGCACTACCCCATCAACGCGGCCCCGCCCGATGCGCTCACGCGGCGGCGCATCACGGAGCCGCTGCCGCTGGGCATTCGGGCCATTGACGGCTGCCTGACGCTCGGCAAGGGCCAGCGCATCGGCATCTTCGCCGGGTCCGGCGTCGGCAAAAGCACCATCCTCGGCATGATCGCCCGCAGCACCGGGGCCGACGTCAACGTGATCTGCCTGGTCGGCGAGCGCGGGCGCGAAGTGCGCGAGTTCATCGAGAGCGACCTGGGCGCGGAGGGCCTGGCCCGCTCGGTGGTCGTCATCGCCACCTCGGACCGCCCCCCGCTGGTGCGCCTAAAAGCGCCCCTGGTCGCCACCTCCATCGCCGAATACTTCCGGGACCGGGGCAAGGACGTCATGCTGATGATGGACTCGGTGACGCGCCTGGCGATGGCCCAGCGCGAGGTCGGCCTGGCCGTCGGCGAACCGCCCGCCACGCGCGGCTACCCGCCGTCCGTCTTCGCCCTGCTGCCGAAAATTCTTGAGCGGTCTGGGACCAGCGATCTCGGCACGATCACTGCGCTCTACACCGTGCTGGTGGAGGGCGACGACGAGAACGAGCCTATCGCCGACGCCGTCCGGGGCATCCTGGACGGGCACATCTGGCTCTCGCGTGACCTGGCCGCGCGGGGCCACTACCCGGCCATTGACGTGGGGCGCAGCATCTCGCGCGTCATGCCGCAGGTCACCCCGGCGGCCCAGCGCGAGGCGGCGACGCGGCTGCGCGAGACGCTGGCGACCTACAAGGAGGCCGAGGACCTGATCAACATCGGCGCTTACGCCGAGGGCAGCAATCCGCGCGTGGACCGCGCCCGCCGCCTGATCGAGCCGGTGCGCGCCTGGCTGCGCCAGGGCGTCCACGAACGCACGACGCCGGCGGACACCGTCGGCGCTTTGGAAGGAATGTTTGCGGATGAGGAACTTTCGCTTTCGGCTGCAGGCGGTGCTTGAGCAGCGCGAGCGGCAGGAGCAGGCCGCCAAGGTTTCTTTCGCCGAGTCCGAGGCCGCCCTGCGGCGCGGCGAGCAGCTCCTGGTCGAGCTGCGCGAGGTGCGCGAGGCCATCCTGCTGGAGCTGTCGGGTCGGCAGGAGGAGACCGGCTTCGACCCCATGCTGAGCCGTCTCTACCAAGACTATTTACAGACCGTCGGCCAGGGAATTCGGGACCAGGAGCAGTACGTCCGCGACCTCTCGCTGACCCGCGAGGCGCACAAGCTGCACCTGCTCGGCGCGGCCCAGGGCCGCCAGGCGCTGGTCTCCGTGCGGGACCGGGCGCGGCAGGCCCACGCCCTGCACACCCTGCGCGTGGAACAGAACGCGCTCGACGAACTGGCGACCTCACGCCACAACTTCCGCCGCCACGGCGCTGGAGAGTGACCCACCATGCCCGATGATATCGGCCAGATACAGAGCGACATCCAGGACATCCAGGCCAAGATCGCGGCCCTCAGTCCCCCG
The DNA here is from genome assembly GCA_965277485.1 of Capsulimonadaceae bacterium. GTDB lineage: Bacteria > Armatimonadota > Armatimonadia > Armatimonadales > Capsulimonadaceae > JAFAZD01. Next base: position 571,522 of record CBDICZ010000016.1, on the reverse strand, counting down.
CCTCCCCTGCCGCCCACGCCCGCTGGTGTGCCGATGGCGGCCAACGGGCCGACGTTCGCGCAGACTTTGCACCAGGCGCAGGCATCGCCCGACGCGCCCTCGACACCGCCCACGGGCGTTCAGGTCCCGCCCGCGTCCCTCGGCCCGCTGCCGCCCGTGGCACCGATGCCGGTGCGCGTCTCCGGCGCTGACGACTACTCGGGTCTGATTCAGACCTCCGCCGCGCGGACCGGCCTCGCCCCGTCGCTGATCCGCGCGGTGATCCAGACCGAGTCCGGCGGCGACCCACGCGCCGTCTCCCCGGCGGGCGCGATGGGGCTGATGCAGCTCATGCCGTCCAACGTCCAGGACGCCGGAATCTCCGACCCGTTCGACCCGGCCCAGAACATCGCGGCGGGGTCGCAGCAGCTCGCGGGTTATCTCCAGCAGTACCACGGCGATTTGGACCTGGCGCTGGCGGCCTACAACGCCGGACCCGGCAACGTCCGCAAGTACGGCGGCGTGCCGCCGTTCCAAGAGACGCAGAACTACATCCGCAAAATTCACGCGGCCATGGGGAAAGGGTGAGGCAGTAGACGATGAAAGGTGTGCTGGGATTTTTGGGCCTGCTGGCCGTTCTGGGGGTCGTCTACGCGCTGGCGTTCTTCGGCGTCATCCCGACCAAGGCGCTGGCGGCCAAGTCGCCCGCCATCGCCAAGGCCCTGACGGCGCTGCACCTGACGAAGCCTTCGGCGAAGGCCGCCGCTGCCGTCGCCGCCGCGCCTTCCAGCCCGCAGCAGCAGATGCTGGACGCCGAGAAGCGGCAGCTCGATGCCCAGCGCGCCCAGCTCGCCCAGGACAAGGCCGCCTTCGAGGCCCAGCAGCAGCAGGCCCTCGCCGCCCCGCCCGCGCCCGCCGCCCCCGCCGGGCCGGACATGGGCGCGAAACTGACATCCATCTATGCCACCATGGACCCGGATGACCTGGCCAAAGTGTTCGCCAAGATGCCTGACCCGCTGGTCATTCAGGCCGTGATGCAGATGGACGAGAAGCAAGGCGGCGCGGTCTTCGCCGCCCTGCCCCCGGATCGCGCCGCCCGGCTCAGCCAGATCATGGCCGCTCACTCCCAGCCTCACGCGGCCGCCGTCGCCGCCGCACCCGCCCCGGCGACAAGTCTGTGACGCCGCCGGGACGGAGCGGGGCCGAATCCGTGTATAATGACTCCCTGTGTTTGCCGACATCATCGTTCAAGTTGACGCGCCCGGCCTGCCGCAGCCGTTCACCTACGGCGTCCCCGACGGCCTGACCCTGCGCGTGGGCGACGCCGTGGTTGTGCCCTTCGGGGCGCAGTCGGCGGCGGGCCATGTGGTCGGTTTGAAGGCCGACTGCCCGCCGGAGATGGCGGGGAAGATCAAGCCGATCTCGGCGCGGATCGAGAACGGCGCGGCGTTCGACGAGGCCCTTTATGAACTCGCCCGCTGGGTGACGGAGCAGACGCTGTGCGACCTGCGGGACGCCGTGCGTCTGATTGCGCCGGAGGTGATGGCGTCTCAAGTCCAGACCACGCTGCGGCTGTCTGACGACTGGGAGCAGAGACTGGCCGGGACGCGGTCCGAGGCGCAGAAGGACCTGGCGGCGGCGCTGGCCTCCCTGGGCGGGGAGACCACGCCCGCCAAGCTGGCGAAGGCCGTGGGGCAGGCCAAACCCGGCCCGGCGCTGGCGGACCTGCGGCGCAAGGGCGTCGTCACCGAGACGCGCGCGGTGCGCCCGCCCGTGTCCCGCCGCAAGGTCGTCCGCCTGCTGCGCCTCGCCGGGCCGTCCGACGTGGCGGCGGAGGAGGCGGCGCGGCTGGACAAGTCCGGCGCGCCCCGGCAGGCCCGGCTGCTGCGCGCCCTGATTGACGCCGAGGCCGGGGGCGGCAGCCTGCCGTCGTCGGGCCTGGCCGTCGGGCCGACGGCGGGGGCCGCCGCCCGCGCGCTGGCCCTCAAGGGCCTGGCGGCCTACTTTGAAGTTCCCGCACGGCGCGACCCCTTCCCCTTCTTCGGCTTCGTCCCCTCCCGACCCCACGCCCTGACGGACGCCCAGGCCCGCGCGACCCTCGCCCTGGGCGCGCACCTGGCGGCGGGCGACGGCAGGACGGTCCTGCTGTACGGAGTCACCGGGTCGGGCAAGACGGAAGTGTATTTGGACGCCGTGGCGCGCGCGCTGGCGCAGGGCCGGGGCGCGCTGCTGCTGCTGCCGGAGATCGGCCTGACGGCGCAGGTGCTGGACGTGTTCAAGTCCCGCTTCGGCACGGACGACGTGGCCGTGCTGCACTCGGCCCTCTCCCCCGGCGAGCGGCACGACGAGTGGCGGCGCATCCAGACCGGCGACGCCCGCGTGGTCCTGGGCGCGCGCTCCGCAGTCTTCGCCCCGGTCCAAAACCTGGGCCTCCTCATCCTGGACGAAGAGCATGACGGCTCCTACAAGCAGGACACGTCGCCGCGCTATCACGCCCGCGATGTCGCCATCCGCCGGGCCGCGCAGACCGGGGCCACGGTGGTCCTGGGCAGCGCGACGCCGTCCCTGGAGAGTTATCACAAGGCGCAGGCGGGCGAGTACGCGCTGCTGACGCTGCCGGAGCGCGTGGTGGACCGCCCCCTGCCCCCGGTGGAGGTCGTGGACCTGCGGGCGGAGATGAAGGCCCCGGAACTCCCACCCAGCCTCCCCCTCAGAGCAGGGGGAGGAGTAGGAGAGGAATCCCCTCTGTCCCCTCCCCTTTCCGCGTCTCGGTCATTGGGGCAAGGGGAGGCTGGGAGGGGTTCTGGTTCCGGGGGCCGCTCCGTCCTGGGCTGCACCCTTCAAGACGCGCTCGCCGAGCGGCTGGCGCGGCGCGAGCAGGCGATCCTGTTCCTGAACCGGCGCGGGTTCGCGTCGTTCCTGCTGTGCCGCGACTGCGGCTTCACGTTCCGCTGCCCGAACTGCGCCGTGTCCCTGACGTACCACCGCGCGGCGAGGCGGCTCCAGTGTCACCACTGCGACTACCAGCGGCGCGCGCCGGACCTGTGCCCACAGTGTCAGGGCCTGCGGCTGCGGCCCTTCGGGCTGGGCACGGAGAAGGTGGAGCAGGCCGTCCATGAGCTGTTCCCGCAGGCCCGGACCCTGCGGATGGACCGGGACACGATGGCCCGCAAGGGCGCGCACGCCGAGACCCTGCGCGCGTTTCGGAAGGGCGATGCCGACATCCTGATTGGGACGCAGATGGTGGCCAAGGGCCTGGACTTCCCGCGCGTCACCCTGGTCGGTGTGGTCAGCGCGGACACGGCCCTGAATATGCCGGACTTCCGGGCCGGAGAGCGGGCGTTCCAGCTGCTGACCCAGGTGGCCGGGCGGGCCGGGCGCGGGGAGACGCCGGGCGAGGTGATCGTACAGACGTTCTCGCCGGAGCATGAGAGCGTGCTGCGCGCGGCCCGGCACGACTACCTGGGATTTTACGCGGGGGCCATCGAGGAGCGGCGGGAGCTGTCATACCCGCCCTTCTCCCACCTCGCCAACGCCGTCTTCGCCGACGAGCAGGAAGAGCTTGCGCAGGCGGCGAGCAGGCGTCTAGCGTCCATCCTAGTCGCGCAGATTGACCGGCAGGACGTTCCGGCCCAAGTGCTGGGGCCGGTCGCCTGTCCCCTGTCCCGGCTGCGGAACCGCTACCGGTGGCATCTCGTCGTCCGGTGCGCGGACAAGCCGATCCTACTGGCCCTGCTGCGGGCGTCGGTGGCTGAGCTGACACAGACGGAGCGGCGGGCGCTGTCTCTTGATATTGACCCGATGACAATGCTATAATCACCGCGACCATTCACCATTCAGCAGACAAGGGCGGAGAGCAGCGGGAGACATGAGCGAAATGCCGAGAGCCGTGGGGAGGCTGACCGACCTGATCCGCAAGGACGACCCGATCGTGAAGTACGAGGGCGAGGGGGCAGCGATCCTCAAGCAGATCTCCCGGCCCGTCTTGAAGGTCACCGACGATGTGGCCGAGCTGGCGGAGCGGATGGAGATCATCATGCGCGCGGCCAACGGCGTCGGCCTCGCCGCGCCGCAGCTCGGTATCCTCCAGCGCATCGTCGTCTACGATTCGGGCGACGGCTTCCACGCCCTCGTCAACCCCAAGATTTTGCAGCGCAAGGGGTCGCAGGTCGGGGTGGAGGGCTGCCTGAGCATTCCCGGCCTTCAGGGCGACGTGGAGCGGGCCGCCGAGGTGGTGGTCAAGGGAGTGGACCAGTACGGGCGGCCCGTGCGCGTCCGCGCCGACGGCCTGACGTCGCGGGTGCTGCAACACGAGATTGACCATCTGGACGGCGTCCTGTTCATTGACCGCGACCCGCAGAACCTGCACTACGTCACGGCGGACGAGGCCGAGGCGGAAGAAGAGGACGGGACCGGCCCGCAGACGCGGGAGTGAGCGCATGATGACCGAGCAAGGCAGTGGGAACGTGAGCGAGTGGCCCCGGCTGCCGCCGCTGGGTGGGTGGCAGGAGACGCTCACCACGATTCATCTGTGGACGCAGGTGGTCGGCAAAATTCGGCTCGCGCTGTCCCCGCCCATCAATCACTTCTGGGGGGCCACGCTCTACGTCACGACGCGCGGCCTGACGACCTCGCCGATGCCGTTCGGGGTGGGCGCGTTTGCGATTGATTTTGACTTCGTGGCCCACACGTTGCGCGTCACCACCGTCGGGGGCGCGGAGCGTTCGTTTGCGCTGACGCCGATGTCCGTGGCCGACTTCTACCGAAAGACGATGCAGGCGCTTGACGACCTGGCCATCAATGTCGGCATCTTGGCCCGTCCGGTCGAGGTCGTGGAGGCGATCCCGTTCGCGCAGGATGGGACACACCGGAGCTACGACGCCGACACCGTACACGCCTACTGGTGTGCGCTCGTGCAGGCGGATCGGGTTCTGACGGACTTCCGCTCCCGCTTCATCGGCAAGGTCAGCCCCGTGCATTTCTTCTGGGGGGCATTCGACCTGGCCGTGACCCGGTTTTCGGGACGGACCGCGCCGAGGCACCCCGGTGGTGCCCCCAACTGTGCGGATTGGGTGATGGTTGAGGCCTACTCGCACGAAGTTTCAAGCGCGGGTTTCTGGCCCGGCACGGGCTTGGGCGAGGCCGCCTTCTACTCGTATACCTATCCCAACCCTGATGGGTTCGCGCAGGCCCACGTTCAGCCGGAGGCGGCGTACTTTCACGAGAACCTGGGCGAGTTCATCCTGCCCTACGAGGCCGTGCGGACGGCGGCGGAACCGACACAGACGCTGCTGTCGTTCCTACAGACGACCTACAACGCCGCCGCCGACCTAGCCCATTGGGACAGAGACGCTCTGGAGCGGCAAACGGCCTAACCACTATGCGTATCATTTTCATGGGCACAACTCCGTTCGCGGTCCCCACGCTTCAGGCGCTGCATGACACATCGGGGCATGAGATTCTGGCCGTCGTCACGCAGCCGGACCGGCCCCAGGGGCGCGGAGGCCGTGTCGCCGCCCCGCCCATCAAGGAAGCCGCGCTGCGCCTCGGCATCCCCATCCTGCAGCCGGAGAAGGTCCGGGCCAAAGACTTCGTGCAGACGGCGCGGGAGATGGCCCCGGACGTGCTGGTAGTCGCGGCCTTCGGCCAGCTCATCCCCCAGCGCCTGCTGGACGTGCCGCCCTTCGGGGGCGTCAACGTCCACGGCTCCCTGCTGCCGCGCTGGCGCGGCGCGGCCCCCATGCAGTACGCCCTGATGGCGGGCGACGCCGAGACGGGCGTGACCACCATGCAGATGGACGCCGGACTGGACACCGGCGACATCCTGCTCAAAGCGCCCTTGACGTTGACCGACGACGACAACCTGGGCACGGTGGAAGCAAAGCTTTCCGCCCTGGGCGCCCCCCTGCTCCTGGAGACACTGGCCCGACTGGCCGCCGGGAACTGCCCGCGCATGGTGCAGGACGCGGCTCTGGTCACACAGTCCCCCTCGCTGCCGCCGGACACCGGTGCGCTGGACTGGTCGCGCCCGGCGCGCGACCTGCACAACCTGGTGCGTGGCGTCACCCCCCGCCCCGGCGCTTACACGTTCTGGCAGGGTCGGCGGCTGAAGATTTTGAAGACGACGTACACCGAGGGCGGCGCAGAGGGCGCGCCCGGCACGGTTCAAAAAGTAGCCTCCGATGGTATAACCGTGTCAACAGGGGGCGGTTTGCTCCACTTGCAGGACGTGCAGCCGGAAAGCAAGGGCCGCATGGCCGCTGACGCCTGGGCGCGGGGCGCGCGCGTCGCCGCCGGCCAGACGTTCGAACCGCCGCCACGTTCCGAGGGAGCGGATCACACGGCATGACACCGATGGAGGAGCGATTGGAGCGAGGCATCGCCTGCAAGATCGAGGGCCGCTACGATGAGGCGGCGTCGGAGATGCAGGCGGTCTTGGCCGAACGTCCCGACCACGCCGAGGCGCGGCACCAGCTCGGCCTGGTCTACGGCTTCATCGGCCTCTTCGACGAGAGCCTCGCGGAATTGGAGGAAGCCGTCCGGTTGGACCCATCGGCCACGCTCACCCGCAACGACCTCGCTCTGACCTACACCATGCTCGGCCACTACGACCAGGCCAAGGAGGAGTTCGCGCGGGTCTTGGACCAGGACCGTGAGAACGACATCGCCCTCCGCAACCTCAACTACTTGCAATGAGAATTTTTCTCCTCGCCTTGCTTGTGCTTTTGTCGCCGGTCGTCCGGGCCGACCCGTCCCTGATTGTTCCAGGCGTCGGCATTGGGCGGACAAACCTCGGCCCGGACGGGACGGAGTATCTCAAACGGCTGCCCAGTCCCGATGCCTTCGACGCGGGCATGATGCAGGACAACCTGGTATGGACGTCCAAAACAGAGGGCCGGGCGTTACAGACGCTTTACATCCATACCGTCGCCAATGGCGCGACAGGGGCCCAGCCTGAAAGCGGCGTCACCATTGACCAGATTCGGGTCACGTCGCCCATTTATCACACCCCCGGCGGTCTGCACCCCGGCAGTACGTTTGCTGCCATCCGACACCAGTTCCCCGACGTGCGCAAGGTGAGGGGCGACGAAGATATCTATGACGACGTGCGCCGAGGCATCGCCTTTGAATTCGCGCCGGGCAAAACACGCTGTATCGCCATCACCGTTTATCCGAAGGGGTCTGTCGTCGGCGTGGCGGACGCTGCCGAAGTCAGAGACGTTCTGATGAACCCGGCGGATCGGCCATAGCCGATGCCGCGCCGCCCTCCCATCGCCGCCCTACTCCCACCGCTCGTCCTGCTGCTGCTCCCCACCCTGCTCCTCGGACGTGTCGTCTTCGGCGGGGATGTCTTCCTGCCTGCGGACCTGCTGCGCGACATCGCCCCGTGGCGTCCCGCCGACACGTCGCACATCGTTCCCTGGAACCCGCTGCTGTGGGACGGCATGGCGGAGTTTTATCCCTGGCGACTGTTCGCCGCCGAGAGCCTGCGGCACGGCTGGATTCCCCTGTGGAACCCACACCAGCTCTGCGGGACGCCGTTCGTCGCCAACTCCCAGTCCGCCGTCTTCTACCCCCTGAACCTGCTGTTCACGGTGCTGCCCGTCGCCCGCGCGTTCGGCGTCAGTGTCTGGCTGCATCTGGCCCTGACGGGCTTGTTCCTGTACGGCTACCTGCGCTCGGCGGCGTGGTCGTTGTCGGCTCCGGCGGCACTGCTGGGAGCCGTCGCCTGGCAGATGAGCGCCTGGCAGGTGTCCTGGCTGGCCCTGCCGACGTTCCTGTGCGTCTCCTGCTGGCTGCCCCTGGCGCTGTGGCTGACCTGGCGGGCGGCGACTTCCGAGACGTTGGGGCGCTGGGCGGCGCTGGGCGTGACACTAGGAATGATGATCTTAGCGGGACACCTCCAAATCGCCTTGTATTGCTTGGCGCTGGTCTTCGCCTATGCCGTCTTCTTGCTCTGGCCGCAGCGGCGGCTGCCCCTAGGCGCATTGCTGGCTGGGTCCCTCGCCCTGGGCCTGGCCGCGCCGCAGCTCCTGCCGGCCATCGAACTGGCGCGCGTCTCGCACAGGGCGGGGACAGTGGCGACCTGGCACAGCTACCAATCTTATGTCGCGCTGGCCCTGCCGTGGCCGAATCTTGTCACGCTCTGGCTGCCCGGCTTCTACGGCAGCCCGACGCAGGGGACGTACTGGGGCGCGGTCGCCAACGGCGGGCCGAGCGCCTACATGGAGAACGCCTGTTACGTCGGCATTCTGGCACTGGGCCTTGTGGCCGTTGGGATCGGCACAGGCTGGAAAGAGAGCCGGCAGGTGCGCTTCTTTGCCGTGGCTGCTGGAATAGCCCTGCTGATGGCCCTGGGGACGCCGCTGGACGCCCTGCCGTACTTCGGCCTGCCGGGCTTCTCGCAGTCGGCGTCGCCGGGGCGCATCTTGGTGGTGTGGACGCTCTGCGCGGCGATCTTGTCGGCTATCGGGGCCGAAGTCGTCCTGTCGGCCACGGTGAGCCGCCGAACGGCACGGGTGATGGCGGTTTTCTTCGTTGGTTTGTCCGTTCTTGTCGTCGGCGGAACAGTCCTGTGGATCGCGCAGTTCGGCCCGCGCGGTGTGCTGGCGTTCAACCTGCCGCGCGTGGGGGATCTGTGGCGCATCCCGCTGGGCATCCTTCTCGGCGCGGCGGCACTGGCCTGGCTGCGGGCGCGGGGGACACTGCCGAGGCAGGCGCTGGGCTATGGGCTGGCGATCCTGGCCGCCGTGGACCTGCTGGCGGCGGGCGGCGGCTACAATCACACCGCGCCATTTGGGGACGTTTACCCCGTCACGCCATCCATCGCTTACCTACAGCAACACTTGGGCACGGACCGGGTGCTGATCCTCAACCGCCGCTGGAGCCTGGACGCCTACCACCCGCCGCCGGCCCTCCTGCCGCCGAACACGGCGACGGCCTATGGGCTGAACGACATCGCGGGCTACGACTCCCTGCTGACGCGGCGCTCACTCCAATTTGTCGGCACGGTAGACGGTGGGCAGGACCCGGCCCCACAGGAGAACGGCAACATGGTGTTCACGAGTGACTACGACACGGAGGCGGCGCGTCAGACCGACGCGCGCTATGTCGCCTCAGCCACGCCTTTGGCCGATCCATCCCTGACGCTAGTGGCGCAGGAGGAGGAGATGTCCGTTTACCGGAACGACGCCGCGCTGCCTCGTGCGCGGACCATCAATGCAACGGGCAATGGGACGGGCGCGGCGGTCCTTCGGGATGTCTCGCCGACGCGGGTGGATGTTCAGGTGATGGGGGCGGCGGGCGGCGAACTTGTGGTCGCGGACCAGTGGACGCCGGGCTGGCGGGCGACCGTCAACGGCAGAGCGACCCCGGTGGACATGAATGACGGGATGTGGCAGAGCGTGATGCTGCCCGCCGGACGAGCCGACGTGCGACTCCGCTACCTGCCGACGACATTTCGGGTCGGCCTGTACGGGTTTTGCCTGGCGGTCGCCTGCGCCCTCGGTGTGGGGGTCGGGTCGCTAGGCCGGAGAAGGCACGGGTGAGCCGACCACGTCCGTCGGCTCGTCCGAAGAATGGGCGGCGGTCACGGCCTCGTCTTCGGTGGCATGAACGCCGAAGATCGTGTTCAGGCGCGTGATCTGGAGCATCCGCAGAATGGCGTCGTTGCAGCCATACAGGTGCAGGCCGCCGCTGACGGGGCGCAGGCGCTTGGTGGCCGAGAGCAGCGTCCCGAATCCGCTGCTGTCCATGTACGTCACCTTGGTCATGTTGATGATGATGGCGGGGTGGCCCTCGTCAATGGCGGCGCTGACGGCTTCCTTGAACTGTGGCGTGGTGTAGATGTCTATTTCCCCGGACACGTCCAAGATCGGCACACTGTCCCGGTGCCGCAGGCTGGTCTCGATGCGAATGTTCTCCATGGAATCTTTCCCTTCAACGCAGTCTACGCGCTTTGTCCGTTTTACCCAATCTTGCGCAAAATAAACGGGGCCAGCATCAGCAGGTCCAGGGATAGCGAAATGCCCCAGTGGATCAGGAAGCCGTAAAAGAACGACCGGGTGCGGACGGCCAGGATGCCCAGGATCAGGCCGCCGGGCAGGGCGCTGAGAATCTCCAGCGGCGGCTTGGCGGCGGCGGGCATCCAGGACCAGTGCAGCAGCACGAACGGAATTGCCTGCACGATGACCGCGCCCCAGGTCCCCAACCGGGTCTTTTGCAGGCCGAACAGCAGGAAGCCCCGGAAAAAAAACTCCCAGCAGAACATATAAAAGCCCATTGCCATCTCATAGTAGAGCAACGCGGGCAGGTGGGCGTGTCTGCCGTCGAACACGGGGCCGACCAGGGCCAGCGGCTGGCTGAGTCGGCCCATCAGGTACTGGTGCTGAAAGTCCGCGCGGCGCGAGATAATAGCCAGGGGCAGCAGCATGACCGCCCAGGAGATCAACGCCCAGCGCATCCCCAGTTTGCGGTCGCCGCGCGCCAGGCCGAAGTGAGTCGGGTCCTGCCGCAGAAACAGCAGGATGACCATCAGGGGCAGCCAGAGGCAGAGGCCGGTGTTGACGAAGTTATAGGTCTCGAAGCCCGGCCACAGGGGGTTGGTCCAGAACAGGAACCCGACGATGGCCGCGCCGACAAGAAGCGTCACCCATCCGGTCGCGTCGCCCCCGTAGCGCGCCCCGCTCTTGCCGTCCTCGTCCACCACCCGCGCCCGCGACTTGGCTGCCATTTGTCCCTAAATCTTCCACTGCCCGTTCTCGTGGATCAGTGTGCCGTCGGCGTAGATCGCGCCGCCGCCTGCTTCGGGGCGCATATCGCAGACCATGTCCCAGTGCAGGGCGCTGACGTTTTGGCCGCCGGTCTCCGGGTAGGAGTTTCCCAGCGCCAAATGGAACGTACCGCCGATCTTCTCGTCATAGAGTGTGCTGCGGGTGAAACGCTGGACGCCGTAGTTGTTGCCGATGGCGCACTCGCCCAGCGTCCGCGCCCCGGCGTCCGTCTCCAACATGGCGGCCAGGAAGTCCCGGCCCCGCGCGGCTTCGAAGTCCACCACCCGCCCGTTCTCGAACTTCAGGGAGACTCCGTCCGCTTCATGTCCCAGGTGCGCCGCCGGGAAGGTGAAGCGGACACTGCCGTTCACGCTGTCTTCCACGGGTCCGGTGAAGACCTCGCCGCTGGGGAAGTTCTTGTGGCCGTCGGAGTTCAGCCAGGTGCGCCCGGCGACGCGCAGGGTGAGGTCCGTGTCCGAGGCGATGAAGCGCAACGTCTCCACGGTGTTCAAGTAATCCACATAGCGCTGCTGCTCCCGCGAGAACTCCCGCCAGGCTTCCGCCGGGTCGTCCCGGTCCAGGAACATCGCGGCGAACAGGAAATCCTCGTAGGCGGGCAGGGACAGCCCGGCGTTCTGGGCGGCGGCGTGGGTGGGGTAGAGGGTCAGCACCCAGTCGGCTTTGTCGTCCGCCGTGCGGGCGAAGAGCGAGCGGCGGACGGCGCTGTTGGCGGCCTGGGCGCGCGCCTGCCGCTTCGGGTCCACGCCCGACAGCGCGGCGGTGTTGGCGGGGGCGAGGATGGCGCAGAGGGCGTCCACCGTCTCGTACTCGAACTTCCGCACGGGCGAGACCCAGTCGAGCTGGGCATCGGAGGCTTCCTGGAGAAAAATCTCATCCAGGCCGTCAATCAAGACCTGAACGTGCGGGTGCGCCCCCGCGCGCAGGGCCTCCCGATACACTTCCCTGGCGAGCGGGACGGCGGCCTCGTCCACCCGAATCAGCAACTGCTGGTCCGGCGTGAGTGCGAGGCTGTACCGGCACAGCGTCTGCGCCCACTTGACGAGTCGGGGGTCGGTCATGGGATATTCTACACCGGGGCGTCGGCCTTCAAGTCCAGGTACAGGAGTTCCTGCGGGGTCAGTTTGACATCCAGCGCGGCGACGTTGGCCCCGAACTGGGCGCGGTCGGCGCAGGAGACCAGGGCGAAGATGTTCATCGGCTGGCTCATCACGAACGCCAGCGCGACCTGCGCCACCGTGAGATTTTTCTGCCCGGCCAGCTCGCGCGCCCGGTCCAGGCGCTGGAAGTTCGCTTCGTAGCAGTAACACTTGATGCAGAGCTGGGCGAAGTAGTCGTCCTTGGCGAAGGACTCCAAATTGTCGCGGTGGTAGCGGTCGGAAAAGAACCCGCCGGCCAGGCTGGACCAGGTGAGCAGGGCCAACCCCGTCTGTGAGTAGGAGTGACGCGCCTCGGCCCCCTGCGGGCCGCTGATGCTCAGGCAGTCGTCCCAAGGTTCCTCCACCTGCTCGGCAAGGCTGTAGTTCGGGCTGCTGACGGCGAACGGCGTCAGCCCGTGTGCCTGCGCGTAGTCGTTCGCCTCCTGAATGCGCGCGGATGACCAGTTGGAGCCGCCGAACGCGCCGATGCGTCCCGCCCTTTGGTGGGCGTTCAGCGCCTCCACGATGGGGCCGACGGGCACGGCGGGGTCGTCCCGGTGCAACACGAACAGGTCTACCGAATCTACCTGCATCCACTCCAAGGTCGCCTCCAGGTCGGCGGCGATGTCTTCCGGCGTCACCCGGTTGCGCCCGTAGGGATGCGCGCCTTTGGCCAGGATGACGACCCGGTCGCGGTTGCCGCGCGACTTCATCCATTGTCCGAAGCCGCGTGAGGTTTTTTCCCCGTAGACATGGGCCGTGTCGAACATGGTGAAGCCGTGTTCCATCGCCATGTCCAGCAGCTCGTCGCTGAAGAACGTCGCCGTGCCCTGGGCCAGACGTGAGACCGGCTTGGCGACGCCGGGGATGCTGCCGTATTGCATAGAAAACTACTCCATCGGGTATTTGACGCCCCACTGGGCGCGCAGGGTGTCCATGGTCTTCATGATCTCCAGCGTCTCGTCCAGCGGCATGGTCTGGCTCTCCGTCAGCCCCGCGCCGACGCACCGCGCGACTTCCAAGGCCTCGTAGTTGTAGCCGTTGCCCTCGTAGGGCAACTCGATCACTTCATCGGCCCGGCCGCCACGTGAGAGCGTCAGCGTCGTGGCCTTCCAGAACGGTGAATGGACTTTGATTTTGCCGTCTGTGCCGACAATCGTGGCCTCGTGGGGGGTGTTCGAGCGAATGGCTGTGGATAGTACTGCGATGGCTCTGGAAGGGTAGCGCAGCACCATGGCCGCCGTCTCGTCCACGCCGGTCTCGCCTAAGACCGCCGTGCCGGTGACGTGTTCCGGTGTCCCCAGCAGCATGGAGGCGAAGGAGATGCAGTAGACGCCGACGTCCATCAGCCCGCCGCCGCCCAGCGCGGGATCAAAGAGACGACTTTTCGGGTCGAAGCCCGCCCGGAAGCCGAAGTCGGCCTGCACGAACTGGATGTCGCCGACGGCCTCTTCCCGGACGAGTTCCCGGACCCGCTGCACGGCGGGCAGGAAGCGCGTCCACATGGCCTCCATCAAGAACACATTGTTCGCGCGGGCCGCGCCGATGACCTCCTCGGCCTCGGCGGCGTTGATGGTGAAGGGCTTCTCGCATAGGACGGCCTTGCCGTGACGCAGGCAGAGCAGAGCGTCGGCCTTGTGCATCGGGTGCGGGGAGGCGACGTACACGGCGTCCACGTCCGGGTCGGCGGCCAGGGCCTCGTAGGAGCCGTGACAGCGGGCCGCGCCGAACTCCGCGCCGAACGTGTCGGCCTTCTCCTGCGAGCGTGACCCGACGGCGGCCAGCTCGGCCCCCGGCGCGGACTTCAGCCCGGTGGCGAACTGCCGGGCGATGCTGCCCAGACCGACGATGCCCCAGCGGAATGCCATGATGTCTCCTATGATGGCGCAAAGCGGCGAGGGAGTGAACTCCTCTCGCTACCGAACATTGTCCTGCCGGACAAGAGAGCCGTCGGACACTTCTTGCGTCCGTGAGGACGCCGCTCCGAAGCGAGAGGAGTTCACTCCCTCGCTCCCCACTGCGACACTACGCCTTGAACTGGCCCTTGAAGTCCTGGATGGCCTGCTTCAGCGAGTCCGTGGTGGTCGGGCTGAGGACCTTGTCGCGGGCGATGGCCTCCGGCACGTCCGGGTACTTGTCGGCCAGGAACGCCAGGAACTCGGTCTCGAAGCGGCGGACGGCCTCCACGGGCACGTCGTCCAGGCCGCCGGTGTTGGCGGCGAAGATGATCGGGACCTGCTGTTCCAGCGCGTAAGGCTGGTACTGCGGCTGCTTCAGGACTTCCACCAGGCGCAGGCCGCGCGCGAGCTGGGCCTGGGTCGCCTTGTCCAGATCGGAGGCGAACTGGGAGAACGCCTGCACCTCGCGGAACTGGGCGAGTTGGAGCTTGAGCTGCCCGGCGACGTTCTTGTCCTTCATCGCCTTAGTCTGCGCGTTGCCGCCGACGCGGGAGACGGAGATGCCGACGTTGACCGCCGGGCGGACGCCGGAGTTGAACAGGTCGGACTCCAGGAAAATCTGGCCGTCGGTGATGGAGATCACATTGGTCGGAATGTACGCGGAGACGTCCCCGGCCTGGGTCTCGATGATCGGCAGGGCGGTCAGGGAGCCGCCGCCGCGGTCGGCGGACATCTTGGCGGCCCGCTCCAACAGACGCGAGTGCAGGTAGAAGACGTCGCCGGGGTACGCCTCGCGGCCCGGCGGGCGGCGCAGCAGCAGCGACACTTGGCGATACGCGACGGCCTGCTTGGAAAGATCGTCGAAGATCACCAGGGCGTGCTTGCCGTTGTCCCGGAAGTACTCGCCGATGCAGGTTCCCGTGTAGGGCGCGATGTACTGCTGGGAAGCCGGGTCGTTGGCCGTGGACGCAACGACCGTGGTGTACGCCATCGCGCCGTTCTGTTCCAGCGCGCGGATGACGTTCATCACCGTACTGGCCTTCTGGCCGATGGCGACGTAGATACAGTAAACGTCGGTGTTCTTCTGGTTGATGATCGTGTCAATGGCAATCGCGGTCTTGCCGGTCTGCCGGTCGCCGATGATCAGCTCGCGCTGACCGCGCCCGATGGGGATCATCGAGTCGATGGCCTTGATGCCGGTCATCAGCGGCTCTTTGACGGGCTGGCGGTCCACGACGCCCGGCGCGCGCGACTCCAGCAGGCGGAACTCGGTGGCGGCGATGGGGCCTTTGTCGTCCACGGGCTGACCAAGCGCGTTGACGACGCGCCCGATGAGCGGCTCGCCGACGGGAATCTGGATGATCTTGCCCGTGCGCTTGACGGTGTCGCCCTCTTTGATGGCCGTCTCACTGCCGAGCAGCACCGCGCCGACGTTGTCTTCCTCCAGGTTCAGCGCCATGCCCTGCACACCGCCGGGGAATTCCAGCAGCTCGCCGACCATGACATCTTGCAGGCCGTAGATGCGCGCGATGCCGTCGCCGACCTGGAGGATCGTGCCGACGCCGACCTCCTCGATGCCCGACTTGAACTGGTCCAGTTCCCGTTCTAAAATAGACGTGATCTCTTCCGGTCTGATTGCCACTGACTTTCCTCCGTTACGCCGCGTCGCCCGGCAGCCGCCGGCCGAGAAGTTGTTGTTCCAGCCGCTGCAGTCGCCCCCGCAGGCTGCCGTCAATGACCGTGTCGCCCAGGCGGACGATGACACCGCCGAGCATCCCCGTGTCCACCTCGGTGTGGAGCAGGACGCGCTTGCCGGTGAGCCGCTCCAGGCTGCGCGTCAGGCCCTCCGTCTGCGCGGCCGTCAGGGCGATGGCCGACGACGCCGTGGCCTCCGCCGTGTTGTCGCGCAGGGCCACCAGGACCCGAAATTCGCGGGCGCATTCGCTAATCAGTCCCTCACGCCGCTTTCGAATCAGCAGTCTGAGGAACGACAGCGACGTGGCCGTGACCCGATCTCCGAAAGCGTCCGACGCGACCTTGTTCTTCTGGTTCTGAGAGACCATCGGCTGATTCAACACCGCCCGCAGATAGGGCACGTCGTTGAGGAGCCGCTCGATCAGGGCGAGGTCCGCCGTGACGGACTCGACGATGCCGTCCCGGTCCGCCAGCCCGAACAGTGCGGCGGCGTAGCGCTTGGCGACGCGGACTTCCCTCATGCGCCCACCCCCGGCTGCGCGCCGTTGCTGCCGCTGGGAGCGCTGTGCCCCGGCTGAGCGACGACGCCGTTGCCGACATTGGTGATGAAGTCGTCCACCAGCTTGGCATGGTGGGCGTCATCCAGGGACTCGCCGACGATCTTGCCGGCGGCGGCCACGGTCAGCGAAACGATCTGGCCGCGCAAGTCCAAAAACGCCTTCTGGCGCTCCCGCTCGACCTCGTTGTGTCCCGACTCAACGATTGACTCGGCCTTCTGCTGGGCGTCGGCGACCAGGTTATCCCGGAGGGTCTGCGCCTCCTTGACGGCGGCCTGGATGCGCTCACGTGCGGCGTCCTCGATGGCCGCCAGCCGCGCCTCATACTGCCTCCGCGTCTCCTCCATCTGCCGCCGATCCTCGTCCAGCTGATCGTAGGTCTGCTGGATCGTCCGCTGCCGCTCGTCCAGGATGGCGAAGATGGGCTTGAAGACGAACCGGTTGAGCAGGTAGATGAAGATCAGGAAGCCGAGGGCTTCGGTGAAGACCAGGGCCGGGCTGATGGCGAGCGGGCCGATGTTTTCTGTCCCATGCATGGCGTGTGTGACCCGTTATTTCTGCATCAGTTGGGTGAGCTGCGCGGCGGTCGGGAGTTTGCCGAGCAGGATCAGGAAGATGACGAAGCCGAAGATGAACAGGGTCTCGACCAGGGCGAAGGTCAGGAACATCAGGGTGCGGACGCGGCCCTCGGCCTCCGGCTGGCGGGCGATGCTCTGAATAGCGGCGGCGAAGACCATGCCCTCGCCGATGCCCGCGCCGATGGCCGCGAGGGGGGCGGCGAGGGCCGCGCCCAGGGCCAGAAGACCGAAATAGATGGCTGCCATGTCTAAAATCTCTCCTTGAGATGGTGAATTGCGAAAGTTTAAGTCGCCTGCGGTGTGCCGATCTGCGCGGCCGGTTCATTCAGCACCGCGTCGGGCTTGCGGCTGGAGTGATCGTCAAAATCGCCCTCATCGTGCCCCGTCTCCGTCATAATGGAGATGTAGGCGCACGTCAGCAGCGCGAAGATGAACGCCTGCACAACGTCGGTGAACGTCTGCAAGATGTTGATCAAGACCTGCACCGGCAGGAAGATGTGCGACCCGGCCCCAAGAGCCAGCCCATTGATGACATCCTCGCCGTAGATGTTGCCGAAGAGGCGCATGGAGAGCGAGAACGGCTTGACGAACTCCCCGATGATCTCGATCGGCAGGAACAGCCAGAACAGGAACGGGACCGGACCCAGGAAGTGCTTCAGATAGCCGCCCAACCCCTTGGCCCGGATGCCGACGTACTGGACATAGAAGAACACGATCAGCGCCAGAGCCACGGTCGTGCTGGTCGCGGCGGTCGCCGAGATGATGTACGGCTCCGCCAGCGAGCCGTCGCTCTTGAAGCCGGGGATGCTGGGAATCAGCCCGGCCAGGTTCGTGAACAAGACGAAGAAGAACAGGGCCAGCACCAGCGGCAGGTGCTGCTCCGCGCCCGGCCCCAGCGCGCCACGAAACAGGTCGCTCAGTCCGGCGACGGCCCACTCGAAGAAGCCCTGGACGCGCCCCGGCTTGCGCACGTTCGGCTGCCGCGTGGCCAGAAGCCCCAGGACCAGCAGCACGAGCGCGGCGATGAGGCCGTTGATCAGATAAAGTGTCCAGTCCTGTAACTGCAAGTCGAAGCGTTCTCCCCAATTACCCGATATTACCCGCGCGGGTGACGCGCCAGGTGCGCGACCGCCGCGAGCGTGACCGACAACTGTGTGACCAAAAAGGCGACCCCGAACCAGAGCAGGCTCAGTTGGCCGGTCCTCCAGAGCAGCCACATCAGGCCGCCCAAGACCAGATACTTCAGCGGCAGCAGCAGGGCGAACACCGCCGTCGCCCCGCCCGTCTTTGGGTGAGCCTTGCCTCGCACACCCTGCACGAACGGGTCCAGACCGCGCCCGACAAACAGGTGCAGGGACCCGTAGACCGCCAGACCGAGGCCCAGCCCGGCGAGGATGCTGAACGCGGGCCGCGTGTGCGCCGTCATCAGTGCCCACGCCAGCAGCGGCGCGTTGGCGGCGGCGGCGGCGGCGGCCAGCCGCCCGAAAGCGGGCAGCGCGGGGCGGGCGGGACTCTGGGCGGGCGTCATCGGCGTTTGTTCCGGTCGGTGGTGTCCAGCAAGCGCATCAAGTTCAAAAACCCGGCGGCCACGCCCAGCAGCGTGAAGATCAACGTCGCCCAGGGGAAGCCCGTGTGCAGGCGTCCGTCTAGGAACTGGCCGATGAAGAACCCGGCGATGATGCTTGCCGCGAACGTCACCCCCGCCGCCAGGCCCGCGCCCGCCTTGACCGTGCTTTCCGACCGGGGCGAGGGCGGTCGCTCGGTCGGGCCGGGACGGGCAGGCGGCTGCCCCGGCACGGGAGGCCGGGCGTAGGTCACGTCGGGTGGAGGGGGGAAGGCCGCGCGCGGCGGCAGCGAGACCGGCGACGGGTCTTCGGGCGCGGATTCGGGCGGAAACGCCGGGTCTTCGTCGGCCATGATCAGCCCCCCTCGATGCGGGCCAGTTCCATCAAATTTCGGCTGTAGTATATCACAAAGCAGGCGACAAGTCAACCCGATTGCGTCTTTTTTCACAAACTTTCTTGAGACAGCACCGGCTCGCCGGCAGCCTGGAAGCGGCGCACGAGGCGCTCGTGCAGCCAGATGCAGGCCAGCAGCCACGGCAGGCCCGCCGACCAGCCCGCCAGCACGTCCGTCGGATAGTGGACCTGGACGTAGGGGCGGGACACGCCGATCAGCACCACGAGCAGCACGGTCACAACGCGCACGGCCAGCCGGGCCGCGCGTCCGTGGACCAGGTGCAGCGCGAAGTAGCCGAACAGGCCGTAGACCACGATGGCGATCAGGGAGTGGCCGGAGGGGAACGAGTACCCGGATTCGTGCAGGAGCGGCGCGAAGAACGTCGGGCGGGGGCGGCGGAATTCCATCTTGATGCCCTGGATGAGTACGCCCGCGCCCAGCACGGCCAGCGGCAGCGTCCACGCCGCCCCGCGCACCCGCCGCCAGACCAGCCCGGCCACGACCCCCAGCACCGCGATGGACATGATGACCGGCGGCGACCCCAGTAACGCCAGCCCGCGCGCCACCGTCGTGATCCACGGCACCTGGTGCGTGTGCATCCAGGTCAGGATGTCCCGGTCGAACGTGGCCGCGCCGTGGCCTTTGTCCTCCACCTGCTCCCAAACGTAGGTGAACACGCCCGCCGAGAGCAGACTGACGAAGAACGCGGCAAGGATGTGGCCGGGAGTGGTGCGTGTCGGCAGCAACGGCTGTGAAGACTGTGAGTGCGTCTGAAAGTCGGTCATTCCCCCAAGATACCCATGTCCGGCGGTTTCTTGACAAACACCGCCGACCGGGCTACACTGGGGGCATGAACTTCGCCCCGGCCGCCCTGCTGCTCTGCCTGACGCTGCTGCCCCTGCGGGCGGCGGGCGAGTCGCCCGCGCCCACGCTGCAAGTGACGGCGGGCGAGCGGGGCTTCTTCCAGCTCGGCGACCGGATGGGACGCGCCGCCTTCGCCTACGCCGATCTGGCCCGGCAGGCGGCACAGGTCGCCCACACGCGCGGCAGGCTGACCCAGGTGCAGCGGCTGGCCGCCCTCGCCCCCGTCGCCGACCGGAGCCGGGCCGATGCCCGCGCCGGATTCGCCGAGGTCCTCCTGCTGATGCGCTCCCTACAGGCCCCGCCGTCGGCCCTCGTCCCCGTCCAAAACGCCGCCGTCCGCCTGGACAGACCCGTCTCGCTGCGCGGGGACGCGCGCACGGTGTCCCTGTTCAGCGGCGCGGCGGCGCGGACGCTGGGGGCGCTGGATGAATTCGGGACTCTGTCGTCGCTGCCGGGGGACCCGGCCGTGCAGACGTGGGTGACATCGCCCGCCGCCGGGGCGTCCGGGCGGGTGTGGTACGCCGAAGGTCTGATCGCCGCGCTGACCGAGATCGCGGCGGCGCAGCAGATGCCGGAGCTGCTGCCGCCGGTGGGGGAGATCTCCACCGACTTGCGCGGCCTGCGCGACTGGCTCAGCCTGCGCCTGCCGGACACGCCCTCCCCGGATCAGGCGGCGCTAGTGGCGGCGATCAACGCCTTCCTGGACCAGACGTCCCGCACCGGCGATCCCTCCCCCGTGGCCCTGACCGTCGCCCAATTGCAGGGCCTCGGCGACATCAGCCGCCGCCTCCAGGCCCTGGTCATCGCCCCCGCGCCGGGCGGGCCGACCTAATTCCGTGGGGCCGGTGCGGGACCCGCCACGGCGTGCGGGGGCGGGACCGCCGAGGGCCGCGTGGGCAGGTCCGCCGGAGCCAACCCTGCCCCCAGGACGGAGATGATGACGGGTTCGCCGGAGACCAGGGTGGCGACGATCCGGCCGGACGCCGCCTCCAGGAGCGAGGAGGACGCCCAGGCCATCTCCTGACCGGACGGGGCGGACGTCGCCGGCGGCGCGTAAGGGGGCGGTGCCCCTCCCGCCGGGGCGGCGGGCGAGTAGGCCGCCGCCGGGCCGAGACCCGGCGCTACGCGCTCGCCCCCGTGCGCGCTCTGCGGTGTCTGCGGCGGACTCGGCGTCTGCCCGACGGCGCTCACGGCTTCCATGATGTTCGTCGCCCCCCGGATTTCATGCATCCATTATGCGCTCGCCGCGCCACGCCCGTTAGTGTGATAATTGCCGTATTCCGCCGCTTCAGATGATAATGCTACACCATCCGTCCATTCACGCCACATTCCCTTGTCGCCTGATCACATGGTTCCTCACACGGAAGCAGTTCAGGGGAATCGCATCGAAAATCTTTTTTGGTGTCAACAATTATCAGCGCGAGCAGTCGTGTCACCCTCAGCGAAGTCGTAGGGGCGATAGGAACGAGTTAACTCTTGATGCCATGTTCTCAAAATTTAGAGGCGTAGGCCCTGACGACGCCTACGGGGCCCCTTGATTTTTTCGGAGCCAGGGAGTATACTCTCATTCGTCCTGCGGGGGATTAGCTCAGTTGGTAGAGCGATTCAATGGCATTGAATAGGTCAGGAGTTCGAGCCTCCTATCCTCCACTCTCCGAGAACCCGATATGTGACGCCCCTTGTCAGAGATGACAGGGGGCGTTTTTTGCTGGAGGCATGAACGTGACAAGGACGGAACGGCACGAATACGCGATGCTCAAGATCCAGATGCGCGCGCTGGAGAAGGGCGCGATCATCAGCCGTCCTACAATCGAAGGGACGCGCTATGACCTGGTGGTTGATTGGAACGGTCGGCTCTTCCGCGTCCAGGTGAAGTGGGCCGGCGTCAGCCGGACGGAGGGCGCGCTGAGTGTCAACCTGCAAAGCTACGCCGGCGGGAAGGTCACGAGCAGGGCGTATACAGCGTCAGAGGTGGATGTCGTACTGGTCTACTCCCCGAAGCGCGACGTGATCTTGTGGCTGGATAGGGAGTGCTTCGACGGCAAGGGTACGCTCAACTTTCGTCTGGAGCCGCCGAGAAACAATCAGACGCGCGGCTGCCGCCTTTTGACGGATTATCTATGGTGAGCGAAACCGAAACATTCACACCGCCGTGGCCGACGCCGGGAACGCCCGCGCTGATCCTCGCGCCGATGGAGGGGCTGACGGACGCGCCGATGCGGGCGCTCCAGGCGGAGACGGGCGCGTTCACATTCGCCGTCTCAGAGTTCCTGCGCGTCAGCGGCGAAGTACCCCCGGCGAAGGTCTTCTACCATCATGTCCCGGAACTGCGGCACGGCGCGCGGACGCCCTGCGGGCTGCCTGTACAGGTCCAGCTGCTCGGCGGGCACGCGGGCCGGATGGCGCAGTCGGCCCTGGTCGTCTGTGCAGCGGGGGCGCGGGCGGTGGACATCAACTTCGGCTGCCCCGCCAAAACAGTCAACCGGCACGACGGCGGGGCCAGCCTGCTCCGGCATCCCGAACGCATTCAGGAGATCGTCGCCGCCGTCCGCGATGCCCTCCCACCCGAAATCCCCGTATCGGCCAAGCTGCGTCTGGGCTGGGACCATGAAGACGCCATCTTTGAGAACGCCGCGCGGGCGGCGGCGGGCGGGGCGGCCTGGCTGACCATCCACGCGCGGACGCGCACCCAGGGTTATCGCCCGCCGGTGAACTGGCCCTTGGTCGGCGCGGTCCGGGCGCGGCTGAACATCCCCGTCGTCGCCAACGGGGACATCTGGACTTTGGAAGACTTCCGCCGCTGCCGCGAGGAGACCGGCTGCGAACATTTCATGCTCGGTCGCAGCGCGCTGGCGGACCCGATGCTGCCGCGCCGGGTCGCCCAGGAACTCGGGCTGGTGCAGGAGGGGCCGGAAAAGGATACGCCCGGCGACTGGCCCACCCGTCTCCACCGCCTCGTCACGCTCATGGAGCCGACCGACGGCAGGCGCGCGCGGCTGGTGCTGTGCCGACTGAAACAGTGGCTCAAGATCGCATCGCTCTATGGGGACTTCCAGGGCTTCGATACGCTCAAGACCTCAGAGACGGTGGACGAGCTGTTCACGGCACTGAGGGATACTGACAGGAGCAGGACCCTGCGCTCCGGTAACGAAAACGCCGAATGGGTGTTATAATGGAACGACATCAAGGGTCAGGCAAACATGGCAAAGAAGTTAATCATCGTGGAATCCCCGGCCAAGACCAAGACGCTGAAGGGGTTCCTGGGCAGCGACTACGCCGTCGAGGCCAGCATGGGGCACGTCCGGGACCTGCCCGAAAAGTCGCTGGCGATTGACATCGCGCACGACTTCGCCCCCACCTATGAGATCATCCCGGCGCGTTCGGCTGTCATCGCCAAGCTGCGGGCGGCGGCGCGGGATGCCCAGGAAGTGTATCTCGCCTCCGACCCGGACCGGGAGGGCGAGGCGATCTCCTGGCACCTCAAGGAAGCGCTCGGACTGAAGAACCCCAAGCGCATCCAGTTCAACGAGATCACCAAGACGGCGGTGCTGGCGGCGCTCCAAAACTCACGCGCGATTGACATGGACCGGGTCAACGCCCAGCAGGCGCGGCGCGAGCTGGACCGCATTGTCGGCTACAAGATCAGCCCGATTCTCTCTCGCAAGGTCCAGTCCCGATTGTCGGCGGGCCGGGTGCAGTCGGTCGCCGTCCGGCTGGTCGTCGAGCGCGAGCGCGAGATTGAAGCGTTCAAGCCCGTCGAGTATTGGTCCATCACGGCGACTCTGACGCCGGACGCGCAAAAGAACAAGTTTGACGCGGCGCTGGCCCAGCGCGACGGCAAGAAGCTGGAGATCGGCGACCAGAAGACGGCGGATGAAGTCCTGCGTGATCTCGACGGCGCGGCGTACAGCGTCAAGACCGTCAAGAAGAGCGAGAAGCGACGCAACCCGTCCGCGCCGTTCATTACCTCCACGCTCCAGCAGGAGGCGTCACGGAAACTCGGCTTCGGCGCGAAGAAGGCCATGATGGTGGCCCAGCAGTTGTATGAAGGCGTGGACGTGCAGGGCGAGGGACACGTCGGCCTCATCACCTACATGAGAACGGACTCGACGCGCATCGCCGACGAGGCGCAGGCGGCGGCGCGGCAGTTCATCGCCCGCACTTACGGCGCGTCCTATGTGCCCGTGCAAAGCAAGCAGTACGGCAAGAGCGGCGCGGCGCAGGACGCCCACGAGGCCATCCGGCCCACCGGCGTCGAGCGGACGCCGGAGCAGGTCGCCAAGCTCTTGACTCCCGACCAGGCCAAACTCTACAAGCTGATCTGGCAGCGGTTCGTCGCTTCGCAGATGGCCCCCGCCGTCTTCGATGTGGTCAGCGTAGACATCGCCGCCAAAAATTATCTGTTCCGAGCGACCGGGTCCACGGTCAAATTCGACGGCTTCCTGCGCGTCTATCGTGAGGGCAAGGACGATCCCAACCAGGTGGACGACGAGGACAAGCAGCCGCTGCCCCCCTTGACCCAGGGGCAGATGCTGAAACTGCTGGCCCTGACGCCCAAGCAGCACTTCACCGAGCCGCCACCCCGCTACTCCGAGGCCACTCTGGTGAAGGCCCTGGAGGAAAAGGGCATCGGACGGCCCAGCACCTACGCCGCCATCATGTCCACCATCGTGGATCGGAAGTATGTGGAACTCACCGAGAAGAAGTTCCGGCCCACGCCGCTCGGCGGCACGGTCAACGACCTGCTGGTGAAGCACTTCCCCACCGTCCTGGACGTGGCGTTCACGGCAGGCATGGAGACGCAGTTGGACGGCGTCGCCGAAGGCAAGGAAGACTGGGTGGCGATGATGCGCCGCTGGTACGACCCGTTCGCCGACAGCGTCAAGCGCGCCAAGACCGAGATGGAGAGTATGCGCGAGCCGCCGCGCGACGCCGGGCGGGACTGCCCCACCTGCGGCAAGCCGATGGTCATTCGGGCCAGCCGCTTCGGCGAGTTCGTCTCCTGCTCCGGCTACCCAGCCTGTAAGACGATTGTCCGCCCGGAGGCCCAGGCGACCGACGACCCGTGCCCCAAGTGCGGCAAGCCGATGCTGGCGCGCACAGGCCGCTTCGGCGAGTTCATCGCCTGCACGGACTACCCGGAGTGCAAGACCACGCGCCAGCCCGCATCGGCCAAGGTGGATGTCCCCTGCCCCAAGTGCGGCGGCGAGATTCAGCAGAAGCGCTCCAAGAAGGGCATGACCTTCTTCGGGTGCGCCAACTACCCCGGCTGCGACTTCGTCTCCTGGGGCAAGCCCATCGGCCGTCCCTGCCCG
Source organism: Capsulimonadaceae bacterium (assembly GCA_965277485.1). Classification (GTDB taxonomy): domain Bacteria; phylum Armatimonadota; class Armatimonadia; order Armatimonadales; family Capsulimonadaceae; genus JAFAZD01. The sequence continues at coordinate 546,748 of CBDICZ010000016.1, read as the reverse complement.
GACTGCGGTTCGCCCCTGGCCGAGAACACGTTCCGGGGCCGACTGACCGGCATCAAGTGTACCAACGCCGAGTGCGGCCACAAGGAGCCGCTGCCCCGCGCCCCGAAGGCCGATGCCGGGGCCGAGTTCCGCGACGAGGATGCACCTCCCGTGGAAGATTACAAAGAACTGGCGGCGGCCTGACCTTAAAGGAGTGACGGGTGTTTTGATGTTAGCGTTGAATTTCTACACGGACCTGTACGGCGAGGCGCTCAAGAAGGGGCGCAAGACGGCGACCATCCGCCTGGGCGACAAGCACGACAAGTACCAGCGCGGCCAGATCGTCTGGGTGACGGTCGGCCAGCGCTACGCCCGTCGCAAGAAGCTGTTCTGTGCCATCGTGGACAACGTCGAGGTCAAGCCCGCCAGCGAGCTGTCGCCCCGTGATGTCCAGCGCGAGAACCCGGAGTTCCGCACCAAGGAAGAGGCCATCGGCCTGCTCGCCAAAATCTACGGGCGCGATGTCAGCGAGGAAAACGTTGTGACCGTCATCTACTTCTCCCCCATTGATGAGTACGAGCTTTAGACGGATGCAGTATTGGAAGCCTGACGGCGAAGACAGCTTCGCCGGTGACATGATGCCCTACTGGGACGGGCGGCGATTCCACCTGTTTTATCTGCTGGATCACGGACACCACACCATGAACGGCGGACTGGGCGGACACGTCTGGGCGCACACGTCCTCCGAAGACCTCCAAACGTGGGAACATCACCCCGTCGCCGTTCCCATCGGCCCGCCCGGAAGCTGCGACCAGTACACTATCTGTACCGGCTCCATCTTCGAAGACCAAGGCGCGTACCATGCCTTCTACGCGACGCGCCCCCGTGCTGAGGACGGCACCTCCAGCGAGGCCATCTGCCGCGCGGCGGGCCGTGACCTGATCCACTTCGACAAATCCCCGGACAGCCCGCTGCTTGTGGCCGAGCCGGACATGGACCCGCGCAACTTCCGCGACCCCTTCGTCTTCCGCCACCCGGATGCCGGAAACTTCCATATGCTGGTCACGACCGCCCGTGCCCGCTCCCCCGAATCCCAGGGCGAGGGCGGAGTGCTGTCGCACTACACGTCGGATGATTTGGAACAGTGGCGGGCCGCCGGGCCGTTCCTCGAACTGGACGCCGACCCGACCCCCGAATGCCCCGAACACTTCTTCTGGAACGGCTGGTGGTATCTGGTCTACTCCCAGTGGGCCGCCATGCAGTACTGGGTGTCCCGCGACCCGCTGGGTCCGTGGCGGCGCATCGGCACCGGCACCATCGAGCCGGGGCCGAACCTGAGCGTCCCCCGCACGGCGTCCTTCACCGGCGGGCGGCGTCTAGCAGCCGGCTTCCTGCCCTGGCGTCGTGACGGGCGTGACGACGGCGACTTCATCTATGCCGGCAACGTCGTCTTCCGTGAGCTGGTCCAGGAAGAAGACGGTAGGCTGCGAACACGCTTCGTCCCGGAGATGATGCCCGCACCCGGGCCGCCTCTGGATGCGCCGAGGCATGTCTCGCTGGAAGCCCGCGACGGCCAGGAAGCCCGATACATCTCCGATGTTCCCGCCGATGCCGTCATCACGTTGACGCTCATGCCGCAGTCGGGCACGGAAGAATTCGGACTTCTGCTGAGGTCGGAGGAAAGTCCAGACCGTGAGTACCGCCTCGGCTTCAACGCGCGTGAACGGCAGATGACGCTGTCCCGGACCACTCTCTCCGATCTGGATGACATCGCCGGACCCGTGCGCGTTGTCATCTGCATGACCGGCTCCGTGATAGATGTTTGCGTTAACGAGCGGCACACCCTGGTCGAGCGCTGCTTTGAAACGCGGGGGACACGGCTGGGCCTCTTTGTGCAAGGTGGCGCGGTCGGCGTCAGCGACCTCTCCATCTCCCCCATTCTGTGATCGGAGCATTCCCTATGAGTACGGATATCACCATCATCGGCGGCGGGCTGGCGGGCAGCGAGGCGGCCTGGCAGGCGGCCAACGCGGGCGCGCGGGTGCGCCTCTGCGAGATGCGGCCCGTCGTCAAGACGCCGGTGCATCAGACGGACAATTTCGCCGAACTCGTCTGCTCCAACTCCCTCAAGTCCAACTCCCTCTCCAACGCCGCCGGGCTGCTCAAGGAGGAGATGCGGCGGATGGACTCGCTGATCGTCGCCGCCGCCGACGGGGCCAGCGTCCCGGCGGGCGAGGCCCTGGCCGTGGACCGTGACCTGTTCGCGGGCTACATCACGACCAAACTCGAAAACCACCCCAACATCGAGATCGTTCGTCAGGAAGTAACGGCGCTGGACGAGAACACCGTGACGATCATCGCCACCGGGCCGCTCACGTCCGATGCTTTAGCTTGTCAAGTCGGCGATCTCACCGGCCAGTCCCAGTTGTACTTCTATGACGCCGTCGCGCCGACCATTGACGCATCCACGATTGACCGTGAGAAAGTCTTTCTGGCGTCCCGTTATGACAAAGGCGATGCCGCGTATCTGAACTGCCCGTTCAGCAAGGCCGAGTACGAGGCGTTCTATGATGCTCTGCTCCACGCCGAACTTGCGCCCACCCACGAGCATGAGGGCAAGACGCCTTACTTTGAGGGCTGCCTGCCTATCGAAGCGTTGGCCGCGCGCGGGCCGAAGACGCTGTCGTTCGGCCCGATGAAGCCCGTCGGCCTGACCGACCCGCGCACCGGGCATCGGCCCTGGGCCGCCCTGCAACTGCGCCAGGAGAACCGTGCGGCGACATTGTACTCGATGGTTGGCTTTCAGACCCGCATGAAGTGGGGCGAACAGAAGCGTGTCTTCCGCCTGATTCCCGGACTGGAAAACGCCGAGTTCGTCCGCTACGGCGTCATCCATCGGAACACCTATATCAAATCCCCCCAAGTCCTGAACGACACACTGCAAATGAAGGCGCACCCGCGCGTGTTCTTCGCCGGGCAGATCACCGGCGTGGAGGGCTACGTCGAGTCGGCGGCGACGGGCATCTTGGCGGGCCGAAACGCGGCCTCCTACGTCCAGAACCGTCCTTTGCTCACCCTCCCCGACACGACCATGCTGGGCGCGCTGGCCGCCTACGTCGCCCACTACGACGGCAAGGACTTCCAGCCCATGAACTCCAACTGGGGCATCGTCCCGCCCCTCCCGGACCGCATCCGCGACAAGCAGGAGAAGGGGCGTATCCTGGCGGAACGCGCCCTGCTAGGCTTGGACGCGGCGCTAAATTCTCATGCTTGAGGCACAGATTGACGCCTTCCTGCAAGCCCTGTCGGCCCTCAAGGGCGCGTCGCCGCACACGGTCAAGGCCTATGCCGAGGACCTGCGGCAGTTCGTCGGTTTCGCCGAGACAAGGGGCGTGACGGATGCCGGGGGCGTGGATGCCCGTCTGCTGAGGGACTACCTTCAAGAGATGCAGCAGGCCGATCTGGCCCGCGCCTCCCGCGCGCGCAAGACGGCCTCCCTGCGCTCCTTCTTCACCTACCTGGCCCGCCAGCGCGTCATCCCCCGGTCCCCCGCCGTCGGCCTGCGCTCCGTCAAGCAGGAGCGCAGACTGCCCAAATTCCTACGCGCCGACGAGATTGAGGCGCTGATGGCCGCGCCCGACGCCTCGCCCCTGGGACAGCGCGACCGCGCCCTGCTGGAGACGCTCTACGCCTCCGGGATGCGCGCGGGGGAGTTGGTCTCCATCATGCTCCCTTCGGTGGACTTTGAGGCGGGCGTCGTGCGCGTCCTTGGCAAAGGAAACAAAGAACGGATGACCCTGCTGGGCCGCCCCGCCATTGCTGCCCTGCGGACCTATCTCGCCGATGGCCGCCCGGCGCTGGTCGCCCAACAGGCCGAGGACTCCGGAGCGCTGTTCCTGAACCGCTACGGTGGCCCGCTCTCCGACCGGGGCGTGCGCAAGCTTTTCACCCGCTACGCCGAGAAGGCCGCCCTGGCCCTCAAGATCACCCCGCACGTCCTGCGCCACACGTTCGCCACGCACCTCCTGGCGAACGGCGCGGACTTGCGCGAGGTGCAGGAACTGCTCGGCCACAGCAGCATCGGCACGACGCAGATTTACACCCACGTCACCACGGAGCGGCTGCGCGAGGTCCACGCCAAGGCCCACCCGCGCGGCGGCAAGTCGCATCAGGTATAATCCCGACCATGAAGATTTACACGCGCGGTGGGGACGGCGGCGAGACCAGCCTGTACGGCGGGCAGCGAGTCTGGAAGGATGCGCTCCGGGTCAAAACCTACGGCACGGTGGATGAGTGCAACGCGGCCCTCGGCCTGGCCGTCACGTCCACCACGGACGCCGAGATACGCGAGACTTTGACACGCATTCAGGGCGAGTTATTTGAGGTCGGGGCTGATTTAGCCACGCCCCTGGCGCGCGGCGAATCCGTGCCGCGAGTCCGGGCCGAAGAGACGGTGCGGCTGGAAGCAGAGATTGACCACATGGAGGAGGAACTGGAGCCGCTGCGCCACTTCATCCTCCCCGGCGGCTCGCCCGGCGGCGCGGCGCTTCATCTCGCGCGCTCTATCTGCCGCCGCGCCGAGCGGCACCTGGTGACGCTGGAACAGACCGAGGAGATCAACCCGGAGGTCGCTCGGTATCTCAATCGCCTCAGCGATCACCTTTTCGTGCTGGCCCGCCTGGCGAACCACCGTTCCGGGACGCCCGAAACCATCTGGGAGCGCCCCGCGCGGCCCATCCCTACACCCGGAGACTGACATCATGCCTGAACTGACCGTCGGCGCACCCGCGCCCCCTTTCGCCGTCCCCGCCGTCACGCGGCAGGGCGAGATGAAGATTTCGCTGGAGGATTTTCGCGGCAAATTCGCGGTCGTCCTCTACTTCTACCCCAAGGACGACACGCCCGGCTGTACGACTCAAGCCTGCGGATTCCGCGACCTGCTCCCAGAATTTGAAGCCGCGAATAGTACGATTCTCGGCATCAGCCCGGACGACCAGGCCTCGCACGTCCGGTTCGCCGAGAAATACGCTCTCCCGTTCCCCCTGCTGGCCGACCCGAACCACGCCGTTGCCGAAGCCTACGGCGTCTGGAAGGAAAAAACCAACTACGGCAAGACGTACATGGGCATCGAGCGCACGACGTTTGTAATCAGCCGGGACGGCCTCATCGCCAAAATCTACCCGCGCGTCAAAGTGGACGAACACGCCGAGAAGGTCCTGGCGTTCGTCAAGGCGTTGGCATGACCACACTCATCGAGCGTCTCAACGCGCGGGCGCATGACCCGCAACAGGCCACGGACGACGGGCAGGAGGTGGGCACCGTCGCCGCGCCGCCCGCCTCCGAGCGCCAAGTCACCGCCGCCGAGGTCAGCCTCGGCTTCCGCCTGCCCCTGCTGCTGCGTCAGGTGTATTTAGCCGTCGGCGACGGCGGCTTCGGCCCCGGCTCCGGCCTGTTCTCACTCGCGGCCCTGGCCGCGCAGTACGCCGCACGCCGCAAGGAACAGACCGCCCCTGCCTGGCCGCCGGGCCTGGTACCCATCTGCGACTGGGGTAGCGGCATCGCCTCGCTTTTGGACTGCACACGCCCGGAGATGCCGGTCATCCGCCTGGACCCCAATATGCCCCAGGCCGATGTCGCCGTCCGCGTCCCCACTCCCTTGCACTTCGACCGCGCCAAGCAAGTCAAGGATGCCTGCTGGGTGGAAGCACCAACCTTCGAGTCCTGGCTGGAAGCCTGGGCCGATGGCAAGCGCCTCTTCTACGCCGCCTATGGCGCAGCAAGCGACTCCGTTGAGGATGACGAAGACACCGACGAAGATGACGAAGACGACACGGACGACGCCATTGACGTGGCGTGAGTGTGCCGGGGCGGAGGATCGCCCCGTCTCAACGAACGCCCTCCGGGCGAAGAGGTTGGGCAGGTCTTGGTCCGAAGGACCCCCTCCGAGGCGGGGCATTCCACTGCCCCGCCTCGCGCCCCCGCACTCCCCTCAGTTGCCACGCAAGCCGCGTTCCGGGTAAACTCCCCCTGCCATGCAGACCTTTGACACCGCCGCCCACGCCCCTGACGCCATCCGCGCCGCCCTCACCGCCCGAGACACCGCCCAGGACGCCGAAGCCGAGAAGATCGTCCGCGCCATCTTGGATGACGTGAAGGCCCGTGGCGACGCCGCCGTGCTGGACTACACCCGCCGCTTCGACTGGCCGGACGCGATGGCAGATGGCATCCAAGTGCCTGACCCGTACATGGGATATAAGGCGGCTTGGGACGATTTGCAACCGGAATTACGTGACACTCTAATACACGCTGAAGTGAACATCTCAGACTTTCACTCGCACGAGCGCGGCCTCTTGCAGTCTTGGGTGCAGTTTAAGGAAGCAATGTGGCACGCCAAACCGCTAGGAATGTACTCCTACGGTCAAATGCTTCAACCAATAGGTCGTGTCGGAGCATACATACCTGGCGGCAAAGCAATCTATCCGAGTACCGTTCTCATGGCCTTGCTCCCTGCGAGTTGCGCAGGGGTGGAAAACTTTGTCATTTGCACACCCAGCAACAAAGAAGGGCAGATTTCACCAACTCTCGAAGCTGTGATACACGAGGTAGGTGGTAACTTCCTCGGCGACACGCAGGTCTTCAAGATCGGCGGCGCTCAAGCCATTGCCGCAATGGCTTACGGCACGGAGACGGTTCCCAAGTGCGATGTCATCGTCGGGCCGGGGAACAAGTACGTCAACATCGCCAAGCGGCTCGTTTACGGCGAGGTCGGGATTGATATGCTCGCCGGGCCGTCCGAGGTCGCCATCGTCGCCGACGCGGGCGCGAACCCGGCATTTGTCGCCGCCGACCTGCTGGCGCAGACCGAACACGGCCACGACAACAAGGGCGTCCTGTTCTGCTCCGACGCTGACACACTTCAAAAATGTCAAAACGAACTGAAACAGCAGCGGGCCGAGCTGTCCCGCCAGGACATCTTATTGGCCTCCGGCAAGAACTTGATTTTTGTCAAAACGAACTCCGTCGCCGAGTCCCTGGACCTGTGCAATGTGCTGGCCCCGGAGCATCTGGAACTGATGGTGCGTGAGCCGCTGGCCGTTCTGCCGCTGGTGAAGAACGCCGGGGCCGTGCTGCTGGGCGACCACACCTCCGCCCCGCTGGGTGACTACTGGGCCGGGCCGTCGCACACGCTGCCGACGGCGGGGGCGGCGCGCTTTTCCTCGCCCCTCTCGGTCGCCACGTTCATGAAGCGCACCAGCGTCATCTACTACTCAGCGGAGGCCGCCGCCGCCGCCGCCGAGGATGTCGCCCGCTTCGCCGAAGCCGAAGGCTTCGACGCCCACGCCCACGCCGCCCGGCTGAGGAAGCCCGCATGAGCAGGGGGCAATTCGCGGCGATCTGGGCACTGGTATTCATGTTGGCTCTGATGCCGCGCGCCCATGCCGGACAGGTGGGTGCGGATGTCAATGCCGACGTAGATGCCTTCGGCCACAGCCAAATGGATGCCGAAAGCCTGGGAACGTTCGCGCAGAAGAACACGGTCTACCCACTGCCGATGTTCAACCTGCCGTCGGGGGACCACGCCCGCTATTGGGACGCCATGGTCGAGCAGTACCAGTCCGCCCAGATTGACTTCGTGGCCGTTTGGCTCAAGGGCAATGGCCAGCCGGCGACCTTTGCCAACCTCGTGACGGCGCTGGACAAGCGCGGCCTGCGCCGCCGCGTCAAGGTCATGCCGTTCGATGACAATGCGGCCTCCTGGACCGCGATGTGGAACTACGACCACGGCGGCGGCTACGGCTATAACTTCCCGTTCGATGTCAGCGACCCGAAGAACTGGGTTTACGTTTGGGACAAGAACTTGAAGGTGTTCTTCCAGAACGTCCCCGATGCCAACCGGTACAAGATCAAGGGCCGCCCCGTCTACGCGATCTGGTCAGGAGCGCCCGCCTTTCTGTCCAACCTGAACGGCAATGGCTCCAAACTCCTGGACTATTTGCGTCAGCAGTGCCGGGCGACGTTCGGCTTCAACCCTTACATCATGGTGTCGGAGGATTGGGTGAAGAACGACCCTTCCTGCGACAGCCCCACCGTGGTGGATGCCGTGTATCCCTGGTTCACCCCCGTGCCGGGGCCTGTCTATTCGACCTGGAAGACCCACACCTGGAACGGCGTCACCACCGGAGTTTGTGTGCCGCAATTCCACATCTCCAACAACGCCGACCCCAACGCCCCGACCTGGATCGTTGACCCGCAGCATGGGGCGACACTGAAAACGGGTCTCAAAAACACCATGGGCAGCGGCTGCGCGGTGACCTTCATCGAGGGTTTTGACGATTACTGGGAAAACGCGACCGTGTGGCGGACGCGCAGCACGGACGAGAACGACAAACCCCTCGTATACGCGCAGACCGGGTACGACTACCCGAACCAGCGGATCAACCTCGTGCGCCGGTACAGCAACAACCCTTTCCCGCTCGTTCTCAGGGAAGAAGCCGAAGGCTGTGACTCATTCTCCGGCGCGGCCCCTTCCGGCGGTCCGCGCCGTTACCGCAACGGCCCCGTCGCCACCGAAGACACGGCCGACAGCGGCGGCGGGTACGACGTCTGCGACACACAGGCCGGCGAGTCGCTCATATGGCAGGACGTGCCCCTGGGAGGCACCGTCCATCTCAAAGTCCGCGCGGCGACAGCCACAGCAGGCCGCCGGATGCACTTCGTTGTGGACGGCCTTCGGTACCCATCGGTGGACATCCCGGACACCGGCAGCGGGCAGTCCTGGACAACAGTTGACATGGGGACATACCACTTCCCCCGTAGTAGTGCCCATGTGGTGTCTCTGGTCTGGGACACGGGCGGCGTCAACGTCAATTGGTGGCTGGCCGCGACGACGACCATCCCGGACGGGACCTATCGCATCATCGCCCTGCGCGACGGTGACGCCCTCAGCCACGCTGGGAAAGCGCGGTGGCTCCTCCATTCGCTCGGCGGCGACCACTATTCCGCACACACGGTCGGCTCCGATGCCTCCTGTGTATGGCACATGGCTTCCCTGCCGGATGGTTTTTGTGCCATCACGCCTGCGCAAGTCAAACCCGGCGTCACTTACTCAAGCGCTCTCACGCAAGAATGGAGTCTTGTTCCCGTCCCATGAACCTCATCACACCACACGCCGAGCAATCCAGGCTCAACATTGACGCCGTCATTTTCGACATGGACGGCGTCCTGCTGGACATCACCGGCTCCATCCGCGTGGTCAACTGCCTCGCCGTGCCGTTCTACCTGCGTGAAGTCTTGGGCTGGCCCGCGCCCGACGATCTGCTCACGTCGGCGGACATCGAGCTGTTCAAGAACGCGGGCGGCTTCAACGACGACGTGGATTTGACCCAGGCCCTGGTGCTGCATTATCTAGTCAAGGGACGCGAACACCCCGACGATAACCCCGTCACGCTCAACGTTCTGCCCCCCACCCTGCGCCGCTACACGGCGCTCATCAAAGAACGCGGCGGCGGACTTGCCGCCGCCGAGGCCATCTGTTTCGAGGGCCTGTCGCGCCAGGATCAGGACGCCATCGAGTCCCACTACCACAAGGCCCGAATCCGGCAGGTCTTCCAGGAACTGTTCGGCGGCGAACACTGCGAGCGCCTCTACGGTCACGCGCCGACGCTGTATCACGGGCCGGGCGGGATCAACAAAGACCGAGTGCTGCTGGACCTCGCCAAACTGCCCATAGACAAGGCACTCGGCGTCATGACAGGCCGCACCCGGCGGGAGGCCGAGTTCGGCCTGGAGCTTCTCGGCCTGAACGCACTCATCCCGCCGTCGTCGATCGTGACCCAAGACGACGGCTTCCAGAAGCCGCATCCCGGCGGCCTCCAAGAATTGACCCAGCGCCTCGGCCTCACCCACGCCGTCTACATCGGCGACACCCTCGATGACCTGCGCACGGTCCGCGCCTTCAACGCCCTGTCGCACGAAGTCAACTTCCTGTCCGCCCAGGTCCTGACCGGCCCGGCAGGCGCGGCCAACACGACACTGTTCCGCAACGCCGGTGCAGACCTCATCGCCCCCGACGTCAACGCCGTCCTGGACTGGCTCGCGCCCACGCCCCCTCTTTCCTAACCCTCTCCTTTCCGAAGGAGAGGGTGGCACGGCTCGCCGTGCCGGGTGAGGTATCTCTTATTGGAAAACACACCATGCCCGAACAAGAAGTGACGCTGCCCATCATCCGCGTCACGCTCTACACCAGCGGCGTCGGCTACTTCGAGCGCGGTGGCGAGGTGGACGGCGACGCCCGCCTGACCCTGCTGTTCCCGACCGGACAAGTCAACGACGTCCTCAAGTCCCTGGTCCTGCGGGACACCGGCGACGGCCAAATCCAGCCCGTCACCTACGCCGCCCAGGACCCCGTCAGCCGCGCCCTGCAAGCCTTCTCCGTCAATGTCGGGGATACACCCGACCGCGCGACCCTGCTTAACCGGGTGCGCGGCACGAGCCTCACCGTCACCATGCCGGAGGAGACACTGACGGGCGTGATTTTGAGCGTGGAAGTAGACACGGAGGTTTTGGCAGAGCGTGGGACAGCCGACCGCTACACGCTCAACCTGCTCGCCGATGATGGCCTCGTCTCCGTCCCGTTGGCCGATGTGCGGCGGCTCCGGTTCAACGACGCGAAATTGGCCGATGAACTGCGGCAAGCACTCGCCGCCGTCGCGCAAGGGCGGGATGCCAACAAAAGGCCCCTGACAATGGCATTTTCGGGGACGGGCCGCCGGGAAATCTCAGTCGGCTACATCGCCGAGGCGCCGGCGTGGCATACCACCTATCGGCTGGTCCTGGGCGACAGGCCCCTGCTGCAAGGCTGGGCACTGGTCCAGAACACGGGTCAGGACGACTGGCACGAGGCGCACCTCAGTCTGGTGTCGGGCCGCCCCATCTCCTTCATCCAGGACCTCTACACCCCGCTCTATGTCCGCCGCCCGACCGTCAAGCCGCGCATCCTCGCCTCACCCACCCCGCAGACCTACGCGAGCGATCTCAACAGCGCGTTAGTGATTGATGGAGCGCCTGCGGAGAGGCCCGTGCCCCCTCCCATGGCCGCCATGCCCGCCCCGGCAGGGGGCGTCAGCAGCGTCAGACAGAGGAAGGCCGCGCTCCCCATAGACGAGGTGGTGGGCGGAAGCGTCGCCTCCACCGGCGCGCAACTCGGCGCGGCACTGTTCGCCTACCACATTGACGTGCCCGTGTCCATCCCGCGCGGTCAGTCCGCCATGATCCCTTTCACCTCCTCGGAGGTGCAGGCCGAGCCGGTCTCCGTCTATAACGCCTACGTCCAGCGCGACCACCCGCTTTCCGGGGTCAGGCTCAGGAACACCACGGGCTTGCACCTGATGGGCGGGCCGCTGACCGTGTTCCAAGACGGGGGCTACGTCGGCGACGCCCTCACGGACGACACCGAGCCGGGGCAGACCCGCCTGCTGACCTACGCTGTGGACCTGGCCGTGGACGCCGCCCATGAGCGTGACGGCCAGGAGAGCCGGGTCACCGCCGGGACCATCTCCGGCGGCGTCCTCAGCATACAAAATACCCTGCGCCACGTCTCCAGATACACATTCAAGAACCACAGCGCGACGCCGCGCACCGTCATCGTGGAACGGCCTTACGCGGGTGATGAGTGGCATCTGCGGGAGCCTGCCGAGCCGACCGAGCGGACAGCGCAGGTCCTGCGCTTTGACCTGGCCGTGCCCGCCGGGGCGAGTGCCGGTCTGACCGTCGCGCTGGAGCGAGTCACGTTCGAGGAGACGGCGCTGTTGGACGCGGACCCGGATTTGCTGTTCCTGTCCAGTCATAACGACGCCGTCACACAACCGGTGCGGGACGCCCTGGCCGACGTGGTCGCGCGCCGTCGAGCGCTGACCGACATGGAGATCAAGATCACGGACATTGACGGGCAGACCGAGCGAGTTGCCCAGGAGCAGGCGCGCATCCGGCAGAACATGCAGAACCTGGAGTACAAGTCCGAGCTATACAAACGCTACGTCGGCGAGCTGGATTCTCAGGAAAACCAGCTTGTCGGACTGCGGGCACGGCGCGAGGCCCTGCGCCAAGAGCGGCAGGCCGCCCAGGAGTCTCTCAGTCAGCACCTCAGCACCCTGGACCTTTCCTGAATCCAGGGGAACTGGGGTACAATCGCTCTTATGCTCATCCCACGGGTGGCCGAGATCGCGCGGCAGACCTCGGAAACCGACATCGCTTTGCGCGTGGATTTGGACGGCGACGGTGCGAGCGAGATCGTCACCGGCGTCGGCTTCTTCGACCATATGCTCACCCACGTCGCCCGCCACGGGCTGCTGCACCTGAGCATCCGCGCCCAGGGCGACCTGCACATTGACGACCACCACACCGTCGAAGACGTGGGCATCGCGCTCGGACAGGCCTTGAAAGAGGCCGTCGGCGACAAGGCGGGCATCCGCCGCTATGGCGACGCCGCCGTGCCCATGGACGAGGCGTTGGTCCTATGCGCCCTGGACTGGAGCGGGCGCGGCCTGCTGGTGGATGACTTTCAATTTGACGCGCCCAAGATCGGCACGTTCGACACCGAACTCGTCGCCGAGTTCTTCCGGGCCGTCGCCGCCAACGCCGGACTCACGCTCCACTTTGAGCAGCGCCGGGGCCGCAACGCCCACCACGTCGCCGAGGCCGCCTTCAAGGCCTTCGGGCGCGCGCTGGACATGGCGAAACGGCACGACGAGCGCATCGTCGGCATCCCCAGCACGAAGGGAACTTTGTAGATGTCCGTGACCGACACCAACACCTTGCCGCCGCCCCTGCCGGTCCAGGAGTACCGGGCGAGTCCGACGTTCATCCGCTGGCCGGGCCTGATGGTCCTGCTGAACGTCGGACTGGTCATCGCCGCCGTACTCTTCAAGCAGATTCCGCTGATCTCCCTGTTCGGCACCATGGGCCTGGCGTTCCTGGCCCTGTTCCTGTCCGCCCTGACCCTGCGCGTGACGATCAATGAAGACGGCATGAAGCAGCGCTGGGTCTGGGGCTGGCGGAACATCGTCTGGCACGAGGTCGCCTCCATCGAGCGCGTCCGACGACGGTTCTTCGGCGACGGCCTGTTCCTGCTGAACGAGAAAAACAAAGAGATATTCGCCGTCTCGGCCCTGCCCCTGGCGGACCAGGAGACCATCACTGCCGAGGCCATCAAACGCGCCCGTCTGCGCAAGGACCGCAAGCTCCCCAAGCCGCCCGTCACCGAGCGCTGGGTCCGAAAATGACGATTGCCATCATTGACTACGGCATGGGCAACCTGCGCAGCGTGGAGAAAGCGTTCCACAAGGTCGGCGCGGCGGGCGCGTTCATCACCGACGACCCCGCCGAGGTGCAGGCGGCGGACAAGGCGGTGCTGCCCGGTGACGGCACGTTCGACGCCACCATGCACTCCCTGCGCCGCTCCGGCGTGGATCAAATCTGCCGAGACTTCGTCGCGTCCGGCAGGCCGTTCCTGGGCATCTGTGTCGGGATGCAGGTGCTGCTCACGGACAGCGAGGAGGGTGAGGCGGGCGTCCAAGGCTTGAACGTCGTCCCCGGCCATGTCCGCCGATTCGCACAACAAGCGGGCCTGAAGGTGCCGCAGATCGGCTGGAACGACGTGCGCTTCACGCCCCATTCGCCCCTGGGCACGGGCCTGTCCAGGCAGCCGATGGCCTACTTCCTGAACTCCTTCTACTGCGTCCCCGATGACCCCGCTGACGCCGCCGCCGTGACGGACTACGGCCCGGACTTCTGCTCCGCCCTGCACCGGGGCAACGTCTGGGCCACCCAGTTCCACCCGGAAAAATCTGGCCCCGTCGGGCTGACCATCCTCAAAAACTTCGCATCCCTGTAGAGGCCAATCCCATGCCACACGACCGCTACAACGACGGCAGCCAAGACCCGCCCCGCCTGCAAGTCCAGCATTCTCTGTGGTCTCTGCTGAAGCTCCCGATGAACGCCGGTGAAGCTGAGGAATGGACGCTGACGGAGAAATGCACACGAGTCAAGGAGGCCGGGTTCGCGGGCATCGAGTGCTGGCTGGACGAACACGACGAGCGGCGGCATCGGGACGCGCTCGACGCCGCCGGGCTGCGCCTGACCCTCGGCCACCACCCGCACACCCTGGAAGACGTGCGCCGCGCCGTCGCCCAGACGGTTCGTTTGAAGGCCGATTTTCTGTTCGCCCAGCCCCTGCACCCGTATGTGCCCCTGGCCGAAGCCATGCCGTTTCTGCGCGAGGCGCGCCGAATCGCGCACGACCAGGGCGTGACGCTGTTCGTGGAGACGCACCGGAACAACATCCCGGAGAGTCTCAATCAGGCGCTGGAACTCGTGCAACGGATGCCGGAAATCCGTTTCACCGGCGACTTCTCGCACTTCGTCCTGGTCGGCGAGTTCTACGGGTGGGAGGGCGAGGGGGCAATCGTGAAGATGTCCCCGATCCTGGAACGCACGTCCCACCTGCACGGGCGCGTCTCCAACGGAGAGCAGGTGCAGGTGGATGTCGGCGACGGAACGGGCGAGGCGGCGCGGTTCTTCGTGCAGATTTGGGCGGCGGCGATGCGCGCCTGGCGACGGCAGGCCGTTCCCGGCGACGTGTTCCCGTTCGCCAGCGAACTCGGCCCGCCCCGCTACGCCATCACCCTCCCCGACGGGCGCGAGTTCAGTGACCGCTGGGCGCAGAGCCTGGTCATGAAGCGGCTCGCCGAGGAGGCGTGGACGCTGGCGGACGGGCCGTGACGCCGCTCAGTAGCCCCCGTCGCCGTCAGGCCGGGGACGCCAGGCGAGGGTGAAGCGGTAGTGTCCCTGACCCGGCTGCGGGTCGTGGATGCGGACAGCGGCGGTGAAGTCGTTGTCCGGGCGGGGCTGCTGGACCACGCGCACCTCGCCGCGACCGTCCCAGTCCCGCAGGGTGACGAGGACCGGGCGGCGCGGCAGGCGTCCCGCGAAGTCCACGTTCTCATCGCTCACGCCCTTGCCGCGCACGGTCCGGTCCTGGACCTGATCGCCGTGGACATAAATGATCTCCGTCTCGTCCACGCTCCCGCTCCACTGCAAGTTCCCCCGTGGCGGCTCCGCGCCGAGGAAAGGCCGCTGGGCCTGCACCGCTCCGGCGGTGATTGTGCCCAGCAGCAGCGCCGGGAGCAGACAGTTCGTGAATGTTGCCTTCATATCGTCTCCGTTCATGTCTTGGTGTTCGCGTTGTGGCCGCCGCAGCAGCGTCACTGTCGTCTTGACGAAATCCCACGGAAGATTGTTCTGCGCAGGAACGAATCCCGTCCAGACATGGTATAATAGGACATCCCAACACAAAGGAGGTAACGAGATTTGGCGCATAGTTTACAGGGCGGTGGTGAAGGCTGAGCTTTTTTAGCCTTCGGGTCGGCCTCTCCCTCGGGCGATGATTCGTCCGTCGGTCATGAATGGCTCCCTTTGCCATCCGCCCAGCCCGAAAATCTGTCACCGGAGAACGCGGCCCCTCGGGGCTTGCACTCTTGAAAACAGTGAGACAGCGAGGTGTTCCGCGAGCCGCCGTGAGGCGGGGCGCGTACAGCCTCGCTGTTTCTTTGCGTGTCCCCCATGAAATTCCTTGACTTTTCCCCGCGTCTGTGTTACAGTAGACCACGACCGCTCTCCCGCGCAGGCTTTCATCTAAATATCCGCCATCGTCGCTGCGCCTGGCAATCTAGGGCATGAACACCAACCAACACACCCGCACGGAGAAGCAACCATGAGAGTTCTGACACGCGCCGCCTCACCCGCCGCGCTCGCCCTGGCCGCCGCGCTCGGCGTCGGCCTCGCCGGGGCGCACGGCGCCGCCGCCGACCCATCCCTGCAAAGCCCGGACAACGGCCCGCGCCTCACGCTGCTCAGTCCCGCCGCCCACGCCGCCTTCCACGGCGTCAAGCCCATCGAGATTGACGCGCTCTATGAGGGCAGCGCCGACAACCAGATCGTCAGCCTGGACCTGTACATTGACGGCGTGAAAGCACAGTCCCAGACTCTGGACTCGCCGGAGCTGAAGGGGATGGTCTCCTTCCTGGTGGACTCGTCCCTGATGACGCCCGGAACCCACTACGTCGTGGTCCGCGCCACCGCCGCCGATGCCGAGGTGCGCTCCGTGCGCGGCGCGTTCGTGTACCAGGCCGACGCCGTTGACATCTCCCCCACCCCCAATACGAGCGGCGACCCGACCGCGCTGGCCTGGCCCTCGTCTCCCGGCGACGCGCCGCAGATGCGTCTGATGTCCCCCGCCCCCGACTCCCGTGTCGAGGGCACGGTCCGCATCAAGGTGGACGCCTCCGACGCCTCCGGCAAGCCGCCCTACGTCTCCATCTTCGTGGACGGCGAGATGAAGCAGCTCGTTAACTACCGGCCCTTCGAGTACGACTGGGACACGAGCGCGCTTTCCAACGGCTGGCACACCATCGCCATCGTCGAAGCGTTCGATGACGACGCCGCGCCCGTCGCGCACATCAAGCCGATCCGCGTCTACGTCAACAACCCCGGCGGCCAGACCCATATCCGCACGGACCTGCTGGACGGCCAGCCTGCCGTCCGTCCGGCCCTCGCGCCCCCCATCGCCGCTGTTCCTGTCGTTCAGCCCGCGCCGCGCAAGACGCTGACGCCGCGCGCCGTGGTCCGCCGCCCGCGCGGGGAGGCGCTGCTGTCCGTGCCCGCACTGCCTGCCCTGCACCCGCAGGCGGCGCACCACGCGCTGATCGCCGAAATGAACCCGCGCTGGGACGTGTCCGCCGCGCCATTGACGCCCGCCCTGTCCGCGCCGATGATCCCGGCGATGCCGAAGATGCCGACGACGGGCTTCAAGCCCCTCCCGACGGCGTCGCACCGGCTCCGCCCGTTGGGGACACCCCTCACTGCCGACCTGCCTTCGGACGCGCCCAAGCATTCGCTCCGGGCCTCGGCGTCCGCGCCGACACTGCTCGCCCAGGCCGGGCCTCTGGATGACACGCTGGCCGCGCCGCTGCTGGCCCTCCCGGACCTGCCCGCCGCCGCCCCGGCCCACGTCAAGGCGGTCACGCCCCGCGCCGATGCGCCGAAGAACGTCCTGCGGCTGGCGATCCCGGAGCCGCGCCTCCTGCCGATGCGCCTACGGACGGAGATGCCCGCGCTGTCCCTGCACCGCCCGGCGTCCGTCCGGCCCCATGTCGCCATTAGCGGGGCGTCCCTGCTGCGCACCGTCGGCGAAGAGCGGGTCCAGTTCAACAACAAGACAGTCGTGCTGGAGCGCCCGCTGGCCGTCCAGCAGGACGTCCTCTTCGGGCCGCTCCGGCGCATCTTCGAGTACGGCGGCGGCAGCCTCCAGTGGGACGCCCACGCGGGCGTCGTCCGCGCCCGCACGGCGACGCGGGATATGCGCCTGACCATCGGCGAGCGTCAAGCGACGGTCAACCGTCAGCCGTTCCTGCTCGACGGTGCACCGTATGTCAGCGCAGGCCGCACGATGGTCCCCCTGTCGTTCGTCGGCGAGGCGCTGGACGCCAATGTCCAGTACGATCCGGCGACCGGCCACCTGCGCATCACCAGCCGCCACTGAGGCTCTGTAGGACTGACGGCAGAAGACCCCACGCCGACGGCGCGGGGTCTTCTTTACCCGTGCATCACTTCTGTCAGGCCGCCGCAGGAGCCTCGCTCTTGGTCTCCGTCTTCGCCGTCTCGGCTTTGGGCGTTTCTGTTTTGCTTTCCGGCTTGGCCTCGGTTTTCGCCTCAGCCTTCACCTCCGAGGAGCCGCCCGTGTCGGCCTTGGGGCCGGGCTTGCCGTAATCGTTGACGTAAAACCCGGAGCCTTTGAAGGAAATCCCGACGGGGTAGATGCGCTTGCGCAGTGTCCCGCCGCAGACCTCACAGGTCGTCAGCGGCTCGTCCTTGATGCTCTGGAAGACCTCGGTCTGGTTCTTGCAGGCGGTGCATTCGTAGCCGTATGTCGGCATGGTGTTCCCTCGCTGTGCGAAATAAGTCTTGAGATGACCCTGTTATTATAACCCATTTTTCTTCCCCGGAGTTTCCCGCCCATGTCCCTCGACCCACAGCGCGAGTTCCGCGCCCTGGACACGCTCACCACCGAAGCCGCCGACCCGGCCCTGTTCGACATTGACGCCCTGGACATCCCGGCCCGCCTGCGCCTGATGAACGCCGAAGATGCTGGGGTCGCCGCCGCCGTCGGCCTGGAGATTCCTCACATCGCCCGCGCCGTGCAGCGGGCCGCGCACTCCCTGCGGACGGGTGGACGTTTGATCTACGTCGGCGCGGGGACGAGCGGACGGCTGGGCGTGCTGGACGCCTCGGAGTGTCCGCCGACCTTCGGCGTCCCGCCCGCGTGGGTGCAGGGGCTGCTCGCGGGCGGTCCGGGCGCGATGTTCCAGGCCGTGGAGGGGGCGGAGGATGACCCGGACCTGGGCGCGGCGGCGATCATCGGGGCCGATGTCAGCGAGCGGGACACCGTGGTCGGAATCACGGCGTCGGGCCGTGCGCCGTTCGTGTTGGGGGCCTTGCGCCAGGCGCACGGGCGCGGGGCCGCGACCGTCTCCCTCGCCGGGAACCGCCCGTCCGAGGTGGAGGCCGTCGCCGACATCGCCATCGCGCCCCTGGTCGGCCCGGAAGTGCTGGCGGGGTCCACGCGCCTCAAGAACGGCACGGCGCAGAAGATGGTCTTGAACATGATCTCCACCGGTGCGATGATAGAGATCGGCAAGACATACGGGAACTTGATGGTGGACGTGCAGGCGACCAACGCCAAACTGAAGGCACGCGCTTCCCGCATCGTCTCCCAGGTCACGGGCGCAGCCCGCGACGACGCCGAGGCGGCCCTGGCGGCCTGCAACGGCTCCGCCAAGGTCGCCATCGTCCACCTAGCGACGGGCCGCACCCCGGAGGCGTCCCTGCGCCTCCTCGCCCAGTCCGGCGGCCACCTCCGCCGCGCCCTGGGGCTGAGATAGCGTCTCCCCCTACCCCTCGACGCTCGGCACGAAGTTGATGGTCAGGCGCAGATAACTGTCCATCGGCTTGCCGTCTTCAGTTCCCGCATGGAACGTCCACTGACGCGCCGCGTTGAGCGCCAATTGATCCAGCGTCCCATCACCCGTGCCTCGATCCACCGTCACCGTGGCCGTGCCGTCGGCATGAATCTCAAACACGGCATGAAACGACACGGGCAGGTTCGCATCCGCGAAATCGTCCGGTATCTGCGGCAGCACCCGGCGAGCGACGGTCGCCGGGACCAGCACGGGAACGTGCGGTGGGGGCGGAGCGGGAGCGGGTGTCGGGGCGGGCGCGGGCGGCGTGGGAGCAGGCACGGGGACAACGGCGGGCGGCGGGATCGGCGCGGGAATAGGGGCAGGCGTGGGCGGCGGGATCGGCGTTCCCGGAGGCACGATGCCGGTCACGCCGCCGTTGTCCCCGCCGCTGCCCTTGCCCGGCGGGGCGACCAGCCCGTGAATTCGGGGCGTGTTGTCGGCGCGGGCGATGCGCTGGGCTGCGCGCGGCGCGGCGTGCGGGGCCAGCCGGTGGGCCACCTTCGGGTGCGCCTTCTTCGCCTGTTCCTTCGGCTTGGGCGGCGGCGGCGGGGCCTGCACGATCTCCACCGGCGTCAGGTGCTGCTGCCCCTTGATGCCCTTGAAGACCCCAAACTGCGCCAGAATGGGCAGTAAGATGGCGTTGACCAGCACGGCGACGCCGATCATCTTCGGCAGCAGCGTGTTCTTTTGGCGGCGGCGGCGCATGGGTGTCTCCTGATTCTCTCCCTGCATAAGAACCCACCCCGGCTCGCTTCAGGCTCGCCACCCCTCCCGAAGCGGGAAGGGTAAGAGGCAAGGGCGGTAGTCTCTTGTCCTCACCCGCTTCGGGGGAGGTGGACCGGCTTGCCGGGCCGGAGGGGGTCAACTCGCCGTGGCGAAGGCGAACCGTTCCACGCCCGCCTTGCGGGCGTTGTCCATCACGGAGATGACCACGCCCTGTTCCACTTTGGCGTCGGCGTTGATGATGACCAGGGTTCCCGCCGTCGCGTGAGCGGCCTCCAACTCCTGCGTCTCCGTCGCCAGCGTGATCGGCTTGGTGTTCAGGTGAATGTTGCCGACGGCGTCCACCGTCACCGTCAGGTTCTGGGCACTGTGCTTCTCCCCGGTACTGGCTTTGGGCAGGTTGACCGGCAGGCCGTTCTGCACGGCCAGGGCCAGGCTGGCGACGATGAAAAACATCAGCAGGAACATCATGGTGTCAATCATCGGGATGATGATGATTTCGGCCTCTTCAGGCTGGCGGCGCGCGCGCACTTTCATCATGGCTAGGCGACCCTCCCCGTCAGAAAGTTGGTCAGCTCGGTGCCGTAGTACTCCATGTCCTCCACGAAGCGCTTGACCAGGTTCCCGAAGTAGTTGTAGAAGATCAGCCCAATCACGGCGACGCCGATGCCGGTGGCCGTGGAGACCAGCGCCTCGCTGACGCCGCTCATGACCGCCGTGGGCGACGAAAGCCCCGTGGCGGCGACCTGCTTGAACGAGTAGATCATGCCCGCGATGGTGCCAAGCAGGCCCAGCAGGGGCGAGATCGAGATGATCGTCCGCAGGCCAAGCAGGTAGTTCTCCAAGAGGGGGATTTCATTGGCCGCCTCCTGGGACATCGCCATGTCAATGATCTCCGGCGGACGCCCGGCGTTCTTGAGGCCGCGCAGGAAGATGCGGGCATAGGGCGTCTTGGCCTCCTCCAATAATTGAACCGTTCGCGCCGAGTCGCCCGGCGTGTAGGTCTCCCGTATCTCCTCCAGCAGCGTCTCCGGGTCAACGCGCGTCGCGCGGCGGAACGTGTAGGCCCGTTCCAGGATGATCCCGATGGCGATGACGGAGCAGGCGATCAGCGGGTACATCATGAACCCGCCCTGGTGCAGATAAGTGGCTATCGCGTTCATGTCTAGTCTCCATTCGTGGCCTGGCCGATGAACGACCCGGCATACAAGAACAAGCGTCCTTCGGACGCAGGACTTCCGCCCGAAGGGCGGTTGTTTTATCAATGCCGGGTCGTTCATCGGCCCGACAAAAAGCGCACTAAAAACTCAGCGTCAGTTTGACGCCGAAGGTGCGGCCTGGTGCCCATTGCGTGTTGCTGAAAGGGCTGGCCTGCTTGATGACGTAGGCATAGTTCAGTACGTTGGTGACGAGGAAGGCGAGTTCCACGGGGCCGCGCCGCCCGCCGACGGTGACGTTCAGAGTCGTGTGCGGCCTGACCCGGAGGTAATTCAGGCCGATGGGATTTCCGTTGGCATCACTCAACTGACCGTAGGGGAAACCGGAGCCGTACTCCCCGTCGAAGTCCGCGTAGACGCCGCGCGAGTCGTAGGCGAGACCGAAGGACGCCGTGTTGGTCTCATCGTGGTCAACGTAAAAGTACCCCGTAGGGACGGCCCCCAGCAGGCCGCCGTTGATGGGACCAGCGGCCTTCGCCCACGAGCGGGCGAAGTTCGCGTAGTAGGAGACGGTCTTGACGAGGGGGCCGTCCACGGCGAATTCCAGACCGCGCGCGTACCCCTTGGTGTAGTTATAAGGGATGTCGATCTGCGTGTTGGCGAAGGTCGCGTCATCCACCGTATTTTTTTCAGACCGATAGTAGGTGTCCACGGCCAGCGTCGCGCCGCCCTGGCGGTGTTCCCAGCCGAACTCGAAGAAGTCGTCCCGCTCCGGCTTGATGGGCGCGACGGCGGAGGCGTTCGCCCCGGCGAGCTGCTTCTCGTCCTCGATGTTGACCGGCTGGAACAGCCGGTCGTAGTAGCCGTGGAAGTCGTCGTGCCCGCCCGCGTGGTAGGTGACGTTCAGGCGGGGCGAGAGCTGGGAGGTCGTCTGGAACGCCTGATGCACGTCGTAGCGGGCCCCGTAGTCCAACAGAAAACGCCCCGGCGTCCAGTCGTCCTGCAAGTAAACGCTGCGGTCGCCGCCCGTGAAGTTCAGGTTCTCGGTGAGGTTGTCCGCCCCGGTCGCCACGAAGATCTGGTGTCCGGCGGCCCGATCCACGTCCAGGCCGTACTGAATCAGATGCCGCGACGTGACCTGCTGCGGCTTGTCCAAGCGCAGGCCGATGTAGTCTCCGGTCTGGTCCTCGAAGGTCTGGTCCAGCGTCGTCGGGTCCGCCGAGGCCGATCCGGCAGGTCCGGCGGTTAAGTCTTGCGGGCTGCCGAAGTAGCGCAGGCGAGACTGGTGGGTGTAGAACGCGACGTTCGCGGCGTTCGCGCCGACGCCGTGCCGCCAGATCAGGTTGACGAAGCTGCCGTCCTCCTTCTGGATATCGTCCTGCCCGACGGCCTGCCGGTCCGGCGTGTTCGGCACCTGAAGTTGCGCGCCGCTGTCGTCGGCATCCAGCGTGAAGCGGTCCGCCCGGCCCGCCTGCAAGACAAGCTTGCCGAAGCCGACGCTCTCCAGGCCGGAGTCGTGGAGCGGGGTCTGCGTCTGCGGGCTGAGGTAGAAGTCGCTGCTGTGGCGCACGCCGGAGGCGAAGTAGGACAGTGTGCCTTCGGAGCCGCCCACCTCGGCGGTCGTCTGGTGATACGCATAGCCCTGCTCCACGTCCTGCACGAAGCCGTTCGGGCGGCCGTACCCGCCCTTGGTCGTGACATCAAAGACGGCGGCGAGCTGGCCGCCGTATTCGGCGGGGAAGCCGCCGTCGTAGACGCGCAGGGTCTGAATGTCCTTCGGGTTGATCAGGTCGCTGAACGAGCCGCCAACGTTGGACGGCAGCGGGGCTCCGTCCAGGTAGTACGTGTACTGGCCGTGCGAGCCGCGCACATGGATCGTGCCGCTGGGCGCTGCGGCGACGCCGGGCGTCCGGGCCGCGATCACGGCGTTGAAGTTCGGCGGGTTCTGCTGCTCGATCTGCCGCTGACCGATGATCGTCTCTGGGCCGTTCGTGCGCGGCACGAGGGCGTAGCGGCGGACGCCGATCTGGAGGACGATCTCCGGGGCATGGGCTGGGTCAAAGATGTTGCTGTTCGGCGTGTTCGGCGGCACGACGGGCGTCTGCGCCTGCGCGGCGAACGGCGCGGCGGCCAGGAACGCGGCGGCAAACGCCGGCGCGCGCCGTGGGAGGCGTGACATAGGGTGATGTTCCTCGGGAAGCGGACGAAGGGCGGAGCGGGCACGGTCAGGAGAGGAAATACGGGGGCGCGCGCGGAGAGCGGTGTATCGGCACGGGGGAAAGCATGCGTTCAGGGAGCCGCGCAGCCAGCGGCGTGAGAGTATCACACGGCGGGATGACCCGACAGGAATCAGGCGTCCCCGTCTGCAGGCCCTGCGTCCACTCGCAGGCCGCGCACTCGTCCGGGGGTGCAGCCGGGGTGGCGTGACCGAGGGCCGCCCTTGCCGTCAATGAGGCGGAGCCGGAGAGGTCGTCCGTGTGGTGCAGAACGCCGCCCGTGCCCATCCAGAGGCACAGGACGGCGATCAACTGATAAAAGGGGTGTCGCATGCGGCAGTGCGTATTATACCGCAAGACCCGCCCCAATGTTCCGCCCTGCCTACTGCACCTCAAAGTCGAACCGGAACCGCTGCGTACTGGCGACCGGCTGACCATCCTGCAAGGCAGGCTTCCACTTCCAGCGCTTCAGCGCGTCCAGCACACGCCGGTCAATATCAGTGTCGCCGGAAGACGTGAGCAGGGTGACGCTGAAGCTGCCGTCGGCGGCGATCTCCACCTTGACGCGCACGGAGGATTTGTAGTCGCCCGTCTTCAACTCATCCGGGATGTCGGGATAGACCTGGTTCGAAGGCGTCGCATCCTGCGTCGGCCCCGTCGGCTGTGGCGGCGGCTGTGGTCTCGGCTGTGGCGGCGGCTGTGGTCTCGGCTGTGGCTGCGGGGCCGGAGGCTGCGGCGGCGTGGGCTGGGGTTGTGGCGTCGGCTGTTGCTGTGGCTGCGGCGGCGGGGCCTGGTTGTTATCGGTCCCCTGCCCGGCATTTTGATGGCCGATGGGCTTGCCAAGTTGCGCGTGGCCGCCCGCCTGTGCCGTATGATGGGCTGGGGCAGGACCCTTGGCCGTGATAACATGGTGGTGTGCCGCCGGGGGGGCCGGGCGGGGCCTGACGAGGGGGCGAGGCGTGACGACCGTGTGACGCAGCACAGGCTTCGGCTTGACGATCGGCTTGGGCTTGACTGTCGGTTTCGGCTTGATGATCGGCCTGGGCTTCGGCTTGGGCGGCACGACCTTGTGGACGATCTTGCGGCGCGGCTTCGGCTTATGCGGCGGGCGCGGCAGGGTGATGAGCCGGAAGGTCAGCGGGCGCGGCGGCGCGGGCAGGTGATTATGCACCACCTGGGACACGAAGCGCCACAGGGCGGCGTTGACCAGCACGGAGGCCAGCAGCGCCCAGAGGAGGCGGCTGCCCAGGCGGTCCGGCGGCAGGCGCGGCCCCGTGTCCGAGGTCACGTCCGCCCTTGCCTCGTCTTCGCGCGTCGGATTTGGAGGTGCGAGATTACTGAGTGGCACCTTGATCCTCCGGGGCCGTCGCAATGGCGAAGTTGCTGATACCCACCTGCCGGGACGCATCAATGCAGCCGACGACGATGCCGCTGGGAACGCTCAGGTCGGCGTTGATGACCACAGACGCCGTGTTCAGGTCGGCGTTCGGCCCCGCCTTCGCCAGCAGCGTCGGCCCGACCTGGGCCAGCGTCACCGGCTGCCGGTTGACGTAGACCTGCCGGGCGGCGTCAATGGTGATGGTCAGGTCGTTGGCCTGCTGCTTCTCCGCCGTCGCCGCTTTAGGCAGGTTGACCGGCAGGCCGTTGAGCTTGACCAGGGCCAGCGACGAGAGCATGAAGAACACGAGCAGAAAGAAGATCGTGTCGATCATGGGGATGATCTCGATCTTGGTGCGCTTGAGTTCACGCCGCTGTTTGAACTGCATGGCTTTCCTCCCTCTCCGCCGTGGCCCGATTCTCATGCCCGGCGCGCTCCCCGTGGTGTCGCTCCACCAGGACGTTGAGCAGCTTGGTCGCCCCCTGCTCCGTCTGCGCCGTGATGGTCCGCAGGCGAGCCGTGAAGTAGTTGTAGGCGGCGAAGCAGATGACGGCGATGATGAGGCCCGTCGCCGTCGCGTACAGCGCCTGGCCGACGCCGCTCAGGACATTGTCACTGCTGCCGCGATGGGTCTGCAAGGCGATGGCGTTGAACGCGCCGATCATGCCGACGATGGTGCCGAGCAGGCCCAGCAGCGGCGCGATGGTCGTGGTCGTGTCCAGCACGGGCAGCAGACGCTCCAGCTTGATGAAGTAGTCTTGCCCCGTCTCCTCGACCAGACGCTCGATCTCGCGCGTCGGTTGGGCGCGGTGACTTAGGACCACGAAGAGGCAGGCCGCGAGTGGCCCACGCGATGACTCGCAAGCCGTGAGTGCTTCGCCGTAGCGCCCGTTGCGGCACAAAGCCAGCACGTCGGCCAGCAGCCCTGAAGGCATGACGCCGAACTGGCCGAAGGCGATGAGCCGCTCGACGATGACCGCGACGGCGGCCAGCGCGAGCAAGAGCAACGGATACATGACGTACCCGCCTCCGTGGATGAAATGCACGATGTTTGTCATGTTCGTCTCCTTAAAAACTTCCGTTCACGGAGAACAGGATGCGGCGGCCCAGTTGGAAACGTGTTCCGCTGAAGCCGGAATTGAAGTTGAGCGGCTGGCGGCTGTCGAAGATGTTCTGCACGTCCAGCCCGAAGCCGATGCCGCCGGTCCTCCCGGCCCCGATCAGGCGCGGCGAGGTCGCCAGGCGCAGGTTCACCTCCGTGTGCGGCTGCCGGACGCCGCCGTCCAGCACGTTCGGGGCTCCGCTGACGGGGTTGAGCGGGTAGTACTGGCTGAGGATGCTGGACTGCGGCCCGCTGCTGTGGTAGACGCTCACGCCGACCAGTGCGCCGCTCTTGAAGGTGTAGTCCACGCCGGTGCTGAGTGTGTTCAGGATGTCGTGGTCGTTGTAGGGCGGCACGGGCGTCGTGGTGCCGACGATATTCCCCTCCGGCTTGCTGATGCTGTTGGAGTAGGCCACGAAGCCCCCCAGCCCCGTCCCGTTGTGCGGGGTCAGGTCGTAGGAGAACTCGAAGCCGTGCGCGCCGTCCTTGGGAAAGTTGATGGACGTGTAGACGCCGAACTGCGTCGCCGGGATCAGGATGTTGGTGTCGATCTGGTTGGTGAAGTTCTTGTAGTAATAGGCGACCTTCACCGTCTGGTCGGAATTGATCTGGTGTTCCAGGCTGAGGTTGTAGTCGTCATAGGTCTCCGGCAGGACGGTCTGGCCGACAAGGCCGCCCTGGGCCAGCGGCGGCTGCGCGAAGAGCCGGTTGTAGGAGGCGCGGACGACGGTATCCGGGCGCAGGGCATAGGCGAGGTTGAGGCGCGGCGAGAGGAAGTTGCTTTTGGTGGAGAGCGTGGTCCCCTGGAAGTTCTGCCGCTGGTAGTAAAGGTCATAGCGCAGGCCGTAGTCGGCGGTGAACTTGCGCGTCACCCGCCAGGTGTCCTGGGCATACAGGGCGTCATAGTAGCCGGAGCGGTTCACGTTCACGGAGATGGCGCGCGTCCCCGACGGCAGGGTGTACACCGGATTGCCGAGCGCGTCCAGCACCGGCGATCCGTCCGGGTTGGCGGGCGACGCGCCGTTCGTCGGCAACAGGGCCGGGTCGCCTGAGGCGAGCGCGTCCACGGCGAGCTGACTGCCCGGCTCAAGTCGGTAGAACTCGTCGCCGCTCTGCTGGTCCACCAGGAAGCCGCCCTTGAGCGTATGCACCCCCAGCGAGTCGGTCAGGCTGGCGGCGTACTGCGAGTCGCCGGACGTCTTCAGGATGGTCGGGTTATACTCGATGGAACTGTCCACCGGCAGATTGCCCAGGTCCGGGTTCTGGTTCGGGTTGTTGTTGCGGACGTCCAGCCGGGAGCGGATGAAGCCGGCGGAGGCGAGGCCGGTCAGGGTCGGGCTGAAGCCGTGCCGGTAGTTGAGGACGCTGAACTGGTTCTCATCGTTCTGGTAGGCGTCCTGGCCGTCCGACTGCTGCGAGGGCAGGACGTCCGTCGCGCCGCCGAGCAGCGTCGGGTCGGCGTTGGGCACGGTGCCGTCGGGGTCGCGCGCCCCGCCGAAGCCGTAGCCCTGGCCGACGTCACGGTACTTGTCGGAGACGCCGGTGCGGTTGGCGATCTGGCTTGTCGCCGGGGCGTCCTCCAGCAGCAGGTCGAGCTGGTCGTTCGCGCCGAGCGTGTAGCCGAAGTTGCCGAACACACTCTGGGAGCGGCTGCCGTTGTGGGCGGTCTGGTCGGTCGGCTGGGGAGGCTCGACGGTGGCGGCGGTGCTGCGGTTGCTGACGTCCAGGAAGTAGTTGAAGCGGCGGGCGACCGCACCCGTGTCCGTGGGCGGTCCGAGCGCCGCGCCGAGCTGGCCGCCGAGGGCCAGCGACTGGTCGAAGGTGGAGAACTCGCCGCCGTCCAGCGAGAACGACTCGAAGGGAGAGATGGTGCCGAACCTTGGCACGATGTTTAGGATGGCCGCCGTCTCGCCGCCGTACTCCGGGGCATAGCCCCCGGTCTGAACGTCCAGGCTCTGGATCGTCTCCGGCAGCAGCACCTGACCGATGCGCCCCTGGAACGCCTGCGGCAGCTTGACGCCGTACAGGTAGATGGCGGTGTTGGAGTGGTCCTCGCGCGGGTGGGCTTGGCCGTTAGAGTCGAGGTTGATGCCGGGCGTGGTGGTCAGCAGGTTCCGCAGGCTCTGCGAGTTGCCGATGGTGTTGAGTGAGCGCGGCCCGCGCGGGTCCACGTGTGTGAAGTTCGTGGGGTTGTTTGGTCGCAACCGGTTAACGTTGCCGCGAATGTTAATGACCTTCTCCGTCTTGTTCAGTTCAATATCCACCTCCGTGGTGGTGTCGGCGGAGACGCTGACGGTGCGGGTGTCGTCGTCATAACCCTTGAGGGTCGTCTTGACCTGCCAGGCGTGAATGTCCAGGGGCGGACTGACGGCGTCGCCCTGGGTGCTGAGAGTCACGGGGATGTCCCCGCGCACTCCGGCCGTGTCGTGGAGGGTGATGGTGGCCGCAGGCAAAGGCTTGCCGGTGTCCGCGTCCGTGACGACGAAGTGTAGCCGCCCGAAAACGTCGGCGCGGGCGAGGCCGCTGAACATGAGGCAGAGCGCCGCAATGAACGTGACGCGGCCGAGGAAGCGACTGACCGGGTGTAGCCGATCTGACATGGTGAGACTCCTGTTTCGTGTGTGGTAAGCCGTCGGCCTCCGGGTGACGGGGCCGTTCGGCGGGTGGGTCGGGGTAGACGAAACAGGCGGAGACGTGATACAATCACATTGGATGGGCGTGATTCATCGCGCTTGCCAGGCGTACAGGTGTTCCACCACCTGTGCGCCTTTTTATTTCGGTCCCCACAGAATGGCGCTCGATTTGCCGAATAAGATTCGGATTACGGGCATCATTCTGCCGTGTTGATGCGCCGCGAGGGCGCGAAAGGGTGAAGTCAGGCGGGGTCGGCCGGGGGGCCGCGCAGGGAGGTGTAGTCGAAACAACGGAGGTGGAGCGCCGGACTCAGCCCGGCGACATAACGGAGCCTGACCAGCGGGGCGCTGGCGACGTGCAGGGAGGGAGTGTATGGCGCGGACAGCCCCTGTTCCCACTCGCAGGCCGCGCAGGGGATTTGTGCGGGCGGGGGCGTGGCGTGTCCCATGCCGCTGTGTCCAGCGGCGAAAAACAGGGGCGGGTCGGTATGGCGCAGGGTCGCACCGCCGCTGATCCAGAAGCAGATCAGCGCCAGCAGCAGGGCCATCCCCTGTCGGAGTTGTGCCGAACGAGCGCGTTGGGACATTCCAGCGGCATTCTACCACAGGTCCCCGGATAAATACAAGGCTGATTTATCCGCTGTTGACTCTGTCACCTTGGCCGTAGACAGGAGGGGGCAATTCTGCTAAAATGGGGCGCGACATCATTGCGAGGAGAACGGATTTGACAGATAAGATCAGAGTCGGCGTCGTCGGCGTCGGCATCGGGCGGGTCCACCTGGAAGGCTATCGGAAACTCGGAGAGGCCGTGGAGATATTCGGCGTCTGCGATCTCAACGAGGCACGGGCGACGGCCATCGGCGCGGAGTTCGGCGCAGCGCACGTTTTCACCGATTACACGAAGATGCTCGCGGCGGACGAGCTGGACGCGGTCAGCGTCTGCACCCCCAACGCCCTGCACGCCGAGGTGGCACTGGCGGCGATCCGCGCGGGCAAGCACGTCCTGTGCGAGAAGCCGATGGCGGACACGCTGGCCCACGCCCAGCAGATCGTGGACGCGACGCGCGGCAGCGACAAGGTGTTCATGATGGGCATGAACAACCGCTTCCGGGGCGACACGCAGGTGCTGAAGTCCCTGATCGGCGAGGGACAGCTCGGCGACATCTACTACGCCAAGTGCGGCTGGACGCGGCGCAACGGCATCCCCGGCCTCGGCGGCTGGTTCACGACCAAGGCCCTCTCCGGCGGCGGCCCGCTGATTGATATCGGCGTCCATGTGCTGGACCTGACGACCTACTTGATGGGCAACCCCGTCCCCGTCTCGGCGTCGGGGTCCACCTACGCGAAGTTCGGCCCGCGCGGGCGGGGCGGCGGCGGCTACGGCCACGCGCCGGACCCGGACAAGCCGATCCAGTACGACGTGGAGGATTTGGCGACCGGCCTGGTGAAGTTCGACAACGGCGCGACGCTGTTCCTGGAGGCGTCCTGGGCGTCCTACATCGCCAAGGACCAGTTCTACTCGTCCCTGCACGGCACCGAGGGCGGCGCGGACTTGGAGCCGCTGCGCGTCTACAAGGACATGGGCGGCGTCCCCGTGGACATCGCCCCGCACGCGCCGCAGATCGGCGGCCACGAGGCGGAGGTCAAGCACTTCGTGGAGTGCATCCGTGACGGCAAGACTCCCATCGCCACCGCCGAGCAGGGCCTGCACATCCTGCAAATTTTGGACGCCGTCTACCGCAGCGCCGAGAGCGGGCGCGAGGTCGTGATCCAGCGCTGACGCTTTACCCCACCTCAAGGAGAGACATCGCACCATGAAGATCGGCATTTTCACCGCGCTCTTCCACGACCGCCCGATTGACGAGGCGCTGGACGCCATCGCCGAGGCGGGCATCCAGGCCGTGGAATTGGGCGCGGGCGCGTACCCCGGCAGCCGCCACCTCGACGACGTCGGGGGCGTCGAGCATCTGATCCAGGACGCCGGGGCGCGCAAGACGCTTCTCGGCAAGATCGAGAGCCGGGGCCTGACGCTTGACTCGCTCTCGGTCCACGGGAACGCCCTGCACCCGGACAAGGCCATCGCCGAGGACCACCACAAGGCGTTCGAGAACGCCGTGCTGTTGGCCGAGAAGTTGGGCCTGAGCGTCGTCAACGGCTTTTCGGGGTGTCCCGGCGACGGCCCGCGCGCCCGGAACCCGAACTGGGTCACCTGCGCCTGGCCCGATGAGTTCCGCGACATCCTGGACTACCAGTGGAAAAAAGTCGCCATTCCCTACTGGAAGAAGCAGAACAGGCTCCTGAAGCAACATAACGTCCGCTTCGCCATTGAGGCGCATCCGGGCTTCCTGGTCTACAACCCGGAGACGATCCTGAAGCTGCGCGACGCGGCGGGGCCGCAGATCGGCGCGAACTTCGACCCCTCGCACTTCTGGTGGCAGGGCATTGACCCCATCGCCGCCGTGCGCTCCCTGGGCGCGGCCGGGGCCGTGTTCCACGTCCACGCCAAGGACACGCGCATTGACCCCGGCAACTCGGCCATCAACGGCAACCTGGACACCAAGAGCTACGGCGACATCCTGCACCGTTCGTGGGTGTTCCGCTCGGTCGGCTACGGCCACACGCTGACCTGGTGGCGCGACTTCGTCTCCAACCTCCGCATGATCGGCTACGACGACGTCCTGAGCATCGAGCATGAGGACGGCCTGATGTCCAACACGGAGGGTCTGCGCAAGGCGATGGAGACGCTGAAAGCCTCCATCATCTCCGAACCCGCAGGCGCGATGACCTGGGCGAAGGACTGAGCATTCGGTCGTCACGCCAATGTACCCCCGCCTTCTCCATGAAAGGCGGGGGCTTTCACGAACTGGAGACGACTATGTGCCGGAGGCTCTTGCTGTTGGTGGGCAGCCTGGCTCTGTTGACACTGCCACTCTTCAACTTGTCGGCTACAGCGAAGCCACAAAAGCAAGCCGCCCCTGGCTACGAGTTTTCGCCCAAAATGCTTAACTTCGGGCACGTCCCCTGGGGTACGAATGATGTGCAATTACTGACGTTGACGTTGGATAAATCCCGCTTCAATGCCAATCGTCTTCCGCCTTTGAGTTCGGATGTCGGAGCCACGATTACTCAGTACTCGCGCCGGGAAGATGCAAGGCAAGTGGCGCTGATATACGCGGTCACGATGCCCGGTGATCCAGGCTCATGGGTCGGCCGGATCACTTTCGTCGGTCCAGCTTACGGCCCCGATCCCGCCGACCCGCGCGACGTTCCGCTGGAAGGCAAAGGTGTTGATTTG
The DNA here is from genome assembly GCA_965277485.1 of Capsulimonadaceae bacterium. Lineage (GTDB taxonomy): Bacteria > Armatimonadota > Armatimonadia > Armatimonadales > Capsulimonadaceae > JAFAZD01. Next base: position 515,192 of record CBDICZ010000016.1, on the reverse strand, counting down.
GCTGGCGAGGTCGTGCCGGGGGTCTCAGTCTCGCCGCCACAGATTGACTTCGGAACGGTGCGCCAGGGAATGGGCGGCAAGCGATTTATCACTCTTGCCGTGCCCAATGGAGACATCTATGTTGGCGGCAAATTTGTTGGCGACATGATCCAGGGGGGAAAGCTCGTTCAGAGATGGTCGGTGCAGGTGCGTAATGCGACCGTCGTGGAAGACACCCCCTACCTCTCGGCCCGTTACGTGCTGGGGATGGGGAGCATGGTCTCATTCGGTGCGACCTATGAAGTCACACTGGACCCGAAGACGCCGCCCATGACGCTGCTGGCGCACCTGACCTTCCGAACGAAGGGCGGACAAATCATCACCGTTCCGGTTTTTGCCGAGGTCAAAGCCACGCAGCCGTAGGTGGCTTACCCTTCCGGCGTGTCAATCAGCAATTGCAGGCGGTCAGCGAGTTCTTCGGGGTAGCGAGTCTTCCACGTCTCGTCAATCAAGCCCACATCGAGCATATCGCGCAGGTGCATCCGGTCCTTGTCTCGGAACGCCGTCAGCTTGATCTGAACCAGGCTCTGCAAGGACAAGAGACGAAATTGACCGGTCTGCTCCCCGTCGCTGACATCGGGATTGGGAAGGGCCTCTTGGAGGCGGACTTTCTCACCGGCGAAGACGACATGAACGGCATCGCGGGCTTTGGCCCCGGCCCCGTCCAGGAATACATCCATGCCGCCGACATGGCGGTAAACGAAACCGGCTTCGGCCAGGGCTTCCGTCGCCGCCCCCAAATCACCCCGCCGCAGCAGAATATCCACGTCCTGCGTGTTGCGGACGGCGGCCTCGTCCACCTGCGCGACCCAGGCGGCGACGGCGTTGCCGCCGACGATGGCGTAGGGGACCCCGGCCCGTTCCAGCGCGCCCGCCGCCCTCAAAAGCCTCTCGCGGACTCTTTCCACGGCGGAAACCATCCTGTCCAGCAAATCAGCGTCGGCGATGCCGGGCACGGTGTCACTCCTCGCGGCCCGGCGGCAGGCGGCGCTCGAACTTGAGCAGGGTGTTTTCCAACTGTAACGCGATCACCTGTCGCTCATGCGCGTCGTTGTCTGCCACACGCCGAATCTCGTAAGCCAGCCGCTCCATGCCACGAGCCAAGTCCTGCGCCTCGTGCCGCAAGCCAGCCATCTCCTGCCAGCCATCTCCTGCTGCAAGTCCTTGATCTGGCCCTCCACCCGGCGAATGTCAGACGTGTTCTGCTGGACGCTACTGCTCAACGAAAACAGCCGCGCAGCCATGTCAAGCAGTCTTTGCAGCATGGGACCCAAGTATCTCCTCGATGCGGGCCGAAAGGGGTTTGTTGTCCAGGCGTGAAGAGTAAGCCGGTGGCTTCGAGGTGTGGTAGTCGGCCATGAGACGCTGCGTCTCCGCCTGGTCGGCTAGTATCCGGTCTTGGACGCCTTTGATCTGTTGCATCAGCGAGTCGAAAGCCCGCTCAAAATCGGCAGGAACGGCCTCTGCCGTCAAGGGAACGGTGGTCATTACGGTTTCCTCCTGCGGCATTTTACCACAAAATCAGACGTCCGAAATCAGATGCCGCTGCCGTCGTGGTGGGCCTCGCGGGAGGGCTCCCAGGTCTCATCAAACTGGGCGGTGAGGGACTTCTCGTGGACGGCGTCATGCACCACCTCCAGGCGGCGCATCAGGTTGTCCGGGTGCTGCTCGTCCTCGACCGACTCGACGCGGCACTTCAGGGACTCGATCTCGCGGAGGGCGCGGCGGATGATCTCGCCCATGGGGTCGGCGTTGCCCAGCGCCTGGTCCATGACCGTGGCCGTGGGCTTCTCGGAGATGTGCTGGCCGTCCTGGATCAGAATGCGGCCCGGAACACCGACCACGCTGGTGTTCGGCGGCACGTCGCGGGTGACGACGGAGTTCGCGCCGATGCGCGCGCCGTCGCCGACCGTGATGTTGCCCAAGACCTTCGCGCCCATGCCGAGCAGGACGTTGTTGCCGACCGTCGGGTGACGCTTGACGGGCTCCAGGGACGTGCCGCCGAGCGTGACCTGGTGGTACATCAGCACGTCGTCGCCGACCACCGCCGTCTCCCCGATGACGACCCCCGCGCCGTGGTCAATGAAGAAGCGCCGTCCGATGGTCGCGCCGGGGTGAATCTCGATGTTGGTCAGGAACCGACTCCACTGGGACACGACGCGCGCGGCCAGAATCCAGCCGCGCCGGTACCAGGCGTGGGCGATCCGGTGGTGGAAGATCGCCCAGAATCCGGCATACGTCAGCACCTCCAGCGCCGACCGCGCCGCCGGGTCTTTCCTCAAGATCGTCCGCACGTCCTCGCGCAGCAGTCCAAACACACTCGGCCTCCGTCCTTCTCCGTCTTTGCAACCGGCGGCGGGGCCGTCCGGTTCCCCTCGTCACAAGTTTTTCATCTCCCCGAGCCATCATGACGGTTGACAAACCCGTGTGTGACGGGTATACCATGTCCGCGAAGTGTGAAAAGTATGAATTGACGCACGGAAGGAAGCGAGCAGGACATGGACCACGGCCCTGGCAAGAAACGCCACCGGATGTCGGACAACTTCTTCGGCACGGCGACCGTGGGCGAGCGCGGCCAGATCGTCATCCCCTCCGAGGCGCGCAAGAAATTCGGCATCGAGACGGGCGACAAGCTGCTGATCGTCGCCCACGGCGAGCGGGGACTCATGCTGCTGCAGATCGAGACCCTGCGTGAGTTCATGGAGGACCTCCAGTTCGTCGAAAAAGAGTACCAGCAGCACGATCAGACGAGGGACCAGCCGACGGAGGACGCGGATTGAGGATGCGACGAAGCAGAACGACATGGGCCGCACTGGCCCTGGCCCTGGGTTGGCACGGCCCCGCGCAGGCGCAAGGCGCTCCGGCGACGGGCGCGGCGGCCCCACCGACGCGGACCCTGACGCTTCAGGACGTGGTCAGCCTCGCCGTCAACGACAACTCTTCGGTCGTCCTGGCGCGGGAGCGACTCCAGAAACAGGGTTATCAGATCGCCGCAACCAACGCACAGGCGCGTCCGCAGGTCACGGGGACGCTGATTGACAGCTACGACAGCCTGAAGTCCTTCGGCACGGCCGGCGGCGCGAACGTCTCCAGCCCGACACTGCCCGGCGGCGGCGCGATCCCCGTCATCACGGACCAGGGCGGCGGCACGACCAGCACCTTCATCGGCGGCGGCGGCGGCGGCACGACGGGCAGCACCGGCACGTCCTCCACCACCGGTGCCACGACGGCCCCGGCGACGACCGGCGGCGGCAGCGTCAGCCCCGGCGTCAGCGGCGGCGGGACGACCGGCGCGGGCGGCGGCACAGGGACTGGTGGGACGGGCACGGGCGGAACAGGGGCAGGCACGGGGACGGGCACGGGCGGAACAGGGGCAGGCACGGGGACGGGCGGGGCAACCGGGGCGGCCATCCAGATGCAGGACCTGCCCCCCATCGCCCGGCAGTACGCGGCGGCGGTCGCCCAGCCCGCCCTCGGCGCGGCGGCCCAGCCGCACGCGGGCGGCACGACCGGCACCGGCACGACCACGGGCGGCACGAGTACGCCGGGCAACACGGTCGGGACCGGGGCGCTCGGCGGCAGCAACGGCTACCACAACAACTACAGCGCGCGCGCCACGATCACCCAATACATTGACCTGTTCGGCTTCGTCCCGGACGCGCTGGCGGTGGAGAGAATCACGCACGAGTTCTACCAGATTGATCTCCAGCGCATCGAGAACGAGACGGCCCTGGCCGCCAAGGATGACTTCTTCGCCGTCCTGCGCGACCAGGCCCAGGTCGGCGTGGACCAGGAGCAGGTCAACGCCGCCGCCGCGAATCTGCGCATCGCGGAAGTCCAGTATCAGGCGGGCACGACGGCGGAGGCCAACGTGCTGACGGCGGAGGTCACGCTGTCCAACGACCAGCAGACCGAGATCACGGACCAGAACACCCTGAACCTGGCCCAGACGGACCTGAACAACCTGCTCGGCCTGCCCGCCGGCACCCCCATCACCCTGCAGACGCCGCCCCTGCCGCCGCTGACGGCGGCCATTGATCTGCAAAAGAGTACGCAGTTGGCCCTGGCCCAGCGCCCGGAACTTGTGGAGGCCCAGAACAACATCACCATCGCGCACAAGCTGATCCGGCTGGCCGGGGCGAGCCGTTACCCGTCCTTGGGCATCTCCGGAACGGCCAGTTACGCCGGTCACAACACGACGAACTCCCCGCACGACGACTACGTCATCGCCGCGCAGATCAACATCCCCCTCTACGACGGCGGGTACGCGCACGCCCAGGTCCAGTCGGCCCAGGTGGACCTGGAGACCCAGCTCACGACGCAGGCCCAGCTGCGGCAGAACGTCATCCTGGAGGTGCGCCAGTCTTACCTGAACATCCTCAACGACCAAGCCAAAGGGGAATCGGCGGCCGTGGGCACGGTGAACGCGCGCGAGGCGGCCCGCATCGCCCGACTTCAGTACCAGTACGGCACCACCACGTTCCTGAACGTGCTGAACGCCGAGGCGCAGTTGGCGACGGCGGAGACGGACCAGTTGAACGCCGAGTTCAGCTACCAGACAGACCTGGCCACGCTTGTGCGCGCTATCGGCGGACGCTGAAAGAGATTATGAGAAACATGAAATTCGTCCGACAGGTCGCCGTGGCCGCCGCGCTGGTCTTGCCCCTCGCCCTGGCGGGGTGCGGCAAGAAAAGCGGCGCGGGGGGCGCGGGCGGCGGGCACAACAGCGGGCCACAGCCGGTGACGGTCGAGGTGACGCCGGTAAAGCTCGGCACCATCGCGCAGACCGAGCCAATCACGGGCAATATTGCGGCGCTGGAGGACTCCACCATCTCCGCCCGCGTCTCCGCCCGCGTCTCCGCCGTCTATGTCCGCGAGGGCGACACCGTCCATACCGGGGAGGTCCTTGTTCAGCAGGACACGACCGATCTGGAGGCCACCGTTCAGAACGCGCAGGCCAATGTCGCCAGCGCCGAGTCGACCCTGGCGCAGAACGTCACCAACTACCAGATTCAGGTCATCCAGGCCCGGCAGAACGTGGAGAACGCCCAGGCTGCGGTGCGCGTGGCCCAGTTCGCTTTTTCCAAAGCCAAGCAGGGCAGCCGCCCCCAGCAAATTTTGGAAGGCCAGTCGTCCGTGGACCAGGCCAAGGCGACGGCTTCGAATGCCTACACGACGTTGCAGCGCGACCAATATCTTTACTCCCAAGGCGCGCTGGACGCCGCCGACCTGCAGACGGCGCAGACGACCTACGCCGTGGACCTCCAGCAGTACAAGAACGCCCAGGCCGCGCTCTCGCTGACCGTGCAGGGCAACTACCAGCAGGACATCGCCTCGTCCCAGGAGCAGGTGCGCGAGGCGCAGACCAATCTGGTCAACCAGATCGCCAACCAGAAGCAGGTCCAGGTCCACAAGCAGCAGATTCAGGCGGCCCAGGACGCCGTCAACGCCGCTAAGGCCACCCTGTCGTTCGACCGGCAGCAGGTGCAGTTCGCCACCGTCACCGCCCCGTTCAGCGGCATCGTCGCCACGCGCAGCGCGCAGCCCGGCCAGGTCGTCTCGGCGGGCACGGCCTTGGTGGAAGTCGTGGACGTCTCCACCGCCTACTTCCAGCCGACCGTTTCGGAGGAGTACGTCTCCGATGTGCATGTGGGCGACTCGGTCCAGGTCCGCACGGACGCCGTGCCGGGCAAGGTCTTCCGGGGGCGCGTCGCGGCCATCTTCCCGTCCGCCAACGCCAGCACGCGGGTGTTCTCGCTGCGCGTGGATGTGCCGAACCCGACCAACATCCTGCGGCCCGGTATGTTCGCGCGCGGCCAGCTGACGACCTCCGTGCATCGGAACGTCGTGGTCATCCCGCAGTCGGCACTGATGACCCAGCAGCAGAGCGGCCTGTCGGTCAACACCACCAGCACGGGCGTCGCGGGCGGCGCGACCCAGATGCAGAACCAGCAGGTGATGCTGGCCGGCCCGGACAACAAGGCCGTCGCCCGGCCCGTCACCGTCGGCCTGGTCGCCGGCAGTGAGGCGGAGATCACCAGCGGCCTCCAGCCGGGGGACCAGCTCATCACCACGGGTGCCGGGCTGCTCACGGACGGCGCGGCGATCCAGATTCCGGGGCAGAACGGCCCCGGCCACCACCGGAACCGGACCGCCGACGCGGCCGGCGGCTAGAAAAGAAGAACTCCCATGGGATTAACCCGTCTCGCCATCGCGCGCCCCGTCGTCATCCTGATGATGGTCGCGGCGTTCCTCGTCCTGGGCGTCGTCGCCTTCACACGCCTGCCGGAAGAACTCAACCCCCAGGTGGACTTCCCGCGCATCACCATCGTCACCGACTACGCGGGGACCAACCCGGTCGAGATGGAGACCCTGATCACCAAACCCGTCGAGGACGCCGTCGCCGGCGTCAGCGGCATCCAACAGATCACGTCCCACTCGGAGCTGGGGTCATCCAACGTCTCGATCCAGTTCTACTTCGGCACCAACCTGGACGCGGCCGCCTCCGATGTCATCCAGAAGATGCAGGCCATCCGCAACCAGCTCCCGACCCAGGCCGGGTCTCCGTCGGTCATCAAGGCCGACACCAGCGGCGCCCCCATCATGCACCTCGCCATGCAGAGCAAGGTGCGCTCCATCCCGGAGCTGGCGGCGCTGGCGACCAACATCGTGCAGCCGCAGCTGGAGCAGGCCACCGACATCGGCCAGGTCAGCGTCTCGCAGAGTTCCACGCGCGAGATCGACGTCAGCATCCCGCAGGCGAATCTGGCCGCCTACGGCATCACCGTGACGGACCTGGCGAACGCCATCGCCAACGCCAACATCAACGTCTCCACCGGCTACATCCAGAGCGGCAACCAGTACTACAACGTCCGCCTGATCGGCGAGTTTGCCAGCGTTGACGAGATACGGAATCTGCGCGTGTCCCTGCCGACCGGCAACGCCTCCGGCGAGGCCGCCGGCAACGGCGGCGGGTCGGGTGGAGGCGGCGGCTCCGGCAGCAACGCCATCTCCGTGAATCTGAAGAGCATCGCCACCGTCACCGACACCGGGTCACAGGCCACCCAGGCGTCATATGTGGACGGCTCCCTGGCCGTCGGCATTGACATCCTGAAGACCACCGGCGGCAACACGGTCGCCGCCGCCGACAGCGTCAAGCAGCAGCTCACGGCGCTCGCCAAACTGCTGCCGCCGGACGTCACCTTCACGATCACGACCGACCAATCCCAGCAGGTCCACGACAACGTCAACGACGTCGTCGTGTCGCTCTGCATCGGCGCGATCATGGCGATCCTGGTCGTCTTCATTTTCCTGCACAACCCGCGCGGCACGATCATCGTCGCCATCGCCATCCCGACCTCGATGATCGCCACGTTCGGCCCCATGTATATGTTCGGCTTCACGCTGAACACCTTGAGCCTGCTCGGCCTGTCCCTGGGCATCGGCGTCCTGGTGGACGACTCCATCGTCGTGCTGGAGAACATCAACCGGCACCTGTCCATGGGCGAGGAGCCGGTGCTGGCGGCCATCAACGGGCGCTCCGAGATCGGCTACGCGGCGCTGACGCTGACCGCCGTTGACCTGGTCGTCTTCCTGCCCATCGCGTTCATGGGCGGCGTCATCGGCGAGTTCTTCCGCTCGTTCGGCGTGGTCGTGGCGACCGCGACCCTGTTCTCCATGTTCGTCTCGTTCACCCTGACCCCGATGCTGGCCGCGCGCTGGTACCGCAAGGGCGAGCGCATGGAGTATGACCGCGGCTTCGCGGGCGCATTCGACCGCGGCTTCACGCGGCTGGAGCTGTGGTATCAGCGCGTCCTGCGAGGCGCGCTCCGTCACCCGTGGCTCATCGTCGGAGGCGGACTTCTTTTCCTGATCTTGATCTTCAAGTTCGTCGGCGGCAGCCTCGGCTTCCGCTTCGCCCCCGACCAGGACCAGAACCAGGTGTCGGCGCTGGTGCAGTGTCCGCCCGGCGTCTCCATCGCCTACACGCACAATATCACCCGCCAGATCGAGAGCGCCATCGCCAATACGCCTGGCCTCAAGCACGACACCAAGTTCGTCGCCACCACCATCGGCAACGCCGGGCCGGGCCTGAACGAGAACGGGACGCAGTACGCCCACGTTGACCTGACCCTCTACAACCGACACACGGCCCTGGATTACGTCACCGGGTTGCTGCCGGGCCTGGGACGGCTCGTCGGGATGCACATCCCGCCGTCCCAGGACATCCGCAACCGGGCTGACAGCGCGGTCGCGGCGCAGCTCAACCAGGCGACGCGCCACATCCCCGGCGCGGTCATCCAGGCGTCCAACGTCAGCGGCTTCGGCGGCGGTGCGCCGCCGCTCGAGGTAGACCTGACCGGGCCGGACTTCGGCCAGCTCTCCCAGGACGCCCAGCAGGTGCAGCAGCTCTTCGCCAAAGTGCCGGGGGCCTACAACGTCCAGAACTCGTTCCAGAACTCGGAGCCGGAGGTGGACGTGCGCCTGGACCGGCAGAGCGCCGCCGACCAGGGCCTGAGCCTGAACAGCATCGCCAATGCCCTCTCGGACGCCGTCGCGGGCAACATCAACTCCAAGTACCGGGACCCGTCCACCGGCAACCAGTACAACATCCGGGTCCAGCTCGCGCCCCAGGACCGGGACAACCCGCAGACCATCGCCAATGTGATCGTCGCGCACACGGGCGGCGCGCCCATCCGGCTCGGCGACATCGCGCAGGTCGTCACCACGGTCGGCCCGGTCAAGATTGACCGCTACGACCGGCAGCGCGAGATCGCCATCACCGCCTATATGCGCCCCGGCTTCGCCCCTGGCAACGCCACGCTCATCCTGAACAAAGAGCTGGCGAAGATGAACCTGGGCCAAGTCACCTACACATTCGGCGGCGAGTCCCGGTCCATCCAGCAGGAGGGCGGCTACCTGCTGACGGCGTTCGTGCTGGGCCTGGCCCTGTCCTATATGCTGATGGCCGCGCTGTTCAACAACATGGTCTATCCCCTGTCCATCGGCCTGTCGGTGCCGCAGGCTTGGGCCGGGGCGTTCATCGCCCTGGCGCTGGCCCACGAGAGCCTGAACCTGATCGCCATGATCGGCATCGTCTACCTGAACGCGGTCGTCAACAAGAACGCGATTCTCGTCGTGGACTACACGAACACACTGCGCGCGCGCGGCTACAAGCGCTTGGACGCCTTGCTGGAGGCCGGGCCGATCCGGCTACGTCCCATCATGATGACGACGTTCACGATCATCGTCTCCACCCTGCCGACGGCCCTGGCCTTGGGCCAGGGGGCGGGCTTCCGGCAGTCCCTGGGCGTCGTCGTGGAGGGCGGCATCCTGATGTCGCTGGTCCTGTCGCTCATCATGGTGCCGTGCGCGTACCTGCTGTTCGACGACTTCACGAACTGGCTGGGCCGCGTCGTGCTGCGCCGCCAGATTCCCGCCGAGGCGCTGGCCTACACCGGCACGGACGCCCCCGGCCCACGGATGGACGGCCCGAACGGTCACGGCAACGGCAGTGCCGGTCAGACGCCCGGCTACGGCCCGCAGTCCGCCGAGCCGGTCCGTCAGGAAGACCCCGTCGAGGATCGGGAGGCGCTGGACTGACGGGCAGCAAAGGCGCAGCATACTTTTGTAGGGGCGCAGCATGCTGCGCCCCTACGGCTCCCATCTTGACAAGGTGGCGTTCCCGATTGTATACTCGTATCAGACTTTGTGAAACTTTGCACAATCATAGCGACGGGGCGGGACTTAGAAAGACTGGGCAACGATGGCCTATGACAGTCTGGGAGCGTTCATCCGGCGGCTGGACGGCGCGGGTGAACTGAGGCGCGTCAGAACGCCGGTCAGCCCGTGCCTGGAGATCACGGAGATCGCTGACCGGGTGATGAAGATGCCCGGCGGCGGACCGGCCCTGCTCTTCGAGAACGTGCAGGGGTCGCAGTTCCCGCTCGCCATCAACCTGTTCGGCTCCCGTAAGCGGATGTCCTGGGCGCTCGGCGCGGACGACCTGGAACACATCGCCGGGGAGATCGCCGCTCTGACGCGCCTGCCGTCCGACGTGCCCCCCACCCTGCTCGGCAAGCTGCAACTGCTGCCCCAACTGGCGGTCCTTGGAAAGATCTCTCCCAAGCTCATTTCCCCCGTCGTCGCGCCCTGCCAGGAGGTCGTCAAGATCGGCGAGGAAGCCTCCCTCGATGCCCTGCCCATCCTGACCTGCTGGCCGGAAGACGGCGGGCCGTACATCACCCTGCCGCTGGTCTTCACCAAAGACGAGGGCACGGGCAAGCGCAATGTCGGGATGTACCGCATCCAGAAGCAGGGGCCGCGCCAGACCGGCATGCACTGGCAGCGCCACAAGGTCGGCAGCCGCCACTTCGCCAACTTCGAGGCCAAGGGGCGGGACATTCCCGTGGCCATCGTCCTCGGCGGCGACCCCGCGCTCACCTACTCCGCGACGGCCCCCCTGCCCGATGAGATTGATGAGATGGTCTTCGCCGGGTTCCTGCGCAAGAAGCCGGTGGAACTCGTCAAGTGCAAGACGATTGACATGGAGGTTCCCGCCGACGCCGAGTTCGTCATCGAGGGCGTTGTCCCGGCGGGCGTCCGGCGGCGCGAGGGGCCGTTCGGCGACCACACCGGCTATTACTCGCTGGCCGACGATTACCCCGTGCTGCACGTCACCGCCATCACGCACCGGCGCAATGCTGTTTACCCGTGTACTATCGTCGGCCCGCCGCCGATGGAGGACAAGTACATCGGGCTGGCGACGGAGCGGCTCTTTCTCCCCCTCGCTCGCCTGATGGTCCCGGAGATGATTGACTACCACCTGCCTGCCGAGGGCGCGTTCCATAACCTCGCCCTGGTGCGGATCAAGAAGCGCTACCCCGGACACGCCAACAAAGTGATGCACGCGCTCTGGGGGCTGGGGCAGATGATGTTCACCAAGTGCATCGTTGTCTTCGACGAAGACGTGGACGTGCAGAACCCCGCCGAGGCCGTCTGGCGCGCGTTCGCCAACGTGGACCCTGAACGGGACATCACGTTCGTCAAGGGGCCGATTGATGTGCTGGACCACGCCTCGCCCCTGCCCGCCTTCGGCACCAAGATGGGCGTGGACGCCACGCGCAAGTGGCCGGACGAGGGTTTCACGCGCGAATGGCCGGACGTGCTGACCATGCCGCAGGAAGTCAAGGTGAAAGTGGACCGAATGTGGAAGGACCTGGGCATCGGATGACACCTGATCCGTGGCGTATTTACAAGAGGTGGTTCTGGGCGGCGACGGTCTACAACGCCGCCTGGGGAACCGTCGTCGGCCTGAAACCGACCTTGCTGCTGGACTGGATGGGGATGACCCCGGCGCAGCAGGCCGTCGCCGGGCCGCTGCCGGGGATTCTGGCGTCCTGCATCGGAATGTTCGTCGGCGTCTATGCCCTGGGTTATGCCTGCGTCGCCTGGGACCCCGTGCGCTTCTGGCCGTTCGCGCTGCTCGGCCTGGCGGGCAAAATCCTGGGTCCGGCGGGCTGGGTTCTGCACCACTGGCTCGGCCACCTTGCCTGGCCGTCGCTGTGGGTGAACGTCTTCAACGACCTGATCTGGTGGCCCGCCTTCATCGGCCTACTGCTCGCCGTCCGGCGCGAACACGGCTGGATCATCCGTGCCGGTCCGGCGCCGTCGCCTGCACCGTCGGGGCCAGACGCGGGACACTCAGCGCCGCTGTCAGCCGGGGGGCGTCGGCGGGGTTGACCGGCAGCAGCAGGAAGCCGACAGTCGCCATGTCGTCCAAATACGACAGGCCCATCTCGGCGGTCATCGGTGGCGAAGCCGGGTTGCGCGGGTTGTCGGCGGAGTCGTCCAGCGTCCAGCGGATTGTGAGGCGCGTCCCGGCGGGCAGGACAAGCGGGACTTGAGGCTCGTAAGAATCCTGCCAGTCGGCGTTCCAGTCGTTGATTTGGAGTAGCGCCTGGACAGGCCCGGAGGTAGGTTGAGCCGAGACACTCAGAGTGCGGCAGACCGGGTGGCCGTGCGGCGTCACCCGCAGGACGCGGACGGCGACGGGCAGGGTCAGCCCATCTGTGACCGTCGCCCGCTGCGGCGGCTGGAGGATCAGATCGGGTGATCCCAGGGTCAGCGTGACCGGCTTGATAGTTGGCGCGGGGAGGGCGAAATACAGCCCGACCTGACTACGCACGGCTTCCGGCTGGCCGTCCGTCTCGAAGCGCAGCAGTAGCACCAGGTCGGAATGGGCGGGCAGCGTCTCGGCGGACCCGACGGGCAGCACCCAGGGCGCGTCGCCGACAGACCATTCTGCCAGCCGGACGGCGTTCGGGCCCAGGCCCGCGTGAGGCGCGACGTAGCCGACCGCGCCGCTCTGGGCCTCCAGCCGACGCGCAGCCCCCGTCGGGTCTTCGTACAAGACCATGTGACGCACGACGGCGGGGTTGCCCGGCCGGAGTTCCACGGTCCGCAGCCGCCGATCCGTCGGCAGGGCGAGCGGCAGCACGAAGCAGCGCCAGGGGCTTGTCGTCTCGGCGGGCAGCAGATAAGGCCGGGGCATCGTGACGACCTGATCGGGCGCACCGAGGGTCCAGCCGGGTTGGAACGTAGGCGGCAAGGGGGCCGCTCTCAGATCGCCCTCCGGCGCGCCCTCAGCCGCCCATCGCCGAAAGAGGGCGACCTGGGCTTCCGTCAGGCGGCGCGCATGGGCCAGCGGGACGCCGACGGGTTCCGGCAGCCAGGGCGGCATGAAGCGGCTGGCCGTGACCTGCGCGATCTGCTGGGCGTGTGCCCGGACTTTCGGGTACGTCAGCAGGGGGAACGGCCCCGGCCCGCCCGCATGATGGCAGGAGACGCAGGACCGATACACCAACGGCGCGATGTCATGGGACCAGGTGACGGGCCGTGCGGTCCGGCGCGGGACGGGACCCGTCGCCGCCGTCCCGATGGCGGCCAGCAGCAGGGTGGAGGCAAGAAGCAGTCGCAGGGGCATGGTCAGACGCCGGGGATATAGCAGCCGACGGCCTGGGTACGCGCGACGGCGACGGGCCGGCCCAGGCGAATCGCGTCCAGGGCGCGGCGCAGGTCACTGACGGAGGCTACGTCGCGCACTCGACCAAAGCCTGGATAGCGGTCGTCAATGCGCCCCTCATAGCAGATATGATCGTGGGCATCCAGCGCGACCGCCTCCGGCGTCACCGTCGCCCCCGTCGCCGCCACCAACGTGTGCGCCGGATCGAACAGAGCGAACGGGGCGTAGCCGTGGGCGCGGGCGTGGGCGCGGAGCGTCGCCGCCGGAACGCCGGTGTCGGTGTAGACGACGTAGAAGGCGATGTGTGAGGCGGCGTAGTCGGCGCGGAGCCGCGCGATCTCCGCGCCGTATGCGTTGGAGATCGGACAGTCCTGGGCGATGAAGATCAGCACCGTGGCCGTTCGCCCCGGCGCTTCCAGCGGGTGAGCGATCGCGCCACCCATGTTTCGGGCGGCGACCATGCGGGAAACGGAGGTTGGTAGGGACGCAGCCCCAGCCGACCCGATGACAAACACGAGCGCGCCAAGAGCCAAAAGTCTTGTGATCATAGGGGAATTGTACCCAACTTAGAAAGGGGAAATCTGATGTCATCAAGATTCTTGGGAGCCATCCTGCTGGGCGCCGCGCTCACCGGCCTGCTGGGCGTGATTTTGGCCAAACTCGGCTGGGAGTGATGTTTTTCCCGACGTTTGCCGAAATACAAAGTGTGCTGTATAATGTGCGTGGGAGCTGCCTGAACAGCCGTCACTCATGCGTAAACACATCAGACTGAGGATGGGAGTCATTGTTCGGAATGGGAAAAAAATCATCTCTGTTGAGCGTCGAAGTGTGGGCCGGCATCGGCCTGACCATCATGGGCCTGCTGGCCCTGCTGCTGGGGCGGCACGACCTGCTCTCACAGGCGCTCGCGCCGTTCGGGATCGGGCTGATCTTGAGTGACGTGCTGACACGGCTCGGCAGGACCACGCGCGAGAGCGTCAAGGTGCTGATCCGCCGCGACGACGACTGAGCAGGCAAGAAGGACGGAAATGCCCGACACGGGGCGGCTGGTGGTGGCGGTGACGGGGGCGAGCGGCGCATTGTACGCCGTGCGCTTTCTTCGGCAGGCGGCGCGGCGTTTCGGGCGCATCTACGTGATGTTGTCCGACAACGCCGCTGCCGTCTTCGCCGCCGAGACCGGCGGCAAGCTGCGTCAGCCCATCCAAGCCTCAGATTACCTGGGCGACGACGGGGACTGGTCCGCCCTGACGTTTCTGGACACCAAGGACTACTTCTCGCCCCCTGCCTCCGGTTCGTTCTCCCACGACGGCATGGTCGTCATCCCCTGCTCCATGGGGACTCTGGGCCGGATCGCGGGAGGCATCTCCAACGACCTGACGACCCGCGCCGCCGACGTCTGCCTGAAAGAACGCCGCAAGCTCATCCTGGTCACGCGCGACACCCCCCTGAACTTAATCCACCTGCGCAACATGGTCACGGTCACGGAGGCCGGTGCCACTGTACTGCCCGCCGTCCCCGCCTTCTACTACCGCCCCAAGACCGTCGAGGATGTGGTGGACACGGTGGTCGCCCGCGTCCTACAAAATCTCGGCGTCCCCCAGGACCTCATGCCGGAGTGGCAGGCCGAGGAGTAAAATCTTTCCCACGCCCCTTGACATCGCCTGAAACCATGGGTATCATTTCTACGTTACGCGAAACGTAGGAGTGATCCAAGATGGATGAGACTGCGGCCATGTTCAAGGCGCTCGGCGACCCAACGCGCCTGCGCATCTTCGAGTTCCTTTGCCGCCAGTGCTGCCCGGTGGCCCTGGAAGACAACGGCGACGTGCGGCCCGTTCTCGGCCCGACCGTCGGCGAGGTCTGCTGCCACGTCACCGGCGCGGAGCGGATCAACTCGACCATCTCCCACCACCTGAAAGAACTTCGCCTGGCCGGTCTCATCACCGTCAAGCGCAGCGGAAAAAATATGCTCTGCGGCGTCAACCACGCGGCGGTCACGGTGCTGGCCGACTACCTCACCGGGTCTGTCACGGCTACGACCGGCGGCGACTGCTGCGACTGAAGAAAGAACCTCATGAAACTCAGCCACTTCAAAGAACTCCTGCAAGCCCACCCGAACAAGCAGTTTCGGCTGGTGCTTCCCGACCGGAACGCGGTCCCGATCTCGTTCCACATCACCGAGGTCGCCCACATCCAGAAGCGGTTCATTGACTGCGGCGGCAGGCTGCACACGACCGACACCTGCCAGCTCCAGGCGTGGGTCTATACCGACACCGAACACCGGCTGCTTGCGGGAAAAATGGCCGACGTGCTGAATCTCGCCCGGAGAGTGCTGCCCGAAGGGCAGGACCTAGACGTTGAAGTGGAGTACGAAGACACGGCGATCTCCCAGTATCCCGTGGCGGGCTACACCGTTACAGATAGTGAAGTCATCCTGAACCTGACCACGAAGCACACGGACTGCCTGGCGAAAGACGTCTGTGTGCCGAAATCTCTGCCGATGGTGGGGTCAGGGCCGGAAGCCTCTTGCGGCTGCGGTCCCGGCTGCTGCTGACATGGACAACGCCATGCTGCGACGCTACGCGGCTGAGTTCGTGGGCACGTTCGGCATCGTCTTCGCCCCGGTGGCCCTGTCCGGCACGGGGCAGTTCCGGGGGAGTGAAGCCGGGCTGATGGCGGCGGCGTGGGTCTCCGGCCTGGCGGTGCTGGCGATGATCTACGCGCTCGGCCACATCAGCGCGGCCCATTTCAACCCGGCGGTCACGCTGGGCTTCGCCGTCGCCGGTCGCTTCCCCTGGCGCTTCGTGCCGCCCTACTGGGCCGCGCAGTTCGGCAGCGGCATCGCGGCGGCGGCCCTTGCCGCGCTGCTCTTTGGCCGAGGCCACGGTGTCCACGTCCCGGCCCCCGGCCCACTTGTCCGCGCGGTCGGCGTCGAGGCCGTCCTGACCTTCTTCCTGATGCTGGTCATCATCGCGGTCGCCACGGATCGGCGCGTGAACGGGGCCGTCACCGGTCTTGCGATTGGGCTGACCGTCGTGTTTGATGTGCTGATCGGCGGCCCGGTGACAGGCGGCTCCATGAACCCAGCCCGCTCCCTGGGTCCGGCCCTGTTCGGCAGCCACGCCGCGCTGTCGAACTATTGGGTCTACGTCGTCGGCCCCGCGCTCGGCGCGGTCATCGCCGCCAGGCTCTATGAAGCAATACGCGGCGGTGAGCAGCACGCGCAGGGCGCACCCAATGATCTTTACACGGCCTTGCAGGAGATCGAAGAAGACGCGCAGGCGACCGTATAGGAGAACACCCCGATGGCAATACGAATCGCAATTTTTTCCGACGTTCACGCCAACCTGCCCGCCATGCAAGTGGTGGCCGAACATATCAAGCAAGGCGGCTATGATGGCGTCTACTGCCTGGGCGACCTCGGCGGCTATGCCTCGGAGCCGAATGAAGTTCAGGCTCTGATTGAAGGCATGGGCTGCCCGACCATCTTGGGCAACTACGATGAGGGCGTCGGCTTCAACAAAGACAGTTGCGGGTGCAACTACGTCAAGCCCTTCGACATCGAGATGAGCGACATCTCGTTCGGCTGGACGCGCGAACACACCACGGATACCCACAAGGCTTGGCTGCGGACGCTGCCACGCGACATTCGACTGGACGTTGAAGGGTGGCGGGTGCTGCTGTGCCACGGCTCCCCGACTTCGAACACGGAGTATCTGTTTGAGAACCGGTCGGAGGGCTACCTGCGCAAGTTCACGCCGGGCGGCAACCATGACGCCCGCGCGGATGTCATCGTCTTTGGACACACGCACGTCCCCTATCACCGTTCATTGGACGGCGTGGATTTTGTCAACACGGGCAGTGTGGGCCGTCCCAAAGATGCCGACCCGCGCGCCGGTTATTGCGTGTTGACGCTGACGGACGATAGCATCGGGGTGGAACAGGTGCGGCTTGAGTACGACGTGGAACTCGCCTGTCGGCGGCTCCTGGCGGCGGGACTGCCGGACTATTTCGCCCAGTACCTGCGCACGGGCGGGTACGTGCCGGGACACGAATGACGCTTACCGTGTCAGTCGGGCCGCAATGACATAAGGGGCGATGACGGCGGCCACGCTCGGCAGAAGGGCGAGATAATCTACGGTGGGGTCCAGCAAGGGTCCGTCGAGCAGGGCGAGGAGGACGGCGACACCAAGGGGCAGGGCGAGGGACATGGCCGCGAGTAAGGACACACGCGGGACCGTCCGGCGGTGCGCGGCGGCGGCGGCGAGGCTGACCGCGACCAGAAGGCATGAGGCGAGTATTAGGTAGTCGTTCATGCCCCCGTCGCCGGGGTAGGCCGCGATGTGGCCCCATGGCCACACCGCGCCCCACCAGAGCAGGCCGACGTGTTCCGCCGCGACCAGCGCCCACAGCAGGACCGCCCCCGCGCGTTTAATAGGCGTCAATCTCCGTGCGCAGGGCCAGCGAGCGGTCCAGGTGGATGGGAATGACGCTGCCGCGCTTCAGAGTCACGTCACTCGCCGGATGCTTCTGCGCCTGGTTGACGGCATAGCCGCCCAGCGCGCCCAGCGCCGCGCCGCCCAGCGCGTCCCCGAGCTTGCGCTTGCGGGACAGGCCGAGCAGCCCCCCGATTCCCGCCCCGATGCCGACGTCATTGGACTTGTCGGACTTCGCCGCCGACCCGACGATGTGCGCCGAGGCCAGGTCATCCGTCCCGCCCGCGCCGAACAGCACATTGATGAGTCCGGGCCGCTTCGATGTCGCGCTGCGGGCCTGCGTGACCTGCCCGTCCAGGATGGTCCCGGCGGGAAGCCCGCTGGCATCCCCGGCGACCACCTCGGCCCGCACGGGGTCCCCGACGTTGGCCGTGTCCGAGGTCAGCGCGGTCAGCAGCCGGACGTTCACAGTGGTTCCGGCGGCGATGCGGTGCGACGGCAGCGTGATCCCCGTCGCGCTCTGGGCGACGGCCCCGCCCGCGACAAGCGTTCCGAGTATCGCGGCGGCCCCTAGAGTGCCGCATAGTGTCTTGGTCTTCATCGTTCACCTCGCTTGGTCAATGGTATGTCAGACAGCCGTTTCTACCCGCTTTGTTCCCCCAGCGAACCGAGGTTCCGGTACAGGCCGCTGCGGGCGATGTACGCCTGCACGGCGTCGGGCGTCATGTATCGGATGCCGCGCCCCTCGCGGACTCGGCGGCGCAGGTCCGTGGAGGAGATGTCCAGGCCGGGGATGGGCAGGAAGGTCACGCGCCGGAGGAACCGGGCGTCCGTGACCTCGCCGAGCCGCTCCAGCACGAAGCCGGGCCGCGTGACGGCGATGAACAGGCACTCCTCCGTCAGCCGCTCGTACTCATGCCAGGTCAGAATTTCGAGAATGGCGTCCGCGCCGGTGATAAAATACAGCGCATCCAGCTCCGGGTACAGGGCGCGGAAGTAGCGGACGGTGTCAATGGCGTAGGATGTGCCTGGCCGCTCGATCTCCACCCGGTCACAGGCGAACTGTGGATTAGAGGCGGTGGCAAGCAGGGCCATGGCATAGCGCTCTTCAGGCCCCGTCACAAGGTACGACTTCTTGTGCGCGGGTCTCCCGTTGGGGACGAAAACGACACGATCCAAAGCAAAGGTCTGACGCGCCTCCTCGGCCATCAGCAGATGCCCGTAGTGGATCGGGTCGAACGTCCCGCCCATGATTCCCAGTCGCCGCATACCCGGCAGGATACCAGAACCGACAGCGGAAGGCAAGGGGCCGATCCAGTCTCTACTGGCTGGGCACGGCTCCGGTGTGCGCGTTGGAGACGGCGAAGAAGATCGCCAGCAGGAGGACGGCGAGCAGGATGCCGATGCACACGGTCCAGACGACAGGCGAAGTCCAGGCCCGCAGCTTCCCCTCCCCCACGCGCCCCGGCGCATACTGATTTGCGGCGGCGGCGTAGGCATCGTATGCCGCAGGCTCCAGCTTTGTGGTCAGCGAGAACGGCTTGACGACGCCCTTGTAGTTCGGGGCCTGGTACACCACACAAGCCTGCCGCTTGCGCGGAACCAGGATGATGCGCCGGACCTGATCCCAGGGAACGTCAAGAGCCGCGTCACTGCGGGCGGCGTACTCCATGATCAGGTAGGCGATGATCCAGCCGACACGGAGCAGGAAGCAGACAGCGACGATGGGGACTTGGATCTCGTAACGGGGCACGACTTTACCCTGGATCAGCAGGCCCTGGCCTCCGAAAGACAGAGTCCCGACGCGAAACAGAGGGACGCTCCCTTCCACGTAGGCGAACACGGTCTTGAACGGGACAGTCACGCCGGGGGCGAGCGTGGGCGGGGGCGGCCAAGTCCCCTCCGGGGCTGGGGGCGGCGTGGAGGTCCAGGTGCCGGACGGCGGGGCGGGCTGTCCGTAGTTCTCGGGCGGCATTGAGAGGGGTCCTTTCCGGCGCGATTCACCCAAATATTCACCAACGCGAGGCGGTTTCCCTGCCCCTCCGAGTCCCAACTCACGTTGACACCCCTTCCCCGTTTGTGCTATCCTGAGACTCGTCGTTAAAGGACACCCATGCCGTGAGTACGTCTGATCCCAAACCCCTCGTTGCCATCGTCGGACGCCCCAATGTCGGCAAGTCTACCCTCTTCAATCGTCTGGCCGGGCGGCGCATCGCCATCGTCGAGGACACGCCGGGCATCACCCGCGACAGGCTCTACGCCGACGGCGACTGGCGCGGGCGCGAGTACACGCTGATTGACACGGGCGGCATCCAGATGTTCGACCCGGACCCGCTCAAGGCGCAGATTCGCACCCAGGCCGAGATCGCCATGGCCGAGGCCGACGTGATCGTGTTCGTCGTGGACACGACCGTGGGCATGACCGCCGATGACTTCGAACTCGCCAACGCCCTCAGACGGGCGACCAAGCCGCTGATCGTACTCGCCAACAAGGTGGACAACGGGGACCAGGAGAACCGGAATGTCCCCGAAGTCTACGCGCTGGGCTTCCCCGATGTCTTCCCCGTCTCCGCGCTTGGCGGACGCAGCGTGGCCGACGCGCTGGATGCCATCGTGGACCGCCTGCCTCCCGCGCCGGTCCCAAGCGAGGACGAAGGCGAGGATGAGCGCGTCAAGATCGCCATCATCGGGCGGCCCAACGTCGGCAAGTCGTCGTTGCTCAACGCCATTCTCGGCGAAGAGCGGGCCATCGTCTCGCCCGTCGCCGGGACCACGCGCGACGCCGTGGACACGACGTTCGAGTTCAACGGGCGCGAAATCGTCCTGATTGACACGGCGGGTATCAGACGCGCGGGCAAGATTCAGGGCAGCGTCGAGTACTACACCGTCCTGCGCGCCCTGCGGGCCATCGAGCGCGCGGACGTCGTGATGCTGGTGATTGATTCCATTGACGGCCTGACCGACGGCGATAAGCGCGTCGGCGGCTACGCGCACGAGGCGGGGCGCGCGTGCGTCATTGTCGTCAACAAGTGGGACGCCGGGCGGACCGAGGTGCTGGAGGACGCGCCGGGCAAGAACCCGATGAAGATATTCGGGGACAAGCTGCGCGACGAGATGCCGTTCATGTCCTACGCCCCGCTCGCCTTCACGTCGGCGCTGACCGGCAAGGGCGTTGCCGCCGCCGTGGAGGCCGCGCTGGACGCCGCCGAGAACCACGCCATGCGCATCCCCACCGGCGAGATGAACCGCCTGCTACGTGACGCCGTGGACGCCCACCCATACAACGAGAAGGGCAAGGCGCTCAAGATCTACTACGCCACCATGCCGACGGTCAAGCCGCCCCACATCGTCATGTTCGTCAACGACCCCGAACTGATGCATTTTTCCTATAAGCGCTACTTGGAGAACCGAATCCGGGAGACCTACTCCTTCGAGGGGACGCCGTTGAAGATTGACGTGCGCAAGGCGGCGGACAAGGAGCGGGACAAGTGAGCGACCTCGCCCGCCTGCCGTTCCACTGTGGTGAGGGTGACGGCGCGCTGGTCCTGAGCGACGACGGCACGGTGCGGGTGGAACCCGGCGAGGCACTGCGAGACGCCCTGGCCGGGCGCGAGGAACAGGCACTGGCATCGGCACAGGGTGCGACGCGCCTGGGCCTGGGGCTGATCGGACTGGGCCTGGCCGGTGTCGCCGCCGGATGGTGGGTGGGGCGCGTCGGCGGCAAACACGCCTGGCGTCAGACCGCCCCCCGCTCCGTGCGGCGTGTGACCGTCTCCCCCACCGGCGAAGGCCGATTGCGAGCAATACTAGGCAAGTCAGTCTGGGACATCACGGGCGATGATCGGTCAGAAACGGAGACGTTTCTCGCGGCGTTGAAGGAGATCAAGAATGAGCATGAGTAGGCTGTGCTGCCTGCTGGCGGTGTGCGCGCTGGCGCTTGTAGGGCCGGGGGCATGGGCGCGAAGCGCCAAGTTCGGCGGCTTCTTCCTGCACGACGGTGACCGGGTCGTCTTCTACGGCGACTCCATCACGGAGCAGCAGATGTACGGGCGCGACATCGAGACCTTCGTGGCGACGCGCTATCCCAAGATGCACGTCTCGTTCCTCAACTCCGGCTGGAGCGGGGACCGCGTGACGGGAGGCGGCGGCGGGCCGATAGACGTGCGCCTGAACCGCGACGTACTGCCGTACAGGCCCACGGTCGTGACTATCCTGCTGGGCATGAACGACGGCAACTATGCCTCCTTCGACCCCGCGACCTTCCAGACCTACACGCAGGGCATGACGCATATCGTAGACGTGCTGACCCGGAAGCTGCCGGGGGTGCGCCTGACCCTGCTGACGCCGACGTTCTTTGATTATGGGGCCCGGCCCCGGCAACTGCCCCCGGCGGGTCAGGGTTACAACTACGGCACTCCCGCGCCGGACTACAACCAGACGCTCCTGAAGTACGGCGCGTTCCTCAAGCAGTTCGGCGCGCAGCGTCATATCCTGGTCGTGGACCTGAATGCGCCCATGCAGGTCGCCACCGAGGCGGGCCGCAGCAAGGATCCGACGTTTTCTCTGTTCGGCGCGGGCCTGACCGGCGACGGCGTCCACCCGGATGAAGTCGGCCATCTCATCATGGCCGCGAGTGTGCTGACAGCTTGGAATGCGCAGGGGCTTGTCGCTGAGATTTCTTCTGCCCCCAGCCTGCCCCTTCCGTTCACTGCGCCGCTACCGTGGCCCGTGCCGGATGATGCCCTGCAAGCCTTTGCGTTGTCCCCCCAGGCGGACGCCCTCAACACGTTCATCGTGCATTTCCCGAGAGCGCGGCATCCTCGCGTGCCCGCCTCCGTCTCATACCCCAGCAGGGAGTACAGCGTCTCCGTGGATGGCAACCCTGTTGCGACCGCCTCGGCGGCGCAGTTTGCCGCAGGTGTGGACCTGACGCAGTACCCGAACCTGCCGGAGAACCAGCAGGCGCAGCAGGTGCTGGCCCTGGTCAACCAGCGCATTAACACATGGCACGACTTCTTCAAGGGCGGCAGTGGGATCGCCCACGCGAACGACGTGCCGACGGACGCGGAGGTCGCTTCTCTGACGGCGGAGAACACCTCGTTGGACGCCCTGCGGACGCAGGAGTACCAGGCGGCACAGCCGAAGGCGCACACGTTTGAGGTGCTGCCGGTCCCGGTCGCGCAGCCGTAATGACCTGGGGCTGAAACCCCATCGGGGCTGGGACTTGTTGGCCGGGTGACGCTCGGCAGAGGAGGAGACACATGGGACCGTTGCGATTTGGGATCGTTGGGTGCGGAGTCATTTCGGGGACGCACGGGGACGCGCTGGGGAGGCTGGAGGCCGAGGGGCTGGCAACGCTGGTCGCGGCGGCGGACACGGACCGGGGCCGGGCGGAGGAGTTCGTCGGCAAGTACGGCGGCACGGCCTGCGGGTCATTGGAAGAGCTGCTGGCGCGGGACGACGTGGACGCCGTCACGCTCTGTACGCCGTCGGGGCTGCACGGGGAGATGGCCGTTCAAGCCGCGCGGGCGGGCAAGCACGTTCTGTCCGAAAAGCCTCTGGACGTGTGGATCGAGAGCGCGGACCGGGCCATCGCCGCCTGCCGGGCGGCGGGAGTGACCTATGGGGGCGTCTTCCAGGAGCGGTTCTCGCCCGCCGCGCGCAAGGTCAAGCGGGCCATTGATGCCGGAGCGCTCGGGGAGATCGTGCTGGCCTGCGCGGAGACCAAGTGGTACCGCAGCCAGGAGTACTATGACAGCGGCGAGTGGCGCGGGACGTGGGCGCTGGACGCGGGGGTGTTTTCCAATCAGGGAATTCACTCTCTGGACAAGGTGCAGTGGCTGGCCGGGCCGGTGGCCGAGGTGCTGTCGGCGACGCTGACGCCGGGATTCCACCGGACCATCGAGGGCGAGACGCTGGGCGTGGCGACGGTGCGCTTTGAGAACGGCGCGCTGGGGACGATCACGATGACGACGCTGGCCTATGAGGGCTTCCCGGAGCGCATTGACGTGTCCGGCACGACCGGCAGTGCCATGCTGGTAGGCGATCATTTGGCCCACTTCAAGACGATGGAGCCGTTTGAAGAGGGCGAGGCGGAAGAGGCGGGGCAGGCGGACACGGGCGAGAACAAGTCCAGCGACCCGGCGGCCCTGTCCGTGGACGGGCATTTGGGCAACATCCGCGACTTCGTGCTGGCCGTCCGCGAGGGCCACGAGCCGCAGGTCTCGGCCCCGGAGGCGCGGCGGGCCGTCAACCTGCTGAACATGATCTACGAGAAGGCCCACGTCGGCCCCTTCGCCTGACAGATGACCTCAGACCGGCGTTTGCGCGACGGCGACCTCCAGGGGCAGGCCGAACGTCTTCTCGAAGATGGGGGCCTGGGCCTCGGCGGCCCAGAGTTCCAGTTGGGCGTCGGCGGACGTTTGCAGTGTCATCCGAACGCGGTCAGGGCGGGTGAGGCGTTCGCAGCGGACGGCCTGGACCAGCAGCAGGTGTCCCCGGTCCAGGGCTTCGGCCAGGCGCAGGGCGCAGGACAGGACGCGGATGGCGCGCTGGGTCTTGGCGTCCAGCCGGGCGAACTGCGGGTGCTTGCGGCGCGGGGCGGACTTGCGGTGGTAGAGGGCGAGATTGGCGATGATCTCGATCTCGCGGTCGTTGAAGCCGAGCAGTTCCGAGTTGCGGATCAGATAGTACGAGTGCTTCTGGTGGTCGGTGTGTGAGACGAAGAAGCCGCAGTCGTGCAGCAGGGCGGCATACTCCAGCAGCTCGCGCGCCCGACCATAATCGTGCAGGCCAAGGGCCTTCCACTGGTCGAACAGGGAGAGCGAGAGGCGGACGATGTGGGCGGCGTGAGCCTCATCCACCTCGGTGGCGCGCATGAGCTGGCGGATGGAGCGCAGCCGCGCCCCGGCCTCATCCGCCTGCCCCGCCGGGCCGCTGGGGAGGGAGCCGTCGGCCCGCGTCAGCCGGTCCACGATGATGCCTTCACGCAGGGCGCGGTCGCTGATGAGTATCTTGTCCGCGCCGACGGCCTCCATGGTGGTCTGCAGGATGGCGGAGCCGCCGAGGATGATGTCGGCGCGCTCCGGGTTGATGCCGGGGACGCGCCGACGCTGTTCCAGGGTCATCGCGCCGAGACGTTTGGTGATCGCCTGCACGTCGGCGAGGGCGAGGGCGTAGTTGCGGAACGAGGTCGGCACGGCCCCGCCCCCGGCGTGGGCGGCGATCTCGGCGAGGTTCTGGGCCGTGCCGGAGGAGCCGTACATGACGGAAAAGCCGGCCCCGGAGACGGCCCGGACGGCGGGGACCAGGGCGCTGCGGATGTGACGTGTCATCGCCGCCCACTGCGTCGGCGTGACCGGCTTCAGGGCGTCCCCCAAGAACTCCTGGGTCAGCCGGATGGCTCCCATGCGCAGGCTGTCCAGGAACTGATAATTCTTGCTGTCGCCGACGATCAGCTCGGTGGACCCGCCGCCGATGTCCATAATCAGCGCATTGCGGCCCGACGGCAGCTCGATGCCGGAGATGACGCCGAGATAGATCAGCCGGGCCTCCTCCTGGCCGGAGATGACGCGCACATCGAGGTCGGCGGCGTCGCGGACGGCCTCCACGAACTCATCCTGGTTCTCGGCCTCGCGCACGGCGGCAGTGGCGAGGGCGACGATCTCCTCGGCCCCGTAGCCGCGCGCCACCTCGGCGAAGCGGGCGCAGACGAGCGCGCCGCGCGCGATGGCCTCCGGCGTCAG
This sequence comes from Capsulimonadaceae bacterium, assembly GCA_965277485.1. Lineage (GTDB taxonomy): Bacteria > Armatimonadota > Armatimonadia > Armatimonadales > Capsulimonadaceae > JAFAZD01. The sequence goes on along the minus strand of CBDICZ010000016.1, from coordinate 489,948 downwards.
CCGGTGATGCCCCCCCTGCTCGTCGTCCCTCTTGTGTTTCCCGGCGGGCGCGGCGAATTCGCCCTCGCCGAGCCGGACGACCTGCTTTTGGGAGGCCAACGTCGTCCAGGTGCGGTCGCTCTGCACCTGCACCACGCCGAGTCGCACGGAGTTCGTGCCGATGTCCATCGCCGCAAAGATTTTCATGTCGGGGCATTATAGCACACGGGAGGCGGCGGGGCGTTTTTGAGCCGGCAGGAAAGAGACCTCACCCGGACCGGCAAGCCGGTCCACCCTCTCCTTCGGAAAGGAGAGGGTTGGGACGGGAGGGGGCGGGGGTTCGTTTTGGAAAAACGGGCGCGGCTTGGGGGCGACGGACAGCGGAACCCCCTCCGTCGCGGCAAGCCGCGCCACCTCCCCCGAAGCGGGAGAGGCTGGATTGTCATGGGCGGGTTCGTTTTGACAGTTTTGTGCGGGGGCAGCGTCGAAGGTGGCGGGGTCCAGGGACTCCGGGATCGGGGCGCTGGGGATGCGCCGACGGGTCTCGCTGATGATCCACTCGTTCATGTACGGGTCCTCCTGGCAGTCCTTCTCCGTCGCGTTCATCCCCCGGATCAGTTCGGCCCGAACTCGGTCTTGAAAGAGCTTGGGAATCTCGCGGGCGAGCATCTTCACGCTGGTATCAATCTGGCGGTGCAGGGCGCTCTCGTGGCGCATCACCCGGTCGAGCTTTTCGAGCGCCTGGTCCTCGGTGATGTCCGGGTCCTCGAAGAGTTGGGCCTGCCAGCGCTGCAGGCGGCGCAGGCGCCAGGACGCGGCGGCGATCTTCTCGGTGTAGTGCTGCTCGAGGAGGTTCTTGGGCTGGAGCTGTGCGGCGAGTTCTTTGAGCAGGGCCTCGTATCCGGCGGGGTCTTCTCCGAGGTGGGTGAGGACGACGTCGCGGGCGAAGAGTCCGTGTGTGGTGGCGTTGCGGGCGGCGACGCGCTTGCCTTCCGTGGTTTTCGGTCCAGTGGCCGGGTTGATGCTGGTCATGGCGACTTCTCCTGATTGTTTTGTCTACTTATTGGGATTATAGGCGATCAGGCGTGGGGTCCGCACAGGGAGGCATACGGGGATTTTGGCGGCACACCATGTGAACGCGCGGATGATGACAAGTCGGGACAGCAAACCAAAGTTCAACCGGCTCATAAACAGTGTGCTAGGTCATCTGCTTTGAGAAATGGCGTGGTATAATCGCCCCATTAAAATGCTGTGGGGGAGCAACATTTGAGGCTCAACAGTATCCTCACGGTGATGGGGCCAGGGACAGATTCAGACATGATTTTCAAACTTGGTGAACTCTTCTGCGGTCCCGGCGGGTTAGGCTATGCCGCTTCCCAATCTAAGGTCAATGTTGCTGATGTTCAATTTTCAATTGAACCCACCTGGGCTACTGACATTGACGAGGATGCCTGCCGAACCTACGACCTAAACATCCACGGCGGAACCGGCATTGAAAATGGTAAAGTAATCGTAAAGCCAGTCGCAGGATTGAACATCCAAGAACTCCCAACAATCAATGCCTTCGCTTTCGGCTTCCCTTGCAATGATTACAGCAAAGTCGGAGAGCGGAACGGCATTAACGGCAAGTATGGTCCTCTTTATACCGCTGGTGTGGAAGTAATCGATCACCATAAGCCCAAGTGGTTTGTGGCGGAAAATGTGAGCGGTCTGCACGAGTCGAACAACGCCGTGATCTTCAAGAGGATACTGGCCGATCTGTCCGGCGCAGGCAATGGCTATCGGCTGACCGTACACCGCTATCGCTTTGAGGATTACGGTGTTCCCCAGAACCGGCACCGAGTTATCATTGTTGGCATTGCCACGGGCCTGGGCCTAACCTTTAAGGTACCATCCCCAACAACACCCGAAAAGCCCGTGACATCCCGCGAGGCAATTGAAGAGCCCCCCATACCTGCTGACGCAAAGAACCATGAGTTTGCGCGTCAGTACAAGCGCGTCATCGAGCGCCTAAAGCACATCCCGCCGGGTAAGAACGCTTGGTATGAAGGCATCCCGGCTGAACATAGACTGCAAGTGAAGAAGGCCCACCTGAGCCAGATTTACAAGCGCCTGGACGGAGACAAGCCGGCTTATACGATCACCGGCAGTGGCGGCGGTGGAACACACACTTACCATTGGAAAGAGCCTCGCGCTTTGACTAACCGTGAGCGGGCGCGTCTCCAGACCTTCCCAGATGAGTATGAGTTCGTTGGGCGCAAAGAGCGGGTGCGGCGGCAAATTGGTATGGCAGTTCCCCCGCACGGCGCACAATTGATCTTTGAGGCGATCTTGAAGACGTTTGCGGGTGTTGACTATGACGCCGTTGATTCTAGTCACACACCGCAAGGTGATCGCGCTGATACCAAACGGATAGCACCGCCATCCCGCCTTGACGACGCTTCGTAGAGAATTCACGGCCATGCCTGAAACTTGCCCGTAACAAAGCTAGTGATCGTCAGACAGACTCCGCTCTCAAAGCTGATGGCTCTGTTCCTGTTCGGGCCTGGGAGCATGACTTGCGGAAAAATGTGACAAACGCCCGCCGAAAAATGCGGCGGGCGCAAAGGAACAACTCAGCGAAGGCTGATTATGATTAGCAGCATCGTCTCCTGAACGTAAGCGATCTCCTTAGCCGCGGTATCCCAGTTTACGCGCATCCCCCAGTAGACTCAACCCAAGCGTCGCCTGCTTTGGAGACACCTCCTTGCCGTAGCCGATGTCAGCGGCGATGGTGCAGAGGATGGTTCTTTGGAGACCGTTCAGGTTTCCCGTCTTGTCTCCCCAGGTAGCCACGGCGAACCACTCATCCGAAGGGATTGCCATAGCTTTTCTTACCGACTCTGGTCGTTTATCTTTCACTGGACCAGACGGGAGAACCATAGGAGCATCTTTCATTTCTGCCGCCAGGGCTTGTGGGGCAGGAAACTCACGCTCCTTGAAAGAATCCCAGCAGGCGGCTTGCTTACAGTATTGCGTCACGTTGCCGGCACCGGGAGGATGCGCGATATGCTCGCGTGCATGTCCTGAAATGACTTCGATGGCCTCCACCAGCGCCGGAGAAAGCGCCTGCTCACGCCAGACGCGCGTCAGGTCAATCCGCCCCTTGGCATCATGTGACAGTCGCGCCAGAGTGTAGGTGACAACGTTAGCCTTGTATCCACTCTGGCCTTGACGCCTCATAATTCCATCCACGATTTTGTCAGCCGACCGAAACAGGATGGCTTTGGCAATCAGTCGCTGATAATACTTCTCAACTAACGGACCCTCTGCCTCTAGATGCTCTTCTTTCAGGCGGGCGCGAAAATCGTCGAAGCATGACTGCGCGCCTTTGCTGACGATGTGGGGGCGTTGCTCCCACGTCTGGATGTATTTGGCCAGTTCCGGCTTCGTGAAGAGCTGAGACTTTGGGTTAACCGCCTGAAACTCTTTCTGTTTCCCCGGCGTCCCCTCGCGGGCCAAGTCATCTGTGTACTGTCCGCGCGCACGTTCATAGTACCAGTGCGTCTGCCGCTGGCTGCCTTCTTTGGCCGGTGCCCAGACTGTGCGTGACAGCTTCTCCAGCTCACGGTGATACCAATCGTTTGCCGCAAAGTCCGCCGTCTGAACCTTGTTCTGGCTGTTAGCGTACTCCGAAATGCGAGGCACAATCTCATCCACCCGCTCTGGTTCGGAAATCACCGTGAGCTTCGCCTGAACAAACAGGTGAGACAGATCGGCCTTGTCTTTCTTCTGCGCGTGGAAAATTGAGGCCGTTGTCTGGCCGCCATTGACGACTTGCAGGTCACGGACACACTTCAGGCCGACGCCGCCGCCCGGCAGGTCCGCCAAATCCACGGACGCCGCTGTCATGGACAGCCCGTTGTTGAAGGCCAGGAACATTCCCGGCTCCTCGCGGATCGTCTTTCGTATCCCGGCGTTGATCTTGCCGCGCGCCTGCAGAAACGAGCGCACGTTGCGCTCAAGCAGCCGTGAACCGTATTCGCCGTACAGAAACGCCAGCACAGAGCCGGGAATGATAGCCAAGTAGGCTGCATACTCAGGCGACGAATCCGGCTGAGGAAGGCAAGGAATGGGTGATCCCGTTTTCTCCACGAAATCAATCTCAATCGGCTCCTGCTCACGACCGGACGACCTCAGTCGATAGAAACGCTCCATGTCCCAGATGTGGCACGTGGCGTGGTAGGAGACCCGCTTGCCTGATGGCAGTTCCACGTCCACATCCGCCGCCGCTGGCGGGTCCGCCCGCACGATGCCGTCGGTCAGCAGGACGAACCGAATGCGTGTCACGCGCTCCACGATCTCATCAATCCGCTGGCAGGCGTCAAAGATGCGGCTGCTTTCTTCCAGGCCATAGTGGTAGCCCTGAAATGCCTTTGCAGTAAACCGCTTCAGCTTGCTGAATGCCGGTGTCATCTCGTCCTTTTGGACTGTGCGCGGCGGATTCTCACCAGTATAAAGCGTCACGAACAATTCCAGGCACTCGTCGGCACTCTCACCCCCACTGACGGCCCATGCATTCACCTTCAGGCTCTGCGCGCCTGTCCCGGCTTGGTGCGGGCAGAGCTGGGCATCCTCCACTTCGCCCGCTTCGCCAAGCATCTCCAGCATCATCTCCGTGAAAACCGTCTCCGCGAACTCCTCCTGGCCGTCCCGCTCGCTGCGCGTCAGAATCTCTTGCTGAATTTCGGTGACGAACTGAAGCAGACCCCCTGATTGCTCACTCATGCGGATTCCCCCACAACGCCCGCAGATCGGTCTCTGCGACTCGAAACGACTCACAGGCCGATACTGTGATCTTGTATGTGACGTTTCCCACGCCCGGCGGCAGCAGGGCCTCGGTCAGACGCGGAAAGCCCTCTTGAACGCGAAACACATTGTACTCGCGTACCAAGTAACCCATCTGCCGGTATTTGGCCTCATGCACATCGAGGTAGCCAACTTCCCGCAGGCGATCTTCCAGAGCCTGATAGGCCGCAAAGTCCTCACCAACCAAAGCCCGGACGGCACCGACCATGGCCGGCAGAGTTTCCCCCGCCTCCTGCACAATCTCCAGCGAGAGATGGGCCAGCAGCAGGCATGGCAGTCCTGCATCATCCATCTGGCGCTCGCCATGGATTTCCAGTTTCTGATCGCCGCCTGCAATGCTGGTCTTGACTTCCACGGAGCCGCCGGTGAATTGGAAGTCCTTCCCCGTGCGGAACGGCCCGGTCCAGGCCCTTACAGACGCGCCCAGCAGCCAATGGGGAAGGATGTGATGACGCAGCAGCCAAAGCTCGCCATACAAGCCGCGCTGTGCCTCCGGCCCTAAGCCCTCTGGCGGCAGGTTCTTTAGAAATGCCTGCCAGCGGGCCAGCCGCCCCAGCAGTGCCGCCGCCGCCGTATCTCTGTCCGTCTCCTGCTCCGCCTGACCAATAAGATCTGACGCTAAGCTGACGAACACATCGTGAAACGCGGGCGAGGCCGCTGTGAGGATTAGGCTGACGCCTTCTGGCCTGTTCTGCCGCGCAAGCTGCAGCCCACGCAGGCTCGGCAAATCCTGCCCTTCTGCCAGCGATCCGGGTGGAAGCACGATCCGAAACCCCAGTCGGTTCGACGGCTTCTCCGCGAAGGCGAACAGGTCGAGGGGGCACTGCGGCGCCCGCCGGCGCTCCACCATGCCGGAAGCTGCATCCGCCTTCGCCAAATCTTCATAGAGAGCGGCAAGTGTCATCAGTCCTCCCACTCCTGGTCCCAGTACACCCGCGTGACCATGTATTCAAGAGCGTCATGCGGATAGTCCGTCTTAGGAAAGCTAAGGCCGCAGCCGACGTAGGGCGTCCCAGTCTCATCCTCCTCCGGCGTCAGCAGGTAAAGCAGCAGCAGCCCACGGTTCTGCGGCCTGGCATCACGGATCATCGCCCCGCTCGGCGTCTTCGGCTCGGGCCTACCCTTCGGTTTTGTTTGCCACGCGGCCATCGTATTCTGCATAGCGGCATGGTACTCCGACGGGGAGAGGTCTCTAGCTTCATCCCCCAAACTGAGCAGGTGCCGGCGAATCAAGGCGTAGACTTGCGGATCAGTGACTGTTTTCGTATCGTGGCTGCGGAGGGTGAGGCCCACATTCAAACCCGCGAATGAGACCCGTTGGTGTGTGGACTCGTTACTGCAAACAATCACCGTCCATTTCGTCAGTTCGGCGTGTGGCTCGATCTTCTTGCGGATGTAGCCGCTGATCTTGTCCGGATTCATGCGCGAAAAAGGGTGGGCTTCCAGATATTCAATGAAGTCAGCAACCGCAGACCCAGAAACGCCATCCCAGCGGTAGCCGCCCTTATCACGGTTCTGCGTTGGCCCCAGTGAGTGGACAAAATCTTCTGTCTTCGCGAGATTCCGTCTGCGGACATCTTCCGCCGTTGAAAAGAGCGTCGTCTCGGCCAAGGTCTTGTCAAAGGAGACGCGCATTTTCGTCCCCTCGCGCATCTTCCCTGCCGCCGTGATGAGCAGTCCGCCCGGATGAGTTTGGACGCGCAGGCCGTAGTCCTTTGGGGTGCCCCCCTGCTGCGCCATCAGGTCGAACTCCTGCCGCAGTTCCTCGCTCGCTACGGTGATGTGCTTATACCAGCTCACCAGTTCCTCTGTCGTATAGAGGCGGCAGAGGTCGGTGTAGCCGGGGCGGTAGCCAAACCATCGGCCCATCTGCATCAGCGTGTCGTACATCTTCGACGGCCGCAGGTAATAGCTGACCGAGAGGCCCTCCAGCGTCAAGCCGCGCGAGAGCTTGTCTCCGCCGATGGCGATCACGCTGAGGCCCTCCGGCCGGTCGTAATAATCCAGCACATCGCTGGCGAGGCCGTTGATGATCTTCGTTTCCACCCTCTGCGATGCTGACACAAGGCAGTCGGCTACTTGATCCCAAGTCACGGGACGCATCCAGGGGTCCTCGATCTGCTCTGACACCACGGCGCAGGTTGGCGCGAAATCTTCTTGCCACTGCGCCCGCATCTCATCAAACAGGCTAGGTGTCCTGTCCCCGTCACCGTACCGCAGGCGGTTCTGGAGAGAGCGCAGTTCGGCGGCCACCAAGTCGTGCACGATCCGCTGCACTGCCGTGAAACGAGTCACATGGACCAGCATGGAGTTGTGGGTAGCTCCATGCCCGCGCGCCGCGCGCGCCGCGCACGTCAGCAGGAACGCTCGGATCGCATCCTTCAGACTAGCCGGCAGTGCCTGCGGCATCAAGTCTTTGTTGTGCGCTGATGGCAGCAAGCCCTCACTGTCTTCCACAAGGCGGACGATGGGCAGACCAGGCACAGCCTTCAGGTCGGCATCGGGGTACTCTTCCAGCCCGAACACCTGAACCGGGCCGAGGTAATTGGATGGGGGCGGGAGATTAATGATGAAGCTGCGAGGGAAAAGGTCCTCGCCCCATCGGTTTACATCGTCGTCCGGCTGATGTGGATAGATAAAGATGTTGGCGAATGGCGTCGCCGTATAGCCGACGTAGACGCTCTGGTCGAAGGTTTTCAGAAGGCGGCGGATCAGGCCGTTGATGGCTGTCACGTCCTGATCGGCCAGGATCTCCCGGGTGTCTGGGTCGCGCAGGACCTCTTTGGTGTTTACCGAGGCATGATCTGCTTCGTCGTCGATGAGTAGCAGAGGCATCTTCCGCAGTATCTTCTCACCATCGGGTGCCTTGACGCCGAACTCCTGCACGTAGTCCACCAGATTTTTCAAGACCGACTTGTACTTCTTCACGACCAGAATGATTGGGTCGCCGCCAGGCTGTACGCCGATCTTTTTGGCAATCGCGTTCCGGAAATCGCCGTCGTTTGCGCTGCTCGTCAGCGAGTGTGCGATGAGACGCTTTTCCGAAGGGATGCGCCCAGCGCCGATCTGTGGGTTGTTGTCCGTGAAAGCACGATCCCGCTTGGTGTCAAACCCAAGGAAGCCTTCATCGAGGCGCATCTGCGTCTGGCTGCGGAGGCTGTTATGCACCCCAGCCAGCACGATGATAAGCTTATAGCCGGCATCCACCGCCTTGCAAATCAACCCGGTGTAGTTCGCCGTCTTGCCGGATTGAACCTGACCGACGACCATACCCCGGCGGTCCCAGGAGCCTAGCCGCGAAGGGTCTTCCATCTTCTCCAGAACTGAGTCCGTCAGCCGGTCCAGTGAGTCCATTACCGGCTGCGGCATCCCTCGATCTCGCTCCATGTACGTGACGTAACGCCGCCAGAAGTGCCAGGAGATCGAGGCGCGCTTCTCGGAGAGCCACGGCTCATGCCCCCAGGAGTCGGTCAGCTCTGTGCTGTCTGGGATAAGAATGTTAAGCTGGCTCTGGATGTCCTTGACGAGCATTGCCGCGTCGACAGCAGCCTCATCGTCCGCAACGGTGAGCGCCTTTGCGACGGCTTTCTCGACCTGCTCCAGCGTCGGCAGACTGTACTTCTTCAGCAAAACAAACGCTAGGCTTTTTGCCTGTTCATAGTCGGCCTGAGTCATGCGGATTGTTCTCCAAGTGGCTCTTCGTCAAGAGACGCGAGCAAATGCGGGTAGTGGTGGAAGGGGTCCAGTGTGCTGAGGTACAGTCTGGCCTCACTGCGACTCTGCCCGCTGTGACGCAAAGACTGAAACGTTTCTTGAAGAATTGCCAAAATGACGGATTCGTCCTTGCCTTCAAACGGCTTGCTATGACGATCTGGACTTTCCGAAACATCCATGGTAATCATGGGGACCGGGATAGTCTCCTCAATAAGCGCCAGAACCGCTTCTGTTTTGCGGCGGATCAGGCCACCCATATTCAGGAGATTCTTCACCAGGGGGTGCTCCCGACTGATCGCGTAAGAGATCTGGCCGTGCAGAACTTTCTTGCTCCAAAGTGGAACGACCTCACCCGCGCCCTGCACAAGTCTTGTACCGCGATGGCGATAGATGCCGCTCGCCTTCTGACGGGTGGCCTTGGCTATCTGCAACAGCTTCCCCCGGATGCCCGGTGGTGGCGTTGCTCGCGACTTTTTGACATCAATCTCCCAGGCTTCATCCATGGAATTGGGGATGTCCAGCATAATCCGCGCCAGCTTGTAATGTTCTTCTTTGCGAAGACCATGTAGGTTCAGCCAATCTCCGGCTGCCAGCAGGCGCTGATTGCGATACACATAAAAGCCCTGTTGCGCGTTCCAGCCTCGTGGCCCTTCTGCCTCCTGATAAAGCTGTGCGCTGATCTTGGAGTGGTGAGGGAGGACGTAAGGACGGACATTCACTTTCTTGCCGAAGATCGAAAGCGCTTCATCGGTCAGGAGCTGGGTCGCCGGTTCGCTGGACAGAAATGGGTCCCAGGCTTTGACGGGCTGGTTGTTCAGGAAGATTTTGAGTGTCTTGGCGTTTTCAAGAAATCTGTGGAAGACCATCGAGACATGCTGGCGGACTTCCTCTGCCTGATGCAGAAAACGCGCCTGGTCTTCGTCGGATGTCGCGCTCACATCACCGGCAATGCGATCAAGGTCTTCCCAGACGACCACTGTTCCGGAAGTGAGACGTTCCAAGTCCGGCAGATACTGGTCCACGAACCGTTGCGATCCCGTCCTCAGCAGACGCCACTCGCCGCACTGTGTCACATAGTCCAGGTCCCAGCGGCGAGTCACAATGGCATTCGGTGACTTAGAGCCGACGGTGAGCGACTTACACTGTGAGAAAGATGCTGTCTTGAGGCCCAGCCCGAATCGTCCGAGGTCCTTTGCATCACGCATTGCAAGCGGGCTTGTGCTGCCCAGGCGCATCGCATTCTTCAGCGTCGTCTCGTCCATCCCCTTCCCATCATCAAGAATGGCAATGCTGGAAAACTGACCGCTCCAAAAGAACTCCAGCCAGATGTTCTTGGCCTCGGCGGAAATGCTGTTATCAATCAGGTCTGCGATTGCCATGGGCAGATCATAGCCCACAGCTCTCAGAGACTGGATCATCGCGTCGGCGCGTGGCTCCGCGTAGTCGAAATCGGGGGATTGCGCTGGCTCGGAGGGAAGGATGATATCAGGCATAAAGTGTTGCTCAATGCTTTCCAAAGAAAATCATGCAGGGATCACAAACCCCGCTCCTGCCTGGCTTTATTATGAAACAGAGTCGGCGTTTTTTGTGCCGCTCTCTGCCAGTCATGTGACAAATTTCCTCAGCGCAGAGTATTTGCCAATCTGTACAGCGTGATAACAGCGATTTTTGGGCACTCTTGCACACTGATTCGTGTGTCGGAAGCCTGTTTCCATTCACTCATTTGACACCCCGCCCGGCGTGTGCCATAATCCGGGCATGGACATGGATCGTCCGCAGATGAAGCCTATCGTGTGGGTTGGGGCGTCGCTGAAAGACTTGTGGGATTTCCCAGACGAGGTGCAGGATGATGTCGGCCGTGCCCTACAGGCGGCGCAGTTCGGGGCGAAGCCGGTAAACGCCAAACCGCTGTCGGGCTTCGGCGGGGCCTTCGTGCTGGAGATCGTGCAGAACTTCCGCACCGATACCTACCGCGCCGTCTATACTGTCCAGTTCTCGGATGCGATCTATGTGCTTCATGCGTTCCAGAAGAAGTCCACATCAGGCATCAGCACACCCCGAAGAGAACTGGCGCTTATCAAGAGCCGTCTCATGCAAGCACAGGAACTGTTCCTGCGCCGAGTGGAGGCACAACGGAGGCAAGAGCCATGAGCGAAGTGATTGAGCATACAGTGAGCTGTGGGAACGTGTTCGCGGACCTGGGATTGCCTAACGCCGAGGAACGATTCCTGAAATCCGGTCTCGCCATCCAGATGCGACTGCTTTCTGAGCGTAAGGGGTTGGCTTTATCACAAGCCGCCGCACTGCTGGGTCTGAACGAAGAGGAGAATTTGCTGTGGCAGCGTGGAGAGATGTCCGAGCTTCCCATCGAGCGCCTGTTCCAGTGCCTCAACAGGCTGGGACACAGCGTTGAAGTACGTGTCGCGCCCGAAGAAGTCGGGCCGGAAGAGGCGCGGCTGACGCTGGCGATGGTGTAACCGTTCATGCCCCTGCACCTGGCGACGAAATTGTTGGAGGCCATCAAAGGCCACGGGGCGCGGGACTATCCGCACGAGTGCTGCGGGTTCCTGGTCGGCACGGCGCACCCGTTGACGCCCGATGTCGGCGCGGGTGGCGGCATCACGCCGGGGCCGGAGCAGTGGGCGGGGGGGACGGAACTCGTTGTCGTGGCGCGGGTGGTTCCGGCGGGAAACACGCGGTCGGATTCGCCGCGCAACCGGTTCGAGATTGACCCCGGCGAACTCGTCCGGGCGGACCGGGCGGCGCGCGCCGATGGGCTGGGCGTGGTGGGGTTCTACCACAGCCACCCGGACGCGCCCGCGCGGCCCTCGGAGTATGACCGGGAACACGCCTGGCCCGGCTACTGTTACGTCATCGTGTCGGTCCAGGGCGGACTGCCGATGGCGATGACCAACTGGCGGCTGCGCGACGACCGCAGCGGATTTGACGAAGACCCGATCAAGGAGATTTAAGCCCCATGCCCGTGAAGATTGTGGTGCCGACCCCGATGCAGCGGTACACCATGAACCGTGACGAGGTGGAGGTCGGCGGCGCGACCGTCGCCTCCGCCCTGCGCCACCTGGTTGAGAACTACCCCGACTTGCAGAAGCATCTGTTCGGCGAGGACGGCAAGCTGCGCCACTTCGTCAATGTCTATGTCAACGACGACGACAGCCGGCATTTGCAGGGCGACGAGACGCCCGTACAGGACGGCGACACGCTGACCATCGTGCCGAGTATTGCGGGCGGCCTGGACGCGGTCGGCGCGGGCGGAGCGCCGTCGTTCCACCTGGCACAGAACCCCGACCTGATGGAATTGTCCAACGATGAGGTCCTGCGCTATTCGCGCCACCTCATCATGCCGGAAGTGACCATGGAGGGCCAGAAGCGCCTGAAAGCGGCCCGTGTGCTGTGCATCGGGACAGGCGGCCTGGGCGCACCGCTGACGATGTATCTGGCGGCGGCGGGCGTCGGCACGCTGGGCCTGGTGGACTTCGATACCGTGGACGTGACCAACTTGCAGCGCCAGATCGTCCACCGCGAGGACAGCGTCGGCCAGCCCAAGATTGACAGCGCGGAGCGGACGCTCAAGGCCATCAACCCGAACGTCAACATCGTCAAGCATGAAGTGATGCTGACGTCGGAGAACGCGCTGGACATCCTGAAAGATTACGATGTCATCGCGGACGGCACGGACAACTTCCAGACTCGGTACTTGGTCAACGACGCCTGTGTGCTGCTGGGCAAGCCGAACGTCTACGGCTCCATCTTCCGCTTCGAGGGCCAGGCGAGTGTCTTCTACGCGCCCGATGGACCGTGCTATCGGTGCCAATACCCGGAGCCGCCGCCGCCCGGCATGGTCCCGTCGTGCGCCGAGGGCGGCGTGCTGGGCGTCCTGCCCGGCATCATCGGCGTCATCCAGGCCATCGAGGCCGTCAAACTCATTTTAAGTGAGGGCCAGCCGCTGATCGGGCGACTGCTGATGTTCAACGCCCTGAAGATGTCCTTCCGGGAATTCAAAGTCCGCAAAGACCCGAACTGCCCCATCTGCGGGACGCACCCAACGATCACGCACCTGATTGATTATGACGAGTTCTGCGGCATCGGCAAGGGCGGGGACGTGACCGATGTGAACGTGGAGGACGAGATCACGGCGACGGAACTGAAGGCCAAGCAGGACCGGGGGGACCGCTTCACGCTGGTAGACGTGCGCGAGCCGTATGAGTACGCCATCGCCAAGATACCGGGTTCCAAGCTTGTTCCCCTGGGCACGGTGAAGGACCGGCTGCACGAGTTCGACAGCGCCGAGGAGATCGTGCTGCACTGCAAGTCCGGCAAGCGCTCCGCCGAGGCGCTGGGCATCTTGCGTCAGGCGGGGTTCAAGAAACTGAAGAACCTGCACGGCGGCATCACGGCCTGGTCGGAGGACGTTGACTCGTCCGTGCCGCGATACTGAGGGGATACCTCACGCGGCGGATACCTCACCCGGCACGGCAACCCCAATAAAGCCCTAGCCGTGCCACCCTCTCCTTCGGAAAGGAGAGGGTTAAGTGGGGGCTTGACATGGGCCGCAGGCGTGTGCCATACTCTCCCCACAGCCGCACGGGAGCGGCGACTCCCGACCGGGAGCGCATCGGGGCGTGGCGCAGTTTGGTAGCGCGTACGGTTCGGGTCCGTAAGGCCGCAGGTTCGAATCCTGTCGCCCCGATCTCAGAAAACGCAGCCCAGGAGACCCTGGGCTATTGTTTTGAGCGCCACTGTTGCAGATTCGTCCCCTGTTGTGGCATAAACGCCTTGCCCCGGACGCCCGCGCACGGGAGTCTTCCACGACCGGAGCCGCCATGCGTCCATTCTTGCCCACGCTTGCTCTCTCCCTGATGCTCGGCCTCGCGGCCACCGCCTCCCCTCCACCGGCGACGCAGATACTTGTGCGCATCGGGCTGTGCAAGACGTTTGGGCACACCCCGGCGGTGCTTCTGTCATGCGACGGCCCCTTCACCATCCAGGATGCACTGACGGGACGCGCGCTGCTGCACGGGAGCGCGGGCACGTCTTACCAAATCTCCGCCGCGCCGAACGGGCTGACGCTGCTTCGCGCGGAGGCGAGTGCGGGTGACGGGGCGATGGACCAGGCCACGCCCATCAACGTGGTCACAGGGACCGGCAATCCGCTCAAGATCGCCCTGCCGGGCGCGAAGACCTGGCATCACTATCGCGGCACGTTCACCCTCAAGCCGGAGCCGGACGGGACGCTGCGCGTCATCAACACCGTCCCGCTGGAACAGTACCTGTACGGCGTCATCCCCGCCGAGATCGGCGCTAATGTCCCCCCGGAGGCCATGAAGGCCCAGGCGGTCGCCGCGCGCACCTACGCCCTGAAGAACCGGGGGCGGTTCGCCGCCGACGGCTTCGACATGGACGACACCACGCGCTGCGAGGGCTATTTCGGGCTGGACGGGGAGACACGTGAGTCGGACGCCGCCGTGGACGCCACACGCGGCCTCGTCCTGACCTGGCAAGGCGCGCTGATTGACGCCCCCTACTCCACCGACTCCGGCGGCATGACCGCCTGCGACCCCACCTGCCCGTACCTCCAGGCCGTCCGCGACGCGCCGGGCCGGAACGCGCCCGACTACGCGGCGGACGGAAAGTATCACACCTGGACGCTGACCGACACGCCCGCCCAGCTCCAGACGGCACTCGCCCGTGACCCCCGCACCCGCGTCACCGCCCTGTTGTCTTTGCAGCTGGACGGATTTGACGCCTCTGGGCGCATCACCACGGCCACGGTGACGGGGACGGACGGCACGAGCCTGACCGTCACCGGCCCGCAGCTACGGCAGATTCTGGGCTACGACGTGCTGCGCAGCACTTTGGTGACGCTCGCGGTGCTGCCCGATGGGGACTATCAGTTTACGGGGAGGGGCTGGGGGCACGGGCTAGGGATGAGTCAGGAGGGGGCCGTGGCGATGGCGTCGCCGCCCTACCGCAAGGACTACAAAGCCATTCTCAGCCACTATTACGTCGGGACGGCGCTGACGCCGTCCCAGGATGTTCTGCCGATCACGCTGGCGGTTGCGTCGCTTCGGCCCGGCCCTTGACGGCATCGAGAAGCCGCTGCGTGTTGTCCTGCATCAGCCGGGCGACGAGTTTCTTGAGCAGGGGGCCGATCAGCGGGATGTCGAGGTCGTAGTCCAGCGACGACGCGAATTTGGTCTTACCGTCGGCTTCCGTGGTGAACGTCCACAGGCCGCCGTAGCTCTGGTAGTCGCCTTTGACCAACGAGAAGCGGCAGGTGTGGGCCACGTCGTCCCACACGTCTTCCTCCGTCCAGCGGACCTTCAGCTTGAAGTCGGACGCCACCCCCACCCAGTCCGTGACGACGCGATGCCCGTCCGGGCTGCGCTCCACGACCTGAACGCTCTCCACGTCCGGCATATAGTCGGGGAACGCTTCCACGTCCCGCGCCAGCGCGTAGACGGTCTCCAGCGGCGCGTCCACCAGCGCCTCGTTCTCAATGTGCGGCATCAGTTCTCGGCCTTTCGCTATGCCATGCGGCGGACGAGGCCGACGACCTTGCCGGCGATCTGCACGTCCGGGTAGCGCATGGGCTTCATGCGCTTGTTGGCGGGCTGGAGCCGAATCTGCGCGCGTTCCTTGTAGAAGCGCTTGACTGTCGCCTCCGGCGCGCCGCTGGCCTCGTCGTAGATGATGGCAACGACGGTCTCGCCGTTGTCGGCGCTTTGCTGACGACGCACCACGACGTAGTCGCCCTCGTGGATGCCGTCCTCGATCATGCTGTCGCCCTTGACCATCAGCATGAAGCTCTCGCCGGTGGCGAAGTCTTGGGGCAGGGGGAACACGTCCTCCACGTCCTCCATCGCCAGGCGCGGCTTCCCAGCGGCCACAGTGCCGACGATGGGAACGTTGACGACGGCCTTGCTCTTAGGCCTCCCGCCGTCCGCCGACATCTGGACGACTTTGATGGCCCGCGTCAGCACGGCGTCGCGCTGAATCTGCCCCTGCTCCTCCAGGCTCTTCAGGTGAGCGTGGACGGTGGACGAGGAGGAAAGATTGACGGCGGTTCCGATCTCGCGCACGGTCGGCGGGTAGCCGTGCGCCTCGACGTGCTGCTGTATGTAGGTAAGAATCTGTTTCTGGCGCGGGGACAACGATTTGGACATGGGACAACCTCCGTTCCGGTACACCCGTTCGGCAACACATGTTCGCCTTGACAGCCATTATGACAGACTCTGCCACAAAAGGCAACTATCGCACGAAATCGGTGCGGGGGTCCAGGGCGTCGCGCAGGGCGTCGCCGAGGAAGTTCAGGGACAGGACGGTCAGGCCCAGGGCGGCGGCGGGGGCGATGACGACCAATGGCTGCGCAGTGTAGTACCCGGACTGCAAGGGGACGCTGATCATGCTGCCCCATGACGGCAACGGAGGCTGGACGCCGATGCCCAGGAACGACAGCGTCGCCTCGGCGATGATGACGCCCGCGATGTCCACGGTGGCCGCCACGATGATCGGCGACAGCAGGTTCGGCAGCAGGTGACGCCGGATGATCCGGCCCCCCGGCAGGCCCAGCGCGCGGGCCGCCTCCACAAACTCCCGGCCTCGCAAGGATAGGGCCTGCCCGCGCACCAATCGCGCCAGCCCCGGCCAGCCGGTGACGCTGAGGGCCAGGAACAGATTGCCCAGGCTCCGCCCGTGGGTCGCCATGATGAGGATCGCCAGCAGGATGTCCGGGAACGCGAACATCATGTCGGTCAGCCGCATCAGCACGGTGTCGGTCGCGCGCCCGTAGTAGCCCGCCAGCAGGCCGACCGTGCCGCCGACCAGCAGCACGATGGTCTCCACCCCCACCCCGACCGTCAGCGAGATGCGCGCACCGACCGCCAGGCGCGTCAGGATGTCGTACCCCCCGTCGTCCGTCCCCAGCCAGTGCCGCGCCGACGGGTTTTGTTTGTAGTCGCCCGTCGTGAACTTGTACGAGTAGGGCGAGGCCATCGGATAGAAGACCGCCAGCAGGACGATGAGAAGCAGGACGGCCAGGCTGATGACGGCGACGGGGTTGCGTGACAGCCGACGCCAGATGGCCCGACCGGGCGACGGGGCCGCCGCGTCCAGGCCGCTCGTCTCCAACTGCTCGTTTGCCAGGGTGACGCTCACGCGGCGTCCCCCACCCGCAGGCGCGGGTCGAGCAGCGCGTACAGCACGTCCACCAGCAGGTTCACGGACACGAAGATGACGGCCAGCAGCAGGGTCGTCCCCTGAATCAAGGAATAGTCGCGCGTCGAGAGCGAGTGGATGGACTCGTAGCCGACGCCGGGGACGGTGAAGATCGTTTCCACGACGAACGAGCCGGACAGCAGGTAGCCGAAGGAGACGCCCGCCGAGGTCAGCACCGGCAGCAGGGCATTGGGCAGCGCATGACGGAACAAAACACGCGCCGGGGACAGGCCCTTGGCGCGGGCGGTGCGGATGTAGTCCTGGCGCAAGGTCTCCAGCAATGAGGCGCGTGTCAGGCGTCCGATGAGAGCCGCCGGGCGGGCGGCCAGGACAATGGCGGGCAGAACCAGATACTGGGGCTGGAACGCCCCCGTCAGCGGGTCGTCCCACCCGGCCACCGGCAGCCAGCCCAATCGGAGCGCGAAGATCAGGATCAAGACGGGGGCCAGCACGAACGACGGCAGGGTAACGCCGGTCAGCACAGCGGCCATCAGGCCCCGGTCCAGCACCGAATTGGGCCGCAGCGCGGCCAGGATGCCGACGGAGACGCCGACGAGCAGGGCGAGCGCGATGGCCGTCAACGCGAGCAGGGCCGTGTTCGGCAGGGCGCGGGCGAAGAAGTGCGTCACCGACTCGCCATCATAGAACGACCGGCCCAGATTGCCGTGCAGGGCGTTCCAGAGGTAGTCGGCGTAGCGGATGCCGAGCGGTTTGTCCAGCCCCAGCGCGTGCCGCAGCCGGTCCAGTGCTTCCGGCGAGAGCGCCTTGCCCCCCGCCGCGATCTCCACGGGGTCCCCCGGCGCGGACGCCGCGATGAAAAAGACCAGGGTGCAGACCGCCCAGACGGAGAGGACGGCCAGGCCCAGGCGCTGTAACAGGAAGCGGAGCATCAGAACCCCCTCCGGCCCGGCAAGCCGGCCCACCTCCCCCGAAACGGGGGAGGGAAGAGGTAAATACCCGAACTCTTACCCTCTCCGTTTCGGGGAGGGGGAGGCGCTTGCGCCGGAGAGGGGTTCATCACTTCACCGTCAGATGCGTGTAGGGTAGGTGGCCCATGAGGCAGTCGTCGAGGTTGTGGACGTAGGGCTTGACCAGCTCCACGTCCTTCTGATAGTAGAGCGGAATCATGGGCACGTCGCGGGCGGCGATCACGGCGGCCTGGCGATAAAGGGCCAGGCGCGCTTTGGGGTTTTGCGAGACGTCGGCGGCGGCGCAGAGGGTGTCGTACTGCGGGTTGGAGTAGCCGGTGTGGTTCTCGCCGCCGTGGGTGGTCAGCAGGATGGAGTAGTAGTCCTGCGGGTCCAGATAGTCGGCGGCCCAGCGGATGTGGTAGCACTCCAGGGCGTTGTCGTGTTCGCGGTCCAGCAGGGTCCCCCACTCCATCACGTTCTCCTGGGCGGTGACGCCGAGGTTCTGCTGCCACATCTGGCGGATCATGTCCACGGTGGCGGCGAGTTCCGGGTAGCCCTCGCGGAAGTAAATGGGGATGGGCGGCAGGCCCCTGCCGCCGGGGTATCCGGCGGCGGCGAGCAGGGCGCGGGCCTTCACGGGGTCGTAGGGGATGCCCCGGAACTTGGGATCGTAGCCGGGGATGCCTTCGGGCAGGATGTCCTGGGCCACGTCGCGCCTGCCGCCGAAGACGACGGTGGCGATCTTGGCCTTGTCGGTGGCGTAGGCGAGCGCCTGCCGGACACGGACATCTTTGAACGGCGCGAACTTCGTGCCGTTCAGGCCCAGGTAGTAGGTGGCGGCGCGCGGGAAAAAGTGGACCTGGCCTTTCAGGGACGAGTCGGACAGGTCCTTGTCCACGGCCTGCGGCTGCTCGTCCACGATGTCCAGCCGACCGCTCAGGTACAGGTCGTGGCGCGTCCCGGCGTCAATGACGATGGGGCGGTCCTGCCCGGCCAGCTTCGGCGGCCCGCCCCAGTAGGCGGGGTTCGCGGCAAGTAGGACCCGCGCGCCCTTGTCATAACGGGTGAGCCGGAACGGGCCGGTCCCGGCCCCGGCGGCGACCTGGGCGTCGGTCAGCACGGAGTCCGGCCTGGCCTCCTGGGGCGAAACCACATAGCCGGTCGGATAGGTCAGGGTGTAAATCCAGTAGGGCCGGGGGGCGTTGATGGTGATGGCGACGGTCTCCGGGTCCAGGACTTTGACGCCCGTGAGCGTCGCCGCCTTGCCGTAGGCGACGGCGTCCGCGCCGACGATGTCGCTGAGGTAGCCGGTGACGGGCGAGGCCAGCTTCGGGTCCAGGGCGCGGCGCAGGGAGAAGTAAACGTCCTGGGCCGTCACGGGCGTGCCGTCCTGGAACCTCACGCCGGGGCGCAGGTGGAACGTGTAGGTGCGCCCGCCGTTGCCGATGGTCCAGCCGGTCGCCAGGGCCGGGGCGAGGGTGTTTTTCGGCGTCCACTGGACCAGGCCCTCGAAGACCTGCTGGAGCATATCAATGGTGGTGCCGTCCTCGACCATGGCCGGGTCGAACGTCGTCGGCGCGGCGATCATCGCCACGCGCAGGGTGTTTCCCGAAGGGCCGGTTTGGGCGTGGTGGGCGCATCCGCTGACAAAGAAGAGGGGAAGCAAGAGCGCCACAACGAGTGGCCGGACGCGGGGGTGCAGACGCATGGCCCATTATACCATACACTCGACGGCGTCACCGGTTTGGAAGGGGCGGACACGGTGGTAGAGTTTCGTATGAACTGGAAAAAAATCACCACGCCGGCGGTCGTCGCCGGACTGCTCGGCACAATCACAACCTGGGGCGGGCCGCCGGCCGGGGCTGCCGCCCGCCACACCCATTACCCGACTCAGGCGCGCTTCGTCCCGCGCGGGCCTGGCAAGGCGGACGTGTCCCTGAACGTCAACCATGCGCCCATCGGGGCCGTCCTGCGCCTGCTGTTCCGGCGGGGGGGCCAGAGTTACGTCCTCGGCCCATTCGTGTCCGGTGTCGTCACTCTCACCCTCCACCATGTCCCCTTCGACACCGCGCTGGATCGCGTCCTGTCCGCCAACAGCGTGCCGCTGCGCCAGAGCAAACAGGGCCGTGTCTATGTCATCAGGGGGCAGCCAAGTGTCCGGGCGTCGCGTCGCAGGCCCTTCCGGCGTCACTGAGTAGCGCCAGGGGGACGGAGGGCGGGCAAAACTTTTGTTGGAGTTTTATATAAAATGATTGCAATCGCGCCCGATTTTGGGTAACAATAGAGGCATGTCCCTTGTTCTCCGCAAGATAGGCCCACCACGCAAGACCCGGCGGCGCTCCTCGCTCGCCGAGGAGCGGATGCGCCGCGCAGACGAAGAGGTGCGCGACCCGCGCAAGGAACGCGCGGCGATGCTGCGGTTCCTGTCCTACCTGAAGCCCTATATCCCTCTGTTCCTGGTGGCGACCCTGTGCGGCATCGCCAACTACGCCATCTCGGCGTTCGTGCCCGGCGTGACGGGGTATGTGCTGGATCGGTTCCTCAGCCCCCACAGCGCGGTGCCGGTGACGGCGCACGGGGGCCGGGTCAACCCGCTGTACCCGGTTCTGGACCGGGCGCTGAACCATTACGCGCCCCACGCGGGCGCGGCGGCGCGGGTGGACCTGCTGCTGGGCTGCATCATGGCGCTGCTGCTGCTCGCGGGCCTGATTATCTACACGCGCGGGTTTTTGGCGAATGTCGGCGGGCAGCGCGTCATCTTCAAGCTGCGCAACGACCTCTACGAACACATCCAGGGCCTGTCACTGTCATTCTTCCACCAGAACCGGTCCGGCAGCATCGTCTCGCGGCTGACGTCGGACATCGCGCTGGCGCAGAACTTCATCGGCAACGCCTGCACCCTGCTTTGGATGGACTCCATCTCGGTGATCGGCATCGTCGCCTATCTGTTTGTGCTGTCGCCGCGCATGGCGCTGGTGTCCGTCACCGTGCTGCCGCTGTGGGTGATCAGTGTGCGCTTCTTCGGCCAGCGCATCCGCAAGGCGTCCCACGCCGTCCAGGAGGGGCTGTCCGAGCTGTCCGGCCAGGTCCAGGAGAAAGTATCCGGCGTGACCGTGGTGCAGGCGTTCGCCCGCGAGAAGCGCGAGACGCGGCTGTTCCACCGGATGCACCGGTCTTTGTACGACCGCCAGATCAGCACCGTGCGCCTGCAAGCGGGCAACATGATGGCCTCAAACGTGCTGACTTCCATCGCGCCGATGACCGTGTTGCTGTTCGGCGCGCATGAGGTGTTGAGCGGCCGGATGACGCTGGGCACGATGATGACGTTCTATCTGATCCTGGGGATGTTCTATATGCCCCTGACGCGCCTGACCGACCTGGCCGCCGTGATCGCCAACGCGGGCGCGGCCATCGAGCGCATCTTCGACATCTTCGACACCCAGCCGGACATCCAGGATGCCACGGACGCCGTCGCCCTGCCCGCGCGCATCGAGGGCCGCGTGGAACTGCGGGACGTGACCTTCGGCTACGACCCCGAAGTGCCCATCCTGAAGGGCCTCAGCCTGGACATCCGGCCCGGCGAGGTCGTCGCCTTCGTCGGCCCGTCCGGCGCGGGCAAGTCCACGCTGGTGAATCTGATCCCGCGCTTCTATGACGTCACCGGCGGACAGATCCGCGTGGACGGGCGCAACATCGCCGGAGTGAAAGTGAAGTCGCTGCGGCAGAACATCGGCATGGTGCTGCAGGACAACATCCTGTTCACCGGCTCGATCAAAGAGAACATCCTGTACGGGCGGCCCACGGCCACGGACGAGGAGATCGTCGAGGCGGCCATCGCCGCCAACGCGCACGAGTTCATCCTGTCACTGCCGGACGGCTACGAGACGGAGATCGGCGAGCGCGGAACCAAGCTGTCGGGCGGCCAGAAGCAGCGGCTGGCAATCACGCGGGCGTTCCTGCGCGACCCGCGCATCCTGATTCTGGACGAGGCGACCTCGGCGCTGGACTCGGAGAGCGAGAATCTGATCCAGGCGGCGCTGAACCGGCTGATGGTGGGCCGGACCACGCTGATCATCGCGCACCGGCTGTCCACGATCATGCACGCCGATAAGATCGTCGTGCTGGACCAGGGCCGGATCGTCGAACAGGGTACGCACGAGGCGCTGCTGACGAACAAGGGCCTGTACTACCACCTCTACATGGCCCAGTTCTCCCATGCGATCTCCGTCCACGAGTCCGCCCAGGCGGTTCTGAGGGACGCCGAGGAGAGGGAGCCCAGACGAGTGACTGAAGTCACTCGCTAGTCGGCTTCGCCGAGGCCGTCCAGGGGACGGAAGAGGGGTTGCCTAGGGAGAGGGCGGCTGGTTGTTCTACGGAGGGAACATTGCAACACCGGAGTAGGGTCGAGAACCCGCTGCATATCACCTGGGCGACGTACCGACGGCGCCCATTCCTGACGCCGGACATAGAACCCCGCGTTCATGGATGCATCGTTGGGGAACTGCGCCGTCTGAACTGCGCGCTGCTGGCGATTGGCGGCCTGGAAGACCACGTTCACCTGGTCGTGATGCTGCCGTCAAGCCTGAGCCTGGCGAAACTGATGCAGCAGGTCAAGGGCGTCTCGTCCCACATGGCCGGGAAGGTCATCGGTCCGACCGCGGGATTCAAGTGGCAGGAGGGCTTCGGCGCGTTCGGCCTCAGCCGCCTCCGCCGCCTGCGCCGCGTCCTCGCCCGTCACGGCTTCTTCCAGCAGGGCGGCGACGCCCTCCACACCCAGCATGGCCGCGCGCGACGGTCCCACCTCCGTCAGCCCGTCCGTGAACACGGCGACGGCGTCGCCCGGTGCGAGTGGCACGGTCCGCTCCGCGTAGGTCACGGCCGCGAACGTGCCGATCACGGGGCCTGTCGAGGACAGTTCCTCGATCCGGCCCGTCCCCGCCCGCCGCAGCAGCGCCGGTTCCTGGCCGCAGTTCACATAGGTCAGTGTGCCCGCCCCGCTGTCATACGCGCCGACGAACAGGGTGGCGAAGCCGGTCAGCAGCCCCTGCTCGGCCAGCAGCGCGTTCAGGCTCTCCAGCGCCCCGGCAAGGGTGCGCGAGCGGTACAGGGCGTAGCGCAGCATATTGCGTACAGTGGCCACCTGTGTCGCCGCCGCCAGGCCCTTGCCCGACAGGTCGCCGACCACCAGGGCCGTGCAGCCCTTCTCGACGGGGAACACATCGTAAAAATCCCCGCCGACCCCCGCCTCCGCCAAAGCCGCCTCGTAGTACTTCGCCAGCGCCAGACCGGGGATGCGCTCCGGGATGGAGGGCGTCAGCGCGGCCTGGAGCTGCCGGGCGATGTTGCGCTCCCGCTCGGCCAGCCGCTCCCGCTCCTGCTCCACCCGCTTGCGTGCGCTGACGTCCTGGTAGAACACGGAAAGGCCGTCCGGGGACGGGTAGGCCCGCACCTCCACCCAGACGTCCAGCGGCGCGTAATGCTCCTCGAAGGAGACAGCGACCTGCTCCTCCACGGCGCGACGGAATTCACGCTCGAAAACTGCGCCGACGGTGGCAGGGAACTCGTCCCAGAAAAACTTGCCCAGCAGGTCCTCCCGCTTGCGCGCCATGATGCGCTCGGACGAGTCGTTGACGTAGGTGAAGCGCCATTCGGCGTCCAGAGTGAAGAAGGCGTCGGTGATGCTCGCCAGGATGCGCTCCGTGCGCAGGTAGTCCTCGCGCCGGTCCTCGGCCTCCCGCGCCAGGGCGCGGTTCTGGCGCGTCACCTCGACCGTGAGCCACGTCCGCTCCACCACCGTCTGCAGCAGCGCCACTTCCTCCGGCAGCCAGTGCCTGGGAGTGGCGCTGTGGGCGGCGATGACGGAGACGAGGCGGGATGAGTGCAGCACCGGGACGGCGACGAAGGCGCGGATGCCCACGGCCCCGTAGGCGCCGACGTAAGCGGCGGGGAACCGCGCGGGGTCCCGGCGCAAGTCGTCTGCCACGACCGTGCGCCCCGCGTCATATTCAGCGACAAGGTAGGGGCCGAAGTCGGAGATGGGGAACGTGCCCGCCATGCTCGTCACGCTTGCATCGGCGCAGTAGTCGGGGGAGACCGTGCAGGTGTCGGCGGCAATGTCAATGACGGCGAACACGCAGCGGGCGACGCCGAGGAACATGCCGACGGAGCGCACGGCGTCGGCGATCACCTCGTCCGGCTCGGTCAGCCCGCGCGCCCGCTCGGCGAGTTCGGCCAGGAACCGGTCCCGCAGCCCGCGCTCGGCCTGGTCCGTGATGTCCACGGTGACGCCGGGGAGGGCGACGGCCCGGCCGGATGAGTCCCGCTCCACCCGGCCCCGCGACGCCAGCCAGCGGTGCGAGCCGTCGGGCAGCACGACGCGGTACTCCACCGCGTAGATCTCCCGATGGGCAACGGCGTCTTCGATGGCCTCGGCCACGCGCGGGCGGTCGTCTGGGTAAATCGCCCGCAGGTAGGCGTCACGCCCGCCGCCCGCCGCTTCTTCGGGGCTGACGGAAAACAGGCGGGCGAGGTTGGCGTCGGCGACGATGCGCTCATTCACCAGGTCCCAGTCCCACGTCCCGATGCCGCCTGCCGTCAGCGCCGCCTCGAGGCGAGTCTGCGCCGCCCGGAACGGCGCGGCATCGCCCAATGTGTTCCGTGAATCTTCCAAAAAGACAGCCCTCATCACAGCCAGTCGGGCAGCGGCCTCTCGCGCTCCTGCTCCACGACGACGATCGTGCCGGTCGGGCCGGTGAGCAGGGAGAGGCGGTCCGCCGTCTCCAGCATCATCTTGATGCCGTGCCCCAGCGTCGCCTTGGTGCTGAAGCCGCGCGCCAGGGTGGCGCGCGGCAGGTTCTCCATGGAGATGCCCCCGCCGTGGTCCTCCACCCGCACCTGCACCGTGCCGTTCTCGCCCGCCGAGACCCACGCCGTCCCCGCGCCCGCGTGGACGATGGCGTTCATCCCCGCCTCGCTGACCGCGATGACCAGGTCGCCCACGCGCTCCTCCTCGTGGCCCGCGCCGCGCGCCGCGTCCATCGCCGCGTGGCGCAGCTCGGACAGGCCGCCCGCGTCCGAGAGCAAGACGGGGGCGGCGGCGGGCGTCAGCGGCGCGGGCAGGTCGTCCGCCCGGTCGCAGAGGATCAATCGGCCTTCGGTGACACTCGCCAGCACGTCGCGGGCGAACGTCCGCTGGAGCGCGGCGGCCTCGGCGCGCTCGGCCTCCGCGCGCTTGCGCCCGCTGATGTCTTCCGTCAGGGCGATGGTGCCGGCGGCCGTGCCGTCGCCGTCGCGCACCAATGCGACGCTGTTCTGCACCCAGACGACGCTGCCGTCCCGGCGGACGTAACGCTTCTCCATGACGACGCTCTCCAGCTCGCCTGACCGCAGGCGGGCCATCAGCGCCAGGCTGTCGGCACGGTCGTCCGGGTGGGTGAGCGAGGGGAAGTCCCGGCGCAGAAGCTCCGCCTCCGAGTAGCCCGTCAGCGCGCAGAACGCGCGGTTGGCCTCCAGGCAGCGGTCATTCATGTCGGCCAGGGTGACGCCGACGGCGGCGTGGGCGAACGCGGCGCGGTAGCGCTCCTCGCTGGCCCGCAACGCCTCCCCCGCCCGCCTTCGGTCAATGCCGACGGCGACCTCGTCGGCCACCGACTCCAGGGCCAGCAGAGTCTCCTCGGACAAGGGGCGGCGGGCGAACAGGGCGACCACGCCCACCAGCCTCTCTTCAACGACCAGTGGGTAGCCTGCGAAGGCCACCACGCCCTCGCGGGCCGCCCAGTCCGGGTCGGAGACGCGCGGGTCGCCCGCCACGTCGTTGGTCAGGTGGGGACGACGCTCCTGGGCGATCAGGCCGATCTTGAACTGCCCCACGGGCACGCGCCCGTGCGGGCCGTCCAGGTGGGTGTAGAGGCCCGCGCTCGCCCGCAGCACCAGCACATCTTCTGCGGCGTCCAGCATCCAGACGCGGGCCAGGGCGGCGTCCAGATGCTTGACGAGGGCTTCGGCGCAGCCGCGTAGCATCCCGGCGAGCGTCTGGCGCGTGGTCAGCGCGCGCCCCACGTCAGCGGCGAGGGCGATCAAGTGCGGCGATTCGGGCGGGAATGATACTGATTTCCGGCGGGGCAAAAGAATCCTCACTGGGGACGGGGCCGTTCCCGCCCGGAAGACGTTAACGATTTATGATACCCCGAAACCGACGAACTCTTTTTGATTGACAGTTGGAGTGTACCGGGACTATAATGGCCGGGGGAAGACGCGCCGCCGGGCGGCGCGAACGGCATGCGCAACCGGTTTGAGTTTCTGGAACTGGGCGAGGACGGCGAGATGCCGCCGCGCCCTGCGCCGTCGGTCGAGGCGGGGGAGCAGCCGTTGGGCGGGCGCGACCCCATCGCCGAGCGCGGGCCGGACGGCGAGCCGCTGGCCCAGGTGCGCGTGGAGGACACGCGCGGCTACCACCGTTTTCTGCAGCAGGAGCAGGAGGCCGTCGCCGGGGACGCCCTGCGTGACCGGCTGCGGGCGACGCCGAGGGCGCTGCGGGCCGTGGAGGTCTTCGGCGAGCGCGGCGGAGCCGCCGGGCAGTTCAACTACCCCGCCGGACTGGCCGTGGACGGCGGCGGCGTTCTGTTCATCGCCGACTCCTACAACCACCGCGTCCAGCGCGTCACGCCCGACGGCGGCGTGTCGCCCCTGGGCGGGCGCGGCGGCGGGCGGGGGCAGTTCCTGTCGCCGCAGGGCGTGGCGACCGACGCCGCGAACGCCTTCTATGTCGTGGAACAGGGCAACCACCGGGTCCAGAAGTACGCCGAGGACGGGTCCCTCCAGCTGGTGTTCGGGCGGCTGGGGACGCGCGAGGGCGACTTCCGGGGGCCGACCGGCATCGCCGTCGGGCCGGTCAGCGGCTGCATCTACGTCGCGGACGCCGGGAACGGGCGTGTGCAGAAATTCGACCCGGCCGGGCACTTCCTGGCGGCCTTCGCCTCCGCCCACGCCGGGGCGTCCTTCAGCCCGCAGGCGGTGTCGGTGGACCGCGACGAGAACCTGTACGTCGCCGACCCGTTCGATGGGCGCGTCTGGCGCTTCGACGGCCTGGGGCGCGCGTCCGGCCCCATGACGGCCCAGTTCCACCAGCCGCGCGCCCTGGCCTGCGGCGCGGACGGCCTGGTCTACGTCGCCGACGCCGGGCCGGACGCGCCCACCGGCTTCGACGCCGACGCCCACGGGCGGGTGCAGGCCCTGCACGGTGCGCAGGGCCGGGTGCTGGCGACGGTGGAGAAGGTCGGGAGGCGTCTCGGCGGGCTGGCCCGCCCCGGCGGCCTGGCGGTGGTCCCGCCGAGCGAGGTCGGACGGCGCGGGGACCTGTACGTCGCCGACACGCGCCACCACCGCATCCTGCGGTTCCTTTGGGAGTGACGCGCAACACTCTTGACGTTTGAAAGGAGCAAGACCATGACCTTGACGCTGCGGACGCCGACGCAAGAGACAGACCAAGACACAGAGGCCCCTGGCGAAGACTTTGTGCTGAACCTGCGCCTGCCCGAAGACCCCGCCGAGCGCGAGCGCATGGCCGTCCTGCTGTACGATCTGCGCGCCGTGTCGCAGGGCAACGCCGCCCGTATCGCCGGCCTGACCCGCGCCGCCTTCTTTGACGCCCTCGGACGGCACGGCGTGACGCCGTTCCAGTACGATGACGCCGACGAACTGCGCGCCGATCTTCACACGCTCGCCGAGGCGAGAGCGCGCGCGGAAGCACAGGCAAACGATCCGCAGGCGGCGCGGCCGTGACTCCTTCGAACCCTCTGCTTTACGCCGTGGATGCCTCGCCGCTGATTGGGCTGGCGAAGATCGGGCGACTTGACTTGCTGGGCGAGCAGGTGCAGGTGACAGAAACTGTATACCGGGAAGTGCTGGCCGGTGACGCGGGCGACCCCGCGCGGCTCGCCCTGGCAAGCGGCTGGGGAGGCCGTGTGCCGGACGTTCCCATTCCGGCAGCGCTCGCTGCTTTGGCTTTGGACGCAGGCGAAGAAGCGACACTCGCCTTGGCTCTCTCCACCAACGCGGTCGCCGTCCTTGATGATGGGGACGGCAGGCGGGCGGCGCGCGCCCTCGGCGTCCCGCACGTCGGCACGGCGGGTCTCGTCCTGGAAGGGAAGCGACGCGGCGTCGTGACAAGCGCCGCCGACGTGTTGCGCGCACTGCGAGCCGCGAACCTCTTCTTGCCCCCGGACGCCCTTCTGAGCGCGGAGATGGCCCTGCTGGGAGAAAAGTGGCCGTGACGGATGTTTTGGGAGTTGGAGTTTCCATGGCGCACGATGACACGGTGATGCGGGACCTGCTGACGCTGTCGCACACGCTGGGCGACCCGGCCCGCGACTGGGCGATGCTCGGCGAGGGCAACACGTCGGCCCGCGCGGACGGCGACACGTTCTTCGTCAAGGCCAGCGGGTCACAGCTCGGCACGCTGACGGCGGCGCAGGTCTCGCACGTCCGCCTCGCGCCCATCCTAGAAGCATTAGACAGCACCCGCGATCTCGGCGACGGCGAGGTGAAGGACCTGCTGTTCGCGTCCTGCGTGGACGGTGCCGGGGCGGCGGGCGGCCTGAAGCCGTCAGTGGAGACGCTGATCCACGCCTTTTTGCTCACCCTGCCGGGCGTCGGCTACGTCGGCCACACGCACGTCACGGCGATCAACAGTCTGCTCTGCGCGGCGCGCGGATGGGAGGCCGTCGCGTCCGGCGGCCGGCTGTTCCCCGATGAGATCGTCATCTGCGGCGTCGCCCCCTGCTGCGTCCCCTATGTGGACCCCGGCGTTCCTCTCGCCCGCGCCCTGCGAGACGCCGTTCGGGGCTACATCGGCACTCACGGCGAGCGGCCCAAGACGATCTACCTTCAGAACCACGGCTTCATCGCCCTGGCCGCAACGGCCGCCGAGGTCGTCAGCATTCACCGGATGGCCGAGAAAGCCGCCCGCATCCTCCTGGGTACGTTGGCCTGCGGCGGGCCGACCTTCCTGACGCCCCAGGCCATCGCCCGCATCCACACCCGCCCCGACGAACATTACCGGCAGAAGGCACTGGGCATTCGGTAGGGCCGTTCAGTGAACGGGCCGATGAACGACCCGGCATTTATAGAACAAGCGCCCTTCGGGCGCAAGAGAAGACGATCTTACCGTCCGCAGGACGATTGCGCTACCAATGCCGGGGGTTTCATACCCCCAGTGCAAGCGCTGAATGATCCGGAGACATCCGGTAAAAACCATGGCCGACTACGAGAAACACTTCACTGTCTCCGAGGCCCGCGCCGAACTGCCGGACCTGCGGCGGCGTCTGCTGCGGATCCAAGACCTGCTGGCCGAGATTCGGCGCGAGCAGGAGCGCACGGGCGCGTCCCAAACGCTGGTCATGCGCGGCAACGGCAAGGGGCCGCTCCTGACCGGCGCGGGGACGCAGAAGGAGGAGGCGCAGCGCCTGGTGGAAGAGATCGCGGCGCGTGGCATCCAGATCAAGGACTTGGAGCGGGGGCTGTTGGACTTCCCGCACTTCCGGGGCGGCGACGCCGACCACGAGGTCTTCCTGTGCTGGCACCTGGGCGAAGACACCATCACATTCTGGCACGAGATCGAGGCCGGGTATGCCGGGCGACAGCCTCTCTGACGCCATCAAGTCACGGGCGGCCGAACTCGGCTTCGCCCTCTGCGGCATCACGGACGCCGCGCCCCCGCCGCATCACCGGCACTACGCGCGCTGGCTGGCCGAGGGCCGGGCGGGCGAGATGCTGTACCTGCACCGCCAGGAGCCGAAGCGCGGCGACCTGCGGCAAGTCCTGCCGGGGGCGCGTTCGGTCGTCTGCGTCGCGCTGAACTACGCGCCACAAGAACCCCCTCCCGGCCTCCCCCTCAGAGCAGGGGGAGGGGTCAGAGGGAACTCTTTTTCTCCGGCCCCTCCCCTTTCCGAAGGGGAGGCTGGGTGGGGTACTTCTTTGACCGGCACGGTCGCCCGTTACGCCCGCTTCGACGACTACCACGAGACGCTGTGGGCGCGTCTGGAGGCGCTGCTGGCTTTTGTCCAAGCGCAGAAGCCGGAGGCGCGGGGCAAAGTCTACAGCGACACCGGCCCCGTCACCGAGAGGGATCTCGCCATGCGGGCGGGGCTGGGGTGGATCGGCAAGCACACGAATCTCATCTCCCGCCGTCTCGGCAACTGGTTCTTCCTGGGTGAGATCATCCTGGACATCCCTCTGACGCCCGACGCGCCGGAGACGACGCACTGCGGGACGTGCGAACGCTGCCTGCCCGCCTGCCCGACGGGCGCGATCACGGCCCCGTATCAGCTTGACGCCCGCCGGTGCATCTCTTACCTGACCATCGAACTCAAGGGCAGCATCCCCCTGGAACTCAGACCCCTCATCGGGACGCGCATTTATGGCTGCGACGACTGCCTGGCCGTCTGCCCCTGGAACAAGTTCGCCCGCGCCGCCACGGTTGAGGCCGTGCGCCCACGCGCCGATCTTATGACGCCCGACCTGCTGGAACTGCTGGCCCTGGATGACGCCGGGTTCACCGAACGCTTCCGGCACAGCCCGATTCGGCGCACCAAGCGGCGCGGCCTGCTGCGGAACGTCTGCGTCGCCCTGGGCAATCTGGGCGATCCCAGCGCCCTCCCCGCCCTGCGCCGCGCCGCCGAGGCCGACCCGGAGCCGCTGGTCCGTGAACACGCTGCCTGGGCCGTCACGGAGATCGAACAGCGAAAGGCACCGCAGGCCCGGTGAAGCGGGGCTTCGCGCGCAATGTTTCAAACGGCGCGAGGTTGGGTAGAATGCGCCTGCGTCTCAGGAAAGCACTCTTTGCTGG
The DNA here is from genome assembly GCA_965277485.1 of Capsulimonadaceae bacterium. Taxonomy (GTDB): domain Bacteria; phylum Armatimonadota; class Armatimonadia; order Armatimonadales; family Capsulimonadaceae; genus JAFAZD01. Next base: position 459,417 of record CBDICZ010000016.1, on the reverse strand, counting down.
GTCTTCTGAGGTTCCCCCTGACCCGGCATCGTAATCGGCTCGATGGACCTAAGACGCTCTTTGAGGGGCTAGCCACGCCCCACGACACATTCCTGACGAAAGGCAAACCCCATGCACACCCGTGCCACCCACTCCCTGACCACCCTTGGTCTCACCGCCCTGTCACTGTCCGCGCTCGCCCCGATGGGCCACGCGGCCACCGTCGCCGTCCCTTCATCCCCGACCTCCTCGACCGCGTTCTCCTTCACGACGGTCCCCGGCGCGGGCAACTCGCTGACGTTCGAGTTGACGCCCGAAACCGGCACGTTTGTCCCGGTCGAGGTCACGGCGTCCAACTTCGTTTACACCGGAAACTGGAACATTGACACGACCAGCCTCCTCGCCGCGCCGTCAAACTACTTGGTCGGTCATTACGGTTTCACCCTGGCCGGCACCCAGCTCGCGACGGTGAGCCTGTACAACAACGGCGCTCCGGCGACGACGACCGTGTCATACTTCTTCGGCATCCCGATCGGCGCCAGTGCTTCCAGCCCGACGGATGGTCAGCTCACGCAAACGCCCATCGACAGCAGCATCACCCTGCCATTCACCAGCGTCGGGACGGGCGGCAGCTTCGGCCTGGCCTACTTCGACGCGCCGACGACGACCGGCTTCAAGGTACTGCAAGGCACCACGCCGGTAGTCTCCGGGACATTCAGTCCCAACGGCGCGTTCACGTCCGATCTGGGTTCCTCCGGTCCCACCGGTTCCCCTGCCGTCCCGGAGACGTCCTCCCTGGGCCTGCTGGCGTTCGGCGCGCTGCCCTTGCTGGGCCTCGCCCGACGCCGCTCCGCCCGGAAGTAGCCCACGGCTCTGAATTTATGCGCCCGCCTTCCCGTCACTCGAAAGGCGGGCGCTTTGCCTTTCCTTGACCCGTGTACACATCTCAGGTACAATCGGGGCGATGACGCGCTTTGTCCTGGCGGCCCTGGTCCTGCTCTCTTTGCTCGTGCCCCTGTGCGCGGACGCCCCGCTGGGGCCGCGGGATGTGCCGCCGAAGTTCGCGCCCCTGGCGCGCGTGGAGACGCACCGTATCCGCGTTCTCAACGTCGAGGGCGGGCCCATCCAGGTCTCCACGGACGGGGGCGGGACGTGGCGGCTCGTCGGGCGCGTCACGGCCCCGGCGACGCAGAGCCTGCCCGGCTACCTCGCCAGCGGCTACGCGCCGCCCGGCACGGTGGCGGCCACGGCGGTCCACGGAATCCGCATCCGCGTCGGCGGCCTGAACACGGCCTACCCGAAGATGATCAACCTCGTGCCGCGCGAGTTCGCCATCACCTTGAAGACGTTCGGCGGCCACACGTCCGGCACGTCGGGTATTTACACCAACATCCCCAGCGGGACGGGCATCTTCCGGGACCTGTCGCCTTATGTCGGCAACCGCGTGTACCTGGAGAGCGACACGACCGCACCGCTGCCCGTCGGCTACGTCCCCCACATCGGCGACACGCTCACCATCGTCGTCCGTCGCCCGCTCAACCCCCTGGCCCAAGTGGTCTTCCAGAATCACGCCGGGGGCAACGTGACGGCGACCTACGCCGACGGCACGGGCGGCGTGTTCACCCACGTCGTCAAGCCCCTGCTGGGCACGGGCCGCTTCGACGGCACCTCGTACACCGGCGTCGGCGCAATCAACACCAACCACTGCGGCGTCATCACCGTCTCCACGGCCCCGGTCACCACGTCGCATCTTTTGGAGGGCGACGGCCCGGAGCGACGCGGCGGCTTCCAGATCGAGCCGGCCTATCACAACTCGCAGTCGGAGGAGGCGGGCGCGCCGATGGTGCTGGTGGTCGGCGTTCCGGGTCGCAAGTTCCAGATGGACCAGGAGGGCAGGCCCCCGCTGTTCTCCGGCGAGTTCAACCTCGCCTGGGACGGGCGCGACTCCCGGCACTCCTGGGTCGCGCAGATTCAGCGGGGCGACGGGACTCCCTGGCTGCCGATGATCCAGAGCCTCGGCTTCCACCCCGACGCCTTCCGGGGCGTCACCGCCCTGCGCCTGATCTGCGCCGACCCCGGCGACGACGCCTGGCTGGACGCCCGCGCATCCGATGCCGCGCAGGACTACCTCGCTGCGGCCCGTCAGGAGGCGGAGGACGGAAAGACACCCATCCAGCGCGGCCGGATCACCATCCAGGCCGCCGACCGGAGCCGCCGCGCCCAGTTTGTCGCCTTCTACGTGGATGGGGTCCTGAAAGGCATCACCAACCAGGCCCCCTTTGCATGGACATGGGACACCTCGGACAGCCCCGACGGCGAGTATCTCGTTGAGGCCCGCGCCGAGGACGCCAACGGGAGAGCTTTGTCCTCCTCCGGCACCAAACTCTGGGTGGACAACGCCCACGCCCTGCACCCGCTTCCGACCCGCACAGCGAAAGTTCCTAGATGACACTTCACGAGAAGATCGGACAGATGCTCCTGCTGGGGTGGCAGGGGCCGGACGCCCATGGCGTGAACGCGCAGGCGGCGGCCCTGGTGGACGAGCTGCACGTCGGCGGCGTGATCGTCTTCACGCGCAACGCGGAGACGCGGGACGGGCTGCGGGCGTCGCTGACGGAGATGCAGGGGCGGGCGGCGGCGCGGGGGCTGCCACCGCTGTTCGTGTCCGTGGATCAGGAGGGCGGGCGAGTCAGTCGGCTGGGGCCGCCCCACTTCGCCTCGGCACCGTCGGCGCGGTCGCTCGGCGCGGCGGGGGACCCGGACCGGGCGCGCGCCGCCGCCCGCGACATCGCGCGGGAACTCCGTTCCGTCGGCATCAACTGGGACTTCGCGCCGGTGCTGGACACGAACAACAACCCACGCAACCCCGTCATCGGCGGGCGCTCCTACGGCGACGACCCGCAAGTGGTCGCGGCCATGGGAATCGCCGCCGTGCGTGGGTTCCAGGAAGACGGCGGGATTCTGGCCTGCGGCAAGCACTTCCCCGGCCACGGCGACACCGAGATCGACTCGCACCTCGCGCTGCCGCGCATCGCCCACGGACGGGAGCGGCTGGAACAGGTCGAACTGGTCCCTTTCCAGGCGGCCATCGCCGCCGGGCTGGCCGCCGTCATGTCCGCGCACATCCTGTTCCCCGCCCTGGACGCCGAATTGCCGGCGACGCTGTCGCCGCGTATCCTGACCGGACTGCTCCGGCACGAGATGGACTTCCGGGGCCTCGTCATCACGGACTGCCTGGAGATGCGCGGCGTGTCCGAAGGCTGGGGGTCCGCCGAAGCCGCCGTGCTGGCCGTGCTGGCCGGGGCCGATATCCTGCTGTGCTGCCACACCTGGGAGGTGCAAAAATCCATCCGTGATGCGCTTGTGCAGGCTGCTCGGTCCGGGCGCATCCCCGAGGGGCGATTGGATGAATCGCTCGCCCGCATCGCCGCCGCGAAGGCCCGCTGGGTCGGGTGACAACGACACTGGCGGCGCAGACACACGCCACGGCGTTGAAATGCCGGGCTATTCCCCTGCGAGGGAAAGTCCCTGCGGGACTACTGACGCCGTGTCTTCAGTCCCGCAGGGACTTTCTGTGCTTCAAGAATAGCCCGGCGTTTCAACGCCGGGGGCCTTGACGCCGGGGGCCTTGACGCCGGGGGCCTTGACGCCGGGGGCCTTGACGCCGGGGGCCTTGACGCCGGGGGCCTTGACGCCGGGGGCCTTGACGCCGGGGGCCTTGACGCCGGGGGCCTTGACGCCGGGGGCCTTGACGCCGGGGGCCTTGACGCCGGGGGCCTTGACGCCGGGGGCCTTGACGCCGGGGGCCTTGACGCCGGGGGCCTTGACGCCAAACGCACCAACCCAGCGATTCATCGCCGTGAACATTACGGGGTATACTAGGCACACCATGAACAAAACCCTGAAAGCCCTGCTCTGGACCGGCGCGGGCGCGGCGGCACTGGCCGCCGCCAACAGCGCTGTCTTCGCCCGCGCCAAAGCGCTGGGCAATCCGCTCGGCGGCGAGGGCCGCTTCTGGCCCACGGAGCGCGGCGATGTCTTCTACGCGCGGCAGGGACAGGGCAGGCCGGTGGTCTTGCTGCACGGCATCTATGCGGGCGCGTCCGGCTATGAGTGGCGGAAAAATTTTGATGCCCTCTCGGAGCATTATAACGTCTATGCCCCCGACTGGCTCGGGTACGGGCTGTCCGACAAGCCGCGCGGGCGCTACGCCGCCGAGCAATATGTGGAACAGTTGACGCAGTTCCTGCGGGATGTGGTGAAAGAGCCGTGCGTACTGGTCGCCTCCTCGCTCGCCGCCGCCTACGCCATCCAGGCCGCGCACGACGCGCCCGCATCGGTGTCCGCGCTGATCTTGGTCTGCCCGACCGGCCTGGGCAGCCTCGCGCAGCCGCCGGGCGTCGGGTCCGAGGTCGGCTATCAGGTGCTGCAATCGCCGCTGCTGGGGACAACGCTGCACAACGCGCTCACGTCCGTGGCCGGACTGCGCTGGTACCTGATGAACCAGACGTACTTCGACCCGTCGTTCGTAGACGACGCCATGATTGACCACTACTCCACGGCGACGCACCAGTACGGCTCGCAGAACGCGCCGCCGTCGTTCATCAGCGGCCTGCTCAACCACAGCGTCGCCGAGGCGTTCCCCGCACTGTCTCAGAAGACCGTGCGGATCGTCTGGGGCCGGGAGGCGCGGATGACGCCGCTTTCCGACGCCGAGGCGTTCCTGGCCGCCAACGCCCGCGCCGAGCTGACCATTTTTGATCGGAGCGGCCTGCTGCCGCACGACGAGCAGGCGCAGGCGTTCAACCGGCTGGTGGTCGAGGCGGTCAACGCCGACGCCCCGGCCCCCAAGAAGTCCCGCGCCCGCAAGTCCAAGTCCGAACCCACCCCCGAAGGAGACTGAACCGATGGCACAGCCCAGCAACGGCAACGCCCAGCGCAAGACCCCTCCCCTGCCCCTGACACTGCTCGACCAGGGCGGCGACGAGGAGGAAGACGACGGTATGTTCATCGTGGTCGGCGAGGCCGGCGAGGACATCGCGTTCGAACTCTGCGAGGATATCGAGATCGCCGTCGGCGTCCGCGACGCCATGCAGGAGGACGGCTTTCAAGTCCGCGTCTTCCAGGCCGTCGAGATTGACATCACGGAGGAGGACGAGGAAACGGCCCCGGCCAAGCCCGCATGACGGACATCCTTTTCCGCCCATTCTTCCTGGACGCCCTGCGATCCGCCAGGTCCGTGGCCGTGCTGACCGGGGCGGGCGTCTCGGCGGCCAGCGGCCTGCCGACCTTCCGCGACGCCCAGACCGGCCTGTGGGCGCAGTACCGCCCGGAAGACCTTGCCACCCCGGAAGCGTTCCACCGTGACCCGCGCCTGGTCTGGGAGTGGTACGCCTGGCGGCGCGAGCTGCTCGCTCAGGCTGCGCCCAACGCCGCCCATTTCGCCCTCGCCGCACTGGCGCGTCACGTCCCACAACTCACCCTGATTACGCAGAACGTGGACGGCCTGCACCAAGGCGCGGGCAGCGCCAACGTTCTGGAACTGCATGGCAGCCTCGCCCGCACCAAATGCTCCCGCGAAGATATCGTCGCGGAGGAATGGGAAGACACGGGTGACGTGCCGCCGCGCTGCCCCCGCTGCGATGCTCTGCTGCGCCCAGACGTGGTCTGGTTCGGCGAGGGCCTGCCGCCGCAGGCGCTCCAGGCCGCCACGGAGGCCGCCTCAACGTGCGACGTCTTCCTCTCCATCGGCACCTCCGGCCAGGTCGAGCCCGCCGCCTCCCTGCTCGGCCTGGCGTCACGCCACGGGGCAACCACCGCCGTCTTCAACGTCCAGCCCGGCCAGCCCGCCGACTTTGTCATCCTCGGCCCCGCCGACCGGACCCTCCCCGCCCTCCTGCAAGCCGCCTGGCCTGACAGCTCACTCTCGTCTTGATCTCTCCCCGCTCGTGAGTGGCAATCTACGACTGCCTTTGTGGTACTATTGTTGTAGTCAAATATGAAAGCAAGCCCCATCACTGCCGTCGGCGTCACCCTCGCCTGCCTTGTGGCTGGGTGCAATGACGCCCCGCCGGTCGTGTCCAAGGCCCCTGTGATGGCACCCGTCCTGTCGCCGCCGCGTCCTGTCACCGTTGGCACACTGGGTCCGAGACGCCAGCGGGTCATCCGCTACCGCCTGACCTCCCTTCATATGGTTCCCGATGGTGGGGAAGTGGATGTTTTCAACATCGATAACGGCGACCTACTTCACGTTGATGGTAACGGGCACGTTTTGTTCTCCGACGAATTGTATGAGGATGGCCGATGGAAGACATTGAAGAACACGTCCTCCGATCCGAGTTACAACCAGCCCGCCACCATCGGCATCAACGACGCCGGGATCGTTCTTGGGGACATCTCCGGCGACTCAAGCGGGGCGTACACGATCTATTTCGGCGAGGCCGTGGTCTGGCAGCACGGGCAGATGCGTGTCGTCGGCTCACCGCCGGATTTCGATGAGACTGCCGATGCCATCAACAACCAAGGCGATGTTCTTGTCACGTCGGCAGATGAGAATAACTCAGAACAGTATGTGTACACAATGCTGCTTTATCACCAAGGAAAGAAAATTACCATTGGCCCAGGTGAAGCAGAGTGCCTCAACGACCAGGACCAGATTGTATACAAGGACGTGCAGGACACCAGCATTGACACTGATGGCAATACACTGCTGTGGACTCAAGGTAAGACGCAGACGTTTCAAGTCCCACTTGGATACGCCTCACGGGGTATTGTCACGGCCCGTCTCAATAACCGGGATCAAGCGGTGGGGACCGTGGACACCGGACAGGTAAGTTCCGTCAACCGTGGAGAGTTCAGTTCCAGTGACATCAGCCATGCATTCCTTTGGGAGCAGGGACGATTACAGGACCTAGGGACGCTTGGCGGCGAGGACAGCGGTGCGGACGACATCAACAATGTCGGTCAAGTCGTCGGGTGGGCAGAGACGACGCGGCCTGACCATCGGGGGAATGTTCCTTTCCATGCGTTCCTGTGGCAAAAGGGGAAGATGACCGATCTTAATGACCTCATCCCCGGAGGTTCAGAATGGGTTCTGCAACGGGCCGACGCCATCAATGAGCGCGGTCAGATCGTCGGCGTGGGCAACAAGGGGGCTTTCCTGCTCACGCCGATCTCACGGGCGGGAACATTCCCCCGACGGCGCGTGTTTACCCGATGACGCCTTGCCCGCACTTTCGGGTATAATCAACCCCAGAACGTGACCGGCGAGTCCTGACCCCGTTTGAGAGGAACTTTCATTATGACCACCACCCTGGAACAGCCCGCCACGGCGGCGCCGTCCCCGCTGACATTGTCCCCGCTGACGCTGACCGAGGCGGCGGCGAGTGAAGTCAAATCCCTGCTCGCCGAGCAGGACCGCGACGACCTGTACCTGCGCGTCTACGTCGCCGGCGGCGGCTGCTCCGGCCTGCAATACGGCATGGCCCTGGACGAGAACCTGGAGCCGGGCGACGAGACCTTTGAAGACAGCGGCGTGAAGCTGGTCGTGGACGCCACGTCCCTGCGCTACATCGGCGGCGCGGTCGTGGATTATATCACCACGGACATGGGCGGCGGCTTCAAGATCGAGAACCCCAATGCCACCAAGTCCTGCGGCTGCGGCTCCTCCTTCAGCACCGGCGACGCCGAGGCCGAGGGCCTGGACACCAGCGCGGGCGGCGGCTGCGGCTCCTGCGGCTGCCACTGAGCGCCTGAGTAGGAACACGAACGGCGGGGGAGGCATTTGCCTCCCCCGCCGTTTTTTGTTCGTCCGACGCAGTGTGTTCTGGGATGACTGTGTCTGTCATCGGATGTACGGCTGCTCGGTAGTCAGGCCCGGCACGGCGCGGTAGTGCTTGACGTTGAAGGTGCAGAGGGGTCGCGCCCCGTTCGCGCGCGGTCGCGCCTATCAGGGCTTCGGCCAGCCCCAGGCCGTGCGACAGGTGCAGGGTGCGGAAGTCGGCATACGCGGCCTCGCAGGCCGAAGACGACGGCCACACGCGCGGGAGCGGGCGCAGGATCAGGTCGGTGGAGGCGACCTCCTGTTTGTTGTGCGCTGACTGGATCATCTCCATCGCTACGACCCCCGGCACAGCGACAGCGGGGAGGTGGAGCGTGGTGAACCAGGCCCTCGCGGCGGGCAGCCCGTGCTGCAAGTCAATCACGACATCAGAGTCCAGCAATCTGAGGATGGGTGCGGGGGCGCTCATTCGCGCCGCCATGCCTCGGCACGGACCTGCCGCGCGCGCCGCTGGTGGTCCTCGCGCTGCTCGGCGGGCAGGAACGCCCCCTCCGCTTCCCATTGAGCAATCACATCCGCGCCGGTTTTGAGGCCCGTATGCACCTGCGGGTACAGCCGCCGCAGCCCGTCCAGGGCCAATGCTTCGGGCGTAGTTCCCTGCCGGTCGGCGTCCTGCCGAATAGCCGTCTCCATCTCCGGCGGCAGGTCCAAAAGAAGTGTCATGGTCGTTGCCCTTTCCTCAGCCACACGCGCCGCACAGCCTCCCGGATGAGGTCACTTCGGCTGTGGTCCCTCTCCCCGGCCAGGGCGTCCAGCGCCCTCACGTCCGCCAGGGCCGGCATCACCGGCGTCTGCCTGATCTCCGTTTCGGGCATCCCCTCTTCCAGCAACGATTGTACCTCACGCCGGGCGTACTCAGGACGGAAAACGTTGCGCCTGAGTAGGGACACGAACGGCGGGGGAGGCCAATGCCTCCCCCGCCGTTTTGCCATGAGGACCTACGCCGCAAGGGCCAGCGCCTGCCGAACAGGTTGTGGCAGTTCGACCGCCAAGAAATAGTCTGACGGGTACAGGTAATCTTCCCCGCTTTCATCCACAACCCGCACCAGGGAATGTTGCGCCGCCTGCTCATCCGGCAAGACCTGGTAAATCTTGCGCCGCTCCAACGCGGCGGGATAATCTGTGTTGTCCACACAGATGACAAGGGCTGGTTGCGATTTGACACTTATGAGCGAACCGTCACCCTCTTACAACAATCCATAGAATCTTGTTAGAGAGTGTTAGAGCCTGGTATGCATTTTTGAGTTGCTTTTGGCCCTGTGAGCCACACGTGGCACAAGATATGGTCCGTATGACCAGCAACACACGAAGTCAGTGGACTGCCATAGCAGGCTGGCTAATAACAGAAAGCTTTAGACGCTAGCTGTTGCTCGAAAAAAGTTCATAACAGGCTCTAGGCACCTTCAGCCACTTCGCTTTGGCAAACATGGTCACTTTCCGCTACCGCCTGCGCTATCCTTCCTTTTAGTTCATCGTCCGCTTCGTTCACTGCAAGAATCTCTGTATTTTCATTCTTTGTCCGCAAGGTTTGTTTTGCGGATATAATGGTTTGAACGGCCCGTAACAGATCGTCTTGTGTAACAACTTGTTTGCCTTCTATGGCGGCTTGCGTTGCCGCCTTTACTACCACGTTTTTGATGTCGCGTCCGCACATTCGAGATTCAGAACGCGCGAGTTCATGGACGCTTACATCCTCTGAGGTTGGCAGCTTCGGCGGTAGATGATTGCGCCAAATGGCCTCACGAGCCTCCAAGTTGGGCATCGGAAAGTAGATGTGTCGAACCCTTGTCTCGAAAGCTTGGTCATAGTTTTCAACTAGATTTGTAGCAAATATTACTATGCCACGGAACTTTTCCAGGCAAATCAATAATTGACTTCTCATTGAATTAATGGCCTGCTCCGAGCCTTGTGTCACATTTGTCAGGCGGCGCGATAACAATGAGTCTGCTTCGTCTATAAACAGAACAGCATCATCTCTTTGTGCGGCATAAAAGAGAGCTTCAACATTTTTTGGGCCGTCGCCGTGGAACTTGCTTTCAATCTGCGCGTAACTTGCCACCAGAATTCGTTTCGACAGATTAGAGGCAACGGCGTGTGCGGCCAACGTTTTGCCTGTTCCCGGTTCTCCATGAAAACTCAGTGCCGACCGCGGGAAAGGCTCTAACTCTCGAAGGCCCCAATCATCATACACGATAGGCTCTACACGTATGGCCTGAATCGCCAGTTGTAGTTCTGATGACACATCCTCTGGAACAACCAACTGCTCTATGGTATAGAGAGGTCGAGTTGAGACGTACTGCTCGGCACGTTGCTCTAAAGTCGGCTCATCGGGGTCATTTTTGGCCTTCGTCGCGTTTAGCCCCGCTATCGCTTGATCCTGGGCGCTTTCAGTAGTGATTTGGAGGTTGATAGAACCCGTGCCTGTGACTTCCAGATATTTTTCAACTGCCATGACTAGGCGTGAACAGCAAGTCGCAGCGGCTGCTTCACCGTTTCGAGTCTCTGGCATACCCAAAATGTACACTGCTGGCTTCGCAGATTTGGCGGTCAAGATTTATACCTCACCTTGTTACGGCCTGCGAAGACATTGCTTAGCTCTTGGTCAAGAGTTTTCTCCTTCCAGGAATTGGTGGTACGGACTCTTTCTCCAAGCCAATGTTTTGACATGATGTTCGCCCTTACAACGACAGCATTATCAAGGTTCTGCCTGACTAATTCGACAGTCTCCCCCGATATGGCGTTCTGCTGTATCCAAGACTTGACGGCGGCAAACGAGATGGCTACAACTGCAGCCACTACCCCAGCGGCCAATGCGCCCGCGACAAATTTGCAGACGAGCAACTCAAATAGCATCATAATCTCCTCTTGGCCGTCATCTATTGATAGACTGCTAACTTATCGTTAGCATGAATGCGCTCCACTTCTTCATCCACTCGTGTTGAGGTGACGCGACGAGCTTCGTGAAGCCGGTTCGTGGATTTGTCAAATATGCCCTGGACAACTTTGTAGTTGCCTACTTTCATCGACTCTGCCAATGTGAAAGCCACGTTGTTGGCGTTGCCAGCCAGTAATGTAGTGTATTGCTGGAACCAAGATATAATCTCGTTCCAATAGCGAATGATCAAAACGCTACATATTGCGACAGCTGCGCCGGCACCCAGCAACCCCAAAAGAGAGGTATAGATGAACAGGTCAATCATGCCTTCCTCCTATTCGAACACCATCAGTGACTTACCATCGAAATACTCTTCAAGTTCTTCGTCAAGTTTGTCAACAACAAGTTGGCGACCGAATGGCATACCATTTGTTTGGTTCACTGGCTCATTTTGAGCGTCGAGAAAAACCCAAGTTAGCAATAGCTTACCTGACTGCTGTTCACGAAGTAACGCCCCCTTCACAATGCTTTCGTTAGCTGGGCGATTTTCAACAAAATACCTTACAGCCTCGTCGTAGCTGAGTACAGGCATAACCGCCGATTGAAGATTGCGACTCGACCAAATGCGATGGGCGGTTATCGCAATCCTCTGAACGTCCTCATGAGTTAAAAGCTTCCACAGTTTGCGCAGATAATGTCGGGGGCCGGTTGCCTTCATACAAGTTAACCCTCATCAAGAACGGTTGCCTATGGAGCAAACCAAGCACATTGGAGGGCTACGAGACCTCGCCCTCTCAACGACGCACCAGCACATAGCAAGCGGCCCAAGGCCTGAGTTCAGCCGCAACCGCCGCACTGCACCTGACACCTAATGATCCACCTGACAGCCGGGCGGCGGCTGCAACGACTTGTTGGGCCGCTACTCGTCGAGTGGCGTTACAAAGTCTGCATCAATGCCTTCGTCACCAATACCAGTGCGGTTGAGAGTGATCTTCTGTCTATCACATATAATACGAAGGGCTTGAAAAAGCGATGGATTCATACGGTGTCCTGCTATGATACGCTTTACAGGTGTCCGAAGTTGATACCACTCGTCGTGATTAAGTATTCTGACTTCTTTTTCGTATGCCCATTCCTGATACTTTGAAGTGAGGATAGAGTTGGCTATTTCGCCCGTGGGTTTGTTATCGTCAATGGAAATGAAGGCAAATACGCCGCCATATTGCACTCGCTTAATTTTCTTTGAATAATCGGGAAGTTCCACCTCAATTGCCAAACCGTCAAATCCTGATGCGTAATGCGCCCACAAAAGATGACAATCAAAGGTTGTTGATAGAGAACAGACCCGCAATCTCTTATTCTCGCGTACAATATCGGCTACCTCCTCAGCAACATCGGCTTGCGCGGTAGAAGAGTAGCTATAGGCAAACATACCTTCCATCGGGTCATTAAGTGTGGCCCAATCCGAACAATATAACCGTTTGTTAAATATCACATCAAGCGCAAATATTATCTGGCTTGATGAACGGAATTTGTATGCAAGCATGGTTTAACGCCTTCGTGCTATGAAAAGATTTGATTAGCGGTCTAACTACACAGTGTGCTGCGAAAGTGCGGCATAGCGCGCGGCGGACGTATCCTTGTCGGCGGGGCGGCGGGAGGATCGCCGCACATCCGCACTCACGAGCCGCATTCCACCCATCTCTACCACCAAGTGTCCGAGACACACCCGCTTGTTTGTTGGCATGATTGTATCACACCGTTCAGGGAAATGCAATGCCGTCATCGCACCCCTTGAAACTGCTGGAGCCAGGCGGCGGCTTCGGTGGGCCAGGCGTGGGCGGGTTCTGTGGGCGGCAGGCGGAGGCCGTAGCCGTGGCCGCCGGTGGGGTAAAGGGCGAGGTAGGCCGGGACGCCTGCGGCTTCCAGGGCGGCGGCGTAGGCGGGGGCGGTCAGGTGGGGGTCGTCGCTGGTTTGTGTGAGGAACACGGGCGGCATGGCGGGGTGAGGCTGGACCTCCGGCGCGGGTCGGCCCGTCTCCCCCTCGGCGATTAGGTAGGCCGGGTAGACGAGCAGGGCGAAGTCGGGCAGGCAGGGCTGTTGGTCGGCGGCGTCCACGGGGGCGTAGGTGCGTTCGCCGGAGCCGCTCGCCAGGCGGGCGGCGAGGTGGCCCCCGGCGGAGAAGCCCAGGACGCCGACGCGGTGCGGGTCAAGGCCGAACTCCAAAGAACGCGCCCGCAGGACCGACATCGCCCGTTGGGCATCCTGATAGGCGGCGTCGCGCTTGCCGGGGACGCGGTAGTGCAGCACGGCGGCGACGAAGCCCAGGGTGTTCAGCCAGTGGGCGACCTCGGAGCCTTCCAGGTCGGCGGCGAGGATGTGGTAGCCGCCGCCGGGCAGGACGAGGATGGCGGGAAGGTCTTGGCCGTGATTGGGACGGGAGACGAACATCTGCGGGCAGGTCACGTCGGTGAGGCGGGTGACGCCGCCGCTGTCGTCGGAGACGCGCCCGGTGTCCAGTGTCTGTTCATCGGGGGCGAAGTGCGGCCAGAGGTTCACAGCAGGTGGTCTCCCCCCTCTCCAAGTTCGGGCACACTGCCGCTGGCGACTAACCCTCTGAGGGCCGCGTTGACGGCCTCTTCGGTGGGAAACGCGGCGGCAACGTCAGGAGCCAGTCTCACCACGTTTGTGGCCTGACGGCTGCGCTCCGCATACTTCCCGCGCACCCCGCTCATGAGAAGCCCCCGCAGCGTCGCCGCGTCGTATTCAGGGCGGAGTTTATCTCCTAGTCCAGTCGCCTCCACGGCGTCTTTGGGTGGCTTCTTCATACCTGCTGTTGAAGGGAACTTGCTCAACTCGTCTCCATGATCTCCACGTTGGCACGGGGGACGGTGACGGTCTGGCCGTCGGCGAGGCGGGCGTCCAGGACGCGGACGGACGCGCCGGAGGCGACGGTGACGAGCTGGGGCGGCAGGGCGGCGACGGTCGCAAGCGCCCCGAAGTAGGGTTCGCGGATGATCCGAATGGGGGTTCCGACGCCGAGCGCGCCGTCGCCCTCGGCCTCGCGGATGCGGCCCGGATTGGCCGTGGCGGCCGTGTCCGGCACGATGATCTCCGGGCGGATGACACCCGCGCGAATCTGTGTCGCGCCGTTGATGGACGCCGTGCGGCCCGCGAGTGAAGCGAGGAGTTCATAGGTCCGGTGGGCCATGGCGATGGTGCCGAAGCCCTCGGTGATGACCAGCGTGAGCGGGATGTTCTCGTGGCCGGTGATGGCGACGCCGATATCGTAGCCGAGGTACTCGATCAGGTCCTTGTCTATGATACCGCCGACCACGATGCCCGTGACACCGAGTTCCGCCGCACGGCGCAGGGCCGCGCCGGAGATGTTCGCGCCCCCGAGGATGATTCGGCCCGCCATCTGCGGCGTCAGATCCGCTTCCGTCAGGTCGCTCTCCGGCGACGGCGAGGCGACGAGTATCTCCCCCACCCGCTCGCCGCCGATGCCGAAGATGCCCTGCGTGAGCGCGCCCTGGGCCTGAACGATCACGCCCTCGCCCGGCAGCACCTCGGCCACCGTCCCGGCGAGATAGGCCGTCAGCTCGATGGGTGTGGGCGCGCGCCGGATGCCGACGTTGCCGGAGACGCCGGAGATGGTCTCCACGACCCCGTCCAGCGGGGACTTCGCCTCCGACTTGAACATCCCGAAGAACGACTTGGTCTGAGCCAGCACCTGCCCCTGCGTGACCGCCTCCCCCTCCTTGACCAGCAGCACGGCGGGGAGTTCATCGGCGTCAATCCCCAGAAGTCCGGCGACCTTGACCGTCTGCATCAGCCCCGGCAGGGCCGCGCGGGCGACCACCGTGTCCGGCGTCACCGTCTGGCCTGCGGAGACAAGCACCTCGCCCTTCAGCGGCAGGCGGCGTGTCCGGCGGATGGTGGTGTGCGGGCTGACCTTCAGCCCCGGCGTGTAGGCGCTTCCCAAATGGTTTCCTTAGAGGTAGTCACTGGCCCATCTGGGCCGTGTTCAGGCGGGGCGGAGGATCGCCCCGCCTCGGAAAGCGTCCTTCGGACGAAGACTCGCCCCCAACGGCTCACATCCTCGTCCGAAGGACGCTTGTTCAGACGGGGCGATCCTCCGCCCCGGCGCGACAACCGACATGGCCTGCGTCACATGAGTCACGGGAGTGTTTGTCAAACGCGCTTGAGGCACCGCGTGAGATACAGGTAGACGAGAACCCCGGTGACGCTTTGAACCTCGAACGCCGTCGCCAGCAGGTCGCGCAGTTCGGGGCGGGTGAAACGGAAATACGGGATGCCGCCGTCATGCCGGCCCTCTTTTTGGGCGAAGGCGCGGGTCAGAAGCGAGTGCTTGTAGGCGGACAGCGCCAGCGTCCCGCCGGGACGGAGGACGCGAGCCAGTTCCGATACGGCCCGCCGCCGGGCGGCGTCGCCCGGAACGTGTTCCAGCACCTGACAGGAGGCCACGCGGTCGAAGGCCCCGGACGCGAAGGGCAGTCGGCACAGATCGGCCTGAATCAAGGGGATGTGGGACAGGCTCGCCATCAGGAGCTTGGTTTGGTTCACGCGAAGGGACTCGAACGAAAAGTCCATCACCACGAGCGAGCCGACGCCTTGCGCCAATCGCTGCGTCATTCGGCCCGTGCCGCAGCCGGCCTCCAAGACACGGTCCGTCGGTGTCGCGCCCAGCGCGCGCCGGGTCAGAGGAATCTCGGCCTGGCCGAACAGCTTCAGGAAGGCCATGCGGTCGTAATCGCCCACCTGCGCGTCGCGCGCGGCCATCTCGGACTTCTGGGCGTCCAGCATCTGCGCCGGGAGCAGGCGCGGGATGCCCTGCTGAATGGGGTACTCGTGTCCGGCGTCATCGGCCAGACGGCCCTCCCAGATGTCGTCGCCCCGGTGGCGGGTCACGGTCAGTGTCAGCGGGCCGCCGGTGTTCGGGGAGGCCAGCAGCGGCAGCAGGGACTCGTTCATGGCGTGACGGCGTCCGCCGAGATCTGTATCTGCACCTGGTAGTCGCCGCCGGGAGCCGGGCCGGACGGCGCGGGGAGCGCGAGTGCGGCGGCCCGGTCGGCGGCCAGGTCGCTGAACGTCAGCGTGTCACCCACGCGGATGTCTTCCGTGATGGGCGGCGTCCAAACTTGAACGGGCACGAAGACCGCCGCCCCCTGCCCCGGCGTCGGCGCGGGGGCGAGGCTCAGGGCCGCGCGCCGGGTCACGGCCAGCGTCCCATCGGGGTTGACGCGAACACTGAACTGGTACTGCGGCCCCTGACCGGCGGCGTCGAAGGAGAAGACCAGCGGGATGCCCGCCGTGATCTCCCGGTTCTGGACGGCCAGCGCGGGCGCGTCTCCGGTGTCATCCTGCCGGGTCAGCGTGACCACGGCCTGCCAGTGCGGCGCGGGCACGTCGGCGGCGGCCACGCGCAGGCGGAAGAGGGCGACACCCGCCGCCGTGCCGCGCACCAGCAGCGTGTGGCCGGGGTCATACGGGACCACATCCGTCAGCCCCGGCGGGAACGTCGGGTCCGGGACGCGCTTCTGTCCCAGGGTGTGTCCGAAGCGCGTACTGTGCGTCAGGCCCAGCCGCGCGAACACCTCGGACGGCTCGGCGAAGGTGACGCGCAGCTTCTCCCAGTGCAGCGCGACAGGCCGGGCGCACAACGGCGAGGCCGTCAGCAGTCCGGCACTCAGGCAAAGCAACGTTTTCCGAAAGGGCATGGGGGTCCTCATCTAATGATCCGAAGTCCTGATGTCCTTGACAACGAGCTGCAAATTCCGTCGCCCGTTCCACTCGTTGATCTGGGGCGCGTACAAAGCGCCCAGGGTATCGCCGGGGCCGATCCGATCTGTCCAGTCCCCGAAGCCCCAGCCGACGCAGTCCGTCGGGTCCATCGCCTCGGCCCGCACCCGCATCTTCAGGTGGGAGAGGTCCTTGCCCATCCGCTTGGCCTCGCAGATCAGCAGGTCGCGGGACACGAAGCACGGCTCCGGGTTGGCCTGGCCGAACGGCGCGAGCCGCGCCCACTCGTCCAGCAGCGCCACCGAGAGCTGCGACGGGTCAATCTCGCCGTCGTGAGAGAGCATCGGCAGGAGGTCCTCCGGCGTCAGCACCAGATCGGCGTGGGCGTGAAGTCTTTGCTCGAAAGCCGCCAGGTTGCCCATGTCCAGGGACAGGCCCGCCGCCATCTCGTGTCCGCCGCAGGAGCTCAACAGGTCCTTGCAGTGCTGGATGCCCCGGAACAGGTCGAAGCCGGGGATGGACCGGGCCGAACCCTTGCCGGTCAGGCCCGCCGCGTCCACGCCGATGACGATGGACGGGCGGTGGAAGGCGTCCACCAGCTTCCCGGCGACGATGCCGACCACGCCCGCGTTCCAGCCCGGCGACGCCACCACCAGCACCGGCAGGCCGTCCAGGTCGCGCCCCTGAATCTGTGCCAGCGCCTCGGCGAGAATGCGCTTCTGCTCGGACTGACGCTCCAGGTTGCAGGCGTTCATCTGTTCCACCAGCGCCCGCGCCTGTTCGGGGTCGCCGGTGAGCAGCAGGTCCAGGGCCACGGCGGCATCGTCCAGTCGGCCCACGGCATTGATGCGCGGGCCGAGGCCGAAGCCGATGTCGCGCGTCGTCAGGGGCTTGCTGGTGTCCACCCGCGCGCCCTCCAAGAGCGCGCGCAGGCCAACTTTGCGCGTCCGCGCCAGCGCCTGTAGCCCCAGCGAGGCGAAGACCCTGTTTTCGCCCAGAAGAGGCATGACATCGGCGACCGTGCCGCAGGCGACCAAATCGAGGAACTTATTGAGATAGGCCCCCTCGTGTTCCGGCGTCCGCAGACGGACCACGGCCTGCATGGTCTTGAAGGCGACGCCGACGCCGGCGAGGTTCGGGAACGGGTACGTCGAGTCGTGCCGGTGCGGGTTGACGACCGCGTAGGCGTCGGGCAGTGTCTCGCCCGGCTCGTGGTGGTCGGTGACGATGACCGTCATGCCCAGCCCGTTGGCGTGGGCGACGGCGTCGCGCGCCTGGATGCCGCAGTCGGACGTGACGATCAGCGTCGCGCCCTGCTCGTGCGCCCAGTCTATGGAGGGCGCCTTGATGTCGTAGCCGTCGCGCTTGCGGTGCGGGACCTTGAAGATCAGTTTCGCGCCCAGAGCCGTCAATGTGCGGACATAGAGAGCCGTGCTGGTGACACCGTCCACATCATAGTCGCCGTAGACGAAGATCGTCTCGCCCCGCGCGATGGCGTCCGCGATGCGCCGGGCGGCCTTGTCCATGTCCGGCAGCCCGAACGGGTCATGCAGGTGGTGCAGGCCGGGATTGAGAAAGGCATCCGCCTCGGCGGGGTCCGTGATTCTCCGATTGACCAGCAGCCGCGCCGTCAGGGGGTGGACACCCAGCGCGTCCTGCAAGGCCATCTCGGCCTCCGTGTCCGCATCCGGCGCGATCCAGCGTGTCTGTGGTGAAGGGGTCATAACCGGCCTAGGGGATGTTCTGCCAAAGTCTCGCCTCGGTGAACCGCGCAATATGCCCGATGTTGGTGGAGGCCACGACGACCTCCCCCAATGGCAAACCAAAAGAGAGCGCCTGCGCCGCCAGGATCACATCACCGTCGAGTTCCTTCGGGTCCGCCGTGGGCTGCCCCCGTTGGCGGGCCTGTGCCCAAAGCTGGGAGGCGAGACGCCAGGCTGGAGTCGTGACCGGCAGATAGTCATACTCAGCGGCCAACCGCTCAAGCCGCACCAAACCAGCCGTCTTGTGGGTGCGTGTGAGTTCCCGCCGCAGCTCATAGTCTGCGATTTCAGGGACAAAAACCTTGATGTCGGCCGCGACCAAACCCACGAGCCAAGTGCGACATGACGCGGCCTCGGTGGAACGTTTTGGGTTCGTAATCAGTCCCAGTGGGCCGGTGTCCAGCAGCACGACTTCAATCCCCGGCGTGGTACTCGCGCAGAGAAAAAGGATGCTCTTGCACACTCCGCAGTACGTCCTCGTAGGTCTCGCCTTCCTCATCCGAGTCGTCGGCGTTTGCACTGAACTCTTCCATCAGGGCAATGCGGCGCTGGATTTCCTCTTCTGTGAGAGGCCGCAACAGATTTTTGATGTAGTCTCCATCGCTTGTCTGGCGGGCCGAAGCCAGGTACTGCTGGAGATACGCCTTGATATCAAGGCCACGGTCGCCTGCGTCTAAGCGCAGGCGGGCTTCCGTTTCGGGCGTCAGGTCGAGCGTGATGGTCATGGACACTCCTCCCTAGAACCGCCGCATGGGGCGCTTCTTCTTGGCGCGCAGGTTCGGGGCCTCACCGTTGACGGAGGCGGTGGGGGCGTTCGGCTGAGTCGGCGGCGGCAGGGAGACGGTCGGGCGCGCGGGCAGGGGCCGCGCGCTGCCGCCGTTGCCGCTGCCGCCGTTGCCATTGATGTTCCCGTTCCCGCCGATGGCGATGGCTCCGGGCGCGGAGACCTCGGCGATGGCCGTCGGAACACCACGGCGGCGGGCCAGCCAGGTCTCCCAGTCCACCAGGATGGACGCGGCGTTGAAGATGGACGAGTAGGTTCCGCTGACGATGCCGACCAAGAGGGCGAAGTTCAGCAGGCGCGTCGTCGGCCCGGCCAGGAACACCAGCGCCAGCAGGGTCATCACGACGGTCAGGGACGTGTTGATGGAGCGGGCCAGCGTCTGCTGGATGGAGCGGTTGACCAGATGCTCGAACGTCTCGCCGCGCTGACGGAGTCGCAGGTTCTCCCGCACCCGGTCGAAGATGACCACGGTGTCATGCACGGAGAAGCCGATCACCGTCAGCAGGGCCGTGATGAAATAGCTGTCGATCTGCCAGTTCAGGAACCAGCCCAGGATGGCGAACACGCCGATCAAAACCAGGACGTCGTGCAGCAGGGCGACAATGGCGGACATCCCCAGGCGCAGCCCGGCGGCGAAGCCACCGATGGCGAACACAGTCGCCAGGTACAGCACGATCAGCCCGGACGCGATGATGACGGCCTGAATGGCCCGCCACTTCAGTTCACTGGACACGATGCCGCCGACGTTGTCAAACGCCTGCTCCGAGTTCGGGCCGGGCGTCCCGTCCGCGTTCTCCACGCCCAGCAACTTGGCGAGGCCCTGGTAGACCGGACTCTCCTTCGGGTTCGCCCCCAAAGACCGCTGCGGCACACTGACGATGGCCGTGGCGCCGGCGTCCGCCATCTGCACCAGGTTGTCCTTGAAGCCTGCCCTTGCCAGGGCGGCCTTGACGGCGGCCTGCGTGGTCGGCTGGGCGTAGCGTACCTGAATCTGCGAGCCGCCGGTGAACTCGATGCCCTTCTTCAGCCCGCCCATGCCCCAGAAGATCAGGCCGGGGACGATGATCGCCAGGCTCAGGGCGTAGAACGCGCGGCGGCGGCCGATGATGTTGACGCCCGCGCGGGTGTCGCTGTCCGTGGTCTGGCCGACCAGGGACCGCGTGTTCAGGCCGAACAGGGCCGGGTTGTTGCCGATGCCCGCGTCCACCAGGAAGTAGAGCAGGGTCCGCGTGACCGTGATCGCCGAGAACAGCGAGACCAGGACGCCGATGAGCAGCGTGATGGCGAAGCCGCGCACACTCGCCGTCCCCAGTGTGAGCAGGACGACGCAGGTGATGCTGGTGCAGATGTTGGAGTCGCGGATGGCCGTGAACGCCCGCCGGAAGCCGACGTCGATGGCCCCGCGCAGGGAGCGCCCGTTGCGCAGTTCTTCCTTGAGGCGCTCGAAGATCAGGATGTTTGCGTCCACGGCCATGCCGATGGACAGGATGAACCCGGCGATGCCCGGCAGGCTGAGCGTGACGGCGAACCCCGGAAACAGCCAGTTCAGGCCGCCCTTGAAGATGGCGAACACAAACAGGGCGTAGATCAGCAGGGCGATGTCGGCGACCAGGCCCGGCAGGCGGTAGTAGATCAGCATGAACGCCAGCACGAGGACAAGGCCGACGGCGCCTGCGATCTCGATGTGGCGCAGAGCCGGGCCGCCGAGACTCGCCTCCACCGACTCGGTCTCTTCTTGTGTCAGGGGCACGGGCAGCGCGCCCGCGTTCAGCAGGTCGGCCAGGCTCTTGGCTTCAGCCAGGGTGGCGAAGCCGCCGCTGATCTCGCCCTGGCCGTCCGTGATCGGGCCTTCAATGTAGGGCGCGGAGATCACCCGGTCGTCCAGCACGATGCCGACGACCTCGCCGACGTGCCGCGTGGTGAAGTCGCCGTACTTCTGCGCCCCGCTCGGCTTGAACGACTGCGTGACCACCGGCTCGGCGATGCCGCCGTTGCCGCCGAGCTGGGCCTGGGACGACGGCAGGATGTCCTCACCGGTCAGGACCGGCTGCCCGCCGTTGGCGGCCAGGGCGGACTGGAGGAAGTTGTTCCAGGCCAGCAGTTCCGTGTTGTAGTTCGCGGCCTGCCGCTGCTGCGCGGCGGTGAAGTAGACCGGCGCGGGCGGCGGCGACCCGCCGAGCGGCTGCGGGATGACAAACAGACTCGCGCCGGGGCGCGCGTTGGTCCCCTGCCCCAGCACGTCGGCGAACGAGTTGCGGATGGCGGAGCCGTCGCGGAACGTCTGCCCAGTCCGCCCGTCGGTGAACGAGTAGTGCGACTGCCCGGAGGCGTCGGTGTAGGGCGTGGCCTGGACCGGGCGGGCGGCGATGGCGCTCGCCTCGGCGGGGTTCAGGCCGGTGACGTTCTGCAGGTCTTGCCTGGGGACGGCGACATCAGCGAAGTAGTAGAACTTGAGCTGGGCCGTCGTGCCGAGGAGCTTGAGGATGGCATCCTTGTTCTTGACGTTCGGCAGCTCGACGACGTACTGGTCCGTGCCCTTGGGCTGCACCGTCGCCTCGCCGACGCCCGCGCCGTTGATCCGGTTCTCCAGAATCTGCTGGACGACCGCCTGCTCCTGGGTGTCCCAGTGGACGCCGGGGGCCTCGCCCGGATGGGCCTGCAGCACGGCGCGCACGCCGCCCCGGATGTCCAGCCCGAACCGGGTCGGGTAGTTGGCGACGCGCTCGTGCCGCGCCCGGTCGTAGTGCGTCCCGGCGACCACCCAGGCCGACAGCGCAATCAGGACCAGGATGACCAGGCCCCATATCTTTTCCTGCTTCAATGCTTCCTCCGCGTTCCCAGAGCGCCCGCCGCTTCGCGGCCGCGGAACAGTTAGGATTATATCTTACGACCGAGGCAGTGTCAAGGTTCCGGGTCAAAGGCCGCGCCGTTGTCGGACCGATGGGTCGCCGGTCCACGCGCACTTACGCGCGCGGGTGGGCCTTGTCATAGATGGCGCGCAGGCGGGACACGTCCACGCGGGTGTAGCGCTGGGTGGTCTGCACGTCGGCATGGCCGAGCATCTCCTGGATGGAGCGCAGGTCCGCACCGCCTTCCAGCAGGTGCGTGGCGAAGGAGTGGCGCAGGGTGTGGGGGGAGACGTTCTTGGCGATCCGCGTGTCCTGCGCGTAGCCCTTGACGAGCGCGTGGAAGCATTGCCGTGTCATCGGCCCGCCGTGGTCGGTGACGAAGAGGGCGTCGGAGGCGGGCTTGCCGCGCAGCAGGGTCGGGCGGGCGACACTCAGGTAGGGGCCGAGCGCGTCCCGGACGGCGTCGCCGAGAGGCACCTGACGCTCCTTGTTTCCCTTGCCGAACGGGCGGACCAGCCCCGCACGCAGGTCCACGGCGGCGAGCGGCAGGGCGACCAGCTCGGAGACGCGCAGGCCGCAGCCGTACAGCATCTCCAGCATGGCACGGTCCCGGACGCCTTCGGGCGTCTCCGTGGGCGGAGCCAGGAGCAGGCTTTCGATCTCGACGAGGGACAATGTAGACGGCAGCTTCTGGGGCGCGGGCCTGCCGAGGTCCAGTGTCGCCGTGAAGTCCTGGGCGCAGGCCCCCTCGCGGCAGAGGAAGGCGGCGAAGCCGCGCAGGACACTCGCCTTGCGCGTGACGGTGGCCGACGCCCGGCCCGCGCGCCGGTGAGCCGCAAGGAAGGCCAACGCATCCTCGGCGGTGATGACACTGGGGCCGCTGACGCCGCGCGCCGTCAGCGCCTGGGCGAACTGGTCCAGGTCACTCCGGTACGCCGCCAGCGTGTGCGGGGACAGCCCCCGCTCGGCGGCGAGGTCGGCCAGGAAGGCGTCAATGGCGGATTGCACTCGCAGGTCCCTTCGGCGTCTTGTTCGCCTTGCCTTTCGGAGCCAAGATTTCGCTGAAATCTACCCAGGCATGAGGTGCGCGGCGGAGACTCTTTGCGCCCGCACTGACGAGGACAGCAATCACATCCCGATGTCCTGCGCGTTTTGCGTACATCAAAGCCGTCCTTCCCAAATCATCATAATCGTTGACCCGGGCCCCATGATTTAACAAAATCTGCACGATCTGTACATCGCCTTCATCAGCCGCTTCGCCGAGGGGAGTCTCATCGCCTTCCTGATACACGCTCACCTCCGCGCCGTGATCCAGGAGGAGTTGAACCATTGCGGAGTTACGCTGTCTTACGGCTCCTGACAGAGCAGTGATCCTTGCCAGCGAAAGCTCGCCAGGCACGTTACACGTTTCCGCAGTCACATCAGCCCCGGCAGCGATCAGCATCTTGACGGTGGCGAAGGAGCGGACTGCACAGGCCGCAATTAGCGGAGTCACACCCTGTCGGCTGCAAGCGTTCACATCCGCGCCGTGCGCGATCAGCATCCGGCATATTTCGTCATAGCCGTTCTCCCAGGTCTGGACCTTCTGCTCCCACTGCCGCATTTGGTCGGGATACCGCTTGGCGAATGCCGCCTCATGCCCTTCATAGTGTGATGGAGGCGCGGGCATCCCAATGGGGTTGAGGATCGGGTCAATGTAAGCCTGTCCGCCGCCACTCGCGGCGAAGACGAGCGCCGTGCATCCGCCGAACGGCCCATCCGCAGGTGGAAGGACCGCGTTCACTTGCGCCCCGTGATCCAGCAGGGTCTTCACCACCGTGGGCTGGTTAGCATCACTGGCGACAATTAGAGCCGTGAAACCGTTGGGACTCCGGGCGTCAACAGGCACACCGGAAGCGAGAAGCCGTTGCACTTTTTCGTTCTCGCCTTGAGCGGCAGCGGTCAGGAGAGATCGCGTCCCATCACCACTCACTCCCGTCGCCGCCCGCGATGGGGAAGCAAGGACTGAATACGGACAAAGAAGCGCCAGCAGGATCACCTCGACAAAGAGTGTTGTTTGCGCCATCGTCTCCTCTTCTTCAGGCTGGCATGGGCGGGATGTCGGCCTGTTCGGGGAGCAGGTCCTCGTCGGCCGTCGCGGGGGGGATGTCGGACGAGGCCGGGCGGGCGCGGGTGGCGGCCCACTCGCGCAGGATGTCAATGGACTCGCGCATGGTCATGGACAGCGGCACGGACTGGCCGATGGCGGCCAAAATGTCCTCCGTCGTCACCTCGCGGTCGAGGTCAAAGGCGTCGTACAGCGCGGCGATGACGGCCTGCTCGATCTCCGCGCCGGAGTAGCCCGCGCTCGCCTCGGCCAGCCGGTCCAGAACGAAGTTGGCCGGGTCGCGCTTGCGCTTCTTCAGGTGGATGGAAAATATCTCAGACCGCTCGGCCTCGCCGGGCAGATCCACGAAGAAGATCTCGTCGAAGCGGCCTTTGCGTAACAACTCCGGCGGCAGGGCGGACACGTCGTTGGCCGTGGCGACGACAAAGCACGGGGCGGTCTTGTCGTTCAGCCAACTGATAAACGTCCCGAAGACCCGCGCCGTCGTGCCCCCGTCGCTGATGCCCGAAGACTGCGTCCCCGCGAAGCCTTTTTCGAGTTCGTCAATCCAGACCACATTGGGGGCTGTGCTTTCGGCCACCCGGATGGCCTTGCGGATGTTCTCCTCGCTCTGCCCGACGATGCCGCCGAATATCTTGCCCACATCCATCCGTAGCAACGGCAGGTTCCACAGCGACGCGATGGCTTTGGACGAGAGCGACTTGCCACAGCCCTGAATCCCTAAGAGCAGGATGCCCTTTGGGGCGGGAAGGCCGAAATCGCGGGCTTTCTCGGAGAACGCGACGGTGCGCTTGCCCATCCAGTCTTTGAGCAGATTGAGGCCGCCGACATCGGCGAACGCCTCCGAGGCCGGATAGTATTCCAATATTCCCGACTTGCGGATGATCTGTTCTTTTTCGGACAGGACCACGCCGACATCGAACGTGTGCTTCTCAACCAATGACTTGGCGAAGACGTTTTCGGCTTCGGTCGCGGTCAGGCCGAGGGCGGCCTGCAAGATTCCCTCGCGTTCTTCCGTCGTGAGCTGCGTTCGGACGCGCGGGTTGCTGCCGACGCTCTCGATGATGCCGTCCAGCAGCGCGCCCAGGTCCTCCAGGGACGGCAGGGCGTAGTCCACGACGGTGATCTCTTTCTCCAGTTCCGGCGGCAGCTTCAGCACCGGTGACAACAGCACAAGCGTCTTATAGGAAGTCTTAAGGGCGTAGGTCAGGTCGCGCAGGCGGCGCACCAGGGCCGTGTCATGGAGGAACGGGTGAAAGTCCTTGAACAGAAACACGGCCTGGTCGCGCGAGTTGGCGACGAAGTCCAGCGCCGCCAGCGGGTCGCGGGTGGCGTCGTCGCGGTTGGCGGTGTTCTGGACCATGCCCTGCGTCACGGTCCACTGGTACATCTTCTTGCCGCGCGCCTGGGTGATGACGCGCAGGGCGTCCTCCACGCGCTTCTCCTCCCAGGAGACGACGTAGATGATGGGATAGCGCGCCCGGATGAGCGTCTCCAGTTCGGTGTCAACGGCACTTTGGGACATAGATTTTACCGAAAGAGCCGTAAGGCCCCTGAATTTATTCATGGGGATATAAGGCTCCGTGTCTTTCCGAAGACACGATGTTTTGCGCTGCGAATCCCTGTTCCGCTTCGGAACTTCAGTTCGCTTGGGTATAATATCCACAGCACCTTGAAAATTAGTGTTCCTGCGGTTGTCGGTAACGAATCGTTAATCCCACCGACGTAAAACACTCGGGGTAGTGCCGTAAATAATCACATTGGGGCAACAATGTGTGGGTTGCAAAACCCTAGAAGCCCTCGGCTTTAGCCGTAGGGAGTTGTCACTTGATGGTTCCGCCATCATCGTCAGGCTGGTCTATACGGTTCAGCCTCCAAGTATCTCGTTCAGCCCGTCCAGCACGGCGGCGATCTCTTCGGCGGACGCAGAGCCGATCATTGCGCCGAGGCGCTGGAGGGAGAGTGTCCTGATCTGACTGATCTTTGCCCACGACCGTTTGGGTAGCCCCGTTCCGATGATCTCCAGCGTGAGGGGGAAGCCGGCCTGCGGGACCTGGCTGGTCAAGGCCACCGCGATGACGGTGCCGGAGCGGGCGTTGAACACGTCCTCGCTCAACACCAGGACCGGGCGGCGCCCAGACTGCTCATGGCCCTGGGTCGGGTCGAGATCGGCCCAATAGATTTCTCCCCTCAGTATGGCGGCCACTGGCTCGCCTCCGCCGCCAGCCCGATGTCCGCGAGGGCCTGCTCCTCCGCCGGGTCGAGCTTGGCGCACTCCTGGGCGAGACGAGTCTTGTGGAGGCGGGCGATCTTTTCCTCGACGGCCGCCTGTACGGCCTGGCTGCGGCTGGGGAAGACACGGGACTGGACCAGCCGGTCCAAGCGGTGCAACAGGTGTTGGTCAAGAGAGACCGTGATCTTAGCGGCGTTCATCCCTCAGTCATACCCTAAGTCATACCGCGTTGTCAAGAACCGACGCTTGCGCCGCCGGAGACTGGGGACGGCCCCGGCAGGGTCGGGCCGTCATGCAGCTTCGCGTTTTTGCCCGGTTCCGGTCTGATGCTCCGTCGGGCCGCTTTGACGAGAGTGCGCAGCGCGGCGTTGACGGACTCCGAGTCGGGGAACACGGCGGCCATGTCGGGCGAAAGGGCGACCAAGTTCGTCCCCTGGGCATAACGTTCCGCGTAGACGCCGCGCCTGCCGCCTCGGAAATCGTACTCGTCCAGCATATCAGGGTCGTGATTGACCTCATCTGAGACTGCATCAACCTTCTTCATAAGCTCTTCTTTCGTTTGCCGTTGCCGGACGCGCGCTGATCAAGCGTATCACGCCGTCTCTTTCCGTGTGTGACACAACCAGCAAGCGCTGACGCTGAGACAGGCCGAGGAGCATAAACCGGTCTTCGGCCTCGGAATGCAACGGGTCAGGAATGAGAACAGACAGTGGATCGCCGAAGACAGTCGCGTCTTCGGCAAAGGAAACAGAATGTTTGTCATGGTTGCTCCTTGATCTGGCATGGTCCCATTCAAACGCAATTTCCACCAGGCTGCTGTAGAAGGTTTTATGGCTGGGCCGAGGCGACGGCGTTCTGCCAGGGCGGGGCGGCGGCGAGTTGTTTGATGCCCTGGTAGCCGGGGATGGCTCCCGGCTGGGTGCTGTCCGCGCCGACGTAGATGGTGATCTTGCCGGTGGCGTTGTTGCGCACGAGCAGGGTCGGCGTGACCTGGATGTTGAGCGAGTCGGCGAAGTGCGTGTCCTGGTTCAACTGGGGCAGGTATTTATGCGTAGCGAGGTCGGATCGGAACTGGGTGACGTTCAGCCCGGCGTCGGCGGCGTAGCCGGGGTAGTAGCCCGGCTCCAGGTCGTCCTGGTGGCCGTACAGTGCGTCGTAGACGGGCCAGAACTTGCCCTGGGCGGCGGCGGCCAGGGAGGCTTCGGCGGCGGGGAGTGCCCACTGGTGCATCCTCGGGAACGGACGGTGCAGGAAGATCAGGTTCGCCTTGCCGCCTGACCCGTTGACCAGGGCCTCAATGACGGGCTTCATCTTGCCGCACTGGGGGCACTGGAAGTCGCCGAACTCAGCCAGCGTGTAGGCGGCGTGGGGGTTGCCGCGCGGCGGGGCGGCGGCGTGGGCGACGATCTGCGGCCACTGGGCCTGGAGGGTGGCGGCGCTCATCTTCGGCACGTCCGGCGGCGGTGTGGGCGTGGGGCCGCCGCCCGCGACGTTGAGGTGGGTGATGAGGGCGTACAGGCCGCCCAGGATCACCAGCCAGAGGACCAGCAGGACGGCGCGCTTGTTGGTGCTAGACACGGGCAGTGGGTCTCGTTTCGGTTCGTAGTCCCTCCACGGTGGCCGTGACGAGAAGGAGCGTCATCACCGTGGCGGACGAGAAGCACCAGACGCAGAACGCGCCGATCTGGAAATGGGCGACATACTGAAGGTACCAGGAGTAGGCGGCCCCGCACAGGCTGACGGTCCAGAGCGGCCCGTGCAGAAGGCGTCGGGCGCGTTCGCTCTCCGCGCCGATCTTCGCCATCGCCAGCGTCAGCAGCAGCAGGTAAGTCAGTAGGCCGAGCAAGGCCACGGGGATGTCGTGCAGCGGGCCGAGGGTCAGGTGCGACCAGCGGCTGGCGTTGACCTCGTCGCAGCCGCCCCCGGCGGTGCAGGGCAGCTCGACGTTGGCCCGGTGCGCCCACCAAAGCGTCCCGGCGATGCCCGCGCCGACGGCGCTGAGGGCGGTTTCGATCCAGGCGTAGAGGGGGGGGGGAACGGCAGTGTTCATAAAGGCATCAGTAAGGCATCAGTGGTCGTCCGCGATCTTCGGGGACGGCGGGGCGGCGGGCGCGGGGACCGGCGCGGCCGGCGGGGCCAGCGCGGCATCCGGGACGTAACCCTTGGTCCGGGCGCGGGCGAGAAAATCGGCGATCTTGTCCGGGTCAGTCAGGCGCTCGGTGACGAAGACGGCGTCACCGGCCTTGCGGAACGTGTCCAGCGCGGACACCAGCGTTTCATCGGGCGCGAGTGTGTTGTCGGTCGGCTGATCTCCGGGGTAAAACACGTCATGGGCCAAGACGCCGTCCACCGTGGCGAGGTACAAATCAGATTGCGCGGCGGCGCGGGCTTGGGGCAAGCCCGCGCCGCCGTCGGTGAGGACGCTGAACTTGGGGTCCGCCTTGCGGGCGTGGGCGGCCAGCGCCTCGACGAACGCGGCCATGTCCGCGCCCGCCGTGGGGCGGGACTTGGCGAAGCGGGCGTAGTCGCCGACGCCTTGCAGGCAAACGCCGTCGTAGCCGTCGGCG
This sequence comes from Capsulimonadaceae bacterium, assembly GCA_965277485.1. Taxonomy (GTDB): domain Bacteria; phylum Armatimonadota; class Armatimonadia; order Armatimonadales; family Capsulimonadaceae; genus JAFAZD01. The sequence continues at coordinate 430,657 of CBDICZ010000016.1, read as the reverse complement.
AGAAGTCTGTCCAGGGTCGTTTCGGCCTGCGCCTGCCAAGCGGCATTCCAATACTGCACGGGGTAGGTGTCGGGCGTCTTGGGGTCGCCTGGTCCCAGCCAGGCCGGGGCGGCGGGAGTCAATTTGCCCTGAGCGTCCACCCAGGAGGTCTGCCACAGGGGGTTCGTTTTGACGATTTCGCCGATGTCCAGCAGGGCCAGCACCCGCCGAGAGCCGCCCTGATGCAGCAGGGCCAGAGGCTTGGTCTTGACATCCGCCCCGGCAGCGGCGTCAACCACGGCAGGGTCAAGGATGAGCAGGGGCGCGGTCTGGGAGGTCAGCGCGGCAAGCATCGCCGAGGGCGTCGCCGTCGGGAGGCCCGTCGGCTCCGTCCAGGACGTGACGGCGGCCAGGGAGTGCGCCGCCGGAGCCGCCGCCGGGTGGGCGGCCTGAGACCTGGGGGCGGACGCCTGGGGCGAGCCGGTAGGCGAGACGCTGGACTGCGGGTTCGGCCCCAGCACCACGCCGCCGGTGGTTCCGCCGCCCGCGCACCCGGCCATCAGCAGGGCGGCCCCGACCCAGATCATCATCCCGCGTCCCAACGTGCGCGTCACAGGCGTCCCCTTCCCGAAACTTTCAACTCATTGTAGCCCAAACGAGGCTTTTTTTCAAGCCGCGCATTTTCGGCCAAAGCGAAGTATAATGTGGGGATACGTCTGACGACTCGCTCCCGCGCTCCCACACAGGTCACCACCATGCTGCTGCAACAGTCCGCTCCCGTCGCCGCCTTTGTCCCCGGCCCCGCGCCGTCCCCGGAACCCGAACGGCGGGGGCAGGCGGGGTACCTGAGTCACTTCGGGCTGACGCGCGCCCCGTTTGGGACGGCCCCGGACCCGGCGTTCGCGGTGGAGACGCGCGCCCACGAGATCGCCCTTCTCAAAATTCAGGACGCCGTGGAGCAGCGCCTGGGCCTGTGCCTGCTCAAAGGCCCCATCGGCGCGGGCAAAAGCACCATCGCCTACCTGCTGGTGCGCGCCTGGGCGTCGCGGCCCGACGAGTTCACCGTCGCCTACCTGTCCGACCCGTCGGCCCCCACCCCGGCCCAGTTCCTGCGGCTGCTGGTGTCCTCCTTCGGCCTGGAGCCGTCCCGCTACGCGCAGGACAACAAGGCGCTGCTGCGTGGGCTGCTGCTGGACGAATACGAGGCGGGCCGCACGGTCGTCGTAATCGTGGACGAGGCCCAGATGGTCAGCGGCCCCAATCTGGCGACTCTGCAGCAACTGTCCAACGAGCAGACGCAGAACACGAAACTGATTCAGATCGCCCTGCTGGCCCAGCCGGGCATTGACGCCAAGCTGGCCCGTCACCCCGCGCTGGCGAGCCGCATCGCCCGCCGCAGTGTGCTGGAGCCGCTGGTGCTGGAAGAAGTGACGGCCCTGATCGCGCACCGCCTGGCCGTGGCGGGCGGCGACGCGCGCCGCCTGGTCCCTGCCGCGCTGCACCCGCGCATCATGGCTGCCAGCCGGGGCATCCCGCGCCGTGTCTGCATCCTGTGCGACAACGCCTTGTTCAACGCCTACGTGCGCGGCAAGCGCGCCGTGGATGAGGACTCGCTGCGGGACGCCATCCGTGAGTGTGAATTTTCCTCCGAGGAGCCGGAAAGACAAGCATGAGCCTCGAACGCAAGCCCGCCGGGCGTCCCAGCCCCGACGTTTCATCCCCGCCGCGCACTCTGACGGTGGCCTCCAACCCCGCCCAGCGCCTTCAGGAACTGCTCCGCCGCGAGGCCGAGCAGGCCCGCGAGGCCGAGCAGGCCCGCGAGGCCGAGCAGGCCCGCGAGCCTGAGCCGGTCCACGAACCCGAGGCGGTCCGTGACGTTGAGCCGCCCTGTGCGCCCCCGCCCGAACCCGTGGTCACGGCCCCGCCCCAAGCGGCTGTCGCCCCGCCGCCGTCCGCGCCCGTCCCGGACCTGCCGCCCAAGCGCCGGGAAGACCCCGTCCAGATGATCGTCGTAGTCAACAGCGAGCGCAACGGCCCGGTCGAGTACGCCTCCATCGAGGAGATGCCCACCATCGTCTCCCTGGAGGAGACCCACCGCGCCTTCCTCCTAAGCGACGAGTGGCAGCGGCGCGGCCCCACCCTCACCCGCGTCATCCGTCTCCGCCGCCGCCGCCGGTGAATGTCTCTACCGCCCTGTGTTTGGTCGTGGCCTGCCTTTGGAGCGGCAGCGTGAGCGTCCCCAGCTCAGCGTCAACGCCGATGAGTCGCGCCACGGTCGTTGAAACGGGCGACGGCGGACACATCCAAGTCACGCAGAGGCAGTACCGGGGTCGCCGCTATGAGACCATCATCGTCAACACCGGTCATCACGTCTACTCGTTGCCGGACGAAAGAGTCTCCGACTACGACCCGCATGGACACCGATTTGTCTACAACGAGGACGACCCCGATACACGCTACGACCACGACTTCTCCCTCTCCCCAGATGGCAGGTGGCTCTTCGTCACCCGCAAACTCTTCAACCGCGTCAATGTCGGCTACCTGTATCGTCTCAGTGGAAGGCGGGCCGTCCGTGTTCGCCCCCAGGGGCTGAGGTTTGACGAGGCCGCTGTCGAGTTCTTCACGAGACACCTGCATCTGCCATATCCGACGATTGATGATGGGGCGCGGGTGATTCGTTTCCAGCAATGGGCGCAGGGCCGCCTCATCTTCACATTGGGCATCAGCAAGAGTTACGAGAGGGCGAGTTACGGAATCACGGGCTGGTATGGATTGAGGTCGGGTCGCTTCGGCCTGATCTCTCGTTCTGAGGATTAGGCTTTACGCCTCAGTGTAATCGCTCACGGCTTGCCATGCCATCCTTACCAGAAGTCGGGCGAGGTAATGATTCAGCCGCTTGACATTCACCGTTTACTGTGATAAACTAGCGTCATCATTTACCGAGGTAAACGGCAATGACTAAAGCACCGCCCCGATTAGGCAAAGTTCAACTCCAGATCATGCAGGTTCTGTGGGAACACGGCGAGGTGACGGCGCGGCAGATCACGGAAGAACTGTCACGGACCGCGCCCATCGCCCACAGCACGACCCAGACGCTCCTGCGCCAGATGGAAGCCAAGGGCGCGGTCGCGCACGAGGCGTCGGAGCGCGCCTTCGTGTTCCGCCCGCTGCTGGGGCAGTCCGAGGTCAGCGCGACGGCGGCCCAGGACCTGCTGGCGCGCGTCTTCGGCGGCTCCGTCTCCGGCCTGGTCGCGCACCTCTTGAAGCACGAACACATCTCGCCGGAGGAGCGAACACGTCTGCGCGAACTGATTGACCAAGGAGCCGAGGCAGAGGGAGGAGACGCATGAGCGACGTTTTGCGAACCGGCATCAGCCTGCTCCTGCAATCCACCCTTCTGCTGTCGCTCGGCCTAACGGCGGCTTGGCTCCTCCGCCGCCGTGGCCCAGACCTGCGCGCTTTCGTCCTGCAAATGACGCTGATGGGCGTGGCCCTCGGCTCCGTCCTGTCGGTTTCCCTTGTCGGTCACGTCCAGCCGGTGTGGACGATCCCGACGGTCCCCACCCTGCCCTCCCCCATCGGAATGGGAGAGGGTTCAGAGAACGGTCCGGACAGCGTTGCTCCCACGCAGGGCGGCACTGGTACTCTTCCTTCACTGGTTCCGGGGGGAGTGGGCCGGTCCGTCGGGCCGGAGGGGGTCCCCCCGCCCTCGCCTTTGCCCGCCTTCGTCATCGCCATTTGGGCCACCGGGACAAGCCTGCTCCTGCTCTGGCTCGCCTTCTGTCAAGGGCACCTGACGGCGCTCCGGCGGCGGGCCTTGCCCCTCACCAAAGGACGCGCCGCCGAGATGCTGGCCCGCCTGTCCGCCTCCCGCGCAATTCATGCGCCTCTCCTGTTTTCCAGCCCCCATGTCCGCAGCCCATTTCTGGCCGGGGTGTGGCGTCCCGCCGTGTTTCTGCCCGTGACCTGGGAGACGGACTACGACGATACGGCCCTGCACGTCATCCTGGCCCATGAACTCGCCCACCACACGCGCCGCGACTGCGCCTGGACCCTGCTCCTACGCCTGACCACGGCGCTGCTCTGGCCCCAGCCCCTGCTGTGGCTTCTGGGCGGCCAACTGGACCAAGCCGCCGAGGAAGCCTGCGACCTGCTGGCCCTCACCCCCGACTGCTCGCCCCGCCGCTACGCCGACGCCCTGCTCACCCTCGCCGAGAGCGCTCTTCCCTCACGCATGGAACGCGCCCTGGGCGCAAGCGTCGTCCCAATCCGTTCCGCCGTCGGGAGGCGCATTCAGAACGTCCTTGACAGGAGAAACTTGACCATGACCACTCTTTCAACTCGCCTCCACGTAGGCCTAACGCTGGGCGCGGCCACCGCCGCCGTGTCCGTATTGTTCTTGATCTCGGTGGGAGCCGCTCCCGTTGCCCCAGATCGCGCCGCTGCCGTTGTCCAGCAATATCTCGACTCGCGAATGTCCGGTAACGAAGATGCCGCCTACGCGCTGCTGTCGTCTGCGACGCGCAGCCTGTTGCCCGAAAATCCTTACCGTGCCGGGGATGATTTCGCGCATCACTTTACCACCCATCCTTCGCCTACGTACACGGCAGCGGGGGCGCTGTTTTACGACACGCACAACACTTTGGGGGCGACGTATACGGTCGTTGGGACGGCACCGGGGAACCCGAACTTGGTTCGAGTGTCCGTCCAGATGGCCGGTGTCGGCGCTCCGGTGCTGCTGAACGTCGGCGTGATTGCTGACGCGGCGAGTGGTGGGACGTTGAAGATTGATGAGGCGTTGACGTTCCAGAACACTGACGCGGCGGCGTACCGAATACTTCAGTCACGGCAGAATATGGTGATCTCCGAGGAACACCTGAAACAGATCAGCCTCGGCATCATTCAGTACACGCAGGACAACAACGAGCGGTTCCCGGATGCCTCACACTGGGCCGATGAGATCAGCCCTTACTTGGTCTCGAGCGGTGTTACGGGGGCGGAACGCAGTCGGCAACTCCTGGACCTGTTCCACGACCCGTCCGCCCCGGCGGGCCAAACGTGGAGCTACGCCTACAACCGCGCCCTGTCCCACCTGTCCCTCGCCAAGCTCAACTTGCCTGCCCAAGTCGTCATGGTCTTCACCAGTACGCAGGGCATCAGAAATGCCAGTGACACCGGCCAGTCGCTGCCCCAACCGGGCTGGCACTTCGGTGGCAACGTCTACGCCTTCACGGACGGACACGTGAAGTATGTCAAAGACCTGTCGTCACAACACGACTCGTTTCAGCCGTCTTTTTCGGGATGACGGCATGGCAGATTTACACGCCCAGTGCTTCGCTGTCGGCGACGGCGTGTTCCCAGGCGGCAAGGGCGGCGGCGAGGTCATCTTGCAGGCGCGTGTGTTCGGCGGCGAGGGCGACCATGTCGCCGACGGAGCCGGAGGGGACGGCGAGGCGGATCTCGACCTCGGCGATGCGGTTTTCCAAAGCGTGAACGGCGCTCTCGGTGGTCAGCGTCGCCTCGCGGGCCTTGGCACGGGCTTTGGACAGGTCGCGGGCGTTCAGGGGCGAAACCTGTGGGGCAGCGGACGTAGGGGCGACCCGGCGGGTCGCCCGTACATCGTTCGCCGCCCGTAGACCATCGGCCACGGCTTTGCCCCTTTCCCCTCCCGTTTCGGGAGGGGTGGCGCGGCTTGCCGCGACGGGGTGGGTTCCGTTCTTCTTAACGGGCGGGACATTGCGGGACGCCTCGCGCCAGGCGGCGTAGTTGCCCTCGAACAGCGACGCGGAGCCGCCGACGCCGGACAGGGCCAGGGTCTTGGTCGTGACGGCGTTGAGCAGGTAGCGGTCGTGAGAGACCAGCAGCAGCGTCCCCTCGTAACCCGACAGCATCTCGGTCAGGCTCTCGCAGGAGGCGATGTCCAGGTGGTTGGTCGGCTCATCGAGGATGAGCAGGTTGCACGGCTCCAGAATCATCCGGGCGAGGGCCAGCTTGTTCTTCTCGCCGCCGGAGAGCATCCCGACGGTCTTGAACACGTCGTCGCCGACGAACAGGAAGCGGGCCAGGTAGTTGCGCGCCTCCGTCTCGGTCATGTCGCCGGTGTCCTGGATGTTGCTCAGCACCGACGAGCCGGGCAGCAGGCTGTCGGCGGCGTGCTGGGAGAAGTAGGACAGGCGGACGTTGTGGCCCAGGGTCAGCGAGCCGCGCGTCGGCTGCTCCGTGCCCAGGATCATGCGGACCAAGGTTGTCTTGCCCGCGCCGTTGGGGCCGACGAACCCGACGCGGTCGCCGCGTTCAATGAGAAAGTCCAGGTGCGAAAAGAGAGTCCGCTCGCCGAACGTCTTGGACACGTCCTCGGCCCGCAGCACGTCGCGCCCGATGCGGCCCGCGCCCTCGGCGTCAAATTTTGTCCGCATGGTGCTGGTGTCCGTGGTCGGTCGGTCTACAATCTCCATACGCTCAATGCGCCCGCGCGTCTTGTTGCGGATTTTGCTCTGCGTGGCGTTGCCGCCCATGTTGCGCTTGATGAGGTCTTGCAGCCGCGCCTTCTCCAGTTGCTGCTGGTCATACAGGGCCTGCTGACGGTCGAACTGTTCTTCCTTCTGGCGGCGGAAGTGCGAGTAGTTGCCCTTGTAGACGGTCAGCCGCTGGTTTTCAACGTCCGCGATGCTGTCCACGACGGCGTCCAAAAAGTACCGGTCGTGGCTCACGAGCAGCACCGCGCCCTCATACGCCTTCAGGAAGCCTTCCAGCCACTCCACGGCGTTGATGTCCAGGTGGTTGGTCGGCTCGTCCAGAATCAGCAGGTCGGGCTTGGACAGGACGATCTTGGCGAGGGCCAGCCGGGTCTGCTCGCCGCCGGAACAGGCCCCCACCAACTTGTCATGGTCGGCCTCGGTGAAGCCCAGCTTTTCCAGCACGAAATCTAAATCGGCGGCGTAGTGGTAGCCCCCGGCGGCGTCGAAGGCGTCCCGGACCTCCGAGTAGTCTTCCATCGCCTTCTCCAAAGCCTCATCGCTCTGGGTCGTCTCCATGGCCTGTTCCAGCACCTGCATTTGCGCTTCCAGGGCGCGCAGGGGGGCGAAGACGGTCAGAATCTCTTCCATCAGGGTGTGTTCGGGGTGAACGGGCGCTTCCTGGCGCAGATAGCCTAAACGCCGTCCGGCGGCGAGGGCGACCTTGCCGCCGTCGGCGCGCTCCTGCCCCATCAAAATCTTGAGCAGCGTGGTCTTGCCGCAGCCGTTGCGCCCGACCAGGCCCATCTTCTGGCCCGCCGCGATGCTGAAGGTGACATCCCGGAACAGCAGTTCCGTGCCGAAGCTCTTTTCCAGGTTGGAGACAGTCAGAATGCTCATAGACGGCGTTTATTATACCCGCTCCCGGCCCGCCGTCATCACCGGGAGCGTACTCAAGCCCCGGAAGGCAAGAGGAGTTTCGTGCCCCGCCGGGGAAACTGCCGCCGAACCCAACAGGAGACTGACGATGAACGTCCTGATCGTGGAGGACGACGCGAGCGTGGCGCGGTTTCTGCGCCAGGCCATGACGGAGGCGGGCTACGCGCCGCAGTGGACGGGGGATGGGCTGGACGGGCTGGCGCTCGCCGAGGGCGGCGGCTTCGACCTGATCCTGCTCGACGTCATGCTGCCACGCCTGGACGGCTTCGAGGTCTGTCGCCGCCTGCGCGCGGCGCGCGTCCAGACGCCCATCCTGCTGCTGACGGCGCGCGATGGGACGGAAGACAAGGTCCGGGGGCTGGACGCCGGGGCGGACGATTACATCGTCAAGCCCTTCCACCTCGCCGAACTGCTGGCGCGGGCGCGCGCCCTCCTGCGGCGCGGCTCGTCCGCGCCCACGACCGCGCGTGTGGACGACCTGACCCTGGACCCGGCCACGCGCACGGTCACGCGCGCTGAGAAAAGTATCTCCCTCTCGGCGACCGAGTACACCCTGCTGGAGTACCTGATGCGCAACGCCGGGCGGACTCTGACCCGGTCGCTGATCCTGGAACACGTCTGGCAGTACGACTTCGACGGCCACGACAACGTGCTGGATGTTTACATCGGCTACCTGCGCCGCAAGATCGACAAGGGCCGTCCGGCGTCCCTGATCCAGACCGTGCGCGGAGTCGGCTACCGCATGGAGGCCGAGGGTGCGGTTTAGCTCCATCCGCGCCCGCATGACCGGCAGCTTCGTCCTGTTTCTGGCCCCGTTCCTGTTCGTGACGTGCGTGGCGCTGGTCCTGGTCAGCACCCGCCTGGACGCCGCGCAGACCCAGAGACTGCTGCGGCTGACGGCCACTGACGCGCAAGCGATCCTGGCACACCCCGGTCCCGACTGGCGCGATGGGCTGTCTGACCTGGTGGCACGGCCCGCCCTGCGGGAACACGACATCGGCCTATTGGTCCTCAAGGGACGGAGTGTGCTGTGGCGCTCATCAGACGGCCTGCCCACCCGGCCCGTCGCCTCCACCGGCGACTGGCTGGTGGTGACACGCAGGACAGGCCCGCTGACGATCCTCGCGCTCCGCGCTGAACCGGAACGGGCGGCCCGGCGGGACCAACTGCTCTCCGAACTACTCATCCTCAGTCTGTTCGTTGTGCTGGCGGCGGCGGCGGGGGCGTGGGCAATGGTGGGCCGCACCCTGCGCCCCATCCACCAGTTGTCCCATCAGTCCGCCGCCGCCTCGGCGGGGGATTTGGAGCTGCGACTGGCCGCGCCCTCACAGGACAGGGAGATCGTGGAGTTGGTCGGGACGCTGAACGGCCTGCTGACGCGACAGGCCCAGACGGCGGCGGCGAAGGGGCGATTTTACGCGGCGGCGTCGCACGAACTGAGGACGCCGTTGCAGGCGCTCTCCGGTCATCTGGAACTCGCCCTGAGCCGCCCGCGCGGGGCGGAACAATACAAAACTGCGCTTGAGGAGGCGCAGGGCCAGACCCAGCGGCTGATCGCGCTGGTCCGCGCCCTGCTACTCCTGCACCAACTGGAAGGGCCGGGCCGACCGCCGCAGGAGCCGACCGACCTGACGGCCCTCTGCGACAACGCCCTGTCCCTGATTCATCCCCGCATGGCGGAACGCGGCCTGACGGTGACGGCGGACATCGCGCCCGATATCTCCGCGCCCGCCGCGCCGACTCACGCCGAGGTGCTGACCCGCAACCTGCTGGAGAACGCCGCCCGCTACACCCCCGAAGGCGGCTCCGTCACCGTCGCCCTCACCGAGACGGCGGGCACAGCCCGGCTGGAAGTCACCAACACCTGTTTCTTATCACAGACTGATGACCCGCAGACCTGGCTGGAGCCGTTCCACCGCCCCGACAGCGCGCGAACGGCAGACTCCGGCGGCAACGGCCTCGGCCTCGCCATCTGCCGCGCCATCGCCGACGCCAACGACTGGCAGATCAGACTGCACCGCGAGCCGACCGGACTTCGGGCCACAGTCATCTTCGCGGCCACCACCCGATGAGGAGAGTACCGATGCAAACCCACACGGGAGACCGTCGCGCCTTCACGCTGATTGAGCTGCTCGTCGTAATCGCGATCATCTCGATTCTCGCCGCCATCCTGTTCCCGGTCTTCGCCCAGGCGCGGGAGAAGGCACGGCAGATCACCTGCACGTCTAACGAGCGACAGCTCAGCCTCGGCGTCCTGATGTACGCCCAGGACAGCGATGAGGCGCTGCCGCCCTCGGCCACATTGGATGCCGCCGGAAACGTCGTGCTGTGGCCGGATGAACTCCTGCCCTATGTACGAGACACACAGGTGCGCTTCTGCCCCTCGGACGGCGGGGAGACGGTCAACTCCTACGGGCTCAACGAGCTGAACTTCTCCGACCTGACCGACACGGGCGCGCCGCCGCCCAAGACACTCGCGCAGTTCCAGACACCGGCGGACACGGCGATGCTGTCGGAACTGGGCACGGGGGCGGAGGGTGATCTCGCCGACCTCACGACGCAACGGTACGGGAGCTATAAGTTGACCGCGCCCGACGTGGACCTCAACGACCTCTACGACGCCCGCCCCGCCGCCCGCCACTTCAGCCGCGCCAACGTCGGCTTCATGGACGGCCACGTCAAGTCCCTGCGTCTGGAACAGTTCTACACCGGCCAGACCCCGCCCGACAAATGGTTCTGCGCCGACCCGGACGACGCGGCGGCCTGCACAGGAAATTAGTCTCAGCCTTCGCTTAGATCAAACAAACGGAATGACAGGGCCGGTCTTACAGGACCAAGACAGCCTGCTGCTTTGAAGGGCGGACGTGAAATTCCTGCCTCAGAAGTTCCAAATCGCTGCCTGTTAGGAGATCTGTGCGGTTCTCGGCCAGCCAAAGCCAGAACTCATAATCTGCATCCGCCGGGGACAGGGTGACATAATCAATCCAGTGCGTTTGGTCCTGGTCATAGCCTGTTGTCTTGATTGTCAGGGATCGGTCTGCGTTCAACGTCGTCCAGTGCGGCCAGTAGTATTTCTCCTCCACGACGATCTCCTTTCAATAAAACCCCATCGCGCGCATTTTGACATCCACATCCGCTTCCAATACTGGAGCCAATATCCGCCATTGTTCTCGTGAGTATCGGGACAACCAGCCGCCGGGCCTACCGAAAACACCTGCCCTTTGGGCCTGCTGGAAGTGGATCAACTCTTCCACAAGCGCGGCCAGTTTGGCATCGGCCACCTCGGAACGGGACAGCGTGATGATTCCGGTCGCCGCGTTGAAGGAGGCGAAGCCGCGCATCAGCATCGGAGCCTGGAAGCGCCCGCCGTGGGCGCGGAACTCGGCAGCAGCCTCTTTCACAAAGGCCATGATCCCCGGCCTCGCTTCGGGCGCGTGCCGGATGAGATTTTCCTGCGAATGCAGCATCAGTGCCCATCTCGCCTTGTTATTGTACCACGCGCAGGCCGGGAGCGCCTCGGCGGAGGGTGAGGAGGGTGAGTTCGGGGGGGGCGAGGAAGCGCAGGGCGAGGCCGCTGACGCCCAGGCCGCGCGTGACGTAGAGCTGGGTGCGTCCCGGACGGATGCCGATGGCGCGACGCAGGCGCTTGGCGGCGTAGTAGCCGTCGCTCATGCGCCGTCCGAGGATGGTGTGCGTGTGGGGAGCGCCGAAGAGCGGCAGGCGGACCTGGCCGCCGTGCGTGTGGCCGGACAGGACCACGTCCACGCCGCGCACCACGGCCTCGGCGATGCCGTCGGGGGAGTGCATCAGCAGGAGAGTAAACAGGCCGTCGGGGATGCCGTGGAGCGCGTCGGGCAGGCGGTCCTGGTCGTTCACGGGGTCGTCCACGCCTGCGAGGGCGAAGGTCTCTCCCGCCCGCTCCAGGACAACATGCCGGTTCAGCAGGGGCGTGATGCCATTGTCGGCGAGGGTCCGGGCGAGGGCGTGGGGGCGGACGCCGTTCTTGTGTTCGGAGTTTCCGAAGATGGCGTAGATGCCGTCGCGTGCTTGGAAGCTTTGAGCGAGTTCTAAGAAGGGCGGGATGCCGCGCGGGGTGTGAACCAAGTCGCCGGTGACGGCAATGAGGTCGGGAACGGGCAGCGTCCCCATCAGGTCTCGAATCAGGCGCTCACGCCGCCCCATCTGCGACGTGTGCAGGTCGGAAATCTGGCAGACGGTGTAGCCATCAAAGGCGCGCGGCAGGCGCGGGGCGGACAGCTCCAGACGGACGACCCGGATGGCATACGGCTCGACGGCGACGGCGTACACGAGCGCGCCCAATGCGCCTGCCCCGGCGGCTAGGGGGAGCAGCCTCCCGCGCCCGCTCACGCCATTCCCCCGTGTGCTTGGGGCTTCTCGGCGACGCAGACCACGGTGACGCCAAACGGCAGCGCGCCCCGGCGGACCAGGCCCGTCTCCCAGTCGCAGAGCGCCAGCAGGGCGGCGTTGACCCGGTCGGACACCTGTACCAAGTCGGCCTTCTTCTCGCCGCCCGCGCGGCGCTTCGGGAGCAGGTTGGAGACGAACCGGTAGGCGGCAATGGGCGGGAACAGACTGCTGATGGTGTACGACAGCCGGGGGACAGTGAATCCGACGCGCTGGAACAGGTCTTTCAGGTGGGGCGCGGTGTAGCGGCGGTGGTGGTGCAGGGCCTCGTCGTGTTCGCTCCACAGGAAGCCATAGGCGGGGACGGTGACGAACAACCGTCCGCCGGGGCGCAGCACCCGGAAGATCTCGGCGGAGGCGGCCTTGTCGTCGTCAATGTGTTCGATCACGTCCATCGCCGTCACGGCGTCAAAAGAGTCGTCCGCGAAGGGCAGGCGGCGCACGTCGGCGCGGGCCAGGTGGGAGTGTCCGCGCTCCCGGCAGAATGCCAGCGCTTCGGGGGCGAAGTCCGCGCCGACGACCGCGCCGAACGGGGCGAGCATATCCAGCATCGCCCCGGTGCCGCAGCCGATGTCCAGCAGACGGCGCGCGCCGTCGCGGGGGTAGACGCTCTCCAGCAGGGAGACGATCAGGCGGCGGCGGGAGACGAACCACCAGTAGGTGTCCTCGAAGCGGTACATCCGCTCGTATTCTTCGTGGTTCATGGGGTGTTCAAGAGTGCGGGGGGCGCACGGGGGTCACGGTGGACAGTGCCTTCAGATTCCGGTGGATGCGGCGGACGGCGGCCAGCTCGCGCAGCATCCGGGGTCCGTCGCGCATCATGTCCACTTTGGAGCCGTCCTGGTGCTGCCAGCGCACCGGCACCTCGGCGATGGCGTAGCCGAGTCTCCGGGCGACGTACAGCGCCTCGGCATCGAAGGCAAACCCATCTAAACGGCAGCGGGAGAAGACCTCCTGGGCCGCCCCCGCCGTGAACACCTTGAACCCGCACTGCGTGTCCAGGATGCCCGGCACGGCGAGGGCCTGCACGGCCGTGTTGAAGCCGCGCCCCAGCCACTCCCGGTACCAGGGCTGGCGCTGGCCGGACTGGCGGATGAGCTGGGGCCGCGAGCCGATGCCGACCTGGGCGTTCTCATTTTGCATTGCGGCCCGCACGATGTCGTATTCTTCGGGCGGCGTGGCAAGATCGGCGTCGCAGAACAGCCGCAAGTCGCCGCGCGCGCGCAGCATCCCGTGGCGCACGGCGTAGCCCTTGCCCCGGTTGCCGCCGTAGTCCAGGCACTGCACGGCGACCTCCGGGTGGGTGCGGGCGAAGTCGGCGACGACACACGCCGTCCCGTCCCGGCTGCCGTCGTTCACGACGAGCAGATCGAACGGCTCCGCGCGCCCGGCGAAGAACGCGGCGGTGGCGGCGAGCGTCGCCGGCAGCCGCGCCTCCTCGTTGTAGGCGGGTACAATGACAGACACAGACATTGCGGTTATTATGCCCGTGAATGTGCCTGATGTCAAGCCAAACGCTCCAGGTGAGGGACGACGTATGCGGTCCGACTATGTGGACAACTGGGACGGGCTGCCGCCATCGGTGCAGGAGGCGCTGGAGCCGATCATTCAGGCGTTCGACGCGGGGGCGGACCTGCTGTTCGACCGGCGGCTGAACCTGTCGTTCGAGGCCGCCGTCAAAGAGCTGTCCGTGCCGGGCATCGTGGCGCTGACGGACGGGCTACGGGCGCTCGGCAATCTGCTGACGGCAAGGGTGACGGTCGCCGACGCCGCCGAGGGCGCATTGCTCTTTGACGGGACACTCCCACTCACGGCTTACGACCTGCCGCTCTACACCCCCTGCGTTTACCTCTCTCAGTTGGCACAGTTTATGGACGGGCAAAATGTGCGCGTCTGGAAGGCACAGACGGCGGCGGAGATTGTCGGCATCCTGCTGGTCATGGCCCGGTACGTCCGGCCCGACATCGAGGCGGCGCGCGTCGCCATCGCGGCCCTGCACGACATGGCGTATCTGTATCCGGACGCCGTGCCGCTGCTGGAGGGACAACAAAAAGGGCCGAACGCGCAAGTGATCGCGCGTTCGGCCCTGGGGCTTCTCAGGAAGCGTTAGCGGGTGTTAACGACGGCCCGCCGGGCGGCGTCCGCCGGAGCGGGACTGGCCGCGCGGGGCGACGCCGGAGTTTCGGCCCGGCTCGCGGTACATCCGGCGGTCGTCGGCGGGCGGGTTCGGGTCCAGCCGGAGGCCGACCAGCTTCTCGATGGCCCGGAGCTGGGGCGTGTCGCCGGGCGTCACGAACGTCAGCGCCTTGCCGGAGCGGCCGGCGCGGCCCGTGCGACCGATGCGGTGGATGTAGTCCTCGGCGCAGACCGGCATATCGTAGTTGACGACGTGCGTGATGTGCGGCACGTCAATGCCGCGCGCGGCCACGTCGGTGGCGACCAGCACATCCAGGTGCTGGCTGCGGAACCGGGACAGGACGCGCTCACGCTGATTCTGCGAGATGTCGCCGTGGATGCAGCCGGAGCGGATGCCCGCCAGCGACAGCGTCTTCTCCAGCCGGTCCGCGCCGTGGCGAGTCCGGGTAAAGACCAGGGCCGTGCCGCCGCCCTCGCGGGCCTCGTGCAGCACGTTCAGCAGCAGGTCGCCCTTCTCGGAGGGCATGACGCGGTGTACGACCTGCTCGATCTGCGGGACCGCGCTGGAGCGCGGCTGGGCGTCAATGCGCTCTGGGTCGGTCAGGTAGGTCTGGGCCAGCTTCTCGACGGCGTCATCCATGGTCGCGGAGAACAGCATGGTCTGGCGCTTGCCCGTACCCATGTGGCGGACGATCCGCTGGACTTGCGGCAGAAAGCCCATGTCCAGCATCCGGTCGGCCTCGTCCAGCACGAACACAGTGACGTGAGACAGGTCTACCGTCCCCTGCTCCAAGTGGTCGAAGAGCCGGCCGGGGGTGGCGACGATGAGATCAACGCCGCGCCGCAGCCGGTTGATCTGCGCGCCCATGCCCGCGCCGCCGTAGATGGCGACGCCGCGCAGGCCGGTTCCCTTGCCGTACTGAGCGAAGGCGGCCTCGACCTGCACAGCCAGCTCGCGGGTCGGGACCAGGACCAGGGCGCGCGGGTGGGCGCTCTCCGAGTGGTCCAGGGAGTTGAGGATGGGCAGGGCGAAGACGGCGGTCTTGCCGCCGCCGGTCTGGGCGCAGGCGATGATGTCGCGGCCCGCCAGGGCGGCGGGCAGGGCCAGGGCCTGAATCTCGGTGGGAGTCTCATGGCCGGCGGCCACGAGGTTGGTGTTGAGCGCGTCGCGGAGCGACAGCTCGGAGAATGTCTGCAAAGTGTCTAGCCTTTCTTCCTCCGCTGTGATGGGGGGAGGAATGCCGCCCGTCCGTCATAAATTTCGCCTCAAAGGGCGTGACGGGCGGCGCATTCCCATATCCACTCACAACGCAAGGTCGTCCGGCGAAGAACACACGACAGGGCCTGCGGGTGCAGGCAAATCGGGAGAGAGCGGAAAAATGGAAACCGTTGCGTGTATTATACCCGAACACACGGCGATTTCACCAACTTTATATAAAACTCTTTTCAGGCCGACACGACGCGGGCGGGCGGAAGGTAGCCCGCCTGCTCCAGAGTGCGAACGGCCTCGACCGGGAGCTGGGCCTGGAGCCAGTTTTTGCTTGTCTTGTTGGCGAGCGTCTTGATGTGTAGCCGGGCGTCGTCGCAGGCCGGGCAGCGGTTGACCTCGACCGCGCAGTAGTTCTTGTCCGTCCCCGGCATCTCCGACTTGATGCGCGCGATGGTCCCCCAGTCCTGCGCCCGCGCCGCCTGGACGACTTCCGGGGCGCGGCCCGGCTGGGTCAGGAAGATTCGGCTCTGCTGCTGCCACTGCCGGCAGCCCTCACAGTAGGGCTGCTTGGCCGCGCTCAGGGCGACGCCCGCCGCCGTGCCGCCCATCAGAAGCGCCTCCAAGATCATCAGCCCGATGTAGGCCCCGCCGGAGACGCTGATGCCGCTGCCGACGCCGTTGTTCTTGATGTTGACGCCGTTGTCCACCTGTATTTGCGCACCCAAGCGCAGCGTGGTCACTGGGTCCAGCCGCTTCTCCACCCACGCCTGCGTCTGGGCCAGAGTGGCACCCGACTGCTGCGCGATGTCCTGGCTCATCGCCTGGACCATCATCGGGCGCATGACATAGATGCCGACCACGAAGGCCAGCCCGTAGGCCAGCACACCTGCGACGACTCCGACTGTCGCCGCGAACATCGGCGCGCGGACGTGCCTGCGCTTGATGGTCGGGGCAAGCATCGCCCCGATACCCAGGCCAGCGAGCATGGGGAAGATCAGAAAGAGGTCAAAGAAGTGGGTGACGAGGGCATAGAGGGAACCGACCACGAGTGCGCCGATCAGGCCGCTGAGCCACAGGCGCGGGGCCGCTCCGGGGTCGGAGCGTCCGCTGGGCCGGTACGCCGCCGCTTCTTGCAGCGGGGCGACGGCGGCCACGGGCGTCGGCTCAGCGACGACGGCAGCAGTTTCCGGCAGCCGCCCGCACCGGGGACAGGGCAACGACTCGTCATCAAGCAGGGCGGAACAGTCGGGGCAGCGCAGGAATGAACCGGACATGGTTTGCTCCTTTGGTTTCAGGCCGAAGTGGCCTGACACGCATTTCGACTAGATGCGCCGATTTTCCTGCCGTCCCACACGGGCTTTTCGGCACAACATCTCCCGGAAGGCATCAAACAAGGCGCGCATCGGGGGCGATTTATACGGGAAGATGTCCGGGCTGTCCATGTCGTGAACGACGAGCGCCGTGCCTGCTTCGAACACCAGCAATTCCCCATCCGGTGTCTCGGCGCAGTCAATGCCGAAGTAGTCCAGGCCCAGCGCTTCCGTGATGGCGGCGAAGGCGGGCGCGTGGCGGGGGCCGAAGTCCGTGGGAAAGCGCTCCATGAAGCGCGCCTCCTCGGCGCGCTTTTCCGCGCTCTCTAACATTCCCGCGTTCAGGTAGTGAATCATCCAGTCGTCCGAGATCGCCATGTGGCCGGGGAACGGCTGCCCGTCAATGACCATGACGCGGTACTTCCGGTACCGCCCGTCCGGGCTGCGGTAGTCAACGAAGCGGGAAACGGAGAACTCGGTGTCGGCGTGTCTGTCCAGGTAGGCACTCATCTCGGCGGCACTATAGAGCTTCTCCAGACCTTCCCCGGCGTGTGAATCCAAGGGGCGGACGATCAGTGGGAAGCCGCCATCCGTTAACAGCGACTCAATGGGTGTTTTGCCGCACGCTACACCGTCCAGCGCCGATCTGTTCACGCGGACGGTCGCCGGGATCGCCACGCCGGGGGCGGACGCGAGGAGGCGGGACAGACACTCCCGACTCACTCGTGGGATGCGCTCGGGTCGGTTCAGCACCGGGCGCGGCCAATGCGCCAGCAGACGTTCCAGCTCTTGCAGGATGGGGAGGGCCTCGTCACTCTGGGCCGCCAGGACCATCGCCACGTCATGCTCCGGCACCGGCGGGAGCGGCAGGCCGGGGACGACGTACAGCAGGTGGAGCGTGATGTTGGAGCCTTCCAGCAGGAACTCAATGGGGGTGTTGGCGTTGATCCGGCCCGCCATGACGAACCCCAGCACGGTCAGCCGCGCGGGCGTCCCCTGGGCCGGGAGTTGATAGTGCCGACAGTGCGCGAGTGCCTGCGCCTGGAAAGACAGGCCGCGCGCGGCGTCGCCGCGCATCTGATCAATGAGGCCCATGTCCATCAGCGCCGCATACTTTTCCGGCAGACCGCTCACGCCGCCTTTCAGCGTCGCGGTCAGTCTTTCCCAAAGCGGCGCCATGTCCGCGCCGTCGAAGACCATTTTTGCCAGCGAGGCGAGGCCGATCACGGCCGGTGCCGTGGGGCGGATCGGCCCATCGGGAAGAATCTGCTGCACGTTGTTCCTATCCCAAAGGAAGATGACGGACGATGAGCGCGGCCTTGTCCAAGGCCGCCACGATCTCTCGGCGTTGCTGCCGGAGCGCCGTGACGTCCGAGGTGCGACGGCCCAGGGACCAAAGCCGGGTGACGGTCCGCGCGCCGGCGCACAGGCGCAGCGCGCCCGCCGCCGCGCCGTCCGCCATCGTGACCGGGACGGGCCGGCCGAGGTGGCAGGGCTGGGCGGCGAGGGCCGCCTCCCGGTGGGTCAGCGTGTCCGGCAATTCGGCCGTGAGGTCCCGGTTCAGGGCGCGGCACAGCACGTCCGCCTCTTCCAGTGTCAGCCAGCGTTCGCCCCGGCGCATGGCGAACGGGAAGATCGTCCGAACGCCCATCTCCGAGTCTTCCTCCCAGTCTTCCAGCGGCGCGGGCCCCTCCCCCACCAGCAGAAATCGGGGCGCGCGCTCCCGGAGCAGTTCCGCCGTGGTCGTGCTGAACCGACACAACGCCGCGCGCCGGAACCCCGGTGGGACGGCGAAATAGCCGCGCATCTCCTCCAGCGCCGCGCTCCAGCGGAAGAACTGCCCGTAGTTCGTCCGGTCCGGCAGCGCGGCCCGCAGGCGCTCCCACGGGCACGGCCAGGCGTTGCGCCCCGTGTAGTCCGCCAGACCGGATGGCGCGAAGGGGAGGCAGGCGAGGCGCTCCGACAGCGCGGCGGGAACGAGCAGCGCGCCGCTGAAGGGCGGCCCGCCGAAGAACTTGGAGCCGCTGACCAGCGCCATGTGTCCCGCAGCCAAGTGCAGACGCAGCCGGGCGGGGCTGAGGCGCATCTGGCAGGCGTCCACCACCACGGTCACTGCGTCGCCGAAGCGGCCTTGGATGTGCCGCAGGCAGTCCAGGCTGGGCCGCCGCGCGCCCCATTTGGAACTGTCCATGGCCTGAAGCAGCACCCGGCGGCCCGACGCGACCGAGCGCGCGACGGCGTCCACGACGTCCCGGTCCGCCCGCGCCGCGTCGCGCAGGGGCAGCGGCACCAGCCGGACGTCGTCACTCAGTCCCACGATCCCGCCGCCCTCGGTGACGGGGACGCCCTCGGACGTGATCGCGCTGAAGTGTCGGCCCGCCAGCGCCAGGGGGACCCCGGTGCCGGTCTCGTCCGAGGCGGCGAGGAGGCAGTCCAGCGGCTTGTGCCCGTTCAATGCGCGGGTCAGGAACAGGGCGTGCAGCACCGAATCGGTGCCGGAGGGCGAGAACACCACCTCGGTGGCGGGGGCGATGCCGAGCAGGGCTTTGAGTTCGCACCGCAGGCCCTCCATGCGGTCCTCCAGGCAGGACGCGACAGGGGCCGATTGCCGCAGGAGATCGCGTTCCCGCCGGACCCGGCAGAGGGCCTGTGGGGAGAGGGAACTGGCCGTGGACGAGGCGAAGCCCAAAGTCCTGGGACGGGGAAGCAGCGCGCAGCCGTAGGGGTTGAGGCCGGTCTGCGTGTCCACCACGGAGCGCGCGTCGCCGCCGCTCGCCAGGAGCGCTGCGAGGGGGGCCGAAAGCGCTGTGTCGGTTCTGGGTCGTGTCATCGTCGGTCCCCTGCCCGACCCAGGCGGCAGACTTCGGCCACCAGGACGTCCAGGTCATCCAGAGTCGTCCGGTGGTTGGTGAGAGCGACACGAATGGCCGTCCTGCCCCGGAGGGTCGTCGTCGAGGGGGCGGCGATGCCCTGGATTTGAAGTTCGGCGACGATGTGAGTGTTCAGCGCGTCCAGGCCGTCTTGCGATGAACCCGGAGCGACGTACCGGAAGCAGACGATGTTGAGGCTGACGGGGGCCAGCAGTTCCAGATGTTCGTGGGCGGCAATGGTTTCGCCCAAGGCCCGCGCCTGGCGGCAGTTCCGTGCGATGCCCTCGGCCAGCCGGCGGATGCCGTAGGCCCGAATCGTGAACCAGACTTTGAGGGCGCGGAAGCCGCGCGAGAGTTCGGGCCCGTACTCGCAGAACCAGGGGGCGCCCCCGGCCAGACCGCGCGACTGGGGGGCGAGATACTCCCGCCGCGCCGAAAACGCCTGCCGGTGCGCCTGCTCGTCTTTAAGCAGGACGCACCCGGCATCATACGGGACGTGCAGCCACTTGTGGAAGTCGAAGGCGACGGAGTCGGCGCGCGCGATGGGGGCGAAGCGCTCTTGAAGCTCCGGGACCAGCACGGCCAGGCCACCGAAGGCGGCGTCCACGTGCATCCAGAGGCCGTTGTCGCGGCACAGATCGGCGACGGCGGCGAGGTCGTCTGTCGCGCCCGTGTTGACCGTGCCCGCCGAGGCGACGACGACGAACGGAAGGAGGCCGTTCTCCCGATCCTCGGCGACCTTTCGGGCCAGCGCGCCCACGTCCATGCGGAAGCCATCGTCCACGGGAACCAGGCGCAGCGCCTCGCTGCCCAATCCCAGCATCTCGAACGTCTTGGCGACGCAGCCGTGCGCCTCTTGAGAGGCGTAGCCGACCAGGCGCTTCGGCAGGCCCGCGATTCCGAGCCGCCGCACGTCCCCGCCCGCCTTGGCGTTGCGGGCGACGGTCAGTGCGATCAGGGTCCCCAGCGACGTGCCGGAGGTCAGAAGGCCGCTGCCGGACGCGGGGAACGCGAAGATTTCCTTGCACCAGCCGATGACCTGGCGCTCGACGTAGACGGCGACATGGTCGCGCCCGCCGACGTTGCAGTTGAGGAATGCGGCGAGCATCTCGCCCATCGCCCCCGCCACGTTGCCGCTGCCGTGGACCCACCCGAAGAAGCGCGGGTGCGTGTTGCCGGTCCCGTAGGGGAGGATCGTCCGCGCGAAGTCCGCCAGCAGGTCCGGCAGCGCCCGGCCCTCGCGCGGCACCGGCTCCCGAAGTTCGGCCTTAACGGTCTCCGGGACGGGCCGCCAGACGGGGCGTTCGCGCGCGTCGCGGGTGAAATTCAAGCAAAGGTCCACGGCGTCGTGGAGGGCTTGGCGGGCCTCGCCCCAGTCTTCGGGGTCAAGCGTCTGGTGTTCACACATGAGGGTCATCCGGTAATTTTATCGGGGGCGGCGGGGAGATTCTTTAGAGCCTCCAACCCCGACAGGGGTTCTGGTATAATGGAGCCGGACTCATGGAAGATGGAACACTCACGGACGAGGAGCGAGACGCCCTTCAGGCCGTCGCGGACCAATATGACTTGGTGATTGATGTCGTCGGCAGTCGCGCCGCCGGTCGTGGCCGCAACATCCACACAAGCCTGCCGGTCGGCAAGGGACGGGACACGAGGAGCGACATTGACGTTCGCATTGACGGCGACGTTCAGATCAAGACGCGCAGGCGTGTCGTAGACGATCTCAAGAACATTGGAGGCGCCGACCTTGTCAGCGTCGGCACGCGCAGATTCGGAGGCTCCCATGACCCTAAAATTGAAATCCGCCCCCGCCGCGCCTGACACGCACGATTGCGAGCGGCAGGAGTATCTCACGACGGTCGGCTCAGGCCGCCTCAACCCGGAGGAAGTGCTGGCGCTCTCAGGCACAAAGGCGGTGGTTCTCGTCGCTGTGGCAATCGTGCCGAAGATCACACGAACAGGTTTTCTCGAAGAACGCGGGGATTGGATACAAGGCTTTTGGGCGGCGGCCCTGGATGCGATGCCTTCTCTGCAAGGCTGCCGGGTGAGTTGGGACTCCATGCTTTTTGTGGCCGAGACCACGGACCTGAGCGCCGTCCAAGAGCAGTTCCGCCTCATCCTGTGTTCGCTACGGGAGCCGAACTTGCAGAGTCGGTGCAGCCTGAGTCTGGCCGTAGGCACAGCGGAGGAAAAGTGGCTCCTGTACGACGAGATGTCCCACGACCTGACGGCCGGCGGTGTCGGCTTTCACTCGCGCTTCAGGAATGGGCTGATTGACGGCTCGGACTGGACTGACTGATGTTCGATTACGATGTGATCGTCGTGGGCGCGGGCCACGCGGGGGCGGAGGCGGCGCTGGCGGCGGCGCGGGTCGGGGCGCGGACGCTGTGCCTGACGCTGGCCCTGGACAAAGTCGCGCTGATGCCCTGCAACTGCTCGGTGGGCGGCCCGGCCAAGGGCCACTTGGTGCGCGAGGTGGACGCACTCGGCGGGCAGATGGGCGTCAACACGGACCGGACGCTGACCCACATTCGGATGCTGAACACCGGCAAGGGACCCGCCGTGCAGGCCCTGCGCGCCCAGTGCGACAAGGACCTGTACAGCCGGACCATGCGCGAGACGCTTGAAGCCGCGCCCAACTTGGAACTGCGCGAAGGCACAGCGGAAGGTCTGCTTGCGGAGCAGGACCATGTCGTCGGGCTGCGATTGGCGGGCGGCGGGCGGGTCACGGCCCCGTGCGTCGTCATCACCACAGGGACGTTCCTGCGCGGCGTGATGCACCGGGGCGACGAGCGGACGGCGGGCGGGCGGCTCGGCGAGGCTCCCGCCGTCGCCCTCTCGGACGCCCTGCGCGGCCTCGGCTTCCCCACCCGGCGTCTGAAGACGGGCACGACGCCGCGCATTGACCGGAACACCGTGGATTTTGCCCGCACGGAGGCCATCCCGTCCGAGCCGGACACGCCGCCGTTCAGTTTTTTGCATGAGCGCGTTGAGGTTGAGGGCCTGCTGCCGTCGTGGCTGACGCACACCGGCGCGCGCACCCACGCGGTCATCCGCGAGAACCTGCACCGGTCGGCGATGTACGGCGGCCACATCGAAGGCTGCGGCCCGCGCTACTGCCCGAGCATCGAAGACAAGATCGTCCGGTTCGCGGACAAGCCCAGCCACCAGGTCTTCTTGGAACAGGAAGGCTGGCACACGGACTCACTGTACGTCCAGGGAACCAGCACGTCGCTCCCCGCCGACGTGCAGTTGGAGATGCTGCACACCATCCCCGGCCTGGAGGAGTGCGTGATGCTCAAGGCAGGCTACGCCGTGGAGTATGACTCCGTGCCGCCGACCGAGCTGACCCACGCGCTGATGACCAAGCGCCTGCGGGGCCTGTTTCTGGCGGGCCAGATCAACGGAACGTCCGGCTACGAGGAGGCGGCGGCGCAGGGGCTGATGGCGGGCGCGAACGCCGCCCTGCGCGCCCTGGGCCGCCCGGCGTTCACGCTGTCCCGGTCCGACGCCTACCTCGGCGTCATGGTGGACGACCTGGTGACCAAGGGCGCGGACGAGCCGTACCGGCTGCTGACCTCGCGCGCCGAGTACCGGCTGCTGCTCCGGCAGGACAACGCCGACCTGCGCCTAACGGAACTGGGCCGGGCGGCGGGCCTGGTCCCCGACGCGCGCTGGGCGCAGTTCACGGATAAGCGGGCGCAGATACAGCGGGAGGCCGCGCGGCTGGACGCGCGCACGGTCGGCGGCGCGGACAACGCCCGCCTGGCGGCGGCGGGCTTCGGGCCGGTCACGCAGCGCGTGTCATTGACGGAGATTCTGCGCCGCCCCGGCGTCACTTACGCAGATATTGCCCGTATTGAGAACGTTCCCACCCTGCCACGGGCCGTCACGGAACAGGTGGAGATACAGGCCAAGTACGCCTCCTACATCCAGCGCCAGCAGGAACAGGTGGCGGCGGCCCGGCGGCACGAACACATTCCCATCCCAGACGAGTTCGCCTACGCGCCTCTGCGCGCGCTCTCCAACGAAGGCCGCGACCGCCTGAGCCGCGTCCGGCCCGTCACGCTGGGCCAAGCCGCCCGCGTCCCCGGCGTCACCCCCGCCGACATCGCCGTCCTGAGCGTCCACCTCGCCGCCGGGCGAAGCGCCACCTGAACTACGGAGGGTTTGCCCGTGTCCCATCTGCTGCACTTCATCTTCTCGTGCCTGCTGTGGTACTTTGGGTTCATGTACCTGGCCGCGCCAATCGGTGTCCGGTTCAGCCAGCGGATGACGGCACACCCAAAGTTCGAGCCGATGGACTGGAACCGCGTCCCGCCGGAGGCGCAGCGGTACCTGGCGGAAAACGGCCAGGCACTGATGGCTCTCGGCTTCCATCCTGTTGCTTACCTCTTTGGGACCGGCCTGACGGCGAATGTACTCCCACTGCTGGTGATCTCCATCAACCGACAGACCGGCGATAAGGCGATGACATCCGTCTTCTACGTCGGGAACGGTGGCGTGATGACTCTGAAGGTACGCCTGGTTGAGTTTACTGCTTGGTACGCTGACGGCAGCAGCCTGGACACAAATAACAACAGTTCATTAGGGTCCTTCGCCTCTGACTCAAGCCATCCCGTATACCGTTTCCCGACGGTCACGGACCTTCCGCGCTTGTATGCGCTGCATCAGCGACTGACCCACATCCGGGAGGACACGCTCCGGGGCGACTGGCCACCGGCGGTGACCCCAAGCTGGTTCACCCATCGAGAGAACGTCCCCGGCACCATGAAGGTTCTTCCGAGGCCCGGTGAAGAGGTCGAGGACTTGGTGGAAGTGGTCATCGCCGGTTACGAGCGTCAGCGTCGAGCGGGACGGCTATACCATGATGCGGCGGCGGGCGCTTACCGCCCGACGTTGCGCGGCGCGTATCTGATGACCTGGGGTTTGCTCTGGCCGGTGACAACGTTGCGCCGGGCGGCGAAGCGCCGTCAGGCGGCCAGCCTCCTCCACGCACTTGATTCGCGCGTCCCCGCCGCCGCCTAAGCGCGCCTCCCCTTGACGCCCCGCGCGATTTCGTGTAACATAGGGGCGTTCCCGCACATGCTTTCAACGTCACCAGTAAACGCCACGAAAAGAGGTCGCTTCCCATTTTAACACGACGCCGTTCCCCCTGGACTCTCGCCGCCGCGCTGATGCTGGCCGCAGGCCCTGGCGCATTCGGGCAGGCCCCGACGCAGCCCGCCGCCGCGCCGACGCCGCCCGCCGCTCAGCCCGCCCCGCCCGCCGCCGCGCCGACGCCGCCCGCGCCCGTCCCGCCGCCGATGTCCATGCCGCCGCCGCCGCAGGCCCCACCGGTCTCACCTCTGAACAACCTGCCGCCGCCGCCCGTCGCGGGCGGAGGACCGGCGGGCGTCGCCGCCGTCATCAACGGGCAGACGATCAGCCGCGCGCAGCTCTCCCAGGCCGCCTTGCAGCTCGCCGGAACCACGGCGCTGCGGCAGATCATCATCAACACGCTGGTGACACAGGCCGCCGCCAAGCAGGGCGTCACCGTGACCCCGGCGGAGGTCAGCGCGCGTCTCGCCTTGATCCGCCAGCAGATCACGGCCCAGTACCCGGCGGGCTTCGACGCCTACTTGGCCGAGCATAACATCAACGAGGCCACTGTGGAGGCGAACCTGCGAACGGACCTGCTGGCCGAGAAGATGGCGGCCCGCACCGCCCCCCCCGTCCACCGTGTCCACATCCACTACCTGGTCGTCCTGACGACCGACCCGAACAACGACCCCAGCATCAAGCCGCACACCCTCGCCGCCGCGCAGGCCATCATCGCCAAGGCGCAGGCCGACCTGAAGGCCGGGCAGACGTTCGAAGCCGTGGTCGCCAAATACTCCGAAGACCCCGGCAAGACCACCGGCGGCGAGATCGGCATCATCGGCCCGGAAAGCGCCAGCCAGTTCGACCCGAACTTCGTCCACGCCGCGCTGGCCCTCCAGCCGGGCCAGGTGACGGCCACGCCGGTCTACTCCGCGCAGTTCGGCTACTTCCTGCTCCGCGCCGTCAGCACGTCCGAACACCCCGGCGCGGACCAGGCCATGTACGCCCCCGCCGAGGAGCAGGACGCCCGCGCCGCCGCGCAGACGTACCTGGAAGGTCTGCTGAAGGCCGCCAAGATCACCAACTACTACGTGCCCTAGGAGAACACACATGGCAGTCAAGACACTGAACGTCGGACTGGTCGGCTACAAGTTCATGGGCAAGGCCCACTCCAACGCCTACCGGCAGGTCGCGCGCTTCTTCCCGGAACTGGAAGTCCAGCCGGTGATGAAGGCCATCTGCGGGCGCGACGAGGCCGGGGTCAGGTCCGCCGCCGACGCGATGGGCTGGCAGGGCTACGAGACCGACTGGAAGGCGCTGATCGCCCGCGACGACATTGACCTCATTGACGTTTCCACGCCCGGCAACCTGCACGCCGAGATCTCCATCGCGGCGGCCCGCGCCGGCAAGATGGTCTTCTGCGAGAAGCCGCTCGGCAACACGTCGGGCGAGGCCAGGCAGATGCTGGACGCCGTGACGGAGGCCGGTGTCAAAAACGCCGTCTTCTTCAATTACCGCAAGGTCCCCGCCGTCGCGCTCGCCAAGAAGCTGATTGCCGAGGGCGCGCTGGGTCGCATCTACCACTGGCGCGGGACGTACTTGCAGGACTGGATCGCCGACCCGTCCTTCCCCCTCGTCTGGCGACTGAAGAAAGAGACGGCGGGCAGCGGCGTCCACGGCGACTTGCAGGCCCATCTCATTGACCTGGCCCGATTTTTAGTCGGCGAGATCACCGAAGTGGGCGGCCTGATGGAGACGTTCGTGAAGCAGCGCCCCGAACTCGCCGCCACCGACGACCGTTTGGGCGGCACAGCCTCGGACAAGATGGGCGATGTGACCGTGGACGACGCCTCGCTTTTTCTGGCCCGCTTCGACAACGGCGCGGTCGGCTCGTTCGAGGCCACGCGCTTCGCCCTGGGCCGCAAGAACTACAACCGCTTCGAGATCAACGGCTCCAAGGGCAGCGTCGCGTTCAACATGGAGCGCCCGAACGAGCTGGAGATTTACACCGAGGACACACACGGCGGCACGTTCGGCTTCCGCACGGTCTCCGTGACCACTGGCGCGGACCCCTACAGCGGCCACTACTGGCCCGCCGCGCACAACACCGGCTACGAACACACCTTCATCAACCTGCTCGCCGACGCCTTCGCCGCCATCGGCCGGGACGAGAACCCCTCCCCCGACTTCCACGACGGCTATGTGAACAATGTCATCCTGGACACCATGGAGCAGGCCGCCCAGAGCAAGAAATGGGAGCCAATCCTTACTTGACGACTTCTCACAGCCCCGGCCAACGTGCCGGGGCTTTTTCAGATGCGCCCGCCCCTGGTGTTGAAGCCTCTGTGAACGGGCCGCAGACAAAGACTGGGAGCAGAAACGGTCGCAGCCGGACTACGACTTCTGGATTGCCTGGGCCACAATGGGCAAGGACGGTGCAGCCCGACTGGCCACCGTGCGGCCTGGATTTTGTTTGACAACCCCCCCGCCGCAAGGTATAATTGGCCCTCAAGAGGGGGTCTTGTGTCATGTGGGTCAGCCAATGCTACGAGGAGATCATCAAGCCAATGTCGCAGGCCGAGCGGCTGCAACTGGCGTCACAGATTTTGTTGGACCTCGCGCATCAGCCCGCTATTGATGACAGCGATGAGTGGACAGAGGAAGACTTCCGCGACTTCAGCCGGGCTTCTTTGGCGTATGCAGCTGCTTGTTATCCAGAGCAGGAAGACCTTGTCGCCTAGCCATCTTATTGCCCTCCTGCGCCTCAATGACTTCCCGCCCAATACCCGCCTCGGCTCGGTCCTGACCGCTCCCTAACCATCACCACTTCCCATGGAATATGTCACGCAACTGATTGGCAGGGTCGTTCTGGAGCAGGACGGCGAGCGGTTCGGCAAGATCGCTGAGATCGTCGTCACGCCCGCCGAGCCGCTGCCGCTGGTGGCGGCCTGCCAGGTCAGGACGGAGGACGGGGCGGTGTTCCTGCCCTGGGACGCGCTGGACACCGGCGACGGGCGCGAGTTCAAGCTGCGTCGGCCCGCCCTGCAAATCCCGCCGTACCAGATCAGGGAACACGACTTCTCCCTGGTCCGGGACGTGCTGGACAAGCAGATCGTGGACGTGCATGACTTCCGGGTGGTGCGGGTCAACGACATCCGCCTTCAAGAACTGCCGTCGGGCGGGCTGGCCCTGCTCGGCGTGGACTCCGGCGTCAGTGGGTTGTTGAGGCGGCTGGGCCTTGAAGGGGCTTTGGGCAAACTGGGCCGCCTGCTGCATCTTGCGCCCGCCGAGGATACGGTCATCCCCTGGAACGATGTCGAGTCCCTGCCGACGCACAACGCGGGCGAGCCGATCAAGCTGAAGGTCTCGCACGAGAAGATCGCCAAGCTGCACCCCGCCGACATCGGCGAGATTCTGAACCAGATCGACCCGCAGCATCGGCGTCAGCTCTTGGAGTCGCTGGACTTGGAGACGGCGGCGGGCGCGCTCGCGGAGGCCGACGAGGACGTGCAGGTCTCGGCCTTGCAACACCTGGACGGCGAGCGGGCGGCGGATATTTTAGAGGAGATGGGCGCGGACGAGGCCGCCGACGTGTTGGGGGACATGGACCGCGCGCATCGGGACGACCTGCTGGGCCGCATGGAGGCCGACGACCGTGAGGAAGTCGAGGAACTCTTGGAGTACCACGACCGGACGGCAGGCGGCCTGATGACCAACGAGTACGTCGCCATCCAGCGTGACCTGACGGCCCAGCAGACCATTGACCGCCTGCGCGAGCTGGAGCCGGAGGCCGAGACGATCTACTATGTGTACGTCGTGGACGAGGCGGAACACCTGGTGGGCGTCATCTCCCTGCGCGACCTCATCATCGCCCGGCCCGAGTGCCCCATCGAGACATTCATGCAGACACAGGTGAAGAGCCTGCGCGTGGACGCCTCCGTGGAGGACGTTGCCCGCCGCTTCGAGCGCTACAAGCTGCTGGCTCTGCCGGTGACGGACGAAGACGGCGTCCTGCAAGGCATCATCACCATAGACGACACCCTGGAAGAACTCCTCCCCGATGACTGGCGCCGCCGGGGGCGGCGCGGCGCGGAGGAAGCCCGCGCCTCCTGAAGCCACATTGCTCATCTGCGATATAATTCATGTGATGAGCGGACATTGTCCCGGCGCGATCATCATGTTTAGTGGGCTTTGGCGTGTTTGAGAGCCGCTTCGACAGGTAGGTGTCCATGTGTATCCGTACCCTCTTCGTGCTTGCCACGGCTAGTGCCGTGTTCCTGGGCCTTCAGCCGAGTGCCCATTCAGACGCGGCGACCGATGCCCGCCGTCTGATACAGTCCGATTATGATCG
Organism: Capsulimonadaceae bacterium; assembly: GCA_965277485.1. Taxonomy (GTDB): domain Bacteria; phylum Armatimonadota; class Armatimonadia; order Armatimonadales; family Capsulimonadaceae; genus JAFAZD01. Next base: position 401,900 of record CBDICZ010000016.1, on the reverse strand, counting down.
CATGGACGCCGCCGCCGCCAGGAAGGACATCGGCGGGGTTGTTGCTTACAACGCGCCGGGGTATATGATGCTTGGGGCGCACGGCAACTCCGGGACACTGGAGCAGGTCCGCACCACTATGTTCATCTTCAAGGCGGCTGGGTCACTTCACGGCCACAGCACAGTACAAAGCCTGTCCCTCAGCGGCAGCAAGGCGACGGTGATCGTGAGACGGCTTCAAGAATTCACCATGTACACTCTTGATCCGGGCACTGGCAGGCGTGACCACTTCGCCTACGACATCCTCTCGCGGGACACATGGCTGAGGGGACAGTTCGGGTGGCTACGTACCACTGCGGAACGCCTGTCGCAGAAGATTAAGGTGAATGGCATCCTCATGAGTAGGAAGCGGCCCGGCCTCACATAAGTCATGGGCGTCGTAGCCGCAAGCGGAACAGCCAGCGGCCTAACAAGTCGTTGTAGCGGACGAACACTGCTAGGGTGTCGGGTTCGCGGCATTTGTCTTGTGCGGGCAGTGTCCGCCGCTGAACTCGGGCGTTAGGCCGCTGGGCGTAGGCAGAAACTATGACCGCAGCCAGAAAGAGAGCATCCTATGCCGAAGTCATGGCAAGCATCCTTAGCCGTTATTGCGCTCCTGTTAGGGGGCATCGTGTTTGGCTTATTCAGTCGCAGTGCGCACAGTCAAAGCCCTGTGCCGCTCGTCACGCCCTCCCCTCTCACTCCCGCGTCATCAGGACGGTATCAATTGGTCCTTCCCAAAGACGGTTTTGAGTATATGGTGGACACGCAGACGGGGCGGTTTTGGTATCAGACTAATCCCGATGCGGCTTGGATTGAGAACAGTCCTGACACCGCCAAAGTACCTGTCTATCAAGTGCCTGCCTCTCCTAAATAGCTTGGGGCGATTAAGCCCCCGCCATCGCTTGCGGCCTAACAAGCCGTTGCCGCCGACGCCCGCCGCTCGGTGGTCAGGCTCATGGCCGCAAGTCGGGTGCGGCGGGGCTGCGGCCGCTCCCCCAATGCCGACTGCGTTCCATGCCCCCGTGTCCACCCAATTATGCAAGTCACCCTGGAAGCCCTCACCGAAGATTTGGACAAGCTCCGTGCCGCCGCCCTCCTGCCCGCGCTGGAGGCCGGGCTGAACCAGGAGCAGATGCAGGCGTTCCGCCACGGCGGCGGCCCGGCGCTGGTCCTGGCTGGGGCGGGGTCGGGAAAAACCACCGTCCTGACACGCCGCGCCGCACGGCTTCTCGCCGAGGGCGTCGCCCCGGACCGGCTATTCGTCGCCACGTTCACCAAGAAGGCCGCCGACGGTATGAAGGAACGGCTGGCGGGGCTGCTCGGCGAGGGCGGCGACGCCATCGTGGACAAGCTCTGGATCGGCACGTTCCACGCCCACTGCCTGCGGATGCTGAAGCACGAGTGGGGGCAGATCTACGGCAAGGGCGGGTACTTCCAGCTCGCCGATGAGAACTGGCAGGTGCGTGTCGCCAAGGCCATTCTCGGCGACAAGGACTGGATGGGGCGCGACCTGCCTTCGCCGCCGTTCGGCCTGAACGTCGCGTATGACCCCAAGGGCGCACTGTCTGCCGTGTCCGCCGTCAAGAATCGGGGCTACGGCGTCGAGGAGGCCGACAAAGCCTTTCGGGAACACGAGCCGAACTGGGCCGACCCGGCCATCGGGACGCTGTGCAAGTTCTGGCGCTGCTACGAGCAGGCCAAGCAGGCCAAATTTGATGTCCTGGCGAAGAAGCCCTCCAGACGCCTGGACTTCGACGACCTGCTGGTGGAGACGCTGAAACTCCTACAAGAGCATCCCGACATCCGGGCCAAGTACCAGCGTCACTTTGCCTACTTGCTGATTGACGAGACGCAGGACACGAGCCGTGTCCAGTGGGAGATCGCGCGGCTGCTGTGCGGGACGCACCGGAACATCTTTATCGTCGGGGACGTGGGCCAGGCGATCTACAGCTTCCGGGGCTGCTCGCCGGAGGCGACGGTCGGGCAGTACGCCGGGGCGTACCCGAACGGGACCATCATTCGATTACCGGCGAACTACCGTTCCGGGGCGGCCATCGTTCGGGCGGCGAACGAGCTGATCGGCCGTTCGGGCATCGAGGCCCGCTACCGACTGGAGATGGCGGCGACGCTGGCCGAAGGCGAGGGTCCGTCACAGCATGAACACGCGACCGCCGAGGACGAGGCCCTGTGGGTGGCGGAGACGCTGAAGTCCGTGCAGGCGGAGGGCGTCGCGCTGGCCGACTGCGCGGTGCTGTTTCGGACCAACGCCTATTCACGTGCTTTGGAGGAAGCGTTCGTCACCAACGGCGTCCCCTATGTCCTGCAAGGCGCGATGGGTTTCTATGCCCGGCGTGAGGTCCGCGACCTGTGCGCCTTCTTGCAGTTGACGGTGGAGCGTGACGGATCCGCCGCCGATGAGGCCGTCAAGCGCGTCCTGAACGTGCCGTCCAAGAAGTTCGGCAGGCCGACGCACTTCCTGGGACACGCCTTCGCGGCCCAGGTGGAGACGCAGGCGGCCCGCAAGGGCGTCTCGATGTACAAGATTCTCCAGGTCGGGCAGTTCAAGACGACAGCGCAGGGGCTGGCCGTCAAGGACTTCCGGGACATGGTCAAGGAGATTCATGAGGCTGGCGACGGGGCCGAGGAGCGCCTGCGGGCGGCCCGCGCGCTGGGCTACGACGACTGGCTGCTGCGCGAGGAGGGCCACGCCGAGGACGAGGGCAACTCCCGCCTGGACACGCTGGAAGAACTCTGCGTCGCCGCCCGCGCCCACCCCTCCGCCGCCGAGTTCTTGAACTTCGTCGCCGCCCAAAATAAACCACGTGAGGGGGAGGAGGCGGGAGACGCCGTGGAGATGATGACCATCCACCGGGCCAAGGGGCTGGAGTGGCCGCACGTGTTCGTCGTCGGCTTCGCCTTCGGGATGCTGCCGCACCACCGGTCCCTGCGCTGGCTCGACGACGACAAGACGCAGCTCCTGTCCGACAGCCTGGAGGAAGAGCGCCGCCTGGCCTATGTCGCCCTCACCCGCGCCAAGGACCGCGTCTACCTGTCCTGGCCCTTGCAGCACCAGACCCGCGCCCTCACCCGCTCCCCGTTCCTCGCCGAGATGCCCTCCCTGGCGGCGAACGAGAGCGTGTGACGACAGCTATCTCATCAACGTGTCGGCAGGAATGGGCCTGCCTTCCGGCGAATGGAGCAACACGAAGCCTGTTTCCGTCCCCGCTTGATACGCTGCCTTTGTCTCCAACTCCAGATACGTTTGTTGCGACTGAATCAGCGTCTGAGTTGTCAGTAAGTGTCGTGGCGGGGGAAAGTTCGTGACCAGCACTTCGCGGTTCAGGACGCGGGCGCTGCCATTCTTCTCTACGTTCATTCCAGAGGCGGACTGTACCGCCATCACATAGTGATCGGAGAACAGGCTGTGAATCTCCGGGATGTCGTAGGAGGAAAGAATCCAGCGGCATTTGGCCTTTTGCAGCCGCTCTGCCAACACGTGATGCTCGCCCCAGTCCCGCATATTGTGCGCATAGTTGCATTTGTTGCCGGGATAGGGAGGGTCAACGTACATGACTACGCCCTCGCGGTCGTATCTGTCGAAACACTCGCGCCAGTCAAGATTCTCAATAATGACTGTGCGCAGGCGGTCATGGACAGGCTGTATGCGGGCTTGCAGACTTTTCAGCGCACCGATCAAGCGGTTGCCGTGTCCACCGTCGCGGACGCTGGTTTGGAAGCGTGGATAGTTAAGTTCACCGCCCCAACCGGCCATGATCAGGTAATAGAAACGGTGCGCGCGCTCCACATCCGTCAGGCCTGAAGGGTCTACGCTTGCCAGCCGTTCGAACTCGGCGCGGGAAACGAGTTCCCACTCAAAGGAAGAAATGAGGTCTTGCGGCCGTTCCTTGACGACGCGAAAAAACGTGATAAGATTTTGGTCGAGATCATTGATAATCTCGACATCACTGGGGGCCTTGCCGAACAGCACCCATGCGGCACCCGAGAACAGTTCCAGATAGCAGCTATGTTCGGGAAGAAGATCAATCACATATTTTCGGAGCCGGGACTTCCCACCGACCCACTTAAAAGGACTGTTAATCGTCTGATGCGTAGCCGTCTCTCTTTTCGCCAATGTGATCTTAACCCCTTAATGTCTCCATTAGAGACATTATACCATTAACTTGCGGCCATGTCAATCGCAAAGCAAAACGAAATGCGACGGTTCGGAGAAAAGTTACATACCCTTCGAACCGACAATAAACTCACCCTGAAAGAACTTGCGGCGGCGCTCGGCCTCAAGGCGCACGGCTACCTGAGTGAATTAGAGGCGGGTAAAAAAGCCCCCACAGCGGAGTTCGCGTTGGCCGTCGCACACCTCTTTCATACTACCACAGATCAACTGCTGAAGGATGAAAGAGAGCTAAGTCCTGATGTCAAGCCAAAGAAAGCCGAAGAGCGATTGACGTTAGCATTCGTAGACAGAAATCCAACCTTTCAAGAGGTGGAAAGGCTTCGACTGATCTTAAGCACCTACCAAGACGGCACGGGAATGCTTGTCACCAAGAACAACGCGACGCTCCCCGGCTGGCGTGACTTTGAGCGGGCTGTCGCTTTGACGTTCTCAGGGAAAGGGTCGGAGAACAAAGCCGTTTTTGATGTACTCCTGACCGATGAGTCGAAGAAAACACTCAACTATGGGCTGTCCTGCAAAATGAGGAAGGAGTTAAACCGGATACAGCGTGATGGCCGCGTGACACTGGAACTCTCCAACTCGTCAGGTCAGTTCTGGGACCAGTTGACGGCAAAAGGGATCAGCGCAACAACGTACAGAAACCATTGCTCAGAAGTCGGCCAAACACTGATCGAACAGGTGAACCGTTGGCACCTTGCCGCGAGCGTTGATGGCGGAGGCTCGGTTGATCTGACCAACAGTTTCTATCTGGTGCTTTCGTGGAACAGCAAAGGCCTCTATCAGCTCCATCAGTTCCCACTCAATCTTCCCGATCCACAAACATTGCGCTGGTACTTCCCAACAAAGCAAACAAAGGAATCAACAGCACCTGCACGTCGTATCAACGGCGATGATGAGCGTGGGACGGTTTTCGAGTGGTATGGCGAGTCCGGCGGGCAGCTTAAGTATTACCCAGAGGCCACCTCGGCGATTTGGCAGTCAGACACGTTCCGCCTAGAGCCGCTCCCAGACATCGAATTCGGTGTGCTATCCAAAGTCAGCGCTTATTTTCCAAAACTATGGTCTGACGCCAATCAGTAGCTGTCGGCTTCCCCTTCGCAAGACATTCCTCGCCGAGAGTTCCTCCCTGGCGGCGGACCGGTCGGCAGAGGGGCAGGAGAAGGGGAGGGCGGCGGCGAACGGTTCCCGCGTTGAAGGTTCCGAGGGAGGCACGGTTGGCAGAGGATGATCCGACATTAGACCCGACGGAGGGGGACGCGCCGAAGCGGGGGCGGGCCTTTATCAGTGACGGCCGGGGGCTGACGCTGATGGAGGAGGTCCCCTGGGAGAGCCGTCAGTTGCGCGCCCTGCTGTCGCTGGCGCTGGCCGAGGAGCGGCTGGCGGGCGAAGGCGTCTTCGTGGTGCTGCGCAGCCGGACGGGCGACGGGTACACGGCGCGACGGCTCGCCACACTGCCCGCGCACCTGCCGATCCTGCTCCGGGTGACGCGCTGCGAGGGCCGCTGGATCGCCATCGGACCGGAGGGGACGGGACCGCATGAGGTCTTCCCGAACGGCTCGGCGCGCCCCTGGGATGGTCCCGTGCCGGTGGAAGCGCTGGCGTGACGCTGAGACGGTTATGGTGACGCGGGCTGGGGAGTCTGTTCCGGCTCCTTGCTGAAGATCATGTCCAGGGTCTGGGCGAAGGACAGTGGGCGGACCTTGAAGACTTCCTCCGGGGCACGGCTGTCGGTGACATTGTCGTGGTTGAGATTGAGGAGTTGGTCGCGGGTGATGGGCGGCTTGGGCAGGATGGCCTCCATCACGGCGGCGGCGGCATTCATCGCGCCCAGGGGCGCGTGGAACAGAGGCTTATGGACGCCCAGATGCCGGGCGAACGCCCCCAGCATCTCGTTGAACGTCAACTGCGTCGCGCCGCCGAGCTCGTAGAGCTGATCGGCGGTGTACGGGTCTTCCAGGCAGCGGACGACGCAGGCGGCGAGGTCGCCGACGGCGAGCGGCTGGAACTTCGTCTCGCCGTCGCCGGGCACGGGGATGAACGGCACGGGCAGCGGCAGTGGCAAACCGCCGTGCAGCACCAGGTCGCGCATCTGCTGGACGAACTCGCCGTCGCGGCCTAGAATCAGGGACGGGCGGAGAACGGTATAAGGGAGGCCGGCGAATCGGACGATCTGCTCGGCGGCGAATTTGGTGCGAGAATATTCGGAGGGCGCATCGGGGGCGGCGCCGAGCGCGCTGACGTAGACGAACCGGCCCAAGAACCCGGCCCCGTCGGCGGCGTCCAGCACATTGCGCGTCCCGTCCACGTGGACGCGCTGGAAGCTCTGGTTGTCGGCCCCCTCGCGGATGATCCCGACGAGGTGAACGATGGCGTCCATCTCGTGGAACATCTGCGGAGTCATCGTGCCGGACAGCGCGACGTCCACGTCGTCAATATATTCCACGCCAATGCGCTCGCGCTGCGGCGTCGGCATCCGGCGCGTCAGGCCGCGCACATCGTGCCCGGCCTTGAGCAGAGCGCCGATGACGTGACTGCCGACGAAGCCCGCCGCGCCGGTCACCAGGACTTTCATGCCGTCAATTCCCCGTTTCCCATCTCTTGTGTAACATCGTCACGGAGATTTACCCGTTCCGGCGTCATCGCAATCGGCGGGCGTGCCAAGCGCCCAGGGGGGGGTCGGGCGGGCCGGGGTGGAAGGCGATGCGCATGATGGCGGCGGGGTTCAGGACCGCCACGCCGGGTTCGGCCCCCGTCGTCCCGCCCGTCCGCGCGTGCAGCCCCCCGGAGCCGAACAGCGACTGGATGAAGGGCTTGAAGTCCATTGGCCTCATCTCGCGCGAGGCCACGATCACTTCCCAAAACAGGCGCGAGCCGGAGGCGGTACCGTATTCCGTGTAACCCGGCTGCGTGGTCCCCGGCGCGCGCGCGGCGGCACGGCGTCCGGCGGCGAACTGCGCCGGGTCATAAGAGGCCTGGAATTCCTCCGCCGTGACCTCACGGACGCTGACGGCGCCGCCCAGGTAGGGCCAGTCGGGGAGGCCCGCGCCGACCAGGTCCACCCGCTCCACGCGCGCCGAGGGGAAGACGGTCAGGGAGCCGTCGCCGCCCAGCATGAGCTGCGGGGCGGAGAAGAGGCGGGCGGGCTGAAGGCCGTCGAGTATCTGGCGCACGAGCGCCGGGTCATCCTGGACGAACTGCGAGACCTCGCCGCTGGTCAGGGTCACGCGAATCTCCAGCCGGGAAGGGCCTAACTGCGGGCGGATCGGCGGTGTCGTCATGTGGTTTCCTCCGATCAAGCATAGCATTCAATCCGCCGGATGTCAAGACGCATTCCGTAACACGTCTTGACTGTACATCCCCCGCTCATCTTTATATGCGGCCCCAACGGCTCCCGACGGCCTAGTACGTCAGCTCGATGCCGCTGACCTTGGCGTTGTCTCGGAGGGTGGTGAACGTGACGGTGATCCGGCCGGTGCCGTCCGCCGTGGCCGGGAGTGTCTCCACGATGGCCTTGTCCTTGCCCCCGGCGGCGGCGAACACGTCGAAGTTCGTCAGGAACGGGCTGCCGTTGACGGACACGTTGAAGAGGCGCTTCCCGGCGCTGTTCCAGTAGATCTCGGTGAAGTGCAGGCGCAGGGTGTAGGCCGCGCCGGGCGTCAGGTTCGGCACGGCGTAGGTGAAGTTGCCGTAGCGCTCGGTCTGGTAGACGGCCTGGGGCGCGGGGTCAGTGACGCCCGCCGTGTCAATCGCCGCCGTGGTGTGGGCGGTGACGCCGCCGGAGAAGTCCGCGTCCGCGCCGTAGGTCCCGACGACACCCCCACCCCCATTGACTTGATAGGCGGGAGTGCCCGCCGCCGGCGGCGTGTTCGACGGGGCCGCGCCTACGACCTCGATGCCGCTGACCTTGGCGTTGTCTCGGAGGGTGGTGAACGTGACGGTGATCCGGCCGGTGCCGTCCGCCGTGGTCGGGAGTGTCTCCACGATGGCCTTGTCCTTGCCCCCGGCGGCGGCGAACACGTCGAAGTTGGTCAGGAACGGGCTGCCGTTGACGGACACGTTGAAGAGGCGCTGTCCCGCGCTGTTCCAGTAGATCTCGGTGAAGTGCAGGCGCAGGGTGTAGGCCGCGCCGGGCGTCAGGTTCGGCACGGCGTAGGTGAAGTTGCCGTAGCGCTCGGTCTGGTAGACGGCCTGGGGGGCGGGGTCAGTGACGCCCGCCGTGGAGACGGCCGCCGTGGTGTGGGCGGTGACGCCGCCGCTGTAGTACCCATCGGCGGCGAACGTGCCGACCGCAGGCCCCCCGGCATTGATGCTGGATAAGGTGACTAGGGGGGCGGGCACGACGGCGAAGGGCGCGGAGGCGCTGCCGCCGCCCGGAGCGGCGTTGGTGACCGTGACGGTCGCGCTGATCGCCGTGGCAAGAGCGACGGTCGGGACGGTGGCCGTGAGCTGCGTGGGCGTCTGGCCCGTGACCGCCAAAGCGGTGCCGTTGAACGTCACTGTCGAGGACGACGTGAAGCCGGAACCGCTGATCGTCAGCGGGAAGCCGGGGGAACCGGCCGTGGCCGAGGAAGGACTCAGACTCGTGATTGCCGGAGTCGGCGCGGGCTGCGCGACAATCTGGATGGCATTGACCGGCGCGCGGAAGCCGCCGCCCGGCGTGGCCGTTGCGGTCAGGGTGAAGCCGCTGCCGGTCACGCCGGGGAACAGGACATAGTTGCCGGGGGAACCGTTGGCCTGGACGAACGTGCCTGCGAACCGCGCGTTGTCCTGGGCCGTGATCGTGGTGCTGCCGATCGTGTAGTCGCCGGAGCGCTGGGTGCCGTCGCCGTTGCAGTAGACGTAGACGTTGTAGCCGTTGGCGGTCAGGGCGGGGGGCAGGCCGGACACGGTCACTGTGGTGGCGGAACTGTTGTCGTCCAGGTACCCGTTCATCATGCGGTCGTTGCCGGCCGTGTCCGGGAGGCCGATGGCCCAGAGGTTGCTGCAGCTCCAGGTGGCGGAGGTGCCACTGAAGGTGCCGTTGTTATCTTCCAAGTACGGCAGCGATCCGGTGACGCCGGGGGCGTTGTTCCAGTCCGTCGCGGCGACCACGCCTGCGCTCTCCGTGGCGGCCATCGGAGTCGGGCCGTTGCCGACGAAGTTCAGGCTGAGGACGGTCCCCGTGCCGACGGCGGGCGTCGCCGTGGCTTCGGCGGAGGGGCCGCTCTCGCCGATCGTGTTGACGGCGGTGACGTAGTAAAAATACGGTGTGCCGTTGGTGAGTCCTGTGTCTATATAGGTGGTGCCGGTCACCAGAGCGGGTGTCGTGCTGATCTTCACCTCGCCGCCGCTGACCGTGCCCCGATAGACGTTATAGGAGGCGGCGGTGTTGGTGAAGTTCCACTTCAGGACGACCAGGCCGTTGCCGCCCGTGGCCGTCAGCCCCGGCGGGGCCGGCGGCGGGGCGGTGACCGGCGGCAGGATGCCGTAGACGGCGACCTGTTTGGAATCGGTCGGGACGTAGACCTTGCCATTGGCGACCGTGGGCGCACAGAACTTGGCGAAGTTCCCGTATCCATCCCGTGCCGAGTTCTGTCCGCTGTCCCAAAGTTCGTTGGTCAGATTTGTGGCATCATAGGCGTACAGCTGACCGGGAACGGTGGCGTGGTCGGGGTCACCCAGCGGAACGGTCGCCCAGACGATTCCCGTGCCCGCCGTGCTGCCGTTGGAGGACACGGAGAGGGCCTCGCCGAAACCGGAAATGGGAACGGCGCCGACCGAAGAGGGCGTCGTGGCGAACAGGCCGTTCGAGAAGGAATACGCCTTCAGTCTGTCATTGCCGCTCCAGACATAAAGTGTGGGGGCGCTGCCGTTCCAGAAGATGGGCGAACCCCACAGGCCGTTGTCCGCCTGCCATTCCTGGACGACGCGGTCGCCGCTCGTGTCCAGCCCGCCCATGTTGGTCGTGTTCACGACGTACAGAAGCCCCTGCTTGCCGCCGCCGACCAGGTCGGTCGTGCCGGGGATGAGCAGCGCGCCCCCGGAGCCGAGGTCCGCGTCGGCGGAGTTCAGGCTGTCGTAGTTGTCCGTCTTGAAGTAATCCAAGACCGAGAGGGTGCTGCCTGACAGCCCCATCTTGACGAAGGACTCGCCATAGTCCCCGGCGTTGTTCTCGGTGCTGTTGGTGCTGTTTCCGGTGAGGTAGTACACGTCACCGGCGGCGTCGGCGGTCAGGCCCTGGCCGCTCATCCAGATCGCCCCGCGCCCGCCGTTGGGCGTGGTGTTGTAGGCGGCGGTCTGCGTCAGCGCGGACGCATCATAGGCCAGGAGCCAGCCGTGGTAGTCATCGTAGTCCTCGTGCGAGGCGAACGCCACGTAAAGGACGCCGTTCACCAGCGTCAGCGCGGCGCGCTGGTTCTCCTTGCCGGCGACGAAGAAGACGTGCTGGCCGTCACTGTCGCGGTGGTTGCCGTCGCCGTAGCCGGTGCCGGCGACCTGGGCGGTGATCTGGACCGGGGGCAGTTTATCCTGGAGGGTCGTGATGTCCAGCGCGTGCAGCCAGAACTGCTGGACCTGGTTGGCGTAGGTCTTCGCCACGACGTACATCGTGCCGGTCACCGGGTCAATGACCGGCGTGCTGATGATGCCGACCTCGACCTGAATGTTGGGCGTGTTGATGACGGAGCTGGGAACGGACGTGCCCAGGGGGGCGGTCGCCAGTTGCGCGCCGTTGTCGGCGTCGAAAGCGTAGACGGTGTCATGGGCGGTCGCCACATAAAGGACATTGTGCGTGCCACCGGCGATGGCGACGCCGGGGACGTACAGCGGCTGCGCGTAGACGAAGCCGTCCACGGGGCAGGAAAAGAGCTTGCCGAAGTTGTTGACGTTGACGGTGGCATCGGTGAGCGCCGTCTCATTCAGGTTCGCGCCGGTTCTCTGGTTGTCATCATGCTGGGTCAGGACACTGACCGGCGGCGTGGACTGACTGCGGGCCGGGATCGCTGTGCCGAGGAGGAGCGGCAGGCCCAGCCAGAATGAGAGCAGCCAGAATGAGAACAGAAGGAGCGCACGAGGACAGCGGGACAACATGGCAGAGACACCTTTCAACAATGCAGGGTGTTTTGACACCTAAGGGAGCGGCGTGAGCAGGAGAGCGTGCGGCGGCCTGCCTGGGCCGTCCCCGACGCAGACGATCTGGCCTCGGTCGTTGATGGCGTCGGCCCGCGTCAGCACCCAGCCGAGATCGGGCCGGATCAACGAATTTAGGTCAATCAGGCGGCCTCCGTGCCAGAGAAAGGCGTGACGGCCCGCGCCGGAAAGGCTGGACACGCCGACGACGTCCTCCCGGTCGTTCAGCCCGTAGGCGGCGCTGGGTTGGCCGCCGAGCGTGCCCAGGTCGCGCACCTGACCGTCCGCCCAGAGGGCGGCGTGGTAGCCGTCCGGGCACTCCGAGTAGCCGGCGGCCTGGTCACGGCTGTTCAGCGCCCGCGCGCTGCTGGTCCGGCCGCCGGGCAGGGTCCCCAGGTCCATGATGCGCCCGCCGCGCCAGAGGACGGCGCGCTTTTCGGGCGTCCGGCTGTCGGACACGCCGGCGATGTGGCCGGACCGGTTGATCGCGTAAGCCTGACTGAAGCCGCCGCCGGGCAGCGTCCCCAGGTCGGTCAGGGCGTCGCCTGCGGCCAGGAAGGCGTGGCGGTGTCCCCCCGCCGTGTCGGCGACGCCCACCACCTGCCCCGCCGCGTTCAGGGCGAACGCGCGACTGTCCCGGCCTCCGAGCGTCCCCAACTCCCGCGTCCGCCCGTGGTCGTAGACGGCGGCGCGCACCGTGGCGAGGCTGTCCACTGGGTTCGCGCTGGTGCTGGTCCACCCGGCGGCCTGCCCCGCATCGTTGACCCCGCGCGCCACACTATTCGGACAGCCGACGGGGCTGCCCAAGTCCTGCACGTCCTGACCCGACCACAGGGCCGCATGGACGACTCCCGGCGGCTGGACAGCCACCCACAGGGAGACCTGACCACCGGCATTGATGTCCATCGCCACATCGTCGGCGAGATAGGGAAGCGCGCCGAGGTCCGTGACGGCGTATCGGGGGCCCGCGCCGCCTGCCACCGGTATCGGCCTTCCGCCCCCCGCCGCAAGCGGCAGCGCGGCCAGCGCCGCGTAGAGGAGAGCCGGGAAAAAGGTCTGGGCGCGGGTCATGTGCGGCTCCACGAGTTCAACAGATAGCCGGGGGAAACCACGGATGCCGTAGGATGCACCGCCTGCGGCCTCACGCGCGCGTGTCGGCCCCCCGTTGGGCCACTCCAACAATGCGCCATGCGATACCGGCGTTCATCAAGGGTGTTCATCCACCCCCTCAAACGACAGCATACACGCCGCACGCTGGAACCTGCCATATCACAGAAGCAGAGGTGCTTACGCTTAGTATACCCGAAACGCCAAAAAGCGCGTCTTCGTAAAAACGCGGGATTTATCTCCCACCCCTGAAGGGTACGGGCCTTGCGCCCATGAGTGCAAAGGTAGGCTTCAGCCCCGACCCGAAGGCCGGGGCTGTCTGCCCGCATCGGCGCAAATGCGCGCCCGCTGTCTGTATGTCGGCTGACCGCTTAGGCGGCGAGGGCGCTGCGCTTGCGGGCGCGGAGCATCAGGCCGCCCAGCCCGAGACCGACCAGCGCCAGCATCCCGGCCTGGGACGGCTCCGGCGCGGCGGGGGCGGTGTCCACGATCTCGATGCCGTCCAGGGCGGGGAAGAAGCCGCTCAGGTTGGTGACGCCTACCGTGAAGGCGCTGCCGCTCAGGCCGGTGAACTCGACGTAGTCTGCGCCCGCCGTAGGGCTACCGGAAGTGGTCGAGGTGGCCGCGACTTAGTTGAACCCGGAGCCAGCGCCGGTGAACACAGCGCTGGGGCTGGGGGTCGTGCCATACAGGGTCTCGTTGGTGCCGCTGGTCTGGGTCAGGTTGACGCTGAACTCGGAGGGGTGGTCTAGTTCGGTGTAGACGTAGACGTTGTAGCTGCCGTAGGTGATGCCGCTAACGGTGGCCTTGGGACTGGCGTAGATGCCGCCGTTGTTGAGGACCTCGTCGCCGTTGTTAGGGTTGACGGTCCCTCCGCCAAAAGCGGCGTGGTAGGTGCCGGTGCCGGACGTGTAGGTCAGGGTCGCGCCGGTTGGGGTACCCGTGCTGCCCAAGAGCGGTACGCTGGTGCCGCTCGTGTTGGTCTCGTTGTTGTAGTGAGCCACGGGGACGACACCCGCAGTGGCCGTCGGACCCAGGGTGTCAGCCGTGTTCCCGGTGGCCGTAGACCCGGTGGTGCCGAAGTTAATGCCGATCGCTGTCGTCGCCCCCGGATGCACGGGCGTGGCCGCCGTCAATCCCAGGTCAAACGTGGTCTGATAGGCAGTGGGTGTTGTTGCGAGACTGATGGTGCCACCGCTAGACGGGATCGCGGCCAGGTTGCCGCCAACGCTGGAACTCACCGAGGTCGTGTCGGCGAATTGGGCGTAGAGGCCGGAAGTGCTGGGATTGTCGCCGAGGGCATAGGCATAAGTCGTGTTCGGGGTGAGGACGACGGGTGAGGCGAGGTTGAAGGTGAGGTAGTTGCCGGTCACAAATCCGGGGGAATTGAACGCCTGCGTGTAGATTGGCGCGCTGGCGGTCCCACCCGTGACCGAGTACAGATTCAGATTAAAGCTGGTCCCGGTCGCACCGCCCGCGTTCCCTGCGTCCCCCACCGCCACCGTCAGCGAGTTCAGATCGTAGCCGGTGGTGGAGGAAGACCCGGTTGTGAAAGTCTCTCCAGGAATCGGGCCACTGTTGTATCTCGCGTTGTCCGTATAGTCGTTGAAGTTGTCCGGCTTGGCGGCGTCACCCGCAGTGGATAGCTGGTAAATGTCGGACGTGCCGGGCGTGGGTGCCGTAGTGCTGACAATGATGTTCGTGGAGGCGGCAGTGGGATGCGCCCCGGCGAATGCGAGGGCGGCGAGCGCGGCCAGGCTGAGGCCGCCGTTCTGCTTGAGTGTCATGGTGGCGTTATCCTTCGTTTTGGTCGCCGTGTCAGCGGCGCCGGTCATTACTGCTTAAGCCTGGTCGGTAGTACTCGAAACGACGATGCAGGGGCAGGCGGCGACGGGTCTTGTGCAGCGGGTCGGTACGCCTCTCTGGATAAATTCTGACAGCAAAGAAACCTTTTCCACTCAGGTTCTGTCTGTCACCGTCACGTTGGATGCCTTTCTTTCTGATGCCGTTGACTTGGCATAACTGCATGGGACAAAGAAGGCTCGATACTGCTGAGCCTGGCTCGGAATCGCCGAGCCGATGGACCCGATACTCAGTCCGTGCTACGCTGAACCAGATGAGTTGTACCAGTGTACCATACTAACAGCCAAATGTCAAGCATCGCAACTGTCCCAAATTTGGTACATATGAGAAAGAAATCTCCGCGCAGTTTGTGTACCATAATGAGGGGCCATACGTTACGCAGACCTTCTCCGTGGTCGCGGCGGGGCGGAAGATCGCCCCGTCTGGAAAGGCGCCCTTCGGACGAAGGGGCAAACCCTTGGCCCCCTCTTCGTCCGAAGGACGCCCCCAAGTCGGGGCATTTCACTGCCCCTACGGGCCTGCGTAACGTCATCTGCCTATTTGTCGGCGACGATCTGAATCCCATCAAGGGCAGCGTTATACGCTCCGAGATTGGCGACTGCCACAGTGAAACTGCTGCCGGTGAGTCCGGTGAACACGGCGTAGTCCGCGCCGGTGTTCGCGGTGGCTTGGGTCGTTCCGGCAGCGGCGATGTAGGTGTAGCCCTTTGCCGCGCCGTCCTCATAGTTTGTCGCGCCGGGAGCCGGTGTGGTCCCAAAGACTGTCCTTGCGGTTCCCCCGGAGGGTGTCATCGTGACGCTGAACGTGGAACTGTGGTCGAGGAGGGTGTAGACATAGACCGTGTACTTGGCATAGGGAATGTTGCTGATCGTGATGGCGGGGCCAGTGTACTGGCCGCCGTTGTTGAGGATCTCGTCTCCGTTCGCGGTGTTGACCGTGGGATTCCCGTCGCCGTTCACGTCCGTGTAATAGGCCACGGACGTTTGTGATCCTGTCACTTTGGTCGCAGCCCCCGCGCTGTCAACAAGCGCTCCGAGGGTCCCTGAGCCGCTCGTATTGCCGTAATTGTTCCAGTTGACCTGTGGGACGACTCCCGCAGATTGATCGGCATTGAGATGGGTCGCCGGTGTGCCCTGATCACCGAGATTGATCCCAAGCGACGGGGCTGCCGCTGCGGGATGGGCGGCGACGAGGCCCAGGGCAACGCCCCCTGAGATCCATGCCGCACGAGAATTCCGATTCGTTATCATGGTCAAACTCTTTCTTACGATCCCAGACTATCGGGGGATCACTTTGAACTTTTCGCTCACCCCGCCGTTCGCGCCCCGTTGGTCGAGTGGACCGCCTTGCGTGGCCCCACCGGGGTCGTCCAGCAGCAGGCCGCTGTTGCGGTTGCGGAACATGGAGGAGCCGTCGGCGTTGCGCACCGGCAGCCACTGGTCGTTGCCCCCGGAGCCGAACGGCCACTGGACGATGGCGACACCGTCCGCCGTCGAGCCGCCGGTCACGTTCAGGTCCAGGCCGCTGTCCATGTTCTTGATCTGGTAGTAGCCGCCGCTGGTCGGGATGAAGTTCCACAACTGGTTGGAGCCGCCGCCGAAGGGCCACTGGACGATCGCCGCCCCGTTGGCGGTGGAACTCCCGGAGACGTCCAGCGCCTGACCGCTGGCGACGGACTGAATCTCGAATTTACCGGCAAAGTCAATGTGCGCGACCCAACCGGCGGCAATCACTTTTCGGATACCGGCGTCCCAGGCGTCGCCCATCTTCTGATAGCCGCCGTCGTTCGGGTGCAGACCGTCCTTCAGGTCCGCCGTCGTCAGCGCGCTCATGCTGACCAGCGAGATGTGCTTGCCCGCATCCGCCCGCGCCTGCACGATCCCCACAAGCTGGGCGTTGAAGGCGACGACGTCGGCCTCCACCCAGGCCGTCGTGTTGGGGATCAGCTGCGCCACCAGCACGGTCACGCCGGGGTCGGCGGCGAACACCTGGTCAATCAGGGACGCCAGTCGGGCCGGGGCGGTGGACACCTGGTAGTTCTGGCCCAGGTCGTTGATGCCGGCGTCCAGCAGGACGACGTTGGGCTGGTAGAGGGCCAGCTCGCCGTCGGTCAGGGCGGCGATCTGGTCAATCCGGTAGCCGGAGTGCCCCTCGTTGTCGGGGTCGAGCATCACGCCGCTGCCCTGTGAGCCGACGAAGTCCAGGGCGTCGCCCTGGCCGATCAGGTCTCTCCATAACTGCTCCCGGTAGCCGTCGCCGGTGGTGCTGCGGTAGCCGGCGGTGATCGAGTCGCCCAGCGGCATCAGCCGCAGGCCCGCGCTCTGCGCGTGCGCGGACTTCCCCGGCAGCGTCAGCAGGACGCCCACGAGCAATGCTGCAAGAGGGCAGGCAATTTTGTGTCGAAGGGACAAGACCACGATAGCCTCCTAAATTCGGCCCATGCCGGTGTCTGCGAGGCCGCTCCTTCGTCGGAATACGGCCGCTTTGAGAGGGTTCTACTTAACTGATGTTACGCACCATGTGAGTTGTCGCGCCGGGGCGGAGGATCGCCCCGTCTGAACAGCACGTCCTTCGGACGAAAGCGGCCCCCACAGGGGCAGCGCGTACCTCTTCGTCCGAAGGGGACGCCTTCCGAGGCGGGGCGATCCTCCGCCCCGACGGGCCTGCGTAACATCAGTTACTTGAGGAGCCAGCGCTGCCGGATGCCGCCGTCCCGGCTCTGTCCGACCAGCGCCCGCCCGTTCTTCGAGGAGCCGGAGTTGTCCAGCGCCAACCCGCCCGCCTGATTTCGTATCTTGTAGCTGCCGTCCGGCTGCCGGTGTACCCACCAGCGCTGGTCGGAGGCGCGGGTCAGCGGTCCTTGAATCATCTGTGTCCCGTTTGTCGTGGACCCCTGCGGGTCATCCAGGGCCTGCCAACTGGACTCGCTGATGATGTTCCAGGAGTCGTCCGCGTTCTGCGTGAAGTTCCATCTCTGGTTCTGGCCGCCATTCAATCTCCGTTGAACAACGCCCGCCATCGGTCCGCCCGAAGTCGTAAACAGGCCACCGCTGTCGACGGCGATGCCGTTCTGCTTGCTGACGATGGCATGGACGCCGCCGGTGCTGTTCGGCTGCGTGGCCGGTGTGAACTGCAGCCACGCTACCGCGCTGACGAACTTGGACGTGGCCAGGGTGTCGTCGGTCGGCGTCGCCTGATTCCAGCCATTCCAGGTGATGCCGTCATCGGCCCGGCGGTTGCTCAGGATTGCGTTCGCGTTCTGGACCATCCAGGGGTAGTAGGCGTCCCACTGACGGTTGTCCCGGCAGAAGTGTCCCAGGCCCCGCGCGAACTCGTCCGCCCAGGTGTTCAGATAGCCCGCGCTGTTGCTGATGATTCCCCCGGTCGTCATGTTGTTCTTGACGTAGTCTATTGACCGTTTGGCGTCGTTGTAATAGTTGACGTTCCCGGTGATCTGGTAGAGGTAATTCGCGTAGTCAACGAACGTCCCCTGGTTATAGACGGCCGTGCCGGTATCCACCTTGCCGCTGCGGTCAACATCGGCATACACCTGGCCGTTGCTCGGGTTGTAAATATTGTGCCGGACCCAGTCGTAGATCTGTTCCGCTTTGGTCAGATAACTTGGGTCGTGGGTACTCTGGTAAAGCAAGCAGGCGACTTTTCCCAGGCTGTCGTTCGAGAGGGCGCATTTGTTGATCCCCCCGCCGGCCGGGGTCATGCTTGGCTGCTGCTCCCAAATGCCCCCGCCGTTGTACTGCGTGTCCCAGCCCCGGTCGTAGGCCATGTTAAACCCGTATTCGGCCTGCGTGAGAAACGTGGAGTTGCCCGTCATCTGGTAGCCGCGGACCAACGCCAGCGAGAACCACCCGATGTCGTCGTTCCAGCCGTCCCACGTCCACGGCGGCGGGGTCTTCTGCAGCCAGGTGGCGCAGAGGTTGTTCACCAGCGTCTGGTCGGCGGCGCTCCCGGTGCGCTCGTAAGCGTCCTCTTCGCCCATGATGTCCAAAGACGCCGTCCAAGTGCCGTCATTGGCACTCTTACTGAGCGATGTCTTGTAGTAGGCGCTGTTGCCTGAAGTCACCAAGAAAGCACTGTTGAACGCTTTGATGGCGGCATCGGCATCCCCTGGCCCGATGGCCGACGCACGTTGTGGCAGGCCGAGGGCCGATACGACGAGCAAAGTCATCAGTCCAATTTGGTTCATGCTTTTGGCGTTCCACGAGCGCTTGATTCTCTTCATATTCATGCTCTTGGCTTCCGTGGGCTTCGACAACAATGCAGGCAATCTGTTCAAGATAAATCGCAAAAATGAGGGAGAGGTCGGCCTCTAGGCCGCGATAATAGCGAAAGCAAAATATCGCCTTTCCGTGGCTCCGACGTCGGCACGGCCTGCGCCAAAGTCCCCATTTTGGGACCTTCTCTCAGACCGCTACAATATATCACGATTTGGAGCATTTGTCAATTGGTTATGCACCGTTATTTTGGTCCCACACAAAGTCGTCTGGTGCCAAATCAGACTCAAGTATGCCCTCAAAGGAAGATTTTGTATGTCGGGACGTGGAGTGCGCAGCCCAGGAGCGCCCACAGGGAGCCGGCGGTGTAGTCGCCCAACACCAGGCCCAGGAAGAAGGGAACGGCGAGGCGGTAGAGCTTGGCGCCGCCGATGCGGATGATGCTGGTCTTCAGGAGCCAGGCGATGAACACCGGCAGCCAGAAGTATTCCATCGCGTAGGACAGCGCCAGCGCGTAGCCCGCCGGGTGGAAGGGCCACCAGACGAACCGGGCGCGCAGCACCGCCAGGATCACCGTCAGCACGAAGCCCCCGGCGATGTAGCGCAGGCCCGTCGAGGCGGGCGGCACCGGCTGGGTCAGCCAGGACTGGAGGCGGTTGTAGGTCTCCCAGCCCACCCAGGACTTGAACCCCAGCGCCTTCGCCCCCGCGCCCGCGAGGTAGGTGACGTGCAGGTTCGCCCAGTACGTCGCCGGGAGGCTGACGGCGAACGCCAGGCAGAGCGCCCCGACGATGCCGCCGAAGCGCACCCTGGGCCGCCCCTCCAGCATCTTGAACGCCTCCAGCTGATTCGGCATCGGGTGGTTGCGGTAGCCCCGGTTGAACCAGTAGAGGACGGACAGCACGGACAGGTTCTGCGCCCCCAGGGCGTTCGTGCCAAGTATTGTCACCAGCACCTGGTCCGGGTTCACCCAGACGATCTCGTGCGGCGAGCCGAACTCCGCCCGCACCCGCGTGATGACGAATCCGAGCAGGAAGACGACGCCGAAGAAGGCCAGGGCCACCCAGCCGCTCAGGCCGATCAGGGCCGAGAACACGGCCAGCAGCAGGCCGCCGGCGGCCAGCCCGCCGAGGGCGTACCGGTAGCGCCGCGCCTCCGCCGGGTCCGCCGACCGGGGGCCGTCCCACGCGGCCCGGAACACGGAGCGCCAGTAGGAGCGGCCCGCGTAGACCAGCATCAGCCCCAGGCCCAGCCACGCCCCCGTCGCCTGCTCGCCGAAGAACGGGAAGCCGCTCGCGTCGGCGTCCCACCCGTAGGCCGCGCCGGTGACGCGGAAGACGCGCGCCAGCACATAGAAGAACCAGCACGAGAACGACAGGTCCAGCGGCATGAAGTAGGCGAGGCCGATCATGAAGGGGTAGAAGGAGGACTGCGTGGACCCGATGGCGTTCCAGGGGGGCGCGGTGAACCAGGAGTCGAGGGGGAAGAGCTTGACGTTGACCGTCGGGAACGACGGCAGCAGCATATGGACGCCGTTCAGGGCGGAGATGGCGAAGGCGATGCCGAAGCCCGCCCACATCCGGGGGTTGCCGAAGAACGCCGGCCCGGCGTCGTCGGCCGTCATCGCCACGGGCAGCTGCACCAGCGGGAAGGTCAGCCGCTCGTTCTCGATCCACGCCCGCCGGATCAGGATCGTCAGGCACAGGTACATCCCCGCCAGGGTCACGAAGAACGCGCCCCAGACGGCCAGCGGCACGAGCCAGGGCATCAGGTAGCGCCGCCCGTCGGGCGCGTAGATGTTGACGCCGCCCTCGTAGAAGCCCCTCAGCGCGTGATGATCGGTCACGAGCAGCCAGGGCGGCAGGAACCGGAAGAAGAGGGACTGCCACCGGTTCTGCTGGTCGGCGAACCAGTAGGGGTGTCCGATGGTGCCGAAGAGGTTCTGCAGCGTGTCCTCCCCGGCGAAGGTGCAGGAGGCGACCAGCATGACGTAGACCAGCAGGAGTTCCTCCTGCCGCAGCGGCCGGCCCGCGCGGGGGGCGAATCTGCGCCAGGCGAGGTTGAGCAGGACCAGGCCGAGCAGGAAGAAGACCGGCGTGATGAACAGCGGCAGGTCCGTGCTGTCCAGCCCGTACCAGCGGATGTCTACGACCGTGATCCAGAACACGTTGACCGGGATCAGCAGGACGCCGAGGAGCATCGCCCGCCAGGGGAACGGGCGTGGGGGCGCTTCCGGCGCGGGCGACTCCGCGCCCGGCTCCGATGACTGGGGATGCCGCCTGAGGGCCATGATCGCTGTTTCCGTGGGTCCTTGGAAGGGTGACGTGGGCTTCCGGTGAGACTACCTTAAGAGGGAATTCGGGGGCGTGGCGGATGGGGGCACCCACCCCAGGGCCGTCAGGCGCGCACTCAGCTTCGGGTCGGCGCTCATGGCGACCAGCCTCTGCTCCTGCGCGGCGGCCTCGGCCCCCTTGTGTTCACGCAGGAGCAGCCGCCAGAGGTGGTAGCGCGGCTCCACGGCCTCGGTGTCGCTGTCGGCGGCCTGCTGCAGCAGGTCCTGCGCAGCGGCGAGGCGGCCCGCGCCCAGGGCGCGGTACGCGCTCGCCGCCAGCTGGTCCCCGTCCGGGTAGGGCGCGAGCAGCCAGAACAGGCGCGCGTCGGAGGCCTCCTGCAGCAGCGCCTTGGGCTCATCGGGCGCATGGCTCTCCACCTTCCAGTCGTTCCAGTAGCCGCCGCCCTGCGCGTCGCGGACGTACCGGGAGCCGAACGCGGCGTAGCGGCGGACAGCGTCCAGATAGGCGACGTTGTGATCCGCCTGGTACAGCTGGATCAGCGCCTCGCAGAGCAGGTGCGTGAAGTCAGCGTTGTTGTTGAACGCGCCGGTCTTGGGGTCCTGCCAGGCGGCGATGGCCGCGTCCGCGCTCCGCTCCGCCCGGCGCATCGCCGGGCGGTCCCCCCGCGTCTGCGCCAGCAGGACGTCCGCCTCGATCATCAGACCGGTGTTGTAGGTGAACTCCCACTTGGTGATCGTGCCGTCCACGGCGATGTTGTCCCAGTAGAGCCCCTTGTCGTCCTCCAGGGTGCTGTCCGTCCAGGCGGCGATGCGCGGCCCCCAGTCCCGCTGGTCTTGGTCGCCGAGCGCGGCCAGCCGCAGCGCGCCCACGGCCGCCGGGGCGTTGACGCAGGTGTTCTTGCTCCGGTGCTTGAGGCTCCAGAAGATGCCCCCGCCCAGGGTCCCGTCCCAGCCGCTGAGGACGAACGCCTGCGTCTCCCGCGCCCACTGGAGGTCCTGCGGGTCGTGGGTCACGTTGTAGGCTTCCAAATATCCCAGCACCATCCAGGCGTTGTCGTCGTAGTACTTGTCGTCCCCGCCCGGACCGGAGCAGTAGGCGTTGAAGCCGGGCGGGGAGCCTTTAGGCTGCGGGTCCCAGTACTCGCGCAGGCCCTGGGCGAAGGCGTCCAGCACGGGCCGATATTTGGCCGGGTCCGCCTGCGTGGCCTCCACCAGCACGCGCCACTGCACCCCGTTGCCCCACATCACGGTCCAGGGCAGGCCCTGGGGGTTGACGGGGTAGGTGTCATGGTACTTTTTGGCCGCCGGGTCATAGAAGTGGGACTGGATGTAGTCTGTCTGCTCCTCGGCCTTCTGGCGGTAGTCGGCCCGCGCGGGCAGGCCGGACAGCGCCGTAAGCAGGCAGAGCAGCACCGCGAGCCGGGATACGTTTTTGTGTTGATGACAAGGCATGACTACTCTCTACCCGCAGGCCGATCCGTTTGTCAAAGTCTGCGCTTCTGTTCAACCGACCGTTTGCGTCAATTTTCCGTGTGGGGCGTCGGGGCGGCCTGTGGCGCGTTCAAGCGCGCCACGCCGTCCATGGCGGCCAGGGCCATTATTCGCGGCTTGACAATGGCCGTAAAGACTTTGTAGCCCTCGGCGTTGAAATGCAGCCCGTCCGCCCTCAACAGACTGGGCTGCGGCTGACCATCGGCAGTCAGCAGTTGGGAGTGCGTGTCAATGAAGTCCAGCTTCTCGGAGTTGGAGTTGTTTTGGAGGGTGAACTCCTGGATGAGATGGTTCGTTTCCAGGATCTTGGCTTCGTTACCCCAGCGGGCGACCGTGGGGCTGATCGAGATGAAGGCGATGCGCGTGTCCGGCAGCGCCGAGTGGATTCTGGCGACAAAGTCCTCGTATTCCTGGAGGACCTGCTGAGGACTCTTGTTGCCATAGGCCAGGTCGTTGGTCCCCGCGAACATGATGATGATTTTCGGATCGTAGGGGAGGGCGATGCGGTCCGCGTATTGCGTGCTGTCTTGAATGAGCGAGCCGCCAAACCCCCGGTTGATCACCGGTACGTCCGGGAAGTCCTGCGCCAGAGTCGCCCACAGCCTGACGCTCGAACTCCCCATGAACAGCACCGCGCCGCTAGGTGGCCTCTGCTTCTGATCGGCCTCCCAGAACGCATTGATCTCCTGAGCCGCGTTCGCATTCGCCGGCAGGGGAGCGTCCGGCAGCGGATAGGTCGTTTTCACGGCGGCCTGCGCCAGAGCCGGGCGGCTGACGCCGGGACAGATCGTCCCTCCCGCCACGATCAGGGCGTTCGCCGCCAGCGCGAGGCCGAACAGTTGACGCGGTGTGGTTTTGCGTGTTTTCAAGGGATCAATTGCCTTTTCAACGGGTTGTCGAGCGGTGCGGCGGCGGTCAGGCCGGGCGCATTGAAGGCGCGCAGAGTGAAGGAACCGGAGAGAGCCTTCCCCTGGACCGCGTGGATCGCGTGGTCGGCCACCCAGGAGCCGCTGAGGCCATGGTCGCCGGCGACTTCCCGGCTGGCGAAAAGAGTGATTCCGGTCCCGGTCGTGCCGCCGCGGCCCACGAGGGGAACGTCCTCCGCCGACAGAAGGGCAACCCCCGTCCCGCCCGCGTCCGAGAGCGTCAGCCAATGCAGGCTGCGCTTGGAGGCGCGGAACAGGATGTCGCCCGCCTGCGCGCTGCCCGTCGGCTCGCCCAGGTGTCCGGGCGGATAGTCGGTGAAGTACGAGTCGCGCAGCCACGACATCCGGGCCATGCTGGGCGGCAGGGCGAACTTGACCCCTTCTTCCCACAGCCCGATGTCGGGCGCGGTCCAATTCAGGGTCCAACTGACTGTCATCTCGGCACTTGGCGTGATATCGTATGTGCAGTCGAGGGTTCCGAGGGGCGTTCCCCCCGGCCCGGTGAGAACATCGCTTGTCGTGGACACCTGGACGCTGCCATCGGGCTGCGGCGCGGCCAGCACTTGCGCATTTGTCGTGGCCGGTGGCTGCTTGGCGGAGTACATCCCCTGTTCATTCCCGGCCTTCGCCTCCCCCAAGTTCAGCGTCGGGCCGCCCACAAGCCTGTCTTGGCCGTTGACGCGCCAGGACAGGATGGTTCCGGTGTGCTTGTCAAACGTGATCTGCTGGCCTGAATCGCGGAGCGAGAGCGTGTCCGGTCCCTCCTGCGTGGTCAAGGCGTCGCCTGCCGCCAGCGCCGCCGGCGGGGCTGGAAGCGGAGTGCCGGCCACGGCGAGGTTGTAGGCGATGATCGATGTTCCGTCCGGGTGGAGAAACTCCAGCCGAAGCGTGGTCATGCCGACTGGGGCGGGGAACGAGGCTGTGGTGGACTGCATCGGCGCACAGGCGATATGGGCGACGCCGCTTTGGAGTTTCCCGTTCGCTCCGAGTGCCGTCCAGCGGCAGGTCACTTCTTTGAGGTCCGTGAACGAATAGTGGTTCGTGAGCGGGACCACGCAGGCGCCGTCCGCCGGACTGACCGTGCGCGCTGCGACGACGACCGGGCTGTAGACGCTCTTGACAATCCACCATTCGGCCTTGGGTACGCGGTAGGCGCTGACGATTCCCTTGTTGTTCTCCTGGCGCAGATGATCCGGGCCATACCAGAAGTCGGTCGTCGTGTCGTCGTTCTTGTCGGCGATGCCCTGGCTCTGCCATTCCCAGATGAATGAGCCGAGGATGGTCGGGTCCTTCCACAGTTTGTCCCAGGTCCTGATCAGCGCCTCGGACCAAAGATCAGACATGCCGGGGTCGTAGTCCTGAGCCTCCTTCTCGTAGAACGTGTGCGGGTGCTCGGTGAGGTTCGTGCCCCATCTCGTGTCGGCGGCGAAACGGTCTATCGAATCGGGGCCGGGATAGTGGTTGTCCAGCCAGTCCTGGCCTTTGATTGAGCCGGGGTCCTGCCCGGAGACGAAGGCGGGCCGGGTCGGGTCCGTCTTCTTGACCAGGTCCATGACCATCTGCGAATCGATGCCGTTGGGATTCTCGTTGCCGAGGCTCCAGGCCAGGACGCAGGGGCGGTTCTTGTCCCGCGCCAGGGTCTCCTGGGCGCGCTGCAAGAGATACGGGGCGTAGTTCGGGTCCTTGACCTGGTCGTTGATCCAGCAGTAGGGAACTTCGTCGAGGATGTAAAGGCCCTTCTCGTCGCACAGCTCCAGGAAGCGTTGCGCGTGGTTGTAGTGACTGGTGCGGACGGCGTTGATGTTGGCGGCCTTCATCATCGTGATGTCCTTGACCCAGTCCGCCTCGGTCAAGGCGAAGCCTTTGTCGGCCCAGAAGTCGTGCCGACAGACGCCGGTGCATTTAATGGGCATCCCGTTCCACAGGACGACGTTGTTCTTGATCTCGATCTGTCGGAACCCGAACCGCTGCTCGACTCTCTCGATCGGTTTGCCATTGCCGGTCATCGAGAAGACCACATAGTACAGGTTTGGCTTCTCCGCCGACCAGAGGGCGGGCGCTTTCACTGGGGCGCTCATCGTGATCTGGCCTGTCCCATCGGACTGAATGCGGCCCGAGCCGACAACGCTTACTCCCGCCGGATGCCCGTCACTGTGCATCAGTTTGCCGGTCACCGTGACTGCCTGGCCCGGTGTCCCCTGGATGCTCAACTGGGTGAACAGGGTGGCGTCTTTGTAGTTCGCGGCGAGCGGTGTCCGAACAGTGATGTCGGCAACGTGCGTCTGCGGCACGGCGATCAGGGAAGTGTCCCGGTAGATGCCGCCCAGCGACTGAAAATCGCCGGTATCGGCGTCAAACGAAGGGACGGTCTTGGAGACGCGCAGGGCGAACAAGTTCCGCTGACCGGCATGGACGAGACCCGTCAGGTCAATCTCCCAGGCCGTGTAGCCGCTCTCGTGGTATCCGGCCTTTTGTCCATTGACAAACACTTCCGTGCCGTCAAAGGCTCCGTCGAAATGCCAGTAAATGCGCCGGCCCGCCCACGCCGCCGGGATGGTGACGTAGCGCCGGTACAGGCCGACCGTGTTGTCCACAGCATCGTAGGTCGGCAGGGAATAACCGGCCACTTCCCAGTTGAAGGGCACCCTCTCGATGTGCCATGCCGCATCATTGTAGCTGGGCGTGGCGAAGGCGTCCCGCACCGCCACGGACACGTCACCACTGACGGGCGGCGGGGCGGGGGGCTGCCAGGTCACTTGCCGTCCATTCTCGGTAATTTTGATCTGGAATTCCCGCAACGAGGCCCAATGCGCACTGGGATTGTCGGTCACCGTGATGCGGACATAACGGACATCGGCGGGCGTCAGTGTGACCGGGCCATCGCCGACCCCCGGAGCGGCGGTCGCATCCGCCAGAGTTTTCCATTCCCCACCCTGGTTACGCCCCTCAATGCGGTACGCATAGTGGTCTCCAGGGAACTCCCAGGCGAGGCTTGCGCCGGAGACGTGCCGCGTTTTTCCGAGGTCCGCCTGCAGCCACTGCGGGTAGGCGGCACCGGTGGCGCACCAGCGCGTGTCACTGTCGCCGTCGAAGGCGTCCTGGGGCGGGTTCTCGGTCTGGCTGGTCGAGGCCGTCACGTCGTGCGAGACGGGCGCGCTCAGATGGAACTGCCCCGCCTCGATCCGTCCATACGTGAGGTGAAACCGCCAGTCGCCGGTCATCGGCAGGTTGTCGGGGTTATGGGCGCGGAGCTGGTCCGGCGGCATGGGCGCGACACTCGGCAGCGGCAGCGGCAGCGACGCGGGCGAGACGCGCCCGGTGTCCTGCGCGAATGCGGGGACCGCGAGTGCGGCCAAGAGCGATGGAAGAAAAAACGGGAAGTGCTGAAACTTCATGGGTGCCTTTCAGATGTCTTACAAGGTGTGATAACGAAAATTGGTGAAGCGCGCCTCGCCCGATCCGCTCGCCGCCAGGGCCAGCCGCAGTGACTTGAACCCGCCCAGCGCGTTGTTGTTGAAGCCCGACGCATCGAAGTCGGCGACCAGGCTTTGCCAGTCCTGCCCATCTTCGCCGGCCAGAAACTGGACACGATTGCGGAGGTTGATGATTTTCAAGTGCGCCGTGTTCCCCTGCCAGGCGCGACTCGCCAGCATCTGTTTCGCCCCGTAAACGCTCAGTTGGCCGCTCTTGAGTTCGGCGAACAGCCAGTTGTCGGGGTTGTAAAACAGGCCCATCGCCGCGCCGCAGTCGTTTTGCGGCGTCGCCGCGACTAGCACCTCGTAGCTCGGGTCACGCGCCATGACGGTGAGCGGCGAACTCTGGCCGGGCGCGTCGCCCTTGGCGCGGATCGTGAGCGCGCCGCGCCCCACCTGGAAGCGGCTCATGTCGGTCTCGTCCCATGCGCTCCAGGTTGCCTTCAGGGCGGGCGCTTTGAAATCGTCCGAGAGCGCGATCATCGGGCGCTGCGCCACGCCCATCGGGGCGGGCATGGGCAGGGCGCGCTTGGCCCCCAGCGGCGCATACGGCCAGCCGTCCGCCGTCCACTTGACCGGCTCCATCAGTGTATTACGTCCCAGGGTCTCGAAACCGTTCCGGTAGCCGTGGTAAACGAAATACCAACGGTCATCCGGTGTGGAAACCAGGGTGCCATGCCCGACGGACCACCATTCCTCATCCGCGCTGTAGGTGTGAATCAACGGGTTATGCGGCGAGTTCTCCCACGGACCGAGCGGCGATGTTGAGCGCGCGACGACGGCCATGTGACTCGTCGGCGGCCCGGCGGTTCCCCCCTCGGCGCAGATCAGATAGTAGTATTCGCCCCGATTCGTCAGCTTCGGGCTTTCCAACCAGACGCCCTGCGTTTGCCAGTCGCTGGGGAAAACCCAGCCGTCATAAACTTTGCTTTGTTCCCCGACCGTTGACAGACCATCCGGGCTTAATCCGATGACGTGGCCCCCGGCGGTGTACAGGTAGCGTTTCCCGTCCGGCCCGACCACATGGCCGGGGTCAATGTCGTTGATCTTTAGATCAATCGGCGCGCTCCAGGGTCCTTTGGGGTTTTCTGCATAAACGACAAAAATGCCGCCCATCGGGAAATAAATGAAGTAGCGCCCCTCATGCTCGACAAGGTCCGGCGACCAGATTTCCGACTGGGGGTTATAGGTGTCATTGAACACGTGTGAAATAGGCACCCAGTTCACCAGATCGCGCGAGTGCCAGACCACCAGTCCGGGCGCGTCAATATAGGACGTGTGGGTCATGTAGAAATCCCCGCCCACGCGGAGGATGGTGGGGTCGGGATGGTCGCCGGCGAAGAGCGGGTTTTGGAACAGAGCGGAGTCGCCGCCCCCCGAGTGAGGTTGTCCCCACGCCGCCGAGAAGTGGCCCGCTAACGCCGCCGTTGACGCGCCCGCCGCCAGTTGAAGCAGCGCGCGGCGCGAGAGTTTGGAATGGTTCAAATGTCTCCCCTTACTTGTTGAACAGCGGTGTCGGTCGGCGGCCTAATTCCCGATCACCTTCCCGATCACCCAGAACTTCTGGTTGGACCCGCCGTTCGCCCCCCACTGGTCGAATTGCACACCCCAGGTCGTGCCACCAGGATCGTCCAGCAGCAGCCCACTGACGCGGTTGTAGAAAACGTAGGAGCCGTCGGCGATCCGCACCGGCAGCCACTGGTCGTTGCCCCCTGAGCCGAACGGCCACTGGACAATGGCGGCTCCGTTCGCCGTCGAAGCGCCGGTCACATTCACGTCCAAGGCGCTGTTCGCGTTCTTGATCTGGTAGTAGCCGCCGCTGGTCGGGATGAAGTTCCACAACTGGTTGGAGTTGCCCTGATACGGCCACTGGAGGATGGTAGCACCGTTGGACATAGAGCCGCCGGAGACGTCCAGCGCCAAGCCGCTGTAGGCGTTCTGTATCTCGAACACGCCCGCGAAGTTGATGGGGGCGACCCACCCGTTGGCGATAACCTGCTGGACGCCCGCGTCCCAGGCGTCGGCCATCTTCTGATAGCCGCCGTCGTTCGGGTGCAGGCCGTCGCTCAAATCAGCCGTCGTCAGCGCGCCCATGTTGACCAGGGAGACGTGCTTGCCCGCGTTCACCCGCGCCTGCACAATCCCCGGAAGCTGGGCGTTGAAGGCCACAACGTCGGCCTCGACCCAGGCCGTCGTGTTGGGGATCAGCTGCGCCACCAGCACGGTCACGCCGGGGTCGGCGGCAGTGATCTGGTCGATCAGCGACGCCAGCCGGGCCGGGGCGGTGGACACCTGGTAGTTCTGGCCCAGGTCGTTGATGCCGGCGTCCAGCAGGACGACGTTGGGCTGGTAGAGGGCCAGCTCGCCATTGACCAGACCGGCGATCTGGTCAATCCGGTAACCGTAGTAGCCCTCGTTGTCGGGGTCGAACATCACGCCGCCGCGCTGTGAGCCGACGAAGTCCAGGGCGTCGCCCTGGTCGACCAGCTCCTTCCACAGCGGCCCCCGGTAGCCGACGCCGGTGGAGCTGCGGTAGCCGGCGGTGATCGAGTCGCCCAGCGGCATCAGCCGCAGGCCCGCGCTCTGCGCGTGTGCCTCGCCCCCTTGCAGCATCAGCAGGACGCCCAGGAGAGCCGTTGCGAGAGAAACTCTCAAAAACGAAATAATCATCGTGACCTCCTTCGGACGGAACGTAGCCGTTTCGGTGCCGCCCGTCGGCCGGGCGGCACCGTCAGGGCCGCTATTGCAGAATCCAGCGCTGCTGGCTCTGGCCATTCCAACCCCATTGGATCAACGGAAAGTCATTCGTTACGGAACTGGAGCCGTCCAGCGCCAGGCTGCTGTACTGGTTCCAGATCTTGTAGCTGCCGTCCGGCTGCTGGTCCACCCACCACCTTTGATTGGAACCGAAGGAATCGGGCCATTGGATCATCTGCGTCTTGTTCATCGTCGAGTAACCGGGATCGTCCAGGGCCATGCCGCTGACGGCGCTGACGATGTTCCAGGAGGTGTCCGAGTTCTGCGTGAAGGTCCACCTTTGTGTTGGTCCGCCGTTCCAGCCCCACTGGACGATCCCGGTGTTCTGGGTGGTGCTGCCGGCATTGTCAATGGCCATGCCGGTGAGCTGGTTGCTGATGGTGTGCGTCCCATAAATGGGGTTGTTGATCGGCGGGGTGAACTGCAGCATGGCGACCATGCCGACATCCCAGTTCGCCAAAACGTCGGTCGTCGTCGGCGTCTGCTGGGTCCAGGCGTTCCACGAGACGTTCCTATCGGTGCGGCGGCAGGCCCAGGCGGCGTTGGCGTTGTTCGTCATGAACGTGTAGTAGGTGTTCAGCAGCGACGGGTTCCATCGGACGAGATGACCCAGTCCCCGCGCAAACTCAGGGGCCCACGTGTTCAGATACGATGCGCCGTTGCTGCAGATGCCGTTGACCAGCAGGTTGTTCTGCGCGAAGGCGACCGCGTTCTGGGCGTCCCGCAAATAGTTGCCGTTGCCGGTGATCTTGTAGAGCAGGGCGGCCACGTCAATAAAAGTGCCCTGGTTATAGAGGGCGGTACCCGTGTTGACCGCCCCATTGGGAGTGACGCCCGTATAGACCTGGCCTGTGCCTGGGTTGAAAATGTGGCCCCACACCCAGTTGTAGATCTCTTCCGCGTCATTCAGGTAGGTCGTGTTCCCGGTACTCTGATAGATCATCAACGCCGTCTGGCAGAGGCTGTCGTTGGACAGGGCTTCCTTGTCAACGGTCTGACCTGCGGGCGTCATGTTCGGTTGCTGCTCCCAGATGCCGCCGCCGTTGTACTGGGTGTCCCACCCCCGGTTGAAGGCGAAGTTGAAGCCCGACTCGGCCGCATTGAGAAGGGAGGTATTGCCGGTCATCTGGTACCCACGGATCAACACCAACGAGTCCCAGCCGATGTCATCGTTGTAACCGTCCCAGGACCAGGGGGCCGGGTTGAGGGAGAGGAAGGTCGAACACAGGTTGTTGACCAATGTTTGATCTGCCGGCGTCCCGGCCCGCTCGTAGGCGTCTTCCGCGCCTTGAATGCTCAGGGCCTCGGTCCACGTGCCGTCGTTGGACCGATTGCTCAGGCTGTGTGTGTAATAGGTCTGCCCGCCCGATGAGACCAGGTAGGCTGCGTTGAAGGCATTGAACGCCGTGTCGGCGTCCCCCGCCCCGATGGCCGACGCGCGCTGCGGCAAGCCGCAGCCCAGAACTACGAGCAAGGCCATCAGCCCGGTCAGGGCCACGGCCCTTGCATTCATCGGTGACTCGATCTTCTTCATTGACGTGATCTCCTCTCTAGTCAGCACTGACCTCTCGGTCACAACATTGCTGCGGTTCCAGCACAGGACAACAGGATGGACAACAAGTTTGAGGCCGGCTGCCCAATTTTTCCCCGTCTTTCCTCCTTCCTGGGTGTATTATCCAGGTCATTCAATTCTCGTATTGGCGTTCGGGCCGATGAACGACCCGGCCTGAAAGTGCAACCGCCCTTCGGGCGAAGTCTTGCGTCCGAAGGACGCTTGCTTTCCAATGCCGGAGGTTTCATACCCCCGGAGCGGGAACGGAATGACCCTGGTGTTTTATCACGCCTTACGTCGCCCTCAAGCTCAACTCTGCTCCTGTCAATCCTGGGGAGGAAGCCTCGAGGGTGATCTCGCCGCCTTTGGCCGCCGCCTTCACCAGCACCATGCAGAGGCCGTTGAAGGCGCTGCGGGTGTTGGCCTGGTTGAGTTCGTGGCTGGCCGGGTCGCCGTTGCCGACGCCAGCGTTCACACCGGCACCATGGACGGAGAAAGTCACCAGATTGCCAGCCGTCGGCACGACTCGGCCCTGCGTGTCCACGATCTCGACCGAAACAGGCAGGGTATCCTCGCCGTCAGCAGTCAGAAGGCTACGGACGGCGGACAGGCGGACAGCCGCAGGAGCGCCCGTTGTCTCCACGGTCTCCGTCGCCACGCTCTGCCCGGCGCGGGAGCCGACGACCATGAGCGCCCCCGGCTGATAGACGACCTGGTCCCACTGGACATGTCCGAACTGGGGCATATCCTGCGCGCCTTGGCTGACGCCGTTCACGAACAGCTCGACCCGGTCGCAGTTGCTGAAGCACCAGATAGGGACCGTCTGCCCTTCTTTCCCGGCCCAGTTCCAGTGCGGGAAGATGTGTACGAGAGGCTCCTCCTGTTTCCACCACGCCCTGTAGTAGTAGGCATCGTCTTTCGGGAAGCCGCACAGGTCCAGCAGGCCGAAGTTGGAACTGATCTCCGGCCACGGGTACGGCGACGGCTCGCCCCGGTAGTCGAACCCGGTCCAGGCAAAGCCGCCCGCGACGAACGGGCGCGTCGCCAACGGCTGCCAGGAGCCTTCCGGCGATTTGTAGCTGGTGATGTGTCCCGCTGCAGCGTCGGTCGCGTAGATGCCGCGACAGGTCACGTCGCTGGCGGTCTCACTGCCAAAGATGGGCTTCTGCGGGTACTGCGTATGCAGCCAGTCGTAGTCCCCGTAGTTGTAGTTGACGCCGAGCAGATCCTCCACGGATCCGAAACCGACGAGCCAGCCGTTGCCGACCCCCATATTGGTCGCCGTGGTCACGGGCCGTGTCGTGTCGTGCTTGTGAACGGCAGCCATCAGGGCGCTGAGCATCTTCGCGCCGTAGGGGTCGCCCTGGATGCCCCACTCCTCATTCGCCATGGACCACATGATTACGGACGGGTGACTACGGTCGCGCCGGACCATCTTTTCGATGTGGTCCGTATGGCTGTAGGTGGACGCAGTGGAGGCCTTGGTCTCGACCGCGTCGCCGGGGTGGCGCGTCTCATCCATGACGAGCAGCCCCAGCTCGTCGCAGGCGTCGTACATCGCCGGGGCCATCGGGTTGTGCGAGCAGCGGATGGCGTTGCAGCCGAGTTGGTCTTTGAGCCGCTGCATCCGCCAGTACAGGATGCTGTCCGGCATCCCGATGCCGACGCCGACGAAGTCCTGGTGGTTGCACGTCCCTTGCAGTTTCACCGGCTTCTCGTTGAGGAAGAAGCCCTGGTCGGGGTCGAATCGCTGCGTTCGGATGCCGAACCGCTGCTGGAACCGGTCAATGACCGTCCCCGACGAGGAGACCGTCGTGAGCGCCTGGTACAGATTCCGGGTCTCCAATGACCACAGGGCCGCCGACGGGAGGTTCGCATTTTGCACGACCTCCTGGTCGCCACCGACGGGGACCAAGTGCGTACTTTCCGCCGTCGCCGCCACCGACCCATTGGGCGCGACGATGTCCGTGTGGAGGGTGATGGTCCTGTCGGCGGTCCCGGCGTTTGTCAGGTGTGTGCGGATCGTCAGCGCGGCGGAGGGGGAGGTCAGGACGTTCTGCACGTCGCTCGTGACGTAGACGCCCCAGGGGATGACGTGGAGGGGGTCGGCGACGTTCAGCCAGACATGGCGGTAGATGCCGCCCCCTTCGTACCACCAGCCCTCGCCGCCGCGCGGATCCACATAGACCGCAATGACGTTCTGGCCGCCATAGTCGAGGGCGTCCGCGATGTCCACGTGGAACGGGTCGTACCCGTCGTCCTGGAAATACAGCCTCTTGCCGTTGACGTATACCACGGCGTTGCGGAACACGCCCTCGAAGTACAGCCAGACGCTCTTGCCTCGGTCGGACGCCGGCACCTCAAAGTGTTTCCGGTACCAAGCGGCGGTGACGGGCAGCGCCCCGTGGCCGACGTTCAGGCTTGAGTCGAACGCGCCCTCCACCACGTAGTCGTGCGGCAGATGCACGGTCCGCCAGTCCGTGTCGCGGAACGCGAGGGAGGAGAAATCACCAGGGGGAGCCACCCTTCCCACGGTGACTGGTCCCATGATCCCGCCCGGCCCGCCGATGTTCTGCACGAAGACGGCCAGCACGTTCGGCCCGCCGTCACGCCACGCCGCATCGAGGGTAGCCTCGAACGCGCTGTCCCAGCCGTTATGCGTGGTCAATGCCTGTCCGTTGAGGTAGACCGTGCCGTTGTCGTCCACCGACTCGAAGTGGACCGTCCGGCCCGGC
Source organism: Capsulimonadaceae bacterium (assembly GCA_965277485.1). Lineage (GTDB taxonomy): Bacteria > Armatimonadota > Armatimonadia > Armatimonadales > Capsulimonadaceae > JAFAZD01. Next base: position 368,151 of record CBDICZ010000016.1, on the reverse strand, counting down.
CCGGCGATGTCCGGAAGGACCGCGCGGTACCACCCTCCGCTGCTCTCCGCCAGCGTGGGCACTCCGGGGATCGTCTGCTTCCAGGCGGGGCCGCTGGTGTCCAGGCCGGGGGCGGTCATCGCGGCCGCCTGGTCGGCGGTCCCCGGTGTCCAGACCCAATCGCCGACATTGGTCTCAAAATGCACCGCCGGCTCCGCCCGGAATCGCCAGTCGGCGTCGAGCAGCTCCACCCGCCTGGGCGACAGAGACCAGAGTGACGCCTGTACTCTGTCCGCGCCCCGTGCGCCCCTCTCGGTCATCAGTGGAAAGCTGGCGGCGGCGATGCCCCCCAGACTGAGTTGAAGGAATTCGCGGCGTCTCATCAAACGGTCTCCTTTTTCACGGCGCGTCCGACAACCCGCTGATGACGGATCGGCGCGGGCTCATCGTCATCGCCGCCTTTGTCGCTCTTTATCAAGGTCTTTTTGCCTAGCAGGCGGAGGGTGCCCGAGCGAAGCAGTGCGGCCTCGCCGCGCGGATGTGCGGCTGACGGTGGACTCGCTGACGCCGTAGGTCTGGCCTATGTACGCCCCCGTGCGGTACTTGCGCCAGTACAGAAGCGCCATCAGGAGCCGGTCTTGCAGGCAGGGCATGGGCTTGCGCCCGCCCCAGTAAGATGCCCCTTCAGGGCCTCGCACATCTCTCAGAAGGTGGCCGGGCGCACCCCGGTCAGTCGCTTGAACGGGCCTTCGGGCTTGTCCTTGAGGTCAGCGTAGAACATACTTAGTGGTGCATCCGGTAAGTCATATGCGGTTTCGCCTCATCTCACTTTCACTTTTCGCTTGCGGAATGAGAAGGAATACGCCGCTGGAAACCACGGCGTCCCTCCCAGCATCGGGCGAAAGCGGATTTGGCCGATCAGCATCAAACCGCTCCAGAAAGCATCCGTAGGAGAAGATCGTGTTCTCCTCCTACGGATGCTCATTTCTGTCGGACAGGCGTCGCCTGTGATGGCTCGCCTCGACCTGCTGACTCAGTGTGACGGGAAGCCGGCGGCATCGGTATTGCGGCTTAAAACGGGCTGGTCGTCAATTGTGCTTTGATGGTTCCTGCCGTGTCGATGGACATCGAGCCGACGGCCGCCGCTTCATGGGTGTTCTCAGGCGCTGTTGGGCTGTAGGCTTGCCAGCCGCAGGAGACCTGCCCAGGCTTGAGGTATTTGACGTGGCCGTCTGCCGCCAGGTAGTTCGCCCCGTCGGTGTGTACGGCAACGCTCGTGATATTCCGCGTTGCCATTGGGCCATTGGGCCCTCCCATCACGCCGGTGACGTAGGTCTGGCTGCCGCCGCCCCATTTGCCGCCGACGTATTCCCCGTCGGCGGTCGGCGAGAGCCATCCGCCGACAGGATCGGTCGTGTAGTTGGCTGAGCCCTCGTCCGGCTGAGTTACAACCACGACGCTGCCGATCGTCTCCAGGAGCAAGATGGTGCTAGCGGGAGCTACGAAGATAGGCAATAGCATGCCGCTGTTTCCGGGTCCCTGCAGGGCACCATTGAGGGAGTATGAGACGGGGACCGCCGTCACACCGCCGCTGGTAACAGGCTGAGTCGGATCGTCTGGGCATTTGTAGATCCCGGTGCTCTTGACGTAGGGGTAGATCTGCCCGGCCCAGCCTTGCGGATTCCCAAAATGCGTCGTCGGCAACGACTCATCATAGTCCTGTGTATACTGCAGGAACCCAAGCCCAAGCTGCTTCTCGTTGGAAGCGCAGGTGATCTGGCGGGCCTTCTCGCGGGCCTTGGCGAAGACGGGGAACAGGATGGCGGCGAGGATCGCAATGATGGCGATCACGACGAGCAACTCGATCAGCGTGAAGCCCTGAGACTTTCCACGATGAAACATGATGGACACCTTCTCTTTCTTAAGATAATAATTCGTAGGCGACGTATGATGGACGCATCAACACGCGGGCACCATATCGTTTTACGTGCCTTTGCCGGAATGTACCATCAGTATATCACAGTCCTGTACCAGTGTCAAGTAGCGGAAGAAACTCTTTTGGTACATTACTGCGCAACACAGCGACTGTTTTGGAGCCATTTCAGTCGCTTGGAGTAAGTGCCTACAGCGTGTTGAGGCACACCCGGCGGGCGGGTACCCGCTCGGGCCTGAGTGCCCCCGTGTGCGCGTTTGTGTTCTGGTACTGAGATCAGCCCAAACATCAGTAGGCCGCCCCGGCGAACAGCCGGGGCGGCCAGGAAACCAACGGGATTGGTCCTCTTAGGGCCACAGGGGATGCCCTGCTTAGATGGGACTGAAGGTGATTGCTCGGCCTGTTGTTCCCAACGCATCCGTGCCGTCCGCATTGTACGGACCATTATTGCCTGTTTGGGTCGCCGTGGAGGTTGGCGCGGCCAGGCCCGGCGAGACGCGGGCACCCTTCAGGTACTTCACGTGTCCATCGTTGAGCAGCCAGTTCGACCCATCGGTGTGCCGTCCCGTCGTCTGGAAACACGACGAGCCGCCGGTAGCAGCGACGCCGCCGCCCAGGAGACCCGTCTGGTACAGGGACTCAGCGGGGTTGCCGTTGCAACCGGTCCCTGTCCCACCGGCAATGTTATTCGAGCCGTCGTAGCCGTCTGCCCAAGGAGACGCGGCCTCATTTACGTTGGTCAGATCGAAGACTGGGCTGTTGCTGATCTCGAGAAGCAGCACCGTAACGGCAGGAGAATTCAGCGCCGCAATCGCAGCATGCCCAGAGTATCCGTTAATGGGATAGTACAGCGCCTGGTTGACGGCGTAGGAAGTGGTTCCTGTGGTGCTGTCATCCGGACAACGGTACACACCGGTAGACTTAACGTAGGGATAGATCTCGCCGGCCCAGCCCCACGGAAAAGTCGCACTCGTGCTACAGCCGGGGTACTTCTCGTCGTTGTCCTGGGTGTACTGGATGAACCCAAGCCCGAGCTGCTTCATGTTGGAGGCGCAGGAGATCTGGCGGGCCTTCTCGCGGGCCTTGGCGAAGACGGGGAACAGGATGGCGGCGAGGATCGCAATGATGGCGATCACGACGAGCAACTCGATCAGCGTGAAGCCCTGAGACTTTCCACGATGAAACATGATGGACACCTTCTCTTTCTTCTCCCACAACACATTCACGGGCAACGTGCGTTGGGTCCGTTGGTACGGCATCAGACTGATCTGATGCTGTGTTCTGGAATGTACCGTCAGTGTATCACGATTTTATACCATTGTCAAGGGACAAAAACACCTTGCATAGTGCCTTTTCAGCAAAAAGTACACCGTATCTGGTACCAAATTGAGGGGATTGATCCTGATTAACTGATGTTATGCAGAACTGGGCGGGGCGGAGGATCGCCCCGCCTCGGAAGGCGTCCTTCGGACGAGGAACAGACCTGTGGGGGCCGTTTTCGTCCGAAGGACGTGCTGTTCAGACGGGGCTATCCTCCGCCCCGGCGCGACAACGCACATGACTTGCGTAACATCAGTGATTAACTTCCGGGCGTAGTACTCGCACACACGATCAGCCGCGCCGGCAGCTCTACGGCGGTAGTGCCGAGTCACCGTGCAGCCACAAGGCGTCCGACTTTCAGGAGCACGCAGCCGTGGGCGGGGACCTCAGCCGAATACAGTTGCCGGGGTGTGCCCACCCCCTGGTGCAGCCACAGGTCGCGCACGGGCTGAGGGCCTTTCAGTCCCAGGTCGGACCAGTGGACAGTGATAGTGCTGGCCCAGGGGTTCGGGTTGACGAGGCCGACAGCCTGCGTCCCGTCGAAGAGCGGCCTCGCCCAGACCTCGCCGATGCCCAGTTGGTCACTGACCTTTCTGGCCGGGCGGCCGAGGGGGTCCTGGTCGATGTCCAGCGCCTCGTCATTGGAGAGCAGCGCCTGCGTGAACGGGTCTAACTTGGTCATGTCGCAGCCGATCAAGAGCGGCGCGGACAGCAGGCACCACATGGAGATGTGCAGTATCTGCTCGTTGGGTGTCAGGTGCGTCGGGTGCGTGTTCCCGAAGCCGACGACCCCCACCATCAGCATATCCGGGTCGTTCCAGTGGCCCGGCCCGGCGTACTTCTCGTGCCCCGCCTGGCCCTCGTAGATCGCGTGGAGGCTCCCCCAGTTATCCTGGATGTCATCGGTCGTGCGCCAGGAATTGCCGCCGATGGCGGGACTCGCGCCCCACGTCCACACGTCGCCCCAGCCGTACTGACACAGGGAATAAAGGATGTCGCGGTTGGTTCCGTCCAGCGCCCGGCGCATGACAACATAGGGCTTTTGCAGGGAGGGGAGCGAGTGGTCGCCGTGGACGACGTCGTTGTAGGAACACCAGTCGTACTTCAGATAATCCACGCCCCAGTCGGCGTAGCTCTGCGCGTCCTGCTCTTCGTGCTGATAGGAGCCCATGTAGCCGCCGCAGGTCTGGGGGCCGGGGGAGGAGTAGATGCCGAACTTCAGGCCCCGGCTATGGACGTAGTCCGCCGTGCCCTTCATGTCGGGAAACTTCCCGTTGGTCTGGATGACGCCCTGCGCGTCGCGCCCTCCCTCCCAGCCGTCGTCAATGTTGATATACTGGAAGCCGTGGCGGGACAGGCCGGAGGCGATCATCTCGTCCGCCGCCGCGCGCACTTTGGTGTCGTCCACCGAGGTCCCCCAGACGTTCCAGGAGTTCCAGCCCATCGGCGGCGTCAGGGCCAGCCGGTGAATGCCCCCGACGATGGATAACGGACGGTGGGTAACCCCCTGCGAGCCGCGCACGAACAGCATCACCCGTGTCGTGCCGGCCTTGCGCAGTGTCCCGGTGATGATGCCCGTATGTGGGTCCAGGGCAAGCCCGGTGGGCAGGCCCATGGCCCCGTAACGCAGCGTCCCCGCACCGGTGGCCGGAATCAGAAACAGGAAGGGTCTCCCCGGCGTCGCGCCGACCTGTCGCGCCCCGTGGATGGCCGGAACGGGACTGTCCGGCACAATGCGGAGGCGGGGGGCGGCATCCACCGTGCGCGCATAGGTGGGGATGGGGGGCAGGGCCGTTGCGCCGTCGGCGAGCGTGATCGTGGCGTCTGCCCAATCGGCGTGATCAAAGCTCAGGCTCCCGCTGCCCTCCCCGACGAGAAGGACGAGGCTCTTTGCGCCCGTCAGCGGGACGGAGAGCCGTTCCGGCGCGTCCCCGCCGTACAGTACGCCGGTCCGGGCGAGGGTCTTCCCGTCGACGACGATGCTGAACGTCACGGAACCCTGCCCCTTCGTCTCATCATCCACCCCTACCGTTGCCTCGAACCGCTCCGCCTTCCCGTCGAGCGGGACTTGGAACATGCTGTTGGCGTGGGTGCCGACGCCGTGGGCGTACACCCTGGAACCCAGGGTGATCGGCGTGCCGCCAACGGACGCCCTCGCCTGCGGACTGCCGAAGTCCTGGACCATGTTGCTCAGGTTCAGCGAGTCCAGCCAGACGGAATGTGCGGGGGCGTCCTGGGCGCAGATCGGCGGGGCGAGCAAGCAGAAGGCGAGACCGAGGCCGCCAACTAGGGGGAGCGATTTGAGTTTCATCATGTTTGGGGAGGCGACGGACTCTTGAGGGACAGAAAAAACAGGAGGCCGATACAGCGACAGAGAGCAAAGACTAGGCCGCCCCGGCGAACAGCCGGGGCGGCCAGGAAACCAACGCGGGGGCAAGGGGATGTCCTGATTAGGTGGGGCTGAAGGTGGCGTAGTACGGAGCGCCCGTGCTGACGCTGTTGCCGCTGAAGCCGGTGCCGGACGCAAAGTAGCCTCCGGTCGTCAGGTTTGTGTCGGCGGTAGAACTGGAGTTGATGTAGCCGGGGCAGACGTAAGCCGCCTTCATGTACTTCACGTGCCCATCAGCCAGCAAGAAGTTGCTGGCGTCCGTGTGCCGCCCCGGCTCGTTCGGGTGGGCGAACGGGCCGATCCTGATCCCCATGGCATAGTTGGAGCCGGCGGTCCCGCAGAAATCCAGGCCGGCACTGTTGGTGCCGCCGCCTCGGTAGTTTAAGCCGGAGATGGCGGTGCTGGTATTCTCCCCAGGGGTGGATGGCGACGTATAAGCGCCGAACCCGTGGGTCTCGGCCAGGAGGACCGTCTGGGTGGGGGCGTTGGTCTGAGCGATCTTCAACGCGCCGCCCATCGGCGTACCGTTGCCATCCACGACCGCGCCGGAGGTCAGGTTCTCGTTCATGCCGTAGCTCACGATCGGGCCGGTGCCGCTGCCGGTATCATCCGGGCACGTGTACACGCCGGTACTCTTGACATAGGGGTAGATCTCGCCGGCCCAGCCGGCCCCCCCGCCGTAGCCGGCACCCGGCGTCCCGACGCCGGGCGTCGGGACGCCGCCGCCGGTCGCTGTCGAGATTGTACCGCAGGGGTAGGTCTCGTCGTTGTCCTGGACGTACTGGATGATGCCCAGCCCAAGTTGCTTCTCGTTGGAGGTGCAGGTGATCTGGCGGGCCTTCTCGCGGGCCTTGGCGAAGACGGGGAACAGGATGGCGGCGAGGATCGCAATGATGGCGATCACGACGAGCAACTCGATGAGCGTGAAGCCGCTGGACTTACCACGGTGTAGCATGTTGGACCTTCTCTTTCTCTTCCCACAACACATTCACGGGCAACGTGCGTTGGGTTCGTTGGTACGACATCAGACTGGTTTGATGCCGTTTGCTGGAATGTACCACTAGTGTATCACGATTTTATACCACTGTCAAGAGGCGCGAGACATTGTTTTGGTACACTAACGAGGTTTATTTTGTGTTTTGGTACACAATAAGATGTTTTTCATTTTTGGTACAATAAATGCGCCCGACAGGCGTCTCCTCAACTCCTTAAAACTCTTGGGGAGACACAGTGAAATCCTCAGCCAAATCGCCCATCAACTTCCGGGCGCGCTGCTCGCCCGCACGATCAGGTGTGCCGGCAGCTCCACGGACACCGGCGGCGCGTGGCGGTCTTTGATCCGTCGCAACAGCAGCTCCACCGCCTTCTCTCCGATCTCCTCATAGGGCTGCGCCACTGTCGTCAGGCCCATGCCGTTCGGGAGGGTCGAGACGATGTTATCGAAGCCAGTCACCGCCACGTCCCCAGGCACCGAGAGGCCCAGATGATCGAGGCGCTCCGCGAGGCTGACCGCCATGTAGTCGCTCACACAGGCCGCCGCTGTCGGGCGCAGTTCGACCGGCAGGCGGAAGACGGCGTCCACGACGGTCCAAGCGCGATCGTCGGCGTAAGGCGGTACGTACAGGATCATCTCCGCCATGTCGGGTGCGTCCGTACTCCGCACCGCGTCCAGGTATCCTTGAACCCGGTCCTGGACGGACTGGATGGGTTCGTTGCGCGTCACGTGGGCGATCCGGCGGTGCCCCTGCGCGGCCAGATGCTCCGCGGCCTCGAACATCGCCCCGTGATTCTCGCTCCCGACGAAATCCACGTCCACACCGGCGATCCTCCGGTCGAGCAGGACGAGCGGGACGGTCCGACTGACTTCCCGGACCAGTTCGCTGTTGTGACGGTACGCATACGGGTAGAACAACGCCCCGCCGAAGCCCTGGTCACGGACGTAGCGCAGATGCTCGGCCTCCCGCACCGCGTTCTCCGCTTCCGACCCGATCTGGTCGCCCAGGTCCAGAAACACCGCGTGATACCCGGCCTTCATCAAGAACTGGTTCATGCCCCAGAAGATCCGCTGCTGCGAGGTGCCGGCGCGTTCCAGCGGCCCGCCCCCATGCCACATGATCAGGGCGATCAGATTCGAGGTCGAGATCCGGGGAGACACTTTGCCGCTCCCCTTCCCCTCCGTCTCAGCAGGTGACTGACCAACTGTTGGGCGACAATTCGGACGCCGCGAGACGAAGCCGTTCCTGACCAAGTGATCAATAGCCGTGCGCACCGAGCGCCGGTGAACTTGCAGGTCGGCGGCCAGCGCCCTCTCGGTGGGCAGAGGATTGCCGGCACTGTACACTCCCGATTTTATTCGGTCGGAGAGGATGCCCTCGACTCGCTCAGAGGCCCGCAGCCGTGCGGTTTTCTCTGATGATACCAGGGACTCGGGTGAATTGGGAATCATAGGTTTGGCTCAAATGATGGTAGCTGGCACCGCTCCGTAAGAACGGCCCAGGAGTGCGTGCTTTCTTGTATCTTACCAGATTACTGAACCAAAATGCGCCGGCAGCACAGCCGAATGAAGACGGAGGCCCGTCGCCTCGCCCCGGCGACTCATCGGGGGGCCGCGCCGCAAAGAAGGGAACTGAGGCGCAGGCGTTGAAAATGGGGATACTGTGCGGACGGCGAATCAGAACCCGCGCCGCCCATGAGCGAGCGAACCAGGTAGATCAGGACATATGACGAATATCGAGACCACACGCGCCGACGGCCCGAACGTCCCAAGTCGGGCCGAGGGACCGTCAGCGGCGGGCAGCCGTGCGCCGACGGGCATCGAGGGCCTGGACGATATTTTGGGGGGTGGTCTGCCGAGCGACCGCCTGTATCTGCTCCAGGGCTTCCCCGGCACAGGCAAGACCACGCTGGCGCTGCAGTTCCTGCGCGAAGGCAGGGCGCGGGGCGAGGATGTCCTCTACATCACGCTGGCCGAGAGCGCCGAGGAACTCCGGGCGACCTCGGAATCGCACGGCTGGGACCCGTCCGAGGTCACCATCCACGAGTACCTGCCCCTGGCCCAGCACACGGCTGAAACGCAGCACACGCTGTTTCACGCCGCCGAGGTGGACCTGATGGAGACGATGACCGCCCTGCTCCAAGTCATAGACGCCGCGCGCCCGCGCCGACTGGTCCTGGACTCGCTGTCCGAGTTGTACCTGCTGGCGGGCAGCACTTTGCGCTATCGGCGCGAGGTGCTGGCGCTGAAGGAGTACTTCCAGGACCGCCACTGCACCGTTCTGCTGCTCGATGACCGCACGGCCGGGCGCGACGATATGCAGCTGCAGAGCCTGTGCCACGGCGTCGTTCTCCTGGAGGCCGTCACCCCGGAATTCGGGGCAGAGCGCAGACGACTGCAGATCACCAAGATGCGCGGCCTGCGCTTCCGGGGCGGATGGCACGACTACACCATCCTGACCGGCGGGCTGCAGGTCTTCCCGCGCCTGATCGCGGCGGAACATGGCGACGGGTCCGTCACCGAGCAGAGCGGGAGCGGCCTGGCCCCGCTGGACGCCATGTTCGGGGGCGGGCTGGACCGGGGCACCACCACTCTGCTGATGGGTCCGTCCGGGGTCGGCAAGTCCAGCGTCGCCACGCGCTACGCTGTGGCGGCGGCGGCGCGGGGCGAGCGGGCGGCCATGTACGTCTTCGACGAGCGGCCGGCCACCCTCTTCGCCCGCTCCCAGGGCCTGAACATGGAACTCAGAGACCACGTCGAAGCGGGCCGACTACAGGTGCAGGGCGTGGACGTGGCCGAGCTGTCGCCGGGCGAATTCACGCACATGGTCCGGCAGGCCGTCGAGCGGGACGGGGTGCAGCTGGTCGTCATTGACAGTCTGGCGGGCTACTTGCAGGCCATGCCGGGGACGCACGCGCTGACCCTGCACTTGCACGAACTGTTGAAATACCTCGGCCAGCGGGGCGTGACGACGCTGCTGATCGTCACTCAGCACGGAATGCTGGGCAACGCCATCAGCGGCGACGTGGATGTCTCCTACCTCTCCGACAACGTGCTGCTGTTCCGTTACTATGAGTACGGCGGTGCGATCCGCAAGGCGCTGTCCGTGTTCAAGCGCCGCTCCGGGCCACACGAGGACGCCATCCGCCAACTGACTCTGGGTGGGCCGGACGGGATCGTGATCGGCGAGCCGCTGCGCGCGTTCCGGGGCGTCCTGACGGGGGTTCCGGTCTACGAGGGGAAAAGCGGGCCGGATGAGTCCTGAGACACCCCCCGGTACGATCCTGATTCTCGCCCCGACGGGCCGGGACGCCGCCCTGGCCGCCGACGCCCTGAACGCAGCGGGCCTGCGCGCGCGCGTCTGCGACGACGTTGGTGCCCTGTGCCGTGCGATCACCGTAGACGCGACAGCGGCCCTGATCGCCAGCGAGGCGCTCAGTCCCGACGCCGTGCGCTCACTGTCCGAGGCGCTCGCGCGGCAGCCCCCGTGGTCCGACCTGCCCCTGATCGTCCTGACCAGCGGAGCCGTGGCGGCCCTGGAGCGCAGCAGGCCGTCCGGGGCGCTCGAGCCCCTGGGCAACACCACCCTGTTGGAACGGCCCCTGAGCGTGACCACCCTCATTCACGCCGTCCAGGCTGGCGTGGCGGCGCGCAGGCGGCAGTTCGAGGTGCGGGATCACCTGGAAAACCACATTCGTTTGGAGCGGCTCCTTCAGGAAGAACACGCCAAGCAGCGCATTTTCCTGCGCGAAGTGCTGGCGAGCGTCACCGGCGGCCGTCTGCGGCTCTGCGACACCGCCGCCGACCTGCCCGCCGCGCTGCCCGCCGCGTCCGAGGCCATCGCGCTGTCACTGTCCGGGGGGATGGGCGCGCTGCGGCAGGCGACCAAGGCGGTCGCCCTGGCCCAAGACTTCGCCGCCGACCGCTGGCAGGACCTGCTCACGGCCGTGGGTGAGGCGTCCATGAACGCCGCCGTCCACGGCGGCGGCGGCCAGGGGCGCGTCTGCTCGGACGGCCACGACACAGTGCAGGTGTGGATCGAGGACCGGGGCCGGGGCATTGACATGGAGGACCTGCCCCGCGCCGCCCTGTCCAAAGGCTACACCACGGCGGGCAGCCTCGGCCACGGCATGAAGATGATGCTGGAAAGTACGGACCGCCTCTGGCTCCTGACCGGGGCCGCAGGCACCACCGTGGTCATCGAGCAGGACCGCCTCCCCCCCACCCCTTCCTGGTACTGACCCGCCCTCAGCCGAACGTCACCGACGTGTCGCCCTTCTGTCCGGCCAGCCGCGCCTGCACGTCTTTGGTGGCCTGCTCGAACTTCGGCTTGCCCAGCAGCGCGAACATATTGGTCTTGTACGCCTCCACACCGGGCTGGTTGAACGGGTTGATGCCCATGAGGTAGCCGGACACGCCGATGGCGCGCTCGTAGAAGTAGAGCAGAGCGCCCAGGGAGTAGGCCGTCAATTCTTGAAGGTGAATGGTGCTGTTGGGAACGCCGCCGTCGCGGTGCGCCAGCGCCGTGGCCTGGTAGGCGGCGTGGTTGACCTCGGCCAGCGTCTTGCCTTGCAGATAGCCCAGTTCGTCGAGGTCATTCTCCGCGCCCGGAATCTTCAGGTCCGGCTCGCCGCTGTCCACGATCACAAATGTCTCGATGATGTTGCGCCGCCCCTGCTGGATCCACTGCCCCATGGAATGCAGGTCAGTAGTGAAGTCCACGGAGGCGGGGAACAGGGAGATGTGGTCCTTGCCCTCGCTCTCGCCCGCGAGCTGCTTCCACCACTCGGCGACGTAGTGCAGGCGCGGCTCGAACGACGCGAAGATCTCCGCCGTGTAACCCTGTCGGTACAGCAGGTTCCGGGCGGCGGCGTAGAAGTAGGAGGGGTTCTTGGTCACGTCCGTGTTTCCGCAGACCGCCGCGACATCCTTCGCGCCTTGCAGCAGGGCGTCAATGTCAATCCCGGCGACGGCGATGGGCAGAAGGCCGACCGGACTGAGGACGGAGTAGCGCCCGCCGACATCGTCCGCGATGTTCAGGGTCGCGTAGCCCTCCTCGGACGCGAACTTCCGCAGCGCGCCCTTCTTGGCGTCCGTCGTGGCGACGATGCGCTGCCTGGCCTCGTCCTTGCCGACCGTCTTCTCCAGCACGTCCCGGAACAAACGAAAAGCGACCGCCGGCTCGGTGGTCGTCCCCGACTTGGAGATGGCATTGATAGAAAATCGTTTGCCCTCAATTTCTTTCAGCACCTTCGCGTGTTCGTGCGCCGAGAGCGAGTTGCCTGCGAACAGCACCTGCGGCCCGTGGCCCTCGCCCACCGCCTCGATGACCGCCCGCGCGCCCAAATAGGACCCTCCGATGCCGATGGCGACCAGCGCGTCCGAGTTGTCCTGGATGCGCTTTGCCAAGTCCTTGATCGTCTTCACTTCGTCGGGACTGACGATCTTGCCGGGGTCCACCCAGCCCAGATAGTCGGAGCCGAGGCCGCCGCCCTGGGTGACTTTCTTGTGGGCCAGGTCCACGTTGTCCTGGAACGCCTTGACCTGGTCCAGATCAATGTCGGGCGCAAGGTAGCCGTAGTCGAGCGAAAGGGGAAGTGCTGCCATGTGTGAGTCTCCTCGGCGTCGTTGAAGAACTGCGTCTCTCCGCCCCATTGTACCCGCCGGGCCGGTATTTCAGCGGGGATTCGTGCGGGGGCGAGTGAGGGGCCGCGACAACGGGTATAGAATGCACATCACACAAAGGAGGTGCATCCATGCTGATCCCTCTCTTCGTCAGCGCACCGCCACCCCCAGCAGCGTCTCCGCCTGCCGTCGTGGTCAAGATCGGGACGCCGTATATTGAGGAGCGGCGCACACCGCTGCCCGCACCGGCGAGCCAGCCGAGCAAAAAGGCGGCGAAGCCGTCGAGTCGTCGTGGCTGAACACGAGGAAGGGCCGGCCCTGAATGGGGCCGGCCCTTCTTGTTGAGGCAACGTCACGCGGAGCCTCAGCCGGGGGCGCGGTATGCGCCATACACGAAACTGTTCCCGTGGAAGCCGACGTAGACCAGGCCGAATGTGTCCCAACTCGCCGCCATGCTGGAGGGGGCATCGAGCAGGCCCGTGGGGTAGCCGCTGATGCGGACCCAGAACTTCCCAGTGTTGAAGGAGGCGAAGATGCCCCAACGGGCGTCATCGGTGCGCTTCCCGTAGACGTAGACCGTCGGGTAGCCCCCGGCGCGCCGCGCTTTGCCCAGCGCGAGGGTCCAGCAGTGGTCGAAGCCGGGAATCGGGGTGAACGAGGCGCCGCCGTCGGTGCTGTGCCACAGGCCGTGCTTCGTGGCTCCTTCGAAGCCGTCCACGAACCAGAGGTCGCCGGAGGCATACGGGTTTGTCTTCAGTTGGCCGTGATGGGCGAAGCCGGGCAGGGCGGCGGCCCCGGCGGGCTGCGTCCAGGTCCGACCGCCATCGGCGCTGCGCCAGAAGCCGCCCGCCGCCAGATTCGCGTAGAACACCCCCGGCATTCGTGGGTCGGCCTCTAGGCTGTGGACCTTGAGCGCCGGGTTCCACGGCCCCCACTGGTGGCCCAGGTACTCATAACCCTGGTAGACAAACGCCCCCGGCGCGCTGTCGAACGAGTGCGTCTGTGTCCAAGTTGCCCCGCCGTCGGTGGAGAAGAACGGCGCGGGCGCGTTCGGGCTATAAATGCTGGTTGGAATCCAAACGAGATTGTCCCCGCCCGGCGCGGCGGCAAGCTGCCCGGCGGGCCGGGCCGACACGGCGATCTCGCCGCCGTACAGGATCGGCGGGTGTGACCCGGCGGCGATGGACGGGAACCCAGTCCAATGAACACCTCCGTCGGTGGAGTAACTGCCGTAGTTGTGCTGGGCTGGGTTGCCGGCGAACATGTTGGCGGTGGTCAGCGCCAGGAACCGGGGCTGATTCGGGCAGTAGGTGATGTCCTGGCTGGTGGACAGGCCGTTGTTATTATCCCAGAGATTAATGTCGAAATGCCGCGCGGTGTAGGTGTCGGGGTCCGTGACGGTGAAGCAGGTCTCATCCTCCACCGTCAGCACGGGCAGGCCGCCGGGCGGCAGGACGCACTCCTGGGCCACCATCTCCTCGATGCCGCGCACGGGGTCCGTCCAGGCAGGCGGGTTGCTCGCCGTGTCGGTCACATCGTTGGGGGTGCAGGTGATGATGCCGTCGTTGCCGCAGGAGTCCCAGAGCCGCCCAAGCGGGTCCATGTACAGGTTGCTGGTGGAGATGTAGTGGCCGTCCGGGCGGATCGGCGAGGGGTCCAGCCAGGCAGCGGGCTGCTGTGTGGCCCAGTGCAGGCGGCCGCCCAAGTCCGTCCAGTGCGCGCCGCCGTCGTTGGAGCGCGCGAGCGAGCCGCCGCCGGTCATCAGGAAGACGCGCCGGGCGTCGCGCGGGTCCACGGCGATGCCGCTGACGCCGCCGTGTGGGACGTTCAGCGCGGCCCAGACGCCGTCGCGGCTGTCACGGTAAACGGTGGCGTCGCCGGTCTCGGCGGCCACCCACAGGTTCCCCTGCTGGTCCACCGTGGCGAAGCCGGGGTGGCCGTCCACGCCCTGCCCGGTGCTGATATCGGCCCATGTCGCGCCGCCGTCATCGCTGCGGTACACACCGCCGCCGGAGGTCGTGCAGTAGACCCGCCGGGAGACGTTCATCCCGCCCACGGGGACCTTCCCCACGCCGGGGTCGAAGCGCGGGAAACGAGCCGCCTTCGGGCCGGACGGGACGGCAGCCCAGGTCCGCCCTCCGTCCGCCGAACGGTACAGGCCGTCGTTGGGCGTCCCCAGGAACACCACACGGCTGTTATTGGGGTCAATGGCGAGGCGCTCCCCGCCATTGTCATTCACCGTATCACCCGTAAGCGCCAAGTTCCCGGCACTGAACGTGCGCCCGCCGTCCGCGCTGCGGTACACGTTGTAGCCCGGCGCGGCCCCGCCCGTGATGTCGGCGGAGCGATAGAGGTTGTAGGCGACCAGGACGACGTTGGGGTGGTTCGGGTCCGTCGCCAGTGCGCTCCCGCCCGCCGCCGTGGGACAGGCGGTGACGGACGCGGGCAGCGCGCCGATGACCTTCATGGGGACCCAGGCGGCGTGTACGGCGTCCCACCGGTAGGCGTTGTCCACGTCGCCGCGCGCGAACCGCACGTCCGGGTCGCGCGGGCTGACCACCATGCCACGCATCCACCCGCCCGCCCCGATCCTGACCGGCTTCCAAGTCCACCCGCCAGCCCCCGCCGCCGGTGTGCCCATGAAGGACACGACTGCGCCGATCATGCCGACAAAACTAACGAAAAAGCGCCGCCGCGTTGCCCCCTTTGCGCTGTGGGCGATGTGAGCCATTGTCCGTCCCTCCCCCGCGCCGGTGCTATCACCAACAAGCGATCAAGGGCATTGTAGCACGAGACACACCGGAGATTCATCGCGGCGGATGAAAAGAAGCGATCTCACTTACCCCTGAAAAATCGCTTGAATTTATACAGCGTGACATCGCGGTTCATCTCGGCGATGGCTTTGGTCAAGGGGATTTCTTTGGGACACGCCTTGACGCAATTCTGAGCGTTACCGCAGCTCGTCACGCCGTCCGCGCCGGAGATGGCCTCCAGGCGTTCTTCCTTGTTCATCGCGCCTGTGGGGTGGCTATTGAATAGGCGCACCTGGCCGATGGCCGCTGGGCCGATGAAGTGGGAGTGCGCGTTGACCTGCGGGCAGGCTTCCAGGCAGGAGCCGCAGGACATGCAGCGGGCGAATTCATACGCCTCCTGCCGATCGCGCTCGGCGATGCGCGGGCCGGGGCCGAGGTCGTAGGTGCCGTCAATCGGAATCCAGCCCCGTATCTTCTTCAGGTTCTCGAACATCCGCGAGCGGTCCACGGCGAGGTCGCGGACGACCGGGAACTTGGTCATCGGCTCCAACGTCAGGGGTTGCTCCAGGTTGTCTACCAACGTCGCGCAGGACTGCCCCACCCGCCCGTTCATCAACATGGTGCAGGAGCCGCAGACGTTCTCCAGGCAGTTCATCTCCCACACCGGCGCGCTGGTTGGGTTGCCGTCAATGGTGACGGGGTTCTTGCGGATCTCCATCAGGCAGGAGATGACGTTCATGTTGCGCCGGTAGGGGATTTCGAATTCCTCCCAGTAGGCGTCGGACTCCTGATCGCGCTGCCGCTTGATGCGGATGCGAATGGTTTTCTTTTCGTCGGCCATGATCGTTTCTTTCTAATGCCCCGGAACAAGGGGCGTCATGGGTCCTACAGGGCGGCGCGGCAGGTTCTTGAGACCAAGCGCCGCCGTGATGGCTCTCACATCCGCCGTCAGCGCCTGCCCACGCGCATCGGCGGGGGAACTTAGGTCAGGTGTTTGCTGGCCTTTATATTCAACATATGTGGAGGTGCCGAACGACACGCTCTTGAACGTGTGGTTTACGGGCAGTTTTGTCAAAGGCATGGCTGCCAAGACGTCTCGGAAAAACTTTTGCTCAACAGAGACTGGTAGCTTGCCTTCTTCAAATGCATTGAAAGCGCTCCGGTTGGGGTGCATCTGATTAATTTTGGACAATATTCCCCGCGTGAAATTGTTCTCGATACCACAAGTACCATCAGTAAACACGTCCACTCGATAGCCGGTCGTATTTGTTGAACCAGTGTTGACGATAAAAGCCACATCCATTGGCGGTGGAACCGGTTTTTTTGCGGCGAGCGTAGGCAGACAAGCTAACCAGAACGCGGCGAGACCCAGCAGAAGCCTCTTCACGGAACCTCCTATATGCACCACGTTCCCGGCATTGAAAATGCCGGGCTAGGGGGCCTGCGGCCAGCCGTTTTGCGGACGGAAGAACGTCAGGCAATGGCGACCTGCTCTTGCGTCCGCAGGACGCCCGGCGTCTTCGCCCACGAGCCAGGGGTTTTCAACCCCTGGCGCATTCATCGCTGGCGTAATCTTTAGCCGTCACCCCTTATACGAGCGCGTGGAGCTGAGGGCGTCCGGGTCCACGCCCGCCGCGACGGCGGCATCCTCGTTCGGCGATTTGCCGTTGGGTTTGGCCCAGTTCTCGTCGGCTTCTTTGATCTCTTCCTTGGCCTCCTCGGAGTACGGCGAGTCGCGGCGGGCCGTCGGGGGGCGGGTGGAGAGCTGGTCGCCGCCGTCGCCGGGGTTCATCGGGTCCGCCCCGGCGGCGACTTCTTCCGATGGGCTGTAAAGGTCCCCTGCCCCGTTGCCGAGATTGGCCGCGCCGTTCTTGCCGTTCGTCCCCGCCCCGTAACCGTGGCCGTGGCCGTTCGTGCCGTTGCCCGTGGTGGAGGCGACCAGCGTGTCCTTGGCGGCCTCGGCGGTGGGTGTGGCCGTGCCCTGCTCGTTCTTCTCGGCGGCGTAGTTGCGCAGGCGCGGCTTGATGAGTGACGTGTCCACGTCCTCATACGATAGGCGCGGGCCGTCCGGGGTCCACTCGGCGATGGTGGACTTCAGGAACCGGGCGTCGTCGCGCTGCGGGAAGTCCGGCTTGTAGTGCGCGCCGCGCGACTCGTCGCGGGCCAGCGCGCCCAACACGACGGCGCGGGACAGGTGCAGCATATTTTTAAGCTGCCGCGTGAACGGAATTAACTGATTGGTCCACTGAGAGCTGTCCGCGATGCTGATGTTCTCGGCCCGCTCCTGCAGCTCCTGAATTTTGGCGTCGGTCGCGCGTAGCCGGTCATTGTAGCGGACCACGGTGACGTTCTCCGTCATCACGTCGCCCAGTTCTTCGTGCAGGCGGTACGGATTCTCTGTGCCGGTCGAAGCCGCGAGCCGCTCGTACTTCTCCTGCTGGCGCAGCCGCGCGCGCTCGAACAGGGATGACGGCAGGTCTTCCACGCTCCTCGGCAGGTGCTTGACGTAGTTCGCCACGCCCGGCCCGGTTAACTGCCCACCGGTCAGGCAGGATAGCAGGGAATTCGCGCCCAGACGGTTCGCGCCGTGGTACTGATACTCACACTCGCCGACAGCGTACAGCCCCATGATGCTGGTGCGCTGGTTGCGCGGGTCGCCCTCCACCAGCGCTCCCGTGGTCTCGTTCTTGACGAAGTCTACCCACAGGCCGCCCATGGAATAGTGGACGGCGGGGAAGATGCGCATCGGCGTCGTGCGCGGGTCCTCGCCGATGAACTTCTCGTAGATTTCTAAGATGCCGCCGAGCTTGATGTCAATCTGCTTCTTGTCTAAGTGCGTCAGGTCGAGATACACCTGGTTCTCGCCGAAAACGCCCATTCTCTGGTTGACACAGACATCAAATATCTCGCGCGTGGCGATGTCACGGGGGACAAGATTCCCGTAGGCTGGGTATTTCTCCTCGAGGAAGTACCAGCGCTCGTTCTCCGGGATGGCCTCGCCGCGCCGGGTGTCACCGGCCTGCTTGGGGACCCAGACGCGGCCGCCTTCACCGCGCGCGGACTCGGACATCAGGCGCAGCTTGTCCATGCCGGGGATGGCGGTCGGGTGGACCTGGATGAACTCGGCGTTGGCGTACCGCGCACCCTGCTGGTAGACGGCGCTGGCCGCCGTGCCGGTGTTCATCACCGAGTTGGTGGAACGGTTGTAGATGATCCCCGGCCCGCCAGTCGCCAGCACCACGGCGTCGGCCTTGAATTCCTGAATCCGCATGGAGCGCAGGTCCTGGGCGACGATGCCCTTGCACACGCCGTCGTCGTCCTGGACGATGCCGAGAAATTCCCAGAACTCGTGCTTCTTGACCGTCCCGGCCACTTCCGCTCGGCGTACCTGCTCGTCCAAAGCATAAAGCAACTGCTGGCCCGTGGTCGCGCCCGCGTAGGCCGTCCGGTGGTACTTGGTGCCGCCGAAGCGCCTGAAATCCAGCAGGCCCTCGCCGGTGCGGTTGAACATGACGCCCATGCGGTCCAGCAGGTAAATGATGCCGGGCGCGTTGTCCGCCATGTGCTTGACCGGCGGCTGGTTCGCCAGGAAGTCGCCGCCGTATACCGTGTCATCCAGGTGTTCGTAGGGCGAATCGCCCTCGCCCTTGGTGTTGACCGCCCCATTGATGCCGCCCTGCGCGCAGACCGAGTGGCTGCGCTTGACCGGCACGAACGAGAACAGGTCCACGGGGACGCCCGCCTCCGTGACCTTGATGGTCGTCATCAGCCCGGCCAGCCCGCCGCCGACTACGATCACCTTGGGCTTTGTGTTACTGGCTACTGTCGCCATGGTTCGTTCTCACAATTCTAAGACAAGCTGATTGACACTAACGAAGTTGACAGGAGGCGGCGGCAAGAGCAAGCTTCTGGATGATCTTGCGTTCATGATTCCGTTCGGCCCCGTCCACGGGGAGTTGCCCGATGGCGTTGGCCGCGCACACGTCCGCGCCGCGTTCGATGAGCAGGTCAACGACTTCGACCTCTCCCATGGCAGCGGCGACGTGCAACGGAGTACTGCCGGACTCATCGCGCGCATTCACGTCCGCGCCTCGGTCCAAGAGCAGACGCACCGTGGGCAGACGGTCCTCAACAAGCGGCTCTTCAAAAGTCGCAATGAACAACGGAGTCCGTCCCCAGCGATCTGTGGCATTGACATCAGCGCCTTCGTCAAGAAGCAGCCGTGCGACGGTGGCATCGCCTTCCAGGGCCGCATGATGCAATTTGGTCCGTCCGTTCTCATCTGTCAGTTCGTGCAACATAGGTCACTCCATTTCGGGGTGGTCATCTTGCGCCCACTCGTCGGAGTCAATCGTGTTGTTGGTAAATCCTACAGCAGCTTGTTCAGCACTGGCCCTGGTATTATATGCGCCAACCATGTGCCATCCAACATCTTGTGGCCATGGACCAGCACTTCTATAATCCAAGACAAATTGATTCATCGACCCGTCTTCAAGTTTGTCCGGCCATGTCACCCTCAAATCAATCTGAAACGGGCGAATATCAATTTTCCGCGTATTCTTCATGACGAACTCTGTCGGCATTCTTGCCTCTCTCCTAAACGGAAGTCTCGGGCTTATGCGTTAGACCGTTGCAGGATCAACGGCAACTATGCCTGCTGAAGTGTACCGCTGAAAGTCTTTCCCGTCGAAAGTCAAGATATGCGTGACACCGGCGGCAAGGCAAGCCGCTACCAAACGAGCATCATGGACTGCCAGACCAGAGACACCGAAATTGACTACGAGTTTGCGCCACTGGTCGTATGTTCCAGGGGGATCGTCAAGGCACACGAACAGGCGTTCCAACAACCTCGCCCTTTGGTCGGCCACAGACGCTGAGACGCCATAACCGCCGCGAGAGGTGGCCGGGCGAGTCAGCGTGTTCCAAAACTCGGCCATGTTCTGCAACAGGAAATGCATATTCTCGCCACGTTGGCGCAGCACCCTGACAGCATTTCTGGCGACTGGGTGCAGAGGGTCACTCCGCAACACAACACGGATCAAGACGTTCGTGTCAACGAGATAGGCCATAGCTGCTCCCTAACCGCGCCCGCCATAGAAACTTGCCCGCTCCAATGCGACGGACGGCAAGACCGGCCAATCTTCCGTGCCTTCGGAAACAGCGTCCAGTAAAGCGTCCCAGGAATCGACAGCCACTGCATCACGTTCGGCAAGTGCTTTCAGATAGTCCTCAATACCGCTCCCCTGCCGCTCTGCCTTTGCCCGAAGCCGCTCCAGAGTGTCGGGAGCAAGATCAATCGTGACAGACATCGTTTTCACTCCTCAGTCAAATCGTTAAACCCAACACCAAACTCGATCTGGCCGTAGATGTCCGCCAGCGCCAGCGTGATGGACAGGGACGGTATGGCAAGCATCGCCTCCGTGCCCTGCACGGCCTGATAGTCCCAGTGTCCGGCCTCGCCGCGCGCGTAGTGTTCCACCAGCGGCATATGCTGGCTGACAAGCAGGTAGTCGGTCAGGCTGGGAATCGTCTGATTCTCCAGCAGCTTCTCGCCCCGGTCCGTCCGCTCCGTGCTGTCCGACTGCACCTCCACGACAAGTACAGGGTTGGTGATGACGGACCTGCCGCGCCCGTGGTACTCGCTCGGGCCACACACCACCGACACATCCGGGTAGCGTATCACGCCGTTGGCCGTCCGCACCTTCATGTCCGAAGACATCACCCGACAGCCGCTCCCGCGCAGGGCCACCAGCAATGCCGCACTGATGCTCACGGAGATCGCATTGTGGTCGTCCGTGCCGCCTGACATGGCGCGTATCTCGCCCCGGACGTACTCGGACTTGTAGGGCGCCTCGGCCTCCCATGTCAGATATTCGTCCTCGGCGTAGAAGTCTTTCTCGACGTACCGTTGGGGCAGTGCCATGATACATTCCTCTCAGTGCGCGAACGCGGCGACCGTGGCGGCGGACTGATGTATTCCCACATTGTGCAGGTGAATCAGCGTCGCCAGGCCCATCAGGGTGAACACGGCGAACAGGCCCCAGCAGACGTAGGAGTTGATTCGCTGTGACCGTGCCGAGATCGTCAGCCCCCAGCGGATGCAAAAGTTCCACAGGCCGTTGGTGAAGTGGAACACCGTCGCCACGATGCCGATGAACTGGATCGTGAAGTGCGTCGGGTCCGCGAACTGGTGCGCCATCGCCGAGAACTGGATCGCCCGTTCGGGGTTCCGAACACCGTGCCATTCCAGCCAATACTTCTGTAAACTCGTGTTCCAGACGTGGTAGCCGATGTAGAAGAAGGCGATCACGCCGGAGACGCGCTGCATCAGGTACAGCCAGTTGCGCCCGTAGGCGTAGCGCGCAGCGTTCGGCTGCGCGTAGGCCGTGATGTAGAACCCGTAGATCGCGTGGTACAGGATTGGCACGAAGATCACGAAGACTTCCAGCACGGCGACGAACGGCAGGTAGCCGTATACGGCAATGACCGTATTGTACGCCTTTGGTCCGCTCAATGCGTAAGAGTTGGCGATCAGGTGCTGCACCAGGAAGACGCCGAGGGGCAGGATGCCGGACAGCGAGTGCAGCTTGTGCCAGAGATAAGGGTCGCGCAGGCGGCCCGGCGCTTGCGCGGTTATCTGCGCTGTGTCCGGGGCGGGCGGGGCGGCGATGGCCATAGATCAATCCTCGCACTTATTATACCCAGGCCGGGAATGCTTGTAAAATGAAACTTTATTGGGTTTATTATCAGTAGGGCTAATATGCTGTCTTTGGATTCGCTGCAACTGTTCTGTGACCTGGTGGAGACGGGGAGCTTCTCGCGGGCGGCAGACAGGCGCTTCCTGTCGCAGTCGGCGGTCAGCCAGCGCCTGCGGACGCTGGAGCGGGAGACCGGGCAGACGCTGCTGGATCGGGGGCAGGGGCGGGGCAAGGTCACGCCGACGGAGGCGGGGAGGATGCTCTACGAGGGGGCGAAGCGGCTGCTGCGCGACGCCGGGGAACTGGAGGCGCAGATTCAGGGCCTGTCGGACGAGGTCGCCGGCACGGTGCGCGTCGCCACCGTCTACTCGGTCGGGCTGCACGCGCTGCCGCCGCGTCTCAAACCGTTCCTTGCCGCCCACCCGCGCGTGAACGTGCATCTGGAATATCAGCAGACGGGGGACGTCTACCGGGACGTGCAGGCGGGGACGGTGGACGTGGGCATCGTCGCCTGCCCCACGGCGCGCCGGGGCCTGGAGATCGTCCCGTTCGCTGAGGAGGACATGGCGCTGGTCTGTGCCCCCGAGCATCCTCTGGCGATGAAAGAGTCAGTCACGCTGCGGGAGTTGGACGGGGCGGCGTTTCTGGGCTTCGCCGACGACATCCCGACGCGCCGCCTGGTGGACGAGCGCCTGCGCGCCGCCGGGGTCCGCGTCCGGCTGACGGGCACGTTCGACAACATCGAGACGATCAAGAACCTAGTGGAGATCGGCAGCGGGGTCAGCCTGCTGCCCGCCGACACGGCACAGCGCGAGGCCGCCGCCGGGTCCCTGGCCGTCGTCCCCCTCGCCCCGTCTGATGCCTTCCGCCGACCCACCGGCCTTTTGGTCAAGGCCGCAGGGCCGCGCCGCGCCGCCGTCCGCGCGTTCGTGGACGCCATGCGGCAATCATCACGCTCCTGACGATTCAGCAGTTCGGTCGGACCGGTCGGACTGCTCCCAGGCCGCCTCCACAGCTGCCCGGCGCTCCGGGGTGAGGGCGGCGTGTTCGGTGGCCTCCCCGTCCGTCAGGCCGCGCAGGCGGGCGCGGAGGGCGCGCAGGACCGGGACGGCGGGGGTACACTTGGAACACTGGCCGACGTGCCACCGGGTGTACCAGAGCATCAGGCCGGTCAGTTTGTCGTCCACCCAGGCCGACACCAAGTTCTCCATGTGCGGGCAGGGTTTGAGGTCATCGGGGTCGTGTCGGTGCAGCATTCTTTCTTTCCCTCTCTCCCTCTCAGGGGCGCAGGCGCATACGACGCGCCCAGTCGGCCAGCAGGTCTTCCAATCTCATGCGCGCCCGTGCCAGGCGGGAGCGGACGGTGCCGATGGGGATGCCGAGCGCGGCGGCGGCCTCGGCGTACTCCAGGCCCTCCACGTCCACCAGCATCACGCAGAGCCGCAGCGGCTCCGGCAGCGCCGCCAGCGCCGCCTCCAGGTCTTCGTCCAGAATGGCGTTGACCAGGGCCACGCCCGGTATGTCCGATTTCGGGATGTGCGTCTGCGTCGGCCCGGCCTCGCCGCCGGACGTCAGGGTGTCCACGTCAATCCCGGCGTCCCAGCGGCGGCGCCGATTGTAGTCGTTGATGAACAGGTTGGTCAGGATGCGGATCAGCCAGGGGCGCGGGTGCGTCCCCTCCTGGTAGCGCCCGTCCCGGTACGCCTCGTAGGCCCGGACCAGGGCGTCCTGGGTCAAGTCCTGCGCCCGGTCGTCGTCGCCCCGGCACAGTCGGCGAGCGGCGCGGAGGAGGTCACCTTCGTGGGTCAGCACCAGGGTCGTGAAGGCCGTGCGCCTCCGGTCCGCATGTTCTTGGCTGCCCGTGTTCATATGCCCGGTCCTACAAACGCCCCGGCAGGAAAGTTCCGACCCGCCGATGAACAGCGGACGGTGACAAGGAGACCGCTTCATGACCGTGATTGTTGACACATCGCACAGCCCGCACACGCGCCTGCGGCCCGTCCCCATCAGCGCCGTCCGTCTCACGGACACGTTCTGGGCGCCGCGCCTCAAGATCAATCATGAGGTCACTGTCCCGTCCCAGCACCGGCACCTGGAGGAGACCGGCTGCCTGGACAACTTCCGCCGGGCGGCGGGCCGGGACCTGCCCTTCCGGGGAATGCAGTTCGCCGACTCGGACGCCTACAAGTGGCTGGAGGCGGCCGTGTCCGTGCTGGCGTCGCACCCGGACGACGCCGCGCTGCGAGTTCTGGTGGACGACGTCGCCGGGGCCATCGAGGCCGCGCAGCAGCCCGACGGCTACCTGGACACCTACTTCCTGTTCGATAAGGCCGATGAACGCTGGACGACCATCAAGACCGGCTTCAACAATATGCACGAGCTGTACTGCGCCGGACACTTTTTCCAGGCCGCCGTCGCCCACCACCGGGCCACCGGCTCGGACCGAATGCTCCGCGTCGCCACTCGACTGGCCGACCACATCTGCGACACGTTCGGCCCCGGCGACGGCTGGCGGCAGGGGGCGGACGGACACCCCGAGGTGGAGATGGCGCTGGTGGAGTTGTTCCGGGAGACCGGCAACAGACGCTTTCTGACCCAGGCGCAATATTTTTTAGACGTGCGGCTCGGCCAGGGCCACATCAACGATGCCCAGCAGTCGGACGTGCCGTTTCGGGACCTGACGCGGATCGAGGCGCACGCGGTCTGCGCCGTGTATCTGGCGGCGGGCGCGACGGACATCTCCGCCGAGACGGGCGATGAGACACTGCGGGCGGCCCTGGACCGGCTGTGGGCGAACATGACCGGGCGGCAGATGTATCTCACCGGCGGCATCGGGTCGCGCTGGCAGTGGGAGTCCTTCGGCAACGACTTTGAACTTCCCGCCCGCGCCTACGCCGAGACCTGCGCCGCTATCGGCAGCGTGATGTGGAACTGGCGGATGTTGGGGGTGACGGGCGAGGCCCGTTATGCTGACGTGCTGGAAATGACTCTGTACAACGGCCTTCTCTCCGGCCTGTCCCTGGACGGGCGGGAGTACTTCTACCAGAACCCGCTGGCCGACGATGGTACGCACCGCCGACAGCCTTGGTTCGGCTGCGCCTGCTGTCCACCGAACGTTGCGCGTCTGCTGGCGCAGTTACCAGGTTACTTCTACTCGGTCGCGGAGGGCAGCGTGTGGGTGCATCTGTACGCCGCGAACGAGGCGTCCCTGACCCTGCCAGATGGCGGCACGGTGCGACTGACGCAGGCGACGGACTACCCCTGGGACAGCGACATCACGATCACGGTCGGGGACGCGCCGGAAGAATTCACGTCCCTGCATCTCCGTGTCCCCGACTGGGCCATGGGCGCGGCGATCACGGTGAATGGGGCTGCCGCCGACGTGGACGTGCGGCCCGGCTCCTACGCCGTGGTTGCGCGCGAATGGCAGGCGGGGGATGTGGTGCGTCTCGTGCTGCCGATGCCCGCGCGGATGCTGGTCGGCCACCCGCGCGTGGCCGACACCGTCGGGCCGTATCGCCCTCCAGCGCGGCCCGCTGGTCTACTGCGTGGAGCAGGCGGACAACCCGGACGCGGACGTGCGCGACCTGCGCGTTCCATTGGACGCCGGGCTGGACATACGCTTCGAGCCGGACCTGCTGGGCGGCGTCACGACGCTTTCTTTCGTCGGCATTGAGGACAATGCGAGCGCCTGGGATGAGAATCTGTATTTGACGCCGGGAGGCACAGCCGGAAGAGCAGAACATCTACATCACGGCCATCCCCTACTACGCCTGGGCCAACCGTGAGGCCGGGCCGATGCGCGTCTGGCTGCCGGTGTGGATGCCGCGCTGAAAGAACCCACCCCGGCTCGCTTGAGGCTCGCCACTCCTCCCGAAACGGGAGGGGAAAGAGACACCTGCGAGAGCCTCCTGACACCAACCCTCACCCGTTTCGGGGGAGGTGGACCGGCTTGCCGGGACGGAGGGGGTTCCTGTGCCTCAGTGCGTGTGGCTGCATTCGCGGGCGTGGGGTTCGAGGGCGCAGTAGAGGCCGTGGGCGTCCACGCGGCAGCCGTCGGCCCCGGCCATCTCGGTCTGGATGGTGGCGTGGCCGATGCCGAAATCGTCGTGCAGGCGGTCGTTGAGGGCGCAGACGACGGCTGCCCCCTGAGCCAGCGTCATCTCGCCGGGCAGGACGACGTGACAGGACAGGAAGTGGATGCCGTCGCCGACCGTCCAGACGTGCAGGTCATGGACATCGCACACGGGCGGCACGTCGCGCATGGCGGCGACCAGGGCGTTCACGTCCAAGTCTTTCGGGGCGCCTTCCAGCAGGATGTTGGTGGCGTCCCCGATGATGCCCCACGACGAGTACAGGATAAACAAGGCGATCAGCACCGACACCACGGGGTCGGCCAGGGTCCAGCCGGTGAAGTGGACGACAGCACCGGCGATCAAGACGGCGAGCGAGGACAGGGCGTCCCCGGCCATGTGGACGTAGGCCGCGCGGGCGTTGATGCTGTGGCGACTGTCGCCCTGGAGCCAGGACGCGATCAGGGTATTCATCAGCAGGGCGACGGCGGCGACGCCGATCATCGTCAGGCCCTGCGGCGCGGCGGGGTGCAGGAAGGCATGGGTCGCTTCGGCGAGGATCGCCAGCGCGATCACGACCAGGGCGGCGGCGTTGGCGAGGGCGGTCAGGATGGCGACGCGGTGGTAGCCGAAGGTCTTGTCCCGGTTGGCGGGCCGACGGGCGACCCACAGGGCGTAGGCGGCCAGCCCCAGCGCCAGCGCGTCACTCGCGTTGTGCCCGGCGTCCGACAGCAGCGCCAGCGAGTGCGCCCGCCAGCCGAACGCCGCCTCCACGCCGACGAACGCGACCGTCAGCGCCAGCGACAGCCACAGTTTGCTCCCCGATGTCGCCCCGTGCGTGTGTCCGGCCATGCGCTATTATAGCACAGGTCCCTTGCCTTCTTATTTGCCTTCGACGTTGGGGAGTTGGGCGCGGTAGGAGTTGGCCCCGGTGATGGTGTCCATGACGGAGTGGTAGGTGGGGAAGTCCAGCATCTCGTTGCCGACTGTGCTGGAGGCGACCAGGGCCGCGCCCGCGTTGCCCTTCGGGTCCGCCATCGTGATGGGGCTGACGATGGCGTGGGCGACGATCATGCCGGCGGCGACGCCCGCGCAGAGGCCCAGCAACTTGTCGAACATCCCGAAGTCCATCTGCATCATGCCGTAGACGAAGCGGGACACGAGCAGGGCCCCCACGCCGAAGACGGCCAGCAGGAGCGCGTCGGCGTCGGCGTGGTTGACGGCGGCCCCGCCGCCCATCTTGAGCTGCGCGCCCACGGACGGCGCGGCGGCGTCCGCCGCCCAGAGCGCGCCGTAGAGGAACAGCGCGTCGAGCGCGCCCCGCCCGAAGCCTCGGAACATCTCCGCCGCCGCGAAGCCGAGGATCACCAGAATCAGGACCGGGTCCAGCCAGTTCATGGACCTATTATCGGCAGAAGGCCGTTTTTTTGCAGGGTGACGGCGGGGCCGGATGTGCTATACTCTCCCCGGAAGTCATCCGGGTGGCCGCCGGCGTCATGCGCCGGAGGAAAGTCCGGGCTCCCCAGGGCAGCGATGCCGGCTAACGGCCGGGCGGGGTGACCCGACGGAAAGTGCCACAGAAACATACCGCCGAGCGCCGCACGGCGCGGCAAGGGTGAAATGGTGCGGCAAGAGCGCACCGGGGCGGCGGAGACGCCGCCGCCGGGTAAACCCCATCGGGAGCAAGGCCAGGGGGGCGGGTGACGCCCGCGCCTCCGCCTGACAGGCGCAGGCCGACGCCCCCCGACGAGCCGCTGGAGGCGCCGGGCGACCGGCGTCCTAGAGAGATGGCCACACAAACACAGAACCCGGCTTACAGGGTGGCTTCGTGACCAAGACCGGCGGGGATACCCCGCCGGTCTTCTTCAGCCCAGCGCCTCGCGGCAGGCGCAGTCAAGGGCGGGGCCGTAGGGCGGGGCCGTAGGTCTCGCCGAAGTGGTTCAGGTGGATGAGCAGGGGATAGACTTGGTGCAGGGGGCGGCGGCGCGCGTAGCCGTCGTCGAGCGGGAACGCGGCATCGTAGGCCGTGTGGAAGCCGGGCGGGAAGCCGCCGAACAGTTCGGTGTAGGCCATCTCCACCTCGCGCTCGGCGTAGCACACGGCGGGGTCAATCAGCACGGGTTCATCGTCGGCGGCACACAAAAAGTTGCCGCTCCACAGGTCGCCGTGGACCAGGACGGGGGCGGGCGCGAAGCCGTCCATCAAGGCGGATATTTCGTCCATCACCCGTTCCAGAAGGCGCTCACGGTCGGGGGTGAGCAGGCCCAGCCCGCGCGCCCGGTCATACTGAGGCAGGAGCCGCAGGTCCCGATAGAAATCCGGCCAGCGCGGCGTCGGCGTGTTGCGCTGGGGCTGGGAACCAAGAAAGTTGTCGCGGTCCAGGCCGAACCGGCCGTCGGGCGCGGGAGTGTCCCGGTGCAGGGCGGCCAGCGCCTCCCCGAAGCGCCGGGCGAAACGGCGCGGGTCGGCGGGGCGCGATGCCGGAACGTATTCCAGCGCCAGCCAGGAGGGAGAAGCGTGGTCATCAAAGGCGATCACGGCGGGGACGCGGATTGGGCCCGCTTCGCGCAGACGGCGCAGGCCGTCGGCCTCGGCGTCGAACAGTCCGGGCGGCGCGTCGGCCTGCCACTTGACGACGAGCCGCTCCCCTCCGGCCTCCACGAGCGCCGCCCGGTTCACGTCGCCGCCGGTCAGCGGCGTGACGCGCGGGTCCGCGCCCCCCAGCAGCGCCGTCACGGCTTCGCGCACGGCGTGCGGCAGCAGGCTCACAGGCCGTGCCTCTCCCGGAGCGCCGCCAGCAGGCCCTCCGTGGCCGCGTCCACTAATGGGTAGACTTCGCCGAAGTTTCCGGTCAGATACGGGTCGGGGACTTCGGCGACGCCCAACGTGGGCGCATAGGACAGCAGCGATGTGACCACGGCCTTCCCCTGCCCCAATTTGAGTACGCCCCGCCGATTCGCCTCATCCATCGTGATGATAGCGTCGAACTCGTTCAAGTCACGCGCCGTGATCTGCCGCGCCCGGTGTTCGTACTCCACCCCGTTCTCGGCTAGGATTTGCATGGTCCCTGGGTGCGGAGGCTCGCCGAGGTGCCAGTCACCCGTCCCCGCCGAGTCCGCTTGAATTTGGTCCTCCAGGCCCGCCTCCCTGACCTTGTGCCGGAACAGCGCCTCCGCCATCGTTGAGCGGCAGATGTTGCCCAGGCAGACGAACAGCACACGGATCATGCCGCCGCCCCGGTGCTTCGCCGGCGGCGGACCATGCCGAAGGCCGCTTGCAGCTCGTCCATGCGGAGCAGGCGGGCCGTCAGGAGGAAGACGCCGATGCCGCCGCCACCCGCGAACAGCAGCACGGCCAGGGCGGCCAGTTTAGCGGGAACGGTGACGGGCAGGACGGTGAGCAGGGTGGCCCGCAGCAGCCAGGTGGCGAGACAGAGCGCGCCGGTCGCGGCGAGCGTTTTTCCGATGCTGATCAGCAGGCGGCGACTGTCCAGGCCGCGCAGGCGCATTCTGAGCAGGACGTACAGCGCGAGCAGATGCACGGCGGCGGCGATGCTGGTCGCCAGGCCCAGCCCGCGCACCCCCCAGTGCGTGTGGTGGACGACGGCCCAGTTCATGCCGACGAACAGCACGGAGACGCAGATGCCGGAGGCGACGGGGACGCGGGAATTTTGCAGGGCGTAGAAGCCGCGCGTCAGCAGCGACTGGCAGGACCAAGCGAAGATGCCCAGGCTGAGGGTGCGCAGCGCGCCCGCCGTGACCAGCGTGTCGGCGTAGGTGTACTTGCCGCTTTGGAGCAGGAACGTGATCACCGGCACGGCGAGCAGCAGCATCAGGGCCGACGCGGGCACGGTCAGGAACAGGATGTTGCGCAGGCTCCGGCTCATGGTCGCGCGCATGGCCTTGATATCCTTCAGGCCCGCCTGCTCGGAGAGTGTCGGGTAGACGGCCAGCGCCATCGCCTGCGCGAAGACGCCGATGGGCAGCAGCATCAGGCGGTAGGCGTTCATGATCGCCGTGGTGTCGCCCGGCCCCAGGTACGACGCGAACAGCTTGTTGACGATCTGATCAATGTTGGGCAGGGCGACGCCCAGGCCCATCGGCAGCAGCATCCCCCAGACCTTGCGCGCCGCCGGGTGCAGCACCGCGAAATTGGGACGCAATCGAACGCCCAGCCTTCGGACGGCCAGGTACGGAATCAGGAAGTTGCCCAGGAACGCGCCGCCGATGGCCCCCCAGACCAGGCCCTCAATGCCCAGCCAGCGCCGCAGGACGACGCCCCCGAAGATGATGCCGCTGTTGTAGATCACCGGGCCGAGCGCGGGAATTAAAAATTGCTTGCGCGAGTACAGGACGCCCATCATCAGGCCGCCGAGGAAGAAGAACATCTGGGCGGGCAACAGAACGCGGGTCAGCGGCACGGCCAGCCCGATCCGGTGGGCGTCGAAGCCGGGGTTGAGCCAGACGGTGAGGGCGCGGGCGTTGACCCACATCAGGCAGATCATCAGGCCGATGACGACGAAGATGGTGGAGGCGACGGTGCTGACGAGCTGATCGGCGGTCTTGTTTTTGCCCTGCTGCCGGTACTCGGTGATGATCGGGACGATGGTGGAGGACAGCGCGCCGCTCTGGAGCAGGTAGAAGAGCAGGTCGGGGACGGTGAAGGCGGCGTTGTAGGCGTCGGTCTGCGGGCCGCGCCCGAAGTAGTGCGAGATGATGGCGTCGCGCAGGACGCCGAGGATGCGCGACAGCAGCACGGTCGCCATCATCAGCCCGGTGGCGCGGGCGACGCCGCCGGGCCGGGCCCCGCCGGGGGGCGGGCTGCCCGAAGGCGGGGGCGCGGCGGGCGGCTTGACGGTGGTGGAGGCCATAGGTGAGGGATTATACGGCGGTTCGCGGCGGGATGTCAAGGCATTCGGACTGCCCGCCGCCGAGTTCGGACTGCCCACCACCCTGCTTCGTTCGTTCCTCACTGCGCGGGGTCCTCCCGCAGCGGGAGGATTCGGAAGGGGACGACGGCGGGGACTGTTGCACAGCGGCTCGGATTTGTGCCAGGACGCTTGGGCGGTCACTCAGCACTTGCGCGTTGGCAAAACGGAGGACGCGGATGCCTCGCTCCCGAATGATCCGGTCGCGCTCGGCATCATAATCGGCCTGCCGCGCGTGAACGGGACCATCCAGCTCAACTGCAAGGGCGGCATCGTGGCAGTAGAAGTCCGCGATGAAGCCGTCAATGACCTGCTGGCGGCGGAAATGCCGTCCGTCCAGCCGGTTGCCCCGCAGGTGATACCAAAACGCCCTCTCAGCAGGAGTCATCTCCCGGCGCAGGCGTTGCGCTGCCAGCAGTTTTGCCTGCTCGTGCCGCCCCGAAACAGCCGCAAACGTCGTCTTCTCCATGACCATCGCCGGATCTCCGTGTTTATCCCTGTCAGCCTCGGAGTTCAGCCCCAGCCACTCCGAATTCTCCCGCTGATCCCATTTGCCCAGCCTGCCCACCTCCCTGCTTCGCGGGGTCCTCCTGAGGCGGGAGGATTAAGACGATGAACCGCGCCGCTCCGAATCCTCCCGCTTCGGGAGGACCCTGTGAACGAAGCGAGGAACGAGCGAAGAGAACAAGGTGGTGGGCCGTCCGGGGCCTGTGTTATAATACCGATATGCGGAACACGCTCTTTTACGGGGACAACCTGGAGGTCCTGCGGCAGCACGTCGGCGACGCGACGGTCGATCTGGTCTACCTGGACCCGCCGTTCAACTCCAACCGCGACTACAACGTGCTGTTCAAGGAGCAGTCGGGCGCGGACAGCCCGGCGCAGATCAAGGCGTTCGGCGACACCTGGCGCTGGGCCAACGCCGCCCCGGACTGGGCGCGCTTCACGGAGCTGTGCCCGTCGCCGCGCGTCCAGGATTTGATGGACGGCTTCCTGCGGATGCTGGGCCACAACGACGTGTCCGCGTACCTGGTGATGATGGCCCCGCGCCTTTGGCACCTGCACCGGGTACTCAAGCCGACGGGCAGCCTCTACCTGCACTGCGACCCCACGGCCAGCCATTACCTCAAAATCCTCCTGGACGCCATTTTTGGGCCACGGTGCTTCCGCAATGAAGTTATCTGGAAGCGCACCAGCGCCCACAGTTCGGCAAAACGGTGGGGGGATGTCCATGATGCCCTCTTGTTCTACACCCGGACCGGCGATTACACATGGAATCAGGTCTACCAAACGTATGACGAAAGCTACTTGTTGAACAAGTACCGCAACGAAGACGAGCGCGGCAGGCACCGTCTGAGCGACTTGACGGCTGCTGGGGTGCGGACCGGTGACTCCGGGAAGCCCTGGCGTGACTGTGATCCCAGCGCCCTGGGCCGCCACTGGGCCGTGCCGCGTGAGGCAGTCGCCACGCTCGCCGAAGCAGAAACCGCCGCAACCATGACGACGCAAGCCAAGTTGGACCTACTGGACGAAAACGGCTATATCTACTGGGCAGCCAAAGGGCGAGGTGGTGGGGTCGGCTTCCCGCAATACAAGCGCTACCTGAGCAACGGTGTTCCCATTCAGGATAATATCACGGACATTTCTCCCATCAACTCGCAAGCCGCCGAGCGGCAGGGCTATCCGACGCAGAAGCCGTTGGCCCTGCTGGAGCGCATCATCACGGCGTCGAGCAATCCCGGCGACGTGGTGCTGGACCCGTTCTGCGGGTGCGGGACGGCCATCGTCGCCGCGCAAAGATTGGGGCGGCACTGGCTGGGCATTGACGTGACGCCCATCGCCACCACGCTCATCATTGACCGGCTGGCGCAGATGGACTGCCGCGACACGCGCGTGGCGAAGGCCGGGGACGCCGACTACGCGCGGGCATTTGACGTGACCGGCCTGCCCACCGACGAGGCCGGGGCGCGCGACCTATTCACGCGCAACCCCAAGGACTTCGAGATATGGGCCGTGGGCCTGATCCCGATGACGCCCCAGGACAAGAAGGGCGCGGACGGCGGCATTGACGGGATGCGCGACTACGCCGTGGGGGACAAGAGGCCCCTGCGGGCCATCGCCCAGGTCAAGGGCGGCCACGTCGGCGCACCCCAGGTGCAGCAACTGCGCGGCGCGATGGAGCGGTTCGGAGCGCAGGTGGGCGTGTTCGTCTCCCTGGACGCGCCCACGCGGAACATGGTGCAGGAGGCAGCGCTGGCGGGCTTCCACCCGCTGCCGCTGACCGGGCGGCAGATGCCGCGCATCCAGATGCGGACGGTGGCCGACCTGCTGGGCGGGCGCGGGTTCGACCTGCCGCAGACCCTCGCGCCCTCACAGGCCGTCGCCGTGGCGCGGCAGGCGGCCCGGCAGGCCGAGCTGGGACTGTGAGCGCCGCGATGGGCGGGACACCGCGACGGGTCTGGGCGCTCGCCGACACGCACCTCTCGTTCGCGCGGCCCAAGCCGATGGACATCTTCGGGGACCACTGGCGGGACCACCCGGCGAAGATCATGGAGAACTGCCGGGCCGTCATCGCCCCCGACGACCTGCTGCTGATTCCGGGCGACCTGTCCTGGGCCTCCAAGCGGGCCGACGCGGAGCCGGACCTGGCCTGGCTGGCGGCGCTGCCGGGCGTCAAGGTCGTGACCAAAGGCAACCACGACCACTGGTGGGACTCGAACAAGTCTCTCGGGTATCCGGGCCTGCACGACACGCCCTATGTCTCGCCGGACGGGCGCATTGGTGTCGCCGGGACGCGCGGCTGGGAGATGCCCGTGACGGCGCAGGAGGAGAAGATCGTCGCCCGTGAGGTCCAGCGCCTGAGCCGGAGACTGGACGCGATCAAAGGCTGTAAGTACAAGTTCGCCCTCATACACTATCCACCCCTAGACATTTTCGCGCCCCTCCTCAAAGCACACGAGGTCGGGACGGTGCTGTACGGCCACCTACACCTAAACGGCAACGAGGGTCCTCTGCCGGAAGATTGGCACGGCCTGCGCGCCATCTGCGTCGCCGCCGACCGCTTGGGTTTCCGCCCCCGACTGGTGGCGACGGTGGCGTGAGCCAGCGGACTGCCCACCACCCTGCTTCGTTCGTGCCTCACTGCGCGGGGTCCTCCCGCAACGGGAGGATTCGGAGGGGCTTGTTTGTTGTCCGAGTCCTCTTTGTCCGAATCCTCCCGCTTATCCCAATAACCGAGACGCGGGAGGACCCTGTGAGCGGAACGAACAAGGTGGTGGGCACTCTTCACCCCTGCTCCTCCCACGTGATCTCCAGCGAGTAACTTTGGCGGTTTCGGTAGCGCTTCTGAACGGCGGGCGGCTGACCGGCGACCCAGTTGGCAAAGCGCGTCGGGACGGAGACCTTGACGAAGTCGCGGCCGCCCTCTTGGAAGAGGGGGGATATGCTCCAGCCGGGGTCGCCGTCAATGGCCCCGGAGGTGGGAATCGGTCCGGCGTCCTTGGTCAGCCAGCCGAAACCCGGCGGCAGCGCGGCCTGGTCCGTGGGGAGGCGGCAGTGGGCGACGACGCGCACGGCGCGGAACTGCGGGCCACCCTGGAGCGCCGCCACGCTCTGGGCGCTCAGCGGGAACAGCAGCAGGTCGGCGTGAGTGTGGACGCCGAGGTGGGAGATGTCCACGCGGGACGCGGCGGGGACGACGACACGGCGGGGCGTCCAGTGACCCATACCGGGTGCGGGTGACTGGGCCGCTGCCCCCACGGCCAGTGCGATCAGGGCTGAGAGGAAAAAGAGTTTCACACGGCATCATACCCACGGAGACGCTGATTTTACAGGAAGCAGGCGTTTATGCTATACTCAAGCAAGGAATTGTCACCTTTCTCGACCATCTCACCGAAGAGGACCCACGCCATGCCCCAGATCGTTCTCATCGTCGTCCTCGTGATCGCCGCCCTCGTCGTGGTCACGCTGTTCTTCCAGTTCGTGCCCATCGGGCTGTGGATCACCGCCCTGTCCGCCGGGGTGGCAGGCGTCTCGCCGTCCACGCTGTTCGGGATGCGCCTGCGGCGCGTCCCGCAGGATCGGGTCGTGCTGCCGCTGATCGCCGCGAGCAAGGCCGGTGTCAACGTCAACTTCAACCAGCTGGAGACGCACTACATGGCGGGCGGCAACGTGGACCGCGTCGTGAACGCGCTTATCAGCGCACATCGGGCGCAGATTCCGCTGACGTTCGAGATGGCGGCGGCGATTGACCTGGCCGGGCGCAACGTCCTGGAGGCCGTGCAGATGTCGGTCAACCCCAAGGTCATCGAGACACCCAACGTGGCGGGCGTCGCCAAGAACGGGGTCGAGATGAAGGCGTTCGCGCGCGTCACCGTCCGGGCCAACATTGACCAGTTCGTCGGCGGCGCGGGCGAGCAGACCGTGCTGGCGCGCGTCGGCGAGGGCATCGTCACGACCATCGGCAGCGCGGCCACGCACTTGGAAGTGATGGAGAAGCCGGACGCCATCTCGAAGACCGTGCTGGCGAAGGGCCTGGACGCCGGGACAGCTTTCGAGATTCTGTCCATTGACATCGCCGATGTCGTGGTGGGCCAGAATATCGGCGCGCGTCTCCAGACGGACCAGGCCGAGGCCGACAAGCGCATCGCGCAGGCCAAGGCCGAGGAACGGCGCGCGATGGCCGTGGCCCGCGAGCAGGAGATGAAGGCGTACACGCAGGAGATGCAGGCCAAAGTCGTCGAGTCGCAGGCACAGGTGCCACAGGCCCTGGCCGACGCCCTGCGCGGCGGCAACTTCGGCGTGATGGACTACTACAACCTGCGCAACGTGCAGGCCGACACGGCCATGCGCTCCGGCATCAGCCGCATGGCCGGGGGCGACGAGGACGGCGCGGGCAGCCTGCCGGGGTCGGGGGTCTAGACGATGGGCGGACTCGAAGCGGGCCTGATCGGCCTGGTCATTCTGTTCTACATCGTGCGCGCGGTCTATCGCGGGCTGCGATGGCTGGTGCTGGGGACCCGGCGCGCGCTGGGGGCCGCCCCCGCACCGCCCGCCGCCCGGCCCACACCGCCGGTGGCGACGCCCCCTCCGGCGCGGCCCGCGCCGGTCCCGCGCCCGGAACTGCGGCCCCGGCGACCGGAGGCGGGCGCGGCGGCTGTCCCCCAGCCCGCCGCCGACAGCGCGTTCCGGGCGCAGGTCGCGCAGATGGAAGCCACCCAGGACCAACCGTCCCCGCGCCCCGCCGAGCGCGCCCCGCGCCCTGCCAAGCCCGGCCGGATCACGCTCCGTCCCGACGGCAATGACCTGGTGCGCGCGCTGATCTGGCAGGAGATTCTCTCGCCCCCCCGCGCCCACCGAAATCCGCGAAAATGACCCGGAAACATACCGGTTTTCACGCCCTTTTCGTGAAATTGGTCCTAAAGTATGCAATATGCCTGTCAGGCTGGGTATACTCTGTTTGTAAGCGAGCAAGCACTGTTAACTCTGACAGGAACGCGCGGCGGGTTCCCACCGCCGACAACGAGGCATGGTTTTGAACGCATCGCAATCTATTTTCTCCCTGACCCCCAGCCTGCACCGCCTGCCGGACGAGGCGCGGCAGCGGCTGGAGCGGGTGGCCGAGCAGCGCCAGTACCGCCGCCGACAGGTCATCCACTTCGCCGATCAGCCCGGCGACTACGTCTTTCTCCTGTGCAGCGGGCGCGTCAAGATCGCGCGCGTCTCCGACCAGGGGCGCGAGGTGACGCTGTACCTGGTGGACGTGGGCCAGCTCTTCGGCGAGGCATCTTTGTCCGAAACCGGCGGGCAGTACGGCGTCACCGCGGAGACGCTCGACGACGCGCTGGTGTATGCGTTCCGCCGGTCCGATTTTTTGGAAGCCTTTCGGGAGGCGCCGGACGCGCTGATGGAGCTGGTGCGGATGGTCAACGACCGCCGCGTCCTGGCCGAGTCGAAGATCGCCGACCTGGTCTTCCTGGACGTGCCCAAGCGCCTGGCGAAGCTGCTGCTCCGGCTTTATGACCGGACAGAGCGGCGCGGCGACGGCATGATTCCCTCCAAGTACACGCACCAGGAACTGGCGAACCTGATCGGCAGCACCCGCGAGACGACGACCCTGGTGCTGAACGAGTTCCGCCGCCAGGGGTCCATTGACTTCCTGGGCCGCAAGATCATCATCCGGCGGCGCGACGAGTTGGAGTCCTTGTTGCGTCGAGACACCGGCGAGGTCCTGCCGGCGTGAGTGGGGTATAATCACGCCCGTATGGAACTTTATCTGGTCCGGCACGGACAGTCGGAATACAACATCGGCCTGACGGAGAATTTGGACAGCGGGCTGACGCCCATCGGGCGGGTGCAGGCGCGGCGGACAGCGGCGCGGCTGGCGGACGAGGGGCTGACGCACATCTACGCCTCGCCGCTCCGGCGGACACTGGAGACGGCCGAGCCGGTCTGCGCCGCCTGCCGCCTCCGGGCCGAGGTCTTCGCCCAGGTCTGCGAGTTCTTTTCCGCCCACACCGAGGGCTACCGGACGTTCCAGGGCCTGACCCCGGACGAGATCGCGCGCGAGATGCCCTGGGCCTTCGTCGGCGACAGTTTCCCCTGTGACCTTCACTGGTGGCCCGCCCAGTTGGAGACTCCCCCCATGCTCATCCGTCGCGCGGAACACGCCCGCGACGCCCTGCTGCGCCTGCACGCCGGGACGGACCACCGGGTCCTGGTCATCTCCCACGCCGACACCGTCGGGCGCTTGATGGAGGTCTTCCTGCGCGCCCTCCCCTACCCCGCCGAGCCGCCGTGGATGGGCAACTGCTCCGTCACGCGCCTGCACTGTGCCGATAGCCCCGATGGGGCCGCGACGCTGGTGTACGCCAACGATGTCGCCCACGTCGCCGACCTGTCCCCGTGATGCGTCTGGACAAAGCTCTGGCCGCGCGCGGGCTGGCTCGGAGCCGCACGGAGGCGCAGGCCCTGATCGCGGGCGGCCTGGTGCGCGTGGACGGGCGGCCCGCCGAGAAGGCCTCTCAGCCCGTCGCCGAGGGCGCGACGCTGGCCGTTGAGGAACACGGGCGGTGCCCGTATGTCTCGCGGGGTGGCCTGAAACTGGCGGCGGCGTTGGAGACGTTCGAGGTGAGCGTCACGGGCCGGACGGCGCTGGACGTGGGCGCGTCCACCGGCGGCTTCACCGACTGCCTGCTGCAAGGCGGCGCGGCGCGAGTCGTGGCCGTTGACGCCGGACACGGCCAGATGGACCCGAAGATCAGCACGGACCCGCGCGTCGTGTCCCATGAAGGCGTCAACGCCCGATTCCTCACCCCCGCCGATTTCCCCGGTCCCTTTCATTTGATTGTCACCGACCTGTCATTCATCTCCCTGACGCTGGTATTGCCCGCCCTCGCCCCGCTCTTGGAACCGGACGGCGACATGATCGTGCTGGTCAAGCCGCAGTTCGAGGTCGGGCGGGACAACCTCGGCAAAGGCGGCCTGGTGCGCGACCCGTCGCAGCGGGAGGGGGCGGTGCGGCGCGTCACGACGTCCGCCGCCGATGCGGGCCTTGCGGTGCATGGCCGGATGACCAGCCCCATCCCTGGCGGCGACGGCAACACGGAATTTCTGCTGTGGCTGCGCGCGCGTCCCGCCCCCTCGGAAGGTACTATAGCGTCGAGGAGCGATGACAATGAAGATTCATCTGGACTATGGCCGGCAGGGCCTGGACGTTGACCTGCCCGGCGAGAACATCGTCGGTGTCCTGGACCTGACTCCCGCCGCGCCCCTGGATGACCCGGCGCAGGCCGTCCGTCAGTGCCTCGCGCAGCCCATCGGGACCGGGCCGCTGGCCGACCTGGCGCGCGGACGCAAGAGCGCCTGCATCGTCGTCTGCGACATCACCCGCCCTGTGCCGAACGCCGTTGTGCTGCCGCCGATCATTGAGACACTGGAATCCTGCGGCATCCCGGCGGGCCGGATCACGATTCTGATAGCCACCGGGACGCACCGACCGAACTTCGGGGACGAATTGGCCGTGATTCTCGGCCCGGAAGTGCTGGCGAAGGGATGCGCCGTCGTCAACCACGCCTGTGATGACCCGGCGACCCATCGCTTTCTGGGCACGACGCCCAACCACGTCCCGGTGTCGCTGGACACGCGCTACCTGGACGCGGAGTTGAGAATCACCTGCGGCCTGATCGAGCCGCACTTCATGGCGGGATACTCCGGCGGGCGCAAGATGGTCATGCCCGGCATCGCCGCCCTGGCGACGACCCAGGCCTGGCACAGCCCCCGCTTTCTGGAGCATCCCCTGGCGACCAACGGCGTCACGCGCGGGAACCCGGTCCATGAGGAAAACACGCTCATCGCGGGCATGGCCCCGCCGGAGATGATCGTGGATGTGGTGCTGGACACGTCCCGGCGCATCACGGGCGTCTTCGCAGGCGAGATGGTGCGGGCGTGGGAGCAGGGCGTGGCGCTTGTCCGGGACCACGTCCGCGCGGCGGTCCCCGCGCCCGTGGACGTCGTGGTCACGACCAGTGCGGGCTGGCCGCTGGACCTCACCTATTACCAGACCGTGAAGGGCATGGTCGGCGCGCTGCCCATCGTCAAGCCCGGCGGACACATCATCATCGCCAGCGCCTGCACGGAGGGAACCGGCGGCGCGGACTTCACGCGCACCCTGCTGGAGACCGACGACCTGGAGGCGCTGATGGCCGGGATGCAGCGGCCCGACTGGGAGCCGATCCCGGACCAGTGGCAGGTGGAGGAACTCGCCAAGGCCGTGCGGCACAACCCCGTGGTGTGCGTCACCGAAGGCATCCCCGATGAGACGATGGCACGGCTGTTCGCGTCCCCCGCCGCCAGCGTCGAGAGCGCCGTCGCGGCGGCCCTGGCCGTTCACGGCCCGGATGCCTCCGTCGCGGTCATCCCGAAAGGCCCCTATGTCATCCCCTATGTCCTCGGCTGAACTGACACGGACGCACCGGGCGGCCCTGCTCGCGGCGGCGTGGGAGGCGCAGGCGACGGCCTACGCGCCCTACTCCAACTTCCGCGTCGGCGCGGCGGCGCTGCTCTCGGACGGGACGATCTGCCGGGGCTGCAACGTGGAGAACGCCTCCTACGGGCTGACCGTCTGCGCCGAGCGCGTCGCCGTCTTCCGCGCCGTCGCCGACGGACGCATGGACATCGCCGCCGTCGCCGTCGTCACCTCGGCCCCCGCCCCCGCCCGTCCCTGCGGCGCGTGCCGCCAGGTCATCGCCGAATTCTCGCGGGCCGACGACCCCATCCTCATCGTCACCGCCTCTGCCGACGGTCAGGTCATCACGGAATCCATCACCGATCTGCTCCCGAATACGTTCACGCTGCTCTAACGCGGGAACTTCCCGCCGCCCATAATTGTCTGAAAGGATATGAGTACTATGAACCGACGTGAATTTCTTGTCAGCGGGGCATTGGCGGTCGGCGGGGCGGTGGTGCTGGGCCGTATGGCACTGCTGGGCCGTCGTCTGGACGCGGCGACGCCGTCGCAGCACTTCCCCTACACGCGCACCGAGGCCGAGTGGCGCAAGCAGTTGACGCCCGACCAGTATAACATTCTGCGCGAGGCGGGCACGGAGATGCCCGGCAGCGGGACGTACAACGACTTCTGGAAACAGGGCACCTACGACTGCGCCGGATGCGCCAACCCGCTGTTCTCCTCGGCCACCAAGTACGACCCCCACGAAGGCTGGCCGAGTTTCTGGAAGCCCATCGGGCCGAGCGCCATCGTCACACGCAGCGACGGCAGCCTGGGCATGGACCGGACGGAGGTGCTGTGCGCCAACTGCGGCTCGCACCTGGGCCACGTCTTTGACGACGGCCCCCAGCCCACCGGCCTGCGCTACTGCATGGACTCCCTGGCCCTGAAGTTCGTGCCCGCCCCGAAGACCGCCAAGGCATAGCATTGCACATCAGGGACGGGCGCGAGTTCCCGCAGGACGACGCTGTCATCCCGGGTGGTGGGCCGAATGTCGGTGGGGCGTCCGGCGACAGGGAAGCGTATTGGACGGCGATGAGCCGGACTTGGCGCGTCTTGGCATCGTGCGTCGGCGTCGTGCGAGGGAGTGAACGCGAGGGAATAAATTCCTCTCGCTACAAAACCGTGTCCTCGCGGACACAAGAGGGGCCATCGCATCTTCCCTCTGCTCTTCTCGTCCGACAGGACGATGTTGCGTAGCGAGAGGAGTTCACTCCCTCGCCTTCACCGGCGCGGACCACGCCCCAACCGGCTGGTAATCGCCTGCGTGCCGCAGGGTCTCCAGGACGGTGAGGTCCGTGGTCTCATCCGCCAACGCTTCCGGCGAGGCGTGGACTGCCTCAGCCGTGTAAGAGGCAACATAAGTGCGCCAGCCTTGCGCGGGAACGTTATGGGCAGCGAAACGCAGGGTGAAACTCACCTGCCGCCGGTCCGCGCGCCCCTTCCGGTCCGGCCCCTCCTGCCAGTCCGTCAGCGCCGACGGCACGGCATCGCCATTCAACTCGCGGATGACGACCGGAGGCAAGGGAATGTCTTTCGACCAAGCCATGTCGGCTCGGAAGACTGCGACGCCGCTGAGGGCCGCATTGGCCAGGTTGAAGACGACGAGGGCCCGAGAGGTGAATGTATCGGCGATGCCGGTGTTGATGCGGTCCGCAATCGCTTGTAAATGTTCTGCCACGAGCTGAGTCGATTCAAACTGAAGATACCAAAGAGTATTGCCCACGGCATTGCCACAGTCCGCTTGTTGCCAAACGGCTTCAAAGACATCTGTGGCAATCTCCCGTACTCGGAACTGTGGGTCTGAAGCGATCTCCTGCGGCGAAGGATGCGGCAGCCAGGCTAATGCCGTAGAACCTGTCTCATGGAAAGCGTCCGCTGACTGCATGGCCCCATCTCGGAAGACTTCCACTTTGCGCCGCTCGTGGTGTTGCTCATCAATCTCAAGATAAAAACGAACAGGCTCATCGGGGTACTCATGGAGCCACTCCACCAGTAGATAATGTATTCAGATTCTCTTCCTGTTGTCGCTCAGCATCCTTATACCAGCCTTGGTAGTCGAAGAATGGATGGCCCTCCACCAATGCCCTCTCTTCAATTTCCTGGTACGTCCAGAAATTATTCGTGTAATCATCCTGTGCAACGCCCCGGAACGCCCTCAGTAATGTGCAGGTGAATTGGCGCACGGCCTCATCGCCAGGATGCCTCCCTGACACGTCAGCAACGACGCTGACGCTCGGTTCCCCACCTAAACAGTCCATAAGCGCGCACCACTCCTCTACTTCAAATTCGGTGCCGATCCCGCGGTAGATGTCAATGTACAATACCGGTCTATTGTCGTCCATCAAGACCCAGGGAGAAGTTGGCGACATCTGATACCGGCTTGATAGAAAAGCGGCAACCTCGCTTTCCGCCGCGTTACGCAGATGCACGAAGACAGATCGCACTTGACGCTCTTCCTTTACCGCCGGGACATCATCCGTGGCGTGGGC
Source organism: Capsulimonadaceae bacterium (assembly GCA_965277485.1). Classification (GTDB taxonomy): domain Bacteria; phylum Armatimonadota; class Armatimonadia; order Armatimonadales; family Capsulimonadaceae; genus JAFAZD01. The sequence continues at coordinate 325,964 of CBDICZ010000016.1, read as the reverse complement.
TGCTACTCGCCGGTCCAGCGCTTCAGAACCAGGGTGGCGTTGTGGCCGCCGAAGCCGAAGGAGTTGGAGAGGGCGTATTCGGCCTGCTGGGGGCGGGCTTTGTTCGGGACGAAGTCCAGGTCGCAGGTGGGGCTGGGGGTGTCCAGGTTGATGGTGGGGGGCAGGAGGCCGGTCTTCAGGGCCATGGCGGTGGCGATGGCCTCCACGGCCCCCGCCGCGCCGAGCAGGTGGCCGGTCATGGACTTGGTGGAGGAGACGGCGAGCTTGTAGGCGTGGTCGCCGAAGACGGTCTTGATGGCGTGGACTTCCTGCACGTCGCCTGCGGGGGTGCTGGTGCCGTGGGCGTTGATGTAGCCGATGGCATCCGGTGGCAAGTCCGCGCTCTTCAGGGCGGCGGCCATGGCGCGGGCCGCGCCCGCGCCGTCGGGGGCGGGGGCGACCAGGTCGTAGGCGTCGTTGCTCATGCCATAGCCGACGATCTCGGCGTAGATGCGGGCGTCGCGGGCGCGAGCGGTCTCCAAATCTTCCAAGATCAGGATGCCGCTGCCCTCGCCGAGCAGGAAGCCGTCGCGGCCCTCGTCGAACGGGCGGGAGGCGCGTTCGGGGTCGTCGTTGCGGCGGGACATGGCGCGCATATTGGAAAAACCGGCCATGGAGATGGGCGTGACGGCGGCCTCGGAGCCGCCAGCGATGATGGCGTCGGCGTCGCCGCGCGCGATGCACAGGAAGGCGTCGCCCAGGGAGTTGGAACTCGTGGCGCAGGCGGTCACGGCGGTCTCGCTCGGCCCCTGCGCGCCCAGAATCTTGGCGACCTGGCCCGTGCCCATGTTGGCGATCATCATGGGCACGAAGAACGGGGAGACGCGGCCCATGCCGCCCTCCATCAGCCGGGTGTGCTGCTCCTCCATGGTGGCGATGCCGCCGATGCCGGAGCCGATGAAGACGCCCACGCGGGCGCGGTTGGCGTCGGTGATGGGCAGGCAGGCGTCCCGCACGGCCATCTGCGCGGCGACCACGGCGAACTGGACGAACCGGTCCATACGCTTGGACTCCTTGCGGTCCAGGTAGTCGTCGGGAGCGAAGCCCTTGACCTGGGCGGCGATCCGGGTGGCGATGGCGGAGCAGTCAAAGTCGGTGACGGGGGCGACGCCGCTGCGGCCCTGAAGAAGCCCGTCCCAGTAGGTCTCCAGGCCGATGCCCAGCGGGGTGATGGCGCTCATGCCCGTGATGACCACTCGTCTTCGGTTTGCCATAGCGTTTCAGTGGAAAGGGAAAAGCCCGCCGCACGGGGCGGACGGGCTGAGAGTCGGCCACGGGGGGCGGCCACAGGGAGCCGCCCCTACTTGGCCTTCTCGTCGATGTAGGTGACGGCTTCCTGGACGGTGGTGATCTTCTCGGCGTCCTCGTCGGGAATCTCGATGTCGAACTCCTCCTCCAGGCCCATGACCAGCTCGACCACGTCGAGCGAGTCCGCGCCCAGGTCGTCCACGAAAGACGCCTGCGGCGTGACCTCGTCCTCGGCCACGTCGAGTTGTTCCACCACGACCTTCTTCACCCGATCAAACGTTGACATATCCTCGAACCTCCAAAGTGTTCCGATAAATTGCTGTGTTGCGCTGTTGACAGTGAGTGCTAAACGGTCAGGCCGCCGTCCACCGTGATGGTCTGGCCGGTGATGTAATCGGCGGCGTCCGTGCAGAGAAAGACCACGACCCCCGCGATGTCTTCCGGGCGGCCCAGGCGGCCCGCCGGGATGTCCTTGAGGACGCCCTGGCGCATCTCGTCCCCCAGGGCCTGCGTCATGGCGGTCTCGACGAAGCCGGGGGCGACGGCATTGACCTGGATGTTGCGGCTGCCGACTTCCTTGGCGACGCTGCGCGTGAAGCCGATCAGGCCCGCCTTGGACGCCGAGTAGTTGGCCTGGCCGGGGCTGCCGATCAGGCCCATCACCGAGGTGATGTTGACGATCTTGCCGCGCCGCTGCTTGATGAGGGGCTTGAGGGCGGCACGGGTCATCAGGAAGGCGCCCTTCAGGTTGCCGTCCACGACCGTGTCCCAGTCCTCCTCCGACATCCGCAGGAGCAGCGTGTCACGGGTCGTCCCGGCGTTGTTCACTACTATATCCAAACTGCCCCACGATGTCAAGACCTGCGAGACGAATTTTTCCACCTCGGCGGCCACGGCGACGTCGCAGCGGGCGGCCAGGGCGCGGCGGCCCCGCGCCTCGATCTCGGCGGCGACGCCCTCGGCGGCCTCCAACGAGGAGTGCCCGGCGACGGCCACGTCCGCCCCGGCGTCGGCCAGCGCCAGCGCGATGGCGCGCCCGATGCCGCCCCCGCTCTTGCTGATTCCGGTCACGAGCGCCCGTCGGTTTTGCAGTGGCATGGTCATGGGTTGTTCAGGGCGGACACGCAGGCCGCGACGCCCGCCGCATCACCGACGCCGTAGACGGACGCGCCGGGGGCAAGGCGCTTCAGCAGACCGGCCAGGACCGTGCCGGAGCCGACCTCCACGAACGTCTCGAAGCCGTCCGCGACCAGCCGGGCGATGCTTTCTTCCCAGCGCACGGAATGGTCAATCTGGGCGGCGAGGTTGGCCTTGATCTCGTCCGAGCCGGTCTCATAGTCCGCGGTCACATTGGCGACCACCGGCAGCGCGGCATCACCGACGGTCACATCGGCCAGGAAGTGCGCCATCGCCTCGGCGGCGTGGGCCATCAGGCGCGAGTGGAACGCGCCGGAGACATTTAAGGGCAGGACCCGCTTCGCGCCCTTCGTTTTGGCGATTTCCGACGCGGCGGCGACGGCCTCGGGGCTGCCGGAGATGACGACCTGCCCGCCGCCGTTGAAGTTGGCGGCGTCCACGACGCCCGCGCCCGCCGCCTCGGCCTCCCGGCAGGCGGCGGAGACATCAGAGGCGGCCAGGCCCAGCACGGCGGCCATCGCGCCGGGGTGTCCCAGGGTCGCGCGGTGCATCTCGCGGGCGCGGTGTTCCACCAGGGTCAGCCCGGCGGCGAAGTCGAAGGCCCCGGCGGCGTACAGGGCAGCGTACTCGCCGACGGAGTGCCCGGCGACGGCCTGCGGCGGGGCCGCGCCCGCCTCACGCAAGGCGCACAGCGCGGCGACGGAGGTGACGTACAGGGCGGGTTGCGTGTGGACCGTCTGCCGCAGGGCGTCCTCGGGGCCGTAGAAGCACAGCGTACTCAGCTTGATGCCCAGGTACTCGTCCGCCTCGTCAAAGACGGCGCGGGCGGCGGGCGAGTGGGCGCACAGGTCGGCCCCCATGCCGACGGCCTGCGACCCCTGGCCCGGAAACAGATAGGCGATCTTGGGCATCATTTGCTCCACCGAATCACATTCGCGCCCCAGGTCAGGCCCGCGCCGAAGCCGACCAGGACGACCAGGTCGCCCCGACGGATGCGGCCCCTCTTGGCGGCTTCATCCAGGGCCAGCGGGATGGAGGCGGCGGACGTGTTGCCGTAGCGGTCCAGGTTGACGAAGACTTTGTCCATCGGCAGGCCCATCCGCTCGGCGGCCTTCTCGATGATTCGGATGTTGGCCTGGTGCGGGATAAACAGGTCCACGTCCGAATTCTTGAGTCCGGCGGCCTCCACGGCCTGCGCGGCGGCCTCGCCCATGATGCGGACCGCGAATTTGTAGACCTCGCGCCCGTTCTGGAACACGGTGTTGGCGCGCGAGTCCAGGCAGTCGTGCGTCAACGGGCGTCGAGAGCCGCCCACGGCGACGTTGAGCAGCGGGCCGCCGCTGCCGTCCGCGCCCAGAATGCCGCCCAGGTAGCCGCCCTCGGCCACCGGCCCCAGAATCGCCGCCCCCGCGCCGTCGCCGAACAGGACGGCGGTGCTGCGGTCTTCCCAGTTGAGGATGCGCGAGAACGTCTCCGCCCCAATGACCAAAACACACTGGTTCGCGCCGGACCGGACCATCTGCGCGCCGACGTGGAGCGCATAGGAAAAACCGGCGCAGACCGCGCCGAGGTCAAAAGCCCCGGCCCGCTTCGCCCCCAGCGCCTCCTGCACGACGGCCGCCGTGGAGGGGAAGGAGCCGGGGAAGTCGGGCGTACCGGTGGCGACGATGATCAAATCCAGTTCAGCCGGCGCAAGGCCGGCGTCGGCCAGGGCCGCGCGGGCGGCGGCCAAGGCGAGGTCCGAGGTCGCCGTGTCCGGGGCGGCGACGCGACGCTCGCGGATGCCTGTGCGGCTCCATATCCACTCGTCGGACGTGTCCAGCCGCGCGGCGAGGTCGTCGTTGGTGAGGACCTGCGGGGGCGCGAAGGAGCCGACGCCCAGGATGCCGGCGCGGCGCAAGGGGAGCGCATCCATCACAGGGACAGGCACAGTCACAGCGCCTCCCGGATGGCCCCGACGCAGTCGGCGGCGGCGGCGTCGCGGGCGGCCCGGATGCCGCTGGCGATGGCGCGGGCGTGGGAGCGCCCGTGCCCGATGAGCGAGACGCCGTTGATGCCCAGCAGGGGCGCGGCCCCATAGTCGGCGTAGTCAATGCGGCCCCGCAGGCGGCCCAGCACGGAGTTGACTTGGTCCCGCGCGGTGGGCGCGTCGCCCGCCATCTCGCGCTGCATCAGGGCGACGATGAACTCCGCCGTGCCCTCGCTGGTCTTCAGGACCAAGTTGCCCGCGAAGCCGTCGCAGACGACCACATCAGCGGCATGTTCGAAGATATCCCGGCCCTCCACGTTGCCTACGAAGTTCGGGACGCGCGCTTGCAACAGATCATAGGCGGCCTTGGTCAGCTCGTTGCCCTTGCCGGGTTCGCCGCCGATGTTGAGCAGGCCGACGCGCGGCTCCGCGACGCCCCAGACGCGGGCGGCGTAGACAACGCCCAGGGTGGCGAACTGGCGTAGGTTCTCCGGCGAGCAGTCCACGTTCGCGCCCGCGTCCAGCAGCAGCGCGCGGCTCTGGAGGGTCGGCATGGTGGCGGCGATGGCGGGCCGGTCCACGCCGGGGACGCGGCCGATCTCCAGGGAGGCGACGGCCATGGCCGCGCCGGTGTTGCCGGCGCTGAACGTGGCGTCGGCCTCGCCGGACTTGACCATCAGGGCGGCGGCGACCAGGGACGAGTCGCGCTTGCGGCGGACGGCCTGCATGGGGTGATCGTCCATGCGGATGGTCTCCGGCGCGTGGCGACGTCGCAGGTTGGGCGGGATGTCCCCCAGCCCGGCCAGGACGGCCCCCACGGCGGCCTCGTCACCCAGCAGCACGAACTCGGTCGCGGGGTCCTCCCGCGCGACCAGGAGGGTGCCCTTGACCACTTCGTCGGGGGCATGGTCCCCGCCCATCGCATCCACGGCAATTGTCATAAGAGAGGGGCGTTACTCTTCCGAGGCCGTCTTCTCTTTGATGACGATGGCCTGTTTGCCGTTGTAGAAGCCGCACTCCGGGCAGGCATGGTGGTCCAGGCGACGCTGGAACACGGGGCAGCCGCCGCGCTGGGAGGCGATGGGGCAGACGTTGGTGCGGGCCAGCGTCGGCGGGGTCAGCTTGTAGTGGGTGCGGCGCTTGCGGGTGCGCTGGTTGGAATGACGTCGTTTGGGCAGCGGCATGAGTTCTTCCTCGGTCTTTCTGGTCGGTCTTCGTTAATCTTTGGTGTCTTCTTGGTCCAAAAGTCTGGACAGGTCACGAAACGGCGAATTCTGGAACTCCGGCTCAACGGTCGTCTCCGGCCCGGAGGCGACGGCGATGCCGGGGCAGGCGTCGCGGCACAAGGGCTGTAGGGGCGCGGCCAACAGGGCGGCCTGCCGGATCAGCACGTCCAGCATCAGCACCTTGCCCTCGAAGACCCGCCCGATCTCATCGTCCTCCACCACCTGCACGGCCGGGTCGGGCCTGCCGTGGTGGGCGGGGTCGTCCACGACCTTGAGGTCGAAGTCTTCCTCCAGGTCGGCGTGGATCGGGACGCGCACATCGGTCAGGCAGCGGCTGCAGTGTTCGGCGATCACGGTGTCAATCGGCCCGCGCACCAGCAGCAGCGTCCCGGTGTTGGTGACGACGACGCGGCCCCGGAGCGGCGAGACGTACTCGACGTCCTCGTCCTCGAACGGCGGCTCGTTGATCTCCAGCGTCTGACGCATCCCCGGAGTGCGGATCACCTCCGCCAGATCAAAGCGTAACATGGTCGTTCTTTTCCCGTGGCGCTACCGGCGGGCACCGGCCAGTTCACTGGAAGCGCGTCCGTTAGCGTGAGCGCCATTGCCGGTGGAGACGCGCTGATCCAGCTTGCCGCGCCCGCGCTGGATGGTCGCCATCAGGTCGCCTACCTGGCGCTCCAGGTCGCTCAGGACGCCGTGCGCGTACTCATCGGCCCCGTGCCGCAAGTCCTGCGACTCGCCCTCCGCGCCGGCGATGATCTCGCGGGCCTGTGCGGTCGCCAGGCGCATGACCTCGCTGCTGTTGACGAGCCGCTGGGACTCGGCGTTGGCCTCGGCCAGCATCTTCTGGGCCTGGGCGGTGGCGTCGGCGACGGTCTTGCGCGCGTGGGCGGTCGCCTCGGCGAGCATCTTCTGGGCCTGCGCCGTCGCGTCGGCCAGGCGCTGCTTGGACTCGTTCTCCGTGCTTTGGACCAGACGCGCGGCCTGGGCCTCGGCGTCGCGGACCAGCCTCCCGGCGTCGGACTGTGCGTCCACCAGGGCGATCTCCGCCGCCTCGCGCGCACCGTCCACAATCTTTTCGCTCTCCTGGTTCACGCGGTTGGCGCGCTTGATGTCGTCGGGCAGGGCCGCGCGCAGCTTGTTCAGCAAGTCATGGTACTCTTCCGGGTGGAAGTTCCAGGCGATGCCCATGCCCCAACTGCGCGTCTCATCAACGAGCGCCTCCAGCTCGTTGAGCTGCTTGATGATATCCATGATGGCTCCCATTCCCCCACTCGGCCTGCGTTGGTCAATCAATCTTCAGTCCGAGCTTGCCGCGCAGGAGCGGCAGCGCGGCGTCGGGGACCAGGCCGGTGATGTCCCCGCCGAGCCGCCCGATCTCCTTGACGATGCTCGACGACAGGTACGAGTGTTCCGCGCCGGTCATTAAAAAAACGGTCTCCACCTGCGGCTGCAGACGCCGGTTGAGCAGCGCCATCTGGAACTCGTACTCGAAGTCAGACACCGCCCGCAGGCCCTTGACAATCACTTTGGCCCCCAGCGCCATGGCGTGTTCCACCAGCAGCCCCGTCGGCAGCGTGTCCACCGTCACGTTCGGCAGGGCCGCGCAGCACTCCCGCAGCATCCCCACGCGCTCCGGGGCCGTGAACAGCGGCGACTTGGTCGAGTTCACGGCGACCAGCACGATCAGCCGCTCATACATCCCCGCCGCCCGGCAGATGATGTCAAAGTGTCCACTTGTCACCGGGTCGAACGAGCCGGGGTAAACGGCAATCATAGCGCGGCCCTAGTAGTGATAGCGACAGGCCAGAATGCGAATCTTGTTCTCAGCATCTAGCACCTGATAAACAAGGCGGTGTTCTTGGTCTATCCGCCGCGACCAGCACCCAGCCAGATCATGTTTCAGCCGTTCCGGCTGTCCGGTGCCATGAAAGGGGTCACGCTGGACCTCCCGAATCAGGCTGATGACGCGGAGCGCCTTCCTGCGGTCATGTTCCACCCACCAAGCGAGATCATCAAAGGCCGCCCCATCAAACTCCAAGACGTTCAAGGGCATCCTCCAACGCAATGCCGCCTTGCCGCTCTTTGGCCTCCAGAAGACGCCGCTTCATAGTCTCACTTCTCAGGAGATAAGCCGTCTCTCGTTCCGACTCGATTTCGTGCCAGAGGTCAATGGGTACGATCACACCCACTTCCTTGCCGTCGCCATCAGAGATATACTGTACCTCTGTCATGCTCATGGCGTCTCCCCTAACTCGCGCTCAAACCGGCGCTGCGCTTGAACTGGGCGCGGACGGCGGCCTTCAGGGCGGCGTGTTCCGGGCGCGACAGGCTTGGGTCGGCCTGGAGAAGCGCGAACGCCTCGTCGCGGGCCTCCTTCAGAACCGGCACGTCGCGCAGGATGTCCAGGAACGGCAGGGCCTGGACGCCGGACTGGCGCGTCCCGTAAAAGTCGCCGGGTCCGCGCAGCTTCAGGTCTTCCTCGGCAATCAAGAACCCGTCGGTCGTCTGCGCCATCGTGGTCAGGCGGGCCGCGCCGTCGTCGGTCTTCGGGTCGCCGATGAGCAGGCAGTAGGACTGCGTACTCCCCCGCCCCACCCGTCCACGCAACTGGTGGAGCTGGGCCATCCCAAATCGGTCCGCGTCTTCAATGACGATCACGGAGGCGTTGGGCACGTCCACGCCGACCTCGATGACCGTGGTGGAGACAAGAAGCTGCAAAGCCTTGTCCCGAAACCGGGTCATGATCTCTTCTTTTTCGGACGGCCTCATCTGGCCGTGCAGCAGGCCGATCTTGTATTCCGGGAAGACGTGCTGCTGTAGGTGTCCGGCCAGCTCCGTCGCCGCCCGCGCCTGCAACTTTTCATTTTCCTCGATCAGACTGCAAATCACATACGCCTGCCGGCCCTCCACGAGCATCTTGCGGAGAGTCTCGTAGACGCCCTGCCGCTCGTGGCTGCGCTTCCAGTGCGTCTTGATCGGCTTGCGGCCCGGCGGGAGCTGGTCAATGATGCTCACGTCCAGGTCGCCGTACACCGTCAGGGTCAGGGTGCGCGGGATGGGCGTCGCCGTCATCACCAGCAGGTCCGGGGCGAGGCCCTTGTCTTTGAGCGCGGCGCGCTGCATGACGCCGAACCGGTGCTGCTCGTCCACCACGGCCACGCCCAGGTTGTGAAAAACCACGTCCCCTTGTATGAGCGCGTGCGTCCCGACCGCGATCTGCGTCTCGCCCGACGCCACGGCGGCCAGCGCGGCGCGCTTCTCCTTGGCGGGAAGGCTGCCGGAGAGCAGGGACACGCGGACGCCCAGGGTCTCCATGGTGCGCCGGATGCCCATGTAGTGCTGCTCGGCCAGAATCTCGGTCGGGGCCATCAGCGCGGCCTGGTAGCCGTGGCGGACGGCGACCAAGAGAGCGGCCATCGCCACCACGGTCTTGCCCGCGCCGACGTCGCCCTGGACGAGCCGGTTCATCGGCTTCTCGGCGCGCATATCGGCGGCGACCTCGGCGACGACCCGCTCCTGCGCCCCGGTCAGCGGGTAAGGCAGCACGGACTTCAGTTCCTGAATCGGCCCGTCCGTCTCGGCGAATGCCGTCCCACGCGCCTTGCCGGACTGGCGCTTGCGGACGGCCAGCGTCAACTGAAGCCCGAAAAACTCATCAAACACGAACCGGCGCTGGGCGGCCAGCCGCAGCTCCTCGCCGTGCGGGAAGTGGGCCTGGTGCAAGGCTTCCTGGATGGGCAGCAGCTCCCGGCCCGCGCGCAGGTCGGGCGGCAGGGTCTCTTCCACCAGCGGCGCGTACACTTGCAGGCATTCCCAGACCGCCCGGCGCAGTTTGCCTTGCAGGACGCCCTCGCAGGCGGGATACACCGGCACGATGCGGCCCGAAGAAAGCACGTCCTTGTCTTCGGACAGGGCCTCCCACTCCACGTCGTTGAGGTCAATGCCGCCGTAGCCGCCCTTGGCCTTGCCGTAGGCGATGACTTCCTTGCCGCGCAGTTTGTCGAACTGCCGCTTAAGGAACCACTGGTTGAAGAAAACCAGGTAGGCGATCCCGGTCCGGTCATCCAGGGCCACTTTGGTCAGCGTGACCCGTGAGCGCGTCGGGATGTTCTCCACGCTGACGACCTTGCCGCAGACCGTGGACGACTCGCCGAAGCGCAGATCACGGATGGCCTTGAAGGCGGTCCGATCCTCGTAGCGGCGCGGGAAGTGCCGCAGGAGGTCCCCCGCCGTCCAGACCTTCAGACTCTTGCCCAGGGCGGCGGCCATCGCGTCAGTGACGCCGGGGACACGGCCCACGGGATCATCCAGCGCCAGCGGCTCCGGCTCGTCGCCGATGGACTCCGCGATCTCTGTCTCTGTGGCCGCTGCCGCCATGTCACCCCTGCATCTTGTCCTGCACCCCGCACCGGGGCGCTTGAAGGGCATTATACGGGCTTTCCGGGCGGAAAGTCAAGCAACAGGGAGACGGCAAAAAAAGACGGTCGCCCGTCTTTTCATGCTCACGTCATGCCCACGCAAAATTGAAAAGCCCGCCCAGTATACCTCTGCGCCCAGGCAGATGTCAAGGCGAAAGTATCAAAGAAGGGGCGGATGTCTCTCGCAAGTAAGTCGTTCGAGGGATAAATCCCTCTCGCTCCGCAACCGTGTCCTCACGGACACAAGAGGTGCTGTGCTTTCTTTCGTCCGGCAGGACGATGTTCCGTAGCGAGAGGAGTTTACTCCCTCGCGCCCGCGCCCTCAGCCGGTTTCAAGCCTGGTCGGTGCGTGCGGTGACGACGACGTAGCGCTCCGGCTCCATGCCCTCCGAGTAGGTGGTCACGTCCGGGTGGTCAACGAGAGCCGTGTGGAAGATGCGCCGCTCCAGCGGGTTGAGCGGGTCGGTGACGGCCTCCTGGCCGGTGGCGAGGACTTGCTCGGCGAGCTGCTGCGCGAACTTGATCAGCGTCTGGGTGCGCTTGGCGCGGTAGCCGTCGGCGTCCACGGTCAGGCGCGGGCGCAGGTCGCGGGTGTGGCGCATCATCAGCAGGAACAGGTACTGGAAGGCGTCCAGGTACTGCCCGCGCGGCCCGACCAGCAGGCGCGCGTCGGGGCCGGTGACAGCCAGGGTGACGCTGTCGGCCTCGTCACCGGGGAGGACGGCGGCCTCGGCGTCCAATTCGGCGGCCTGGAGGAAGCCTCGCAGCCGCGCCAGGGCCTGATCGGCGAGCGTGTTGTCATCTGTCACAGTGGTGTGTCCTCGGTCGGCGTCATCGCTCAGCGCCGCTTCTTCTTGGGGTGGGACCTCTGCGGCCCAATAATGCCCTTCGCTGTCGGCGTCGTGCCGTTCAGTTTCGCGCCGTTTCCATAGGGCCGCGCGCCGTTCCCGGAGCCGTTGCCGCCGGAGCCGTTGCGGTCGTAGACGACCTTCTTGGTGCCCCCATCTCCGCCTCCATCCCCCTTATCCACGTCCGGCTCGCCGTGGATGTCGGCGTGGCGCTTACGCATATAATACTTCTGCTGGGCGGTGCTGAGGATGTTGAAGATCAGGTAGTACAGCACGAACGCCGACGGCAGGTGCCACTGGAGGAAGAAGATGGTGGAGATGAACGGGGTCATCACCGCCATCTGGCGCTGCTGCTCGGCCTGCTGGGGGTCCAGCGAGGGCGTGATGGTCAGCTTCTGCGTGACGTACATGGACAGCGCGTACAGCACCAGCAGCGGGATGTCCTGCTGGCCGAGGTTCGGCGCGACGATGCCGGGGAACAGCGTGGCGAGCGGACTTCCCACCCACAGGAAGTGGCCGTGGACGAACTGGAACTGGTACAGCCGGATCATGTAATACAGCAGGTACAAGATCGGCAGTTGGAACAGCATCGGCAGGCACCCGGCGGCCGGGTTGATGTTGTGTTCCTTGTACAGCTCCATGGTCTTCTTGCCCATCATCTCCTTGTCGCCCTTGTACTTGCCCTGCAGTTCCTTGATGGCGGGCTGCAGCTTCTGCATCTCGCGCATGGACGCGAACTGCTTGTTGGAGATGGGCGTCAGGGCGAGACGGACGAGGACGGAGATGAACAGGATGGCGAGCGCGTAGGAGTAAGAAAAACTCTTGCCGCCGAACAACTTGACGAAGAAGTCCATCACCCCGTAGAGGATGCTGCCGGGAGGCGTCGCCTTGTTGCGGGCGTCCACCTGACCTTCCAGCGTGATCAGGGCGGGGCTGGCGTTGGGCCGGTCCGGGAAGTCCACGTTCCGGTAGTTGTTCTGGAGCTGCTGCAGGGACAGCACGGCGGCATTGTCATCGTGCAGGTCGTCGCGCTGGACCAGGGCCTGCTGGTACAGGGCCTCCGCGCCCCAGGGGCCGGAGCCGAACTGGTGGCTGGACACGACCTCGCGGTACTTGGCGGCGGCCTGCACGGCGCGGTCGCGGGTGGTCCGGTCATCGTGCGCGGCGGCGGCGGCCCGCGCCTCCGCCGTCAGGCGCTGGGCGACGGCGTAGGCGGGCGGCGCGGGTGCCGGCAGCGCCTGCGCCTGGGCGGCGCGGGAGGCCGGCAGCAGCAGGGCCGCCGCGAGCAGCAGGAACACCGAGCGTGATTTCATAACTCTCCCAAAACGATCATTCAGACGATCACCCAAACAATTACCAAGCAATTATTTGACCGGGTCGTAGCCGCCGGGGCGGAACGGGTGGCAGCGGCACAGGCGGGCCAGCGCCATCGCGGAGCCCCGCAGCGCGCCGTGCCGGGCGAGCGCCTGGGCGGCGTACTCCGAGCAGGTCGGCTGGAAGCGGCACACGGCGGGGGTCCACCGCGAGATGTGCCGCTGGTACATACGGATGAGGGCGATCAAAACGTGCCGCATGGCCGTGGCCTCACATCAGCCCTGCCTGGCGCAGCAGCTGCTCGGCGTCGGCGGCGAGCTGGGCGAAGGTGGCGGACGGGGCCGCCGAGCGGGCGACGAACAGGATGTCCGCCGCCCCCGGACGCAGCCGGGGCAGCAGGTCGGTCCGGCAGATCTCGGTCAGGCGGCGCTTGACCCGGTTGCGGTCGTGGGCGCGCTTGGCGATCTTCTTGCTGATGACCACGCCGACGCGCGGCGGGCCGGACTGCGGCCCCCGCAGGCGGACGTAGAGGGCCAGGTTCGGCGCGGCCCACGACCGGCGGCGGCTGTAGACGGCCTGGAAGTCGCGGTTCTTGCGCAGACGCAGCGCGCGCGGCAGCATCGGTGTCCGCCTCAGCCCTTGGGGATGCGGACGGTGTGCGTCACGGACAGGCGGTAGCGGCCCTTGGCGCGGCGGCGCTTGAGGACGTTGCGGCCGTCCGGGGTACTCATGCGGGCGCGGAAGCCGTGCGTCTTCATCTTGTGCCGGACATTCGGCTGGTAGGTGCGTTTCATGCGTCAGGTTCCTTCGGTCGGACAAATCTTCCGGCTATTATAGCACACGGGGGAGGTTTCCCGCAAGGCCGGGTATACTGTGCGCCTAGGACACCCTCGATGCTTTTCCCCCGACCCCTTGCTCTCTTCGCGCTTTCGCTTGCCTTCCTGATACCGCACCCCACGTGGGCCGGGTCCGCCGCGGACAGTGTCAACGTCCCCGTGGACCCGCGCTTCTTTGACTACGACCCCGGCCCGCCCGTGGACGCCGTGGTGACGCAGCAGCCGGACATGGACGGCCTGCGCGTGTATCGTGTCACGTTCCCCAGCCCCGTCGTCACGCCGTTCGCCGCCGACAACACGGTGATCGGCTTCTTCTTCCAGCCGCCGGGGCCGGGCCCGTACCCGGCCATGGTGGTGCTGCACGAGTGGCTGCCGGTCACGCTCGCCAACGAGGACCAGATGTGCGAGGCCATCGCCCACGCCGGGACCGCCGCCTTCCTGATGGAAGAGCCGTTCAGCCTGGAGCGCCGCCCCGTCCCGCACCGGCCCGACGCCGAATTGTTGTCCGGCAATCTGCCGCAGATGGTCGCGGGCCTGCGGCAGACGGTGATTGACGCCCGGCGCAGCGTGGACTACCTGCAGTCCCGGCCCGACATTGACCCCAGGCGATTGGGTGTCGGGGGCATCAGCCTGGGCGGCGTCCTGGCCCCGTTGGTCGCCGGGGCGGACGGGCGGCCCACGGTGGTGCTGACGGTGGTGGCCGGGTCGGACGTGGCGGACACCATCTGGAACAGCGTGTTCACGCGCGGCATCCGGCAGGGCCTGCGGGAGCGAGGGTACACGTTCGACGACCTGCGGACGCAGATGGCCCCCTTCGAGGCGGGCCGCTGGCTGCACGATTTCGACCCCCAGAACGCCCTGATGTTCAACGGGCGCGACGACTTCTTCATCCGCCCCTGGGCGGCGGACGACATGGCGCGGGCGCTGGGCGGCGCGCACATCACCTGGCTGAACACGGGCCACTACGGCGTCGCCTTCACGGAGCAGGACGTGGAGGCGGCCGGGGCGCAGTTCCTGCGCGCGCGCTTCTCCCAGCCCCCGGTCGCCTACAGCGCGCCGGACAACCTGCCCGCGCGCACCATCAAGCTCGGCATCCTGCTCGGCGGCCAGGAGAAGGCCAGCCCGGCGCTGGCCTACCAGGTCCTGAATTTCGACGCGGAGGGCCGCTACTCCCTGGACGGCCAGCTCACCCTGGCCGGCGTCTCCGCCGCCCTGTCCGCCCGCCTGAACGACTCGCGCGAGATCGGCATCGAGTTTCCCCTGTTCCACAGCGCCATCCGCCCCACCCCGTTCCTGCTGTTCCACGTCGTGCTGTGAACGCCCGTGAGGACCTGCTGATGGAGATCGGCGACGAACGGCAGGCGAATTTTTTCGGGAATTTTCGGCTCGTGTGTCATATCCCCCGCCGCCACCCGTCATCTCTCACCAGACGACGGGAAACAGACCCGGCGCAACACCAGACCGAAGGAGACACACCGATGAACCTGAAGACCATGGCTGCGGCCACCCTGATCCTCGCCGGCACCGGCCTCACCGCCCTTGCCCCCACCGCGCTGCATGCCGACCCCCGCGACGGCAGCCAGCTCAGCGCCACCACCGTCGAACACGGCACGGATGACTACTACCATATCAAGTACAACGGCGGCCAGGAGGGCGACGTCCACGTCGTCGCCAACAACGACGGCGACGACCAGTACCTGGAGATCAAGGTCTACGACCCGGACGGCAACCTGGTGGCGCGCGACCACGGCGGCTTCAACCACAGCCCGCAGTGCGGCTTCCATGTGGACAGCCAGTGGCAGTGGCGTCAGTACACCATCAAGGTGGTCAACCTGTCCTACCACAGCATCCCCTACGCCATTCACTTCTTCTAACAGCCACAGCCCCCGGCAACCGCCGGGGGCTTTTTTCCGTCATGCCCCTTTACAAAATCCTCCCGGCTTGTGCCACAATAAGGTGAGGGTGACATGACGCCATGAGAACAGCAACACGAGCAAAGGTCGATACGGCCCTACGGGATGAATGGCTGCGGACAACCGAAGCACTCCAGGCTCAGATCGCGTCATGGGTGCAGCAGGAGTCGGGATGGACTTTCAAGGAGACGGAGACGAAGGAGGTTGAGGATGCGCTCCTCGGCAATTACCCGGCGGTGATCTGGAGCATCCTGACGACAGAAGGTGAGGTGCGGCTGGAACCCATGCAAGTGGATTTTCTTGGCCGTCGGTTCGTGGAACTTTACGCATGGCCGACCCTGCGCCGGGTCCATCTTCTGTACTCCCCAGAGATGGGTGGATGGCGCGTCCGCACGGACTCCGGGATATTTCTGCGTCAGCCGTGGAACCGAGAAAGCTTTGTTTTGCTGGTCCAAGACTTGGTAGAGGCAGAGTGAGTAGAGCCTATATCCAGAGACTGCGGGCCGTTCAAGCCGAATTCTATGCGACAGATACGGCAATTCGTTATCTGAACCGACACTGGCAGGAGCAAAACATTCATTAAGAGGTCGGCGAACTCAAGCCCAGGGATTTTTCGCGGGCGAGTCAAAATCTTGAAGCGACCTATCTTATCCGCCTACACGCGGAATTTGAGGGCATCCTGAAGGACCATCTGGCGACAAATCACCCGAGCGTAGTGACTCCTCTCAGACCTAAAACGGACTGGCTGATAGCTCGTGTGATACAGGTGGAGGGGTTATTCATGGAGCAACCGCTACGGTCTAAGCTCCTTGCCGTGCGCGACTACCGCAACTCCATCGCCCATCGGAGTCGCCGCGTCGTGTTGCCCGTTTCGTTTGGCGATGCGATTTCGACGCTGAACACTTTTCTTGCTCGGTTCCCCGACCCGCTGACGTAGCAGAAATGCAAAAACGAACCCCACCTGAGAAGTGAAGACATGACCCAGTATGAACCCGTGATCGGCATGGAGTGCCATGCCGAGCTGTTGACCGCGAGCAAGATGTTCTGCGGATGCGCCAACGAGTTCGGAGGCGCGCCCAACACGCGCACCTGCCCCGTCTGCCTGGGGCTGCCCGGCTCGCTGCCCGTGATGAACCGGCAGGCAGTGCAGCTCGTCCTGCGCACGGCCCTGGCCCTGAACTGCGAGGTCTCGCGGGACTGCCTGTTCGCGCGCAAGAACTACTTCTATCCCGACCTGCCCAAAGGGTATCAGATCTCCCAGTACGAGAATCCCATCGGCAAGAAGGGCTGGCTGGACATCACCCTGGAGGACGGGCGTACCAAGCGCATCCACATCCGGCGCGTCCATCTGGAGGAAGACACGGGGAAACTGATCCACGCCGGGGGCAACGAGAGCGAGGTGGACTACAACCGCAGCGGCGTCCCCTTGATGGAGGTCGTCACCGAGTTCCCGCCGGACATCACCTCCGCCGACGAGGCCCGCGCCTACCTGGAAAAACTCCGTTCCCTCCTGATCTCCCTGGGCGTCTCCGACGGCAAGATGGAGGAAGGCCACCTGCGCGCCGAGCCGAACCTGTCCGTCCGACCCGCCGGGACCACGGGCGTCGGAGTCAAGACCGAGATCAAGAACCTGAACTCGTTCAAGTCCGTCTCCAAGGGCGCGCAGTACGAGGTGGAGCGACAGACGGCGCTCTTGGAACGCGGCGAGGCCGTGCGGCAGGAGACGCTGGGCTGGAACGACCTCAAGGGCGAGACCTACCATATGCGCTTCAAGGAGGAGGAGCAGGAGTACCGCTACTTCCCGGAACCCGACCTGGTCCCGCTGCACTTCGACGACGGCGACATCGAGGCCGCCCGCGCCGCCCTGCCGGAGCTGCCCGACGCCATGCGCGCGCGCTTCGTGGCTCAGTACGGCCTGCGCGACTATGACGCCGAGATTTTGACCGCGTCCCGCCCCCTCGCCGATTACTTCGAGCAGGCGGCCCAGGGGGACGTGGACGCGCAGGCCGTCGCCAACTACGTCACCGGGGACCTGGCCCGCCTGATGAACGCCTCCGGCCAGGCGATCACGGAGGTCCGCGTCACGCCGACAGACCTGCGCGAACTCATCTCGCTGCGCGACGCGGGCAGGATCACCAACGGCGTCGCCAAGAGCGTCCTGGACCAGATGTTCCGCACAGGGGAGAAGGCACAGGCCATCGTGGACGTCCAGGGCCTGTCCGTCGTCTCCGACGAAGGCCCCATCGCCGCCGCCGTGGACCAGGTCCTGGCCGCCAACCCCGATGTCGTCGCCAAGATCAAAGCGGGCAACGATAAGAGCAAGGGGTTCCTCATGGGCCAGGTGATGAAGGCGCTGAAGGGCCAGGGCAAGCCCGACGTCGTCACCCGCCTGATTGATGAGAAACTGGCATGACGATGGAACCACGGACCATCCACGATGACCTGCTGGGGGCGCTGACCTGGAATGGCGATTTAGGCTGGTGGGAGGGGCGGGCAGAAGTGTCGCCCGGCCATCCTCTCAGCCTGAGCCTCAGCGTGGAGGAGGAAGACCCCGATGTGGAACCCGCGCAGGAGATCGCGCACGGACGTCGTGTCCTGCTGTTCCTGCGCGAACACGAGCCCGAAGCGCGCCTGGTCGCGGCGGAGGAGTTGCTGGAGATTTACAACGCGGAGTGGAACGAGGGCGAGCCGCTCGACGAAGAAGAGTTCATGGAGCGGCTGACCCTCGACGACATCGGCATCTTGTCTGACGGCAGCGCCGAACTCCTCTATCAAGACGGCGGCCTGTTCGCCGGCCACACCGTCCTGGTCACGGTGGGCGCGGACGGCAACTTCGCCGACGCCGACATCGCCGGGTGACATGGCTTCACTGATCCACTCGCTGCGCGGGACAGTCCAACGGCTCGAACTTCTCGCGCCCGGCGACCGAGTATTGGTGGCCACTTCCGGCGGCCCCGACTCGCTGGCCCTGCTTCATGCGCTTCACGCCTGCCGGGACGAGATGGGGCTGGCGGACCTCCAGGCGGCGCACCTGGACCATGGCCTGCGTGGGGACGAGTCGGCGGCGGAGGCGCAGTTCGTCGCCGAATGGTGCCGGGAGCGTGACATCGCCTGCACGGTGGGCCGGGCCGATGTCGCGGCGCTGAAGACGGTGCGACGCGCGGGCACGCAGGAGGCCGCCCGCGCCGCCCGCTATGCTTTTTTGGAACGGACGGCCCAGGACACCGGCGCGAACAAGATCGCCACGGCGCATACCCATGACGATCAAATAGAGACCGTCCTGCTCAACATCCTGCGCGGCACGGGGCTGGACGGACTGCGCGGCATTCCCCTCCGGCGCGGCCCCTTCATCCGACCGCTCCGGGACACCCCGCGCGCCGCCGTGGAGGCGTACTGCGCGGAGCAGGGCCTTTCACCCCGATTGGACCCCTCCAACGCCGACACAACCCACTACACGCGCAACCGGGTGCGCCTGGAACTGCTGCCCCTGTTGGAACGCGACTACCATCCGGGTGTCCGCGACGCACTCCTGCGCCTGTCCGAGACGGCGGCCCATGACGCGGACTACCTCCATCAGCAGGCTGCCGAGATGTTGAAAGAACTGACGATGGGATGTTCGGAGACGCGCCTGATTTTGGACGCCCGGAAACTCCGGGCGCTGCACCCGTCGCTGCTGCGCCACGTCCTGCGGGGCGCGCTCACGGGGCTGCGCGGCACGGCGCTCGGCGTCACGCACGAACACCTGGAGCCTCTCTGCGAGGCTCTGGCCGGTGGGCGGCGGTTGCCCTTCGGCCTGACGACAGCGACGCCCCACTGCGCGGCCCGCGTCACACAGAGGCGGCTGTCACTGACAATGATTTCAGAACGGGCCGGGCATCTGGTATAATCGCGCTGAAGATGAGGTACAGAAGCGTCAAGTTGCGGGGCCTGGGGTTCACGCTGATCGAGCTCCTCGTCGTGATTGGTATCATTGCCGTCCTGGCGGCGGCGCTTTTTCCTGTCTTCGCCAAGGCGCGGGAGAAGGCGCGGCAGGCGGCCTGCGCGAGCAACCTCAAGCAGATCGGCCTCGCCCTGATGCAGTACACGCAGGACAATGACGAGGTGATGACGCCTTCCGCCCTGGGCGGCGCGACGTGGCGCGGCCTGACGCTGCCGTACTCGCAGTCCGTGGGCATCTCCAGCTGCCCGTCGAACCCGTACAACGATGGCCCCTCTTACGCGGCCGCCGACTTGGATGCGTCTGGGAACTCGGTGTTCTCCATCTCCTACGGGGCAAATCAGACGGCGCTGCCTGCCGTCGCCTCGGCGAGTGACAACGTCCTGCTCAACCAGATACAGAACCCGACTCAGCTCTTTTTGATCGGCGAGAGCGACAGCGCGAGCTGGCTGCTGAACGAGCCGCCGAACGACCCCATCCTGCACCCGGACTGCGCCGACTGCCTGGACCGGGTGGCGGACTCCCACACCGATCTCTTTGCGGGCCACACGGGCTACGGCAACTGGCTCTTCGCCGATGGTCACGTCAAGGCGCTGCATCCCACCGCGACCTGCGCCGGAGTGGATATGTGGGACCTGGCGAACAGCAACACCGACAGGCCTTGCTCGCCGGCCCTGCGGCAGACGCTGGCGGACAACGAACAGTATTGGGCGGCGACCGGCACGCCCTGACCGACCGCACACGAGGGGGAACCATGATCTACGAGTGTTTACAGTGCCAGGCCCCGCAGCTGCCGGGCGACGTCGCCTGCCCCCACTGCGGGGCGCAGTTCGCCGGACCCGTGCCGGAGGACGCGACCCTCGAAGAAGAACCGATCCCGGAGGCCGCGCCGGCCCCCGATCTCAGTCAGGCAACCCCGCCGATGCCGCCGCCGCTGATTCCGCCCCCACTGCCGTCGTCCCCCACCCTGACGACGACGACCTATACGCCCTACTCCGAACCCTCGGCGACAAAGACTTCCGTGCCGCCCCTGCTCGCTGTCGGGGCCGTCGTCGGTCTTCTGGCCATCATCGGGCTTGTCTACCTGATCATCAATGCGGGCCAGACGGCGGTCTCTTCCGCCCCGGCCCCGCCCCCGCCGCCCGTCATCACCCAGCCCATACCGGGACTCCAGCCCGTGTCCACCCGGACCATGACGGGCGGCTCTCCGGGGACGGCCCCGGCGGGGGACGCCGCCGCGCAGGCCGCCCCCGTGGGCCGCTGGATGACCCCGACGTTCGACTTCTACGAGTTCGACAAGGACGGCACCGGCTCGCGCGGCAGCGTGAACGACGGCAAGGCCCCCGCGTCGTTCGCCTGGACGGTAGTGAAGAACCAGTTGATTCTTTCCACGGCGAAGGGCGGCAGCGCCACGGAGAAAGTGCCGTTCAGCTACGGCCCCGATGGCAACACCCTGTACCTGCGTGGGACGGACGGCCAATATGCCCAGTACACGCGAACGCCCCAGTAAGATGCTTACCAGCCGCGCTGCCAGAGGCGGGGTTGGTAGCCCTTGAAGCCGTAACAGCGGACGATCTGGATGACGCGGATCGGCGTCTTGTAGGGCGGGTCGCGGTAGACGTTGAGGGGCGGTTCGGGGACGACGCGACGGAAGACGGCGCGTAGGTCGTCAAAGTGGTCTTGGCCGGGGCTGTCGTTGAGGAACACGGCGTCGCGGCCCTGAAGTCGCACGGGGTTCTCCCAGAACATGTATTCGTTCGCCCGGTCGTGCAGGAACAGTGAGTAGGTCTGCGGCTGGCCCGGCAGGTAAAACGCCGCCTCCGAGGGCATCCGGTAGTTGACGCCGAACACGAACGGGTCGTCCCCCATCGCCACCCGTTCCTGCTGCACACGCGCCCCCAGTTGACGCCAGCCGTGCAGTTCGTTGGTGCGGTCCTGCGTCGGGTCGGCAAGCTTCAGGCCCAGGCCGTACAGCAGGCCAGGGAACAGGACGCAGGCCGAGAGGAGGACGGCCACACCGACGCTTGCCGCCGTCCAGGCCCGGCCCCTGCCCTGCCACGCACGCCAAAGCACGTCAGCCACCAGGATCAGCCCCGTCACATAGGCCGTCACCGCCCAGTTCCCCTCGACCTTGCTGTGCAGGGAGACCAAGACCGTCGCGCCGAAGACGACGACGCTGGGACACCACAGGAACAGACGCGCCTCATCCCCCCCGCGCGCGCCCCGCCGCCAGCCGTCGTACAGCACAAAAAGATAGGTCAGGAAGACCAGCGGGGAGAGCAGCGCCGCCTGCGCGCCCAGGAAGTTGCCCAGATACTCCAGCGGCGGGTCGTGGCTGTCCGAGCGGGACCCCATGACGCCGATGTGTATCCAGAAGGCATTGCCGTGCGTGTGGTTCCACCAGACGAACGGAGAGAAGACCGCCAGCGCGATCAGACCGGCGACATACGGCTGCGGGCGGCTCAGCCAGGTCAGCCGCGCCGTCGGCGACAGCAGCAGGTACAGGAAGACGCCGGGGAGCAGAAGCAGACCGTTCAATTTGGCCTGCGTGGTCAGACCGGCGAGAAGGCCCGCGCCGACCCACCAGGCCCAGCCGGGGCGATCCGTCAGCGCCCGGTGGACGACGTACAGCGTCGCCGAGAACAGGGCGACGTGGACCGGATCCTGCGTCATGATTAGCCCACCGGCGGCGAAGAAGGGAACGACGCCGGTCACCAGCGTCGCCAGGAGGGCGACGGGGACACCGAGCAGGCGCTTGGCGAGCAGGTAGATGAAGACGGCGGCAAGGAGCGAACAGAAGATCGCGCCCGCGCGGACGCCGACGGTCGTGGAGCCGAGCAGGGTGGTGAAGGCGCGGATGACCAGGGCGGCCAGCGGCGTGTTGTCGTAATAGCCCCAGTCCAGGTGGCGCGACCACTGCCAGTAGTACGCCTCGTCCTGCACCAGATCGTGCGTGGCGGCGTACCAGACGCGGAACACGGTCAGCAGCAGCAGAAACAGGGCGACCAGACCGTCGGGGCCGAGCCGCCGGGCAGGGCGGGAGGGAAAGTTCACTCGTTGAACGTCGCCGGGTCCACGGGGGTGTTCACCCGGATGTTCTTGTACACCGTGACCCCGGCCAGCTTGTTTTCCGGCGAGTATACCTCCACGCGGGTCGGGAAGTAAATGCCCGGCGCGACCAGAACAGGGTTCTTGTAGAGATACCAGGCGGTTCGCCTGCCGTTGCGGTCGTAGTGGTAACGCTGGACGGTGACGTGCGTTCGGGGGTCAATCCAGACCAGGTCTTTGAACGGCTCGGTCCTCAATCTGCCGAGAAGTTGGAAGCACAGCAGGCCATTCTCACGGCGCAGGAACGTGGCGGCGTAGTCGTTGAGCTGCTCCGGCGGCACGACGCCGCTATCGAGTAGCGTGTTCTTCTTCCCAGGGGCGCCAGCGATGTTCTCGACCTTGTGGACGTGCAGGAACGGCACATCGGTCAGGCGCGTGTCGCCGCTGATGATGTAGGTGATGTGCGCGCCGATCACGTTGGCGTCGTAGCGCAGGTCGCCCGGCTGCGCGTAGATCAGGGACAGCACGCGCGCGCCCTTCTGGACCTGGTAGAAGTCGGCGAAGTCGCCCCCGATGTTGTTCAACTGGTCCCGGTCCTCATAAACCACGACCGAGTCCAGCCGCAGGGTCTTGATCGAGCCGGACGTGTACTGGTGGATGTCCGGCACGGCGCGAGCGGCCACGGCGGGCAGTGCCGCCAGCAGCAGTGCGGCACAAAACACCTTCACGGACACTTTCACATCTTTCATGTTTCTATAACCCTCACGCCCCGGCGATTGTTCCTGGCGGATGGGTGTGTGCAGGGGTACGCTCCACGGGGCTGAAGCCCGGTGCTTCACCGGCGAATGTCCGCCTGCGCGGGCAGCAGACGTGGCTCTTGGCCCGGTATACTGTGGTCAACGCCGCAAAGGTTGGTGTGAACAATGTCCTCGATCAGTGAGCTAATTCGCCAACAGAAGAGAGAAGCATCCGAGAAGAATTTACTGTCCACTCTTAGATTCTGGGTAATCGTTTTGCCCCTGCTTTTGCTTTACTGCACGACAAAACAGTTACACGCAAAGATTGAGGCCAACCGGTACGAACAGGAATGTTCTCAGCGGAACGCACCGACAGTCGGCCCCGGTCAGGAAGACACGCCGTGCATCTACACGCAGGAGATGGCAAGTCTGAATGAGGTTGACGATAGCAAGGGACGCACCGAAGACGAAGAGATACAACTCACCGATGCGAGCGGTAATCTCACAAGCGTACTTCTGGGTCGCAACCCAACATGGGACAACATGGCCATCAAGGACAACCGGCTTACGCCATCCGTAGTGGATGGCCCTTGCCTTGTTGAACGGTGGCACGGGACGGTGACAACCATTTACACGCGGACGCTGAAGCTGACTTCCCATGACAACCCCGACCTGAAGTATGGCGGCATCCTGTTTAGTCTGATGGCATTCTCGTTCGTGCTTTTCCTCATCTGCTGCGCGCTGCTCTGGTGGAAGACCTCACAAAAGAACTCTCCCCGTGTGTGAGGTCCGTGCCGATCAGCGCCTTCCGGGTACACTGTAGGCGTGATGGACACTCATGCGCTGCGCGTCTTAGAGTTCGACGCGATCCGAAAACAACTGGCCGCCCAGACCGCCTGCTCGCTGGGACGGGAGCGTGCGGAGGCGATGACGCCCTCGGACTACCTGCCCGACGTGCAAAGGCGGCTGGACGAGACCACCGAATGCCGCACCCTGCTGGACGTTCGGGGGAACCTGCCCTTGGGCGGCGTCACGGACATCCGGCCCCTGTTGCGGCAGGCCGAGATCGGGCAGACGCTGGACCCGCACGGGCTGCTGGACGTGCTGGGCGTCGCGCAGGCGTCGCGCGGCCTGAAGGCGTTCCTGCAAAAGATGACCACCGAGTACCCGCTGCTGGCCGACAAGGCGGGCGGGCTGGGCCAGTTCCCGTCCCTGGAGTCCGAGATCGGCCTGAGCATCGGCATCAACGGGTCAGTCCTGGACTCGGCCTCGCCGGAACTCGCGCGGATACGAAGTCAGCGCAAGGTCTCGTCCCAGCGCATCCTGGACAAGCTGAACGGCATCATCGGCGGGCCGATGCGGACGCTCCTCCAGGACCCGGTGATCGTACAGCGCGGGGATCGCTACTGCGTCCCCGTCAAGGCCGAACACCGGGGGGCCTTCGGCGGCATCGTCCACGACACATCGGCATCCGGCGCGACCCTGTTCATGGAGCCGCAGTCGGTGGTGGACATCGGCAATGAGCTGAAAGAACTGGCGATCAAGGAGGATCAGGAAGTGGGCCGGATTCTACTACGGCTGACCGAGTCCGTGCGCCGTGTGGGGACGCCGCTGCTGGTGACGGTCGAGAGCATCGGCGAGATTGACTTCGTGGCCGCGCGGGCCAAGCTGGCGCGTCTGCACCGGGCCGTGGAGCCGGTGGTCAACCGCAGCGGCCTGACGCGGCTGCTGTCGGCCCGTCACCCCCTGCTGGACCCGGAGTTGGTGGTGGCGATAGACATCGAGCTGGGGACGCCGCAGAACACGGTGCTGCTCATCACTGGGCCGAACACCGGCGGCAAGACCGTCAGCCTGAAGACCACCGGCCTGCTGACCCTGATGGCCCAGTGCGGTCTGCACGTCCCGGCGTCCCACGCCGAGATGAACGTCTTCGACCAGGTCTTCGCGGACATCGGCGACGAGCAGAGCCTTCAGCAGTCACTCTCGACGTTCTCCGGCCACATCAGCAACATCGTGCGGATCTTGCAGAACCTGAAGCGCAATGCCCTGGTGCTTCTGGATGAAGTGGGCGCGGGCACGGACCCCGGCGAGGGCGCGTCGCTGGCCCGCGCCATACTGGACCACCTGCGCGCCCAGGCGGCCCGCGTCATCGCCACCTCCCATTACGGCGAACTCAAGACCTACGCCTTCACGACGGACGGCGTCCAGAACGCCAGCGTGGAATTTGATGACGCCACGCTCGCGCCGACGTACCGGCTTCTGCAGGGCGTCCCCGGTTCTTCCAATGCCTTCGCCATCGCCGGGCGGCTGGGCATCCCCGAAAGCGTTCTGGACGACGCCCGGCGCGGCCTGACCGGCTCCGACGACACCGCCGACCTGCTCCGTGATCTGGAGGAGAACCGACGCCGGGCCGTCACCGACGCCCGCGAGTCCGAGCGCGCCCGCGTGGAGGCCCAGATACTGCGCCGCCGCTACGCCGACGAACTGGCCGCGCTGGAGACCCTGCGCCGGGAGGCCCGACAGAAGGCCGAGGAGGAGGCGCGGGCGACGATCCGCCGCGCCCAGGAGAAGTTCGACAACGTGCTGGCCGAGGTCCGCCGCGCGGGCGGCGAGGGCCGACAGACCGAGCGCGCCCGCCAGGCCATTCAGGACATCGGGCGCGACCTGCAAGGGGCCATCCGACGCCGCAATGAGGACGAGCAGGCCCAGCGCCTTCTGGAGTCCGCGCCGGACCGGCCGTTGCGCCGGGGCGACAAGGTTCGGATCGTCAGCCTGGGCACGGTGGGCGAGCTGCTGGAAGACCCGCAGGGCGACTCGCCCCTGCCCGTCCAGGTCGGCGCGATGCGCGTCAGCGTCCCCGCCTCCGCGCTCCGCCTGCTGGGAGAGGAAGCCCCCCTCGCGCCTGCCGCTCGTTCCACACCGACTCCCCCGGCGGAATTGGGAGTCGGAGGGCGCTCACGGCCTGACACATCGCCCAACGTCGGCTTGCAGAAGGCGACGGACATCTCGCCCCAGCTCACCCTGCTCGGACAGCGCGCCGATGAGGCCGTGCAGAACGTGGAGAAGTATCTGGACGACGCCTACGCCGCCGGGCTGGCCCGCGCCCGGCTGGTCCACGGCAAGGGGACCGGGGCGCTGCGCCGGGCCGTGCAGGAGTACTTGGACGGCCACCCGCTCGTCTCCGCCTACGCCACCGCCGACCCCGAAGAGGGCGGCGCGGGCGCGACCGTGGTGACGCTCAGAGAGACCTGATTTGTTGGAGTGTCTCCCCGGCGACGGCCTCCAGAACCGCGTCACCCGACTCGCGCAGGCGCAGCAACGCCCCATGCAGCGTCGCCTTCTGGGGGACTGTCAGCGCCAAGTAAAGCCGCACGAGTTCCGGGGCAAGCGCATCGGCGTCGCGGACGTGGTTGTGGCTTCGGAGGACGGCGCGCAGGACCTCCAGAGTGGCGGGGTCATCGGGGGGACGCGCAACGAGGGCGGCTTCCAGCCGGACCAGGTCAAAGAGCGGCCCGTCGGCACGGGCGCGCTCCCGGCGAGCGACGCGCCATCGGGCCAGAAACGGTGACGCCAGCATCACCAGGACCAGCGCCCCGGCTTTCTCCATCCCGGCGACGCTCACGACGGCGTTCCGTACCGCTCATCGAACTCGCGCAGGCGGGTCCGAACCATCATCGGCACAGGCGCGCGCAGGGCGAAGGGGCTTGCGTAGTTGTGCTTGAGGATCAGGTCGTTGCACCGGCGCATCTGCCCCTCATAGGCCAAGCGGGCCGCGTCGCGCAGGCGGGAAAAGTCAGAACTGTCACGCAGGCCCGGCTCCGCCGCCTCCCACCGGGCCAGGGTCGCCAGCGCCAGGCCGCGCGCCGCCTCGATCTCCCGCTCCAGCAGCAGCCACGTCGGCAGCACCCGGTTGTGCCGGAGCAGGCGGTTCACCGCGCCCGTGCCGGGCGGCTCGAACGGGTTCGCCCGCAGGTCCAGCGGCTTGCCCCGGCCCGGCAGGTTGTCAAACAGCCCTTCCTCGATGGCGTCCTGAATCTTGCGCTCGGCGACGCCCGCGATCCAATCCACGTTGTCAGTCACATCTTCGGCAACGGCCATGCTCTTCTCCCAGGGACGATTTTACCCCATCGGGACGAGTACGCGGAACACCACGCCGGGGTATAACGTCTGGGAAGAAGAGAGCCTTATCATTGTGTCGGGAGGAGTCCTTATGCATTCCGAGATCAACGAGTCGCGCCGACGGTTCCTGCGCCGCGCCGCGCTGGCGAGCGCCGCCGTCGCCGCCGTGCCCCTGCTGTCCCCGCCCGCCGAGGCGGGTGGCTTTCTGGGCAACCTGTTCGGCACGGACACGCCCAGCCCCGGCGATCAGAAGAAGCTCGGCGACCAGGCCGCCCAACAGATTCTCAAGCAGTACAAGGAGGTCCACGACGCCAGGGCGAGTCACTTCAACGACATCGGCCAGCGCCTGGTCGCCGCCCTGCCGGAGAAGGACCGGCAGACGTGGGACTTCCGGTATCACGTCCTGGACAGCAAGGAAGTGAACGCCTTCGCGCTGCCCGGCGGCAATATGTTCATGTTCACGGGCCTGTACGACAAAGTGACCACCGATGACGCCCTCGCCGCCGTGACGGGCCACGAGATGACCCACGTGCGCAAGCAGCACTGGGCCAAGCGCTACGCGCAGGAGAACCAGCGCGGGCTGCTCCTGAGCCTGGGCCTGACCCTAATGCACGCGGGCGCACTGGCCCAGACCGCCGCCGGGCTGTTTTCCAGCCTGACCGACCTGCGCTACTCGCGCGGCGAGGAGGACCAGGCGGACCAGGGGGGACTCGAAAACATGGTGGCGGCGGGCTACAACCCGGAGGGCATGATCCAGCTCTTCCAGACGCTGGAACAGGTCAGTGGCAACGGCGGTGGCCCCGGCGGCGACTTCCTTTCCGATCACCCGCTGACGACGGACCGCATCAACCGGACCAAGCAGCGCATCGCCGCCCTGGAACAGACCCACCAGTTCCCACCCCTAACGCCGTTGGACTACAACGCCCTGCTACGGGCGTGATCTGGTCACGGATCAGACAGTCGGCACTCAGGCGGCTTCGCGCTCACCGGGCATCGGTACCTGTCCCTGCACCACCCTGACCAACGTTCGCAGGGCCTCATTCACCGAGTCGGAGTCGGGGAACACAGCCGCAACGTCGGGTGACAGGATGACAAGATGCGGCTTTTGCGGGAAGAGGTGCGCGTAGCGCCCACGCTGGCCGCCCTTGAAACTGTAACGCGCCGCCATCTCCAGCTCTGTCTCCTGTGCGACCGATTCTTGGTCAGATTCCATATCTGGGACCCGCTCAAAGTCCCCTTGACCTTCAAAGGTGGCTGTCATAGACGATTATAGCAGAAACCACTCACTTCAAGACAGGGACGGGCTGGGGCCAGCGGGAGGGGCCGAGGAGGTACGGAACGTCGCCGTTCCAGACCAGCGGGTCCAGGCTCATGCTGCGGTAGGAGCCGGGGCCGTGTTCCCAGGCGTGATAGGTCATCCATGTCCGTCCGTCGCCCGTCGTCAGGATGTCCTCGCCGCCGGGGCCGCAGACATCCGGTGTGCTGGCCTGCCAGGCTGAGTCGCGGGGCTTGACGTAGGGGCCGAGGAGCGAGGCGGCGACGGCGTAGCCGATGGCGTAGCGGCAGTCAACAAAGGCGTTGGCCGAATAAAACAGGTAATACCTGCCGTCGTGCTTCCACAAGGTCGGGGCCTCCACCAAATTCCCCTCCCAGGCTTGGTCCTGCTTGATCAGCCGCGTCGGCGTCCCGACCAGGGACAGCCCATCGGCGGACAGCCGCTGGACCCAGAGCCAGGTGTCCAGGCCCCGGCTGTTGCCGTCGTTCTTCCAGACCAGGTACCGGCTGCCGTCGGTGTCCACAAAGCAACTGGGGTCAATCGCGCCGCCCTGTTCCGGCTCACGAATCAGGGGCGCGGCGGCATCGGACGTGAACGGCCCGGCGGGCGCGGGTCCGACCGCGACGCCGACGGACTGGGTGTTCGCGGCCCGGTCGTGCGCACAGAAGTAGACGACGTAGCGTTTGCCGGTCACGAACGCGCGGACGTTGGGTGCCCAGGTGTGTCCGGGGTCGGCCCAGGTCGGTAGGACGGGCAGGGCGTCGGGCAGGGCCGTCCAGTGAACCAAGTCAGAGGACCGGGCGCAGGCCATATTCGGGCCGGGCGGCGTCGCCTTCGGGCGGGAGTTGGTAGCGTAGGCGTAGAAGACGCCCCGGTCATACAAGACCGACGGGTCCGGGAAGTTCTCATTGATGACGGGATTTGTATAAGTGAGCGGCGGGGATAACGGCGCACGGCCCGCCATCAGGCAGAGGCCCAGGCCCAGCAGTGTACCGGAAACATACCAGATGCGTAGGAACTTTATTTTCACAAGCTCTCTCTTGAATTGAAAGCGTATCGCCCCGTCCAAGCATCAAGGCTGCACTCGAGTACGGACTCACGCTGGCGATGCGCTTTTTGTGGGGGCGACTCACGCGGAGGGGTTGGCGGGCGCGGTCTTCTATCGGCCCACATGGCAAGGACGTAGGCCATGTTGTAAGCCAGGAAGGCATTCACAGAGAGCGCCCCCAGTCCCGGCACGGGCTGTTCACCCGACATCGCGGCCCAGGCAAAGTAGATCGCGTACACGACGGGTAATCCGACCGCCCGGACTCGGCTTTGCCAATATTTTTTTCTGAACGGTTTGTCCTCCGTTGTGCCGGAGCGGCGGTAGAATATCAAGATGCCGACGCCGAGGAAGGAAAATAAAAACCAGAGCAAATAGGAACTGACAGCAAGGGCAACCACAACACCCGTGCGCACACCGCCGAGCGGCAGCCGCCATGTGTGCAAGCAATCTGAGGTCAACAGCAGGACAAAAGACACGGCATTGGTGAGGTGCAGGGCTACCACAGACAGTCGGAATATCCTGCTTTCCATCACCTGTTTGAGCCGACGAAGCATGAAGTTCATACTGTTCACCACAGCATTTAGCAATTTCGCGGGGTCTGGCCCCGCCCGTCCGCCTTCAGCTCGCCGCCCGGAACGTGGCGATGGCGTCTTCGTAGAGGGCGGTGAGGCGGCAGGCGAGCGTGGTCCAGTTGTGCCAGGTCTCGACGTAGCGCCGGGCGTTCGCGCCCAGGCGCGCGGCCTCGTCTGCACTTTGTAAGAGATGCAAGATTTGCGTAGCGAACGCTAAAGGGGTGTCGGCGACGCAGAGGCTGTCGCCGGGGGCGCTGGCTTGCAGGGGGCGGGTCGCCAGCGGGGTGGCGACAAGCGCCTTGCCCATCGCCATCGCCTCCAACACTTTGTTCTGGATGCCGACGCCTAATCTGAGCGGGCAGACGGCGACGGTGGCGCGGGCCAGGAAGGGGCGCAGGTCGGGGACGCGGCCCGTGACCTCGATGCCCGCGCCGGGGCGGGAGGCCAGGGCGCGCAAGTCCGCCGTGGGGCCGCTGCCGGCCAGGGTCAGGGTGGCGGACGGGTGCTGCTTGCGGATGACGGGGAAGATCTCCGCGCAGAAGTAAAGCGCGGCGTCCCGGTTGGCGGCGTAGCTCATCTTGCCGGTGAAGACGATGTTGCCGGGCAGCGGCGGCACGTCCGGCATCGGGTGGAAGTAGGCGAGGTCCACGCCGTTCGGGATGACGTCGATGGGGAGCGACAGCCCACGGGCTTCTGCCAAGGCTTGCAGGCATCCGGCGTCGCTCTCGGACGTGATGAGGATGCGGTCGAAGATCGCCGCCATCTTCGGCTCGTAGCGGCGCAGCTTGGCGTGTTCCTCCCAGGAGACCAGGCGGCCCAGCGCGCCGCGCCCGCCCGCCTGCATCATCTGGGACTGGAGTTCCGTGATGCAGTCCACGGCGTCGAAGACCAGCGGCAGGCGGCCCTTAAG
Source organism: Capsulimonadaceae bacterium (assembly GCA_965277485.1). Taxonomy (GTDB): domain Bacteria; phylum Armatimonadota; class Armatimonadia; order Armatimonadales; family Capsulimonadaceae; genus JAFAZD01. The sequence continues at coordinate 295,363 of CBDICZ010000016.1, read as the reverse complement.
GACCGGGGCGAAGTGGGCGGCGCGCAGGTGTTCCACATGGCAGACATCAAACGTCTGCTCCGCCGTGATCGCTCGCAGGGTCCGTTCCATCTCAGGCGAGAAGCAGTAGGCGGCCCACAGCGGCGTCGGCGTCGCCAGGCGCAGGGCGCAGCGCAGGGTCGCCGCCCGCTTGGAGAGCGGGACGAGGTGGACGGCCTCGCAGAAGCCCGTCAGTTCCTCCACCGCCTCGGCGTCCGCCTGCGCTCCATCGGCCCCCAGGGCGACCAGCGTGATCGCGTGGCCCAGCCCCGCCAGCGCCCGCAGGAACTGGAAAGGCCGCACCCGGATCAAGGACGGCACATAGGGGGCGACGAACAGGATGCGCATGGGCTGCCTAAAATGCGGCCTTCCCCCCGACCGGCAGGCGCGCAGGAAGTTTCAGCACGTAATCATAGATGTTCAGCAGCTCCTCGCCGATGGCCTGCCAGGAGTACGTCTGCTCCATCAGACGCCGGGCGGCCTCGCCCATCTCCGTGCCGCGCTCCGTGTCCTGGAGCAAGGAGATGCAGGCGCGGGCGAAGGCGTCCGGCGTGTCGGCGATCAGGATGTCCCGGCCCGGCACGGCCAGGATGCCCTCCGCGCCCACCGTGGTGGAGACGACGGGAAGCGCCATCGCCATGGCGTTCAGAATCTTGACCCGCATACCGCTCCCCGACTGCAAGGGGACGATGAACCCCGCGCAGTCCGCCACCACGGTGCGGTCGTCATCCACGTAGCCGGGGACCGTGACGCTCGGGTCATCTTTGGCCAGCCGCAGGATTTTCTCCACGGGGTCGGCCCCGACGATGCTCAGGCGCACGTCCGGCACGGCGGCCTTGATCTGCGCGTAGGCGCTCTCGTAGAACCAGACCATCGAGTCGACGTTGGGCGGCCAGTACATGGTCCCGATGGACAGCAGTGTCCGGGGGTTCGGGAAGCGGGGCGCGGGCTGGTAATGGTCCAGGTCCACGCCGATGGGCACGACGGTCAGGTTCTTCAGGTCCGGCGCGAGGCGGCGCAACGTCGCCGCGTCCTCGTTGCTGACTACCAGTACGCGGTCCATCTGACGGCAGACCTCCAGCTCGTAGCGCTCCAGCTTGGGCCACTCGTGGGCGGCGTACAGGCGTTGCGCGCGTGAGGGCGTCGTCTGGGACACGCGCTGGATGATCTGGCTCTCGACGTTGTGGTGGTCCAGGACCAGCTTGACCGGCGAGCGGCGCGGCAGCACGTACTGGGCCATCTGCAGGTGGTCAATGTGGACGACGTCGTAGTGCCGCCCGGTCAGGCGGGAGCGCACGGCCCGTGCCATCGCCCCCACGGAGTCGCGCCCGACAATGAATGGCCGACGGGACGCCCACAGCCGCGCCGCGTCCAGCACGTTCTTGACGGCGGAGCGGCGGATGATGACCGTCTCCACGCCGCCCGCGCACAACTCGCGCAGGGGGGCGACGTACTTGCGCTCGTCCTCGGAGCGCACGAAGGCCAGCAGCGTCACCTCGTACTTCTCGGCGAGGCGCTTCAGGGTGTGGTAGGACTTGATCTTGGCCCCGCCGTCCAGCGGGTACGGCAGCAGGTGCGCCAGGAACAGCACACGCGGTCGGGTCTCGCTCACGCCCGCCCCTCCGACACCTGTGACGCCGCCCGCCGCGCCACGGCGGCCACGCCGTCCACATACCGTTCCATGCTCATCTCCTCCTCGGCGACCGCCCGCGCGGCCCGCCCCAGCGCCGCCCGCGCGGGCGCATTTTCCCAGAGCGCGCCCACGGCGGCGGCCAGCGCCGCCGGGTCGGCGGCGGGCACGGCCCGGAGCGCCCCCGGCGCGGCCAGATAGTCCGCGAGTCCCGCCGTCTGGGTCACGACCGTCGCCTTGCCCATCGCCATCGCTTCCATCAGGCCGTTGACGCCCGCCGCATAGGGCACGTCGTGCAGGGGGACGGCGACGGCCCGCGCCCCGGCGTACAGGTCACGCAGTTCCGGGTAGGACAGAAAATCCCGGCGTACCGTAACATTCGGCGGCAGGTCCGTCTCATCCATGACCCCGCCACGCATCGCCCACAGGCTGGACGCGATGATGACCGTCGGCACTTCTAACATCCGCGCCGCCGCAATCAGCGTTTGGTAGTCCCGGTTCTCACGCCCGACGGCCAGCAAGTACCCGCCATCACTGTCCCTCTCCGAGTCGGGCCGGAAGAAGCGCGTGTCCACGTTGTCGTTCAGCCGATGGACCCGGTCCTGCGGCAGACCGACCTCGTCGCGCAGGTAGCGCTCCTGCACGGATGACAGACAGACAATACCCGAAAAACCCCAGCGCAGGACACCCGTGAGCTGATGCAGTTGGCGCTTGCGCGCCGACGTCAGGTTGTGGGCGATCAGGACGTGTGGGCGTCCGGGCCGCCGCAGGGCCAGCGGGAGACCGACCTTCTCGGAGGCGGACACAAAAGCATCAGAGAGGCCGCGCCGCCCCCAGGCGACCTGAGACTGGCGGATGTCGCTGGACAGGGCGCGTTCCACGCGCCGCCGCCACGGCGGCTGGGCGTCCCCCGCCCGCGTGTCCAGCACGTCCCCGCCGAGCGCCGCCGCCAGTTCCAAGTAATCCAGGCGCGGGCGCAGGCCCGCCGCGATCTCTTCGGTCGCGTTCGGTGGGGTCCGGCTGCTCGCCAGCACCAGAGGCCTACCCGGCATGGGCGGCCTCCCCGTAGACGGCGAGCGTCTCCCGCGCGCACCGCTGCCAGGAGAACTCGGCGGCGCGAGCTTCCCCCCGCGCGATCATCCCGTCGCGCAAGGCGTCATCGGTCAGCACACGGGTCAAAGCCCCCGCCAGTCCCGCCGTGTCGTCGGCCCCGACCAGCAGGCCGGCGTCGCCGACGATCTCCGGGATGGAGGAGTTGTCGGCGGCGACCACGGCCGTCCCGCAGGCCATGGCTTCGAGAAGCGGCAGTCCGAATCCTTCATAGCGCGAGGGGAAGGCGAACACGGCGGCGCTGTTGTAGAGCAACACCAGGTCGGCGTCACTGACCCCCTGTAGGAAGTGCAGTTGCGGCGCGACGCCGAGCACGTGCGCCTCCTCTTGCAGTCCCGACGCCAGATGCCTGTGCGTCCAGACCACGGCCAGCGGGTGTCGCTCCCGCAGGGGCGGCGGCAGGGCGGCGAAGGCCCGCAGGAGGCCGGAGACGTTCTTGCGCGGGTCCGCCGACCCCATCGCCAGCACGAAACCGGGCGGCAGGCCGAAGCGCGCGCAGACGCCCGCCGTGGCCTCCGGGTCGGAGACGCGCCGGAACCGGGGCGCGGCGGCTTCGGGCGTGACGCGGACACGGTCCGGGGGCAGTCCGAGTTTCCCGACGATGCTCGCGCGCGCGGCCTCGGACACGGTCAGCACGGCGGATGCCCGTCGCGCCGCCCGTTCCGGGACATGTCGGTAATAGGCATCCAGCAGCAGGTGCTTGAGCGACGGCTTGGCGGGATCGAGTCTGAGGGGCCGATGCCAGATCATGTCGTGGATCGTCACGACGCTCGGACAAGGCAGGCGCAGGGGGGCGGTCAGGCAGGGCGCATGGAACACGTCCAGCCTGTCCCTCTTGATGTGGCGCGGCAGGGCCGACTGCTCGCGCCAGACCATGCCGAGCAGCGGCACCTCCTCGGGGACCGCTTGCAGCCGGAAGTTCGGCCCCAAAGTCGGCGCGTCATCGGGAACTCGGTCCACATAAAGAACATACTCGTTCTCCCCATCCACCTCCGCCAAGGCGGCGACGAGGCTGCGCGTGTAGGTGCGGAACCCGCCCGCCTGGGGGTGGGTCAGGAACCGCGCGTCAATGCCGATCCGCATACGTCCCCCTCAGCCCCGCAGCGCCTGCAAGACGGCGCGCTGCCGCCCGCGCTGCTCGGCCCCGGACCGCCCGCGCAGGGACAGCACGAGCCACTTCAGGGCCGCGACCAGCGCCAGGCCCGCGCACAGGAGCGCGGCCCGGCCAGGCCCGTAGTGACGGCGGAAAAACAGCACCTTGCTCCGGTACATCTGCGTCAGAGTCCGCAGGCTGCTCTGCCTGCTGCTCTGTCCGCCGTGATGCACGGCCTCGGCGGCGGGCACGAAGAACACCCCCCACCCCTTGCGTTTGAGTCGGAAGCACAGGTCGGTCTCCTCGCTGTACATCGAGAACGCCGGGTCCAGCAGGACCCCGCCGAGGTCATCATCAAGGGCCGCTCGGCGCGCCATCAGGCAGGAGCCGCCCACCCAGTCCGTCGGCTGCGGCCCCGACAGCGCGCGCGCGGACACGGCATCCTGGCGCGGCGCGCGACTACCCCCGAAACGCCGGTCCTGCCTGCCCCGCATCTCGTCCAGGACCGTGGGGAATCGGCTCCAGGTCGGCTGCAATGTCCCATCCGTGTTCAGCGTCAGCGGCCCGCAGGCCCCCGCCGCTGGGTGCGCGTCCATGAATGCGATCATCTCACGCAGTGCGCCCGGTCGGAGTTCGGCGTCGGAGTTGAGCAGCAGCACGTAGCGCGCGCGCGGGTCGCTGGCCGCGTAGGCCCGGTTGTTGCCGGCGACGAAGCCGACGTTTTCGGTGCCGGCCAGCAGGAGCGCGTGGGGGAACCGCTCCCGCACCATCCCCGCCGAGTCGTCCCCGGAGGCGTTGTCCACGACGACGGCCTGCACGACGGGGTCGTCCGGCCCGGACGATAGCGACGTCAGACAGGCGGCCAGCAGGTCGCGCGTGTTCCAGTTGACCACCAGCACGGCGACGTCAGGCGGCATCGCGGCCCATCCTGCGCGGATAGTAGTCCGCCGCGCTCGGCGCCTCCGGCGCGGCCGCCGGGACCTTCCGCCGGTCGGGCAGCAGGCCGCACCGCCGGGCGTGGGCGAAGCCGATCCCCAGCCCGACCCAGCAATAGATGGTGGAGGCCATGGTCGCCACGCCGCCGTTGTGGTAGGTCGGGATGATGTAGTCGCCGATGCAGGACGCGGCGGAATTCCCCGCCCACATCCCGGCGATGCCCAGGATGGCCGTCCGGGACCAGCCCGCCGGCAGCTGCCGGTAGAAGCGGGCCAGCATCACCAGGGCCGTGACGACGAAGACCAGCACCAGGGCCAGCCCGCCGAATCCCTCCTCCGACAGCGCCTGCGCGTAGAAGTCGTGCGCGGAGGTGAACGGCGCTGTGTTCCAAGCCAGCGACGAGCCGTAGTAGACGTTGTAGGAGCGGTAGTTGCCGGGCCCCACGCCCAGCGGGAACTTCAGGGCGTATAGGACAGCGGCGCGGGCCATGCTCACCCGGTACAGGTCGCCGCTGGTCTGGACTTTATGGATCACCGTGGACGCCAGGAACGCATGGCCGGCGACGTAGAAGACGCCCCCCATGACCAGCATGGTCAGGAAGAGGCGCTTGTCGCGCAGGTAGGCCACGAACAGCAGGCCCACGTACAGGTTGAGGCCGCCGGACACCCACTTGAGCGCGGTGACGCCGGCGATGAAGACGATCACGGCCAGGGCCGACCAGCCCAGCAGCCGCAGCCCACGCCGCGCGGGGACGCCCGCCGGGCGCGGCTCGATCAGCCAGGCGAAGAGGGTGCAGCCGACGACGCCGACGAGCAGAAACGTGTAGCCCTGCGTCAGCACGTGAATGCCGGTCGCGTAGCTGAGCAGCACCAGGATGCCGGGGACCATGAACAGCCACGTCATCCGGCGCAGCCACCCCTCGTCGTGCAGGCAGTTGGCGAACAACCAGAACGCCCCGACGGCGAGGATGCGGGAGCCGACCTCGAACGCCGTCACCGCCAGCGGCTCCCGCCCGCCGTTCAGGCCCGGCCCCCAGAAGTGCGCCACCGCCGGGTCCCAGAACAGGTCGCCGTTGATGCCGCACAGGGCGCAGAAGGCCACATAGGCGATCAGGATGCCATTGAGCCGCGAGCGGACGAACGTGTTCTGCACCCCCGTCAGCGCCCGCACGGCCCAGATGAACAGCAGGAAGGCCATGCCGACCTCGGCGAGCGCCAAGCTCTTGCTGCTGCCGCTGGTCACGCCGGTGGCGACGCCGGGCGTGCCGCCGACGCCCATCCACGTGAGCAGCACGAAGGCCGCCATCGCCCACTCGATGCGCCGGTAGGAGATCGCCGTCAGGACGACGCCCCCGGCGGCGGCCATGACGAAATAGGCCGTGCCGCGCCCGTGAATCTCGTTGAAAGTGAAATTGCCCAGGACGAACCCGGCGGCCAGGATGACGACGCCGAGCAGGAACCCGCGCAGGACGTCTTCGGGCCGCAGCTGACGCTGCGCCTCCGGCAAGGGCGTCCCCGTGTAGCGGCGCGGCCTTGTTCCCCGATTCACAGACATGGTTTCTCCCTCTGTCCCACCAGCGACCTGAGTGCGGCGTCGAGCGGCTCCGCCAAAGCGTCCCACCCGTACCGGCTTTCTACCAGGCGGCGTCCCGCCGCCCCCAGGCGCGCCCGGAGCGCGCTGTCCCCCATCAGCCGCAGGGCGGCGGCGGCGAAAGCCGCCGGGTCATCGGCGAGCAGGATGTCCTCACCGTCGGTCACGCCCAGGCCCTCCGCGCCGCGCGCCGTGGAGACGACCGGGACGCCCAGGGCCATCGCCTCCAGAATCTTGAGGCGTGTGCCGCCCCCCTGCCGCAAGGGGACCACGCAGGCCGCCGCGCCGCGCACGGCCGGGCGCACGTCTTCCAGGAACCCGGTCAGCGTGACGCCGGGCGCGTGACGCAGCGCGTCGTCCGTGCCGAGCGTGTCGCAGCGGCCCGTCACCGTCAGACGGGCGGCGGGCCGCTGTCGCTGAATGATCGGCAGAATCGCCTCGGCGAACCAGCGCGCGGCGTCCGCGTTGGCCGCGAAGGACGGGGCGCCGTTGTAGACCAGCCCGTCCGGGTCATAATGCGCGTGCGGTTCTGGGACGTTCTCGTCCAAGTCTACCCCGTTCGGCAGCACTTGCAGGGGCGGCGCGGCCGGGCCGACCAGGTCACGCACGGCGCGCGCCTCGGCCTCGGACGCCACGGTCCACAGGGCATACCGCCGGGCGAGGCCCCGCAGGTGGCCGCGCAGCTTGTGCAGCGTCAGCGACCGGCGCAGGCGCGCGCGGGGCGTGGCCGCCTCACGCACGGCCTTGACGAACGGGCTGACCTCCAGCTGGTCCAGGACACACGGCGCGGGAGTGTCCGCCGGGACGTAGTGCGCCGCGCCCAACTCCAGGGCCAGCACGGCGTCATGACCGCCCGACCGACACTCCCGCGCCACGGCGCGCGCGAAGTCGGGCTGGTGGGTGTCCAGAAGGTGACGGGGCCGGGGCGACAGGAACCCGGCCAGCGCCCGCGCCGTGCCGGGCCGGAAGAAGCGTGACGGGAACAGCGTCACCCCGCGCGGACAGAGGGGGGCGAGGTTCACCCGCGCCGCGTCCATGTCCGTCTCCCGCTGCGCCAGCGACAGCAGGCGAATCTCGTGCCCGCGCCGCGCGAGCTGCCGCATCAGGTGCAGCGCGCGCAGGCGCGAGCCGTTGTCGGGCGGGTCGGGGCACCAGAAGGAGACCACCAGCAGCCTGGTCATGGGTCGCCCCCTCCGTGCAGGCCGCCCGCCGGACGAAGGCCCAGCCACGGGCGAGGGGCGCGCCGCAAGTATGAACGGTCTCGGTAAGGCATCAGGCTCATCTTACCCCAACGGACGGTATCGGGCGGACACCGCGCTCCCACGCCAAAGGGGAAACCGGCGAAACTCCGGCGTGTTCAGGTAAGATGACTCGCGGGAGGGACGGACCGGGACACGGCAAAGCCACCGTCTGTACCCGGCTCGGATGCAAACAATGCCCTTCATCTCGTTCAAGCAGGCGACGGACGTCCGCCGCAACAACTTTGACTTCCTCCGGTTCTTCCTGGCCTCGCTCGTCATCCTTTCGCACTCCTACCCGCTCGTCCTCGGCGACAACCGCGAGGAGCCTCTCCAGCGCCTGACGCGCGGCCAGACCACCTTCGGCGGGGTCGCCGTCGCGTTCTTCTTCGTCATCAGCGGCTTCCTGATCACGCACAGCTGGCTGCACAGCCGTTCGCCGCTGGATTACCTGAAAAAGCGTGTCCTGCGCATCTACCCCGGCTGGACGGCGGCGCTGCTGTTCGGGTTCCTGATCGTCGGCCCACTCAGCGGCGGCCACTTCTTTTCCTACGTCCGCCAGTTCGGCACCTACGAGTATTTCAAGCCGCTGCTCCTGCACTCCGGCTCGGACCGACTCCCCGGCGTCTTCGCGCACAACCCGTTCGCGGGGGTCGTCAACGGCTCCCTCTGGACGATTCGCTACGAGTTCCTGTGCTACCTGATGGTCGCCGCCCTGGGCCTGCTGGGACTGTACCGCTCCCGCCTGTGGGTCCTCGCCCTGTTCGTCGCGTCGCTCCTCTACGAGAGCGTCCCGGCCATCCCGCGACTGAACCTGAACCTGCGCTACTTCGGTCCCATGGAGTCCCTGCCCAGCCTGCTGAGCTTCTACCTGGCCGGGATGACGTTTTACTTCTTCCGGGACGTCATTCCGCGCTCGCGCCTGCTCTTCGCGGGGTCACTCCTGCTTCTGGCGCTGAGCGTGATTCCCTCGCAGCTGGCGCTGGCCCTGCCGATCTGCGGCACCTACGCCCTGCTCTACGCCGCCGTCAGTTCGACCTTCAATCTGCACGAGTTCGGACGCCGCCGCGACATCTCCTACGGCATCTACCTGTATGCGTTCCCCGTCCAGCAGATGCTCATCCAGGGCCTGCCGGCGGCCCGCCATCCCGTGGTCCTGTTCCTGATCGCCTGGCCACTGACGTGCCTCCTGGCGGCGCTGAGCTGGCACCTCGTCGAGAAGCCGTTCCTGCGGCTGAAGCCCAAAAAAGTCTGACGCATTGATGTGATGCAAGGCGTCGCCGGATCGCATCGCCAGGCGTCCGAACACCAGGGGTTGAAAACCCCTGGCTCGTGGGCGCAGACGCCGGGCGTCCTGCGGACGCGAGATAGTAATGTGTATTCCGTCCGCTGGACGGCTGGCCGGGCGTAGGTGGCTCCCGGTCAGCCGCCGAAGCGGCGGAGGATGTCCCGGTCGCTGACCGTCGCCTCACGGCGTTCGAGGCTCCGGCGGCGCAGCACCTGCGGCCAGGCGCGCAGGGCCGCCCGGTAGCCGTCCCACAGCCCGCGCTCGCCACGCCGCTGGGCGTGGTACAGTGCCACCAGAGGCCCCAGCAGCAGGCTCCGGGCCGTCAGGGACGGGTCGGTGACGTTCTTCCAGACGAACAGGAACTGGTTGCGCTCCCGAATCATGCTTTTGTAGCGCGGGTCCTGCCGGGACGTGGTCGTCTCGTGTTCGTGGTGGACCACGCTCAGCGGCTCGTACAGCACCGACCAGCCGCGCCGCAGCGCCCGGTATGACAGATCCACGTCCTCCCAATAGAACGGCGAGAAGAGTTCGTCGAAGCCGCCCAGCGCCTCCACCCGGTCGCGGCGGTACAGGGCGGCGCAGGCGGTGGCGTACAGCGTCGGGGCCGTCCGGGGCGACGCGCGGCGCGGGCAGTCCACATAGAAGATACCGTGGTGGAAGCCGCCGACCTTCTCGCCCTCGTCCTGCATCCCCCGGCCAGGCAGCAGGATGCGGGCGTTGACGGCGAACACGTCGGGGCCCGATTCCAATGCGCTCACCAAAGGCGGCAGGAAGTCCGGGGCGACCGACACGTCGTTGTTGAGCAGCAGCAGGGTGTCCCCGGACGCCTCACGGATGGCGGCGTTGCAGGCGCGCGAGAAGCCGACGTTGGCCTCCGAGCGGACCACGCGCGCCTGCGGCACGTTGTCGGCGAGCCAGGCGGCGGTCCCGTCCCGGCTGCCGTCGTCGGCCACCAGCAGCTCGGCCTCGGAGACTCCCCCGGCGGCGAGAAGCGACGGCAGGTGCTTCTGCAGCAGGCCCAGGCCGTCGAAGGTCGGGATGACGATGGTAACGCGCACGGATTTGCCCACGTTCAGGAGACCCCAGGGCGCGGGACGCGCGCGCGCAGCGACCAGTAGGCGCGGGCGAACAAGTGCAAGACCGGCAGGGCGGCGCGCATCGCCCGCATCGGGAGGGGCGTGACCGTCGGCGGCTCCGGGCGTCGCCCATACTCCCCGCGCCGCGCACAGCGGACGGCGCTGAAGGCCGCCTGGACGCGCCGCCAAGTCTCCTGCGTACTCGCCGAGCGCCACCCCAGCGCGCCGAGCATGGCCGACCGGGCGTAGGCGCGGTAGAAGGCGCGGCCCGCGCGCGGCCCGCCGGGCGCGTGCGCCTCCGCGAGCAGGGCGGCGTTGCGGACCGAGTAGAACAGCAGCCCCGGCGACATACCGCCGCCCGTGGAACGACCCACCTTGTGCCGGACACGCGACGCGGGCACGACCACGTTGACGTATCCCTGCTTGACGGCGCGCAGGCTCAAGTCCACGTCCTCATAGTAGGCGAAGTAGCGGTCGTCGAAGCCGCCGAGTTCGCGCAGCACGTCCGCCCGCGCCAGCAGGACGCAGCCGGTCGCCACCTCGGTCTCGAACGGCGCATCGGGGAACGGTCCCCGTTCCTCCGGGTACAGGTGCCAGGCGGGCGCACCCTGCGGCAGCATCTCGGCGCGAAAGGAGACCGAGGCCCCAAAGTACCAGGTCCGCTCCGGCTCCGCGTGCAGGAAGATGTGCGATGACGCCAGCGCACGGCGCGGGTCTTCCTCCAGGGCGGCGACGAGCGGCTCCAAAAATCCGGGGTCCACGACGGTGTCGTTGTTGAGGCACAGCACATACTCCGCCCCGTCTGCCAGCGCCCGCCCGATGCCCAGGTTGTTGCCCCCCGTGAAGCCCAGGTTCGCCCCCGCCGCCACCACCTCAAAGGCGGGGAACTCGGCCCGCAGCGCATGGGCCTCGTCCTCACGGCTGCCGTTGTCCACCACGATCACGCGCGCGCCGGGGTAGGTGATCCGTGACAGAGACTCCAGGCACTCCCGTGTGTCGGCCAGGCCGTTCCAGTTGACCACGATGATGCTGACCGCAGGAGTTTTCTTCATAACTCATGTCACGCAAACCCGTCTGGGCGAAGGATCGCCCCGCCTCGGAAGGCGTCCTTCGGACGAGGATGGAGCCAATGCCCACGGTCTTCGCTCGGAGGGCACTTACTCAGACGGGGCGATCCTCCGCCCCGGCGCGATCACGGACGCCCTCCGCACGACATCAGCCCATCAGCCGTTCCGGGATCACAGGCGCCGCCGATGCTGCCCGATCAGCGCGCGCCGCGCGTTCAGGAGCAGGGCGCGGGCTGCCTGCCCCAGCGTCCCCAGCGGGCGCAGGCCCAGCGAGCGACCCACCAGCGCCCGCGCCGTGCCGACACCCGCCTCGCGCCCGCCCCCCGCCAGGACCTCGCCCAACCCGAACTCCGCGTACCGGCGCGCCGACGACGCCACCGCCCGCGACCGCGCCGCGTCCCCCCGGTGACGCCGCGCCTGCTTGTCCAGCACACGCAGCGCCCCCAGCGTCATCCGGACGTTGTTGCCCGACAGATTGCCCCCGTGGACCCGGTACTGGAACAGCGGCTCCTCCACACGCGCGAACGGCCAGCGCTCCGCCAGGCGCAGCCACACGTCCCAGTCCACGTTGTTCTTGAGCGACTCGTCCCAGCCCCCCGCGTCCGCGAGGCGGTCGGACCGGACGAGGGCGCATCCGGGCGAGCGGATGAAGTTGCGCCACAGCAGATGCTCCCACACCTCGCCCGCGTGGTCCTCCCGCTCCCAGCGCGCCGACACCAGCGCCCCGTCCGCCCCGATGATCTGGGCGCGGCAGTACGCCACGGCGGCGTCGGGCGAACCCGCCAGCGAGGACTCCAGCGCCGCCAGCGCCCCCGGCAGCAGCAGGTCGTCGCTGTCGAGGAAGCACAGCGCGTCGCCCGTGGAGACTCTCATCCCCGCGTTCCGCGCGGCGCAGTGGCCGCGCCGGGGCAGGGACAGGGACACGGCCTGGGGCGCGCGCCCGGCGACCACGGCGGCGGTGTCGTCCGTGGAGCCGTCGTCGGCGACGATGACCTCGTCGGGCGGGCGCGTCTGCGCCCGCAGGCTGTCGAGCGTCGCCCCGATCAGCCCCGCCCGGTTGTACGTCGGGATGATCACACTGATCCTCATCCTGTCATTATCGGATCACGCGGCGAAAAGTTCAATTGGTATGGCGGCGCGGAGCCTTACTCCCCTGGATGTGTTGTCGGGACTTCAAGGGGGACAACACTGTCACGGCGCGCAGGGAGCGATTTCAGATCAGCAGGCGCTGCGGCGGCCGGCGACCCGCCTCCGGCGGACGCGCCCCGGTAGCGCGGCGACCTCGTAGGGCAGCAGGCGGTCGGCCAGGGCGACGGCGGCCAGCAGGAGCGGCCTGGGCGGCGCGGGCCGTCGGCGGCCTGTCCGGCCCCGCGCGGCGTCCCACAGCCCCTCCAGGACCGCCTGCGCCTGCGGCGCGCGCCCCGCGCGCCACTCGTGGCGGAACTCCCGCCGCGCCCGGCCCAGCAGCGACCACCACCAGCGCAGGGGCAGGCGACGCCCGCCCACCCGGTTGCCGTAGTAGAGCGCCCTGTTGCGCAGGTCGTAGTAGGCACGGCTGGGCGAACGTTCCCCGGCGGCGGCCTCGAACGACGCGCCGACCTTGTGCCGGATGACCGCCTGGGGCGCGGCGAGAATCTCGTGCCCCGCCGCGCGGGCGCGCATACACCAGTCCACTTCCTCGTGCATGGCGAAAAAGCGGGCATCGAAGCCGCCCAGAGCTTCATAAGCCGACCGGCGGAGGGCGAAGCCGCAGCCGTGCGCGCTGTCCACGGGGATCAGCGACGACGCCCCCAGCGCCTCCGGGCCGTAGCACTCCCCCATCACCGCCGCGCGCGGCTCCGCGAAGGCATGCAGGCCCGCGTAGAGGAACGGACGCGGCGGCTCGTGGGCGTAGACGAAGCAGCCGATGGCGGCGGCCTCCGGGTGCGCCTCCCCGGCCTCCACCAACGCCGACAGGCAGCCCGGCGACACCTCCGTGTCGTTGTTCAGGACGAACAGGTAGTCCGCCCCCGAACGGGCCGCGTGTTCCAGACCGACATTGTTGCCGCCCGCGTAGCCGAGGTTCTCGCCCGTCTCCAGCACCGTCGCGCGGGGGAAGCGCGCGCAGACCGCATGGGCGTCGTCGCCCGCGCTGCCGTTGTCCACCACGACCGCGTCCCAATTTGGGTAGTCACTGTCTTCCAGCGACTGGAGGCAGGCCAGGGTGTCGGCCAGGCCGTTCCAGTTCAGCACGATCACGCTGACACGGGGACGATTTTCGGGCAACTGGCTCACGACGCCCCCCCGGATCGCATCAGCGGGCAGGGCAGCGCGCGCCGCGCGTTCAGGAGCAGGGCGCGGGCTGCCTGCCCCAGCGTCCCCAGCGGGCGCAGGCCCAGCGAGCGACCCACCAGCGCCCGCGCCGTGCCGACACCCGCCTCGCGCCCGCCCCCCGCCAGGACCTCGCCCAACCCGAACTCCGCGTACCGGCGCGCCGACGACGCCACCGCCCGCGACCGCGCCGCGTCCCCCCGGTGACGCCGCGCCTGCTTGTCCAGCACACGCAGCGCCCCCAGCGTCATCCGGACGTTGTTGCCCGACAGATTGCCCCCGTGGACCCGGTACTGGAACAGCGGCTCCTCCACACGCGCGAACGGCCAGCGCTCCGCCAGGCGCAGCCACACGTCCCAGTCCACGTTGTTCTTGAGCGACTCGTCCCAGCCCCCCGCGTCCGCGAGGCGGTCGGACCGGACGAGGGCGCATCCGGGCGAGCGGATGAAGTTGCGCCACAGCAGATGCTCCCACACCTCGCCCGCGTGGTCCTCCCGCTCCCAGCGCGCCGACACCAGCGCCCCGTCCGCCCCGATGATCTGGGCGCGGCAGTACGCCACGGCGGCGTCGGGCGAACCCGCCAGCGAGGACTCCAGCGCCGCCAGCGCCCCCGGCAGCAGCAGGTCGTCGCTGTCGAGGAAGCACAGCGCGTCGCCCGTGGAGACTCTCATCCCCGCGTTCCGCGCGGCGCAGTGGCCGCGCCGGGGCAGGGACAGGGACACGGCCTGGGGCGCGCGCCCGGCGACCACGGCGGCGGTGTCGTCCGTGGAGCCGTCGTCGGCGACGATGACCTCGTCGGGCGGGCGCGTCTGCGCCCGCAGGCTGTCGAGCGTCGCCCCGATCAGCCCCGCCCGGTTGTACGTCGGGATGATCACACTGATCCTCACGTCCGCACCTTCACTCCCCGGCCCAGCGGCGCAGCACGCGCTCCCAGTAGAACGGGCTCGCCAGGCGCTTGGCGTTGCGCGCTAACTGCGTGGCATTCAAGCGCCCTTCCACGGCCAGGCGCTTGAGGGGACCGCGCGGGTGTCCCGGCCCCGCCGAGGAGAGGGGGGCGAGGGAGGCCAGGGCCTGGGGGTCGGGCGGGCGCGTGTACGAGGCGGCAATCTCCGCAAAGACGGCGAGCGTCTGCCGGCTGCGCGCCTCCGCCGTGTAGTGACGCTCGACGTCGGCACGCGCGGCCCGCCCCAGGCGCTCGCGCAAGTCGGGCTGACGTACCAGCTCCTCCAGGCCACGCTCCCAGTCCTGGCGGGCCTCAACCAGAAGCCCGGTCTCGCCATGTCTGACCGCCTCGCAGAAGCCCGCCGTGGCGCTGGCGATGGTCGGGACCCCGACCGCCCCAGCCTCCATCCACTTGATCTCGCTCTTGGCGTGGTTGAACGGCTGCAGCATATCCAGGGGGGCCAGGTTGATGTCCAGGTCCCCGATCAGGTCGGGCAGGTCCTGCCACGGGACCAGCGGCAGGCAGCGCAGCCGTGTCCCGAATCCCTGGAGGGATTTCGGGATCGCCATCGGCCCCACGATGGTCAGGTAGACGTGGGGGTGCCGCTGCATCAGGCCCGCCACGACATCCGCGATGTCGCCCAGGTCAAAGTTATGCGTACTGGTCCCGGACAGATAGCCGAGCATCAGCCGCCCGCCCGCCCGACTCCGGTCCCGCCGGACCGCGCGCGAAAGATCCGCCATCTCGCGGGACATGGCGTTGCGAATCACAAAGGCGGGCCTGTCACACTCGCGCACCCTCTCCGCCAGGTATTCGGTGGACACCACGGCGCAGTCGCAGGCGTCCAGGACGCTCCGCTGGGCGCGCGCGCGCCCCCGTTGGTGTGCCCAGCCGATGACACCGGAGGACGGCTCTGTATCGTGCGAGGGAACGTCCACCACTGAGTTGGCCTCCGAGACGACGGCCTTGCGCGGCAGGTCCGCCGTGAACATCAGGTCATCGGACCCGTAGATCAGCGGCCACCCGTGGGCGCGTGTGTGCTGGACGATCTCCTGTACGGAGTCGCAGTCGTCGGAACGGTGCAGCACGACCGCGCCGGCAGGGGCCAGGCCGGGCAGTGTGAATGTGGAATCCACGGTCGCCGATGTGCCGTATAGGCCGAGCTGCTCCTGAAGGTGGTCGCACCGGTACCGGACACTGCCGCCCGTGATCCCCTCGGTGGTGACCAAGCGGACCGGCCCCAGGGCGACACCGTTCTTGACCGTGGCGGGGGCGGACCCATTTGGTTGTGTTATCTCGGTTGGCATATCGGGCGGATCAGTTTCCATGCGGAACAGAACGGCGGCTTGGGAGCCGAGAATGCAGATACCAGCGCACTCGGAAGACGGTGCGACTGAGCAGCCTTTCCCATGGCCCCATCGCCGATACACCTAGACGGATCGCCGTCTCCACCCATGGCTTCCTGGGACGGCGGCCGTAGTGTTTCCTGTTGACGCACCACAAAGCGAAGACAACGGCTTCCACCCGCCGGGCGTCCAGCAGGTCATCGCCGGACAGAAAGCTGCGGCGGAGGCGGTCTTTTGTGATCTTGACGTACCGGCGGTAGTAGGCTTCGCCCTCTGCACCTTCCAGATGGGTCTTCGCCAGCAGGTCGGTGTTCCTGATGAGATAAAACAGGGCCGTCGGCGACAGCTTCCCGCCCGTGGAACGGCTCTCTTTGTGCCACACGCGGGAGGCGGGGACGACGAGTCGCCGCGAGCTGCGTTTCTCCAGCCGGAGGCTCAGGTCCACGTCCTCGTAGTAGGCGAAGTAGCGGTCGTCGAAGCCGCCGAGGTCGCGCATCAGGGACGCCCGCACCAGCAGGGCGCACCCCGTGGCGACCCGCGTCTCGAACGGTTCCGTCCCGTGGTTCTGCTGCTCGTCTGACAGGTGCCAGGCCGGCACCCCGCGCGCGCGCAGAGTCTCCAGGTCAAGAACACAGTCGGCCCCCGCGTACCACACCTGCTCCGGCGTATCGAAGGTGTAGATCTTGGACACCGCCGCGCCCGCGCCCGCGTCTTCCTCCAGGGCGGCGACGAGCGGCTCCAAAAATCCGGGGTCCACGACGGTGTCGTTGTTGAGGCACAGCACATACTCCGCCCCCTCGGCCAGCGCCCGCCCGATGCCCAGGTTGTTGCCCCCCGTGAACCCCAGGTTCGCCCCCGCCTCCAATACCTCGACGCCGGGGAACTCCGCCCGCAGCGCATGGGCCTCGTCCTCGCGGCTGCCGTTGTCCACAACGATCACGCGCGCGTCCGGGTAGGTGATCCGCGACACCGACTCCAAGCACTCCCGCGTGTCAGCGAGGCCGTTCCAGTTGACCACGACGATCGCGACTGCGGGTATGGCGGTCACGACGCGGGTGTCCCGGCAGTGAGAAGCGGCGAACGGGCCAAAGCGGGTGACGGAACAGGCGTCTGTTCCACGCGCCACTCGTGCGCCAGTTCCACGATCCCGTGGGAGAGCTTGGAGGAGGTCAGCGTCATGACGGCGGCCTCGTTCCGCGTATCTACGGCGTGGCGGGTGTCGCCGTCCCGGAACAGGGAGACGACGAAACGGTAAACCCCCTGCATGAGCGGCATGGCCGGGTATGTGAGGGTGAATTTGCCTTCACCCTCCAGGGGCGGACACGGGAACGCATCAAACTTGGTGTTAGGGCCGAAAATATACAGGTCATCGGCGCGGTAGATGGCGACGCCGAAGCCCGGCTCCTCGATGCGGGCGTTGGCACGGAACCGGCACTCCAGGCTGACGGTCTCGCCGATCTCGAACGTGTCACGCTCGCGCCCCTCAGCGTCCAGCAGGCGCGTGCCGAGAATCTCCACGTCACGCTTCACCGGCGCGAAGATGTCCCCATCGGGCCTCTCGTTGCGGCGCTCCAGCTGGTCCATCGCCAGGCTGGTCCGGTAGGCCGTGATGACCTCCTCGGGACTGCCGACTGTCAGCATCCGCCCGCGCGAGAGCAGCATGACCCGCTGGCACAGGGACGCGACGGCGTCCATGCTGTGCGAAATGAACACCAGCGTCTTGCCCTCCTGGCGCAGCTCCTTCATCCGCTTCATGCACTTGGCCTGGAAGGCCTCGTCGCCGACCGCCAGCACCTCGTCCACCAAGACGACGTCGGGGTTGATGTGCGCGGCGACCGAGAAGCCGAGGCGCATATACATACCCGACGAGTAGCGCTTGACCGGGGTGTCAATGAACTTCGCCAGCTCCGCGAACTCGACGATCTCCTCGAAGCGCTGATCCACCTCGCGCTTCTTCATGCCCATGATGGAGCCGTTCAGGTAGACGTTCTCCCGGCCGGTCAGTTCCGGGTGGAAGCCCGCGCCGACCTCGATCAAGGCCGCGACCCGCCCGCGCGTCCGCAGCGCGCCTTTTGTGGGCTTGTAGATGCCGGTGAGCATCTTCAGCATGGTGCTCTTGCCGGAGCCGTTGTGCCCGATGATGCCGAACGACTCGCCCTGGGCGACAGAGAACGACACGTCCCGCACGGCCCACAGCTCACGCGCCGCCTCGCGGGCCTCCCGGTCACGACCCAGCAGCATATTCACGCGCGTGCGCAGGTCTCCGGCGCGCTCCCCCAGGCGGAACTTCTTGGACACGTCCTCGACTTCAACAGAATTCATAGTGCTGATGATACCCCACGTCACACCGCCTCGGCGAAGGACTCCTCATACCGGATGAACACGGCGTACCCGACCATCAGGATCACGGCGCTGACGGCCGCCGAGGCGGCGACCATCGGCAGCAGGTCCAGGCCCGGCGGCAGCTGCTCGTTCAGAATCAGCTTCTGGTACGCCAGGACCAGCGGCGTCATCGGGTTCAGGTGCAGGTAAAGCCACGTCACTAGGGGATGCTTGGCCGTGCCGCTGATGAAGCGCGTCAGCGGGTAACTCACCGGCGTCATGAAGGCCCAGACCTGGATGAACAGGGGCAGCACGAAGCGCACGTCCCGGTTGAACAGGTTCACCGTGGACAGCAGCAGGGCCAGGCCCAGCATCAGGCAGAACTGGATCACCAGGACGAACGGGACCAGCAGGACGCTCCATGTGAGATGGAAGTGGCCGGTCAACCCGTAACACAGGGCGATGCCGACGAACAGCAGCAGGCTGAACCCGGCGTCCGCCGCACGCGCCGCCAGTGTGGTGAGTGGGAACACCTCGCGCGGGAAGTAGACCTTGGTGAGCAGGCCGCCGTTGCTGGTCAGGCTCTCCGCGCCGGAGGACACGCCGGACGCGAAGAACGCCCAGAAGATCGTGCCGGTGTTGACGTACAGCAGGTAGGGGATGGGTCGCCCGGAGGCGTCGGGCGGCGCGTGCAGCCCGGCGATCTTATTGAAGACGAATGTGAACAGCAGCGTGTTGGCCAGCGGCATGATCACCGACCAAAGCACCCCCAGCGTGGCCTGCTTGTAGCGCGCCCGCAGCTCGCGCCCGACCAGGTTGCCGATCAGCTCATGCTGCTCGAAGACTTGCGCGATCGTCGCCAAATGGAGTTCCTTTCGTGGGATGGGACACCGAAGACATGGGGTCCAGTATACCCAACGTCCGCGCCGGTGAAACAGACGCCCACGACGCTCAGGCCGACGGCGACAGGGGCGGCAGGACGCGCAGGGCGTGTTCCCCCTTCGGGCCGTGCGCCAGCTCGAAGGCGACCTGCTGGCCCTCCTGGAGCGACCGGTAGCCCGCCGTCTCGATCACCGAGTAGTGGACGAACACATCGCGCCCGCGCTCCATCTCAATGAATCCGTAGCCCTTCACGTCATTGAACCACTTGACCTTGCCCGTGACCATCGTAATCATCGTGTGCGGCACCTCCGGCGCACCCCCTTCCGATTATTTTTCGAAGGATGACTTCAGGGTACTTCAAGCACAAACCGTGCCAAAATGCCGGTGGTGAGGGGGCTTACAATGGAAACACGCTACGCGGGCGCTTGCTTTTTCGGGGAGCGCGGGGTATAGTGAGGGGTATTGTCCGTTTGAGGAGTCCCGGCCCCGATGCCTAACATCAAATCCGTCATCAAAGACGTCAAGCGTTCCCGGCTGCGCCACCTGCGCAACCAGGCCGTGAAGTCGCAGATCAAGACCTTCGTGAAGAAGGCGCGCGCCGCCATCGCCGACACGAACGCACAGCCCGCCGACGTCGCCGCGACCCTGTCGCGCACGGTCAGCGTGATTGACAAGGCCCAGAAGCGGGGCGTCATCCACAAGAACGCCGCCGCCCGCCGCAAGTCCCGCCTGATGAAGCGCGCCGCCCTGACGGCCTCGGCGTAGGGGCGCAGCATACTGCGCCCCTACCCTCCCGCCCGGCACAGTTCGACGGCCAGCAGGCGCAGGTTGGACGCCGGGTCGTCGGCGGGGGCCGAGACGCCCAGGGCGGCGGGAGTCCGAATCCCCTTCATCGCCAGGTCGCTCGCCAGCACCCGCGCCAGTGCCGCCCCCAGCGCGTCGTAGTTCCACCCGCGCGCCTGCTCCTGAAGGCCCTGCAAGCGGTACGACTGCCGCTGCGTCAGCCCCAGCACTTCCCCTGACAGCACGGCCTGCACCTCCGGCGGCAGCGCGCGCGCGTTCTGCGCGTTCACGCGCCGCTCCGCCAGGAACTTCGCCCCCCAGAGCATCCGCAGGTGGCGGGCCAGCATCACGAAGGTCCGCGCGGCGACCGCGTCCGGCTTCGGGTCCGAGGCCAGTAGATTGTCGGCTTCGGCCAGGGCGCGGCGCGGGTCGCGCCTGCCCACGGCGTCGCACAGCGCGAAGACGTTCTCCTGGGCGTCGCGCAGGCCGACCGCGCGCGCGTCCTCCAGGGTGACCTGGGGCCGCTCGCCCGCGTGGGCCATCAACTTCTCCAACTCGTTGGTCAGCGCCGTCACGTCGCCCGTCTTCGCGCCCCCGCCCCGGTCCGAGGCCACCGCCGCCGCGTGCCGCAGGACCAGCTCCAGTGCCTGCGGGTCCAGCGTCTTCCCGCGCGACTTCGCCAGCGCCCCCGCCCGCGCCCGCAGGTCGCCCTCGGCGGGCGCGTCGCACAGCACCGTCGCCCCCCACTTCGCCACCGCGTTGACCAGCTTCTGCCCGACGGCGCGGCCCTTGACCTTCCCCGCATCATACTCCTGCGCGCCCGCCACCAGCACCAGACAGGAGAGCGGCCCCAGCGCCTCCAGGCCCGCCGCCAGGGCCTCCTGATCCTCCTTGCCCAATCGCTGGACGCCGTCCACGATGACGACTCGGCGTTCCGACGCCATCGGGACGCCGCCCGCCGAGGCGAGAATCTGCGTCGCCCAGCGTTCCCCGCCACCCTCACCCGCCCCGGACGGCGGGACCTCGCGCGCGTCGCGGTCGAAGTCCGTGAACGACGGGTCCAGCAGCGGCGTCGTCAGCCGCGCCAGCGCCTCACGCTTCAGGGCGTCATCGCTGCCGTGCAGCAGGTACACCCGCTGGATCGGCGACGGGAAGCCTTTTGCGGCAATCTGTGCGTAGTTCAGTTCCATGTTACGCCCCCTCAAGTCCCGTGCGCCGCGTGAGGGTCCGGGCCAGCCGCCGCAGGCGCAGCCGGAGCGCGGACCCGGTGAATTCACGCAGGGCGTCCTCCGCCCCCGTGTCCGATTCCCCGTTCCCGTCACCGTAGCGGGCCGACACCAACTGCGCCGTCAGCGCGGCGACCGTGGCCGGGTCGGGCGCGTCCGGCCCCTGGGCCGTCAGGAAGGCGCGCGCGCGAGCCGCGTACTCGCCGGGCGTCTCCGCCGGGGCGCGCGGCAGGCCGAGGCCGTCCAGCGCCCGGCTCATGCGCTCATACCGCCGCCCGATGTCGCGGCGGGAGGCGAGCGCGCGCCCCGGCGTGGGCGCGGCCAACGTCCGCCGCCGGTCGTACCACTCGGCCTTGGCGACGTACAGGAGCAGGGCCAGGATCGCGCCGCCCAGCGCAAGCGGCAGCGCTCCTAACCGATGAAGCGCCCCGCGCCAGTCCCAGCCGCGCCGCAGGGCCGGGTTGGGAACCGTGCCGTCCGTGCTGGTCCCGATGGTGGCGTCGAGCGCCAGCCAGCCCCGTCCGGGGAAATACACCTCGGTCCAGGCGTGCTTGTCCTGGGCGCGCAGGTCATACTCGTCCCCGTCCTGCGCGCCGGGCGCGAACCCGGTCGCCACGCGGGCCGGGAGTCCGGCCACCCGGCAGAGGACGGTGAGGGAGGAGGCGAACAGGTCGCAGTAGCCGCGCCGCGTGTGCGCGAGGAACTGATAGACGTGATCCTGCCGGTCCGAGAGCGGGCTGACGTCGAGCGAGTAGACGCAGTGGGCCGCCACCCAGGCGCGCAGGGCCAGCGCCTCATCTATGGGCGTCCGCCGCGCGGGCGGCAGGCCCTGAACGGCCTCGGAGACCGCCCGCCGGAAGTACACCAGCGCGCGCGGGTCCAGTCCCCGGTCCGGGCCTTCGCCCATGTTGCCCAGGTACAGACTGACGACGTCCGGCGGGTAGTCGGTCCCAGCACGCCGCAGGTCCGCCTGTACGGTGGGGTCCATCGGGTCCGGCGCGACCAGCGACATGACCGTGTAATGCATCTGGTCCAGCGGGCGGCCATCGGTGAGGGCCAGCCGCCCGTCCAGGCCGAAGCGCGGGCCGATGCCGACGTCCATCGGCAGGGTCAGGCGGCGCGGCGTGGCCGCGTAATAAAATTCATCCGTGTCCCCCAGCACGTCAAAGGACGCCGTCAGAGCCGGGCGCTGCGGGCCGGCGGGCGCGCCCAGCGGATACGTCACGCTGCCGTCGTCGCTGCTGATCGGCTCACCCGTCGGGCGCGTCTGCCCATCCAGGGTGCTGTGCCAGCCCGCGCCGTCATAGCGGTCGTAGGTGCGCCCGCGCCAGAGGTGCGGCTGACCGTCACTCGCGCCGACGTGCATCAACACCTGGGGGCTGGCCGACCAGCCTTCCCCGGTCCCGATGGCGAAGTCCGTGTCGTCCGAGAAGCGGGTCGCCAGCGGGTTGCCCGGCGCGGCCCCGCCGATGTTGCCGAGGCGGCGAATCGCCCCCGCGAGCGACAGGTCGCGCGTCACGGCCTCCACCGGCGCGAGCAGCGCCAGCCCCAGCGCGACCACGGCCAGGGCGCACCCCAGCGCCAGGGCGAACTGCGTCGTCAGCTGCCCCGGCGCGGCCCGCGCCTGCTCCGTGACCGAGGCGTGTTCGCGCAGGCGCAGACTCTGAAAGTGGGTCAGCAGGAAGATCATGGCCGCCAGCAGCGTGATGAATCCCCCCGCGACGTAGTCATTGAGGTCGAATGAAGCGACCAGGCCGATGGAGGCGACGGCCAACAGGGGGGTGAACAGCAGCGTGGAGTCGTGCAGCAGCGCCCACGACAGCAGCACCGCGCACCAGCAGAGGATCACGGCCACGCGGGCGTCGCTCTTGCTCGCCGAGACCGGCACAAGCGCGCCCCAATCAACGCGCTCGGTCAGCGTCGCGCCGACGGCCAGCACGATCACGGCGAGGCAGAGCCACTCGACCAGCCGGGCGTTGATCCGCAGCGCCCGACAGCCGAGCGAGAAGGCGAAACCCGCCAGGGTGAGGGTGATGACTTCCTGCGTGAACGCGGCGTCCGACACGTCGGACGCCACGGTCAGGACCCCGCACAGCGTCACCACCAGCGCGGCCCCGTACAGCGGCAGGCTGATGCGTGCGTCTTTCCCGATGACTTCCGCCATGTGCCCCGCTACCCTTCCAGCGCCGTCGCCAGGTCGTCGCCGTGATGCACGGACTTCCAGAGGCCGGGCGGGACCGGCCTTCCTTCGTCCCCGCGCCCGGCCCGCCCACCGAGCGCATCCAGGGCCAGGCCGAACGCGGCGACGCCCCGACCAAGGGGCCCCGCCAGCGCCGCCGCCAGCGCGGGGTCGGCGGCGCGGGGCGTGATGCAGACCAGGGTGACACCCGGCGACACGACACGCGCCGCGCGGGCCAGGGTCGCGGCCAGTGTCAGGGGCGAGTCGGCCTCGACCCCCACCAGCGTCTCCAGGATGCGCGGCAGGGCCGCCGGGCCGCCCGCCGGCGGCGTGGAGTCGTCGCTGTCACCCGGCGTCAGCAGCCGGACCGCGTGTCCGCGCCGCAGCAGGTAGGCGGCCGCCGATGCGGCCAGAGTCACGGCGCACTCCAGCGCGCCTTCCGGCCCCTCGCCCCCGCCCGCGTAGGCGGCCCGGCTCAGGTCCAGGGCGATGACGGTGTCGCGGCTCGCCCCCTGGGCGTACTCGGCCACCGAGAGTGTGCCCCGCCGCGCGGTCGTGCGCCAATGGACATGGCGCAACTCGTCGCCGGGCTGGTACTCGCGCACCCCATGAAACTCCATGCCGCTGCCGCGCCGCTGGGACGCCTCCTGGCTGTTCGCCCCAGACACGGCGGCGTCCTCCCAGAAGACGCGCCGGACGGGCAGCGGGGTCGGGTAGACGGCCAGTTCCGTGGCGGGGCCGGCCGGGCGGACGAAGACCCAGAAGCCCAGCGGGTCGGAGGTCTCGGCGCGGGCGGGGCCCACACGGTGGCGGCCCCGCCGCTCCGGCACGACATGGTACGTCACCTCGCGGGCCTCGCCGCCACGCAGGTTCAGTAGGAGCGGGGCGCGCTCGCCAACGGCCCGCAGGCCGCGCGGGAGCGCGTCCGAGACGCGCAGCGCGGGCCGCGTCAGGCGGCCCCGGTTCGTCACCAGGAGCGTCACCGGCACGGTCTCGCCGGCCGCGCTGAGGGCGGGCAGCGTCCGGGCGCAAGTGACGCCCCCGGCGACCACGCGCCCGACCAGCCAGGCGGCGGCCGGCAGCAGCCAGAGCGCCAACGCCATCAGGTACATCTGGTCCACGTGGAAGATGGCACCGACGATGAGGATGAACAGCGCGGCGACGCCGAGGGCGAACCGCGCCCCACGCTGAATCTCATTGTTCATGGGGGAGGCCCTCAGAGGCTGACCGGGACGGGGACGCGCCCGACGATCTCCTCCACGACACCCTCGGCGGGCCGGGACAGCAGGCGGGCGTCGGGGCGCAGGATCAGCCGGTGCGCCAGCACGGGGACCGCCAGACGCTTGACGTCGTCGGGCAGCACGTAGGTCCGCCCGGCCAGCGCCGCCGCCGCCTGGGCGGCGTGGAGCAGGAACAGCGAGCCGCGCGGGCTGGCCCCCAGCAGCGTCTGCGGGTGGGCGCGCGTGGCGGCGACCAGGTCCACGATGTACTCCCGGATCGAGTCGTCCACGTAGACCTCGCGCACCGCGTCCTGGAGCGCCAGCACCTGGGCGGGCGTGACCGCCGGCTCCAGGGCCTCCAGCGGCTGCGCCCGCGTCTGCCGGTCTAAAATTCGCACCTCGTCGGCCCGGTCGGGGTAGCCGATGGAGAGGCGCATCACGAACCGGTCCATCTGCGCTTCGGGCAGCGGGTAGGTCCCCTGGGCCTCGATGTCGTTCTCGGTGGCGATCACGAAGAACGGGCGCGGCAGGGTGTAGGTGATGCCGTCCGCCGTCACCTGCCGCTCCTCCATGCACTCCAGCAGCGACGACTGGGTGCGCGGGGTGGCCCGGTTGATCTCGTCGGCGAGGACGATGTTGGCGAAGATGGGGCCCTCGCGGAACTCGAATTCGGAATTCTTCTGGTTGTAGATGCTGGAACCGGTGATGTCCGCCGGGAGCAGATCGGGGGTGAACTGGACGCGCTTGTAGACGCAGCCGAGCGCCCGCGCCAGGGCCTTGGCGAGCGTCGTCTTGCCGACGCCGGGGATGTCTTCAATCAGCACGTGCCCGCCGCACAGGAAAGCGGTCAGTGCCAATTCCACCACGTCGCGCTTGCCGACGATGGCCGTCTCGATCTGGTCGGCCACACGCCGCACCCGGTCGGCGACCTGGAGCGCCGGCGTCTCTCGTTCCGTCAATGGCACGTTGCGGTGTCCCTCTATCTCGGATGTCACCATACTTTCGCCCTGATGGGTCCATTTTCCTGCACGGGGATCGTCCATTACCCACGACCTTATTCCCTGCGCTCGTTCCTACCCCAATAAAGCCCACGCTAACGAGCGCACAAGGGAACAAGGTCGTGTGCAGTGTTTCGGATGGGCCTCAATGACCTGCGCCTTGAGCGCGGAAAACCTGCAACATTTCGTGCTTTCGGCGGTCTAAGAGACAATCCTACAGCCTCGAAATCTTACCACAGAAAGAAGTCGTTTCAATGACCGTTCCGATGGCGGACCTGCCCGCGCAGCATCAGGAAGTGCGGGCCGAACTCTCCGCCGCGTTCGAGCAGGTGATGGACCGGTGCCAGTTCGGCCTCGGCGAGAATGTCGCGGCGCTGGAGACGGAGATCGCGGCCCGGTGCGGCGCGCGCCACGGCCTGGGCGTCAACTCCGGCACGGACGCGCTGCTGCTGGCCCTGCGCGCCCTGGGCGTCGGGCCGGGCGACGAGGTCATCACGACGCCGTTCACCTTCGTCGCCACCGTGGAGGTCATCTGCCTGGCCGGGGCCACGCCCGTGCTGGCCGACATTGACCCGCGCACGTTCAACCTGGACCCGGACAAGACGGCGGCCCGGATCACGCCCCGGACCAGGGCGATCATGCCGGTGCATCTCTTCGGGCAGCTCGCCGACATGACGCGCCTGACGGAGATCGCCCGGCAGCACGGCCTGCCGCTGATCGGGGACGGCGCGCAGGCCATCGGCGCGAGCCACCACGGCAGGCCCCTGGCTGCGTGGAGCAATCTCACGACGCTGTCGTTCTTCCCGACCAAGAACCTCGGCGCGTGCGGCGACGGCGGCATGGTGCTGACGGACAGCGACGAACACCAAGAGGCCATCCACCTGCTGCGCTTCCACGGCTCCGGCGGCGGATACTACTACAAAGAAATCGGCTACTGCTCGCGCCTGGACGAGATGCAGGCGGCCCTGCTGCGGGTGAAGGCCACGCGGCTGGACGCCTGGAACGAGGCCCGGCGCGCGAACGCGGCGGCCTACGAGGAGCGCCTGGGCGACCTCTGCGGGCGGGTGTTCCTGCCCTGTACGCTGGACGGCAACCGGCATGTCTTCCACCAGTACACGCTGCGCGTCCCGGACGGACGGCGGGACGGCCTGCAAAAACACCTCGCAAGCCGGGGCGTACAGTCGGCGGTCTATTACCCGCTGTCTCTGCACCGTCAGCCGGCCTACGCGCACCTGGGGTACGCCGAGGGCGACCTGCCGGAGAGCGAGCGGGCCACGCGCGAGGTGCTGTCGCTGCCGGTCCACCCGCACCTGCGCCCGGAGCAGGTCGAGTACGCCGCCGAGAGCGTCCGCGCGTTCTTCGCCTGACCACCGCCCGCTTGGCACGGTTCTTGCAAGTCAGCACACCGGAAACGCCCGAACAAAGAGGACCCTCATCGTGAAAGCCATGATTCTCGCCGCCGGCGTCGGCTCGCGCCTGGACCCCCTGACGCGCAACGTCCCCAAGCCGATGGTGCCCATCATCAACCGGCCCGTCATCGAACACATCGTCGAGAAGCTCAAGAAGTACGGCGTCACCGAGATCATGGTGAACCTGCACTACCTGGGCGACGTCATCAAGGCGCACCTGGGCGACGGCAAGAAGTGGGGCGTCAAGATTCAGTACGCCCAGGAGGAACGGCTGTGGGGCGACGCCGGCAGCGTCAAGCGCGCCGAGGAGTTCCTGCGCGACGGCACGTTTTTGGTGGTCGGCGGCGACGACATCTCCGACATTGACCTGTCGCGGATGCTGAAATACCACCGCGAGAAGAAGTCCGTCGCCACTCTCGCCCTGTCGCTGGTGGATGACCCCTCCGAGTACGGCATCGTGCTGATGAACGAGCGGGGCCGCATCACGCGCTTCTTGGAAAAGCCCAAGGGCGAAGTGATCTTCTCCAACACGGCCAACACCGGCATCTACGCCTTCGAGCCGGAGGTCTTCGATGTGATCCCGCGCGGCGTCTCCTACGGCTTCGGCAACAACGTCTTCCCGTTGCTGCTGGAGCAGAAGAAGCCGCTGTTCGGCTACCTGACGTCTTCCTACTGGCGCGACGTGGGCAACCTGCAGGTCTACCGGAAGACCCATTACGATGCGCTCGAGGGCCGGGTGATGCTGGGGATGCCGATGACGCAGACGCGCAAGTACGTCTGGATTGGCGAGAACGTGGAGATTGATCCGTCGGCGGAGATCGGCTACCCGGTGGCCATCGGCAGCAACGTGCGCGTGGAGGCGGGGGCGCAGGTCCTGGAGAACTCGGTGATCGGCGACGGCTGCGTGGTGGAGACGGGCGCGACGGTGCGGGAGACGATCCTGTGGCCGGGCGCGGTGGTCATGCGCGGGACGCATCTGGAACGGTGCGTGGTGGGCCACGGCTGCCACGTCAAGTCCAACGCCGCCGTCTTCGACGGCGTCATCGTGGACCCGGTCCGGCGGACGGCGAAATAGTCTGTGCCGTAGGCCGCACGTCGTCCACCCGGACCGCGCCGCTGCGCCCGACCCGGTAGGTCACGCTCACGGCCTGGCCGTAGATCGGGTCCCAGCGACTCCGGGGCGGCAGGGCGTAGTAGTGCTGATGGCCCGCGAACGTCACGGCGACGGCATTAAATAGCCCCCCGCCGCCCTGGCTGACCGGTGAGATCGTGACGAGCGAGACAGTGCCCGGCGCGGTCCGTTCCGCTGCCCCGGCGTAGTCCGCCGCCTCCCGCCCGTGCAGCCAGAGGGGCAGCACGCCCACCAGCAGCACCACGACCAGCAGGCACCCAAGCAGCGCCCCCGCCGCCCTCCGGTCATCCAGCCCCAGCCATGCGAGCATTTTTGCCGACCTCACAAGTAACATTCGGCCCATTGATACTGTCCCACGTTTATCAACGCCCCGGACTCCGCAAAGGCTGCGCTGATTGACGCGAGAATGTGAAGATCAACACACTCAGACAAAGAATAGTCTGCGCTCTGCTGCCCAGCGACAAGCTCAACTTCTGCACAATCATCGTTACATTCGACGTTCTTGAGTTTGTAGCTGGTCATGTCCTGATTGATGACGCAACATATGCCCAAGCCGTGGTTACCGCCACCTATTTCCATACGACACATTGCGTCATCATTCGAAAGAATAATAGAAGTGCATTTATCCCCGTCCAGACAATCTATAGCTTGCTTTACATCTCTGAGCGATGGGTTTATACTTATCGCGTCATCCGTGTGATCCTCTCGGATCAGGCTTGTGATGAACAACTTCTTGAACACTCCAAAGGATTGTGATACGAACACACAAACCCAACAAAAAAGGCCAAGAATGCTCTTGGCCTCAAATGTCAAACGAACAGCGAGAGAACGGGAAGGACAGGATTCGAACCTGCGAGACAGGTTAATGCCCGTCTAACTCATTAGCAGTGAGCCGCTTTCGACCACTCAGCCACCTTCCCTTAACTCGTAATCGTATACCGACCCGTGAAGGCATTTTACCACAGTCCCCCAGGAAATACAACAGCCGGGCGATGAGTGTTCATGCGGCGCGGAGTGTGGGTGGGCAAGCATCGTCATCTCGGCGAGGCGCGGGCGCGATGTCGCACAGGAACACTTTGACAACCTCTGGGTCGAAGTGTGTCCCGGCGAGGGCGGCGACGTGGGCGCGCGTCTTCTCCAGCGGCCACGCCCGGCGGTACGGGCGGTCCGAGCGCAGGGCGTCCCACACGTCCACGATGGCGAACAGTCGCGCCGACAGGGGGATGTCTTCGCCCCACAGGCCGCGCGGGTAGCCGGTGCCGTCCCACTTCTCGTGGTGGCAGTACGGGATGTCCAGCGCCGGGCGCAGGAACTCCACGGGCCAGAGCATCTCGCGGGCCAGGTCCGGGTGACGGCGCATGAGCGCCTGCTCCTCCTCGGTCAGCGGCCCCGGCTTGAGCAGCACGGCGTCGGGGACTCCCATCTTGCCGATGTCGTGCAGCAGCGCGCCGCGCCGCGCGTGAGTCAGGTCTTCGGACGCCAGGCCCAGCGCCTCGGCCAGCCGCAGTGTCATCTCCGTGACCCGCTGCGAGTGGCCCTCGGTCTCGTGGTCGCGCAGGTCCAGCGCCCGCGACCAACCCTCGATGGTGGCGTCATACGCCTGCGCCAGCTCGTAGTTGAGGACCACGATCCGGTCCAGCCGCTCTTCCAGGACAGCGTTCAGGCCGAGAATCTGCTGCTCCGCCCACCGCCGCTCGGTCACATCCACGGAGACGCCGGTGACGCCGCACGTCCGCCCCTGGTCATCGCACTGGGGTATGAACTGCGTCTCAAAGACAGTTCCCGAAAACTCCTGGATGATGGAGGCCGTCTCGCCGCGCAGCGCGCGCCGGATGGCATCCTCGGCGTCAGGGTCGCCCGCGTAGAGCCTCAGCATGGGCTTACCGACGTCCTCGCCGGGCTTCGCGCCGCGCGCGTTCAGGCCCCGCCCTTCCGAGAACGTGATGAGCCCGGTGGCGTCCAGCGCGAACAGAATCAGCGGCAGGCCCGCCGCCACCGTCCGCAGCCGCTCCTCGCTGTCCCGTAGCGCCTCTTCCGACCGCACACGGTCCGTGACATCGCGGAAATACCAGACGCGCCCGTGGTTGCGGCCTTCGTCCGAACGGACCGGCGCGGAGTAGCGCTCGAAGACTCGGCCATCTCTCAGGCGCACTTCATCATGGCTGCTTTCTTCGGGGTGCGCGTAGAGGAATTCGACCCGGCTCAGAAACGTCTCCTGGTCCCGCACCTGCGCGACGACGCGCGACAGGAGCGGGGTGTCATCGCCGCGTGAGGCCACGTCGAGCGGAATGCCCCACTGCTCACAGAAGCGCCGGTTGTAGCTGACGACGCGCCTGTCCTCATCCACGACCAGGATGCCGTCCAGGGCGGCCTCCAGCTGCGCGCGCAGCACGGAGTTGGACCGCACACGCTCGGCCAGCCCCTGATGCGCCTCGACCTGTGCGGCGACGCGCCCGGCCAGCAGGCTCAGGGCCTCCCTCTGCGCCGGTGTCAGCACACGCGGCGTCAGGTCCATGACCTTGAGGGTCCCCAGAAGCCGACCGTCGCGGGCGATGAGAGAGGCCTCCGCGCACAGCGCGTCACAGTGCGCGTTCAATCCAAATGTCCGGCACATCCCCTCCGAAAGACAAACCAGTGCCGAGCGCGTGTCGCAGGCGAGGGCCGCGAGGTGCGCGAAATCGTCCAGGGCCGTTTCAAGACGGGCATCCGAGTTGTCTGGGCGCGGGGCGAGCAATGTCACGTTCTTTCCGGGTCAGTCACGTCGGATTTTCGGCAGACGGGGCGGCAATTCTTAGACCGTTCGGTGCCCACGGCCGGCCCCTCGCGTTGACACTCCAGGCGCGAATCGGATATACTGCCGGAAGAAAGAGGTCACGTTGACTATGGTTCTGACCTGGGATCAAGACCCGACCGAATTGTATGCCGGGATTCGGATCGGGGAGACCGTGCAGCGGCTCGTGCGAGAGCGGCTGACGGCGCACACCGAGGAGCCGCGCGCCGGTGAACACGAGTTCCCGGAGGCCAACATCCGCGCACTGGCCGACGCGGGCCTGCTGGGGATGAAGATTCCGCGCCCCTACGGCGGCCTGGGGCTGGACACGCTGAACGTCACCTACGCCGTGGAGCAGATCGCGCGCGTCGCGCCCGCCACGGCCTTCGTCCTGCTGCTGCACACGCTGACGGCCAATCGGCTCGCCCTGGCCGGGACGGAAGCCCAGAAGCAGCGCTTCCTGCCGCGCATCGCCTGCGAGACCCTGGGTGCGTCGGCGTGGTCCGAGTCCGGCGTCGGCGCGGACAAGTCCGTGCTGAACACCAAGGCGTTCCGCGAGGACGGCGTCTGGCACCTCAGCGGCCAGAAGGCGTTCTGCACCGGCGCGGGCCACGCGGGCGTCTATATGGTAATGACCGACACCACCGAGGGCAAGGGATTCTTTCTCGTCGCCGACGACAACCCCGGCCTGCGGATCGGCGAGCCGATGGACTCGATGGGCTTGCAGGGAACGCACAGCGGGGCGCTGTCGCTGGACGACGCCCGCGTTCCCGACGCCGACCGGGTCGGGGAGCCGGGCCGAATCGGGCCGATCATCAACCTGGATATGCAGGCAGGCCTGCACTCCGGCATCGTGGCGACCGGTATCGCGCTGGGCGCGTTCGGTCGGCTGCTGGACATCGTCAAGGCGAACAATTCTTTTGAGAAATACGAGAGCGTCCGTGTGCGCGTCTCCCAGCTCGCGGCGACTCTCAGCGTGATGCGGACCCATGTGTACGCGCTGGCGCAGATGGCGTCCCTGCCGGACGACACGCACCCGCCGGTGGAGGCCGCGACCATGACCGCCAAGTTGTTCCTGTCCGAGAACGCCTTGCAGATGACCACGGACGCCATCGCTATCGCGGGCAAGTCCGGCTACCTACGCGAGAATGGTCTGGAGCGCCTGCACCGCGACGCCCTGGGCATCGTGATCGCCGCCCCCATCAACGGGCAGATACTGGGCAGCATCGGCGAGTCCCTGCGCGCCCACGACCGCTCCTCGCACCTGTACAAAGTCTGATAGATACTCACATGAACAAACTGTTTTTCGGCACGGCATCGGCGCTGGGCCTGGTCGGTCTTCTCGGCGGATGCGCCAACACCGTGAGCGGCGTCCACCAGGATGCGGCCCATGACACACAGGCGGTGAACACGGCGGCGCAGAACGCCGGCGCGGACGTTCACCAGGCGACGGCGCAGGTCACCACGGACGTCAAGCAGACGGCAGCGGACGCCAAGGCCGCCGCCGTGCTGACACCCGCCGTCAAGCTGGCGATCATCCGCGACCCGGTCCTCAACAACCCCGCCAACCAGATCACCGTCACCGTCGAAGCCGCGACCGTTCACCTGCGCGGCCACGTCCTCAGCGCCGATATGCAGCAACGCGCGACCGAAGACGCCCAGGTCGTGTTGACCAAGCACCACGCGACCCAGACGATTAGCAATGAGCTGACCGTCGCCGGGTCCTGAGACGAGGGCATCACGTTCACGCATGAACGCCGAGACAGACAAGCAATCAAGGTGGGCCGTTGTCCTGGGGAGGTTGGCGGCTTGCCTCATCTGCCTGCTGATGGCAGCGGCAGGACGCGCCGACGGTTCTTTTGAGTCCGTGCGGCAGGCCGCCGTGGCACAGAACCCTCCGGGCCTGACCTGTGCCCTCAGCCTCCCCGCTGGAAGGACTCAGTTTCGGCAGGGCGAAGTCATCCACGCTGTCCTTGGGTTCAGCAGCGACAGGCCGAGCATATACTGGAAACAGAATTGGTCGTGGGGGCCGGGCTTTGAGACGCTTCATGTGTCCCCGTCCGAAGGCACCGCCGACCCACAGGCTGATGCGCCTCAGCAAACAGCATTTGCTTATGAGGGTCCGCCGCCGCCCACGCCGAGTCCCATCACGGATACACCGTCCACGGTCACGCTGACCGTGAACCGGTCGCTGCGCTTTGACCGCCCCGGCCTCTATCAGTTATATGTCACGACGACGCGCGTTGTAGATAGTGGTGCCAGCCATGATGTCTTTCCCCTCAACACGAAGACGTTCACGGCGACCAGCAACGTGGTCCAACTCCAGATCGTGCCAGCCGATCCTGCTTGGGCGCACACCCAGGTCCAGGCCGCTC
Organism: Capsulimonadaceae bacterium; assembly: GCA_965277485.1. Taxonomy (GTDB): domain Bacteria; phylum Armatimonadota; class Armatimonadia; order Armatimonadales; family Capsulimonadaceae; genus JAFAZD01. The sequence goes on along the minus strand of CBDICZ010000016.1, from coordinate 262,422 downwards.
TGGCGGAAGTGCAGGAGCCATCCCACGGCCCCATGAACGTCCCGGACCCGTGGGACGTTCTGTGTGACATGGACACGCCTGAGTCAGCACAAGCGCTGCTGGGAATCCTGGCCGCCGATCCGGCCCCGCGCAGCTCAGACAGCAAAGGATATTTCTGTCGGCCTGGCCTGATCGGCTACCCCGATCAAGACTGGCTCATCGGCGAAATGGAGCGCGACCTGTCTGCACCGGATTACACGGTGACGCAGGATTTTCTTGCGACGCTGGCGGACCTTGCGGCATGGCGTAAAACGCCCCAATCTCGGGACAACAAAGCGATGCTGCGCGCCTACTGGCTGCGCGCCGCCGACGCCGTGCCAACGAAGACCGACGCGGCCCGGCCCATGACCCTGCACACCCTGCTGGAGTCGGCCTGGCTTGACCCGTCCGTCGGTCAAGATTCGGCGGTGCAGGCGCGGCTCCCGATGCTGTCACACCAGATGGCGCTGGACTTTGACCACCTGCCGCCGCTACCGCAGCAGTATCTTTTGGACAGCGACTGGGGCGACTTCCATACGTCCGCCCTGCTGCCGTCGCTGAACCGACTTTGGGCACAAGCCATTGTCCCACAGAACAACGACTACACGGTGAATGACCTGATCCTGCGGCGCATCTACGAGCTTTCGCCGGACGCGGGCCGCCGACTGATTCTCCAGGAGATGACGGCTCCTAACCCGCGAGCCTCGGCGGACGCACTGGAAATCCTGCCCGACGCGACGCTGCCGGGCCTGGACGATACCCTAGCGGCGCACCTTGCTGCCAATCAGAACGTGGATGTGACGTGTCAACTTGTCGCCCGCTACGCAACGGCCTCCATTCTGCCGCGAGCGCAGGCGTTTTACGCCCAGATGCAGGATTCGACAACGGAGCCTGCCCTACTGGCCTACTTTCTGCGCGTCCAGTCGGACTACGGCGACGCGATGCTGCACCAGGAGTTGCGGCACTGGCTAGGCCGGGGTATGCAGGAGACTCTTCTTTCCGACGTCGCGCTCGTGCGTTATAACGCGGCGCTGGAGCGTTACGCGCTTGGCGAACTAGACAGCCCCGATCCCGGCGTTGTCGCCGACGCGGCGCGGACACTGGGACAGTACGGATCGGCCTCCACGGAAGCGGCCCTGTGGGCAAGGCTGCGGCAGCGCGACGCGGACCTGAAATCGCGCGCCGTCGTTGAGCAGGGGTTGGTGACGGCGCTGGCGACCGGCCAGGGGTGGTACACCAGTCCGGCCAAGCTGCGAACCATCCGGTCCCTCTGCCTGACTTCAGAAGCACAACAGGAGATTGACGGTCTATTGAGTCAACTTGGAACCGGACCGGTCAACATCAACTACGAGACGGGAACTGTAGGCTACGGGGCGATCGGGCAATACAACAGCCGGGGCAGCGCCGCGTTCCTGGCGAAACTCGCGCAGTTCCCGTCCGGCACGGCGTTCTTGTGGCAGGACATCGGCTACGGCCCGGACGAAGAACAAATATTCCAGCAAGCGCAGGCCGTCGCGCGGGCGCACGGATCGTCCGTGCGTCGGTGGCAGCCGAAAGCGACCCCTTGAAGGACTTATGGCAAGCGGAACACTGAAAATCATGGGCGTGATCCCCGCTCGGCTGGCGTCCACGCGGCTGCCGCGCAAGGCCCTGCGCCTCATCGCGGGCAGGCCGATGGTCTATTGGGTCTACCGGAACGCCCGCCGTTGCGCGCTGCTGACGGATTTGATCGTAGCGACGGACAGCATGGAGATCGTGTCGGTGTGTGAGGCCGAGGGCGTCCCGGTGACGCTCACGGGGGAACACCCATCCGGCAGCGACCGTGTGCATGAGGTCTTGTCACGCACGGACGCCGATGTCTACGTCAACATCCAGGGTGACGAGCCGACCCTGCGCCCGGACCATCTGGACCTCATCATTCGGCCCTTCTTGGAGAACACCGGCGCGCGCGTCACGACCCTGAAGGTCGCCATCAGCGCCGAAGATGCCGCCGACCCGAACAACGTCAAGGTCGTCACGGCGGACAACGGCGACGCGCTTTATTTTTCGCGCTACCCGATCCCCTACGACCGGTCAGGGGCGGGGGTGCAGCATCACAAGCACATCGGCCTGTACGCCTACTCCCGTGAGGCGCTTGAGTTATATCACCGCCTGCCGCAGTCCTCATTGGAACTGGCCGAGAGCCTCGACCAACTCAGATTTTTGCAAAACGGCGTTCCTATCCGTGTGCTGGAGACCGACCACGACTCGGTCGGCGTGGACACCGAGGCCGACTTGCAGCAGGTGATCCAACTCTTCGGGGGAGCCTGAGCCGCCCATGTATTCTTTGTACAGCCTGCTGTTCGGCGCGTGGGTCGTCCTGATGACCCCGTTTTTTTTGTATAAGGCCTGGCGTCACCAGAAGTACCTGCCCGCCTTACGTCAGCGGCTAGGCAATTTGCCGGACACGCTGAAATCCGACGGACGCCCGACCATCTGGATACACTCCTGTTCGGTCGGCGAGACACTGAGTGTCCAGCCGCTCGCCCACGCCCTCAGCCGGCGCTTCCCCCAGACGCGCTTCGTCTTCTCTACCATCACCAAGACCGGACAGGCCATCGCCCTCGAACGCTTCCAGAAGCCCTACGGCGCGGGCTGCACGTTCTACTTCCCCATTGACCTGGCTTCTATCGCCAACAAAGTGCTGGACTGGGTTCAGCCGTCGTTGCTCATCACCATTGACACGGAAATCTGGCCGAACGTACTGCACGAGTCCAAGAAGCGCGGCATACCCATCGTCATGGTCAACGGGCGGCTCTCGCCGGAGAGTTTCCCGTACTACCAGGTCGTGCAGGCGCTGATGGGCCAGGTCTTCCAGAACTACGCGCTCCTGCTGATGAAGGGGCCGGAGGATGCCGAGCGGGCGCAGCGCCTCGGTGCGCCGCCGAGCAAGATTCAGGTCAGCGGCAACATCAAGTACGACAAAGACGTGGTGGAACGCGAGGTCTCCGAGGAACAGGCCCGTTCCCTGGACGCCGCCCTGTCCCTGACCACCTCACAATCACCACTCATCGTCGCTGGCAGCACCCACGACGATGAAGAACAGACGCTGCTCGACGTTCTGCGCCGCCTGCGCGTGATGCCGGGCCTGGAAGGAACGCGCCTGCTCATCGCCCCCCGCCACCCGGAGCGTTTCGGGATCGTGGCGGCTCTCGGCGAGAAGAACGGCTTCTGCGTTCAGCGCCGGTCTTCCCCCACCCCGGACAAGCACGACGCCGAGGTGCTGATTTTGGACACCCTGGGCGAACTCGCGGCGGCCTATCAGTTCGCCACCGTGGTCTTCGTCGGCGGGACGCTGATCCCGCACGGCGGCCAGAGCATCATGGAACCCGCCCTGTACGCCAAGCCCATCGTCGTCGGCCCCTCCATGAAGAACTTCGCCGCCATCATGGACGACTTCCTGGAGCGCGGCGGCGTCGCGCAGATCGCGGCGGACGAGAAGGACAAAGAGGCCCAGAAGCAGCAGTTGACGGAGGCTTTTGCCAAGTTGCTCCGTGACCCCGATGCCCGCGCGGTCATGGGCGCGGCAGCGCGCGGCGTCTTCGAGGGCAGCAAGGGGGCGACCCAGTTCACCGTGGACCGCATCGCCGCCATCTATGAGAAGGTGCTGAAACCATGAGCGATGTCCTCGCCCACATCCGCGTTAAAGAGACCCACGGCATCCGCCGGTTCCTATACCCGCTGAGTACATCCGTTAATTTGCCTGAAGGGACTGATGTTCACAGGGTAGCTCTCTGCGACGAGGCAGGGCAGAGTGTCCCCCTTCAGCTAACTCCAGAGGCGCCAGCGCATTATTTTCGCCTCAGCTTTGCAGTGTCACTTGCTCCACAAGAGACCCTTGAGCTAACGCTTCGGGCTGATGCTGACCCTGCGGTTGTCAAGGACCCGCTGAACATCACAGAAAAAGACGGCATTTTCCACAACCAACAGGAGCGATTTTCGGTTGATTTCACCTCGGCCGGTGACATCGCCAACGTAGTTTATGATGGCGTCCATCATTTACGCAAACCGAGCTGTATCACACTTAATGGCATACAAGCATTACCCGGTCTAGTAACAGACGCATCTTTTGCCGTGGGAAAGCCGCTTGAAGCCGAGGTCAGATCGTGGGTCAGTTATCCAATCCACAGTGACGAAAAAGTGTCACGTCCTCCCTGTGGTGTCGAAGCCCTAACCAACGTCACCGCCTGCAAATCTTGGATACGGGTTGTGCTAGACTTCTGGTTTATGTACGAAGGCGATGAAGTTGTTTTCTCCCTTCCTTTGCAAGCCGCGTCATCAACCTTGTTCTATGACTTCGGCGTCGGCGGCGGCATCTACGGGAAGTTACAGCAAGGCGTCACAGAGACAGTAAAGTGGGAGACGACTCAGAATGAAGAAGGGTTCAAGTGGAACATAGAAACGCAAGGGCGCGTGGATTATGAGGGCGTTGTTGCGGACTGGCAAGATTACCACAGGCAATCCTGGTTCCACATCATTGATACGGACAAAGCCTTGGCGATCGCTATTACCGATCTGCCTGATGCGTGCAGTTCGGTCACAGCAGCCCTTGATTATGCGGGCAATATTCGCGTGGCGTTTCGAATGGGCTATTGCAGCAAGGATGATTATTCGTTCGGCGTGTGCTACCACTTCCTGAACGACGTGCCGGCAATCGCGGCGGCGACGAACCCGCAGTCCATCTTGCTGCCGCCGACGGTGGAGGTTTTGGCGGCGTAGGGGCGACCCGGCGGGTCGCCCGTACAGCGTCCGGGGGCGCGTCTGCGTCCGGGGGTATGAAACCCCCGTCTATCGTTCAAGCGTCCTGCGGACGCGGCGGGGTACGATGCGACAGGCCCCGTCCCCTCTGTCCGCAGAACGCTCTTCCGTCCGCAGAACGCTCTTCCGTCCGCAGGACGGCACAACTCTATACGGGGGTTTCATACCCCCGGACACGTGCCTGGATTTCATACCCCCGGCCTCAATGCGTCTGAAACGGGTTGCTCTGGTCGGGCTTGGGGATGTCGCCGCTCTTGCGCATCTTGTCCAGTTCCGCCCTGCGTTCCTTACCAAGTTCCTTGAGCGTCTCCTGCCAGGCGTCCTTGTGGCCGCGCAGAGTCTTCACGAGGGTCTCGGCGATGGCGAGGTTGCGGAACCACTTGTGGTTGGCCGGGACGATGTACCAGGGCGCGTGTTTGTCGGCGGTGGCTCCGAGGGCGTTCTCATACGCTTTCTGGTAGTCCGGCCAGAACTGACGCTCCTCCCAGTCGCCGGGGGACAGTTTCCAGGACTTCTCCTCATCTTTCTCGCGGGCCACCAGGCGCTTTTCCTGCTCGTCGGGCGAGATGTGCAGGAAGAATTTCAGGATCAGGGTGTCGTTGTCGGCCAGCAGTTGCTCGAAGCGGTTGATCTCCCCGTAGCGCTTCTCGCACTCGCCCTGCGTGATCTTGTCATGGACGCGCGTGACCAGCACGTCTTCATAGTGCGAGCGGTTGAAGATGGTCATCATACCGCGCGCGGGCGTCTGCTGGTGGATGCGCCAGAGGAAGTCGTGGGCGGCCTCCAGCGGCGTCGGCACTTTGAAGGAGGCGACGTCGCAGCCCTGGGGATTGACGGAGGACATGACGTGGGCGATGGTGCCGTCTTTGCCGGACGTGTCCAGGCCCTGCAAGACGATCAGGACGCTGTTCTTCTGGGCGGCGTAGAGCCATTCCTGGAGTTCGCACAGCTCCAGGTTGAGCGCGGCCTGTTCCTCCACGGCCTTGTCTTTCTTGGCCTTGCCGGTGTCGTCGGGGTCGTAGTCGTCGAGTTTGACCTTCTGCGGCTTGTCGAGTTTGATGGCGTAGGACATGGGGTTCTCCAGGTGGTAAGTGTGCGGCGGATCGCCGGGGCGAAGGATCGCCCCGCCTCGGAAGGCGTCCTTCGGACGAAGAGGGAGCCAATCCCCACGATCTACGTCCGAAGGACGCTCTCACAGACGGGGCGATCCTCCGCCCCGGCGCGACGAACGGTACAGTGGGTACAACAACGCCTCTAGTTCAGAATCGCCCTCGCGGCGGCGGAGGGGGTGCGCTCGACGACGCAGACCTGGCGGCCCACGGTCTCTTCAAACTCGGCGAGGCTCATGTCGTCCAGGAAGATGTCGCGGTCGGGGTCGCGCAGCATGATGGATGGGACGACGACGCGCTCGCCGAGCGTGTCGCCCATCGCGTGAAGCGCGTCGGCGATGTCCCGGCCCGTCAGCAGACCGGCGACGCTGATGTTGCCTTCAAAAAAACGGTTGTGGACGGCGCAGACGTTGACTGACAAATTATCCACGCGGTTCAGGCTCGCAGCAAAGTCATCGAGGAACGGGGCGGCGAGTTCGCCGGTCACGAGTGTGGCCGTGCGCGGCGACGGCAGGCGCTCCGGCAGCCTGCGAACGACCTTCTGGGCGTCGTCCAAAAACAGCCGGACGATGCCCACGCCGTCTTCCAATTGGGGGAAGCCCTCGTACTGGCGGGCGTTGGGGACGGGCAGCCCGGCGGAAAGATAGAACTCGTCGCTGAGGAAGACGAAGTTGGTGTCCAGGGTCTTGCGATATGCCTTGCGCCAGCCTTCGGTCTCAGTGACCAAACCACGGCAGAAGTCGCTGTCGCAGGTGGTCAAGGCGGCGAGCCGGTCCCGGAACTGGGTCAGGCCGACGGGAACGACGGCGACGGACAGGACGCCGCCGTAGGTCTCCCGCGCCGCCGGGTGCAATTCGGCGAGGTCGCGGACGGTCCGTTCCAGCACCGGGCCGTTGTTGTAGCCAGGACAGAGGACGACCTGGGCGTGGACCTGGATTTTGGCGTCGGCCAGCATCTGGAGGCGCGGCAGGATCGGCTCCGGCCCCTTGCGCCCCAGCATCCGGCCCCGGACTTCGGGGTCGGTGGCATGGACGGAGACGAACAGCGGCGAGAGCTTCTGGTCAATGACGCGCTGAAATTCGGCCTCGCCCATGTTGGTCAGGGTCAGGTAGTTGCCGTGCAGGAACGAGAGCCGGTAGTCGTCGTCCTTGATATACAGCGAGGGTCGCAGGCCCTTGGGCTGCTGGTACAGAAAGCAGAAGACGCACTTGTTTTTGCAGATATGAACGCGGTCGAACAGATCATCGCCGAACTCGATGCCCAAATCCTCGTCGTAGCCCTTGTACATGACGAACTGCATGGGGCCGACATCGGGACGCATCACGTCCAGGGTGACGTGTTCCCCGGCGGACAAAAACGCGAAATCCACGATGTCCAGCACGGGCTGGCCGTTCACGTGGGTCAGGGTGTCCCCGACGCGCACCCCGGCATCGGCGGCGGCGCTCTCCGGCTCGACCAGGCGCACCGTCGCGCGTTCCCCTTTGGGCCGCTGCGTCACGACCCTCTCGTCCGCCATCGGGAGCGTGCGCGGGCCGACAAGACTTTCCGTGTTCATTGCCATCGTGGATGATTATACCCGGAACGGAGACCTCACCCGGCACGGCAAGCCGGAAGGAGAGGGTTAAGAAGAACGGCCTTTGCAACTTTTTTCGGCCCGCCGTGTCTCACCTATGAAGGGATAACACATCCGACGGATGGACGCTGAACGCCGCCCGCCTCTGGTCTCGTTTCTGCCGCGCCTCGACCCGGACGTGGCGCTGGTTCGGCAGTTCCGGGCCACCGGGAACCCTCGGTTGTTCGAGGCGCTGTACAAGAAGTATCAGACGCCGATCTTCCACCTGGTCTGCCGGATGGTCCACGGCGAGGACGCCTACGATCTGACGCAGGAGGTGTTCTACCGGGCGCTGCGTTCGCTACCGACGTTCAAGGGCGACTGCAAATTCAGCACCTGGCTCTACACCATCGCCCGCAACGTCTGCCTGAACCACCTGCGCGAGACGAAGAAGCAGGGCGCGCAGGAAGAGCTGGCGGAAGACACGCCCGCCGAGCCGTCTGCGCCCGGCATGGACGTGGCACGGATCGCGGAGACGCGCGAATTGCAGCGCGTGGTGGATGGTGTGTTGGCCCTGCTGCCCGACGAGCAACGGCTGCTGCTGATCCTACGCGACTTCGAGCAGATGTCCTACGAGGAGATCGGCGAGATCACCGGCCTGAGCCTGGTGAACGTCAAGTCCAAACTGCACCGGGCGCGCCTGGCCTTCAAGGCGAAGTTCACGCCATACCTGGAACTGATCGAGGGAGTGAAGTGATCGTGACGGAAGAAGACGCGCGGGGAGGATTCTCCGACTATCTGGAGGAGACGCTGGACCCAACTGAGAGGGACAAGATGCAGGCGTTCCTGGCTGCCCACCCGGACTGCGCCGCCGAGCTGATCGCGTTCGAGCGGACGCTGGCGCTGCTGCACCGCCTGCCGCCGCGCGAGCCTGCCCTGGACCTGTGGCGCGAGTTCGCCCCGCGCCTGGCGGAACACCAGGCGGAGCGCCGCGCGCACCCCGCGCGCCGCCTGGCGCAAGGCTGGGCGGGATTCGCGTCTCAGGTCAGTGCCGGGCTGATTCTCTGGACACACGCGCTGGCAAGCCGCACCCACGCGCGCCTGGAGCGCTACCTGCTCCACGACCCACTGCACCAAGATGCGCGGGGGTCAGGATGAGGCGTTTCCTTTGGCTTCTGGCCTTTGCGCTGTGCTTGCTGCCGGGCGTCGCCCGCGCCGATGCACCGCGAGTTTCCGTGATAGACCTGCACGGCGACTTGTCTTCCGTGCGGGCAGACTGGGCCGACGCGCAGATAGACGCGGCGTGGCATTCCGGGGCGGCGGGCATCATCCTGGACATCGATTCTGTCAGTGGCGACATGGAGGCGGCAAAGCAGGTGGAGCGGCACGTCCAGATGCGCGCGTCGGACATTCCCATCGCCGCCTATGTTCACAATGACGCGCGCGGGCCGGCCAGCCTCGTCGCTGTCGCCTGCAAGCCGCTGGCGATGGCCCCCGGCGGCTCGCTCGGCGGCGCGCCGTCCGACGCCGACCCGGCGGACTTTTCGGCGGCGGCGGAGGCGGGCGGGCGTAACCCGTCCTACGCCGCCGCGTTCGTCTCGGCGGCGGGTGCGCTGCCCTCGGTCAACGTCACGCCCGGAACCAGCCTGACCCTGACCACCAACCAGGCACAGGGGATCGGCTACGCCGACGTGGTCGCCCCGGACTTCCCAGCCGTGTTGGCGAAGATGAACCTGACGACAGCCCAGCTCGTTCCCGTGCCGTGGGACGGCTGGACGGCCGTGGCGTGGTGGGTGAGCCGTCCCTGGCTGACCATCCTGCTGCTGGCGCTGGGGATCGCGCTGATCGTGGCCGAGATACTGACCCTGCACTCCTGGGGCATCGCCGGTGTGCTGGGCGGCCTCCTGGTGGCGCTGATCTTCGCCGCGCACGTCACCGTCGGCGCGTCCACATGGGCGGGCGCGGTGCTGTTCCTGGCGGGCGTCGCGCTACTTGTTCTGGAAACGCACGTCTTCCCCGGCCACGGCCTCGCCGCGCTGGGAGGCCTGGTGCTGATCTTCCTGGGGATATTTTACGCGCTCGGCGGGGCGCAGGCGGGCGCGGCCTATTCCGCCGGGACGTCCCTGCTGGTCACGGCGGGGATATTGGCTGCGTTCTTCACCTACCTGCCGCGCAGCCCGATCTGGCGAAAGCTGGGCCAGCCGATGCGCCAGTCGGCGGCAACCGGGTACGTCTCCAGCCGAAACTACACGGAGTTCGTCGGCCAGTCCGGCGTGGCCGTCACGCCCCTGCGCCCCTCCGGCACGGCGGAACTCGACGGCGAGCGCCTCCCCGTCGTGACCGAGGGCGAGTTCATCGCCCCCGGCACGTCCGTTCAGGTCGTCGCCGTTCAGGGCGGCCGCATCGTTGTGCGGGAGGTTTAAGAATGTATCTCAAAACGCGAGCGTCGGGTCAAGCTCGTACCAGCGTCGGAACCAGAGCAAGGCTGACGCCAGCTTAACCAGGGCCAGGTACCGCTCGGCCAGCTTGTCATAGCGCACCAGGATCGCGCGGCAGCCGGCCAGCCAGGCGAAGGTGCGCTCCACCACCCAGCGGCGGGCCGGGTGCGTCTTCTCCCGCTGCTCGTCGAGCTTCTCCTCGCCGATGCGCCGGGGCTTTATTGGGGTGATGTGGGGCACGTACCCCGCCTCCGCCACGACCGCCTCAGCGGGCGCGTTGTCGTAGCCTCTGTCCAGGCACAGGTGCTGCGGCTCCTGCTCGGTCGGCGCGGGCCTCTCCACGACGACGGCCTCCAGCGTGGCCTTCAGCAGTTTGCTGTCGGGGACGTTGGCCCCGCCGATGGCCGCAGCGAGGGGCCGGCCGCCGCCCTCGACCAGCAGGCTCTTCTTGACGCCCGACTTGCCGCGGTCGACGGGGCTGGGGCCGACGCACTCGTCTTGTGCCCCCTTTTGCCGACCCCGCTGCCAGGGACGCCGCGCGCTTTGCCCAGGCAGCCGTCGGCGGCCTGCCACTGCCAGTCCACGCCCTGCAGGTCGTCGCACTTGGTCAGCAGGATGGCCCATAGGATGTCGAAGATAGCCTTCTTCTCCCAGCGGGCGAAGGCGCGGTAGACGCTGCTGTCGTCACCGAACTCCTTGGGCAGATGGTTCCACTGGCAGCCGGTGCGCATCCGGAAGATCACGCCGTCGAAGCACTTGCGCGGGTCGGCACGCTTGCGTCCGGTCTTCTGAGGCGGGTCGTAGACGGCCAGGACCTTCTCGATCAGCCCCCAGAGCGGGTCGGGCACGTTCCAGATCGTCGGCAACGCCTTCTTCGGCCCGGCCTTTGGCGCGGCGGGTTCAATCACGTCTTTCGGAGCTTCAGTCGGTGGCATCATGCCGCCATTATCGGCTCACAGGCAGCGGAGGCTCAGGCCACCGTTTTGAGATACGTTCTAATCCCCCTGTGTCAGAACCCCCTCCGGCCCGGCAAGCCGGCCCACCTCCCCCGAAGCGGGTGAGGGAAAAGGTTGCCAACTCTTTTCTCTGACCCTCTCCGCTTCGGGGAGGGTGGCGAGCCTCGGCGAGCCGGGAGGGGGCCTTCTCCGGGTATAATCGCCCCATGCCCCGCAAGAAGAGCGAGCCACGGGCCGTCGCTGAGAAGAAGCCGCGCAAGCCGGAGTTCTCCCCCACCCGCCTGAAGACGTTCCTATCCTGCCCGATGATGTACCGGCTGGAGTATGTGGAAAAACTGGGCCGCTTCTATCACAAGGCGCGGGCCGGGTACACCTTCGGCAGCACGCTCCACCAGACCCTGCAAGGCTTCCACGAGGCGGGCGGCAGCGCGGAGGTCACGGCGGAGCAGCTCGTGGAGCGCCTGGCCGTGGATTGGCAGTCCCAGGGCTACCGGGATGCCGACCATGAGGAGGCGCACAAAGTCGCCGCTGTGGAGATTTTGCAGACCTACCACGCGGCGGCACAGGAACGGGCGGAGGCGACGCGCGTGTTCCTGACCGAGAAGTTGCTCAAGTGGGACCTGGGGCCGTTCGTGCTGACGGGCCGCGTGGACCGCGTGGACGAGCGTCTCGATGACGGCGCTTTGGAGATTGTGGACTACAAATCGGGCCGCATGGGTGTGACCGAGGACGATGTCAAGGGCGCGCTCGCCATGTCCGTGTATCAGCTGCTTGTAAAGCGCAACAACCCGGAACGGCGAGTCTGTGCCACCATCCACGCCCTGCGCGGGGGCGTCACGGCGACGGCCTCGTTCACGGACCAGGAACTGGCGGAGTGGGAGGACGAACTGCGCGGCCTGGGCGTCTCCATTCTGGAATACGACTTTGAGGCTGTCCGGCCCGTCCCCCTGCCCGATGTCTGCCCGGACTGCGACTTTCTCTCCCTGTGCGGCCGGGCCTGGACACGGGAGCGCCGTCCCTGGCGTCAGGAACTTGGATTGGAAAACGCATGAACGGGAAGACGATCATCGGGAACGGGCTGAAGACGGGGCTGGCGCTGGCGGCGGCGACCAACGCGGCCATCATGCTGGCGAGCGACCGGGAGTTGGGTGCGCCCTGGGCGGCGATCAACGCCATCTGCCACGCCGTGGATGGTGATGAGGTGACACAGCCATCGGAGTGGTCGCCGCGCGAGTCCCTGCTCGGCGTCTTCATCAACGGCACGGCGATGGCACTCTGGGGCGTTCTCTATGAGGGAACACTCGCCGTCACCAAGACCAAGAGCAACCCCGTCACGGGCCTGCTCGGCGCGGCACTGTCCTACGTCATAGATTACAAACTGGTCCCGAAACGGTTCACCCCCGGCATCGAGAAGAAGTTAAGCGGGCCTTCGGTGCTGGCCGCCTATCTCGCCCTGGGTGTCGCGCTGTCCCTGTCCGGCCTGTGGAACGGCAAGCGGGATTAGCCTGGCGTCAGCTCGTTCCCGATCCGCCTCCTCCTGGACGCGGGGCATCTGGGCCGTGGCCTGGACTACTGCCCGGTCAATTTGTTTAACTCTGAGAGAACCGCTGTTAGGTCTGTTGCCGACAAAAGCCCCAACTTGGTCGAAACGTGACCGATCTGCCGCTCGTGTCTGAAACGCCAGGGCGACGGAGGGGAGGCTGAGGCCGTTCTCGGCGGAAGGGGCAATCGTGACTGTCGCCGGGAAGCGGAGCGCGCCCTGCTGGGAACTCAGCGGGACAATCAGTACCAGGGGTGATCGCTGACCGTAGGCGGCGTCTTGAATCACGACATGACGTTTCACCCGTTTTATGTACCACGGGCAAAGTGAGTGTTTCCGTTGTCTAGCAAGGCGGCTTTCTCTCCGTCTGCTTCTGTCGCCAGTCCCGTGCAAAGGCAGCGGGCGGCGCATATTTCAAGCTGCTGTGCGGACGCTCTTCATTGTACCAGCGCCGATGCGCTCCCAGACGCACCTGGGCGTCCGCAATGGACACAAAGACTTCACGGTCCAGCAACTCATCGCGCAGCTTGCCGTGGAAGCTCTCGGTGAACCCGTTCTGCCACGGACAGCCTGGGTCAATGGAGTGCGGCGCGGAGCCGCTCTCTTTGAGTCAGCCTTGCACTTCAGCGGCAATGAACTCAGGCCCGTTATCACTACGGACGAAACGCGGTGTTCCGCGTGATGCAAAGAGCGTCTTGAGAGCAGCTAACACCGCTTGGCTGGTTAGAGCGTGTTAGGCACTTTTTCTGAGCATCTACTGGCTTCTGACATCAAAGAGTATCAGTCTGTCTGGTAGAAATAACGCCCATTGGCCTGCTTCACGAGTCATGCGGCACACATCTTGCGCCTCAAGACGCTCAAAGGCACAAGACAAGCCCGAAAGTGCCTAACACGCTCTAGGGAAACGCCCACCGTCACGGACAGCCACTCGCGGGTGAACTCGTCCAAGACGTTCAAGAGCCGTATCTTGTGCCCAGACAGCAGGCTGTCCTCCTGGAAGTCGTAGCTCCAGACGTGGTCTGGCCGCTCGGCTTGGCACGGAACACGGCCCCCTGTCTTGATCTTGCGCTTCTTGGAGCGCTGCGGCACCTGAAAACCGCCCCTCTGCCAGAGGCGCTCGATGCGCTTGTGGTTGACGGTCTGGCCGTCCGCCCCGAGCAGGGCATGGACACGCGGCGTCCCGAAGCGCGGATGCCTCTGCCTGATCTGCTGCATCTGCTCTTGCAGCGTCTGATCGTCGCGCGGATGCGGCCGGTAGCGGGCGCTGGAACGGGACACTTTTACCAGGCGACAGGCACTGCGCTCGGAGAGGCCGCCTTCGGTGGCTTGCGCGATCACCGCTCGCGCTTCCGTGAGCGGGTCGGCGGCCTCCGCTACTTTTTTTGGAGGATTTCCTTGATGATGTCCACCTCCAAGTCGCGTTCAGCCAGGAGCCGCTTGAGCCGTGTGTTTTCTCTTTCGAGTTCACGGACACGGGCCGCTTCACTAAACTGGTTCTTCTGCATTCGAGTATTTTACCTTTCGGGTCAATACTCACCATACCAGTGGTACAGTTTTCGGGGGAAAGGTCATCCTGCCTCATGCACGGCGATGGTGATCGTTGACACAATGGTGACAGCCCCTGCAAAATGAATTATTGACCAAAGGATGTGCATAAGTCGCGGTCAACCCATGCCGACCTGTTTCACCATCCGCTGCCATGTCTCCTTGTGGCAGGTGGGCTAAAGGCCCCTCCCTCGAAAGCGAAGGAGGGGCGATGGCAGGCGGCAAGGCTTTCAGGAGGCGACGGCAGCCGGAACCTTGAGACGGGCGGTGAGGCGCTCGCCGTCGCGGTCTATGACAATGGTGTCGCCCTCGCGGAACTCGCGGCGCAGGATGCCGGAGGAGATCGGGTTCTCCACCAGGCGCTGAATGGTCCGGCGGAGCGGACGCGCACCGTACAGCGGGTCGAAGCCCGCGTCGGCGATCAGGCGCTTGGCAGCGTCCGTCACCTCCAGGGACATCTTGCGGTCGGCCAACTGCCGCCGCGTCCCGGCCAGCAGCAGATCCACGATCTGCGTGATCTGGGCCTGGTTCAAGGCGTGGAAGACGATGATCTCGTCGATTCGGTTGAGCAGTTCGGGCCGGAAGTGCAGTTTGAGTTCTTCCGTGACCCGCGCCTTCATCTTGTCATAGAGCATCCCTTGTTCGACTTCGGAGGCGTCCACGGGCATGGCCTCGATGTGCTGACTGCCGATGTTTGAGGTCAGGATGATGACCGTGTTCTTGAAGTCCACGGTCCGGCCCGAACTGTCCGTCAGCCGTCCGGCATCCAGCAGTTGCAGCAGGATGTTGAAGACGTCCGGGTGCGCCTTCTCGATCTCGTCCAGCAGGACGACTCGATAGGGGCGTCGCCGAACGGCCTCCGTGAGCTGCCCGCCCTCGTCGTAGCCGACGTAGCCCGGCGGGGCGCCGATCAGGCGGGCGACCGAGTGCTTTTCCATATACTCGGACATGTCAATCCGCACCATGGCGTCGGGGTCGTCGAACAGGAACTGGGCCAGCGACCGGGCCAGCTCGGTCTTGCCCACGCCGGTCGGCCCCAGAAAGAGGAACGAACCGATGGGCCGGTTCGGGTCCTTCAGCCCCGCCCGCGCGCGCCGGATGGCCTCCGAGACCGCCTCGATGGCGGCCTGCTGGCCGATGACGCGCTCATGGAGACTTGCCTCCATATTCAGAAGTTTCTCGGCCTCCTCCTCGAACATCCGCGAGACGGGGATGCCGGTCGCCTTGGAGATCAGCTCGGCGATGTCGTGTTCGTCCACGACGCTGCCGACGCCCGCCTCGCGCATCCAGGCGTCGCGCCGCTCGGTGAACTCTCGGCGCAGGGCTACCTCCTGGTCGCGCAGCCGGGCCGCCTTCTCGTAGTCGCGCTCATCGGCGGCCGCCCTACCCTCCTGCACCAAGGCGTTCAGCCGCGCCTCGGTGTCCTTGATGTCCTGCGGCATGGACGACTTCTCGATGCGTATTTTGGACGCCGCCTCGTCAATCAGGTCAATCGCTTTGTCCGGCAGGAACCGGTCGGTGACGTAGCGGCTGGACAGCTCGGCGGCGGCGACCAGGGCGCTGTCGTCAATCTTGACCGCGTGGTGCGCCTCGTACTTGTCGCGCAGGCCCTTCAAAATCTCGATGGTGTCCGTGACCGACGGCTCGCCGACGACGATGGGCTGGAAGCGGCGCTCCAACGCCGGGTCCTTCTCGATGTTCTTGCGGTACTCATCCAGCGTGGTCGCCCCGATGCACTGCAATTCGCCGCGGGCAAGCGCGGGCTTGAGCATGTTGCTGGCGTCCATCGCCCCCTCGGCGGCTCCGGCGCCGACGACCGTGTGCAGTTCGTCCAGGAACAGCACGACCTGACCGGCGGCCTTGCGGACCTCGTCCATGACGCCTTTCAGGCGTTCCTCAAACTCGCCCCGGAACTTGGACCCGGCCACCAATGCGCCCATGTCCAGCGCCAACAGACGTCGCCCGCGCAGGTTCTCCGGCACGTCGCCGTGGGCGATCTTCAGGGCCAGCCCCTCGGCGATGGCCGTCTTGCCGACGCCCGGATCGCCAATCAGGACCGGGTTGTTCTTGGTCCGCCGGGAGAGGATTTGGATGGTCCGCTTGATCTCCTCGTCGCGCCCGATCACCGGGTCAATCTTGTCCTCACGGGCCAGCGCTGTCAGGTCGCGCGAGAAGCGCTCCAGCATCCGGTACTTTTCTTCGGGCCGCTCGTCCGTAACTCGCGTGTTGCCCCGGACTTCCTGGAGGGCACGGTAGACTTTCTCCTCGTCCACGCCATACTGCTTCAGGATGCGGGCCGCCCCGCCGCCTTCTTCCTTAACCAGCCCCAGCAGCAGATGCTCGACGCCGATGTAATCGTCCTTGAGCCGCTGGGCCTCTTCATTGGCGAGGTCGAAGACGCGCTTGATGCGCGGCGTGATGTAGACCTGCGCCTGGGTGTCGTGGTACTGGACCTTGGGGGCGCGCGCCAGCACATCTTCAACGGCCCGCGTCAGCGTCCGCGTGTCCACGGCCAGCTTGAGCAACACCTGCACGGCCAGCCCCTCGTTCTGCTCCAGCATCGCCAGCAACAGATGCTCGGTGTCGAGCTGGGTATGCTGGTAGCGCGTCATCACGTCCTGCGCGGCCTGCACCACCTCCCGCGCCCGTTCCGTAAATTTCTCCAACATGGTGTTATTCTCCGTCGTCTTTCACCTGGTCCGTCATCATCGCCCGCAGCCGTCCCTCGGCCTCCTGGAGCATGGCCTCCATGCGCTCCGAGGGCGTCTGCATCTGCTGCAGCTGCTCTATCAGCGCAAAAATATAGCCGACACCGGCCAGGTTGATACCGATGTCCTGCGTGAAGTGCTGAATCTGCTGCAAGCGTTCAATATCCCGGTCACTGTAAAACCGGTTCTTGCCGACCTTGCGGGGCCGGACCAGCCCCAGCCGGTCGTACATCCGCAGCGTCTGCGCGTGGATGGGCTTGGCCCCGGCGTCCGCGCCCGGCACGACGCGGCCCAGCGGGCGCACCAGCTTGGCCGCGATGCTGATGGTGTAGATGGGTTCGTCTCGGTCTTTCAAATAAGCCATCGTGGTTATTTCACCTTCACGGCGTCCTGCCGCAGCTTCGCCAGTTCCAGCAGCAGTTCGCGCTCGCGCGGGCTGAGGTCCTTCGGCACGGTGACTTTGGCCCGCGCGTACAGGTCGCCGCTGCCGCCCTTGAGCCGTGGCATCCCCTGGCCGGTCAGGCGGAACGCCTGGCCGCTCTGCGTCCCCGGCGGCACGTTCAGCACCTTGCGCCCGGCCAAGGTCTCCACCGACGCCTCGCCGCCCAGGGCGGCCACGGTGTACGGCACGGCGAAATCTGTCCGCAGGGTGTCGCCGTCGCGCTCGAACTGCGGGTGGGGCCGGACCGTGACCTTCAGGTACAGGTCGCCGCCGTTCGCGCCCTGCCCGGCCAGGCGGATGCGCTGGCCGTCGGCGACGCCCGCCGGAATCTTCACGTCCGAGAGCCGCTTCTGCTTGGTCACGGAGCCGTCGCCGTGACACTGCGGGCAGACCTCCACGGCCTGGCCCGTGCCGCCGCACTGCGGGCAGGTGTTGTTGCCGAAGAACCCGCGCCCGCCCTTGACTTTCCCCGTCCCCTGGCACATCGAACACGGCTTGCTTTGGCCCGTGGAGACCGCCCCGGAGCCGCCGCAGCGGTCGCACATCTGCGGCAGGTTGATGGTGAACGACTTTGACGCGCCCGCGAACGCCTCCTCCAGCCCGATCTCCAGCGCGTACTCGGCGTCGCCCGCGCCGACCCGGCCCGCCGCGCCCTGTCCTGCCCGGCTGAAGCCGCCGTAGCCGCCCGCCGGGCCGCGCCCGCCGCCGTAGCCGCCCGCGCCCCCGAAGAGCGACGACAGGAAGTCATCAATGCCTGCGCCGCCGCCGAACTCCACGCCGCCGCCGAAGCCGCCCGATGACGGGCCGCCTCCGCCGCCACCCTGGCTGAACGCCTTCCACTGGTCCCCGTACTGGTCGTACTTGGAGCGCTTGTCCGCGTCGGATAGGACGTCATACGCCTCGCCGATGTCCTTGAACTTCTCCTCCGCGCCCTTGTCGCCGGGGTTCACGTCCGGGTGGGACTGGCGCGCGAGCTTGCGGTACGCCGCCTTGATGTCTTTCTCGGTCGCCGTCTTCGGCACACCTAGAATCTTGTAGTAATCTTTGTAGCTCACTGCCATCTGCACTCATCCCCCGCCGCGCCCTTGTTGCTGCCGACATTATCCCATTTGAGCGTGATGCTGTCAAGTGATGTAACAAACGAAACAAAGGAAATGTTCCCGCTCGACTCGCTTCCGTGCGTAAGGTACAATGATGTCAGTTGAGAGCGTCGTGTAACACATCATGAACGAACAGCCAACTCTTTTTTCCACAATCACTTGCCCCGCCTGTGGCTTCCGAGGTTCGGAACAGATGCCGCAGGATGCCTGCGCTTGGCTTTATGTGTGCAAAGGGTGCGGCGAACCTTTGAAGCCTCAGCCGGGCCATTGTTGCGTGTTCTGCTCCTATGGCGATGTGCCCTGCCCTCCAGTGCAAGTCGGGGCTGTTGCGACCGTCGGCGTTCGCTGCTTCTCTGCGGCTGAGGAGGTCGCCCCATGAAACACAAAGAGTTTCTGCCACTCGTCGGTGGCCTGGTGGCTGCTGTCGCGGCATCCTCCTGCTGCATCCTGCCGCTTGTTCTCGGCGCTGCGAGTGCCGGAACGTTGGCAATCGGCGCGGCGCTCACGCCTTACCGCCCGTACCTCATCGGCCTCACCCTGCTTATGCTGGCCGCAGCGTTTTACTGTACCTACCATCCCCGAAAGACAGGCCGTGGCACAGACGGCTGTGCGACGGTGAAATCAGCCCCTGTCCCGCGCTTCAGCCGAGCGTTCCTAGGGGCAATCACAGTCATTACGTTAGGAGTTATGATCTACCCTGACTTTGCGGCTCACGCCCTGGAAAGCGCGCAGGTCGCCGTGCCGCCCGTTCCCTCTGTTCCCTCCGCACAGACCGCGATATTTACCCTCGGCGACTTGACCTGCCCTGAATGCAGCATCTCCATTGTAAAGGCACTCAAGGGGACACCTGGGGTCTTAGATGCGAGCGTAAATTTTGCCGCCAAATACGCATCGGTGCGCTATGACTCAAGGCGGATCAGCATATCTGAACTTCGCAAAGTGATCGAGCAGACGGGGTTTCCCGTAGCAGGCATGACGGACTAGCCTCGCAGTTACCGTGCCCAAGAGCCTGATAGCTTTTGTAGTAAGCCCATCCCATGCTTTCCCCAGCCGTAGCCAATGAGGCCGATTGAAACGTACTCCCGGCCTCAGCTTTATCTTCGTCACGCTCCTGGTTGACGTCCTCGGCGTCGGCATCATCATCCCGATTCTCCCCAAGCTCATCCAGAGTCTGGCGCACGGGAGCGTGGCGGCGGGGGCGCGGGATTACGGGTGGCTGCTTTCGCTGTACGGGGCCATGCAGTTCCTGTTCTCGCCGCTGCTGGGCGCGCTGAGTGATCGCTTCGGGCGTCGGCCCGTGCTGCTGCTGTCCCTGTTCTTCACGGGTGTGGATTATGTCATCATGGCCCTGGCCCCGACCCTGGCCTGGCTGTTCGTCGGGCGCGTCCTGAGCGGGATCACCGGCGCGAGCTTTACGGCGGCGAGCGCATACATCGCCGATGTCAGCCCGCCGGAAGAGCGCGCGCAGAACTTTGGGTTGATCGGCGCGGCCTTCGGCATCGGCTTCATCGTCGGCCCGGCCCTGGGCGGCCTGCTGGGGCACTGGGGGGCGCGCCTGCCGTTCTGGGCGGCGGCGGCGCTGGCCGGGGCGAACGCCCTGTACGGCCTCGTCATCCTGCCGGAATCGCTGCCCAAAGAACACCGACGGCGGCTGTCGTGGCGTGAGGCGAACCCCGTCGGCGCATTGTACGTGCTGGGCCGCTACCCCATCGTCTGGGGCCTGACCGGGGCGCTGGCGGCCAGCGGCCTGGCGATGCAGTGCCTGCAAAGCACCTGGGTGCTGTGGTCGCAGGCGCGGTTCGGGTGGGACGTCCGCCAGGTCGGTCTGTCGTTGGGCGCGTTCGGGGCGTTGTCGCTGGTCTTCCAGGCGGGCCTGTCCCGCGTCTGGCTCCCCAAGATCGGCGAACGCCGGGCCGTACTGCTGGGCTTCGCCGTCGGCACCCTGGAGTACCTCGGCTACGGGCTGGCGACGCACGGCTGGATGGTCTATGCGATCATGGTCGCCGCCGGGGTCAGCTTC
Organism: Capsulimonadaceae bacterium; assembly: GCA_965277485.1. Lineage (GTDB taxonomy): Bacteria > Armatimonadota > Armatimonadia > Armatimonadales > Capsulimonadaceae > JAFAZD01. The sequence goes on along the minus strand of CBDICZ010000016.1, from coordinate 242,197 downwards.
TTCGCCGGGCCTGCCACGCAGGGCCTGCTGTCGCGGCAAGTGGGGCCGGACGAGCAGGGCGGCCTGCAAGGGGCGGTGTCCAGCCTGAGCAGCCTGATGGGCATCATCGGCCCTTTGATCGCCACGGCGCTCTTCGCACACTTCACGGCCCGCGCCGCCCACCCCAAAGTCCCCGGCGCTCCGTTCTTCCTGGGCGCGGCCCTGGAACTGCTGGCCCTGGCGATCTCGGTTCGGGCGCTGCGAACTTAGAATGCCCACCACCTTGTTCCCTCGTTCCTCGGTCACAGGGTCCTCCCGAAACGGGAGGATCATGACAAAGCACAAAACTCTCCTAATCCTCCCGCTTCGGGAGGACCCCGCACAGTGAGGCACGAACGGAGCAGGGTGGTGGGCAGTCTTTGCGGGTACACTCCCGTCAGGAGCATCATACCGACATGGCGGAAGAACACGGCGGGGTGCAGTGGCGGGAGTGGGGCGCGGAGGCGTTCGCCGAGGCGCGGGCGCAGGATAAGCCCGTCCTGCTGGACATCGGCGCGGTCTGGTGTCACTGGTGTCACGTCATGGACGAGGGCATCCCCGGCGACCCCGTCCACACGGGGACCTACGCCGATGCGCGCGTTCAAACGCTCATCGCTCAACACTTCATACCCATCAAAGTGGACAATGACCGGCGGCCCGACATCAACGCCCGCTACAACATGGGCGGCTGGCCCTCCACTGTGTTCTTGACGCCGGACGGCGACACGCTGTACGGCGAGACCTATGTTCCGCCCCCGCGTATGGTTGGCCTCCTGGACTACATCGCCGATCTATGGAAAAACGACCGGGAGCAGATCGCAGCGCAGACTCTCCAGACCCGCGCCCAGCGCGCTCAAGCCGAGGCAGACGTAATCCCTCCATCGGACCTGGACCCGGAAACCGTGCCGTCCGTGCTGGCCCACATCAAGCGCCAGTTCGACCCGGAGTTCGGCGGCTTCGGGACCCAGCCCAAGTTCCCCCACCCCGCCGCGCTGTTATTGACATTGGAACAGTACGCGCGGACTGGAGACGAAGAACTGCGTGAGGTCGCCGAAAAGACGCTGGACGGCATGGCCGGGGGCGGGATGTATGACCGGTACGCCGGAGGCTTTTTCCGCTACAGCACCACCCGCGACTGGTCCATCCCGCATTACGAAAAGATGCTGGAAGATAACGCCCGCCTCACATCCGTCTACGCCCGCGCCTCCGTCGTGCTGGACGATCCCCGCTGGCTGGACGTGGTCAAGTCCGCCCAGGGCTGGCTCTTGTCCGAGATGCGCGACTCAGAGACGGGCGCATTTGCGGGCAGCCAGGACGCGGACGCCGAGGAGCATTACTACGGCCACCCCCTCGCCGACCGCGCCACCCTTCCCACCCCATACATTGACCGCACCGTCTACGCCGGCTGGAACGCCTTGATGGTGTCGGCATTGGTGGATCGCTACAAGCAGACGGGAGAGCCGGAGATTGTGGAAGCGGCGCGGAAGGCGCTTGACTTCCTTGACGGCACACTAGGCGACACAGCCTTGCCGGAGTACAGAGCGCTGCGCCACTACAGCGTAGGGCGTGAGGCCGCCGGAAGCATCGGGCTTCTCGCCGACCAGACCGCGTTTGTGACATCGGCCCTCGATCTGCATGAGGCGACCGGAGATTGGCGATACCTACCCATGGCGGCGGAAGCGGCTGACTTTATCCTCAATGAGCTTCAGGATGGTGGAAGCGGCGGCTTTTACGACCTGCCTCCGCACACGGACGCCATTGGAGAACTCGCCATGCCGAAGAAGGACATGGCCGAGAACGCCGACGCGGCCCTCACGCTCGTTCGTCTCTTTGCGCTGACCGAGAATGACAAGTACCGGCAGGCCGCCGAACGGGCATTGAGAGTATTCGCGGGCGAGTTCACCCAGTACGGCTACCACGCCGCCGCCTATGCCCGTGCGGTGGACGCTGCGACGCGCCCGCCGCTGCACATCGTCATCGTCGGGGCCACAGGCCATCCTGACCTGTGGCGTCTCCAGCAGGCCGCCTGGAACCTGCCCATCCCCGGCAAGGCGGTGGAGTGGCTGCAAGACGGGACGGAGCGCGGTTACCTCGTCGGGACAGGCGGACAGCCGCGCGCCTATGTGTGTGTCGGGACGCAATGCGCGGTCGCCTCGACGCCGCAGGGCTTGCGGGAGCGGGTGCAGGGGTGACAGGCGCGAGGGGATAATGACGTCGGGCGAGTGAAATACTCCGGGTTGAAACCCGGAGCCTCCTACGGAATTTATATGGCGCGGGGTTCCCGCGCCTCAGCCCCGCTGGTCGCGGATGTAGCGGCGGATGACCGCCTCGTTGACCGCCTCGTTGACCGCCTCGTTGACCGCCTCGTTGACCGCCTCGTTGACCGCGCCCACGGTCTCGGCGAAGCCAAAGGCTTTCAAGTAGCCGCCTGCCCAGAAGCTGTCGCCCCAGAGGTACTCCGCAAGCTCCGGGAACTCGGCCCGCAGCACCCGGCTGGTGCCGCCCTTGAGGCGCTTGACGACCGAGGCCACGCTCTGGCTGGGGCGCACCTGCACCAGCAGGTGGACATGATCGGGCTGGATGGACAGCTCCGGCAGGCCCCAGCGGCCGACCTCCGCCGCCTGGCGCAGCAGGGCCTCCAGGCGCACGGCCACCGGCCCCGTCAGCACCCGGCGGCGGTACCGGCGGCGGTACTTGGGGGTCCAGACCATGGGGATCCAGACCATGGGGATCCAGACCATGGGGATCCAGACCAGGTGCAGGAGCAGGCGGTGGCGGGTGTGCGCCCCCGACCAGTACGGGGCCACCCCCGGCGGCTCCTCGGACGGCTCCGGGGCGGGCCGCTCTTGGCGTTGGCTCATGCCGACGATTATGGCACAGGGAACGGGTGATGTCTCTGTGTCCGCGCAGGCGACCCGCCCGCCAGCCGCGCCCTGCCTCTGCGGGCTGAAGCCCGCAGTTTCGGGGTGGCTTATCAAGGCGCGCCTTGAATACTGCAAGGTCCGCCTGCGCGGACGTTCGGAGGGAGGCTCTGCGTCGGCGCAGGCCGACCTCGCACTATTCAAGGCGCGAATTCATTCGCCCGCCCTCCCGGATTGCACACGCCACACAAAATTATGACCACAAGGCTCTCGCGCAAAATCAGCCTGGCCGCCGCTGCCCTGGTCAGCATCACGCTGGCCGTCTTCGGCGTCGAAGTTCTCATGGCCATTCCGGGGCCGGACGACCATTTTCATAACCCCAGCCGTCAGCCCGTGCGGTTCGGCGGCGCGGGGAAGCCGTTGGTCTATGTGGTCATGGGTGACAGCACGGCGGCGGGGCGCGGGGGGGACTATGACCGGGGCATCGCCGTGGAGACGGCGCGGCACCTGGCATGCTCTCAGCCTGTGGAGATGGTCAACCTGGGCATCTCCGGTGCGGTGATCGCTGATGTCGTGCGCGGCCAACTGCCGGAGGCCGTGCGGCTGAAGCCGGACGTGGTGCTGCTGGCGGTCGGCGCGAACGACGCCACTCACTTCACATCGACGTCAAGGCTCCGCGCGAATCTCATTAAGACGCTGGACGGTCTGCGAGAGGCGAATCCGCAGGTGCGGGTTGTGCTGACTGGCTCGCCCGATGTCGGCACGGTCCCGCGCTTCGCGCAGCCGTTGCGCTGGCTGGCCGGGGTTCGGACGGACCAGGTGAACGCCGTCCTACAACCGGTCGGAAGGGGCCGGGGAGCGGTCTGGGCACCCATCGCCCGCGAGACCGGCCCGCTGTTCGCCCGTGACCGTAGTTTGTTCGCGCCGGATCGGTTCCACCCGAACGACCGGGGCTACGCCACCTGGATGCCCATTCTCGACGCGGCTCTGGACAGGGCGATGCGCGGGCATTAGAGGCCGCTATTCCCGCGCCTCAAGCCCCACCGTGACCGTGCCTGCCGGGCGCAGGGTCATGGTGGCCCACGGGCGCACCTCCTGGGCTGGGTCCAGGGTCAGGCGGTAGCGGCGGGCGACGGCTGCCAGGATCAGCGCCGACTCGGTCAGGGCGAATCCCGTGCCGATGCAGGCGCGCGGGCCGCCTCCGAACGGGAAGTAGGCGTACCGGGGCAGGTCGGCTGTCTCCGCGCCCTCCCAGCGCTCCGGGCGGAACGCCTCCGGGTCCGGGAAGAACCGGGCGCGGCGCTGCACGGCCCACTGGCTGGTCAGAATCAGTGTCCCGGCCCCGACCCGATGGCCGCCGATCTCGCACGGGCGCGCGGCCTGTCGGCCCGTCATCCAGAGGGGCGGGTAGAGGCGCAGCGCCTCCTTGATGACCATCCGCGTGTAGGGCAGTCTGGGCAGGTCGGCGGTAGTCAGGGGACGGTCGCCCGGCACGGCGCGCACTTCGGCGGCCAGCCGGGCGTCGGCTTCCGGGTGACGAGCCAGCAGGACGAAGGCCCAGGTGAGGGCGAGGGCCGAACTCTCGTGCCCGGCGGCCAGGAACGTTTTGACCTGCTCGCGCAGCGCCCGGCGGTCCTGCCCGCCGGGACCGGCTTGCAGAAGCGACAGCAGCGTGGGAGCGCCACCCGTGGGCGTGTCGGCGGGCGCAGAGATGAGGGCTTCCACGAGCCGGTCCAGACGGCGCGCCGCCCGCGCCTCACGCGGCGTCGGCGGCAGCGGCAGCAGGCCGAACGGGTTGCGGCTTTCGGCGAAGCTGCCCATCAGGTCGTCCATGGCCCCGGCGATCTCATCGGTCCGCGCGGCCACGTCCGCGCCCAGCAGTGTCCAGGCGGCGATCTCCAGGGTCAGGTGCGCCATGTCCCGCTGGAGGTCGCGGGCCTGGCCGACCCCCCAGCCCGCCATCGCCCGTTCCGTCAGCAGGGACATGGCCTCGCCGTAGGCGGGCATCTGTCCGGGATGGAAGGCGGGCTGACAGGTCGTGCGCTGACGCCGCCACGCCGCACCGTCCGCCGTGACCAGGCCGTCTCCGAGCAGGCGGCGCACCGCCGCCGCGCGCAGCCAGGGCGGCTTGACGAAGTTCTCCGGGTCGATGGTCAGCACCCGCTCGATGTCAGCGGGGCCGAGCAGCAGGACGGCGCGCATCAGGGGCATCCGCAGCGGCACGACATCGTCGGACTGCCGGGCCAGGTCGGTCAGGAAGCCGAGCGGGTCTGCGCGCAGCGCGGGGAGATGGCCGAGCAGGGGGTGAGTCACAGGGGGATTTTTGGCATCTGGGGGAGATGGCAGTCAGAGTCAGCGAGTTCACTCGTTGACTCTGATATGGGGGGCTTCCTACGCCGCCACGGCCACCCTGGCGTCGGGGGAGGCCATGTCTTCCGCAGCACCGGGCTGGTCGTCCCAGCCGCCGCGCAGCAGGCGCAGCTTGTTGGAGCCGTTCAGGGCGGCGACCTTGTAGCACTCCGCGAGCGTCGGATAGTTGAAGACGTTGTTGATGAAAAAGTCCACCGTCCCGCCCAGAGTCATCACGGCCTGGCCGATGTGGATCAACTCGGTCGCGCCGGTGCCGATGGCGTGGACGCCGAGAATCTGTCGGGTCTGCTCGTGGATGAGCAGCTTCAGCATCCCGACCTCGTCTCCCAGAAGCTGGCCGCGCGCGATCTCGCGGTACTGGGCGACGCCCGCCTCGTAGGGGACGCCCTGCTCGGTGAGCTGAGCCTCGGTCTTGCCCACCATCGAGATTTCCGGGATGGAGTAGATGCCGAGCGGGTACATCTCCGGCAGGCTCGTCGTCGGCTCGCCGAACGCATGGCAGCTCGCCTGGCGGCCCTGCTCCATGGAGGTGGAGGCCAGGGACGGGAAGCCGATCACGTCGCCGACGGCGTAGATGTGCGGCACCTCGGTCTGGTAGTCCGCGTTGACCTTCAGCCGCCCCCGGTTGTCCGGGACCAGGCCGACGTTCTCCAGGCCCAGCTTATCCGTGGTCCCCTGCCGCCCGATGCAGTAAAGCAGCGTGTCGGCGCGCAGGTGCTTGCCGGATTGGAGGGTGGCCTGCACCATGCCGTCGGACTGGACCTTGATCTCGTCCACGCGCTCGTTCATGCGCAGGGTGACGTCCATGGCGCGCATCCGGTACTGCAGGGCCTCGCCGATCTCCTCGTCCACGAAGTCCAGCAGCCGCCCGCGCGCCTCGGTCAGAATGACCCGCACACCCAGCGTCGCCATCATGCATGCGTACTCGGTGCCGATGACGCCGCCGCCGACGATGATCATGTTTTTGGGCAGGGCGGCGATCTTGAGTAGGTCGTCGCTGTCCAGAACACGCTCGCCGTCGAAGGGAACACTTTTGGGCCGAGCGGGGATGGTGCCGGTGGCAATCACGATGTGGTCGGCGTGGTAGACCGTGGACCCGTTGCCGCGCGTGACGGAGACGGTGTGCGGGTCGTCGAAGCGGGCCTCGCCGCAGGTCAGCTCCACATTGTTGCGGACCATGTGTTCCCGGATGACATCAATCTCGGTGCGGATGACCTGGCGGCCCCGCATGATGAGTTCGTCAATGGTCACGGGGCGGCGCGCATAGTCCTGGTTGGTCCCGCCGAACCGATCCGCGCCGATGCCGGACAGGTGCAGGACGGCCTCACGGAGCGCCTTGCTGGGGATGGTCCCGGTGTGGGTGCAGACGCCGCCGAGGATGGGGTTGCGCTCCACCAGGGCCACCTGCTTGCCGAGCTTGGCGGCCTGGATGGCCGCCTTCTGGCCCGCCGGCCCGCTGCCGATGACCACCATGTCCACTTGTTTCATCAGTTGCATCCTTCTTCTTCGCCCCCGCCATTTTGTCGGCAGAAGGCACGATGAACCTCACCCCGGACGCGGCAAAAAAGCGCCCTCCCGTCTCACCGGGCAACCCGCAGGCTCGCCGGGGACGGAACGGACGCCTTTGCCCACTTCCTCAACGCTCCCATTATACCAGCAAAACGCACTGGAGCGAAACAAACCGCATCAGGCGCAACAACGGAAGGCGAGCAACAAAAACCACCCATTGACAAGACGCTCCCCCTGTGCTAGAATGCAGGTGTTCGTGATTGTTGCCCGCCGCCGTCCGCCCGACCGCACAAGGAGACACGTCATGCGCCCGTACACTTTCTTCTCACGCCTCGGCCTCACGCCTCGGCCTCACGCCTCGGCCTCACGCCTCGGCTAGACTCGTGCCCCTCTGCCTGAGCGCCCTCGCCTTCACGGCAGCGCCCGCCTGGGCCGGGCAGTGGAAGATCACCTTCTCCGGCTCCGGCGACGACCAGGCCACCCACTACACCGTCACCAACAACCAGGTCACGGGTGCCTCCCCCTGGGGCACACAGTACCTCACCGTCAGCGGCGGCCAGGCGGGCAGCGGCGGGAGCTGCTTCTTCGTGGGCCTGGGCGACACCGTCAGCCTCTCCGTCACCGCCACCCTCACCTGGGTCCCCTCCGGCCCCGACGACCCCGCGCCCGCCTCCGTGAACGTGCTGGAAGTTGCAAACGCCTCCTGCAGCCAGTGGCTGCTCCAGCCGACGGGCGTACAGTACAGCGCCGACGACGGGCTACAGGACCCGGCGGTGGATCAGTCGAACGGGAGCGGGGGCTACGGGAAGACGTCCGGGGGCAGCCACCTGCGCCACCTGACCGTCTCCCCCGGCCAGACCAGCGTCAGCCTGCCGGGCCTCACCCTGAAGGCCTCGATCACCTACGCGACCTGCATCGCCAACAGCGGCCCCGGCGTAGGCGTCAGCTACTTCGTTCTACAGGACGGCCGCGACCTCAGTCTCGGCGGTCCCGTGACGAACAAAAAGGTCCCGGCGCTAGACGCCAACAACAACCAAACTGTGGACGCCAACGGGGACCCGAACTTCGTGCCCGGACCGAACGCGCCGGGCCAGGGCGACACCATCTACTCTTATTACGACACCGAGACTCCTCCGCCTGGTACGGGTTTGGCGGGCGATCCGCCCCCCTCGACGTCGTCACCGATCGTGAACCAGCTGACTTTCACGCCACAATTCACCGGCAACTGGCACTGGAAGACAGTCCCCGGCGGCAGTTCCACTGTGCCGGACGTCGTCAGCCCCGACACCTGGAAGTGGTCGCTCCCGGAGAGCAATGACACCTGGGCCCAGGGGATATGGGATATGCCCTACGCGCAGAACTTCGGCTACCTGAACGGGCAGCCCACCGGCAGTGACGCCCCGACCTCCTACACGCTGACCTACAGCGCGACAGACAACTACGATGGCGCACAGGCCTCCGCCGGCTTCCAGATGACCCGGCACGATCCTATAGAAAAAAATTACACCGACCATCACCCACACATCCCGATCAACTTCAGACCCGCGCCGGATGCAGCCTACGCATACGCGGCGTATCCCGGTCAGACGCTGACTGTGGGGTGTACTAACGGCGACTCTTGGACAGTCACGGGTAGCGTCAGCGGCCCAATCGCACAATACGTTCTTGGCACCCTGGGCCTCAGCGGCTCCCTCTCCAGGCAGTACTCTTTTTCGTCCACAGTCACCTCAGCAGTGGCTGACCCGCCTATCCAGATCATGACTGGCGACGAGACCTACCTGGAGGAGTTTGATCAAGTTGTCAGGCACTACGGTAAGGTCGACACCTGGGGCGTGAGCGGCTACGAGGGTACATCCTCTTATGACTTCACCGTTCCCGATGATCCAAGCGGCGGTTATCGGGCCCATCTGCCTCTTATCCACACCGGCACGAGTAACAGCCGCTCTTGACCCGCTGGAGGCGAATTGATCTTGATTACGAACGTGCGAGGAGGGAACGGGATGTCCAACCGGCTTTATACGCGGGCAATGTCTGCCGTAATCATACTGCTGTTGACAACGGCCCTCCCCGGTAACACATCAGCATTGAAAGACGTGAGGCGTCAGCCGATCACGAGGGCGGAACTCACACGGGAAATCCGACAGACGCCGCTGGACTCGCCGACTCAGCTCCGTGACCTACTGCGTGCGTCACACTCTGGCCTGCTGGACGTTGCCTACGCCCTGTACACTCAGACCTGGCAGGCAAAGCAGCAGGACGCAAGTGCCAACCTGCTACGCGGCGTGGCCGCTGAGTTGTACTGGGACGCCAGCATGGACCCGACCCGGAGGCGGCACTACGGCCTAAACACTTCAAGGCAGGACTTGTTCGCTGTGGCGCAGGATTGTCTCAGGCAGGCGGCGGCCGCCCCGCACTCCGCCGAGGCGGACATGGAGTGGGGCTACTTCCTCTGGCAGTTTGGGGATCAAGAGGCGCAGGGCTTGGCATTGCTTGAAAAAGCAGTTGTACTACAGCCGAGTAGCCCGCGTGTCCACGCGACGCTTGGCCTGGTGTATTCCAACCAATCCGGCAATGCATACTCCCTAAGTAAAGCAACAACGGAACTTGTACGGGCCGCGCAATTAGACCCCAGCTATGCTTACCCTCACATCCTGTTATCTGGTATTTATGCTCTAGAAGGTGAGACAGCGATGGCTGACAAGCAGAGGCGCATCTATCTATCGCTACTCCCATGACGATGCACAAATGGTCACACCTACGGACCGAAGCGCACAACACGCCATCCGTATGCACTACCCACGCATAAAATACGACACCAGCAATATCGTCATCTCGCTTTGAAGGCAGTAAACGATGTGGACTGAACCCTATTTGCCGTACCAGTGGCGGGAGACAACTCTTGCTGGCACAGGTCAGTTCGTCAAGTTTGCCTCGAACTCCGTTGGCGGCAAGTAGCCGAGGCTGGAATGGAGAGGCTCGGCGTTGTAAACGTCGCCCAAGAACGCGCCGAGATTAGCCCGTGCTTCCTCAAATGAACCATCTGTTACAACCAGGGAGGCCACTAGCAGCACCATAGGCTGACCGGGGCATGAGCGCCTGGGAATGACGTGTCTCAAGGCAAAGCCCGGCGCATCATCGGACGCCGGGCCTTCCTTGCTGGTTGTATTGTTATGCCAATCCTGTACCAAGCCCGCAAACGAAGCGGTCAGGGGGCGCGCACGGCCTCACCGGCGACATCCCCGGTGAGGCCGTGCAGCGGCACCGGCAGATTCGGTCCATGCAGCACAGCGGCGCGCGCGGAGCCGAGCGGTTCACCCCGCTGAGTGTCCCACAGGCGCACTCGGTAACGACCCGGAAGGAGGCCAGGCAGCGACAGGGTCGCATTACGGGGGCCTGAACCGTTCCCAGGACGGACATAGGCCCAGAAGACCGCTGCGTGGGCGTTCCCCTTCGCCAGCACCGCGACCGCCGGGACATAGTTCGTGACCGTCACCTGACTGAGAACAAACCAGTCCTGCCCGGTGTTGTCCAGCGCAACCGTGTGGTCTCCCGTCGGCACATTCACGGTCAGCACGGCATTGGCAGGGTGATCTTTGGGCGCGGCGGGGAAATCGGCCTGTGTCGCCGCCTGCCCGTCCAGGGCGAGCGTGGGGTGCGCCCCCGCGCTCGCCACGGTCCCGACCGTGATCTGGAACAGCGACGGGGCGGCGCAGCGCAGGTAGAACGAGATCGGCCGGGGCAACATGGCGCGGTGGTTGCCGCCCTGGATGAACGAAGAGACGCCCGCCAGGTTCGGCGGTCCCCCGGTGGCGGGCAATGGCACGTCGAAGCGTGTCGTCGTCTCCCAACTGTCTGAAGGCGCGAACTTGAGGTCGGCGCGCGGACCGGGCGCGTCCACGTCCGGGCGCAAGGTGTCCATCGCGCCCAGGGACGGGACGTCGAACGTGCGCACGAAGCCCGTCGCCGAGGCGAACAGGGGCCACCACCCGTACTTGGCGACGAGGTCCCAGGACCAATACTGACCCGCGCCCGCTGTCGGCGCCATCAGGCTGGCCCACAGGCCATTGTGTACCAGCGGCTCGCTCTGCGGGGACGCGAACGAGGTCGGCCCCCACTCCCCGTAGAAGTACGGCACTCGGACGGCCTCCGTCTGTACGCCCGCGAACACGGAGACCAGATCGGGCGGGTAGGTGTGGTTCTGGTCGTAGTCCAGCCCGATCTGACCTAGCGGCTCCGTCGGCACACTGATGCTGGTCGTGATCAGGTGATGATCCACGTCCAGGGACCGAATGTAGGCCGCCATCTCCCGATGCCAGGCCACCACGTCTTGGAAATGGCTCTGAGCCTCACGGATGTTCTGCACCTCGTTGAACAGTTCGAAAGACAGCAGGTGTGTGGAGTAGCCCCAGCGGGCGACGATGTAGCGGTACTTCGCCCGCGTCAGCCGCCGCGCCTGGGCGTCGGTGAAGAAGTCGTCCGGGTGCTGCAAGAAGCCGCCGTTGGCGGCGTTGAACGGGTTGTCCGCCCAGTTCGGGTCCACTTGGGCCGTATACTGGCCGTGGTGCTGCAGGACCATCTGGACGTAGACGCCATTCTGGGCCGCCTGGTCGAAGATCATGTCCCAGCGCCGGGCGGCGTCCAGCAGGAAGGACCCAATAGGCGGGTCTTTGGACTTGTCCGGCGACCACTCCAGCGCCTTGCCGTCCCAGTAGGTCATCCAGACGCGCGCCCAGTTCATGTGCGCCTGTCCCATATGGGCGAAGTAATCCGGGTAGTCCGGCCCATTGCCGCCGGTCCAGGCGACGTTCATGCCAAGCGGGTAGTAAGCCTGGCCGTCGTCAAATACAAACCGCTGCGCCGTAACCGGGTCGCGCCGGATGAATCCGGGATCGGCGGACGGGACGCAGAGGAAGGCGGCCGCCGTCAGGTCGGTCGGATGCTCCGGGTGTCCATTGCGCGTGAGGGTGAGGCGATATGCGCCGACGCGCGTGGGCGCGAAGCGGACACGCCAGCGGTCGCCGTCCCAGAACGCGGGCACGGTCATCCGCAGGCCGCCCGGCCCGACGAACGCCGCGTCCACATCGTTGTCCTGGGGATCGAAGGGGTTGCCCGTCTGGTCCGGCAGCGTGAACGCCGCCTCGAACTTCGCGTCGCGCGGGACCTTGAGCGGCGCGGCGGCAGAGGCCCCGGCGGCGAGGACACACGGGAGTAGAAGGATCAGGAACAGGCGGAGGTTTCTCATGGAGTTTGACAATCCGGCATCAATGGCAATGCGACTTGGGGTGATGGCATTATAAGGCAACGGGGGCCGCCTGTCAAGCGTACCGGCGACGGTCACGGGCGGCGCGGGCGCGGGCGAGCGCGCCCTCCATCCAGATGTCGAACAGGAAATACAGCAGCCACAGCGCGGCGGCGCACAGGAGCAGCAGGCCGACGAGGGCTGGCGAGTGGATGACGGCGGCTAGGACCTGAAGAATCCCCGCTAGGCGGCGAGGGTGTAGCACGTCGGCGGAGTTGAAGCGCCACACCAGGCCGAGATAGACACCGACGGCGCAGCCGAGGAAGATCACTGTCTGGGCCAGGTAGGTCACGCGGCCCAGGCGGCGGCGCGTGATCCGGTCCAGCGGCCAGAGGGCCAGGAAGAACGTCCACAGGCCCGCGTTGGTGTAGAGCAGGTAGAAGCCGATCACCGTCAGCAGCGTCACAGTCGAATCGCGGTCCACGTAGGTCTGCACATAGACGGGCGTGGTGACGACCGTGTCCAAAAAATGCCGCCACTCGGTCAGCAGGTAGCAGGTGTTGGGCAGGAACGCCAGCCAGAGCAGCAGCAGGGGCGACCAGAGCAGCCAGCGGACGCGGCCCGCCCGGCGCATCTCGCCGCGCATCCCGCGCGCGATGATGAAGGCAAGGACGACGGGAATCACCGCCAGGAGCAGGTTGATGGCGACGTGCGCGGGGGGCCGGAGCAGGTTCGGGTCCAGGGCGGGGACGTCATCCATGGGCGTTCACGCGCGGCCTTCGGTGTGCGCCGCCGAGTGGACGATGCGTTCCAAAGCGGCCAGGTAGGCGTGGAAGGCGTCGCGCCCGGCCTCGGTCGGGGTGTAGGTGGTGTGCGGCTTCTTGCGGACGAACTCCTTGCGGATGAGGATGTACCCGGCCTCCTCCAATTTGGACAGGTGGATGGACAGGTTTCCGTCGGTGACGCCCAAAGCGTCCTTGAGAAACCGGAAGTCGGCCTCGCCGCGCACCATCAGCGCGGACATGACGCCCAGGCGGACCTTCTGGACGAACAGCTCGTCCAGCGAGCGCACCGACTCGATCATCTGCTCGTACCCGGCCGGGATCACCATCCGTCCCTCCGGGCCGTCCAGACGCCGTAGGCGACGTGGAAGCCGCCGAAGGAGAGGTACATCATGTCCAGCGGGTCCAGGCCGGGCAGCAGCAGGGTCAGCGCGCCCGCGACGACGAACGCGCCGCCGAGCAGCGACACGGGGCGGACGGAAAATAGGCCGACGGCGCAGATGGCGAGGCCGTAGCAGAGCATCCAGCCGCCCCAGATGTCCGGTAACAGGTGGTGCAGGGCGCAGAAGCCCGTGAAGACGGCCCCGGCGAGGAACGCCGGCAGGGCGGCCTGGACGATGTGCGCGCCCAGCGGCGAGACCACGCGCTTGCCGACCTGCGACGCCCGGCTTTTGTTCCGGGCGAAGTCAATGGCGACGGCCAGCAGCAGCACCGTCACCCACACCGCGCCCAGACGCAGCGGGTGGGCGTAGACGTGCGGCAGGCGGCGCGTGACGGCCACCCCCGCGATGGCGGTCAGGCCGACCAGCACCCCCGCCAGGCCGGACAGCGTGGAGTACCGCGTGGACCGCTCCATGACCTGTCGGATCACGCGCAGGTCCTCGCGGGCCTCCCGCAAGTCCGTGGGCGGCTCTTCCGAGGAGAGGGAAAGCATGGCTGATGTCCTCCGGCTTTACGCCGCAAAGTTCTTTCACAGTATGACACCTCGGGAGCGCCGGTGTCAAGGCGCGAAGGGGCGAAGTGGCGTTTGACAACCCCGCGCCCCCTGTGCTATTCTCCTGGGAGAAGTAACGTGCGAAGAGGTAACGGCATGGGAAATTCACTGGGGACGTTCTCGTTTGTGCTGCACTCGCACATCCCCTATGTGCTGGCGCATGGGCACTCGCCGCACGGGACGGACTGGCTCTCGGAGGCCGCCGCCGAGACCTACCTGCCCCTGCTGCGGGTCTGCAACCGACTGGTCGCCGAGGGCCTGTCGCCGAAGATCACTTTGGGCCTGACCCCCGTGCTGGTGGAGCAGCTCCGCGACCCGTCGTTCCAGGATGAATTATCCGGCTACCTGCGCGAGCGTCGGGACGCCGCCATCGCCAACCAGGAACAGTTCCGGCGCGAGGGCAACTACCACATGGCGTACCTGGCCCGCTACTGGGAGGACTGGTACGGGCAAGACTTAACCGACTTTGAGGACGTACATGGCCGGGACATCGTGGGGGCGTTCGCCGCGCTCCAAGATGCGGGCCACATCGAGATCATCACCAGCAGCGCCACCCACGGCTACTCCGCGCTGCTGTCCCAGGACACCAGTGTCCAGGCCCAGGTCAAGCAGGGCGTCGCCGCCTACAAACGTCACTTTGGGCGAGACCCGCGCGGCTACTGGCTGCCGGAATGCTCCTACCGCCCCCGCTACCACTGGGCCGCTCCCCTGACCGTTCCCGATCAGCCCCGCACCCCCACCCTGCGCAAAGGCACCGACGAGTTCCTGGCCGAGAATGGCATCGAGTATTTCTTCGTCGAGGGCAGCCTGCTGCACGGCGGCGAGACTCTCGGCGTCTACGCCGACAAGTTCGGCCCCTTGAAGGAACTCTGGAAGCAGTTCCAGGCCGAGACTGTCAAGACGGAGTACCGGCCCTACACCCCCTACAAGCCCTACGTGGTGCATTCGTCGCCCGACCCCGATGCCCCCGGCGTCGCCGTGTTGGGGCGCGACTCGGCGACGGGCCAGCAGGTCTGGAGCGGCGAACACGGCTACCCCGGCGACGAGTGGTACCTGGAGTTCCACAAGAAGTTCGTCGAGCCGGGCGCGAAGTCGCTCGGCCTGCGCTACTGGCGCATCTCGCAGGACAAGGCCGACATCGGCGCGAAAAATCTGTACGAGCCGCACCGTGCCGACGAGCAGGCGCGGAGCCACGCCGCCCACTTCGTTCCCCTGGTCAAAAAAGTCCTCCAGGAGCAGAACGACCCGACCTCCATCCTCTGCGCCGTCTACGACACCGAACTGTACGGACACTGGTGGTTTGAAGGCCCACAGTGGCTGTACCACGTCCTGAAACAACTGGCCCAGGACCCGGAGGTGACGCTGGCGACCGTGGGCGAGTATTTGGATGCGTACCCGGCGACCCTCCCCGTTCACCTGCCGGAAGGCTCCTGGGGCGAGGGCGGCTTCCACTACATCTGGCTCAACGAGGAAACGGCCTGGTCGTGGAAATTGGTGTATGAGACCGAGGCCGAGATGTCCGCGCTGGCGCGGGAGTTCGGCGGCAACGCCGCCGTCGCACCGATCTTGAAGCAGGCCGCCCGCGAGGCGCTTCTGCTGATGGCCTCGGACTGGCAGTTCGTCATCAGCACGGGCGGCGCGAAGGACTACGGCACGGTCCGCCTGCGCAACCACTACGACAATTTCCAGGCGCTCGCGGGCCTGCTCCGCCGCGTGGCGTCCGGGCAGAAGCTCGGCATCGGCGACTGGAAGAACGTCGCCGAGTGCGAGGCCCGCGACAGCGTCTTCCCGGACGTAGACCCGCTGTTCTTCGCCCGCGTCGAGCATCCGGCGATGGAGTGAGGTGATTTGGAGGGCGGAATGACGGTGGACCGGGCGGCGGGCGCGGGACGCACGGCGGGCGCGGAGATCGCCGGTGATTTATCCCCGGCAATGAATTGCCGGGCTATTCTCCAGGGAAGGAAAGTCCCTGCGGGACTGGTGTGACGGGGTGGACAAACATCCACAGGCTAGGGAGGGCCAACAGGTGCAGACGTACAGGGAATACTTCTACCATTTCGTTTGGGCAACGAAACGGCGGCAGCCGTTTATCACAGAACAGATCGAGCCCAGATTGCATGAGTACATCCGTGGCAAATGCGGGGAGATGAGGGTTCACCTTTACGCAGTCAACGGCACACGGGACCACGTTCACTTGGCTTGTTCCCTACCGACAACGCTTTCCGTTTCGGTGTTCATGAAAACCATCAAGGGTGCGTCGGCCCATTTCGTCAACCGCTTGCCCGACGTCGAGGCGGGGGTAGGAAAATGTCTCTACTGGCAGCCGGGCTTCGGCGGCATGACATACGCTTCGCGCGATCTGCCACGTCTGGTACATTACCTCGACAACCAAAAGCGGCACCACGCCGAAGGTACTCTGCTCGGCAAGCTGGAGCGTATTCCTCCAGTCCCGCAGGGACTTTCCCTCCCGGAAGAATAGCCCGGCGTTTCAACGCCGGGGACCCTGACGGGCCACGCGACGCCGGGGATGACGCCGCCCACGCAACGCAGAGGATGGCCTCAAGTCCGGTGGCTCAACAGTGACGCCCGCATACAACCCGCCCGAAGTGGGGAAAATGGAACAAACAAGCAGTCTGAGGAGAACACACTATGAAAGCCGTCGTGATGGCGGGCGGAGAAGGAACTCGCCTGCGGCCCCTGACCTCCAGCCGGCCCAAGCCGCTCGTGCCGATTCTGAACAAGCCGTGTATGCAGCACACCATCGAGCTGCTCAAGCGCGCGGGCGTCACCGACATCGTCGTCACCCTCTACTATCTCGCGGACGAGATCGAGGGATATTTCGGCGACGGGTCGGAACTCGGCGTCAATCTCATTTACACCGTCGAGGACACGCCGCTGGGCACGGCGGGCAGCGTCAAGAAGGCCGAGGAGTATCTGAAAGATGACACGTTCATCATCGTCTCCGGCGATGCCCTGACTGACATGGATGTGGACAAGGCCCTGGCCTATCATCGGGAGAAGGGTTCGGCGGCCACGTTGGTCTTGCAGCACGTGGACAACCCGCTGGAATTCGGCGTGGTCATCACCGACGACGGCGGGCGCATCCGGCGCTTTCTGGAGAAGCCGTCCTGGGGCGAGGTCTTCTCGGACACCGTCAACACCGGGATGTATATCTTGGAGCCGTCCGTCTTCGAGTATATGCAGCCGGAGAAGAACTACGATTGGTCGCAGGACATCTTCCCGCAGCTCCTCAAAGACGACAAGCCGATGTTCGGCTACATCATGGAAGAATACTGGACCGACGTCGGCTCCCTGTCCCAGTATCGGCAGGCGCAGTACGAGATGCTGCAAGGGAAGACAAATCTCCCCATCGAAGGGCGGCGCGAGGGCGGCGACATCTGGATCGGCGAGGGCACGGAGATAGACCCGACGGCGCAGATCGTCGGCCCCGTGCTGATCGGCAAGAACTGCCGCATCAAGGGCGGCGTCCACATCGGGCCGGAGACCGTGCTGGGCGACAACTGTTTGATCGAAGCGGGCGCGACACTGCAACGGGCCATTGTGTGGGACAGCAACTACATCGGCCCCGGCTCACAGCTTACGGGCTGCACGGTCTGCTTCCGCAGCACGATCAAGGACGACGTGACCATCCAGGAGGGCGCGGTGATCGGCGACCGCTGCCACATCGAGGGCGGCAGCGTCATCCGGCCCCTGATCAAGCTCTGGCCGGACAAGGTTATCGAGGCGGGGTCCACCGTCACCATGTCCCTGATCTGGGGCAGCAAGTGGCAGGGGTCGCTGTTCCGTAATCTCGGCGTCTCCGGCATCGCCAACGTGGAGATGACGCCGGACTTCGCCACCAAACTGGGCGCGAGCTACGGGGCTTTTCTCAAGAAGGGCCAGACCGTGGTGACCAGTCGGGACACCACGCTGGTCTGCCGGATGCTCAAGCGCGCCCTGCTGGCTGGGCTTGTCTCCGTGGGCGTCAACGTGCTGGACAACGAGAGCATGCCGCTGCCGATCTCCCGGCACTCCATCCGGGCCAACAACGCCGTCGGCGGCATTCATGTCCGCCTCGCGCCCGACCAGCCGGAGCTGGCCCTGATCGAGTTTTTCGACAAGAACGGCATCTATCTCTCCACCAACGGCCAGCGCAAGATCGAGACGATCTTCTACCGCGAGGACTTCGGGCGGACCGCGCCCGAAGAGGTCGGCACGATCAACTACGTCCCCCGCGCCATCGAACAATACAGCCAGGACTTCTTCGCCCGGCTGAACACGGAGGCCGTCCGCAAGCGCTGCTTCCGGGTCGTCGTGGATTATGCCTACAGCCGCATCGCGGGCGTCCTGCCGGCCATGCTCGGCCAGTTAGAAGCAGAGACCATCGCGCTGAACGGCTACACCGACGCGCCCAAGGCACCCAAGCGCCCGCAGGAGCGCGGGGAGTTCATCAAGACCCTCGCCAACGTGGTGCTGACGCTGAAAGCCGACCTGGGCATCTTCCTGGGGTCCGATGGTGAGCGGCTGATCGTGGTGGACGAGACCGGGCGGGTGCTGTCGGGGACGGACCTGCTGGCGACCATGGCCCTGCTGGTGGCGCGGGCACGGCCCGGCGCGCAGATCGCCGTGCCGGTGACGGCCCCCTCGCTCATTGAACAGGTCGTCGGGCAGCACGGCGGCGGCGTCTCGCGCACCAAGACCGACGTGCGCTCGCTGATGGCCCTGGCGGCGGAAGGCAAGGAGGGCATCGCGCTGGCGGGCGACACCGACGGCGGCTTTATCTTCCCTGAATTCCACCCGGCGTTCGACGCCCTCTACGGCTTCGCCAAGCTGCTGGAACTGCTGGCCGTGCAGGAGACCTCTTTAGGCGCGGTCGTACAGTCGCTGCCGGAGTACCACATGGCCTCGGAGACCGTCTCCTGCCCCTGGGAGGTCAAGGGCCGCATCATGCGTGTGCTGACCGAGGAGGCCGGGGACTACCGCACGGAACTGGTAGACGGCATCAAGATGTACCGTGACGACGGCTCCTGGGTCTTGATCCTGCCCGACGCCTCCGAGCCGAACTTCCGCATCTACGCCGAGGCCCCCACCCAGGACCGGGCCAATGATCTGGTCCATCGCTATGTCCTCCGCATCGGCGCCCTCAAGACCAGTTGATACAACGGAACGAGAGGCCCGCCGTCACCGGCGGGCCTCTTCGCGTTTTTCACAGGCGGTTTTCTTGCTGCCATGGAACGTCAGTGGGATAAATCTTTGATCCTGGGACTTGACATGATGTAGCACACAGGCTACAATGAGGGTGGAATGAATGGCACGATGAGTGACTCAGAACGGACGCTACTCGTACTCCTTCAAGATAACGACAAATCTCTTGTCGAGGAGTGGCTTGGGAAAATCCGTGACAAGACAACGCTCGTCAAGATCGTCTTCCAGATTGACAAGCTCTCCCGTGGCCTGGGCCTCACCAAGAGCGTCAAGGTCGTCCACGAGTTGAAGATTGATATTGGGCCTGGGTATCGCGTGTACTATGTTCACCTCGATGCCGATACCGTCGTTGTTCTGGTAAATGCAGGGTCGAAAAAGACTCAAGACAGGGACATCCAGGATGCTCAAGACCTCTGGGATGCCTTTCTCGAAGGCGGTCAGCCCGAAGCGGCTCTCCGAGCGTGGCGGCGGGATCAGCGACTTGTCTTGCAGGAGAGTGAGACACAGACGAAAGATGACAAGGGTGAAGATGATGAAATTAAAAAGCTTTGATGATTACCTGTTTGCCCAACTCCGCGACCCGGAGTTCGCCATGCTATATCTGAATGAGGCGTACAATGACAGTGTCGAAGAATTCCTCGTGGCACTACGCAAGTACGTTCAGGCAAATGGCGGGGTCTCTCAGGTCGCGGCCTCGGCGCAGGTGAGCCGGGAGTCTCTTTACAAGATGCTTTCGGGCACGGGCAACCCGGAACTGCGCTCGGTGCGGGCGGTGCTACAGGCCCTGGGTTTAGGCTTCAGCATCAAAAGTCTGGAGAATGGAACGAATGCGGGAGACGGAACGAACCGGGATGCAGTCGGCACGAGGCATTCCGGCCAGCAACGCGCGGTCGCCTGAACCAAATAGGTAGATGGCATCAAGATGTACCGCGACGACGGCTCCTGGGTCTTGATCCTGCCCGACGCCTCCGAGCCGAATTTCCGCATCTACGCCGAGGCCCCACGCAGGAACGGGCTGCCGACTTCGGCGGGCCTTTCAGTTGTCAGCCTCATTCCAGGGCGAACAGGTCAGACACGCGGCTTCGGAAGCCGGGAAGCAGTCCGCCCGCATTAATCTCATCTCCCGGTTCATACGCCTGCGCAGTTTTTAGGGAGGTGTAGATGATGGCCTGTTCTGTTTCCGGGAAGAGGTGCCAAACCTGCTGCGCGCCGGAGGAGAAGTATTCGCCGACCTTGCGGCGCATCTCGCCCGGTTGCTCGGAAGGCGAGATGATCTCGACGCAAAGATCAGGTGCCCCTTCCTGAAAGCCTTTGGACGGCCTGCCGTCTGTCAGCCGGGATTTGAGCATGAACGAAACGTCGGGACAGCGGACGTTTCCGTTGGTCATGCGGAAACCGGCTTGCGCCCCCGCGACGTACCCCTACCCCACGCGCGTAGGGCTTGATGAGCGCAACGATGTTGAAGCCGATGACATCATGTTCGTAGCTCGCCGGCACTTCCGTGGCATCCCCGTCAACCAGTTCCCACTTGCGCCCATCGTGCGGCAGGTCCAGGAACTCCTCCTCCGTCATCCGTGATTGCGTGATCATCTCTCTCTCCTGTGCCCAGGCCGCGCGCTCACTTGTGGCCGGTGCGGGGGAAGCGTACCTGACCGGCGTGGCCGCCGGTGCGGTTGCCGACGCCGCCTGCTCCGCTCGGATGAGTCGCGGAATTGGCCGCGCCCCCCGTGCCGGACTTGCCGCGCGCCTGGGCGCGGCGCTGCGCCCGGTTCAGGACGGGCGCGGCCTCGGTGTCGGGCGTCCCCTGCTCCACGGCGTCCGCCTGGACGTCTTCCGTCGTATCGGACATATTTTCTTGGGTCATTGTGTTCAGGCTCCTTTCGCGGCGTCTTTGGTGGCCTCAGTATACCCCGTGGCGTCGCGCAGGCGCGGCAGGGCGTAATCGAGCAGGCACTTCATGTTCACGACGTCCTCTTTGTTGTAGGCCAGCAGCAGGCGGAGGGCCTCGTCGGCCCCGCGCCCGCCCTTGCGGTAGGCCCGCCAGAGACGGACGGCGTCCATGCCGCTCAGGCCGTCGGCCTCCGGGACGCGCGCGATGCCCAGCCGCGCCTCGATTCGCTTCAGGCCCCCCGTATGGCCGAGGCGCTTGAGCAGCGGGCACAGGTCAACGTGCAAGCGGTCGACGAAGACGCTTTCCAGCACGGGGAAGCGGCGCTTGAGGAAGGGCAGGTCAAAGCCGGTGCCGAAGAACGTCACAAAGCCGTCATAGTCCTGGCAGTCGAAGGCGAAGCGAGCGATGTCCCTGCCCTTGACGTAGCAGTGCGTCTCCGAGCCGTCCGACAGCCCGACAACGGTGATGGAGTCGGGGGACATGCCGCCATCGGTCTCGATGTCCAGGAAACCGATCTTGGGGAAGGCGGAGACGGCCCGCCAGTGTTCGCGCTTGGGAAGACTGCGGGCGAACCAGTCGGCGCGGGCCTGTTCCAGCATCAGGACGCTCTGCGTGACCGTCTCCGTGAGCGCGTCCCGATGACGCGGCGGGACCTTCAGGCGTGGACCGGCCTCCAGAAGCGCCTGCCAGTCCGTCGCCCCCTGAACCCACAAGCTACGCTCCGTGCCGGGGCCGACGCCGGGGGTGTGGAGGAAAGTGGAGGTGAGCATACCCCCAGTATGCCGTGTCCTATTCCCGTTGTCAACGCTGTCGCGCACAAAACGTATGCCAAGAGACACGTTTAACCGGCGGGGCGGCGGCGGTATTCTGCGGTACTGACAACGCGGAGAACATGGAATGGACGACAAGCAGAAGACGACGCAGGAGAGCGCCGAGGCTGAACGCGAAAAAGGCGTTGCTTTGGAATACGATGCCCAGGACGAGGACGCGCTCGACAAAAACGGCCCCGCACCCGCCCCGGAGGGAGGGGCGCAGGGATGAAAAAGGCTCTGGCTCTGGCGGGGCTGCTGACGGCGGCGCTCGCGGGGGGCGTGGCGGCGCAGCCGCCGCTGCAGACGGTCCATGACTTTTACGGCCCCATGCCCACGGGCGTCACGGTCTCACACACGGGGCGCATCTTTGTCTGCTACCCCCACTGGGGCGACCCGGTCAAGTTCACGGTCGGCGAGATCGTGAACGGTCGGGAGGTCCCCTATCCCAACGCCCAGATCAACCGTCTGGACAAGGCCCACCCTTCCCAATGCCTGTATTCGGTGCAGAGCGTGGTGGTGGACCCCAAAGACAGGCTGTGGGCGCTGGACACGGGGAGCATCAAGCTGGGCCGGAACGTCCCCGGCGGGCCGAAACTGGTCGGGATTGACCTCACGACCAACAAGGTGTTCAAGACGATCCCCGTCCCACGCCCAGTGGCTGGGCCGTACACCTACCTGAACGACGTCCGGTTCGATCTGCGGCGCGGCAAAGCCGGCCTCGCCTACATCACCGATTCAGGCGAGGGGGGCATCATCGTTGTGGACCTGGCGACGGGCGCGAGCTGGCATCGGTTGCAGCACGACCCATCCATGCACCCGGACCCCGGCTTTTCGGCGATTGTCAACCGCGAACCACTTCTCCAGCGCCTCCCCGGCAACAAGCCCAAGCTGCCGACATTCGACTCGGACGGCCTCGCCATCAGCGCCGATGGCAGGACGCTGTACTATTGCCCGGTGTCCAGTCACCACCTTTACAGCGTCAGCGCGGTCGCGCTCGCCGACCGGAAGAACACGGACGTCCAGGTCGCAACGACCGTCCGAAACCTGGGCATCAAGCCGGTGGCTGATGGGCTGGAATCCGATGCGGCGGGCAACGTCTATGCGACCGACGAGGAGCATCACGGCATCGTGCGGCGTTCGCCGACGGGTACATACACCACGCTGGTGACAGACCCACAGCCCTCTGACTGGATGGATACCATGAGCGTCGCCACGAACGGCTATTTGTATGTGACGGCCAATCAGCTGGAGCAACAGGGGAGTTTCCACGACGGCAAGGACCTTCGGCGGAAGCCCTACAAGCTGTTTCGAACACGGATCAATCAAAGGCCGGTGTTGCTGAAGTAGTCAGCCACGAGACAGGGGAGACGAACAGGAGAACACAGTGGACAAACCGGGCAAGAACGGCATACAGGTCATCGAAGTCGTGACGATCAATCGGTCGCCGGAGGAGCTGTTTATTTACTGGCGCAACTTCGAGAACCTGCCGAAGTTCATGAATCACCTTGAGTCGGTCACGGTGCAGGACGACAAGCACTCGCACTGGGTCGCCAAGGCCCCGCTGGGCAAGACGGCCAAGTGGGACGCGGAGATCATCAACCTGGTCCCGGCGAAACTGATTGCGTGGCAATCGGTCCCAGGGTCCGGCATCGCCAGCGCGGGTACGGTGCGTTTCGAGCCGACGCCGGGCAACCGGGGCACGGAGGTGCGCGTCAACCTGGAATACAACCCGCCTGCGGGCGCGGTCGGGGTGGCGGTCGCGCGCCTGCTCGGCGAGGAGCCGCGCGTCCAGATCGCCGAGGACCTGCGCCGGTTCAAGAATCTGATGGAGACGGGCGAGATACCCATCTCTGAGGGCCAGCCCGTCGGCGCCCGCTCGGCCAAGGGCAAGGGGCTGGAGCAGGCGCAGGCCGCCCACGCATCGTGAAAGCAAGGAGACACGAATGAAGGCACTCTGTTGGAACGGCAAGCATGACGTCAGCGTGGAGAACGTTCCCGACCCAAAGATACTGAACCCGCGCGACGCCATCATCAAGATCACGAGCACGGCCATCTGCGGCTCGGACCTGCACCTGTATGATGGGGTCATCCCCACCATGCAGAGGGGCGACATCCTGGGCCACGAGTTCATGGGCGAGGTCGTCGAGGTGGGTCCGCAGGCCGGGAATCTCAAGGTCGGCGACCGCGTGGTCGTTCCCTTCACCATCGCCTGCGGCAACTGTTTCTTTTGCAAAAAAAATATGTGGTCGCTGTGCGACAACTCCAACCCGAACGCGCTGCTCGCCAAGGAACTCTACGGGCAGTCCCCATCGGCCCTGTTTGGTTACTCGCACCTCTACGGCGGCTACGCGGGCGGTCAGGCCGAGTATGTGCGTGTCCCGTTCGCGGATGTCGGCCCCTACAAGGTCCCGGAGGGCCTGACGGACGACCAGGTCCTCTTCCTGACCGACATCTTCACCACCGGCTACCAGGCGGCGGACAACTGCGGCATCGAGCCGGGCGACACCGTCGCCGTCTGGGGAGCGGGACCCGTGGGACAGTTTGCCATCAAGAGTGCCTTCCTGCTGGGCGCGGAGCGGGTCATCGCCATAGACGATGTGCCAGAGCGCCTGCGCATGGCCGAGACGCAGGGACACGCCGAGACGATCAACTTCGCCGACACGCCCGTGCTGCCGAAGCTCGACGAGATGACCGGCGGGCGCGGGCCGGACCACTGCATTGACGCCGTCGGGCTGGAGGCGCACGGCACCTCTCCCGGCGAAATCTACGACTTCGTCAAGGGCGCGCTGCGATTGGCCACGGACCGGCCCGACGTTCTGCGTCAGGCCATCCAGGCGTGCCGCAAGGGCGGCACCGTCTCCATCCCCGGTGTCTACGGCGGCTTCCTGGACAAGATGCCCTTCGGCGCGGCCTTCGCCAAGGGCCTGACGTTCAAGATGGGCCAGACGCACGTTCACAAGTACCTGCCGACGCTGATGGATCACATCCAGCAGGGCCGCATTGACCCGTCGTTCGTCATCACGCACCGGATGAGTTTGGACGAGGCCGCCAAAGGCTACGACATCTTCAGCAAGAAGCAGGACGACTGCATCAAGATCGTGCTGAAGCCATGAAAACACGGCACGCACTGCTTCTGGCCGTCGGGGCTGGGCTCGCCGCCCGCGCGCTGTGGGGGCGGCGCGGGGGGGCGGACCTGACGGGCAGGGTCGTGCTGATCACCGGCGGGTCACGGGGGCTGGGGCTGGCCGTGGCGCGCGAGTTCGGCGCGCAGGGCTGTCAGCTGGTCCTGTGCGCCCGCGACGCGGAGGAACTGGAACGCGCCCGGCAGGATTTGCAGCAGCGGGGGGCGGAGGCGCTGGCCGTTCCGTGCGACGTGACAGACCCCGATCAGGTGCAACGGGCAGTGGACACGGCGACCGAGAGGTTCGGCGGCGTGAATATCCTCGTCAACATCGCGGGCATCATCGCCGTCGGGCCGGCGCAGGCGATGACGCGGGAGGATTTTCAGGACGCCATGGACGTGGACTTTTGGGGGACGCTGCACCCCATCTTGGCCGTGCTGCCGCAGATGCGCGCCCGGCGGGCCGGGCGCATCGTCAACATCACCTCCATCGGCGGCAAGGTCAGTGTGCCGCACCTGCTGCCGTATAGCTGCGCCAAGTTCGCGGCCACGGCTCTATCGGAGGGCCTCCGGGCGGAGCTGGCGCGGGACGGCATCACGGTGACGACCATCGCGCCGGGCCTGCTGCGGACCGGGTCCTATGACCATGCGTTGTTCAAGGGCGACCGGGCGGACGAATACGGCTGGTTCAGCGTCAGCGACAACGCGCCCCTGCTGAGCATCAGCGCCGAGCGGGCCGCGCGGGAGATCGTCCAGGCGGCACGGCGCGGTGAGGCGGAGCGTGTGCTTTCCCTGCCCGCCGCCCTCGCCGCCAAGTTCCACGGTGTCGCTCCCGGTCTAACGTCCGATCTACTGCGTCTGGTCAACCGGACGTTGCCGCCGCCCCAGGATGGGGAGACACAAATGGGCAGCCAAGTCCGTGACGCGCACCCGTCGGGCTTGCGTGACGGCCTGACGGCACTGGGGCGGCGCGCGCAGGGGGAGTTGAACCAGGGCGTTCCGTCGCAAGAGACCATCGGTGATTGACGACCCCTCCGCTCTGCCCGCAGCGACGGGTTGAGCCGGGCGCTGCGGACCCGCTAGCGCATCTGCCGCCGGAACGCGCCGGGGCTGAGGTGGTAGTGCCGGCGGAACACCTTCCCGAAATGGTTCGCGTTCGCAAAGCCCATTTCGGTGGCGATCGCCTCCAGCGTCTGCGCCGACTCCCGCAGTCGCCGCGCGGCGTACTCCAGGCGCACCTGCATGACGAAATGGGCCGGGGGCAGGCCGGTGACGGCCTTGAAGTGGTGACTGAAGGCGCTGCGGCTCATCCCGCGCGCCCGCGCCAGCCGCGCCACATCCGGCGCACAGTCCAGACACTCCAAGACTTCCCGGCGCACCTCCGACAGCAGGCGCTCACGCTCCGGCGGCGCATAGCGCCGCGCGTGCTCGTGCCGCTCGTACTCCCACAGGAACTCGAACAGCGCCGCCTCCTGCGCCCACGCATCGCCGAATCCCCCCTGACACGCCCCCTCGAACAGTCGCACCAGCCGCGCCACCCCTACGCCGTCGGGCGCGAGTTCCGTCACCGGGCCTGCCTCGGCCTTCAGGTCGCGGACGCGCCCGACGACGTAGGGGTGGTTGAACATCACCCAGCAGAACGTCCAGCCCGGCGAATCCGGGGGCAGGTGGTAGACGTGCGCCGAGGGCAGGACGGCGGCGAAGGCCGCCCCCGGCGTCAGGCGCTGGGTCGCGCCGCCCTCGGCATAGGCCCCCCACCCCGCCAGTGTGTACTGGAACACGACGAAGGGGTGAGCGGCGTCAATGCCGCGTCGCAGTCCGTCCCAGCGGTAGGGTGTGCCGGGGGCGAGCACCTCCAGCCCGCCGCTGAGATATTGGCCGGAGGCCGTGGGGAGCGGCCCCGGCTTGCGCGTCTCGGCGATCTTCGTCAGGGTCTGCAGGAGCGCGGCTTGTTTCAGAGCGTGATTCACAAAGAGACCCTCCTCGGATGATGTAGCCCCTTGTCAGGCGAAAATCCTGGCTGTATAATACTCACAAAACGACACTCTCCGGCATCAGGGCGATGTCCGGCAGCGAAGGAGACACCCTCTTGGACCTCACTCAGTTGTCCCTCCTGGCCACGGTGGCCGCCTGCATGGGCCTGGCGGGCGCGGCGGCGGGCGCGCCCCTCCCCCCCGGCACCCCGGCCCTACGGCAACAGGGGACAGCCACCCAACTTGTCGTGGACGGCAAGCCGTTCCTGATGCTTGGCGGTGAGGTGCTGAATTCAAGCTCATCGAGCCTGTCCTACATGGACCAGAATGTCTGGCCCCACATGAACCAACTGCACGCGAACACCGTACTGACCCCCGTTTCCTGGGAGCAGGTCGAGCCGACGGAGGGTGTCTTTGACTTCTCGCTCGTGGACGGCTTGATCGAGGGCGCTCGGGCGCATCATCTTCATCTGGTCCTGCTGTGGATGGCGAGCTGGAAGAACGGGATGTCGAGCTACCAGCCGCTGTGGGTCAAGAAGGACTACGCCCGGTTCCCACGTGCGCGGAGGCAGGACGGCTCACCGATGCAGGTCCTAAGCACCCTCTCGGCAGATAACCGGGGAGCGGACGCCGCCGCCTTCTCCGCCCTGATGCGTCACCTGCGCGAGTTCGACGGGCGCGACCACACCGTGCTGATGGTGCAGGTGGAGAACGAGGTCGGCATCCTGGGCGACTCGCGGGATCGCTCCCAGGCCGCCGCCGCCGCCTACGCCGGGCCGGTCCCGCAGGCCCTGATGGACTACCTGACGAAGAACGATCTGAACCTGGTCCCGGAACTGCGCGCCCTCTGGATGGGGGCCGGCCACAGGACTTCCGGCACCTGGGAACAGGTCTTCGGGACCGGGCCCAAGACCGACGAAATATTCATGGCCTGGCACTACGCGCGCTATGTGGACACGGTCGCCGCCGCCGGCAAGGCCGAGTACCCGATCCCGCTCTACGTCAATGCCTGGCTCAATGACCCGATGGACTCCCCGCCGGGCAACTACCCCAGCGGCTGCCCGGAGGCCCAGGTGATGGATATCTGGAAGGCCGGTGCCCCACACATTGACCTCCTCGCGCCGGACCTGTACGCCGGAAATTTCCAGGAGCGCTGCGATCTCTACACCCGCCTCGGCAACACGCTGTTCATCCCGGAGATGAACAGCGACGAGGGCGGCGCTCGCAACATCTTCCTGGCCATCGGTCGTTACAACGCGCTGGGGACGTCCCCCTTCGGCATTGACCACACGCCCGGCGATGGGCCGTTCAGCCAGAGTTACGATCTCCTGGGCCAGATCGCCCCGGTCTTCCTCGCGCACCAGGGGCTGGGGCAGACGACGGGATTTGTCCTGGATACGGATCATCCCTCGGTCACCTGCGACATGGGAAACTATGAAGTGGACATCTCGCTGGACTCGGTCTTCGGCCGGACCGCCTCCCTGGGCCACGGGCTGGTCATCCAGACGGGGCCGGACGAGTTTATCGGAGCCGGCAGCGGCTTCCGGGTGCAGTTCCGGCCCCTGACCGCCGGGCCCAAGTATGCCGGAATCGGCCCCGTGGAAGAAGGAACGTTCGTAGGCGACCGGTGGATTCCCGGACGGCGGCTGAACGGCGACGAGACGGACCAGGGCAATAGCTGGCGGTTCAGCAGTTACCGTCCCTCGATCTCGCAATGCACTGTCTACCGCTATGAGTAGCGATCACGCAAAACCCCAGGAGAAACAACCATGCCACTACGCATCGCCATGATCGGCGCGGGTTCCGTCGGCTTCACCCGCCGGCTGATCCAGGACATCCTCACTGTCCCCGAACTCGCGGACACCATGTTCGCGCTGACGGACCTGTCCGAACACAACATGGACATGGTCGTGCAGCTCGCACGGCGCGACATCGCGGCCAACGGCCTGCCCGCGACGGTGGAAGCCACGACCGACCGCCGCCGGGCCGTCGCCGACGCCGACTACGTCCTGTGCATGATCCGGCAGGGCGGCCTGGAGGCGTTCCAGACCGACATTGACATCCCCCTGAAGTACGGCGTGGACCAGTGCGTCGGCGACACCCTCTGCGCGGGCGGCCTGATGTACGCCCAGCGCGGCATCCCGGCCCTGCTGGACTTCTGCAAGGACATCCGCGAGGTCGCCAAGCCGGGTGCGCGGCTGCTCAACTACGCCAACCCGATGGCGATGCTGACCTGGGCCTGCAACGAGTACGGGGGCGTGCCGACCGTCGGCCTGTGCCACGGGGTCCAGGGCGCGCACTGGCAGGTCAGCCGGGCGGTCGAGCAGTGGGCGCGGGCGGAGGGTCTGATCGGCGCTGATGAGAAGCTGTCTCGGCACGACGTGGACGTGGTGTTCGCGGGCATCAACCACCAGACCTGGTGCCTGAAGGCGCAGTGGCGCGGCCGGGACATGATACCCAGCCTGTACGAGAAAATGGCCGCCGTGGAAGATTTCCAGCGGGACGAAAAGGTACGTCTGGACGTGCTGAAGCGCTTCGGCTATTACAGCACGGAGAGCAACGGGCATCTGTCCGAGTACCTGCCCTGGTACCGCAAGCGCGTCGGCGAGATCAGCGACTGGATCAGCCTGGACTCCTGGATCAACGGGGAGACCGGCGGCTACCTGCGCGTCTGCACGGAGGGCCGGAACTGGTTCGAGACGGACTTCCCGAACTGGCTGTCCCAGGAGCCGCCCAAGTTCACTCCCGAAAACCGCTCCGAGGAACACGGCTCGTACATCATCGAGGCACTGGAGACTGGCCGCACCTACCGGGGGCACTTCAACGTAGTCAACCGGGGCCACATCACCAACCTGCCCGACGGGTGTGTGATTGAGATTCCCGGCTACGTGGACCGGAACGGGATCAATATGCCGGTCGTCGGCGACCTGCCGCTGGCGTGCGCCGCGACCTGTTCGGCCAGCGTGCGGGTGCAGGAGATGGGCAAGGAGGCGGCGGTGCGCGGCGACGTGACGTTGCTCAAGCAGGCGATGCTGCACGACCCGCTGGTGGGGGCTGTCTGCGCCCCGGAGGAGGTCTGGCAGATGGCCGACGAGATGCTGGTCGCGCAGGCCGAGTGGCTGCCGCAGTACGCCGACGCCATCCCCGGCGCGCGGCAGCGCCTGGCCGACGCCGTCGCCGACGGCACCCGCGTCAAGTTGATCCACACCGAAGGCGCGGCCCGTGTCCACACCAAGTCGGTGGCGGAGATGGCGCAGGGCGCGACGGAGGCCCGCGCCAACGCCCAGGCCGCCGACAAGGGCCGCATGACCCAGGCCGCCGACCTGGTCAACGGCGAGGCCGCCGAGGCCGAAGAACGGGAGCCGGTCGGCGTCTAGGCAGTCCGCGTTTGAATCGCCGTCCGTTTGGGTAGGCTGGGTCACGTCATAGTGACCGGCATTCCCACACGGTGATCATGCTCCAACACGTCTCTGACCCACAGGAAAGCCCCATCGCGCGACCGCCCGCAGCGGCGGCGAACCGTCGTTTGCCGTTGATCTGCGCGCTCCTCGTCGCCGTCAGCGTGCTGGCGACGGTGCCCGTGCTGGAGATGGGGGTCAACGACGACTGGTCCTACACCTGGACCGCGCGGGAGCTGGCGCGGACGGGTCATCTGACCTATAACGGCTGGGCGACCGCCATGATCGGGGTGCAGGCCTACTGGGCCGCCCTGTGGATTCGACTGTTTGGCTTCTCCTTCACCCTGGTCCGCCTGACCACGTTGCCGTTCGCCGCCGGGTGCGCCGCCCTTCTTTATGTCCTGGGGCGGCGGGCCGGACTCGCCCCGCGCCTCGCGGCCTTCGGCGCGCTGACCGTCACCCTCAGCCCGGTGTTCACGCCACTGGCCGCCTCGTTCATGTCCGACGTGCCGGGGTTTTTCTTCTTCCTGCTCTGTCTCTACGCCGCCGACCGCGCCCTGGAGACAGCGGACGCCCCTCTCCCAACCCAGGCTGGAGGCTGGCTTGCGTTGCTGGTCATCAGTGGACTGCTCGGTGGGACGATCCGGCAGATCGACTGGATCGCGCCGGGCGCGTTCCTGCCCTACCTGGCGTGGTTGCGCCG
Source organism: Capsulimonadaceae bacterium (assembly GCA_965277485.1). Classification (GTDB taxonomy): domain Bacteria; phylum Armatimonadota; class Armatimonadia; order Armatimonadales; family Capsulimonadaceae; genus JAFAZD01. The sequence goes on along the minus strand of CBDICZ010000016.1, from coordinate 211,321 downwards.
CGCCGACCGCCGCTTCGTGGTGACCACGCTGCTGCTCTGGCTCGTGACCGTGGCTGTCGCGCTCTGGTGCATGCACTGGTTCAAGCAGCAGCCCTACAGCATCATCGAGAGACCGACGCAGGGGATCAAGGCCCTGCTCCGCGGCCTACCGCAGTCCCTCTCCCCGCTCAGGCCGTTGTTTCTGACCACCTTGCTCCTGGCCCTCCCGGCCGTTGCCTGTGCGCTCCCCGCCTGGCGGCCACTGGCACGCAGGAGGCCGGGACTGGTCCTGTCCGCCACGTTCCTGGCGGTCGTGGTCCCCTTTGCCCTGTGGCGCGGCCGCACCTTCCTGGCCCCCTGGATGGGCAACATTATCACCACTCACGGGACCATCGGCGCATGGGTGACATCCTTTGGCGATCAGCCGGTGACGCTTCCGAAGGGCGTCTGCGTGGCGCTGTCAGTGGCCGTCTACGTCTTCGTCGGCCTGCTGCTGGCGACGTGCATTGACTATTTCCAGGAGCGACGGCAAGGCCGGCATGAGCCGGTCACGCCCACACCCGCGCTGATGCGGCTGTGGCTCCTGTACTCCCTGTGTTATGTGCCTCTGCTGGTTCTGCGGATGAGTACCGATGGGTGCTTCGACCGCTACCTGATCTTTGTGCTGCCGGCCGCAGTTTTCGCGGTCCTCAGACATCAACAGGGGCAGGTCGGGGAGCGAGTGGCGGCGGCCGGCGGGATCACCCTCGCCCTGTTCGCGCTGTATGGAATCGCGACGACGCACGATTATCTGGCGATGGGGCGTGCCCGCCTGGCGGCGGCGACGGAGTTGACCAAGTCCGGGGTGCCCCGCACCGACATCATGGCGGGGTTCGAGTATGACGGCTGGACGCAGCTGGAGCAGACCGGATACTACAATGACCACCGCATCACCAACCCCCCCGGTGCCGGCCATGCCGTCGTCCGTCCGGCCTGGCCGATGGCAGGGCACAGCTACTTCACGAACGATGTACCGAGTATCCGCTATGACTACTTTATCACACTTACGCCCCAGTCGGAGTTGGCGCCGACCCGGTTCCCGAATGTCAGCTATATGACTTGGCTCCCGCCGTCTCATCGGACGATCTCCATCGAGCAACTGCCTGAGCGGCAAGCAAATTCCTAACAAGCAAATCCCTAACAAGTCGCTGCTGAGTGGTTTCATTGGGACCATTCCTGGGTACTTTGCCTCATTCTGCTGTATGAGCACCATACATAACATCAACTCTATGAAAGGGCGTACTCAGCAGGATGTCACTCATGGTGGACATCCGACTTTCGCAAGGCCCAGCCTGACAGTTGCTGCAGCTTTTTTCATTGTGTTCCCGCCGCTGCTGATGGCATCTTTCATCCGGCGTTACAGCACGGAGATTCCTTACTGGGATGAATGGGAAACAGTCCCGCTCATTTTAAAGTTGCACACGGGTGGGTTCACCTTCATGGATTTCTGGTCGCCCCACAATGAACACCGCATGGTGTTTCCCCGTTTGTGTTATCTCCTGTTGGCAAAATGTGGCGGGTGGAGTGTAGTCAAAGAGATTTGGGCCAATTTTGGTCTGGCACTCCTCTCGAGCTTTCTTGTTTGGTGTCTGCTTGGGCAATCGCTGGTAACAAGGAGCGTGAGACTGGCGGCGATGGTTTTGGCAAATATCTTCCTCTTTTCCGCCGACCAGGGGTTCAACTGGATCTGGGGGTTCCAGCTGCAGTGGTTCCTGGTGGATGTGTTCGTTCTGCTCACGGTATGGGCGGTCACCAAATGGACGGGCAAGTGGCTCGGTCTGAGCGTCGGCATCATCGGGGCGGTGGTCACGACGTTCTCACTGGCGAGTGGTATGTGCCTCTGGGCCGCGATTGTGTGCGGGATGCTACTGCAGCGCAACGTCTGGAGTCGGGCCATGATGTCCATCTGGTCCATTTGCGGCGCTCTCTCGATTGCCCTCTATGCGTATCAGATGCCGCTTCAGTCCCACCTGGGCTATGTCCTGCATCATTTCGGCGACTACTTGCGCTATGTGTTCGCTTGGATCGGGACGCCGGTGGCGGGGCGGGACGACTCTCATGCCGCCGTGCATATCGGAATGATTGGGCTGGCCATCTTTTTTTCGCTGAGCATATGGTTGGTGCGTGAGGCGCGGCTCGAAGCGAATATGCGGAAAATTGACAGGGACATGAGAGCTTCACCCTTGTGGCGGGTGTGTCTGCCTTGGATGACGCTGTCCCTATTCAGTGTCTTGAACGACGCTCTGATGGGTTATGGTCGTCTCACCTTCGGGTGGCAGCAGGCGCTTGCGGACCGTTACACGAATGTCTCCAATTTCTTTTGGATCGGGGTCGCCATCTGTCTCATCACGATCGTTCACGCTGCCTACACTCGTTTGGCCTCAGACGCCCAGTTGATGCTCTGGTTACAGCGCGGGCGAACGGGAAACGGAAAACTGGTGGGCGATATCAACGCAAGAAAATTTCTGGTTGTCGCCACCGCCTGTGTCATGCTGATCTTTACCGAAAACTTTCTGCATGCCTACGGCGACGGGCTGGGGAACATCAGGCAGTTGTCCAGCGAGTTGAACACAAGCGCCCCAGGCGTCTACGACTACCCGAAGGTGAATCCTGCCGATCTTCATTATTTGTATCCACATCCTAGTCAGATAATCGCGCGCCTCCATCTTCTCGATGTCTCCCACGAAGGTCCCTTTCGCCCTGCCGTGCGCACGCAATATTTTCTGTCTCATGTCAAAACCGGAACGTCATCCGTTGCCGCACAAAACTGACGAGGAATTGCATACCATTTTATGAGCAACTGGAACTATCAAACCGTGGTCGTGACCGGGGGGGCAGGGTTTGTCGGGTCCAATCTGGCGCTCTGGCTCAAAGGGCATTCGCCCGACAGCCGCGTGATCGCCATTGACAACCTGAAACGGCGCGGCTCCGAGGCCAACTTGCCCCGGCTGCGTGAGGCCGGGGTCGAGTTCCGGCACGGCGACATCCGCAACCCCGAAGACCTGCGGGTCAACGAGGTCGGCTTGATCCTGGAATGCTCGGCGGAGCCCTCCGTGCTGGCAGGCTACGGAGAGGCCCCGGACTACCTCATTAACACGAACTTGGTCGGGACTGTCAACTGCCTGGAACTCGCCCGGCGCTGCGGGGCGGACATGATCTTCCTCTCCAGCAGCCGTGTCTACCCCGTGCCGACCCTCAACAGCATCGGGACCAATGAGAATGAGACGCGCTTCGCAATCAGCTCCGGGCAGACTTTGACCGGGATGTCTGAGCGGGGGGTCGCGGAGTCCTTTCCACTCGAGGGCGCGCGGTCACTCTATGGCGCGACCAAGCTCTGCTCCGAACTGCTGATTCAGGAGTATGGGGCGATGTACGGTCTGCGGTTCATCATCAACCGATGCGGCGTGTTGACCGGCCCCTGGCAGATGGGTAAAGTGGACCAAGGCGTATTCGCCCTGTGGGTGGCGATGCATCACTTCAACAAAGGGCTGAGCTACATCGGCTGGGGAGGCACCGGAAAGCAGGTGCGTGACCTCATGCACATTGACGACCTGGCAGATTTAATGGACCTCCAGCTTTCGCAGTTCGGCCTCTTGGCGGGTCGGACCTTCAACGTCGGCGGCGGCGTCGCCTCCAGTCTCTCCCTACGGGAAACAACGGACCTCTGCCGTGAGATCACAGGCCAAGTGGTCCCGATCAACGAAGTCCCGGAAAACCGGCCTTCGGACCTGAAACTCTACGTCACAGACAACGCGCTGGTCACGGAAGCGACGGGTTGGGTGCCGCAGCGTATGCCACGCAGGACGCTGGAAGACATTCATAACTGGATTCGCGGGTCCGAATCCCTCGTCCGTTACCTTTGGCTGTAGCCGAGGCACAAGAAAGGATCGCCATGCCCGTCGCACTCGTCACCGGCTCCGCCGGTCTGATCGGCTCCGAGACAGTTGACTTCTTCGCCCGTAAGGGCTTTGAGATCATCGGCATTGACAACGATATGCGCCGCGTCCTGTTCGGTGACGAAGCCTCTACGGCCTGGAATCAAAGCTCCCTGGCTAAACGCTTCCCCGATCAGTACCATCACGTCTCCTGCGACATCCGCGATCAGGCGGCGGTTGAGAACGCTTTCCGCGACCATGGGAAGCGTATTGACGTAGTCGTTCATACCGCCGCCCAGCCTTCCCATGACTGGGCCGCCCGCGAGCCTCTGACCGACTTCACAATCAATGCCAACGGCACCCTGGTTCTGCTGGAGGCGACGCGCAAATTCAGCCCGGACGCGGTGTTCATATTCACCTCCACCAACAAGGTGTACGGCGACACGCCCAACCGGCTCCCGCTGATCGAGCAGGAGACGCGCTGGGAGATCGACCCAACCCACCCCTTCGCCCCAGGCATTGACGAGTCCATGAGCATTGATCAGTCCAAGCACTCGCTCTTCGGGGCATCCAAGGTGGCCGCCGACGTGCTGGTGCAGGAGTACGGTCGCTACTTTGACATGAAGACCGCCGTCTTCCGGGGCGGCTGCCTGACGGGGCCGAACCATTCGGGTACGGCTCTGCACGGCTTCCTGTCCTATCTGATGCGCTGCGCCGCCACCGGCAGGCCCTATACGATCTTCGGCTATAAGGGCAAGCAGGTGCGCGATAACATTCACAGCCACGACCTGGTTTCCGCCTTTCACCACTTCTACAAAGCCCCCCGCATTGCAGAGGTCTACAACATGGGCGGATCGCGCCACAGCAACTGTTCCATGCTGGAGGCGATCTCACTTTGTGAACAGATCACCGGTAAGACTCTGAACTGGACCTACACGGAAACGAACCGTGTTGGGGACCACATCTGGTACGTCAGCGATATCCGCAAGTTTCAATCTCATTACCCGGACTGGCAACAGGAGTACAATGTCCAGCAGCTGCTGGAAGACATCTACGCCAAGAACGTCGACCGCTGGACTGTGGAGGCCCAGGCATGAAACTCTCACTCGTCATTCCCGCCCACAATGAAGAAGACTGCATCGCAGATACGGTGAGCGCGCTGCACACTGCGCTCGCCGCCGAGCAGATTCCCCACGAGATATTAGTCGTCAATGACCACAGCGCTGACGCGACGGAAGCCGTCCTAACGCGCCTCTCGGCTCAGTTTGACGAGGTTCGGTACGTCAACAACTTGAAACAGGGTGGCTTTGGCTACGCCCTCCAGACGGGCTTGGAGCAGTTCAGCGGCGACGCCGTGTGCATCGTCATGGCGGACGCCTCCGACGACCCGCAGGACGTCGTCAAGTATTACCACAAGCTGGAGGAGGGATATGAGTGCGTCTTCGGCTCATGCTTCATGCACGGCGCGCGCGTGGTAGACTACCCCCAGCACAAGTTGCTGATCAACAGGATGGCGAACACTTTTGTCAAAAGCCTCTTCGGCTTGAAGTACAACGATATTACCAATGCGTTCAAGTGCTACCGCCGCGAGGTCATCGCCGGTGCCGCGCCGGTCCTCGCATGCCACTTCAACCTCACCGTGGAACTCCCCCTGAAGGCGATTGTCCGTGGATACTCCTGGACCGTTGTGCCGACCAATTGGTACAACCGAACCACGGGCGTCTCCAAGCTAAAAATCAAGGAGATGGGCAGTCGCTATCTGTTCATCGTTTTGTATGTGTTTCTGGAAAAACTGCTTTCCCGCGGTGACTACCGACGCAAGGGTGAGGCGGCTGCGCGCCGTGCCCTACCCACAGTGGTCTGAACGTCAGAGTTAAGCGAGCCCACCATCCACGGTGGGCTTTTCTTTTTGAATGGACAGGGGCAACGGCCTCAAAGGAATCGTGAGACCTGTGTGTTGTTCGATAGGCGGAACTGCGCACAGATAAATGTTGTTGTTAACAGTGTCGGAATTGTTGACAACAGTGGTATAATACAGAAAAGAGACACGGGGCCGAGACGACTGATGGCGAAGACGGACGAGTTGCAGCGGCAGACCCAGCGGGTGCTGGCCGAACTGGGCGCACCCGGAAAGCCCCTCTCGGCGCGGGCGGCGGGTGAGCGGCTGGACATCGGCTACAACCAGATCGCCGACATGGCGCGCGGCAAGCCCCCGGCCGAGAAGACGCTGATCAAGTTTGCTGCCGCCGTCGGCGAACCGGCGGCGGCGTGGCTGCGCTATGCGGGCAAGCACGAGTTCGCCAAGGCGCTGGAGGCCTTCGAGCCCAGCCCGAAGACGCCGGACCAGCAGGCGCTCCTGCTCATCGCCCGTGAACTGGCGCAGGTCCCGGCGAAGCGGCGCACCCTGTTGCTGCGACAGGTCTACGCTCTGATCCGGGCCACCGTCGGGCAGGACGACGAGTGAGTTTGTATACGGAAAGGAAAGAACGATGAAGAAAGGATTGGAATTTGTGTTGGCGCGGCTGCGCGCCCTGTTTTCGGCGAAGCTGGACACGCAGGAGTGGGACCGTGTGTCGCTTTGCTCGATGGCCCCCCTGAGCGCCGACGCCTTTCGGCACAACCAGGAGGCCGAGCGCGGTCGGGGCCACCTGCTCTAGCGTGTGCCCTCTGTGTGAGGCGTATCGTACCGCCTGGCGGTGAAGAGCGCGATCTCCCGCGTCTCGCCCCGCCAGGCGATCTCCTGAGTGTCCATGCCCACGTCCCACCCGTCCTGCGCCAGCGCGTCCACAAACACGGCGGACTGCGGGCGGAGGGGGTCGGCGAGAAGCAGAGTCCCTCCGGGCAGGATCAGGCGCGGCAGCAGGGCCCGCAAGGCGGGGTGCAGGGCGCGCTCGTACAGGATGTCCGAGCCGATGACCAGCGGGAACGGAGGCAGCTCGGGAAAGCCCCGCCAGTCACCGATGAGGGAGTCTATACCGCTGATGCCGTTGCGGAGCGCGTTCTCACGGGCTAGTTCCAGCGGCGCATCCTGATAGTCCGTCTGCGTCACCACGCCGCCCTGTTGTCGGGCGACCATGCCGGGCAAGCCGGGGCCACAGCCGAGTTCCAAAACACGCCGCCCCTGCACGACTTCCGGCCGATCCGTGAGCCATTGGGCCAGTGCCACCGCCGACGGCCAGAGCAGCAACCCATAGGGAAACGCGGCCAGGTCCGCATCGGTCTGGACGTTCGCCAGCAGGGCGTCGGCATCAGGAACAGCCCTCACGGTCCACACCCGTCCCCCGATCTCAAGGATCGTGTCTTCCAAACCACCATCGCTGAAAAGATTGTTCGCCGGCATGGCGGAAACCCGTAATTTTGCCTATGGCGCGCGGGGACACAGCCGGGTTACAATGAACCCTCACGATGTGAGAAGGAGAGCAACCTTGTCCCGACGCCATTTTCCACGCGAGTTATACCTGGTTCACCACCTGCCGACGAATTCCTTCGGGTGCGTCTACCTGGACGCGGTCCGTGGCCTGGCCTGTTTCACCCGGTCCGCCGCCGCGCACCGGTTCGCGGGGCGTATGGAGACGCGCGGCAACTTGATCGTCACCGTGTCCGTTGCCGACGCCTGCGAGATCGCCGATCAGGCCGGGCTGGGCATCCTGGTGCTGGCCGACTCGCCCATATCCCCCGCCATCCACTCCGTCGGGCATCTGAGGCGGGCAGGAGGCTGAATCGCTTTCAGTCTTCCGGCAGAGCGTGTCCCGTGAGCAGGCGGTAGGCGTCGCGGTACTTTTGCGCAGTCTTGGCGACGATCTCCGGCGGCAGCGGGGGGCCGGGCGCGGCCTTGTCCCAGTCCAGCGTCTCCAGATAGTCCCGAACGAACTGCTTGTCGAAGGACGGCTGCGGGCGGCCCGGACGGTACTGCGCGGCGTCCCAGAAGCGCGACGAGTCCGGCGTCAGCGCCTCATCAATCAGGATCAACGCCCCATCGTCGCGCAGGCCGAATTCGAACTTGGTGTCGGCGATCAATATCCCACGCTCGGCGGCGTGGTCGCGGGCGAAGGCGTACAGCGCCACGCTCCGGTCGCGCACCTCCTCGGCGACCTCCCGCCCGACCAGCGTGACGGCACGCTCGAAGGTGATGTTTTCATCGTGCGCCCCCATCTCCGCCTTGGTCGCGGGCGTGAAAAGCGGCGTGGGCAGCCGGTCGCTTTCCCGCAGGCCCGATGGGAGCGGCAGGTCGTACAGCCGCACTTCGCCGCCGTGGGCGAACCGCGTTTGGTATTCTTTCCAGGCCGAGCCGGACAGGTAGCCGCGCACGACGCACTCGATGGGCAGGGCGCGACACTTCTCAACCAGTAAAGTTCTTCCTGCCAGAGTCTTCCGCAATTGATCCGTCACCGCGACGCTGGCCTCTGACAGACGGCGCGCGATGGCATCCCCGTTGGCCGTGATGAGGTGGTTGGGGACGATGCCCTGCGTCTGGGCGAACCAGAATCGGGATAACTGCGTCAGGACGCGGCCCTTGTCCGGGATGCCCACGGGCAGGACGACGTCGAAGGCCGAGATGCGGTCGGTGGCGACGAGCAGCAGGGCGTCCCCCAGGTCGTACACATCACGCACCTTGCCGGTCGTGAACTTGGGCAGGCCGGGGATGTCCGTGGTCAGGACGGGGGCGTAAGACTCAGGCTCGGTCAAAAAATCACCTTTCCCAAAATCTGGCGCGGGCTGATCGGCCCGTAATCGCGGCTGTCATAAGAGTCATCGTAGTTGTCGCCGATCACATAGATGTCTCGGTCGGCGGCAGGCGGGGCGCTTTGGCCCATGTCCACGGAGGCCAGATAGGGCGCAAAGACCAGCCCCAGCGACTCCGGGGTGTGCGAGCCGTCGTGGGTGTAGTACAGGCTGCGAATCTGCGTGATCGGGCCGGTGTGGATCAGGGCGATGCGCTTGATCATCTCCACTCCGTCCGCCCCCCGGAACACCACCACATCCCCCGGTCTCAGAGCCGCCGTGGGAACGCCCTTCCACACAAACACCATCTGCGCCGTGTGGTAAGACGGCTCCATCGAATGCCCGTGAACGACGACGCACTTCACATTCGCCCAGAGAATCAACGCCAGCGGCAGCCAGACCAGCAGCGCGACGCGGTCCCGCCGCCCGGACCGGAACGGCAACGTCGGCGTGATGCCCGGCCCCACCCTTAACCCCGTAACCATGCCTGTATGTACCATGACAGGCATTATCGGCAAACACACCAACCTACTGGATGATGCGGCCCAGGACCTGGGACGGGCTGATCGGCCCGAAGTGTCGGCTGTCATCGGACACGGGGAAGTTGTCGCCCATGACGTAGATCGTGTTGCCCAGCGGCGGCGGCGGGGACATCCCGGCACGAATTTTAAAGAAGTACAGTCCGAACGTCGCCCACGGCGGCGCGTCGGCAGGGATGTACCAGCCCGCCGGGTTGGAGTAGGTCGTCGGGAAGCCCGGCGGCGGGTAGTGCCCGACCTCACCGGGCGGGCTGATGTAGACGATCCGCTTGATGAGTTCGTCCCCACCCTGCCGGAAGACGATCACGTCGCCGCGCTTCAGCCGGTCGCGGGGCGCGAGCTTCCACATGATCAGCGCCTCGCCGTTCTGGTACGTCGGCTCCATGGAGCGGCCCGACACGATGACGCGCCGGAAGTTGAAGTAACTGGCAATCGCCACGACGAGAAAGATGCTAAGAAAGACCCATTCACGCTTCCGCAGGCCGCGAACCCGCTCCCGTGTGCGGACATGGGCGAGGCGGCCCGACAGCTCCTCGTCTATCTCCACGCGGCGCGGCGTCATCTCGTCCATGCCTAAAACCCCAGCGCGCGGACCACGGCGTCTCGCGTGGCCGCGACGGTGACGGGATGGGGCGCAGTCTTGAGTGCCCGGTCCGGGTCCTTGAGGCCATGCCCGGTGAGTGTCACGGCGACGGTCGCGCCGTCAAAATCCCGGAAGTAGCCGGAGGCGTAGAGCTTTTTGAGACCGGCGACGGGGGCCGCGCAGGCCGGCTCGGCGAAGACGCCTTCGAGCGTGGTCAGCATCTGATACGCCTCCAGTATCTCCTCGTCCGTGACCTTGTCAATCACTCCCCCGGACTCATCCCGCGCCGCGATGGCGGCCTGCCAGGACGCCGGGTTGCCGATGCGAATGGCCGTGGCAATGGTGTGGGGCCGCAGCACGGGCGCTCCGTCCACCAATGGGGCCGCGCCGGCGGCTTGGAAGCCGAGCATCTTGGGCAGTTTTTGACTTTTCCCGGCGGCCTGATATTCTTTGTAACCCTTCCAGTAGGCCGTGATGTTGCCCGCGTTGCCGACGGGGATGGCGTGGAAGTCCGGCGCGTCGCCGAGCGCGTCACAGACCTCAAAGGCCCCCGTCTTCTGCCCATCGATGCGGTACGGGTTGACCGAGTTGACCAGTGCCAGCGGGTACAGGGCCGTGATCTCGCGGACCAGCCGCAGGGCATCGTCGAACGTGCCTTCCACGGCGATGACTCGGGCCCCATGAATGAGCGCCTGGGAGAGCTTGCCCAGGGCCACATCCGTGTTGGGCAGCAGGACCACACATTCCACCCCGGCGCGGGCGGAATAGGCGGCGGCGGCGGCGCTGGTGTTCCCGGTGGACGCGCACATGACCGCCCGCGCCCCGTCCTCCACGGCCTTCGTGACCGCCATGGTCATGCCCCGGTCCTTGAACGACCCGGTCGGATTCATGCCCTCATACTTCAAATAAATCTGAAGACTCGGCGCGATAGCCTGTGCGAGCCGTGGCGCGGGGATCAGGGGCGTGTCCCCCTCGCAGAGCGTGACGATGGGCGTCGCGTCCGTGACCGGCAGGTACTCTCGGTAGTGGTTGATGATTCCTTGTCGCATAGTGTTGAAGGATACCTCACCCGGCACGGCAAGCCGCGCCACCCTCTCCTTCCGAAAGGAGAGGGTTAAGAAAGAACAAGAGGCTTATCCCCATGTCTTCGGCAGGAACAGCGTCTCGCCGTTCAGGGACAGGTAATCTTCCGCGCCGACGCTGGCGAGCAGGTCGGCGGCCATCGGGTCGAAGCCCTGGTCGCTGGTCACGAACTCGTCCCGGATATGTACGCCCGTGATCTCGGCGACGACGAACTCGCACTTACTCGGCGGCAACGGATGGATCGCCGTCACGCGGCACTCCAACACCGCCGGGCTTTCGGCGATGCACGGGCAATCAACTGTCACGCCCGGCAATGGAGTCAGCCCCAGCCGTGCGAAATCGTCGCGCGTCTCCGTCCCCTCGGCGGCGGCGTTCATGACATCCGCCAGATACCGGGGAACCAGGTTGATAACGAACACGTTGGTCGCCTTGATGTTCGCCAGCGTGTTCTTCGGCCCGCCATCGCGCTGGCTGAACGAGACGCCCAGCATGGCCGGGTACGTCGCCAGCCCCGCGAACGAGTTGTACGGCGCGATGTTCGGCGTCCCCGCCTCATCCCGTGTGGAGACAAGCGCGATGGGCCGGGGCGCAATCAGCGCCGCCCAGATTTTGCCGTTCACATGACGCGGGATTTGGTCAATTTTCAGGTGCATAACTGTTGCTCGTCATTCATCGTCTGCCGGATAAGGCGGGAAGACGTTCCCATCGGCATTGCCGACATCCGACCATACGCAATCCGTGACGTCAAAGCCGTCACCCGATCTATGCGCCCAGCCTATGGAGGTGTGCATCAAATCAACTGTGTAGCCGACTTCATAACCTAATGGGCTGAGTAACCGTCAGTTTTTTCACTTGTAGGCGGCCATTTCACACCGGAGTGGCAGCCCGCACGCCAGGAGTTTCTGCAAAAAACGCCAGCCGATCTGAAAATAGCTCAACTGCCGCACCTTGTGCCGGTCTACCTGACGCCGCAGGCCCCGCTTGCTGACCCAGACGCCCGCGTTCATCAGCCAGACATGCGCCAGGCACACGCACAGCAGCAGGCGGGAGACGCGCTCCGGGTCGTGCAAGTGGGTCGTTTCCAGCCGGAGGCCGAACTCCTTCAGGTCCCGGAACATCTCCTCAATGTGGAACCGGGTGGCGTAGGCCGCCAGCACATGATGATCCGCAGGCAGATCGCTCAGGATGTACCACGGCTCGTCGTCCTTGTTGTCCCGGCTCCAGCCGCAGCAGAGGCTCAGGGCTTGTTCCGGCAGGGGGGCCAATCGGATGCCCGCCACAAACAGCCTCCCGCCCGGCGACAGCGGCAGCGAGGCGATCTGCCGCCTTTTGCCATGGGTCTGAGTAAACCAGCGGCTCCTCTTGAGCCGCAGGCAGAAGTGCCATCGGTGGTTTAGGCACCAGCGCGTCATCTCCACGCTGCCGTACTCGCGGTCCGCCAGCAGCGTCACGGCCACGCCCGGCGGTACGAGCGCCGAAACGTCGTCCAGCAGTGCCTTCTGCTCACTGAACGCGCTGCATCCCATAGCGGGAAGCATCCGCCACAGCAGCGGCAGAGCGCGCCCTCGATAGGCGACGGCGACGAACAGGACAGGGAACCTGCCGCCCAGATCAGTGGCGTCCAGGATCAGGCGCACGGGGCCGCCGGTGAAGCACGAGAGCAGGAAGCTGGCGACCGGCTGGTAGAGTTTAGTCGGCCGAATGGCCGCGTTCATCAGCAGGCGCCGGAGCCGCTGCGTGAGACTGGCCGCGCCGGTGAGCAGGGGCAGCTTGGCAGCGATGCGCGGCAGCTGGCAGTTCGCGGCGGCGAACAGGCCGAAGGTGAGCAGGCTCAGGTTGGTAAGTTGCGGCTTGGACACGTTCTTGAGCATGGTGCAGAGGCGTTCACGGACGGCAGAAACGGTATAATAGGCTTGGCAGGCGGTAGGCATAAGGGTCTCCTAAACTGGTTGGTGGTACTTCCATGTTACCCGAAGCCTCAGATGCCTACCGCACTGCCTTATAATTTACAAAAACTGACGGTTACTCAGCCCAATGGGTATTCCCGCATCGTCGACAAATCATAATCAGTCACAGGCTCGTGCAGGATGACATAGACTTGAGCCGCCCAAGGGCTGATGTAAAGAACTTTGTACGAGCTGATCTGCTGCCCATCATCATCATAGCGCAGCGCCTCATGCGTCGCAGGGAGCAGGACACGGCCAAAGAGAGCCGTCTGACAGGCCACACAGGCATAAGGCAAGATCGGGAGCAGAAGCAAGAGCCACCCCCACCGTCGAGACTTCGTGCTGACGCGCTTACGCGCGACGCCTATGATGATGGCGGTGGCTGTGTAGCACAGGACAAAATAGATCGCCATCTCAAACACGGAGGTTCCTCAAAGCGGCAGATACCGCAAGCGGTCCGCGTATTCTTCCGGCGTACCGGCCAGTGCGATGAGTTCCAAATCCTCGATGTACGTGCCGATCAAGGCCGTGTCCTGTGGCGCATAGATGATGCCCGCAAAGTGCGCTGCCCCTTCCTGCCGCTTTGCCGCCTCCGCGAGAGAATGCTTGTCCTGTGTCACCAGGAGGCAGCCGAGTTGGGTCGCACGGTCCAGCAGCGGCGGGTCATCGAACTCTGCCGTGCCATCCTCCTGCGCGGTGATGACGGTCACGCCGCGCCGTCGCAGGGCGCGCGTGATCGCCTCTGGAGCGTGTACATCCATGTACAGCGTGATCATCAGGGAACCGCCTGCAACTCCCGGCGCTTCTGCAAGCGCGCCGTCAACTCCGCGCGTGTCGGGCCGTCAAAGGTCTGCGCCCGGCCCTGCTGGTACTCCTCGTCCCACTGCCGCATCAGGTCATCAATTTCCTGCGTGTGGTCATAGTAGTAAGCGATGGCGGAGTTAATCTGGGCCAGGGAGAGATGGGAGTGTTCCTCATGGATTTTATCCGGCGACCATCCCTGCACGTGATCCAGAACGACTTCAATGACTTTGACGTTGCTTTCATCTACCCAGGCGACGCCGCGCTCATCACGGTGGATACGCAGGGTGGCGGTGTAAGGGCCGATCTGCACGGGCAGGGGCGGCTTGATGTTAGGGTTGCTGTGCATGGTCATTCCTCCACGCGAATCCAGTTCTGGATGCCGGTGACGATCTCCAGGCGGGAGATCACGTCCAGGGCGGAGCGGAAGTTGGCCTCCACGCAGCGGTGAGTGATCCAGACGATCTCGGCGTCGCCGTCGGGGTGGGCGCGCTGGACGACGCTCTCGATGCTTACGTCGAAGTCGCCGAAGATGGAGGCCAGACTCGCCAGGACTTTCGGGCGGTCGTGGGCGAGCAGGCGGACGTAATAGTTCGTTTCCAGGCTGTCCATCGGCAGGATGGGTTTCTGATTGTAGCAGGTGCAGCCGAGTCGGCCCGTCGCGCCCCGGCGGATGTTGCGGGCGGTCTCGATGATGTCGCCGACCACGGCGCTGCCGGTCGGCAGGCTGCCCGCGCCGCGCCCGTAGAACATGACGTCGCCCACGGCGTCGCCGCGCAGGAAGACGGCGTTGTAGACGCCGTCCACCGAGGCCAGCGGGTGCGCCCTCGGCAGCAGGACAGGGTGAACGCGCATTTGCAGTGCGTCGCCCAGGTCACTGCCGATGCCGACCAGCTTGATGACGTACCCTAAGTCGCGCGCGACCTCGATGTCGCGCTTGGCGATCCGAGTGATGCCCTCGACGTAGATATCGGACGGGTCTACGCGGGACGTGAAGGCGATGGACGCGAGGATGGCCGTCTTATACCGGGCATCGTGGCCCTCCACGTCGGCGGCCGGGTCCGCCTCGGCGTAGCCGTGGGCCTGAGCCTCACGCAACACGTCGGCAAAGTCGGCGTCCTCTGCGGTCATCTTGGACAGGATGTAGTTCGTCGTGCCGTTGACGATGCCCAGGATCTGTGAAAACTTGTTGCCCGCCAGGGCCTGCTTGAGCGGCTGGATGATGGGGATGCCGCCGCCGACGCTGCCCTCGAAGCTGAAGTCCAGCCCGCGCGACTCGGCCTCCTGGAGCAGATCACTCCCGGCTTTTGCCATCATCTCCTTGTTGGCCGTGACGATGTTCTTGCCGGTGCGCAGGGCGCGCAGGACGTAATCATGGGCCGGTTCGACGCCGCCGATCAGCTCGCACAGGATGTCAATGTCGGGGTCGGCGATGACCTCGTTCGGGTCGTCGGTAAGCAGGGAACTATCAACGGGCACGTCACGGGGCTTGGCTAGGTCGCGGACGGCGATCTTCTGGATGACCACGGGAGCGCCGACCTTGCGGGCGATGGTGTCGGCGTGTTCGGTCAGCACACGCACCGTGCCGCCGCCGACGACGCCCAGGCCCAGAATGCCGACACGGATGGGGTCGCTCACATCGGCTCCACGTAAATCAGGGGTTGGCCCTGCTGGACCAGCTTGCCGCTCTCGACCGGCAGTTCCACGACGCGGCCCGCGACCTCGGCGGGAACCTCGCTGAAGACCTTCATGGCCTCGATCAGCCCGACGGCCTGGCCGACGCGCACGGTGTCGCCGACGACCACGAACGGCGCGTCGCCCGGCGCGGGGGATCGGTAGAAGACACCGACCATCGGCGACTCCAGCGCGACGGCGGAGGCGGACCGTCCAGGGCGCGGCGCGGCGGGGGCGGGCGGCGACACCGACACCGGCGGCGGATGCAAAGACGTCGGCGGCGCAGGAAGTGGGACCGGCAGCGTCGCCAGGGGAGCATCGTGGATGGCCCGGACGGTGATCTGTGTCCCGCCCGCCTCCACCGTCAGTTCCGTCAGCCCGTGTTCGGTGACCAGTTCCACCAGGCGGCGGACGGTCTGGGGCGTCCCGTCAATCTCCGTCAAACTCGGCTCCCTCATCGGCGCGCGAAAAAACCACGCCCGACATTGTAGCACGTCGCCGGGCCGGAGGTCAACCGGCGGGTCACTTTACGAGCGCGAGGACGGACTTGAATTCGGGGGTTCCGGCCTCGACCAGCAACTCATACACGGCGGCCTCGGCGGCGCAGGGGAGGACGCCGCTGTCGCGCAGGCGCTCCATGCCCAGCTTGTGCCGTTCGAGTGTGCGCGACGAGACGGCGTCGGCGGCGACGTGGACTTGATAGCCCTCATTAACCAGGTCCAGGGCCGTCTGCGCGACGCAGATGTGCGTCTCCAGGCCGCACAGGAGCAGTTGACGGCGGCCCGACGCGCGCACTGCCTCCCGGAACTCCGGCAGGCCCCAGCACGAGAAGCACATCTTGTCCAGGGGAGTTACGTCAAAAGCCTCGGAGACTTCGGGGATTACAATGCCCATGCGGGCGGCGTTTTGGACCGTCGCCAGCGCGGGAACGCCCAGAATCTTGGCGCAACGGGTGAGCAACAGGACGTTGTCCGTCAGCCGCTCCCGGTCATGGATGACGCGCAGGAACGGCTCCTGCATATCCACGACGACCAGCAGCGTGTCCTCCCGGCGTAGGATGTGGGGATGCCGGGCGCTCACGGTGAGACGCTCGCGGGTGCGGCGCAAGAAGCACGGACGACGAGTTCACCGGGGAACACCAGTTCATGCCGCGCCGGGTCATCGGGCATCTGATCGTCGTGCAGGAGCGTCAGTTGAGCCAAAGCGGCATCGGCCAACTGCGCGACGGGTTCGGCCACGACCGTCAGCGGGGGAATCATGTCCTCGGCGACGCGGGGCGTGTCCCCGAAGGCGGCCAGGGACAGATCGGCGGGGACGCGCAGCCCCAGTTCCGCCAGCGTCTGGGCGGCCACGGCGGCGACGTGTTCCGTCGCGCAGACCAGGGCCGTCACCCGGCCCTGCGCGGGGGCATCCGGGCCGAACAGACCAAGCACGGCGCGACGCACTTGCTCGCGTTCCGTCAGCGCCGGGGCCTTGTCGTACTGCACCGGCACGATATGGGACACGTCGCCGCCGCGCTCGGTCCAGACGCCGTGCAGCCCAAAGTAGCGCCGATTGGCGACGCGCGGGTGCGCGCCGGCGGCCAGCAGGGCGACCCGGCGGTGTCCCAGGTCCCATAGATGCTCGCCGAGCAGTCGGCCCGCCGCCAGGTTGTCGGCGTGGACCATGACCATCTCGCGCGGAGCGCCGTCCGCCTCGCCGATCATGACGGTGGGGATGGTGGCGGCGGCGGCCTCGCGGGGCAGTAGGCGGGGCGTCAGCAGGATCATCCCCATGATGCCCACGGCGTCCAGGCGCGGCAGGTCTTCGGGGGTGAGCAAACGGAACCCGTAATCATCCTCGGCGGCGGCCCCCGCCTCGGCGGTCTGCCGACTGAGGGCGGTCTGGAGGTTCTGGATGTAGTGGGCCGTCGCGGGCGAATAGTCGGGGTCCCAGACGCCGATGAAATGCTCCTCGCGCTGGCGTCGCAGGCGGCGGCTGCCGCGCGGGCGGCCCGACCGCACGGGCGTGTAGTTCATCTGCTCGGCGACCTGGATCACCTTGCGCCGCGTCGTCTCGCTGACGAACGTGCCGTTGTCCCGCCCGCTCAACACGGTGGAGACGACGCTGGGCGACACCCCCGTCTTCTCCGCGATGTCCTTCAGTGTGACCGCCATGTGCTGCCCCCGGATGTTTTCATAACAACATCTATTATACACCCGTATCCGCGCGTTTTCAACGGGACGCGAGCGCGGCACTCGCGCCGCCGAGCGTACAGCCCTCTCCCTACTTGTCCCGTTCGTTTCGACAAATTACGTGTGCAGCGATTTCAGGGCATCCGCGAAAACGCGGTATTCCTGTTCCTGGTACATAGCAAACACGATGCGCGTCAGGGACGTGTGCGGGCGCGCCCGCACGTAATCCGCCACCGCCCCCACCGCCAGCGGCGCGGCCTGCGGGAGCGGGTAGCCGTAGATGCCCGTGGAGATGGAGCAGAAGGCGAGACTCGCCAAGTGCTTCCCATCCGCCAGTTCCAGGCACGAACGGTAGCAGGATGCCAATTTCTCCGGCTCGCGGTTCCCCCCACCCTTCCAAACGGGTCCAGGCGTGTGCAGGATGTACGGCTGTTTGAGATTGTGCCCGCCCGTCAGGACAGCAGCCCCCGTCTTGGCCCCGTTCGGCGCGACCTTCCGCAGTTCCTCCATCAGCCCCCGCCCCGCCGCCCGGTGGATCGCACCATACACCCCGCCCCCGCCCCGCATCGCCGTGTTCGCCGCGTTCACAATGGCGTCCACGTCCTGCTCCAAGACGCTGCCCCGGACGACTTCAATGGTCGTGTTGTTGATCTGCATGGTCATAGCCTCCGATAGCGTACCAGGGTCACTTCAATCGGACCCTCACCCTCGGCCAGAACGTCGAGCATGATCTGCTCCGCTTGGCTTCGACTGAACCCGCCCGAACCGGCTCCGATGATTGGAAAGGCGATGGACGCGAGGTTCATCTCTCCGGCGCAGCCGAGGGCGTTTCTGGTGGAGGCTTCAATCGAGTAGCGTGTCGCCCGCCACAGCATATTAATCCCGGCGACATGGATAATCGCGCGACATGGCAAGCGGCCCGTAGTTGTGACAACGGCACTTCCGAGCGGCATCGGTCCCTGCTTGCCAAGCTCGATGAACGGCTGATACCCTGCCCTCTTCTTGATCGCCCCGGACACGCCCTGGGGAAGCAACAGCCACCAGGGGATGATGTTTCGGTTCCATGTGTTGACAATGGCATCCACTTCCTGGTCGAGTAGGTCGCCTTCCACAATTTTAACTTCCACGGCGCAATGTCTCCCGCGTCTCCATAAGGATGACGCCAAGCATATTTTTCCCGGTACGGTCAGTGCCGCAGCCCCAGTAGGTGTCCTGCGTGGTCTCTTCAACCAACATCTCGTCGCCGGTGCTGAGGAGCAGGGCGCGGAGGTCGGAGTGTGCCTGGAACTTGGCGAGGACGGCACGGCGCATGACGTCGTCCTTGACCTGGTTCCAGTCCGGGCGCAGGGGCAGGCTGCGGTCCCGGCCCATGTTCGCGGCATCCATCGGTCGTCGCGCGAGCCGCACGACCTTCTCGTGCGACGTCCCGGCGAACTTCTGGGCCTGGAAGTAGTGTTCGCTGGTCGGCCAGTGCTTGCCGTCCAGGTCGAACCCGTGCGGCGAGAAGTTGGAAAAGACGCCGTATGGCATGTCTCGCTCACGGTAGAAATAGATCGCCATTTATTTGCTCCCCTCATGCACCCCCGCCAGCAACATTTTGTCCAGCGTGAGGATGTAATCGCGTCCGTAGGCGCGGTTCTCCAACTGCTCCACAAGATTATCGGGAAGGTCCTGCTGCATCTCCCGGCAGCAGGACCCGGCAGCCAGGGCGATGGTGGCAACGGTGTCCACGTCGCCGGTGTAGGCGATGCAGCCTCGCAGGAGGTCACTCAGGCAGTTATGGGCCATGACCGCCGTGCAGGCCGCCTGGACGCTCATCCAGCCTTTGGACTTCACCTTGCCGTGCCAGGGTTCAGCCCAAGTGCCGACGACGTGCGCCTCCAGGAACCGGCCCAAATCCGCCTTCGGGCCGTGTTCGTACAGGAAGTAGTGCGTCATCAGTGCGGCGGCGCAGGCGGCGCGGATGCCGTCGGGCGTGTCGTGCGTGACACGGGCTTGGACGGTCGTTTTTTGGATCACCTCTGAAACGGTCGGGTAGACTCCGACGGGCGCGGCGCGCATGGCCGCGCCGCTCTTGTCACTGTCAGGCAGAATCAGGTTCAGCAACTCTTGGCCGTTGCCGACGCGCGACAGCAGGGCGTGGAAGCCACGGGCGTAGCCAGTGCGGGGGTCACGGCGGAAAACTTCCACGAACCGGTTTGCCAGCATCAACGGCGTCCAGTCGTCTCCTGATACGATGGCCTCGGCGATGGCAAGACTCATCTGGGTGTCGTCCGTGTACCAGCCGACCGGTGCCTCATGGCGCGGGTGCTTGTGGTAGTGCATCCCATCGTTGTGTGCCTCAACGATGCCGGAGTCCACATATTCAAAGGCAGCGCCGTAGGCGTCACCGACAGCGAGTTCCAACAGCATGGCATTATGATCCTTGTGACGCGGACGCGAACTCGTACAGCAAGGCAGGGCGGTGGTGGCCGCGTGATTCTTGGTCGGTGGGCGAGATCAACCCGAGTGTCAGGATGCGCTTGCGGAAGTTGCGCTTGTCCAGCGTTTTTCCCAGCAGGGCCTCGTACACGTCCTGGAACTGAGTTAACGTGAAGCGGGCGGGCAACAGGCCCTGGGCGACGCTGCCGGTTTCCAGGCGCTGACGCAGGCTGTGCAGGGCGGCGGCCAAAATCTCCGCGTGGTCAAAGGCGAGCGGGGACGGCAGGGCATCCACGGGGAACCAACGGGCGTCGGCGGCGTCGGTGTCGGCCCGCAAAACCAGGGCGTCACTGGGAATCAGGGCCGTGTGGGCGATGGTGATGACCCAGCCGCGCGGGTCACGGCCCCGCGCTCCGAACGTGCCGAACTGTTCCAGGGCGACGCCGGCCACGCCGGTCTCCTCGGCCAATTCGCGCCGGGCGGCCTCCTCCGGCGTCTCGTTCTCGCGCAGGAAGCCGCCGGGGATGGCCCACTTGTCCCGCTCCGTCTCCTCGCCGCGCCGGATGAGCAGGACGTGCAGACGCCGCTCCCGAAGCGTGAAGATGACGATGTCCGCCGTGACCGACGGGCGCGGGAAGTCCTGGAGGTTCATGCCATCCCTCCCGCAGCGAGCCAGGCGCGGGCGGCCTTGATTTGGTGCGCCATGGGCCAGAACACGTCGCCGTCTGCGTTCAGACGAGACAGCATCGCGTCAAACGTCGTACCCTCACGCCGGGCGAGACAGGCGGTGACGACGGCCCCGGTGCGCTCGCGCCCGGCCCGGCAGTGGGCGTAGACCACCGATGCCGGGTCGTCCCATGCTTCAGTGAGGAACGCGAACGACTGGTCCAGCACGGCGGGCGTCGGGGGATGGAGATCGTTGACCGTGAGGTGCAGGCGGCGCATCCCACGGCGCTCCATTTCGGCCAGCGCCTCCGCGCCGACCTTGCCTGGCGCGGTCCACTCCCCCGACTCGCGCAGGTCCAGCACGTGCGTCACGCCCAGGCCCGCCAGCGTGTCCACGTCGCGGGCGGTCAGCGGGTGTCGTCCGGTAAACAGACGGTCGCTGATGCGGTCAAGGAGGAACGGCTTTGTCTGGAGGGATGGCAGAGAATAAACCTCGGCGTGACGGCGCAGGTCGGCGAGACATCGGGCCGTGTCTTCCAGTCGGTCGCGTTGATGAAGTTTGGTGAGCCAGCGTTCAGGCAATGCATCCGGCCCCCAATACGCCCCGGCGGCCCCGCCCGCGACGGCGGCGATGGTGTCGGCCTCACCGGCGAGGTTGACGGCTTGGACAAGGGCTTCTTCCAGCGTCGCGGCGTGGAGGCAGCACCAGACGGCGGCCTCCAGGCACTCGACGACATAGCCCGCGTAGCCGCTGGGCTGCAAGCGATCGTAAGTAAGAGACTCGATGGATGACAGGCGGCTCCAAAAGTTGGGAGGCAGCGGCTCCATGCCGGGCGTGTCGGGCGTCGGCTCCGAGTGAATCGCCTGCGCCCGGTCCAATGCGCCGTGCCAGGCGTCATGGATGTCTTGGTCGGACAGCAGGGCGTGGGCCCAGAGGCAATAGGCGGCGCAGCAGACTTCGGCCTGCGGGTCCCAGTGAGTCATGGCGGACAGCCGGGCGGAGGCGCGCAGCATCGCGGCTTCATCGTGATAGGCCAGGGCGACCGGGAGTGTCCGCATCAGAGAGCCGTTACCCGCCGCCTTGCCGGAGAGGGCCTGTGGGGTGCTGCGGGCCGCCTGGGGCCAGTCGCCCTGGAAAGCGTTCAGCGCGGCGCTGATGGTCGAGCCGACATCTTTCGATGTCTGTTGCCACACCAGGAACCGCCGCCCCGCGCCCGGCACGGGGTCATCGGGGTCTTCGGAAATGGCCTCGGCGATGCAGAGCGCCATGCCGGTGTCGTCGGTCCACTCACCGGGCAGCCATGGCCCGCCGCCGACCATTTCCGTCAGAGTCCCCCAGCGCCGCCGGACCTCGAACTGTGTCTGGAACTCGGCGGGCGCACCCAGCGCGTCCCCGCAGGCCAAGCCGAGCATCGCCCCCCCAATTCGCTCCCGATGTGTCATGGCGTGTGTCATAGGGATATTATAGTGTCATATTTACACTTTGTCAAGCGCAACAAAATGGCGAGCAGAACTGCCCGCCACAAGAAAGTTGCGATCACGCCACGCGCTGGGTGAATTCGCCGTCGGCGTCGCAGGTGATGACGGTCGGCTCGTCGTCCACGGTGGTCTCCAGATGCACGGGACGGCCCCACAGCTTCTGAATGTTCTTCAGGACGCGCTCCGTGTAGTCGCTGTCCAGTGCCTTGCCGTCATAAGCGTGCTTGAGGTACAGCTCACCCCGGCGCTTGTAGTCGCCGTCGTCCACGGTGATGATGGGCTGGCCGAAGTTGGTCATCGAGTCCACGATGCCGTCGCGGACGGCCCGCCAGTCCGTGTCCTGGACGACCCACATCTGCTCACCGTCTACTTCCTGGAGCTGGTAAGTGTAGAGGTCCAGCTTCTTGACCAGCGGCTCAGTCAGGTACTTGCGCAGGAACGTGACGTCGCTGTCCTCCTCGCAGACCTGGAACAGCTTGGCACGGCCCTGGCCCTGCGGGCGGGCGATGGGGCGGCCCATCCAGTCCTCTTCCTCGTCGTCGCCAGGTTCGACGACGCCGTCCCAGCGGCGCTCGATGTCTTTCAGGATTTGGAAGCCGACGTAGTACGGGTTGATCTGGGTGCGCGACCCCGACGGGGACAGCACGGACGAGTGCAGGCGACGGAACTCCCAGTGTTCCTCGGAGGTCAGGTCCAGGGACTCCAAGATTTTCTCATGCCAGTAGGACGCGAAGCCCTCGTTCATGATCTTGGTGCGCATCTGGGGCAGGAAGTAGAGCATCTCGTCGCGGACGATCTCGATGATGTCGCGCTGCCACTCGGTCAGTTCGCGCCCGTGTTCGATCAGGAAGCGTAGCAAATCCTTTTCAGGTTCTTCGGGGAACTTGCGGGCCTTGGGCGCGGGGCGGTCGCCCTTGCCGGCGACTTGCCAGATGTCGTCGTAGGCCGTCTCCGGGGCCTGTCCGGCCCGCAGGCGGTCCTCCTCGTGCTGCTCCGGCGACTTGCGCTTGACGACCGGGGCCGTGGGGTCGAAGTGTTCTTCGATGGTCATCACGGTGTCAATGAAGTCCTCGACCTCGCGCCAGCCGTGTTCCTGCTCGTACTCGCGGATGCGCTCGGCGTGCAGGCGCATCTCCTCCACCATGCGGCGGTTGGTGTGGGCGAAGTAGGTGTTGTGCTTGAAGAAGTGGCAGTGACCGAGGACGTGGGCGACGACGAATTTGTGCGAGAGCAGGGAGTTGTCTTCCACCAGGAACGCCTGGCAGGGGTCGGTGTTGAACACGATCTCGTAGATCTTGCTCATACCGTACTCGTAGGAGGTCTTCTGGCGGTGGTAGTCGCGCCCGAAGGTCCAGTGCGAGAACCGGGCGGGCAGGCCGTAAGCGCCCAGTTCATAGATGACGTGCTGGGGGACGACCTCAAAGTGGGTCGGGTACGGGTCCAGCCCGAACTCACGCGCCTGCTCCCAGATGGTCTCCATCCAGCGCTCCAGCTCAACCTGTTCCGAAGGCGACATACTCACGGCGACGTTCTTTCTTTTTCGACGTTCTTTGACACACTTTTATATTGGCAGAATTCATTTTGACATTATAACTGTCGCATATTTCAAAAGAGTGACTCAAGGTAACGCCGCTTCACAGGCCGAAAATCTGCGGAACCGACAAGTTCATCTCTTCGAGTGCGAGACGCAAAGCGACCGAAGCCGCACGCTCATAATCGTTGCGGCGATCAGGATCGTAGCCAATTTCCGTGATTGTAACCGTAAAGCCCAATCCCGGATGCTGGGAGATGTAACGATCAAGGTAATCCGAAACGGTACTTTCTATCCGCTTCCGCGCCTCAGTTGGGACAGTCTCGCCCTTTGAAGGCCACTGAATGTTGTGATGTCCGGGAGGGGTAGTCGCTTGGAGCGTCAACTCCACATGACCGAACACGCCTGCCCTGCCATGTCCCAGGACAAATCGGAACTTTCCCTTGCCGCAGTCACGGCTGCTTGTTGTTTGCTGCGTTGGCATAGTCGTATGTCAGTAGGAGTGGTACACCGAAACACCTAGATTTTCCAGGTATTGAAGTTCAAGCAACGTAAAAGAGCCATTGGGAACGTCAGGCGTCCACGTGCCGCGCGTTGACGGGTCTGACACGATGACAAAATCATCCCCTCTCTGAACGCGCTCATCCAGCCAATGCTGATTCTCCTGCCAAGTCACATTGGGCTCTCCGGGTTCCGGTATCCGACCAGATTTCCACCATGTATCCACGTCATCAATGTCATTGAATCGGATCAGATCACCCATTCTGCCGATGGCCGTCATCATCCTGATTCTGTCACTCCTTGACTTTCTGCCCTTATCCTATTCTACCACGTCTTCCTACGCCGGTGCAGGAAATGCTGCACAAGCGCGGAAGAAGCAGGAGACGGCCTTTCGCCCCTCCGGGCCGAGATCGCGCGTGTACTCGTTGACATAGAGGGCGATGTGCGCCTCGACCGAGCCGGGAGTCAAATCCCCGGCGGTCTGGCGGCACAGGGCCAGGGCTTCTTCGCAGTGCGCGTCGGCCCAGGCGAGGCTGGCGCGGACCCAGCGTTCCATATCTATTGATAGGACCAAAGACTTGCGGACGACGATGGCCCCCAGTGGGATGGGGAGACCCGTCTCCTGTTCCCAATACGCGCCTAAATCTTGAATCAGCGTCAGGCCGTCGTTCGGGTACGAAAATCGCTTCTCGTTGATGACGACGCCCTGCGCCCCCGATGTCCGGCACAGCGTCTCGTAGAGGGCGTCGAAGGGCAGGTAGCGTTTCGGGAGCGTCCGACCGGCGTAGAAGCCTAGCAAGAAGTTGGCTGTGGTGAACTCGCCGGGGACCAAGACCTCGGACGCCGTGGACGGGTCAGCCCCGTTCGCCAGCAACAGCGGGCCGACGCCGCGACCGAGTGCGCCGCCGCATTCCAACAGGTCATAGGCATCGGCGCAGCGCGGGTAGTTGGCGTAGCTGATCTTCACCACGTCCGCCGCGCCCGAAACGGCGCGGCGGTTCAGCGTCTCCACGTCCTGATACTCGACTTGAAAGCGCACGTCGCCCGTGGGGACGTGGCCGAGCAGCAGGCCGCTGAAGATGTAAATGTCGTTCGGGCAGGGCGAGATGCCCAGTGTCAGTTCACGCATGGGGGTTATCCTGAAAGAATCGGGCCAGGCTGTCCAGCGCACGCCGGATGTTTTCGGGCCGCATATCGCGCCGGGCGGCAATGTTGCTGATGGCACGGACCTCACTGACGGGGACGCCGAGCAGGCTTCCGGCGTGGGCGATGGCAGCGCCCTCCATCGTCTCGAACGTTGCTCCGAACGCTTTCTCACGCATCCGCCCCGTCTCGTCCGTGCCCGCGCAGGCGTTGACGGTGCAGCCGCGCCCGACGGCGGCGTTCGGCCGGGGAACCAGCGCGAAGGGCGTCTGATAGAACGCCCCAAAGGGGGACTCGGAGATGGGGCGGAAATGGGGCGTCTCCGGCAACTCGAAGCCGACATCGCCGTAGACCTCGGAGTCGGCGGTCACGATGTCCCCAATGCCCAGGCCGCTGCCGGGGTAAGCGCCCGCGATGCCGATGTTGAGGATACGCGCAGGACGCAAGATTCTGATCGCGTCGAGGACCGAGGCGAGCGCGGACGGGATGCCGACGCCGGTGACGATAAGACTCGCGCCCTCGCGGGGAACGTCGCCATAGCAACGCAACTCATCTTCCGTGGCCGCGCAGACCAGCATATCCATACGAAGATTGTACCCGGTTTCAGCCGGACGGGAGAGGCAGCCTGGGGCCCAGGAACTTCGGGCGGCGATGGAAGGTAACGTCAAGCCAGGCGGCCTCCACGGCGAAGAATTCGCGGAGGTCGAACCATGCCTGACCGGCGTAGGGGCGGCGGGCGGCGTCCATGCCGACGACCTCGATGCCGAGACTGCGGCCTAAATAAAGGGCGCGCGGCAGGTGGTAGCCCTGCGTGACGAACACGGCCCGGCGGACGCCGAAGATGGCTCGCGCCCGATAGACGCTGTCATAGGTGCGGAATCCGGCGTCGTCGCAAGCGAGAGCCGAGGCCGGGACGCCATCGGCCAGAGCCATCTCGCGCATCTGCTCCGGCTCATTGTAATCGTCCGTGTGGTTATCCCCCGTCAGCAGGAGGGTCTTGACCTTCCCGGCTTTGTACAGGTCCGCACCGGTCTGCACCCGGTCTTCCAGGACATCCCCCTGCGCGCCGAAGACGACGGCCACGGGCATCGGCGGGACTTGGCTGACGTGCGTGTAGATCGTCGCGCCGTGGGCCTGCACCCGGACGTAGATGAGCGCCATCACGACGGCGAGGGTCAGGGCGACGCCGAGCGCGGGGCGGCGGAGGGGCTTCAGACGCGGTCTTCTCACGGGAGACTGTTCGCACCGAGCGGGCCGTTCTCCTGCCTCCCGACGAACAGGGCGATTGACGCTTTTCGCATCAAGCGGCGGTATAATCCTCCCATGTCCGCACCGGAGACGGATTTGACGCAGGCCGGCTCGCCCCCGCTGATGGAGTTCGAAGAGACGCTCAGGCGTCTGGTGGACCGCATCGCCAGCATCCTGCAGGCCGAGAAGTGCGTGTTCCTGCTCCATGATCCGGTCGCGGGGACGCTCTACGCCACGCACCCTGCGCGGGGCTTCGCGCGCGAGCAGCTCCTGCGCCTGGAGCGGCCCGTCTCCGAGGACGGGCTGAGCGCGGACGTGTTCCGCACCAACACCCCCGTCATCCTGTACGATGCCGCGCACGACCCGCGCGCCGCCGCCGAGGGCCTGGCGCGCTATGGCATCCGCAACGCCGTGTCCGTGCCACTGGTGGTGGAAAAACGCGGCGACGACAACCGAGTGCTGGAGCGCACGACCGTCGGGGTCCTGCACGTTTTCAACAAGCGCGGCGGCGACCTCTTCGTGGAGGAAGACGTCCGTCTGCTCCAGCGGATGGCGACAAACGCCGCCGCCGTGATCGCCTCGGCGCAGATGTACCGCGAGGTGGTGCAGGAGAAGCAGGAGCTGATCCACACCATTGACAGCCTCTACGCCGGGCTGCTCGTGGTCGGCAACAACGGGCGCGTGATCCAGATCAACCCGTCCGCGCGCGCCATCCTCAGCCTCACCCCGCACCTGCCGTTGATCGGCGTCCCGTTCGAGCGCATGGTCGCCGACGAGCGCGTTCGCGCCCTGCTGGACCGCGCGCTCTCCGGCGGAGGCGGCGAGCTTGCCGAGGAGATCGCCGTCTCCGTGCAGGGCGCGCAGGCCGAGGACGAGGCGCAGGAGCGCATCTATCAGGTACAATGCGCGCCGGTGCGCGACGACGCGGGCGCGCCCGCCGGGATCGTCGCCGTCTTCAACGACATCACCGAGATTCGGGGCGTGGAGCGGATGAAGACCGCGTTCATCTCCACGGTGTCGCACGAGTTACGCACCCCGCTGACATCCATCAAGGGCTTCATCTCCACGCTGCTGGCCGACACCCAGAATTTCTACGACGAGGCGACTCGGCGCGAATTCTACGGCATCATTGACACGGAGTGTGACCGGCTGACGCGACTCATCAAGGACCTGCTGGACATTTCGCGCATCGAGCAGGGGCGGGCCATGCAGCTCAACTGGGAGGACGTGGACGTGGCGGCGCTGGCCGAGAAGGTGGTCAGCGTCCAGCGAGCCTACGCCAAGGACCACGCGCTGCTGCTTGACTTCCCGCCGGACCTGCCGCACATGGAGGCCGACCGGGACAAGCTGGAACAGATTCTGACCAATTTGGTCAACAACGCCATCAAGTACTCGCCGCAGGGCGGCGCGGTGCGCGTGATCGGGCGGGTCGTCGCCGAGCCGGCCGGGGCGGAGCAGCACCCCCGCTCGCTGTCCATCCGCGTGACGGACGAGGGCATGGGCATCGCACGCGAACACCTGTCCAAGCTGTTCGAGCGCTTCTACCGGGTGGACAACCGCGACAACCGCGAGATCGGCGGAACCGGCATCGGCCTCGCCCTGGTGAAGTCTCTGGTGGAGGCGCACGAGGGCACGGTGACGGTGGAGAGCGAGCCGGGCCGGGGCAGCACGTTCACCCTGATCCTGCCCCTGCGGCGGCAGGACTAAGATGCGCATCCCCATCTTTCAGGAACCGCACGCCCGCGACCTGCCGCTGCCGTCCTACGCGACGGCGGGCGCGGCGGGCATGGACCTGTACGCCGCCCTGCCGGAAGACCTGACGCTGGCACCGGGCGCGCGGGCCGTGGTCCCGATCGGGATTCGCGTCGCCTTACCCGAAGGCTATGAGGCCCAGGTGCGGCCCCGCAGCGGGCTGGCCGCGCGGCACGGGCTGGGCATGGTCAACGCGCCGGGGACCGTGGATGCCGACTACCGGGGCGAGATCGCCGTGATCTTGATTAACTGGGGCGACGCCGCCATCGTACTGCGCCGGGGCGACCGGATCGCGCAACTGGTCGTCGCGCCGGTCAGCCGGGTGACCTGGGAGCCGGTGGGGGACGGTGAGTTGCCGGAGACGGCGCGCGGCCACGGCGGCTTCGGCCACACGGGACACGGCCCAATCGGAGAGACTGCTTGAAGACGACCGAACACACGGAAGCGGCGCTGCCCCGCGAGGCGTACACGCTGCTGGCCCAGGCGAACCTGCTGCGGATGCGGGGCCGCTGGGACGAGGCGGTGGAGAAGTGCATGGCCGCCCTGCGTCTCACCCCCGACAGCGCCACGGCCCAGAGTCTGCTCGGCGACATCTACGAGAACCAGGGCCGCTATGACGACGCCATCCAGTGGTACCGGATGGCCCTGGACGTGAACCCGGACAGCCCCGCCGACAAGCTCAAGCTGGGCCGGCTCCGTGAGGCAGGACACCACCGCCCGACGGACAGCCAGCACGGCGAACGCACGTCGGGGGCGGACCCGGCGACGAAGGCGGACGGGCCGCGCGCCGAGGCGGGTTCCGAGCGCCTCCTGCGGGGGATGGCCTGGCTGGCCGCCGCGCTGTTCCTGGTCGCCGCCGTGCTGGCCGGGGTGATGATGTCTCGCGGCCAGGCTGTGCCAACGCCGATCACGGCCCCCCCCGTCGTCGTCTCCACGTCCGACACGAACACCCCGCCGACACCCACGTCAAACGGCGACCCTGCCGCCACCGTGCCCGCACCGTCGGCTCCGCCCGCTCCGGCTCCGGCCGCAGACCCCGCCGAACTGACTTTGCTCCAGACGCTACAGCAGGACACAACGCTCACTTCTCAAAACGTCCTGCCGGAAGACGTCCAGATGGACCCGCGCCAGAACGCCGTCACGCTGACCGTGCTGTGTCCGGCCCCGGCGGTCGGCGGCTCCGCGCGGGAGGCGCTGCTGCGCGACGCCGCCCTCGCCGGTCAGGCCGGTTCGCGCGCCCAGGGCGACCGAGTGACATCGTGGACCGTCCGCTGCCTGATGGTCTCGCCCGGCGGGGCGGCCACGGACGCTCCGGGCCTGGCCCTCGTTGCGGACGCGACAACTGCGGCCCTCACCGCTTTAGGGTCCGCCCCGGTATCCCTTTCTGCAACGCAACTCCAGCCCGCCTTTCACAACGTCTGGTGGTCGCCGTCCGTACCGTAACAACCCCCTCCGGCTCGCCGAGGCTCGCCACCTCCCCCGAAACGGGTGAGGATGTGAGGCGAAGACAACACCGGGGACGGCTAGGGCAGCACCACTTCCGGGTAGCTGACCCCGACGGGGGCGGTGCTGGCGTGGGATATCACCCGCGCGTGGGCTTGGCTGCGATGAAAGGCACAGTTGAAGCGGGAATGCTGATGACACACAAGGCGGTGTCGTGATACCCTTGCAACGAGACCGCAAACCGCCGCAACTGGCCCGGCACCAACTCGGGGCCGTAGTGGCTGTACCTACTCGGTTCGGACAGCCCCTCTAGGTTGCTGCTCATCCCGCCGTTGTCATAGAGTACCTGGACGTTGAGCGCCTCCTGAAAAATCAGCCCGCCCGACACATTTCGCGCCTCCACCGCCAGCCACGGAATCAGGCGCTGGCGCGTGTGGTTCTCCCCTCCCAGACCGGCGGGGAGGCCCGAGCCGCGATAGGTCACGCGCCAAGGCACCACAGCATCGTAGTCCGGCGTGTCTGGATCAACCCCGAAGTCACCGTCCCGGTTGGTGGCGACCATATCGGGGGGCGCGGTGATCGTCACCACGCGCCGGTCCCAGCGGCAGGTCAGGCCCAGGGCGCGGGCCAGCGACGCCGCCGTGACCACCATCTGTCCCGTCGCCGCGTCCCAACGCGCGGGCGCGCCCATCGCCGCGGCCGTTCCGTCCGCCTGCACCGTGGTGGAGTTGGCCGTGAAGGTCAGCAGGTGGTCGCCCAGGGTCAGGGTCTCGCGCCGGGCGGCAGTGTCGGTCGTGACACGGCCGTAGTCGTTGCCGCCGTAGATTTTGGCCTGCGCGTCGCCGGGCGGGGCTTTGGCGAACAGGGCGCGGGCGAAGCCCTCCAGGCCGACCATCAGCGCGCCCGACTTGTCCAGGTAGGGGATGACGGGGTAGGTGTAGAGCAGGTAGAATTGGTTGACCTTGACGAACGCCTGCGGCGGGACGAAATTCGCCTGCCTCAGCGGAGCCGCCCGCAGGGGCATCCCCGGCGTGAGCAGAGCGGCAGCCATGACGGCACACGCGGCCCGGAGGCTGTTCGGCCGAACCGGTGTCCTTCTAAGAGTGTTCCTGGAAAGCCTGGGCCGCGAGGAGCGGGCGAATGAATTCGCGCCTTGAATACTGCAAGGTCGGCCTTCGCCGACGCAGACTGTCCCTCCGAGCGTCCGCGAAGGCGGACAGTGTGTTATCCAAGCCGCGAATTCATTCGCCAGGCGGTCCCACACCAGACGTTCCACGCCAACTCTTCTCCAGTCCCTCCCCTGCTCTGAAGGGAGGCTAGGTGGGGTTCTTCTCCGGGGAGGCTAAGAGGCCATCGTCAGCGTTCGCGGGGCAGATTTGCGGACCGGGTCGTTCAGTTCGTCGTCGGCTTGGACGGCGTTGTAAAAACTGTCGCGCTCGACGGGGACGCGCCCGGCTTCTTCGATCAAGCCGATCAACTGGGGCCTGGTCAGTACCTGCGCCTTGTTGCCCTGCTCGCCGTCCTTGTAGGTGATCTCGTACTCATGGATGGTGCCGTCCAGGTCGTCCGCGCCGTACCACTGGGCGAGCTGGGAGACCTGGGGCGTGTTCATGATCCAGAACGTCTTGATGTGGGCGAAGTTGTCCAGCATCAGGCGCGAGACGGCGAGGGCGCGCAGGTCGCCGTCGCCGGTCGGGTGCGGCAGATCGGCGAGCTGTGTGCCTTCCGGGTGGAAGGAGAGCGGGGTGAACGTCACGAAGTGCCCAGTCTCGTCCTGGAGGGCGCGCATCTTGACCAGATGCTCCACGCGCTCCGGCACGGTCTCGATGTGGCCGTAGAGCATGGTCGCGTACTGGGTCAGCCCGGCGCGGGCCGCCGCCTTGGAGATGTCAATCCACTGGTCGCCGGAGAGCTTGCGCCCGAACAGCTCCATGTGGACCCGGTCGGAGAGAATCTCGATGCCGCCGCCCGGCAGGCTGTCCAGCCCGGCCGCGCGCAGTTCGGCGAAGACCTCGTCCAGCGGCTTGTTCGCCTGACGCTGTATCTCGGCGATCTCCACGCAGGTGAACGCCTTGATATGCACTTCCGGGCGGACGGCCTTGACGGCCTGGAGTAAATCCAGATAATACGAGTACGGTAGCTTGGGATTGATGCCCGCCACCATGTGGACTTCCTTGATGGGCACGTCCAGGTGCATACGTAACCGATTCTGCACCTCGTCAATGCTCATCGTGTACGGGTCCGGGCCTCCCTTCTGGGCGTAGAACGCGCAGAACTTGCACCCCTTGTTGCAGACATTGGTGTAGTTGATGTGCTGGTTGCGGACGTAGTAGGTGACGTCGCCGCTCATCCGCTCCCGGACGATGTTGGCGAGCGCGCCCAGGGCATTCAGGTTCGGATTCAGGTACAGCGCCAGCCCGTCGTCATAGGTGAGCCGCTCCCCGGCCACCACCTTGTCATGGATCGGCATCAGCCCCGCCGACTCGATCAATCGTCTGCTCATGGCTCTGGTTCCGTTCTAAGCGCGCGACATTGTGCGAAGTTTCACAATGTATTGTACCACATTTCGCCCGGCCAGACGTGGAGGGCTAATCGGGCGACGGCGGCGAGTCCCTCTCGGTCGGTGCCGCTGAGAGCGCTTATCCCCAGTCCGCGCAACACTGTCACGAAGTAGCGGGTCAGGCCGGCGGCATCAGTGTCTGACGGCAGTTCGCCCTCCGACACGGCGCGTTCCAGCCGTGCCCGCAGGCTCGCCTCGCCCCTCTGCCGTCGCGCGATCACCTCCTGGCGGACGGAGTCGGCCTCTTCCCCGCAGGCGAGCGTTCCCTGCGCAATCAAGCACATTGACGGGTTCCCTGAAGCAGTCAGCAAATCAATGGCGCCGAACAAGAGTTGCTCCACGGCCGCACGCCCCGACGGCGCGTCCATAGCCGTCCGCATATATCGGGCAGGGCCTGCGGCGTACCGATCCAGCACCTTATGAAAGAGTGTCTCCTTGCTGCCGAAAGTGGCGTAAAGGCTCGGGCGGTTGATGCCCATCGCCGCCGTCAGGTCGGACAGCGACGTCCCCTCGTAACCTTTCTGCCAAAACACGCGCATGGCGGCCTCCAGCGCCTGGTCGGGGTCGAACCCACGCGGACGCCCGAAGGGCCTGCGAACAACTCCTGATTTTGCCATCGCTTGAACTTACTCACGAGCATTATACCGCTCGGGTAGAATTTTCGCGAGCGACGTTTAGATTTTTTTACTGATCGGTATAAAAGACAAGAATAAAGCACACTTACAGGAGTCCCATATGAAAATTCTAGTCACCGGGAGTACCGGCAAGGTCGGCTCAGAGGTGCTCAAAGAGCTTCGCAGGCGCGGGGCGACCGTCCGCGCCCTGGTCCGCAAACAGGAGGCGTCTACGCAGTTCCCGGAGGGAGTGGAGCCGGTCGTGGGCGATCTGCTCGACCCGGTCTCGGTCCGGAAGGCGCTTGACGGGGTGGACAAACTCTATCTCCTGAACGGCGTGGTCCCCGATGAGCTGACGCAGGGGCTGATCGCCTATGACTTGGCAAAGAAGCAGAAGATCAAACACGTCGTCTATCACTCCGTCTTCCAGGCGGAGAAGTTCCTGGATGTCCCGCACTTCGCTTCCAAAGTCACTCTCGAGAGCGCCCTGCGGCAGTTCGATATCCCTTACACCATCCTGCGCCCGAACTACTTTTTCCAGAACGACATTTCTCTGAAAAGCCCACTGATGGACACGGGCATCTATCCCGTGCCACTGGGGACGCCGGGCATTTCGGCAGTGGATGTGCGCGACATCGCCGAAGCGGCAGCCCTCGTGCTGACGACTGACGGACACCAGGGTAAGACCCACAACATCGTCGGCCCGGAGCCGCTCAGCGGTCCGAAAACGGCCTCACTGTGGGGCGAGCTGCTGGGCAAGCCAGTCCGTTACGGTGGCGAGGACATGGAGCAGTATGAGCAGCAAATGCGCCAGGCCCTCCCAGCCTGGTCGGCCTTCGACTTCCGCATGATGTTCCAGGGCTACTTGGAGCGCGGCTTTGTCGCAGACGCGGGGGACGTTGAGGCACTGACGGGACTACTGGGCCATGCCCCGCGCCGCTACGATGACTTCGCGCGGGAAACCCTCGCCCAGTGGCAGAAGAGTTAACGGCAGCAGAACGTTTCCAGCGGTTCAGCAGGAGAACTCTGATGGCAATGCCCAATTTTGACAGCGAGATGGCCTGCGTAGACGGCGTCCGCCTCCATTACCGCGTGGGCGGAGACCCGTCCGGCCCTCCCGTACTTCTGTGGCACGGGTTTCTGGGCACCGGATACACCTGGCGCAAGGTGATGCCGGCCCTGGCCGAAGCCGGGTGCGCCGTTCTTGTCCCCGATATGCGCGGCTTCGGCGACTCCGATAAGCCCGTAGGCGCAATCGGGTATGACGGCCATGCGCTGGCCGAGGAGTTTCGCGCGCTCGTGCGGCAGATCGGCTTCGGGGCAGGCAGGCCGCTCACGCTCGTCGCGCACGACATGGGCGCCCCGCCGGCCCTGCTTTGGGCCGCCGACCACCCGGAGGAGGTCGCAGGGCTTCTCTACATCGAGGGGCCTGTGATGCTCTCCGAGGTGCTGACGAGGATCATCGCCTACACGCCCGAAGCCATGAAGAACGGCTCAATGTGGTGGTGGATCCTCCCGTTCGCGCCCGGCGTATCCGAGCGGCTCGTCGTCGGCAATGAGCGCGCCTTCCTGACCTGGTTTTACATGGGCGACGCGACCGTAAAAACGGCGGCGTTTGACGCGGCGACGGTGGACGAGTACCTCCGTACCTTTGATGGGCGCGAGGGCGTACTTGGGGCGATGGGTGTTTACCGGGCGGCCTTCACCACCATCGCACAGACGGCACCGCTGACCGGCAGCAAAGTCCAGGTTCCCGTGGTGACTCTCGGCGGCGAGAAGGGGTTAGGACCCCGCCTCCGCGAGATGGTCGGGCTTGTCGCATCCATCCAACACGACGTCGTGTTGACTGACTGTGGCCATTTCCTCCCGGAAGAACAGCCGGAGGAAGTTGTGCGTCAAATCTTCGCAATGACGGCGCGGGCTGCTTAAGATCAGCAGACACAAACGCAAGGGGTAAACACAGTGACTGTCGAACCAACCACCACACCGCTCCCGCCGGACGACCTTCGGCGACACCTCGCCGCCGTAAGGCCGAACGAGAACCCAAGCCTTCCCCATCTGGGGATCGTCGGGGACACCTACACGCTTCTTCTGATGGGGGCAGACACCGCAGGCCGCTTCTGCCTGATCGATATGCACATCCCGCCCGGCGGCGGTCCGCCGCCGCATCGTCACGACTTCGAGGAGACCTTCACCCTGCTTGAAGGCGAGATCGAGGCCGTCTTCCGGGGTGAGAGATTGGTCGTGCGGGCCGGTGAGACCATCAACATCCCAGCCAACGCGCCGCATCAGTTCCGCAACGCGGGCGATAAGCCGGTGCGACTGCTTTGCCTGTGTTCCCCGTCCGGCCAAGAGGAATTTTTTCGGGAAGTCGGCGTACCTGTCGCCACCCGGACGACGTCCCCTCCGAAGTTGGACGCAGAGGCCCAGGCAGCGTTTCGCACAAAATCCCAGGCCCTCGCCCCGAAATTTCGCACAGAACTCCTCGAACACGCATAACGGTTGGAAATCATGGCGTCAGCGATACCTGCGGGCCATCACCAGTGAACGCCACTTGTGCGTTGACGGTGCCGGCGGCGAGGCGACTCAACTCGTCCCCGAGCGCCGCGCGCCGCCAGCCGGTCAGCAGCGGCGTGTCAGGGTCCTTGCGGGCCAGCGCGAGAGCGTCGGCGCGGGCCAGGACGAGTTCCGGCGCGAGGCGGCGGGACAGGCACAGGGACTCACCGAGCGCGTGGATCAGATTGCCGATGACACGCTCGGTGGGGGTGCCTTCATCCGTAGCCCCGGCGAGGGGCGCGGGCCAGCGGTCTTCGGGCAGGGCGCGGGCGGCGTCCAGGGCGGCGAGCAGGCCGGGGCCGAGGTCTATTTCCTCGCCTGCCGGGAAGCCGCGCAGGCGCGCGAAGTCCGTCAGGCGGCGCGGAGGGCGCAGGGCGAGTTCCGTCAGCACTTCATCGCGCAGCAGGACGCGGGCGGGCACGTCGCGGGCGGCGGCCTCGCGCTCGCGCCAGGCGGCGACGGCGCGCAGCAGGGCCGTCGGGCGGCCCGTGAACCCGGAGCGCGGCCCGCGCAGGCGCAGGTAGGCGAGTTCGGGGTCGGACTCATAAGTCCGCGCCTCGGAAAATCGCCCCATCTCCTCGGTCATCCAGCCGTCCCGTCCCAATTTTTGCAGCACTTTCCCCAGTTTGTCCCGGACGGGCAGCAGGTGGCGCACGTCGTCACGGGCGTAGCGTATCTGGTCCGGCGACAGGGGCCGCCGGTCCCACTCGGAGCGCGTCTCCCCCTTGCTGAGTTTCACGCCCTCCAGCGCCTCCACCAGCCGGGCGTAGGACAGCGGGTACAGGGGCAGACCGATGAACCCGGCGGCGATCTGCGTGTCAAAGATCGCGCGAGGGATGAGCCGGTCACCGCCGTAATACGCCAAGCGCAGATCTTCGCGCGCCGCATGCAGGACTTTCTCTACACTTGGGTCCGCGACCAGCGCCCACAGCGGGTCCAAATCCCGGACGGCCACCGTGTCCACCAGCGCGATGAACTGGGGCGTGGCGATCTGCACCAGGCAGAGCTTGGGGACGTAGGAACGCTCGCCCAAGAACTCCGTGTCCAGCGCGAACCGCCCCACCGTCCGCAGCTCGTCGCACAGCGCCGCCAGCCCCGCGTCCGTCTTCACCATCTCCCGCTCAACCAGTTGTGCCGTCATTCTCTCCTCAGTCCCACCACAGAAACAGGTGTTGTGTTCGCGCTATGTCCCTCCCGATCACATAACCCATCTGTGCCCCTATGCCTTCCTCATCGTCTTGGAAGGGGTAATACTTGCGCGCGTGTTCTTCGGCCAACTCCTCATAGCCAACCTGTAGGTCAGGACAGAGCGCATAGGCTTCCGCGCCGACTCGCGCCCTGTCAGCGGGTGCTGTGCGGAATTGCACATCGAGCCAATCCCCGTTCGCGCCCATCACTTCAAGGCCATATCGCCTGTCCCATTCCTGTAGCTGGCACAAGATTGTCGCGTTGTCCACATAGTCATCGTTGCCTTCAGGATAGGCTGCCCGAATAATGTCAAATTTGTCCGTAGTCTTCAGAACGACCACGCGACCCGGCATGGGAGACTTGAGGCAAGGCGCATATCTCTCGAAGACAAAGGACATATAGCCACGGATCAAAAGTTCTTGCCTAAGATGAGCGACGAGCGGTTCAACATCCCCCATCAGGGCGATTGAAATGCCTTCGAGTGAAGATCCCTTTGGCTTAGTCAGACGCCCTTTCGCATAGCCGCGATAGTACGTTACTGAGAGGCCGGGTTCTTCCGGGGATGCCTCCGCCGTTCTGTTTGCCTCCTGCTTGACCAGCCGCAACACGTCAGCGTCGAACCCGATGCGGACAGCGAGAGATTTCTCCTCGGTCATGAATTCCACAGATGAGCCTCATTTCAGCAGGTCGTCTATCGCCAGCGGCAGGATTTTGAGCATTTCCTGCCCTGCCGGCTGGGTCAGCAGAGTCAGTGTGGCAAAGGCGTGTTCGGCGGGAACGTCGACGTTCCCCTCGGCGTCCTCCCACGGGTACTCGCAGTTGTCCGGGCGGCGCAGGGGGTCTACCGTCGGAGCGAGAAGTTCGATCTCGTGCGAGATGTTCTTGATCTGTTTCCGCAACGTCGCGTGTGAGGGGAGTGCGCGATGTCCCAGGCGCTGCCGTTGCAGGTCAAAAATGCGCGGCAGGTTGGCCGCGACCTAAGCGTGACTCGTTTGCACGAATGCCGGGTTGACACCACTGCGGCAAAGAGACGCTTTGCATACTTTTTCACAGGCCATTTGCAGGAAGTGAAGCGCCTGAGACTTCGGCAGCCCGGATACCGCGCGCAGTACTTGGTATGCTTCCCAGTCGGTGTGCGCCTGTCGGGCGTAGGCCCGCGACCAGTCTTGCCACCCGCTCATGCCGCAACCTGCTCAGACGGAACGCGGCCCGCGATCAGACGGCCAAGCGTATAGCCCGGCAGCAACGCAATGTCGCCACTCAGGATGCGCTCGAACTCACCCGGCAAGACAACGGCGAGTGCATAGCGATAAAAACGGCCTTTCTCCGGATGCGCTCTGAAGTGTAGCGGTAGAACAATAGTCGGCGCCGGCCTTTCATACTCGTCACTGACAATCAGAAGTGTCACGGGCTTTTCGGGGTCTTCCTCTTTGTCGGAAAGCAGGCGGTAAACAGCCCGCACATCTTCGTCAACATCGTACTGCTCTCGGGCCAG
Source organism: Capsulimonadaceae bacterium (assembly GCA_965277485.1). GTDB lineage: Bacteria > Armatimonadota > Armatimonadia > Armatimonadales > Capsulimonadaceae > JAFAZD01. The sequence continues at coordinate 173,309 of CBDICZ010000016.1, read as the reverse complement.
CATTTCCGCGACTTCTTCTTTAGTCGGCATGATCTTCTCCTTTCAATGGCCTGCCTCCACAGCCCCATGATACTCCGCCATGCCGCCGGTCATGGTGGCGACGCGGCGGTAGCCGAGCCGGGACAGATACGCGGCCGCCCGCTCGCTACGGACGCCGTGTTCGCAGAGGCAGATGATGTCGTCGTTCGGGTCCAGTTCCCCCACCCGCGCGGCGAATTCGTTCAAGGGCATCAGCAGGACTCCGGGGATGTGGTGCGCGGCGTACTCGGACGGGGTACGGACATCCACCAGGGTCACGGCCTCGCCGCGCGCGAGTTTTTGCTGGACTTCAGCCGGGGTGACAAGGGCGTAAGGCGCAGTCTCTTTCATTTGTTCCATGATACCCTATGGATGGAGGCCGTGTCCGCCGATAGTATCAGCATCCGATTCCGCTCGAACAAAGGGGAACGCCACGCGCGATGTCTGAAACCGCCATCCAAATCCGCAACTTCTCCAAGTCCTACCCTGTACCGCGCCAGAAGGAAAAGCGCGTCGCCGTGGACGACCTGACCCTGGACGTGCCGAAGGGCGGCCTGTTCGGCTTTTTAGGGCCGAACGGCGCGGGCAAGACCACCACCATCAAGATGCTGCTGGGGTTCATCCCGCCCACGCAGGGTGGCGCGTGGCTGTTCGGCGTCCCCGTCGCCGATGACACGGCCCGCAGGCGCGTCGGCTACCTGCCGGAGCAGCCGTATTTTCCCAAGTTCCTGTCGGCTATTGAAGTTGTGCGCGCCCACGCCGGATTGTCGGGCCTGTCGGGGGCCAGGGCGAAAGAACGTGTGGAGGCGTGTCTGCGGCAGGTCGGCATGTGGGACAGCCGGCACATGACGCTGACGAAATGTTCCAAGGGCATGACCCAGCGCGTCGGACTGGCGTCGGCCCTGGTCGGTGACCCGGACCTGCTCATCATGGACGAGCCTTCTTCGGGCCTGGACCCGCTGGGACGTAAAGAACTGCGGGCGCTGCTGACTTCCCTGCGGGATGAGGGCAAGACGATCTTTCTGTCATCGCACCTGCTCTCGGAGATGGAAAGCGTCTGCGACCGGGTCGGCGTGCTGGCACACGGACGGCTGGTCGCCTGCGGCACCCCGGCGGAGATCACGCGGAGCCGAGACGCGGTGGCCGTGCAGATCGCCCAGGACGAGCGCGACGAGGTTCTGGCGCAGGAGGTCACGAGTTGGGGTGGGACGGTGGAGGCGTTGGACGGGGACCAGTCGCGGGTGCTGGTCCCGCCCGCGCGCGTCTACGGGCTGCTGGGGCTGCTGGAGCAGCGACGCGCGCGATTGATCGCGGTCGCGCCGCAGCGGGAGTCTCTGGAAGAGGCGTTCCTTCGGTTGGTAGGGTGAGGCATATGCAGACACTGCGTAACGTCGGAATCATCGGGCGGATCACTATGCTGGAGGGGGCGCGCAAGCAGGTCTTCCACGTGCTGATGCTGTTCGCCGTCTTTCTGATCTTCGGGTCCACGGTGCTGGCCCGGTTCAACCAGCAGGTCGAGATGAAGATGCTCACCGACCTGTGCATCGCGTCGGTGTTCTTCATCAGCGCGATCATCGCCATCACCATCACCGTGACCGGCGTGCCGGGGGAGATGGAGCAGAAGACGGTCTACCCGGTCATCGCCAAGCCGGTGCGCCGCTGGGAGTTCATCCTGGGCAAGTACGCGGGGGCGATGGGGACGGTGGCGATCGGCATGGGCGTGATGGGCGCGGCCTTCGCCTTGCTGGAAGTGGCCTACCAGGGCCACATCGAACCGGCGGTCTTCTACGTGTTCCCGTTTCTTTTTTTGGAGGCGGCCATTTTGGGCGCGGCGGCGCTGTGGCTGTCCACGTTTACTTCTTGGCCGCTGGCCTGGTTCCTGTGCGTCTCCTTCACGGTGCTGGGGAACGTGAAATTCTCCCTGTACGCCTCATTGATGCGCGACCACCCGAATGCGTTCAACCGGGTGACCATCACGGCCCTGTATCACCTGCTGCCGAACTTGCAGTCGTTCGACTTCAAGGACGCCCTGGTTCATGGCCTGTACGTGCCGGACGCCTACCTGTGGCAGACGGCGGCCTACGGGACGTGCTACGCCGCCGCGCTGCTGACGCTGGCCTCGCTGTCGTTCGCCCGGAGGGAGTTATGAGCGCCCACACGCACACGGACCGCGGCCCCTGGCTGCTGACGGCGGCCTTCCTGCTGCCCGCCCTGACGATGTCCGCCCTGTGGCTGCGCCGCCCCGCGCATGGGGCAGTTCCGCCCCCGCCCTCGCGCGTCGGCATGGTCAGCGTCGCTGACCCGGACGGCGACGGAGAGGCGCTGCGGGAACACTGGGCCGACCCGGCGGACGGCCGCGAGCAGCGGCTGCAACTGGGCGGCATGATCGTCCTGTTCGGCGGGGTCGGGGCGGCGGCTGCGCGCCGCCGCGCGTCGCTGCGCCGGGCATCACCGGGGAGGGCCGTCACCTGTGCGGATCAATAAGCCCCTGCTGCTGTGCGCGGCCCTGTTCGGGATGGCGGCGGGTTTCGAGTCGGCGTCGCAGCGCGTCGGCGTCCGCAACGGCTACCTCGTCAGCCATGTCCGTGGCAACGCGGCGCTCGGACTGGCGGCGGGGGAGTTCCGGGTCGTCATCGCCAACCTGATCTGGAGCAAGGTGATTGACCACTACCACCACGTCTACATGGCGCAGGGCGGCGACTGGTCCAAGAACGTCACGCTGCTCCCGATGCTGCGGACCATCACGGAGCTGGACCCGCACTTCACGCAGGCGTATCAGCTGGAAGGCGGGACGATCCTGCCCCGGACGGGACACATCGCCGAGGGGCAGGCGGTACTCGCCGAGGGGCTGCGGAACAACCCCAACGACTGGGAGATGTACCGAGAGATGGCGCTGCTGTACGCCTGGCGCGAACACAAGCCGGCACTGGCGCTGCCCTACGCGCAGGGCGGACTGGCGCAGGTCAAGCGCAGCCACGCGCTGGGGCAGATGGCGCAGGCGGATTACCTGTTCGCGCAGCAGTTGATGGCCCGCCTCTGCCGCACCCTCCAAGAACAGGTGGAACAGGCGGCGCAGGGAACGCCGGTCACGGCCTCCGGCCATCCACGGCGGTCGCCAACTGCTCCAGGGTCCGCAGCGGCAGCGGAATTTCGCCCACCAGCGACAGGTTGAGGCGCGGCGTGTCCCAGTTCAGGACCGTGTACGGGGACTTGAAGACGAGCCGGGCGCGCAGGCCGCCGACGCGCAGGGGGCGGGAGTGCGGGACGCGCGTGGGGAGCCGCGTCTCCTGGCGCTGCTGCTCGAACAGTGAGACGAGGTTGAGGCCGTCCGAGTAGCGCAGGTGCAGCAGCGGGCGGGGCCGGGCGGCGGTCGCCGCGCTGACCAGTCGGAACCCCACCAGCGAGTCCGGAGTGACCCACGCGCCGTCGAACTGACGCCGCACCGAGGCGACGGGGATCGGCATCTCCGCTGAGGCCGCGTGTTCCACGACACGGACGCCCGGCCGGGCCGTGAGCGCGGCGGCGTCAAACGAGGCGCGCGGGATGCGGGGGTGGAAGTTGATGTCGGTGAACGCCTCGGTCACGGCCAGTTTGGCCCGCTCCCGCCCGTCCTCCTGAAATTCCTCGTAGCTGTCCGCCTTCAGGACCAGCCCCGTGGCGGCGTCGATCCACAGACGGCGCGCGGCTTTCAGATTCCCCTTATGCGAGACCGTGAGCAGGAAGACCTTGCGCCCGGCCCACGTCTGCATCCGGGGGGCGACGGTGACGACGTAGTTGGCCTGGAGGACGGAATAATCGTAGGCGGCGTCGGAGACGGCCTCGGCGTTCGGGGCAAGCTGGTAGTGGTCCACCTCGCCCCGGTGCGGGTCGTAGTGCCACTCCTCGCGCCCATTCGAGAGGAACACCAGGCCAGCGCGGCGCTCCGGGGAGACGTAGTCCAGTCGGCGCAGGCTCGGTGCGAGGTGCGAGACGATCAGGGCCTCGGTGCGGCCCGTGGTCCAGTCCGTGATGGTCTCCCGGCCCCGGTAGCTGTACTGCTCGCCGGCCTCCAAGGAGCGGTCATACAGGACGGAGGCCGTCGGCATGGGGGCGGCGGGGGGGCGCGATGCACCGGAGGCAGCCGCGCTCAGTCCGCACAGCAGCAGGACCGGCAGCGCCAGGACGGCGCGGGGCCTAGGGAGACGCATCATTTCCCGTGTCGAGCGTGTCGGAGGGCGAGGGGCCGAGATCATCTGCCGAGAAGGAATCGTCCAGGGCGATCGCGTCCTGTCGGTCCGTGTCCGCCAGCGGCTGCCGCGCCGCCGACTCGGCGTGCGCCTGCACTAACGTGGAGACGTCCACGGAATCGGCGGCGGGCGCCCCCAGGGTCGGGAGTGTCGTTCTAGAGGATGACTGACCGGACATCAGCGGGGCGGCGATGGCGGCGACGGTGACGGCGGCGGCGGCCAGGCCGGCCGACCAGCGCCGCTGCGGCTCCCGGAAGGTCTCCCTAAGAGCGTCCCAAAACACGGGCGGACGGGAGCGCCTATTCGCGGACTCCTCTGTGCGCATCTGACGGTAGGCTCCGGCCCAGAACTCCGGCGCGGGCTGTGCGGGTGGGGTGATCGTCTGGAGAAGGCGCTTGGTCCGGCGCAGGCCCTCCAGCACGGGCGGGCACTGCGGGCAGACGGCCAGATGCGCCGCGACGGCGCGCATCTGCGCCACGTCCAGCATCCCGTCCAAGTAGGCCGACAGTTGTTCCCCGTGCGGGTGTGCGTTCATGGTCGTCTCGTTCCGGCGCGTGTTCTGTGTTCAATAGTATTGACGCACGAGAACGGCAAGAGTTCGCCGTTTGCGCGGTCACTGTTTCGTGCCGGTCTTCAGCAGCTTCTGGCGGACCTCGGCGCGGGCGCGGTGCAGGCGCGAGCGCACCGTGCCGATGGGCGTCCCCATGATCTCGGAGATCTCCTCGTAAGAGAACTCCTCCACGTCCGACAGGATCAGGACCATCCGAAATTCCGGCGTCAGGCAGTCCAGCGCCCGCTGCAGCGGCTCGCTGTACGCGCCCCGGAGGGCATGGATGGCCGGGTCGCTCGCCCAGTCGGCGATCTCGCGCGGCCCGACCTCGCCGGACTCCCCCATCACTGGCGCGTCCAGCGACTCCACCCGCCCCACCCTTTTCCGGTGGCGCTGGCGGTCAATGAACGTGTTCGTCATGATCCGGTAGAGCCACTTGTCGAAGTAGGTCCCGCGCTGGAACTTCTTGAACGAGCGGTAAGCTTCCAAGAGGGCGTCCTGGAGCAAGTCCTGCGCGTCCTCCGAGTGGCCGGTCATGCGGAAGGCGACCCGGTAGAGCTTGTCCTGGTGGGCGGCCAGCAGCCGCCCGAACAGGTCCACGTCGTCTTCCGGCGTTGCGGCCTCATCCGAGTGCCGTCGAGGAAACAGCCTCATTGCCCTTGCGGGAGCGCGTTCATCCCGTCTCGTTTCCATAGGTGTCAGCGTCGGCGCGGCGTGAAAAGTTCCCGCTGCCTAGTCCTCGTTGATCGTCACCTGAGTCATGCGGTCGCCCTTGCGCAAGGCCAACACGTTGTCCAGGCCCTCGGTGACGCGCCCGAACGCCGCGTAGCCTCCGTCCAAGTGCGGCGCGGGGGCGAGCGTGAAGTAGAACTGCGAGGAGGCGCTGTCCGGGGCGGGCGAACGGGCCATCGAAAGCACACCGGCGCTGTCGTGCTTGAGCGCGGGCGAGACCTCCAACTTGATGGTCTTGCCGGAGCCGCCGGAGCCGGTCCCGTCCGGGTCGCCGCCCTGGATGACGAAGCCGGGTTCGTAGCGGTGGAAGGTCAGTCCGTCGTAGAAGCCCCGGCCGACGAGGCCGAGGAAGTTCGCGGCCGTGAGGGGCGCCTGGGCCTCGAAAATTTGGGCGACGACGGGGCCTTTGGTGGTCTGGAAGGTGACGGTTCGGTCTGCCATGTGGGATGATTCTCCTGGTAGTGCGTGAGGTCTTCGACTTCTTTGGCGGTCAGATGCCGCCAGGCCCCTGACGGGAGGCCGGACAGGCGGACGCCGCCGATGCGGATGCGCACCAGGCGCGAGATGGGGTGGCCGACGGCGGCCATCATCCGCCGCACCTGTCGGTTACGGCCTTCGTAGATGGTCAGTTCCACGTCCGCCGTCCCCTCGCCGTCTTCACCGGGCCGGGGCCGCTGGGCGTGGGTGACACGGACGCCCTCGGCGGGGGCGGTCATGCCGTCTTCCAGCAGGACGCCCTTGGCGAGACGGGCCAGCGCGTCTGTGCTTGGGATGCCGGTGACGGTGGCCCGATAGGTCTTCGGGACGTGGTGGCTGGGGTGAGTCAGGCGATTCAAAAAATTCCCGTCGTCGCTCAGGAAGATCAGACCCTCGCTGTCCGCGTCCAGACGCCCGACGGGCCGCAACAGCGGCTTGCCCTGGAGGTCTACCAGGTCCGTGACCACGCGGGCGGCGTGGACGTCGGCGCGGGTGCTGACCACGCCGCGCGGCTTATGGAGGGCGATGTAGTAGCGCTTGCGCGGCTGGAGGACGGGGCGGCCTTCGAAGGTGATCTTGTCAACGTCCGGGTCCACTTTGGTCCCCAGCTCCGTGACCACCTCACCGTTCACCCGGACGCGCCCCTCCAGAATCCACGCCTCGCACGCGCGCCGCGAGCCGACTCCGGCGGCGGCGAGTGTTTTTTGCAGCCGTTCCATAAAAAAATCCTCCCGCGGCGACGAGCGCCAGCAGGCACAGGGCCGGTCCGAGGCCGCCCGCGAGCGCCCGCCCGATGGGCCGCGACGAGCGCAGCAGGGACGCTGCCGGTTCCAGGGGCACGGCCTGGGCGGCGACGGCCGGCCCGGTCGCCACCACCCGACCGCCCAGCATCACCGTCACCGTCCCGACGACCTCGCCGGGGACGACCGGGGCCACGGGCGGCGTGGGCAGGGGCACGACGGCGACCTGAAACGGCGGGACCGGTCTGCCTTTCGGCAGGACGACGTGAATCTCCTGCCCAGACTGCACGGGGACCGGCGCGGCCTGCGGCACGGCCAGTGTCCCCACGGGCTGTCCCTGTCGGACGACGACCACGGGCAGAAAGTTCGCGTAGCCGAAGTCCAGGATCGCCTCCACGTCCTCGCGGCAGGTGTCGCTGTCCAGTGCGACGGCGATCAGCCGCCAGCCCCCGCGCGTGGCCGAGCCGACGAAGCAGTGGCCCGCGGCGCTGATATACCCGGTCTTGACGCCGTCCGCGCCGGGGAATGTCTGTAGGAACTTGGTGAACGTGCTGCGCACCCAGACATCGTGGATGTGCATGGAGCGGCTGATTTTATATTTCGGCGTCCGCACGATCTGATCAAACAGCGGCTGCGTGGCGAGCGCGTAGGAAGCAATACGGGCGAGGTCGGCGGCGGTGGAATAGTGTCCGGGGGCGTACAGGCCGTTGGGCGTGACGAAGTGCGTGTCGTCACAGCCCAACTCCTTGGCGCGCTGATTCATCAGGGCGACGAACGCCGGGACGGAGCCGGAGAGATAGTCCGCCCCGGCGACCGCCGTGTCGTTGGCCGAGCGCAGCAGCATGGCATAGAGCAAGTCGTGGAGGGTCAGCGTCTCGCCCGGCGATAGGTGCAGGCTGCTTTCCGGCAGCTTGTTGATGCCGTCCGGGGCCGTCACCACGTCATTGAGATGCCCGCGCTCCAGCAGGAGCAGGGCGGTCATCATTTTGGTCGTGGACGCCATCTCGCGGTGGGCGTTCTCATTGCGGCCCCACAGAATCTGCCCGTTGCTGGCGTCCATCAGGACGGCGTAGCGGCTGTGTTCCACGGGCGGCGGCCCCGCCAGGACGTTCACGGAGAGGAACAGGACGGCACAGATAATGACAAAAAACTTGAACATAAGGTGATGCAGCTATTCCCCCAGCCCGACAGCTTCCCGCGCGTCATGGTCGGCCCGTTCGGCCTCCGCGTCGGCGGGCGCGATGTCTTCCAGCGGGGGCAGGTCTTCCAAGGTGTTCAGGCCGAAGTGGTGCAGGAAGTCCGGGGTGGTGGCGTACAAGATCGGGCGGCCCGGCACGGGCTTGCGGCCCGCCTCGACAATCTGGCCGCGCTCCGTCAGCGTCTTCAGGACGCCGTCCACGTTGACGCCACGCACCGATTCGACCTCGGCCTGCGTCACCGGCTGCTGATAGGCGATGATCGCCAGCGTCTCCAGCGCGGGCTTGGACAGGCGGGCCTTGCCGCCGGGTGCGGCGAGCAGCCGCGCGAGGTCGTCGGCCAGGCCGGGCCGCGTCGCCATCTGGTAGCCGCCCGCCAGGCGGACGACGTGCAGCCCGCCATGCCGCCGCGCGTAGGCGTTGGTCAGATCCTCCAGGGCCTCCTCCACGTCGGCGGCCTCCACCCCCAGCGCCTTGGCGGTCTCGGCGGGCAGGACAGGCTCGGCGGCGACGAACAGGTAGGCTTCCAGCAGTGGGGCCAATTCTGTCACGCCTGTGCCTCCGCGTGGAGCCAGATTTCGCCCAGCATCTCGCGCTGCTCAGCCCGCACACGACCACCGCGCAGGAGTTCCAGCAGGGCCAGGAAGGTCATCACGACCTCGGAGCGTACTAAAGGGCGCGCGAAGCAGTCATCAAAGGCCACGCCATTGACCCCGCCGGATTGGACCGCGTTCCACAGGGCCGCCATCGCCAGGCGCAGGGTCAGGCGTCGGCGGCGAACACTGGTGACCTGGTGGGTTTCGTCGGCGTCCGCCTCGGCCAGCAGGCGCGTCAGCGCCGTCAAGAGCGCCTGGGGGTTCAGCGCGCCGAACGCGACGGGCAGGGGATACAAATCCAGCGACGACGGCTCACGGAAGAACAGCCGCCGCCGGTCGTCTTCCCACCCCGCCAGCGTCTCCGTGAAGGCTTTGTAGCGCTGGTAGTCCAGCAGCTTCTGAACCAGTTCCTGTCGGGGGTCTGCGCCCTCGTCGCCGTCCGGGACTTCCTCGCGCGGCGGCCTGGGCAGCAGCGTCCGGCTCTTGATCTCCAGCAGCGTCGCGGCCATCACCAGGAACTCACCGGCGACCGTCAGGTCCATCGCCTCCATCGCGCGCAGGTAGGCGAGATAATGGTCCGTGATCTGGACGATGGGGATGTCGGTGATCTCGACCCGGTGTTCGCGGATCAAGTGCAGCAGCAGGTCCAGCGGCCCCTCAAAGTCGGCGACGGTGATGGGGGGCAGCGCGGCGGGCTGTGCGGAGGCAACGGCCATGTCCTATCTTACTGTGGTGCGTGAGTGAATGTCAAGGGCGCAAACAATCAGTGTCCCCCGCCGCCGGGGGGACCGCCGGATTTGCTGACGCGCAGGAGCAGGATGGCCGGGGAGGTGACGACGAAGGCGATGCCGAGCAACAGGAAGGCATCGTTGTAGGCCATGACCGACGCCTGAGCCTGCACCGTGGCGTTGATCGAGCCGAGCGCGGCGGATTGCGCCCCGGCCATGCTGTACCCGTGCGCCAGCAGGTTCTGGGCCGCCGCCGCCTGACGCTGCAAAAACTGCGGGTCGCCGGGAGTCAGATAGGCGACCAGGTCGTACCGATGGTACCGGGTCTGGTTCGTGATGTAGGTGTTCAGGACGGCGATGCCGAACGAGCCGCCGAGCTGACGCGCCAGGTTGATGAACGACGACCCCTGCGCCACCTCCGGCCCGCGCAGGCTGGAGAACAGGGCCTGGTTGAGCGGCGTGAACAGGAAGCCGAGGCCGAACCCCCGGATGATCAGGGCCAAGCGCGTGTCCGGCTCGCCGCTCATGATACTCAGGTGGCCGAGGTCCCACATGGACCAGATGAACAGACAGACCCCGAACAGGATAAGGACGCGCGGGTCCGCCTTGTGCGTCTTGCTGCTGAGCAGTCGCCCACAGATCATGGCGCTCGCCGCCGTCGCCAGGCCGCCCGGCAGCAGGACCAACCCCGTCGCGGTCGGCGAGAAGCCGAGGACGTTCTGCGTGAACAGCGGGAAGATGAAGATGGCCCCGTAGAGGCCGAAGCCCAGGGTCAGGAACATGACCAGGCCCGCCGAGAAACTTTTGTTCTTCAGCACCCGGAAGTCCACGATGGGGTGCTTGTTGCGCGGCGAGAGTTCCCACCAGATCAGGGAGACCAGGGAGACGACGGCCAGCACGGTCAGACGCTGGATGCCCACGCTGCTGTACCAGTCGTCGCGCTCCCCTTCCTCCAGAATATACTGGAGCGACCCGAGGCCGGCGGTGAGCAGCAGGATGCCGATGTAGTCAATCGTGCCGGTCCGGTTCGGGGGCTGCGTGTCCCGGAGCAGAAAGTAGACCAGACTGACCGCGACCAGGCCGATGGGGAGGTTGATGAAGAAGCACCAGGGCCAGGTGTAGTTGTCGGTGATGTAGCCGCCCAGGGCCGGTCCCAGGGTGGGCGCGACGACGATGCCCAGGATGAAGATCGTCTGCACCATCGCCTGTTCTTTGGGCGGGAAGATCTGCCGCAAGGTCGCCTGCGCCGTGGACAGCAGCGCCGCCCCGCCCGCCCCTTGCAGGATGCGCCAGCCGACCAGCTCGATCAGCGTTTTGGACGTGCCGCAGAAGAACGAGGCGGTGATGAACAGGATGATGGAGAACGACAGGTAGTTGCGCCGCCCGAAGCGCTGGGAGAGCCAGGCAGTCATCGGCAGCACGACGACGTTGGAGAGGATGTACCCCGTGGAGACCCAGGCGATCTCGTCGGTGGTCGCGTTGAGGTTCCCGGCCATCTGCGGCAGGGCGACGTTGATGATGGTCGTGTCCAGGACCTCCATGATGGCGGCCGTGATGAGGCCGATCAGGATGATCCAGCGCAGTTGGAGGTTATGCTCGTCAGCCCCCGCCTCGCCCGCGCCGCCCGATGAACCGCCTTCCCCGCCGCCCCCGGCCTGTTTCTGCGGGGCAGGCGGCCAGACGCGCGGCTGCCCGGCCCCGTCGCGCCCCCCGCGATGCTGTGTGTTCGCCATATGCTGTTTCTGTTTCTACGGGGCGAAGAGACCTCACCCGGCCCGGCAAGCCGGTCCACCCTCTCCTTCCGAAAGGAGAGGGTTAAGACGCGACTTTTACATACCACCCCCGCCGGATGCGCCGCCGCCGCCGCTGGAAGACGTGGAGCCGTTCTGGCCCGCCGCGCCACCCGGCCCGCCCGCGGTCGCCCCGGTCGAGCCGCCGCCGGTCGGGCTGTTCGCGCCGCCGGTCATGCCGCCGCCGGTCTGGGACGAGGCGGGGCCGCCGCCCGCGCCCGTGTTGCCGCCGCCCCCGCCGTTCCCCGCCGAGCCGCCGCCGTTCATGGCCGCCTGCGGCCCGGCGATGGGTTGGCCGTTGTTCTTTTGCAGGTGGTCCTTGTAGACCTGACCTGAATCCGTACTGGTGTCAATGGTCGCCGTCACCGACATCCCCTGGCGCAGACGGCCGATGTCAGCAGCACGGGCGTACTTGCTGTCCTCGTCGCCCGTGGCCGGATACAGTTCGATACGGACCGGGATGCGCTGGACGACCTTGGTGAAGTTGCCGGTCGCGTTGTCCGGCGGCAGCAGGGCGGTGGCCGCGCCCGTCGCCGCGCTGACGCTCTGGACGTAGCCGTGGAAGGTCTTGCCGGGGAACGTGTCCACATCAACGTCAACGTCCTGGCCGGGTTTGACGTTGGTGAGCTGTGTCTCCTTGAAGTTGGCGGAGACCCAGACGTAGTTGCTCTGCGAGATGGTCACGACCGTCTGACCCGCCGACAGGGCCGTTCCGGGGTCCACCGCCTTCTTGACCACCTCGCCGTCCGTGGGGGCGTAGAGGTAGCAGTCCTGGTACTGAATCTCGGCGTTCTGGAGCTGGGCCTTGGCCTGCAGCGCCTGCGCCCGGTAGGTGGCGATCTCCTGGCGGCGCAGGCCGATCTGCGTCTGGCCCGCCTGGGCGGCGGCGAGGTCCGCCTGCGCCTGCCCGCCCGCCTGCTGGTTGCTGGCGACGTTGGCCTGCTGGATCGGGACGTTGATCAGGTTGACCTGGGCCAAGGCCACCCCGGTGCGCTGGACGTTGATCTGCTCGGCGGCGGCGTCTGCCTGCCGCAAGGCGGCGTCGTACTGCGCCGCCGCCTGGGTGACGGCGGTGCGGGCCTGGTCCACCTGACTTTCGGCCTGGGCCTGCTGGCTCTGCGCCGCCGCGAGCTGGGCCTGCGAATTTTGCGCAGTGGCCAACGTGGCATCGTACTGCTGCGGCGTCACGGCCTCCTGCTGCAAGAGGACGGCGTAGCGGGCCTGGTCCTTGGCGGCCTTGACGGCGTTGGCCTGGGCGGCCGTCACCTGGGAGGCCGCCGCGTCGGCGCCCCGCTGATACGTCTGCACGGCCTGCTGCTGCGTCTTGATGGCCTCACGGTAGGACGCCGCCGAGGCGAGCGACTGCCGGTACTGCGCCTGTGCCTGGGCCACCTGACTGCGGGCCTGGCGCACCTGGTTATGCGACTGGGCCGCGCTGAGCGCGACCTGCTGCTGCGCCCCGGCGGTCTTGGCCTGCTGGGCGGCGACCTCGGCCTGGGCGCGCTGGATGTTGGCGGCCGTACTCTGCTGCTCGTAAGCGAGGTTGCTTTCCCCCTGGGGAATCTCGCTCTCGGCGGCCTGGTAGGCGGCGCGCGCCTGGCGCAGCGAAGCGAGCGGGCCGGACGTGTCCAGACGGGCGATCAGCTGGCCCTTGTGGACATAGTCGCCCTCCTGCACGGTCAGCTCTTCCAGTGTCCCGGAAATGATGGGGCTGACGTTGACCAGGTTGCCGTCCACATAGGCGTCATCGGTGGCCGTGTGGGTCTGGCTATAGTGGTAGTAGCTCAGGCCCCAGATCAGCGCGACGATCACGAGGGCCGCGATGACGACGCCGGTGATGAGTTTACGCGCCGGGCTGGCGGGCTTCTTGCCGCCTTCCTCTGGGGCCTTGTCGTCGCCGCCCGCGTCGTCCTTCTTGGGGGGCGCGTACTTGGCCCCGTCATGCCCCTCGACGGGGGCCTCCTGACGGCCCGGCGGGAACTTGGCCTGGCCGTTGTGGCCGTTGGCCTGCCCGTCCTTCGCCCCGGCGTCCGTGGGCGCACCGGCCGGCTGCGGTTTCGTCTGCTCGTCTGCCATGCGATTCCTCTTTCTGGGCGGTCACTGTGTCTGCGGCGTCCCGATGGCGTTCTGGAACTGCGCCTGGGCGATCAAATAGTTGTAGACGGCGTTGATCTGGCTGTTCTGGGCCTGGACCAAGGCGGCTTGAGCGTCCGTGACCTCCAGGAACAGCCCGACGCCGCCCCGGTAGCGAATTTCGGCGTTCTGGCGGGCCGCGATGGCCGATTGGAGGGCGGTGTTGGCGGAGGCGATCTGCGTGGCCGCCGTCACCAAATTCAGGTAGGACTGCCGCACGTCCAGGGTCACGTCGGAGATCTGCGAGTCCAGCGTGGTCTGGGCGTTGGCCTGCCGGTCGTGCGCCTCCTGGATGAGATCGTGGGAACGATTCCCGTCATACAGCGGGATGGTCAGCGTCACGGAGGCCTCCCCGACGCGCTTGCGAGGCGTCTGGAAGTCCGTCGTGGGGTAATAGAACCCGGTGACGTTCCCGGCCAGCGTCGGCTGCAGCCCGGCCCGCGCCAGGGTGACTTCGATACCGGCGACCTGCACGTTCACCCGGTCGCCCGCGATCTCCGGGCGGCTCGCGTAGGCCGTCTGTAGACTCCGGTTCAGGTCCAGCCCGCTCAGGTCCGGCGGCGCGAAGAGCGTCTGGTCCGTCGGCGCTCCGACCGTTCCGACATTGGCGACGGTCGTGCCCACAGTCACGCCGGGCACGTCGTCCACGGTGATGGGCGTGTTCAGGGGCCGCCCGACCAGGTCATTGAAGGTGCTTTCGGCGACGCTGAAGTTGTTCTGCGCCTGGGCCAGCTGGAACTCGTCCTGCGCCACCTGCGTCTGGGCGCGCAGCAGGTCCAGCTTCAGGCCCGTTCCCGCCGCGTTCTGGTTCTGCGCGTCCTGGAGGTTCTGCCGGGCGTCGTCCAAATTCGCCTGCGCCACCTGCACCTGGTGGTAGGTCTGCAGGAAGTTGAAGTAGACACTCTTGGCGCGCAGGATGCGCGCGTTCGTCACCTGCTGCAGCACGTAACGGTCCGCCCGGCTCTGTAGGTCGTACTGCTGCGCGGCGGCGCGAATCTGTCCGGTGAGGTCGAACTGCTCGTTCAGGTTCAGCGACAGGACCTGCGTTGCGTTCGGCAGTACGGTGATGGCCTGCGCGGGCGCACCGGGGGCGCCGCCCGCAAAGGCCACCTTGGTCGCCGCGTCGTAGCGCGTCGCCGTCCCCTGGGCATTGATGTTCGGTCGGCCCCTTGCGGCCTCGGCGTCGGCCTGCTCCCGGTCGATCTGGACGTTGCGCGTGGCGGTCAGCACGTCGGCGCTTGCCTTCAGGGCATCCGTGACGGTCCGGCCGAGGTTGTAGCGCTGCGGCGCGGGGTTTCCGGTGGTCTGGAGGCTGCCGCCCGGCGAAGCGCCGTTGCTGAGTGCCCCGTTCGTGCCCGTCCCGCTCGTGCCGTTCACCGCGCCGTTGCCCGCCCCCGGCGAATTATTGCCGGTCCCGTTGTTCCCGGTCCCGTTGTTCCCCGTGTTGCCGTTTCCGACACCGTTGTTGCCGCTCACGCCCGCCGCGCCGCCGGTGCCGTTGGCCGCGCCGCCGGTCCCAGCCGTGCCGTTGCCCCCCGTGGTCGCTCCGCCGTTGCCGCCTGCGGCTCCGCCGTTCGCTGCGCCTCCCGCGTTGCCGCCCGCGTTCTGGGCAGACAGCGGCCCGGCCGCCGCTCCGGTGAGCAGCACGGCGAGCAGGGCTAGGCCCCTCTTGCTGCGTTTGCGTGTGTCTCTCAAAATTAGGCTCCTATTGCCATCTTCGCTCGTCTGACCGGATTACGTTTTCAGTCAGTGGCAGCGACGCAGGCCGCGAACCGCCAGCGTCACGATCCGTCCGATCTCCGCCTCGATCTCCGAGGGTTCACTGACGTAAGGGTAAGGCGGCAGAAGGCCGTGCGTCATGCCCTTGAGTGTCCTCGCCGCCTGCATTGTGTCGGGAACGTCAAAGACGCCGCGTCGGTTCCCCTCTTCCAGCACCTCGGCGATCAGCACGTACTCATGCTCGATGTAGGGCCGTATCCGGGCCTGTACGTGCGGCCGCATGGCGACCACCATCTCCTGCGCCGCCGGGGTCTCCGTACAGCGGCGGTTAGCGTTCAGGACGGGCAGCATCAGCATCTCCGCCAGCTTCTCCGTGACATCTTTGGCCGGGTCGCGCGCGATCTGCTGCGCCTGCGTCAAGGCTTCCTGCTTGTACTCCGCGATGATGGCCAGGCAGATGTCTTCCTTGCTGTCGAAGTGCAGGTAGACCGTACCCTTGCCGACCCCCGCGTCGGCGGCGATCTCGTCTATGGTCGTCTTCTTGAAGCCGTAGCGCCAGAGCCGCTCCTGTGCGGCGTCGAGAATCCGCTGCCGACTGTCCTCCGACGCAAGCCGTGCCATGCTGTCCCCTTCTAAATAACTGACCAAAACAGTTTTTCAGTCACAGTATACCGATTGAAAAACCGTTTGTAAACCCCTGGGTGGAGTTTTTTTTCGGATACCTCACCCGGCCCGGAAGATACCTCACCCGGCCCGGCAACCCCAATAAAACCCTAGCCGTGCCACCCTCTCCTTCCGAAAGGAGAGGGTTAAGAAAGAGCAGGGAGGGGCTTAGCCCCCTGCCGTTTAGAAGGGAGGCTGAGGGTGGGGTGTGCGTGGCTTAGGTGAAGGGGCGGCTGAGGGCGTTAGCCGCCCGACAGTTCCTGGGAGCGCTTGGTGGACGCCTCGACGGCGTCAATGAAGGCGGATCGGACGCCCGCGCGTTCCAGCACGGCGAGGGCGGCGATGGTCGTGCCGCCGGGCGTGGTCACGTTGTCCTTGAGCTGTGCGGGATGCTCGCCGGAGGTGAGGGCCATCTCCGCCGCCCCACGGACGGTCTGCGCGGCGAGTTTGCGGGCCACGTCGCGGGGCAGGCCCGCCTTGACACCGCCATCGGCCAGGGCCTCGATGATGAGGTAGACGTAGGCCGGGCCGGAGCCGGACAGGCCGGTCACGGCGTCCATCAGGCGCTCCTCCACCACGACCGCCTCGCCGACGGCGCGGAAGAACTCCAGGGCCAGGGCCTGATGGTCCTCAGTGGCGTAGGAGCCACGACTGAGCGCCGTCGCCCCCTGTCCCACCAGAGCCGGGGTGTTGGGCATGACGCGGATGAGGGGGACAGCCTCCGAGAGAGCCGCCTCCATCTTCGCCAGCGGGACGCCGGCGGCGATGGACAGCAGCAGATGCGCGGGGGTGAGGCCGAGCGTCGGCAGCAGGGGCAGGACCGTGTGCGGCTTGACGGCCAGCAGCACGATGTCCGCCCCGGCGGCGGCCTCCGGGCCGGACGCGGCGACGGCCGCGCCCGGCCCCAGGTCGGCGGCCAGGCGTCCGGCGGCGGCCGGGTTCACATCAAAGAGGGCGATGTGGCCGGCGGCCATCGCCCCGGCCCGGACCAGGCCGGAGGCGAGGGCGCCGCCCATCATGCCGGTGCCGATGACCGCCAGGCGCTTCCCGGCGAGCGACTCAAAGGGCATGGCGTCAGACGCCACTCTGGTCGGGAAAGGTCGCGCGCGGACTTCCGGCCGCCTTGTCTTCCACGTCAATGGTCACGGTGGCGGGCGTGAACAGATACACCTGCTCGCCGATCTTCTCCACGCTGCCGTCCAGGGCATAGGTCGCCCCGTTCAGGAAGTCAATGATTCGCTCGGCCATCTCCACCGGTGTCTGTTCCAGGTTGATGATCTGTTGCTGGCCGTCTTTCAGACCGTCGGCGGCACGGCGGGCGTCGTCGAAGCCCTTCATGGCGCGTCGCACGGTGACGTGGGTGCGCCGGGCGTTGTCCAGGCGCAGGGTGGTTCCCGGCCGGCGCAGCGGCACGGACGAGCCCCCCGCCGCGCGCAGCGGATCGGCGGCAGGGCGTGGCGGTGTCGGGGCAGCGGCTGCCTCCTCCTCGTCCTCCTCATACTCATCGTGACCCATCAGTCGGTCTTTCATGCGCGCGAAAAAGCCCTGGGGGCGCTGCTCATCGTATTCTTCCAGTTCTGCATGCTGATTCATCGTGTGGCAAAGCCTCCTCTGTCGGCGCTGTCGTTTCCGTCACTGTCTCGGCCCAAAGATCGCCGTCCCGACCCGCACCATCGTCGCGCCCTCGGCGATGGCCGTCTCGAAATCTCCCGTCATCCCCATCGAGAGCGTCTGCCGGTTCTCCGGCGGCAGCTGTTCAAAGAGCCGTCGCAGGGACGCGAAGTGCGGGCGCGGGTCGCCCGCGAGCGGCGCGATCCCCATCAGCCCCCGGACGTTCAGCCCTGCCAGTCCGGCGGCCTCGGCGGCCACATCAAGGACCCGTTCCGGCGGCAGGCCGGTCTTGGAAGTTTCATCACCGAGATGGACTTGAAGCAACACGTCCTGCGTCTTCCCGGCATTCTGTGCCTGTCGGGCCAGCGCCTGCGCGAGCCTGAGACTGTCCACACTCTGGATCAGATCAAAAGTGCTGACGGCTGGGGCGGCCTTGTTGCTTTGCAGGTGTCCGATCAGGTGCCACCGTAGCAGATCGCCTTCGGAATGCCCCAACGCTTCGCGCTTCGCCTGCGCCTCCTGAACGTAGTTCTCGCCGATGTCGGTCACGCCCGCCGCCACGGCGGCGTGGACGGCGCTCGCGGGCTGCCGCTTGGTCACGGCGACCAGGGTGATCTCCTCAGCGAACCGGCCCGCACGGGCCGCTGACTCTGCGATGCGCTCCCGGACGCGCGCGATGTTCCGCGCAACTAGGTCGGTTCCGTTCATTGGACCAGCGCGGCCAGGCGGTGCTGCTGGGCCAGCGGCTCCAGCGTGCCCGTCTCGACGTAATGAACGCGCTCGGCGATGTTGGTCGCGTGGTCGGCGATCCGCTCCAGATAGACCACCGCCAGCAGCGTGTAGGAGACGCGCGCCGTGAAAGACGAGTCGGACTGGGTGAGGCCAAAGAGCTGTTCGCGCAGCGCCTTGAACTCCGCGTCCACCCGGTCATCGTCGGCGCAGATCTGGCGGGCCAGGACGACGTCGCGCCGGAGCAGGGCCTCCAGGCTCCTGCCGAGCATGGTCTGTGCCATCTCGGCGAGCGGGCCGATGTCAATCAGGGGGCGACTGGACAGAAGCTGCTGGGCGAACTTCCTGCCGATCTTGGCGATGTCCACGGCGTGATCGCCGATACGTTCGAGGTCCGTGATCACCTTCAGTGCCGTGCCGATCTGGCGCAGGTCGCGGGCGACGGGCTGCTGCAAGGCCAGCAGGCGCATACAGGACGCCTCGATGTCGCGGTTGAGCGTGTCCACGGCATCGTCGTCGGCGATCACGGCCTCCGCCGTGCCGGCGTCGGCCTCGCGCAAGGCGTCCACGGCCTGCGCCGTCATGCGGCGGACGAGATCGCCCATTTGCAGGAGTTGTCGGTCCAGCCCCGCCAGCTCCTCATGAAACTGTTGGCGCGTCTGCGGCATCGTTCTCGCCTCTTGCCCTTACTTCCGCCTTGTTAGAACCATTTATGAGTTCTTGGGCATTATAGCACAGGGACTCACGTTTGGCAAGCGTTCTGCAAAAGTTTTTTCGCAACATCTAGTCAATCATAAACACTCTCGGTCTAGATGTTGAGCAGGAAATCCGTGAAGCCGACGCGAACTGTCCAGTGTCGGTCCGCAAAACCTGAACAAAGAGGAACACACAATGCGATTTGGAGTCTGCGCTCCCCTGGAGCAGCTGCCGATGCTTGCCCAGACCGGTTACGATTACATCGAGCCGCCACTTTCTCCCACGCTCGCCCCGGAACGGGCGGAGGCGGAGGTCATGCCCGCTCTGATTGCTTTGACGGCAATGGCAACCCTGCGCGCTGAGACCTGGAACCTGTTCCTGCCGGGGGACATGAAGGTCGTGGGGAGGGAAGCCGACGCAGCCCGACAGGAGCGTTACCTGGAGGCGGCCTTCCAGCGCGCGTCGGCCCTGGGGGGACGTCTGGTCGTCTTCGGCAGCGGCGGCGCACGCGGCGTCCCGGAGGGTGTGCCCATGGCGACCGCGCATCAGCAGCTTGTGGAGTTTTCGGGCAGGGCGGGCGAGGCGGCGGCAAGGCACGGCATGGAAGTGGCGATCGAGCCGCTGAACCGGGGGGAGTGCAACATCATCAACAGCGTCGGCGAGGGGCTTGTCCTGGCCCGTGCCGTCTCACATCCCGCCGTCGGCGTCCTCAGCGACCTGTACCATGTCGCGGTGGAGGGGCAGTCCTATGATGAGACGCGGGAGGCCGGGGCGCTGCTGACACACGTTCACGTCGCGGGGGCCGTGGGACGCCGCGCTCCCGTCCGCGCGGACATCTCCCTGCTGACCGGCTACTTCCGGGCACTGAAGGAGGGCGGATACGACGGGCGGGTTTCGGTCGAAGGACACTGGGACGACCCGGCCGCGCAATACGGGGAGACGCTCGCGGTGCTGCGCGAAGCCTGGGAGGCGGCCTAGCCGCCGTCCCCTGCCCTACCAGGAGGCATGGAACCGGCCACGCGCCAGCAGGTCGCGCTCCTGCGTCCACGAGGGAATGGCGACGCCGACCTCGCGCAGCCGCCGCAGGCGGTGGTTGAGCGTCCAGAGCGACAGGCCGGTATTCTGTACCATGGCCTCGCGCCCCATGGCCCTCCACTGCACCCAGGTCAGCCAGAGCAGGTCCGCGCCGTCTGGGTCCTGGGGACGGACCGCGAGCGCGGTCTGCACGTGGGCCGCTTCGGGCGCGGCGCAGACGGCGGCGACGCGCCGTGCCAATTCTTGAGTTTCTTGGAACAAAGTTCAGCCCCCTGGGACACGATGGGTGTCCGCAGGGGGCAGAGGATGCACAGTCCGTGCCAGGGGCATCGGGACAAATGCCGGTTTTTACAGTAATGGGCGTAAAGCCCACAGCCTTTAGGCGTGGGATATAAGCCCCGTGCCTTTCCGAAGGCACGATATTTGTGCCTTGCGTGTGTTGTTTCGTGTTGTATTTCTACACCGCTCGGAGTATAATGTCTTTGTGAATCAAGCCTACCGTCACAAAGAAACCAGTGTGTTCCTGCTGAACTACCACATCATCTTTTGCCCGAAGCGTCGGCGCAAAATCCTGGTCGGCCCGGTCAAGGAACGCCTGGAACAGTTGCTCCGTGAGACGTGCGCCGAGATTGAGTGCGAAATCCTTGCGCTCGAAATCATGCCCGACCACCTGCACCTGTTCGTGTCCACCGTGCCGCAGATGGCCCCAAACCAGATAACGGCGCGGCTCAAGGGCAAGAGCAGCCGCGTACTGCGGCAGGAGTTCCCGTTCCTGCTCAAGATGCCGTCGTTGTGGACACGTTCGGCATTCTTCTCCACGGCGGGCAACGTCGCCAGTGAGACCATCAAGCGGTACATCGAGAGCCAGACCACGCGAGACACATGAAGACATACATCTGGAAACTGAAACCGACTAAGCCTCAGTTGGCGGCGATGGAGCAGACCGTTGAGGTCTGCTGTCACCTATACAACGGGGCGTTGGCCGAGCGAAAGGACGCCTGGGAGAACGAGAGGCGTTCCGTCACCTTCGCCCAGCAGTGCGCCTCCCTGCCCGTGCTGAAAGAGAAGTCGGCGTACCTGCCGAACATCCACAGTCAGGTCTTGCAGGACGTGATGCACCGCGTCAACCGCTCGTTCGAGAACTTCTTCCGCCGCGCCAAGGCGAAGGAGGTGAAGGCTGGCTTCCCGCGCTTCAAGGGCGAGGGATGGTACGACAGTTTTCAGTATCGGCAGTACGGCAACGGCGCGAAGTTCGACTCGGAGGGGCGCCTGTCGCTGTCCAAGATCGGGGCCGTCCGCGTCTGCAAAGACCGACTGATGACGGGGACGCCGAAGGCCATCACCATCACCCGCCGCGCCGATGGCTGGTATGCCTGCATCGCCTGTGAGACCGAGACTGAGCCGTTGCCAAGGACAGGGGAGAGCATCGGCATTGACGTGGGGCTTGAGTCTTTCGCCACCCTGTCCAACGGCGAGACTGTCGCCAACCCGCGCCTGCTCCGCCGTGCCGAGCGGCAGTTGAAGACGGCCCAACGCCGAGTCTCCCGACGCAAGCGGGGCAGTGAGCGCAGGAAGAAGGCCCGCGTCCTGCTGGCGAAGGCGCACCTGCGAGTGCGCCGCGCCCGCCTGGATTTCTGTCACAAGGTCGCTCATGGTCTCGTTCGCTGCTTCGACACCATCGCCGTTGAGAAGTTGAACATCAAGGGCATGGTCAAGAACCACCATCTCGCAAAGTCCATCTCGGACGCGGGCTGGGGTCTGTTCGTCTCCGTCCTGACGCAGAAGGCTGAGAGTGCCGCCCGTCGGGTCATCGCCGTCAATCCAGCATACACGAGTCAAGACTGTTCCAACTGCGGCATGGGAGTCAAGAAGGCCCTCTGCGTGCGCCTGCACTCCTGCCCGCACTGCGGGTTTGAGGCACACCGCGACCACAACGCCGCACTGAACATTCTGAACAAAGTCTTAGAGTCTGGCGGGGACACCGCCTTCGGGGAGACGGCGACACTGGTTGCCGTCTGAGAACCGAGAACCCCACAGGCTTTAGCCGTGGGAGATGTCAGAGATGCTTCTTCGCCATGTGGTGAGCGGCCATGCCCGCCGCCATGCCGGTCATCATCGGGTGGCGGTGCATCATGCCCGTGCCATGCTTCTTGGCCATGTGGTGCGCGGCCATGCCGGCCGCGATACCGGTCATCGTGGGATGCTTGTGCATCATTCCAGCCTGGGCCGGGGCCGGGGCGAACACGGGAACGGCCAGCGCCAGCGCGGCCAGGAGGAGATTGCGAGTTTTCATTGCGTGAACCTTTCGGGGATTTTCTGCTGACAAATACCCTGCGGTCCCAGCACTCAAACGTCAGGCGACGACCACGCGGTCCTGTTCCAGCCGGAGAGACCGCGTGTTCGGACCTGCCGGGTTGACCAGGAGTGTCCCCACGCTCGCCTGGGCGGCGAGCTGGGCGATGATCGCGCCAGGCAGGACCACGGCCTGCCGACCGGCGGTGTCCCACGCGCCCAGGGCCTCGGCACTGGTGAAGCAGGGCAACGCGCCATCCACAGTCAGCAGCTCCAGCTCCGGCGGGCCGCCCGGCGCGGGCGGCTGGGCCGGGTCGCCCATGCTCAGGACGATGCATTCGGCGTCCTTGTCGCCCGCGCCCGCGATGGGGACGCGCGCGAACTCCTGCACGAACGCATTGGCGACGGCCTCACGGTTGGCCTCGGTGTCGTCACGGTCCAGGGCGGCGAGCATCGCCTCCAGCCGCTCGTTGCGCTCCATCGCCTGCTGCTGGGCCTGCATGAAGAGCTGGGCCTGATCCACGATGCCGCGCATCTCTTCCTGCGTGACCTCGGCGTGCAGCTCAGGCCCGTCCACGAACAGCAGGTAGTTGGAGGCGGCCAGCACACCGGCGATCTGGAGGCCGGTCATGAAGATGCCGTTCTCCACCTGCGGCAGCGTCCCGCGCAGGGCGGCCAGCGTGGTGAAGCATGGTACGCCATCCACGCCGTCGGCGTTGCGGGCCACCACCATGTTGATGTCCGTGTTCGGCGGAATACCGCCGTCGGGGGCCGTGGCGACGGGGTGCGTGGTGGCGACGGCCAGGGTGCTGTTGACGAGTGTTTGCAGGAAGTGCTGCCGGGCCTGGACGGACTCTTCGGGCGTCAGCGCCATGCGCAGTCCGAAGATGGCCGACTCCAGGGCCACGTTGTTCAAAGGCTCTTGGGGCGGGACGGGTTGGCTCATGCCGGACATTGTACCCGAACGACGCGCCTAGCGGGGGGTGAAGGACGTGCCGCAGCCGCAGGACTTGACGGCGTTCGGGTTCTGAAACTTGAAGCCGCCTTCCAGCAGGTTCTTGGTGCTGTAGTCCAGGGTCGTGCCGTCCAAAAACTGGACGCTCTTACGGTCCACGACGATGCGCAGGCCGTCCGGCTCCTGCCAGGTCAGGTCGAAGTCGTCGGCCTCGGTGTCCGGCTTCATCACGTAGGACAGGCCGGAGCAGCCGCCGCCGCGCACCCCCAGCCGCAGGAACGCGCCGGGTTCGCCTTTCTTGTCCATGACGCGCCGCACCTGGGCACGCGCCGCGTCGGTCAGCGTCACCGCCGGGGCGATGGTCTCCAGTGTCTCGGTCATCATCGTCTGTTTCCTCAAAAAAGCGTCTTGCCGCTGCCGCCCGGCTTGGTCTTGCCCAGGTGCTTGAGACGCCCGAAGACGCCGTAGCGGGCCTCTTCTTGGGCGACGGCCTCGACCTGGGCGCGCTCCTGCTCGTCCAGGGCCTGCCGCTGGGCGGCGGCGCGGGCCAGAAATTCCTCGTCGTCAATCTTCGCGCCGCACCAGTTGCACAGGATGCTGGTCTGCGTCAGCAGCTTGCGCTTGCACTGGGGGCACTGCTTGGCCTCGCCCGCGGCGGCGGCATTGGGCCGGGGGGCCGGGGGCCAGGTCTCAGGGGTGTCGTTCATGGGGCAGCCATCTCCTCCCACAGTCAGCACTACAACGTGCGATTCGCTTTCAAAGTTCCAAGTGGCGGAAGCGCGTGTCCGTCGTCTCCTCCGGGGCCGGGATCTCGGCGGGCGGGGCCGGTTCCTCGGCAGGTAGGAAGGGACGCAGGACGGGCCGGGAGAACGTCTGCGGTCCCCGAAGCATATCGAGCGGCGAGAACCACGGGCCGCCCATGCTCAGGCCCTCGATGGCGGCGAGGCTCGCGGCGTCATGCAGGGCCTGCTGCACATGGAACGCCTCACGCTCCGCCGCCGCGCGCTGCTGGTAGGCGGCGTCGGGAATCTCCTTGCCGCACCAGTTACAGGACGGGCTGGCCGTGGACAGCAGCCGCCGACGGCAGAAAGGGCATTCGCTCATACAAGGACCCTCCGGTCCGACGCGACGGGGGACAGGGCGCGCAGCCGGGACGCCTCGCGCACGACCGACGCGATCACGCGCTCGATCTCCTCTTCCGTGTTGAAGCGGCCCAGGCTGAAGCGCAGGGACGCGCGGGCCTGATCGGCGGTCCGCCCGATGGCGACGAGGACGTGGGACGGGGAGATGGATGCGGACGTACACGCCGAACCTGCCGACACGGCGATCTCCGGCACGGCCACTTGCAGAGCGTCGGCGTCCACGCCTTCCAGGCAGACGTTGAGCGTCCCCGGCAGCCGCTCGGTCGGGTGGCCGTTGAGCAGCACCCCGTCCAGCCCGTCGCGCAGCCCCTCAAACAAGCGGTCACGCAGGCGCAGCGTCCGGGCCGAATCGCCCGCCATCTCCAGGCGGCACAAGTCCGCCGCCGCGCCGAAGCCGACGATGCCCGGCACGTTCAGCGTCCCCGAACGCATCCCCCGCTCGTGCCCGCCGCCGTCCATCTGGATCGCCAGGCGGACGTGCGGGTTGCGACGGCGGACGAACAGCGCGCCGACGCCTTTAGGCCCATAGATCTTGTGCGCGCTCAGGGAGAGCAGGTCAACCGCCATCGCGCCGACATCCACGGGAATCTTGCCCGCGCCCTGCGTGGCGTCGGTGTGGAAGAGGATGCCGCGCTCCCGGCACATCCGCCCGATCTCGGCGACCGGCTGCACCGTCCCGATCTCGTTGTTGCCCAACATGACCGAGACCAACACCGTCCGCTCCGTCATCGCCTCTTGGAACTGGTTCAGGTCAATCAACCCTGTGTTGTCCACGGGCAGAAACGTCACGTGCTTGCCTTGGCGCTCCAGATGGTGCGCCGTGTCCAAGATGGCCTTGTGTTCCGTCGCCACCGTGATGACGTGGTCGCCGTGACCCGCATACGCCTCGGCGACGCCCTTGAGCGCGAGATTATCGGCTTCGGTCGCGCCGGAGGCCCAGACGATCTCGCGCGGGTCGGCCCCGATCAGCGCGGCGACCTGCTTGCGCGCGGTCTCCACGGCGGACTCGGCGGCCCAGCCGAAGGCGTGGCTGCGCGAGGCGGCGTTGCCGTAGTGTTCGCGCAGGAACGGCAGCATGGCGTCCACCACGCGCGGGTCGGGCCGGGTCGTGGCGTTGTTGTCCAGGTAGATCAGGGATCGGCTCATGGTCTTGCGGCTATCCGACGGGCAGGGCGGCGGCGAAGCGACGGCGGGAGAAGTCTTCGAATTCCCGCACGCCATCGGGTTTCGGGGGCAGGCTGATCTCGGCCAGCGTCACTTCCTCCAGCAGCGCCTTGACACGCGACGCCAGCGCAGCCAGGGGGTCGCGGATGGTGCAGCGGCTGAACTGCTTGCAGGTGTCGCCCCGGTCGTTGGAGCAGTGCAGCACCGACAGCGGGCCGTCCACCAGATCCACCACCTCGGCGACGGTGATGTTCCGGGCGTCACGGAGCAGCCGGTAGCCGCCGGTCGGGCCGGGGTGCGAGGCGACCAGGCCGCCGCGCGCGAGCAGTTGGAGTATCTTGGCGAGCAGCTCCACCGGCAGCTCAAACTGCTCGGCGATCTCCCGCGTGTTGACCAGGCTCTGCGAGTCGTCCTGCACGGCGGCCAGGTAGGACAGGGCCAGGAGCGCGTAATCGGCGCGTTTCGTCAGACTTAACATGGGTGTCAGCGTGTTCCTTCAAGAGCCGCAGACGCGGGTGAGCGTCTCGCTGAGCGTCCGGGCGAAAAAGGTGACGGCGGGGACGGCGCGGTCATAGTCCATGCGGGTCGGCCCGATCACGCCGATGGTGCCGCGCTCACGCGCGCCGACGTAGTAGGAGGCCGTGACGACGCTGCACTCGCGCATGGCGGCCACGCGGTTCTCCGCGCCGATGACCACGGCCGCGTCGGACCGCCAGAGGGCGTCGGAGAGCGTCCGGTACAAGAGCGACTGCTGCTGCAGCGTCTCCAGCAGGCCCTCGATCTTGGCGACGTCCCGGAACTCCGGCTGGCGCAGAATCTCGCCCGTGCCCTCCAGCACCACCTGGTCCTCGGCGGCGTGGCGGACCATCAGCCGCAGGGCAGCGGCGAGGGCGTCGAACCGCGCGCGCTGTGCCGGCCCGAACTCGGGCGGCGCGGCGGCGACGGAGGCGACGGCGTCCAGGAGCCGACCGGCGAAGGCCGCGCCCAGCGCGTTGCCCAGGGCGACGATCTCCGAGGCCGTCGGCTCCGGGGCGTCCGGCAGCGGGTTCAGCAGACGGTTCTCGGCCTGCCCCGTGCTGAACAGGGCGACCAGAAGCAAGCGGGCGTCTCCAGCGGGCGAGACGAACACGCGGCTCAGGCGCGTGTCGTCCGGGCGCGGCGGCGTGGCGACCGACGTGTAGGAGGTCATGCGGGTCAGCAGCGCGCAGGTCTGCCGCAGCAGGCGTTCCAGATCAAGGGACTGGTCATCGGCCCCGGCGGCGGACGTGATGACTCGCGCCACCATCAGGTGATCTACGTAGAAGCGGTAGCCCCGGTCGGACGGGATGCGGCCCGCGCTGGTGTGCGGCTGGCGCAGCAGGCCCATCTCGGACAGGTCGGCCAGGGCGCTGCGGATGGTCGCGCTCTTGACGCCCCACGGGTGCCGGGCGGCCAGGTCCTCGCTGCCGATGGGCCGGGCGGTCTCGACGTAGTCCCGCACCACCGCGCCCAATATCTTCTGTTTCCGTTCGTCCAGTTCCATGGTTGTCTCTATTATACCTCAACACACGGGGCGGGCGGATGTTCCCTTGCGCGTCCGCCATCAGGTATAATGCGCGGGCATGACTCCCACCCTGCGGCGCGATTGGCGGCTCCTGGAGGCCGCCGTTTTCCTGTTCGGCTTCGGCTTCGCCGTCTATGGCGCCGTGTTCCTGAACTACATCACGCACCACCTGGGCGTGACACCCCTGAAGATGGGCGTCTTGGAATCCTCGCGCGAGGTCCCCGGCCTGCTGTCCGTCGGCATCGCCGCCGCCGTGGCATCGTTCGCCGAGAGCCGCATCGCCGCCGTCTGTCTCATTCTGTCAGCTCTGGGCGTGGCGGCGACCGGGTTCGTGCATGACTACGCCGAGCTGGTCGCCGTGACCGTGTTCTGGTCGGTGTTCATGCACCAGTGGTTCACGTCGTCGTCCGCCATCCCGCTGGCGCTGGCCGCCGGGCAGCAGGGCGGGCGGCACCTGGGCCGACTGGGCGGCATCGGCGCGGGGGCCACCATCACGGCCTTCCTGCTGGTCCGCCTGCTGTCCGGCCACATCCCCTACCCCGCCTATTTTGTGACGGCGGCCGGGTTCATCCTCGCGGGCGGCCTGTGCCTGCTGCCGATGTCGCCACACTCGGCGACGCAGAACCGCAGGCGCTGGCTCTGGCGGCGGGAGTACGGGCTGTTCTACGGGCTGACCTTTTTGGAGGGCTGCCGCCGCCAGATTTTTTCCACGTTCGCCATCTTCGCTTTGGTGCAGCAGTACCGGACGCCGCTGCCGCAGATCGCGGTGCTGATGCTGGTCAACGCCGTCGCCACGTTCCTTGTCGCCGGACCGGCGGGCCGGATGATTGACCGGATCGGCGAGCGGCGTTCCATGACCATCTACTATGTCGCCATCGCGCTCGCGTTCCTGGGCTATGCCCTCACCAACCACGTCGGGCCGCTGAAAATCCTGTATGTGATTGACAACATCCTGTTCTCGCTCGGCGTCAGCATCACGACCTACCTGAACCGGATCGTCCGGCCCGGCGAGCTGATGCCGTCGCTTGCCATGGGCCAGACCATGAACCACATCGCCGCCGTCGCCATCCCGGTCGCGGGCGGGCTGCTGTGGACGCGCTTCGGCTACCACGCGCCGTTCTGGGCGGGCGTCGCCGCCGCCCTGGTGTCTCTGGCCCTGACCCAGCGCGTGGCCCACGTCCGCGCCCTGCCGGTCAGCCAAGTCGCGGGGGCGTGAGTAGTCCTGCCCTGCTTCAGACTGCCCACCACCCTGCTTCGCGGGGTCCTCCCGTAGCGGGAGGATTCGGAGGGGCTTGTTTGTTGTCCGAGTCCTCTTTGTTGTCCTCATCCCCCCGCTTCGGGAGGACCCTGAGAGCGCTGCGAACAAGGTGGTGAGCAGTTCGGCTCCGCTGCCGGCGAATTCCTTGACAGACACCGAGACCTGTTGTATACTGTCGCGGAGCGGCGGGAGACATTTCGCGCTTCCGCTGCGTACCAAGATTGATGCCTCGCGGCATCGCGTGTCTTATCCTGTTTCACGAAGGGGTGTAAACCGTTCACCATGGCAACAGACATTCCACAGCCCGTCGTCCCGCCGCCCCCCGCGCTCAATGGGCGGCAGCCGTCCGAGGCGGTTTTGGCCGTTCCGCCCGCCGGGGGCGAGGCGAAGGCCATCGAGATCAAAAACCTCGTCAAGAAGTACAAGAGCGTCCTGGCCGTCAACGACATCAGCCTGGACGTGTACGAGGGCGAGATCTTCGGCTTTCTGGGTCCCAACGGCGCGGGCAAGACGACGACCATCAAGACCCTGCTCGGCCTGATCTTCCCCACCGCCGGCAGTGTCCGCGTCCTCGGCAAGCCCGCCGGGGACATTGACGTCAAACAGCAGATCTCCTACCTGCCGGAAAGCCCCTACTTCTACGAGCATATGTCGGCCAACGAAGTGGTCGGCTTCTACGGCTCACTGTTCGGCCTGCAAGGCGCGGCCAAGCAGAAGCGGGTGGACGAGCTGCTGGAACTGGTCGGCCTGCAAGGCGCGGGAAAGAAACCCCTGCGCGCGTTCTCCAAGGGAATGCTCCAGCGCGTCGGCATCGCGCAGTCGCTGATCAACGACCCCAAAGTCCTGTTTTTTGACGAGCCGACCTCCGGCCTGGACCCCGTCGCGCACCGGGACATCCGCGATTTGATCCTGCACCTGAAGGGCGAGGGCCGGACGCTGTTCCTGTCGTCGCACCAGTTGTCCGACGTGGAGTTGGTCTGCGACCGCGTCTCCATCCTGCACCGGGGCAAAATTCGCCGACTGGGCAACGTGGAAGACTTGATCGCGGGCGGCCATATCGAGGTCATCGCCGAGAACGTGCAGGCCGACGCCGACCGGATGGGGGCGCTGAAGGGTCTCTCCACCAAGACGGAGCAGGTCGGCGACCGGATGATCATCCAGGCCGACGCCACCGCCGCCGCCAAGAACCGCGTGCTGGACTGGATTCGCGCCGCCGGCGGCGACGTCGTGGAGATGAGCCAGACGCGGCGCACCCTGGAAGACATCTTCTACGAGACCGTCCATGAGGGCGAGGTCGAGGAAGGCACCGCCATCACGCTCCCCCCCACACCCACCACTTCGGAGTTGAAGTAACCACTATGAATGCTGTCTGGATCATCGCCTCCGGCACCTTCGGCGAGGCCATGCGCCGCCGAATCTTGCAGGTCTTTCTGTTCGTCGCCCTCGCGCTCATCGTGATGTCGTTCGCGTTCTCGTCGTTCACCGTCGCCCGGCAGGAGATGGTCATCATCAAGAGCCTGGGGCTGGGGGCCATCACCCTGGCCGGCGTCTTCATCTCGGTCATCCTGGGCATCAATTTGATCCCCGCCGAGATCGAGCGCCGGACCATCTACACCATCCTGTCCAAGCCCGTGCAGCGCTACCAGTTCCTGTGCGGGAAGTTCCTCGGCGGCCTGATGACCGTCCTGTCCAACGTCGCGCTGATGGGCCTGGTGTTCATCGGCTTGGCGCTCTACAAGGAGGGCAGTTTCGACCGTGACGTGGTGGACATCGCCAAGGGCGTCCTGATGATCTTCCTCCAGCTCGTGCTGATCGGGGGCGTCGCGCTGTTCTTCTCGGTGTTCGTCTCGCCGTTCGTCAACTTCTTTCTGACCTTCGCCGTGTACCTCATCGGCAGTATCAACATCCTGGGGGACCTGGCGAGCGACCCCGGACACAAGATGAACGCCGTCACGGCGGGGTTCCTGAAGTTCCTGCACTTCATCTGGCCGAACTTCGACAACTTCAACATCCAGAACCCGATCATCCACCCGGACGTCATCGTCGCCAACCCGACGCAGTACATTCTGCAGAATGTCGCCTACGCGCTCGTCTACACAGCGATTCTGATGATCATGGCCGTGCTGATCTTCGACCGGCGGGAGGTCTAGCCATGAACTTCACGAAGACCCAGCGATCCGCTCTGCTGGCGATCGCGCTGCTGCTACTCGTCCCGGTGTGCTTCCTGCAGAACACCATTGACCCCCAGCGCGCCCAGTACCTGCCGGGCCAGGCCAAGTACGGCAACAACGGCCTGAGCAAACTGCCCATCCAGTTCGCGCTCGGCGGCCTGATCGGCTTCCGCGAGGCCATCGCCGGTCTGCTGTGGGTGCGCTGTGACACGTTCTTTGACAACGGCGACTACAAGGCCATCGCTCCGCTGATCCGCATCATCACCTGGCTGGACCCACACCAGGTGGACGTCTACGAGACCGGCGCGTGGCACATGGACTACAACTTCACGGACACTGACCAGCGCTCCGACCGGCGCTACATCCCGCTGTCCTTGTCCCTGATGCGCGAGGGCATCGCCAACAACCCGGACGTGCCGGATATGTACTCCGACCTGGCCTTCACGCACTACTTCCGCAAGATCGCCGACTACCCCATGGCGCAACAGTACTACCTCCAGGGCCAGGCCGTGGAGGACCGCATCCGCACAGACACGACGCCGGACCTCAGCGATGTGGACAACCGCACCAAGGCCAAGGAGGCCGCCCAGTCGGTGACGACCATGGGCCATATGCTGGCGCACACCTATGAGGCCGAGGGGCTGATTCCGCAGGCCATGCAGCAGTGGCAGTACTGCATCTCGATGCACCAGTACGATCTGGCCCACAACACCAACGAGAAGTACCCGGAGCAGTCCGGCCTTAACACTTCCATCAAGGGGCTGTACGACGACCGGATGCGCCTGAAGTGGCGGGCGATAGACACGCGCGTTCCCGTGGACTTCAAATTCCACCCCATCCTGGTGCGGGTCGCGCCCAAGGTCTTCGTCCTGAAGGGGACCATGAACGCCATCGGCAACCAGCGGACCACGGCGGGCTTCCTGGAGGACGGCGTCGGCCAGTGGGGGCCCGTGGACGGCTGCCGCGTGGAGATTCGTCTCCAAGACCTCGGCTACAAGATGCCCAACATCGGCGCGTTCACCCTGTCCAGCGTCAACGTCAACCCGAACGTGACGATCATGCAGGACGCGGCCTCCGTGACCAAGAGTCAGATCGGCGGCGAACGGGGCCGCAAGATCGACATGAGCCAGGACCCGGACATCTACTCGTTCACCGCGCCGAAGTACACGGTGACGGTCTGGTTCGACCCGTCCAACCCGAACGACTGCCCAATCAACGTCCAGGACCGCATCGGCTGGCTCGGCCAGGGCATGACCGACTCCGACCCCAGCGTGATTGACGCCAGCGGCCAGGTCCCCGGCGACACGGCGGGCATCCCCATCAAGGGCCTGAAGGTTCTCAAGAAGGTCTTTTACCTGACACGCGACGACATTCTGGGCCAGGGTGAGAAGGAGTGGCATTAGCCCGCCCCCGTCGGGTATAATCCCCCCAGCCGGACCCGGCGCAATGGTTGGACTCCGAACCTCGTCAGAGGGGGAACCCAGCAGCGATAAGTTGTACCACCCGTGTGCCGCCGGTGTTCCGGTCACAGTTTGAGGCCCCGCCGCTTGAGATAAGCAGCGGGGCTTTCTGCACGTTGCGCCTATTTTGTCATCCCGTTAGCCCCCGCGCCTCGACTCCGGTGCCGCCTGATCGTAGGGCAGATGCTGAGGATCACAGCCCAGGCGAGCGGGAGTGCCACCGTCCAGAGCGGCTGCCATGGGCTGACCGTCAGATATGGGTTGTGGAAGTTGACTCGCGGCCTCATCAAGTACGAGAAGACTCCGAAGGAGGCTCCCAGGAGCAGCAGCAGTGGGATGGTGCGTTGAACCTGGGGACGGTCACTCGCCTTGAAGATCATTTGCCAGGCGAAAAAGATACAGAACCCGTAGGGCATGATCCCTGTACCGCCCGTGTAAGGATAGGCCGCCTCACGCCACTGCTTCGGGCCAAGAAAAGTCAGCCAAGATTCGCCCACACTGACCGCGACGGCGAACACAAGGAACAGGACCATCTCGAGTGGCGCGGACGCCAAGGCCGCCCGCCAGGACGGCGGCCCGGTGTCGCTTCTTTTTGCGGCCAATTCCACAATGGGTGCTGGCGGCCAGGTTTTCGGATCGTGGTCTCCAGAAGTGTTCATATCCCATCACCTTTCGCTTTCAGCCGATTGAGCCTGCAAAGTCACTTTGCGGGCGGGGTCAGGAACATACTGTCGGGGATGGGCGCGTCCACGATTTCGTTCGTGTAGACTTGATCCGAGTGCGATTTCACCCTCACATTGCCTGCCCCAGCGTTCACCGTCCCCGAGCTGTCCGTAATAAATTGCCTCAATCGGAACGTTTTCTTGTCGATATAGAAAGACTCCGTCTCCGTCCTTGTGGGCGCAGAGGCAGTCCCGGTGACAAGGTAACAGGCCGCACCGTCCAACGTTCCTTGCTGAACTACGGGGCTATAGGTCAGCCCACGCGAGAAGGGGTTGTACGTCAGAGTCCCCAGCAGAACGGCGGGAAGCGCGGAAATGGCCGCGTTTGCGACCCCCTGATAACTCGCGATGGCGTCATCGGTACTGTGTGCCTTCCGCCAAATGTTTCCCGTGTCCCAGTCCCGGAGATACGTCGCCGAGCCATTCGAGACGTAGGCATACGTTCCGACAAACGGCATCAATCCCATAGGACCCATAGGGGTAGAGCTTTTCGCCGCCGCATGAATCTTGCCGGGTCGCACGAATTCAATGTTCGCTGACGTGTGGTTGATGACGGACTGTTGGGAAGGGCCTACCAGACTCCGCGACGTTACCGTCACCGAGACTTGATACGTTCGCAGCGCGCCATACGCTTGCTGGCAGTGCTCAACGACCTCTCGTGCCGATGGTGTCTTCCCAGGAACACCCGTCATGAGCCGCACCCACCGGGGCTGACTGGGGGCAGAGGCATCCACGACGCGGCTGTTGTTGACGGTGAGAAACACTCCTGTGGCGATGCCAAAGGTCGTGAGGCCGAGAACGGCCGCCGTGGTAATGAAGGCAGTCATCTTGAGTTGTGCGATCTTCATGGCCCGCAGCGCTCCTTCCGAGAGTTGGTAGATGTGCGGGCCGACGAGGCCCGCGTTGATGATGTGCCCCGCCGTGACGCCCGCAGCCATCTGTGCGATGGTGGGGGTGAGCATGGCGGGAGCGGCCTGTACGGCGTGGGCAGGCAGCAAGGCCCCCAGTGCCGCGTCCGAGATCGTCACACCGTCCTTCGCCAGCATGAGCCTCAACCTGCCCACGGCCCGCACTACGCGCTTGCGGGCGGTGTCCTCGGTCACGCCGAGCGCCGCGCCGGTCTCCGCCAGGCTCTGCTCGTCCCAGAAGCGCAGCAGAATCGCCTCGCGGTCGCCGACCGACAGCCGTGCCATGGCATCGTTCAGGAATGGCTCCAGGCTGTCCCAGAGCGCGTCATCGTGATCGTTTTGCTCCGCCATCGTCTGCGCCGCCTTATGCTCGTAATGCCGACGGCGTTGCTCCCGCGTCAGGGCGTTTCTAGATGCGAACCGTGCGGTCTGGAACAGCCAACCGGCCAGATGCGTCCCGGAGCGCAACGACGGAGCCTTGCGGGCTAGGAGCAGGAAGACCACCTGCGTCACGTCCTCCGCCAGCGCCGCGTCCCCGACCTCGCGCCGACAGGTGGCGTAGACCAGATTCAGATGGCGGCTGACGAGCGCGGCGAACGCCTCCTGCGAGTGTTGCTCGACGTACCGGCGCAGCAGCGGCCAGTCCTGCGTGGGGCTTGTTGTTTGCATCTCACCCTATTATCTACGCCCACGGTCAAAACCGGACAAGGTTGGAGTGAAAAAGCGAAAATCGTCTCCATGCCGCATGAGGTACAATGGTTGTCATGGATGAACGGGAGGCGCAGGTACGCGCCGAATTGCAGAGCATTGTTGCGGTCCTACAAGAGTTGACGGGCCTGCCGTCGCGGTGGAGCGGGCGCGTGGAGATGGTGCCGAGGGCGGACTTCAAGGGCAAGAAGCGTTTCATCTGTGACATCCAGATTGATGCCGCCCTCGCCGAACAGGACGCCCGATGGTCCACCCTGATCCATGAGGCCCTGCATTCGCTTTCGGTAGGCTATGTGGGAACGGACTATCGCGCTTTCCGGGGTTGGGAAGAAGGTGTCGTGGAGCAACTCCAACGCCAGTGGCGGCAACAGGTGCTGGCCTCATTAGGGATAGTGACTGCCGTAGGCACGTTCCGCGACAGCG
Organism: Capsulimonadaceae bacterium; assembly: GCA_965277485.1. Classification (GTDB taxonomy): domain Bacteria; phylum Armatimonadota; class Armatimonadia; order Armatimonadales; family Capsulimonadaceae; genus JAFAZD01. Next base: position 138,924 of record CBDICZ010000016.1, on the reverse strand, counting down.
AGCGTCCCTATGGGTCTTTCATAGAGGCATTGGAAACGATGCAGCGGAGCTTGGAGGCGTCTGCCGAGGCGGGCGACGCTGTGAGCTTTTATGTCGATCTGCTCAAACACCCCATCCGTGACAGACCTGGAGTTGTTCTCGCCGCAGGATACACGTTGCCCATCACACAGCGAGCGCAGTTCATCAAATCCTTTTCCGTAGCGAATGCCGTCTTGACAAGGAATGTAACGCTATGAAACCTCAACTGGATGACCTAAGGGACCGTCTGACCAATCAAGTTCTGGATGCTACCACACTCCCAGAAATCTTTGCGGCACAACAAGCTTTGTGCGCCTGGATCAAAAAACATCCCGAAGAAGAGGGAATGCGCGACGGCTTTGAGCAACTTTCCTTGATGCAGGACATCGTCGAACAGGAAGAGGCTGAAAACACCCCCTCTGAGCCTCTGACAGCGGGGCGGGCGGCCTGACAGCCCTCCTGTCCCCCTGGAATCCGCCGCTGTCGGGTACAATAATCCCGTATGGCTTATGTCTCCCTGTACCGAAAATACCGGCCCCAGAACTTTGAAGACGTGGTGGGGCAGGACCACATCACACGGACGCTGAAGAACGCCATCCGTGAGGGGCGCATCGCCTCCGGCTACCTGTTCTGCGGGACGCGGGGGACGGCCAAGACCACCTGCGCGCGCATCCTCGCCAAAGCCCTCAACTGCGTCGGCCCCGACGGCACACTCACCGCCCCCACCCCGGAACCCTGCGGCGTCTGCGGGCCATGCCGGGGCATCGCCGCCTCGTCGTTCGTGGACGTGATCGAGATGGACGCCGCCTCGCACGGCAAGGTGGACGACGTGCGCGACATCGTCGCCTCCATCAAGTTCCAGCCGATGGAGGGGCGCTACAAAGTCTATATCGTGGACGAGGCGCACCAGCTCTCGCGCGACGCGATGGACGCCTTCCTGAAGACTTTGGAGGAGCCGCCGGACAACGTGCTGTTCATCCTGGCGACCACCGACCAGGACAAGATGCCGATCACCATCCAGTCGCGCTGCCAGGTGTTTGAGTTCAAGCGCGGCTCGGTTGCCCAGATCGCCGGGCGATTGACGGAAGTGTTGCAGGCGGAGGGCGTCACCGCCGACCCGGTCGCCGTGACGAGGGTGGCCCGCGCCGCCGACGGCTCCTACCGGGATTCGCTGTCCCTGCTCGAACAGGTGCTGGCCTACAAGCGCAAGGACGTCACGCCCGCCGACGTGGCCGTGGTGCTGGGGACGGTGGACGAGGACGTGCTGGCGCGTGTGGTCGGCCTGATCGCCGATTCCGACGCCGCCGGAGCATTCGCGCTGGCCGGGGATATCTTAGAGAGCGGCAAGGACGTGCGGCAGTTCCTGAAGAGCCTGGCGACTCGCTTCCGGGATATGCTCTTCCTGGGAGTCGGCGCGAAGTCTACGGACGCAGGGGACATGGACGACGGCGCGGCCCTGCGGGCACAGGCGGCCCGCTTCGCCCCGGCGTCACTCTTGCAGGGCCTGGAGGTCTTGACCGAGGCCGAGCGGGAGATGCGGACCAACACGCAGCACCGCCTGCTGCTGGAGATGGCCCTGCTGCGCCTGATGCGCCTCCCGACGGCCCCCGCCGTCCCTGCGCCCCTTGCGCCGGCCGTAGGGGCGCAGCATGCTGCGCCCGTACCTGTCGCCGCGCCCGTGCCTGCCCCTGCGCCCCAGTTGGAAGCGTTCATGCCGCCGCCGCTCGACGAGGACAATGAAGCCCTGGCGGACGAAGACGAAGAGCCGACCGAGAGCCGCATCGTCACGATGGCGGATGAGTTGGACGTGATGCCAGAAGCGCCCCCGGATGAGTCCGAGGAGGGCCTGCTGTTTGTCCAACAGGTCGCCGCGCCCCCCACGCCCGCGCCGAAGACCAACGGCCACGCCTACACGCCCCCACCGACTGTCAAAGACGGCACGGAAGATGAGGCCGATGAGACGCTGGACCGCCTGCACCGGTCCTGGCAGGAAGTTGTCAACCGAGTCAGCAGCGTGCGCCCCGCCGCCGTCTCCCTGATCAAAGACGCCCACGCCGCCGCCCTCAACGGCCAGGTCTTCACGCTGGAATTCGGCAACCGCTTCTTCGTGGATCGCCTGAGCAGCAACGAGTCCGGGCGGCAGATGATCGAGGACCAGATCAACCGCGCCCTGGGGGTGGCCGAGGGGACGTACCGAGTGCGGGGCATCCTGCGCGGCACGAACCTGGGGCCGATGAAGGCTGCCGCGACGACCCCGGCCCCGCGCGTCCGGGAGACGACCAGGTCCGCGCCGGAGCCTCCCGCGCCGCAGGCGGCCTTCGACCCGCTCATGGACGAGGTCATCGCCGTGTTCGGCGGACGCATTGAAGACGACGACCCGAAAGGATAACAGGATGGCAAACAACCCGTTCGGCGGTATGCCCGGCGGCATGGGCAAGTTGATGGAACAGGCCCAGAAGGCCATGGCCGGGGCTAAACAGGCGGAGGAGGAGCTTGGACAGGCCCGCGTGGAGGCCCAGTCCGGCGGCGGCGCGGTCCGCGTCACCGTGACCGGCAAGGCGGAGATCGTCGAGATCAAGATCGCCAAAGAAGTCGTGGACCCGGAGGATGTCGAGACCCTGGAAGATTTGGTGACGCTGGCCGTGCGCGACGCCGTCGAAAAGGCGAACACGTTGCGCGAAGAGCGCCTGAAGAACCTGCTCCCGCCGGGCCTCGGCAGCGGCCTCCCCGGCGGCCTGTTCTAGCGCACGGAATAAGGACACGATGGCCGTCTACTATCCCAAATCCCTGGCCCGCCTGGTCGGTGAGTTCGAGAAACTGCCCGGCATCGGCCCGAAGAGCGCGCAGCGGCTGGCGTTCCATGTGATGCGTGTCCCTGAAGACGAGACGCGGTCGCTGGCCGACGCCCTGCTGGCCCTCAAGGGCAGCATCCGGTTCTGCACCCTCTGCCACAACTACTCCGAGGGCGACCTCTGCGACATCTGCGCCGACACCCGCCGCGACCATTCGGTCCTCTGCGTGGTCGCCGAGCCGCGCGACCTGATCGCCATGGAGAAGACCAACGAGTTCCGGGGCGTCTACCACGTCCTGCACGGCGTCATCTCGCCCCTGGACGGCATCACCCCCGAACGCCTCAAGATCCGCGACTTGCAGAAGCGGGTCGCCGATGGCGGCGTCCGCGAGATCATCCTGGCGACCAATCCCACGGTGGAGGGCGACACGACCTCGATGTACCTCGCCGGTCTGCTCAAACCCCTGGGCGTCCGCGTCACCCGCATCGCCCACGGCATGCCCGTCGGCGGCGATTTGGACTACGCCGACCAGGCGACGCTGATACAAGCTTTGGAATGGCGTCGGGAGTTGTAATGGCAGTCAATATCAATGGCGCTGAATTGATTCATCGGTTCGTACAGTTGACTGCCCTCTGTGATGTACCGCTTGCTGCACATGACGTTGAGTACGAGACACTCCCAGCCCCTCACAAGCGACCGAAGCGGCTGCCATCCGGCAAAATGGCTGTCTATGTCTTCTGTCTACCCGACGGTTGCCTGAAGGTGGGCAAAGTCGGTGCGAAAAGCCAGTTGGACTGAACCCCATACTCCGTACCAGTGGCGAGAGTCAACCCTTGCTGGTACAGGTCAGTTGGTCAAGGCTGCTTCGAACTCCGTCGGCGGCAAGTAGCCGAGGCTGGAATGCAGGCGCTTGACGTTGTAGACGTCGTCGAGGAACGCGCCGAGGTTCGCCCTCGCTTCCTCGAAGTTACGGTACTGGCTGAGGTACACCTCCTCTCTCTTGAGCGTCTTGAAGAAGCTCTCGGCTTTGGCGTTATCATACGGGCAGCCCGCCCTGCTCATGCTGGGGAAAGCCCCGATCTCGCCCAGGCGGGCCACATACTCGGCGCTCGCGTACTGGACGCCCCGATCCGAATGATGGATCAGTCCCGCACACGGGGCGCGGACGGCGATGGCTTGGTTCAGCGCAGCGAGCGTCAGGCGCGTGTCAATGTCACGGGACAGATGCCAGCCGATCACACGGCGGCTGAAGCCGTCCAGGACGCAGGCCAGGTACGCGAAGCCCTGCGGCAGACGGATGTACGTCATGTCCACGACCCAGACTTGATCGAGTCTCGTCACCACAAGTTGCTGCGTCAGGTTCGGGTAGGCCACCTTCGTGGAGCCTGCCGAGGGCGGGCGAAATGCTCTCTGTAGGCGGCACAGCAGGCTCTCGGTCTGCATCACGGCCAGCACCCGCTTGTGGTTGACCGTCCATCCGTCCCGGTGAAGCTGGGCCGTGACGCGGCGGTCGCCGTAGCCAGGGAACGCAAGGCAAAGCTTCTCGATGGCACCGCGCAGCTTCGTGTCCTCCTCGGACGGCTCCGTCATTGCTGGCTTCTCGTAGAGCCAGGAGCGGGACACGCCGAGCATCTGGCACATCTGCCGCACCGAGGCGGCGGGATGCGCTCGGCGATGATCCTGGATCACAGCGCACCGTTGGGCGGGCGTTGCGCACTGGCTAACTTTTTTAGGAGGGCGTTCTCCAAAGAGAGCTGCCCGCAGAAGCGCTCCAGTTCCGCGACCTTCTGTTCCAGCAGAGCCGTCGGCGACACCTCGGCGGTCTCTTTGGCCGAGAATGCCGCCTCGCCGCGCTGATCGAACTCACGCCGCCAGCGAAGCAGCAGTCCTTCGGTGAGTTGATGCTCGCGGCAGAGTTGGGCGGGCCGCTTCTGGCCGCTCTGGATTTGGCGGCAGAGGTCAATCTTGAACTCCCGCGTAAAGGTACGCGCTGACTTGGCAGACATAATCTTCTCCGTTTGGGCAGTGTACCCGCAGGAGTTGACTCTACCCGGTGGTACGGACAGAGGGGTTCACTTCAAGGCGCGTTTCATCTCTCAGCACTACCTGCCAAACAGTTGCCAGAGCAACCTTGCAAAGTCTCTACTCACTTTCTCTGATTTTCCTCACACTACTCCTCTCATCACACTGCCGACGGATTTAGATGAAGCAAGCGTCGCTGGATGGATGCAGGACAACATCACTCGCCACCACTTCTACTTGAGCGACACGCAACCGCGCGAGGTATTGTCGCTGCTGGAGGTGTTTCTGCAATGTGCTTTGAAGCCGGTCTTTGAGAGGGGCTGATTGGCGACCATACAATCATGGCGACTATTGAGCACCTTTACTGTGTCGAAGGCAACGCAGAACTTGTCAATGGCGAGATCATCCACCTGCCGCTTGTCGGAGAAGACCCCGGTTATGCCGGTGACATCGTTTTTATTTCTCTACGGGGCTATGTTCAAGAGACGAAGCAGGGTCGAGCCGTAAGCGCAAACAAAGGATTTGTCGTCAACCTGCCCCGGCGGAAGTCGTTCAGCCCGGACGCGGCGTACTACATCGCCGAGCGCGCGGGGATGAAGTTCGTGAAGGGCGCGCCGCTGTTCGCCGTGGAGGTCCGCAGCGAGAACGACTATGGGCCGCAGGCGGAACGGGAAATGGCGCAGAAGCGGGCGGATTACTTCGCCGCCGGAACGCGGGTCGTCTGGGACGTGGATTTGTTGAGCGAGGATGTGGTGCGTGTCTACCGGGCCGCCGCGCCCGATGCCCCGACCCTGTACCGACGCGGCGAGACGGCTGAGGCCGAACCCGCCGTGCCCGGCTGGACGATGGCCGTCAACGACCTGTTTTTGCCGCCCGCTAGCCCCCCAGCAGACGCTTGACCCGGTCGAACTCGGCCTGGGAGCGGCTGTCCCGGCCCTGCCCCTGCTCCCGCGACGAACCGCCCGAGGCTCGTTCCAACGCTTTTTCCCACGCCGCCTGTCCGCGCTGCCCGGAGGATGTCCGATGCGCCTCCCTGTCCCGCTCCTTCGCGGCGGCCTCGATCATCAGGTCGAAGCGGTCCGACCCTTGAATCAGGGCGCTGCCGCCGGCGGTCTCCCCCAGGATGAGGCGCACCTCGCGGTTGAGAATCTCGTCCCCGAACTGGGCCTTCAGTGAACGGAGCAGGACACGGAGCTGGTCCAGGTGCTGATCCACGTCCTCGGTCGTCTCGGTGTCTGTCGCCATGGCTCTTGTCTCCCTCATTCCGTCGGTCGAGTCGCCGACTGATATTCCAATCGCCCCAGGTCAATGATGCTCTCCAAGTCCTCCGCATCGTCGGGGAGGTGCGCGGCGACGGCGGCACGCACTCCCGCGAGGGCCGCATCATCGGCACCGCCCAGCATCCGCGTGAGGTCGGCGAAGTCCGTGCCTCGCCCGGCGGACAGTTTCAGCAGAATCAGATAGGGCAGACGGATGACCGGCAGGCCATCAGGAGCAATGGCCGGATCGGCAAGGGCTTCGCGCACCCAGGGTGCGACCGACTCCAGCACATCCAGCAGAGTGCCGTTGGGCAGACGCCAACTGCTGCCGGGGATGGACAGCGGCCCGATGCGCTTTGCCCCCGCCTGCGTCAGCTCCCCGTAAAAGTCCGGCGCGCTCGCGGCGGCAATCAGCACATCCAGATCGTCCGTCATGCGCTCCGGGGCATACAAACGAGTCGCCACGCCGCCAATGACAACGAAGGGAGATTGGACGACGGAGTTCAGGGGAAACACGGGCGACCTCCATGTGCGGCTCCGTAGAAGTTCCAGACTGCTGCCGCTGCCGGGGCGGACGTGCTTGCGGGCCAGCCACAGGTACAGGCGGCGACGGGCCACGGGGTCAGTGAGTTCGGGTGACGGCATACTCGGCCAGGGCGAAGAGCGAGTCGCGGTAGACGGACGGCGGCAGGGCGCGCAGCGCGGCCTGGGCGGCGGTGACATAGCCCTGGGCGGCGGCGGCGGTGCGGGCGTAGCCGTCGTGCCGCAGGATGGCGGCCTGGACCTGGCCGATCTCGGCGTCGGTCAGGTGTTCCGGCTCCTGGAGGATGACCAGCAAGTCACGCCGCTCAGCGGCGTTCATGTCGGCCAGGGACAGGATGAGCGGCAGGGTCATCTTGCCTTCGCGCAGGTCGCCGCACTGCGGCTTGCCGGTCACGCGGGAGTCGCCGGTGTAGTCCAGCAGGTCATCGGCGATCTGGAAGGCCAGGCCCAGGCTCAGGCCGTAGGAACCCAGCGCGGCCAGCGCGGACGGGGACGGCTCGGCCAGCATGGCCCCGATCTCGCAGCAGCCGGCGATGAACCCGGCGGTCTTCTTGCTGATGATCCGGCGGTAGGTCTCCTCGGACGTGTCCACGTCGCCCTTGGCCGTGATCTGGAGGACTTCACCCTCGCTCAGCCCCACCGTCACCTGCGAGAAGATGCGGATAACATCCATGTTGCCCTCGCGGGCGGCCAGCGAGATGCTTTTGGCCAACAGATAATCGCCGACCAGGACGCTGATCTGGTTGCCGAACGCCGCCGACGCCGTCGGGCGGCCCCGACGCTCCTCGGCGTTGTCCACCACGTCGTCGTGAATCAGCGAGGCCATGTGGATCAGCTCGGCGGCCCCGGCGGAGGAGTGGATGGTGCGGGCCGGGAAGGCGTTCTGCACGGCGCGGGCGACCAGGACGACCAGGGCGGGCCGCAGGCGCTTGCCGCCCGCCGACAGCGTGTGGCCGGAGATGGCATAGGCCGCGCGCACATCCGAGCGTATCTCGTCCTGTAACAGACGTTCCACGGCAGCCAAGTCGTCCTTGACGCAGTCCAAAAAGCCCGTGCCGGGGTCCGCCGCTGCCGTCGCACCGGGGTCGGGAGAAATCAGAGCAGCGCCCATCGCAACGTTTCCATTCTAAGAGCCGCTTGGCCCACCGGGCTTGATACCGACGTGTACGCACACGATCCCGAAGGTCAGGTCCACCCAGCGCACGTCCGCCAGGCCCACCGACCGCATCAGCGCGGCCAGCGCCGTTCGTGACTGGAAACGGGCGACGGACGCCGGCAGATAGGTGTAGGCTTCCCGCCGCCCACTGATCGCCCCGCCGACGTTGGGCAGCACCCAGCGTGAGTGCAGCTCATAGAGCGTCCGCATGGGTCCGGCGTGCGGCTCGGCGAACTCCAGGCAGACGACGCGACCGCCGGGCTTGACCACGCGCGCCATCTCGGCGAACGCCCGGCCGATCTCGGCCACGTTGCGGATGCCGAACGCGACCGTCGCGGCGTTGAAGGTCTCTGAAGCGAACGGCAGCCGGGCCGCGTCCCCCTGCGCCCGCGCCACGTCGCTCTCGCCGAAGCGGCGGTCGCCGTGACGCAGCATCGGCAGCGAGAAGTCCACGCCGACGATGCGCCCGCGCGGGCCGACCGCCTGTTTCAACGCCGCCGCCCAGTCCCCGGTTCCCGTGCAGACGTCCAGCGCGGTGTCGCCCGGCATCAGGGCGGCGCAACGGGTGGCGAAGTGCCGCCAGGAGTGGTGGATTCCCGCCGACAGCAGCGAGTTGAGCAGGTCATAGCGCGGGGCGATGGCGTCGAACATCTCCCGGACATAGGCCGACTTCTCCTGCGGCGTCACCGGCGCATCCAGCACCCCGATACCGCTTGCTGTTTGGTCTGTCGTCAGTGACATTGTGAAAAAATCCGCAATCTTTCCGATTATACCCATTGGCGGGTAAACTGTCAACGAACACCTGTGACGCACCGGCGCGGGCAGGCAGACTCAATCTCGCGGATATCGGGAGGCTGTCATGTCCTATCGCCATTCCATCGGCGGCGTCACCTATGGGTTCGCCGACCTCAAGACGCTGCTCGCACGGGCGACGCCCCTGCGCTCCGGCGACCAACTCGCGGGTGTCGCGGCTGAGTCTGCCCAGGAACGTGTCGCGGCCCAGAAGGCGCTCGCCGAGGTGCCGCTCACGACATTCCTGACGGAAGCGATCATTCCCTACGAGACCGATGAGGTCACGCGCCTCATCATGGATACGCACGACCGGGCGGCCTTCGCCCCGGTCGCGCGCCTGACGGTCGGCGGCTTCCGAGACTGGCTGCTGTCCGATGCCGCCGACACGGTCACGCTGACGTCCCTCGCGCCGGGTCTGACGCCGGAGATGGCCGCCGCCGTGTCCAAGATCATGCGCCTGCAGGACCTGATCGCCGTCGGAGCCAAGTGCCGGGTCGTCACGCGCTTTCGGGACACCATCGGCCTGCCGGGGCGGCTCTCTACCCGCGTCCAGCCCAACCACCCCACCGACGACCCGCGCGGCGTCGCCGCCTCCATCCTGGACGGCCTGCGCCTGGGCGGGGGCGACGCCGTGATCGGCATCAACCCGGCGACGGACAACACCGACGCCTACATCCGGCTGGTGGAGATGATCGACGCCCTGCGCTGCCGCTTGGAACTGCCGACGCAGAGCTGCATCCTCGCGCACGTCACCACGGCCATGCAGGCGATGGAACGCGGGGCACCGGTGGATTTAGTCTTCCAGTCCGTCGCGGGCACGGAGGCCGCGAACAGAGGCTTTGGCATCAGCCTGGCCCTGCTCCAAGACGCGCACGAGATGGCGCTGGCACTGGGGCGGGGTACGGTCGGCGACAACGTCATGTATTTCGAGACCGGCCAGGGCAGCGCGCTCTCCGCCGACGCCCACCACGGGGTGGACCAGCAGACCGTGGAGGCCCGCGCCTACGCCGTCGCGCGGCGGTTCCGGCCTCTGCTGGTCAACACCGTGGTCGGCTTCATCGGGCCGGAGTACCTGTTCGACGGCAAGCAGATCACCCGCGCCGGATTGGAAGACCATTTCTGCGGCAAGCTGCTCGGCGTCCCGATGGGCTGCGACATCTGCTACACCAACCACGCCGAGGCCGACCAGGACGACATGGACGGCCTGTTGACCCTGCTCGGCGTCGCCGGAGTCACGTTCATCATGGGCCTGCCCGGCGCGGACGACATCATGCTCAACTATCAAAGCACATCGTTCCACGACGCGCTTTATGTCCGGCGCGCGCTGAACAAAAAGCCCGCGCCGGAGTTCGAGGCGTGGCTGGAGCGCATGGGCATCCTGGACAGCGGCGGCGCGCCCCGCGCCCTGCCCGCGCCCGGCCCCCTCACAGTCGCCCTGAACGAACTGGCCCCGGCCGGTGGCTCGTTAGTCCCCGCCGCCGTGTGGGACCGCCTGCGGCAGTTCACCCCGGCGCGCATCGGCATTGAGGCTACCGGCGTGTCACAGCCGACGACGGCACACCTGGACTTCCAGTGGGACCACGCTCAGGCCCGTGACGCCGTGTACTCCGGGCTGGATGTCGCGGGACTGACTGCGGGGCTAGAAGCGTTGACACTTGAAGCCGTCGCCCTACACAGCGAGGCCGCCGACCGGCACGAGTATCTCCAGCGCCCGGACCGTGGCCGCCGTCTCGACGGTGCTTCCCTCCGAACGCTCTCCGGGCTGCCCCAGGGAGCCGATGTCGTCTTCGTGATCGCCGACGGGCTGTCCGCCACCGCCGTCAATCACCACGCCAACGGGCTTCTTGCTGCCGTTTTGCCTGCGCTAAAGCAAGACGGCCTGCGCGTCGGCCCCGTGGCGCTGGTGGAGCAGGGCCGCGTGGCCGTCGGCGACGGCGTCGCCCTCGCGCTCGGCGCGGAGATGGTCATTACCATCATCGGCGAACGGCCCGGTCTGACCGCCGCGGACTCCGTGGGCGTCTATCTGACCTGGCACCCACGCCCGGACACGCGCGACTCGGAGCGCAACTGCCTGTCCAACGTCCGCCCGGAAGGTCTTCCGCTCCCCCAGGCCGCCGCCAAGCTGCTGTACCTGATGCGCGAGTCCCGCCGCCGGAGACTGTCCGGCGTGGAACTCAAGGAAGATGCGGGCGACTTCACGCTAGCCTCGGCGGACTTGCCCGCGCTGACCGCCGCTGCGAGCTAGCCGTTCAGAACGCCGCCACGGCGTCCCGCGCCTGAGCGAGCAGCGGCAGCAGGGCGTCGTCCAGGGCGGCGTCTTCGTCGGCGACTTCGGCGACCGGGGCGAGGAACCAGTGCTCGGTGTGTGTCGCCGTCTCGCCCGGCTCCAGCGTCTGCAAGGGGCCGAGCGTCTCTAATTCTTGGAACGGCCCGTCCGTGTAGGTCTCGTAATTGCAGCCCGCATCGGGCAGGGAGGCCGGACCGCCGGGGGCGACATCTATCAGGATGAAGAACGCCTGCTGCGGGGTCAGGTGCGCGGCCCAGCCCTGGGCGTTCCAGACGCCGACTTTCTGCGGGTTATCTGTTTCCTCGCCCTGACGCAAGGTGAGGTACCTGCGTCCCCAGCGCCAGCGCGCGTCGGCCATGTCGGTGAACTTCCACAGAACCACCGGGCGGGCCGGTGTCAGATCGTCGTCATGGGAGACGAACGGCTCCTGCGGGATGACGGCGCGGCCCCCGTTGGCGACGATGCTCAAGGCCCAGGGCGAGAGCGTAATCGGCCAGACGTTATGGTTGGTCAGTTGGTGTTCGACCCTTACACCAGTCCCTTGAGCGGCGAGCGTGATGCGCATCTCCCGCCCGATGCCCGCCCCCGGCTCATGCACCCCCACTCGGAGCATCATCCCGTGCTGTTCCACCGTCTCCACCGGCGCGTTATCCGGCTGGTAGGAGCGGGGCATGACCTCCGGGGCGTGCCACAGCCGGTGCCCGCCGTAGGGCAGCCACGGCCCTTCTACGACCTGCCCGCGCGTCTCCGGGATGACGTGGAACGCATTCGGCCCGCCGTGCCGCCCGTAATGAATGATGCGCGGCCCGAACGTCGTCGTGACCACAAGCTCCGCCGCGTCGTTTCTGAGGCGGACACAGTCGTTCCAGCCCTCGTACTCCACTCGCTCCATGAAAAAAGCCCCCTTGTCGAACGCTCTGTTCGAGAAGGGGGCCGGAGTTTCCTGTCTTATTCTCCCCGTTGTCTCACCTCGCCCGATGCGACGAACACGGACCCATCAGGCTGACGCAGATGCACGGCCAAGGGCGTTCCCGCTGCCAGATGTTCGCGGCGGACGTAGGCCAGCGCCAGCGCGCGGCTCCCAAACTTCGGCGAGTGGACGGCACTTGTCACGCGCCCGATCTCGCGGCCCGCGTCCAGCCCGGACTCGGGAAGATGCACGGCGTCACCGGGCGTCGGGGCGGCCTCGCCATCGGCGAGCAGCAGGGCGCGTAGGGCGCGGTTAGCGTGGCCCCGCGCCGAAATCCGGGCGACGATCTCCTGGCCGACGTAGCAGCCCTTGGTGTACGAGACGGCGTCCTCCAGACCGGCCTCCGGCAGCAGCACGGTCTCGTCCAATTCATGTCCCCAGGCCGGGACGCCCGCCTCCACGCGCAGGACTTCCCAGGCGTCCGGCGTCACCGGCACGGCCCCATCAGCCAGCAGCCTGTCCCGGACGGCCTCTTTCTCTTCCACGGGCACAAAAACGTCAACTTCCGGCACTGCGCCGTGGCGGCGCGGGGCACGAAATCCCCGCGAGCCTTCCATGACCAATGCCGACAACGCCGCCGCGCCTTCGCCCAGCAGAGACAGTACGGCCCACCGCACGGACACGTCCTGGATGCGCACCTTCTCCATGATCAAGAACTTGTCCAGCGTCCGCGCCACGCGCTCCAGACAGCGCACGTCGGCCTCCACCAGCAAGCTCTCCGGGAGACAATGAATGTGCAGGTCGGCCAGCAGGTGCGCCGTGCTGTCTAGCAAGGCGGCATGACAGGAGCGCCCCGGCGTCAGCGCCAGGACATCATTGGACACCATGCCTTGCAGGAACGCCTGCCGGTCCCGTCCCGTCAGTTCCAGCAGGCCAAGGTCGGGCCTGTCGAAAATGCTGACCCCGCCCGGCCTCAAAGCCGCCTCATACCCGGCCCGCCACGACTCGTCCGTCTTCACTGCGAAATGACTCACGCTCCGCCTCCCGCGCCGCGCCGCGCGCCGCCAGTCCGTCCAACACAACGATCTTCACCGCCCCCGCCGCCAGCGCAAGCGCCGCGCCGAGCAGAAACCCCTCTTTGGAGACCGGCAACAGCAGACTGTCCTTGATGTTCACTTGACGATGCTCTTTCTAAACCGCAGATATTGTGCATTTTTTCACAATCATTGTACCACGATATGACGATAATTGATAAGCCGCCCCCGGTTCACCACTGGATGCGCCCCCGGCTTGACTCCGCCCGCGCTAACGGGTATAACGGGCGAGAATTGTTCGCTAAAAGACTAGACATAGTCGTTAATCCGTCGCCCGATGCAAAGGAGTCGCGCCCATGGACGCCGCCCCCTCCGACGCGCAGAGCGTCCGCCTGAACCTGACGTTCCCAGCCGAGCGGGTCCACCAGCCCCTGCTCGCGCAGGCCATCAAGAACTTTCATGTCGTCGCCGACATCCGCCGCGCACAGATCGAGCCGGACGCCGGGGGCTACATCATGCTGGAGCTGACCGGGACGGACAAGCAGATTGACGACAGCATCGCCTTCTGGAAGTCCTTCGGCGTCGGCGTCGGCTTCATCGGCACCGAAGAGGCGCAATCCTACTGACAGTCACAATTCCTGAGGAGAGAACACCAACGATGGCAGACAGCGAGTACGCCCACCCCGAAGTCTTAGTGGAGACCGCCTGGGTGGCAGAGCACCTGAGCGGCGGCGGCTTTAAACTGATTGAGATTGACGTGGACACCGAGGCTTACGCCCAGGGACACATTGCGGGCGCAATTGGGTTCAACTGGCAGACCGAGTTGGAAGACACCCTGCGGCGTGATGTTCCCAGCAAGGCGCAGTGGGAGGCATTGCTCAGCAAGGCGGGCATCTCCAACGGCGACACGCTGGTTCTGTACGGCGACAACAACAACTGGTTCGCCACGTTCGGCTACTGGCTGTTCGTCATCTTCGGCCACGACAAGGCCAAGCTCAAGCTGCTCAATGGGGGCCGCAAGAAGTGGGCCGCCGAGGGCCGCCCGCTGACCACCGACGTCGTCACCTACCCCCCCGCCCAGTACCAGGCGTCGGAGCCGAACTGGGAACTGCGCGCGTTCCGTGACCAGGTCTTGCAGAAGCTGGGTGACCCGAATCTGGTGCTGCTGGACGTGCGTTCGCCGGATGAATACAGCGGCAAGGTGATCGCGCCTCCGGGCATGACCGAGACGGCCCAGCGCGGCGGCCACATCCCCGGCGCGCAGTCCACGCCCTGGCTCAACGCCGTCAAGGAAGACGGCACGTTCAAGAGTGCCGAGGACCTGCGGGCCTTCTACGGCGGCAAGGGCGTCTCCGAGGGCAAGGACGTGATTGCCTACTGCCGCATCGGCGAGCGCTCGTCCCACACCTGGTTCGTGCTGTATAACCTGCTCGGCTACGAGAACGCCCGCAACTACGACGGCTCCTGGACCGAGTGGGGCAGTATCATCGGCGCGCCCATCGAGCGTGAGGCCCCGGCCCCCGTCGGCAAGGCCGAAGTCTGTCCGTAGCCCCCACCCTGCCCTCCCCCAATCCTGGGGGAGGGTTCCACCCCATGCGCCTTACTACCAAGAGTCAATACGGCCTGCGCGTTCTCGGCGACCTGGTACACAATTGGCGCAATGGCAACGCCTACATCCAGGTCGGGGAATTGGCGGGCCGCTGCGAGACCTCGCAGAAGTATCTGGAGCAGGTGCTGCTGCCGCTGTCCCACGCGGGCCTGCTGGAAAGCAAGCGCGGCCAGCACGGCGGCTACCGACTGGGGCGCGCGCCGGAGGCCGTCTCCTTGGCCGAGGCCCTGCGCCATTTGGAGGGCCGCCTGATGCCGATCCCCTCCTGGGCCGACGACAGCCGCGCCGACAGCTCCGAACTCGCCCGCGTCCTGCGCCGCGTCCGCGACGCCATCCGCCTGATCTTGGAAAACACCCCCATCACCGTCCTGGCCGATGGCGCGGTCCCCGTCACCCCCCAGCAAACCAGTGAGGCCGTCGAAAGCCTCATGTATTACATCTGAGGGCTACGGGCGTCTGTGGCCAGTCCCGTCAGCGGCCTCGGTTGATTGCGCCGAGGAACCTGCGTTTTCTCAATCTTGGTCCAATTCACGCCGACTAACTTTGGGAATCATCAACATCGCGTTCCTTACGCGACGGCGGCTTCCGGGCGAAGCAAGTAGTCCATCACCTCCGCCTGCATCTTCTCGATCTCAGACCGGTAGCCGCCGGAGAGCGACACGAACTCCTCGGCAACAGCCGTCACGCGCAGCTGCCCCAGCACCCGCTGAAATTCTGCGATGCGTTTCTGTGTCGCCGCAAGCTCTTGATCGCTTCGTATCATGGCTGTACCTCCACAATTCCCCTGGATGTGCCGTCCCGCTTGATTTGCCAGTGCGCGATAAACTCGTCCAACGTCTCCAGAATCAGCAGCGAGGGGCGTATCCAGAAGATACTTGCCCCAAGATTTGCATCCGCTTGCTGATGATCAAAAAGCAGCGAAGTGTTCTGGTCAGTCTCCGACAGACGAAACGAGTCCTGCATTACCAGCACAATGTCTACATCATTCGGCTCGGACTTCTCGGTGACATAACTGCCGAACAGAATGAAGCGCTGCACCTTGCCTGTTGACTGTGCGAGGTGAAAAATACGTGTCAGTCTGTCAGTAACGGCCTTGCGCTGCTGCCCGCTTGACCCAAAACGGACTTGGATTTCCGCAAGCGAGGCATGGTAAACACCGACAGGCAGATCGCCCAGTTGGTTGAACTCAGGAAGCAACAAAAACCTCCATTTTTGAGGCCGATGTTCTCTTGGAGTATACCACAGTCGCCCTGCCGCCATTTTTACGACGCCACAGTGACAATCTTTATATCTCAGGGGCTTCGGCTTTGGCGTGGGCGTACCGTGCTGAGACCAGGACCCTATGAACCTCACCATCGTCTGGGCTGAAGGGAACGTAAGACTTTGCCCCAGGCGCAATTTGCACCCACAGCCGCCCACAGTTCTCACACTCGTAAATAAGCGTCGCAAGTTCTACGTCCAGCATATTCAGGAAATCCGAGATCACCGAGTCATCAGAGATGTCGTGAGGATATCCCGGCAGGAAGTGCCTGTTGATCCATTCCGCGCGCTTGCCTACCGCGACCGCAGATGCAAAGAGTGCAAGTTCACGCGAGGCTGTGTCGTAAAAGCAGTCAGTGTCTTGATGCCGAAGTACGCTCCCCCGATAGGGCAGGTAGTCGGTGTTATCCTGGATGACGTGTCCGCACTTGCAGCCAAGTTTGCTCATGTTTTTCTCGTTCGGCGACTTGCGACTAGGCGCAACACTGTCTCCAATATTGAGGCGGCCCCAGTGGGGAGGACTTACCCTGGTTTGCACACGCCGACAGGGTCGAAAACAGCGCGAAGAACGGCCATCGTCCGCAGCGCCTCCGGCGAAGATGTCAATGCCTTGGCATCACGATTCTCGGCACCAATGTCGCGCCCGCCGGTGAGGGTCTTGGCACGAAATAGCCTAACGGTGGCCTGCGTGATGATGCCGAGTGTGCCCTGGGGGCCGACAACGAGGCTGAGCAGGTCGTAGCCGTTGGTGTCCACGGTCTTGTCCCCCAACGTCACCGCCGTGCCGTCCGGCAGGACCAGTTCCACGGCCAGCACCTGCGCCTCGGACGTGCCGAGGGCGATGCTGCCGCCGAGTGTGTCGGAATCCGACACATCTGAGCCGGGGGCGATCAAGTAGCCATCGGCGGCGACGGCTCGGTTCAACTCGCCGTTTCGCACCCCTGCCTGCGCCGTCAGACACCGGTTCCGCAGGTCTGTCTCCAGAATGCGGTTCATGCGGGCCATCCCAATGACAACGCCGCCCACGGGGGGCAGTTCATCGGCGGCTCCCGTGTCGCCCCCGCGCGGCGCGAAGAGGACACCGCGCGCGGCGCAGAGTTGCACCACCTGGGCGACTTCCTGCGTTGTGCGCGGCAGGACCAGCGCGGGCGGCCCGGCTGTCACGCCGTCCGCGCCGACAATCGCCTCCAATTCTTGCAGCATGGTGACATTATAGCCGAAGATCGCCGCCGCAGGAACTTTGGCACAGCGCCGGGTGTCTTAAAAGCATGGACACAAGACAGTCACGAAAGAACCGAATTTTGCCCGTGCTGGCGGCGTTGCTGGCGGTCGGCCTGGCCGGGGCATTGTTTGTGCTGCCCGGCCACTCGGCATCGGAGGTGACGCAGGCGGAGACGGCTCCCGCCCCGGCGGGGATGCAGACGGCGACCTTCGCCGCCGGGTGCTTCTGGAGCATGCAGGCCATTTTCCAGCAACTCAAGGGCGTCACAAAAGTGGACCCCGGCTACGCGGGCGGCACGGCCCCCCACCCCAGTTACGACCAGGTCGAAGGGGGCGACACGGGCTACGCCGAGGCAACCAACATCACCTTTGACCCCAAAGTGATCTCCTACCAGACCCTGCTGAGGGTGCTACTGACGGCGCGTGACCCGACCACGCTGAACCAGCAGGGGCCGGACAGCGGCACGAACTACCGCTCGGTGATCTTCTACCGCTCGGCGGCGCAGCGGCAGGACGCCGAAGCAATGATCCGGCAGATCAACGCCCAGCACGTCTGGCCGAACCCTATCGTCACCACCGTGCAGCCCATCACGACGTTCTGGCGCGCGGAAGGCTACCACCTGGATTACTACCGGCTGCACCCGGACCAGCCCTACTGTGCCTTCGTCATCGCCCCGGAGATCAGCAAGTTCCGCGCCATGTACCCGGCACTGCTCAAGAAGTAGAAGAGACCTCACCCGGCCCGGCGGAAGATACCTCACCCGGCACGGCAAGCCGTGCCACCCTCTCCTTCCGAAAGGAGAGGGTGAAGACGACACCATGATTGTCTCCACTCCTCACCCGCTTCGGGGGAGGTGGAACGGCTAAGGTCTTATTGGGGTTGCCGGGCCGGAGGGGGTTCCGGACGGTCCCGCCAGGTATAATCTTGGCATGACCGTCCTGCTCAGTGGCTCCTCCCTCACTAAATCCTACGGCGACAGGCCGTTGTTTCGCGGCATCACCTTCGGCCTCAGCGACGATGAGCGGCTGGGGCTGATCGGCCCCAACGGCGCGGGCAAAAGCACCCTGCTCCGGCTGCTCCTGGGCGTGGACACGCCCGACGCAGGCGCGGTCTCGGCCCGGAAGGGCCTGCGGCTGGCGTTCGTACCGCAGGCCGAGGAGTTCGTGCCGGGGCCGACCGTGGGCGAGGTCCTGTGGGACGCGCTGGCTGACGGCGGCCTGGACGACACCGAGAAGGCGCTGCGCGTGGAGATGGTGCTGGCCCGCGTTGGCTTCGCCTCCGGCGCGGAGACGACGCATACCCTTTCGGGAGGCTGGAAAAAGCGCCTCGCCATCGCCCGTGCGCTGATCCGGGAGCCGGACCTGGTGCTGATGGACGAGCCGACCAATCACCTGGACCTGCAAGGCGTCCTGTGGCTGGAAGACCTGTTACAGAACTCGTCCTTTGCCTATGCCGTCGTCAGCCACGACCGGTACTTCTTGGAACACGTCGCCACCCGAATCACCGAACTGAACCCGACCTATGCCGATGGGTTCTTGAGCATCCAGGGCCGGTACAGCGATTTTTTAGTCAAGCGCGAAGAGCAATTGGCGGCGCAGGCGCACCGGGAGATCGCGCTGAAGTCCCAGGTGACGCGCGAGATCGAGTGGCTCCAGCGCGGGGCGCAGGCGCGGACGACCAAGCAGCAGGCGCGCATCCAGGAGGCCGGGCGGCTGATCGGCGACCTGGCCGACGTGAGGCAGCGCAACGCCGTGGGCAAGACGGCGGGCATCGCCTTCACGGCTTCGGGCCGCCAGACGCGCGACCTGATGGTGTGCAAGGGCCTCGCCGCCGTGCAGGGCGACCGGACGCTGTTCTCCGGCCTGGACCTGACGCTCGCGCCCCGGCAGCGGCTGGGTCTTGTCGGGCCGAACGGCAGCGGCAAGACGACGCTTCTCAAGATACTGACCGGCGAGCGCGCCCCGGACGCGGGGACGGTCAAGCGGGCCGACGGCCTGCGCGTGGTCCTGTTCGATCAGAACCGGGCGCACCTGGACACGTCGGTCTCTCTGCGCGAGGCGCTGTCCCCGAACGGCGAGACCGTCATCTACCAGGGCAACCCCGTTCACGTCACCGGCTGGGCCAAGCGCTTCCTGTTCGCCCCCGATCAGCTCAACCGCCCCCTGTCCCGCTTCTCCGGCGGCGAACAGGCGCGGGTCCTGATCGCCCAACTGATGCTCCAGCCCGCCGACGTGCTGATCCTGGACGAGCCGACCAACGACCTGGACATCCCGACGCTGGAGATATTGGAAGAGAGCCTGTCCGAGTTCCCCGGCGCGCTGGTCCTGGTCACGCACGACCGCTATCTGCTGGACCAGGTCGCCACCGAGGTGCTGGCCCTGGACGGAACCGGCGGCTCCGGCTTCTACGCCGACTACGCCCAGTGGGAGACCCAACAGCGTCGCCCCTCCATCCCACAGCCTGCGAAACGCCCCGCCGCGCCCGGTCCCGTCCCGACCCGTCCCAGCGCGGACCGAATGACCACCGCCGAGCGGCGCGAATGGAAGGGCATCGAGGCCCAGATCGAAGCCGCCGACCAGCGCGTTCAGGACCTGAAGCGAGAGATGCAGACGCCGGAAATCGCCTCCGACCCCGTGCGCCTGCCCCAGCACTGGCAAGCCGTGCAGGACGCCGAGGCGGAAGCCGCTCGCCTGTACGCACGGTGGGGAGAACTGGAAGCCAAGCTGTAACCACGCTCTTGAAGCAGCCAGAGAAATACTATGCGACGCCAATACGGATTTTGCGGCACGGTCTTGGGCTTCTTGTTTGGGGGGGCAACAGTGGTAATTGCTGTCTCCCTGATCTTGGCAGGCAATGATTTCTCTCAGGGCTTTGCCATTATGACGTTTGGGCCAATAGGACTGGCCTTCGGAGCGATATTGGGTGCTATGGCAGCACTCCGCGTCTGGGATTATGTTCATGGCGGCCGTGCCTTGAGGACATCCTCCAAGCAGAAGGCGTGGCTGGTCAGTGGGTTCTCAACTGGTATCCCGATTTTGGTCTTTGGAATGCTGTGGCTTGCATTCAGCTTAGGAGGTCCACCCTCTGACGAACAGATGCTGACTAACTTTCAGCAACATCGTTCAACGTTCAACCAGTTGATCCAGATGGTGCAAGCGGACAAAGGCGGGATGCATATTGACACTGCCGCGATGCTGCCGATGAACACGCAAGCGCCGGGTATCTCATCAAGGCGGCTTGATACTTACCGTCGCCTGATGAAGAGCATCGGCCTTTCACGCTGGCTCGATGCGACGCCACAAGCTACCGATGTCGAGATGGCTTATTATGTCACTGGTTCAGCAATGGTGGGTGGCGTGACTAAAGGTTACGCCTTTCTAACAAAGCCGCCGAAGCCATTGCTGACGGATTTGAATCAATGCAATTCGGACGGTAACAATCAATGTACCTCGGACAGTAAGAATGGGGCGGAGGTCTACCGGCACATTCAGGCAAATTGGTATTTGTACTACCAGGACTAGCCAGGGTAGACGCAACACAGGGAGGAGACGGCAATCGGGAAGGAAAGGCTGGCGGCTTTCAGCGATGGCGTGATTGCCATTATCATCACCATCATGGTGCTGGAGATCAAGGTGCCTGTGGGGGTGAGTTTTCACGCCCTGCGCCCCTTGCTGCCGGTGCTGCTCAGTTACGTCCTAAGCTTCGTCTACGTCGGCATTTACTGGAACAACCACCACCACTTTTTGGCCGTCAGCGAACGGGTGAGCGGGGCGGTCCTGTGGGCGAACCTGCACCTGCTGTTCTGGCTGTCGCTGGTCCCCTTGACAACAGAATGGATGGGTCAGCACCCCCTCATCCCGGCCCCGACCGTCATTTATGGCGTGGTGCTGCTGGCGGCAGCGATTGCCTTCGGCATCATGGGACGTACCCTTGTCGCCGCGCCGGGTCAGGACTCAAGGCTGGCGGCGGCGCTGGGGCGGGACACTAAAGGCAAGATGTCCCCGTTCCTCTACGCCGTCGCCATCCTCACCGCCTTCTTCCAGCCCGTCATCGCCGACGTGATCTATGTGTGTGTCGCGCTGGTGTGGCTCGTCCCGGACCGCAGGATTGAGCGGGCCGTTTACCAGACGCCGGACCCAAACAACACAAAGGAGCAAACAGACATGGCACAGTTCAGTCTCAATCAGGCGATGAAGGCGCAGGCCGCTCTCCGAGAGGCCGCCGGGGAGGGTGAAGAGACATTCGATGAGCGGCAGCTTGTCGGGATGTTGTCGGATGAGATTCGGACATTACGCGCGTCGGGGTCGGATGACGAGGAGATTTCGCAGATACTGAAGACGCAGGCCAATGTTGATCTAGACACCGAGACGATCAAAGCGTTCTATGTGGACACGAGCGGGTACGAGCGGAACGCATAAAAGCCCGGCATTGAAAATGCCGGGCTAAGGGGCCTGCGGCCAGCCGTCCTGCGGACGGAAGATGGATAACTTTCTTGCGTCCGCAGGACGCCCGGCGTCTGCGCCCACGAGCCAGGGGTTTTCAACCCCTGGCTCGCTGCCTCCTTCTTGCTTTCCTGCTCATCCCACTCGCCGTTTAGCGGCGGGGGCGGAAGCGGGCGCGGGGCTGCTCGTCGTCGTCGCGGGCCACGGGGGCGGCAGCGGCCACGTCGTCGGTGGCCTCGCGGACGGGACTCGGCTCCTCGCGGGGCGCGCGCTCGCGGGGGGCGTCGCCGCCACCGCCGTTGAAGCCGCCGCCGCGCGGGCCCCGGTCGCCGCCGCCGAAGCCGCCGCGACCGCCGCCACGGTCGCCGCCGCGACCGCCGCGATCACCGCCGCCCCCGCCGGGGCGGGGCGGGCGGCCCGGCTCCGGGTTGGCCGGGTCGAAGGGCAGGTCCAGCCCGCGCGCGGTCAGGTTGACGCGGCCCTGAGAATCCACCTCGGTGACACGCACCCGAATCTTGTCGCCGAGCTTGACCACATCCTCGGGCTTGCCGATGCGCTCATCGGAGTCGGTGAGCTGGGAGACATGAACAAGGCCGTCCTTGCCGGGGATGATCTCGACGAAGGCCCCGAACTGCAGGAACCGGACGACGGTACCCTCGTAAATCTCGCCGGGCTTGATCGTCCGAGTCATGTCCTCGATGATCTTGCGGGCCATCTCGCCGCCCTCGCCGTCCACGGAAGCGATGTTGACGGTGCCGTCCTGCTCGATGTCGATCTTCGCGCCGGTCTCGGCGGTGATCTTCTTGATCATCTTGCCGCCAGGCCCGATGATCGCGCCGATCTGTTCGGGGTCAACATGGATGGTGATGATGCGCGGGGCGTAGTCGGACAGCTCGGCGCGGGGCTGGGCGATGGCCTCGGTGATCTTGCCCAGGATGAACAGGCGGGCGTCCAGCGCCTGCTGGAACGCCTGCACGAAGACGGCGCGCGGGACGCCGCCGATCTTGGTGTCCAGTTGCAGGGCCGTGATGCCCTCGGCGGTCCCGGCGACCTTGAAGTCCATGTCGCCGCTGAAGTCTTCCATGCCCTGGATGTCGGTCAGCACGGCGTACTTCTTGCCCTGGCCGTTCTCGCCGCTGCCTTCGGGGCCTTCAATCAGGCCCATGGCGATGCCGGCGACGGGGGCTTTAATGGGCACACCCGCGTCCATCAGCGCCAGGGTCGAGCCGCAGGTGGAGCCCATGGACGTGGAGCCGTTGGACTCCAGCACCTCGGACGTGAGCAGCATGGTGTACGGGAACTGATCGCGCGGGGGGATGACGGCGCGCAGGGCGCGCTCGGCGAGCGCCCCGTGGCCGATCTCGCGGCGTCCGGGGCCGCGCATGGGACGGGCCTCCCCGACCGAGTAGGGCGGGAAGTTGTAGAAGTGCATATAGTGCTTCTCGCCGTCCTCCTCGAGCGTGTCCACCATCTGGGCGTCGTCGCCGGAACCCAGGGTGAGCGTGGTCAGCACCTGGGTCTGGCCGCGCGTGAACAGGCCGGTGCCGTGGACGCGCGGGAGCAGGCCGACCTCGCAGGAGATCTGCCGGATGTCGGTCGTGCCGCGCCCGTCGGGCCGCTTGCCTTCGGTCAGGATCATGTCGCGGAGCTGTTCCTTGACGACCTTGTCCGCGCCTTCCTTCAAGTCGGCGATGTTGTCCGGGTACTGTCCCTTCAGGGCGTCAACCACGTCGTTGATGAGCAGGGTCAGGCCCGCCTCGCGGGAGGACTTGTCCGGGTCCTGAAGGCCCTGGCGCATGGTCGCGCCGAAGCGCTCGCGAATGACGCCCAGAATCTCGGCGTTGGGCTTGTGCAGGGGCACTTCGATCTTGGTGACGCCGACCTTGGCGGCCAGATCCACTTGCAGGGCGCAGAGCTTGCGGCAGGCGTCGTGGGCGAAGTCCATGGCGGCGAGCATCGTCTCCTCGCTCACCTCGGACGCCCCGGCCTCGACCATGGCGATGGCCTCGTCACTGGCGGCGACGACCAGGTCCAGCGGGCTTTCCTGCTGCTGGTCATAGGTCGGGTTGAGGATGAACGCGCCTTCGGCGTCCAGGCCGACGCGCACACAGCCGAGCGGCCCGGCCCAGGGGATGTTGGAGACGGTCAGAGCGGCAGAAGCGGCGGTGACGGCCAGCACATCCGGGGAGAATTCGGGCTGGTACGAGAGCGGCATGGCGATCACCTGCGTCTCGTTGCGCATCCCGTTGGGGAACAGCGGGCGCAGGGGCCGGTCGATCAGGCGGGAGACCAGGGTGGCCTTCTCGCCGGGGCGTCCGCCGCGCTTGATGAAGCCGCCGGGGACCTTGCCGACAGCGTATTTCCGCTCTTCGTAGTCACAGGTCAGGGGAAAGAAGTCCAGGTTGGTCTTGGGTTCCTTGGACATGGTGGCGGTCGCCAGGATGATGGTGTCGCCGTTCTGGAGCCAGACGGCCCCGTTGGCCTGTTTGGCCATCTTGCCGGTGCTGATGCGCAAGGTCGCGCCGCACCACTCGGTCTCGACAAATTGTTCCATAGGGTTGTTTGGGTTCTCTCAAAGCAAAAACGCCCCCTGCATGGTTGCCAGGGAGCATTTCGCCGTGGCCGGTGGGGCCAAAAGTTAAAGTCGGCTGCGGATGCCGAGTTTGGTCACCAGGACACGGTAACGGCCGATGTCCTTGGAGGCCAGATACTTGAGCAGGCGGCTGCGCCGGCCCAGCTTGAGACGCAGTCCGCGCTGGGTGTGGAAATCGTGGGGGTGGACCTTAAGATGCTCGGTCAGGGCATTGATGGACGCGGTCAGCAGAGCGACCTGCACCTCCGGCGTCCCGGTGTCCGAGTCATGGGTCCGATTGTCGCCGATCACGGCGTCTTTCTGTTCTTTGAGCAGGGGCATGTGTGTTGTGCCTGCGGCCTCCTAGTTTCTTGGCGCGTATTTTTGTTCCTGCGAGTCTACCACATCCACAGAGTTCCTGTCAAGGCACTTGCGCGGCCCCGACGCGCGCGACGGCCAGGGCGGCCGTGTCCTGCGCGGCATCTCCTAAAGCGGCAGGCAGAATTTGAACGCCTTCCCAAACGCGCGGCCAGCAATGGCGCTGGGTCTCGCGCCGAATCGAGTCCAGCAGCAAGTCCCCGGCATGGACGGCGAGAGTCCCCAGGATGACGCGCTCCAGGTTCAGCGTGTGCAGCAGGTTCGCCAGCCCCAGTCCCATCCAACGGGCCACGTCCGCCATGATCGCCCGCGCGATGGGATCGCCCGAGCGGGCGCGGTCACAGACGACGTGCGCCGTCACGCCGCCCTCGCCGTAACGCTCGCGCCCCATACGCCCGATGGCCGTGCCGGAGGCCAGCGTCTCCAGGCAGCCGCGCTTGCCGCATGGGCACGGCGGACCGTCCGGCCAGACCGTCGCGTGGCCGATCTCCCCGGCCAGGTCGCCCCGGCCCCGGTAAAGCGCGCCGTTCAGGATCAGCCCCGCGCCGATGCCCGTCCCCATCGTCAAAAAGGCCATCTCGGAACAGCCCCGGCCTGCGCCCCAGCGGTGTTCCGCCAGCGCGGTCGCGCTGGCGTCGTTCTCGACAAAGACAGGCAGGCCGAGTTCCGCTTGCAAAAACTCCCGCAAGGGCACGGCGTCCCAGCCCGGCAGATTGGGCGGGGAGTGAATGACGCCCAGAGACGAGTCCACAGGCCCCCCGCAGGAGACGCCCAGGGCGGCGGCATCCCGGACATCACAGCCGAACTCCGCGCAGGCTTGGCGCAGGGCGGCGACCAGGAACGGCAGCGCGTCGCGCCAATCGGCGGGCGTCGGCCCTGCGACGCGGGCGAAGACAGCGCCCTGCCCATCGCCGACCACTGCCGCCGACTTCGTGCCGCCGATGTCCAGGCCGAGCAACAGCAGCCCGGCCGTGACGGTCACGGCTTGGTGTCCTGGTGCATGGGAATGGTCCGTTCGCTCATGGGAGTCTCTTCCGTGTGCGTCCCGCCGCCCTGGAGGTCACGGCCCTCGTGGATGCTCTGCTGCTTGACGGCGCTCGGAATGCCGCTGCTCGCCGGGGCCGGGCTGCTCGCGCCCGCCACCGGGTCACGCACATCGGCCTCCTTCACCACGCCGTCCTCGACGAAGAGGCGGGTTCCGGTGACCGTCTCCCCGCTCGTCGTCATCTCCGCGCCATCGGGCGCATCCAAGGCGATCTGTTCCTCTGGCATGGTCGTCTCCCCTCATTTGACATGGACGCCCGCTTCAACCAACTTGTCGCGGTAGAGCTGGATGCTGTCGCGGCTGTAGCCGCGTCGGCGCAGCCCCGCGCCCCCCTCGGTCTGGAGTATTAGGTACGCGCCCAGCAGGCGCAGGACGGAGCCGCGCCCGGAGCCGCTGCGCCCGTAGCGCTGGGTCAGGCAGTCCATGACCTCGGCGATCGTCTCACGGGACGCCGCGCTTTCTAAGAGAGTGTCTCTCAGTCGTTTGTCCCCCTGACGTGGCTACAGCCACTGATTTACCCACTTTTGGTGGGCCGTGTGCATCGCCGGCACGATCTCGTGTCCGGTGTCGGGCAGATACAGCATCTCTTTGTCCGCCGTGATCGCGTTGTATACAGCGAAGATGGTCGGCGGGCGGCAGGACGGGTCGCGCCCGCCCGCGCTCATCTGGGTCGGGCAGCGGATGTCGGCGGCGTGCGAGAGCGGGTCAAAGTACCGGTAAGTCGTGAATATCTGCTCCCGCAGTTCGGGCCGCGCGTCGGCGTAATCTTCAATCAGCGCGCGCCCATCGGGGATGCGCCACCCGTCCGTGTATTTGGAGCGGTCAATCAGCGACAGCGCCCGATCCAGATCACACAGCCAGGGCATATCCGCCAGGCAGAGCCGCGTCTTGTCCGCCGCCAGCGCCGCCGTGACCAGCGCCAGCCCCCCGCCCTGGCTCATGCCGCCGACCATGAGCGTTTCTGAGTCCACCTCCGGCTGCGCCGCCAGAACGTCCAGCGCGCGCAGGCAGTGGCAGACGATGGCGCGGAAAATATACGTCTCCGGCGACTCGATTCCCTCAGTGATGTACTCATGCCCCTGGTCGTGCGGGTGGATGTAGGGCGTGTTCGGCAGATTCCCGTGCAAGTTCAGGCCCAGCGTCACCGTGTCCGGGTAGAGGCACTCCGGCCCCGGCGGCGGGTTGCCGAGCGAGTACCCCGGCAGCCACAGGAACCCCCGGTTGCCGGTCTTCGGGATGTTCCTCGGCACGGCCAGCCAGCCGTAGACCGTGCGCCCGTGCAGCGACGGGAAGCGCAGCCAGTCCACCGTCAGGTGCGCCGTCGTCGCCGCCTCATCAGGGACCCGCTCCCACTCAGGCGGCGTGTCCGCCAGCGCGGCTTTAGTATGTCGCCAGAACCCGTTAAAGTCTCTGGGCCGCTTCGGCTCCGAGCGTGTCTCTTCAAGTGTCTCCATCGCCGTCCTCGCTCAGAAACTCCGGCGGCACCGAGTCCGTCAGCCAGACGCCGTTGGCCGAGCAGTAAAACAGATGGCCTGACCGGTGCATCGCTCCGGCGTCCACGGTGAAGATGACGGGCCTGCCGTGCCGCGTGCCGACGGCCCGCGCCGTCTCCCGGTCTTTGGACAGGTGGACGTGGTTCCGCGACATCTTGTGCAGGCCGTATTGACGGACCGGCCCCGCCGTCCCATGCCCTGTGCCGTGGTACAAGACCTCCGGCGGCCTCACCGGGTCCAGCCCCAAATCCACGTCAACGCTGTGCCCCTGGTTCGCCCGTATCCGCTCCCCGTCCTCACTGAACGCGAACCGCTGCTTGCTGTTGTCAGCGACGACCTGTTCCAGTTCGGCCCGGCCCAGGCGCATCCCGTGGGCGGCACAGGCCGCCAGCAGTTCCTCCACGCCGACCCAGCCGCCCGACGCGAGCGTCAGCCCGATCCGCTCCGGCTGGTGCCGCAGGTGCTTGCTCAGGTACTTGCTGATCTTGACCAACCGCTCGTCAGTCATGCGACTCTCCAGGCGGAGCATCAGACGTTTCAGCGTCGAGATGCCTAAACGGCCACGGTCTTGCTCTGCATCCCGGAAGTCAGAACCTCGTCGGGCTTGCGCCAGCCCTGGCTCTCGCCGTCGCGCATCATCAGTATCTGGTCGGCGTCGGCCAGCATCTCCGGGTCGTGGGTGACGACGACGACCGTGCCGCGCTCGCGGTAGGCCGACAGCAAGTCCACGACCAGGTGGCCGTTGGCGTGGTCTAAAGAGGCCGTCGGCTCGTCGGCGAAGATGATGTCCGGCTCGTTCATCATGGCGCGGGCGACGCAGACGCGCTGCTTCTCGCCGCCGGAAATCTGCGACGGCAGCTTGTTCTTCAGGCGCGCGATGCCGAGCTGCTCGAAGAACCCATCGGCCCGCTGACGGGCGGCGGCGTCCAATTCGGGAGCGCCCATCAGGACGTTCTCATAGGCCGTCTGCCAGGTCAGCAGGTACGGCTGCTGGAAGACGAAGCCGAAGCGGGCGCGTCTCAGCGCGATCATGTCGTGCTCACCGTGGGCGTCGTAGGAGAACTCGCCCAATCGCACGTCGCCGGACGTGGGACGCTTGAGGCCGCTGAGGACGTAGAGCAGGGACGACTTGCCGGAACCCGAAGGCCCCATGATGCCGACGAACTGCCGGGCGGGGATGCCGATGGTGACGTCGCGCAGCGCGTGGGTGCGCCGCTCGCCGTCATCGTAGACCAGGGAGATGTTCTCGGTGGAGAGCAGGGACAACGTTCAGCGCCTTTCAATAATTGTCACGGGGTCCAGCCGGGACAGCCGGATGCTGATGGTGGCGATGGCGAACAAGGTGATCGCCAGCGGGATCGGGACCGTGTTCAGCGTCGCCCCCAGGTCGTGCGGGTTGATCAGCATCCCGCGCGGCTCGAAGAGCGCGCCCTGCATCACGCCCATCGCCCCCCAGGTGAACAGGACGCCGATCAGCCAGCCCACTCCCGTGAGGATGGCCGTCTCCGAGACGCCGTGCAGCACCAGGGTCATCCGCCGCAGGCCGATGGCCGACAGCACGGCGAACTCCGAGATGCGCTGCGTGAAGTAGATGTTGGACAGCATCCCGGCCATCAGGGCGACCACCAAAGTCACCATGCCGTTGACCAAGTGCATGATGAGGTACATCGAAGAGAGCGTCTTGCGCAGGGTCTCCACGAGGTTGTTGTAGGATAGCACCTGCACCTGGCGCTTGTCCAGGTGGGCGTAGAGGTCGTCGCTCAGGGCGAGCTGCCGGGCCGGGTCTTTGGTCGTGACCAGGATGGAGTGCGGGACCAGGCGCAGGTACTGCTGGGCGAACTCGTGCGACGTAAACGCGATCCAGGTCGGCCCCTTCAGGATGCCGACCAGCTTGATCTTGGCGGGGGCCGGGACGAACGTGCCGGTGTCGGTGGGGTCGGCGATGTAGTCGCCGACGTGAACCCGGCGGTTGCGGGCCAGCCCCTCGGAGATGATCGCTTCGGGCGCGCCGGGCGCGGGCATCCGACCTTCGGCCAGGGAGTCGTGGGCGCGGCGCAACAGGTAGTCGCGCTGCTCGTTGGTCACGGCGAAGCAGACGAACGGGAGCGGGCCGAAGACGGTGTTGACGTTGAAGAAGAACCCGCTGGTGTCAATCACGCGGTCCACATCGGGACGCTTGCGGATGTTGGCCAGGATGGCGGGCGGGACCTGGAACTGGAACCCGCTGGTCAGGCGCGGGATGACGGGCGTGAACGCCTTGGTGTAGTTGTAGATGGTCAGCACGGTCAGGTCAATGGAGTTGACGATGGTGACGACGGAGGCGATCAGAAACACGGACAGGACGATCACGAAGGCGAGGGGCAGGGTGCGTCCGGGGTTGCGTCGGAAGTAGGTGATGGGCGAAAGCGGGCGTGCGATGACTTTGTCCCTTTCTAAAGGTGACTTGCCCCTGATTATACCCGCCGGGGAGAGAAACACAGGCGGCCCGCCTCCCATCAGAGAAGCGGGCCGCCGGGGAGCGAGGAGACCTACTCGCCGTTCAGGACCACGGGGGACAGATCGGCCCCCCAGCCGACGGAGTCGGCGGCGAGCGAGTCGTTGCCCCAGATGACCCGGTTGCCCCAGATCACCCGGTCCGCCTCGGTTCCGGGCGTGGTGTTGCCCCAGATGACACGGTTGCCCCAGATCACTCGGTTCCCCCAGATCACCCGGCTTGCGGACAGGACGTTGCCACCTTGAAGGGCGTTGCCCCAGATGACCCGGTTGCCCCAGATCACGCGGTTGCCCCAAATGACCCGGTTGCCCCAGATGACTCGCAGATCGGCCACGTCGCTGCCCCAGAGGGCGCGGTTCCCCCAGATGACCCGGTTGCCCCAGATCACTCGGTTCCCCCAGATCACCCGATTGCCCCAGATGACGCGGCTGCCCCAGAGGGCGCGATCCAGGTCAACGTAGACGTTGCCCTGGGCATCGGTGCTGAGGAAGGGGCTGGACGCCGTCTCATGGGCGACCGTCGTGTCCTGTAGGGCCGCCGGGATGTCCAGGTAGCCCGCGCCGTAAGTGCAGGGGTCGGCGGTTCCGTCGGGGTCGGCCCACTTGTCCGCCGAGATCATCAGGCGGGCCTTGATGGTGTCCGGCGTCAGCGACGGGTCCTGCGCGAGCAGCAGCGCCGCCGCGCCGGAGACCACCGGGGTCGCCATGCTGGTTCCCGACAGACAGAAGTAGCGCTCCGAGTCTGACGTGCTGGTGGTGTTCGCGTAGGACGACAGGGGAATCTGGTTCGTGCCCCCGGCCTCCAGGTCCAGTGTGCTGTTGTCCACGTCCAGCGAGATCACCCGGTTGCCCGCCGCGACGATGTCCGGTTTGAGGACATTGTCGTAGAAGGTCGGCCCGCGCGACGAGTAGGTGGCGATGGTGTTGTCGGCCCGGCTGGGGTCAGTGCTGCCGTCAGGGTTGACGAACTGCTTCATGGCCCCGACGGTGATGACGTCCGGGTCGTTGCCCGGCGACTCGATGGAGCCGTAGGCGGTCCCATAACCTTCGTTGTCCAGGCCGGGCGTCACGGTGTCCGGGTTCAGCCGCCCACCGTTGCCAGCGGCGCAGACCACGACGATGCCGTCGTGCCAGAGCTGCTCCACGGCCTCACAGAGCGGGTCCGTCTCAGCGCTCTCCCCGACCGGGTGGCCGAGCGAGAGGTTGACCACGCGGATGTGGTACTGGTCCTTGTGATCGAAGACCCACTGCAGACCGGCCAGCACGGTGGCGACATCGGAGCCGCCCTGGGAGTCCAGCACCCGGACGTTGACCAGCTTGACCTGGGGCGCGACGCCCAGGAACGTGCGGAAGAAGCGCGGCCCGGTCGAGGCCGCGCCGTCGCCGCCGAGGATGCCGGCGACGTGCGTGCCGTGGCCGCACTGGTCGTCGGCGCTGTCCTGCCCGGCGACGAAGTTGACGCTGTGGACGACGCGCGAGTCGCTGTCCCCCTGGAGGTCGCGGCAGCGGTGGATGCCGCTGTCCACGACGGCGACGGTGACGCCCGCGCCGGTGACGCCGTACTGTTGCCAGGCGGCGGAGGCCCCACTGCTGCCCACGGTGAACTCGTCGTCCTTGCGGACGGCGCAGTTCGGGGAGACGTGGGCGACAAACGGCAGGGCCGCCAGCCGGCCCAGGCTGCGCGTCGGCACACGCACCGACAAGGACTGGATCAGGGGGAAGTGACGGGTCACGTCCACGCCCAGAGCCTTGAGCTGGACGGATTGTGTCGCCGTCAGAGAGTCAGTGCCGAGACGGAGGATGACTGAAGACCACCCGACAGGGGCGGCGGGACGGGGAGACGCTGCCGTGGAAGTACCGGCCAGGGCGAGGAATGCGAGGGCGACGGGTACGACACGTCGGAGACGTGCGCGGGGGCCGGGCTGCGCGACGCAGCCCCCGTTGTTGCTTGCTGTCATGTGTTTCCCTTCTACGCGGGATGTATTCTCCCGCTTTCACCGAGTAAGGGCTGGCAACATCCGGCACTGCGGATGCTTGCTTACACTATACAGCATAACCGGGCGCACGTCAAGAACTATTTCTGCCTCCGGCCGCTATTTTTTGTTAAAAGTTTTTGCCCCCCGCGGACACGACCTCAATGCGCGTCGCCTGGACGTCGTCGCCGTCGGGGATGCCCTCCACGCGGACCACGTCGGAGTTGGACAGCGCGTGAACGGAGATCGGCTGGCCGCCCCGCACGACGGTCGTGTCGCTGGGCACATGGACGGTCACTTCACGGCCATCGGCCACACGAATCTTGATGTCCCGCGTGTAATAGCGGTTGCTGGGCTGGACGACCGCACCCGTCAGGTCCACGCCTTGCGGAGCCGCCGCGCCCACCTGCAATGTATCGGCCACGACCGTGCCGTCGGGCCGAATGATCCCGCTGACCGTCACCCGGTCGCCGAGATTCAAAGGGACCACGGCGGCAGCGGCCTGCCCCGCCGATGGCTCCTGACTGACCACTGTGCTGTCATCTACGAAGACGGTGCGTGTGTGATCGTTGACGCGGACGACCAGCGATCCGTGCGCCTGATCCGCCGACACCACCGTACCGCGCAGGTGTATGACGTCGGAACTGCTCGATGGGGCGACCGGGGCGGGTGTCCGAACTCGTTCCGGGATCGGCCCGTCACCGGAGGCCAGCACCTGAATTTGGTCCGCCTGAATGGTCCCGTCTGAAAGAGGCTCGCCGGCGACCTGGACACGCATCCCCGGCTGCAAGGCAACAGGTGGGTGGGCGGTGTCCAGCGTGTAGCGCAGGCCGGAGTCGGTGACGAAGACGGCGTGAGCCCCGTCGGCATCCACGCTGTCCAGAGTGCCGGTCAGATGCACCACGGTCGAGGAATCGTCGGCCCGCAGGCAGGCCGACGACTGATAAAGCAGGGCGGGCGCGGCCAGCCCCGTCAGGGCCAGGGCCGCGCCGATGAGAATTTTGCGTTCAGGGGTTTTCATGCCTCAGAGACGAGGCAACATCAACCGTTGTTCCCGGCGGAGGCCGCCTCGGCGTTGACGGCACGGGCGGCGGCCACGGGATCACGAGCGGCGGTGATGGGCCTGCCCACCACCAGATAGTCCGCGCCCGCGCGCACGGCCTCGCCGGGCGTCATCACACGCTTCTGGTCGCCCGCGTCCGCGCCTGCGGGGCGGACGCCGGGGATGACGAGTTGAAAATCCGGGCCGCAGGCGGCCCGGATCGCCCCGATCTCGTGCGGCGACGCGACGACGCCGTCGCAGCCGCTGTCCTGGGCCAGCCGCGCCAGGCGCACCACGCGGTCGCTGAGCGTTTCCATCACCCCAAGTTCCCACGCCATCGTCGCCGAGTCCAGGCTCGTCAGGACAGTCACCGCGATCACCAACGGCGGCGCATGGCCCGCATGACGCGCGCCTTCCGCAGCGGCCTCGACAGCGGCGCGCATCATGGCCGCGCCGCCGGAGGCATGGACATTGAGCATCCACACGCCCCGCCGGGCCGCCGCGCGTACAGCCCCTGCGACGGTGTTGGGGATGTCGTGGAACTTGCAGTCGTAGAAGAGGCGCGCATCCACCCCGACGGCGGCGCGGAGTTTGTCCAGCAGGCTGAAGCCCGCCGCATTGATGAGTTCAAGTCCGACCTTGAACCCGAAGACCTCATCGCGGAGTTGCGACGCCAGCAAGAGCGCCTTGTTTGCTGTGTCCGTGTCCAGAGGCAGGAGAATTTTGCTGGTCTCGTTCATGTCAGTTGCTGCGCCGCCCACCGCTGCCGTTGCCGGACAGAATCATCAGGATGCGAAGCAGGAACCAGAACAGGTTCAGGAAGTCCAGGTACAGTTGGACGGTAGCGATCACATAGTCGTTCGGCCCATAGCGCCGCTTGATGTTGGAAAAATCGTACAGGGTGTAGCCGACGAACAGGGCCGCGCCGCCGATGGAATAGACCAGGCTGAACCCGGTGGAGAAGCGGGCGAAGATGCCGATCAGTCCGACCACGAGCAGTCCGATCAGGCCCCAGAAGAGGTACTTGCCGAGGCCGCCGAAGTCCCGGTTGGAAATCCAGACGTAGGTGCCGACGCCGCCGATGATCAAGGCGGACAGGCTCGCTGCCTCGCCGATGATCGTTGATCCCATCGGGTAGCCGCGCGCGATGTAGCCGAGCATCGGCCCCATCAGCAGTCCCTCCAGGACGCTGAGGACGTACAGCAGCACAAGGCCAAGCATGGCGTTTGCGCGCGCGAAAGACATCGCAAACACGCAGACCAACGTGCCGATGGCGAGCGGGAAGAAATACTGCGGGCCAAGGCGTATTGAGTCCGCCCACCAGGCGACGCCCGCCGTCACCGCCACCGCCGTGCAGAGCAGGTAGGCGACGCGCTGGATCAGCGTCGTCTCCCCAGCCCGCGTCGCGGTCTGTGTGTAATAAGGGTTTGGGTTAAAGTTGTTCATCACGAGTCTCCACTTCTATAACGTGTGGGCAAAGCGCGGGGGTTCCCAAGAGGAAATACGTGAACGCAAGGCGTATCTCCCCTCATGCCGAGTGACGGAAACGGACAGGCGCGTGGGCGCGTCAACCACCACTTTTTCATCTGCACGAATCGGCGTCCCGAAGGTCATCCCCTGCCCTCCTGCGCCCGTAGCGGCGGTGAGGCGGTCTTTGACGCCTTCCTGCGCGAGCTGGCCCGGCGCGGCTACCCGGCGGGCGTCAAGGTCACGGCGACCGGCTGCCTGACGCCCTGCCAGTGCGGGCCGAACGTAGTCGTCTACCCCCAGGGCGTCTGGTACGGCGGCGTCAGCGCGTCCGATGCCGGGGAGATCGTCTCGGCCCATCTGGAACGGGGAACGGTCGTAGAGCGGCTCCTGCTGCCGGACGATGTGCGGGTCTAGACAAAAAACGCCCGCCGCGAATGCGGCGGGCGTTCCATCAACAGAGTCCGTTAAGCGGCTTCAGCAACGGCCTCGGCCACGACCTTCGGGTAGACGCTGATGCGGCGAGTCTGCTTGCTCTTGCCCTCGAACTTGACGATGCCGTCAATGAGCGCGAACAGCGTGTGGTCGCGGCCCATGCCGACGTTGACGCCGGGATCGAACTGCGTGCCGCGCTGACGGATCAGGATGTGGCCGGCCTTCACCGTCTCTCCGGCGAACTCCTTGACGCCCAGCATCTTCGGCTTGCTGTCGCGCCCGTTGCGCGTGGAGCCGACGCCCTTTTTGTGTGCCATGAAAATACTCCCCTAGAGGCTGATGCTCTCGATGCGCAAGCGGGTCAACTGCTGGCGGTGGCCCCAATGCTTGCGGATGTTCTGCTTGGGCTTGTAGTTGAAGCCGTCGATCTTGGGACCCTTGACCTGGTCCACGATGGTGGCGCTGACGGTCGCGCCGGTGACGGTCGGCGTGCCCCACTGCGGGCTGTCCGTGCCGCCGACAAAAAGGACCTCACCGATGTTCACCGCGTCGCCCGCCTCGCCGGCCAGCTTGTCCACGGTGATCATCCCCTGCTCTTCCACTCGGTATTGCTTGCCGCCGGTGCGGACGATCGCGTACATGATACCTGCGTTTCCTTTCGACATGAAGACAACGGGGGAAAGTATGACACACAGGGGACCTGTTTGTCAAGCGTTTGGTTGACAAACGGAAGCCGCCGTGCCACAATGGGGCCGTCATGACTGACCGCCCCCCGCCCCTGCGCGTCGCCCTGCTCCGGCACTCCGCGCTGCAATTCCCCGTCTATCAGGAAATTTTTGAGGCGCTGACGGATTCTCTGTGCCTGACCGGGGCGACCGTCCGGGCCGTGGAGGCCGCGGCGGAAGTAAGCCCTGAACAGGACGACCTACTGCTCCTCGTCGGCACACCCACTTACCTCACTGACCCGCTCGGCGACCTGGCCGCCCTGCGCGCCCGCGCCGGTCGTTCCCCGCTGGTCTTCCTGTGGCACCTGGAACACCTGCCGGATTTGGAGACTCCGACGGCTAAGATCGCCGCGATGCTGCTGAAAAACTGGCTGGACGCCCGGCGGCGGGGCGGCGGCTACAGCAATTCGCGCGCGGCCAATTTCCATGTGATCCGGCAGGGGGTGCGGCGCGGGCTTCTGGACCGGGTGTTCGTGTTCACACCGCGCAAGGCGCAGTTCCTGCAAAAGCACGGCGTCGCCTCCGAGTACCTGCCGGCGGGCCACCACCCGCTCTGGGGCACGTCCGGCACGGGGGAGCGCGACATTGATGTAATATTTTTAGGGGAGGTGCTGAAGGACCGCCGGGGGGAGATCGTCGGGGAAGTCAGGGACGCGCTCGCCAAGGAGGGCGTCGCGCTCCGAACGATGTACGACTTCAACCCGATCGGGCTGTGGGGCGAGGAACGCAACGCCTTGCTCAGACGGTGCAAAATCTACCTGAGCGTTTACCGGCACCCGTCGGACTTTTCCGGCCTGCGCTTCAGCCTGGGGATGGGCAACGGGGCCTTGATCGTCTCGGAGCCGGTCGCGGACCCGTTCCCCTTCGTGCCCGGCAAGCATTTCGTCCAGGCCGCCGTGCCCGACCTGGCGAGCGCCATCCTGCAATACCTGCGCGACGATGCGGCCCGCGCCCGCATCTGCGAACAGGCCACGGCCCTACTCACCACCGGCTATACCATGCGCGCCTCCGCCGAGCGGATCGTCGCGTGCGCCGGGGAAGCTCACCATATCGGCTCCTAACCCTCTCCTTTCCGAAGGAGAGGGTCGGCGGCTTGCTGCCGGGGTGAGGTGTCCGACGGGTGAGGTCTCTTAAGCCGGGGCGCGCTCGCGCCCCGTGCGCTCACCGGCGGAGCGGGAGTCGGCCCCGCCGCCGGACGATGATCTCAGGGCGGCCCCGGTGAGGACTTCGCCGAGCGCGACCGAGCGGCGCACGTCGGTCAGGCGGGCGCGCACGTTCTGGCCCAGGAACTTGGACCCGTTGGCGAGGTCAATCTGGAACGTGCGGTGCGGCAGCAGGTGCGCGGTCGCCCACGGCGCGCGGTCGCCCTGCGGGTCCTCGCGGGTGACGATGCAGTCCACGATCTGGCCCCGCCGGGGGACGGGCACGGCCTGATCGAGTTTCTGCGTCGTCCCGCCGTCAATCTCGAACTTCTCGACGTGGTGCCAGGACGGCACGGAGCGGACGTAGACGGAGCGCTGAAGCTGCCGTTCTAAGTCTTCCAGGTCCTCCCCCTGCTCGCCGATCAGCAGGGCGGCGACGGCGGGGTGGGCGGCCACCACGAACGCCTCGTGGCCGGACGCGGCGGCGAGGCGGCGCAGCTCACGCTCGATTCTGAGGGACACCGTCTCCGCAGACTCGACCCGGCCCAGGCCCTGGCAGTACGGGCAGATGTCCGTCATCGCCGTGTCCACGGTCTCCCCGGTGCGCTTGCGCGTCATCTCGATCAGGCCCAGGGGCGAGATGTTGGAGATCTTCGTGCGCGAGCGGTCGTCCTTGAGCGACTTCACAAACGCATCCATGAGGGCCTTCTTGTCACGCTGGCTGTCCATGTCAATGAAGTCCAGGATGACCATGCCGCCGAGGTCACGCAGGCGGAGCTGGCGGGCGATCTCGTCGGTCGCCTCCAGGTTGGTGCGCAGGATGGTGTCGGCCAGGCCTGTGGTCCCGGTGAACTTGCCGGAGTTGACGTCGATGGCGACCAGCGCCTCGGTCTGGTCAATGACCAGGGAGCCGCCCGACGGCAGCGGGACCTTGCGGCGCAGGAGGCGCTCGATGTCTTCCTCCAGACGGAAGTGTTCGAAGATGGGCTTCTCGCCGTCGTACAGCTCGATGCGGTCCAGCAGGTCGGGCGACAGCCGCGTGATGATCTCGTTGGCGCGGGCGTAGTCCGTCGGGGAGTCGATGATCAGGCGGCCCACATCGGAGCCGAAGGCGTCGCGCAGGATTTTATAGACCAGCCCCATGTCCTGGTGGATCAGGGCGGGCGCGCGCACGGCCTTCTTGCGCTCCTGAATCTCCCGCCAGGTCTCGGTCAGAATCTGGTAGTCCTGGTGCAGTTCTGCCCCGCCGCGCCCCTCGGCCTCGGTGCGGACGATCACGCCGAAGCCGGTCTCGCGGAACTTCTGGACGATCTTCTTCAGCCGGTCACGCTCTTTGCTTTCCTCGATCTTGCGGGAGACGCCCAGGTTGTTCGCCTCCGGCATCAGCACCAGAAACCGGCCCGGCAGGGAGACGCGCGTGGAGACGCGGGAGCCTTTCGTGCCGCGCGGCCCCTTGACGACCTGCACGAGCAGCTCATCGCCCCGCTGCACCAGGTCGCGGATGTGCAGGTCGCGCCGGTTGCGGTTGCGGTTGCCGTCCTCGTCCTCTTCCGGCAGGATGTCGGCGACATACAGGAAGGCGTTGCGGTCCAGCCCGATGTCCACGAAGGCGGCGTCCATGCCCTGCAGCACGTTCTCCACCCGCGCTTTGTACAGGTTGCCGACGACGCGCTGCTCGCGCTCGACGTGTAGTTCGGTCAGGGTGCCGTCGTCGCGGACGGCGATTCGCGTCTCACGGTGCGCGACGTTGACGATGATCTCTTTGGCCATGCGAAACTTCTTTCAAGTGTGAGACTCCCCCCGCGCGGCGCGCGGTCACAGGTCGCGCAGGTGGCGCTGAAAGCGCGTGAGCAGGGGCGAGTCGCCCGAAGACGCGCCGAAGGGCGCGGGGCCGCTTGCGGCGTCCGGCGCGGCCAGGCCCAGGATGACCAGAGGCCGCTCGCCGGGGCGCATGTAGCCCAGCCGGTGCGCCTCCTCGGCGATGCCTTCGGGCGTCTTCAGGTAGGCGATGTGCTGCCGCAGGGCGTCGTCCTGCGCTTGAAGCGCGGCGGCCTGACGGCGGGTGAGCGCAAGCCGGGCGGACTGGGCACCGGCCTCACGATAGGGGCGATCGGCCTTCAGGGCCAGCCCGACCATTCCGACGATGAGTGCGACGACGAACAGGGACAGGACGGCCAGGCGTACCCAGAGAGTCGGGATGCGGCGCGGACGCCGTCCAGAGCGCGTCCCGGCGCGGGCGGGGCGCGGTGTCCGGTTCCGAATGGGTGGCTTTGTGGGCATGGCGTTCACTCCGGCTTGAGCGGCTGGCCGATGCGGTGGACCTTGACGAAGTTGGTGCTGCCGGGGCGGCCCACGGGGACGCCGCCGGTGAGGACCACGGGGTCGCCGTCGCCGACCATGCCGGAGGCGCAGCCGGCGTCCAGGCACGCCTGCATCATGCCGTCCGAGTCCTCGGCGATGGGGACCAGCAGCGGGTGGACACCCCAGACCAGCGCCAACCGCCGGAAGGTGCGGGCCTCGTTGGTGGCCGCGATGATGGGCGCGCGCGGGCGGAACCGGGAGACGACCTGCGCGGTCCTGCCGGAAGCGGTCGCCGTCAGGATGGCCGCGCAGCGCAGTTCGCGGGCGATCTCGCAGGTCGCCTGCCCGATGGCCTGCGTGGTGGAGTGGTTGGACAGGTCCGTCTGGCGCGCGCGTTCCTCCAGGATGCGGTCATAGTCCAGCGCGGCCTCGGTGTGGCGGGCGACCTGGCTCATCATCCGCACGGCGTCGAAGGGGTACGCGCCCACGGCGGTCTCGCCGGACAGCATCACGGCGTCCGTGCCGTCGTAGATGGCGTTCGCCACGTCCGTGACCTCGGCGCGCGTGGGGCGCGGGTTGCGGATCATGGAGTCCAGCATCTGAGTCGCCGTGATGACCGGCTTGCCGGCTTTGTTGGCCCTGGCGATCAGCATCTTTTGGATCACGGGGACTTCGTGGATGGGGACCTCCACGCCGAGATCGCCGCGCGCGACCATGATGCCGTCCACGGCGGCCATGATCTCGTCAATGTTGGAGACGGCCTCGTGCTTCTCGATCTTGGCGATCAGGGGAATCTTGGCGCGCGCGGCCTCACAGACGCCGCGCAGGACGGCGATGTCGCTGGCGGTTCGGACGAACGAGGCGGCGACATAATCTACGCCCTGGGAGATGCCGAACTTGAGGTCTTCCAGGTCCTTGTCGGTGACGGCGGCGATGGGCAGCGAGATGCCGGGGACATTGACGCCCTTGTGGGAAGTCAACACGCCGCCGACGACGACTTTGCAGCGCAGGGAGTCGCTGCGCTTGGACAGCACCTCCAGCTCCAGCAGGCCGTCGTCGAGCATCAGGTGAGTTCCGGGGCGCACGGCCTCGATGATCTCCGGCACGGGGAGGTTGATCTCGCCGTCTGTCCCCGGCACGTCGCGCTGGGTCAGCGTGACCTCCTCGCCGGGGGTGAGAGTCACCCCGCTTTCAGAGACGATCTTGCCGACGCGGACTTTAGGGCCGGACAGGTCCTGGAGGATGGCGATGGGGCGTCCGGTCTCCTCGCCGATGGCGCGCAGGCTGCGGACGACCTCCGCGTGGGTCTCGTGCGCCCCGTGGGAGAAGTTCAGGCGGGCCACATCCATGCCCGCTTCCACGAGCAGGCGGAGGGCCTCCGGGCTGCGTGAGGCGGGGCCGATGGTGCAGACGATTTTGGTACGGCGCATGGGTGGGCGCTGCTTTCGGAGGGAAACATTCGGCGGCCTGGGCCTGCCTGCATTTATTATATCCGATAACGCGCCGATTCGTCAACGCGGGGAGCAAACGGGGTCAGAATAGCCCATCGGGGATTTGAACCACCGGTCTCCGCGCCGAGCAGCGCGGCGTCCTGGGCCGGGCTGGACGAATGGGCCGTGGCGAGTATACCCGCTTCCGGCCGGACCGACTTCAGTACGGGCCGCGAATGTGGTCGGCGACTTCCTGTTGGTAGAACGCGCGCAGACGGTCATGCAGAGGCGCGGGGAGGGGCGGGAGGTCGGAAGCGGCGGCGTTGGCGCGGGCCATTTCCGGGGACTTGGCGCCGGGGATGATGGTCGTGACGGCGGGGAAGTCGAGCAGCCAGCGCAGGGCCATCTGGGTCAGGGTCAGGCCGTCGGGGACCATCGGCTTGAGCGCGTCGGCGAGTTCCACGCCCTTCTCGAAGGGCAGCCCGGCGAAGGTCTCGCCGACGTTGAAGGCCGCGCCGTCGCGGTTGTAGTTCCGGTGGTCGTCGGGCGCGAACTGCGTGTCGCGGCGCATCTTGCCCGACAGCAAGCCGCTGGCGAGGGGCAGGCGCACGATCAGCGCCACGCCCCGCTGTTGTGCTTGGGCAAAAAGCGTGTCAATGGGCTTCTGCCGAAAAATGTTGAAGATGATCTGGAGCGACGCCAGGCCCTCCTGCTCCAGACAGATCAGGGCCTCTTCCATGGTCTCCACACTGGCCCCGAAACTCTTGATCTTGCCTTCGGCCTGCAAAGTGCGCAGGGTGTCAAAGACGTCTCCCTGGCGCAATGCCTCGGTGGCGATGCAGTGGAGTTGGGTGAGGTCCAGCGCCGGGACGTCCAGGCGGCGCAGGGACGCCTCCATGTGGGCGCGCATGGCCTGCGGCGTGTAGTTCGCCGCGCCTCCGGGTTCACCGGCCCGGCCCAGCTTGGTGGCGACGAAGACTTCGGACGACGTTTCTTTCAGGAAACGCCCAACAAGAGTCTCGCTGCGGCCCCCGCCGTAGACATCGGCGGTGTCGAAAAACGTCACCCCGGCGTCGGCGGCCCCGTGCAGGATGGCCAGCGCTTCGTCCTCGCTGACGCTGCCCCAGTCGCCGCCGAGCTGCCAGCACCCCATGCCGACCTCGGAGACGCGGCGGTCCGTGTGGTCAAATTCCAGGGAGTTCATAAAACACATTCATTCCGGGTCGCTGATCTCGTGTTCGGCCACTCGAACGCCCAGGCCCGCCAGCATCTGGTGGGCGATGGCGCAGTAGCGGCGCACGTCCCCGTGGACCCGCGCCGTCACCATCGCGCCGAGCAGGCCCGCCAGAAACCCCTGCGCCTGCACGGCCGCCGGGCCGGTGAAGCGCAGTTCGCCCGCCGCGCGGCCCTCGGACAGCACGCGCGCCAGCCACGCCTCGTTTTCGGCGAAGAAGGCGCATACCTCGGCCTGCACATCGGGCGGCAGGCTCTCCAAATTGGCCGCCAGGGTTCCGCAGGGGCAGAGTCGGCCCCCGTCGCGCACCACGCCCCGGAAGACCTGGGCGTACCCGCGCAGGCGATCTTCGGTCCCCCCGGAGAGCAGATCAACCCTCTGGACCTGCTGACGGACGGCCTCGCGGTAGCGGCCCACGACCGCCCGCCCCAGGTCGGACTTGCCGGGGAAATAATAGTGAATGCTGGCCTTGCGGATGCCGACCTCGGCAGCGACATCGGCGTAGCTGAAGGCGTGGTAGCCCCGTGTCTGGATCAACAGTTGGGCGGCATCCATGATCTGCGCCGGGGTCTGGGTTATCTCCGTCATGTCCTTCGTCTCCTGTGTCACGCCCTAACATACCCCACTTTGGGGAAATCTTCAACGGTTTTTGAAAATCTACCTACTAGTAGGTTGACAATAGCATTCAACGTGGGTATACTGCCCGCGTGACTCAAGGAGGTCCTCGATGACAACCACCGCCGAACCGAAGTCTGCCGCGCAAACGCTGCGCCCGATTGACTGCACCGGCCTGTCCCGGCTCGCCGATAAGAACAAGGCCAACCCTGCGGGCGGCAAAGTGACCCTCAAGGCCACCACCGTGACCGAGGGCCAGTTCCGCAACCTGACCTTCATCCGTGACCTCGCGCCGGTCGTGATTGACGAGCCTCCGCACCTGCTCGGTGAGAACACCGCCCCGAACCCGTCCGAGGCCGTCCTGGCCGCCCTGGGCGCGTGCATGGCGGTCGGCTTCATGGCCAACGCCAGCCACCTGGGCATCAACTTGACGGAGATCAAGATCGAGATGGAGGGCGACATTGACGTGTCCGCCGTCTGGGGGCTGGGCGACGTTCCCGACGACAAGATCGCC
This sequence comes from Capsulimonadaceae bacterium, assembly GCA_965277485.1. GTDB lineage: Bacteria > Armatimonadota > Armatimonadia > Armatimonadales > Capsulimonadaceae > JAFAZD01. The sequence goes on along the minus strand of CBDICZ010000016.1, from coordinate 96,719 downwards.
GGCTTCACCGCCGTGCGCCTGAAAGCCTATTTGGACGGCGACGGGACGCGCGAGCAGCTGGAAGAGATCGTCCGCCACGCCACCAAGTGGTCGCCCGTCGCGTCCACCCTGCGCAACAACGTCAAGGTCGAGGCCACCCTCGCCGACTGACGCCACAGAGTCCTTCAAGAGACCGGGTCGCTGATGACCTTCCTCATGCTATCTCACCACAGAACGGAGAAACGCCATGGAGAAGACACTTATCGGCCCCGCCGAGCTGGCCGCGCTCATGAACACCGAGCCGGTCGTCATCATTGACAGCCGCGCCCCCGACGACTACGCCGCCGGACACATCCCCGGCGCGGTCAACATCCGCGAGATCTTCAGCTACCTGTCCGAGTCCACGCCCGCCGGTCTGGGGGCGATGCAGCAGATGTTCGCCGACAAGCTCGGTGCCGCCGGGCTGTCCGGCTCCGAAACGGCCGTCTTCTACGAGGACGCCATGGACAACGGCTACGGGCAGTCCTGCCGTGGCTACTTCCTGCTACAGTACCTGGGCTACCCCAAGGTCTCCATCCTGCACGGCGGCCTGAAAGCCTGGACCGACGCCGGGATGCCGACCACCACCGAAGTCCCGACCCCGGAGCCGAAGACCTTCCCGCTCAAGCCCGACCCCGCCCTGCTCCTGACCACGCCCCAGATGCTCGGCTCGCTTGACGACGGCTCCGTCGTCAAGCTGGACGTCCGCGACTGGGTGGAATGGACCGGCGAAAGCTCGTCACCCTACGGCGTGGACTTCGCGCCGCGCAAGGGACGCATCCCCGGCGCGGTCCTGATCGAGTGGTACACGCTGATGGAACCCTGCGGCGACGTGCCCATGTTCAAGCCCAAGGAGGAGATTCGGGAGATCGCCGCCAAAGTGGGCATCACCCCGGAGACGCCGGTGAACATCTATTGCTTCAAGGGGGCGCGCGCGTCCAACACCTTCGTCGCCCTCAAAGAAGCCGGAATGGAGAACCTGAAGATCTACTTCGCCTCCTGGAACGAGTGGTCGCGCGACCCCGCGCTGCCCATCGAGGAAGGGACGCCCGACCCCGCCCGACCCGCCGTTCGCGCTTAGACCGAGGTAGCCCCATGACCACGACCCTCGCCGCCCCGGCGTCCTCGTTCGAGACGGTGATGGCTGACGTGAGAGCGGCCATCGCCGAGGACCTGCGGCCCCACGTCACCGAGATTGACGCCCAGGGCGTCTACCCGCGCGCCTTCCTGCGACGCCTCGGCGCGGCGGGCGCTTACGTGCAATCGGTCCCGGTGGAGTACGGCGGCGCGGGCCGTGGCCTGAAGCCTCTGATTCAGGCCATGGAAGCGGTCTCCGAGGTATGCCTCAGTACCGGCTTCTGTGTCTGGTGTCAGGCCGTCTGCGGCTGGTACATCCAGAACGGCGAGAGCGACTTTCTCAAGGACTCCTGGCTGCCGCCGGTGGCCTCCGGGCGGAGAGGGGCGGGAACGGGGATGTCCAACCCGATGAAGCACTTCGCCGGTATCGAGAAGATGCGCCTCACGGCCACGCGCGTCTCCGGCGGCTACGTCGTCAGCGGCGCGCTGCCGTGGGTCTCAAACGTCGCCCCCGACCACTGCTTCGGGATCGCGGCCAGGATCACCGGCACGGAAGACTACCTGATGGCCGTCGCGCCGGGCGACGCGCCGGGCCTGACGCTCGGCGACGGCGGCCACTTCATCGCGCTGGAAGGCAGCGGCACACATAACGCCGTCTTCAAGGACGTGTTCCTGCCGGACGAACTGATCTTGGCCGCGCCCTGCGCCGACTACATCGCGCGCATCCGGCCCGGCTTCATCCTCGCCCAGTGCGGCTTCGGCTTCGGCCTGGTCGAGAGCTGCGTGGCGCTGATGCGCCGCTCCAACGACCGCGTCGGCCACGTCAACTGCTACCTGGACGACGGGGCGGATGAGATCGGTGACGACCTGCGCGAAGCGCGGCGGCGGACCTCCCTACTGGCCGACCAGATGGGCTGCGGCGGCCAGGACTTCGGGCGGGAGGCGACGCGCGAGGCGGTCGCCTGTCGCATCCTGGCCTCGGAGCTGTCCCTGCGCGCCTCCCAGGCGCTGATGCTCCACGCCGGGGCCGGCGGCTACCGCTCCGGCAGCGCGGCGGAGCGCAAACTGCGCGAATCGTACTTTGTCGCCGTCGTCACGCCCGCCCTGAAGCACCTCAAAAAGCTCCAGCACGACTGGCAGACATCACCTACCACAAGGAATTGAGAATTATGGAGTTGCCGGAAATCACGCAGACATTGCTGGCGGCCAAAAAGGCCAAGCACATCACCTTCGCCGACCTTGAGGACGCCGTCGGCTGTGACGAGGTCTGTTTGGCGGCCATGATCTACCGCCAGGCGACGGCCACGCCCGATGAGGCAAAAAAACTGACCGACGCGCTCGGCCTCGGCCCGGAGGTCGCCGACGCGCTGACCGAGTATCCGACCAAGGGCCTCGGCCCGGTCGTCCCGACCGACCCATTCATCTACCGCTTCTATGAGATCATGCAGGTCTACGGGATGCCGCTCAAAGCCGTCGTGCAGGAGAAATTCGGCGACGGCATCATGAGCGCGATTGACTTCACCATCCATGTGGAAAAAGAGACCGACCCCAAGGGCGACCGGGTGAGGCTGACGATGAACGGGAAGTTCCTGCCTTACAAGAAGTGGTAGAGAGGCGGCAGTTCAGACACTCCCGCCGCGCACCGCGTCGGCGGCGGCCAGCAGGAGCAGGGCGGGAAGTTCCCAGAGTGACAATCGCTCGTAGCGCGTGTGCAGGTGGCCGAACAGGGCCGCCTGTCCGTGCGCCTGGGCCGCGTCCATCTGCGGGAACAGCGCCCAGCCCAAGTAGCCGGTCAGCGCCAGCAGGCCCAGCGTCACGACGAATGCGAAGGCCGACGCGCCGCGCCAGGCCCGCCACAGCATCAGGTCGGCGAGCAACATCACGCCCCCGCAGGCGAGGCACACGGCGTTGAACACCTGGAGGCAGTTGCCGAACACGTCCCCGGCCAGGGCGCGATTTTGGGCGATGGTGTGGAAGATCGTCGGGGCGACGACGGCCCCCAGTATGACCAGACCGCCGAGCCACAGCGACAGGGCGACGCCGTGCAGCCACCGTCCGACGAAGCACAGCGCCGGGCTGGGCGCTCTGCGCGAGTAGGGACTGTCGAGACCCAGGGTGGGCCTTCTCACGGCTGCCGGCCCCCGGAGAGCCAGTCGGCGATCTCGGACATGGGGACCGCGTGCTGCCAGCCGTCCGTCAGGCTCTTAAGTTGGACGACGCCTTGATCGGCCTCGTCGTCGCCGACGATCACCGCGTAGCGGGCGCGGGCGCGGTCGGCGGCGCGCATCTGCGCCTTCATGTTCCCGGACCCATAGGCGGCCTCCGAGGAGATACCCACCGCGCGCAGTTCCGCCAGCGTCCTGACGCCGAGCCTGCGGGCGCGCGCCCCCAGCGTCACCAGGAACGCCGTCGGCCCCGGCGGCGTCGCCATCTCCGCGTTGATCTTTTGCAGCACCAGCAGGGCGCGCTCGACCCCCAGCCCGAACCCGATGCCCGGCGTCGGCGGCCCGCCGATCTCCTCGACCAGCCGGTTGTAGCGGCCGCCGCCGCCGAGCGCGTTCTGGGCCGTCTGCACGGAGGGCGTCTGTATCTCGAACGCCGTCTTGGTGTAGTAGTCGAAGCCGCGTACTAAATACGGGTCAAGGTCGAACGGGACTCCCGCATCCTGCAAGTAGCCGCACAGCGTCTCGAAATGCTCCCGCTCTTCGGGGAGAAGAAAATCGGGCAGTTTCGGCGCGTCCCGCAGAATCTCCAGTTCACGCCCATTCTTGGTGTCCAGCATCCGCAGGGGGTTGTGCGCGAAGCGCGCCCGGCCCTCCTCGCTGAACTCGCCCAGGTACGGCTGCACGAACGCCGTCAGGGCTAGGAGGAACTCGCCGCGCGACTCCGAGGAACCCACCGAGTTCAGTTTCAGGACGAGTTCCGGGATGCCGATCTGTCGGTAGAACGACATGGCGAGTTCGATCACTTCGGCGTCCAGCGCGGGGTCGTCCGAGCCGAGGGCCTCCACGCCGAGCTGCTCGTGCTGTCGGTAGCGCCCGCTCGTGGGCCGCTCGTAGCGGAAGTGCGTGGCGATGTAGAACAGCTTGGCGACGCCGCCGCGCGCGTAGAGGGCATTCTGGACATAGGCGCGCAGGACCGGGGCCGTGCTTTCTGGCCGCAGGGTCAGGGAGTCATCGCCCTTGGTCGTGAACGTGTACATCTCCTTGGAGACGATGTCCGTGCCCGCGCCGATGGAGCGCGTGAACAGGTCGGTGGTCTCGAAGGTCGGGGTCCGAATCTCGCCGTAGCCGTACACGCGGCACAGGGCGCGGAACGTCTCTTCCAGAGAGGCGGTCCGGTCGCTGTCATCCGCCCAGTTGTCCGAGCCGGGGTACAGGTCGTGGGTCCCCGTCGGGCGCTGATATCGGAGTTGTGCCATGCTCAGGCGGCCTCGGAGTCCGGCGGCGGCTCCTCAAGATACTGGCCCATATGACGGAACTTGTCGTAGCGGGCGGCGACCAGCGCCTGCGGCGGCGTCCCCAGCAGTTGGTCCAGGTGGCCGGACAGGGCCGCACGCAGGTTCTCCGCCGCGCCCTCCCAGTCCCGGTGCGCCCCGCCCAGAGGCTCGGGAACGATGCCGTCAATGACGCCTAACTCCAAAGCGCGCTGGGCCGTCAGGTTGAGCTGCTCGGCGGCCTTGGCCTTCATCTCCGGGTCGCGCCAGAGGATCGCCGCGCAACCTTCGGGGGTGATGACGGAGTAGTAGGCGTGTTCGAGCATCAGCACCCGGTCGGCCAGGCCCAGGCCCAAGCCGCCGCCGCTGCCGCCCTCACCGATAATGACGGAGAGGATGGGCACGGGCAGCGTCGCCATCTCGAACATGGCCCGCGCGATGGCCTCGGAGATGCCGCGCTCGTCGGCGGCCACGTCGGCCGCCGCGCCCGCGGTGTCCACCAGCGTGATGACCGGCAGGCCGAACTTAGCGGCGATCTTCATCACGCGGACGGCCTTCCGGTACCCTTCGGGCCGGGCCGTGCCGAAGTTGCGGAACGCGCGCTGCTTCAGGTCACGGCCCTTCTGGTGGCCGACCACGGCCACCGGCCAGCCTTCGAAGCGGGCCAGCCCAGCGACGACGGCCCCATCATCAGCCATCAAGCGGTCCCCGTGCAGTTCCTGGAAGTCCGAGAAGATGGCCGCTATGTAGTCCAGCGTGTAGGGCCGACGCTCATGGCGGGCCAGCAGGACCTTGTCCCAGGGGGTCAGGTGTGCATAGAACGCGCCCAGAAGCGCCGTGCGGTGGCGCTCCAAGTCGGCGATCTGATCCGGGAGCTCGGGCGTGTTCTGCGGGTTGGCCCGGTCCTGCACGACCCGGTTCAGCTTGTCCAGGTTGCCGTCCAGCTCGGTCAGCGACTTCTCAAATTCCAGCACGTTCAGGCTAGGCATGAGCCGCCTCCCGTCCCGGACGCTCGCGCGCGATCTTGTCGGGCCGCCTGCAGAGCAGGCGCAGCAGGTTCGCCAGGGTCTGCGGCAGGTCGCGCCGGGGAACCACCTGGTCAATCTGCCCGTGCGCGAGCTGCCACTCCGCCGTCTGGTAGTCAGCGGGCGGCTTCTGCGCCACCGCCTGCGCGGAGACTCGCGCACCCGCGAAGCCGATGGTCGCGCCCGGCTCGGCGAGCAGGAGGTCACCCAGGGACGCATACGACGCCAGCACACCGGCCATGGTCGGGTCGGTCATCACGACGATGTAGGGCAGGTGCGCCTCGGCCAGCCGGGCGGCGGCGGCGGAGGTCTTCGCCATCTGCATCAGCGACAGCAGGCCCTCGTGCATCCGCGCGCCGCCCGACGCCGCGAACAGGACCACGGGCAGCCGCCGGGCCATCCCCTCCTCCATCGCGCGGGCGACTTTTTCGCCCGCGACCGACCCCATGGAGCCGCCGATGAACCGGAAGTCGCTCACGCCCAGCACCAGGGGCAGGCCCTGAATGGCCCCAACGCCGATCTGCATTCCGTCCCGAAGGCCCGTAGACTCTTCCAGACCGTCCAGCTTGCCCTGATAGTCCTTGAAGCCGAGTGGGTCGGCAGAGCGCAGGCCGTCATGGAGCGGCTGCCAGGAGCCTTCGTCAACTGTATAGGCGACGCGCTCCTCGGCCGTCAGCTTGTGGTGGAAGCCGCAGTGGGTGCAGATCTTGAGGTTCTTCTCAAAATCTTTGGTGAAAATGATCTGGTGGCAGCGGGCGCACTTCACGGCGACCCCATCCGGGACCGCCGCCGCGCTCTCCGCCGCCGGTGCCAGGGGGAATTTTGATTTGCGCCGAAACCAACCGTCGGGGGGCATGGCCGCTCCTTCACGTGTTCTTCCCGGCATCAACACGAACACTTGCGGGGCCGGGAATGCCCGCCATTATACCCGATACAGACTGTGGAACGGCCAAAATGTTTCGCCGATTTGTGCCTAGACGCCGTACCCAAGCGACTCCAGGACGGCGTTGATAGACATCGTCGCGCCGCAGATGACCTCGTCGGACGCGCCGTAATAGAGGGTGAGCGTGTCGCCGTCCAGCAGGTGTCCGTTCGTGAAGATGACGTTGCCGAAGAACCCGGTCTGCTCGTAGGGGGCCGTCGGCTCCATGATCGGCTCCACGCTACGCGCCAGGACTTTCGCCGGGTCGTCCCGGTCCAGCAGCAGTGCGCCGAGGCAGTAGCGGTGATCGGCGTTCGCGCCGTGGTAGATCTCCAGCCAGCCGCGCTCGGTCAGGATCGGCTCCGCGCCAGCACCGACGCGCACTGAGTCCCACATACCGGGCCGCGTCCAGGCGATGCACTGGTGGCCGCCCCAGTGCAGCAGATCGGGCGAGCGGCTGACCCAGATGAAGTTCCCGCCGATCATCACCCCCGAAGGCCGGTGCAGGCAGGCGTACCCACCGCCGATTTTGCCGGGGAACAGCGCGCAGTCCTTGTTGGACGGCGGGATGACCATGCCGTGCCGCTCGAACGTCTTCCAGTCCCGCGTGGAGATCATGCCGACCCCCACCCCGCTGGGCGAGACGGCGGAATAAGTGAGAGAGAATATGCCATCTATCTCCGTGACGCGGGCGTCCTCGATGCCGAACGACTCCAATTCCCCCTGCCCCAGCAGGGTCGGCTTCGGCTCGACCTGGAAGTGGACGCCGTCGTCGCTCCAGGCCAGGCGCAGGTGCGAGAGCGTGGTCAGGTAGGTCTTGCCGCCGTACTGGAACAGGCGCGGGTCGGGGTAGTGCAGATCGGGGTCGTCCTTGCGGACGCGCAGAATGGCGATGCCGGACGGCTCCGCCGGGTCCAGAATCGGCGTACTGACCCATGTTTCGTCCTGATGCGGCCTCTCGGCGACTCGCAGCAGCAGCCCGATGCGGCCGCCGTAGCGGAAGACGCCGGGGTTGAGCAGGCATTCCACCTCCAGCCCCTCCCGGCTGGGGACGACGTCGGCGGGGCGGAGAATGGGGTTTTCGGGAAAGCGAACGGCGAGGTCGGCCATAGGGACTCCTGTGGGCATTGTTTGGTGCGGATGGTTGCGGGGCGGAAACTCGCGGGGCGGAACCCCCGCGCTTCCAAATGCAAATCCCCGCCTGCGCGGGCAAAGACATCTCCAGCCCCGGAGGGGCTTTTGCGCTCAATAGCCCGGCGTTGAAACGCCGGGAGATTACGGCGTCTCTGACGGTTTTTTGACGTTATACCTGTGGGCGCGGGGTTTCCACACCTGCCGCCGCGAAGGCCCGGACGACGTTCAGGAAACGAGTCAGTGTCGGCGACGGGTCATCGGCTCGATAGGCCACGGTCAGTTCGGTCACGGCCTCGGCGTCACGGAGGGGCCGGTAGACCAGGCCGACGCGCCGCAGGTTGCGCGCCGAAGCGGGCGTCAGGGTGACGCCCAGACCGGCGGCGACCAGGCTCAGGATGGTGGGCATCTCGCGCGCCTCCTGCACCACGCGCGGGATGAACCCGGCCCCGGCGCAGAGGGCCTTGACGGCGTCCGCGTAGCTGGGCTTCGGGTTCTCCGGCGACAGCACGAACGGCTCTTCTGACAGGTCCGCCAGGGCCAGCGTCGCCCGGCGGGCCAGGGGGTGCGTCTCCGGCAGGGCCGCCACCAGCGGCTCCCGCAGGACGGTCTCCACGGTCAGCCCCGCCCCCGCGATGGCCGGACGCGCCAGGGCAACATCTATGCGCTTCTCTTCGAGCGCCCGCATCTGCTCCGCCGCGTTCAGCTCGAACAGCGACAGCTCCACATCCGGGCATTCGGCACGGAACCGGGTCAGCAGCACCGGCAGGACTTCAAATGTCGCCGACGTGCTGAACCCGACGGCCAGCAGCCCCGTCTCGCCCCGGTCCGCCCGCCGCGCCGCCTGCACTGCCTGTTCGATGCTTGTCAGGCTGCGCCGGATGTCCCGGAGGAACACTGACCCCGCCGCCGTCAGCGTGACGCGCCGGTTGGCCCGGAGGAACAGGGGGAACCCCAGCTCGCGCTCCAACTGCTGTATCTGCTGGCTCAATGGCGGCTGCGCGATGTGCAGTTTCTCAGCCGCCCGCCCAAAATGCATTTCCTCGGCGACGGCCACAAAGTAGCGCAAGTGTCTGAGTTCCATAGGTGCTGAATATGGATTATAGCACAAAGATATATTGGACGTGCGTGTTCCTCTATGCTATAATCATCACAGACAATGTTTCGTCCGCAGGAGAAGACCAATGCCGAAGACGATGTTTGAAAAGATTTGGGAGCAGCACGTCGTGCGCGAGGAAGCAGGCCAGCCGGCGCTGCTGTACATTGACCTGCACCTGGTCCATGAAGTGACCTCGCCGCAGGCGTTTGAGGGCCTGCGCCTGACCGGGCGCACTGTGCGCCGTCCCGATCTGACTGTCGCCACGATGGATCATAACGTGCCGACCACCAATCGCTCATTGCCCATCGTGGATCAAATTTCCAAAGTCCAGATGGAGACGCTCTCGCAAAACTGCGCGGAGTTCGGCGTCACGCTGTATGACATCCACTCGCGGCGTCAGGGCATCGTCCATGTGATCGGCCCGGAGCTGGGGCTGACGCAACCGGGCATGACCATCGTCTGCGGCGACAGCCACACGGCGACCCACGGCGCGGTCGGCGCGCTGGCCTTCGGCATCGGCACCTCGGAGGTGGAACACGTGCTGGCGACCCAGACCTTGCCCCAGGCCCGCCCGAAGACCATGGAGATTCGCGTCAACGGGGCGCTCGGTACGGGCGTCACGGCCAAGGACATCATTTTGGCGATCATCGGCAAGATCGGCACGGCGGGAGCGACGGGCTACGCCGTGGAGTACACGGGCGACGCCATCCAGTCGCTGTCCATGGAGGGCCGGATGACGGTCTGCAACATGAGCATCGAGGCGGGCGCGCGGGCGGGCATGGTCGCGCCCGATGAGAAAACGTTCGCGTACCTGCAAGGCCGCCCCTACGCCCCGCAGGGCGACGACTGGGACGCCGCCGTGGCCGCCTGGCGCGAACTGCCCTCGGACCCCGGCGCACAGTATGACACGGTGGTGGAACTCCATGCCGCCGAGATCGCGCCCCACGTCTCCTGGGGCACGTCGCCCGGCATGGTCGTCCCGATCACCGGCTCCGTCCCCGTCCCCGATGATTTCGCAGACGAGGCCGACAAGCGCGCCGCCGAGCGCGCGCTGGAGTACATGGCGCTGACGCCGGGGACGCCGATGCGCGAGGTCGCCCTGGACACCGTGTTCATCGGCTCCTGCACCAACGGGCGCATCGAGGACCTGCGCGCGGCGTCGGCGATCCTGAAGGGGCGGAAGGTCAAGGACGGCCTGCGCGCCCTGGCCGTCCCCGGCTCGGCCATGGTCAAGGTCCAGGCCGAGCGGGAGGGCCTGGACGTGATCTTCAAGGACGCGGGCTTCGAGTGGCGCGAGGCGGGCTGCTCCATGTGCCTGGGCATGAACCCGGATATTTTGCAGCCTGGGGAACGCTGCGCCTCCACGTCCAACCGCAACTTCGAGGGCCGCCAGGGCAAGGGCGGACGCACCCACCTGGTCAGCCCCCAGATGGCCGCCGCTGCCGCCATCGCCGGGCATTTGGTCGACATCCGGGAGTGGGACAAAAATTGAAAGGAGGCGAGATTTGGTCACCGCACAGCCAAAATTGCTGACCTATGAAGAATACACCAGGGAAGGGGAGACCAATTGGCGGTACGACATTCTCGACGGAGTGAGGGTGAACTTGCCTAGCCCAACACCCTTGCATCAGGACTGCGTCGGCAGCGTCTACGAGTTGCTTCGCGCCTATCAGCGCCAATCCGGGTATGGTCGGACGTATCAGGCCCCCTTCGACTTGGAGATCACGCACGACCCGCTGCGCGTCCGGCAGCCTGATGTCCTCTTCATCAGCCACACACGCTGGGGCAACCGCAGCCGGAGCGTCCCCGGCGCGCTGGAAACGGCCCCGGAACTCGTCGTGGAAGTGCTTTCCGACAGCGACCGACGGCAGGTTTTAGCGGGCAAACTCCGGGACTTCTGCGCCATCGGCGTCGGCGAGTGCTGGACGGTGGACACCGACTCCTCGATTGTCCAACCCCTACGACTGACGCCGGACGGCCCAGAGTTTGTCGGCGCTTACGGCATCGGTGAGACGGTCACCTCCCTGACCCTGCCGGGTCTGTCCATCGCCGTGGCCGACGTGTTTGTTGTCTAAGGAGCAGAGCAATGGCCGTTGTCGCACCCAATCTGACCGAGGAGGAGGCTCTTCGGCAGGCGGACGTTCCGGGCATCACGCGCCCGATGACCTACGAGGAGTATATCTCCGGGCCGGAGGAGATGGCCCGGTACGACATCATTGACGGCTGGAAGGTCTACCGCCTCTACGGAGAGAAGCAGTTGGCAAACCCGACACGCGAACATCAAGACATTGCCTTGAATCTTGCCGAGCAGTACCGCGCGTATCAACGCAGTGCCAATCGCGGCAAAGTCGTGATCGCGCCCTGCGACGTTCGGATCATGAAGCGCCCCCTGCGGAACCGGCAGCCTGACTTGCTGTTCATTAGCAACGAACGCCTTGCGGAAAATCCCAAGGCGACCAACCCGACGCCCCTCTCACCCGCCCCGGAACTGGTGGTGGAGATCGCATCACCATCCGACCGGCCCTCAGTGCTGGCGGCCAAGATCGCCGACTACCGCGCCGTGGATGTGCGCGAGGTCTGGGTCGTCCGGTCGGGAGAGCAGCGCGTGGAAGTCATCAGCCTCTCACCGGACGAGATTGCGACTGTGGGCGACTACGGGCGCGGTCAGGTTGCTGTATCCCGTGTCTACCCAGACCTGCAAGTCCCGGTAGATGCACTTTTTCAGGAGTAAAACGAAACGATGGAAGCATTTACCAAACTGACAGGGATCGCGGCCCCGCTGGACCGGCCCAACGTGGACACGGACCAGATCATCCCCAAGCAGTTCCTGAAGCGCATCGAGCGCACGGGCTTTGGGCAGTTCCTGTTCTTCGACTGGCGCTACGAGGGCGACGGCAGGACGCCCAACCCGGAGTTCGAGCTGAACCAGCCCCGCTACCAGGGCGCGACGGTTCTGATCGCGGGCAAGAACTTCGGCTGCGGCTCCTCCCGCGAACACGCGCCCTGGGCGCTGAACCAATACGGCTTCCGGGCGATCATCGCGCCGTCCTACGCGGACATCTTTTTCAACAACTGCTTCCAGAACGGGATGCTGCCCATCACCCTGCCCGAAGACCAGGTGGACGCGCTGATGCGGCGGGCGCAAGGGACACCGGGGTATCGGCTCACGGTGGATTTGGAGGCGCAGACCATCATGGACGATCAGGGCTTCTCCACGCGCTTCGACGTGGACCCGTTCCGGCGACACAGCCTGCTCAACGGCCTGGACGACATCGGCCTGACCTTGCAGCACGAGCCGGACATCACCGCCTACGAGGCCCGGCGTCCGGCCTGGAAGCGGGGCGTCTCGGCGGCTGCCTAGCCCCGTCAGGCCCCGACCGTCAGGACGATCTTTCCGATGTGGTCGCCCGACTCCATGCGCGCGTGGGCGGCGTCGGCCTCGGCCAGCGGGTAGGTGCGGTCCATCACGGGGCGCACCTGCCCGGCCTCCAGCAGCGGCCAGACGCGGGCGCGCAATGCCTCGGCGATCCGGGCCTTCTCAGTGGCCGTGCGCGGCCGCAGCGTGGAACCCGTCAAAGTCAGGCGCTTGGTCAGCAGGGGCCGCAGGTCCACCTCGGCCCGGCTGCCCCCCAAGAACGCGATCTGCACCAGACGCCCCTCCACCGCCAGCGCCTCCATGTTGCGCGCCAGATAGGCACCGCCGACCATATCCAGAATGACGTCCACCCCCCGCTCCTCCGTCAGCCGCATCACCTCCGCCACAAAGTCCTGCTCGTGGTAGTTGATTGCCGCCGCCGCCCCCAGACGCAGGCAGGCTTCGCACTTCGCCAGGCTGCCCGTTGTCACGAAGACGCGCGCCCCGAAGGCGCGGCCCAACTGGATGGCCGTCGTGCCGATGCCGCTGGAGCCGCCGTGGATCAGGAGCGTCTCTCCCTCGGCCAGCCGCCCCCGGTCAAAAACATTTGTCCAGACAGTGAAAAACGTCTCCGGCAGCGCGGCGGCCTCCACCAGTGTCAGGGGGTGAGGGACGGGGAGGCATTGCCCGCCGGGCGCGACGCAGTATTCGGCGTAGCCGCCCCCGTTGACGAGGGCACAAACCCTGTCACCCGTCTGCCAATCCGTTACCCCATCGCCCAGGGCGACGACTGTGCCGGAGACCTCAAGGCCGAGGGTCGGCGACGCGCCCGGCGGCGGTGGATACTGCCCCTGTCGCTGTGCAATGTCCGGTCGGTTCACCCCCGCCGCCGCGACCTGAATCAGCACCTCGCCATCGCCCGGCGTCGGTGTCGGACCAGTACCCAACGTCATCACGCTCGGCCCGCCGGGGGCAGTCACCAGGATCAATCGCATCACATCAGGGGGAGTGGGAATGTTCATGCCAAACCATTCCCGTCATAGAGCCGTGTCAATCCGACGGCAGGAAACGGGGCAGGCAGCGTGGGGCCGTGGAAAAACAGCGCGAGGAGAAAGTGGAAAGCCCACGAAGGGAATCGGACCCTTGACCTCTTCTTTACCAAAGAAGTGCTCTACCACTGAGCTACGTGGGCGTGGCTAGTCATCTGAACCGATTGTATTATGACACGGCCAGCAAATTTTTTCAACCGCGCCATTTCTCACCCTGCCCCCTTTGCGGGTTTAGCCTGACCGGTAGTGACCACCCTCACCCCAGCAGGTGCCGGGCCCGCGCGACAACGAGGGCCGACTGCGCTTCCGTCAGGCCGACGGAGGTGCAGATGATCCTCACTTGGTCCAGGAACTCCAGGAAGGACATGGCGGGCTCCAGCCGGCGCTCGCCGGACAGGCGCAGCCACACCTGCCCGCCGCCGAGCCTGGCCTCAGCCACGCACGGGTCTGTGGGGTGGCCGCAGAGCCAGCCGATGATGGCGACGCAGAGGTCGGAGGCCCGGACGCCTTCCTGGAGACGGGAGCGGAGGACGGCGAAGGGGGCATCGGGCGGAAGGTCGTCGGGCATAGAGTGGCTTGATAGGCGAGAGAGGCAACAAAAAAAGCGGGAGGCTGACTGCCCCTCGCTGTGCCGCCGTTTTTCGAACGTGAGAATAGTATATCAGGATTTCGCCGCGAAGTCAAGCCCAGGCGGAGATGGAAAAGCAGACAGATGCTGGCATAAACGGTTCGTTCGGGGCATCTATGTCCTCAGAGGACCTCACTGTTGCCGCCCGGAAATATCATTTTTTCGGAAACTTGTGTTCCTGATTTGTCTCACGAAATCCCGCGAACAGTGGCCCGGCGTGTACGACGTTGCGGGCGCCTCGCTGCTCCCGTCTACCGATGGCCCGCCGGTTCGGGGCATCCCAAACGGATGGGTGCGCAGGCAGAGGCCGCGCTGCTCGCCGAGCAGGTGAACGCGAACGCGGGCGGCGCGTTCCGCGACGATGTCGTGGTGCTGCTCATGCGCCGCCTGTAGCCGACACGAAAAGACGCCCCGCGCTTTCCGCGCGGGGCGTCTCTCAATCATGGGCCGAACAAGATTCGAACTTGTGTAGGCTTGCGCCGACGATTTTACAGACCGCCTCCTTTAGCCACTCGGACATCGACCCAAATTTTTTGTGTAAGCCCCCTAACAGAATCGAACTGTTATCTGAAGTTTACAAAACTACTGTACTAACCTTTGTACTAAGGGGGCACCCTTCCGGCGATGCGGTCTCCCATTCCCATTGTTCAGGTTGCGGAACGTCGGCGTCAGCGAATGACAGTTCGGACAGATCAATCGCAGATTGGCAATGTGACTGTTGGCCGCGTTGCCATCAACGTGGTCCACTTCCAGCGGGACGTGTCCGGTGACGGAATGACGCTCATTCCAGCCGCATAACTCACACTGCTCACCGCGCGTTCTTACCAAGTGCCTGCGTATCGTTGAGGCACTGACAGGGACGGTTCCCACCTCGCCGTTTAATCTCCGCTCAGTCCTGTCGGCGGAGCGGGAATTCGCACACTTCAAGCCGCAGAACTTGCGCCCGCTGTTCAGCACCGGCAGACCACACCGTTGACAAAGAACACTACCGGCTGGCTTGCCGTGTCTCGTCACGCCCCGGTTGTTGAACTTGGCGGCGCAGGAGTGGTTGCAGAACTTGTTTGGCCGCTTCTCGTCGGGGATCAGCGCCCCGCAGAAGCCGCAACACACAGCCGACATCGCTCAATCCTTTGAAATGACCGTGTTCCGAACGAAGGACATTATACTCGCGTGCGTCGGGGAAAGTCAAGAGTTTCGGGAGCCGTGAGGCCGAAAAAAGTGGTTGCACACTGCGGGGAACGTGGTATAATAGGCCCGATGCCGGTACTGGTTCCGGCTGCCTCTCCCTTTTCGCGCTGGTTTGCCGTCCGCTTTCGTCCGGTCCCTTCGGTGTCACTGCCCCGAGTCTGCGACCTTTGAAACGTAGGCCGTCCTGCGAGCAGAGAAAGGCCTATCTCAGACGGCCCCGCGTGTCCGGGGGCCTGCACACACCGAAAGGACCATTTGACATGGCCACCAAACTTTACGTCGGCAACCTGAGCTATCAGATGACCGACCAGCAGCTCAACGACCTGTTCGCCGAGTCCGGCAACGTCTCCAGCGCCCAGGTCGTCACCGACCGCTACACGGGCCAGTCACGCGGCTTCGGCTTCGTGGAGATGGCGAGCGAAGATGAGGCCCAGCAGGCCATCGCCGCCATCAACGGCAAGAACATCGGCGGTCGCGCCCTTGTCGTCAACGAGTCCCGCCCGCGTGAAGAGGGCCGCGGCGGCGGCAACCGTGGCGGCGGAGGCGGCGGTTACGGCGGCGGGGGGGGCAGCTACGGCGGCGGTGGCGGCTACGGCGGCGGCGGTGGCCGCGACCGGGGCGGCTACGGCGGCGGCGGCAACGACCGCTACTAATTTCTTCAGATAAAAAAGCGGCCCCGTTTCTCTTGAATGTAAGAGAAACGGGGCCGCTTTTTTGGGCCGTCAACGCCGCCCGTAGAGGCCACCCAGCACCGCGCCGTAGATGGCGTGGACGAGCAGGAGCTGGAACGGGGCCCAGAACGACCAGCCCATCATGAACGCCCCTGGGTCCGCCAGGGCGTTGCGCATGACGGCCGGGTGCAGCCCGCTGGCGATGGACATCAGGAAAACGAGGCCGACGCCGTTGGCCAGGCCGAAGCCCAGACCCTTCACGACATCGGAGCGCTCCTGGACCCAGGACAGCAGCACGGCGTAGACAACGGCGAGGCCGACCAGGGAGCCGAACATCAGCACCAGGCCCAGCACCCAGGTGAAGGGCGTCGGGTAGGGCGGGACCACCAGGGAGCCGAGGAACTGGGCCAGGTCCAGCCGGTACGCCCAGGCCGGGACCGGGAACAGGGCGCTGGGGAGCGGGTTGGAGAAGACCGCCGGCAGCAGGCCGAGCGTCAGGTAGTAGACGACCACGAACGCCAGGGCGGCAGCGGACCCGGCGAACAAGGCCGGGAAGAAGCGCACACGGCGGACGGTGACATCGCGCGGGGCGCGCATCGGGACAGGGATGGGCGGCGGAGTCATAGGGGAGGCATATCCTTCAGGCAGGTGTAGACGCGGATGCCCGGCACGGGCAACGGCCCGTCGTTCTGGTTGTGGCGGCCGTGGGGCTGGTAATAGACGAAGGCGCTGAAGAGGAGGAAGCCGAAGAACATCGCCCAGATGATCGCCCAGGTGCGGAAGTCGCCCCAGTCCCAGCCCATCTGGCGGTTGTCGGCGGCATCGGTTTCCCGCTCGATGGCGAAGGAGGTCAGCCCGTGCGCCCGTGCCCACTCGGCGTCACGGTCGGCCTGCTCGGCGTCCCGCCGCGCCTGGCGCATCGCCTCGTAGCCCTGCCACGGCTCGTCCGACGGCGGCAGGTCCCAGCCCATGCCGGACGTCTGCCGGTCGGTGTCCACGAAGCCGGCGGGGACCGTCGGGTCCCAGACCTTGCCCTCCATGGGGACATAGGCTTCGGCGTCGTGCCCGTCGCCATGGGAGTGGCCGTTGCCGTTTCCATGCCCGTTGCCGTTGGAGCCGCCCGGTCTGCCGGGGAGCGGGACAAGTTCATTTGCCATCAGTGCGTTCCCTTCCTGAAGCCGCGCTACAGGCCCACGCCGTAAACGCCCGTCCAGACCGCGTAGGCCACGGCCCAGACGGCGACGCCGATGTACGTCCAGACAAGAAACGTCGGGACCGGCGCGCGGTCCTCCTCGATGTCGCCGTAGCGCTCGATGGTGTGTTCGCCGCGCTCCTGGTAGCGCTGCTTACGGTCCACGCCCACGATGGTGAAGTACCAGGTGCCGACAGCGATCATGACCGTGAGGAGAACACTCATCCAGAGCCAGAACGTCGCATCGGCCCCTTGAAACAGGTCCATAGTCACTCCCCTTCCGAGATGTTTGTCCGAGACGCTTTAGTTGGGGTCTTCCGCAGATGCCGGCGTGTGCGCGGCGACCACGGCCAGGTATACCTGCGCGCCGCACATCAGCACGAGCATGGCGATGATGAGGCTGAAGAACAGCCGCATCCGAAGACGCGAGACGGGCCGGGGCGCGGCCGGGCGAGGCGCCCTCGGGGCCGCGCTTTGGACCAGTCGGTACGCCTCCCGGTCGGTCTCCCGGCCCTGTCGGGTCTTCACCGCGTAGATCAGCGCCGGGACGGCGATCAGGTGAAACGCGACGGCGATCAGGCAGACGGCGTAGGCGGAATTCATGGTGCGAAGATTGTACCCCGAAGGCGTGACTTTTTTCACAATGATGGTGGTATAATGCGCCCAGAAGTTTTTGCCGGGCCTGCCGGTGGGCCGACCTGCACTCCGGTCCGCCCCCCGCGCCTTCTCCGCGACCGTCTCAGACATCCTTAGCAAAGGTAGCGCCAAGCGTGACCCGCTCCGTTTTCATCCGACTGTCCGCCGTCGCCAGCATCATCCTGGTGTCCCTTCTGTGCCTGGCGTTCTTCTGGCCGAAGACCAGCCACGAGCGGAAGACCAACTGGGTGGGGTCGCCCGGCCCGACGCAGCCGATCGCGTTCTACCACCGGGTCCACGTCAACGAACTGCACATCCCCTGCGCCTACTGCCACTGGACGGCGGCGACCTCTCGCTACGCCAACTACCCGCCGGTGGAGGTCTGCTGGGGCTGCCACAAGAACATTTCCATCACCCACCCGCAGATCGCGCGCCTGCGCCAGTACTACCTGGCCGACGCGCCGATCCCCTGGGTGCGCGTCAACCAGCAGCCCGGCTACGTCCACTTCGTCCACTCGGCGCACGTGGCGGCGGGGATCGCCTGCGCCACCTGCCACGGCAACGTCGGCAGTATGTACGTCGTCTACCAGCCCATCGGCATGAACATGGGCTGGTGTATCACCTGCCACCGGCAGTACGAGGCCAAGTTCCACCCCTATCAGGCATCGGTGGACTGCTACACCTGCCACTATTAGAACCACACCATGACAGAACTCAGTCGGCGCAAGTTTATCCAGTTGACGGTGATGGGCGGCGCGGTCGCGGCGTCCGGCTGCGACACCCACGCCCATACCAAGTACGCCCCCGGCATCTACCGGGCGGAAGTCACCGGTACCTACGGCGGCTACGATAACCGCGTCTGGCCCTACGAGAACCAGCCCGACGGCATGATGGACGGTGTGCCGCAGTACTTCGCCACCACCTGCAAGATGTGCCCGGCGGGCTGCGGCCTTTATGTGCGCACTATGGGCGGGCGGGCGCTGCAGATCCAGGGCAACCCCGGCCACCCGGTCAGCGCGGGCAAGGTCTGTTCGCGCGGCATCGGGGCCTTGCAGCAGGTCTACAACCCGGACCGCATTCGCTTCCCCAAGGCCCGCGCCAACAGCACGGCCAGGTACACGGAGCCGGGCTGGGACGCCGCCTTGGCCCAGGCCGTTCAGGGCTTGCAGGCTGCAAATGGCCGCGTCGCAGTGCTGGCTGACGGCATCACCGTCGGCCAGTCCCCCACCCTGCGCCGTGTCGCCGCCGAGTTCGCCCGTTCGACCGGCGGGACATTGACCACCTATTCCCTGCTGGATGACGCGCCCTGGCGCGCCGCCGCTCAGGCTGTCTACGGACGTAACCAGGTCCCGGCCTATGCGCTGGACCAGGCCGATGTCATCGTCTCCTTCGGCGGCGACTTCCTGGAGGCCTGGCCCTCCCCGGTCCTTTACAACCGGCAGTTCGGCGAGTTCCGGCAGGGGCCCCGCCGCAAGAACGGCGCGCGCGGCACGTTCATCTATGTCGGCCCGCGCATGAGCGTGACGGCGGCGAACGCGGACCTGTGGCTGCCGTGCAACCCCGGCACGGAAGCCGCCGTCGCGGCGGCCATCAACAACGGCGGTTCCGTGACCCAGGTTGCGCAAGTCTCCGGCTTGTCCGTCCAGCAGCTCACCGATTTGGCGAACACGTTCCACGGCGCGGGGACGCGCGCCGTCGCCGTCGCCGGGAACGGCCTGCTGTCGGCCCCCGATGCCACGGCGGCCTTCACCGCCGTCGAGTCGCTCAATGCCTTAGCCAAAAGTCAGTGCGTCGGCTTCGGGTCGCCCCCCGCCGCGAGTACCGGCGCGATGGGGTACAAGGGCGTTCAGCAGCTCGTTCAGGCAATCAACGGCGGACAAGTCGGCGCGCTGGTGATTCTGGGCCAGCCGAACCCCGTGTTCACACTGCCGAACACCGACGGCATGGCGCAGGCGCTTGCCAAAGTCCCGTTCGTCCTGGCCCTGACTCCCTTTGAAGATGAGACGACGGCCTATGCCGACGTGCTGCTGCCGACCCGGACGTTCCTGGAAGAATGGGGCGACAGCGATCCGCTGGTGGTTCCGGCAGATTCCAACGTTACGACCATGCAGCAGCCGATCGTAGACCCGCAGTTCATCGGCGGTAACGGACAGGCGACCGACCATACAGTGCCGTTCGTGTCCTGGATGGACACCAGGCCGATGATTGACGTGATGGCCCAGCTCGCGCAGGGCGTCGGCAAGCCGCTGACCGACCCCGACGCCCGTTCCGCTGTCCGGCGGACCTGGGCGAAACTCGGTCAGGCTGATTTAGCCCAGCAGGACCTGAACAACGACACCAAGTGGGTCGCCACGGTGGCCGCCGGTGGCCTGTGGACGCAGAACACGAATGATTTAAGAGCAATTCCCCGTGCCGTGGCGACGCCAGCCGTTGCGCCCCCCCCGACCGACGGCAAGTACGCCTTGCAGTTGTACCCGCACCTCTACTGGACCGACGGGCGCGGCGCAAACGTGCCATGGCATCAGGAGATCGCCGACCCGATGACCATGGCCGTCTGGAACTCCTGGGTGGAGATCAACCTGGAGGAAGCCATGCGGCTGAACATCCGCACCGGCGACGTGGTGCGCCTCACCTCGGCGCACGGCTCCGTGGAAAGCCTCGCCGTGCCCTCGCCCGGCATTCACCCCGGCGTGGTCGCCATGCCCATCGGGCAGGGCCATACGGCATATGGACGCTACGCCGACGGGCGCGGCACGAACCCGCTGGCGATCCTGGACCCGACGACGGACGCCCGCACCGGCGCACTCGCCTACTCGGCGACGCGCGTGTCCCTCACCAAAGTGTCCAGCGCCCTGCCCGGCTACAACGGCATCGGCCTCGGGACCCTGGTGCTGACCCAGGACATCCCCGGCGGTGCGGAACCGGAAGAAGTGATGAAGCTGATCCACGACACGGCCAAGGAACACAAGTCCTCGTAGCCCATCCCGGCGGGATGAGGACGAGGCTGAGGTAAGCAGCGGGTGCATCGAGAGCGGGCGAATGAATTCGCGCCTTGATTATTGCAAGGTCGGCCTTCGCCGACGCAGACTGTTTTCCCGAACGTCCGCGAAGGCGGACCTTGTGATAAGAAGCCGCGAATTCATTCGCCGGGCTGGAAAGCAATGGTTCCCCGACAGCACGGCAAGAACCTGGAAACGTAAACGCATATGGCAGACATGACGCCGGAAAACACCCTGATCCCGACGCAGGCGGAGAGAGACCTGACGGCAGAACTGAAGGCGGCGCGCGCGTCCGGCCCCAGCGAGACCGAGGGGCCGCTGGAAATCAAGGCCAGCCCTTACGCCGTCACCGTGCAGAACGACCGCGTCACGCGCAAGTGGGGCATGGTTATTGACCTGGACCGCTGCACCGGCTGCCACGCCTGCGAGACGGCCTGCTATGCCGAGAACAACATCCCCTACGTCGGCGACCAGCAGGAGCACGAAGGGCGCGGCCACACCTGGATTCGCGTGGAGCGGTACTGGGAGGGGACCTACCCGAAGACCAAAGCCCGCTTCATGCCCATCCCCTGCCAGCAGTGCGACAACGCGCCCTGCGAGCCGGTCTGCCCGGTGTACGCGACCTACCATAACCCCGAAGGCATCAACGCGATGGTCTACAACCGCTGCCTGGGGACGAAATACTGCGCCAACAACTGCCCGTACAGCGTCCGGCGCTTTAACTGGTTCGAACACGCCTGGGACGAGCCGCTGAACCAGCAGCTCAACCCGGATGTCACCGTGCGCGAGAAGGGCGTGATGGAGAAGTGTACGTTCTGCATCCAGCGCATCCGCCGTGCCGAGGAACGGGCCGACGCCGAAGGGCGCGAGCTGGAGCCGGACGAGTTCACCACGGCCTGCGCCCAGGCGTGTCCGCCCAAGGCCATCACCTTCGGCAACGTCAAGGACCCGGACTGGACAGTGACAAAACTTTGGAACGACCCGCGCCGCGAGAGGCTCCTGGAAGACCTCGGCACGTCCCCCGCCGTCGTCTACCTGCGGTCCGTGGACGCCGGGCCGACGGAGGCGTAGACTGACTTTGGAACAGTACGACGCCATCATCATCGGGGCCGGGCAGGGCGGCGACCCGCTGGCCCGCGCCTGGGCAAGCGCCGGCAAGAAGGTCGCCCTGGTGGAGCGTCGGTTCGTCGGCGGCACCTGCGTCAACACCGGCTGCACCCCGACCAAGACGCTGGCCGCCTCGGCGCGTGTCGCCTATTTGGCCCGCCGGGCGGCGGACTTCGGCGTCCACGACAGCGGCCCCGTCACGGTGAATATGCGCGCGGTGCGCGACCGGGCGCAGGCGGTCGTGAAGGACTTCCGGCAGGGCACGGAAAGGAGCCTGCTGTCCAAAGGCGTCGAATTGATTTACGGCCAGGCCACGTTCACCGGACCCCGGACGGTATCCGTCACCCTGAACGACGGGGGCGGCGAGCGGCGGTTAACGGCGGACCAGGTGTTTATCAATGTCGGCACTCGGCCCGCCGTGCCGCCGGTTGACGGTCTCGGCGACGTGCCGTTCCTGGACAACGAGTCTATTGAGCATTTGGACGCCGTGCCGGAGCATCTGCTCGTTCTCGGCGGCAGCTACATCGCGCTGGAGTTCGCCCAGATGTTCCGCCGCTTCGGCAGCCGCGTGACGGTCATCGAGCGGGCCGACCACCTGCTGTCGCGCGAGGACACGGACGTTTCCGAGGCCGTGGCGGACATTCTGCGCGAGGACGGCATCAAAGTCTTCGGCGGCGCGAAGGCGACCCACGCCGCCAAGGACGGCGACGGCGTGACATTGACGATCCTAACTTCGGACGGTTCGGCGAAGACGCTCACGGGGTCGCACCTGCTGGTGGCGACGGGCCGGGTCCCGAACACGGACACCCTGAACCTGGAAACGGCGGGGGTGGAGGCCGACGAACACGGTTTTGTCAAAACGAACGAGCGGCTGGAGGCGACGGCGGCGGGCGTCTATGTGATCGGCGACTGCAAGGGCGGCCCGCAGTTCACGCACGTCTCCTACGACGATTTCCGTGTGCTGTGCGCGCATCTACTGGACGGCAAAGACGTGACGATCAAAGACCGGCTGGTTCCCTACACGGTCTTCACGGACCCGCAGCTGGGCCGTGTCGGCCTGAGCGAGTCTGAGGCAAAAAAAGCCGGCTATCATATCGCTGTCGCCAAGCTGCCGATGACGGAGGTGGCGCGGGCCATCGAAACGGGGGAGACGCGCGGCTTCATGAAGGCCATCGTGGACGCCGACACCGGGCAGATTCTCGGCTGCGCCATTCTCGGCGTGGAAGGCGGCGAGGTGATGGCCGTCGTCCAGGTCGCCATGCTGGGAAAACTGCCCTACACGGCGTTGCGTGACGGCGTGTTCGCGCACCCGACGCTGGCCGAGTCGCTCAACAACCTGTTCATGACGCTCGATTCGGCACAAATCAAAACATCGGACCCGGCCCCGACCTCGTCTAAGGCAGGCAAGACGCGGGGACGGCAGTAACTACCATTATGCTTGACCAAGAACCCATCCTCCGTTCGCCCGCGCAGGCGTCGCGCGACCCGTATGCCTCCGAACCGCTGGCCGTGGTGCTGGGCGAGAAGGGGCAGCGCAAGTCCGGCCTGATGGTCGGCGCGGTCGTCAGCCTCGTCGTGGCCGTCATCGCGCTGGTCCTGTGGTTCGTGACCGCCGGGTCCGGGACGGCGGACCCCGGCTTCTGGGGCCTGTCCGTCGCGTCCACGCTGTTCTGGCTGTCCACGATCCAGGGCATGGTGGCGCTCGGCGCGCTGATCCGCGTCGCCCACGCCTCCTGGCGCTTCTCACTGACGCGCGTCCTGGACGTGACTTCACTGTTCGGCGTCGCCGCCGCCATCGTCGTGCTGCCGATGCTGGGCCTGATGCGTGTCGCCCTGTACGGCCCCCTGAGCCGGACCTACGGCGCCAAGGGCGAGTTCCCAGCCACGCTGAAGGTCTGGGAGTACGGCGGTCATGACATGAGCCTGGGCCTGGCCAGCCGCAATGTCCTCGGAGCGGGCAACTTCGGCATTGACGTTCTGTTCGTGCTGACGGCGTTCCTGGCCGGGACATTCCTGCTGTATCTCACGTCACGGCCCGACTTCGCCGTGCTGCGGGACAGAAATCGGGACGGCAAAAAGGGAGCGTTTCGGGGTCTCGCCGGCGGCTGGATCGGCGCGGAACGTCAGTGGCGTGTGCAGCGGTGGGCCGAGGGCTTCCTGGCCATCGCCGTCATCATCACGTTCTTCGCCTCGCAGACGACGCTGGGCTGGGATTTCCAACTGGGGCCGGGCAAAGAGTGGGACTCCAGCATCTACCCGTTCCAGTTCAACATCGGCGCCCTGCAGGCGGGCACGGCCATGCTGGTCCTGGTGATGACCATTCTGCGCGGGCGGCTGCAAAACAAGGCGCTGATCGGCGACAAGCAGTACGACGCCCTCGGCAAGATGATGATCGCCTTCGGGCTGATCTTCTTTTACTTCCGCTGGTGCGATTACATCACGGCCTGGTTCGGACATCAACCGGATGAGTGGCCGCTGCAAATGGGCCGCACCGTGGCGTACCCGTTCGCGTTCGTGATGACGATCCTGGGGTGCATGGCGATCCCCATCTTCGCCAACATCTTCGGGGCCGTCCGCAAGTCGCCCCTGCTGCTCAGCATCGTCTCCCTGTTCATGCTGGCGGGCGTGTGGTGCCAGCGGTTCTTGGACACGACGCCCGCATTCGACTATCGCGCGATGCCGATCAACGGAGCGTCGCTCATAGGGGGCTTGTCGGCATTCATCGGCGTCGGGGCGCTGTTCGGGCTGACGCTCTTCATGGCGATCCCGGTCTACTCGGCATTGTCCTGGTGGGGCCTGAGCAAGTGGCGCTCGCGCTCGGCAGTCCGGCCCTTCGGCAACTCGACGGTCACGGTGATGGTGGAAGACCCGCCTGTGTGGGAGAACTAAACGATGGCAATCGAAGAACGTGAGATCGGGACCGGCGTGACTGGGCGTGACGCCCAAGGACCCGCCACGGCCCTGGCCGTCCACCATCCGGGACAGCGGCCACAGACGGTCAACAATGACCTGCTGCGCAACGTCACCACGGTCGGCTGGAAGTGGTTCGCGGTGCTGGGCTTTTTCGCCACCATTCTCGGCTGGGCGACTCTCTGCTTCGCGTACCAGCTCTGGCAGGGCATCGGCATCTGGGGCATGAACCGGCCCTCGTACTGGGCGCTGGACATCGCCAACTTCGTCTTCTGGGCCGGCGTCGCGCTGTCCGGGACGATGATCTCGGCCATCCTGCGGCTCTTCCACGGCGGCTGGCGGCGTTCGCTGACGCGCATGACCGAGACGCTGACCGTGTGCGCGCTGGCCGTAGCGGGCACGTTCCCGCTGCTGCACATCGGGCGCAACTGGTGCTTCTACTGGATGGTCCCCTATCCGAACGAGCGGCAGCTCTGGCCGAACTACCGCAGCCCGCTGATCTGGGACGCCTCGGCGCTGTCCGTCTACCTGGTCACGAGCGTGCTGTTCTGGTTCGGCGGCCTGATTCCCGACTTCGCCACCCTGCGCGACCGCACCATCGGCATCCCGCGTATCATCTACACCATCCTGGCGCTCGGCTGGCGCGGCACGGACCGCGAGTGGCGGCGCATCAAGCAGCTCTTCATCCTACTGACCGTGCTGATCATCCCCGTGTTCGTCTCGCTGCACTCCATCGTCGGCTACGACTTCGGCATGATGCTGGTCCCCGGCTGGCACGAGAACATCTTCGCCCCGTACTTTGTCTGCGGCGCGCTGTATTCGGGATGCGGCGCGGTCCTGATCATCATGTTCTTCGTGCGCAAGGCGTTCCACTTAGAAAAATACATCCTGCCGCAGCAGTTCGACAACATCGCCAAGATTCAGTTTTTGATCTCGCTGATGTGGTTCGCGTTCTTCGCGGGGGACGCCTGGGGGGACTGGGCCTCGCACGTCCACACGCAGACAAAGTGGATTGACTTCGTCTTCCGGGGCTACAGCCCGGTGCTGAGTACGATCATGTTCTTCGGCGGCGTCGTGCCGCTGGGCATCCTCTGGAACCGGAACTGGCGTCGCATCCCGTGGCTGATGATGCTGGTCGGCATGGCCGTCAACATCGCCATGTTCTCGGAGCGCGTCACGGTGCTGATGCCCTCACCGGACAACGACTTCCTGGTGCGCGGCAACTACACGCCGACCTGGGTGGACATGTCCATGACGCTGGGCGCGGTCGGCCTGTTCGGGTTCCTGTATACGCTGCTGACGAAGTTCATCCCCCTGGTCTCCGTCTGGGAGTACAAAGAGGGTGAACACGCGGAATTCATGGAGCGCGTGGGCGACACGGACATCCCGGTCACCATGCGCGAGGAGGCGATAGCCTGATGGCGACCACACTGACGGCAAACACAACGGGGGGGACCTCGGAGACGACGGTTCTGGGCCTGTTCGAAGACATCCCGCAGGCGGCGACGGCCCTGACGCGCCTGCGGCGGGGCGACGAGGGCAGCGGGCGCGGCTCGCAGGACGTCATGGTGATCTCGTCCGTGCCGTTCCCGGAGGGCGTCCTGGAGTCGGACAAGTCCAAGGTGTGGCTGCCCTGGATCACCTTTGTCGGCGGCCTCGTCGGCATCGGCCTCGCCGCCCTGATCGCGGGGGCGACGCAGGTGCTGTATCTGATCCGCACCGGCGGCAAGCCGCTGATCTCCTGGCCCCCCGTCGGCATCATCTGCTTCGAGTTCATGATGCTGTTCGCGCTGCTGTTCTGCTTTTTGGGCGCGCTCTACGAGATGCGCCTGCCGAGTTGGAAAGCAAAAGTCTATGACCCGCGCATCTCCGAGGGCCTGATCGGCATCGCCGTCTACTGCACCTCGGAGGACGAGGTCCGGCAGGCGGAGACCCTGTGCCGCCAGGAGGGCGCGGTGGACGTGCGGCGGGACGCGAGGGAGTTCGAATGAGGCACTCTCGCCCCGGCCTGGTCGGCCTCAGTCTGCTCGCCCTCGGCGTCACCGGCTGCGGCAACCAGATGTACCGGCAGCCGAACTACACGCCGCTGGACACGCCGCGCGCCCAGCCCCCGCAGGACGCCGTGCAGGTCAACGCCGCCGACGCCCCCGTGGACGGACGGCCCGTGATCTCGCCCGCCTACGGCGACCTCAGCGCCGCCCAGGCGACCCAGGGCCTCGCGCACTATATCTCAGCGTTCCCCAGCAAGGAGCCGGACCTGCCGCCGCCCAACCTGTCCGACCGGGCGCGCTACCAGCCGGTCCCGGCCTCGGTGAACGGCCTCCAGAGTCCCCTGCCCAATGACCCGCGCGTGGTCCATGCCGGGAACGTCCTGTTCCTGAACCGCTGTGTGCAGTGCCACAACGCCGGGGGCTACGGCTACGGCACGGTCGGCCAGTATCTGGTCCCGCACCCGCCCGACCTCGCCTCCTCGCTTGTCCAGAAGCGCAGCCCCGGCGGGATGTTCTGGGACATCACCCAGGGCCAGGGTAAGATGCCCGGCTTCCGCCACTGGCTGACGCCCGCCGAGCGCTGGACGCTGGTGGCCTACATCCGCAGCCTCAAGAACACCCCGCCGCCGTCCGACCCGAACGCCTACCAGACCTCCACGGCGCTGACCACGACGGTGGCGGCCCCCTACCCCGTCTACGGCCTGACCGGGTATCAGCGCGGCCAGAGCGGCTACCCGTTCAAGGTCCTGAACCCGCCGTCCGCCAGCGACACCACGAACGGGACCGTGCAGAACTCCGGCTTCGGCCAGGCCCCCGTCGGCCATCGTTGAGGCGTTTCAGCCGTCCCGCTACGCGGGTAAGAGTCGAGCGAGAACAATTGTGAGCCTTCCAAAAGGCAAAGCCTGCGGCGAGAGTGCCGCAGGCTCTTTTTTGTCTCATTTTCGGATCGCCGTGACCGGCTCAGACGTGTTCGCCGAGTTTGGCGCCGACGGCCTGACGGAAATTCGGACCGGCCCCGACCATCTCACCGACCTTCTGGCCGCCCTTGAAAACGATCAGCGTCGGGATGCTCTGGACGCCGTAGCGGCCCGCGATCTCCGGCGCATCGTCCACGTTCAGCTTGACCACCTTGGCCTTGCCCGCGTACTCCTCGGCCACGGCGTCCACGTGGGGCGCGATGGCGCGGCAGGGGCCGCACCAGGCGGCCCAGAAGTCCACCAGCACGGGGACATCGGACTGCAAAACCTCTTGGTCAAAGTCGGTGGTCGTCACGGACTGTACGGCGCTCATATCTCTACTCCTTGTGGGACTGTCACGATAACAGGGCGCGACCGGGCCGCGCCTCTGTTGTTCGGAACAGAAGAAGATGGGTCGGAGTTCCCCGCCCCTAGGCGGGCCTTTCATAGGGGGGGCGTCTGCGGCAGGACTTCCAGCACCGGGTCCTGAGCCTGCCGGTTGAAGTCGAACAACGCGGGCTGCTGCAGCGGCGGCGGGGGAGGAGTCGGGCCGTTGGAGAGTCGGATGTCCCGGCGGCCCAGCGGGATGGCGCGCGCTGCGCCGACGCCGAACGTGTCCACGCGGCCCGCTTCCACCTCCTTGTAGAGCGATGGCACACGGTCTACGCCGTAACGCAGCCACTTGGTCAGTGTCACCCTCCCATCGTGCGGGTCGGCATCGGCCCGGCCAGCCGTCAGGCCGTCATGCACGAGGGCATAGGTCAACAGGCCATCGCCGATCTGGTCGTCCTCGATAGCGACGTCGTCGGCCTGGCTCGCCGCCAGCACCCGCATCCCCTTGTCATAGGCGAGCTGGCCCAGGCCCCGGCTGCCCATCGGACCGGGCTTGAAGCCCGCCTCGTCCACCGACGCCGCCGAGTGGCAGGCGTCCACCACCAGCGCGATCTGCCCGGCGTCCACGTCCTGTAGCCAGCGTGAGAGATCGTCGCTGCTGACGGCATGGGCCATGAGGTCGTCGGTCAAACCGTGTTCCTGGTCGGGGCCGATGTCGGCGGGGAACAGGTAGAACCGCCCGCCCGCCGGGTCGTTGTCCCCGTGGCAGGAGAACGTCAGCACGACCAGGTCTTCGGGCCGCGCGGGCGACAGTGCGGCGGCCTGGGGGACCAGGGCGAGCGCCTGCGGATCGGGTGTGTGCCCGGCCAGCCTCTCCAGGACGGCTCGGAGGGCGGCGCGGGTGGCGTCATGAGTCCCCGTGGCGTCGTCGGAGACCAGTGGCACGGCGTAGACGTGGGCGAAGCGGCCCGACGCCGTCAGGTCCCGCGTCAGTCGATTCACGGTCCGGCGGGCATCGTTGGCGGCGAAACGCAGGTCCCAGCGCGGGTCCTGATAACTGTTGACGCCCATGCTGACGACGTAGGCATTCCCTTTGACGACCGGCAGGGGCGTCGGCAGCGTGTACGTCACCCGGTCGGTCTCGCTCTTGACCTGGGAGACGTTGAAGGCATAGGCGCTGAAGGCCACGGTCTTGGCCCCGTCGCGCGGCAGCCGAACGGTGAAGGTGTGGCTGAGTGTGCCGCCCGGAGCGTCCGCCGTCAGATCCACCGGCGTCGCCCCCTCGTCCTGCGCGGGCAGCGCGCCCACAAGCTGTCCGTTGCGGAACAGCCGCAGGTCGTAAACACCGGTAGACAGTGTGACATCCTGCCCCTCCTGGTGGAAATCACCCGAAGCGTGGCTGGCGGTGACGGTGACATCCACCAGGGCCGGGTCATCTCCAGGGTGAGGCACGACCTGCGTGATGTGAACCGGCGGCTGGACGCGGTTCAGGTCAGCAATGCTGGGTACAGGCCGGTCGAGCGATGGGTCATGGGCGAGGAGGCGCGGGAGCAGTCTCGGCTCGTAGTACTGGCGCATGAAGAGTTCCAGAGGATAGGCATGATAAGGATCGTCCTTCAATAGCCAGTTGACGTTTGTTACCCCTTCGATGTTGTTTGTGTCAAACCGGCCGAGGGGATCGGCAACGATCCACGTTCCGTCGGCAAGCGTGACGACAGAGGCCAGCTCACGATTTCGCTTCAAGTCGAGGAGGTGAACAATGGATCGGCCATCTTCCGACAGATATGCAAGGCCATGGTCGTCTGAGACATACATCACAGACATCGAATTCGGCATTGCGTATCGCGCCAGCAGATCACCGGTGAGGACATCGTAGCATCTTACGACCGAATCCATGAAGCTGACCAAGAGATAGCGGCCGTTTGGAGACAACGTAAATGAATTTACTTTTCCATCATTGTTGTTGAAGGCCTGGCAGTGCGCGGTATCCCCAACCCTGTACGAAACCAGATAGGGCGCTGCATCACGACATATGATTAAGCGCCTGCCGCCGAGCGCAAGTTTCGCGGACTCGGCGTTGGATGAGTAATACGCAACGGGGCGAGAGAGACGCTTTGAGATGTCCCAAAGTACGGCGCGTTCGCCGCTGCCATTCGCCGCCCAATGTGCGAACAGGGCTTTCGCAGTTTGGATCACGCCGATTGATACGGCGTAATGGCAGTCCTCAGTAACGTCTGTATAGCGGCCTAACAGGACACGAATTGGAACAGGCTTTTGTGAGAGGTTCACCGGATTTATTCGCCATATCCAGCTCGCTTCCTGGCCGAAGGCAATCAGTTTCCGGCCGTCCTGAGAAAATTTGATGCTCGTAATCTCGTCAAAGTCATTGGTGTTGTCTGGTGGATGGAGAGGCCCGATCTCAATCCGGGAATGATCATCGGTGTCCTTCCAGATTGTGATATGTGCGTCAAATGTACCCATGGCAATCAAGCCGCTGGCGGTAGAGTACGCAGCGCTTTCCGGATACGGCAGGAATGATGGGCTGATGATCGTCGAGCCGAGTTTCGCGTGCCCAGGAAACACGAATTTGGTCAGGGCCCGCCGCTTTGGGATGAAATTCGTCACCGCATTGGGGCCGCCCATTTTCCATAGGAACAGCGAATAGTCCGTCGCCGAAGATAAGGTAAATGGTGACTGCCCTGTCATTCCAACCGTGAGTGGAGATGTCACGCGCCCCGTCTCAAGATATGGCTCTGCTTTCCCTGATGCGAGGTTCAAGAGTCGGAGATGCGTTTGGCGAGAGGTGATGATCAGATTGCCGTCGTTGTTGAAGACCGTATCAGTTACCGTTGCGCTTGACGGCAAATATCCGAGAGGCGTCCCGTCAGCGGACCAGAGTCTCACAACGGGTGTACTCATGCCCGGATAGCCCCAAGTGCCGTCAGCGACAAGTTTGCCATCAGGCGAATATGCGACTGACATGACAAGCGTACTGTCGCCATCGTAGGTACAGGCAAGGCTGCCATCCGTAATGTTATAGGCCTTGACCGGGCTTGAGCTGACAAGGACGCGGCGAGCATCGGGAGAGATCGCAACCGAATTGTCGGTCTCACCAACGGGCGACCGCCAGAGAAGTGTCCCGGTTGTACTCCACAGATACAGGCTGCCATCAACACTCGCGGCAAGGAGTTTCCCATCAGCCGAAAATGCGGCCCCTCCCGCTCCGTCTGGTTCCCATCCACCCTTCGGGGCATCAATGTCAGCCAACGTCACTTGACTTTTCGTCGAGACATTCCAGAGAGCAGGCTTCCCAGATGTGTCAGTGGAGTAAAATAGCTGCCCGTCGGCAGAGAAGGCACACCCGCCTTCTTGTGCATTATCATCCGACAAGGCATGATAGCCGGGGAATACGGCTCGGATGCGGCCATCGCTCGTATCCCAGATGTACGCCTTGCCACTGGAGCCGCACGTTGCTGCAACTCGACCATCAGATGACAGCCCGACAAAGTTAATGACACCACCGGGATCGTGGAAGCGCCTCAGTTCAGTCCCAGTGGGAACATACCAAAGGATGGAATATTTGTCATCACCTCCAGTGACGGCTAGCTCCCCGTTGCTTGACAACGCGACAGAACAAACATCACTTGAATGACCGACTGAGACGGCAAGTTCCGGCCGAGGATTGGCCGGAGGAGCAGATTGGCTGAAAGCAGGCACAGTGAGGCCGATCAAGGCAGCCAAGCAAAGGTGCAGGAGGGTTCGAGCGCGATCCGGGTGTGGCATGGGGTCATCTCCTGGGCAGGATCATGAGAAGTGACAACGGCGTCGGCGCGGCGGACCCGGAGCGTGCGTAGGAGGGGCCGTGCGTACAGTCTAGCACGAGCGGGCGCGGCTGTCAAGGGGCGTGATGTGTGTCGCCTGTGGTCCTCCCCAGAGGGACAAGGCGGCGTTGACGCCGGACCCAGGGGAAGGCCAGCAGGACGAACAGGGCGAGGGCCTGGATGACGTAGACCAGGTTGTGCGAGATGCCCGCCTGGCTTTCCATCGCCTCGGAGCCGGCGCTCAGGCCGCCGAAGAACAGCGCGGACAGCAAAATCCCCCAGGGGTTCAGGCGGCCCAGCAGGGCGACGGCGACGGCGGTGAAGCCGTAGCCGCTCGCGTACTCGCCGAACAGTGTCCCGATGACGCCGGACAACTCCACGGCCCCGGCCAGCCCGCAGAGCGCCCCGCTCCACAGCATGGCCGTCATCTGGGTCCGCGCCACGTCCAGCCCGGCGGCGCGGGCGGCGTCGGCGTTCGCCCCGACCATGCGGATGGCGAAGCCGGTCGGTGTCCGTTCCAGCAGCAGGTAGACTAA
The DNA here is from genome assembly GCA_965277485.1 of Capsulimonadaceae bacterium. Classification (GTDB taxonomy): domain Bacteria; phylum Armatimonadota; class Armatimonadia; order Armatimonadales; family Capsulimonadaceae; genus JAFAZD01. The sequence goes on along the minus strand of CBDICZ010000016.1, from coordinate 64,639 downwards.
GCCCAGCGCCAGCAGGGCCACGATGAACCCGGCGTGCAGCGGCGTCCCCGCGACGATGATGGGCAGGGTCGCCGCCGGAGGCAGGGCCGGCGCGTAGCCCGGCAGGGCGTCGGCCCCGCGTTGCTGCAATGGGCCGTGCAAGACATAAGACAGCACGTCGGCGGCGACGAAGTTCAGCATGATGGTGCCGATGACTTCGGGGACGCCGCGCCGGACGCGCATCCAGCCCGCCAGCCCCGCCCAGAACGCGCCCGCGACGGCCCCGCCAAGCAGAACGATCGGCAGCAGCAGCGGGGCGGGCCATGTCTTGAACGCGCCCGTGCCCAGGGCGCAGGCGGCCAGAGCGCCCATGAGAACCTGGCCCTCGCCGCCGATGTTCCACAGGCGCGCCCGGAAGGCGATGGCGACGCCCAGGCCGGTCAGCAGCAGCGGGGTCGTGGAGGTGAGCGTGTTGCCGAGGTCGTAAGCCGTCCCGAACGCGCCGCCCGCCAGCGCGCCCAGGGCCGTCAGCGGGTGGCCGTGCGCGAGCAGCATCACCCCGACCGTCAGCAGGAGCGTGGTCAGCAAGGCCGCAGCGACACGGGCAGCCATCCGAAAGAAATCAGCCATGGACGACTTGCCTGCCCCCCATCATCAGGCCCAAAGTCTCACGGGGCGTGTCCGGGGGGACGATGCCGACGATCCGCCCTTCGTACAGGACCGCGATGCGGGTGCTGAGAGCGATGACCTCGTCCAGTTCCGTGGAGATCAGCAGGATCGCCCCGCCTTCGGCCTGCCGCTCACGCAGGCGGGCATGGACGTAGGCCGTGGCGGCGACATCCAGGCCCCGCGTCGGGCTGACGGCGACCAGCAGCTTCGGCTTGCGCCACAGGGCGCGGGCGATCACGATCTTCTGCTGGTTGCCGCCGGACAGGGACGCGGCGGGCACGTCCAGATTCTCGGCCCGGATGTCGAAGCCGCGCGCGGTCTCGGCGGCGAACCGGCGCAGGGCCGGGCGGTCGAGAAACATCAGCAGCGGCCCGCGCCGGAAGCGCGGCAAGGAGGCCGCCTCCAGCGTCAGGTTCTCGGCGACGGACAGCGTCAGGGCCAGGCCCTCCCGGTGCCGGTCAGGCGGGATCAGCGCGATCCCGTGCCGCATCAAGTCCTGCGGGCGCAGTCGGGGGAGCGTCTCCCCCGCCAGCGTCACCGTGCCGCCGGTCCAGGGATGCAGCCCCGTCAGGGCCTGCGCGAGTTCGGCCTGCCCGTTGCCGTCCACCCCGGCGAAGCCCAGAATCTCCCCCGGCCTGAGCGTAAAAGTGATCTCGCGCAGGGCGACGGCGTCCGGGCGCGGCGCAGTAGCGAGGTGGGAGACGGTGAGAAGCGGCCCCTCAACCCCCAATTCTGGGGGCGTAGGGGCATGGCATGCCATGCCCGTACCGTCGCCCGCCATGCCCGTACCGTACCCCACCATGCGCCGGGCCAGGTCCTGCGGGTCGGTGTCGGCGACGGCGACCGTGCCGACCTGTCTCCCCCGGCGCAGGACCGTCACGCGGTCGCACAGGTCCATCACCTCACCCAATTTGTGCGAGACGAACACCAGCGAGCGGCCCTCGGCGCGCAGGGCGCGCAGGACGCCGAACAATTCCCCGATCTCAGGCGGGGCCAGCACCGCCGTCGGCTCATCGAACAGCAGGATGCGGGCATCTCCCAGCAGCGCCTTGAGAATCTCCACGCGCTGCTGCGTCCCCACGGGCAGGTCGGCGACGCGGGCATTCAGGGGGATGCGCCAGCCCAGCCGTTCCATCGTCTCCTTGGCCCGTTGAGCCGTCCGACGCGGGTTCAGCAGCGGGCCGGGTTCGTCGGCGACCAGGGCCAGGTTCTCGGCGACGGTGAACGAGGGGACGAGCAGGAAGTGCTGATGCACCATGCCGATGCCCGCGCGGGCGGCATCACGGGGCGACTTGAACTTCGTCGGCTGACCGCCCAGCAGAATCTGCCCGGCGTCGGGCGCGAGCAGCCCACGGACGACGTTCATCAGGGTGCTTTTGCCCGCACCGTTCTCGCCGAGCAGGGCGTGAATCTCGCCCGGCGCGAGCGTGAAATCCACGCCGTCCAGCGCGACGTTTGCGCCGAAGCGGCGGGTGATGCCGCGCAGCTCCAGCGCCGGGCCGTCGCTCAACGCCCAGCGCCGTAGACGAGTTCCGGGTCGAACTGGACCTCGGTGACGGTGCGCCACTCATCGGCCTCGGCGTCCGCCTCCCGGTAGTAGCAGGTGGGGTGGCCCGTGTGGCAGGTCGCACCGACGGGTTCGGCCAGCACCAGCAGCGAGTCGTCGTTGCAGTTGACCCGCAGGGCGACGAAGCGCAGGACGTTGCCGCTGGTCTGGCCCTTGGTCCAGAGCTTGCCGCGCGAGCGCGTCCAGAACGTCACGTTGCCCTCACGCACGGTCTTCTCCAGCGCGGCGCGGTTCATGAAGCCGAGCATCAGCACGTCTTTGGTGCGCGTGTCTTGCACGATGGCGGGAACCAGCCCGTCACCCATCTTGTCCCACTGTATCTGATCCAGTACCGTCATCATTCTCCGCTTTCGTGTGCCCGTTCGGGTATGGTAAGAGTGTACCAGAAAACGCGCCTGCCGCTGCGATAGCGCAGGCTTAGAAGCGGACAGATAACATCATGCCGGAGCGGGATTTTCGGGGCAAGGCGGCTTTGATCACGGGAGGCGGGAGCGGCATCGGGCGCGCGGTCGCCGTGGAGTTGGCCCGCCGGGGCGCGAGCGTCGCCGTCGCGGGCCGGGACGAGGGGCGGCTGCTGGAGACGGCGGCGCAGATCAGCTACGAGGGCGGGGACGTGGTGACGCTGCGCGGCGACGTGTCCGACCCGGCCCAGGCCGCCCAGTTGGTCGCCCAGACGGTCGCGGCGTATGACGCCGTGGACATCCTCATCAACAGCGCCGGGGTCGGCCTCATCAAGCCGCTGGACACGGTGACAGCCGCCGAGGTGGATGCACTGCTGGACACCAACGTCAAGGGCACGATCTATGTGACCCAGGCCGCCCTGCGCCCGATGATCGCCGCCGGTCAGGGCGGCCACATCGTCAACATCGCGGGCATCCTCGGCAAAGCTCCGATGGCGAACGCCACGGTCTACTGCGCCTCCAAGTACGCCGTCACCGGCTTCTCCAAAGCCTTGCAGCAGGAAGTAGGCCGCAAGCACAGTATCAAAGTCACGACGATGTACCTGGGCGGCGTGGACTCGCCGTTCTGGGACACGATTGATATGCGCCTCCAGCGCGACAAGATGCTCTCCGTCGCCGACGCCGCCGGGGCGATTCTCTTCGCCCTCTCCCAGCCCGCGCACCTGCTGACCAGCGAGGTCATGCTCCAGCCGGAGTCGCACCAGCTATGAAAGATGGGTGAGACAAGACGAGTGGTTGAAACCACTCGCTAGTCGGCTCCGCCGAGGCCGTCCAGGGGACGGAACATTGCTTCCGCCATACCTCTTCCGTCCCCTGGACGGCCAACCCGGAGCGAGTGACTTCAGTCACTCGTGCCTGCTTGTTGCAAGAAGGCAGGTGTCTGGCCGCCGCCGGTATATCGCCCTTGACTTCACGGCCCAGCCTGTGCCATAATCACTGACTATAAAACCAAACGCAACCCGTCAGTCGCACCGCCCTCCGGGGCGGTGAGAATCGCAGGAAGGATTTCACCATGGCTAACGGTTCCTCAGGCCCCGGCGGCGGACGCCCCGGAGGCCGCCCGACCGGCCCCGCCCGTCCCGGCGGGCCGAACAAGCGCTTCAAGCGGCGCAAGGTCAGCTACCTGACCGTCAACAAGATCACAGTCGTGGACTACAAGAACGTCACGCTCTTGCGCCAGTTCACCGACGACCGGGGCAAGATCGTCCCCCGCCGCCGCTCCGGCGCGACGGCGAAGGAACAGCGTATGGTCGCCACGGCCATCAAGCGCGCCCGCGAGATCGCCCTGCTGCCGTTCGTGCGGGACTGACCGCGACGCGCAAACAGTTCAAGACGGCCCGGCCAATCGGCCGGGCTGTTCTCATTCGTCTTCCTCGTCATCTTCCAGCAGCGAGTCGTCGGCTGCGTACTGGAAATGGACCAGCGTGGTCGCCTCGCCGTCGGCCTCGATCTGGAGAGTCTGCGGCTCGCCCTCGTTCGTCTCCAGGAGGGAGAGGCGCGTCGGCGTTCGGACGACGTGCGAGACGTGTTCCAGGGGCGTGTCCCCCAGGATGATCTCGATCTCGCCCGCGTCGCTGCCCTTCTGCACCAGGGTCAGCCCTTGCAGCCGCAGGCCGGCGGCCACGATCTGATCGCCCAACTCGCCCCCTGTCAGCTCCACCGTCACCAGGACCGTGTCGTCCTGGTCGCTCAAGTCGTCCAAAAACTCCGCCCAGTCGTCGTGCGGAATCTCGCGCGTGTGCATGATCCGTGTCCCCCTTCGGACAGTTCATGCCCGCCCTGATGCCCGCCCAAACGTCGCCGCATTTCTTGACAGCCTCCGCGCGGATACGGTACACTGACGGGACGATGCCGACCGCCGCTTTTGCGAATCTTGGCTGCAAGGTCAATCAATACGAGACCGAGCGGCTGGCAGAGAGTTTTGAGCGTTCGGGTTTCGCGCTGGCCGAGTTCGATGCCCCCGCCGATGTGTATGTCATCAACACCTGCTCGGTCACGGGGGCGGCGGATCGCAAGTCGCGGCATCTTGCCCGGCAGGCGGCGCGGCGCAGCCCCGGCGCGCAGGTCGTCCTGACCGGATGCTTCGCGCAGTCGGCGCTGGATGCGGGTCAGGAGGTGGAAGGGGCGACGCTGCTGGTCCCGAACGCCCAGAAGATGCGGACGGCGGCACACGTCCTGCACACCTTCCCGGACCTGATGCAATACTCTTCGTCCCCGGCCTCGCCCCCCGCTCATACCTTCGCCGTCTTCCCTGAAGCGATCCCAAATGAAGAAGGGTTGATCGCGCGGGAGGCTCTCGTAGCGAGGCCGCAGGCGCTGCACCGGACACGGGGGACGCTGAAAGTCCAGGACGGCTGCACCTACTTCTGCGCGTTCTGCTCCATCCCCTACACCCGCAGCACCCTGGCCTCCCGCCCTTTCGCCGATGTGCTGGCGGAGGCGCGGCGGATGGCCGACGAGGGCATCCGGGAGATCGTCGTCACCGGCGTCTGCGTCGGCGACTACGGGCCGAAGACGGGCAGCGGCGGGGCGCGGCTGGCCGACGTGCTGGTGGCCGTCGCCGACATCCCCGGCATCGCCCGCGTCCGCCTGTCCTCGGTCCAGCCGGTCGAAATTCCCGATGAGATCATCGGGGCACTGGCAACACATCACCATATCGCGCCGCACCTCCATCTCTCCCTCCAGAGCGGCGACGACACCATCCTGAAGGCGATGAACCGGCCCTATGACACCCGCTTCTTCGCCGACCACGTGGCGAAACTGCGCGCCGCCGTGCCGCGCATCGGGCTGACCACCGATCTGATCGTCGGCTTCCCCGGCGAGACACGGGCTTTGTTTGAGAACACGCTGGCTTTCGCCCAACAGATCGGCTTCGCCCGCACCCACGTGTTTCGGTACTCGCCACGCCCCCGCACCGCCGCCTCAGAGTGGAAAGATGACGTCGCGCACGACGAGAAGGAACGGCGGCACAAGGAACTGTCGGCGGTTTGTCTCGCCTCGCAGCGCGACTTCGCGGCGGAGGACGTGGGCCGGACGGTGGAGGTTCTGGTGGAAGGCCGAGGGATGAAGCCGGGCTGGCTGTCCGGCTACACCGGCAACTATGTCCGGGTTCAGCTGGAAGCGCCGCCGTCTCTGCGTGGATGCCTGGTTCCCGTCACTCTCACCGATCTTACGCCCGACGGCGACGCCGTGGGGGTACTTGCCGATGCCTGACACCATCTTCGCCAAGATCGTCCGCAAAGAGATTCCCGCCGACATCGTCTACGAAGACGAAGACACCCTGGCGTTCCGGGACGTGTCCCCGCAGGCCCCCACCCATGTGCTGATCGTCCCGAAGAAGCCGCTGGTCAACCTGCTGGACGCTGGGGACGATGACGGCCCTCTGCTGGGCCGTCTGATGCAGTCCGCCGTCCACGTCGCCCGCGCATTGGGGCTGGCCGAGGGCGGCTTCCGAGTCGTCGTCAACGTCGGCCCGGACGGCGGGCAGACGGTGGACCACCTGCACCTGCACCTGCTGGGCGGACGCCCACTGGCCTGGCCTCCGGGCTAGACTTCCACCCCCACGCCCGATATTGGAGAAGAATTCACCCTTGACACGCCGCCGCTTTTTGCTCTTCCTGCTGTCCCTGCCTCTGCTCTTCGCCGGATGCGCGGGCAAGAAAAACACCCCCGCCGACAGCTTTCCGGTCGCCCTGCTGACTACGGGCCCCGTCTCCGACGGCGGCTGGAACCAGTCGGCGCAGGAGGGGCTTGACAAGATCAAGGCCGACCTGGGGGCGCAAACGACCACGCAGGAGAGCCTGACGCCGGACAAGTTCGCCGCCGCGTTCCGGGACTACGCCGGACGGGGCTACCGAATCGTCTTCGCGCACGGCGACGAGTTCGGCCAGGCGGCGGCCCAGGCGGCGACTCAGTTCCCGAAGACTGTCTTCATCACCACGGGCGGCGACGAGACGCCCGGCCCGAACATCGCGCCCATCGAGTTCGCCACCGAGCAGGGGACGTATTTGCAGGGTATGGAGGCGGCCATGGTCTCCAAAACCGGCAAGGGCGGCTTCGTCGGCGGGCAGGAGCTGCCGCCGGTCAAGCGCGCCGCCGACGCCTTCGCCGCCGGGGCGCGCTCCGTCAACCCGCGCTTCCAGTTCCAGACCATCTACCTCAACAGTTGGTCGGACACCGCCGCCGCCAAAACGGCCACGGACTCCCTGATGAACAGCGGCGTGGACGTGATCGCGCACAACTGCGACGCCGCCGCCGCCGGGATGTTCCAGGCCGCCGACGGCAAGCCGGGCGTTTACACGTTCGGGGTCAACGCCGACGAGAACGGCAAGGCGTCCAACGTCCTGTCCAGCGCGTTCCTGGACATCCCCAAAGCGTTCGAGGACATCGCGCAGTCCGTCAAGGCGGGCACGTTCCAGGGCAAGCCGCTGGTGCTGGGCCTGAAACAAGGCGACGTGCGCCTGATTGACAACCCGGCGCTGTCAAATGTTCTGTCAGTCTCGGACAAGGCCAAAATCCAGCGGGCCGAGCAACAGATCGCCGCCGGGACACTCAACGTGGCTGGCAGGTAAATACGCCTCCGATTTTCACCCCACCACCGAGCAACCTATGAACTTTCCTGCCCGTCTTCTCGCCCTCTGCGCCGCCCTGACGGCCACGGCACTGCCCGTCAGCGCGCGTCCGCCCGTGCCGATCACCCACCCCGCGCCGGGACACCGGCTCCAGTTCGACCCGGCGAAGTTCATGCGCGTGGGCGACCTCCGGCCGGGGATGCGTGGGTACGCGCTGACCGTGTTCCACGGGACCAAGATCGAGCGCTTCGGCGTGGAGATACTGGGCGTCATCCACAAGTTCAACCAGGGGCAGGACTACATCCTCTTCCGGGCCACCAGCGGGCCGTCGGTGACGGACCACCTGAACATCGCGCACGGCATGAGCGGCAGCCCAATCTACATCCAGGGCAAACTCATCGGCGCGATCTCCATGGAGGTCTCCAATGGGACTCAAGGGCCGTCGTTCGGGCGCGACCCCATCGGGCTGGCGACGCCCATCGAGTCCATGTTCGACGCCTGGAGTCCTGATCTGCCCGCCCGCCCCAGTGCCATGAGCGCCGGGCCACCGATGGCAGGCGGCGGCTACACGGCGACGCCGGGCTTCGCGCCCATTGACATGCCCGTGTCTGTCAGCGGCGTGACGCCGGACGGTCTCGCCCGGCTGGGGGCTGCCCTCGCCCCGTACCACTTCGCCCTGACGGCGGGGGGCGGCGGAGGCGGGACCCCGGCCAAGAACCTGATCGCCGCCGGGCGGGCGTTGCAGCCGGGCGCGGCGGTCGGCGTCTCGCTCATGCAGGGCGACATGGACTTCACTGCCACCGGGACCGTGACCTACCGGGACGGCGACCGGGTGCTGCTGTTCGGCCACCCGTTCTTTGACCTGGGCCCCATTGACGCCGCCCTGACCACGGCCTCGGTCGTCGGCATCTACCCGTCTTACGAAGACTCCGTCAAGCTGGGGCAGCCCCTGCAGACGGTCGGGCGGATCTTCCAGGACCGGCCCTTTTCCGTGGGCGGCCTGGTCGGCTCGCTGCCACATATGATCCCCATGACGGTCAGCGTCAACGACCTGTCCATCAAGCGCCGGAAGACGTTCCATGTGCGGATCATCAACCACCCGCTGCTGACCGGCCAGTTCGTGCCCATGGTCGCCCAGCAGGCCATCGAGCAGGTCCACGGCCTGCCCGGCGACTCCATGGCGACGGTGACGCTGGACGCCGACGTGGAAGAGATCGGCCACGTCCGGCGCGTCAACACGTTCTACGACGGCGTCAACATTGACCAGGCGGCCAGCGCCGATCTGACGAGCCTGGTGCAGACGCTGCAATCGAACCCTTTCTACCCACTGGCGCTGAAGAGCGTCCGCATGAGCGTCACCATCCGTGACGGCCACGATACCGCCGAGATTGATCACATCTTCCTGCGCCGGAGCAAGTTCCACGCGGGCGACACGGTCCCCATCGGCGTCGTCCTGAAGCCCTACAAGCGCGCGCTGCTGACCCAGTACGTCAACGTCAAAATCCCCGCCGGGACGCCCGATGGGCCTCTCACCCTCAGCGTGGCAGGCGGCGGGGAAGGGTCCAACAGCGGCATCAACATCGGCGGCCTGATCCTGCTGACTTCCTCTGCGCCGACGGAACCGGCGGCCACCATCGCGCAATTGGTCAAGCAGTTCGAGGATCGGCCCGCGAACAACACGCTGGTGGCCGACCTGACCCTGCCCACGTCGGCCATCGTCATCCACGGGCAGAAACTGACCGACCTGCCGCCGACGCTAGCAGGCGTGATCCAGTCCACGCGCTCCACGGGCATCCAGACGGAGCGGGACGAGGTCAAGGTGACGCAGGCATCTCCCTATATCATCACCGGCAGCCAGAGCCTGACGATCACCGTCCAGAAGAGCAGCCCTGGCGGGACGCCCGCCGTCGCGGCCCCATCCGCCGCCCCTACGGGCGGCGCTCCCGCCCTGTCGCCGCCGACGGCGGGCATACCGTTGGACAACGTGCCGCTGGTCACGTCCCCCACGGCCTTCGTCACGCCCACCGACGCCCCGCCTGTTCCCCCCGTTTCCGGCACAGGAACCCCGGCGCCCGCCGCGCCGTCCCCCGCCGCCCCTCCATCAACACCTGCCGCGACAACGCCCATCAAAGCCGTCGGACGCCTGCCGACGGTCTGGCGGCAGGACACCATGACCGATTTCGCGTCGGGGGACTTGAAGAACGTTTCCGTGTCCAGCGTCGGCGACGTGCGCCTGTCGGCGGCTTTGCAGAAAGTGGCCGACACGCCGGAGACCTATGTATGGGCCATCCAGCCAGACGGCCACGGGAACGTCTATCTCGCCACCGGCGACCGAGGCATCATTTACAAGATGACCGCCGACGGCCAGGTGACACCGTTCTTCAAGACCGGGCAGTTGGAAGTCACTTGTCTTGCAATGGGCGACAACGGCGATCTCTTCGCGGGTACGGCCCCGAATGGCATTGTCTACAGCATCGAACAGGATGGCAGAGGTATCAAGTTCTTTACGGCACAGGAGAAATACGTCACGGCACTTGCCACATCGCCCGGCATGATTTACATGGCGACCGGAGGCGGAACAGGCCGCGTTTACTCGATGCCGCAGAGCGGCAGTTATTATCGTACCCCTTGGTACTTCACTTCACCTGAAGCGCACATCCTCTCACTGGCGACGGACAAGAACGGCAATGTCTACGCGGGGTCGTCCCCCGACGGTATCATTTACAAGATCACGCCGGATGGGCAGCACCACGTTTTTTACGCCTCCCCGGAGCCGAACATCGCGTCGCTGGCGACCGACTCGCAGGGCAATGTCTACGCGGGCACGTCGCCGGAGGGCGGCGTCTCCAAGATCAGCCCCGACGGCACGGCGAAATCGCTGTTGAGCAATACGAACGGGGGCGTCCTGAGTCTCCGCTCGGACGACGCCGACAACCTCTATGCCTGCGCGGGCAGCACCATCTCCCGCATCGCGCCGGACGGCACGACACAGACGTTCACGGCGGACGGTGACGCGCAGTTCCTGACGCTGGGAGTCGGCAGCGGCTCGGTCTACGCCGGAACGGGAACCGTCGGCTCGGTCTATCGGCTAGGCGGAGCTGAGGGGGCGCTCCAGGGGCAATACACCAGCGCGGTGCATGACGCGGGGCTGCCATCGCGCTGGGGCACGCTGTCCTGGATGGCGGACACGCCGCCGGGGACGCACATCACGCTCCAGACGCGCTCCGGCGACGTGCCGGAGCCGGACTCGTCCTGGAGCGCCTGGTCTGCCCCTGCCCCTCAGAATTCCGTGACGGTCAGTTCCCCGGCCGGGCGCTACCTCCAGTATCGGGCCGCGCTGTCGCGCGATGCCGGGGCCGCGCCGGACGCCGTGCCGCAATTGCAGAACGTGACGGTGTATTACCTGACGCGCGACCGGCCCCCGACGGTGCATCTCGCAAGCCCAGCGGCCGGGGCGACGGTACACAAGGCCGCCCTGGTTCACTGGTCGGGCAGCGATCCGGACGGCGACACGCTGGCCTATGACCTATCGTACTCGTCGGACGACGGGAAGACCTGGATACCGATCCAGAAGCGCGCCGTGCCGTCCGGGCCGGGGACTGTCGCGCCGCCCGCCACGGCGGCGGGAACAACGGCCACCGCGCCGGTCACGGAGCAGGAGGTGCAGGCCAAGACGGCGGCGGCGATGGCCGCGCTGGACAAAAAGTACCCCGGCCTGCCGCCCGGTGTGCGCCGCACATTGCTGGCGCAGACGGCGGACGCCATCCGCGCCGCGTTGCTGACTCAGCGCGCCGCGCCGCCCGTCCTCGCGCCCGCTGCCGGTGGCGTGAAAGAAACTTCGTTCTCGTGGGACACGACGGAAGTGCCGGACGGCGTGTACCGGGTCAAGATCATCGCCTCGGACCGTCCCAGCAACCCGGTCGGCTGGCTCACCGATGAGGCCGTCTCCGCGCCGTTCCTGGTCGCCAATATGCCGCCGACGCTGACCCTGGGCGCTGCCACCGTCCACGCCGACCAAACCGTGAGCATCCCCGGCATCGCCCGAAGCAAGGCCGCCGTCATCCAGGCCGTCCAGGGCCAGGCCGATGGCGGCGACGAGGTCGCCGCCCTGGCCGATGACGGTTTGTTCGACTCATCTTTGGAGCCGTTCACGCTGACGCTGGGGCCGCTGGCTTCCGGCACACACACGGTCACGGTGGAGGCGCTGGATCAGGCAGGGAACACCGCGACGGTGACGGAGACGGTGAAAGTGCCGTGAAATGAACAGGGTCGTTCAGTTCTCACTCCGGGGGTATGAAACCCCCGGCATTGGGAAAGCAACTGCCCTCCGGGCAGAAGTCCTGCGTCCGAAGGAGGCTTGCACTCCCCATGCCGGGTCGTTCATCGGCCCGAACGCCGACCCGAGAACTGAATGACCCTGGTGAAATGAACGACCCGGCAGGATTCCCAGCCGCGCCCGTCGAACGGACCGCCCGTTGACACCTCCCCGAAGGGAAACCCTTATCATGCCGAAACCGATCTCCGTCCAGCTCTACACCCTGCGCACAGCCGCCGCGCAGGACTTCCCCGCCGTCCTGCGCGCCGTCGCCGATGCCGGCTACGCGGGCGTCGAGTTCGCCGGGCTGCACAGCCACGCGCCGGAACAGATCAAGGCCCTTATAGATGATCTCGGCCTCCAAACGAGCAGCAGCCACACCGCGCTGCCCACCGCCGAGAACGTGAATCAGGTCGTGGAGACGGAGCAGGCCCTGGGCAACACCCGCCTGATCTCCGGCTTCGGCCCGAATGACTTCAAGACCCTGGATGACTGCAAGCGCAGCGCCGAGAGGTTCCAGACGGCGGCGGAGTTGGTCAAGCCGCACGGTATGACCTTCGGGATGCACAACCACTGGTGGGAATTTGAGACCGTGGAGAACCAGCGCCTGGTGTATGATGTCGTGCTGGAGGCCGCGTCCGATATCTTCAGCGAACTGGACGTCTACTGGGCCGCCTACGCCGGTCAGGACGCCGCCGCCGTGGTCGCCGCGCACAAGGCCCGCCTGCCGATTCTGCACATCAAGGACGGGATGCTGGAAAAAGACGGCGCGATGACGGCAGTGGGCAGCGGCAAGCTGGATATGCCCGCTATCATCGCCGCCGCCGACCCGACGGTGCTGGAGTGGCTGGTGGTCGAGTTGGACAAGTGCGACACGGACATGATGGAAGCCGTCCGTCAGAGCTACACCTACCTGACCGGTCAGGGCCTCGCTTCGGGCAACAAATGATCCGCAAAGCCTTCCTGATGCGCGTCCACCCGGACGCCCACGCCGAGTACGAGCGGCGGCACTCCCCCATCTGGGAGGAACTGACGGCGACGCTGCGGGCGCACGGCGTCCGCAGCTACTCCCTCTTCCTGCACCCCCCGACGAGTCAGTTGTTCGGGTATGTGGAGATCGAGAGCGAGGAACGCTGGGCCGCCGTCGCCGCGACGGATGTTTGCCGACGCTGGTGGGCCTTCATGCGCGACCTCATGCCGACCAACCCGGACGGCAGCCCGGTGAGCGAGGAGTTGAGAAGCGTCTTCTTCTTGGGCTGAGGGAGCCGCCACGCGCCCCCCCGGCTGGCCCCCTGTTCCGCGTGGCGGCACTGACGCCGCCGGACATCAGGAGACGGCGCACCGTGCTAACCGACCGGCTGCAAACGGCTCTGAGCCAGCAACGACTGAATAATTTTTTTCGTTTTCTCTGACGAGAAAATGTTACGCAGAGAGATTTCAAGATAGTTCTCGTCCGCTATTTCAGAAGGGTCGTCTGACAGAGTCACCGGATAAAATGAGGCGACTTTCTGTGATACAAAGAATAATTTGTACCGGTATCCACCTAGAACCGGGGCCTTTACATAAAAGTTGTGATACAGAACGTCACTCCACTGGCCGCTCTGGATCGACTCGACCTCCCCGGTGAGCAAATTTTGTGTGCGCTGCCCTAGCATATCGGCTTGTTGCCGCAGAATGACGACGGGTGGTGTTTGCTCCGGGGTGCCGAAGTCTTCCGGCCAAAGGTTGTTGCTAAAAGTGTTATCCATTGTGTAACTCCTAGTCATATGTCTATCTTGAACAAGATCGGCAGATGGTCGGATCGCTCCCTGCCACCCGGCAACCCCGCGCTCTTCGACAAGAATTTATTAACCCCATCATCTGTCAATATTCTCAATCGCTCATCTTCCCAGTAATCCAGTAGGGACGGGCGTAACAGGACTTGGTCAAAGATGTTCCAGAAATAGCACACATGGTCTGACTTGGTGTAGTAATAGGTTCCCGGAGGTTGATCCGTGTAGTCGCCGTAGTGTCTCCACATAGGGTTGTAAAAGAACGGGTATTCCTTTCCCAGCACGGTCCGGGTTTCGGAGAGTGTGGGTAAGCGTCTTCTTACCCATTCAGACGCTTGCAATCTTTTTTGTCATTACGCCATGTAGAGCCGTCGCCGAGGCCACGCCATCATCAAAAGGACTCATGTTCAGGTCGCCAACAACGACAGTGCGGGTATGGCCTAGTTGGGTCTCTGTACGCCGTATCTCCGATGCAAACATTTCCGCCTCGCTGTAACGTGTTGCTTCGCTGGCATGGAGCGGGCTTTGTAAATGAGCGCACACCAGTAACAACTCCGGACGATTCGGGAGAATTATACGTCTCATCGTGTAGCGCTCGCTCTCGCTTACAGGCACGATTTGTCGATCCGGGAAACGTGTCAGAATACGAATGCGGTCACATCTACCGACCGTGTAATAATAGTGTGCCTCATTTCCCGGAGGATTCAAAGCAAGCAACATTGCTGCGGGAGTCAGAACCTCCCCAGATTCAGCCAAGATGATTACATCAACGTCGTGTGCAGACGCGAGCCGAACAACTGTCGACATTATGTTCTTCGCGTTCAGATTCCAGAAGAGAAACGTCAGCATGAGACAGCCCCGAACTACCATCATTATACCGCATACCGTGAACGCTCATCTGGTATAATCACCCGCAATGACACACAAGAAAAAAGTGATTGTGCTGGGGAGCGGGCCGATTCGTATCGGGCAGGGGATCGAGTTCGATTACGCGAGCGTCCATGCCGTGCGCGCCTTGCGTGAGGCGGGCTACGAGGCCGTGATCATCAACAACAACCCGGAGACGGTGTCCACCGATTTTGACACCTCGGACCGGCTGTATTTCGAGCCGCTGACGGCGGAAGATGTGCTGAACGTCATCGCGCATGAACAGCCCATTGAAGGGGTCGTCGCCCAGTTCGGCGGGCAGACGGCGATCAACCTGGCCCGGCCCCTGCACGACGCGGGCATCCCGATTTTGGGGTCGTCGTGGGACAGCATTGACCTGGCCGAAGACCGGGACCGGTTTCAGGTGCTGTTGAAGGACCTGGGCATCCCGCAGCCGCCGGGGCGGGCGGTCATGTCCACGGACGCGGCGGTGGAGGTGGCGGCGGAGATCGGCTACCCGGTCCTGGTCCGGCCCTCCTATGTGCTGGGCGGGCGGGCGATGGAGATCGTCTTCAACGAGGCCGACCTGCGGGGATATATGCGCTACGCCGCCGCCGCCGCCGAGGGCAACCCGATCCTGGTGGACCGCTACATCCTGGGCAAAGAGGCCGAGGTGGACGTGATCGCCGACGGACAGGGCGGGACTCTCCTGCCGGGCATCATGGAACACATCGAGCGGGCCGGGGTGCATTCGGGCGACTCCATGGCCGTCTACCCGCCGCAGACGCTCTCGCAAAAGACCATCGGGCAGATCGTCGAATACGCGACGCGGCTCTCGGTGGCGCTGAAAGTGGTCGGCCTGATGAACATCCAGTTCGTCATTGACGGCGAGCAGGCGTATGTGATCGAGGTCAACCCGCGCGCCTCGCGCACCGTGCCTTACCTGAGCAAGATCACGGGCATCCCGATGGTCAAGGCGGCGACTTGGGCGTCGCTGGGCCGGTCCCTGAAGGACCAGGGCTACACGAACGGCCTGCACCCGGACCAGCCCAATGTCGCGGTCAAGGCCCCGGTCTTCTCGTTCGCCAAGTTGACCGGCGTGGACATCGCCCTGGGGCCTGAGATGAAGTCCACCGGCGAGGTCCTGGGCATTGACACGGAGTTCTCGCGGGCCTTGTACAAGGCGATGGTGGCGAGCGGCATTGACGTGCCCCTGCCCCACCAGGGCGGCGCGCTACTGGTGACGCTGGCCGACGCCGACAAGGCGGAGGCGCTGCCGATCATCCGGGACTTCGCGGCGCTGGGCTTTTCGCTCTACGCAACCGGCGGGACCGCGCGGTTGCTACAGCAGGATGGTCTGGACGTGACGCCCGTACTAAAAATCAGCGAGGGGTCGCCGAACCTGCTGGATTTGATTCGGGGCGGCCAGGTCTCGCTGCTCATCAACACGCTCTCCCAGGACAAGCAGGTGGAGCGCGAGGCGTCCCTCCTGCGCCGGGCGTCTGTGGAACACTCCATCCCCTGCCTGACCTCCCTGGACACCGCCCGCGCCCTGCACACGGCGCTGGCGACACGCACCCAGGGCGAACAGTTCGACGTGATGACCGTGGACCGATATACCTCGTCACCGGCGTCACCGGCGTTGGCATAGGCGCCGCGGCCGGCCTCAAGGCGCGGCGGGCTTCTGCCGATAATCGTCCCAAAGGACACGCGCATGCAACTGAGCAGGAACGAGACGGGCGGGCTGGCGGGCCGGGTCATCGTGGTCACGGGCGCCTCCAGCGGGGTCGGGTACGCGACGGTGCGGCGGCTGGTGCTGGCGGAGGGCGCGACGGTCGCGGCGGTCGGGCGGCGGCGGATGTTCCGGGTGGAGGCGCTGGCGCGTCAGGCCGCCGAGATGCACGGCGAGGAGCGGTTGATGCCCATTACCGCCGACGTAGCCACGCCGGGGCAGGCACAGGCGCTCGCCGATCAGGTCGTGGAAAAGTACGGGCGCGTGGACGGCTTCCTGCACGCCGTCAACCGCGCCCTGCGCCTGACGGCCCTGGAGGTCAGCGATTCGGAATTCGACATGACCATGCAGGTCAACGTCAAGAGCGCGCTGTACGCCGTGCAGGCGCTCACACCCGCGCTGCGGCGGCAGGGGTCCGGCGGCATCGTGATCTACAACCCGACGCCGACGCCCACCCCGACGTTCGCGGCCTCGGAGGCCGTCTACGCGGCGGCGGCGCAGGCGCTCTCGGCCCTCGCAGGCGGCTGGCGGCGGCAGCTCGACGGACATGGAATCCGTGTCCGCGAGGTGGCCCCGATGCCGCTTCTGGAGTCCCTCTCCGGCGACATCTGCGCCCACGACGATCTCGTTCTGGACGCCCTGCGGGAGACGATCCTCGCGCCCGCCGTCAGTTCCACACCTGACGTTGAGTTGCCCATGCCGTGGGAGACCGTCTCCCCGCATTCCGTCGTGCTGTCCCGGCGCGGCGGCCTGGCCCTGACTCAGTTCTCGCAGTCGTAGTCGTTTTCGTCCGTCCCCAGACTGCCCACCACCTTGTTCCCTGCGCTCGTTCCTCGCTTCGGTCACAGGGTCCTCCCGAAGCGGGAGGATTCGGAGGGGCTTGTTTTGCTGTCCGTATCCTCCCGCAGCGGGAGGACCCAGCGCAGTGTGGGTTTTATTGGGGTAGGCACGAACGGAGCAGGGTGGTGGGCAGTCCATGTCTTTTCCCCGCGCTCACGCTTGAAAACTGCGCCCCGGATGTGTTACAATGATTGGGCGCGGACAAAATCCGCCGCACCTCGCGTCTGTACTTTCCCCGCGCCCACCATCGTCTTCACTGCACACTCAGGAGCGCCATGTCCACCACCAAGTATATCTTCGTCACCGGCGGAGTCGTGTCCAGCATCGGCAAGGGCATCACCACGGCCAGCCTGGGCCGCCTGCTGCGCAACCGGGGCTTCGCCGTCACCATGACCAAGCTGGACCCGTACATTAACGTGGACGCCGGGACCATGAACCCCTATCAGCACGGCGAGGTCTTCGTCACCGACGACGGGGCCGAGACCGATCTGGACCTGGGCCACTATGAGCGCTTCGTGGACATCAACCTCACCCGCGACTCCACCGTCACGACCGGGGGCGTCTACTCCACCGTGATCGCCAAGGAACGCCGGGGCGACTATCTGGGCGGCACGGTGCAGATGATTCCGCACATCACCAACGAGATCAAGGAGCGTGTGCTGGGCCTCGGCGCGAAGTCCGGGGCGGACGTGGTCATCGCCGAGATCGGCGGCACCGTTGGCGACATCGAGGGCCTGCCGTTCCTGGAAGCCATTCGGCAGCTCAGGAAAGATGTCGGGGCCGGGAACGTGCTGTACGTCCACGTCACGCTCATCCCCTACGTCGGTCCCTGGGGCGAGGTCAAGACCAAGCCGACCCAGCATTCCGTCATCAAGCTACGCGAGATCGGCATCCAGCCGGACGTCCTGGTGTGCCGGACCAAGTTGCCGATTGACGGCGACATGAAGGAGAAGATTTCGCTCTTCTGTGACGTGGACAAGGACGCCGTCATCGAGGCGCGGGACACGGAGACCATTTACGAGATTCCCGTGATCTTCGAGGATGAGGGCTTCGCCGGTCTTGTCGTCCGGCGGCTGGGCCTGCCCGAAAGCCCGCCGAAGATAGACGAGTGGCGTACCCTGGTCCACCGCATCAAGAAGCCCGCGCACACGGTCAAGATCGCCGTTGTCGGCAAGTACACGGGCAACGGCGACGCCTACATCTCCATTGAAGAGGCGTTGAAGCACGGCGGTATCGCTTCCGACGCCCGCGTTGAGGTGGAGTGGATCGAGAGTGACGATCTGGAAGAGCCGGGCCTGGACATGTCCGCGCGATTCGCGGGCATGGACGGCCTGATCGTCGCCCCCGGCTTCGGCAGCCGGGGCGTGGAGGGCAAGATCGAGGCGATTCGCTACGCGCGTGAGACGGGCCTGCCCTTCTTCGGCATCTGCTACGGCCTCCAAATGGCCGTGATCGAATTCGCCCGCCACGCCTGCGGCCTGACCCAAGCGAACACGGAGGAAGTGAACCCGGACACGCCCTACCCCGTCGTCCACATCCTGCCGGAACAGAAGCACGTCACCGACAAGGGCGCGTCCATGCGCCTCGGCTCCTACCCCTGTCATCTCGCCGGGAACTCCCTCGCCGCCTGCCTGTACGGCACGGACGTGATTACCGAGCGCCACCGTCACCGTTACGAGGTCAACAACGAGTACCGTAAACTGCTGATTGACGCCGGGATGACCATCAGCGGCGTCTCCCCGGACTACCGCCTGGTGGAGATCATCGAACTGCCCCCGAGCGCCCACCCCTACTTCGTCGCCACCCAGTTCCACCCGGAGTTCAAGTCCCGCCCCAACCGCGCCCACCCCCTGTTTGCGGGCCTGGTCGCGGCGGCCCTGACCCGGCGGCAGGGGAAAGCGTGAAGAACCCCCTCCCGTTTCGGGAGGGGTGGACGGGCTTGCCCGGACGGGGTGGGTTCCTACTTCCGAACGCGGCGGCGAACTATCAGCCCCAGTGCGGGCAGGGCCAAGCCGAGCAAGGCAACCGGCGACGGCTCCGGCACGGCAGACGTTTCGGCGGGCGCGAGGATGATTTGTCCACCCGAGTTGAAGTAGGTAAAGGTCTGCTGCCCATTACTATCCGCCAGCGTACCGGTGACAGAACCTAACAGACCTGGCACTGGGCCATACTGGCTGAAGGTACCATACAGAATAATAGTCCCGTCTTGAGTGAGAAGATCGGTTTCCGCATCGGAAAAGTTCCCTCCATATACATTAATGGTGGCTTCCTGGGAAAACAAGTCGTAATCAGTAGCGTTAGAGGCTCTAACAAAAAAGCCCATTAAGTCGTCCCCAACAGACGAGCGCATTCTCGATCTTGACGAACGCCTCGTAGATGTCGTCGCGCCGCTCGTCACGCACCCGCAGACGCCGCGCACCCTGCTGCCAACTGAACGTGCGCTCCGCCACCCAGCGGTGGCGTCCCAGCCTCTGCGCGCTCTCAATCCCGCGCCGTGCGATGCGTGGGATGATCCCGCGCTTTCTGAGGCCCTGCCGCAGTTTCTTGTCGTCATACGCCTTGTCCGCGTGGACCTTCACAGGCCGACGGCGGGGCCTGCCCCGCACAGGCCGACGGCGGGGCCTGCCCCGCACAGGCCGACGGCGGGGCCTGCCCCGCACAGGCCGACGGCGGGGCCTGCCCCGCACAGGCCGACGGCGGGGCCTGCCCCGCACAGGCCGACGGCGGGGCCTGCCCCGCACAGGCCGACGGCGGGGCCTGCCCCGCACAGGCCGACGGCGGGGCCTGCCCCGCTTGCCGCGCACGGACGGGATGGCATCCACCACCGCCAACAGCTTCTTTCCGTCGGGCACGTTCGCCCCCGAAAGCACCGTGGCGAGCGGCAGACCGTTCCTGTCTACGACCTGATGGCGCTTGGTCCCCGGCCGGCCCCTGTCCACAGGCGACGGGCCGACCGCCGCACTGACAGGCCCCCCTTTTTTGCGCCCCTCATGCTCGCGCCTTTGGCGCGGATGAAGACGCTGTCCACACTGGCGCGGCTCCAGTCAATCAGGTGCGCCGCTTCGAGCCTCGCCAGCATCGTCTCATGCAGCGTCTGCCAGACATTGGCCTTGTGCCAGTCACGCAAGCGCCGCCAACACGTCATGCCGCTTCCGCAGCCCATCTCCTGGGGCAGCATCTCCCAGGGGATGCCGCTCCTCAGGACGAACAGGATGCCCGTCAGGGCCGCACGGTCGGCGACGGGCGGCCTGCCCCGTGTGCCGGGCTGGGCGCGGTGGGGCGGCAGGAGCGGCTCGACCGCAGCCCAGAGTTCATCGGAAACCAGTGCTTTTGCCATGTCTGGGTTTTACCCAAATAGGCATTTTTGTTAGGGCCTCTTAGTAAATGTTCCTCCGTAAATGTTGACAGTTGGGCCATACTGCGCTCCAATGCCATAGCGGCCGTCATCGTCAAATGTGCCTGCATACACATTAACTGTGCTGCCGTCACCGGTTACGGCGAGACCATCTATGCGGTTGTTGTTGAACGTGCCACCGTTAACGTCGATGAGTGGGCCATTAACAACCAAGCCAGTCCCGTTGTTGCTTGACAAGCCATTGCCATTGTTGTTGTTGAAAGTTGCGGTGGAAGTGACAACATAGGACTGGCCGAGTGACGTGTCATAACTATTGCCGTCACCAGGAGGATTGGGATTACCGTTGTAGTTGCCGCTGAGGATGATTTGTGCGCAGGCGGCGGGAGCGAGAGAGGCTGTCATAGCAGAGAGACAGAGCGCGCTCAGGCCCAGCGCGGCGGCGCTACGCAGGGAGCGAGCAGGGAGCGAGCAGGGAGCGAGTTCTGCCTGTCATGGTGTGTCCTTCTTTCGTGCGGGCGAAATCCACGGACATACTGTGGGCCGAGCCACTTGTGTATTTGGCGCGGTGAGGCAATCTACCCAACCTGGCAGGCAATGAAACAGGTTTTTTGACGCCCCTCTCATGCCGCACTTGGGGTACAATGGGGTCAAGAGAGGGATCGCCATGAGTGACCGTGACCAAGCACAATTTCGCGCGACCACAGGGCCGTCACAAGGATTTGGGACGACGCCGCAGAACGCTCTCGCGGCCCTCATGCAGAGCGTTTCCGGTGACACATCGCTGCCCATTGTGATCTGGCCCTACAACCGGGGCGATGCGTTTTTTTCGGACGCGCAGCAGGCGCGGATGCAGGACTTGAAAGCGCGTCACGAATTTCTGACAGACCAGGAGCGGGCGGAATTGGAAGGGCTGATTACGGAGGCGCTTGATGCCACCATCGCCCGCACCCAGGCCCTCCCGCTGGCGAAGTCTTGAATCCCCTTTATCCAGGCGTGGCGGAGCGCGCCGGGGACCGATGCGAATACTGCCGCGCCCCGGAAGCCGTGTTCAACTTCGCCTTTGAGGTGGAACACATCTCGCCCCGATCTGCCGGCGGCGGTGACAGTCCCGAAAATCTCGCCCTCGCTTGCGAGTCCTGCAACCTTCACAAGTCCGACGCCACGGCGGGGCGGGATGAACAGACGGGGGCGCAGGTTCCCCTATTCCACCCGCGCCAAGACGAGTGGCACACGCACTTTCATTTTGACAGCGAGAACGGCACGGTCGAGGGGTTGACTGCCGTGGGGCGCGCCACGGTCGCTCGCTTGAAGATGAACTCCGGCGCCCAACTCCGCGCCCGCCGCCACTGGGCGCGTTTGTCACTCTACCCGTGACACCAAGCGACATCCCGCTGGAATGAAGCCCCGTTGTCCCTGTTCCTCGTCACCCTGCGGGCACTCGCGCCGCTGTTTCTGCTGATCGTCCTCGGCTACGGGCTGAAGCGGGCGCGGGTGCTGCACACGTCCCATGTCCCGACACTGAACGGGCTGGTCATCAACGTCACCATGCCCGCGTTGGTCATCATGGGCCTTCTGGGCGCTCCGTCGTTGCCGCGTCAGGCGCTGGCGCTGCCCGTGGCGCTGCTGGCGGCGCAGGCGGTGACGATGGGGCTGGCGTGGGGCATCGGGAGGGCGGCGCGGCTTGCCTCGCCTGTGCGCGGCGCGCTGATGGTGGTGGGCGTCTTCGGCAACACGGGGTTTCTGGGCTACCCGATCACGCTGGCCCTGCACCCGGCGCTGTTCCCGGAGGGCATCCTGCTGGACCAGTTCGGGATGACCATCGCGCTCTACCTGTGCGCGCCGCTGATCGGGGCGCGGCTGGGGTCGGCGGGTGGAACGGGGCATGACGGGCGGGCGACGGCACTGCGGTTCCTGCGTTCGCCCCTGTTCCTGTCCCTGGCGTTCGGGACTTTGGCGCGGCTGGTCCCCTGGCCCCCTGCGCTGCTCCACGCGCCCGCCGTGCGTGACGTCGGTGAGGTGCTGGGCAGGTGCCTGACATATTTGGGGCAGGGGACCACGCCCATCGTCCTGCTGGCCCTAGGCGCAGCGCTGCGGCCCGGCGCGGGACGGGCCTATGCCGCGCCCCTGCTATTGGCCTCCGGCCTGAAACTGGTCGCCTGCCCGCTGGCGATGTGGCTGGCGTGTCGGCTGATGGGGCTGCACGGGCCGCTGCTCACGGAGGGTGTGCTGATGTCCGCCATGCCGACGGCGGTGATGGCCTCGGTGCTGTCGGCGGAACACGACCTGGAGGGCGACTTCGCCGTCAGCGTCGCCTTCGGCTCCACGGTCCTGGCCGCCGTCACCGTCCCCATCCTGCTGGCCGTGCTGCGCTGATGTGGGTTCACCCGTGCCGGACGCCGAGCAGGGCGTGGGCGAGGCGGATGCCCAGCCAGACGGCGGCGTAGCCGGCAATCACGCTGCCGGTGACGTTCAGCAGCGCCTGCCAGGACGATTGCAATCGCGCCGTCTCGTACTCGAACGTGCTGAAGGTGGTGTACGCGCCGACGAAGCCGACGGTGAGGAGGGGACGCCAGAGCGACCGCGCTTCCAGATACGTCGCGGCGAAGCCGATGACGAGCGAGCCGCTGACGTTGATCACGAACGTGGCCCAGGGGAAGGCCGAGTGCGGGACCTGGCCCGTCACCCACACCCCGACGCCGTAGCGGGTCAGCGCGCCCAGCGCGCCGCCCAGGGCGATCAGACACAGCGGCAGCCAGGGCATACGCAGCCTCCCTACAGCCCCTGGTCTTGCAGCGTCGCCTCAAGGAACTCGCGGGCAGCGCGCATCTCGTCCACGCCGCGCACGTTCTCCACGATGACGGGGACTTCCGGCAGGTGTTCGGCGATGGCGCGCAGGTAGCGCCCGTAGTCCAGCGCCCCCTGGCCGGGCGGCAGGAACAGCCGGTGTCCGTCGGCGTCCCGGTCCAAGTCCTTGAGGTGGACCAGACCGACAGCGGAGGCAGCCTGCCGAACGAATTCCTCGACGTGATCATCCCGGTGCGCGAAGTCCTTGACGGACAGGATGTTCGGGGCGTCCATGACCACTTTGACATCGCCGTTCAGGAACTTGGCGGCCATGCGCAGGCTGGAGAAGGCATCGTGCAGGACGTGCGCCGTGTAGGGCTCCAGGACGATCTCCACCGGCAGGCCGCGCACCTGCTCCAGCATCCCCGCCAGCGTGATGTAGAGATTGTTGAAGGTGGAATCTTCCTGATTGAGCAGGTTGGGCGTTCCCAGCGTCCGCCCCAGCGTGCCGCTCCAGCAGACGACGCGCTCCACCCCGTTGAGCATCGCCATGTTCTCGACCAGGGTGCGCCAGTCCAGCAGACTCATCTCGTCCGCGCCGCCCTCCGTGGGCCGCAGCGGGTTCATATAGCAGCCGACGGCGTCCACGTGGAACTGCGCCGTGTGCGCCGCCATGGCGACCTCGCGCACCTCGTCGGCGGTGATGCCGGGCACGAACCACGTCACCTGGCCCCGATGGAACCCGGCCTCGCGCGCCTCCCCGAACGCCTGCGCGAAGTCCGCCCCCGCATAGATTCCGACCATGACGCCCAGTTCCAAGCCGTTCTCTCCTTTGCCCTCAACCTATAGAGGCGTTTCGTCCCGTCAAATGGCGGAGACGAATTCAGCCACGGTCAGCCCCGCGTCACGGATGAGGCTCCGCAACGTTCCTCGTGCGACCTCTTTGTAGTCCGGCACGGAGAGGGTCACTGGATAGCCGTCCTTGACCAGAATGATGTGACTGCTGCTTTGGCGGGCGAACGTCCACCCAAACGTGGCAAATACCTTGACGACCTCACGCCCGCTCAACAAAGGGACGACGGCCATCAGGCGGCCACCTCAACTTGACGGGTTTCTATGGTAAGCGGCAACCCGCGCTCCGCGCGGACTTCCAGACAGAGGCCGATAGCGTCCTGGATGTTGCGGAGGGCTTCCTCCCGGCTCTCGCCCTGGCTGACGCATCCCGGAATGGCGGGACACTCGACGACCCAGACGCCATCCTCGTCCCGGTCCAGGGTCACGTTAAACTTCAGGCTCATGGCCGACCTCCCATATCCAGAATACGTTGGTCTGCCACGGGGACATCAGGCGGCGTGTAACAGAATGCCCTGGATGCCTAGCGACACGTCAGCGAAGACGAAGTTCTCAGACGGGTAAAGGTAATCTTCGCCGGACTCATCAACCACCCGCAGGAAACCTGCCTCGTTGGGAGCAACAGGTAACACACGGTACGCTTTGCGGACCTCTAAATCGTCATCCGTGCCACGGCGAACACAAAGGACGAACCGTGGCGGCGTTTCAGGTAAGCGCTGACTCATGCCGTCTCTTCGCGCAGGCGGGCGAGAAAATCCTGCACGGGCATTCCGCCCAGGTCCTCGCCGCCGCGGGCGCGGACGGAGACGTTGCCGGCGGCGGCGTCGCGGTCGCCCATGACCAGCATATAGGGAACCTTCTGCACGGACGCCTCGGCGACCTTCTTGCCGACCTTCTCGTTGCGCGCGTCCACCTCCACCCGGAAGCCCGCGCCGCGCAGGGTCGCCGCCACGCCATCGGCGTACTCGCGGTGACGGTCGGCGATGGGCAGCAAAACGGCCTGCACGGGGGCGAGCCAGGTCGGGAACGCGCCCGCGTAGTGTTCGATCAGGAACGAGACCAGCCGCTCCATCGTGCTGAGGTAGCCCCGGTGGATCATCACCGGGCGGTGGGCGTGGCCGTCCTCGCCGATGTATTCCAGGTTGAACTGTGACGGCAGGTGGCGGTCTACTTGAACGGTGGAGACGGTCTCCTCGCGGCCCAGCACGTTGCGGAGCTGGATGTCAATCTTGGGGCCGTAGAACGCCGCCTCCCCCAAACCCTCATAGTAGGGCAGTTTCAGGTCGGCGAACACGGCGCGCAGCTCGCCCTCGGCCTGCTCCCACAGGCCGGGGTTGTCCACGTACTTCTCCGTGTTCTTGGGGTCGTGCAGGCTCAACCGATAAGTGTACTCCGTGATGCCGAGCTTACGGTAGGCCGACTCGATCATCAAAATACACTGCTTGACTTCCTCCCGGACCTGATCTTCGCGGCAGAAGATGTGGGCGTCGCTCAGGGTCATGGCGCGCACACGGGACAGGCCGGAAAGTTCGCCGGACTTCTCGAACCGATACATCTTGCCGAGTTCCGCCAGGCGGACGGGCAGGTCGCGGTAAGAATGAAGTTCGTTGGCGTAGATTTGGATGTGGTGCGGGCAGTTCATGGGCCGCAGCACGAACTCCTCGTTCTCGATGCGCATCACCGGGAACATCCCATCTTTGTAGTGGTCCCAGTGGCCGGACTGCTTGTAGAGTTCGGGCTTGGCGAGGTCGGGGGTGTAGACGTGCTGGTAGCCGGACGCCGTCTCGTTGTCCACGATATAGCGTTCCAAGATTTGCCGGATGATCGCGCCCTTCGGCAGCCAGAGCGGCAGGCCGGGGCCGATCACGGCGGAGTTCATGAAGAGGCCGAGCTGCTTGCCCAATAATTTGTGGTCGCGCTTCTTGGCCTCCTCCAGCCGGGCGTAATACTCGTCCATCTCCTGCCGCGTCTCGAACAGGACGCCGTAGATGCGCTGGAGTTGGGGCCGCTTCTCGTCGCCACGCCAGTACGCGCCCGCGACCCGGTCCAGCTTGAAGGCATCGCCGATGGCCCCCGTCCCGGCGACGTGCGGCCCCCGGCAGAGGTCGGTGAAGTCGCCCTGCGTGTAGAACGAGATCGTCTCGCCTTCGGGCAGGTCGTGGATGAGTTCGGACTTGTAGCTCTGGCCCCGTTCTTCCTCCCAGGCCAGCGCCTCGGCGCGCGGCATCTCGGAGCGGACCAGCGGCAGGTCACGGTCACGGATGCGGCGCATCCCGGCCTCGATGGCGGCGAGATCGTCGGGGGTCAGCGAACGGGGCAGGTCGAAGTCGTAGTAGAAGCCCTCTTCAATCGGCGGCCCGATGGCGAGCTTGGCGTCGGGGAAGGTCTCCAGGACGGACTGCGCCATCACGTGAGCCGCCGTATGGCGCTTCTTCCAGAGGTCGCTGACGGCTGCGTCGGCATGGTCGGTATAATCAGGCACAATGGTCTCCACACAACAGAGTGACGTATTATAGCGCGGTTTGCCGTGGGAGTGTCAAGTCAGCGACCAAAGGGACTCCCTCAGCGGTGCGAATATGCAGTGGAAAAATAATTGTTGACAACGAGCGCGACTCGTACTATAATGGATTATCTCGATACAGTTGTATCGCTATTGCGCACTGTTCCCAAAGGAAGTCCTCCTTGATCCGCGACCTCACCGGCGAAAATGTGAAGACCAAGCCTCCGCGCGCCCATCAGCGCATCGAGGATGATATCCGCTTCAAGGTGCGCGAGGGCCAACTGCCGGCGGGTACGATGCTGGCCAGCCGCCATAACCTGGCCCGTGAGTACGGCGTCGCCCTCTCGACCGCGCAGCAGGCCGTCGCCAACCTCATCGCGGAGGGACTGTTGGAAACGTTTGACCGGCGCGGCACGTTCGTCACCCACACCGGCCACTCGCGCCGCACGGCGGAGGGGAGGGACCCGGTCAAACCCGGCACCCGTTCCGCGGCTGCCCCAGGATCTACCACCGCGACACTTGGCATCGTGGCGACAGCGCGCATTGACTTTGCCGCCTCCCCCGACATCGGGAGCCTCTGGGCACGCCTAGCCATCCGTTCACTCGAACAGGTCTTCTCTGCGGCCGGCGGCACGGCTCACTACTTCGACCGCTACCCAGGGAAGATCGGACCCTGCCCAAGCGTTCTCGACGAGGTCAATGCCATTTCGCTCCCGCAGGCCATCAAGTCACTGCGCGCGGATGGAGCCGACGCCATCGCCGTGGTCGCCCTCTGTGACGCCAGGGATATGTCCGATGAGGTCATCGGCGTCATTGACATTGAACATGTCCCGGCGGTCTACATCTCCTGGCATGAGATTCCGCCGCCGCTGGCCCAGGTCTTTTATGACAACCCGTTCGCGGGCTATCAGGCGGCCCAACACCTGCTGCGGAAAGGCTACCGCCATCTCGTGTTTCTTGCGCCCTTTGCAGACCTGTGGCTGACCGAGCGGATCGCCGGGGCCTGCAACGCGGTCCGCCACGCGGGCTGCTCACAGGAGGCGATGCGTGTCTACCCCGCTGAACGTACCAAGGAGATGTATTTCAAAGAGACCTCCGATTTAGCCACCTATCGAATGGCAAGGACGCTCTTCACCGATATGCCCACATGGTCCAACTCGTCAGAGCCGCCGGGGATCATCGCTCCCAACGATCACACGGCCTACGCCGTACTCCGCGCCGCCGCAGAAGCAGGCAAAACGGCCGGGAGGGACTTCGGCCTCGTCGGTTTCGATGACGACACGCGCTCATGCGTGGCCGGACTGACAACGGTTCGTCCTCCCGTCGAGGCCATGGGCGAGGAGGCTGGACGACTGCTGCTGCGGACGCTCCAGAGCGGCAAAGAAGGGGTGCAGGTCCGCCTCCGGTCGCACTTGATTCCCCGCGCCACCACGGTGATGCGCCCCACAGCCTACGCAGAAGGGAGGGACTGACGCAAGGCCCGACCTTGGTTTATGGTTCTCTGCAACGACTGACGATGTCTCCAAGACGAGAAAAGGAATGACCCCATGAAAAAGCAAGGCTTCACCCTCATCGAGCTGCTAGTTGTGATCGCTATTATTGCGATCCTGGCCGCTATCCTGTTCCCGGTGTTCGCCCAGGCCCGCGAGAAGGCCCGCCAGATCACCTGCGTCTCCAACATGAAACAGATCGGCCTGGGCATCCTGCAATACAACCAGGACAACGACGAGTGCTTCCCGATGGTCGACTTCATCCCCCCGGTCGGGAGCGAACTCCGCTGGTACCAGGCGGTGGGGCCGTATGTCAAGAACGGCAACACCTACGGCAACGGCTACTACAGCGGTGCCGGCGGCATCTGGACCTGCCCCGACCTGTCCGTGCCGCAGCCGGGAAACTACGGCGCGAACTGGCTGTTGATGACCTCAGGCCCAGGTTTGAGCGCAGGCCCCGGCGGCAACGGATGGCCGCCGCCGACGCTCGCGGTCCTCCAGAGCCCTGCGGAGACGGTCCTGGTCTGCGAGAAGGGCCTCAATGTCGGCAACACCAGCGAGCTGCAATTCCAGCCCTGGGAGGGGATGTGGACGTCGACGGGCGGCGGCACGGCGGCCAACAACTACACCTACCCCGACCACATTGACCTCAACGGCACATCGGGGAACTGTGATCTGACGCCCGACATGAGTACCTACGGCGCAGGGCCACAGTGGAACACTTGCGACATGATGCCGCGCTACCGGCACGCCGGAGACACGGCCAGCAACTTCCTGTTCTCCGACGGCCACGTCAAGAGCATCATTAAGGGCAACCTCAACTGGTACAAGAACATCTATGTTGAGGGCCAGTATCAGACCATCATCGGCGGCAACCCCTACTGACTGATGTGCCGTCAAGGCAACCCGTTGCCGAACACCAGCGCCCCTTGAAGAACGGGCGCTGGTGTTCTGTCGGCCATTTTTGAGGAGACCTGGAGAAATGATCCTGCCGCTGAAAGTTACCGGCACACTTGCTGCGTTGATCCTTACTGTGTTGCCCGCCTTCCTGCCGGTGCCCTCTCAAGCCGCCAGGCCCACGACCAGACGGATGCTGATGGCGCACTATATGCCGTGGTTCCAGGCCAAGCCGTTCAGCCCGCAGTGGGGATGGCACTGGACCATGAACCATTACGACCCGGACAAGGTCGTGAACGGGCGGCGCGGGGTCGCCTCGCATTACGCCCCGCTGATCGGCCCCTATGACTCGGATGACCCCGATGCCTTGAAGTGCCAGGCGCTGTTGATGAAGCTGGCCGGGATTGACGGCGTCATCGTTGACTGGTACGGCAACGACGACTTTCTGGATTACGGCATGAACAACCGCAGCACGGAGCGTCTCATCCCCATTCTACAGAAGGCCGGTCTGCGCTTCGCCATCTGCTATGAAGATCAGACGGTGCCCAAAGAGATCGCCGCCGGCGTGTTCCCGGCGTCCGACGCCGTCGCGCACGGTCAGCGCCTGATGCAGTGGATGCAGGCACACTTCTTCTCCTTGCCCGCTTACCTGAGATCGGAAGGCCGCCCCGTCCTACTTTCGTTCGGGACACCCTTCTATGACGACGATCAGTGGAACCAGATGTTCTCGGTGCTGCCGCAAATGCCGCTCTATTTCACCGAGTCGGACCGGCGGGAGCCGACGGCGTCCGTCGGCGGCTTCGGCTGGCCCTCCCCCAGCGGCGGCACGGCGCAGGCCCTGCTGGAACAGGATGATTTTTACCGGCGCGCTCAAGACTGGCCGCTCTTCATCGCCGCCGCCTACCCCCGCTTCGACGACATTTACCAGCAAGCGGGGATCGGGAACTCCTACGGGCACATTGACGACAACGAGGGACGCACTTACGCAGACACACTCACCAAAGCGCTGCGGAGCCGTGCCCCCATCGTGCAGATCGTGACGTGGAACGACTGGGGTGAGGGGACCCAGATCGAGCCGTCGGTCGAGTACGGCTATCGTGATCTTCAGACGACGCAACGGCTTCGCAGGCAATACCTGGACCCTGGTTTCGCCCCGACATCCGCCGACCTGCGCCTGCCGGTGGAGTGGTACCTGCTGCGCCGAAAGTATGCCGAAGATCGGTCCGTGAGCGCGAAACTTGACGAATTCTTTCCCCTGGTCATCGCCGGGCACTTGGACCGCGCGCGGGCACTGCTCGCCAAGTACGAGGGCGTCCATTGAAGTCGCTTTTTGAGTTTTGCTTGTATCACGAGGCCGCGCTTGACCGACTCCCCCGTTGTCAGTTGTCGGGATGTGCTACAATCACCGTAGCGATATGCCTGCCAAAAGGTCCATAAAAACAGGGGGGTTCCTAGCGCTGCTGGCGGCGGTCATCGTCCTCGCCGCGCGTCACCCACCGTCGGACAGAGGCAGAGGCTTACAGTGGGACCCTTCTACGCCCGCCGCAGAGGGCGGCTTCCATCTCGTCGCCGTCACGCAGGGGGACAGCACAGGCAACTACAGTTACCAACAGGGCGGCCCGCTCCGGCATCTGCTCACCGTTTTGCATCTGGCCTCGCCGCCGAACGATCTCTCCTTCCAGGTGGGCGACGACCCCGAAGGCGGGATCATGGAGTCCGGGATCGGCCTCTGGGTTAACCCACCCACGGTGCTGCCCCTCGGCTCCCCCCAGTACACTGCCACAGCGCGGGCCTCCACGGGACAGCAGGTGGCGCTGAATCCCGGCCCGCTGATTATTCCGCCCCTGCTTTTTGTCATTCCGGCGGGATACCCGGACAGTGTAAAGTATTTTGATGTGACCATCGCGGACGATCACGGCCACACGGCCCACTGGCGAATCACGCACCTGCCGCCGATGCAGCACCTGCTTGCGCCGAACACACCGCTCACCCCCGTGGTCACGGCGGCCGGCCTCCGGCTGTCGTTCCACGCCTGGATATTCGCGCCGGTCCAGGGCGATGACCCGACCCCGGACCCCACCCGCCATCAGATTGACCTCGGCGCTTTCGTGAGCGCCGCCCCCGGCGCGGCGCCCGAAACGGGCCTCGGCGGTAAGCCCCTCCAGAGGGACATCGGCTTCGCCTCCATGACGCCGGAGTGGGTGCAGGACGGCTACCAGCCGGCGTCGACGAACACGCAGACGGAGTCCCTGCCGGACAACGCCACCTTGTCGAAGAGCGGCGGGCCGACGTGGGTCGGTTTCGAGCAGGAGTCGCCTTTCCTTGACCCTTCCCTTAACCCCTATGCGACGCAGGAGCGCCTGGTCAGATTCGGTGCCACGGTGCGCGCCTATGACACTCTCGATGAGCGGGTGACGTTTCACCAGGTACACATCGTTCGCGGTCGGCTCCAGGGCGGCACGGCCAGTTACCTCGTGTCCGCCGCCAAGCCGCGCTCCCTTACGACGCCCAGCGGCATCACTGTCACACTCCCGGCCCAGGACCTCTCGCCCGTGCTCGCCGAGCAGTCCCCCAGCAGCGGCGACACGGCGCTGTATTTTCAGATGACCACCAGCCACAGCGGCCCCGCCGCCCTCCCCAAGTCGCCGCTCTGGCGTCGCTACCGGAAGCCCGTCACGGCGGAGATCGTCGTGCCGTCTTCCTGGGTCGGCGACGGCCCCTGGGTGAACACAGGTGGCGCGCCGATGTACATGGAAAACCTTTCACTGAACAGCGCGCACGTCGGCACCCCGACCGGCCTGCACGACTTCACCGTCACCGTGCGGCAGCGCGCGGACGTGGACACGACGCCGCTGACGCTTACCCTGCCTCTTGAGGCGAGAATGCCGACAAAACCATGAATTTGTTCGAAGACGGTCCGGGGCCGAAGAAGGCGGAGCCGAACACGCCGCTGGCGGCACGGATGCGCCCACGCACGCTGGAAGAGTTTTTCGGGCAGCAGCACATTCTGGGACCCGACTCACTGCTGCGGCGGGCCATCGAGGAAGACGCGCTGACCTCGGTGATCTTCTACGGCCCGCCGGGCGTCGGCAAGAGTACGCTGGCGGGCATCATCGCCGGGACCACCAAGGCGAACTTCGAGCCGTTCTCCGCCGTCACCGGCGGCCTGCCGGAACTGCGCAAGGTAATCGAGGGGGCGGCGACTCGAAGACGGCTGTACGGCACGAAGACGGTGCTGTTCATTGACGAGATTCACCGGTTCAACAAGGGCCAGCAGGACGCGCTCCTGCCGCACGTCGAGAACGGCACGTTCGTCCTGATCGGGGCGACCACCGAGAACCCCTACTTTGAGGTCAACGCGCCGCTGCTGTCGCGCGCGCGCGTCTTCACCTTCCAGCCCCTCTCCGATGACGACATGGCGCGGCTGCTGGACAGGGCGGCCACGGACACGGAGCGTGGGTTGGGCGCATTGAATGTCGCGCTGGAGCCGGACGCGCGGGCGCATCTGGTGGACAAGTCCGGCGGGGACGCGCGCACGGCGCTGAATGCTTTGGAACTGGCCGCGCAGACGACACGGCCCGAATCGCGCAAGGCCGACGCCGTGCGACGCATCACGCGGGCCGTCGCCGAGGAGGCCCTCCAGCAGCGCGCCCTGATCTACGACAAGACGGGCGACGCCCACTACGACACTATCTCCGCCTTCATCAAGTCCATCCGGGGCAGCGACCCGGATGCCGGGCTGTATTACCTCGCCCTGATGCTGACGGCGGGCGAGGACGCCCGCTTCATCGCCCGTCGGCTGGTCATCCTGGCCTCCGAAGACATCAGCAACGCCGACCCGATGGCCCTGGTGGTCGCCAACGCCGCCGCCCACGCCGTGGAGTACGTCGGCCTGCCCGAAGCGCAGATCACGCTCGCGCAGGCCGTGACCTATCTGGCCGCCGCCCCCAAGTCCAACGCCTCGTATGTCGGCCTCAAGCGCGCGCTCGCCGACGTGCAGGAGGGCCGGGCGCACCCGGTCCCCAAGCACCTGCGCGACAGCCGCAGCGCCACGGGCCGGGGCAAGGCCGCCGATGACACGCCCTATCTGTATCCCCACGATCACCCCGGCGGCTGGATCGCCCAGTCGTATCTGCCCCAAGGCGTCCAGTCGCAGCCGTACTACGAGCCGACAGAGAACGGACGTGAAGGGGACATCAAGCGGCAGATGGAGGCGAGGAAGGCGCAGGCGAGTGACTGAAGTCACTCGCTAGTCGGCTTCGCCGAGGCCGTCCAGGGGACGGAAGAAGTGGACCGGTAGCCGGGCTTGTCCTCCGTCCCCTGGACGGCCATTGCGTAGCGAGTGACTTCAGTCACTCGTCCCTGCCCCGCCTGCCTCCTTGACGCTGGGCGGGCGGATATGGATAATGGACGGGGCGGATGCGCCGCACAAGAAACGGGGCCTTGCCGGTGAACACGTCCAACCAGATTTTCTCGCAGATCGACCAGCAACTTTCGGCCTGGGTGGACGCCCACCGGGACGAGCTGCTGGAAAAGACGCAGCGGCTGCTGCAAATCCCCAGCGTCAAGGGACAGCCTGAACCCGGCGCTCCGTTCGGGGCGCAGACCCGCCGCGCGCTGGACCTGACCCTGGGGTTCGCCGAGGAACACGGGCTGACCATCAAGAGTTTGGACGGCTACGCGGGCCACGCCGAGTGGGTCGCCGAGGGCGTCGGGCCGGACGCTGAGATCGTCGGTGTGCTGGCGCACGTGGATGTCGTCCCCGAAGGCGACGGCTGGAGCCACCCGCCGTTCGGCGGCGAGATCGCCGATGGCAAGCTTTACGGGCGCGGCGCGATTGACGACAAAGGCCCGGCGATGGCCGCGCTGTTCGGGATGCTGGCCGTCAAGGAGTGCGGCGTACCCCTAGGCAAGCGGCTCCGTATGATTCTGGGGGCGGACGAGGAAAGCGGCTTCGGCTGCGTCAAACACTACTTTGCTTCTGAAGAAATGCCCGCGACGGGCTTCACCCCGGACGGGATGTTCCCGCTGGTCTACGCCGAGAAGGGCATCGCCAACGTCACGCTCACCCGGCCCTGCCCCGAGGAGGGCGAGCGCATCCACATGCAGTCCCTGAACGGCGGGCGGCGGGCCAACATGGTCCCCGACTCGGCGGAGGCGATCTTACGTCAGCACGACGCGCCCTGGGCGGCTTTGAGATCACGCCTGGAGAGCGTAATCGGCATCAAGACCGAGCAGATGGACGGCGAGCGGCTGCGCGTGACGGCCAAGGGCGTCTCCGCGCACGGCAGCACCCCCGACGAGGGCATCAACGCCGTCGTGCTGCTCTGCGACGCCCTGTACCTGCTGGATCATCAGGAGGACCAGGTACAGATGATCGAGCGCATCCGATCCTGGGGCCGTGACACCACCGGCGGCGCACTAGGCATCGCCGGGGCGGACGACGTGGCCGGCCCGCTCACCTGCAACCTCGGCATCGCCGCCCTGGATGACGACCACCTGACGCTGACATTCAACGTGCGCTACCCTGTCACCTGGGACGTGGAGACGCTGCGGGCCAAGCTGGAACCCGTTGTGGCCCAGTCGCGGTTCACCATTGCGGACATCACCGACCAGAGGCCCCTGTACGTGCCGCAGGACGACCCGCTGGTGGAGACGCTGCTGTCGGTCTACCGGGCGGAGACGGGCGACGACGCGCCCCCGAAGACCATCGGCGGCGGGACCTACGCCCGCGCCATGACGCACGGCGTCGCCTTCGGCCCGGATTTTCCCGGCACACCCGGCGTCGCCCACCAGGCCGATGAGAACTGGCCGGTGGATCAGTTAGTCCTCGCCGCCAAGATTTACGCCAAGGCCATCGCCCGCCTGGCGAACGGGTAGGAGACGGCCCTCACCCCGGTCGCAAGCGACCGACCCTCTCCCAATTCTGGGCGAGGGTTCATTCGAACACAATGACACACACCAAACCCACCGTCGTGGTCGCCATGAGCGGCGGCGTCGACTCCTCGGTCGCCGCCGGACTCTTGCTGCGCCAGGGCTACAACGTCCTCGGCGTCACCATGCAAATTTGGCAGGAGAGCGCGACCGAGACCAAGGGCGCGGGCTGCTGCTCGCTCGGCGCAGTGGAAGACGCCCGGCGGGTGGCGGGACGCCTGGGCATTCCCCACTACGTCCTGAACTTCCGAGAGTTCTTCGCCGAGAAGGTCATCGGCAACTTCGTGGACGAGTACAAGCGCGGCCGCACCCCCAACCCCTGTGTCAACTGCAACCGGTACGTCAAGTTCGACGCCCTGCTCGGCAAGGCGCGGGCGCTGGGCGCGGAGTTCCTGGCAACGGGACACTACGCCCGCGTCGAGTTCTCGGAGGATCGGCGGCGCTGGCAGCTGCGCCGGGCACTGGACTCCGACAAGGATCAGACTTACGCACTCTACCACTTCACCCAAGATGAACTGGCGCACACGTTGATGCCGCTGGGCGAGGTCGCCAACAAGGCCGAGACCCGCGCCGTCGCCGCCGAGCTGGGGCTGGCCGTGGCGAACAAGCCGGACTCGCAGGAGATCTGCTTCGTGCAGGGCGGCTCCTACACGGACTTCCTGGCCGAGACCGCGCCGGAGACCGTTCTCGCGGGCGACATCGTGGACACGGCGGGCAAAAAAAGAGGCCGACACGACGGCATCGCGTTCTACACCATCGGCCAGCGCAAGCGGCTCAACGTCGGCTCCCCCATCCCGCTGTACGTCGTCGGGATTGACGCGGACACCAACACGGTCGTGGTCGGCGGCAACGACGACCTGCTCGCCCCCGGCCTGGTGGCAGACGACCTGAACTGGGTCGGCATCGCGGGCGTAGAGGATTCTCGGTCGGTCACGGCGAAAATCCGCTACAACATGGTCGCCGTCCCGGCCACCGTGCGATCAGGTCCGCGCGACGGCGAGATCGTCGTCCGGTTCGACACGTCCCAGAGGGCCGTGACGCCGGGGCAGGCCGTGGTTCTTTATGACGGCGACGCTGTTTTGGGCGGCGGCACGATTCAGAGGCAGCTTTGACGGATTCCACGACACAGGACGGACAAGGAGCCGGGGGCGGGCCGCACGTCGGCCTGCTGGTCGGGCTGGGGCTGGGCGTCGGCGCGCTGCTGGGGCTGGGGCTGGCGCTCCGGGCGACCCGTCGGGGCCACGCCGAGATGGCCGAATCAGTGGAAGACCTGCGCGAGCGCACACAGCGCGTCCTCAACGAGCTGTCCGACGGCGTGGCCGAATTGCTGGAACAGACCCGCTCCCAGGTCGAGCAGGCCGTCGAGAGCGGCCGGGGGTATGCCGCCACGCAGCGGGAGACGCTGGAAGAGGCCATCGGCCCCGGCGTCGAGGAAACCTGATGACGCGCACGGAGAGATCACAGAAAGAGAGACTGCTTTGAACCTGACCATGAACAGCCGCACCCCCAACGAGACGACGTGCCTCCTGGAGATTGAGGGCGAGGTGGACGTGTACACGTCGCCGCAGCTCAAGCAGGACATCGTCCATCTCGCTGAGGGCGGCGTCAAGCACGTCATCATCAACCTGTCCAAAGTCGAGTACCTGGACAGCACCGGGCTGGGCGTTCTGATCGGCGGCCTGAAGCGCCTGCGCGAGAGCGAGGGGAACCTAGTCCTGGTCGGGCCGGGGATGCGCATCCTGCGCATCTTCGAGATCACCGGCCTGGACAAGATCTTCGACATCTACGCCACGGAAGAGGAAGCGGCCGCGAAAGAGGGGGTGTCCTTGTGAGCGCGACCCCGCCGACTGCCCCCGGTGCGGACACCGTTGAGTTGGTCATCCCCTGCCGCCCCGAATTCGTCGGCATCGCGCGCCTGGCCGTGCTGGGCATCGCCAGCCGGATGCCGTTCTCCTATGACGAGGTCGAGGACGTGCGCCTGGCCGTCGGCGAGGCGTGTACGCACGCCGTGGAGCGCGCGGGCGACACCGCCGCCGTGATCCGCATCACCAGCGTCATTGACCCGCAGGCACTGACCATCACCGTCGCGGACGACGTCTCACAGGAGGCCGCCGCCGGGCATCAGTCCGAAGAGGCACGCCTGCTGGAAGAGGCCGGTGTGGACCAGCAGGGACTGGGCGCGCTGCTGATGGAAATCCTGGTAGACGACGTCAAGATCGACGCCGCGCCGACCGGAACCACCGTCCACCTCACCAAATACGCCCCCGAATGACGCCGTTCTAGCAAGCAGAGACAGCACGTGACCATGACACAGAAGAAGTCCGGCTCAGATTGGACACAGGACGACGCGGAGACCCTGTTCGCCCGCTACGCGCGGACGCGCGACACGCACCTGCGCGACCGGCTGGTCGCCATGCACCAAAATCTTGTCCGTTACCTGGCCGGGAAATTCGTCAACCGGGGCGAGCCGCTGGAGGACTTGATCCAGGTCGGCACCATCGGCCTGATCAACGCCATTGACCGCTTCGACTCCGGGCGCGGCACCAAGTTCTCCACCTACGCGACGCCTACCATCGTCGGCGAGATTCGCCGCTACTTCCGTGACAAGGCCTGGAGCCTCAAGGTCCCGCGCCGCCTGCAAGAGCTGAACCAGACTGCCTCCAAAGCCCAGGAAGCCCTGAGCAGCAAGCTGGGCCGCCCGCCGACTATCCAGGAGGTCGCCGAGCGCATCGGGGCCACCGAAGAGGAAACGCTGGAGGCCATCGAGCTCGGCAACGCCTACGACACGGTCTCGCTGGACTCCAAGATGATGCACGACTCGGACAGCGCCCCGCTGTCCCTGGCCGAGTTCATCGGAGCCGAAGACGACTCCCTGCAAACCCTGGAAGCTTACGGCGATCTGGACCAGGCCATCGAGTCGCTGGAGCCGCGCGAGCGGGCCATCATCATCCACCGCTTCTTTAAGGACATGTCCCAGGCCGAGGTCGCCAAGCAGCTTAACATCTCCCAGATGCACGTCTCCCGCCTCCAGAACCGCGCCCTCCACCAACTCAAACGCCTCATGCTCGCCGAGATGTAGCCACCCGACACAAACCGGAGAACACGCCCATGTTTCCCCCCACTGCCTCAGCGCCCCCCCCGGTTGCTGGGGCTTTGTCCCCCCCACCCTCGCCCTGATCGCGCCGCCCCCCACCCCCCGCACGAACACGACGCTGCTCCCGTTGCCTGGCACGGCCTGACGCTCTTGCCGCTCTACCACTCGTCCCCCCAGATCGTCATCAACCCCATGGGCCGCAGTTTTGACCAGCGAGAGGAGGACTACCGCGCCTTCCGTACATACTTGCGCGCGTCTGTGCCATAATAACAGGGAAGCGCAGTGCATGAACAAGCCTCTCACCCGGAAGCGGCGGACGCGGGAACACGTCATCGCCGATCTCAGCGTCAACTTCGTAGAGCGACAAGTCCTGCTCTGCGGCCACACCGTCGAGCGTGTCTTTCACGACTACGGGTATGATCTTTTCGTCTTCACGTTCGACGTGAACGGTGAGCCGGAGGCGGGCGACATTCGTGTTCAAGTCAAAGCCACGGACAAACTCACACGTGGAGGCAAAGGAGGCATTCCGTTCCGCATTGACCGTTCGGACGCTGTTCACTGGTTGACGGAAAGATCGCCTGTTGTCCTCGTTCTCTACGACGTTCAGCGCGAGACGGCCTACTGGCTGGACATCAAGGATTACTTCCGCCGACTGGCAGGGTTTAACCTGTTTTCGGCGGGCAAGACGATCACCCTCCATATCCCGCGAACGGATGTGTTTGATCTGAATGCAGTACGGCATCTCGCTGAAGTCAAAAACCGCAGGAGGGAGGATCAGGAATGAGAACATTTGAAGCGCCATTCAAGACAACACGCGGCGCACTGGAACAAACACTCCTCGGGCTGGGATATACACCCACTTACGGCAAGAACGAACTAGGGTTTCCCTTTGTGGAATATCGCCACGCCGACAGCGGCGCTCGTATTTCCTTGCCCGTAGCCCCCGCCGAAGAGGCACTCTACGACGGCGATCTTCTGCGGGCGGAACATTCGGTCGAGTGGTGGGGCGTAGCAGATATGAAGACTTTCTATCGCCTACTTAAGAAAGCCACGCCGCAAGAGTTGCAAGTGGCCTGACGCCACAAGAAAGAGCGCCCCGGTTCCGCAGGGAGCCGGGGCGCTTTCCCCGTTCTGGTTCCCCCAGAATTAGGACTAGGGGGCGATCTTCTTCCTAGCGACAAGTACACCCACCGGCAGCAGGCCCAGGGCGAGCAGGGCGAGCGGCGCGGGTTCCGGCACGGCGGGGGTGGCATTGGGCGTTGTAAGCGACATATCATCTAACGCAAAGTCGTTGTAGGCGTATTGGAAATTATTGTCGTATACTTGGAACGCCGCACTCGATGATGTCGCGGTCCAGTCCGTGCTGAATAATGTGAAGCTGCCAGCCGGACTCGTTGGACTCGTCGTGGTCCCGATTTGCGTCCCATTGACAGCGAGTTCGATGACGGCAGGGCTGCTCAAGCTTGGATTATTTGAGGCAACATAGCCGGAGAACGTATAAAGGCTTCCGATGGAAAGCCCGGAAACGGTCTCTTGCCAGACATATTGATCGGGCGTGGTGGCAGCGTCCGCTATCAGCATATTGCCGGTTCCCGTAGTATGATCTCCGAAGGAGGCCCAGTAGTTTGGGCTATACGTTTGTGGGTTCGTGCCGACAACATAGTACCCAGGCGTCGTGTTCGGGTAGTTTGGGAATGGCGTTGCATAGTCGCTTTGGAAACCAGTGTTGCCCAGGCTGAAGTCGCCGTTGGTAAAGAGGTTGGGAGAGGCATTCGCCTGAGGGGTAGTCAGGCAAAGGAGGGCCAGCGCAGTCAGGCCGACGCTAACGGGCGCGCAGAGGGCGCGCAGAGGGCGCGCAGAGGCCGACGCTAACGGGCGCGCAGAGGGCGCGCAGAGGGCGCGCAGAGATGGAACGAGTTCATTTCAGCAGTTTCCTTCTGTCTCGTGTCCAGGCATGAATAAGCCCTGGACGCAGCGCCCACGCCGGGACGGTTTGGATTTCGGCGCGTGGCGGTCTTGCACGGAGCAGCACACTGTTCCCAGGCACGACAGCAATGAAACATGAGGTTGCGGGGGCGGTCAATCAGCCTCTTCCAACACCTGACGCCAGGTGCGGGCGGCGACGAAGCCGAGGAGGTCGCGGGCGGGCTGGGTGTCGTAAAAGCAGGGGCGGGCGAGGCGGCGGGCGTCTTCGGCGAGCTGCGGCAGGAAGCGCTCAGCAAGCTCCGCCGGGGGCAGGTCGGCGGCCACGTCTTCGGCCATGGTGAAAATGATGTGGTGGCCGGTCACGGAGGACTCGACGGCCAGGCGGCAGGCGACGGCGAAGTCGTGCGTGTCGATGTAGGCCCACAGGTCTTTCTTCATGCGGCCGGGATCGTCGCGCATCCGCTCCTGGGACATCCAGCCGCGTTCCCGCGCGCGCGCCATGTCCCAGATCGCCGGTGGGCGCAGGACCAGGGTGGCGATGCCCTCCCGGCGGGTCACAGCGGCGGCGGCCTCCTCGTTCATCAGCTTGGACAGGCCGTACACGTCCTGCGGGCGGCGCGGGTGGGCGGCGTCCACGGGCAGGTAGTCCGGCAGACACGGGTGCGTGGGGAACGAGACGCCGAGCGCGCCGATGCTGCTGGTGAGGACCACACGCGGCATCCCCGCCGCCACGGCGGCGTCCAGGGCGTTCTGCGTCCCGATCACGTTGACCCGCAGCAGTTCCGACGCCGGGACGCCGTGGGGGGCCGTGTAGGCGGCCAGATGAATCAGGCCGTCGCAGCCCTGGGCCGCCGCCAGCATCGCCAGCGGGTCGGCCACGTCCGCGAAGACCGGCTCCATGCCCCCACCCCGCAGCGCATCCGGCACCGGCACACGATCCAGCCCGCGCACCTGGTGGCCGTGCGCCAGAAGTTCCTCCACCACCCGCCGCCCGGCCCTGCCGAACGCCCCCGTCACAAGAACACGCATCCATTCCGTCTTTCTAAACGCTCACGCGAACAGCATCCGTATCAGCCGTGTGCCGTCATCCACCTGCGTGGTCGCCTCGTCCACGGCGCGCTCGTCGAAGGGGAAGTGGGACGCCGTGTTGGGCTTCTCCGAGTCGTACAGCAGGAACGGCACCGGGCCTTCCTTGTGGGTCCGCAACACAATGGGCGTCATGTGGTCGGGGACGACGAGCAGGCGGTACGGGCCGCGCTTGTGCATTCCCTCGCGCAGCGGGCCGACGATCTTGGCGTCAATGTCCTCGATGGCGCGCAGCTTGTGTTCCAGGTCGCCCTCATGGCCGGACTCGTCCGGCGACTCGACGTGGATGGCGACGAAGTCGTGGGTGTCCAGAGCCGCCAGCGCATAGTCGGCTTTGCCCCGATAGTTGGTGTCAATGTAGCCCGTCGCGCCGGGGACGGCGACCAAATCCAGCCCCGTCGCCCGGCCCAGGCCGCGCACCACGTCGACGGCGGTGATAAGCGCGCCGCGCTTGCCGAACGTTTGCAGGAAGTTCGGCAGGCTCGGCGCGTAGCCCTGGCCCCAGAGCCAGATCATGTTGCCGGGCGCGAGTCCCTCCTCGCGCCGCCGGCGGTTGATGGGGTGGTCGTCCAGAATCTCCAATGAGTCGAACATCCACTGCTTGAGTTTATCCGCGCCGTCGCCTTCGGGCCAGTAAGGTGCGAGCGGCCGACCGATGATGTCATGCGGCGGGACGGTCCGCACGTCCACCGCGCCGCCCCGCCAGGCCATGATGTGTCGGTACTGAACGCCGACATAAAAGTTTAGGCGGCTGCCGCCCAGTTTCTTGTCAATCAGCTCGATCAGGGGTTGGGCTTCCTCGGTGCTGATGTGGCCGCTGGAATAGTCCAGCATGGTCTCGCCGTCCGACGTGACCAGGGAGCAGCGATAGGCGGCGTCGCCCCGGTCCAGCGGGACGCCCATCGCCACGGCTTCAATCGGGCCGCGCCCGGTGTAATACTTACGCGGGTCGTAGCCGAGCAGGCTCATGTTCGCCACGTCGCTGCCGGGATACATCCCCGGCGGCACGGTCAACACCGCGCCGACGAGCGCATCTTCGGCCAGCGCGTCCAGATTGGGCGTCCGGGCCGCCTGCATGGGCGTCTGACCGTCCAGTTCGGCCAGCGGCAGGTCGGCCATGCCGTCGGGAATCAGCATCAGGTATTTCATCGGCTTCTGTCATCTCCCAAAGCGCCACCACGGCTTCTTCTTGTTCGAGACGGGGGCGGGTGTGCCCTGCATATGGAGGCTCATCTCGGACATCCGGCCCTGGCCGTCGAAGGTCGCCCGCAGGGACGATCCCTGGGACGACGTGCCGACCAGTTCGTTCCCGGCATCGGCGCATGAGAAACCCTTGTACGCGGCGTAGGCGCGCAGGGCCTCGCGTTGGTCACAGGGGAAGCGCCCGATGTAGGTGTTGAACAGGCGGGCCATGCGGACCAGCGACAGCGGCATCTCCTCATGGAGTTCCGGGGCCGTCAGTAGGAAGAACGCCGCGCCACGGTCGTAAGGGCCTCGGTAGTAGGCGTCCGCGCCGCACAGGCCGCAGGCGACCATGCTCAGCGTGTGCCCGTCGGCCAGGTCCAGCCCGAACTGCGCCAGGGTCAGTTCGCGGACGGCGCTCCCGATCCCGTACTCCCGCACCTGTCGGGCCGCCTGCACCACGGGGGACGGCAGGCCGCTCGCCTCGTTGGCCCAGGCCCACAGCCAGGTGTCGTCCTCCCAGGACTCCGTGCCCAGCAGTTGAATGCCGAACGTGTGCCGGTCGCCGAACGTGATCGTCCCCGCGACCAGGTCCACCGCCCAGCCCAAATCTCCGATCAGGTCCGCCAGCGCGTCCTGCTTGTCCAGCGACGCCGCGCCGTGCCGGC
Organism: Capsulimonadaceae bacterium; assembly: GCA_965277485.1. Lineage (GTDB taxonomy): Bacteria > Armatimonadota > Armatimonadia > Armatimonadales > Capsulimonadaceae > JAFAZD01. The sequence continues at coordinate 22,098 of CBDICZ010000016.1, read as the reverse complement.
ACAGCAGCTCGGCGAGTGTCGTCATCCCAGGGCATGGCCTCCAAGCGCCGTGCCCAGTGTACCGGAGTCCAGGGGGTGTTTGTCAACGACGGCGGGCCACGGCGAGGGGGTGGCACGGAGCGGCATTTTTACGGTACGATGTGGCATGACGTTTTCCCCGGCCCCAATCCCACGGCGGTTCGGCCCGATGACATTCCTGGCCCTCGGCTCGGCGGTCGTTTTCTTCTGGCTGGCCCATGAAGTCCGCGCCGGGACGACGCAGACATCGGACACGGCCGCCGTGCGGTACTTCATGCTGCACCGGACGCCGCTCCTGCGGACATTGATGCAGAGCGTTTCGTTGGCGGGAAGCGGATGGGTGTCCATCCCGCTCTCCATGTTGAGCCTTTTCGCCGTGTTCGCCCGCCCACGCCTGCGGCCCGACGCCCTGCGCCTGCTGATCGCCCTGGGCGGGGGCCAGGGCCTTGTCACCGGCCTCAAGCTCTTTTATCACCGCCCCCGCCCGTCGCTCGCGTTAGCGCACCTGGGCAACTCGTTCCCGTCCGGCCACTCGTTCTTCGCCATGACCATGTACGGCTTCCTGGCGGACCGGCTGACACGGGCCGACACGCCCCGGCGGGCCTGGGTCCGGCCCGTCGCGGCCCTGCTCATCCTCGGCATCGGCTTCAGCCGCGTCGCGCTGGGCGTTCACTATCCCACGGATGTCCTGGCGGGCTTCGCCGCCGGGTTCGCGTGGCTCCGGCTATGCCTCGCGCTGCCCCCAGCCCGGAGCGTTGCCGCTCAAACGGAGGCGATCCCATGAGTCAGTCCTGCCCCGTCCTGATGAATACGCGCGCGGGCGCGCTGCACGGTCAGTCCGTCAGTACGCAGCTCCAGCGCATGGCCCGTGAGGCGGGCGTCACCATCAGCATCATCCGCACCGGGACGCCTGATGAGATGCGCCGGGAGCTGAGGAAACTTGTCGCGTCCGGGGCCGAGCGGGTCGGGGTCGCGGGAGGCGACGGCACCGTGCGCCTCGCCGTTCAGGAGCTGGCCCACACGGACACGGCGCTGGTCATTCTCTCTCAAGGGACCTTCAACAACTTCGCCGCCACCCTGCGTCTTCCTCACAACCTGCCCGAAGCCCTCAGAATGCTCCGGGACGGCGTCGCGCGGTCGGTGGACCTGGGGCGGATCGGCGACCAGTACTTCACCGAGTCGGCGGGAGTCGGCCTGTTCGCGGACGCCCTCGCCCTCTACGGGCAGGGGACCAACAAAAACTTCGCGCGGGGCCTGTACGCCCTCGCCCGGCTCGGCCTGGCGTTCCGCGCCCGCCATTTCGCGCTGACGCTGGACGGCCATGCGCTCTCAGGGAGGGCCACCGCCATCGAGGTCTGCAACACCTATCGCATCGCCCAGGCGGTCCCGCTCGCGCCCGAAGCGGACGTCGCGGACGGCCTGCTGGACGTCGTCATTCTCGGCGACATCCCCCGACGCGACCTGCCGGACTACGGGCGCGCCCTGCGCGCGCAGATGCACCTGGACCTGCCCCACGTCGCCGTGGCGCGGGCGAGGACGGTGACGATCTCCTCGGACCACGCGCGCAACGTCCACGCCGATGACCGAATCGTTGGCCTCACCCCCCAAACGATCTGCGTCGCCCCCGGTGCCCTCAAAGTGCTGGTGGACCCGCGCCTATGAAACGCCCTTCCGAGACCGCGCCCCCGGAGGCGAAGCCCGGCGATATCTTTCTGTTCTTTCGCCCCCACCGGCTGATGGACGACTTCATCAAACTGATGACTCTGTCCAAGTACTACCACGTCGCCATCTACGCGGGCGAGGGCCGCGTCTGGGAGGCCCGCCCGCGCGGCGTCGCCTGTAACGACCTGCGGGGGCGCGAGGGCGCTTATGTCGTCATCCCTGCCCCGGAGGGCAAGGGCGGTGCGGCGCTGGCCTGGGCGCAGAGCCAGCAGGGGGCCGGCTATGACCGCGTGGATATGCTGGTCATCCTCCTGGAACACGTCTTCCTGCGCCTGCACTTCAACATCGTCCCTTACGGCAAATACTCCTGCGCCGAATTCATCGCCACGGCCTTTTATCACGCCGGGGAACGGTTATTCTCCGACCGCGACCTGAACGACACCGAGCCGAAGGACTTCGCCCGGCTCATCCCCGCCCAGGCCCCGACCCGGCGGCTGCGGCGGTGAGCGGCGCACGTTTCGTGCGCCCCATCATGGGGAAAACCGTCAGCATGAGTACCCTCAAGTCGGACGCCGTCAGGCAGGCGAGTGGGGCCGCCGCGCAGGCCGCCCAACAGACAAAGCCGTGGGTGGAACGGCTCGCCCGGCTTGGCTACGGCGCCAAGGGCGTCATCTACCTGGTCATCGGCGTCCTCGCTATGCAGGCGTCCTTCGGCGTCGGTCGTGGCCCGACCAACACCCAGGGCGCCCTGCAAGTCATCCTCGGCCAGCCGTTCGGGCGCATCCTGCTCGCCCTTGTCGCCATCGGTCTGGTCGGCTATGCCCTGTGGCGCATCCTCACCGCCCTGCTGGACGTGGAGCATGAGGGCACCGACGCCAAAGGGATCGTGACCCGCATCGGGTACGCCGTCAGCGGCCTGATCTATGGCGGCCTGGCATGGACGGCGCTGCGCCTGCTCACCGGATCACCCACCGACCGTGGCAACTGGGCGCAGGCCCTGACGGCGAGAATGCTGTCCGCGCCGTCAGGTCAGTGGCTCGTCGGCGCGGCGGGCCTGCTGGTGGTCGCCGTGGGGTTGTATAACCTCTACGCGGCGTACAAGGCCCCGTTCGTAGACAAGCTGGACCTGGCGGGCCTGAAGCCGCAGCAGCGGTCGGCGGTGATCGGCCTGGGTCGGCTGGGGTACGGCGCGCGAGGCGTCGTCTTCGGCCTGATCGGAATCTACCTGACTCACGCCGCCCTTTCTTCCAGTTCACAGGGGGTGCGTGGCATGCAGGGAGCGCAGACGTCTTTGGCGCATCAGCCGGGGGGACCTTGGATTCTCTGCGCGGTCGCCGTGGGGCTGGTCGCTTACAGTCTGTTCATGCTGGTCGAGGCCCGCTACCACCGCATCCACGTCCCCTGAGCAGCCGCCCCGGAGAACTTTTCCCCCGCGTTTTGTGTTGAACTCGGCATGGACAATGTGACAAAGACGGAACAGGAATGGCGTGAGCGGCTGACGCCGGAGCAATACAAAGTGCTGCGCCAGAAGGGCACGGAGCGCCCGTTTACCGGCAAGTATTATGACCTCAAGGCCGACGGCAGTTACGCCTGCGCGGGCTGCGGGCAGACACTGTTCGCGTCCGGCACGAAATTCGACTCCGGCTGCGGCTGGCCGTCGTTCTCCGACGCCGAGCCGGGCACGGTGGAACTGCATGAAGACCGGTCGTTCGGGATGCGCCGCACCGAGGTGACCTGCGCCCGCTGCGGCGGGCATCTGGGACACGTCTTCGACGACGGCCCCGCGCCGACCGGGCAGCGCTACTGCATCAACTCCGCCAGCGTGGAGTTTCAGCCGCAGCAGTGAAAGGGGGCGCAGAGATGCGAAGCGAGTTTGACACGCCGCCGGACCGAATGGACACGGCGGGGGCGGTGGATGAGCGGGAGGGCGACGTGGACGCGGAGCCGGAGGACTCCAGCCTGACGGTGCTGGACCCCGGCGGCGACACCGGGCCGGACCAGGGCGGGACCCCCGGCGATGCGTCGGGGGCGTCCGGCTCCGGCGGGGAATGACGGCTCCGAGGCCGCCGGGAGTGTCTCCCGACGGCCTTTGGTATGTCCGGCGCTGGTGCGGTGGGCATCACCGCATTGACCGCCCGCCGAGCCGGTTACCCTATCTCCCGCTCAGGCGTCCCTCTTGCCCCGCCGCCGGTAGGTCAGGAGTCAGCCACCAGGCATAATGGCTACTGTGTCGTTGGCAGAACTAGGGTCACGGCGTCGGTGGATTGCACGTCCAGACGGTTGACCAGTTGTTAGGTTGACCATTCTGTGGCTCGTTGTAGAACTGCCAAGCGACCCAATTCGGAACCGTCTGTAGACTCGTTGCAGTTATAAAACATTGTGCGGTATAGTCGTATGTCATCTGTCCATTGACGCACTTATAGACGACTTTGGTTCCACTCTGCCGCCAATTGTAGTAGGTCCCTAGCACATTCACTGTGCCTGACGCACCGATTTTTATACCAAAGCTTTTCAAGACTGTGGCTTCTAAAGTCGCGTTTAGCGTGACGCTGGCAAGGGGTGACGGTTGGTTGGGCGCAAGCGTTTTTGTTGTATTGCCAGGAACAATCGGGTCTGCCTCGTAAGTGTTTGCTTTGCAAGGTGGATTTTCAGATTGAGTCGTGGGATCAGGATTACTATTGGCGTTGCCTGCCAAAATAGGTAGCTCTTTGCCTTGTAGGAGAGTGGTACTTAATGCTGGTCGTACAACGTATAGTGCGGACGTTGCTTCACCGTTGTTGGTTGCGGGGAGAATATAAGATTTTACACCATCTACGGTTTGAGTGGGCAAAGGACCTGTTTCGGCGATTGTCACAAGTGGTGCCAATTGCAAGCCCGCTCCAACGACCGCAATAGGCCCTCTTTTCAAGTCTGCAAGCGTGTCCGGGGGGGTGACGCCAGGTGGCAAAGCGGGCACCCAATGGATACTACCAGTGGCCTGCCCCTGAGAGTTGATTTCTGATGACAACGGGATGTAGGGAGTAGAACTCGATCCGGGAATAGCCGGATTAGGTAAAACACGAATGTTTACCTGAAGGCTAGACCACTCAGGATGATCTGGAAAGTCGTAGCTAACAGCATCAATGCCCCCTCCAGGAATGAAGCGCGGAGCTGTGTATTGGCCGCTGTCGGTAATTCGTCCGTACTTGGCACTCCATGTACCACCCTCGTGAAAAGTTGCATCCAGACCTGGAGCAGGTCGCAGGGGGGGGGCAAGAGTGGGAGCAGTCTTTGAGATGCATAACGAAAGCGTTTTGCCCGCTGGAAGCAGAAGTGCTGTCGGCATCCGTGCGATTTCTTGGGCCGTGTAATCCGTTGCGGGCGGTGTCCATGATCCAGTAAGGTCAGAGACTTTATCCAAACTGCATCCGCAACCGACAGACGCTCTTGCGCTCGTGTTGTGAGAGCGACTTGCGTATGCGGAAAGTGTGTTGTGTCTGATCAGAAATGCACCGCTCGCAGTGAGTGTCACCAATCCAGCGAGTAGGGCAACGCGCACCATGCCGTGCTGCCGTTGTAAATTTTGCGCTCCGATTGAGCGAAAGAAGTTGTTCAATGGTTTTTCCTTGTGGGTAGTACAGAGGCAAACCAAATGTGCTGGCCTGTTTCTGTTACGATTTTTGCTATCGACATCCTTTGTTTTTGCGTTGCTCGGTAATCCAACACGACCTCAAAGTCTTGGCCTTCGTTGCTGACCCCATCCCACCTGAGGGCCTTCTCTATGTCACGGGCCGGGGTCAAACCGGCTTGGCGCAGGGCGTCTTCCCACTGCGGGTACAGACCCGCCGCGTACTCGCAGGTCGCCAGCCGACGCCACTGCGCCGCATCGGGCCGTGCCCCCGGACGCGCCGCCTGGGCCGCATACCAGCGCGCCAGGGGGAGGGAGAAGCGCCGCCCGTTCACGCCCCACCACGCCGAGTTGATTGCCTGCGCCCGCGACAGGGCCGCTAGAAGCCTGCCGGCCGCCTCCGAAGGAGAGGTGGCCGGGGCGAAGGGGGCGGCGCGATGTTGCGCCAGCTGGCTCCGCCACAGACTAATCTGCTGCGCCTGTGCCTCCTCCCAATCGTCCACCGTGCCCAAGTAGGGCGGGGGCGTCTCGTCGACGAGGTCCAGCGTCACCGACTGCACGATGGTGTTGAGAGAGTGGTTGCGGTCCACCGCCACGTCCAGCGTCACCGGCCCCCGCACCAGGAACCGCTCCCACACGCCGCCCCAGAACTGACACACCCGCCCGTGCGCCCACTCAGGCTCACGGTCGAAGCCGGAGATGTCTGCCAAATCACTTGCCGCGTGGGGCCGCACTGACAGCCGGTAGTCGCGGAAGCGGTTGTCCCAGCTCTGGCCGTCCTTGTTCATCTCGTACACGGACAGCACGTACAGGCCCGGCGGGACCGTCACCGTCTCGTACACCCCCGGCCCGGAGTGGGAGATGGCGTCCCTCGCCTCGTTGTGGTCGTCCTGCTCGGCCTCCCGGCGCGGCCGGCTGCCGTCGGTCAGCCCCTTCTTGATCCGGCTGTCCAGGTAGGTGGGCGGCATCTCCAGCACACGCGGATCGGCAGTATAAAGCCACTGCACCCAGTAGCGCAGGCTGTCGCCGGGGTCGTGGTCCGGCCCCATCTGCGAGGCATAGTTGACCGGCTCCCAGCCCGCTCCCCACTGGTAGTCGCTGGGGGAGCAAATCGCAAAAAGGCAGGCCCAGTAGCGCCCGTAGCGGCCCAGCCAGTCGCCGCGCGTGGCCCAGTCCTGGTCCAGCGCCACGGCATGAGGCCGATATTCCTGCGGGTCTGGCCGCACCGCCTCCACCGCCCGCAGCATCAGGTTGAGCTGGGCCAGCGTCGGCGGTGCGGCGGGCGCGGGCAGAGGCGGGAACGATGCAGGTGCCTTCGCGGCGACGGCTGAGGTGGCGGGGGCGTCCGGCGGGGACAGGGAGGCCAGGCCGTCCCCGTAGGTGCCGATCAGCACCCGCCCCTTCCCCTGCGCCAGCAGCGCGTCCACGTAGCCGCCATACGCCTCCGGCGGCGTCAAGCCCCGCGCGGCGGCCTCCCCGTAGACCCCGATGCCTTTGCGCCGATGCCCGATGAACAGGTTGCCGGAGCCGTCCTCCGCCAGCGCCGTGACGTAGTCCTCCGCCAGCAGCCGCCCGCCCGTGTCCGTGGCGACCGGCGCGGGGCCGTGCCACTCGCCCTTCACCATGTCCTGCCAGTCCGCGCCCCGCAGGAACCGCCAGGAGTGGCCGCCGTCCGTGCTGTGGGCAAGGCCGTCGTCAGTGGCACAGTAGATGGTGCCGTCATGGGCGACAAGAAGGCTGTTGACGAGGGCGGAGGGCAGGCCGTCGCCGCCGGGCGAGGGCGGGGGCACGGCGGGGCCGGGGACGACGCGCCAGGCGCGGTAGCCGGAGGCGGGGGTGGAAATAGCCAGGCCATCGGCCTGTGTCCCGGCGTAGAGGGTGCCGCCGGGGGCGAAGGCGAGGCAGGAGCAGGCGTCGGACGGCAGGCCGTCGGCGCGGCTGTAGTCGTGCCAGGTGTTCGTCTTGAGGGAGTAGGAAAAGATGCCTGCCTCGGTCGCGCCGAACACGTCGCCGGTCAGGGGCGAGGTCGTGAGGGCGACGACGTGGCAGCCGGGCGGGCCGGTCAGGCGGTCGTAGGTCTTCCAGGCCTTGCCGTTGTAGACCGAGACGCCCGACCGGTCGGTCCCCACCCAGAGCCTGCCGAGGCGGTCGCAGGTGAGGGAGTAGCAGTCGTCGTCGCCAAGTCCGCCGCCGGTGTTCTCGGCGGTGAACTGTGTCCAGGCATGGCCGTCCCAGCGGGCGATCCCGTTGCCCTCGGTTGCGGCGTAGATGTCTCCGCGCCGGTCTTGGCAGAGGGCGGTGACGAACGCGCCCTGTCTGCCGCTGTCCCAGGGCGGGGGCCAGGCGGACGGAGCGGCAAGGTCAGCCAGGCATGGCGACACAGAGAGCAGGACAAGGCCGAGGGTGACGATCAGGCGCGGCAGGAAGGGCGCAGGAAGGGCGCGGCAGGAAGGGCGCGGCAGGAAGGGCGCGGCAGGAAGGGCGCGGCAGGAAGGGCGCGGCAGGAAGGGCGCGGTACCATGGCATTCGATTACTCCAAGACTTGCAGGGCGACAAGAGAGCTGGGAGCGACGCAACGGAGCGTCAACGACAATCGAAAGTACCTTGAGGGTAGAACAGCGCTAGTATAGCACACCTGTGCGCGCTTGTCAAGGGGCTATTGTTAAGAAAAGATTAAATTTTGCGGAGCGTTTTCAGGAGGCTCGGCGCATGAGTCCGCTGTCACAGATAATGGACGCTGTCTGCGTCACATTCGTGGCTGAAGTGCGGGCGGCCCCTTGCGAAAAGGGGCGAACATCTGTCATAATATCTCTCTCGGTTTGCCACAGGACGCAAGACTTTAGAAAAGGCCGTCACACATGACACAGAATGGGCTTCCGCCCAAGCAGGGGCTGTACGACCCGCAGTTCGAACACGACGCCTGCGGGGTCGGCTTCGTCGTCCAGATGAAGGGGAAACCCTCGCACGAGATCGTCGTGCAGGGCCTGACCATCCTGAAAAACCTGGAACACCGGGGCGCGGTCGGCGCGGAGGCCAATTCGGGTGACGGCGCGGGCGTTCTGATGCAGGTCCCGGACGCCTTTCTGCGCCGCGCCTGCGCCGCGCAGGGCTTTGACCTGCCCGCCGCCGGCCATTACGGAGTCGGCATGGTCTTCCTGCCGATGGACGAGGCCGAACGCACCCGGTGCGAGGCGCTGATCGCGGAGACCGTTGCCGCCGAGGGGCAGACGCTGCTCGGCTGGCGCACCGTGCCGACGGACGATTCCACGCTGGGCGAGACGGCGCGTGAGGTCGAGCCGCTCGTGCGGCAGTTCTTCGTGGGACGCGGCGCGGCCATCAGTGATGTGTTGGGGTTCGAGCGCAAACTGTACGTGATTCGTAACAGCGTCTCCCACGCCGTCGCCAAGATGACGCTGGGCCAGGGGGACCGGTTCTACATCCTGAGCCTGTCCGCCCGGACCATCATCTACAAGGGCATGCTGACGACGGCCCAGTTGGAAGAGTTCTACCCGGACCTGAGTGAGCCGGACCTGGCGAGCGCGCTGGCGCTGGTCCACTCGCGCTTCTCCACGAACACCTTCCCGTCCTGGAAGCGCGCCCACCCCTACCGATTCGTCGCGCACAACGGCGAGATCAACACGCTGCGCGGCAACGTCAACTGGATGCACGCCCGGCAGGCCCTGGCCGCCTCTCCCGCGTTCGGCGACGACATCAAGAAGCTGCTCCCGGTGATTGACACCGACGGCAGCGACTCGGCCATGTTCGACAACTGCCTGGAGTTCCTGACGCTGGGCGGGCGCTCGCTGCCCCACGCGATCATGATGATGATCCCGGAGCCGTGGGCGAACCACGAGAGCATGAGCGACGCGCAGAAGGCGTTCTACGAGTACCATTCCTGCCTGATGGAGCCCTGGGACGGCCCGGCGTCCATCGCCTTCACCGACGGCGAACTGATGGGGGCGGTGCTGGACCGCAACGGCCTGCGCCCGTCGCGCTACTACGTCACCAAGGACGACCTGGTGGTGATGGCCTCCGAGGTCGGTGTGCTGGACATCGCGCCGGAGAACGTGCTGGTCAAAGGCAGGCTCCAGCCGGGCCGGATGTTCCTGGTGGACACGCGCGAGGGCCGCATCGTCGCCGACGAGGAGATCAAAGAGCGGATCGTCACCGAACACCCGTACCGGCAGTGGCTGAACGACAACCTGCTGAAGCTGGAGGAGTTGCCGGAGGCCGACCACCTGCCGGTCCCCGACCACGACACGGTCCTGCAGAGACAACTCGCGTTCGGCTACACGTTCGAGGACCTGCGGATTCTGATGGCCCCGATGGCCAAGCAGGGCATCGAGGCGATGGGCAGCATGGGCACGGACACGCCTCTCGCCGTGCTGTCTGACCGGCCCCAGCCGCTGTACAACTACTTCCAGCAGCTCTTCGCGCAGGTGACAAATCCCCCCATTGACGCCATCCGCGAGGAGATCGTCACGTCCGCGATCACTACTCTGGGGACCGAGGGCAACGTGCTGGAGGCGCGGCCTGAAAGCTGCCACCTGATCGAGCTGAAGTCGCCGATCCTGACCAACGAAGAGTTGGCGAAGTTCCGCTACATCGGGCAGGAGGGCTTCAAGTCCGTCACCCTGCCGATGCTGTTCCGCGCCGACGGCGGCGAGGCGGCGGTCGCGCAGGCGATGGAGGAGATCTATACGCAGGCCGACCAGGCCATTCAGAACGGCAACAACATCCTGATACTGTCCGACCGGGGCGTGGACAAAGAGATGGCCCCGATCCCGGCCCTGCTGGCCTGTGCGGGCCTGCACCACCACCTGATCCGCGAGGGCACACGCACCAAGGTCGGTCTGATTCTGGAGACCGGCGAGCCGCGCGAGGTGCATCACTTCTCCCTGCTGATCGGCTACGGCGCGGGCGCGATCAACCCCTACCTGGCCTTCGAGACGCTCGACGACATGATTCGGCAGAACCTACTGACGGACATTGACCACAAGACGGCCTGCAAGAACTTCGTCAAGGCGGCCTCCAAGGGCGTCGTCAAGGTCACGTCCAAGATGGGCATCTCGACGATCCACTCGTACTGCGGCGCGCAGATCTTCGAGGCGGTCGGGCTGTCGTCGTCCGTCGTAGACCGCTACTTCACCTGGACGCCGACGCGCATCGAGGGCGCGGGGCTGGACGTGATCGCGCGCGAGGCGACCATGCGCCACCAGCGCGCCTTCCCGGACCGTTCCGTGGAGGCGCACACGCTGGACGTCGGCGGCCAGTACCAGTGGCGCTCGGACGGCGAGGTCCACCTGTTCAGCCCGAAGGCGGTCCACGCCCTCCAGCGCGCCGTGCGCGAGAACGACCCGGCGGCCTTCAAGGAATACTCCGGGCTGGTCAACAACCAGCTCGAAGAGCGCTGCACCCTGCGCGGGCTGCTGGACTTCAAGGCGCGCGCGCCGATTCCCATTGACGAGGTCGAATCCTGGGAAAGCATCGTCCGGCGCTTCAAGACCGGGGCGATGTCCTACGGCTCCATCTCGATTGAGGCGCACGAGGCGCTCGCCATCGCCATGAACCGGATCGGCGGCAAGAGCAACACCGGCGAGGGGGGCGAGGCCCCGTCGCGCTACGTCGTGGATGCCAACGGCGACTCGCGCAACAGCGCCATCAAGCAGGTCGCGTCGGGCCGCTTCGGCGTGACCAGCCAGTACCTGGTGAACGCCCGCGAGATTCAGATCAAGATGGCGCAGGGGGCCAAACCCGGCGAGGGCGGTCAGCTCCCCGGCCCGAAGGTCTACCCGCCCATCGCCAAGGTTCGCTACTCCACGCCCGGCGTCGGACTGATCTCGCCGCCGCCGCACCACGACATCTACTCCATCGAGGATTTGGCGGAACTGATCCACGACCTGAAGAACGCCAACACGCAGGCCCGGATCAGCGTCAAGCTGGTCGCCGAGGTCGGCGTCGGCACCATCGCGGCGGGCGTCGCCAAGGCCAAGGCGGATGTCGTGCTGATCAGCGGACATGACGGCGGCACGGGCGCGTCGCCGCAGACCAGCATCAAGCACGCGGGCATCCCGTGGGAACTCGGCCTGGCGGAGACGCACCAGACTCTGCTGCTCAACGACCTGCGCTCGCGCATCGTCGTGGAGACCGACGGGCAGCTCAAGACCGGGCGCGACGTGGTCATCGCCGCGCTGCTCGGCGCGGAGGAGTTCGGCTTCGCCACCGCCCCGCTGGTGTCTTTGGGCTGCATCATGATGCGGGTGTGTCACCTGAACACCTGCCCGGTGGGGGTGGCGACGCAGAACCCGCTGTTGCGCAAGAACTTCACCGGCGACCCCGCCCACGCCGTCAACTTCATGCGCTTCGTCGCCTCGGAGGTGCGGGAGATCATGGCCTCGCTCGGCTTCCGCACCCTGGAGGAGATGGTGGGCCGGACGGACGTTCTGGAGTCCACGCGCGCCTCGGAACACTGGAAGACGCAGGGCCTGGACCTCAGCGCCATGCTCTATCAGCCGGACGTGCCGGAGGCCACCGGTCGGCATCAGACGGAGACGCAGGACCACGGGCTGGCGAACGCCCTGGACGTCACCACGCTGCTGCCGCTCTGCGCGCCCGCCTTGGAGGGTGGCGGCGAGCGCGTTGAGGCGACGCTGCCGATCCGCAACGTCAACCGCGTCACCGGCACGATCCTGGGCAGTGAAGTGACGCGGCGGCACGGCGTCGGGGGCCTGCCGGAAGACACGATTCAGTTGACCTTCCAGGGTTCGGCGGGCCAGAGTTTCGGCGCGTTCCTGCCGCCGGGCGTGACGCTCAGATTGGAAGGCGACGCCAACGACTATGTCGGCAAGGGGCTTTCGGGCGGCAAGCTGATCGTCTTCCCGCCCGCCGCCTCGACCTTCGTGGCCGAAGACAACATCATCATCGGCAACACGGCGCTGTACGGCGCGACCGGCGGCGAGGTCTACCTACGCGGCGTCGCCGGTGAGCGTTTCGCCGTGCGTAACAGCGGCGCGCTGGCGGTCGTTGAGGGCGTCGGCGACCACGGCTGCGAGTACATGACCGGGGGCCGCGTGGTGGTCCTGGGGCAGACGGGTCGCAACTTCGCGGCGGGGATGTCCGGCGGCATCGCCTACGTGCTGGACACGGACGGCGACTTCGCCCGACGCTGCAATGGGCAGATGGTGGACCTGGACCCGCTGGACGACCTGGCGGAGCAGGAAGAACTCCGGCAGATCGTCCGCCGCCACGCCGAGTACACCGGCAGCCGCCGCGCCGAGTCGCTGCTGGCCGATTGGAGCGGTTCGGTCACACGCTTCGTCAAGGTGTTGCCGCGCGACTACAAGCGGATGCTGGAAGCGATCCGGCGCGTGGAGGCGTCCGGCCTCAGCGGCGAGGCGGCTTTGCAGGCCGCCTTTGAGGAGAACGCGAAGGACGTGTCGCGCGTCGGCGGGGGGTAAGGCCGGTAGGGGCGCAGCATGCTGCGCCCGTACAGGTCCCACCTCATGCCCATACATGGCACCACGCCATTTAGTTCGAGGAGACACAATGGGGAAACCCACCGGGTTTATCGAGTATCTGCGGGAACTGCCCCTGGACCGGACGGCGAACGAGCGCATCCGGGACTGGCGAGAATTCCACCTGCACCTGGACGAGAAGAATCTGCGGGAGCAGGGCGCACGCTGCATGGACTGCGGCATCCCGTTCTGCCACACCGGCACGATCCTGAACGGCATGGCGTCCGGCTGCCCGGTCAACAACCTGATCCCGGAGTGGAACGACCTGGTCTATCGGGGCCTGTGGCGGGAGGCGCTGGAGCGCCTGCACAAGACCAACAACTTCCCGGAATTCACGGGCCGCGTCTGCCCCGCCCCCTGCGAGGGCGCGTGCGTCCTGGGCATCAGCGCCCCACCGGTGACGATCAAGAACATCGAGTGCGCGATCATTGACAAGGGCTTCGAGGAAGGCTGGGTCAAGCCGGAGCCGCCCCAGGTCCGCACGGGCAAGCGCGTCGCCGTGGTCGGCTCCGGGCCGGCGGGCCTGGCCTGCGCCGCCCAGCTCAACAAGGCCGGCCACTGGGTCACGGTCTTCGAGCGCAGCGACCGCGTCGGCGGCCTGCTGCTGTACGGCATCCCGAACATGAAGCTGGACAAAAGCATCGTCCAGCGCCGGGTGGATTTACTCGCCTCGGAGGGCGTCGTCTTCCGCACCAACACGGAGATCGGCACGGACATCCCCGCCGACCAGTTGGTGGCCGAGTACGACGCCGTGGTTCTCAGCACCGGCGCGACCAAAGCCCGCAACCTACCCATCGAGGGCCGCGACCTGCAGGGCATCCATTACGCGATGGAATTTTTGGGGGCCAACACCAAGAGCCTGATGGACAGCGCGCTCGGCGACGGTCATTACATCCCCGCCGAGGGCAAGGATGTAATCGTCGTCGGCGGCGGCGACACCGGCACGGACTGTGTGGGGACCTCCATGCGCCACGGATGCCGCAGCCTGGTCCAGCTGGAGATTCTGCCCAAGCCCCCGCAAGACCGCGCCCCGGACAACCCCTGGCCGCAGTGGCCTAAAGTCTACCGCCTGGACTACGGCCAGGAGGAGGCGCTGACAGTCTTCGGCAGCGACCCGCGCGTCTACTGCACCACGGTCAAGCGCTTCGTCGGCGATGAGACGGGACACGTCAAGGAAGCCCACACGGTCCAGATCGAGTGGGCGCACGAGAACGGCAAGTTCGTCCCGAAAGAGCTTCCCGGCACGGAGAAGATCGTCCCGACCCAGTTGGTCTTGCTTGCCCTGGGTTTCCTGGGTCCCGAAGACGCCGCCATCGAGCAACTCGGCATCGAGCGCGACGCCCGCACCAACGCCAAGGCGGAGTTCGAAAAGTATCAGACCAGTGTGCCGGGCGTCTTCGCCGCCGGGGACTCGCGGCGCGGCCAGAGCCTGATTGTCTGGGCCATCCGCGAGGGTCGCGGGGCCGCCCGCGAGTGCGACCGGTATCTGATGGGCGAGACCAACCTGCCGTAAGGGCTGATGTGAGGGTTTGGGGGATACTTTGAGTGAAGAGGCCGCGCGGGATTTTCCCGTGCGGCCTTTTTTATGGGCGAAGACTGCCCACCACCTTGTTCCCTGCGCTCGTTCCTCGCTCCGGTCACAGGGTCCTCCCGCAGCGGGAGGATCAGGACAACAAATAAGGTCCTCCGAATCCTCCCGCTTATCCCAATAACCGAGACGCGGGAGGACCCCGCGCAGTGAGGAACGAACGGAGCAGGGTGGTGGGCAGTCCCCGGCATAAGGGCTAAGGGGCAATCCGCGTCCGACGGCCAACGACAAACCCCACAGGCAGCAATCCCAGGGCCAGCAGGGCGACGGGCGCGGGTTCCGGCACGGCGGGCGCGGCACTGGGCGGCGCCCCAATGATGTCGTAAGTCTGCGTCAGCAAATTGGTGGTCGTCGTCGTCACCGTCCGGTTCACCGTCGTCACCGTGGCCGTGTTGACGTCGTGTCTTCCTGTCCGGCCAGCAGCGTGAAGTTGATCGGGGCCGTGTCCACGGGGCCGACGACGATGGTGCCGGGGCCGAAGTTGGTCGTCACGGTGATGATGGGTGTGCCGGTAGTCGTGCCCGTCACATCAGTCGTGGTGCTGGTCTGGGTCGTCGGCAGGGAAGAGGTAAGGTTCGGCAGGCCCGGCGCGGCCCCGTCCGCCGCAAGCAGCGTTTCGACCTGGGTGACGGCGGCCTGCACGGCGGGGTCGGCGAAGGGCAGGGCGAAGGTGTGGGTGAAGATGCTGTGGCCGTTCAGCAGAGCGTCCACGGTGGTGGAGAAGGCGTCGTCGGTGACGGCCACGGGCGTGTCGTCGTAAAGTGTCTCCTGCGTCGTGGAGGTCGAGACGAAATGGTTCGGGTCCCCAGGGACGGGGGCGGGGTTCAGCGCTTCGGCGGGACGGTCGAGGCCCGCGCAGAGGGCCAGGGCGAGCAGCGGCAGCAGGATGGCGACGCGATGAGGCGCGAGAGATTTGGCAGTGGGCATGGCGGTAGTGCCTTTCTGTGGGCGACGGAACCCCCTCCGGCCCGGCAAGCCGGTCCACCTCCCCCGAAACGGGTGAGGGTTGGTGTCGAGTGGCTCCTGCAAGCGCCTATGACCCCCTCCCGTTTCGGGAGGGGTGGCGCGGCTTGCCGCGACGGGGTGGGTTCTTCCGCCCAAACTATCCAAACAAGCAAGGATTGAAACAACCGCCTTCTAATATGAAACTCTGCCATGACCGGCAGGATTTGACGGCGCGGGCAGGGAACTAACAAAGACACACACGCTCGCGGCGTGGCGAGGCAAGAATGGGACGTGGCTTCTGGAGGCGGCAGTGGCGCAGGCGGGAGACCCGGCGGGACAAGGGCGTTCCCTGGGATGCCATTCTGCTGGTGCTTCTGGCGACGGTCGCCCTGCCCACGGTCGTAGACGTTTGGGTCGCGCGCGCCCATCCCCACTTTCTGGATGGTCTGATGATGTTCATCGCCGTCTGGTATACGCTGGCCAGCGTGATGCTACTGTGGGAGGCTCTGAGCGCCTGGCGTCTGCCGCCCGCGCCGCCGGAAGTGTCCTCGGAGGAACTCCCCCGCTGCACCGCCGTCATCGCGGCGTATCTGCCCAACGAGCAGGACATCATCCTGGAAACGGTGCTGCACATGCTGGGCCGGGTCGCCGTGCCACCGGAGAAGTTTCAGGTCCTGCTCGCCTACAACACGCCCGAAACACTGCCGGTGGAACAGGCCCTGCGCGACCTGGCGGCGCACGACCCGCGCCTGACGCTGCTGCGCGTCCCGGACAGCCACAGCAAGGCGGAGAACGTCAACGCCGCGCTCGCCCACGCGACCGGCGAGATCGTCGCCATCTATGACGCGGACCATCTGCCCGAAACCCGTTGCTTCCACAAGGCGTGGCGCTGGCTCTCTGGGGGCTACGATGTTGTGCAGGGCCGATGCATCATTCGGAACCACGATGAAAACTGGCTGACGCGCACCGTCGCCGTGGAGTTTGATACCATCTACGCCGTCTCGCACCAGGGGCGGTCAAACCTGAGCCGAACGGCCATTTTCGGCGGCTCCAACGGCTACTGGCGGCGGGACGCCCTCCATTCCCTCGGCATGAACGGGGCCATGCTGACCGAGGACATTGATGCCAGCGTCCGCGCCCTGCTGTCCGGGCGGCGGCTGATCCACGACCGCGACATCTGCTCGTTCGAGCTGGCCCCGACGCGGCCCCGGCACTGGTTCTTCCAGCGCAAGCGCTGGGCGCAGGGCTGGCTGGAGGTCACGCTGGCCCACCAGGGCGCGCTGCTGCGAAGCCGCCATCTCACGCCGTTCCAGAAATTTCTCTGGTTCTACCTGCTCGGCTGGCGGGAGGTCTACCCCCTCTTCGCCATGCAATTCTTCCCGCTGGTGCTGGCCGCCTGGTGGGTGGGACACCCGTTGCACTGGTTCCGGCCCGGCTTCATTCGGACGACCAGCCTGCTCAACCTCACCAGTAGCCTTTGGCTGCTGGCCGTCACCGCCCGCTGCGCGGGGCGCGAGGGGCGGCGGGGCCTGCGGGCCTGGTACTGGGTCTACGGTCTGTTCAGCCTGGTCTACGCCACGATGAAGACCGTGGTGACGCTGGCGGCCCAGTACGCCCACCTCACCCGTGACAGAGCGTGGGTCACGACGCCGCGCCCGCCGAGCAACACAACCCCGACCGAGGCACCGGAACCGCCTCTCGCCCAAAGGAGTCAACGATGAGATTTTTTCGAGCCGCACTGGCGGCCGTCGCCGCCGCCGTCCTGCTGACGACGCCGTCGCTCGCGCAGACCGCGCCGCTCGGCGGTCTCCCGTTCCTGTCCCCGCTGTTCACGGACAACATGGTGCTACAGCGCGGGCAATCCGACCCCGTCTGGGGATGGACCACCCCCGGCGCGACGGTCACGGTGCGCGTCGCCGGCAAGGGGGCCAAAGCCGTCGCCGGGGCGGACGGCAAATGGACGGCCAAGCTGCCCCCGCTGCCGGTCGGAGGGCCGTACACGCTGGCGGTGACGGGGCCGCAGAGCGCCGCGCTCGCCAACGTCCTCGTCGGCGACGTGTGGCTCTGCTCCGGCCAGTCCAACATGCAGTTCGGGATCGGCAACACGAAGAACGCCGCCCAGGAGATCGCGGCGGCGGACTACCCGCAGATACGACTGTTCATGGCCCCGACTATCCTCGCCCTCAGCCCCCACCCCACCATGCCGGTCAGCGACGGCGACCCCGCCGAGAGCCGCTGGCATGTCTGCACCCCCCAGACCGTCGCCCTGGGCGGCTGGAACGGGTTCAGCGCCGTCGGCTACTTCTTCGGACGGGACCTCTATCAGAACCTGCGCGTCCCCATCGGCCTGATCGAGAGCAACGTCGGCGGGACGCCCGCCGAGGCGTGGACCAGCGAACAAGCCCTGCGAGCCAAGATGCCGGACTTCCGCCCGCAGCTGGCCGAGCTGGACGCGGACCGGGGCCAGGACAGCCCCTTCCCGCAGCGCCTGGCGGCCTGGTACCGGCAGAACGACCCCGGCTCCGCCAGCGGCCTCGGCTGGGCCGACCCGGCGCTCGACGACTCCGGCTGGGAGACCATGACGCTGCCGGGCTACTTCCAGCAGGCGGGACTCGCGGACCTGGCGGGCGTCAACGGCGTCGTCTGGTTCCGGCGGACATTCGACCTGCCCGCCGGGGCGGCGGGGAAGGACCTGACGCTGCACTTCCTCGCCGACGACGACGACACGGCCTGGGTCAACGGCACACCCGTCGGCGCGACGGACGGCTACAACACGCCGCGCGCCTACGCGGTCCCGGCGGGCGTCCTGAAGCCGACCGGGAACGTCATCGCCGTGCGCGTGCTGGACACGGGCGGCGGGGGCGGCATCTGGGGGGACCCCGGCACACTCTCCCTGGGCGTCCCCGGCGGCCCCGACGTGCCTCTCACCGGACCATGGCGTGTCCGCCTGGGCAGCGCGCTGACCAAGATGACCGCCCCGCCCGTGGACATCAAGAACGACTCCGGCTTCCCTTCGGTCCTGTACAACGGCATGATCAGCCCGCTGATCCCCTACGGCATCAAGGGCGCTCTCTGGTATCAGGGGGAAAACAACGCTGGACAGGCGCAACAGTACCGGACGCTGCTGCCGACGCTGATCGGCGACTGGCGCGGGCGGTGGGGCGAGGGGCCGTTCCCGTTCCTGATCGTGCAGCTGGCGGGCTGGCAGCCCGGCGGCGTGGCCTGGGCGGAGCTGCGCGAGGCGCAGTGGCTGACCGCGCAGACCGTCCCCAACGCCTGGATCGCCACGGCGATTGACATCGGCGACCCGACCAACATCCACCCGACTGACAAGCAGGACGTGGGCCTGCGGCTGGCCCAGGTCGCGCGGGAACAGGTCTACCACGAGAAGATCGAGTCTTACGGCCCCGTCTACCGGTCCATGACGACGGCGGGGGGTACGGTCCATCTTTCCTTCGACCATGTGGGCGGCGGTCTGACGGCGCAAGGGGGGACGCTGGCGGGCTTCACGATCTCCAGCGCGGATATGCGATTCGTCCCGGCAGACGCCCGGATCGTCGGGAACACCGTCATCGTGTCATCAAGCGCCGTGCCCCAGCCGGTCGCCGTCCGCTACGATTGGGACGGGAACCCGCCCTGCACCCTGTACAGTCTGGACGGTTTGCCCGCCTTCCCATTCCGCACGGATGGCGGGGCGGGACATCCTTAAGTCACGTCCCGGACCGCCGCCACGACGCGCCGGTAGTTGTCCAGACTGAAGGCCATCTCGGCGCGCCGCCGCCCGGCGTCCCCCAGGCGGCGGCGCAGGCCCGCATCGGACACCAGGGCGTCCAGCCGCTCCGCCAGTCCCGGATAATCGTCCGGCTCCAAAAGAAAGCCGGTCTCGCCGTCCGGCGACATTTCCGTGATGCCGCCGACGCGCGAGGAGACCACCGGCAGGCCGCAGGCCATCGCCTCGATCACGACCCAGGGGGAGCAGTCGGCGCGCGTCGGCAGCACGAAGATGTCGGACTGCTGATACAGGCGCGCCAACTCCGGGGTGTTGTTTCGGATGCCCCGGTGGACGATGACGCCCGGTGTCTCCGGCACCTCGCTGCGCGCCGCCACGTGCAGTTGCCAGGGCGTCGGCGTCCGCGTCTCCCGCGCCCAGCGCAGCAGCAGGTCACCACCCTTGCGCTCGAACTCCCCGCCCACGAAGAGCAGGCGTGTCACCCCGTCGCCCGGACGCGCGGACGTGTCGGGCCGGAAAAAATCCACGTCGACACCCTGGGGCATCACGGTGACTTTGTCTGCGGGAACGTGGTAGTCGGCGATCAGCGAGTCGCGGGTCCAGGCGGAGAACGTCACCAGGTGCCGCGCCGCCGTGTAGGCGCGCTGGTAAAGACGCCTGTTGAGGGCCTTGATGCGGGGGTTCGGGTTCGGGTTCGCCCCGTAGTGCGCTCCGAAGGAGTCCAGCTGCACGCGGGTGGCGTCCAGCGACAGCACGGACGGGACCCGGCGCATCAGGCCCGCCGAGAACAGGGATGTCGAGTGCGTGTGGAAGAACGCGCCGTCCAGCCATTGCGCCCGCAACGTCAAATAGGCTTCCAATGAGGCGCGGACCTGCCAGTTGTTGCGTATCCCCGGCAGCGTCGCCAGCCACAGCCGCGACGCGAACGGGTTCAGGTCCGCATAGAACGGCCGCACGGACGAATCTTCCGCGACCACCCGCTTGAGGTTCTCGGCGTGTGTCGTGTTGCCGAGCGTATGCTCCAAGGCGAAGCCGAGGCGGTGTGTCATGGGGTGTGCGTGGGTCAGCTCGTCAGCGGCAGGACGATCACGGGCGGCTCGATCTTGTGGTCCCCGCCGATCTCCTCCACGGCGGTCCCGATGGCGAAGAACTCGATCACGTGCGCGCCCCAGGCGTGGGTGCGTTCGTGGATGTTCGCGCCGACGATGCCTTTGGCCCCCAGGTCTTCGGCCTCGCGCTGCATCCGCTCCATCGCCAACTCGCGGCTGTCGTAGAGGGCCTGCGTGTACTGGGTCAGTTCCGTGTTCTGATTCATGCTGCGCATGAAGCTGCCGAAGGACTGCTGGGCGATGTGGTAGACGCAGTTGCCCATGACCATGCCCAGGGGCCGATACCCCGACCGCATGAGAATATAAAAGTCCTGGCCCGACAGATCGGACGTGAAGGGCCGCCCGTGCTTGTTCTTGTACCGGTGCGGGTCGTTCCGATGTACGATGGCCGTTCCGATGGCGACGAACTCGGCGATGTGCTGGCCCCACTCCTTGTGGTTGACTTCCAGGCGGACGCCGACGATGCCGTCGGCCCCCAGTTCGTGCGCCTCCTCCTCCATGCGGTCCATCGCCAGTTCGCGGGCGTGGTACATGGCCTGCGTCAGCACCGTCATCTCCTGGTTCTGCGACCAGGCGGACTGCTGGTAGCCGACGTGGTAGATGGACGAGCCGACCACCAATCCTACCGGGTCGAAGCCGGCCTCCTTGACCAGCAGCAGCTCGCTGGTGGACAGGTCGGAGGTGAAAAGGCGGCTCCCCTCCCCCTTGCCGCGCATCTCGGCCAGCCGCTCGGTCGCGTGCTGCGGCAGGGCCGCGATCTGTGGGTCATTCTGTGTGTTGGGACTCATCAGTTTCTCGCTTCCAGGTTATTCGATCTTGGCGTCCGCCGCGCCCAGGGCGACGGGGGATAGGACGCCGTCGCGCAGGGAAAGGACGTGTTGTGTCGGCGTCACCCCCGCCGGGGCGTCGGGCCGAAGCTTGATGGCCGTGCCGACGATGCTGACGACCAGGTTGTGATGCTCGCGCTCATACGCCGGGTCCTCGCCCGGCCCGGACAGGCTGACCTCATCAAGCCGCCGGTCCATCTTGACTCCGGCGATGCCGCAGGCCCCGTGCGCCTTGGCCTGCCGCGTCACGTTCGCCATCGCCCGATGCCGCGCCCGGCCCAGCGCCGCGCTCCAGTGCGTCATCTCCTGGTTGGTCCAAGAGCGTTCGGCCCATTCGTCGGTCTGCGTGGTCAGGACGAACCAGGCGCAGTAGCCCCAGACCAGCGTGGCCGGGACATAGCCGGCCCGGTACAGCGCCCACCACTCCTGGCCGGAGAGGTCGGAGAGCCACGGTTCCTGGGGGGACGGGCCGGGGCCGTCCACGGCGGTTCCGATGGCCTGCACTTCGACGGTCTTGTCCGCCCACTCGTGGCGCACCAGCGAGAGGCGCACCCCGACGACGCCGTGCGCGCCGATCAGCGTCAATTCCTGCCGCATCCATCCACCTCGACATCGCCCTGTGAGGACGCATATGCCTGGCCGACGTGGTACATGGCGCTGCCGGAGACCAGGCCGCGCACCCGGAAGCCCTCGCGCCGGAGCAGCGCGGCCTCTTCGGGTGTCAGGTCGCTGGTGAACAGCACCCCCTCGCCGCCCGCCGCATTGCCGATCTCCCGCAACCGGGCGGCGGCGAGCGTCGGGATGCCGCCCTGGGCCAAAGCCTGCATATCCTGGGCCTGCCGCTGGAGTTCCGTCTGCCGGTTCTGCGCGGCCCTCTGGGCCAGCTCCGCCCGCTGCCGGTCCTGTTCGGCGCGCGCGGCCTCTTCCTCGGGCGACTTGTGCATCCAGGGCAGGTGGAAGGCGGGCTTTTTGGACGGGGCGAGCGTGGGTGGAGGCGTGGTCACGGCCTGCTTGGGCAGCGGGACAGGCACGAGGACTTGGTGCAGCCGCTGGTCAGTCCCCTGAAACTGGACGGCGACTTGCAAATTGTCGGGATGA
>CBDICZ010000015.1:0-845400 GCA_965277485.1 Capsulimonadaceae bacterium | reverse complement strand
CTAAAAAGCCCGTCGCGCCGCTCGCCGCGTCCAGCGGGATGCCGACGGCCCGCAGTCGGGAGGTGATCAGGGCCGCCATGCCGCCCGCCCGGTCCCGTGCCGTGACCTCGGACGCCGTGATGGGCTGCCCCGCCGGAATGGACCCCGCCGTCACCTGCCCGATGAGGGATGCTGCCGTCGGGAACGTGTCCGCTGGGACCTCGGACGCGGGCCAGGGGGTGACGCGCAGCAGGGCGGCGGACAGCACCCGGCGGGGCGGCAGGTCACGCGCCGCCGTGACGACCGGAACGGTCTGCGGGGCGCGGACCGCGCCCGCCATCCCCCGCGCCAGGGCGACATAGGCCAGCAATGCCGCCGCCGTCCCCGTGGCCGCCGCCAGGGCCAGCGCCCGTGTCCGTCCCCCGCCCCGCATTGTGTGTTCCTTGCCCGGTGTCATCGTCAGGGCCCTCCGGCGTCACTGCACCAGTTGCGGGGGCGTGTCCAGGCCCGCCCCCGCGCAGGTCCCGCTGTCCGCGCCCGCCGCGATGATCCCGATGAAGCGCCCCAGCGCGATGGTGTTGCTTGTCTTGCTCGTGACCGGCTGTTCCACGAAGAAGGCCGCGAACGCCAGCACCGTCACCGGCCCCGTCCCGCCGGGACTGGACTGACTGACGATGGGCAGAATGAGAACGTGCGCGTCCGTCATCTCCTGCCGGTGCGGGTCCACATGGTAGGAGTAGGTCTGGCCCGTGTTCGGGTCCGTGACCGGGCTGCGCGTCGTGTCCACCGGGTCACTGGGGTTCCCGAAGAACCAATCGGCGTAGGCCGGGCTGAGCGCGTCGTCGTGGGTGAACTGCGCGTCGCTGGGCGCGAGCCGCGCGCCCAGGCCGGACCGGCTCAGGGCGACGGTCGCGCTGCTCTGCGGCGTCAGCGCCTGGCCCGCCGCCAGGGGAGCCGTCGAGACCGAGGAGACGCTGCTCTGGTAGCCCGCCGCCCCCGGCAAGGGGAGCGGGTCAAAATTCCCGGCCAACACCAGTGTCCCGCCGGACCAGACGTTCTGGCGCAGGGCCAGCGGCTGGCCGCCATATGTCGTGGTCGGCTGATAGACGTTCGGTTGCGGCGTCTGTGCCCCAGATGCCGTGGACAACAATGAGGCGACGTAACGGGCCGTCGGGTCCGCGCTGTTCGGGTCGTCGCCGATCAGGCCGAAGGGCGCGATGCCCAGGCCCGCCGGGAGTCCGCAGGCGTTCTGCAAGGCGACCGCCGCCGTGGCCGCGACGGACCGGCTGGATTCCGGGCCGAAGGCCAGGGGCGTGGTCATATGTCCCTGCACCAGAATCGCGTCGCCGGGGCCGACGGTCAGCGTCGTGCCGTCATCGCGCGTGATGCTGGTCGGCGTCGTCACGGCGTCCGCCAAGAAGGTGCCGCCGTTTTGACCGTTGGCGGCAATCACGCCGTCCGCCGCCGACAGAGCCGCGCCGGTGTCCGGCAGCCGTGCGCCGCCCGCTAGGGCCGCCGCGTCGGCCTGGTCCTGCGCCCGCTGCCGCGCCAGGGACAGCACACCCAGGTCCACGGCCAGCGCCGCCACGGCCAGCAGGGCCGCCAGCGCCAGCGCCGTCAACACCAAAATCGCTCCACGCCGCCGATTCATCCGTGTGTCACTCCCGCCGCATGACCAGCGACGCCGTCAGTGTCTTCGTGCCGCCCGCGAAGACCAGGGACGTGATGAGCGGGTGGTCGTAAGTCACGGTGGCGCGCACGAAGTCACCTGAGATGGCATCGTTGCCGCCGCCGCTCGTGCCGACCGTGACCCAGGCAGTCGGGTTCCCGCCTGCGTCCGGGGCCGACTCCGTCAGGGACACGTTCGCGCCCGTCAGCGGCAGGCCGGACACGGCGATGGCGCGGTTCGTGGCGACGCTCGGCGCGCTGCCGACGGCCAGGGACCGCGCGGCCTCCCGCGCCGCCGCGCCCAGCGCGGCCCGGTCGCCGAGCAGCAGCCCCACGTCCAGGATGCCGAACAGGAGCAGCAGCAGCAGCGACGCGCAGAGCGCGAACTCCACCAGCGCCGCCCCGCGCTGATGCCTCCCTGAAAACGGCGTCATGGCCCGACCCCGTGCCGGAGCCAGACGGTCAAAATGACCCCCAACATGACTGCGGGCGCGTAGGGCATCCTCGGCCCGCCCCGGCGCAGCGCCCAGGCAAGGGCGAGCAGGCCCCCGGCCAGCGCCGCGCCGAGCAGGGCGAGGCCCATGAAGCGCGGGCCGGTCAGCGCGCCGACGGCCAAGAGCAGCTTGACGTCTCCCGCGCCGAGCATCCGCCCGGCGTAGGCAAACAGCGCCACGCAGGCGACGGCGACGCCGCCCAGCGCGAGGCCGAGGCGCGGCAGGCCGCCCTGCGCCGCCGCCAGCGCCAGGCCGAGCAGGAGCGCGGGCACGGTCAGCGCGTTGGGGACTCGCCTCCGGCGCGCGTCGAACGCGCAGGCGGCCGCGAGCGTCAGGGCCAGCAGCCCCGCGCGTAGGTGTTCGGGTGACATGGGCGTTGCGCCGCGCCTACGGAGCGCCGAGCGCGGTGCTGGCACCGTTGAGTTTGGTGTTGACGGCCGTGCCGATGGCCGTGACGGCCCCGACACAGACGACCGCAATCAAGGCGATCAGCAGGGCATATTCGACGAGGGAAGCGCCGTCTTCATCGCGCACGAAGCGGATGACGGCAGTGCGAAGCGGGGCAAGCATGGTGTGTCTCCTCCATAAGAACGCAGAACCAGGATTGGGTGCAGTGCAGGGCTTTTGTCTTCCATGACCCTGTGCCTGTGAGTATACACAGGCCCGGCGCTCTTGTCAAGCGCCGGGCAAAGTTTTTTTGCGATCAACTCAGCGGCTGTGGAAGTGCCGCTCCGCCGCCCCCCGCGCGGCCCCATCGAACAGCCCGGCCAGGGCGACGCCGACCGGCGGGGCAAGTTCGTAGTGGAGCGTGTAGGGGGCGTGTCCGGCGTCCACGCCGACCACGGCGACCGGCTGGTTGATCTGCCAGTGGTGTGCCGCGTCCACGGCGGCCTCCGGCTGGCGCGCGAAGAACTTCACCGTGCAGTGCCGCGCGGCCCGGTCGTCTTCCGCCGAGATGTAGTAGGTCCTGCTGGCCGTGATGTAAGCGTCCATGGCTTCCTCCGTTGGGTGTGCTGTCCTGTGTGACAAACGGCCCAATGGAGAAGTTCCCATGCCTTCTCATGTCCAATACAAAACGCGGGCGTGGGGGAAGCGGGCGGCGATGGCGCGCTCGAAGAAGGCGCGCAGGCGCTTCATGGTGTCGGGCGGGTAGACGTACTTGACGCCGCCGAACTTGGTGCGCTTCTCAGCGCGAGTGTCTTTGTCCATGTCCAGACTTGTCTTGGGGTACCACGATAGCAGCACGTCTTTGGAGCCGGGCGTGAAGCGGTGCGTGATGAGTTCAAAGGTCAGGTCCGGCGCGTCGCCGACAGAAAGCTGGGCCTGGTCCAGAAGCGCCGTGTAGTGCGCCTGCCAGTCCTCGATGGGGATGATGGGCGCGATGACGAGGCCAACGGGGTAGCCTGCGTCGGACAGTCGCCGCAGGGCCGCCAGCCGCCGGGCTACTGATGGGACGCCGCCCTCCAGACGCCGCGCGACCGAGTCGGCGTTGACCGAGGCGCGGGCGCGGGAATGGCCGTTGTGCGGCAGGTCCAGCAGGCCATCCACGGCGTCGAACTTGGAGGTCCAGCGCAGGTAGCCGTGTTCGCGCGCGCCGAAGTGCGTGATGGCGGCGGCTAGGCTGCCGGTCAGATGCTCGATGCCCAGCGGGTCCGTGTAGCAGGACGCCTCGAATGTCGTCCCCTGCGCCTCGTTGCGGCCCGCGCCGGGTCGCTCATACCCCGGCAGGTTGCCCAAGATGGTGGGTAGGTTGGCGAAGGCGCGGATGACGGGCGGCCCGGCCAGGCTTCCGGCGAGGTAGCAGTACTGGCAGTGCGCCGGGCAGCCCTCGGCGAGATGGAACTGCCAGTCGGCGCTCGGCGGGATGGGCTGCAATTTGAGCGCGCCCGGCGGCGCGTTGACCACGGCCAGAGTCCGCTTGGCCCAGTTGTACGTCTCGCGGGCGTCCGCGCCGCGCAGGCCGGTCAGCCGGTTGCTTTTCTGCACTTCCACGGGAATCCCAAGTGCCTTGACATGGTCATGGATGGCCCGCCCATGCTCTTCTTGCAGCGCGTCCGGCGTGAACAGCGCCCGCTCCGGCGTCCATAATTTTGCGGTTGCATTCACGGGATAAAAACACCCGTCGTGTGCCCGTCGTTCCGGGCCGTTTCGGACAAAAAATGGGTCATACTGACGGGTGATAACGGACCATGTTCGGGCCGATGAACGACCCGGCATGGGTAAAGCAACCGCCCTCCGGGCGAAATCCTGCGTCCGAAGGACGCTTGCACTGTCAATGCCGGGCCGTTCATCGGCCCGAAGATGATGAGGGACCGATGGCGAAGCCGATCATTCTGGCCGTGGACGACGACGCGGAGGTGCTGCGGGCCGTGGAGCGCGACCTGCGGCGGCACTACGGCGAGCAGTACCGGGTGCTGCGGGCCGAGTCCGGGGCGCGGGCGCTGGACGCCTTGCGTCAGTTGAAGGAACGCGGCGACGCGGCGGCATTGCTCGTCGTGGACCAGCGGATGCCCGAAATGGGAGGCGTGGAGTTCTTAGAGCAGGCCATCCCGCTGTTCCCGGAGTGCAAGCGCGTCCTGCTGACGGCCTACGCCGACACGGACGCCGCCATCCGGGCCATCAACGTCGTCAAGGTAGACTACTACCTGACCAAGCCCTGGGACCCGCCCGAGGAAAAACTGTACCCGGCCCTGGACGACCTGCTGGACGACTGGCGGGCGAACTTCCGCGCCCCCTTCGAGGGCATCCGCGTCATCGGCCACCGCTGGTCGTCGGACTCGCACCGGGTCAAGGACTTCCTCGCCCGCAACCAGGTCCCGTATCAGTGGCTGGACATCGAGGCCGACGACGACGCCTGCCGCCTGTACAGCGGGACCGAGAAGCACGACCTGCCCCTGGTCGTCCTGCCCGATGGCGAGCGGCTGTCCAACCCGGACCTCGGCGCGCTGGCCCAGAAGGTCGGCCTGAAGACGCGCGCGGAGCAGCCGTTCTACGACCTGGTCATCGTCGGCGGCGGCCCGGCGGGGCTGGCCGCCGCCGTCTACGGCGCGTCGGAGGGCCTGAACACGGTGATGATCGAGCGCGAGGCCGTCGGCGGCCAGGCCGGGACCTCCTCGCGCATCGAGAACTACCTCGGCTTCCCCAGCGGCGTCAGCGGCGGCGAGCTGGCCCGCCGGGCCGTCACGCAGGCCAAGCGCTTCGGCGTGGAGGTCATCCACCAGGAGGTGTCCTGCCTGAAGGTCCAGGACCAGTACCGGATCGTCACCCTCGCCGACGGCTCGGAGATCTCCAGCCACGCCCTCATCATCGCCACCGGCGTCTCCTACCGCAAGCTGGACGTGCCCGGACTGGAGCGACTGTCCGGCGCGGGCGTCTACTACGGCGCGGCCATGACCGAGGCCCTCGGCTGTCAGGACGACGACGTCTACATCGTCGGCGGGGCGAACTCGGCGGGCCAGGCGGCCATGTATTTCTCCAAGTACGCGCGCTGCGTGAATATTCTGGTGCGCGGCGACTCGCTGGAGAAGGGGATGTCCCAATATTTGGTGGATGAGATTCGGCAGACGGAGAACATCCGCGTTTTGCTCAACACGCAGATCGTAGAAGCGATGGGCGGCGAGCAGTTGGAGACCCTCGCCCTGTCCCACGGCGATACGGGCGACCGGGAGACCGTCGCCGCCCGCGCCCTGTTCATCTTCATCGGCGCGGCCCCGCGCACGGACTGGCTGGACGGCGTGGTGCAGCGCGATGAGCGCGGGTTCATCCTGGCTGGGCCGGACCTGATGGTCGGCGGCAAGCGCCCGCAGGGCTGGCCGCTGGACCGCGACCCATTCCTGCTGGAGACCAGTGTTCCCGGCGTCTTCGTGGCGGGCGACGTGCTGCACCAGAGCATCAAGCGCGTCGCCTCCGCCGTCGGCGGCGGCTCCATCGCCGTGCAGTTCATCCACCAGTATCTGGCGAAGGTGAAATGATTGCTTTCCGGCGGGACCCCGGCGATGGACGTCGCGGCCCCGGCAATGAATTGCCGGGCTATTCTCCGGGGAGGGAAAGTCCCTGCGGGACTATAGATGTTGCGGGCGTCCCACCTCTAGTCCCGCAGGGACTTTCCGTGCTTCAAGAATAGTCCGGTGTTTCAACACCGGGACGATGCTCCCCGACGCTTACTGAGGTCACCCCATGAACGAAGACGTGCTGTTCCCGAAGCTGCCGCCGGATCAGATCGAGTGCCTCCTGCCCTATGGGCAGGAAGTCCGGCTGGAGCCGGGCGACACCCTGTTCCGGGAGGGCGAGCCGGAGAGCGAATTCTTCGTCATCCGCGAGGGCGAGGTGCGCATCACCAAAGCCGTGGCGGGGGCGGAGACGACGCTGCGTGTCCACGGCGCGGGCGAGTTCACGGGGGCGCTGTCCATCTTCCAGGGGACGGACAGCATCGCCACGGGCCGGGCCGTCTCGCCCTGCCGCCTGCTGCGGGTGGACCGCGAGGGCTTCGGCGCTCTGCTGACCGCCTGCCCGGAGATCGCCGTCACCATGCTCCTCGCCATGGCCGAGCGCCGCCCGGAGGCGGAGACGATGACGCGCCAGCGCGAGAAGCTGGCCGCATTAGGCAAACTCTCGGCGGGCCTGGCCCACGAGCTGAATAATCCCGCCGCCGCCGCGCGGCGCGCTGCCGCCGACCTGCGCGAGACTCTGCGCCGCTTGAATCCGCTGACTTTGAAGCTCGGCGAGCTGTGCCTGACGCCCGACGTGCGGGCGTGGCTGACGGGATTCGCCGAAGAGATGATGGCGCGCGGGCAGTCCGCCGCGTCCGACGACGTGCTGGCGTGCAGTGACGCCGAGGACGCCGTCGGCGACTGGTTGGACGTGCGCGGCATCCCGGACGGCTGGGAACTCGCCCCCGCGCTCGTGGGCGCGGGCCTGGACCCCGGCGGCCTGGACGCGCTGGCCGGGCGGGTGGGGGACGCCGCGCTGCCGGACACGCTGGCGTGGCTCGCCGCCGCCGCCGCCGCCGATGACTTGGCCCGGCAGGTGGAGGGGAGCGCGGGCCGCATCTCCGAACTGGTCGGGGCCATCAAGAGCTACTCCTACATGGACCGCGCGCCGACGCAGGACGTGGACGTGCATGAGGGGCTGGACAGCACCCTGACCATCCTCGGCCACAAGCTCAAGGCCATCAAGGTCGTCAAGAACTACGATAGAACGCTGCCGCGCCTCGCCGCCTTCGGCGGCGAGCTGAACCAGGTCTGGACCAACCTCATTGACAACGCCGCCGACGCCCTGGACGGTCAGGGGCGCGGCACACTGACCGTCCGCACCGCCCGCGAGGGCAAATATGCGCTGGTGGAGATCGCCGACGACGGCCCCGGCATCCCGGAGGACATCCAGGCCCGCGTGTTCGAGCCGTTCTTCACGACCAAGGGCGTGGGCAAGGGGACCGGCCTGGGCCTGGACATCTCCTACCGCATCGTCGTGGACCGCCACCACGGCGAACTCTGCGTCGAATCCCGCCCCGGCGACACCCGCTTCCAGGCCCGCCTGCCGCTGAATGTCGAGGCATCGTGACGGTATGACCTGTGCTATAATGGCACTGTGGAGGTCTAACAATGGATAAGACGCTGACACTCAAGCCTAACGCCAAGGCGGAAGACTACCGTGAGGCCGTTCGAGAGATGTTCGCAGAGATGGATGTGCTTGACGCACGCATCGCACAAAACCAGGCGGAAACGGAACGTCTTCGCGCCGAGACGCGGACGATCCTCCGGGAACTCAAAACGACGCTGCGGGGGCCGATGTATGTGGCAGCAGATATTTGAGTACACGAAGAAGGCTCTGGCACTCAAACAACAGACCGACAAGAACTCAGCGGACATCAAATAACTCCAACAAGATGTCAGGGACCTGACCGACACGGTCCAAAGGCTTGTATACGAGATGCAGATGATGCGGCAGAACGAGGCGCACGAGCGGGCGAACATGGCGCTGCGCTTGGAGAACGCTTTGCTCCGCTTTGAGTTGCGTCTTCTCCCCGGAACGCCGCCTGACCAGCCGCCGCGCCTGGAATGACTTTGGATACCGGCGAGAGCGCGCGCAGGAAATCGAGCAGGACACGGTGAACGACAGCGCATGACCGGACCCATTGGAATCGCGTTCATCGGCGCGGGCGGCATCGCCCGCAAGTCTCATATGCCCGCCTACAAGAAGCTGGAGGCGGAGGGCAAGGCTCAGATCGTCGCCGTCTGCGACGTCAACGGGGCGACGGCCAAGTCCGCTGCCGCCGACTTCGATGTCCCCCACGTCTTCACCGACTACGCGCCCATGCTGGCGCTGGACGCCGTGGATGCCGTGGTCGTCTGCACCCCCAACTACCTGCACAAGCAGCCCGTACTGGACGCCTTCGCCGCCGGCAAGCACGTGTTCTGCGAGAAGCCGCTCGCCATCAACGCTGTCGAGGGCGCGGAGATGGTCGCGGCGGGCCACCGGGCGGGGAAGCAGCTTCAGGTCGGCCTCAACGTCCGCTTCGATTCCGCGCCGCAGGCGGTCAAGCGCTTCATTGACGATGGCAAGATCGGCGAGATCTATTATGCCCGCGCCCACGCCCTGCGTCGGCGCGGCGCGCCCGGCTGGGGCGTCTTCACGCAGAAGGACAAGCAGGGCGGCGGGCCGCTGATTGACATCGGCGTCCATATCCTGGACCTGACCCTGTGGCTGATGGGCTATCCGGAGCCGGCGGCCGTCACGGGGGCGGCCTACACCAAGTTCGGCACCCGCGAGGGCGTCCTCGGCCTGATGGGCCAGTGGGACCCGAAGACGTTCACCGTGGAGGACTTCGCCGCCGGGTTCGTCCGCTTCCAGAACGGGGCGACGCTGACTTTGGAGTCGTCGTTCCTGGCGAACCTGGAACGCAACGAGATGAACACGCACCTGTTCGGGACCGAGGGCGGCGTGTTCCTGAGCCCGTTCGACGGCAGCGCCACCCGGCTGTACCGGGAGGAGAGCGGGACCCTGACCGACTCCACGCCGGTCTTCCTGCCCGCCGTCAACAGCCACGAGCAGGAGGTTCGGGCCTTCGTCGCGGCCCTGCTCGATGACGCGCCCGTGCCCGTCCCCGGCGAGCAGGGGCTGATGGTCACGCGCATCCTGGATGCCCTCTATCTTTCCTCCGACACGGGCCGCGAGGTCCGGCTCGACTGACCGGACGCACCACCATGAACCAGCCGCAGACGCCGCCGACGCCGGTTGACGTTTCCGTTCCGCCCCCCGTCCCGCCCGACGCCCTCAAGCAGCTCAGGTCCGGCGGTGCGGGCTGGGTCGCCGCCATCGTGCCGGTGGTCCTGATCGCCGCCTGCGCGGAGCTGGGCATCTCCATCCTCAACAACTCCGTCCTGCCGATCTACTTCACGCGCGGCCTGCACCTGTCCACCCGCGTCTACGGCGCGGTCATGGCGATGTTCTTCGTCAGCGAGGTGCTGTTCAAGGCGCCGCTGGGCGCGCTGGCGGACCGGATCGGGCGGCAGCCGCTGATGCTCGGCGGCGCGGCCGTCACCGTGTTCACGCCAATCCTGCTGCTGTCCATGCACTACAACCCGTTCTCCGCCACGGCGGCGGCGGCGCTGATCGGCTTCGGGTTCCTGCGCGCCCTGGACGGGCTGGGCGAGGCCGCCCTGTGGCCGTCGCTGTACGCCTACGTCGGCGACGTGGTCGCCGAGTCCAAGCGCGGCGCGGCGATGGGCGTACTGAACCTGGTCTACATGGTCGGCATCGCCGTCTGCTTCCTGGCCGGGGGCTATGTGGATGACACCTTCGGCCCGGTGCTGACCCACCAGCAGACGCTGGCGCACCAGATGCACGAGGCCGTGCGCAGCGCCGGGCGTCACCTCCAGACGACGATCCACGGCCTGCACCACCTGCACCGGCCTCATCTCTCCCCGGCGCCCCCCGCGCTCGCCGCCGTGCCTGCGGTCCCGGTGGTCCCGCCCGTGTTTCAGCCGGAGTACTACTTCCCGTCCTTCTACCTGACCGCCGCCCTGTTCGCCGTCGCCGTCATCGCGGCCCTGTTCCTGCGCGCCAAGGCGCGGCCCGTCCACGGCGAGGCCGGGCACGAGCATCAGGACGAGGAGCCGATCACCTGGGCGGGCTTCGCCGCCGCCGTCCGCGTGGCCCCGCAGTATATGCTGCTGGCGTTCGTGGTGTTCGCCGGCATCGGCAGCATCTCCGCCCTGGTGAAGAAGTTCGCCCTGGACGAGTTCCACGTCACGGAGACGCAGTTCGGGCAGCTCGTGCTGGGGCCGGCCCTGCTGATCGGTCTGTGCGCCCTGCCGGCGGGGCGGCTGGCGGACCGCTGGGGCAAGGCGCGCACCATCCAGCTCGGCTTCGGCCTGGCCGCCCTGGGCCTGTGGGGCATCCCGGTGCTGCACCACCTGCTGCGGCACGACCTGGTGGCGGGGCAGACGGCGTTCGTCGGCGCGGCGGTGGTCATGGGTGTCGGCTCCGTGCTGGCCTTCCCGGCGTGGCTGGCGATGCTGACCAGCCTGTGCGGCGAGAGCCAGCGCGGCAAGGTCTTCGCTGCCGTCAGCACGGCCCAGGGCGTCGGCGCGCTGGGCGGCCTGCTGCTCGGCACGTCCCTGTACGACCTCGGCCACATCATCCCGTTCGTCCTCGCCGCCGTCCTGGTGACGGTCGGGGCCGTGCTGTCGCTGCTCTTCGTCCGCGAGCGCCCCCCAGCGCTGCCCTGCCCGTGAGGGGGAACCCCTCTCCGGCCCGGCAAGCCGGTCCACCTCCCCCGAAACGGGTGAGGAGAGGAGACAGACGCGGCAGCCTCCTGACCCTCTCCGTTTCGGGGAGGGGGAGGCGCTTGCGCCGGAGAGGGGTTCTCATTCCCTAAAAAAATTGCCCCTTGCACAAACGCGGGGGTTGTGTTATAATCGGTCTAGCCGAAGGGCCGCATGGATGGCCCCGGCGGAGATCACACCGGAGTTGCGGGCAAACCTCTGACCCGACGCCCTTTTATTCAGCAAAACAGCCCCCCTGCCCGCCGGTCTCCCACCGGCCCCTGCCCGCAAGGGCGTTCCCGTCGGCCCTGCCTGGCCGCGCCCCGTGCGCGCGACGCCGGACGCCGACACCCGCGCCCGACGGAGCCTTGACTTGCCGATGTTCTTGCCAATACGTGGAGGACTTTTCTTGAACGCTCGCTCTTCTCGCCGCCCGCTCCTGACGTCGGCCGCCGCGGCCGCTTTCCTGGTCGCCGGCTGCTTCGTCTATCACTCGTCCGCCGCGCCGCTGTCGGCGTCCGCGCTGACGGCCAAGACCCTGGCGCTGACCGCCCCTACGACCGCGCCGACTCCGGCCCCCGCTGCCGTCAAGCCGCACTCGGTCTTGGCAAGCGGCGGTGACGGCTACCGGAACTCGTTCCCCTCGCTCGTGCCTAAGCTGGCCTCCTACTCGCCGCAGACGCACAGCCTCCTGGGCGGGCACATCCAGCCCACCACCTCCCCGCTCACGCTGGTCCCCTTCAGCGGCTCCGAGGTCGTGGATATTACCGACACCAGCGGCAATGTCGTCAAGGCCCCCGGCTCGATGATCAACGCGGCCGCCGCCGCAAACGAGCCGACCCCGAACCAGGTCCTGCACTTCAAGGTCCAGCTCAGCGGCACCAATGCGTCCGCCGTCTACATCCAGTTCAAGGACCCGGACAGCGAGTACCAGGACATCAACTACGCCAATGGCGGCCCGCTGGAACACAAGGTCTTCACCAAGGATTTCACGGATTTTGCCAATTCAGGGACAGATGACGGCTCCGCGACTGATCAACTGTTCAACGGGCAAGCTGCGAGTTCGGGCTACGCCCAGGAGCCGCACCAAACTTTCACAGGAAACATGATTGGGACGAGGCAGCAG
Source organism: Capsulimonadaceae bacterium (assembly GCA_965277485.1). Lineage (GTDB taxonomy): Bacteria > Armatimonadota > Armatimonadia > Armatimonadales > Capsulimonadaceae > JAFAZD01. The sequence goes on along the minus strand of CBDICZ010000015.1, from coordinate 833,368 downwards.
ATCGACCGTGGCACTATTGGTGACGACGATGCCACCTCCTATCTCACGGTGGGCAGCGTATTTCCTGCCGATCAGACTACCAATGGCAACGGCATTCAGGTCAAGGATGGCAACGACACGCACATCCTGCCGGGCATCGACACGACTGCCAGCGTGTATGATCGCTCCAACCCAAACACGACTTCTGCCGGTGAAGTCCTCTCATTTGGTGCCCCCTCCGTAGAGGCGCTGTTTCACCCGCTCGGCCAGGAGTACGAGTGCCAGTACCTGAACGCTAACGACAATCATGTCAGTACCGTGGTCAGCCCATCCGGCTACACCGGAACCGCCGACGCTGGGGCAGGTTCTTATGGGACGCCGTACTACCTGGCAGGCTACGATGACCAGGCGGCCAACTCGTTCCCTGGAGCGCAGACGGAGTGGCTGAGGCTTCATCAGGTGGGAACCTCTTCGCAGTACGAGGCCTACTGGGCGTCGCCCCATTCCCCCAGCGACTTCTACATGGACGTGATTGTCGTGGACACGTCCAACAACTGGCGCATCTTCGACAACATTTGGGGCTTCTCCACGCTGCCGTTCAGCACCGCGCACGACATCCTGCTGGTCAACGACAACGCCCTGGGGCAGAAATTCAACGCCAGCACACCGGGGGTGACACCCGGCAACCCGGTCAACCTGCGGCCCATCTTTTATGGGGCGGAGTCTTACTTCACCGACATCAATGAAGACCTTCTGCCCAATGCTGTGGAGACGTGGGTTCAGCCGACGGGGCGTACCCCAAAGTTCGCCAGCAACGGCGCAGCCTTCACGACCGACCAAACGCCCGTGGAGACCATTCAAGGTCTGGGCTTTAATTACGACTTCTTCGACGCGCGCACCCTGGCCACGACGAATGCCTACTTTGGAGGCGATCCGTTCGTCTACAATGGGTTGGGCTACTTCAGTTATGATGATGTCATCGCTCAACGACAGGTTGTTGCGCCCGTGCCCACATCCGCGACGGACGTGACTATCCCGGCCCTTGGCAGCGCGAATGTCGAGGAGCCGAAGTCGCAGGCATACAGCATCTGGCGTGTCCTTTCCCGTGGCCGAGTCCCAGCAAGCGTCTACACGGCCTATGAGCCGACGTTCCTGACGCAGCCCGCGGTCCACGATCCCGTCTCCGGCTTCACCGCTCCGGCGGCAGACGGCACGGCCGCGCCCCAGGTCGTCAACGCACCGCGCTGCGTCATCTGGCTGTCCCCCTTCTCCGGTGATGAGCCGCTCAACGTCGCCGGGTCCATCACGGACGCCAATGTTCAGAATGATCTGCGCGCCTATGTCAACGCGGGTGGCCGTCTGTTCGTCAACGGGCAGGAAGTCGCCTCGGCGCTGACGCTGAACGGCCAGGTCAATACCGGTCCCGGCTTCTTCCTGTATGACGTGCTGAACGCGACGCTGAATACGTTGGGCGATCAAGAAACGTTCACCCATCAGGTGCTTAACGGGTCATCCGGGGTTGGGAATCAGATCTCATTTGACTCACTCATTAATGAGTCCGACCCGACTCTGTATGACGGTGCCGGCAGTGACTTCACTCTCGTCGTACCCCAGAATCGAGATTTTGAGGCCACTCCGTTCACTTACTCGCCTCCGTCCAGTTATGACCCGCTTTACGTCGGCAACAACTACACCAATGTCCGGGGAGAAGAATCCCAATGGCGTACCGATGGGGCACTGACAGAGATCGGACCGGCGACGAAAGTCATCGGAAACGCCACGATCCAAGGCAAGATCAACTCCGTCAACCCCGTCAACGGCGCGAAGTCGAACTTTACCAATGGTGACGGCACGACTCTGATCTATGGTTCCAACTACACGTCGACACAGGGGAGTGGGTTTGGCAGTCGTGTCGTCTTCTCCTCGTTCGGCTTGGAAGGGCTGGGATCGGCCTTTGTCCGGCAGCCCGCCGGAAATCAGAACTTCTTCTCGCCGCATAACGTCCGGCGGGACATCCTGCATAACGTCATCAGTTACCTGCGGACGGGCACGTTCAAGGGCAGCATTACGGAGGAACTAAGTTCCGGCGGCACTGGCGGCTCAACCACGGTCGGTGTGGCCGGGGCGACCGTGTACCTGCTGCCGTTCCGGGGTGTGGACAACCAGTTCGCTCCCGGAAACATCAGCCTCACCGGTGGCCGTCAATGCTACAGCGGCACGACCTCCGACGGGACGCAGACGTACACGGACGGCAGCGGCACCATCCCCGTCGGCGGCTACGAGATTGACGGCGTGGAGCCGGGGATGTACCAGGTCTATGTCTACAAGGCCGGTTTCACCCGCGACAACTCCCCCGTTAACAACGCGGATACCAGTCCTTTTATCGTCTATGGAGACACGACGGCGACTGTCAACTTGAGCGTCACTCCGCTGCCGCCGGGCAGCGTGAGCGGCACGGTCCACTTCTCGGACGGGACCGCCGCCAGCGGCAGCCCACCCAATGATGCTACGGTCGTGTTCCGGTCCACGGACGGAAGCACGACGGTGACGGCACCGGTCAGCAGTGATGGCACCGGCACCTACAGCGCCTCCCTCCCGCCTGGAACCTACACGGGCACGGCCACCTCAGTCTCCCCGGCGGCGACCGATGTCGTGAGCAACATCACGGTCTCGGCCAACAACGCAACGACGGTGAACTTCACGCTACAGTTGCTCCCGGCCACAATCTCCGGTCGGGTGACGCACAACGGAGCGGGCTACAATGGGGCGACGGTCACGTTCACCCCATCGGGCGGCGGGACAGTGCAGACCACGACGACAGCTACCGTCGGCGGCGTTGTGGGCAGCTTCACCTCGCCGAGCCTGGCGGCGGGAACCTACACGGTCTCCGCCACCGCGACGAATCTGATCGTCGGCACGATCACGCCGTCCAACCCGTTCGTCTTGACGACGGGCCAGACCGTGACGGGCGTGACCATCACCCTGGTCACGGCACCGCCCGCCACCCTCAGCGGCACGGTCACGGCAGCGGTGGGTGGCGCGGCCCTGAGTGGCGCGACGGTCACGGTGACGCAGGGTACCAGCACGTCCACGCTGACGACCAATGCCTCCGGCGTCTACACGACATCGCTCACGGAAGGTACCTATACGGTCACGGCGTCCGCCTATGGGTATCAGACGCAGACGCAGACGGTGAACATCACCACCCCGACGGCGACGCTGGACTTCGCGCTCGCCGCTGGAACGAGTCTGACGAGTTACACGCCGGGCCGGTTCAACCTGGTCTCCTGGCCGTACACGACGCCGTTCACCTCGGCGTTCGGGCCGGTCGGCCCCACCACCCGGTCGGTCGCATTCAACTACCAGAACGGCGGCTACATCGCCGAGGGCAGCAACCTGTTCCCAGTGGATGAGGCAAACCCCGGCTACGGCTACTTCATCAAGTTCTATGCCCCCCGCAATGTCTACAGCGGCGGCATCTCCGGAACCGCGCCGACGGGGTCTACCGTCAGCGTGGTGCTGAATCCGGGGTGGAACATGATCGGGGTTCCCAGCACGTCGGGGATCAGCGTGTCGCGCCTGTCCGTGCTGGTCAACGGCTCGGTCATCTTCCCGTTCGACAGCGCCTCGTCCGGGCCGAACGTGTATGTCTCGCCGGTGCTGTACCGGTTTGACCCGACCGTGGGGACCGCCGGGCAGTACGAGCCGGAGGTCAGCGCGACCGGGAGGTACACGGCTCTCAACAACGCCCAGACCCAGATGCTGCCGTTCCAGGGCTACTGGATCTACGCCTATCCGGGCGCGCGGTCCCTGACCCTGTCCATCCCGACCGGCGGCGGCTGACGCGCCCCGGCCCCCGCCATGGCATCCCTGGCGGGGGCGCAGGGGCTGCCCTCATTCACAACCACGCGGAACGCTCTTGAACCCGACTGTGATCAAGGGAAAGATTTCAGGAGGATAGGACCAGTTTGAAACACTTGAAGCAAAATCAGATCGTGATGACGGCCTGGCTCATCGTGATGGCCTCTCTCGCCGCCGCGCCCCGCGCGGCCCAGGCCCAGACGCTGAACCGGGCGCCGCTCTGGGCGGTCGTCCCCTTCGGCAACACGTCCGGCTACGGCGGCAGTGAGGTCGGCGTCCAGGCCGCCGACGGCTTCGTGGTCGAACTCAGCAAGACCAACAAGTACGACGTCGTCTCGCGCGCCGACACCAACGCGGCCATCGCCAACGATGACCTGGTGGAGCCGCTGGACAACATCGGCCTGCAGAAGCTGTCCCGCGACCTGGGCTCCGACGCCGTCGCCACCGGCACGGTCGAGACCGTCACGTTCTCGGACAACCCGCGCCGGGCCACCGTCAGCGTGGTCGTCGAGGTCGTGGACCGCATCAGCGGCGAGCTGATCAACGGCGCGGTCGCCTCGGGAACCTCCACGCCCCGGCCCATCCCGACCGACGATGACACGCTGGTGAACCAGGCCGTCGAGAACGCCGACTTCGACGCCGTCCGCCAGATCACCACCTTCAACCTGCCCCGCGCCACCGTGCTGCTCCACCGCGACCCCGGCACCGTCACGCTCAACAAGGGGACTCAGGACGGCATCTTCGACGGCCTGAGTATGCTGGTCACCCGCAACGGCAGCGAGGTCGGGCGCGTCCAGGTCTCCGACGCCACCGCCGACGAGTCCGACGCCACCGTGACCGAGCAGGGCCTGGGCATCCAGCCGCAGGACGTCGCCACGGCCATTTACCACCTGCCGCCGTTCTCCATCGGCCCCGACCACCGGCTCCACGTCATCAGCGCGCCGACGGCGCTGCCGGTCGGCGAGAACAACGACGATCTGCCCCACAACTCGACTCGCCAGCTCTTCAGCGGCGTTCCCGGCATCCTCCTGGGGATCGGGGCGGCCGTCGCCGCCGTGGCCCTCGCCACCAACGGCGCGTCCGGCACCAGCGAAGGCACCAACGCCATCGGCGGCGGGCGCACCGGCGGAGCCACCGCCGAGATTGACCAGTCCAACGTGGTCTCGCTGTTCGGCCTCCAGGCCGGCACGGCGGCGTCGGACAACTCGGACTTCGTCCCGCTGCGCATCCACGTCGTGTTCAGCCCCGGCCAGCTCGGCGGCAACCCCGGCACGATCCAGTACCACGTCTACCGCAGCCCGCAGCCCAGCGTCCTGAGCGCCACCAACTTCGGCACCAGCACGCTGCTCGATGACATCGGTTCCGTCCCGGCGTTCTCGCCCGCCTCGCCGTCCAACACCTACGACAGCGCCGCCGACCTGCCGGCCGTCAACGTCTACAAGCCGTACTCGGTGAACGACCACGAGCTGAACAACGCCTTCTTCTACGGCGTGACGACGACCACCACCACCACCACCACCGGGACCGGCGGCACGATCACTGCGTCGGGCGTCATCCCGGACACAGGGCTGAATATCGGCGACCGTGTGCAGTACGCCATCGAGGGCCTGTATGATGTGCCGGACCTGACCACGGGCACCTCGCCCGCTGGAACCACGGTCAGCATCGGCTCGCCCCAGGTCGGCACGACCAACACGACGACCAACGCGACGACGACGGGGTCCACCACGACCACCACCGGCCTGACCACCGTGGTCGGCCTGATCTACAGCCTGTCCGAGCTGGTCTACAGCAACTACGTCACCTACCTGCAGCCGGTGATCCTGCGCTCCACCAACGCCGCCGTCTACCCGTTCACCACCGCCAACCAGAACAGCGGTACGCCCGCCGTGGACTCGTACTTCGGTAGTGCTGGGCCTCGCAGTGTCGTTGTCACGGTGGACGAAGTCTACGGCGGCACGGCCTCCGTGCTGGACTACGCCCTGGAGTTCTCGACGGACCCCAGCTTCAACAGCAACGTCGCCCGCTACACGACGACTGCCCCGAACTCCGGGGACGGCGTCAACTTCCGCCGGGGACCGGCGTTCAGCTTCGGGAGTGTTGATCTGACGAGCATCTCGCAGTTCCAGAACGCCCGCGCGATCTACGTCCGCGTCGGTGTCCGCGACCAGCGCAACGGCAGTGACGAGAACGTGAACCCGTACATCTACTCCACCGCCGACCCCGCCAACAGCAGCGGCGGCGTCCTGCCGTCCTTCCTGCTGCCGAGCAACGCGACCGTGACCACCCTGGCGCGCGCCGCCGTCGCCACGAACGGGGTCCCCATCTTGACTCCGAAGTTCACCTTCATCCCGCACCGCCAGTCCATCGCCTCCGGCGTGGACAGCGCCGCGATCCAGGTCCCCGGCGCCCACCCCTGGATGACGCCGAGCCAGACGCCCCATGCGGGCATCGGCACCACGGCGCACCCGACCGTCGGCAACCCCAGCGGCAGCCTCCGGCCCACCCGGTAAGCGCTGACTCGCGCCCGCCGCCCCTGCCGTCATCCGGCGGGGCGGCGGGTCACACAGAAAGGACAGACGCGACTCATGTACACGCACGGCTTCGGACAATGCCGCGCGGCCTGGATGCGCCGACTGGCGGTGTCCCTGACGCTCGCAGTGAGTTTCACCCCCCTCGCCGGCCTGATGCCGGCGGCGCAGGCCCAGGGCACTCTGCCCGCCTCACCCCCGGTCAAGAGCCTGCTCCTGTTCCCGGCGTCCGCCGACAGCGGCGCGGGCGACACGGCGGCGGCGCTCGCCGCCCCCCTGGACGCGGCCATCAAGCTGCGCCTGAACCTCGTCGGCTCCTACTCGGTCCTGTCCTACTCCAAGTTCCTGCCGGCCATCCGGCGCGGCGTGATCGAGAGTGACAGCGGCGGTCTCCTCCCGGCGGACACGGCGGCCCCGTTTGACCAGCCGCGCGGCCTGCGGCTGGCCGGCCTGATCGGCTCCGACGCCTACCTGCTGACGCGCATCGTGAGCTACAGCCAGGACCCGACCACGCGCCGCGTCAGCCTGGTCGTCAGCAGCCGGGCGTACTACTCCGACACGGGCGCTCCCGTCCCGGACCTGAGCGCCACGGTCAACGGCGTCGCCGCCCCGACGTCCGCCGCCGACTCCGACGCCGACATCCAGCAGGGCGCGGTCAACGACGCCGCCGCGCGCGTCGCCTCCGCGCTCAACGCCGCCGCGCCGCAGAGGCATATCTTCGTCGCCTCCCGGTCGCGCCGGGGCGGCGGCGGCCAGGGCGCGCGGGCCCTGCTCGCCCTGGGCGTCCTCGGCGCGCTGGTCTACGGCATCATCAGCGGCAGCCGCTTCGGCAACAACGGCGGCAGCGGCGGTGGGAGCAGCAGTGTAAACACCGGCGGCGGTGGGGGCATTCCCATCCCCTTGCCGCCCGGCACTCCATAGCATCCCGGCCCTGAAGGGCCGGGCTATTCGGAGCGAACTCCCTTCGGGGCTGGGAGAAGCCGTTCTTCGGCCGCGAAGCAGGTTCACTCCGAATAGCGCGGGGGTTCACCCCCAGGACCACCCACCTTTGGCCCAAGCCTGCCCGTTCGCCCGTGCCTGCCCGTAGGGTCTCATGTCCCCATGAAAATCACGCACCGCCGCCCGACGGCCCTTGCCCTCACGCTGCTGCTGACATTCCTCCCCCTGTTGCTGCCCGGCGCGGTCCGGCAGGCGTGTGCCGCCGGGCAGGCGAACCTCACCCTGGCCGCCGCCCCGGACGTCGTCTTCGCCGACGGTAAGAGCGACACCATGATCACGGCCACCGTGCGCGGCAGCGACGGCAGCCCGGCCCCGGACGGCACTCTGGTGCAATTCACCGCGTCGGCGGGCACACTGACGCAGGACACCGCCTCCACCCTCGCCGGCGTCGCCCGCGTGCGGCTGATCAGCGGCAACGCGGACGCGCAGGCCGTCGTCTCGGCCAATGCCTTCCTGGAAAGCGCCGGCGGCGCGACGGGTTCCGTCCCGGTGGAGTTCACGACGGACCGGGAGGTCGCCTCCGCCGGGCAGGACGCGCGCTGGATCCAGATCACCTGCCCCCAGTACCTGATCTACAGCGCCGACGGGCACGTCATCGAGGCGGACGGCAAGGACGGCTCCGCCCACCTGCGTGACCGGTCTCTGACCGTGACGGCGGACTCGCTCCAGTTCGACCTGCGTTCCCAGACTCTGCTGGCCCAGAACGCCGTCCTGCGCCGGGGCCGCTACACCCTGACCGCCGCTCACCTGAAATACGACCTCGCCGATGACACCGGAACCGCCGTCGCTACCGTCGGCACGCTGGTCAATCAGACGGTGGACCTGAGCGGCCCGGCCTTCACGGCGACGCCGGAGAACACCGACCAGGCCACCTACTCGACGGACGTGGACATCTACAAGTTCGCCGACCTGTACAACAGCCGCCTGGTCATCTCCGCCCACTCGATCTCCGTGGACCCCGGCAAGACCCTCCAGTTCCGCCGCGCCACCGTCTACGCCGATGGCCGCAAGACACTCACCCTGCCCTACAACGTCATGCCCATCGACTCCCTGCAGCCGCTGGGACGGCAGCCGGTCGGCTTCAACCAGTACGGCCTGACGGTGGATATGCCGTTCTACTACCATGTGGACACGCAAAGCGTCGGCACCCTGTTCCTGCGCGACGGCGTGACCGGCACCGGCAACGGCAGCGGGGCCGTCGACTCCACCGGCACACGCACCGGCTGGGCCCTGGACCTCCAGCACACCTACCAGGTCGGCCTGAACGGCAGCGGGCAGTTTCTGATCAACGGCCTGACCCGCTCCAACTGGGGCGCGCACTGGGACCACACGCAGCGCCTGGACTCCGTCACGCACACCTTCTTCGTCGTCGACTCGCCCGACCACCGCAACCTGTTCGCCTCGTCCAACCTGACCCGCCAGTTCGCCGGGTTCTCGCTCGACACCACGGCCAGCGGCAGCCGGGACCCCAGCGTGAACGGCTATTCGTCCTCCAGCACCGGCCTGAACACGTCGCTTGCCACCGACCCGCGCGCTCTGGGCCGCAGCGGCGTCAACATGGTCACCAGCGTCGCCTGGCAGCTCGGCCAGTACATCCAGACCCTGCCAGGGACCGCCCGGCAGACCACCGCCGTCTCCACGCAGACCGCCAGCCTGCGCTTCTTCACCCCGCCGCTGCACCCGGACGCGGCGACGGACATCACCGACGCCTTCACCATCGGCCAGAGCTGGGGCAGCGGGCGCACCTCGCCGACCATGCTGCTGAGCCTGGGCGCGGATCGGGACACGCCCCTGAACGGCAAGCTCTCGCTGAACTACTCCTGGCGCTATGACCCGCTCTACAGCCAGCTCAACGTCAACCCCAACGGCGGCCTGCCCGGCACCATCTACAGCCCGTCGCAGCAGCGCCTGACCCTGAACTTCGCCGCCCAGCCCACCGCCCGCCTGTCCATGAACTTCACCGGCGGCTACGGCCTGCCCCTCAACGACAGCAACGTCTACTCGGACATCAGCTACCGGCTCAACCCCACCTGGGGCGTCGGCGTCGGCGAGTTCTTCGACCGCTATCTGGGCAACACCTACCAGGAGACGGAATTCTCCCTGTCCCGCCGCATTCTGGGCCGCGACCTGACCCTGTCCTACTCCACCCTCACCCATCACCTAACATTCAACTACCTGGGCACGAGATTCTGAACCCCCTCCGCCCCGGAAAGCCGCGCCACCTCCCCCGCGTCTCGGTTATTGGGATAAGCGGGTGAGGGAGGCGACGTCTCTTCCTGCGCCGGCCGGGACAGTTCGCCGCCCGCATTGACTCTTGCCCTGAAATCTGCCATCATGGGATTCACTGCGAATTAAGCGAACGGAGATCATTATGCTTGACGCACGCCAGATACATCCCATGAGCGACTTTGTGAGGAATACTAAGTCGCACGTCGCGCGACTGAAGGAAACACGGACCCCGGAGGTGTTGACCGTCAATGGTCGTGCCGAGGTCGTTATGCTGGACACGGAAACCTATGAAAATATGGTGGAGCGGTTGCAGAACATGGAAAAGATCGCTTCCATTCGCGTCCACATGGCGCAGGCCGGGAAGAATGCCCCGCCGCAGGAGCCGATTACACCCGAAGAGCTTGACCGGCGCACTCGTGTCATGGACGAACTGACCGCTGAGACGGAACGGCTTGGCTTATACCGGTGACTATTGCCGTCCTCGACGCTTGCGTTCTCTATCCTCCGTCTCTTCGTGATTTGCTGATGCGAGTTGCCGTTGTTGGCGCGTATGAACCGCGCTTGACCGAGGATATTCATGCCGAATGGATACGCAACGTGCTGGTGGACAATCCCGAAGTATCGCCGTCTCAACTGGATCGCACCCGCCGCCTAATGAACCTGGTCACTCCCGATTGCGTGGTCTCCGGCTATGAGGTGCATATCCCCGCCCTAAGCCTGCCGGACCCCGAAGATCGCCATGTCCTTGCTGCCGCGATAGAAGCCGGTGCAGCGGTGCTTGTCACCTTCAATCTGTCTGACTTTCCAGCCGCCGCGCTGCGGCAATACGGCGTTCAGCCTTCGCACCCCGACCTGTTCCTGTCCGCCCTTTTCGATGATGAGCCTGACCTGTTTTTGCGGGCCGTGCGGACGCACCGGGCATCACTCCGCCAGCCGCCGAAGGATGCGGCGGGCTACATCCACACGTTGAGGACGAACAGCCTGAAGGAGCTTGCCTTGCGTGTGGAAGCCCACGCGGCCGACATATGATTCATGGCTGATCGGTCTCACTCCGGCACGATCCGGGCCACGATCTCCGGTTCCTGCGTCAGCAGCCATGTCTCGGCCTGCCGCAGCAGGATCAGATAGAGTACCACGGAGTAGACGGCGGCGAGGGGCAGGGTGAGCGCGCGCCAGAGCGCCGGGATGCCGAAGGTCCCCGGCAGCAGCACGGCGGCCAGCACCGGCAGCAGGGTGACGAGCGTGGCCCCGTAGGCCGTCGCGTACAGGAACGAGTAGGCGCAGCCGGACCCCGTGCCGTCGGCCGCGGACGCCCTCCCGCCGCGCCCCCACTGCTGGCCCCGGACCAGCATCCGGTGTGGGAAGCGGATCGAGACCAGGTTGCCCGCCGCCAGCAGCGGCGGCACGGCCAGCAGCACCGAGGCCCCGACCAGCGGCAGCGCGGCCCACGCATGGCCCAGCGCCGCCGCCGCCGTCAGCCCCAGCGCGCACACCCCCAGCAGCAGTGCCCCGTGCGCCACGTTCTTGCCCAGCAGCAGCGCCCGGCGCGGCATGGGCAGCGAGAACAGCGCCGTGATGGCCGCGCCCTCGCCCCCCCACTGGTTGAACAGCAGCGGCGACAGCGACAGCAGCAGCGCGTAGGAGATGCCCAGCAGCAGGCCCTCGCCGGGCAAAAACCCCCAGCCGCCACGACGCAGCGACGGCAGCGCGACGCTCGCCGCCAGCCAGACCAGCGTATACGCCGACTGCACTGCCAGCGCCTTGTACTGCGGGTCGCGCAGGAAGTAGGTCCATTCCTTCCACGCCACGGCGGCGATCTGTGGGGGCAACAGGCGCGGCGCGGGCAGGCTGAGGCGGGGGGACGCGGGCCGGACAGGGACGGCGGCGACCGCGCGCGGGCGGAGGGGGCCGATGTCGCCGATGTAGAGCGTCTTCAGGGCCGTCACCGCGACGGCAACAATGGACGCCGTCGCCGCGCCGAGCAGGGCGAGCGCGAGCAGCGCCTCACCATTATGCCCTCGCCGTGCCGCGTCTAGCCCCCAGGCGGCCCAGCCGGGCGGCATCCGGTCCGCCAGTCGCCATACCGGCGACTGCACCAGGACCGGCACGGTCAGCGTCCCCGCCTCCATCCGCCGCATCAGCACACGCTGGCCCACGTAATAGCCCATGCCGATCAGCGGGAACAGCACGATGGTCAGGTCGCGGAACCGGCGCGAGCGCAGGAGGCCGATCAGCAGCAGCATCACCATCTGGCCCAGGGCGAGGGTCAGCAGCAGGAACAGGGCCAGCAGGCAGAGGGCCAACGCGAACGCGATGGGGCCGGAGGAGGCCCGCCACAGCAGCACCAGCAGCACGGGCAGGACCAGCAGCACGGCCCGGTCCAGCAGGCCGCCGAGCAGCGCCCCGACGAACAGGCGGGTGGGGGAGACCGGGTAGACGAACAGCCGGGTCAGGTCGAACGACTCGTTGAGCGGGAAGCCCAGCAGCGGCGTCGCCGCCCAGAGCAGGAAGATGAACGCGAGGGCGTCACGGGCGAGCGGTTCGGCCAGGGCGGGGTAATCCCCCGTCAGCGCCCAGAGGCCGTAGGTGCAGAGGCCGCTCAGGGGCAGGAACGCCAGCAGGAACAGCAGCGCGCCGATGAGCCTGGACCGGCTGCGCCGCAGGCCGCGCCAGGTCAGCGTCCACTTCAGCCACAGCATCAGGCGCAGCGGGGATGTCATGGCGCAGGAGGCCCAGGAACCCCTCCCGGCTCGCTGAGGCTCGCCACCCTCCCCGAAGCGGGAAGGGTTAGAGAGTCAGGCTCCGGCGCTCCTCCCCCTCCCGCTTCGGGAGGGGTGGACCGGCTTGCCGGGCCGGGGTGGGTTCCGGGGTCCTCCCCGGCCACCAGATGCACGAAGATCTCCTCCAGCGACGTGTCATGGGTCCGGGCGCGAAGTTCGTCTAACGTACCCTCGCCGACCAGGCGACCCCCGGCGATGATGGCGACGCGCGTACACAGCCGCTCGACCACGTCCAGCACGTGCGACGAGAAGAACACCGTCACGCCCTGCTCCGTGCGCCGCTTGAGCGCGTCCCGGATGCTGCGCGCGGAGAGCGGGTCAATGCCGTTGAACGGCTCGTCCAGGAACAGCACGCGCGGCTCGTGAATCAGCGCCCCGGCCAGGGCCGTCTTCTTCTTCATGCCCATCGAAAAATCTACGATGAGCTTGTCGCCCGCGTCGCCCATCTCCATCAGGTCCAGCAGGGCGTCGGTCCGGCGACGGGCCTCCGTCCGGTCCAGGCCGTACATCTGGGCGGCGAACAGCAGGAATTCAGAGGCGGTGAGGCGCTCGTACAGGTTCAGCTCTTCGGGCAGGACGCCGATGACGCGCTTGACGGCCAGCGGGTCCGCCGCCAGGTCGTGCCCGGCGATGACGACCCGGCCCGCCGTGGGCCGCAGCAGACCGGTCAGCATCTTGATGGTGGTGCTTTTGCCCGCACCGTTCGGCCCCAGGAAGCCGTAAAACTCGCCCGGCGCGACCGTCAGGTCGATGCCCGCGACTGCGACGATGTCCCCGGTCTTCTTCGTGCCCTTGTAGGTCTTGGTCAGCCCGCGCGCCCAGATGCTGTCGGCCGTCATCACCGGCCCGCCTCGGTCAGCAGCGCGGCCCAGCGGTCCGGCGGCACGTCGCCGACGGTGTAGAACGAGCCGGTCAGGCAGACGATGTCCTCCGGCCCGGCCAGCACCAGCGCGCGCTGGGCCGCCCGTGTCACGTCCGGGATGACCTCGATGCCCACCATGTCCCAGCGGCGGGCGGCGGCGGCGACCTCGGCGGCCTCCTGCGGGCGGAACGCGGGCTGGGTCGCCAGCAGCGCGCAGGGCCGGAGCGCGGCCAGCGGTTCTAAAAACGGACCCGCCGGGTGCTGCCGGGACAGACCGACGACCAGAATGAGCCGCCGCCGGTCGGCCCGGAAGTCGTCGCGCAGGGCGGCGGCGAGCGCCTGCGCGGCCATCTCGTTGTGCCCCACGTCCACCAGCACCGTCGGGCATTGGGCCATCATCTGCAATCGTCCGGGGACCCAGGCCGACGCCAGCCCCGCACGAACCTGCTCATCGGACAGCGGCGGCAGGGCGTCGGGGCTGATGGCGTCCAAAGCGGCCACGGCGACGGCGGCGTTGGTGTGCTGGAACGCCCCGCGCAGCCGTAGGGTCACATCAGGGAGTGTCCGGCGCAGCGTCCGCAGGGTCAGGCGCTCTTGAGGGGAAGCGTAGTCTTCGGGGGTGACGGCAACCAGAGGAGCGTTCCGGGCGCGGCAGACACCGGCGATCACGTCCCACGCCTCGCCGCCCACGGGGACGGCGGTGACGCAGGGGACGCCGGGCTTGACGATGCCCGCCTTCTCGCGGGCGATCAAAGCAAGGGTGTCACCGAGCAGTTCCGTGTGGTCCAGGCCGATGTTGGTGATGGCCGTGACTAATGGCCGGGTGACGACATTGGTGGCGTCCAGCCGCCCGCCCAGGCCGACCTCCAGGACGGCGTAGTCCACGGCCTGTTCCGCGAACCAGCACAGCCCGATGGCCGTCTTCAACTCGAACTCCGTGGTCGGCCCGTGTTCCGTCGCCTCCAGCGCCTCGACGTGCGGCTCGATCTCCGTGACCAGCCGCGCGAAGTCATCACGGGGAATCATCTCCCCATTGACCTGGATGCGCTCCCGGACATCATACACATACGGCGACAGGTACTGCCCGACCCGATGCCCAGCCGCCTGCAAGATCGCCGCCGCCATCGCCGTCGTGGAGCCTTTGCCCTTGGTCCCGGCGATGTGGACGACCCGGAGCCGCGCCTGCGGGTCTCCCAGGCGATGGAGCAGCGCCTCAAACCGCTCATTGCCCAGCTTCACCCCCAGCCGCAGCCGCCCGTCCAGATACGCCAGCGCCTCCGCATAGTCCATAAGGGGCAGTATACCTCAGCCGCCCGCGACCCTGCTGTTCTCGGATTCGGAGCCGACCTGTGCTGGAATGAGGGCAACCGTTGGACGGAGGCAGGCCATGAGCGCTATCACCATTGATGAGGTTTGCCAGACGTATGCCCACTTGACGACCAGGCATCGGCGACAACGACTTGTTAGACCGCAGACGGTGCGCTGCTCATGATTATGATGAGGCTTGCACACTCACCACCCGCTAGCGATGATGCCGGGCCGCGGATCTGTTGCGATGGCCTCCTGATAAACGCTCAGGACGTACATCAAGTGCAAGGCGCAACCGAGGACACAGCCGCCGAGTAGGCCGCCTGCGAAGGGGCGCGCCCTCCGCCGACAGCAGAAGAACACGAACACGGGGAGGGCGTTTGATAAGAACACCCAATCCAGCCATACAAAAGGGACCCGACTGATTTGAGCAGAGATTTGAGGGCTGAGTAGCCCGCAGAACTCAAGGAACACGCCCGCCGCAGAGGGGACTGCGTAGAGGAGGAAGCCACTGAGGAAGCCAAGGCGCGCAGACGGCCCAGGAACGGGCGACTCCGGCTTGGCCGACTGCACCTGCGGCGGGTCGCTCGTGGGTGCGGGCGGCCATGTGTCTCTCGAATCTCTCATGTCCTTGCCTGCGCTACCTGCGAACAAAATGCCTCTGCGGTCTAACGCCTGAGTTCAGCCGCGACCACCACTTGCACCCGACATTAAGGCATGATGGCGGCGGGCGGCGGTTGCAACGACTTGTATGATTGCGGTTTCGGTGTCACCACGCGACGACGTTCAGGGAGGCGATCTCGCTGAAGTGGGCGTCGCGGGTCACGAGGTCCAGGCCATGTTGCAGGGCAACCGACGCCACTCAGATGTCGTTCTCGGGCAGCGGCCTCCCCTTGGCCCGCAGGAGGCTCTTGATCTGGCCGTAATGCTGGGCGGTCTCGCCGTCACAAGCCAAAACGGAACTGCGCCCCGCCAACTCATCCACCCGCCTGACGTTCGCCGCGACCTGGGCAGACTTGCGCGCCCCGTAGTACAGTTCGCCCAGGACGATGCCGGGCAGGAACACCTCCTGCGCCTGGGCGAGATGTTGCAGGACACCGGCCTCCTGTGCGAACAGGGCGATGACGATGTTGGTGTCCAGCAGGAACCTACCAGTCATGCGCGTCCGCCTGCTCGCAGTCCCGGACCGCCAAAGTGATCGTCGCCAGATCGGCGGCGCTGATAGTGCCCGCGAGCGGGAGCAGGTCGCTCCCGGCCCTGCCACGGGGACGAGATGAGGCGAGTGTGCGGGCGTAGTCCAGGACCTGCTGCTGCTGCCCAGTCGGCAGGTGTTCCAGTTGCTCGTGGAGTTGTTGTTCGAGTACGGGGCTGACCATGGGCATTTGCCGCTCCAGTCGGTTTCGTTCGGCTGTATTATACCGCCACGACGAAGAACTCGCTTGGCCCGATGGGGCAATCACAGTTCAGCGGCCTAACGTCCGAGTTCAGCCGCGACCCCTGCATTACACCTGACCGACGCCAACCCACCTGACGGCCGGGCGTCGGCTGCAACGACTTGTTAGACCACTGGATGCTCCGGCAATGCCACTCTCCTAATACGCCTCCGTCTCCGCGACCACTTTGGCGAAGGTACTATGGCTTGCCTACTCCCCACTCCGGCTGACTCTAATAAGCTCTTGGAGCCAAAAGCCGTAGTTCTTGAGCACCAGAAGCTTCCCATCAGTGCTGAAATCATACATATACGTCCAATTCTCGCCCGGCACATGGAAGACGACCATATCAACAGGCTTCTCACTTCGCAGAGGCGGCAGGTCCTTTTCCAAATGCCACCTGAACGCGACTGTGTGCCACTCGAACGGAGAAACGGGGTCTTTCCATTCGTAGTCCACGCCGGACCCATCGGCTCGGAAGACTATATCTCCCCCTTCTTTATGCGGACTTCGGGAGAAGTGCCCGCTATTTACTGGGTAGTCCCTCCAAGTGCCAACCAGAGCACGGCGTGCTAAGTTTGAAGAGGCGTCTGCGTGGGCGTCTGCGCAAAGCAGGTGCAAGGCCGTACATGAAGCGGCCGTCATCAACCCAGATAATGTACGTTGTCTCTGTGTCATCCGGCCATGCCTCTGACCAGGCCATACCCAGCGGCCTAACTGGGAGTATACCTCAGCCGTCGGCGCGGCGGAGGTGGTAGGTGGGCTGGCGGCCGTAGCCCTTGTCCAGGGCCAGCGCGCCGATGTAGTCGCAGGCGAAGTCCGCCCGCCCGGCGGCCCACTGCTCCGCCGTCAGCAGGGCCGCGAACTGCTCGGAGGCGTAGACGTTTCCGGGGATGGTGATCGGCTCGATGCGCGCGGCCCGGTTGACGTGCGCGCCGTAGTAGTTGACCGACCCGGTGATGGGGTCCGTCCCCTCGTACACGGGCCCCGCGTGGAGGCCGATCCGAATGCTCATGCCGGCGGGCAGGCCGTACTCGGACCAGTCGGTGTTGCAGACCACGTCTTGCAGCGCCAGGGCGAACTCGGCCAGGGGAGCCGCGCCGTCCATGATGGCGCAGATGGCGTCGCCCCAGGTGTTGACGAACCCGCACGACTTCGGTAGATGTCCCGCGACCCGCTGGAGGAAGTGGAACATGAACGCGGGCGTCCGGTCTTCCTGGAGGCGGCTGTAGCCGACGACATCGGCGAACAGCAGCGTCTTGATCTGCCGACGAATCCCTTCCGTCGACTCCAGGGGCGAAGGATCGGCGTCGTCGGCGACGGCGGGGGCGTCCAGCGGGATGATGACGGGGCGCGACGGGCCGGGCCAGGAGGCGACCTGGTCCGCCGTGCCGCCGACGGGGCCGGGGTGGCCGTCCCAGAGCGCCAGCAGGGTCGGCGTGGTTCCGAGGGGACGCGCCGCCAGGGCCGCGTAGCCGGAGAGCATCCGGGCCATCAGGCCGAACACGCTCCGGTCGCCCGCCACCGACTCCTCGGTGACGTACCGGACCGAGTCCGCCCGCGCCAGCGCCCGGTGGAAGCGCGCGACCCACGACGGACCGGCGTAGGCGACGCTGGAATGGAGGAAATCCTCCTGGGCGTAGGGCAGGATGACGTGCGTTTCGGCATCGCGCTCCTGCAAGGCTTCCAGGAACAGCAGGTCCGCCCCGCAGGCGGCGGAGCCGAAACCGATCTGCGCGCCCGCCGCGTCCAAATGTTTTTCGATCTCGCGCCGGGCGTCCGCCTCGGCCCCGGCGGGGAGGCGCGGCGTGGGGCGGCCCGGACGGTCCAGCATATGTCCCGCGTAGACGACCACGGCGGGCGGCCTCAGCGCGTGGAGCATGGCCGGGGGGACCGGGAACCCGTGCGCCAGGAGAAGTTCCAGCTGCCGCCGCGTGGCGGCGACGGAGGCGTGGCGACGCCCGGCCAGCGCCGCCGCCTCGTCGCCGTGGGCCGCCGCCTCGGCCGGGCGGCCCCGCAGCAGCAGCGCCTCGGCCTGGGTCGCCGCCCGCCAGTAGCGCTCGGCCTCGTCCGCCGGGGGCGGGGTCCGGCCGATGACGCCCAGGACTTCTCCCGCCAGCGAGGCCGCGCGCGACCACTCGCCGATGATCCAGGAGAGCGTCGCCGCGTTGATCCCCGTCCACGGGCCGCGCGAGGCGCGAAAGGCTTGCAGGTAGGCGTCACGGGCTTGGCGGGCGTCTTCGGCCGTCCCGGAGCGCCGCCAGCGTTCCTTGTGGATGCGCGCGCGCAGGCCCTGCGTCTCCTCGTCCGTCCGGTCGCGCAGACCACCCTCGAGGGCCGCCTCGGCCTCGCCGAGCGCGCCCGCGCGCAGCAGCGCCAGCGCGGACGCCTGCCGCAGTCCGACGCTGTCGGGGAACCGCAACAGTGCGCCCCGAGCCAGGTCGTGCGCCAGGAACGTCTGCCCCTGGTCCAGCATCCGCCGCACCCGCGCCTCCACTTCTGTGACAGGCTCGGCGAGCGGGGGAGGAGAATCAGGCGGGCATGGTGAAACGTCATCGGTCATGATCTGAAGACAAGTATGGCTGCATTCCACACAAAAGACAAGCACTCCGGCGGCGATTACGTGCCCGCGCCGCGCGACACGTCCGCCGTGACCCTGACGGACGAGATGGAGGCCTTGACCGAGGCGCTGGCCGAGAACACGCACGACGTCTGGGCCCAGGGGCGCGTGGCGCTGGGGTGGCGCTACGGGCCGCGCCGGGACGACGGCCGCAAGGAACACCCCGGCCTGATCCCCTACGCCCAGCTCCCGGAGGCGGAGAAGGAGTTCGACCGTCGGACGGCCCAGGAGACCCTGCGCCTGATCGTCTCGCTGGGCTACCGCATCGAGAGGGACGGACCGCCATGAGTCTGCTTGCGAAGTTCAACCTGATGCTGGTGACGGTCTTCGCCATCGGCCTGATCGCCGTCTGCCTGGTCACGGACGACCAGCTCCAGGACAACGCCCGCCGGCAGGTGCTGGACAACGCGCGCCTGATGACGCAGACGGCGCTGGCGACGCGCGACTACACGGACAAGCAGATCACGCCGCTGCTCGCCGTTCAGGACCGGACGACGTTCCTGCCGCAGACCATCCCCTTCTACGCCGCCACCGAGGTCTTCACCGCCCTGCGCCGGACGTACCCGGACTACACCTACAAGGAGGCGACGCTCGACCCGACCAACCCGCGCGACCGGGCGACGGACTGGGAGGCGGACATCGTCAACGAGTTCCGCAACAACCCCGGCGAGACGGAGATCGTCCGCCCGCGCGACAGCGCTGTCGGCCCGGTGCTGGTGCTGAGTCACCCCCTGCGCGTCTCGGACCCCTCCTGCCTGAACTGCCACAGCACGCCCGCCCGCGCCCCCGCCTCCATGGTCCGCAAGTACGGCCCGGACAACGGGTACAACTGGCAGCTCGGCGACGTGGTCGGCGCGCAGGTGGTCACCGTCCCGCTGGCCGTGCCGCAGGCGATGGCCCGCCAGGCGTTCCTGACCCTGGTGGGCTGGCTGGCGGCGGTCTTCGTCGTCACCCTGCTCCTGCTCAACGTCATGCTCACCCTGCTCGTCATCCGCCCGGTCTCCCGACTCTCGCGGGCCGCCAACGGGATCAGCCAGGGCAGCATCGGGGCGGAGGACCTGCCGGTGCGCGGCAGCGACGAGATCGCCGGTCTGGCCGCGTCCTTCAACCGGATGCAGCGCAGCCTGAAGAAAGCCATGGAGATGCTGGAGGAGGCCTAGCATGACCGGCCACGACGTGTTCCTCAGTTACTCGTCCCAGGACAAGCCCGTCGCCGACGCCGCCTGCGCCACCCTGGAGGCCCACGGCGTCCGCTGCTGGATGGCCCCGCGCGACATCCGGCCCGCGCAGGACTGGAGCGAGGCCATCATTGACGCCATCGCCGAGTCCACCGTCTTCCTGCTCGTGCTGTCCGTCCACTCCAACCAGTCCGAGCAGGTCAAGCGGGAAGTGCAGAACGCCGTCAGCGAGGCCAAGCCCATCCTGCCCCTGCGCATCAGCGACGTGGCCCTGTCCAAGCATATGCGCTACTTCATCGGCACCCCGCACTGGCTGGACGCCCTGACGCCGCCGCTGGAGCGCCACCTGCTGCGGATGACCGAGACCGTGCAGGGCCTGATCGCGTCGGTGCGGGAGAAGGGCGTCGCGGACCCACTCCTGGAGGAGACACGGCCCGCCGCCGCACCCTCTCCCCACCCACCCATCAGTGCCGAGACCGTCGCGGCGGCGGGCCGGGCGCTCGCGTGCCACCTCGGCCCGGTCGCCCACGTGCTGGCCCGGCGTGATGCCAAGCAGGCCGCCGACGCCGCCGACCTGCACCGTCGCCTCACCGAACACCTCGCCACCCCCGCCGAGAAGTCCGCCTTCCTGCGCTCTGTCGGCGGGGCTTGACGTGCCGGGGGCGTCGAGGGCCGCCTCCGGCGGAAATCTCGGTGTTCGGGCCGATGAACGACCCGGCATGAAAGTGCAACCGCCCTTCGGGCGAAGTCTTGCGTCCGAAGGACGCTTGCTTTACCAATGCCGGGGGTTTCATACCCCCGGCTGATGCCCCCGGAGCGAGAACTGAATGACCCTTATCACGGCGTACCCAGAACAGGAGGCAAGGCAATGATTGCGGAACACGAGCGCTTGGTCCTGACGGCGGACCTGCCGGAATACGGGCTGGAAGCAGGCAATGTCGGCACCGTCGTCTACGTCTATCAGGACGGACTGGCCTACGAGGTCGAGTTCTTCACACTGGGCGGGGAGACCGCTGCCGTTGCCACCATGGAAGCGGCCCAAGCCCGCCCCGTTGGCCGCCGCGACATCACGCACGCCCTCGCCGCCTGATCCGCCCCCGCCGAGAAGTCCGCCTGCCTGCGCGCCGTCGGCGGGGCTTGAAGCGTCTTTTTTTGCCTGCCCGCGAGAAAGCCGTTTCATTCGCCGCGCGGCGGGGTATGATCTGCCCCGTAAGTCCCCCGCAAAGTTGCTTGGTCCTTGATCTCGTGTGCTGCGGCTCGGAGTCCCCCGGCTCCCCGCCTCGCCGCAGATTCCCCTCATGCGTCGCCCCCGCCCCGTCGGCCCGAACGTCCCGCCGACGGGGAGGAAGGCTCACCCGTGCCTCGTCACGACAAGGATTCCCGCATGAACATCTCCCGACGGGGGGGCATCTGCCGGCCGGCGCTGGTGGGGCTGCTCGCCCTGCTCGCCTGCGTCGCCGTGTCCCTCCCTGTCCACGCCCAGACCCCGCCCGACCCGGCCGCGCCCGGCTCCTACCATGTCAGCAAGGAAGAGTACAACTTCGGCGACACCTACGCGACCGACCCCGGCTTTCCCTACACCAAGCTGACCGGGTTCCCCGGCCCGGTCGAGTTCATCGGTTCGGTCATGTATCCCAGCACGACGGACGGCACGAATACGCCCCTGAAGGGGCCGTTCCCGCTGATCGTCTTCCTGCACGGCCGCCACTCGCCGACCTATAACCTCGCCGACCAGAGTACGTCCATGGCCTGGCCGCCCGGCGCGGGGCAGGCCGCCATCCCCAGCTACGAGGGCTACGACTACGCCTCCTCCGTGCTGGCCAGCCACGGCTACGTCGTCATCTCGATCAGCGCCGACGGCGTCAACGCCCGCGACAACATGACCTTCGACCGGGGCATGCTGGTCCGCGCCCAGCTCATCCAGGCGCACCTCGATTTTTGGAAGCAGCTCGACACGACCGGCCAGACCACCCCTGACGCGACGGGGTTCAGCTTCGGCAGGAGTTTCGTCGGCGTGGTCAACATGGCCGACATCGGGACGATGGGCCACTCGCGCGGCGGCGAGGGCGTCATGCGCTCCGCCGTCTTCAACAGCGACCCCGTCCTGAACCCGGAGGCCAAGAACGGCCCGGCCTACGCCATCAAGGCCGTGCTGCCCATCGCCCCCGTGGACTACAACCGGTTCGTGGTCAACAACATCCCCTTCGCCGTGATCCTGCCTTACTGCGACGGCGACGTGAACGACAACCAGGGGATGCACTTCTACGACGACGCTCGCTACAACGTCCCCACGGACTCCACCCCGAAGTTCTTCATGGAGGTGATGGGCGGCAACCACAACTACTTCAACTCCATCTGGACCCCCGGCGTGTTCGCCGGCGGCGTGGACGACTGGACCTACAACGCCGGCTACAACCTGGACCCCTACGGGTACGCCCAGGCGCCGCACACGGGCCGCCTGACGCCCGCGGGCCAGCGGGCGGTGGGCCTGTTCTATATGCTGACCTTCTTCCGCGCCTACATCGGCGGCGAGACCCAGTTCGTCCCCTACCTCACGGGTGAACTGCCGCCCCCGCCCTCCGCGCAGGGGGCGCTGCTCCAGTTCACCTATCAAGCGCCTCCCGGTTCCCGCCTGGATGTCAACCGCTTCCTGACGCCCGCCGCCCTGACGACTGATGCCCTCGGCGGAGCCGTGACCGAGGCCGGCCTGGCTCCCTTCGACGTGCAGGGCAGCGGCGTCGCGCCGGAAGGCAAGTCGCCCATCCCCGGCCAGCCGGCCGCCCGCCAGCCCGCCAACACGCCGAGCCTGTACGCGCCCCAGGACCCCGGCCTGAGCCAGCTCCGCCTGGGCTGGAGTGCGCCGGGCGCCTACCTGGAGGACGACATCCCCGCCGCCTCCGGCAACGTCAGCGGCTACGCGGGCCTGCAGTTCCGCGTGGCCGTGGACTTCGTGGACTACCGCAACACCGTGGCCCAGGACGACTTCTCCGTGGTCCTCACCGACCGGTCGGGCAAGTCCGTCTCCGTCCCCGTCAGCAGCGATATGCTCTACGCCGCCGCCGTCAAGTACCCGCCGGGGCGCATCATCAAGCTGCCGAAGGTCGTCCTGAACATGGTCCGCCTCCCGCTGTCGGCCTTCGCCGGCGTGGACCTGACCCATGTGGCCTCGGTCAAGCTTGTCTTCGACCGACAGCCCAAGGGGGCGCTGCTCCTCACGGACCTCGCGTTTGCGAACTAGGGCGAGTCACAGAAAAGGAAACACGATGACCATACGAAAGACACTCGGCCCGGCCCTGCTCGCCCTGGCCGTGTCGGCGACGGCGGCCCATGCCGCGACTTACACCAAGACGGACGTGGGCGGCAGCCCGTCGGTCGGCGGCGAACTGCTGTCCAACGCCGAGGTGACACTGGGCCTCGGCGACCTGACCGAGATCACCGGGGCGCTCAACTTCACCCAGATGGGCAGCGAGCGCGCCACGGTCCAGCAGTCCTACGCTGACCTGTATGAGATCACCCTGACCGGGCTGCCGTTCTCGGCGACCACAGTGGGACAGACCGGCGACCTCGCCGACCCCTCCACCGACCTGAACAACACCGTCCTGTACCTGTTCGACTCGCGCGGGTACGGCGTCCTGACCGACGAGATGGACCCGAACGCATTCCAGTCCCGCTCCACCATCAGCAGCGACACGCTGGCCCCCGGCCTCTACTACCTGGGGATCGGCGCGCTCGGAGACCAGCCGACCAGCAGTGGTGGCCTGATCTTCCCGGACCAGAGCGACCCCACCGTAGACCCGACGGGGACCTACGGGCCGACCGGTCCGGGGGGCGGGTCGCCTCTGAGCGGCTGGGACCTCGCCTCCGGCCTCGACTCGCAGACCGGCACCTACGGCATCGCCCTCTCCGGGGCTGCCCCCGCCTACGTGCCGGAGCCCGCGCCCATTGCCCTGCTGATCGTCGGCCTCGGCGCTTTGACACTGACCGCCGCCCGCCGCCGGGCCACTTGTGACCGATCCCCGCGCGAAAGGAACGCCGAATGAAAACCAACCCGTCACGCCTCGTCCGCCCGGCGCTCGCCCTCGGCCTGCTGGCCCTGCTGCTGACGCTCGGCTCTGGCCTCCGCGCCTGGGCCGCCGACACCAATGTGATCAAGAGCATCACGCCTGCCACGTTGAACGGCGGCCCGGCCATCGAGATCACCCTGACCAGCACGCGCCCCTTCGCCGTCCGCGACGAGGGTGTGCTGCTTCAAGTCGGCCTGGACACCTTCTACCTGAGTCATGCGCCTGCCGATGGGGACCTCAACACCCTCGTCTTCGTGCTGACCCCGGCTGAGTACGCGGCGACCAAGACGGGCGACCCCGTCACCGCGTACTTCGAGAACGACATCCCCACGTCCTCCGACGCCTGGAAGTTCGGCAAGCTCGACAAGAGCCTGCTGAAGTGACGAGCGGTGGGCGGGGGCATTCTGCCCCCGCCCACCGCCCGGCAGCACCGCCGCTGGAGGGTGGCCGCGCCCCCGTGAGAAAGTCGTTTCATCCTTGCCCATGTTGGGTATTCTCCCTCTGCAAGACCCCCGCATAGTTGCCGGGTTCGCGGCTCCGTGCCCGGCGGTCTCATTCACCCCCGTTCACCCGTTTCGCCTCCATTGCCCTTAAGCGTCGCCCCCGTCCCCCGGCATGATCGTCCCCGCCGGGTCAGGACGGCGGCTACCCCGTGCCACGGCACGAATCAAGGACCTCCTCGTATGACCGTCACACACTCCCGTGGCGCACGCCGGACGGCACTGGCCGGGCTAGTTGCCCTGCTGCTGTCCCCGGTGACGCCGATGCCTCTGTACGCCCAGGCGCTGCCGCAGGCGCCCGATCCCTCGACCCCCGGCCCGTTCGCCGTCACCAAGGAGGAGTACGAATTCGGCTACTCGGCCATCCCCAGCACGGCCTTCGCCGGCTACACCGTCAACACCAATCACGTGGTCGGTTTCGGAGGGCCGGTCGAGCTGGATGGCTCTGTGTGGTATCCCAGCACGGCCGCCGGCAACGGCGTTCCGGACAAGAGGCACGGGCCGTTCCCGCTGATCGTCTTCCTGCACGGCAGGCATTCCACGCAATACGCACTGCATGACATCCAGGTGCCGGCGACCGCCACGACGCCGGCCCGGACCATCAAGGCGGGCTCGGCCAGCTCCGCCTGGCCGCCGGCCCAGGGGTACGTCACGATCCCCAGCTATGAGGGCTACGACTACGCTGCCTCGGTGCTGGCCAGCGACGGCTACGTCGTCATCTCCATCGGTGCCAACGGCATCAACGCCGTGGACGCCGGCTGTCGACTCCCCGTCACAGCCACCGGCACCCCGGACGCCCCCTACGTCACCGACGCCGGGGCGCTGGCCCGCGCCGAGTTGATCCAGATGCAGCTCGACACCTGGAAGAAAATCGACACCGTCGGCGACACCGCTGCCAAGACCAGTGTGGCGGGCGTATCGTCCATCACCCAGTTCGGTACGCGCTTCGCCGGCTTCGTGGACATGACCCGGATCGGCACCATGGGCCACTCCCGCGGCGGCGAGGGCGTCATGACCCACGCCGTCTACAACAGCAGTCTGAGCAACCCGGAAGTCACGGCGACACCCGACGGCACCGTGACCCCCGCCTACCCCATCAAGGCCGTGCTGGCGCTGGCCCCGATTGACTTCAACCGCTACGTCGTCAATGACATTCCGACGGCTACGATCATCCCCTACTGCGACGGGGACGTGTCCGACAACCAGGGCATCCACTTCTACGACGACACCCGCTACGACGTGCCCGCCGACCCGACGCCCAAGTACTTCTGGACCATCTTGGGGGCCGACCACGATCTGGGCAACACAGTCTGGACGCCGAGCCTCTTCCCCACCCTGGGGGCGGCCGCGGGCTACGGGGGCACTTCCGAGGACTGGAACAACGACACCCTTAACGGCCAGGCAGACCCCTTCGCGGGCAACGTGCCCGGCGCGACCGCGGCGAACAGTCCGGGCCGGCTGGTGATCACCAACCTGCTGCCCACCCGCCTGACGCCGACCCAGCAACAGGCCATCGAGCGGAACTACTTCATCGCCTTCTTCCGCACGTACATCGGCCACGAGAGCCAGTTCCTGCCGTTCCTGCGCGGCGACGCCGCGCCGCCCGCGTCCACCCCCGCCGCCCATCCGATCTTCGAGACCTACGCGGCCCCGTCCGCCCTGCGCCTGGACGTCAACGACTTCCTGAGTGCCGACAGCCTGACCACCGACGCCTCGGGCGGCGCGGTCAAGCAGAGCGGCCTGACGCCCTTCGCGGTCGTCGGCGGCACCGACTCCGTGCCGTCGCTGCGGCCCCTGCCGGGCCAGCCTTCCTCACGCCAGCCCAACAACACCCCCAGCAACTACAACTTCGCCGCCCGCCCCGGTCTGAGCCAGCTCAGCTTCGGGTGGAGCGCGCCGGGCGCGTATCTGGAGAACGACCTGCCCACCGCCACGGACGTCACCGGCTACACGGCGCTACAGTTCCGCGCCGCCGTTAACTTCACGGACCGACGCAACCGCGTCCTCCAGGATGACTTCTCGGTGGTCCTGACCGACTCGAGAGGCGCCTCTGCCTCCGTACCCGTCAGCCAATTCTCGACGGTGCTGACCTACCCACCCGGTCTGGTCGCGCGGTTGCCTAAGGTGGAACTGAATGCCATCCGCATTCCCCTGACAGCATTCTCCGGCATCAACCTGGCCTCAATCACGTCGGTCAAATTCGCCTTTGACCGCACGCCCACCGGCGGCCTGCTGCTGACGGACGTCCAGTTCAACAAGCCTGACACGACCACGGCGTTCTAACGACGGCGCGGCCACACACAAAGACCACACAGGAACCAAGATGACCAAGACACAACTGACGCAGGCTGCCGCATTGGCCAGCCTGGCCCTGCTGCTGCCGCTCGGCGGCGCGCGGGCGCAGACCTACGTGAAGCAGGGGATGGGGGGCGACCTGCTCTCCAACGCCTTCGAACCCTTCGGCACCATCGGCGGCCCGTTGACCGAGATTGACGGCACCTTCTCGACGTCCTCCGCGACCTCCACCCAGGGCGTCCCGGACCTGTACCTCCTTGACCTCACCGCGCGGACCGCGTTCTCGGCGACCACGGTGGGGACGCCCGGCACGGCCTACGACACGCAGCTCTTCCTGTTCAACGCCTCCGGGTACGGCGTCTACGAGAACTTCCTCGATGGCAGCCAGGTGCTGCCGGGCGGCATCCAGATCGGCGCCGGGGCCACGCTCCCCGCCGACTACCTGCCCGCCGGCATCTACTACCTGGGCATCGCGCCGGAGGGGGCGGAGCCGCAGAGCGCGGGGGGGAACATCTTCCCGAACCCGCTGGCGGACGGCGTCTCAATGACGGACGTCTACGGCCCGACCGGGGCAGGCGGCTCCGGCCCCCTGACCAAGTGGAGTATCACCTCGGACGATGTAGACAGCGGCTCCTACACCATCACCCTCACCGGGGCGGCGTTCGCCGTGCCCGAGTCGCCCGTCCTCGCCCTGATCGGCTTGGGCCTGCTGCCCCTGGCTCTGGCGATCCGTCGCCGCATTTCCACGGGCGGGGCTGCGGACACTTCATCGGAAAGGACACATGTATGACACGCACAACGTACAGCCCCAGCCTGCCGGCTCTCATCGCCGGGCTGCTGCCGGTCCTGCTGCTGCTGCTGACGCTCGCGGTGGCCCCCCGCGCCTCGGCGGCTGACACCAACACCATCCAGAGCATCACGAACGTCACGCCCGCCAGCGGGCCGGCCGTGGACATCACCCTGACCAGTACGCGGGCGTTCGGGGTTCGCAACGACATTCTGACGTTGCAGATCGGCACGGCCACGTTCACCTTGAGCCACTTCTCAGCCGACGGCGACACCGGCACGGTCATCTTCACGCTGACTCCGGCCGAGTTCGCCGCAACCGTCACGGGCGCCCCCGTGACGATCTACTACGGCAGCGGCTCGCCTGCCGACGCCGACGCCTGGCAGTTCGGCAAGCTCGACAAGAGCCTGCTGAAGTGAGTGACGCCGGGTGGGAGGGCCAACCCTCCCGCCCGGCACACAGGGCTTGACGCGCCGGGTGCGCCGGGCTATAATGTTCGTGAGGAAATTCACAAGCCCGGCGTGTGGCCGGCTTGGGAGGGGAGTGCCGCGACGCGCGGGCGTGGAGACGGTGAACAACAGCCCGAAAGTGCCGATCCCGACGCTGGAGCGTCTCGCCACCTACCTGCGCTATCTGATCGACCTGGAGACCTCCGGCGTGGAGACCATCTCCAGCACCGACGTCGAGCGGCAGACCGGCATCAACGCGGCCCAGTTCCGCAAAGACCTCTCCTACTTCGGCGAGTTCGGCAAGCCCGGCGTCGGCTACAACGTCGCCGAATTGCAGGACCGAATCGCGCGCATCCTGAAGATCGACCGGATGCAGTCCGTCCTCGTCATCGGCGCGGGCAACCTCGGCAGCGCCCTGATCGGCTACCCCGGCCTGCGCGAACACAAATTCCACATCGCCGCCGCCTTCGACGCCGACCCCGCCAAGATCGGCCGCGCCCAGGGCGACCTGATCATCCAGGCTGACGCGCGGCTGCGCGAGATCAACCGGACCCTCAACGCCCGCATCGCCATCCTGGCCGTCCCCGCGTCCGCCGCCCAGGCCGTCGCCGAGGAGGCCATCGCGGCGGGCGTCCGCGTGATCCTCAACTTCGCGCCCATCATCCTGCGCGTCCCGGAGCGCATCGTCGTCCGCAACGTCTCCTTCCTCCAGGAACTCGCCGTCCTCTCCTATCACCTCTCGGCGGACGCCGGGAAGTGACTTCCGCTTGCATCTTGACTCGGTTTGCGGGTATGGTGGCATCAGACGAACGATGACGAGGTCAGGGCCGATCAAGGGGCGACAGGCATGGACATGACTGCGGGGGCGGGCGTGGTCTCGGCGGCGGAGCGGCGGCGCGTGCAGGCGCGGGCGCGGCGGCTGGCGCGGCGGGCGGAGACGCTGGCCGACGCCGGGCGCGTGGAGGAGGCCATCGCCTGCCAGTCGGAGGTGGCGGCCCTGCGGCCCGAAGACTCCGGCGCGTTCTTCCGCCTGGGCCTGCTCTACCGGGAGGCCCGGCGCATCGGCCCGGCGGTGGACGCGCTGCGGCGCGCGCAGTGCCTCAGCCCCGACGAGCGCGACCCGCGCGAGGCGCTGATCGAGACGCTGCTGGAGGCGAACCGCTACCCCGAAGTGATCTCCGAGGGCAGGGCGCTGGTGAGACTCGCCCCGCGCTCCCTGTTCGCGCGCGACGTGCTGTGCGTCGCCTACCTACAGACCGGACAGTTGGACAAGGCCGTGCTGGTCACGGGCGAGATGATCCTGCTGGACCCCCTCAGCCCGGCGCACCACTTCAAGCGGGCGATGCTGTTCCAGCAGCAGGGCAGCCTCAAGGCCGCCGTCGGCGAGTACGGGCGCGCGCTGGACATGGCCTCCCCCGGCAGCGAGGTCCACGACGACGCCGGGGACGCCCTGCGCGCCCTGGACGAGTTCCAGGCCCACCAGATCATCCTGCTGGCCTCCGAGGACCGGATGTTTCGGACCAAGCTCCGCCTGGACACGGCGCAGGCGGTGGACGAGCGCGGCTTCTGCCTCAGCGAAGACGGTCTGATGCGCCTGCAGGCCCTCGCCCACCATCACTTTTTGGACGGCACCGCCGCCCCCTCCACCGCCGCCTGGGGCGGTGTCCCCTACTACAATTGACCGCTCTGTTGGGCGGCTGGGGACGGCGCACCCTGGTCATGGGCGTCCTCAACGTCACCCCCGACTCCTTCTCCGACGGCGGCCTGTTCGCCGAGATCGAGTCCGCCGTGCGCCACGCGCACCGGATGGTCGCGGACGGCGCGGATATTTTAGACATCGGCGGCGAAAGCACCCGCCCGGCCACCTTCGGCGACCGCTCCCCCCTGCCGCCCGACGAAGAAAAGCGCCGCATCCTCCCGGTCATCCAGCGTCTGCACACGGAACTCCCTCATGTCCCCCTGTCCATAGACACCTACAAGGCCGACGTGGCCGCCGCCGCCCTGGACGCGGGCGCAGGGCTGGTCAACGATATCAGCGGCCTGACGTTCGACCCGGACATGGCCGCGCTGGTCGCCGGGCGCGGCTGCCCCGTCGTCCTGATGCACCTGCTCGGCTCGCCCCGCGACATCCCCCTGCGCCCCCATTATGACGACGTCATCGCCGACATCCGCGCGTTCTTCGAGCGGCAGATTGCCTACGCCCACTCCCACGGCGTCCGGGACGAACAAATCCGGCTTGACCCAGGGCTGGGGTTCGGCAAGACGGCGCAGCACAACCTGGAGATTCTGCGCCGCCTGCCGGAATTGAAGTCGCTGGGATATCCACTCGTGGTGGGAGCGTCGCGCAAGAAGTTTCTGGGGCGGATTCTGGGGACGGACGACCCGCAGGACCGGCGCGAGGGCACGGCGGCGGCGGTGGCGTTAAGCATCGCAGGCGGGGCGGACGTGGTGCGCGTCCACGACGTGCGGGAGATGGCGCGGGTTGCCAAGGTATCGGATGCGATTGTGCGGGGGTGGGAGGAGTGACCGAGGCCGAAGATACCTCACCCCAGCCCTCTCCTTCCGAAAGGAGAGGGAGCCAGAGAAGAGAGTGTCTTAACCCTCTCCTTTCCGAAGGAGAGGGTGGACCGGCTAGGGTTTTATTGGGGTTGCCGGGCCGGGTGAGGTATCGGCCCTACTTGATCCGCGCCCCCGGCGGCATGTCGGCCTTTTCAGGCGTCAGCAGGATGGCGGCCGTGCCGGTGGCGTCGGTGGCGGCGAGCAGCATCCCCTGGGACTGGACGCCCCGGATGGTCGCGGGCTGCAAGTTGGCGACGACGATGATCTTCTTCCCCGGCAGGTCTTCGGGGGCGTAGCTCTCGGCGATGCCTGCGACCAATTGACGGTCTTCGCCCTCGCCCACGTCCACGGTGAGACGGAGCAGCTTCTTCGCGCCCTCGACGCGCTCGGCGGTCTTGATCTCGGCCACGCGCAACTGCACCTTGGCGAAGTCGGCGATGGTGATGGTGTCTGTCGGTTGTTCGGTCACGGCGGGCTTGGCCTCCTTCGGCGTAGGGGCTGTCTGTTTGACGGCCTTGGTATCAATGCGCGGAAACAGCGGCTGCGCGGTCTGCGTCTGTGTCCCGGCGGGCAGTCGGCCCCACTGCGTTTCCGCTGCCCAATTCTCCACGGGAACATCGTCCAGGCCCAACTGCGCGCGCATCAGCGCGGTGGTGTGCGGCAGGAACGGATGGAGCAGGGCGGCGGCCAGGCGCGTGGCCTCCAGCGTGGTGTAGAGGGCATCGGCGACGCCCTGCGCGTCGCCCTCCCTGTGACGCCGCCAGGGGGCCTGCGTGTCCACATCCTCATTGGCCGCCTTGCACAGTCGCCAGACGGCCTCCAGCGCCCCGGCGGGGTTCAGGGCGAGCATCTCGCGCTCCACGTCCTGCACGACCTCGCGGGCGATGGCGGCCAGCGCGCCGTCCGCCATCCGCGCCGCGCCGTCCGGCACGACGCCCCCTAAATATTGGTGCAGCATATTCAGGCTGCGATTCAGCAGGTTGCCTAATTTGTTCGCCAGGAAGTCGTTGTAGCGCGCGATGAGGTTGTCCAGGGAGAACTCAGTGTCGCCCGTGAACGAGATGTCCCGGAGGATGTAATAGCGCAGGGCGTCCACGGCGACTTTGGGGGCCGCGCCGCTGAGGGAGACCAGATGCCCGACGACCTCCTGCGGCGTCGGAATGTTGCCCTTGGACTTGGAGCCTTTCTCGCCCGCGATCAGCCACCAGCCGTGGCCCAAGACGGTCTTCGGCAGCGGCAGGCCCAGGGCCAGCAGCATGGCGGGCCAGAGCGTGGCGTGGAAGCGGGTGTAAATCTCCTTGCCCACCAGATGCACGTCGGAGGGCCAGACCGTGTCCCAGTTCGGGCCATCCGGCCAGCCCGTCGCCGTCAGGTAGTTGATGACGGCGTCGAACCAGACGTAGATGCTCTGCGTGTCGTCGTCGGGCACGGGGATGTCCCAGCCGGTGTTCGCGCGCGAGATGGCGACATCACGCAGGCCATCTTTAATGAACGCCAGGACTTCGTTGCGGCGCGTGTCCGGCTGCAAAAAGTTTGGGTCATCTTCAATATGCTGCCGCAGCCGGTCCGCGTAGGCCGAGAGCCGAAAGAAGTAGTTGTCTTCGGTGACGCGCTTGACCTCGGCCCCAGTCTCCAGGGAACGCCCATCTTTCACTTCCGAGTCGCGCAGGAAGGTCTCGTCGGCGACCGAATACCAGCCCTCGTACTGGGCACTGTAGATGTCGCCCTGGGCGCGCAGACGCCGGAAGACCTCGGCGACGACGGCCATGTGGCGCGGCTCCGAAGTCCTGATAAAATCGTCATTGGAGATGTTCAGGAACCGCCAGCATTCGGCGAACTGCGCCGAGTTGCGGTCCACCAGCTCTTGGGGAGTCACGCCTTCTTTGGCGGCGGCCTCCACGACCTTGCTGCCGTGTTCGTCCGTGCCGGTCAGGAAGAATGTCTGCTCACCGCGTAGGCGGTGGTAGCGGGCCAGGGCGTCGCAGAGCAGCGTGGTCGTCGCCGACCCGACGTGCGGGACGCCATTGACATAATAGATGGGCGTGGTGATATAGAAAGTCTTGTCTTCGGGCACGGTTCCTACCTGTAAAGTTGAGGATGCAGGCAGAGTGTACCCGATAAGGGGGGAGGAACCCACTGAAGTGAACCCCTCTGTCCGTACCACCGGGTAGAGTCAACTCCTGCGGGTACACTGCCCAAACGGAGAAGATTATGTCTGCCAAGTCAGCGCGTACCTTTACGCGGGAGTTCAAGATTGACCTCTGCCGCCAAATCCAGAGCGGCCAGAAGCGGCCCGCCCAACTCTGCCGCGAGCATCAACTCACCGAAGGACTGCTGCTTCGCTGGCGGCGTGAGTTCGATCAGCGCGGCGAGGCGGCATTCTCGGCCAAAGAGACCGCCGAGGTGTCGCCGACGGCTCTGCTGGAACAGAAGGTCGCGGAACTGGAGCGCTTCTGCGGGCAGCTCTCTTTGGAGAACGCCCTCCTAAAAAAGTTAGCCAGTGCGCAACGCCCGCCCAACGGTGCGCTGTGATCCAGGATCATCGCCGAGCGCATCCCGCCGCCTCGGTGCGGCAGATGTGCCAGATGCTCGGCGTGTCCCGCTCCTGGCTCTACGAGAAGCCAGCAATGACGGAGCCGTCCGAGGAGGACACGAAGCTGCGCGGTGCCATCGAGAAGCTTTGCCTTGCGTTCCCTGGCTACGGCGACCGCCGCGTCACGGCCCAGCTTCACCGGGACGGATGGACGGTCAACCACAAGCGGGTGCTGGCCGTGATGCAGACCGAGAGCCTGCTGTGCCGCCTACAGAGAGCATTTCGCCCGCCCTCGGCAGGCTCCACGAAGGTGGCCTACCCGAACCTGACGCAGCAACTTGTGGTGACGAGACTCGATCAAGTCTGGGTCGTGGACATGACGTACATCCGTCTGCCGCAGGGCTTCGCGTACCTGGCCTGCGTCCTGGACGGCTTCAGCCGCCGTGTGATCGGCTGGCATCTGTCCCGTGACATTGACACGCGCCTGACGCTCGCTGCGCTGAACCAAGCCATCGCCGTCCGCGCCCCGTGTGCGGGACTGATCCATCATTCGGATCGGGGCGTCCAGTACGCGAGCGCCGAGTATGTGGCCCGCCTGGGCGAGATCGGGGCTTTCCCCAGCATGAGCAGGGCGGGCTGCCCGTATGATAACGCCAAAGCCGAGAGCTTCTTCAAGACGCTCAAGAGAGAGGAGGTGTACCTCAGCCAGTACCGTAACTTCGAGGAAGCGAGGGCGAACCTCGGCGCGTTCCTCGACGACGTCTACAACGTCAAGCGCCTGCATTCCAGCCTCGGCTACTTGCCGCCGACGGAGTTCGAAGCAGCCTTGACCAACTGACCTGTACCAGCAAGGGTTGACTCTCGCCACTGGTACGGAGTATGGGGTTCAGTCCAGCGGCAACACTTCCTAACCCTCTCCTTTCCGAAGGAGAGGGTGGCGAGCCTCAGCGAGCCGGGTGAGGTATCCGGGTGCGGCATCCCCGGCAGGACTTCCGCCTGCCCGGAGCGAACATTGTCCCCGCGCAAACGGTAACAAAACTATGGCCCCGCAGAACGACGTTGAACAAGAAATTCGCCGGCAGATGCTGGCCGAGCAGGCCGCCCGGCAGGCGCGGCCTGCCGTCCCGATGCCGCCCTCAACCATTGACCCGCCGCCCTACTACGCCGCGCCGAAGAAAAAATCCTCGGCGGGCGGACTCGCCGGGGCGGGCGCGGCGTTGCTGGCCCTGCTTGCCAAGTTCAAGTTCCTGCTGCTGGGGCTGAAGTTCTTGGCCTTCGGCAAAATTTTCCTGACCTTCGGCTCCATGCTGGTCTCCGCTTGGGTATACTCTCTACGCTTTGGCTGGGCGTTCGGGGCAGGGTTGGTCATGCTGCTCCTGCTGCATGAGAGCGGCCATGCATTTGCACTGCGACTGCGTAGGCGCCCGGTGAACGGCATGGTCTTCATCCCGTTCTTCGGCGCATACGTCAAGCACGGAGTCGGCACCGACATTGTCGAGGACGCCTTTGTTTCGCTCATGGGGCCGCTTTTCGGTGCGCTCACCAGCGTGGCCTGCGTCGGAATTTACTGGGCGACGCGGTCGCCGTTTTGGCTGGAACTTGCCCAGTGGGGCTGCTTCATTAACCTGATCAATCTGGCTCCCACGGTCCCGCTGGATGGTGGGCGTATCGTGTCGCTCTTCTCGCCCAAGCTGATGGCCCTCGGCCTCGTCTGTCTCGTCTTCCTGATCCCCCTAAATCCCCTCATCGGCTTGCTGGCTCTGCTGGGCCTGCCGCACGTCATCAGTGTGTGGCGGGCCGACCCACGAACCCAGGATTACTATCACGCGACCTTGACTGACCGCCTGAATTTCGGCATCGCGTATCTAGGCTTGGCCTTGTTCCTGGCTCTCGGCCAGTACAGCCTAAACGTGTACTTGCAGCGGGGAATCCTGCCGCATTTCTGATCCCCTTTAAGGAGGCCACCCATGGCTGTCGCCGCGTGTTATTATCATCACGATCAGTTGGCATCCACAGCCTGCTCGCAGTGCGGTGTGCCGCTGTGCGGCGGCTGCGTGGAGAACGTCGCCGGCAGGCCCGTGTGCCGGAACTGCGTCGGGGCTATCCGGGCGCGTGTCGCCGCCGAGATGAGCGCCGCGCCGCCGCAGACGCCGGGCATCGCCCCGCCGAACCCTTACGCCCCGCCGATGCCGCCCGCGCAGGCGGGTCCGTATCTGCCGCCCGTACAGGCCGTGGCGATGCCTGTACCGCAGACGGGGCCGATGGGGCTGCTGCTGGGCGTCGTCTACGGGACGGTGGCCGGAGCCGTGGGCGCGTTCCTGCTGGCCAAGATCGAGGGTCTGCTCAACTTCGAGTGGGGCTACCTCAACGCGCTGGTCGGGTTCGGCGTCGGCTTCGGGGTGCTGATGGGGGACAAACGGGGCGGCGTCCCGGCGGCCATCATCGGCGGCGTCCTGGCGTTCTTCTCGATGATGTTCTGCGAGTACCTGCTGCTCGGCGACGGCATTGCCAAGTACGCGGCCACAAATAACTTGCAGCCGGTCCCGATTGACAGCGCCATCTTCCTGGACTACCTGCGCCACCTGGACATCATTGACTGGGTCTGCATCGCCATCGGCGTCTACGGCGGCGCGAAGACGCCCCTGCGCGCGGGGCGACGGTGAGGCAGCGGCGAACTGAAGGGATCGAGATCGCTGATGGGCTACACCTCTCGTTCCGGTGAGCGCGACGACTGTGTTTACGGAGACGGTGGACCGCTGGTTGTACTCCAGTCCAGTGCCGCAGCACAATGGCAGGGAGCAATGGGTTCCCAAGATGAGTTCAGTGACGAGGCCATTGAAGTTGATGCCGCAGACATTCACCTGTACGCCCAGGATGAAGTCGGCTTTGACAGCGACAGCGAGGCCGCCTTTCTCTGCGGGGATTACATCACCCAACGCTATGGGCGTACCATGCTGGTTCTGGAAGACAGCGAGTGGGGAAGCGGACGCCTCTTCGCCCTGCCCACCGGTCAGGTTGTCGTGGTACAGCAGTGCCACATCGACCCACAGCTGCCGGACATCGTGGTTCGTGCCGGTCAAGCGCAGCCGGAACGATCATTCGCGTTCAAATTGGAGGACACCTCACTGCGCCTGTTGGTCGCATCAGACACGGGCCAAGGGGAGGTCTACGGTTACATGGATGTCTCGGCTGTGCCGGGCGAGAAGCGGTGCGACTTGTACCGCTTTAATGATGGCCTGGTGTTGGTCTTGACCGACACGGCGGCTTGAGGTTTTGCATCCTCGCTCTGCTTGTCACAAGGCAGTAACCTGTGACAAGCGGGAACTTCTTACCTTGACAAATCGCCCTGGGTGTGATATCCTCGGAGTGTCAAAGTGAGGCACGCCCGACGCCCGATGACCCGACAAGGCACGACGACACGCATGGCTACCAAACCCTTTTTCTGCGAAGAATGCAGCACCCGCAACACGCCCGACAGCAAATACTGCAAGGAGTGCGGCGCGTCCCTCCACGCCGCCTACCAGACCCTGGCCCTCAGCGACCACGACCGCATTGACGACCCGACCGACCAGGAGCGCCTGACGCAGTTCCTGGACATGGCCTTCTGGCACAACGAGGCGGGCAACACGGATGCCGCCGTGCGCGCCTGCAAGGCGGCCCTCGCGCTCAACGCCAACAGCACGACGGCGCTGTCCCTGCTCGGCAGCCTGTGCGAGCGGCAGGGCGACAATGCCCAGGCTATCGGCTATTTTGAGCGTGTCCTGGCCCTGAACCCGGACAGCGCGGCGGATCGTGTCAAGCTGACCCAACTCCAAGAAGGCATCCACGTCGCCCCTGTCCGCGCCTCGCCCGTGTACCGCTGGCTGCCGTTCGCGTTCGGGACCGCCGGTTTCTCCCAGATGGCGCTGGCGATGCGCGCGCGCTGGGCGGAACTCCAGCGCCCGGAGATGCCCGTGCTGCCGCCGCGATCCCGGTGGGCGCTGGCCTCCGGCGTTGCTGCGATCCTGGTCCTGACCATCGGCCTGTTCCTGGTCAAGCCGTCCTCGCCGGGCGTCTCCGCCGAGGCGGCGACAGCCCCGCAGCCCGTCGCGCATTCCGCCTTCGGCGGGGCACAGGCCCCGCCGCCGACCCCAACGGCGTCCGTGCCGCCCATCGTCAACCTCCCGGCTCGGCCCGGCACGCCGCTGGCCCCGATGCCCTCCGTGGTCGCGTCCGTGCCGCCCACGGCGGACCCGTTCGCGGGCGAGACGCCGATTCCCATGACCTCCGGCCCCGTGTTCGGCAGGCCGCGCGCCCGTTCCGGGACGCGCCGCGTGACCTCCAGCGACGGCCTGCGCGCCCTGCCGCCTCTGGTGGCCGTGCCCAGTGCCGACAACGGGCCGCTGCCGCCCGCTCCGGTCATCATTGAACCCAACGCTCCGATGCCGCCGGACTCGGACATCGCGCGCCACACGGTCGTCGTCCATCGCCTGGGTGGTCTGTCCGAGTTCACGCCGCCCGGCGCGGTGAGCGCCTCCGACAATGGGGACGGCGGCAGTGTTGACACGACACCGGAGCCGCAGTCCCACATCCAGATCACCGTGGACCCCGGCCCCAGTGGTGACGCCTCCAATGCACCAGCGTCGAGCAGCGGCGGGTCGAGCGGCGAGGCCGATCAACAGTCCGCATTCGCGCTCCAGCAGCAGGGCCGGTTCCGTCAGGCGGCGGCCCTGTACAGCCGGGCCATCGCCGCCTATCAGTCCGAGTTAGCCTCCGGCCAGGACGTGGACGCGGCGCAGAGGGGCCTGCAAGCCTGCCAGACGGGACTTCTGATTTGTCGGCAAAGCCAATAACGACCGTGGCTGCGGGCGCGCTCCTGGCCCTGACGCTCTGCGGCGTCGGGGCTGTGCGCGTTTGCGCCGCCCCGCCCCCGCTTGTCCTCCTCTTCCCCAGTGACCAGAACGACGCTTCCGACGCCAAAGCCTTGATCTCCCTGCGGACGGCGCTGCGGAAAGACGGTCACCTAGAGGCCATGTCGTTCGACCCGGAAGCGCCGTCGCTGTTGCTGGCCGCGTCGGACGCCCAGCACCCGGAGTGGCTGTCCGCGCCGGTGACGGGTGACTCGGAGCGCCTGGACATCGCCCGCGCCGTCGGCGCGGCCTTCGTCCTCGTGGTGACGCATGAGGGGCGCGGCAAGGCCGATGTGCATCTGCTGGAGTCCGGCCCCGCCGCCCGTGCTTGGACGATCTCCAACGAGTCAACGTCCGACGCCGTGGGGGATGTCGAGCGCGACGCGCTTAGCCCCGCCCCGAAGGTCGTACTTGTTTCCCCGCCCTATCACTTAGGACCCGCCACCCTAGGCGATCCCCAGTTCAGCCCGCCTCAGTTCGGTCATCCCCAAAGCGCGGGCGTCCCGGCGCAGCCGTTGACGCCCGCGCCGTTGACGCCCGCGCCGTTGACGCCCGCGCCGTTGACGCCCGCGCCGTTGACGCCCGCGCCGTTGACGCCCGCGCCGTTGACGCTCCCCGCCGCGCCCGATACGACAGCCCCGCCGATAGTTCAGCCGCCGACAGTCACCGGCAACCCCAATATCAGCCGCAACGCCGCTGATCTGGCCGCCGTGCAGCCGCTCATCGCCACCGCCGACCGGGACGTGCAGAGCGGGGACTTCGTGGACGCCTACGCGCTCTATCGCCAGGCTGTCAACCTCGCGCCCCTCAGCGACGTGCCGCGCCTCAAGCTCGCCCAGGCTTACCTGCTGGGCGGCCAGCCTGACCTGGCCTTGAGCGAGGCCCGGCGGGCGCTAGAGGTCGTGCCGGACAGCGCCCCCGTGCAGGCGTTCCTCAACCACTACGACAAGGAAAACGGCACGGCATTCGGCAAGATCGTCAGCGACCAGGCCCTCATCGTCAAGGACCCCCAGGACCCCGCCGCGCATCTGAACCTGGGCGACGCCCTGTGGGGCCAGGGCAAGGACGTGGACGCCGAGGCCGAGTTCGTGCAGGCGCGAGATTTGGCCGCCCCGGATTCCCTGATCCGCGAGAAGGCCGTCGCCCACCTCGCCGGTCTGCACGCCGCGATGGGCCGTTACACGGATGCGCTGGCGGAGATGAAAACCTCCGGCGACCTGGCCTATCCGTTGGTCCTGACCGTGGCGCAGAACGTCATGGACGACCTGGCCGGGAGTCTGGACCAGGCGCAGGACGGGTACGCCGCTGGCAAGCTCACCCGCGCCGACCTGTACGGCCGGGTGCAGGCGGCCGAGACCGGGGCGCAGGCGCTGGCCGACTTCGTCGCCAAGATCAGTCCCCCCGCCGCCTACGCGCACTCGCATCTGGACCGTGTGCAGGCCGTCACCCTGTTCTCCCAGGCTGCCGCCGTTCTGACGGGGTACTTGGAGACCAATGACCCGTCACAGCACGACAAGGCCGTACAGCTGGAGAAGGACGCCCAGACCGAGATGCTGACGGCACACGCCGCCGAGCTGAAGCTGGGGCTGTGGAACGCGGCGACACGTTTGGGGGAGGACAGCCGCTGATGGCGCTCTGGAACTGGGGGCGCACCACCGGGGCCGACCCCGCGCAGGGGCAGGCCCCGATGCCGCAGCCGGGCGAGGCGGTGCAGCTGCAGCAGACTGGACCGACCGGCGGCGGCGCGCTGCACGGCGCGCGGGTGCGCGCCGTGGGCTTCCGACGCCTATTCCTGGAGACCGGCGGGCCGCTGACCCTCTCCGGCCACGCGACGCTGACGCTGACGTTCGTGCGCGGCGACGCCCTGTACCGCTTTGAGACCCGTCTGATCGGCCCCGCGCGCGGCTCCGGCCTGGCGGTCGCCCGCCCGCGCCGCGTGGTCCGCGTCCAGCGGCGTCAGTACTACCGGATGCCCTTCGAGTCGCCCACCGTGTTCCGCGTTTTGACGGCCGACGGTCGGCGCGACGGCTCCGGGCCGACCCCGGCCCGCCTGGTCAACCTGAGCGGCGGCGGCGCGCTGCTGTCGTGTTCCCGCCCCGTCCCCGCCGGGCTGACCGTCTCCGTGCGCGTCCCCTCCGGCATCGAGGGCGACCCGCTCAACGTCGAGGCGGAAGTTCTGGACTGCCACGTCGCCACCCAGGGCGCGTCCCGCGTCTACCTGGTCCGCCTGCGCTTCCCCGACCCGCCCCGCCTGGATCCCGCCGACCGCGAGGCCATCATCGCCCACATCTTCCAGCAGCAGCGCCTCATGCTCAAGGGCCGCAAACTCCTCCGCGCCTGACACAAAAAAAGACCTGTGACCGGTTTCGGCCACAGGCTTCGCCCCAGCGGGCGAATTGAAAAGGAGGACATGCGCTCTTCTTTCTACGCAGTCCTGCCCCCGGAAGTTCCCACCCCGCGATAATCTGTCCAGGTTAAGATGCTAAACTTAACATTTGTCTGTTCCCATCAACCGTTGGGCAGGGAGGCCAGCAGGCTCTGAATCTGGGCCGGGGACAGCGGGCCGTTCCAGAGCGTGAAGTTCTGGATGCTGCCGGAAAATTTGTGGCCCTTGGGCCAGGGGCCGGGGGGTGCGATCTTCACGATGGGCGCGGCGTCGGCCAGCACGGCGTCCTGGGCTTTGATGAGCGCGCCGTTCTTGTAGATGCGCACCGTTTGCCCGTCGTAGGTGGCTGTCAGCATCTGCCACTTGCCTACATCCAGCGGGATGCCAGAGGCGATGTCAATGTTGCTGGCCCAGAACTCGATGCCGCCCTGGAAGTTGACAAGGTAGCGCTGGGTGCCGTCCGTGTCTGAGTCGTCCCCGAAGCCGCCAAGCGTCGTCAGGTCCGCCGGGGCCTGGTCCGTGCGGACGAACAGGTTGATGGTCCACGGGTCGTTTCCGGCGATGGGCAGGGCTTGGCCGGGGACGGCGGTGACACCTGCGCCGGTGCCGTCAAAGGACTGGAGCGTGTCCTGCCGGAACACCACCGTGGCCGGACCAACATGGCGGGCCGGGGCATAGATCGGCGGGACGGTCGCCCTCAGACTCGGCTCGTACATCAGTCCGGCGGGGGCGGTGTCGTCCAAAGTGTTACGCGCGGCGGTCATCGCCATGATCCGAATGTTCGGGGTGTTCGGTAGCGTCAGTGCAGTGGCATCGCGGTGCAGGTCCAAGCGGTACTTGAACAGGTAGCTGTAGAGATAAGCCTGGTCGCCGTCCGGCCCGTGCCGGTGGGTCCCGACCCAGGCGACGTTGTCGCGCTTGACATAGCCGGGCCGCAGGCGGTCAATCCCCAGCACCTTGCCGTCCTGGACCTCGCTGACGATCTGTACGCCGCCGTCGCCCTCGGCGGGGTGGGCCAGCCGGCTGTCCCACTGGCCGACGTGCTGTGCCCAGTCCTGCACCCGGACGGCGTGGGCCACGGTGGAGCCGGAGTGGGTATGCACGGTGAAGACGCCTGATGTGTCGCCGTCTTCCGAAGCCGCCAGGAAGTACAGGCGGTTGTGGCTGCCGGGGGGCAGGGCGATCTTCTGGCCCCGGCAGGAGACCATGTTCTTCACGCCGGGCGCGCTGCTCCCCAGGTGGAAGGGGACGCCGTCGGTGGTCAGTCGCGCGGGCCACAGCTCCCCAGCATAGGTCTGCCCGTCGGCGCTGAACGCGCCGTCCGTGAGGCCCGCGTGGCGCGTGATGCCGTCTAGGTTGTAGGGCAGGTCCAGCGGCGCGGCGGAGACGGGCGCGATCCGATGCGGTGCGGCGGCCAGGGTGACGGCGAACGAGCGCGGTTGGTAGGGCATGAGGCTGACGGCCAGCGCCCCACCCTGAGTTGCGAACGGCCCGACGGCCTCCTCGGCGGCGTTGATCTCGCGGACACTGACCACCGGTGCGGCGAAGGTGATGACGGTGTCCGGCGCAGGCAGGCCCTCCAGCTCTTGCAGCCGGATGACCCACTCGTCCGTGTCCTCGGCCTTCTTGAGCGCCCCGACGCGGACTTGGGGTGTGCTGACCTGAAGCAACGAGAACGAACTTTCCCCGGCCCCGGCGTGTCGTGCGGTCTGGAAGGCGCGCAGGGGCTGGTTGAAGCGCTGGGCGCGCTGCGGGACCCGCCCCGCGCGCCAGTCGCCCGCGTGTCCGGCCAGGGCGTAGGTGTATTGGTGCCGGCCGATGTCGTTGGTGTACTGGTGCGGGTAGTTGCCGTCGCCGGCCGGTGTGCGGATGACGCTCAGGCGCAGCAGGCCGTCGGCGGGCTTGTCCCAGCCGTACTTGTCGGTGGTCAGAACGGCCATCCCGTGGCCGCCGACGGTGTCGGTGATGTCCGCCCACTGCTGGGCGTTGACTTCGTAGAGGTTCGGCTGAGAGTTGGGCCGCTGGATGGTCCCCAGGCCGATATCAAACGTCCCCAGCGGGTTACGGGCCGTCATCGGGAAGGCGACTTTGACCAGGGTTCCGGGTGTCCGCCAGTCCACCTCGTTGTGGACTTCCACCCAGTCGCCGCCGGGCGTCAGGCGGATGTGCTGCACGAACGTCGAGTCGCCCAGGGTGCGCGTCACTTCCAGCGCGACCCGGACGGGGCCGTGTTCAATCACACGGATACGGGGGCTGTCGGCGACGACGCCCTGCGGCGGATTGCTGACCGTCTCCCACAAAATCTCCCAGGCGGGCCAGTTGGGCGAGTAGTCGTGGAAGTGCTGCATCTGCGACGGCGCACTGAGAAGCTCAGCCTGTGCGTCTTTATCATAGACGCCGCTGATGTCCCCGGCCTCATTGACGGTCACGCGGTAGCGGCCGCTTTCCAGGCCAATGGGCGTCACCGTCAGGCCGGTGTGCAGCGCGCAGGGGGTTCCCGACGGTCGCACGTCGTAGACCTTGCAGCCGACGGAAGGAACATTCGCCGGCAGCAGCAGCGTAACCGTCGCGCCCTTGTGTGAGAGAACTTGACTGGGCACTTCCGCGCCCGTCGCCGGGTCGAAGACGCGAACTGACGGGGCCGCATGGGGCAGCGTCACCGTTGCCTCGACCACGTCGGTGCGCGGCTGATCCAGGGGGTTGTAAACAACAAGCGGTACGCCCTGAGTCTGCGTGTCCAGGTGCTGCGCGATGGCCCCTACGCCCGTAGTGACGATCTGCGAGAACTGCTTCAGGTTCAGCAGGTCGTCGTTCCAGGAGAACGTGTACGCCTGCGGAATGCACGTCCCCGGCAGGTCGTCGTGGAACTGGTGCCAGAGGGTGCGTATCCAGGCGGCGTTCAGCGTGTCCTGCGGGTACGCAGGCCCGCCCAGCCAGGCGGCGGCCAGGGACACGCGCTCGGCGGCGTCGGCCAATTGCTCGTTCAGGCGGTTCCATTTCTTGCGGGCCGCCTGGGACGTGTAGCAGCCGACGCCGTGGGTCTTCATCACCAGTTCGCCGTCGTAGATGGGGAGCGCCGCGATCTCAGCGGGCGTCAGGTCCTGCGCCATCTGATCCGCGCCGGTGTTGACGATGCGGACCGGGGCGGTCGTGTCGTCCACGGACTTTTGCGCCCACGAGACGGACTCATCCCCCGGCGTCCCG
Organism: Capsulimonadaceae bacterium; assembly: GCA_965277485.1. GTDB lineage: Bacteria > Armatimonadota > Armatimonadia > Armatimonadales > Capsulimonadaceae > JAFAZD01. Next base: position 789,925 of record CBDICZ010000015.1, on the reverse strand, counting down.
CCCTGGTCGCCGGTGCCGAAGTAGCGGAAGTCCACCCGTCGGTCCCCGGCCAACGAGAAGTCATTGGTCCAGTGGGGGTCGCGCGCGATGTCGGAGCGGAGCGTGTTGTTGTACGGCCCCGGCTTCAGCGCCGAGACCAGCTCGGAGCCGTCCACGCCCCGCCAGCGCCCGACATCAAAGGGGGTGGGCCGCCAGCCGCCCCACAGATCAAATTTCTGCGTGGAGAAGGCGATTAGGCCCGAATGCCGCCCGATGGTCGGCAGGGAGTAGGGGAAGCCGAAGCAGTCCGGTAGGTAGATGTCCCGGCTGACCCGGCCGAACTCGCGGCGGAAGAACTGCTGGCCGTAGAGGGCCTGCCGGAACAGCGACTCGGCGCTGGGGTTGCAGACGTCCACGGCGTTGATCCACGACCCGGACAGCCTCCAGCGCCCTTTGGCGACCCAGCTCTGAAGTTCCGGCCACTCGTCCGGGTGGTACTCCTTGAAGAACATGTAGTGGATGACGCCTTCATAGTTGAAGCAGTAATCCGGGTACTTCTCAAAGAGGTCCCAGTTCGGGCGCATCGTGGCGGGGATGCAGTCGCGGATGGTGTGCTGGACGGTCCAGTTCCACTGCGTGTCGTTGTGGGCGGTGGCGATCAGGTAGAGGGTCGGCTTGACAGTCTCCGCCCCCGCCTGGGCGTCGGCCTGGGGCAAGGGCAGGTGGGAGAGGCCCGCGCCGGCCGCCGTCGCGCCGACGACCAGGGCGCCACGCAGAAACGCGCGCCGCGTGAGCCTCGCCGTGTCCTGTGTCTGTTCGTGTTCGGAGGGCATAAAGGGCTTTCTCTCGGCAACTGTAACCCTTGATTAACCGAGCGGGCGTGACAAGGGCGCGATTCGCCGCCGTGTCCGAGATACAATGAGAGCATGGACGTTCCCGCGCCGCGCTCCGTCCCCCTGACCACGCGCGCGGTCCTGCTGCTGGTCGGCATCAACGCCCTCTGGGGCGGCTCGTCGCTGGCCGCCAAGGTCGCGCTGACGTCCGTGCCGCCGGTGACGCTGGCGTTCGCCCGGTTCTCCGTGTCCGCCCTGCTGCTGTACGCGCTGGCGGGGGCGCTCCGCGTGGACCTGCGCGTCGCGCGCCGGGACTGGGGGCTGTTCTGGGCCATCGGGGCGCTCGGCCTGGCGCTGACCTTCCTGCTCACCTACGCCGGACTCGCCCGGACCACCGCCGCCGACTCGGCCCTGATTCATGCCGCCGAGCCGGTCTTCCTGGCCGCGCTGTCCGTGCTGCTCCTGGGCGAGCGTCTGGGCCGGACCAAGATGCTGGGCATCGCCGCCGGGCTGGCCGGGGTGTTGCTGGTGGTGACGCGCGGCGGCCTGGGCTTCTCCGGCGCGGCAAGCGGCGACCTGCTGATCGCCCTGGGGCTGGTCTTCGAGTCCCTGGCGATCATCCTGGGCAAGCGCCTGGTCGCGCGCTACCCGCCGCTGACGGTGCTGACCTATCAGATGCTGACCGGGGCGGCGCTGCTGGCCCCCTGCGCCGCTGTCGAAGCGGCCCACAACCATTGGCTGCTCCCCGTGGGCCTGTGGTCCGGACCGGCGGGGGCCGGCCTGCTCTATCTGATCCTGTTCTGCACGGTGCTGGCCTATGCCGTCTGGTACGGGCTGCTCCATAGACATACGGCGAGCGATCTCTCCGTGTTCCTGTTCGTCCAGCCGGTCGTCGGGGCCGTCCTGGGCGTCGTGTTCCTGCACGACCCGCTTTCCCCGGCCACGGTCGCCGGGGCTGCCTTGGTCCTGCTGGCCCTCGCCCTCATCCGCCGCCCGTCACCTCCCCTGTGATCGGCGATACAGAGTGTTGAGTTGCGAGGGTGTGACGGCAACGTACTCCGGCCCCAGCAACGCCAGCATCTGCTTGAAGTCCGCCAGGGAGTCGCCCCAGTTGTAGGCGAAGGCGTTCAGGAAGGCCGGCCGGGCCGTCCCGGCGTGGCTGCGAATCTCGTCGGCCAGCTTCTGCGCGCCCGGCCCGTCGCTCGCGCCCCGGAAGACCGGCTGGCCGGTCGGCAGGGTGTACGTGTATTGCGCGTAGCCGCTCTCGCCCGCCAGTCCGTAATCGGGCATCAGGAAGTTGACCTGGGGCAAGTCTGCGCCCGCGCGGGCGATTTCGTCCGGCCCGACGTTCATCAGCCGCAGGGTGTGCATATCCATGCGCGCCATGTACCGTCCGGTCCAGCCGTAGAACGTCTTTAATTTCCCCTGCGGGTCGTGGAGCGCCAAAGCCCAGTCGGATGGATAGATGTAGCCGACGCCGGAGACGTCGCACAGGAACTCGGTCGTCGGCGCGGCGTGATTGTAATACCATTGGGCTTGGACGGGCGAGACGTCCAAGAGGCTCGGCCCCATGCCGAACGCCAGCGGGAACGTGCCGAAGAGCGGGTCCTGGAAGTAGTGATAAAAGTAGTTGCGCCAGGTGCAAAGGTTGTCCCCGTCGGACACGGTGATGGCGATGTAGACCTTGCTGCGGTCCAGCGGCGGCGCGGGCGGCTGCGGCTTCTGTTTCAGCGAGGCGAGGCGGACGCCGCTGGTCACGGAGTAGTCGGCGACGTAGTCGCTGACCGTGGTGATCTTGCCGTAGCGCGACGCCAGCGCCACGCCCGGCGTCTCGTCCAGGCCCATCCCGTCGCCGTGCCACCAGAAGCCCCGGATGATCGCGCCCAGGGGCATGGCGGCGAACGTCCGCGCGATCTCCGCCCGCTCCGCCGCCATGTCCGCGCCGGGCCGGTCCTGCGCCCTGGGTCCCGTCACCCAGAAGCACGTGCCGCGCGCCGCGATGATGTCGTCCACCTGCGCGCCCAACAGGGGCGGGTCCAGGCACAGGGCGAGGTACGGGTTCATGTGGGGCAGCAGCGCGGTGCGGGCGTAGCGCAGCGCGTCGGCGTCGTTTTTGAACTTGCCGCGCAGGTCGCTCTTGATGGGCAAATGAAGGCTCGCGGCCAGGGCGGGCGTGGCGATGACCTCGTCGCGCAGGCCCGCGATGTCCACGGCGATGCACGGGCTGACATAAACGCGCTGGTCGGCGACGACGGCCCCGTGAATCTCCTGCCGGAACGTCCGCACGAGCGTGAGCGGGTCGGCCACGGGAACGGGCGCGTCGGTCTCCCCCTGCGCCTGCATCTGGGTCAGCCAGAACTGATCGTCGTCCGAGGCGATCAGGTAGATGCGCGGCTGTCGGCGGTTGACGATGCCCTGCAGCGACGCCAGCAGCAGAATCTGATCGTGCGGCAGGTGCCGCACGTCGGCGACCAGCAGGTGCCGGGCGGGCGGCGGCGACTTGGGCTGAAGAGTGGGATACGGGCGGGGCGGTGTGGGCAGAACGAGATCGGCGTCAACTTGAGGCCGGGGCAGCGCGTTTAAGGACAGCAGCGCGGCCTTCAGACTGCCCGCGCTCAACCGCCCCTGCCGGGCGAGGGCCGCGACCGTGCCACGTGCCATCAATTGCTCGGAGGCGTAGGCCATCAGAGGATCGTCACCGCGCAGGCCGTTGGTCGTCCAAACGTCCACCGCGCCGGGGAACGCCGCGTCGTGGTGGACGATCAGGGCGGCGACGGGTGTGCCATCGGCTTCAAGGATGGGCGTCACGGTGTCCCCGGCGGGCAGCGTCGCCGGGTCCGGCACCTGCGTGTCCCGCCCCTGGCCCCAGTCCAGGTGTAAGCGCGTCAGCCCCAGCGGGTCGCCGGGGGCCACGGTCGTGCGGCCCGCCGGGCCGTCGCGGTAGCCGCCGACGCCGATGCCTCCGGGGCCGAACAGGGCGGGCGCGTCCTCACTGCCCGTGTCCTGCCATGACCCATCCGTGTTTTGCTTGACGGCGTGGGTGAAGGGGACGCCCGAAAGCACCAGCGCGCCGCCCGCCCGGTGGAAGGCGATCAGCGTGGGCAGGGCCGCCTGCGGGTAGGAGTTGCCGTAGGGAAGCACGACAGCCGCGTAGGTCTGCGCGTTCAGCCGCGCCGGGTCGCCCAGCGCCGCCGCCCCCAGCAGGTCCGCCCGGACACCGGCTTTCCGCAGGTCCGCCGCGATCTCCTTGGGGGAGACCAGGGGCGACTGATTGTAGGGGGGGAAGCCCGGCTCGGAGAACACGGCGACACGCGGCGCGGTTTGCGCCGCCACCGCCATCGCCGAGGCGCAAAGCAGAAGGGCGGCGAGGCCGAGCCGCCGCAGAGTTTTGACGTGGGGCATGAGTGTGTGGTTGTCCTTGGTGCCGAAGGTGAAGCCCCTGCCGATGGGAGCCGTCTCGGTGGTCGCACCGGGGCGGATGCAGACGGGGCGGAAGATCGCCCCGTCTGAACAAAACGTCCTTCGGACGGAGAACACGGGCGTTGGCTTCCCTCTTCGTCCGAAGGACGCCTTCCGAGGCGGGGCGATCTTCCGCCCCGACGGTCTCAGCGCTCCGGTGCTAGGGGTGTCTATCCGGGCGCGTCCCCTTCCGCAAGCGGGGCGCAGGTTGAGCGCTGAATGAGCGGGGCGGGCAGCAGGACGTGCCGCTTGGCGGTGGATGGCGTCCCCGACTCGGCCAGGCGCTGCAGGAGCAGGTCGGCGGCGCGGCGTCCCATCTTGTCGAACGGCTGGTGCAGCGTCGTCAGCAGGGCCGGGCGTGGCGAGTACCGCTCCAGGTCGTCGAATCCGACCACGCTGATGTCGCCGGGCACGGCCTTCCCGCGCCTCTCGCACTCGGTGATGAAGTAGTGCGCCAGGGCGTCGTTCATGGCGACCACGGCGGTGGGCGGGTCGGGCAGGGAGAAGAAGTGGTCGCAGGCCGGGGCGGCGTCCGTCGGGTGGTCATGCGGAATCTGGAACACCCAGTCGGCCCGGTGCGCGATGCCGGCGGCGCGCATGGCCTGGGTGTACGCCGCCAGGCGCTCCAGAACGGCGGTGGTCCGCTCGTCGGTGGTGAGGTGCGCGATGCGGCGGTGGCCGAGCTGCCGCAGGGACTCGACGGCCGACTCGATGGCGGCCTGATTGTCGCAGCCCACGAAGTCGCAGCTCATGCCGGGCGGGTGACGGTCCACGAAGACGATGGGCGTCCCGCGCCGGTCCAGCTCCCGCAGCTGCGGCAGCGTCTCCGCGCCGCCCATGTGCCACAGGACGACGCCCGCGATCTCCTCCCGGACGATGGAGTCGAGCGCCTCCCGCTCCAGCGAGGTCTCCCGGCTTTCGCTGCTTCCGTGCGTGTCAATCACCTGGAGGCGGAACGGCGCCTCCGCCGAGCGTAGCGCGGTGTTGACCCCGTGCAGGACCGCCTGTGACGCGGGATAGAGCGGGTGCTGCGGCAGTATGGCGGCGATGGTCCGCGTCATGCCCTCCGCGAGCCGCCCGGCCCCGGCCTCGACCCGGTCCTGCCGGGCCGGTGTCCGCGCACCCCGGACCCAGGGCCGCCGCCCCACCTCGCGCACGATCAGGCCCCGGCCCTCAAGCTGGACCAGGGCGCGGCGGATGGCGGACCGGTCCAGGCCGAACTCCTGCGCCAAGGCCCGCTCGGCGGGCAGCCACGACCCCGGCGCGTAGTCGCCCCGCTCGATGCGCTCCAAAAGCTCCAGGAGCAACTGCTGACACCCGACGGGCTGTGAGATCATAGGGGGACCACCAAACTTCGTTCACGCACAACCAAAGTGTACCAATCATAGCACGGTTTCGCAATGGTGTCAACACCCTGGCGGCGCTTGTGAAGCCCAGGGGTACAAGCCAGCCGCGCGAAGGGGTGTGGCAAAACGAAGGGCTGACGTAAGAGACTTTCCGTAATAAAACGCTGAAATGGCGACGCCGCAGGTCCTGAAAATTAGTTTGTGGAGGGGCTTGACAGCGAAGTGAAACAGTGTTATACTGGGTCATGTTGGTCTACGATGGTTGTGACGCCGGAGTTTTGGTTGAGGCTGTCATCGTGGCCGCCGCCCGCCGACATTACTGATCGACGAAGAAGAGGAGAAATCATGTCTACGCCAAACGGCTCCGCGAAGTCCCGCCAATCGGGCTTCACGCTCATCGAACTGCTCGTCGTCATCGCTATTATTGCGATCCTTGCGGCCATCCTGTTCCCCGTCTTTGCCAAGGCCCGCGAGAAGGCACGCCAGATTTCCTGCGACAGCAACATGAAGCAGATTGGCCTGGCGATCATTCAGTACAACCAGGACAATGACGAGAAGTTCCCGACTGGCTACCAGGGCGGAGGGCACATGGCGTTCGGTGCCGGCTGGTCCGGCGAGTGCTACCCTTACATAAAGAGTACCGGTCTGCTGAAGTGCCCGGACGACCCGACAGGCCCACACCGGGGCAACCCCGTCTCCTACGCCATCAACGAGAACCTGTACGGTGCCGGCCCGACGGGAACTTTGGCGTCGCTACAGGCGCCCGCCTCCACGGTGCTGCTGTGCGAGGTCGAGACCGAGACCTGCTACTCGGACGACCCCGGCGGCCAAGAGGGCGCGCCGGCGGATCAGTTCGCGTCGGCGGCAGCCGACGGCTTGGACCTCCACATCACGGATTCCACTGACGGCAACACGAACCAGCCCAGTGACCTGATCACCAACGATGACGGCACGTACAACAACTATGAAGGCCGTACCACCGAGTATGCGACCGGAGTGATGGGCGGGACGACGCCCGCCAACAACCTGACGTACTTCACGGGGAAGACCGGCATCCACACGGACGGCTCCAACTTCCTGCTGGCTGATGGGCACGTCAAGTACCTGAAGGGTGCGCAAGTCTCGCCGGGCATCACGGCGGCGGCCTCGAACTGTGGGCAGGCCACGTCGGGCTGCACGTCCACGGCGCCCGCAGGCCCCCCTGCCTCCCCCGCCGCCGCCGGCACGAGCAACATGTTCATCAACGGCGCGAATGGCACCGGCCCGGTGACGGCGACGTTCAGTCCTGTCTAAGTCACAGGCGAGATCGGGGGCGGCGGCGCCGCCCCCACATCTTTCATCTTAACCGAGGAGAAAAGTCATGTCCATGCTCACACAGTCCAAGGGCAAGCCTAGCCGTAAGGGTTTCACGCTCATTGAACTGCTCGTCGTCATCGCCATCATCGCGATTCTCGCCGCCATCCTGTTCCCGGTCTTCGCCAAGGCCCGAGAGAAGGCCCGCCAGACCGCCTGCCTCTCGAACGAGAAGCAGATCGGCCTCGGCATGATCCAGTACAGCCAGGACAACAACGAGTACTTGGTCAAGGCCTGGTACGGTCCCAACGGCTATGGGGACACCGACCCGGCCAGCTATACGAACCCACGGTACAAGTGGATGGACGCGATCTTCCCCTACGTCAAGAGCGCCCAGGTGTTCCACTGTCCGGACTACAACAACGACCTGAAGCTCTCCGGCGACGGCGGCAGCCCGGACGGCAACTACGTCCCCAACAGCCAATTGACCGCGCCCAGCCAGGCCCACTACGGCAGCTACGCCCTCAACGCCGCCTACTGGGATGCCTCGTACAACGGCAATGGCATCTCCAGTCCCGGCGCCACCTCCAACAGCGATACCGGCTCCGGCTATACCCTGAACTCCCTGGCGCACCCGTCCACCACGGCCTGGCTGGCCGATGGCGAGGGCTGCTACCAGTTTGACTGGCAGTTCGGCAACCCGGCGATCGTTTCCGCTGGCGGAATCCGCACCGAGGGATCGGGTGTTCCGAACGGTGGCCTGAACGACGGCTCGATGGCCGAGCGTCACACCGGCTTGGTCAACGTGATCTGGTGCGACGGTCACGCCAAGGCGATCGGGCTGGACGCGCTGCTGGCACCTAAGGACGTCACCGCGAAGGATGGCAGCACCAAGACCATCTCGCCCCTGCTTGTCATGCAGGACTACGGCCAGTAATGGGGCGGCTCCGCCCGCGCTCCGTCCAGAAGTCTATGACAAAGCCGGGCACTGCTGCCCGGCTTTTCCTTGTGTGCCCTATGGTTCATTCATTAGACCTCTTGCATCAGTCCGAGCCTTGCATGACCCGGCCATTCATGGCCGGGTCATTGACAGCAGAAAGTCTGCTGAAGCAGGCTGGACACTGGCCCCAGGGCCGCATTCTCAGCCGCATTCATGCGGCTTCCCGGTTTCAATAGCCCGGCGTTTCAATGCCGGGGGGTTACTATGACTCGCACTGCAAAAGTTTCCATCGTTCTGGCGCTGCTCGCGCTCATCATCATTGCGGTACTCCTCACGCTCCCGGCATCCGTCCACGCGACACCGGCGGTCATCCTGGAGGCGGCGACGCCCGTGCAGCAGCACGGGTCCACGGGAGACGACCTGAAGGCGGGGTCCTTCTATGGCCGCGTCCTGGGCATGAACTGGGGCGGACAGCCGGGCGACTACGCGGATTATGCCTTCCGTGAGGTCGTTCCGGTCGCCCCCGCGCTGCTGACGATCCGTTACGCGCGCGCCGTGGCGGGCACAAGTCAGGTTCAGGTCAGCGTGGATGGCAGGCCGGTCGGGGCCGTCACCGTGGCCCCGACGGGCGGGTGGGGGGACACGGCGGCCCAGTTCACGACGGTGACACTCGCCCTGCCCGCTCTGGCCGCCGGGCCGCACCGCCTGCGGCTGACCGTGCCCGCCCCGGCCCCGCCGACCGTCCCCGCCCCGGCGGCGGCGCAGACGCTCGCGCCCGTCCCGGTGCTGGACCTGGTGGGCCGCCGGACGGACAAGAACACCGTGGGCCACGGCAAGAACGTCGCCCTCTACACCGGCTCGCCGTCCCAGTTCTTCTACGCGACCCAGAACATGACCGACGTCTTCAGCGCCGCCGACGGCCGGACGATCCAGTGGTTCCCCGACTACGTCCTCGTCACGCCGCAGGGCGGACCGGAGTCCGGCGCGGGCAATGTGGTCGTGGATCAACTTACCATCGGGACCGGCGCGCCGCCGCCTGCGCCTGCGGCGGACACGGGCGGCGTGTTCGAGCAGCGGCAGGTCTGCGTCACCAAAGAGGATGTCGTCGTCTCGCGCGTCTTCGTCACCAACCTGACCGCCGCAACGGTCACGCACCGGATCACCGTCACCGGCGACTGCCGGGGATCGGCGGACTTCCGGGCCGGGCCGGGCGGGCAAAAAGTGACCACGCGCAGCGGCGACACCGTCCTGATGACCGACCGGAACGTGTTCCCGGACAAGCTCCCGGACGGGCTGACGATGGCCATCGGCGGCAGCCTCCCCCCGATGGACATGGACACGTCAACGCCGGGGGCGTACACGCTCGACTACGACATCGCTGTGCCGCCCGGACAGACGCGGTCCGCCGTGTTCGCCTGCGCCTTCGACCCGACTGTCTCTCAGGCGCAGGCCCACCTTCAAGCCGTGCTGCGCCAGGCCGACCCCTTGGCGCAGAATCGGCGCGATTGGCAAGATTTTTACGAGACGCAGGTTCCGTCGTTCACCTGCTCCGACCCCGGCCTGAGCGAGCTGTATGCCTTCCGCTGGTTCCTGCTGCTGTTCTCGCGGGCGGGCGGCGACCTCGGCTACTTCCACTACCCGGTGGACATGGAGGGACGGCAGGCATTCCAGACCTACTGCTGCTACAGCGCGCCGTTCATGGCCTTCGACCTCAACTGGCAGGACGACCCCCAGGCCGGGTTCGGCCAGATCGCCAACCTGCCCCTGGTCGCCTACGCCGATGGTCGCTTCCCGTGGTACACCACGCCGGAGACAAACCGCGTCCCCGTGCAGCACGCCTCCCGCACGGGCCTGTCCCTGATGCCCTGGGCGGCCTGGAAGTTCTACCAGATACACGGGCGGGCGGACCTGATCGCGCAGGTTTATCCCGGCATGAAGAAGAACATGGACTGGTGGATCGCCGACCGCGACCCGGACGGCAGCGGGCTGTTCCGCATTGATGATCAATTGGAGACGGGCATGGACGACCTGCACCGCCGCTGGAAGGGGCCTGCGCCCGCCGCCTATCAGGCGATTGACGCCACCTGCTACGCCATCCTCAATCTGACCGCCGTGGCGGACATGGCGCGCGTCCTCGGCAACAGCCGGGACGCGATCTATTACTCCGCCTATGCCGCGAAATCCACCCACGCGCTCAACACCGTGCTGTGGGACCCCGCGTTGCAGCGCTACCGCGACCGCGACCCAGACACGGGCGAACTGACCGATTACAACTCCATCACGATCTTCTACCCCATGTTTGCGGACGTGATGACGAAGGCCGACTTAAGCGAAATCTCCCGGTACCTGCTCAACCCGCGCGAGTACTGGACACCCTACCCGGTCCCGGCGCTCTCGCAGTCGGACCCGGAGTTCGACCCGGTGCATCGCTATTGGGCCGGACCGACCTGGCCGGCGGCGAATTCACACGTCCTGGAGGGGTTCGCCGAGACGGCCAAGCGGCTGGACCGCGCGGACCTGCCGCAAGTGGCGGCGTTGTTCCACCGCGTCGAGGCGCTGCAGCTCCGGCCACGGGCGGACTTCTACGAGCATTACAACTCCCTGACCGGCGAGCCGGAGAGCAGCTTCCGGGACTATATGCACTCGTGGTGGATCGACACGATCATCCGACAGGCGGCGGGCCTGACGCCGCAGGACGACGGCAGTTTGGTGATCGACCCCCTGCCGCTGGGCCTGACGCACTTCGCCCTGCGCGGCGCGCCGTACCGAGGGCATCGGGTGGACGTGCTGTGGGACGAGTCGGGAGCGGGCCGTGGCCTGACCGTCCGGCTCGACGGGAAGGTTCTGCGCCGCGTTCCCGGATTCCGCCCCGGCGGCCCGCCGCTCACGCTCACTGCCGCTGCGCTCACCGAGGCCGAGAAGGGGCATTGAGGTCTCTGCCCACCACAGGGCTGCCCACCACCCTGCTCCGTTCGTTCCTCACTGCGCGGGGTCCTCCCGCAGCGGGAGGATTAAGAGTAACCCTCATAGGACTCAGGTTGCCCCTCCGAATCCTCCCGCTTCGGGAGGACCCTGTGACCGGAGCGAGGAACGAGCGCAGGGAACAAGGTGGTGGGCAGTCGGAAATCAGCACGAACGCACCAAGGAAACAGTCCATGACCAAACAGAAGTCTCTCACGCTAGTATTCGCCTGCGCTGCCCTGGCCGCCGTCGCGGCCTGTTCGCACGACGCTCCCCACGCGGTGCTGCCGGTGCTGGTCGCGCCGGCCGCCGCCGCGACGCCGTTCCGGCCCCCGGCGACGCCGCTGATCGTCCGGGACCCTTACGTCAGCACCTGGCAGCCCGCCGACGCCCTGCCCGGCACCTGGCCGGTCTTCTGGGCCGGCGAGACCAAGGGGATCACCGGCATCGCCCGCGTGGACGGCAAGCCGTTCGTCTTCATGGGCAACCCGCAGGCCAACGGCCAGGCGATCGCGCCGCCGATGACCCAGACCGCAGAGACGGTGACGCCGACCCAGTCGCACTACACGCTCCAGGGCGGCGGCGTGACCGTCTCGCTGGACTTCCTATCCCCGGTCGAGACCCACGACCTGCGGCGGCTCTCCATGCCGCTGGGCTACATCTACGCCTCCGCCAAGAGCGCCGATGGACAGGCCCACACGGTCAGCCTGTACTTTGACATCACCGGCGAGTGGGCCAGTGGGGACAACACTGTCTCGATCCGGTGGGCTCAGGGGCCTCTCCCCGCGACGAACGGCCCGGTCACGGCCTTCGCCGTCACCCCCGCCGACCCCAAGGTGCTGCATGAGGACCGTGACTCGGCAGACTGGGGCCAGGCCGTCTGGGCGACGGCCCAGCAGCCGGGCCTGACCACGCAGGCCGGGGCCGACACCGACGTGCGCGGCGCGATGGTCAGCGCGGGCAAGCTGAACGACACGGTGGATACCAACCAGCCGCGCGCGATCAACGACCACTGGCCCGTCTTCGCCTACGACTTTGACCTCGGCTCCGTCAGCGCCGCCGGCCACAAGCCGGTCGTGCTGGTGCTGGGGGACGTGCGCGACCCGGCGGTGAGCTACCAGCGGCAGCCCGTGCCGCCGCTCTGGAAGTCCTACTGGCCCGACTGGCAGCACATGGTCGCTTTCGCCGCCGATGACGCCGCCGCCGCCCTGACCCGCGCCGACGCGCTCGATGCCCGCGTCACCGCCGATGCGACCAAGGCGGGCGGCGCTCACTACGCCGATCTCTGCGCCCTGGCCATGCGCCAGGCGTTCGGCGCGACGGAATTAGTCGGGACCGCTGACAAGCCCTGGATGTTCATGAAGGAGATCAGCAGCGACGGCAACATCTCCACCGTGGACATCATGTACCCCTCGTTCCCCGTGTTCCTGTACGCCGACCCCGCCCTGCTCAAGATGCAGATGGACCCCCTGTTCCAGTACGCCGAGTCCGGCCTGTGGCAGCAGCCGTTCGCGCCGCACGACATCGGCGCGTCTTACCCCAACGCCGACGGGCACAACGACGGCGGCGGCGAGAATATGCCGGTCGAAGAGTCGGCCAATATGCTGATCATGGCCGCCTCCTATATGCGCTACGCGCCCAAGGCCGACGCCACGGCTTACGCCCAGGCGCACTACAAGATTCTCAAGCAGTGGGCGGACTACCTGCTGTCCGTGCCCGCCAACGGGACCATGCCTAATGCCCTGGACCCGCAGTTCCAGAATCAGACGGACGACTTCACCGGCCCCATCGCCCACAGTGTCAACCTGGCGCTCAAGGGCATCCTGGGCGTCGGCGCGATGGGCCAGATCGCCGGCTACGCCGGCAACGCCGCCGACCAGGCGCACTACGCCGCCCAGGCCAAGAGCATGATCGGCCGGTGGGCGCGGATGGCCCAGTCCAAGACCGGCCCGCACCTGATGATGCAGTACATCGAGGCGGACACCCCGAAGGCCGCGAGCTGGACGGCGGGCCAGGTCGGCCCGCACGCGCTCAACCTGGGCGGCGGGGGCGGCGCGCACGCCGACATCCCCGTGCCGGTGGTGGACACGACGCAGAGCTACACGGCGACGTGCTGGGTCCGGCTGGGGAACACCAACGGCTACCAGACGCTGGTGAGCATTGACGGCGCACACGTCAGCGGCTTCTTCCTGCAGCTCCGTGGCGATGGCAAGTTCGGCATGGCCGGCCTGGCGAGCGACAGCGGCGACCCCGGTGCGACCGCCGCCGCCGAGTCCACCCAGAACCCGCAGGCCGGCACCTGGTACCACCTGGCGGGCGTGTACGATGCCGCCGCGAAGACGCTGTCGCTGTACGTCAACGGCGCGCTGCAGGCCACGGTCCCCTACGCGACCGCGTTCAAGGCGGGCGGCCACACGGAGATCGGGCGCGGCTTCTACGGCGGCAACCCCACCGACTTCGCCACGGGCGCGGTGGACGACGTGCGCCTTTACCAAGCCGCGCTGTCGGCGTCGGACATCCAGACTCTCGCGCACGACAACGGGGCGGCCTCCAACCCGAACGCCATTCCTACGGCCCCGGCGGGCTACTGGGACTTCGACGAAGGTACGGGCCTCACCGCCGCCGACGGCTCCGGCCACGGCCACACCGCGACCCTCATGGGCGTCGCCGTGGACCCCAGCGACGCCTGGAGTCTGAAGTACAACGCCTTCCCGGACAAAGTCCTGGGCCTGAACCTCATCCCGCAGTCCGTCCTCCAGGAAGAGGCGACGTTCTACAAGACCAAGCTGAACGCCTTCGGCATCCCGCTGGACATCCGCCACACCTACACCAAGGACGACTGGGAACTGTGGACGGCGGCCTCGACGGACGACGCGGCCTTGCGCCAGGACTTCGTGGACGGCATCTACAAGTTCGCGGACACGTCCAACGCCCGCGTCCCGCTCAGCGACTGGTACGACACGGTGAGCGGCCAGCAGGTCGGCTTCCAAGCCCGCCCGGCCGTCGGCGGCTTCTACGCCATCCTGGACCGCACCGCCCTCAAGCCGAACAAGTAGCCCCGGCACAAACACGCGCCGCCCCCTCCCAAGATTTGGGAGGGGGCGGCGCGTTTTGTCCATCAATCACCAAAGGCGCGTCACCCCGTAGGCATCCAGGGCCGCATCGGCGGAGACTAACGGGATGCCTTCCGTCAAGCTCTGCGCGATCAGCAGACGGTCAAACGGGTCGCGGTGGTGGAGCGGCAACGCGGAGACCTGAGCGGCGTGTTTGATCTCGATGGGCAGCAGGCCGATTCCGCTGTCCGTCAACTGCTCTCGGAAAAACGTCTCCGGCGGCTTTTTCAACTGGAGCTTGCCGATGCCGACTTTGATGCAGGTCTCCCACACGCTGGCGATGCTCAACAGACTCTCGTTGTCAGGGTCTTCAATCAGCGTCCGCGCCCTGACGTTGAGTTGGGCGTCGTCAAAGACGAACCACAGAAAGATGTGCGTGTCAAGGAGAAGGCGCATCACACATAGTCCTTGAAGTCTTCCAGGGGCGCATCAAAGTCCGGGGCCATGTAGATCAGGTCGGCCTTGGCGCTGCCGAGGCGCGGGCGCGGCTTCTCCGGCGGCACGGGGATCAGCTTCACGGCGAACCCGTTGTTTCTGATAACGACCTCCTCGCCGCTGCCGGCCTCCTCCATAAGTTGCGCGAGTTGATCCTGTGCCTCTTCCAGCGTCACTTGGTGCATTTTCTGCCTCCTACCCGTTGAACCGATTCATGGCTGTTCCAATGCCGTCCCTGACCCAGACTTCCAGGGCGGCGACGGCGCGTTCCGTGGCCTCGTCGGCCTCGGCCTGCTCGCGCTTGCTGAACGGCCCCAGCACAAAGTCAATCTGCACGGACGGGTCGCGCGGAGCGCCGACGCCGAAGCGCAGGCGCGGGAACTCCGGGGAGTGCAGATGCTGGATCAGGGACTTCAGCCCGTTGTGGCCGCCCGCCGAGCCGCCCGCGCGCAGGCGCAGGCGGCCCAGCGGCAGCGCGATGTCGTCGGTGACGACCATCACGTCCGTGAGCGCGAGCGGCTTCTGCCGTAGGAACGCCGCGACCGACTCGCCGGACAGGTTCATGTACGTCTGCGGCTTGAGCAGGAACACGCGGGTTTCGCCGACACGCCCCTCGCCCACAAGGCCCCGGAAGTCGCGCTTGGCGAGGGGGACGGCGTTCAGCCGGGCGAACAGGTCCACGACGGCGAAGCCGATGTTGTGCCGCGTCCGGTCATACTCCGCGCCGGGGTTCCCCAGGCCGACGATCAGTTTGGTCGGGATGTCCATGTCACTGCGGCATCTCGATCTGGGCCTTCACGGAGGTCGGCGGCATCTGCACGGCGAAGTCGAAGGCGCGGACGCTGTCGGCGAAGGCGAAGGTGTCGGTGATGAGCGGCTTGACGTTGATGCGCCCGCTGCCCATCAGCGCCAGGGCGCGCGGGTAGACGTGCGCGTAGCGGAAGACGTGTTCCACCCGCGCCTCCTTGATCTGCGCCGCCACCACATCATAGGCGATGGGCGCGAGCGGCATCCCGACCAGCACGACACGGCCTCCAGGGCGCAGCGGCTCGAAGACGGCGGCCAGCGCCCGCTCGCTGCCGCTGCACTCGAAGACGACGTCCGCGCCCCAGCCGTCGGTCAGGTCCAGGGCGACCTCGGCGAGATTCTCCTGGGTGACGTTGACCGGGCGAATCGGCCCCAAAGTCGCCCCCAGGTCCAGCTTGGGTTGCTGGGTGTCGGCCAGCAGGACGCGGCTGCACCCGCCCGCCAGCGCCGCCAGCGCTGTCACCATGCCGATGGGACCCGCGCCGACCACCACGGCCACGTCGCCGGGCTGTATCTGGGCTTTGGTGGCCGCGTGCATCCCCACGGCCAGCGGCTCGACCATCGCCCCCTCGGCGAACGAAACGTTGTCGGGCAGCTTGAAGGTGAAGGCGGCGGGGTGGACGACCGTGGGCCGCAGGACGCCGTGGACGGGCGGCGTCGCCCAGAAGCGGACTTGGGGGTCCAGGTTGTACAGGCCGAGCCGCGTCGCCCGGCCGTTCGGGTCCGGGACGCCTGGCTCCATGCACACGCGGTCGCCGACGCGCAGGTTTGTCACCTCCGCCCCGGCCTCCACTACCGTGCCCGACGCCTCATGGCCCAGCACCATCGGGGCCTCGACGACGAACGGCCCGATGCGCCCGTGCGTGTAGTAATGCACGTCCGACCCGCAGATGCCGACCGTGTGGACGGCGATCTGCACGTCGCGCGGCCCCACCGGCTCGTCCAGCGTGATGTCGCCCAGCGCCAGCGCGTGAGCCTTCTCCAAAATCAATGCACGCATGAAAATTCCCTTCCCCGGTGTCCAGTATGACGCGGCACGCCGGAGGCGTCAAGGCGGTCCGGCGCGCGCCGCGAAAAATGTACCCGCACAAGTACCGGATTATCGAGAATGGCACGAATATTGCTTGTCCCATTGGCAGCCGGGCGTTTGCATCAGGGCAGCGGGTTGGGTATACTCTCGGTCAGAACTCCGTCGCTGCGGCCCACGGGGACTGTGGCAGAAGCAGGAATTTTATGTTTCAATTCGCAAATCTCTCGCTCACGTCTTCCCGCCTCTGGACGGGCCTGATCGTGTGCCTGATGGCGATGCCGGCGTCGGCGCACGCGGGCAAGTCCAAGGTGAACTGGAAGCCGGGCATCACCCTGGCGGCGGACGTGATGACGCCGGGCGGGACGCAGGCGCAGACCTTCCCGACGGCCCAGGGGCCGACGCTGTGGAACGGCACACAGTTGATTCCGCAGGGGGACAAGATTCGACTGAACGTGTTCGTCTCCACCGGCGGCGCGAGCCTGGCCGAGATCCGGGTCCGCCTGGACAACACTCTGATCGCCGACGTCAAGTCCGGCCCCTGGAGCGCGGTCGTGGACACGGCGACACTGACGTCGGGCCACCATATGTTCGACGTGTGGGCGCAGGCGACCGGTGACCCGCCCCTGGACAGCAGTACCCAGCTCCTGTTCGTCGTCGGCGACCCGGCCACGGGCGTCAAGGACTCGCCGCCGACTCTGGGGTCGACCGACCCGCCCGCCCCGGACGCCCCCCCGGCGCTGCCGGCGGCCCAATCGGGCCTGCCGACGAACCCAAATGCCAAGGTGCAGGTGTCCTACAAGGACGCCTCCCTGGCGGACGCCGCGCCCGGTACGCCGGTCACGGCCGCATCGGGCGACATTCCGGTGGCGTCCCCGACCGTGATTGACGTGCATTCGGCTCCGGGCAGCGCCGCGACCCAGTTCCTCTACGCCCTCGTCCGGGACGGGCAGGTGATCCAGGAGGCGGCGACGCCCTATGCGCTTCCCAGCGTGACCCAGTCCCAGCACACTTTGATTCGTATCCAGGAGCGCACCGACACGCAGCCCGGCCTGCGGCCCGGCAGTGTGGCCCTGTGGGTGTGGGGCGTGGACGCCCAGGGGCGGCCCGGCAACCCGGTCAGGGCCGTGCTGATCCTTCCGTAAG
This sequence comes from Capsulimonadaceae bacterium, assembly GCA_965277485.1. Lineage (GTDB taxonomy): Bacteria > Armatimonadota > Armatimonadia > Armatimonadales > Capsulimonadaceae > JAFAZD01. The sequence continues at coordinate 772,586 of CBDICZ010000015.1, read as the reverse complement.
ACTCTGAGACCAAGACGCATAACGACGGCAGGAGGCCGCCTCTCGTGAACACCAAACCACAATTGACCCGCGCTCTGATGACGATGGCCGGTCTCGCCCTGGCGGTGGCCGCGAACGCGGCCACGCCCACACGGCACTATGCGCCGCCGCCGGACTCCTACCTGCGCTACTCCGTCTACAGCGTCAACCAGTTGGTCCAGGAGGTCGAAGCCAACCCCGCCGTCCGCGCCCGCTACGCGCGTCAGTTCCAGATCCCGGAAAGCCAGGTCGGCTCCTATATGCGCCGCAACCTGGTGGAGAGCTATGTGCCGCAGTCGGGGACCTACTCGGTTTACTGCGTCAACCGGGCGGGTAAAGTCTACACGATACGGCAGAAGTTCCGCAAGGGGACCAAAGTGTTCGCCCTGCGGAACGGCGAGCCGGTGATGAAGTGGATCTGCGGCAACCCGCTGATGCGCTACCACGCCGAGCTGGCGATGGCCCCCATCGTCAGCCAGAAGGTCTCACCGTCCATTCAGGCGCTGACGCCGACGGACGTCTCGCCCAGCGTGGAGGCGGTCGTGCCGAGCGAGACGGGGGCGGGCCTGCCGACGCTGGTTTCCGTGCCCTTGACCGTCGGGTCCTCGTCGGTCTTCCCGTCGGCGGCGCGCGCCCTGTTCGCGCTGCCGCTGCTGGGCTTCCTCAGCCAGAACGGCGGGGGAGGGGGCGGCACACCGCCGCCGCCGACGCCCCACACGGCCCCGGCCGTGCCGGAGCCGTCCGCGCCGCTGCTGCTGCTGGCGGCCCTGCCCCTGGCAGCCCTGGCCGTGGTCAAGCGCCGCGCGGGAACAACGCGCCCCTAGAGGGCGTCGGAGATAACATGGAACGAGGCAGTTACCTGCTCATCGAACCCGGAATGACCGTGCGCGGGACGGACGCCGACCTCGGCACCGTCTCGCAGGTGATCGCCGATGAGGGCGCGGACGTCTTCCGCGGCCTGATCATCACCCACGGCTTCCTGCCGCCCCGACAGGGATTTTTGATGCCGGATCGGATCACCTCGGTGGTCGACGGCGTCGTTCATGTCAACTTGACCAAGACGGATGCCGACGCACTGCCGCCCCCATCGGCGGCGAACCCTTCGGCGTCCTTGTGAGAAAGGAACACTTTTTATGCAACGCGCAACGTTTGCGACTTCCCTCGGCCTGCTGGCCAGTGTCACGGCCACGGCGCTGATGCCGATGGCGGCCTTCGCCAGCCACCAGAGCAACAAGAACACGGGCCGCAACATCGGCATCGGCGGCGCGGCCGTCGGCCTGTACGGCCTGCTGCACCACAACACGGCAGCGACGGTGCTTGGCATCGGCGGGGCCGCCGTCGGGGCCAAGATGTATGAGGACAACCGCAAGGCGCAGTCCCGCGACAAGGCACGTCGGCACTATTACTACCGGCACGGCCATCGGTACTACCACACCTACTGAGGCTTCGGACAAAGAAAGGCCCCGCCGCTGAACGTTCAGAGGCGGGGCCTTTCGCACGTTGGGGCGAATCTTCATCGTTCCACGTTGGCCGGGACCTTGCCCGGCTGCGCGCGGCGGCGCGTCAGGCTCCGCTCACGCTTGGCCGTCTTGGAGCGCCACCCCTCCGAGGTGATCAGCGTCCCGAACGACAGGTCGCCGAGCGGGAGGAAGACGTTCATGTTACGCAGGTAATACTTGTGGTGCAGCCGGTGGTGTTCCTTGATGAACCGGAAGGAGCGGAACCGCTCCACGAAGTGACCCTTCGGGACGTGCATCAGATAATGCGTGTACTCGTAGCCGGAGAAATACAGGACGCAGCCGAGGGTCGCGCCCCAGAAGATCTGCCAGTGGGTCAGCCACTGGAACAGGGCGAAGAAGGGCATATGCAGGCCGATCATGACCGGGAAGGCATACCAGCGCAGGGCGACGTGCGGAGGCCGCCCCGGCCCCGTCGCCTCGAATTTGCCGTCCCAGTGGTAAAGCTGATGGTGGATCAGGGTGTGCCCCTTGAACGCCTCCTGGAACGGGAAGGGGCGCTTGACGTGCATCAGGTGTCGGTGGATGAACCACTCGAAATAGCTGCTATAGACGAACAGGACCAGACAGGCCAGCCCCTCCGAAGACCAGTTCATAAGATAGGCTTTCTAATCGCGCGGCGGTTCTTCACGCCCGTCATTGTACCAGAGGTTCCCCGCCCTGTCAAATCCGGCGGCATCGCCTCCCCCAAACGGACATTCTCTTGACAAACCCCGGCTCTTGTGTTACTCTGTGTGCGATTGCCCGCCACAAACAGGGTTCGTGGAGACGGGCGAGGCACGACAGCAAGGAGATCGCGCAGATGCCCACAGGCAAAATCAAGTGGTTCAGCGACGCCAAGGGATACGGCTTCATCGACACCGGGATCGGCAAAGACCTTTTCGTCCATTTTTCCGCCATCCAGCTGGAGGGCTACAAGTCGCTCAAGGAAGGGCAGGAGGTGGAGTACGAGGTCGGGGACGGCCCGAAGGGTCCCCAGGCCGAGAAGGTCGTCCCGCACGCCTGAACCGCCCGCAGCCCCGCCCTTCCCTGTCGCCAATGCCGGCTTTTCGTGTCAGCCCCGGCTTTGGCACGATTCTTGCTTCTGGAGTGTCAGCCACCGGACATCGTGCCGACGGCGGGCACTCCACCACCGCCGGGCCGCGCGGGACTTCCTCGAGGTTCCCGTTTCATTCGTGTGCCGTGTTGGGTAGAGTGACCCATTCTGTGCATCAGAGGTACGACTCACATGAATCGCCTTTCGCCTTTACGCGGGATTTTCGCCGGGTTCGCCTGGTCCGCGCTCCTGTCTCTGACCGCCCTGGCGGTCTGCCCGAAGCCGGCGCTGTGCCAGGCCGTCGCCACCAAGACCATTGACGTCAACGCCGTCGTCCGCGTCACCGTGGCCGGTGAGGCCGACATCAGCGGGGACTACACCGTGGACACCGCCGGCGACATCTCCATGCTCTACGTCAACCAGGTCCACCTGGCCGGGGAGACCGTCTCCGAGGCGGCGACCACGCTGCGCCGGGCGCTGACCAAGTATTACGTCCGCCCGCAGGTCGTCGTGACTATCCTCCAGCCCGGCGGCATCACCGTGACGCTCTCCGGCGAGGTCACCACCCCGAAGGACTACACCGTCCGCTCGGACGCCCACCTGAGCGACCTGCTCCCGGCGGCGAATCCCTTGCAGGACGCCGACCTGACTCGTGTGCAGATCACTCACGGCGGCCCGGACACGCCCGATCACACCACGCAGACGGTGGATTACCAGGTCTTCCGCGACAACAACGACGCCACCGGGAACCCGCCGCTGCACCAGGGCGACGTGATCTTTGTGCCGTCCCGGACGCCCGTGCCGATCAACGTCACGTTCAGCGGCGACTTCACCAAGCCCGGCCTCCAGTCCGTGCCGGCCGGGACCACGGCCTACAACGCCATCCAGCTCAACGGCGGCCTGACACAGACGGCCAGCCCGACGGGCCTGCTGATCCAGCGCGGCGGGGTGAACATCCCGTTCGACTACTACTCGGCCAGCCAGAACCCGGCGGACCCGCAGGCGGACCCCGTGCTGCAGCAGGGCGACATCCTGGTGACCGGGGCGCAGGCGGTCAGGACCAACGCCTTCACCATCACCGGCGCGGTCGGACGACCGGGACCCATCCCGCTGACGGAGCCGTACATGACGCTGGCGCAGGCCCTGGGCGAGGCGGGCGGGACCACGGCCAATGCGCGGCTGAAGGAAGTCTCCATCGTCCGCGACTCGGCCAGCGGCAAGCCGCAGACGATCCGCCTGGACGCCCACGACCCGCAGACGCAGGCGGAGACGAAGATCTACCCCGGCGACAACGTCAACATCCCGCAGGGGACGCCCGGCTTCCGCGTGGACCCCGGCACTGTCTTCGGGCTTGCCGGCGGTGTCAGCTCACTCCTATACATCTTTGGGCGGCGCTGATCCTCGGCGAAGCAGCCAAAGCGTGGCGGCCTCAGTCCGGCATCATTGCCTGGACCGGGGCCGCCGCTTCGTCTTCGGTCAGTCCATCGGCGCGCGTGGGGGCGAGGCGGCGGCTGATCTTCGCCATCTCGCGCAGGCGGGCGATCTCGCGCCCCATGTCCAGGCGGCTGATGTCCTTGCGGTCCAGCGCGTTGATGACGCGCTCGGCCAGTCGGATCGCGGCCAGGCAGACGATCTCGTTGTCATAGTCCACGGTGACGTAGAAGCGGCCGCGCGGGTCCACGGTCCAGTTCCAGGACGTCTCGCCCGCGAAGGGCATCCCGACGCCGCGCCGGACCTGGTTCTGAATTTCCAGGATGAGGTGTTCGAAGAGGTGGGGAATCTCGGTGGCCTGCGCCTCGCGCCGCAGTGAATGGCCGCCGTCGTTGTGGCAGCGCTGGGAGGCCATGTGCGGGAACAGGTGGAACAAAATGCGGGGGACGTGCGGCGCCTCCGTCGTCGTCAGTGACTCCGTGTCGGGAATCTCCACGACCAGGCGGACGCGGTTAGTGGATAGAAAGACGATCTCTTTGATCTTCACGGCGCGACCCGGCCCTTGACAACGGCGGCGGGGTTGGCTATAATATCCCCTGCCGACACGCTGTTCCTCGATAGCTCAATGGCAGAGCATCCGGCTGTTAACCGGAGGGTTGTAGGTTCGAGTCCTACTCGAGGAGTTTTTCGCTACAATCTGTGTCCCCAGTATAACACAAACGAGCGATGATTGTCCAGAACACCGACGCCCGGCGCAGAGACCTCTGCGCCGGGCGTCTCGGCGTCACCGGCCTAATTCGCAGATGTGCCGGAAGTGCGACTCCGTGACGGGCAGGACGGAGAGGCGTGATCCCTTGCGCGTCAGCGCAAGCCCCTCCAGGGCCGGGTCCGCGCGCAGGGCGACCAGTGAGATGGGGTGGGGGAACTTCTCGGTGAACGCGATGTCCACCATGGCCCAGAGTGGCTTCTCCGGGGTGGCCTTCGGGTCGTGGTGCGGGTCCTGCGGGTCCAGGGCGGTGTGGTCCGGGTAGCCGTCACGGCAGACGCGGGCGAGGCCGACCACGGCGGGCGGGTCGGCGTTGGAGTGGTAGAACAGCACCGGGTCTCCGACCCGCATCTCGTCGCGCAGGAAGTTGCGCGCCTGGAAGTTGCGAACGCCGTCCCAGCAGGTCCATCCGTCGCGCCGCAGGTCGTCAATGGAATACACGGACGGCTCGCTTTTCACCAGCCAGTGTCGAGTCATGCCGCCCGTTATACCCGATGAGTGATAGGCTTTTCAGGAACGCGACCAGGTACACTGGGCTATGCGGATCGGGATTGACGCGCGGACGCTGTCGGGGCGCAACACGGGGGACCGGACGTACTGGCGGGGGCTGATCGGCGGGCTGGCCGCCGTGGACAGCGTCAACGAGTACGTCCTCTATCTGAAAAGCCCGCTGGAGGGCGCGCCGCCGCCGGTCGGCCCGAACTTCCGCTGGCGCACCCTCCCGAAGCCGACGCAGGACGTGCCCTGGATGCTGTGGGCGTTCCCGGCGGCGCTCGGCGAAGACCGGATTGATGTCGCCCACACGCAGTATAACATCCCCCTGTTGGGCGCACCCTGCCCGATGGTCACGACGGTCCATGACGTGACCTTCGCCCTGTTCCCGGAGCTGTTCCTGCCGCGCGACCGCTGGGTGCTGAACGCGCTGGTCCCGCGCTCCCTGCGCCGCGCTGCCCGCGTGATCGCCGACTCCGAAAGCACCCGCCGGGACATCCTGCGCCTGTACGGCCGCCGCGTCCCTGCACACGAAGTCAGCGCCATCCTGCTGGCCGCCGACCCGATGTTTCGCCCCCCGCCGGGCGGGCAGGAATCCGCGTGGGCCGTGGCGAACGGAAGTCTCGGCCTCGGCGGCAGGCCCTACGCGCTGGCCGTGGGCGTCATGCAGCCGCGCAAGAATCTGGGTCTGTTGCTCCGAGCCTTTGCCCTGGTCAAAGGCGGCCCGTCGCCGCCCCCGCACCGGCTGGTCATCGCCGGCAAGCGGGGCTGGAAGAACGAGGATTTAGATCGGCAGCTGGCGGCTTTGCCTGCGGGCGTCCGTGAGGACATCGTCTTTCCCGGCTACGTCGCCGATGAAGACCTGCCGCGGCTGTATGGGGGCGCGGACGCGCTCTGCTACCCGTCGCTGTATGAGGGCTTCGGCCTGCCGCCGCTGGAGGCGATGGCCTGCGGCTGTCCCGTGCTGTGTTCGGACACGTCCTCCCTGCCCGAAGTGGTGGGGGACGCCGGGACGCTGCTGCCGCCGGACGACGTGCGGGCGTGGGCGGACGCCCTCCACGGCCTGCTGACCGACGGCGCGGCGCGGGCGCACCTGCGCGCGCTCGGCCCCGCCCGCGCCGCCCTGTTCTCGTGGGAGAAGGCCGCCCGCGAGACGCTGGCGGTCTATGCAGAGGCACGCAACGCAAACACACTATGACAACCACACACACCCTGGACCCGGAACTCGTGAAGATTCTCGCCTGCCCCGCCGACGACAACCGCCCGCCGCTGCGGCTGGTGGGTGACACCCTGGTCTGCGACCAGTGCGGGCGTGTCTACCCCGTCCGCGACGGCATCCCCATCCTGTTGCCCGAAGAGGCGACTCTCCCGAACACCTGACCCGGACAAACCCATGCCGCTGACCCGCCCCGCGCCCCCGAAGATCGCCGTCCTGCACGGGCCGAACCTGAACCGGCTCGGCGTCCGCGACCCGGACATCTACGGCAAGGAAGACTTCGCCGCCGTTAACACCCGGATCGAGGCCCATGCCAAGTCCCTGGGCCTGGCGGCGACCATCCGCCAGTCCAACGGCGAGGGCGAGATCATTGACTTCATCCAGGATGCCGCCGACTGGGCCGACGCCGTCATCATCAACGCGGGGGCCTACACGCACTACTCCTATGCCATCCGGGACGCGCTGGCGGACACGCGCCTGCCGGTGGTCGAGGTCCACCTGTCCAACGTCCATGCCCGCGAGGAATTCCGCCGCCGATCGGTGATCGCGCCGGTTTGCACGGGCGTCATTGCCGGCTTCGGCCCGCGCTCGTACCTGCTGGCGCTGGACGCCGTCAAGCACCTCCTGGAAGAAAGCCACCGCTGACGGGCGCAAATCCCAGGCGTGTGAAGGCCAGGCGCGTCCCCGGCGTTGAAACGCCGGGCTATTCTTGAGGCACGGAAAGTCCCTGCGGGACTGAAGAAGTAAAGCCCTGACCAATCCGACATCCGCAGTCCCGCAGGGACTTTCTTTTCCTGAGGAATAGCCCGGCGTTTCAACGCCGGGGGAGAAGACCATGCCCAGTCCGTATTTCGAGGCCCGACTCGCCCGGCTCCGGGAGGCGCTGATCGGCCAAAACGTGGACGCCCTGTTGCTGACCGAGGAACAGAACGTCGGCTACATCTCCGGCTTCACCGGGTCCACGGCTTATGTTCTCATGACAGCCGCCGAGGCCGTTCTCATCACCGACCCGCGCTACACCCTGCGCGCCCGCGCCGAGTGCCCGCAGTTCGCCGTCGTCACCGCCGCCGGCAGCGGCGGCTACCCGGAGGCGCTGACGCAGACACTGGCCGAGCGGCCACAGGTCAAAAAACTGGGCTTTGAGGCGCAGCGGGTGACGGTGTCGCAGTGGGAGAATCTGAAAAAGGAGACGCCGTCCCATCTGGAGTGGGTGGCGACCGACGGGCTGGTGGAGGCCCTGCGGATGGTCAAGGACGCGGGCGAGGTGGCGGCCATCCGGGACGCCATCGCGGTCGCCGAGGCGGCCTGGCTGGAAGTGAAGCCGCTGCTGAAGCCCGGCCTCAAAGAGCGTGAGTTCGCCATCGAATTGGACTTCGCCATGCGGCGGGCTGGAGCGGAGGGCGTCGCCTTCGAGACCATCGTGGCGTCGGGCGCGCTGGGCGCGCACCCGCACCACCGGGCGGGCGAGCGGCCCCTGTCCCCCGGCGACCTGGTGACGGTGGACTGGGGCGCGTCCCTGAACGGCTACGTCTCCGACATCACCCGCACGGTGGGGCTTGCCCCGATCTCCGCGCCGCAGCGTGAATTGTACGAGACCGTGCTGGAGGCCCAGCGCCTCGCCATCGCTGCCATCCGTCCCGGCCGCACGGGCAAGGACGTGGACGCCGTCGCCCGCGACTTCCTGACCGCGCGCGGCTACGGCGAGCAGTTCGGGCACTCTCTGGGCCACAGTCTGGGCCGCACGGTCCACGACGGCGCGGCCCTGTCCGTGCGCTCCGAGAAAGTGATTCTGGAGCCGGGCATGGTGCTGACGGTCGAGCCGGGCGTCTACCTCGAGAACTGGGGCGGCATCCGCATCGAGGAAGACGTGCTGGTGACGGAGGGCGGCTGTGAGGTCCTCACCCACCTGCCGAATGCGTTAGAAGTGTTAGGGCAGTAGGGACCCAGCCCAACCGAGGCCGCCGGGTCGTCAGGCCGCGAGGGAGTGAACTCCTCTCGCTACGCCATATCGTCCTGACGGACGGAAGGACAGCCGCCACGGGGTCAGGCGGGCGGGACTTTGTTGACCACGACCTCGCAGGGGGCGCGGTCGAAGAGGGTGCGGAGGATGCGGAGCATGGGGTCTTCGGGGTCGCCGGTGGGGGCGTAGGCGAGGACGATCATGTTGACGCCCAGTTCCTCGGCCTGGTGGACCATCTCCTCGCCGGCGTCGCGCGCGCGGCGGACGTGCGGGACGGGGGTGATGCCCAGGCGGCGGACGGCGGCCTCGGCGGCGTCCAGGGAGCGCCCGGCCTGGGCCTCCTCGTCCGGCAACGGGGCGGTCAGGGGCAGGTGGCGGGGGACTTCCAGGATGTAGGTTAGGTGCAGGCGGGCGGCGTCGCCCTCCGGCTTAGCCAGGCGGCAGGCGAGCGTGATCGCGGCCAGCGGGTCGTCGCCGGTGCGCAGGGGGACCAGGATGTTCTGCAGGGTCCGCCGCCGCCCGGTCTCGCGCACCGCGCCGGGCCGGAACAGGGCCAGGGAGGCCCGCGCCTCCTCCATGCTGCCCGCCACGGGCAGGCGGGAGCGGACACCGGGGACGGCGCGCACGGCGGCCATGGCCGAGTCGGACAGGTTGCAGACGACAATGCGCGCCCGGTAGCGCTCGATGTAGTTCATGGCGTCGGTGAAGGTGCGCGCGCCCTCCGGGGAGACCGAGGCCAGCTCGCTGCCGTCGAGCAGGATGCCCTGCGGGTTCTGACGCAGCAGCAGGTTCACGGCGGCCTGGACCGTCGGCCAGTAATTCTTCGTCAGCGCCCCCTCCAGCCGGACGACGTCCCCGCGCGCCTCGATGATCACGCCCCGGCCTCCTGCGCCGCCAGGCGGCGGACGGCGGGGGCGATCTCGCCCGCCTCGGTGACGGTCTCATCGGCGGTCAGGGCCGGATCGGTGGGGTCGTAGTGGACGTACTGGATGCCGCGCCGGAAACGCACCGTGCGCATTCCTGCGGCCTTGGCAGGGCCGACATCGTTGTCCGGGCGGTCGCCGACGAAGACGGCCTGCGGGCCGGTCAGCCCGGCCTGCGTCAAGGCGCAGCGGAAGATAGCCGGGTCGGGCTTGAACAGATGCACGATCTCGCTGATGATGATGGTGTCAAACAATCCGGCAATGCCGTAGTCGGCCAGCGCCTGGAAGACGGGCGGGTGCTGGTTGGCGACGATGCCGAGTCGGAAGTCCCGCCGCAGGTCTTCAAGGACTGGCGTGATGCCGTTTAGGAGCAGGCCGAACGGGCGCGGGCGGCGCATGGCTTGGTACTGGTCGCGGGCCTCGTGCCACAGCACCTCGGTCTCGGAGTCGTTGGTGCAGTAGAACGCGAGCGTCCCCTTGATGGCGGCCTCCGGGTTCGGTCCACGCGCGGCGAGTTCCTTGCGGGTGGCGTTGAAGTCATCCCAAAGAACGTCCTTGCCGTGCGCGCGCAGGGCCAGCAGCAGGGCGTGGAAGAGCCAGGAGTGCTGCAGGGTCTCGTCGAACAGCACGTCGCCGATGTCGAACAGGACCATCTCGATCATGATGCGCGTCATTTCGGCAGAGGTGATGGGGATTCCTGCCGGAGAGGTATCATGGCATCGGTGGACACCATGCGAACGACGACGCTTTATTTTGCCGGGCCGCTCTTCACGCAAGGGGAACGGCTGTGGAACGCGCAGGTCGCGGCGGGCCTACGGGAACAGGGCTTTGACGTCATCCTGCCCCAAGAGACGGCGGAGGCGCTGATGCAGGGCGGGGGGCCGTTCGACCCGCAGGCCGTCTTCGCGGCCAATGTCTCCGGCATTGACCGGTGCGACGCTGTGGTGGCCGTGCTGGACGGGGCCGATCCCGACAGCGGCACGTGCTGGGAGTGTGGCTACGCCTACCGGTCCGGCAAGCCCGTCATCGGGGTGCGGACGGACTTCCGTGCGGCCGGTGACGACCCCGGCGCGTCGGTCAACCTGATGCTGTCCCGCAGTTGCGCCGCTTTGGTCGAACCATCAGCGGACGGCACAGAGGGCGTAGATTGGGTGATCAGTCGGATCGTCGAGGAAACTAAGAAGTGCCTGCCGGGGTGAACAAGGTCATTCAGATTTCGGACTGCCCACCACCCTGCTTCGTTCGTTCCTCACTGCGCGGGGTCCTCCCGAAGCGGGAGGATTAAGAATAGCCCCTGCGGGACAAAAACGGCGGCTCCTGATCCTCCCGCTTCGGGAGGACCCTGTGAGCGAGGAACGAGTGAACAAGGTGGTGGGCCAGGGTCATTCAGTTCTCGTCTTGGTGTTCGGGCCGATGAACGACCCGGCATGGAAGTGCAGCCGCCCTTCGGGCGAAGTCCTGCGTCCGAAGGACGCTTGCTTTACCAATGCCGGGGGTTTCATACCCCCGAAGCGACAACTGAATGACCCTGGTGGTGGGCAGTCCCCGGCAGGAATCCCCCGCGCCGATGTCGAAGACAGGCGGGCATGGCGATGCGGCCCTGACGCCGAAGAAACCGGAGCCTGCCCGCCCTTGTCTACTCCCGTGAGACGCGCCCTCGGCGTCATGTGTCTTTTCCTGCTCCTGCCCATGCTTGTCGCCGTGTGCGCACACGCCCAGGGACCGGCGCGCGTCGGCCTGCCCGTCGGCCCGCCGTTCCCGACGCAGGCGGCGGCGCGGGCGGCGGAACACGGGTCGCCGCTGCTGCGTTTGCGGTCGCTGCTGGGGCTGGCGGTCTTCGCGGGCCTCGCCTATGGCGTCGGCCAAGTCCGGCGGCGCGGCCAGCGGACCCCGCTGCGGCTGGTGTTGTGGGGCTTCGCCATCCAGTTCGTCTTCGCGTTCGGGGTGCTGGACACGGCCCCCGGACGGCTCGGCTTCGCCGCCGTCAGCCGTGGCGTCGCCGCGCTGCTGGACTTCACCAAGCAGGGCGCGAGCTTCGTCTTCGGCGACCTGGCGCTCGGCAACAACATCCCCGTCGGCGTCCCCCTGGGCGATCCACTGAACGGCCCGATCCTCCACGCGGCGGCCTATGCGCACGTCGGCGGCTACTTCGCGTTCTATGTGCTGCCCACCATCGTCTTCTTCTGTGCGCTGACGGCGCTCTTTTACTACTCCGGCGTCATGCAGAAGATCATCCAGGGCATCGCCTGGGTCATGCAGCGCTCCATGGGCACGTCGGGGGCGGAGACGCTGGCGGCGGCGACCAATATTTTCGTCGGGCAGACCGAAGCGCCGCTGATGGTCAAGCCGTTCCTCGCCCGCGCCACCAACTCGGAGCTGATGGCGATCATGACGGCGGGGTTCGCCAACATCGCCTCCGGGGTGCTGGCCGCCTACGCCGCCATGCTGGGCGGCGCGTTCCCCGACGCCGCCGGACACCTGCTGGCGGCCTCGCTGCTGTCCGCGCCGTCGTCCCTGGTCGTCGCCAAGCTGATCTTCCCGGAGACGACCGTGCCGGAGACGGCGGGCACGGTCAAGATCACCGTGGACCGCACCGACGTCAACGCCGTGGACGCCCTGACGCGCGGCGCGCTGGAGGGCCTGCAGTTGGCGCTGAACGTCGGCGCGGTGCTGATTGTCTTCATCGCCTTCATCGCCCTGATCAACGCCGTGCTGGGCTGGGTCGGCCACTTCTTCGGCTCTCCGGCGCTGTCCTTGCAGCAGATTCTCGGCTGGGTCGCCACGCCGTTCGCCTGGCTGACGGGGATGTCCTGGCACGACGCCCGGCAGGTCGGGCCGCTGCTGGGCATCAAGACGGCGGTGAACGAGTTCGTCGCCTACCTGCAACTGTCGCAGACGCTCGGCACGACCCCGCACTTCATCTCGCCCCGGTCGGTGGTGATCGCCATCTACGCGCTCTGCGGGTTCGCCAATTTTTCCAGTGTCGCCATTCAAGTCGGCGGCATCAGCGGCATGGCCCCGCACCGCCGCTCCGACCTGTCGCGCCTGGGCCTGCTCGCCATGCTCGGCGGCGCGCTGTCGTCCCTCATGGCCGCCTGCGTCGTCGGCGTCCTGCTGTAGAAGTCTGCTGAGAACTTCTCATGGGCAGATGGTTTAGGCTGTGCTTCGCTCGAAGGCTTCACGAAATGGCTTGAGAAAGCGGCGCTCCGGTGACCAATCGGCGATAGCGAATACGACGTCCGAGAAGTCCCCCCGGAACTTCCCGGACAGTGCCTCTCGGAAAGCGGCTGCTGTGGCGATGAGGTCGCCGCCAAAGACGCCGCACCCCCACGCGCCTAAGACAAGCACTTCGTAGCCATACGCTTTGGCGATGGCAAGCACCCGATCAATACGCTTTGCCAACAACTGCTTGGGGTCCGGTGTCGCCCTCGTGGCCGACTTTGCGACCGGGGCCGCGCAGGTGATGAACGAACACAGCCAGGGCTTCTCCAACAGGAGGCCGTCGTCAGTTCGGAACACGGGAACGTCCGGCGACAGAATGGCCCAATCCGTCGCCATTTTGTGGTCAAGCTGACGATGGAAGTCGTACATCGGATCATCTTTGAGTGTCACATACAAAGCGGACACACGCGCCAAACACTCCTCCTGCGCCCGCGCCCCATTCAGAAACCCGCCGCCCGGTAAGATGGCGGACGCGAAGTTCAGTGCGAGGACGCGCTTCCCGCCTCCCGCAAGGCGCTGCGCGGCTTCCAGCGTCGTCTCATTGCTCACCCCAACATTCAGATGGAACGGCTTTTGCGAGGGAGGCGGTTCCGGCAACGCATCCTCCGGCTTCAAACTCTGCCTCGCCGCGACTGCCTGCCTGACCGATTCCGCGATGTCCACCCAGGAACCGGAGGGTGCTGTGTAGCCGCCCTTCATCTGGATTGCTACCGCTTCGCGTCCCATGTGTGCCGCCGCGTCCCGGCTGATGTCCAGTAACCGCCGGTTCCTCTCTGCAATAGCGTCATTGTCCACACAAGGAATAATGCTGATTTCCATTCATTCACCTTTTCCTTCAAGGCCCAGCACTTTTCGCCAGCGCATCCTGCACCACTTATCATGATGCCCTGAACTTGGGTGCTGATTTGACCATCCCTGAAACGCATTCAGAAACCATCCCCGATGCTCAGGGTGCAGATTCTTCGGCGACATCCAGGGCCAAATCTCCGGCAGCGCCTCTTCCAGATTTGGCGTCTCATTTTGCCGCCACTCCCGCCAATGCTCTTTATCGTTTTCGTCCATGTCCATGGAGCTGCCCTCGCTCCAAAAGACCCAGTCGTTTCCCACCGGGCGGCGGTAGACCGTTTGGCCTCCTCCTTCCACACTCAATTCAACCACGATTTCCGCTGCGTCATCGCTAGCTGCTTCCGACGATGTCTTTGGTTCCATGTCAGTGCCCCTGGGAATCCCCTGCAAAGAGAGCCTCGCCGAAGTCCATCATCAGACGGTTGTTCCGAAAATCACAAAGGGCGACATTGGGGAGCGCCTCCCCGGTCTTCACCAGGCTCTGTAGGCCATGCATGATGCTCTGCCATATCTTGGCGAACACCTGGGGGTCACTCGTGGGAAGACCGACCATCCATGTCTGATGCATATCCGTGTAAGTGATCCACACCCCACGAGCCTGCTGGATGCCCACGTCTCGTAAGGCTTTCTGGATCGCGTCCCGCATCGGCGGGGAAGCCGCCTCCGAGAGCGGCGCGATTTTCAGAATCTCCTCTGCTTGTTTCTGTTCGTGCAGCTTGTTTGCCAACGGTCGGCAGCGGCCGCAGGGTTTTGGGGCGCGGCCTAGTTCCGTCTCGCTCCAAGCAATCAACTCCGCTGCCGTCGCTGCCCAGACCTTGCAGTAATCGCCCGTAAACGTCCTGCCACTCGTGGGAGCGCCCTGGATTGTCCCACAAGTCGCCTTGTGCAGCATCACATAGCCCTTACTTGGCTTCCGTGTGGTGTTGACCACAAACCCGGTCCGGTTCTCCGGTTTGCTCAGAAATTGCAGATACTCACTGTCTTTGTCTTGGAACAGGATCATAGCTTTGCTCCTTTTCGCGGCAGGCAGATGCCGCAGGGATGGAGTTCGCCGCCGACCTCCTCTTGGGCCCAGGTCTTCAAGTCTGCAAGGCTGTTGGAGCAGACTTTGACAAACCCCGCTGTCCACTTTTCATCGTTCTTGAAAGGGCGCGAGATGCACCAGCAGGGGGAACGATGGAGGATCAGATAGTCTGCCACCGGCTTGCGGTGCGCGTTGACGACGTAGCCCTCCAAGTTGTTTTTCCGCCAATCCAGATAGCCTTTGTCATCATCACGGAACATCGTGACACTTGGCGTCCTATACGTCTCCGTCTCGGTCTCATCCGGTTCAACATCCTCTTCCAGCAGCCGGAAAAACCTGATAGGCCACGCCACATGGTCGATGTTGACACTCACGACATGGCTTTCAGTTTCCGCGACCGGTGCCTCCGGCGACACTTGGTTAGTCGCTGCCTCTTCCAGCCAGATCGCCTCGTTCAGTATGCGCGGTGGCAAAGGGTAGTGACTGAGTATCCAATCCTTCTTGGGAAGCCACTCCGGCGGCAAGGACAACGCTCGGCAGTAGGACGAAAAATCAGCGCCAGCTTCGGAGGGCAATTTGCCTTTGGCTGCCAGCGTAGTGAGGAAAACGCTGTCAGACTTGTAGCTCTCGAACCACTCGATCTGTCCCTGACGCCACAGCCACAGCAGCCAATCCGCAATCAGGTAGTTGGCGAGTGCTGGCCCGACGTTGTAGAAGTCCCGTTCAATGGCCTTGCGCCACGCCCGTTCCGCTCGAACGATCTCTTGAGACGGCAGCACCAAGTCCGGCACGATGCTTTCCAGGTACTGCTGGAACGACGCCCCATGTTCAGCCAGCAATGCCGAGTTTTGCAAGTACGCGCGAATCATCCTGCGTGTCTTGTAAGCGATCTTCGGCCCCGACAGATCATCCAAAGCATCAGCGAAAATTCGTGTGGCGGCATTGCCGCGCTCTCCTCGGAGGAGCGCCATCACCGGCTTGATGCCACGTTCCCCAGACTGCTTGCCTGTCGTCAATGACTTGATCTGGGCTTGGACGTCAGCTTGATTCCAGAACTCCGCCAGCCCGCGAATCAAGCTCTTACTGTCCGGCCAACGATCCCGTAGCCCTTGATAGCCAGCGTTAAAAGGGTTGTTCCCTTCGTTCCAGCCCCCGGTAAAGATGTCCGCCCGGAAGCCCATCATGTCCTGGCCGTGCGCGAAGAACAGCCGCCAGTTCATCTCCTCCTCGTCATGGGGAACCACAACAGACTCCCCAAGCACCATAGACGGTGCCCATTTCTCAAGAATGTGGGCGACATAGTCGTTGCCCATCAGTTCATAACTCTTTTTGCCTTCGCTGCTGTCGCTCATTTTTTCTCGGTCTAATTTCATGGTTTTCCTTTCTTCCTCAATTTCCTCAACGGTGCTGTAACCTCCACTTATCATCTCGTCTTCGTAGATTACGCCTTCTCGAAAAATATCCTCATCTAGACCCCACATATAGGCGTGTGCCTCTTCTATTGTGTCAAAAGGCTCATTGCACAAAGGCCGCGCTGGTAGCTGCAACATTATATTTCGCAACATTTGCCTTTGCATATCTTTGTTCCCATCAAAATCAAGCGGCTGTGGCAACTTGACTTTGCGCTCCGACTCATACAAGCGGGCATGATAAACATAGTCACGAATTCTCAAAGCGAATTGTAAATAGCTCCCGTCCGCGTCATCACCAAAAGCGAAAGTGATATCGGCGTTATCATTCTTTCGCAGCTCTTCCGGTACCTCATAGGCTGCGAAATCAAAGGCCCCAGTCTCTGCCCAAACGTATATAGATTTGGGCTGGCCATAGACCCAGCACCAACCATCTGTATCGCCCCATTCGTATAAAATTAATTTGAACGCTTCTGGCACTTCATGGTTGGGTGAACAGGGATCGGCAATGATAGGAAATCGTTCCACCAGCATTTCGTCCGTCAACTCGTAGTCAAAATTTATAATATTTGGGCCATGATAACGAATCTCCGTCGGAGAGTTTACATATCTTGTCTCTCCCGACGCATATATGCGAAAAAAATATTCGACACTTACTGGATGGCGAGCATAAATTTCTAAGTAAAGATCTGAAGTTTTGGCTTCGTTCAGATAGAACTGCTTCTTGATCTCATGATGAGGTAATAACAAATTCCCTTCATAAAACGCATAAGAGATGCTCCAGCCGCTTTGTGAGATCGCCCCTGGTTGTAGAGTTTTAATGGCATTGTCGGGAAGCAGTATATTCCAGTATCCGAAGATTTTGTCGAACTTTTCCTTTAGCAGTTGCATTGTCTTAGTCCTTTCCGGTAACAAATCAAAAAACACGAAGGGCGGCACTCCTTCGCTGGAAACGTTTGCGAAGGAGTGCCGCCCTATTGCGGCTTTCACGTGAAGCGCCGCGACGTCGGGAATAGCATACGGTACGCCCTTGGAGGCCGTCCGCGTCATTGTGCTTGTATTATAGCATTCGTAAGCCCCTGTGTCAAGGCATATTTTTCTGCTCGTGAAAGAAACTTGGCAAGGAGATTCGGCGTGTCCCGGCATATGTGACGGCAACGCGGCCGGACGCGGTACAATAGGCTCATGCGGATCACAGCGGTGGAGGCGGAGGCGTGGACGCTGGCGCTGCGGGCGCCTTTTGTCATCGCCGCGCGGACGGCGTATGAGGCGCGCAACGTGCGCGTGACGGTGCGGACGGACGGGGAAGGGCTGACCGGGCTGGGCGAGAGCGGGCCGGTGGGGTATGTCACCGGCGAGAGCGTGGAGACGGTCCTGGCGGCGGTGGAGGACGCCGGGCCGGTGCTAGTCGGACAGCCGCTGGAGCGGCTGGGGCCACTGCTCGATCTGGCGGCCCGGACGCTGCCCCAATCCCCGGCGGCGCGGGCGGGGCTGGAAATGGCCCTGTACGACGCCTGGGCGCGGTGTTGGAACGTCCCCCTGTGGCAGCACTTCGGCGGACGTTCTGAGACGCTGACGACCGACCTGACCATCCCCATCGTCGCGCCCGATGAGGCCCGTGCTTTGACCGAGGCGGCCTGGGCCGAGGGCTTCCGGTGCTTCAAGATCAAGGTCGGGGACGCGCAGGGGCCGGAGGCGGACCTGGCCCGCGTGGCAGCCATCGCCGACGCCGCGCCGCAGGCCGGGCTGCGCGTGGACGCCAACCAGGCGTTCGCCCCCGATGAGGCCGTGCGTTTCGCCCACGCGCTGGCGAGGCTGGCCGCCGTGGAACTGCTGGAACAGCCGGTGGCGAAGGACGACATCGCGGGCCTGCGCTACGTCCGGGAACGCGCCGGCCTGCCGGTCTTCGCCGACGAGGCCGCCTGCGACGTGCCCCAGGTCCTGCGCCTGCTACGCGAAGACGCCGTGGACGGCGTCAACGTCAAGCTGATGAAGTCCGGGTTAGTGGGTGCTTTGCAGATCATCGCGCTGTGCCGTGCGGCGGGCAAGGCGCTGATGCTCGGCTGTATGCTGGAGTCGCCCCTGGGCATCACGGCGGCGGCGGCGCTGGCGGGCGGCACGGGCGCGTTCGACTTTCTGGACTTGGACTCGCACCGCCTGCTCCGCCCCGTGCCGGGGCTTTCCGGGGGCGTCGGCGAGGCCGGGGGTACGCTCCGCGTCGGCGGCCCGGAGCCGGGCTGGGGCGTCGGCTTCTCGTGACACAATGACCGGAAGACTTTACAACGACAGAACAGGAAAATCTCCAGATGGCGACGGTTGCGAAGATGGAAGTGGTGCTCAAGATCAACGAACTGCCCGACGACGCGCACAAGGTGAAAAACGACTGGATGGCGTTCACGGTGTCCGCCGAGGACCAGGTGATCGGCATGGTGGTCCGCCCCAAGACGTGGGCCAAGCTGGCGCAGGCGCAGGCGGAGTGGCCGCTGTGGGTGGCCTCCATCGCCGGGCGGATGGGGCCGCGTAATCCGAAGGGCTTCTCGCTGCTGGAGCCGGCCATTCAGACCTTCGAGCGCAAGCCGAAGCCCGCCGCAGACGCCGTCCCCGAATGATCGCAGGAAAAACGGCCCATCTCCGGGAACAAATGGCCCGGAAATGCCGACAAAAGAATAAAGATGACGGAGAAATGAAGACGGAAGGGAAGGATAAGCCGATGCGTAATGTTCAACGCGCCCTGGCGGCGCTGATGCTCTCATTGTTTCTGCTGGGCGGCCTCGCGGCCCTGGCCCCGACGGCGGCGCGCGCCGATGGAGACAAGCCCACCATCGGCAAGCCGATCATCCACAAGGACCCGCCGCACGGCGGGTGACTAGGCGGCCCCCAAAAAGCGCTGGCGCAGGGCGAGCAAAACGAACTTCGGCAGGGTCATCACCTTGCCGATTTTTTTTGGGTTCGCCGCCAGCCGGTGCAGCCACTCCAGCCCGCGCCGCTGCATCCACAGGGGCGCGCGCCGGACGCGCCCGGAATGCACGTCGAACGAGCCGCCGATGCCCAGCGACACCGGCACGCCGAGCGCGGCCTTGTGCCGCGCGATCCATTTTTCCTGACGGGGGATTCCGAAGGCGACGAACAGGATGTCAGGGCGGGCCTCCCGAATCTGCGCCAAGACTTCCGGCTCCTGCGCGGGCGTGAAGTAGCCGTCGTGGGTCCCGACGACCTGCGCGCCGGGGAAGCGCGCGCACAGACGCTCGCCGGCCTCGGCGGCGACTCCGGGGGCCGCGCCCAGGAAGAACAGCCGCCAGCCGCGCTCGGCGGACAGCCGCGCGGCCTGGGCGACCAAATCCACCCCGGAGACCTTGTCCGTCAGCGGGCAGCGCAGCAGGCGCGACGCCCACAGGATGCCCGCGCCGTCGGGCGTGACTAAATCTGCCCCCGCGATGATGGCGCGCAGCTCCGGGTCCCGCCGGGCAGTGACGGCCATGGAGGCATCGGCGGTGACGGCATGGCGGGGAACGTCACGGGCGGCGATGGCGTCCCCGAAGAAGCGCAGGGCGTCCTCCGTGCAGACGCGATGAACGGGCAGGCCGAGGATAGGGACGGTGTCCATGAGCGTCGTCATGCTACCCCCGGCAGTGTGGGCCTGTCAAGTGCAGCACAGTGAAGCCCGACCTGGGAGTCGCCGAGAATTTAGGGCTGCGTCAGTTCAATGCCGCTGACCTTGGCGTTGTCGCGCAGCGTGGTGAACGTGACGGTGATCCTTCCATTGGCGGCCGCCGTGACCGGGAAGGTCTCGACGATGGCCTTGTCCTTGCCCCCGGCGGCGGCGAACACGTCGAAGTTGGTCAGCACCTGCAACCCGTTGACGGACACGTTGAAGAGCCTGCGCCCGGCGCTGGTCCAGTAGATCTCGGTGAAGTGCAGGCGCAGGGTGTAGGAGCCTCCGGGGGTGAGTCCCGGGAGGGTGTAGGTGAAGTTGCCGTAGCGCTCGGTCTGGTAGACGGCCTGGGGCGCGGGGCCGGTGACGCCCGCCGTGGAGACGGCCGCCGTGGTGTGGGCGGCGGTGCCGCCGCTGTAGTCCCCGTCGGCGGCGAACGCGCCGGTTGCGCCCCCGCCCGCGTTGAGGGCGATGCCCGTCGGGGCCGGGGCGGCGACGGTCACGGCCGCCGATCCCGTCGCGGTTCCACCGGTCGCCGTGACCGTGTAGGTTCCGGCGGTGACGCCTGCGGCGAACAGGCCGCCCGCGCTGACGCTCCCGGCGGCGCTCGGCACGCTCCAGGTGACCGGGGCGCCGGCGATGGGGGAGCCGAACTGGTCGCTGACGGCGGCGGCGAACTGCTGGGTCTGCCCCGTGGTGACCGTGGCCGTGGCCGGGCTGACGGTGAGCGCGGTCGGCGTCTGGGCGACGACGACGGTGACGCTGCTTGTCGCCGTCAACCCGTCGGCAGATTGCACCGTGACCTGAACGGGATAGCTGCCCGCGCCGGTGAAGGTCGCGGTCGTCCCGGCGGAACTCGTGGTGCCGTTGGGACTGAAGCTGACCCCGGCGGGGCCGGACCAGATGTAAGTGAGTGGCCCCACGGCGTTAGGTGCGACCGCCGTGACCGACAGGCCCGCCGTCGTGCCGCTGACGGGGTTGGGGGTGGCCGTCGCCGCCGCTGTGATCGTCGGGGCGACCGGCTGCGCCCCCAGGACCTCGATGCCGCTGACCTTGGCGTTGTCCCGGAGGGTGGTGAACGTGACGGTGATCCGCCCGTTTCCGTCCGCCGTGGCTGGGAGGGTCTCGACGATGGCCTTGTCCTTGCCCCCGGCGGCGGCGAACACGTCGAAGTTGGTCAGCACCTGCAACCCGTTGACGGACACGTTGAAGAGCCTGCGCCCGGCGCTGGTCCAGTAGATCTCGGCGAAGTGCAGCCTGAGCGTGTACGCCGCGCCGGGCGTCAGGTTCGGCAGGGTGTAGGTGAAGTTGCCGTAGCGCTCGGTCTGGTAAACGGCCTGGGGGGCGGGGCCGGTGACGCCCGCCGTGGAGACGGCCGCCGTGGTGTGGGCGGCGGTGCCGCCGCTGTAGTCCCCGTCGGCGAAGAACGTGCCAGTTATGCCCCCGCCCGTATTGATGCGATAGAGGGAGACCGGCTGGACCGTGAACGGCAGTGCTGTCGAAGTCCCCCCGCCCGGTGCCGGTGTGACCACCGTGACCGAAGCCGTCCCCGCCGAGGCGACGTCCGAGGCCGGGACCTGCGCCGTCAGTTGCGTGGAGGACACAAACGCTGTCGTCAGCGCCGTGCCGTTCCAGTCCACCGTGGATCCGAAGACGAAGCCGGTGCCGCTCGCGCTCAACGTGAACGCCGCCCCGCCCGCCGTCGCCGAGGTCGGGTTGACCGAGTTCAGAGTCGGGGCCGGGTTGGGAGCATAGACCCCGAAAGGAATAACATCGGACGATCCGCCGCCGGGCGCGGGTGTTACCGCAGTGACATTGGCTGTTCCTGCCGTGGCAACATCTGATGCCGGGACCTGCGCTGTCACCTCCATGTTGGACACATAGGTAGTTGCTAGAGCGACACCATTCCAATCCAAAGTTGTGCTGGGAAAGAAGCCGCCACCAATGGCGCTCAGTGTGAATGCTGGCCCGCCAGCCGTAACCGAGGTCGGGCTGAGAGACGTTATTGTCGGTGCTTGGGGGACAACTGTTATAGTTAGGGGCAGACCATTAGACACAGCCCCCCAAGGTGCGTTATTGACGACTGTGACCGTCACGGTTCCTATCGCCATGATGTCATAGGCCGGGATGAGAGCCGTCAACTGTGTACTGGATACGAGTGTTGTCGGTATTGCTGTGCCATTGATATTAATTTCTACGGCTGGGTTAGGGCCAAAATTGGTGCCGTTGAGCGTCATCGTGAAGGCTGCTCCGCCGACGATCACCGTAGAAGGGGAAAGGGATGTCAATACTGGAGGCGGCGGGGGGGCGGTGACTGTCAGAGGCAGGGAATTTGAGGTCCCACCGCCGGGCGCGTTGTTGACGACGGTGACACTGACGGTACCGGCAGCAGCGTACTCTGCCGGCAGTACCGTGGCCTGAACCTGTGTCGGCGAAACATAGGTGGTGGCAAGTTGCGCGCCATTCCAATAAACTTCTGAGTTTGCCAGCGCCCCTATAGGAAAACTCGGATCGCCGGGTACGAAATTTGTTCCTGTCACGGTAATCGTGAAACCAGGGCCACCGCCCATCACGACACTGGGGCTAACCGAGGATAGGGTGGGGACGGGGTTAACGGTGTTGAATAAGATGGGGCTGTAGGTGCCGCCGTACTGATTGGGGTTCTGGACGAGGACTGCTGACTGGTTGGCGACGGTCAGGTCCGTGGCAGGAACCGGGGCGGTCACCTGGCTGGAGGAGACGTAGGTTGTCGGTAAGGTCGTCCCATTCCAGAGGACCGCCGCGCCCGGCACGAAGCCGCTGCCGATGACCGTCAGCGTGAAGCCCGGCCCACCGACCATGCCGCTGGATGGGCTGATACTGGTCGTCGTCGCCGGTTGGCTGTAGACCTGGAACGTCTGGGCATTGGAAGTGCCGCCGCCGGGTGCAGGATTAACGACCGTGACTGTGGCCGGACCGGGTATCGCTGCCAGAGATGCTGGGACGATGCCATATATCTGTGTTCGGGAGACGAAGAAACCAGACAGTGGCTGTCCGTTCCAATCAACGGTGGAACCGGGCACGAAGCCGGTGCCGAACACTTGAAGGTAGAAGCTGCTCCCGCTGGAAAACGCGCCGGATGGGCTGGTGCTGGTCGTCACCGGAACGGCGTTGGGACCAGCGACGACCGTAAAGGGGGTCGTGTTGGATGTCGCCAGTCCGCCATCGTCATTGGAAACGAACACGCCCCCAGCCTGCGCGTAAGTCAGGTCACTGGCCGGGACAGTGGCCATCAACTGTGTCGACGAGACATAGGCAGTGGCCAGACCGACACCGCTGTACGAGCCCAACGTCAGGAATACCTGAGCGTTCGGCCTGAAGCCGGAACCGGTGATTGTGAAGGTGAGGTCCGGGCCGCCGGTCGAGACCGAATTGGGGCTGAGGCTACTGATCTGGGGGATCGGGAGGGGCTGGACGGTGAACGTCAGCGCGTTGGAAGCGGCGCCGGATGCCGAGTTGGTGACAGTGACGGGTACGCCTCCTGGCACAGAATTGAACGTGGCCGGGACTTGAGCCGTGATGACGGTCGGCGAAACAAACGTCGTGGTCAGCGCCGTGCCGTTCCAGAACGCGGTGGAGGTTGGGACGAAGCCGGAGCCGTCCACCGTCAGCATGAACGCGGGATCGTTGACGTAGGACGTCGCGGGGCTGAGGCTGGACAGCATGGCGATGGCCGAGGCCGGAATGGGCGTGAGCAGAAAGGCGTGTGCTTGGCCGTTGATCGTGCCGTCGCCGACGATCTGGCCGCTGTCGTTGATGGCCGTCGCCGCCGTGAGCGTCCATCCGGGGTTATTGTATAGAACGGTGTTGAGGTCATAGAACTGCCCGCCCTGCCACAACGCGGCGTGAGCGGACTGATACGGCTCTTGAATCGGGTTCTGGCTCTGCACATCGGCGACGCCGACAACGAGGCCCGCCGCATTTACGGCCTGTGCGCTGCCGTAAGTGCTCCCTGTAGGAAGTCCGAGGTCCGTCATCTGTCCGCTCTGCCAGAGGAAAGGGCGAGTCTGATAAGTGGCCGTCGTTGCGTTCCCAACGACTTGCCCGATGGCATTGATCCCAAGGGCAGCGCTTGTACTTCCGCCGAGTGTGCCCAAGTCCGTGACCTGACCGTTTTGCCACAGGACGGCGTGCTGAACGCTGCCCCCGCCTGTTGTCTGAAGGACCGCTTGGCCGACGACTTGGCCTGAGTCATTGATACCGCTGGCTGTGCTGTATCCGCCATTCGGCGTCAAATCCTGCATCCCTTGGATCAAACTCCACAGGAACGCATGGGTTTGTGTGCCGCCGGTCGTGGTCGGGGCGTCTGAATATCCGGCCACTTGTCCAGAAGTGTTGATACACGTCCCGGCACTGATGTGATAAAGGCTTTCAGGAAAAAGGCTGCCCAGCGCCAGCGCAGTCCCATCCGTGTTCAGAAGATACGCCTGTTGACCCTCCCAGTAGCTCACAAAGCACTGCCCCGTCACTTGTCCCAGCGAGTTGATGGCATTGGCATTGGACGGAGTGGAGTAACCAGATGGAAGCGATAATTGCTGGATACCCCCTTGGGTGTTCCAAATAAATGCTGTCTCAGGCCCCAATGAGATGTCAAAATTGTATCCAACAACTTGGCTGCTATTATTTATTGAGTCAGCTTGTACAGTCGCTTCGTTGCCTTGTAAAGTTCCCAAATCCGTGACTGTGTATAAAGGCGGCGCGGCAAGCGCACCGGGCGCGGCGCAGGTAAGCAGAGCGGCGAAAAGCGTGAAGAAGCGTAGGCCGTGCATGAAGTGTCGCATCGTGTCTCCTGGAGCGGCTTGCGGACCAACAAGAACGAGGAATCCAAGTCGCCGCGCCATCATAACACGGTAACAGGCAGGCTGTCAAGACTGCCAGCAAAAGCGCTTTGTGTGCGCCGGCAAACATAAGAAAGGCCCACTGGAGAAATCCCGGTGGGCCTGTGACTGCAACTCGATCAGGTGCCTTCCTGCCAGGAGGACAGGTAGCGGACCTGCTCGTCGGTGAGGGTGTCAATGTGGACGCCCAGCGAGAGCAGCTTGAGGCGGGCGATCTCCTGGTCAATGTTCTCCGGGACCGTGTAGACGCTCTTTTCCAGCGACTTGGCGTTCTCGAAGACGTACTCGGCGCAGAGGGCCTGGTTGGCGAAGCTCATGTCCATGACCGACGCCGGGTGGCCCTCGGCGCTGGTCAGGTTGATCAGGCGGCCTTCGCCCAGGATGAAGACCTTGCGGCCATCGGCCAGCGTGTACTGGTCCACGTAGTCGCGGACGTTCTCTTTGGGGCCGGTCGCCATGGCTTCCAGGGAGGGGATATCAATCTCCACGTTGAAGTGGCCGGAGTTGCAGACGATGGCCCCGTCTTTCATGGCGGCGAAATGCTCGCCCCGGATCACATCTTTATCGCCCGTCACGGTGCAGAAGAAGTCGCCCACTTTGGCGGCCTCGGCCATCGGCATGACGTGGAAGCCGTCCATGGTCGCTTCCAGGGCGCGCAGCGGGTCTACTTCGGTGACAATCACCTGCGCGCCGATGCCCTTGGCGCGCATCGCCAGGCCCTTGCCGCACCAGCCGTAGCCGGCCACGACGAAGAACTTGCCCGCCAGCAGCACGTTGGTGGCCCGCACGATGCCGTCAATGGTGCTTTGGCCCGTGCCGTAGCGGTTGTCGAAGAAGTGCTTGGTCTGGGCGTCGTTGACGGCCACGATGGGGTAAGCCAGCACGCCGTCCTTGGCCATGGCGCGCAGGCGGATCACGCCGGTGGTGGTCTCCTCCGTGCCGCCGATGATGCCGGGAATCAGGTCGCGCTTTTCCGTGTGGATGATGCCCACGGTGTCCGCGCCGTCGTCCATGGTGAAGTTCGGCTTGTACTCCAGCGCACTGAGAATGTGCTGGTAGTAGGTCTCGTTGTCCTCGCCCTTGATGGCGAAGGTCGGGATGCCGTAGTGCTGGACCAGCGCGGCGGCGACGTCGTCCTGGGTGGACAGCGGGTTGGAGGCCGTGAGAACCACGGTCGCGCCGCCCGCTTGCAGGGTCCGCATCAGGTTGGCGGTCTCGGCGGTGACGTGCAGGCAGGCAACGGCGACGACGCCCTTCAGCGGCTGTTCGACGGCGAAGCGCTCGCGGATGGAGCGCAGCACGGGCATCTCGCGCTCGGCCCACTCGATGCGCCGTCGGCCGGCGTCGGCGAGGCTGAGGTCCTTGACATCGTAGGCGGGCGGGGCGACGGCCATGGGCGCGGGCGTCGCGCGGGCGAGTTCGGTGGCGGGAGCGGTCATGGAAAGTCCTTTCAAGACTGTGCGGCGGGCCGGAAAACGGTCAGCCCGTATTGTACCTCAGAGCGCGCCCGAATGGGGTATCACCAGTCTGGAGAGGGAACCATGAAAAAAGTCCGTGTGGCTGTGGTCGGCCTACAGTTCGGCGCGGCATTCGTGCCTATCTACCGGAGCCACCCCGATGTGGCGCGGGTCGGCGTGTGTGACGTGGACGCGGCGCGGCTGAACGACGTGGGTGAACGCTTTGGCGTCGCGGACCGGTTCACCCAGCTCGAAGACCTTCTGGCCGCCGACTACGACGCCGTCCATCTGCTGACGCCGGTTCCGCTGCACACGGAGCAGACATTGGCGGTGCTGGCGGCGGGCAAGCACTGCGCCTGCGCCGTGCCCATGGCGACCGACCTGGAAGACATCGGGCGCATCCTCGCCGCCCAGCGCCGCAGCGGCACGAACTACATGATGATGGAGACCGCCGTGTACACGCGCGAGTTCCTGTTCGTCCGGGACGCCTACGCGCGGGGCGACCTGGGCGCGCTGACCTTCCTGCGCGGCACCTACTTCCAAGATTTGGAAGGCGACTACCCCGCCTACTGGCGGGCGCAGCCGCCGATGCACTACGCCACCCACGCCGTGGCGCCGCTGCTGGCGCTCGCCGGGACCCGCGCCGCGCGCGTGTGCTGCCTCGGCTCCGGGCGGCTCCGGCCCGACATTCAGCAGCCGGGTGGCAACACGTTCCCTTTACAGACCGCGATTTTCCGGCTCGCCGGGACGGACATCGCCGCCGAGGTGACGCGCTCCTGGTTCCAGACCGCGCGGGCGTACACGGAGGCGTTCAGCGCCTACGGCGACCGGGGCGGCTTCGAGTGGCAGCAGCTCGAAGACGAGGACCCGCTTTTGTTCACGCTGGGGCCGGAGGAGCCGTCCCGCCGGGGCCGCCCCGTCGCCGCCACGCGCGTCGCCGTCCCGGACCGGGCGGACCTCCTGCCGGACGCCATCGCCCCCTTCACCGCCTCCGGGCACGGCGGCTCGCACCCGCACCTGGCGCACGAGTTCGTGCGCAGCATCATCGAGGGCCGCCCGCCCGCCGTGGACGCCGTCACGGCGGCGGACTGGACCGCGCCGGGACTCTGCGCGCATGAGTCGGCCCTGCGGGACGGCGAGCCGACGGTGATCCCGGATTGGGGGCCGGCGGGGTCTTGACAACGCGGCCCCCCAGGCCGTACACTCCCCCCATGCCCTTCGCCCCGGATGAACTCACCCGACACCTGCGCGGCGGCCTGATCGTGTCCTGCCAGGCGTTGCCCGGCGAGCCGCTGTTCGGACACGCCATCATGGCCCGCATGGCCGTCGCCGCCGAGGCGGGCGGGGCCGTCGCCATCCGCGCCAACGGTCCCGAAGACGTCGCCGCAATCCGCGCCGCCGTGTCCCTGCCCCTGATCGGCCTCTGGAAACAGAGTGTACCTGGCTTCGATCCCTACATCACGCCCACGGTCGCCGCCGCCGCCGCCCTCGCCGACGCGGGCGCGGACATCATCGCCCTGGACGCCACCGACCGGCCCCACCCCGAAGGCACCGCCGCCCAGTTCATTCGGGCCGTTCGGGCGGCCACGGGACGTCCCGTGCTGGCCGACATCGCCACCGACGCCGAGGCCCTGGCCGCCCAGGACGCGGGCGCGGAGTTCGTCTCCACTACGCTCTCCGGCTACACCCCGGACAGCCCCCGCCTGCCCGGCCCGGACATCGAATTGGTCCGCCGCCTCGCCGCCGTCCTTGCCGTCCCTCTGCTGGCCGAGGGCCGTATTGCCACTCCCGAACAGGCCCGCGCCGCCCTGGATGCCGGGGCGTTCGCCGTGGTCGTCGGCGGCGCCATCACCCGCCCCCAGCAGATCACGGAGCGGTTCCGCGAAGCCCTCAGCCATGACCTCCTATGACCTTTTTGGGCATTGACATCGGCGGCACCAAGATCGCCGGGGCGACCGTGACGCTGGGCGGCACGGTCGTCACGCGCCTGACGCGCCCGACCCCCGCCCGCGAGGGAGGCGCGCGGGTGCTGGCGACGGCCCTTGAGGTCGCCCGCGCCATTCTGACCCCCGACGTCGTCGGCATCGGCGTCGGCACCGGCGGCCAGGTGGACCCCCGGCGCGGCGTCATCGTCTCCGCCACCGATCTGCTGCCCGGCTGGGCCGGGACGGACGTTAAAACTGCCTTCCAGGACGCCTTCAAGTTGTCTACCTCGGTGGACAATGACGTCAACGCCCTCGCCGTCGGCGAAGCTCGCTTCGGCGCGGCACGCGGTCGGCAAAGCGTCGTTTTCCTCGCCCTCGGGACCGGGGTGGGGGGCGCGCTATTGGTTGACGGCAGGCTGCACCACGGGGCGCACGGTGCGGGCGGCGAGTTCGGCCACCTCCTGCTGACCATGGACCCGGACGCCCGGCGCGACGGCGGCGGCCACGTCGGGACCCTGGAAGCCTACGCGAGCGGCCCCGGCCTCGCCCGGACGCGCGCCGAGGTCGGCGGCGACGCGGCAGAGGCCGTCCGCCGGACTGGCGAGTTTCTGGGCTTCGGCCTGGTCAGCCTCGCCAACGCCCTGGACCCGGAGGTCATCGTCATCGGTGGCGGCCTGGCCGCTCTCGGCGACGCCCTGCTGGACCCCGCCCGTCGGGTGCTGCGCGCCCGCGCCCTGCCCGGCCCCGCCCAGTGCCCCGTCGTCACCGCCGCCCTAGGCCCCGACGCCTCCACCATCGGCGCGGCCTGCCTCGCCATGCCCGCCGTCGAGCCTGCATCACCATGATACTCACCCTCGCCCTGGTTCCCCTGGATGAACGCCCCGTCAACACGCGCTACCCGCAGATGCTGGGGGCCCTCGGCGGCGCGCGCGTCCTCCTGCCGCCGCCGGACATCCGGGGCCGACAGCGCGAATCCGCCGACCTGCCCGCCGTCGCCCGCTGGCTCCAGGACGCCGCACGGCAGGCACAGGCGGCGTTGGTCTCCACGGATTTTCTGGGCTACGGCAACCTCATCAGCGCCCGCATCACCGGGGACAGTGCCGCCGCCGCGCTGGCCCGCCTCCAAGCGCTTCCTGACATCAACACCCACTGCCCCGTCCATGCCTTCTCCGTCATCACCCGCGCCCCTCATGCCGACGACTGCGTGGAGGAGCCGCTCTACTGGGCGGAATGGGGCACACGCTTCGCGCGCTTCGGACGCCTCGCCCACCGGGAAGAACGGGGGGAACTAACGGCTGAAGAACAGGCCGAGTTGGGCGCGCTCACCCGTACCCTTCCCGCCGACCTCCGGGCCGACTGGCTGACGCGGCGGCTGCGCAACCACACCGTCACCCTGGGCCTACTGGACATGGCCGCGCGCGGGCAGCTCACGTCCCTGCTGGTCACGTCCGACGACACTGCGCCCAACGGCCTGCCGACGCGCGAGCGGGACTGGCTGCGCGGCTGGCCCCGGCTCATCGGCCCGGCGCTCTCAGACCGCGTGATGATGCACCCCGGCGCGGACGAGGTCGGCTCGGCCCTGGTCGCCCGTCTCCTCAACCGACTGTCGGGCGTGACGCCGCGCGTGTGGGTGGAATGGGCCGTGCCGGGGGATGACGCACTGGTCGCGCCCTACGAAGACCGGCCCGTGCGCGAGACCGTCTGGGGCCAGGTCGCCGCCTGTGGCTGCGTCCCGGCCCGATCCCCGGAAGACAGCGACTTCATCCTCGGCGTCGCCACGCCCGCGCCGGGCCGGAGCGACTACCGGCCCGAATACCTCGCCGAAGACCGAGTGACGCGCACCCCGGACTACGCGCAGTTTTTGATGCAGCTCGCCGACCGGCAGCAGCAGGGCAGGCCCGTCGCGCTGGCCGATGTCGCCTACCCGAACGGCTCCGACCCGCTGCTGACGGAACTGATGCTGTCCGACGCCTGCCCCCTGCGCGCCGCCGCCCTCTGCGCCTACGGCGCATGGAACACGGCGGGCAACACTTTAGGCGTCGTCATCGCCCAGGCCTCCTGCGCCCTGCGCGTCGGCGACGATCCTCAGCGCATCGAGGCACAGACGCTGTTCCTCGCCCATCGCTTCCTGGAAGACTGGGCCTACCAGTCCGTCGTCCGCCGTGAGGCCCGCGACGACGCCGAAGCCCACTGGGGCCGCCGCGACCCCGACCCGAAAAACCCCGACGAGCAAATTCACGTCTACCTCTTTATTGAGACGCGACTGCGCGCGTTTCTCGCCACGCTCCAAACGCACGGCATCGGCACGGGGCTGACGCTCGCCCCCGGCAGCGTCCGCCTCCCCTGGCGACGGACTTTTGAAGTGGATTTCGACCTGGAATCGGTGCGGTGATGCCCAAGCCCAGATACGCCACGGCCTTCAGGCCGTGGTGCGTTTCAGTCGTCATCCTCTTTGCCCGCCGCTTTGCCCTTGCCGTGCTGAACTTTGAGTATGACGTGGTGCTGCGGGGCGGGCATGAAACTTCCCACGCCACGGACGCTCTGCCAGATGACCTGGTTGAGCAGCTGCGGCGGGGCCAGGTCCTCGCGTGAGAAGTCCATCGTCGCCGTCAGCCGGGCCAGTTTCCAGAGTGGGCTGCCGGGGGGCAGGGACTTGGCTGCCGTCTGCGCGACCAGCGGAGACGGCACGGCGGCGTAGGACACGCCGTTGTCAGGCCGGGCCGTAAAGTCGTTGACCGGCGGCGCGATGGCGTCGTACTGGCTCATCGGGGGCAGGCCGAGAATCAACTCCATCGTGTGCAATATACTGTCCGTGTTGTAGAAGTGATGGTCCACCGAGTTGGCCTTGATCCAGGGGGAGATGACGTAGGCGGTGGACCGATGACAGTCCACATGGTCGGGGCCGTCCTGGGCGTCGTCCTCGACGATGAAGATGGCCGTTGAGTCCCAGATCGGGCTGCGGCTGACGGCCTGGACCAGTTCGCCCACGCCGTAGTCGTTGTCGGCGACGTGCCCGGCGGGTGTCGCCTGGCCGGGCGTGTAGCCCGCCGTGTGGTCGCTCATCAGGCGCACCAGCATCAGGGCCGGGACGCCCTTGCCGGTGGGGTCGGCCTGGAGCAGCAACTGGAACTCCCGGTCCCACTCGGCGAAGCGGTCCGGGGACCGGAACCGGCCGTAAGCCGTGGTCGCGTAGCCGGCCCGGGGTCCGTCGCTGTCCGGGTAGGTCAGGTCGAACCGGCGGAAGTCGGCGTCCGTGTTCCCGTTGATCTTCGGGTTCAGCGGCCCGCCCGCGTAGTGCCCGTCGGGCAGCAGGCCCGCCGCCGCCGGGGCGTTGTCGGGTAGGACGCCCGGCAGGCCGTCGGTCAGGAAGAATCCGTAGTTGCGGAAGGAAACGCCCGCCCGCACGGCGTCGTCCCAGAGGTGGCCGTTCGCCGCCTCCGCGACATCGGGGACGGGCGGGCCGCCCTGGGGGAACAGCACGGAGTTCGGGTGGCCGTCAGGGTCGGTCGCCGGGAAGCCGCCCGCCGGGTAGCCGTTGTTCTGGCCCTCGAAGTCGTAGCCGCGCCCGCGCCCGCTGTAGTTGTAGGGGACGTTGCGGATGACGTACTCATTGGCGATGCCCTGCGTGGACCAGTTCCAGCCGTCGGCGCTCACCTCGGCGCAGTCGTAGAAGTTGTCCAGCAGCACGAAGCGGGACGCCAGCGCGTGTTCGTTCGGCGTTACGGCCCGCCCGAAGATGGCTAAGCGCGCGTCGCCGTTGCCCTGCGGCAGATCGCCCAGCACCTGGTCGTAGGTCCGATTTTCCTTGATGATGTAAATGACGTGCTTGATGCCGCGCAGGCCCAGGATTTGCTTCGGGAGTGGGTCCGGCGTCGCGTCTGCCAGTCCATTGTTCGCCAGGACGGCCTTGGTGTCCGCCGCCAGGTCTCGCCCTGTGAGCGGGATGCGCGAGACCGCGCCCTCGATGATGGCCTCGTCATAGAATGTGTCTTCGTAGCGGTTCGGGGAGGCCGGGGTCGGCTTGACGTGGCCGGGGTTGGGGTTGACGGCGTTGACGCCATTGGCATCAGTGACCAGCAGTGCGCCGTCCGTCGTTACGGCCACGGCGGTCGGGTACCAGCCGGCGGGGACGTAGCCTTTGACCTTGCCGCTGTGGACATCCACCACGGCGACCGCGTTCATGTCGCCCAGGGTGACGTACAAAGTGTTCCCGTCGGGTGAAAGTGCCAGCCCCGTCGGGGACGCGCCCGGCAGGCCGCCGATCTTGGTTTTGGGACCTAGAGGGATGGTCTGCATGACGCCGTCGGAGTCCGTGTCCACGACCGAGACCGTGTCGTCCTGGGCGTTGGCGACATACAGCGTGGTCTGGTCTTTGTTCAGCAGCAGCGCCGCTGGGTGCGCCCCGGTCGGGATGGTGATGAGGCGCGGCGTGCTGGGCTGGGAGAAGTCCACGGCGTACACGCACCCGTCGCGCTGGCTGCTGACGAACGCGCGCGGGGCGTGGGACAGGGCAGCGACGGCGAACGGGAAGTTGGTCGGCGTGAACGGGACGGCCTTGCCGAGAAGGGAGATTTTCCCGAACGTGTCCGCAGAGCCGACGAACCGCACCCGCGCGACTTCCGGCGCAGGCGTCACCGTTGCGTCTGTGGTGACGACGCCCGGCGCGTGAGTGTCATAGACGACCAGACTGCCCGGCGTCGTGGCCGCCGTCAGGAGGTCGGGGGAACTGGACGTGTTGACGGCGACATACAGCCGCCCCTGGGCGTCCAGGGACAGCCCGGCGGGGAAATCGCCGGGCTGCATCGTGATCGTCCCCGTCTGCGTCAACCCGCCGTCGGCGGCGACGCGGACGACCGCAATGGTCGCGTGCGCCCCCTGCGACACATAAGCCGTGTCCGTCCCGTCCCCGTTCGCCGCCACCGTGAGGCCGTAATACAGCCCCAGCGATGGGTCCGCCCGGTCATGCGGTGACCCGAAAGCCAGCAGCGACCGGGAAAGGGGCGGGGCGGCCGTCGAGCCGTCCGTCGGCGCGGGTGGCGTGTCCGTGATTGGCTGCGCCAGCCTCCCCGTCCGGGTGTCCAGGCACGTCAGATATTCCCGAAAGCCCGCGTCGCTGACCAGCGCATATTTCCCATCCGGCGTCAGCACCAGGTTCACGGGCAGACTGCCGATATCCTGCTGCGTCCCCGCCGGTGTGATGCTCCTGCCGGTGGGGAGGGTATTACTGGGTGTCTGGGCCGTGGCGCTGGTCAAGCCGGAGATGAGTAGGAAGGCAGTGAGGCTGATGGGAAGGAGACGAGACGATCTTTTCATGGGTGGGGTTTCATTTCGTGGTGCGTGAACCAGCGAGTGAACTCGCCGCTATCCGGCACTTCGCGCCCAGTGTCCGCCTTCGCGGACACACGATACTGGCAGCCGACGCACGGGCCGATTGACAGTGTTCTGAGGTTCATTGAGTGGAAACATGATTGCTATGATTAGACCTCGTGCATAAGCCTCCAGGGGTTGAAAACCCCTGGCTCGTGGGCGCAGACGCCGGGCGTCCTGCGGACGCAAGATGGAGACGCAGGGGCGGGCAAGAGGCTGTCGGCGTCGCTCTGTCGCTCTTGCGTCCGCAGGACGCCCGGCCGCAGGCCCCCCCAGCCCGGCATTTTCAATGCCGGGCGCAAGGCCATGAAGTATAGTCATGGCTTCAACGGGCCTGCCCCATCGTCTTCCGAGCGGGAGCGTGAGACCCACTGCTGAGCGTCTTCCCCCGTGAGTGGGAACGGTGCGCTTCCGCGTATCTCGCGCCAAGAGCGGCCCTGTCGGGCCGGGGCGGCAGGGGCGTCCTCACCAATTAAGGCTGCCCGGTTCTGTTCCTGGGGCCCGATGGTTTCCAAAACGCTGCCGTCCCTTTCCCGTCAGTCGCTGCCAAGCTTCAGGACGCTCATGAACGCCTCCTGGGGGATGTCCACGCTGCCGATGCTCTTCATGCGCTTTTTGCCCTCCTTTTGCTTCTCCAGGAGCTTGCGCTTGCGGCTGATGTCGCCGCCGTAGCATTTGGCGATGACGTTCTTGCGCAGCGCGGAGATGCGCTCCGCCGCCACGACCTTCGCGCCGATGGCGGCCTGGAGCTTGATCTCAAACTGCTGGCGCGGGATGACTTCCTTGAGCTTTTCCACCAACTGACGCCCGCGTTCCTGCGCTTTGTCCCGGTGCGTGATGAACGAGAGCGCGTCCACCGGCTCGTCGTTCACTTTTACGTCCAGCTTGACCAGGGTGGACGGCTCGTAGCCAGCCTGCTCGTAGTCGAACGAGGCGTAGCCCTTGGTGCGGGATTTGAGCTGGTCGAAAAAGTCCATCAGGATTTCGTTGAGGGGCAGTTTATAGTGGATCATCACCCGGCCCTTGGCCGGGTAGTCCGTGCGGATGTAGACGCCGCGCCGTTCGCGGGACAGGTCCATGACCGTGCCGACATAGGTGTCCGGGATGATGATGGAGGCGTTGACCAACGGCTCGTCCATGCTGTCGATCTGGGCGGGCGGGGGCAGGTTGGCCGGGTTGTCCACCTCGATGGTCTCGCCCGAAGTGAGATGCACCTTGTAGATGACCGATGGGGCCGTGGCGATCAGGGTCAGGTTGAACTCGCGCTCCAACCGCTCCTGCACGATGTCCAGGTGCAGCAGGCCGAGAAAGCCGCAGCGGAAGCCGAAGCCGAGCGCCGCCGACGACTCCGGCTCGAAGGTCAGGGCGGCGTCGTTGAGTTGCAGCTTGCCCAGCGCCTCGCGCAGATCGGGGAACTGGCTGCTGTCCACCGGGTAGAGGCCGCAGAAGACGACCGGCTGGGCCTGCCGGTAGCCCGCCAGCGCGTCGGTCGCGCCGCCGTGGGCCAGGGTGATGGTGTCGCCCACGCGGCAGTCGCCGACGGTCTTGACGCTGGCGTTCAGGTAGCCGACCTCGCCGGTGCGCAGCTTGTCCAGCGGCTTCATGCGCGGCTGGAACGAGCCGACGCCGTCTACCTGGAACGTCTTGCCCGTGGACATCATCTTGATCTGCGTCCCCGGCTGCACCTCGCCGTCCACGACCCGGATGTAGGCGACCACGCCGAGATAGGCGTCGAAGTGGCTGTCGAACACCAGAGCGCGCAGGGGCTTGTCCGTGTCGCCGTGGGGCGGCGGGACGTTGCGAACGACGGCCTCTAGAATCTCCCGCGTCCCGATGCCTTCCTTGGCGCTCGCCCGGATGGCCTCGGTGGCGTCAATCGCCAGGACTTCCTCGATCTCCTCGGCCACGCGGTCCGGCTCGGCGGCGGGCAGGTCAATCTTGTTGATGACCGGGACGATCTCCAGGTTGCTGTTCAGGGCCAGGTTGACGTTGGCGAGCGTCTGCGCCTCCACGCCCTGCGCGGCGTCCACGACCAG
This sequence comes from Capsulimonadaceae bacterium, assembly GCA_965277485.1. Classification (GTDB taxonomy): domain Bacteria; phylum Armatimonadota; class Armatimonadia; order Armatimonadales; family Capsulimonadaceae; genus JAFAZD01. Next base: position 737,412 of record CBDICZ010000015.1, on the reverse strand, counting down.
CACGGCCCCCTCGCAGGCGGCCAGTGATCGAGACACCTCGTAGGTAAAGTCCACGTGGCCGGGCGTGTCAATCAGATTGAGTTCGTAATTCTTGCCGTCCAGCGCGAGGTAGTTGAGCCGGACGGCGGCCATCTTGATGGTGATGCCGCGCTCGCGCTCGATGTCCATCGAGTCCAGCAGCTGCTCCTGCATGTGCCGGGCCTGCACGGTGCCGGTGAATTCCAGCAGCCGGTCGGCCAGCGTGGACTTGCCGTGGTCAATGTGCGCGATGATGCAGAAGTTGCGGATGTGGTCCTGAGAATTACCCATTTGGCCTTCAGTATACCAGACTGGGGTTCAGGGCCGGGCGAGGAGGGCGGGGACATCGGCGGCGGGGAGGATTTCCGGGGTAGGGGCGACCCGGCGGGCCGCCCGTACAGACCCCGGCGTTGAAACGCCGGGTTATTCTCGAAGCAGGGAGGTGGGCAGCAAACGCCAGTCCAGCAAGCCCCGCCAAAATCACAACTTCACTTTTGGAAAGTTTATATAAAACAGGGAATTGTATGGTGTAATGGAGTGTTACTGTAACGGACCGACGCGCCCCGCCCCTGCGGGCAACACGAAGGAGAGACGCCTGATGACCTTGACAACACTTGACCGACCGAAGATGACCACAGCCGATGACCCGGAAGCCCTGCACGAATGCGCCGCCTGCCGCCACAAGGAGCGTGTTTATTTGATGTCGCCCGACAGCCGCCGCACGGCCGCCGTCTGGCGCTGCCGCCCCCTGTCTCAGAAGACGCAGCGCGAGGTGCTGGTGCAGCCGCACGAGAACTGCTTCGAACACCGCAGCCTGACCGACCACTGGGAGCCGACCGCGCGGGAACTCGTCCGCTGAGCCGATGCCCCCGACCCCTGACCCCGATGGACGGGCCGCGCCCCATAGGGCGCGGCCCGTCTTCCTGTCCGTCCCGATTGACATCCCTTCCGGGCTTGTGCTAGACTACCGTGCTATGGCACTCTCGGTCGAGGAACAGCTGGAGCGGGTCGCGCGCGGAACCACGGAGATCGTCCCGCTGCCGGAGATGCGGGCCAAACTGGCGAAGTCCCTCAAGGACGGGCGGCCCCTGAAGGTGAAGCTGGGCCTGGACCCGACCGCCCCCGACATCCACCTCGGCTTCGCCGTCGTCCTGCGCAAACTGCGGCAGTTCCAGGACCTGGGCCACGACGTCATTCTCATCATCGGCGACTACACCGCCCTGATCGGCGACCCGTCGGGCCGCTCGGCCACCCGCCCCATGCTGACGCCCGAGGAGATCGCCTCCAACGCGCGCGGCTACATCGCCCAGCTCGGCAAGATTCTGGACCCGGAACGCACGTCGGCCCGCTACAACGGCGAGTGGCTCGGCAAGCTGGACTTCGCCGAGGTCGTTCGCCTCGCCTCCCGCATGACCGTCGCCCAGGTGCTGCAGCGCGAGGACTTTTCCAAGCGCTTCGAGGGCGGCCAGCCGATCAGCCTGCACGAGCTTCTGTACCCCTTGGCCCAGGCGTATGACTCCGTCGCCATTGAGGCCGATGTGGAGTTAGGCGGCCAGGACCAGAAGTTCAACCTTCTGGCCGGTCGGGATTTGCAGCGCGAGATGGGCCAGGAGCCGCAGGTGGCCCTGATGATGCCCCTGCTGGTCGGCCTGGACGGCGTCAAGAAGATGAGCAAGTCGCTCGGCAACTATGTCGGCATTGACGAGTCGCCCCCGGCCATGTTCGGCAAGCTGATGTCCATCACCGACGAGATGATGCCCTCCTACTACGAACTCTGCACCGATGTGCCTTTGAGCGACGTGCGCCGCCTGACCGACGCCTCGCAGGCCCACCCGCGCGAGGCCAAAAAGCGCCTCGCCCGCGAGATCATCGCCCTGTACCACGGCCCCGAAGCCGCCCAGGCGGCGGATGAGGAGTTCGAGCGCCTCCACGGCAGGGGCAGCAGTGCCCACGCCGTCCCAGACGATATGCCCGAAGTCGTCGTGCCTGCTGAGAGCATCCAGGAGGGCCGCGCCAAGCTTACCGATCTGCTCAAGGCCGCGAACCTGGCGGCGTCCTCCGGCGAGGCCAAGCGGCTGATCCAGCAGGGGGGCGTCAGCCTGGACGGCGAGAAGATCACGGACCCGTCGGCGGCGGTCCCGGTGCGGACGACTCAGGTGCTGAAGGTCGGCAGAAACAGCTTCGTCCGTCTGATTGCGCCCACTGTCGGGTAAGAGGAGTGCAGGGACAACAGCAATGAGCATCACCCTTTCGCCGGAGACGGAAACTCGGCTGCGCGGGAAGGCGCAGCGTGAGGGCATGGACCTGAACGAAGTCGCCGATGCCCTGCTGGCAATGGCCCTGGAATGGGACGCGCGCGCGCAGGTGGAGGAGGTCGCGGCCATTCAAGAGGGCTTAGCGTCTGTTGACGCGGGCCGGACGCGCCCGTTCGCGGAGTTTGCCGCTGAGATGCGCGCGAAATACGGCCTTCCTGCCCATCTGTCCGACGAGGCGCTCGCTTCCTCGCAATGACTTATCACTTTGAGACGTCCGACGTTGCGGATGCGGAAATCTAGGCGGCTTTCTTGAGGCTTTCGGCGCGCGACCCGGAGTTCGCCGGACGCTGGCTGGAAGGCTTATTGCGGGCGATAGGGACATTGGATACATTCCCGGCTCGACACGCCCGTGCCCCGGAGGGCGACATCCTGCGGCAAGACATACGGCGGATGCTTTACCGCAATGGCCGCACCGTCTACCGAATTTTGTTCGCCCTGGGAGATGCCGACGGGGACGGCGAACCCGATACTGTCCGCGTCCTCCGGGTCCTGCACGGCGCGCGAAGGCCGCTCGGAACGGGCCTAGGGGAAGACGATTAGGAGAACGCATGGCTGAGGCGGATACACAAACAGGGGGAGGGGTGGCGGCGATCCCGGAGACGTTCTCCGTGAACGGCGAACGCCCGGTCACGGACCCGAATCTGTTCGAGTCGGAGATGAACCCGCACCTGGACGCGCTGTACCGCAACGCCATGCGCCTGACCGGCAACGCCAACGACGCCGACGATCTGCTCCAGGACACCTACCTGCGCGCCTACCGATTCTTCTACCAGTACCAGCCGGGAACCAACGCCAAGGCGTGGCTGTTCCGCATCATGAACACCGTCTTCCTGAACGAGTACCGCCGCAAGGCGCGTCAGGGCGAGACGGTCTCCTACGATGGCCTGGAAGATTTCTATCTGTACAACCGCCTCGTGGAAGATTTTTCGGGGAACGACCGACCGGAGACCGATAATCCCGAAAAGCTGGTGCTGGAGAAGCTGGACATCGAGACCATCGAGCGGGCCATCGCCGCCCTGCCGAACGAGTTCCGCGACACCGTGGCCCTGGCGACGCTGGAAGAGATGTCCTATCAGGAGATCGCCGACGCCCTGAGCATCCCCGTCGGCACGGTCCGCTCCCGCCTCTCGCGCGGGCGAAAACTTCTGCAGAAGGCCCTGTGGGAGTACCTCAACGGAGAAGAGAAACGTGGCTGATGACGACAAGATGCCTCGCACCCTCGGCGAGATGGCCCGCGAAGAGTGCGGCGGCCTGGACCCCTACGAGTGCGAGACGGCCATCCAGCGGCTCAACGACTACCTGGACCACGAGCTGACCGAGGGCGAGCGCCTGGTCGTCCTCAAGCACCTGGAGATCTGCCGCCCCTGCCTGCGCAAGTTCACCTTCGAGCAGACCCTGATCGTCTCCCTGCGCCTGAAGATCACGACGATCTGCGCCCCCCAGCCCCTGCGCGAGAAGCTCCACGCCCTGCTCCATCAGCACCACTGATGGGACTGGTCACGATGACCCTCCGAGCCGTTCCTGAGAGAGGGGCGGCGTTCGCGGTATCAGGGAAGAGGCAGGATGTATGGCGACCGCGACACTGACCGCAGACGCGAGCAACCAGAAGCTTCGGGGCGGCTACTACACGCCGCCCGTGATTGCGCGCTTCCTGGCGAACTGGGCCATCACCGCACCGTCTGACGAGGTGTTGGAGCCGAGCTGCGGCGACGGTGAACTTTTGGAGGCGGCCGCCCGGCGGCTGCTTGATCTGGGCGCTCCCGCAGCCGCCGTGAGCCGCCAACTCCACGCGACGGAGCTTTACGAATCAGAAGCGACACTGGCCCGCGCACGTTTAGAGTGCCTCGGCATTGACGGCAGCGGTGTCGTGACCGTCTCTGACTTCTTCCACTACGACGATCAAGAATGGGGTGTCATTCACCACCCGTGTGATGTGGTCATCGGCAACCCGCCGTTCCTGCGCTACCACACCTTCCCCGAAGCCCAGCGTGAGCGCGCCTTCCGGCTGATGCGGACGGCGGGCCTCAGTCCCACCAAGCTGACGAATTCCTGGGTCGCCTTCCTCGTGGCCGCGAGCCTGCGGCTCCGGGCGAACGGGCGGCTCGCCATGGTCATCCCCGCCGAACTGCTGCAAGTCAAGTACGCCGAGCAGACGCGCGCGTTTCTGGCCCGCCACTTCGGCGCGATCACCATCGTCACCTTCCGCCGCCTCGTCTTCCAAGGCATCCAGCAAGAAGTCGTACTATTGCTGGCGGAAAAAGACCCCCAGATCGAGAGCGGCATAGATGTCATTGAGCTGGACGACGCCCAGGACCTGCCGGGCTATGAAGTGAAGCTGCGGGCGCGTCATCATCTGAAGAGGATCCATCACGGCGAGGAAAAGTGGACGCAGTACTACCTGGAGGAGCGGGAGATCGGGCTGCTGCGGGCGCTGAAGGCGCACCCGCAGTTGACCCTCTTCCGTGAACTCGGCTGCGTGGATGTCGGCGTCGTCACCGGCAACAACTCGTTCTTCGTTCTGACGGAGGAGCAGGCCCGTTCCCACGGGCTGACGGAACACACGGTGCCGCTGGTCGGGCGCACGGCGCAGCTGCCGGGCCTGGTCTACTCGGACGAGGATTGGCAGGCCAATCGGCGGGATGGCGTCCTCTGTCACCTGCTGAACCTGCCCGTTGTCGCCTTTGAAGAACTCCCGGAAGCCGCGCAGCAGTACGTCCGGGGCGGCGAGGCGCTCGGCACACACACGGGCTTCAAGTGCCGCAACCGAAAGCTCTGGTACGTCGCGCCGACCCTTTGGTCCCCGGATGCGTTCCTGTTCCGCCAGATACACGGCTACCCCAAGCTTGTGCAGAACCGGACGGGGGCGACCTCGACGGACACCATCCACCGCGTCCGCTACCGGCGGCCGGAGCAGGCCGAACAGATCAGTCTCGCCTTCCTGAACTCCCTCACGTTTGTCTTCGCGGAGGTCTTAGGCCGCAGTTACGGCGGCGGCGTTCTTGAACTGGAGCCGACCGAGGCCGAACACATCCCCGTGCCGTTCTTCCCGGACGTTCCCCTTGACCTGGAGACGCTGGACCGGCTGGAACGGGAGGGACAGATTCAGTCCGTGCTGGACATCACTGACCGTGCGTTGCTGCAAGACAAGATGGGGCTGGACAAGGGCGAGATCGCGGCGTTGAGGCAGGCGTGGCGGAAGCTCTCCGGGCGGCGCATCGGGCGCAAGGCGAAGGGGCGGGGCTGATGGCGAAGCTGACCACGATGCCGCCGCTCGTCATCGCTCCGGCGGAGTTGGCTCCCTTTGGAAATGTTTGGACCGCCAACGGCGGCAACCTCAGCCGGACACCCCCGCAATCTTCGGGGGAACTTGGCAAAGTATTCGACATGGCGGTCGGCGACGCGCTGGCGGCGATGCTGGGCGGCATTCCCATCGTGACGCCGAGTGCCAATCTGCTCACCCCGCCGCTCCCGGACTGCGTCGCGGTCGGCCCCATGCGCGTCATCGGCGGCGTCCGCCCGCAAAATTTCGACGTGGGATATCGCCCTGACGGTGTCCGCTTTGCGTTCGACAGCAAGACGCTCAACGACGCCAAAAGCGTCGGCAAGAATTGGCAGAACATGATTAACGATCTGGCGACGGAGGCGACCACGGTGCATAGCCGCTTCCCTCATGCCGTCGTGGCACTCATGGTCATTGTCCCTGAACCCTGCCTTCAGGAGCCGCAGCGGTCCGCCATGATTGAGACGCTGGAGCGTCTGGCCCGCCGTCAGCGCGTTGAAGATGCGGCTTATATGGCGGAAGCCATCTCCCTGGTTGTCTGGGACCCGGCCGACGGGAGCATCCTCCCGGACGTTCCGGCCCAGGCATCGCCGCTGCGGATCGAGCGTTTCTCGCTCCAGGTGGAGACCACATATGTCAGCCGCTACAAAGGCTTGCCGCCACACGCGGCTTAATAGACCAGGTGCAGGGAGAGGTAGGGGCGGGGGGCGCGGCCATCGAGGCGGGGGGAGAGGCCGACGTCCACAAACGGGGTGACGGTCAGGGCCAGGCCGGTGAACAGGCCGCGCTTGGTCAGGCCGACGTTCAGGCTGAGCAGGGAGAGGTGGTCCGGGCGGGACAGCAGCGTCAGGAACTGCCATTGGATGGCGGGGGTGATGCCGACACCGGACTCGTCCAGCAGGCCGAACTTGAGGGTGGGGGCGTACACGCGCGGGATGGGAATTTGGGCGTCGGGCAGTCCCGCCCAGACGCCCTCCAAATACGCCACTGTGGCCCAGTCGCCGGAGATTGGGTTGAGCAGCAGGGCGAAGTGGTCGGTGTCCAGCCACTGGATCGGCGGCTCGCCGAGCGCGTGCCAGAGTTCCAGGGCGTCGCGCGGCGGGACCAGCAGGTCGCGGGCGGCCTCGATCATCAGCACCCGCCGGGGCCGGTTCCGGGCAGCGAACGTCAGTGGGTCCACGGCGGACATGGGGGCCAGGGCGGCGTCGCCGAGCCGGGGGCTGCCTTTGAGGATGTAATACTGGGAGACGACGCTGTGCTTGTAGATGTCCGGCAGGTCGCCCCCGCCCAGCAGGGCGACACCGGCGCGCAGGCGGGCGTCCCGCCCCATCGCGGCCTGCGCGATGATGGCGCCCAGGCTGACGCCGACCACGCCCAGGCGGGTTCCGTCCACGCCCGGCTGCGCCGCCAGCCACGTCGCCGTGGTGCTGACGTCGCTCTCCGCCTGCCCGTAAGCTTGTACGGCCACGGGGATGGTGTCCCCGGCATAGTAGTAGGAGGGCAGCGCGCGGCTGATGCTGCGCGCGCCGTGGTACGGCAGGCAGAGGACGGCGCAGCCGATGCCGTGCCGCGCCAGATACTCGGCGTAGCGCCGCATCAGGTCATCTCGCTCGTCGTAGCCGACCGGCGGGACGAGGACCACGGCAGGCGCGGGGCCGACAGACACTGCCGGGAAGTAGCGGACCCAGATGCGGTCCAACACAGGGTTCCCGGATGGGTCGGCGCTGGGTAAAGTCACTTCCTGGGGTGTGACGGGGACATCGGCTCCGCAGAGGGCAGGGGCCAGGAGCAGAAAGAGGAAGAGCAGGAGGCCCCTCCTCACTTCATGCGTCGAGTCGCGTCCAGTTCGTCGTCGGTGCTGGCCGGGCGGTCGTCGCGTGTGCGGATTCGGTCCGGGGTCGGCTCCGGGAGGCGGGGGGCGGCGACGGCGTTCGCGCCGGGCTGGGAAGCCTGCGTCAACGCGGGATTCGCGTCGTACTTGCCGCCGTCCGTGTCGTCATCGTAGTCGTCCAGCTCCTCGCCCTCGGCGCGGGCGGGCAGGTCCCGGAACTTCAACGCGCGCCGGGGAATCTCCTCCACCTGGAAGCCGTCGCGGCCCAAATCCTGCGGCAGATGGGTCCCGAAGCCGCGCGCGATGCCCTCCACCGTGCCGGTCTGATCGGTCTGATAGATGTCGCGCTCGTTGTCCGCCGAATAGAGATCATCGGGGTCCATGCCCTCGCGCTCGGCGGGGTCGGCCTCGTTCATCTCGTCCTCGAAGTCCGACTCGCCGCCGTCCGCGCCGCCGACGCTTTTCTCATCCGGCGTGAGGAACACGGCGTCCCCGGCGTGCTTGTCCACGATGTCGCCCAGGCTGCCCACCTGGTTGGTGTCCTCGTCAAAAAGCTCGTGGTGAATCTTGTCGTGCTTGTCCAGTCGCTGTGCCATGCGCGAAGTCCTTCCAAAACCCTTGCCCCTCTGCGGGTGATGTCCGTCTTTACCCGCCCCCGCTCGGTTGACAAACCCTTCGGCTTGGGATAGAATGAGACACCATGCAAGTCGCCGTGATTACCGATGAGATTGATGCGGACCTGGACCACGCCCTGGACGTGATGGCCGAGTACGGCGTCACCGGGGCCGAACTGCGGCAGGTCTGGGACAAGAACATCGCCGACACGAATGAAGAGGACTGGGGGCAGATCAAAGCGTCCCTGGACCGGCACGGCGCGTCGGTGGTCGGCCTGGCGACGCCGTTCTACAAGTGCGACCTGCCGGGCGAGGCCGCCGACGGACCGGCGGGGCCCCTGCACAGCGCGTCGGCGCGCGGCCTGGGCGACCAGATCGCCCTGCTGGAACACTGCATCGCCGCCGCCAAGTTCTTCGACACGCGCCTGATCCGCGTCTTCTCCTTCTGGAAGCGCGGGCCGCTGACGCCCGAAGTCGAGGAGCAGATCGTGGACGCCTTCGCGGAGCCGGCGGCCCTGGCCGAGCGGGAGGGCGTCACGCTGATTCTGGAAAACGAACACGCCTGTTATCTCGGTACGGGCGCGCAGACGGCGCGTGTGCTGGCCGAGATCGCCTCGCCCGCCGTGCGGGCCGTCTGGGACCCCGGCAACGCCTACATGGACGGCGAGGTCCCGTTCCCGACCGGCTACGCGGCCCTCAAGGAGTTCGTCGCCCACGTCCACGTCAAGGACGCCGCGCTTCTCCCCGGCGCGTCCGCCCCGGCCTGGACTTGTGTGGGCGAGGGCGCGATTGACTGGCCCGGCCAGGTCGCCGCCCTGCGCGCCGACGGCTATGACGGTTACTTGTCCCTGGAGACGCATTACAAGGGCGAAGGCACCAAAGAGGCCTCCTCACGCGCCTGCCTGGAAGGGCTGCTGCGGCTGTTAAAAGAATAAGCACCCACCCCGGCCCGGCAAGCTGGAAGGATACCTCACCCGGCACGGCAAGCCGTACCACCTCTCCTTCCGAAAGGAGAGGGCTGGGGTGAGGTTCTTCTCCGGCGAGCCGGAGGGCGTTCACCCGATTTCAAGGAACTTACCGAACAACGATGTCACTGAACTCATTCCGTGGCGGCCTGGGCCGCATCACCACCACCCCGGCGGGCAAGGCCGCCTTGTTCGCCGTCGGCGGCGTTCTCGTCTTCAGCCTGGTCTACTCCGGCCTCGGCAGTAACCTGAACAACCGCGCCCCCGCCGCGCCCGAAGCGGCGACCGATCAGGTCGCCACTGTCAACGGCACTCCCATCACCCGCGCCGAGTTCGACCAGGCGTATGAGAAGGAGACGCAGGGGATGCAGGCGATGGGACAGCCCGCGTCCGGCCCGCTGGCGAGTTTCCAGGACCGCAGCGCCGCGCTGGACCAGCTTGTTTTGCAGGACCTGCAACTCGCGGCGGCGGAGAAGATGGGCATCACGGCCTCCGCGTCGGAGATCGCCGCCGCCCGCCAGCAAGTCGCGGACCAAGATCAGTATGCTGTCAAACTCGGCCTGCCCGCCGGGGCGACGGTCGCGCAGATTGATGACGCCCTGGGCAAGAACGGCGACCAGTCCCTGGAAGATATACTCCCGGACGATGCGCTGCGCCAGCAGATCATTTTGCAGAAGTTCGAGGCGTCGTTCGCCAAGCCGGTCACGGCGGCGGACGCTCAGGGCTTCTACAAAGAGTTCCACACCCAGCACATCCTGATTGACAACACGAAGATCAGCGACGTGCAGGCCCAGCTCAAGGCCCAGCAGATTCTCGCCAAGGCGAAGGCCCCCGGCGCGAACTTCGGCGCGCTGGCCCGCCAATACTCCGACGACCCCGGCACCAAGTCCAAGGGCGGCGACGACGGCTGGATCGGCGAGGACAACAGTTTTAACGGCTACATCCCCCAATTCGTCCAGGCCGTGCAGGCGCTCCAGCCCGGTCAGATCACGCCGTCTCCGGTCAAGACTCCGCAGTTCGGCTACTTCCTGATCAAGCTGGACGGCATCCGGGAGAACCTGCCCAAAGACTTCGCCAAGAACCAGGCGCAGTATTTAGACCAGATCAAGCAGCAGCGGCAGCAGACGGCCCTGCAGAACTTCCAGACCGGCCTCAAGAGCGACCCGGCTAACCGCGTCGTCATCACGGACGCGGCCCTGAAGGGCGACACGGACATGACTCAGGCCGAGCAGGCCCCGCCGACCCAGCGCCCGGCCAAGCTCCAGGCCGCCGTCGCCGCCTACACGCAGGCGCTGAAGACGGCCTCGGCGGCGGACGCCGGGGACATCAACGCCGCGCTCGGCGAGGCGTACCAGGCCCTGGCGGAGATGCCGCAGGCCCTGGCCGCCTTCAAGGCCGCCGTCGCCGACACGCACGACCAGCAGCTGGAGCTGGTGCTGGCCCAACTGTACCAGAAGAACGGCGACACCGCCGACGCCATCACGCAGTACCAGGCCGCGTCCCAGCAGGCGTGGAACGACCCGCAGGTGCATCAGGGCATCGCCGCCGCCTACACGGCCATGAAGCGGCCCGACCTGGCCGCCCAGGAACTGGCGCAGGTCAAGGCGATCCAGAAGCGCCAAGCGGCGACGGCCCCCGCCTCGCCCGGCGGCCTGCCGCCCGGCCTGAGCCTCGGCGGCTCCGGCGGCGGCACGGGCCTGCCGCCGGGCGTGACGGTCCAGCCCGCCTCCGGCGCACCCGCCCCGCCCCCGACGCCCCACGCGCCGGGGCAGTAGCCGGTCCAGCGTTCGGGCGGCGTTCGGGCCGATAAACGACCCGGCATTCAAGAACAAGCGTCCTTCGGACGCAAGACCGTTTCCCCATGCCCGGAACCCTCTACATCGTCGCCACGCCCATCGGCAACCTGGAGGACATCACCCTGCGCGCCTTGCGCCTGCTCCGCGAGTGCGCCGTCGTCGCCGCCGAAGACACGCGCCACACGCGCAAGCTATTGTCCCACTTTGAGATCGCCACGCCGCTGATTTCCTGCCATCAGCACAGCGACGCGGGCCGCATCGCTGAACTCCTGCGGCGGCTGGACGAGGGCCAAAGCATCGCACTGGTCACGGACGCCGGGACTCCCGGCGTCTCCGACCCCGGCGAGGCGCTCATCGGGGCCGCCCTCAGCGCCCACGTCCCCGTCATCCCCATCCCCGGCGCGAGCGCCGCCCTCTGCGCCCTGGTCGCCGGGGGGCTGCCGACGGCCCGCTTCGCCTTCGAGGGCTTTCTGCCGCGCGCCAAGTCCGCGCGGCTGGAGAAGCTCCGGTCGCTGGCCGACGAGACACGCACCCTGATCTTCTACGAAGCGCCGGGCCGCACACTGGACACGCTCCGGGACATGGCGACGGCGTTCGGCCCGGCCCGCCCCGCCGCCGTTGGGCGCGAACTCACCAAAAAGCACGAAGAATTCGTGCGCGGCCCTCTGTCCGAGGTCGTCGCCCATTTTGCGATGAACCCGCCGCGCGGCGAGATTACCCTCGTCATCGGCCCGCGCGAAGACATTGCGCCCGGCGCCGAACTCTTGGAAGCCAAGCCGGAACTGACTCTTGAAGCGTCCCTGGCCCTCGCCCTCGCCGACGGCCTGACGGAGCGCGATGCCGTGCGCCGCGTCGCCGAGGAGCGCAAGCTCAACCGCCGCGAGGTCTACGCCGCGATGCTCGGCATGAAAGAGTAGGGCGAGGAACCCCCTCCGGCAGACTTCTTGTGCTATAATGGGGGCACTATGGAGCGAAGACTGACTCACGAACCGGCGTTTGACATGGACACCCTGCGCCAGAAGTGCGACCTGTGGAAGTCCAACGGCATCACGCACCTCATCCTCGAATGGAGTACCGGCACGGGGCCGACGGTCTATTATTACCCGGCGGGCGAGCGGCGCTACGGGGTCAAGTGGACCGTCGCCGTGGAGACGCAGAACTACAACGAGCTGTACGCCGACTACCTGGAACACACCCTGATGCCGCGCCTGCGCGACGCCGTCCGGGGCGACGGCCTTGATCCCACCGTCCTCTGCGTGGACCTACAGCCGCTCCAGGTCCAGCGCCAGCGCCGCCGCCAGATCGAGCGCGTTCAGAGCGCTTCCCACCACTGACTCTTGCTCCGCCTCCCCGACGTCTCCCCGGAGTCCTTCCGGCGGAGGCGTCGCCCCTTTTCTACCCGCTCGGCACACCGTCCGACTGCCCTGCCGCGCCCCCAAGATGTAGGGGGAACGGATGTACGATTGCCTATATGTAGGCGTTGTGGGCGCAAAATAATTCTCACCTGCCACAGAAAATAGTCTTGACAAAGACTCTCCCATGTCGTATGATAGTCCCTAAAGTGGTGGGCAGTGGGTGTTTTGTGGAGGACGGGTGGTTTTTCAGGGCGAATCCGATCACAGTGTGGATGACAAGGGGAGAGTCATCATTCCCACACGCTTCCGGTCGTCCCTCGGAGAGCGCTTCTACATGACCAAGGGCATCGGCGGCTGTATCTTTGTTTACACGGAGCCCGCCTACAAGGCCCTGAGCGAGACCCTCCAAAAGCAACGCGCCCTGGATGAGCATACCCTGCGCTTGCAGCGTTTCTTCACGTCCACGGAGGCCAGCGTGGACACACAGGGGCGCGTCGCCATCCCGTCCAAGTTGCGCGACTGGGCCAAGATCGGCGAGCAGGGCGATGTGGTGATCGTCGGAACCGGCCCCAAAGTGGAGATCTGGAGCCGCGACGCCTGGGACCGCTACAACGACGATCTGACCGACGCCATGATCACGGAGTCCGCCCGCGAGGTGGGGATTGCCTGAGGCCCCGGCCCCCTACCACGTCCCGGTCATGCGCGATGAGGCGCTGGCCCTGCTGGACCCCCGACCGGGGCGGGTGTTCGTGGACGCGACCACCGGGGGCGGCGGCCACGCCGCCGCCGTCGCCGCCCGGCTCGCCCCCGGCGGTCGCCTGATCGGGCTGGACCAGGACCCGGACGCCCTGGCGGAAGCCGGTCGGGCGCTGGCCCCCTTCGGGGACAGGGTGACACTGGTGCAGGCCCGCTTCGACACCCTGCCCGCCGTGCTGGATGAACTCGGCGTCGCCGCGATTGACGGTATTTTGTTTGACCTCGGCGTGTCGTCGTACCAACTGGACACGCCCGCGCGGGGCTTCTCGTTCAAGGACCCGGATGCGCCGCTGGATATGCGGATGGACCCCGCACAGGCCGGGCCGAACGCTGCCGAACTCTTGAACACTCTGCCGGAACGGACGCTGGCGACGCTGATTCGGGAGAACTCGGACGAACACTGGGCCGTTCGGATCGCCAGGTTCGTCGCGGAACGTCGGCAGGCGACGCCCTATGCGACAGTAGGTCAACTCGTGGAAACCGTGCTGGCCGCCATGCCCGCCGCCGCCCGGCCCGACGACAAGCACGCGGCGACCCGGACCTTTCAGGCCCTGCGGATCGCAGTCAACGACGAACTGACCATCCTGGGGAACGCGCTGGAGAGCGCCATCGGTCGTCTCGCGCAAGGCGGCACGATCGCGGCGCTCTCCTATCATTCTTTGGAGGACCGGATCGTCAAGCAGACCTTCGCCCGCCTTTCGGGGCGGGGCGAGGGGCAGGGCCCGTATGGGACGCGCCCTCCCGCTGTCCTGGAACTGCTGACCAAGCGCCCACAGACGCCCTCCGCCGGGGAGGTCGCCGCCAACCCGCGCGCCCGCAGCGCGCACCTGCGCGCCGCCCGCCGTCTCTGAGGGTGGGACGGGAGTCCGGTGCGGGAGCCGCCTGGCGAATGAATTCGCGGCTCATTGTTGCAAGGTCCGCCTGCGCGGACGTTCGGAAGTACTGTCCGTGTCGGCGAAGGCCGACCTTGCGATAATCAAGGCGCGAATTCATTCGCCCGCTCTGACCGTACCCGCCGTCTCTGAGTCAACTTTGGGCCGCGCGCCTCGTCCGACAAAGGCCACGATATGCTGGAAACGCGACTGCCAATTTCATCGCTGCCGTCCACCCTGCCGCGCCCGGCCGCCCATCCCGTCCCGCGGCGGGAGCGGGCCGGTTCCGTCGCCGCGCGGGCCGTACCCGCCGTACCCGCCGTGCAGCGCCCGTCGCCGCACCGCGCCCCCCGCCCCCAGCCCGTGCGCAGCCGCCTGGCCCGCTCCGAGGCGCGGATGCTCGCGCTGGCGGTCGCCGTGACCGCCCTGATGTGCGCGGTGCTGGTCGTCTACCTGGCCGCCTACGCGCGCGTCACGCAGCTCGGCCTGGAGCAGTCGGCGGCGCACCGCCAACTCGCCCAGGAGGTCATGGAGAACCACCGGCTGGCGGTGGAACAGGCGGAGCTGCAGGACCGGGGCCGCATCGTCGCCGAGGCCGGCAAGCTGCACATGGCGCTCTACACCGGGCCGACGACGTATGTGACGGCAGGGGGGGCGGGAGCGCCGCCGGACACACAGGGGGAAAGTGGTGGCACAACGGCGGACGACGGCGACACAACTGGCGGTCATTAAACCGCGCGCCCGCCTGGGCCTCGTGGCGGTCGCGGCGCTGTACCTGCTCCTGGCCGGGCGGCTGGTCTACCTCCAGGCCGCCCGGCACACCTATTTCCAGCGCGAGGCGGATGCCTACCGGGTCAGTCGGCACATCCTGCCGGCCCTGCGCGGGCGGATTCTGGACCGCAACGGCGTGGTGCTGGCCCTCGACGACACCTCGGCCTGGGCCATCTACGCCGACCCCCGGATGGTCCAGGACCCCGCCGGGACCGCCCAGGCGCTGGCCCCGCTGCTCGGCCTGGACCCTGGCCGCCTTCAGGCGCTGCTGACGCCGCGCTCGGCCCACGTCCGCTACGTCTCCCTGCGCCGCCACGCGCCCGACGCGCTGGGGCCGCAGATTCAGGCGCTGAACCTCCAGGGCATCGGCGTCATCCGGGACACGCGCCGCCTGTACCCCAACCACACCCTGGCCGCCCAGGCGCTCGGCTACACGGACATTGACGGCGACGGCATCGAGGGCATCGAGGCCAGCCAGGACGCTCTGCTGCGCGGCGAGGACGGCCTCCAGGTCGCCGAGGTAGACAGCAAGGGGCGCATCATCCCCGGCACGGAGCGGCCCGGACGCGCGCCCCGCAACGGGCACGACCTGGTCCTGACCATTGACGCCGATCTCCAAAATGTGGCCGACACGGCCTTGGCCCAGGCCGTGAAGGCCCACCACGCCGAGCGGGGCGTGCTGGTCGCGCTGGACCCGCAGACCGGCGAGATTCTGGCCCTGTCCAACGCGCCCACCTACGACCCGAACACGCCGCGCCCCGCCGGGCCGATCACCGCATCCGAGGCCGCCGCCCTGGGCGCGCTCCAGCGCGACCATGTCGTGTCCGACCTGTACGAGCCGGGGTCCACCCTCAAGACCATCACGGCCTCCGCCGTCCTGCAGACGCAGGGGCTGGGCATGATGGACAAGTACGTTTATTGCAGCCCGACCCTGGCCATCGGCAGGCACGTCATCCACGAGGCGGCGGATGCCATGACGGACAATTTGGGGTCGCAGAATTTGCGCGGCATCCTGCGGGTCTCGTCCAACGTCGGCATGGCCCAGTTCGGTTTGGGACTGGGCGCGGACAACCTGTATCATTTCGAGCAGGCGTTCGGCTTCCTGGACCGGCCCGGCAGCGGCCTGCCGGGGGAGGCGCACTCCTGGTTGCGCTCGCCCGACGACTTCAACCACTTCACGGGGCGCGTGGGCTGGTCCCAGATACAGCTCGCCAACATCTCGTTCGGCCAGGGCATCTCGGTGACGCCCCTGCAGCTCGCGGCGGCTTATGGGGCCGTCGCCAACGGTGGGACGCTGATGCAGCCGCACATCCTGAAGGCCGTCTGTGACGGCGAGGCGCAGACGCCGGTGGCCCCGGTCGCCGTCCGGCGCGTGGTCTCCCCCGAAGTCGCCGCCGCCGTGCGCTCCATGCTCGGCACGGTGGTGCAGTCCGGGACGGGAGGGACGGCGCAGATCGCGGACTTCACGGTCGGCGGCAAGACGGGTTCTGCCCAAATGGCCGGGCCGCGCGGCTACGAGCCGGGCCACTTCGTCTCCTCGTTCGTCGGCCTGTACCCGCTGTCGCACCCGCGCGTCGTGATTCTGTGCGCCGTCTTCAAGCCGCAGGGCATCTTCTGGGGAGCCGCCGTGGCCGCCCCGGTGGTGCATGACGTGGGCCGCTACGCCATGATGGAGATGCACGTCCCGCCCGACGACCCCGGCGCGGTGGACTGGGCGGATCACCTCAAAGTGCGGCGTCAGCGGGTGGCGGGGCGGTAGGAGAACTCACCCGTCAGATACCTCACCCGGCACGGCAACCCCAATAAAACCCTAGCCGTGCCACCCTCTCCTTCCGAAAGGAGAGGGCTGGGGTGAGGTTCTTCTCCGGGGCTTCGGGTAAAACAGCACCATGAACCTGAGTGAACTCAGCGCGCATATCCCCGGCAGCCAGCGTCTCGGCGAGGACATCGCCGTGGCCGGGCTGGCCTACGACTCGCGCCGGGTCGCGCCCGGTATGCTGTTCGTCGCCCTGCGGGGCGCGCAGAGTGACGGCCATGATTTCGTGCCGCAGGCCATGAACGGCGGCGCGGCCGCCCTGTGCGTCAACGCCGACTGCGCGGGCTGGTACGGCGCGCTCGGCGTCCCCACGCTGGTCGTCCCCGACACACGCGCCGTGCTGCCCGCGCTGAGCGCCGTCGTGTACGGCGAGCCGTCGCACTTCTTGGATTTGATCGGCGTGACCGGGACCAACGGCAAGACGACGACGACGTTTATGATTGAGAGCATCCTGCGGACCTGGGGGGACCGGACCGGCCTGATCGGCACGGTCGGCGCGCTGATTAACGGCCGGAGTGTCCCGCTGGATCGGACCACGCCGGAGAGCGCGGACCTGCAGCGGCTGTTCGCCGAGATGCGCACGCAGAACGTCCGCCGCGTGGTCATGGAGGTCTCATCGCAGGGCATTTTGGCCGAGCGCACCGAGGGCTGCGCGTTTGATACCGGCGTCTGGACCAATCTGACCCAGGACCACCTGGACGCGCACGGCACGATGGAAGACTACTTCGCCCAGAAGCTGCGCCTGTTCACGGAGTACCCGAACGCCTTCCCCGAGAAGGCGTTCCACGGCGTCATCAACGCCGACGATGAGTGGGGCCGTCGCGTCGCCGAGACACTGGAGGCGGCGGGCCGCCCCGTCCTGCGCTACGCCCTGCAAGACCCCGATGCGCCCCTGCGGGCCGAGGTCAGAAGTCTCCGCCCGGACGGTACCGACATTGTCGTTCAGTACCGGCCGCCGCACGGCAGCCCGGTGACGTTCCCCGTCGCGCTGCGCATGGGCGGCCTGTTCAACGTCGCCAACGCCCTGGCCGCCGTCGGCGTCGCCCTCCAGCGTCGCGTCCCGGTGAACGCCATCAAGAACGGCCTGGAAGCGTTGGCCGGAGTTCCGGGCCGCTTCGAACTGGTGGACACCGGCGGCCGCGGCTTCTACGTCGTCGTGGACTACGCGCACAGCCCGGACGGACTGGAAAACGTCCTGCGCTCGGCCCGCGCCTTGAACCCGTCCCGTCTGCTCTGCGTGTTCGGCTGCGGCGGCGACCGGGACCGCACAAAGCGCCCACTGATGGGCCGCCTGGCGTCGGAACTGGCCGATCTGACCGTCGTGACCAGCGACAACCCGCGCACGGAACACCCCGGCGTCATCATCGCGGACATTCTGGCGGGCGTGGACGGCGGCGCGGCCCACCCGAACGTCATCGTGGAGGCCGACCGCCATCTCGCCATTCAGAAGGCGGTCTGTGAGTTGGCCCGGCCCGGCGACATGATCGTGATCGCCGGCAAGGGCCACGAGACGGGCCAGCAATTCGCGGACCACACGGTCCCGTTTGACGACCGCACTGTCGCGCGGGAGGCGCTCGCCCAATGCGTCTGACCGTGGCCGATGTGACGGAGGCGTTACAGATAGGGGCGACCCGCCGGGTCGCCCCTACAGGTATTATCTTCACCGCCGTCTCCACGGACACGCGGGACCTGCCGCCCGGCGCGCTGTTCGTCGCCCTGGTCAGCCCGAAGGCCGACGGGCACGAGTATGTGACACAGGCGCTGGCGGCGGGCGCGGCGGGCCTGGTCGTCTCGCGGGACGTGTCCGATGCCGACGGCTTGCCCGTCTTCCGGGTTCCCGATACGGAAGTCGCCTATGGGCAGTTGGCCCGCTGGTGGCGGGACCGGTTTGACATTCCCGTGATCGGCGTCACCGGCAGCGTCGGCAAGACCACGGTGAAAGAAATGCTCGCCGCCGCCCTCAGCCCGCTCGGACTGGTTTTGAAGACAGCCGCCAGTCAGAACAACGAGACGGGTGTGCCGAAGGCGTTGCTGCAATTGACCGGAGAACATAAAGCCGCCGTGATCGAGATGGGAATGCGCGGCGCGGGCCAGATCGCCTATCTGTGCCGCATCGCCCGCCCCACCGTTGGGGTCGTCACGGTCATCGCGGACAACCACATCGAACAGCTCGGCTCCCGCGACGCCATCGCCGACGCCAAAGGGGAACTGCTAGAAAACCTGCCGGAGACGGGGGTTGCCGTGCTGAACGGGTCTGATGCCTATTTCGACCGCCTGCGTGGGAAGACGCGGGCGCGGGTGGTGAACTTTGCGGAGGTTTCCCCTGTTGACATCGGCTCGCCATCGCGCCATGACATCGGCAACGTGCAGGCCGTCCTGGCCGTCGCCCAGGTCCTGGGCGTCCCGCTCGCCGACGCCGTGCAAGGATTGAAACGCTACACGCCGCCGCCCATGCGCATGGAAATCGTCAAAACGCCGTGGGGCGGCATGGTGCTGAACGATGCTTATAACGCCGCCCCGGCATCCATGCACAGCGCGCTGGAAACGCTCAAAGCCTATGGCGGCGGGCGCAAGATCGCGTTTTTGGGAGACATGAAGGAACTCGGCGACGTGGCTGACAGGGCGCATCAGGAACTGGGCACGGTGATCGCGGAACTCGGCGGGCTGGACGCGCTCTACACCGTCGGCGGCCTGGCGGCGCAGATTCCCGGCGCTTCGGCGTACTTCCCGTCCAGCCTGGAGGCGGCCGATTTCGCCGCCCATCGCCTCGCTGTCCATCCCGGCGACGTGATTCTGGTCAAAGGCTCGCGGGCGATGGCGATGGAACGCATCGCCCAGGCGCTGACGGCGCGGGAGGCCGAATGAGGCTGGATGCCGGGCTGCTGCTGCCGCAGGCGTTCGCCTTCCTGGTCGCCTTCCTGGCCGCGCTGCTGCTGGGGCCGCCGGTCATCGAGGGACTGCGCGTGCTGAAGTTCGGGCAGAACATCAACTACGACGCGCCCGCCCGGCACCTGCAAAAGCAGGGGACGCCGACCATGGGCGGGGTCCTGATGGTCCTGGGCGTCCTCATCACGCTGGGGACCGGGCTGCTGTTCAGCCACACCCTGCGCCCGCTCAGTCCGCAGCTCGTCGCCGTCGTGCTGGTCTTCCTGGCCCACGCCGTGCTGGGGTTCACGGACGACTACCTCAAGATCAAGGGCGGCAAGTCGCTGGGGCTGAAGGCGCGGGCGAAACTGGTCGGGCAGTTCCTCATCGCCGGCCTGTTCGTCGGCTGGCTGGCGCTGACGGCGACGCCGGGCTTCACGACCACCATTCGGGTCTGGCACAACTCGGCGGTGGACTTAGGAGCATGGTACTACGTCCTGGCCTTCCTGCTGATGGTCGGCCTGTCCAACGCCGTCAACCTGACCGACGGCCTGGACGGCCTGGCCGGAGGGCTGGCGATCCTGGCGGCGCTGGGGCTGTCCTGGACGGTCTACCCCGGCTTCCCGCAGGTGCCGCTGTTCGGGTGCGCGCTCGCCGGGTCGTGCCTGGGCTTCCTGTGGTTCAACGCCCACCCGGCCAAGGTCTTCATGGGTGACACCGGCTCGCTCGCCCTGGGCGCGTCGCTGGCCGCGATAGGCCTGATCGGCAAGCAGGAGCTGGCCCTGCTGGTCTTCTCGATTCCGTTCCTCGTGGAGATCGGCAGCGTGATGATCCAGGTCCCGTATTTCAAACTGACCGGGGGCAAGCGGGTCTTCAAGATGACGCCGATCCACCATCACTTCGAGCTGTCCGGCGTGGCCGAGACGCAGGTGGTCCTGCGCTTCTGGATCGGCGGCGTCCTGGCCCTGGCGCTCGGCCTGCTGCTGACGGTGTATGTGTGGTGAAGAACCCCCTCCGTCGCGGCAAGCCGGTCCACCCCTCCCGAAACGGGAGGGGATTATTGGCAGAAGCAGGCGGCTCTTGACAACAACCCTCACCCGTTTCGGGGGAGGTGGCGCGGCTTGCCGCGACGGAGGGGGTTCCTCCGAGACGGGTTCTTATGTACGACTTCGCCAAAAAAACCGTCGCCGTGCTGGGCCTGGCCCGTAGCGGCCTGGCCTGCGCCGAGGTGCTGACCGAACGCGGCGCTCGTGTCTTGTTGTACGACGCCAAGCCCGCCGATCAGCTCACGGAGGGCCTCGCCGCCGCCCGCGCCCTGGGCGTCGAGGCGCGCGTCGGCAGCGTCCCCGTGGACTACGCCGAACTGGACGTGCTGATCACCAGCCCCGGCGTCCGCAAGGATGCGCCCGTGCTGCAAGGGGCAGTCGCCGCCGGTGTCCCCGTCTGGGGCGAGATCGAGGCGGCCTATCGCATCGCCCGCGCGCCGATTTTAGCGATCACCGGGACCAACGGCAAAACGACCACGACGGTGCTGCTGGGCGAGATGCTCCGGGCCGCCGGCATCGAGACCTACATCGCCGGCAACATCGCGGCGGGCGATCTGGCAATGCCCTTGATTAAGGCTGCGCATCTGGCCGGTCCCGACGCCGCCATCGTCGCCGAGATTTCGTCGTTCCAGTTGGAGTGGATCGAGACCTTCCGCCCCAGGGTCGCCGCCTTGCTCAACATCACGCCCGACCACCAGGACCGGCAGACCTGGGAGGAATATGTTGCGGCGAAGTGGCGCATCTTCGAGAACCAAACGGAAGATGATTTTGCCGTATTAAGTGAAAACTTGGCTTCTGATCCACCGGCTCGTCTTAATGACGCTCAACTGTGGGAGTTTGGGAGTGTCTGCTCAGATGAGCGAATGGTACTTCGGGCTGGTGAGCAGATATACATCCAACATGGGCCATACGGTCAGGAGAACTTTGAAGACATTTGCTTGGTGCCGCAGATAAAGTTGCCAGGCCAACACAACCTTGACAACATCATGGCAGCGGCGGCGATGGCGACGGCGTTCGGCGTCAGTGTTGAACCCATCCGGCAAGCGGCAGCGACATTCACGGGCGTGGTGCATCGGCTGGAGTATGTGGACACCATTGACGGGATGCGCTACGTCAACAACTCTATGTGTACCAACGTCGCGGCGTTTGAGAAATCACTGGAAGCCCTGCCGGAGCCGAAGGTGGTCATCGCCGGGGGCGTGTTCAAGGGCGACGATGTGACGCCGCTGGCCGAGGCCGTGGTCAAGAACAACGTCCGGGCGCTGGTGCTGATCGGGCGCTCCGGGCCGGACATCGCGGACGCGGCGCGGGCGGCGGGCTACGAAAACGTCCACTTGGCATCATCTATGCAATACGCCTTACAGCAGGCAAAATCACTGGCACAGCCGGGCGACACGGTGCTGCTGGCCCCGGCCTGCGCGTCGTTCGATATGTTCCGGGATTTTGAGGACCGGGGCGACCAGTTCAAGGCGGCGGTGCGGGGGCTGACTCGTTGACCCGCCGGGGCGGAGGATCGCCCCGCCTCGGAGGGCGTCCTTCGGACGAGGAGCAGAGCGGACGGGATCGGGGCGTCTTCCCCCGTCCGAAGGACGCAATGCTCAGACGGGGCGATCCTCCGCCCCGGCACGGTGACGAAACCGGCGCGAATGTAAATAAGGCATCATGACACGAACGACCATCACACGCGGAACGACGGACGGGCGCGGGGCCGATTTCCTGGACGCGGCGCGGCGGCGGGCGGCGGAGGCCGAACCTGTGCCGCAGCCGATGGACCGGCTGCTGTTCCTGCTGATGCTCATGCTCATCGGCGTCGGCATCGTCTCCGTCTATGACGCCTCCTACGCCGCCGCCGTGGAACATGGGGACTCGTTCCACTTCGTCAAGCGGCAGGCGCTCTTCGCGGTGGCCGGGCTGGGGGCGATGCTGTTCACCCGCCGTGTCCGGTACTGGAAGTGGAAGCCCTATGCCGCGCGCGGTGTCTTGATCGCCGTGCTGCTGCTGCTGGCCGTGTTCGTGCCGCACCTGGGCAGCAGCATCAACGGTGCGCGGCGCTGGGTGCTGCACGGGTCGTTCCAGCCGTCCGAGTACGCCAAACTCGCCCTGGTGCTGTATCTCGCCCGCATCCTGACCGTCCGCCCGAAGCGGCTGTTGAACTTCCAGAACGGGCTGATGCCGCCGCTGATTGTGATCGGCATCTTGGCCGGGCTGATCGTCAAGGAGCCGGACCTGGGCACGGCGCTGGTGCTGGGGGCGACCGGGCTGACCATGCTCTTTCTCGCGGGCGCGCGGCCCCGGCACTTGGCGGGCGTCTGCGTCGTGACGGCCTGCCTGGTCACGCTGATGGTGTCCCTGAAGGCATATCGGATGCACCGGATGCTGGCGTTCCTGAACCCGAAGGCCGACCAACTGCATGCGGGCTACCAGGTGTGGCACGCGCTGATGGCCCTCGGCTCCGGAGGGGTGGTCGGGCTGGGTCTGGGCGAGGGGCGCGAGAAGCTGTACATCCCGATGGCCTCGTCGGACTTCATCTTCCCCGTGATCGGCGAGGAGTGGGGGCTGATTGGGACACTGATTCTGGTCGTCGTCTTCGCCATGATCGCCTGGCGCGGCTTCACCATCGCCTACGGAACCCGCGACCCATTTGGGGCGCTGCTGGCGGCGGGGGTGACGACGCTCATCAGTGTCCAGGCCCTGATCAACATGGCTGTCGCCACGTCGTCCATCCCGGACACGGGCGTCCCGCTGCCGTTCATCTCGGCGGGCGGCTCGGCGCTGGTGCTGATGATGGCGGGCGTCGGCCTGCTGCTCAACATCTCGACCTACCCCGACGGCCCCGGCGCGGCCGGGCCGGACGGCGGGGACGGCCCCCCGGCGCGCTATGAGCGGGACTGGGACCGCCGCTGGGGCCGCGCGTGGGAGAAGTAGCGCCCCGCGAGGTCCGCGTTTTGGTGACGGGCGGCGGGACGGGCGGACACGTCACCCCCGCCCTGGCCGTCATTCAGACGCTGCGCGCGATGGGGCAGGGGGCCGACTGGCAGCCGAATTTTTTATATGTCGGCAGTGCGCAGGGCGTGGAGGCTCGGCTGGCGTGTGAGGCTGGGGTCCCGTTCGTCGGCGTCCAGAGCGGCAAGTTGCGGCGCGCCCGCAATCCGCTGGGGCTGGTCAGCCGTCGCAACCTGGCCGACATGGCGCGCGTCCCCGTCGGCATCGCGCAGTCGCTGGCCGCCGTGCGAAGGTTCCGGCCCGATGTCGTGCTGGCGACCGGCGGCTATGTCTCCGTCCCGCCCGTCATTGCCGCCGGGATACTTCACATCCCGGCGCTGATCCATGAGCAGACGGTCCAGGTCGGGCTGGCGAACCGGATCGCGGCCCGCTTTGCGGCACGGATCGCCCTGTCGTTTGAAGGAGCCTTGAACGACCTGCCGCCGCGCCTGCGCAAGAAAGCCTTTGTCACGGGCAACCCCGTCCGTGAGGCCGTGTTCGGGGGTGACCGGGGCCGGGCCGTGGAACGGATGGGATTCGCGCCCGAAGACGACGGCCTGCCGACGGTCTATGTCACCGGGGGCGCGCAGGGGGCGCACAAGATCAATGTCGCCCTGGAAGAAACGCTGCCCGTTCTGCTGGCCGAGTGCCGCATCGTTCATCAGTGCGGGGCGCAGGACTGGGAACATTTCCAGACCGTCGCGGCGGGCCTGCCCACGGACTTGAGACACCGATACTGGGTCACGGGGTTTGTCGGGGAGGAGATCGGCGACGTGTATGCCCTGGCCGATGTGATCGTCGGGCGCAGCGGCGCGGGGACGGTGACGGAGGCGGCGGCGCTGGGCAAGCCCGCCGTGTTCATCCCGCTCGTGCCGACCGGTGGCGACGAGCAGACGCGCAATGCCCGCCGCGCTGCCGACGCCGGGGCCGCCGTCATCGTCCCGCAGGAGGGTCTGTCCGGGGAGCGGCTGCGGGCGGCGCTCCTGCCCCTGCTGGCCGACTCGGAACGGCGGGCGGCGATGGGCGCGGCGGCGCGGACGCGGGCCCGGCCCCAGGCGGCGCGGGACCTGGCCGATGCCGTGTTGGCGCTTGCCTGTGTGGCTTAGGTTACAGTTTGGTGACAGTTTCCGGGTATACACACAGGGAAGTCTTGAAGGGGAGACAGACTATGCAGGAACGGATTCATCTGATCGGCATCGGGGGCGCGGGCATGAGCGGGCTGGCGCGGGTGCTGGCCCGCCAGGGCGTCCGCGTGTCCGGGTCGGACGCGCAGGACTCGGCGACGCTGGAGACGCTGCGGCGCGAGTACGGCGTCGCCGCCGCCGCCGGACACGACGGTGCCCAGGTGGGGCAGGCCGATCTGGTGGTCGTCAGTGCCGCCGTCCGGGGGGGCAACCCTGAAGTCGCCGCCGCCCGCGCCGCCGACATCCCGATCATCTCCCGCGCCGAGATGCTGGGGCGGCTGATGGACCGTTACGCCCGCTCGGTCGCCGTCTCCGGGACGCACGGCAAGACCACCACGACCGGCATGACGGCCTGCATTTTGGAAGACGGCGGCCTGGACCCGACGGTGCTGATCGGCGGAGACCTGCCGCGCTACGGCGGCAACGCCCGCGTCGGCGCGAGTGACGTCTTTCTGGCCGAGGCCTGCGAGGCGTATGACTCGTTCCTGGACCTGAACCCGCAGGTCGCGGTCATCACTAACATCGAGGCCGACCATTTGGATTATTATGGCGACCTGGAGAACGTACTGCGCTCCTTCCGCCGGTTTCTGTCCCAAGTGTCCGACCTGGCCGTGGTTTGCGGGGACGACGGCAACGTTCTGCGCCTGCTGTCGGGCCTGAAGGACGGGCCGGACGTGTTGACCTACGGCTTCTCCGAGGGCGTCGCGCTGCGCGCCCTGGACGTGGCCCTGGACGGCCCGCGTCCTTCGTACACCGTCACCCGGCGCGGCGAGCCGCTGGGCCGGGTCACGCTGTCCGTGCCGGGCCGACACAACGCCCTGAACTCCCTGGCCGCCGTCGCCGTGGGCCTGCACTTCGGCCTGCCGTTCGCCCGCATCGCCGCCGGGCTGGCGAGCTTCACCGGCACGGGCCGCCGGTTCGAGCGGCTGGGCGAGACGGCGGACGGTGTGCTGGTCGTGGATGACTACGCGCACCACCCGACCGAGATTCGGGCCACCCTGGCCGCCGCCCGCCGCGCCTACCCGGACCGGCGCATCGTGGCCGTGTTCCAGCCGCACCTGCCGTCGCGCACCCTGGACTTCAAGATGGAGTTCGCCGAGAGCTTCTCGGACGCCGACGCCGTGGTGCTGACCGACATCTACCTGGCCCGCGAGAAGCCGCTGGAGGGCGTCACCGGCGCGGGCCTGGCCGCCCTGACCGCCGACCGGCGCGGCGCGGGCCACGTCGCCTATGTCGGCGACAAGGCGCTGCTCCCCGCGCGGCTGTCCGAGATGCTCCGCCCCGGCGACCTGCTGCTGACCCTGGGCGCGGGCGACATCCGCGCCGCCGCCGAGGGTTACCTGAACTTGGCGTCCGAAGCTCGGGCGGAGGTCGCGGCATGAGTAGGCTCCGAGTCGCCGTCCTGATGGGCGGCACCAGCGCCGAGCGCGAGGTCTCCTTGTCCACGGGCCGACAGATTCTGGGCGCGCTGGACCCTGAGCAGTATGTCGTCACCGCGTTGGACGCCGCCGAACCCGCCGCCGTCATGGGGGCGCTGACACAAAGCCCCCCTGATGTCGTCGTGATCGCCCTGCATGGGCCGGGTGGGGAGGACGGCACGGTCCAGGGGATGCTGGAGTTTCTGGGTATCCCCTACACCGGCAGCGGCGTCCTGGCGAGCGCGCTGGCGATGGACAAGGCGATGAGCAAGCGCGTCCTTACGTCCGCCGGGGTTCGGATGCCCCAGGACGCGACCCTGCGCCGGGGCGACGCCGTTCCTGCCCTCGCCTCCCTGCCCGCCATCGTCAAGCCCAGCCGCCAGGGCTCCACCATCGGCATGGCCGTCGTCCGCAGCGCCGGAGAACTTGCCCCGGCCCTCGAACTGGCCTTCCGGCATGACGACACCGTCTTGGTCGAACAGTTCATCCGGGGCACGGAGATCACCGTCCCGGTGCTGGGCAACGACACGCTGGACGTTCTGCCCATCGTCGAGATCGTCCCGTCCGGCGGCTTTTATGACTACCAGGCAAAATACACGCCCGGCGCGACCGATGAGATCGTCCCCGCCCGCCTGCCTGCATCCGTCGCCGCCGAAGCGCGTTCCATCGCCACGCTCTGCCACAAGACTCTCGGCTGCCGGGGGATGTCCCGCACCGACATGATCGTGACGCCCGACGGCCTGACTTACACATTGGAAGTCAACACCATCCCCGGCATGACCCCGACCAGCCTGCTCCCCCGCTCCGCCGAAGCCGCCGGCCTCCCCTTCCCCCGCCTGCTGGACAAACTCATCGCGCTGGCGCTGGAGGAGCATCGGTCAAAATGAGACAGCAACCCTATCGCTGGCGTTGGGACCAAGGACGGCTGGACTATTTCCGCTTTGACAGGCTCGTAAAAATCGCTAAGGTGCTGAACACCCTTCAAGGGGTTGGGCTAAACGCGGGTCATCAGGATGCGCTTCGTCCGGCCCTAGAAGATAACACAGGACTGCCCTTCTCACCAAAAAACTATACGGTGTGGAGAAACTACAAGCGTGTCTTCGGGAGTGCGCTACTAGCGACAGATACAGGCGGTTACCTCGCCATTACGGGAATATGTCGCTGGCTTGCGGCTGAGACGGAAGACCCGGTCAATGTCGACGAGTATCTTTCGCTACTCGCACCGCGCTTCTACTTCCCGTTTCCGGCTTTTCAAGATTACAGTGCCGATGTTACTCCGACGTTTCCCTTCTCTGCATCTTTGAAATATTTGCTGGCCGCCATAGAGACGCAGAGGGAAGCAAGTCTCAGCCTTCAAGATGTCTTTGCGCTGATTATCGGGAACCATTGCACAGGGTTAGAAAGTGTTGAGCATTATGTGAACTTACCAACAACACCCTATATGCCAGTGGGTGATGAAGAACGGCAGGTGCGGGAGTTACTGATCTTCTTAAGCCAGTCGAGTTTTCTCAAGTGGCACCGAAATCGCCTTTATCTCGATGTGCGAGCAGGCGATGTCGAAAGCATTGATGTCATCAAGAAGATGGCTGAACCGCTTGCCACTGCTCACAATGCGGACGCTGCTCAGGAGATATTGACTCTTGGTGCTTTCCCCAACTTGGTTTTCGGAGCTTCAGCGGATACAACCCGCCGAGAACCGGCTGACGTTGTCTTTACAGAAGGCAAGCGCGTTCGCGTCATGCATCTCCGGGCAGAGAGAAGCCCGTATCTGCGGCAATGGTTTTTCTCGCGTCTGACGAGGCCCTATCTGTGCGATATGTGCAGGTGCGACCCGAAAACGATGTACCCGTGGACGGAGAACATCTTAGAGGTTCACCACCTACTGCCATTGTCGTCAGCCCTGACTGTCACCGGAACGGGAACATCACTACAGGATATTGTGGCGCTCTGCCCGAACTGCCATAAGAGCGTACACACGTTTTACAAAACCTGGCTCAACAGCGCTACGCTGAATGACTTTCGCTCCAGGCAGGAAGCCGCCGGAGTGTATCAGGAAGCCAAAGGAATGGTCATCCAATGACAAACACGGAGAAACAACTTACATTTGACTGTCAGCTTGAACTTTTGTACGAGTGCGTCAAAAACAGCGTGGACTTGGATGAGCAACTGGACAAGAGTGGGTTAAGCTACGACGATCTGAGCTATCGCCATAATGACACTGCGCGACTGTTTCCTGATGATGCCGTGTTCCCGAAGTTTCGGCCTTTGCAAGACTTTGGGCAGGAGCATCACGGGGTTCCCGTTGTCAGTTTCTTCTCCGGTGCCGGCGGCATGGACCTCGGATTTGAACAGGCCGGCTACCAACATCTCGCTTCTATTGAGATCAACGAACTGTTCTGCGAGACACTTCGTAAGAACCGCAGTCACTGGAACGTTTTCGGCCCACCGTTGCACACCGGGGACATACGCAACCATGATGAGTTCAGTCATCTGCTGCGCCAGCAGCTAGGCATCAAGCCGCCGTTTGAAGGCGTCTTTCATGGTGGACCGCCGTGTCAGCCGTTCAGTATCGCCGCCAACCAACGATTCTCGAAGGACGGTGAGAACTTCAAGCGAATCGGCTTTGCGCATGAGCAGTATGGTAACTTGCTGTTCGACTACATTTGGTACATCAAGGAGTTCCAGCCGCGCGCGTTCGTGATCGAGAACGTCGCGGGCTTACTGGAAATAAGTGACGGCACTCAGGTCGCTGTCGCCGTCCAGTCGTTGCGGGAGGCCGGTTACGACGTGGCGACGCCGCGTGTCTTGAATGCCGCTGACTACGGAGTGCCGCAGGCAAGAATGCGCGCCTTCATTTGCGGCTCCCGTTCGGCCAATCAATTGGAACTTCCTGCTTCCGTGGGAACCCGCGTTCCTTGCTTCAAGGCACTTGAGTCCCCGATGGACGGGCTTGAGAACCACATCACCCGTCAGCACAAGGCTGACTCAATCCTGCGCTACATGGAACTGAAATACGGGCAGCGCGATCACCTCGGCAGGGTGGACCGTTTGAACCCGCGTCTGCCCTCGAAGACCGTGATTGCGGGCGGGGTCAAGGGGGGCGGGCGCTCACACCTACACCCGGAAATCCCCCGGACACTCTCGGTGCGGGAGTGCGCGAGGTTACAGACATTCCCGGACGACTACGTCTTCTGCGGCCCTTCCGCGCGCCAGTTTACGCAGGTGGGCAATGCCGTCCCACCGTTGCTGGCAATGAACATTGCTGATGCGATTTACCGCACCGTCTACCAGGGTTGCCGTTACTTCAAGTAGCGCATTACAATCAGGCCGTGCATAAAGCACACCCCATATGAGACGGTGGGACCGGTGGTTAAGACGTCTTGAGAGGAAATAGATGGGTATGAGCGAGTACGCCCAACTCCCGGAGGTGCAGGCAAACATCAGCGTTCTCCCCGCTCTGATGAAGACGCAGGAGATGTTCATTAGCCTTCTAAGCCTCCCTGATACTGGGCCGGAGGCTTGGGAACCGATTTTAGCCAACGTCATTGGGCTGGACAACACGGTTTTTCTGGTACACCTGATGGTCGTCGCCGGGCTTGGTGACGAGGCGTTGAACAAGATCACTCCACTGTTTCGCCACTTCCCTGACGGGGAGATGCGTTACGTTTGGCGTCAAAAAGAATACACCTATGCCTTCCAACACCCAGGGCGTCCGACTCTGGATGACAAGAAACTGCGGGTGGTTGGAGAAAGTCCCTGGAAGCGCCCGCTTGATGCGGAGACGCGGGACCTGATTATGCTGTTGCTTCATGGCGGGGCGGCTCTCAACGACACCTTGCCGGATGAGATCAAAGCACGGTGCATCATCGGTTCTCTGCTCGGTAAACCTGAGCAAGTAAAAGAGTTCATCAGGAACACTGACCACTTACGGTGTTACAGCATTTATGCATAAGACGCATCATCAGACGCCGGAACGGGGGGACTTTGGGCGGGCCGTGCGCGCGCCGAAGAAGGGGCGGAACCGGCGGCGGCACGACTGGGGACGGACGATCCGGCGTCTCTGTGGGCTGATCCTGGTCGTGGAACTGGCGCTCCTGGTGTTCGCTAACCCGCGCCTGCAAGTCACACACGTCCGGGTGAACGGGCTGCAGACCCTCCCGGCGCAGCAGGTGTTCGCGGAGGCCCGTGTGCCGGCACGCACCAACATCTTCTGGATGGCCCTCCGTGAGCCGTTCGCCGCGCGCCTCGCCCATGACCCGGTGATTGACCATGTGACCCGAACCATCGTGCTGCCGCGCACCCTCGTACTGAACGTCACCGAGCGGATGCCCTACGCGGCGCTCGCCGTCGCCGACGCGGCGGGGGCGAAGACCTACTGGGTGCTGGACCGCAAGCACGTCCCGTTCCGCGTCTCCAATGCGCCCCCGCCCGGCGTGCCCCTGTTGGAGTGGCAGGGCGACGCGCCGACGCTCACGCCGGGCCGTCCCCTCGCCGACCCGCGCCTGGACGGGGCCTACACGCTGCTGGCGCTGGTGCAGGGAGCGCCGGACCTGGCCGTGCGGAAAATAGAGGTTGACCAAAACGCGGATTTGTGCTTAAATATCAGGGATAATCTGCGGATTCTGCTGGGCCAGCCCCAGGCGCTGCCCGAAAAGATCGCCCTGGCGCGGGCCGCGCTCAGCGACGGCGGCCTCGCGCCGCGCATCGCTTTTCTGGACCTGAGCTGCCCGCAGCAGCCGGTCTACACGCCGCGCCCGGAGGAGGTCACTCTCACCGGGGCGGATCAACGCCGGGAAGTCCATGGCCAGTAATACCGTTTCGCAAATCGCCGTTTCGCAGCCGAGGCAGTCCTGGTGGGCGAGCCTGGTGCTGCTCTGCGCCATCCTCGGAGCGCTGCTGGGGCTGTCCGTCAAGTCCCGCGACGTGATCCGCCGCCAGCAGCTCCCGGCGGACAACTACGCCGGCCTCTCGGTGGCGTACCAGTTCCTGAAGCAGAAGGACGCCGACGACACGCGCCTGATCGCCTCGGAGTCGCAGCGCGTGGCTGATTTAGAGCGCGGCACCTCATCAGAATCCACCAAAGACCGGGCGCTGCTGGCTGATCTGCAGCAGGCCAAGTTCGCGGCGGGGCTGACGACGGTGGCCGGGCCGGGCGTCGTCGTGACGCTCAATGACAGCAAGAAGCCGATTCCGCCCACGATGCAGATTCCGGGCATGGCCCCGCCGAACATCATCCACGACACCGACATCAACCAGGTGGTCAACGAGCTGAAGGCGGCGGGCGCGGAGGCGGTCTCGGTCAACAGCCAGCGCCTGATCGCCACCAGCCCGATCCGCTGCGCGGGCCCCACGGTGTTCGTCAACAACACGGCGCAGACGCCGCCGTATGTGATCCGGGCCATCGGCGACGCCGGGACTTTACAAACGGCAATCAACCTGCCCGGCGGCGTCGGCGACCAGCTCCGGCAGTTCGACCCGGCCATGATCGCGGTGCAGACGGCGACGCATTTGGTCCTGCCCGCGTCCTCCGGCCCGCCGCCGCCCCGCTACGCCAAGCCCGTCGCGGGAACCGGCACGGACACCGACGCGACGGGGGGGGGCTGACATGGCCTGGCTGGCACTGCTCGCGGCGGCGGCGGGCTACGCGCTCGTCTACTTTTCCAAGATCTCGGTCCCGGTGGCCGAGTCACAGTACCTGTCCCTGGCGGCGCTGGCGGGCCTGGACGCCCTGGTCGGCGGCATCCGCGCCGGGACGGAGGGCAAGTTCCGGGCCAGCGTGTTCATCTCCGGCTTCGTCCTGAACACGCTGCTGGCGGCGCTGCTGGCGTACCTGGGCGAGCGGATGGGGCAGGACCTGGCGCTGGCCGCCCTGGTGCTGCTCGGCGGGCGCACCTTCGTCAACCTGTCCATCATCCGCCGTCACTGGCTGGACAGCCACGAAGAGGCGCACCGGGCGCACTGAAAAATTTAACAGAAGACTGGGCGTCGCCGACAAGAACGGCGGGCGAGTGGGGGATGAAGGAGGGTGGCCAGGGACTGCGTGGTGGGCCTCGACATCGGGACGACCAAAGTCTGTACGGTGGTCGCGGAGATCGAGGAACACGGGCGAATCAACATCGTCGGTGTCGGCAACAGCCTGTCGGCGGGAATCCGCAAGGGCGTCGTCATTGACATCGACAGCGCCGCCCAGGCCATCGGCGAGAGCGTGGACAAGGCCCGCGCCATGTCCGACTACGAGATTCACCGCGTGGTCGTCGGCGTCACCGGCGAACACGTCGCCTCCCTGAACTCGCGCGGCGTGGTCGCCATCACCCACGCCAACCGCGAGGTCACGGAGGAGGACGTGGCGCGGGTGCAGGACCAGAGCCGGGTGATCGTCCTGCCGCCGGACCGCGAGATCATCCACGCCATCCCGCGCTCCTACGCCATTGACGGCCAGGGCGGCATTCGGTTCCCCGTCGGCATGTCCGGGACGCGCCTGGAAGTCGAGACGCACATCGTCACCGGGGCCGTGACGTTCCTCCAGAACGTCGCCAAGTCCGTCGCCAAGGCCGGGCTGACCATCGAGATGATGGTGCTGGAGCCCATCGCCACCGCCGAGGCCGTGCTGCTTCCCGATGAGAAGAACCTCGGCGTCGCCATCGCCGACATCGGCGGCGGGACCACGGATATCGCCATCTTCGTGGACGGCGACATCGCCTACTCGTCGGCCATCCCCGTCGGCGGCAACCACGTCACCCGCGACATCAGTGTCGGCCTGCGCTCTGCCCACGACGAGGCCGAGCGGGTCAAGATTCACGACGCCTCGGCGATGGTCGGTTCCGTGGACCCGGACGACGTCTTTGAAGTCGCCTCCCTCGGCAGCGACGACCCGCGCCTGCTCCCCAAGCGCATCCTCGCCGAGATCGTCGAGCCGCGTATGCACGAGCTGTTCACGATGGTGAGGCAGGAAATTCTCAAGTCGGGCTACTTCAACCTGCTCCCGGCGGGCATCGTCCTGTCGGGCGGGGGCAGTCAGCTCACGGGCAGCGTAGAGCTGTGCCGCCAGGTGACGGGGATGCCGACTCGCCTGGGCATCCCCCGCGACGTGTCCGGCGTCGCCGAGGATTTACGCTCCCCCATCTACGCCACCGCCATCGGCCTGGTCCAGTACGGCGCGCGCCACCACCAGCAGGTCCAGCAGGTCGCCCGCGACAACTCCCTACTGGGCCGCATCACCCGCTGGTTCCGCCAGAAGGTCAGCCAGGCGCTGGGGACGTAGGCGGAGATAACTCACCCGGCACGGCAAGTCGTGCCACCCTCTCCTTTCGGAAGGAGAGGGCTGGGGTGAGGTATCCTTCGGGCGGGTCGCCCGAAATCTTTTCTTTGCACACTGCTGGCAATCCGCGCCAATTTCTGCTATACTGTGCCTGATACTCCTATTCAATCACAACGCACCGTTACCTAAGAAATTCATCGGCACTCATACGGGGAGAACAGTTGACATGGCCATCGGCATTCGGGACGAGGCGGCGTTCGCGCGCATCAAGGTCATCGGCTGCGGCGGCGGCGGGACGAACGCCGTCAACCGCATGATTGACGCCGGGCTGACCGGCGTGGAATTCTATGCCATGAACACGGATGTCCAGGTGCTGGACATCTCGGCGGCGCACTACAAGCTCCAGCTCGGCGAGAACCTGACGCGCGGCCTGGGCGCGGGCGGCAACCCCGAGGTCGGACGCAGCGCCGCCGAGGAGTCCAAGAGCGACATCAAGAAGGCGATTGAAGGCGCGGACATGGTCTTCATCACGGCGGGCATGGGCGGCGGCACGGGAACCGGCTCCGCACCCGTGATCGCCGAGATCGCCAAGGAACTCGGCATCCTGACCGTCGCCGTCGTCACCAAGCCGTTTAAGTTCGAAGGCCCGCGACGCTCCCGCCTAGCCGAAGAGGGCGTGGACAACCTGCGCGACAAAGTGGACACGGTCATCATCATCCCCAATGACCGGCTGCTCGGCGTCGTGGAGAAGCGGGCCACTCTGGTGGAGGCGTTCCGGGAGGCCGACGACGTGCTGCGCCAGGGCGTCCAGGGCATCTCCGACATCATCACCATCCCCGGCATCATCAACGTGGACTTCGCCGACGTGCGCGCCATCATGCTCAACGCGGGCACGGCCCTGATGGGCATCGGCCAGGCGACCGGCGACCACCGCGCCGTGGACGCCGCCCAGGCCGCCATCGCCTCGCCGCTGCTGGAGACCAGCATCGAGGGCGCGCGCGCCGCGCTCATCAATATCACCGGCGGCTCCGACCTGACCTTGGCCGAGGTGCATGAGGCGACCGAGTTGATCCAGCAGGCCACCGATGCCGAGGACGCCAACATCATCTTCGGCATCGTTCAGGACCCGCGCCTCCAGGACGAGGTCCGCATCACGGTCTTGGCGACGGGCTTCGACCAGCGCTCTTCCAGCGCCTCGCCCGCCCGCGCGACGGCGACCGCCGCCGCCGGCTCCGCCCCGACGCGCCCCGGCGCTCCCGGAACCGCCCCCGCTCCCCGCGAGGACTCCGCCCCGCCCCGCCCCGCCCCGCAGGACAATGATGTGGACATCCCCGCCTTCCTTCGCCGCCGGTAGGGCGCACTCCAGGCAGAAGCACTCAGACGCAAGACAGGGCAGTCGAGTGGCTGCCCTGTTCTCGTCCCCGCGCCCGCCCTCCGGGGGCAAAACTCCGTCTCCGTCCCGGCGCGTGACGCCGTGGGGCCGCTGCCGATGCACTCCGTCGCCCGCGCGGCCCAGGGCTTGTTTATGTTCCACGGGCGAGGTCTTGCGCTGCCCTCACGCTTCCCCAAGATAGCAAAATCCGTGCCAAGTCTGCCTGCTTCCGGGAAAATCCTGAACGGCCGCATGAGCCAGTTGACGCCGGGGCGGGTTCCGACGCATAATGAAACCAAAGAGAGCCAAATCGGATGGAGGCAAGTGTTATGACAGTCACAGTCAAGGAACCGGTCCTGAGCAGCCTCTTCGCTGACAAAGAGGAGGCGCGGCGGGTCGTGGATGAGCAGTACCGCAAGATGGGCATCGTCGGCGACCCGGATTTGACCATCGAGCAGGTGCAGGCGATGGTCGCGGCGGACCTGCGCGCGGCGGGCATCCGGCGGGAGGACAATATCTTCTCACGGGGCATCATCGCGG
This sequence comes from Capsulimonadaceae bacterium, assembly GCA_965277485.1. GTDB lineage: Bacteria > Armatimonadota > Armatimonadia > Armatimonadales > Capsulimonadaceae > JAFAZD01. The sequence continues at coordinate 702,358 of CBDICZ010000015.1, read as the reverse complement.
CCCGCGATGGGGACAACGAGGAGTAGGCGGTGCCGCAGATTTGTTGGGATGCCAGTGCCCTAGTCAAACGGTACACGAGCGAGACCGGCACGGATACGGTCAACACCATCTTACAATCCGCCTCGCGTTCGGACATGGCGATCACGCCGTGGGGCTATCTGGAGACGCACTTCATCCTGCTGAAAAAACGTAACAGCGGTACCCTCAGCACGACAACATTCGGCAACGCTTCAGCCATGCTGAGGGCAGAGGTGCTTGGCGTCCCTGGCTTCAACCTCCTAACGATTTCCGATACGCTGATTTTTGGAAGTCTTTCCTTGATGCTGGCTCACAACTTGAACTCTGCTGATGCTGCCATCTTGACAACCTTTTTGGAATTCTCTCGTGCGTCCAGCGAGGGTTGCCTGCTCGTCGCCTCCGACAAGCGCCTGCTGCGGGCAGCGACAGCGGAAGGTCTGTCCGTGCTGAACCCGGAGGCGATCGCCGCCGCCGACGTGTCCGCCTTCCTTGCCTCCCTCTGAGATGCCGCCTACGAGGTCTTGCGCTGCCCTCACGCTTCCCCAAGATAGCAAAACCGTGCCAAGTCTGCCTGCTTCCCTGGAAGTCCTGGATGGCGTGGTGGGCCGGTTGACGCGGGGGCGGATTCCGGCGCATAATACAGACAAGGAGAGACATCATGACCACGGTTTTTAGCCCTGGTAAAGCGGCGCTGTCAGCGGAGCGAGCGGAACTTGCGCGGCAGATGCGGGAGGCGGATGCCCAGGCGGGCATCATTTATGACCCAACGATGACGCACGAGAAGCTCCGCACGATGGTGCGCGCGGAGATGGAGGCGCAAGGCATCAAGCCGGAGGACAATGTCGGCTCCCGCGAGTTGATGCGGATGCGCTACGGGGACGACTGGGACAAAGAGTAGCCCATGCCGCAACTCCTCTGGGACGCAAGCGCGCTGGTCAAGCGGTATCTCATTGAGTCCGGCAGTGACACCGTCGATGCCCTCTGGGCGGCTCCCGATGCCACCGAAATGGTGACGACATACTTGGGACACTTGGAAACCGCCGCCATCTTGAGGCGCAGGCGGAATGCTGGGGCCATGAAAGACGCGACGTTCCATGGTGCCCGCTCTTTGCTCAGACAGGAGGTGTTGAACGGCACCGGCTTCCGCCTGCTGACTGCCGATGCAGACATACCGGATGCGCTCGCATTAGTTGACCGGCACAACATCAACGCTTCGGACGCCGTCATTCTTGCCGCGTTCCTCCGCTTCTCGCAAAACGGCGCTGGAGGCTGCGCCCTAGTAAGTGCTGACAAGCGCCTGCTGCGGGCGGCAGCGGCGGAGGGCCTGAACGTTCTGGACCCGGAGGAGATCGCCGCCGCCGACGTGCCCGCCTTCCTTGCCTCCCTCTGAGCTTCCGCCTAACGGCAAGACAGGGCAGCCGAGCGGCTGCCCTGTTCTCGTGCCCGCGCCCGCCCTCCGGGGGCAAAACTCCGTCTCCGTCCCGGCGCGTGACGCCGTGGGGCCGCTGCCGATGCACTCCGTCGCCCGCGCGGCCCAGGGCTTGTTTATGTTCCACGGGCGAGGTCTTGCGCTGCCCTCACGCTTCCCCAAGATAGCAAAATCCGTGCCAAGTCTGCCTGCTTCCAAGAAAAGCCTGTTTGTCACCACGGGCAGGGGGCGTAATCTTTGAGGAACTGGCCGTAGAGTGGCGTTTCGGGGGCGTTGAGGCCCTGGGCGATAGGGTGGTAAATGCGCGCCATGCCGTCAATGATGTCCAGTGGCGGGAAGAAAGCGTCTTCTTCTTGGAGTCGAGTGCGCTTGGGGGCGGGGTTCTCATCCGTGACCCAGCCGGTGTCCACGCTGTTCATGTAGATGCCGTCCCTGGCATAGTCCTCGCCCGAAGTCCGCGTCATCATGTTCAGGGCGGCCTTCGCCATGTTGGTGTGCGGGTGGAACACGGTCTTGTGGCGGCTGAACTGGCCCTCCATCGCGGACACATTGACGATGAAGCGGCGCGCGTGTTCGGAGCGCATCAGCAGCGCCTTCAGGCGGCTGTTGAGCAGGAACGGGGCGACGGCGTTGACGAGCTGGACCTCCAGCATCTCCGGCGCGCTGACTTCGTCCAGGCGCAGCAGCCAACTGTTGGTCGTCCGCGAGTCGGCCCGCTCCTCGTTGTCCTCCCACTGGTCCGCCGGAAGCACATCCAGAACCGCCTGACGGGCGAGCGGCAGCATCGCCCCACCGTCGGAATTGCGTGTCGGGCTGGGCGCGTCACTCAGGACCAGACGGCGCGCGCCAGGCGCTAGGGTCGCCTGCGGACGCCGTTCCTGATCGATCAGCTCCTGGTAGAAGCCGCGCGGGCGGCGGATCGTCTGCGCGGCATTGTGGATCAGGATGTCCAGGGACGGCTCCGTGTCCAGCAGGTGACGCGCGAACGACTCGACGGCAGGGATGTTCCGCAGGTCCAGGCCGCAGACGCGCAGGCGGTGCGCCCAGTCGGAGGAGTCAGTCTCGGCGTGGAGGCGCTTGGCGGCGGCGTGGGGGAAGCGGGTCGTGACGATGACCTTCGCGCCGTCCCGGAGCAGGCGCAGCACGGTCTGGTAGCCGATCTTGACGCGCCCGCCGGTGATCAGGGCCGTGCGGCCCGTCAGGTCGGCGCTGAGGTGGCGCATCTCGAAGTTGAAGGCGGCGCAGCTGGGGCAGAGCAGGTGGTAGAAGAAGTGGACTTCGGTATAGTCCTGCTTGCAGACGTAGCAGCACTCCGGCTGGTTGAGCGTCCGCCCGGCGGGCAGGGACGGCGGGGGCAGGGCCGCCGCCGGCAGCGCGTCGCGCTGGATCTGCACCATCGCCGTGGCCGCCATCAATGCGCGGTCCTGCGCCTCCTGCCGCCGCCGCTCGGCATTGCGGTCGTGCCGCTTGCCCTCGCGGTAGACCTTGGCGACCAGGCTGTTGAACCGGTCGTTTCTGGGAACGGTCCCGTGCGCGTCGGCGATCTGCTGCAGCACCTGGAGGCAGGTGTCCATGTCTTCCGTGGGAATTATCATTACCGGCATTATTCCACGGGTGGGCTGTGCTGTCAATAGCCCCGGCGCATCAGCCAGACCATGCCGCCGATGAGGGCCACGCCGAGCAGGGACATGAGCAGGGCGGACGGGACGAAGTAGGACAGGGCGACCATGACGAGGCCGCCCGCGAGCGGGACCGTCGCGGCCTGCTTCTTGCCGTACAGGCAGAAGCCCGCGCCCACCGTGCCCCAGAGCAGGGAGGCGTACAGGAAATTCACGTCGAACATGACCCAAATTATCGGGCCGGGCGCGGCGATTCCGCAGGCCAGCACACGGGCAGGGCGCGCAGGGCGCGGAAGGTGAAGTTGCCGGACCACTGCACCCTTTGTCGCTCCAGTCGCAGGCCGGGGAAGCGGGCCAGCAGCGTGCTAAGGGCGATTCGGCCTTCCATGCGGGCCAGGGCCGCGCCCAAACAGAAGTGAGGGCCGGTGCCGAAGGCGAGGTGACGGTTCTCGGCGCGCGTGATGTCCAGCCTGTCCGGGTCCGGGAACTGGGACGGGTCGCGGTTGGCCGCCGCTAGGGCGATGCTGACCATCTGGCCGGGGGCGAACGTCTTGCCCCGCCACGTGAAGTGTTCGCGCGTGACCCGGCTGGTCCATTGGACAGGGCTGTCGTAACGCAATAACTCTTCCACGGCGGGGCCGATCAGGGCCGGGTCGTCACGAAGTTTTTTCAGTTGCTCCGGGTGGCGCAGCAGGGCGAGCAGGCCGTTGCCGATGAGCTGGGTGGTGGTCTCGTGGCCCGCCGCCAGCAGCAGCAGGCAGTTGGCGATGACTTCTTCCTCGGTCAGCCCCGCGCCGTCCGCCTCGGCCTGGAGGAGCAGTGTCATGACGTCGTCCTGGGGGGCGGTTCGTCGTTGGGCGAGGGCGGCGCGGAAGTAGCCGTTCAGGTCGTCCAGGCTCCGGTACGCCGCCAGGTCCTGCGCCAGCGTCGTCTCGCCGCCGATGTAGGCGATGAAGTCGTCTGACCACTTCTTGAACTGCGGGGACTCATCGGCAGGGACGCCCAACATCCGCGCGATCACCGTGGCGGGCAGGGGGAAAGCTAGGTCGGCGATCACGTCCATGCGGCCTCTTGGAGCGACGGCGTCCAGCAACCCATCGGTGATCTCCTGAATCTGGTCCTGCATCTGTGCGATGACGCGCGGGGTGAACTGACGGGCCACCAGACTGCGCTGCCGGGTCTGTTCCGGCCCGTCCAGAAAGAGCATCTGCCGCCCCAGGCTGCCGTTCAGGCGGCGGAACTCGCGCGCGACCAGCGGCGGCGGCTCTTCCACGCCCCACGACGACAGCGCGAACTGCCGGTGCGAGAAACGCGGCTCGGCCAGCACGGCGGAGACTTCCGCGTAGCCGGTGACGACCCACTGCTTGATCAGCGCGTCCCAATAAAGCGGGTCACGGCGCAGGCGGGCATAGAAGGGGTAGGGATCGTCGGAGGTGCGCTTGCGGAAGAGCAGGTAAGGCATGAACGGCTTGCCGTAGTGCGTCACCGCGTAGAATATCTGCCCCGTCCGTGTGCGGGCCGTCCGCGCGCCCGCCCGCAGACGACGGCGTGCCAGGCCGGGGACATCCACCCCGTCAGGCGCGCGCGTCCGCGCGGGCTGCACGGCCATCAGCGCCCGCCCGGCCCGCCGCCAGGTGACGCCGAGTTGTGCCAGCGCCCGGCCCGCATCGCTGCCGTCCGGCTCACGGGCAAAAGCCAGCAGCAGATGCTCGTCGCCGATGGGCAGGTCGCCCAGATCAAGGGCCAGCGCGTAGGCGCGTTCCACCGCCGCCCGCGCCTCCGCCGTCAGCGTCGCCTCCGGCCTGCCTGCGGGTTGCTCGCGCGGTGCCAGATTCGCCGCTGTCTCCTGCAAGGCTGCGCCGGTCACACCCAAATGCGCCAACAAGAGCGACGCCACCGTGTCTGGAACGGCCCCGATGCCCCACAACAGATGTGCTGAAGACAGGTCGCCCTCGCCCGCCCGCTCGGCGGCGCGTAGGATCGCCGCCCTCAGCCCCGGCCCGAAACGATGCCACACAAGAAGTCCTCCGAAAGATACCTCACCCCAGCCCTCTCCTTCCGAAAGGAGAGGGGGTCAGACAACCGGATGAGGGCGAGAAACGGTCCTTCTTAACCCTCTCCTTTCGGAAGGAGAGGGTGGCGAGCCTCAGCGAGCCGGGTGAGGTATCCTACTCCGCCCCGTACTTCGTCTTCACCAGGGCGGCCAGCTCCTGGGCCAGCGCCTCGATCTCGGCCTGCTCCCGGCCCTCCACCATCACGCGCACCAGTTTCTCCGTGCCGGAGGCGCGCACGTTCAGGCGGCCCCGGCCCGCCAGGCGCGCGTCCGCCGCCGCGATGGCGGCCCGGATGTCCGGGTCGGACTGCCAGGCGACGCGGTCGCGCACGGGGACGCCCAGCAGGACCTGCGGGTACTCGGTCATCTGGTCGGCCAATTCTGACAGCGGCTTTCCCGTCTCCAGCATCACTTTCAACACTTGGAGGGCCGTCAGCAGGCCATCTCCGGTGGTGGTCAGGTGGCCGAAAATCAAGTGCCCCGACTTCTCGCCGCCGACGATGTATCCGCCCTCGCGCATGGCCTCGGAGACGTACCGGTCGCCCACGGCCGTGCGGAGCAGGGTCAGGCCCGACTCGCGCAGGGCGGCCTCCAGGCCCATGTTGCTCATGATGGTCCCGACCACGGTGTTCCCGGCGAGTTTGTCCTGGGACGCTAGGTGGCGACCGATCAGCAGCATCACGCGGTCGCCGTCCACCATGCGCCCCCGCTCGTCGGCCAAGATTACTCGATCTGCGTCGCCGTCAAAGGCCATGCCCAGGGCCGCGCCCTCGGACACCACGCGCCGCATCATCTCCTGCGGGTGCAGGGAGCCGCAGCCGTCGTTGATGTTGACCCCGTCCGGGGCGCACGACAGCGTCGTCACCCGTGCCCCCAGGTCAAACGCCACGCGCGGTGCGATCTCGGAGTTGGCCCCGTTGGCGGCGTCCAGAACCAGCGGGATGCCGTCCAGGCGCATCCCCTCCATCGTCTCCTCCAGGTGGCGGGCGTACAGGTCGCGCAGGTGCGGGTCGCGCCGCATCCGTCCCACGCCCGCGCCCGCCGGGCGCGGGAGGGTGTGCGCCTGCGGGACCAGCGCCTCGATCTCCGCCTCCAGGGCGTCGTCGAGCTTGTAGCCGTCCGGGCCGAAGAACTTGATGCCGTTGTCCGCGAACGGGTTATGCGAGGCGGAGATGACGATGCCGGCGTCGAAACGGTACCCCGTGTCCCGCGCGCGGGCGATGCCGGCGACGGCGGGCGTGGGCAGGACGCCGGGGCCGACGACGCTCGCGCCCTGCGAGCAGAGGCCGGCGGTCAGAGCGGCCTCCAGCAGCGGGCCGGAGATGCGGGTGTCACGCCCGATCACGAACGTGGGCGCGTGGCCGCGACCCAATACGCGGGCGGCGGCGGCTCCCAGGGCCAGGGCGAGCGCGGGCGTCAACTCGGTGTTGGCGCACCCGCGCACGCCGTCGGTGCCGAACAGTTTCTCGGTCATGCGGGGGAAGTGTCTCCTCAAGGGGTGGATGGAACGGGCGGCCCGCTCTGCGGGACGGTCGGGTTCGAGGCCGGCGGGCTGACGGGCGGCGCTGGCGCCGTCGGTGTCTGGCCGGGCGCGGGCTGGGACGTGACGTGCAGGACCACGGTGACGGCGCTGGCGCCGGTGAAGGTGACGCCGGGCGGGGCGACGCAGTTCACGGTGCGGGTCACATCGCTGACCGCGTTGGAAATATCCACGGGCGCGGTTCCGACGGAGGTGATCTGGGCCAGGCGGGCTGCACTGCCGGAGATCAGGACCAGCCGGGGGCTGACCTCGACGCCGCCGATCTGACGGCCGGCGGCGAGCGCCCCGGTGACATCGGGGCTGACCGGGACCGTCTTGACCACGGGCGCGCGGACCATGTGGATGACGACGTGGGCGCGGGCGGGCGTCAGCGTCACGTCTTGCACCTGGCCGCCCTGGGCGTCCAGCGCGACGATGTCGAAGTCGCCGTCCACGGTCCCCACGTCCGCAGGCGCGTCGGTCTTGACGACCAGGCGGGTGACGGCGTCCACGGCGTCCTGCGGCCCGGACACGGTCACAGCGCGGGGCGAGATCAGGGGGGCCTCGTAGCGGTAGCCGGACAGGGCGGGGCCGGGGTCGGCGGCGGCCACGTCCAGGCGGCGCGTCTCGCGCGGCAGCAGGGACAGCGTCACGGTGTCCTGCGCCGGGTCGGCGCGCAGGTCGCCGGTGGTGCTGACCAGCACGGGCGCGACGAGTCCCTTGCCCGCGCGAGCGTGTGTGAGGTCAACGTAGGCGCTCACGTCGCCCGGCCCGGCCTGGTCCACCGCGTCGGCGGGGCCGCTCAGGGTGAGCATCATCTGGCGCGGCGCGTCCTCGCCCAGCAGCAGGCTCGGCGGCAGGCCGCGCACGGCCAGCGGCACCGTCATCACCCGCGACGGTGACTGCTGGCCGGCGACGTAAATGTGCAGCAGGACCGCGAAGATGAGCGCGGCGATCTTGTAGGGCAGGTTTTCGCGGATGAAAGCGGGCATGATGGCTTTGGAACGGTCTTCGGAAGGCTCAGGCGACATCGCGGGCGGGCGCGTCCCCCTCGGCGCGCAGCGGCGGGGGGGGCTTGGGCGACTTGAACGGGCGCGAGACGCGCAGGCGTCTCCGGGACGGGCGCTCGCGGCCCGTGAAGGTCTGAATCAGCCGGTCGCGCAGCCGGTCGTCGCGCAGCCCCCGCTCCATCTTGCCCTCGAACGCGACCGAGATGATTCCCGTCTCCTCGGACACGACCAGGATCAGGGCGTCGCTCCGCTCGGACATCCCCAGCGCCGCCTTGTGGCGCGTGTGGACCGGAAGGCCGACGGGGTTATCGGTCAGGGGCAGGGTGCAGCCCGCCGCGACCACGCGGTCCCGCCGGATGATGGCCGCGCCGTCGTGCAGGGGCGAGCCGGGGTAAAAGATCGTCCCCAGCAGCTCCGCGCTGACCACGGCGTTGACCAGCGTGCCGGTCTCGATCACGTCGGTCAGCCCGGTCTCGCGCTCCAGGACGATCAGCGCCCCGATCTTGCGGTCCGAGAGCGTTCCGGCGGCGCGGACCAGCTCGGCCACCGTGCCCGCGAAGTCTTCCTTGTCCAGCCCGGTGAAGCCCCGGCCCCAGAAGCCGAGCCGTCCCAGGTCTTCCAGGGCGTGACGCAGTTCCGGCAGGAACAGGATGACCAGGGCGACCGCGCCGACCTGGAAGAGCTGCCGCAGAATCCAGTTCAGCGCGTGGAGCTGCGCCCACGACGACAGGCCGAAGATCAGCGCGAAGACGCCCAGGCCCCAGATGATCTGCCAGGCGCGCGTGCCCTTGGCCAGCATCATCAGGCGGTAGATCAGATAGGCGACGATCAGCACGTCCGCGCCCGCGCGCAGGCCGCCCCACCAGTCCGCCGCCGCCATGTGCAGCCACCCTGTCATCTCGCGCCCCATGCCCCCGATTATACCAGTTTTCGGGCCGGATGACCCCGAAAGAAAAGCGCGGGGGACGAACCCCCGCGCTTTGGAACCCCGGTGACGCCGAAATGTTCCCTCAATTGTAGGTGAGGGTGACGGGCTGGAAGGCGTAGACCCAGTAGCCCGCGTAGGGCTGCAAGGCCGCGCCCGACGCGGCGCTGACGGCGGTGTACCGGGTCGCCCCGGCGGGGTAGGTGTAGAGGGTGCCGTAGATTTGGCCTCCGGCCCCCGGCAGCGGGGACGCCGTCGTCCCGGCGGTGACGGTGATGCTGGAGAGGGGCTCCGCCGACGTGTACGGGTCGCCGATCTGGTTCCATCCCGTGGACAGGGAGACCGTGACCGGCGCGGTCAGCACGGTTCCGGTCGCGGTCGGCGTGAGGCCGGCGGTCAGGTAGGTCGGCACGTACAGCCAGTAGCCCAGGCCGGGCGTCAGCGTGTTGACCAGGGTGGCGGACGTCGTGCCGTTGGAGCTGGCGTAGGTCTGCGTCTGCGGCTGCCACTGAAACAGGATCGGCCCGTTGCTCGGAACCGGCGTCGTCAGCCCGAAGATGTCAGCGAAGGTCAGGCCGGTGAACGCCTGCGGCTCCGAGATCATCTGGATGCCGGGCGGGAACGTGACGGCGGTGGTGGTCGTCGTGCCGGTCGTCCCCGTGCCGGTCGTCGTGCCCGCGACCGTGTTCGGATACCGGGCGGCCAGGTCGCGCAGCAGGTTGGCCCCGTTGAAGCTGCCCCAGCCGGTCGCGTCGTCGAAACCGACGCCCGCGCGGTAGAGCAGGTTGTTGGAGCCGTCGGCGATGTCGTGGAAGTCCTGAGCGTAGCTGCCGTACTGCCCGTAGCCGATCTGGTAGATCAGCGGGTTGATGAAGCCGACGGGCGTGGTCGCCAGGCCGGGGCTGACGCCGGGGGTGACGCCCAGGCTGTCGGCGGCGCGCGCCTCGTTGGCCAGCGCCGCGAACGCCGCCCACAGCGGCGCCGCCGCCGACGTGCCGCCGATGACAATGGCGGGCTGGCCGGTGATCCCGGCAAAGATGGTATAGCCGGTGTTCGGGTCCGCGTTCAGCGAGACGTCCGGCAGGTCCCGCTTGGGCGTGGACGGGAATGTCAGTGTCGTGCCGGGGACCAGGCCGTAGGTCCCGCCCGTGGCCCCGACCGGGTTGGCGGGGTCGCTGATGCTGCCGCTGCTGTACTGGTAGAAGGGCTTGCCGAAGAAACTGCTGAAGCCGCCGCCGCCCGCGTCGCCCGGCCCGTCGTCCCAGGTCGTCTCGGAACTATAGGCGGCGTTGGCCGTGGCGGGGTTGGTGACCTGGAGAGTCGTGCCGCCCACCGCCGTGGCGTAGGGCTGGTCCGCGGGGTCATCCACCGAGGGAGTGATCAGGTCGTCGTAGGCGCCCGCGTCGCCTGCGGAGCAGAAGAACGACTGGCCCTGGGCCGACATCTTTTGCAGCTGGGCGTTCTCCCCGTCCAGGAGCGCCGCGTACTGTGATGTGTTGCCGTTTTCCAGGGCGAGGATGTAATCTTCGGGGTAGCCCCAGGAGCAGCTGACGGTCTGGGCAAAGTCGTCCGTGGCGATCGCGGTCATGACCTCAAGGATGCCGAAGATGACGCCGCCATCGCTGGTGTTGGGGAGCGTCGTCGCGCCGGGGACGCTCGTCTCGTACACGTAGATGTGGTTCGCGCGCGGGGCCAGTGCCAGCATCATGTCAATGTCCAGCGTGACCTCGACCTGACCGTCCCCGCCGCTCGGCCCGGTGTAGCCGGCCTCGGGCACGTTGACCAGAATGCTCGTGTTGTCGGGGTTGATGGGCAGGCCGAACTGGGTGATGTACTGCCGGATGTCGCCGGTGTCGTAGCCGTCCAGCTCCACCAGCGCCATGCTCTGCCCCTCGCCCGCGAGCTGCACGCCGCTGGCCGCGTTCAGGTTGTAGATGTTTTTGATGTCGTCCGGCGTCAGGCCGCCCATCGCGCCGCTCCCGACGGTGTGGGAGAAGATGCTCGCGGGCGGACGCACGACGAGGTGCGGGTGGGGCAGCACCAGATCGTCCAGGCCGACGACGCCGTTGATGCGGGCGGCGATGGAGGCGGGCATCAGGGGCGCGGCGTCGTTGGCGAAGGCGATGCGGCCCGACGCGGTCCGGTACTGGTTCAGGTGGACGTGGAAGGCGCTCTCCATGACGGCGCTGGTGGCGGAGACGCCGACCAGGGTGCGGGAGGCGTAGGGCGTCACCGTCAGGCCCTGGCCGCGCAGGTAGGACGTCACGGCGTCGTAGTCGGACTGGGCGGGGCCGAATTGGGCGTCGAACTGGGCGGAGGTCAGGTAGTGGCCGCAGAGCGGGTCGCCGGGCGTGTAGAGCCGCTTGAGCAGCGTGTCCAGGGCCGCCGTGTTCCGCAGCGGCAGCGTCAGCGCGGCGTTCATCGGCGTGTCCGCCGCCTGCCGCCCCATCAGGTGCGCCTGGGCGAGCATGGAGGCCGCCGGAACGGCGCGGGGCGCGGCCACCATCGGCTCGGCGGCCCGCGCGGCGGGGACGGACGTGGACAGGGCGGCGAGCAGCAGGGCGGCGAGCGGCAGGACGAGACGCGGGCGGGGGCAGTGCATGGGATTCGGACTCCTTGGTCGGGGCAAGCGCGGGCGCGGCGTCACTGGCGACGCTCTCACCGTCCCATTATAAGGTATTAACGCCTGCGTGTCAAGGAGTTTGACGAGCCGGGCGCAACGCCGGGGTGCGGTCAGCTCTCCCGGCGGCGGGCGAGGAGCAGGCAGGCGTCGTCGGTGAGGATGCCCCCGGCGTGGTCGCGCGCGCCGTCCAGGATGGCGCGGCTGATCTCGCCGACCTCCGGGAGATGGCGCGCTTCAGCGGCGAGGCGCTTGAGGCCGTCCAGGTTGAGCATCTCGCCCCCCTGCCGCGCCTCCGTGATGCCGTCGGTCGCCATCAGGAGCATCGCGCCCGGCTCCAGCGTCAGCGCCGTCTCCAGGTACTGCTGGCCGGGCGTGACACCCAGCACGAGGCCACTGCGGCGGCCGATCTCCTCCACCTCGCCGTCGCCGGGAGGCAGGATCAGCATCGGCTCGGCCCCGGCGGAGGCGTAGACTGCCCCGCCGGTCGTGGGGTCAACGACGGCCAACGCCAGCACGACCAGGGAGGCGTTGCCCCAGCCGTCCTGCCGCTGCGCCTCACAGACGGAGTCGTTGAGGCGGGCCAGGGCGTGTCCCGGCGACGGGTTCTCGCGCAGGAACGCCCGCAGCGTGTACTTGACCTCGGCGATGTGGGTGGCGGCGGACAGCCCCTTGCCGGACACGTCGCCGACCACCAGGGCCACCTCCCCGCCGTCCACGGTGTAGACATCGTAGAAGTCCCCGCCGATTCCGGCCTCCTGAGACGCCGCCTTGTAGAGCGTGGCGAGGGACAGGCCGGGGAAGGCGTTCTCGGAGACCGTCTGCATCAGGGCCGTCTGCAGCGTGTCGGCGATGTGGCGGCTGTGCGCCAGGTCCCGCTCCTGCCGCTGCGCCGCATTCTTGCGCGCCGTGATGTCCTGGACGGACTTGCCGACGGCCCGCGCCTCGCCGCCGACGTGGACAGGGTAGAAGGACAGGCGCAGGTGGCGTGGGCCTTCCTCCTTGGCGGGCAGTTCGTGCGTCACCTCGACGTCCTGGATGGTCTCCCCGGCGAGCGCGCGCTGGAGCAGCGGCTCCACGGTCCGCCAGACCGGCTCAGCCAGCACCTCGCGGGCGTGGCGGCCCCGGTGTTCGGCGGCGGGCAGGCCGTGGATGGCCGCCAGCGCCTCGTTGACCTGGAGGTAGCGCAGGTCGGGGGCGAGCAGGGCCATGCCGACCGGGGCGGCGGCGAGCAGGGCCTCCATCTCGGCTTCCTGCGGGCGGCGCTCGCGCACCAGCCAGCGCAGGCCGGTCAGCCGGCCGCCGGGCTCACGCACCGTGCCGACGCTGACCGCCGCCGGCAGCGCCGCGCCCCGTCCTCGGGGCCGCAAAGTGGTGTGCCAGGACGCGGCGGCGGCGTCCCGGAGGCCGCGACTGAGCCGGGTGCGGAAGGTCGCGCGCGCGTCCGGGGCGACATAGGCCGCCAGCGGCTTGCCCACCAGGCGGCGGGCCGTCACGCCCAGCAGGGAGGCGGCGGCCTGGTTGGCCTCGGCGATCAGGCCCTCCGGGTCCGTCACCAGGTAGGCGTCCGGGGCGAAGTCGAACAACTCCTGGTAGCGCCGCCGCTCCTGCTCCACGCGCAGCCGCGTCTCGCCCAGCTCGTCGTTCTGCTGGCGCAGCTCCTCCTCGGCGACCCGCAATTCCTCCAGCGACAGGTTCAGTTCCTCGAACAGCTCCGGGATCAGGACTGTCCCCGCCCCGGCCTCGCGCATCGCGGCGGCGCGCGTGTCCGCCGCCCCGATCTGTTTTCCGAATTCATCAACCGCCATGATTTACAGATACCCTTCTACCAGGCTGGCATTAAACATTGTCGCATGACCCTTGCGGCGCGGCTCGCCGCGCCGGGGTGTGTTCCTGTGGGGTGTGTTCCTGTGGGGTGTGTTCCTGTGGGGTGTGTTCCTGTGGGGTGTGTTCCTGTGGGGTGTGTTCCTGTGGGGTGTGTTCCTGTGGGGTGTGTTCCTGTGGGGTGTGTTCCTGTGGGGCCTACGCCCGCGCTCAAGGCTCCAGCCCCTCCATGATGAGGATGACCCCACGGATGTCCCCGCTCCGGCTGCGCAGTGGGGTACAGGTGACGCGGCAGCAGATCGCCCGGCCGCGCCGGTTGGTCGCGTCCAGTGCCACGGCCTCCTCCGGGGACTCGCCCGCCAGGCAGGCGCGGATGGGCGGGCGCAGACGGTCCACCGGCAGGCCGATGTCCAGGTTCAGGAAATGCCTGCCCGTCACCTCATCGGCGCGCAGGCCCCACAGGTCGTGTGCCTTTTCGCTCCAGACCTGGACCGCCAGGTCCGCGTCCACCACCACGACGGCCCCGTGCAGGCCGGCGAGGATGGAGGTCAGGAACCCGTTCAGCTCGTCCAGTTCCGCGCCGCGCAGCCCCATCTCCTCGTTGACCGTGTGCAGCTCCTCGTTGGACGAGTTCAACTCCTCGTTCATCGTCTCCAATTCTTCATTAGACGATTGAAGCTCCTCGTTGGTCGTCTCCAGCTCCTCGTTGATGGACTGCAGCTCCTCGTTGGTGGTCTCCAACTCTTCGTTGGTGGACTGAAGCTCCTCGTAGGCCGCCTCCAGCTCCCTGTTTGTGACTTCCAGCTCGCTCTGCAATTGCTTGAACCGGGTGACGTCGGCGAAGGTGATGGAGACGCCGAGCAGGTTGTCCGCCGTGTCCAGCACCGGCAGAACCAGCACGTCCAGGTAGCGCGCCTCGCCGCCGGAGGTCAGCCACCGGACCTCCTTGACGCTGACCGGGCGACGCTCCGTCATGGCCTGCTCGATCAGGGAGCGCAGCTCGGTGGGCTGGTAGGACAGTTCCAGGTCCCGGAACGGGCGGCCCAGGTCCAGCGAACTCAGGCGGAACAGGCCGCGCGCCTGGTCGTTGACCAGCGCGACCTGGCCGCCGAAGTCCACCACGATCTGCGCCACCGAACCGCTGTCGAAGACCATCTCCCGGATGCGGACCTGCCGGCCCGTGTCCGCCTTCGCCTGGTCGCGTTCCGGGCGGTCCGGCAGCGGCAGGGGGGCGCGCAGGCCGCGCCGGGCGACCTTTTGGAACATCCGCCATTTCAGGTCATACGGCTGGAACAGCGGGGCGTGCGAGAACAGCATCTCGGCTTTGCCCAGGAACAGGCAGCCGCCGTCGTTGAGCGAGAAGTGGAACCGGGACAGGATGCGCGCCTGCGTCTCGGCGTTCAGGTACATCAGGGTATTGCGGCAGGTCAGCAGGTCCACGCGCGAGATGGGCGCGTCCTGCACCAGATCGTTGCGCCCGAAGATGACGCTGCGCCGCAGATCGCGGTGGAACACGTAACGTGAGGCGACGCACTCGAAGTACTTCTCCCGCAGCGGCTCCGGGACCCCGGCGACCTCCCGCCCCGTGTAGGTCGCCTGGCGGGCGCGGCTCAGGGCCTCCTCGTCCACGTCGGTGGCATAGATTTTGACCCGCGCGCGGAACTCATCCAATCCCATCGCCTCGGCCAGCACCATCGCCAGCGTGTACGCCTCCTCGCCGGTGGCGCACCCCGCGACCCAGGCCCGGACCGTGCTGTCCGCCCCCTTGTCTTCCAGCAGGCGTGGGACGATCTCGGCGGCCAGATACTCCCAGGCCGCCGCGTCCCGGAAGAAGGCGGTGACGTTGATCAGGATGGCGTTAAACAGGGCGGCGAACTCGGACGGGTGGACCTCCAGGTAGTCCAGATAGTCGCCGTAGCTCGCCAGCCCCAGCGTCTGCATCTGCTTCTGGAAGCGCCGCGCCAGCCCGATGCGCTTGTAGCCCGCGAAGTCGAAGCCGCGCGTCCGCTTCAGGTAGTCCAGCAGGGCGTCAAACTCAGGGTCGGCGACGGGGGCGGGGGCAGTCATGGGGAACTCCCAATGGCCGCCGCGACCCGCTCACTCTCCAGGGTCTCGTCCGGCTCGACGACCGTGTCCGCCGCGTCCATCTGTGTGTGGCTGAGCGCCTGGCGGACGATGGCCGCCCGCTCCAGGGTGTCACGCGCCTGCTGGGCGAAGCGGCCCGCCGCTAGGTCGTGCCCGCGCTGCCGCGCCCGCTCGGTCAGGCGCTCCGCCAGGGCGGCGCTCTCCTCCAGGGCGCGCAGGGCGATCCACAGGGCGTCCTCCAGCCCCCGGACCTGGTGGGCGATCAGGCTGTCTGGCGAGTAGGCGTGGCCGACCCGGCAGCGGAACCGGATCATCCGCCCGTCCTCCACCTCCCACAGTGCCCCGTGGCACTCCGGGCAGGTGTAGCCGGACGGCGCCCCGGCGCGGGGCGCCTCCAGGGCCGCCGGGTCCATGGCGGCGACCCTCACCTCGGTCTGCATTTCATCGGGCATGATGAGCATATCCCTCTCGGAAACCGGTGCGCGGGTCAGCGTCGCCAGTGCCGGGGCGATGGCGGGGAGTGTGAGGATGTGGTCCACGGCGACGTGGTCCACGGCGCTGCGCGGCATGGAGGGGAACAGGGCCTCATCGGGGTCCTGCACGACGGTCAGGCCGCCGCGCTGCTTGACCGCCAGCAGCCCCGCCGTGCCGTCGTCCAGCGCCCCGGTCAGGACGACGCCGATCACGCGCGGCCCGGCGGCGCGGGCGGCGCTGCGGAACAGCACGTCCACGGCGGGCCGGTGGCCGTTCTCGGAGGGGCCGCGCGAGAGCCGGATGTGGCCGTCCTCAAGCATCAGGTGGTGGTCGGGCGGGGCGACGTAGATGTGTCCGGGCCGGATCGGCTCCCCGTCCACGGGGTGTCGGGCCGGCAGGGGACCCCGGCGGCTCAGGATGGCGGGCAGGACGCTGACGCCGTAGGCGGGCAGGTGAAGCACGACGAAGACCGCCGCCGACAGGTCGGTCGGCAGGCCCGCCGCCAGCGCGGCCAGCGCCTCCACCCCGCCCGCCGAAGCACCGATCACGATGATGTCATGTCCGGGCATCAAAATCTCCCAACTGTGTGATTTATGATACCCGCTTCGGTCGCGGAGTCAGTCCGGCGTCCGTCACGGCCAGACCTCGCCGATCTGCCGCTAGGCCCCAGGGGTTGAACCCAGGGGTTGAAAACCCCCGGCTCGTGGGCGAGGACGCCGGGCGTCCTGCGGACGGCCACTGCCGTGGCGGGCTTTGCGTCCGCAGGACGGCTGGCCGAGTTGGCGGGCGAATGAATTCGCGGCTTGGATAATGCAAGGTCGGCCTTCGCCGACGCAGACAATCTCTCCGAACGTCCGCGAAGGCGGACCTTGCAGCAATGAGCCGCGAATTCATATGGCGCGGGGTTCCCGCACCGGGCTTTCTGTACACGCTTTTAACCCGGCGGCCCTCAAATCCGGCGCGTCCTGCCCGTGGCGTCGTTTCTTTTCGACTTCCGCCTGCATGGCGGCGTCTTCCCACGCCTCCTCCCAGGTGTACTGGAACGGCGTCACGCCGAAGCGTCCCAGGGCGTCGTAGAAGGCCACGCGGGACAGGCCCGCCATCTGCGCCGCCAGCCCCTGCGTCAGCATCTCGGCGTCGAACAGCGCGACGGCCAGCCGCAGGCGCTTCTCCGCGTCCAGGTCCTGCGGGACTCGCAGCGTCAGTTCTTCGGTCGGCGTCTCCAGTTTCAGTGTCATGGTTGTCCCTTTCTCCTTCACCCGCCGCCGTAAAGCGCGCCGAACTTCGTCCGCAAGTAGCGCAGGTACGGAGTCGGGTCCAGCGGGCCGCCGACGGCGCGGCGGACCAGCGCGGGTGGGTCGTACTTGCGGCCCCACTGGTGGACGTTCTCGCGCAGCCAGCCCAGCAAGGGCGCGAAGTCGCCGCGCCCGATCTGCGCGCCGACCTCGCCGCCGAGATCGGCGTCGGCCTTCTCGTAAAGCTGCACGGACAGCAGGTTGCCGACGGTGTATGTCGGGAAGTAGCCCAGCGAGCCGCCCGACCAATGCACGTCTTGCAAGATGCCCTCCGTGTCGTTCTTGGGCGTGACATTCAGGTACGCCTCCATCTTGGCGTTCCAGGCGGCGGGCGCGTCGGCGACGGACAGACGGCCTTCCAGCAGGTCGTTCTCCAGCTCGAAGCGCAGCAGGATGTGCAGGTTGTAGGTGACTTCGTCGGCCTCCACGCGGATCGCCGACGGCCAGACCTTGTTGATGGCCCGGTGGAACGCTTCCAGCGGCACGTCGCCCAGCGCCTGGGGGAAGAGCGTCTGGAACTGCGGGTAAAAGTGTCCCCAGAACGGGCGCGACCGGCCCACCAGGTTCTCCCACAGCCGGGACTGGCTCTCATGCACCCCGAGCGAAGCGCCGTCGCCGAGGATGTTGCCGTCGTAGCGAGCGGCGATGTTCTGGTCGTACAGCGCGTGGCCGGTCTCGTGGATGGAGCCGAACAGGGACATCGGCGGCCAATTTTTATCAAAGCGGGTGGTGATTCGCACGTCGTCGCGCCCGAACGACGTGCAGAACGGGTGGACGGCCCGGTCGGAGCGGCCCCGCGTCATGTCGAAGCCGAGCCGCTGGACGACCTCCAGGCCGAACCGGGTCTGCGTCGCCTCGTCGTAGTCCCGCTGGAGCATCGAGTCATCAATGTAGTCCTTGCCGTGGGCGACCACGTCCCGGACCAGGGACACCAGCGCGGGCCGGATGGCGTCGAACATCGCCTGGGCCTCGCGGGTCTTCATGCCCGGCTCGTACAGGTCCAGCAGGGCGTCGTACATCACCTCGTCGTAGCCGAGATGCCCCGCGACCTGGCGGGTCAGGTCCAGAATCTGCTCCAGCCAGGGGGCGAACTTCGGATAATCGTTCGTGGCGCGCGCCTGCGCCCACTGCTCGTGGGCCAGCGCGGTGACCCGGCTGAGTTCGGCGACCAGGGACGTCGGCAGTTTCGCCGAC
Organism: Capsulimonadaceae bacterium; assembly: GCA_965277485.1. Classification (GTDB taxonomy): domain Bacteria; phylum Armatimonadota; class Armatimonadia; order Armatimonadales; family Capsulimonadaceae; genus JAFAZD01. The sequence goes on along the minus strand of CBDICZ010000015.1, from coordinate 684,293 downwards.
TGGTCGAAGTCCCGGCGGGCGACCCGAACGTAGGCGGCCTCGTCGGAGTCCGGGGCGGCGTCCCGGACTTCTTCCTCCGCCGCCGTGAGCAGCCGCGCGGTCTCCGGGCCGGTCGCCATCTCGTGCGCGATTTTGCTCAGGACCGAAAGCTGGCCCGCGCGCGCCGTCGCCCCGCCCGTCGGCATATACGTCTGCTGGTCCCACCCCAGCACGGCGGCGGCGGCCCGGACCGCCTGCACCTCCGCCATCCGCGCCTGCAGCCCCTCAAGCCCCTGTGTCATCTGTCTGTGCCCCCTCGCGTGTGGGAAATTTTATACCCGCCCTCGCGCGCGAATGCAAACTGCCTCAAACGCAGGGGGACCGAAAAAGTTCTGCGCGGGCCGAAAATTTAACATTCTCTTAACATACGGACGTGTGTACATGGTGTATGATTGAGCCGTGCCCCCATGATCGGGCTGCAAAAATAAGGAGAACCACATGAACAACCGCTCTCGGCAGGGTTTCACCCTGATTGAGCTTCTCGTCGTCATCGCCATCATCGCGATCCTCGCCGCGATCCTCTTCCCCGTCTTCGCCCAGGCACGCGAAAAGGCCCGCACCATTGCCTGCGCGTCCAACCTCAAGCAATTTTCGCTTGCCATCCTGATGTACGTCCAGGACAACGATGAGGACATGATGCCGGCCTCCCAGGACGCCTGGTGTATCGGACCAGCCACGGCCCAAAAGAATCCCGGCGCCGTCCAGCGTGGACCCCAGACGTTCCTCAACTCGTATGTGAAGAACCAGGGCGTCTTTTCGTGCCCCGACGATTCCGGCATCGGCTCGTCCGGCGGCTCCACCAACCCCGGCTATGACAAAACAAACACGGCGGTCAATACCGATCCTGTTTGCGGCGCGGGCGGCTGCTCCAATATGTCTGGTGTTTCGTATGGCAACGCCTACGGTCACTCCTACAAATTCACCAAAGAGAATTTCAGCTTCATCCCGCTTGCCGGTACGGTCACCACCGGGAATTACTACGGTGGGATCGTGGCGAAGGCCGGTGACATGGAGGGCGCACTGACCCCGACCGGTTCCGTGGACAGCAACGGACATCCGACGTTCACCTGGTCCGGCTCCGGGACTGCGCCGCCCAACCCCATGCCGCTCTCGGACTTCTATCAGCCCTCCAACACGACCCTGATGCACGACCAGAACCCCGGCTGGGCGGGAGCGGGTGCCTTGCCCGCCGGTCAGTCCGTGTGGCACAACCTCGGCGAGAACTTCGCCTTCGCCGACGGTCATGTTCACTTTGAGAGTCATGCCGACAAGCCCGCTGGGTACGGGACGATCAATCCTTATCAAGTCGATCGTTTCTGTGACGGCCCCACCGGCGCACCGCGCATCGGAACGACCGACCCCTGCGGTCCGTTCGTTCGCAACTCCCCCTAAACCGCGGGGTTCACGCGGCTTCGTCGCCCCAGTTCCGCCCTCTGGCGGACTGGGGCTTTCCCTTGCGAGAAAAAATGCAAAAACGAACCCAGTTGATAGGCGCTCTTTGCGCCCTGCTTGTCGCCCCCTGCGGCGCGTCTTCCACCAAGCCGTTCCCCCCGGTTCCGACGCCGTTCACGGCCCTGCCCGCCCCGGCGGACCCGGACCACTTCACGTTCGTGGTCACCGGCGACAACCGCTCCGCCGGGCATGGGACCTCAAACCCGCCGTCGCTGGATGAGATCTGCCGCGAGATCGGGTGGATTCATCCCGCCTTCACCCTCTGGACCGGCGACTGCATCGAGGGCTATGGCGACACGCCCGCCGAGGCGAACGCCGAGTACGACTCCTTCCTCGCCGGGGCGGCGCTGACCGGCGTTCCGATGTTCAACGCCCCCGGCAACCACGAGTTCAGCCTGGACCCGGACCTGCTGCCGGTCTACCTGAAGCGCATGGGGCCGCTCTACGGCTCCTTCGACTACGGCCACAGCCACTTCATCGCCGTCAACACCAGCCCGCCCCACGCCGACGGCACCATCGGCAGCGCGACGCTCGACGACGCCGAGTGGGCCTGGCTCGAGAGTGATCTCCAGGCCAACCAGAGCGCAAAGAACATCTTCGTCATGCTGCACCACTACCCGTATGGCCCGCCCGACCCGGACACGCCGACCGTGGACACCGGCTGGACGTCCGTCGCCGAGCGCGACCGCTTCCATGCCCTGATGGTCAAGTACGGCGTCCGCGCCGTCTTTGCGGGCCACAACCACATCTACTGGCACACCAACAAAGACGGCGTGGACTACTACATCTCCGGCGGCGCGGGCGCGCCCCTGGACGCCACGCCGGACCGGGGCGGCTACTACCACTACATCCTCTTCACGGTGGACGGGGCCACGGCCACGCCCCAGATTCTTCAGCCCTGGCACCTGGAGCTGGACCGCCCGGACGGCGACTCCGGCGCGGCGGCCACGGGCACGGTCATGGCCGTCAACACCAACTTCTTCCCGGTCCCGGTGGGCGACATCCCCGTGCGCCTGGCCGCCCCGCCCGCCGGGCAGTCGCTGGCCGTGACGGCGTTCTCGGCCTATAAGAAGAAGGTCAAGCCGGTCGCTGCCCGCATCGTCTCCGTGACGCCCGACCCGGCGGGTGGTGTGGACGCCGTCGTGGCCGCGACCCTGCCGCCCGCCCACACCGTCGAGATTGACGTCGCCCCCGCCGCCCCGGCGGCCAAGTAAGGGCGTCAGGCGCATTGGGAACAAATTTCTTCGTCCGCGCCGCGAAGATTTAACAGTCTCTTAACATTCGCGCCCGGAAAATCTTGTATGATACGGGCGCGGATGTCACCTCATACACGTAAGCGGCATCCGAAAAAGGAGAACCACATGAACAACCGCTCTCGGCAGGGTTTCACTCTGATTGAGCTTCTCGTCGTGATCGCTATCATCGCGATCCTCGCCGCGATCCTCTTCCCCGTCTTCGCCCAGGCACGCGAGAAGGCCCGGCAGATCACCTGCGTCTCCAACTGCAAGCAATTCGCGCTGGCGATCCTCCAGTATAACCAAGACAACGACGAGAGTATGCCCATCGGCTACGCCTCAGCCTTCCTCGTCGGCCCCTATACGTCTCAGGTCCTCAGCGTACCCCAGCAAGGCATCCACGCGCAGATCATGCCCTACGTCAAGAGTCAGCAGGCGTTCCTCTGCCCCGACGACGCCGGATTTGACACCTCCGCCGGTGGCGACACGCTACCCCTGACACTCACGGCCGCCCAGGCAGGCGGACAGAGACTACAGGCGATCTACGGCAGCTCCTACAAATTCACCCACGAGAACTTCTCGAATCCTTATCAGGATAAAAACGAGACCGGGTACGAGCAGCCGGGCGCTCGCGGCAATGCCGACGCCAACGGCCTCTGCGGCGGCGGCGGCACCATCTCGCTGGCACCGGGCGCGCCGCTCGCGGGCAACTACACGCCTGCGGCCGGGGACGCTTGCGCCGCGACCGGTCCTGCGGTCCTAACCCTGGCGTACTTCGCGCGCCCTTCGGAGACGCGGATGTTCCGGTGCTACAACCCGCCCTGGGACCAGGATGACACCAAAGTGTGGCACAAGATGGGCTGCGCCATCGCATTCGTGGACGGCCATGTGAAGTTCGTCACCAACGATGGCGGCACGGACACCCCGAAGGCCTACATCAGCGGCTGTGACGGCCCGACCTGGGCCTGGGACGTGGCTGGCTCCTGCAACTCCAGCGGCTACCAGCGCAACGGCGACTGACGCCCGATTGCGCATCGCCCCGGCGTCCAGAGTAGGACGCCGGGGTTCTTCTTTTTGGGTGATGTGCGACGGGAGCAAAAACCGCCGGATTCGTGTTACAATGGGCAGTTGTGTGTTGTGGTCGGTGTTCGGGCCGATGAACGACCCGGCATTGACAGTGCAAGCGCCCTCCGGGCGCGAGATCGCTCTTTCCGAACCCTTCCGTCCGAAGGACGGTTGCTTTACCAATGCCGGGGGTTTCATACCCCCGAGCACCCGCCCGTAGAAGTTTCACTCGGAGTGATCGCCCCGTGAGCAAGATGTCACGCGCCCGCCTTTGGCTCTCCATCCTGACCTGCGAGGGGCTGTTCGCCACCCTGCGCGAGCGCCTCCAGTGGTCGCCGCCGCCGCCGGACTACCCCGGCGTGGGGACGGGCGATGGGCAGCCGCCCGCCCTGCCGCCCTACCATGATTACGCGGGCGCGCTCCACGTCCACTCCACCTACAGCGACGGCCTGGGCAGCGTCGCCGATGTCGCCGCCGCCGCCGACCGGGCCGGGCTGGACTTCGTCGCCCTCTCCGACCACTCCAATCTGGACGCCCTCACCCACGGCGAGGGCGGCTGGCGCGGGCGCACCCTGGTGCTGGTCGGCACCGAGATCACCACCGACCGGGGACACCTGCTGGCGATGGACGTGCCGCCCGACCTGCTGCCGCTCCCCACCGATGACGCCGACCACGTCCAGCAAGAGATTCAGGACCGAGGCGGCGTCGGCTTCATCGCCCTGCCGTGCGACCTCAAGGACCACTGGCGCGACTTCGAGGCCCGGCGCGAGGGCATCGGCCTCGAGGTCTTCAACCTCAGCGCCATCGCCCGCGCCAAAATCAGCCTGCCCGGCTTCCTGCTCGCCTGGGCCACCTACCGCAGCGCCCGGCCCCAGCGCGCCTTCCACTGGGTCGCCTCCCGGCCCGCCCGCGAACTGCGATTGTGGGACGAACTCACCGCCACCCGCGACGCCGCAGGCGCGCCGACCCGCGTGGTCGGCATCGGCTCCCTGGACGCCCACGCCGTCATGAAGGTCGCCCGCCGCAAGTATCCGATTCCCACTTACGAAGAGCTGTTCCGCACCCTCCGCACCCACGTCCTGACCACGCGGGCGCTGTCCGGCGGCAACGTCCCCGCCCGCCCGACACCGCCGGATGGCCGCGCCGACGGCGCGCTGATCCACGGCGCGCTGGCCGCCGGACACTGCTACATCGCCTACGACAACTACGGCGACTCGTCGGGCTTCGTCTTCGAGGCCCACGCCGGGGCCGAGAACGCGCCCGCCGCGCTGATGGGCGACGCCGTCGCCCTACCGTCGCCCGCCGAAGACGGCGTCGCCCCCACCGTGCGGCTGACGGCGCGCGCGCCGCGCACCCGCACCCTGATTCACCTCCTCAAAGACGGGCGGCGCGTCGCCTCGGCGCGCGGCGGGCGGCTGGACTACCTCGCCGCCGAGCCGGGGGCGTACCGGGTCGAGGTCTACCTGTACCGCCGCCGCCTGGGCCGCCTCTGCCTGGGCGTCAAGCCCTGGGTCTTCAGCAACCCCGTCTACGTGCTGCCCGCCGCCGTGCCGTCCGCGCGCCCCGCCGCCGAAAAATATCCCCGGCAATCCTATCAGTCTTAACATTCCCTTAACAAATGTGTGTTAGAATAGTGGTCGGTACGCTCTGGACCCCATTCTTGCCTGGTGAGCGCCATACATGGCAGGCGGGCGCTATGGAAACAGATCGGAAATCTTTGCGTGTTACCATAGACATGGATAACGACACAAAGATGTGACCCCTTCTTGTTTCCGCGCCTCTGTCGCTGCTGCTCAGGCGTTCACAGAGCCGCGTCCCGGAGACAACGATCTCACGGGCCGCGATGACCGAGGAGGACACACGTGAAGATTTGGCAATCCGCGCTCGCATGCGGCGCGCTGGCGCTCGGCGCTGTCGCCGGGGCACACCCGGCGCAGGCGCAGGGGACGCAGTTCCCCGACGTGCCCACGAACCACTGGGCCTACCAGGCCGTGACGGACCTCGCCAACGAGGGCTACGTGAAGGGCTACCCCGACGGCAAGTTCCTGGGCGGCCGCGCCCTCACCCGCTACGAGTTCGCCACCGTCATTGACCGCATCGTGCAGACGGTCAACGACCTCAGCACGAAGGTCGGCACCCTCACCACCCCGACCGGAACCCCGGTCACGCAGGACGACCTGAACAAGATTCAGGCGTTGGTGGACAACTTCCAGACCGAGTTGGCCGCGATCCAGTCTCAGGTCGGGACCCTCAACGACGAGCTGGACTCGCTGCGCCAGGACGTGCTTGACACCAAGGCGATCGCCAACAAGGCGCAGGCCACCGCCGACGCCGCCTACAGCTCCAACCCCAAGGCCAAGTACACCATCAGCGGCTACATCCAGGGGCGCTACGCGGCGACGGGCAGCGGCAACAACCTGTACTTCCCCCGTGGCACGCCCTTCAGCAACGGCGCCTACAACGGCGATTACGATTCGCGGAACAACTCCCAGTCGTTCACGATACGTCGCTCCCGCCTGAAGGTCGCCGGGGCGCCCACCAGCAACGTGAAATTCGGCATTCAGCTCGATGCGTCGGGCGCGCTGAACTCCACCAATCAGCAGGTGACGATCCGCGAGGGCTACGTCTCGTACACCCCAGGGACCGGCAATTCCGCTCTGTACCCGACCTTCACGGCGGGGCAGTTCTACGACCCCTTCGGCTACGAGCTGCCGCTCTCCTCGAGCGTGACTCTCAGCCCGGAGCGCCCGCTCGGCTTCAACGAGGGCGGCGCGGGCATCTGGAGCAACGAGGACTACGTCAAAGGCGTCCAGGTCGCCTACAACACGCCGTCGCAGCTCCTGTTCCTGCCCAGCGGCCTGAAGCTGTCCTACTCGGCGGTCAACCCCAACGGCCGGGCCACCGACAACACGACCCGGCACATCGACAGCATCTACCGGATCGGCTACCAGAGTAAGAACAAGGTCATCGGCCTCGGCGTCTCCTACTACGACGGCGAGGTCCCCAACACGCCCGCCGGCGCGGTGGCCCCTGTGACGACGACGATCTTCTCGAACGGCGGCCCCGGCCTGCCCGTCGCGGGAACGCCGATCGGGACCACGACCACGACGGGAACCGCCGCGATCCCGCAGCGCGACCCCAAGAAGCAGCTGTTCGGCATTGACGGCCAGTTACAGCTTCCGGTGGGCTTCTTCGTCAACGCCGAGTTCGAGAAGGGCAAGTTCGAGCAGCGCAGCTACTTCACCGGCGCGACGGCGACGGCAGGCCCCGGCTTCGTGACGGACCCCTACGTCAAAAACAACCAGATCAGCGCCTACTATGTCCAGGGCGGCTGGACGTTCAACCAGACCGGCAACCACGCGCTGACGGTCGCCGCCAGCTACGACGCGCTGTACCGCTCGCACAGCGCGCAAAACAACAGCGGCAACCTCTACAGTTCCAGCGGCGGCGGCTACACCTCCGGCGGCGCTTCCTACGACGATACCAACCTCGGCTACGGCATCCTGTACAATCTGGACAAGGCCACCCGCCTCCGCGTGTGGTACGAGCAGCCGTTCCAGGTCGCCCACGCGGCCAACTCGCCGGTCCCTCAGCGCATCGGCCTGTTCACCACGGAACTTCAGGTCAAGTTCTGATCGTCATGCGAACAGGCCGGGCCGGGACACGGGAACGTGTCCCGGCCCGTTTTTTGCGCCGCGCGAAAAATTTAACATTCTCTTAACAATTGTTCTGCACACTAGAAAGTATACTAGGGGCGACGGAACACAAAGACATCCCCTGCGGCGGGAAAACACCTGCCGCAAATCTCGGATGGAGGAACATCTCCGCAATGCTTTCCCTGAAGCGCATCGTCGCACTGACATTCGGCCTCGCCGCCGGGCTGACTGCCCTCGCGGGCGCGGCCCAGGCCCAGCAGATCAACGGCGCGGGCGGCACCTTCCCGGCCCCGATCTACAACCGCTGGTTCCAGGAGTACGGCCAGGCCCACGGCCTGCAGATCAACTACCAGGCCATCGGCTCCGGCGGCGGCATCAAGGACATCACGGCCAAGGCCGTGGACTTCGGCGCGTCCGACGCCCCCATGACCGAGGCCCAGCTGGCCGCCGCGCCCGGCATCCTGCACATCCCCACCGTCGCCGGACCCGTCTGCATCGCCTACAACGTCCCCGGCATCGGCCCCGGCGTCCGCTTCACCGGCCCCGTGATCGCCGACATCTTCTCCGGCAAGATCACCAAGTGGAACGACCCAGCCATCGAGAAGCTCAACCCCGGCACCAACTTCCCCGGCATCAGCATCCAGCCGGCGCACCGCTCGGACGGCTCCGGTACGACTAACATCTTTACCACCTACCTGAGCGACGTCAGCGATGACTGGAGCGCCAGCATCGGGCACGGCACGGCCGTCCGCTGGCCCGTCGGCCTGGGCGGCAAGGGCAACGCCGGGGTCGCGCAGCTCGTCAAGCAGAACGACGGCGGCATCGGCTACATCGAGTTGGCCTACGCCGTCACTAATGACATCACCTACGGCCTGGTCCGCAACATGAAGGGCAAGTTCATCTACCCGGACGTCAAGGACACCTCCATCGCCGTCTCCGGCGTCACCATGCCGGCGGACTTCCGCAAGGTGGCCGTGAACACGGCCAACCCCGCCGGCTACCCGATCACCGGCTTCACCTTCATCTTGGTCTACCGGGATGGCACCAAGCCCGCCGTCAAGGAGTTGCTGCGCTGGTGTCTGACCGACGGCCAGGCGGAGGCCGCCGGGCTGTACTACGCCCCGCTGCCGGACAACATCCGCGCGCGCGCCCTCGCCCTGCTCGCCACGGTGCATTAACCGCCCCGTCGCATCCGCCGCCGGCGTGGGGTACAATCACCCCGCACCGGCGGCCTCATGGCCGCCGCCGAACCCAGCCCGATTCGTCCCGTCGGGGAAGCCGTCATTCATGGCCGATCGTACCACGAACATTCCCATCAGCCCTTCCGCGACGAAGCCGTCGCTGAAGGACGCCGCTGTTCAGAAACCCCAGTCGCCCCGGTTGTCTTCCGCCTTCCGGTTCGGCGACATGGTCTACTCGGCGATTACGTTCCTGGCCTCCCTAAGCATCTTCGTCATCATCATCTGGCTCTTCGCCCAACTCTTCCACGCCTCCCTGCCGTCCATCCACAAGTTCGGGCTGAGTTTCCTGACCGGCTCGGACTGGAACGAGGACACCGACAGCTACCACGCCCTACCGTTCATCTTCGGGACGCTCTATTCGTCGCTGATCGCGCTCGTCCTCGCCGTGCCGGTCAGCCTGGGCGCGGCGATCTTCCTGTCCGAGATGGCCCCGCGCTGGATACGCACCCCGGCGACGTTCCTGATCGAGCTGCTAGCCGCAATCCCCAGCGTGGTCTACGGCCTCTGGGGCATCTTCATCATGATCCCCTGGCTCAAGGCGCACTTCGTCCAGCCGGCGTCGGACCACCACTGGGACCATGCCCCCGTGGTCGGGTTCCTGTTCCGGGGCAACGCCAGCGGGAACAACATGCTGGCGGCGGGGTGCATCCTGGCCATCATGATCACGCCGTTCATCACGGCGGTCGCGCGGGACATCCTGCGCTCCATCCCGCGCTCCCAGCGGGAAGGCTCCTACGCCCTGGGGGCGACCCAGTGGGAGACCATCTCCCGCGTGGTCACGCCCTACGCCCGCTCCGGCATCATCGGCGCGGTCATCCTGGGCCTGGGCCGCGCGCTCGGCGAGACCATGGCCGTCACCATGGTCATCGGCAACCAGTCCCCGAACACGCCGTCGGGCATCTCCTGGTCGCTGTTCGACAGCGGCTACACCCTGTCCAGCGTCCTCGCCAACAAGTTCAACGAGGCGTTCGGCGGCATCAACCAGGCCGCCCTGGTGGAAGTCGGCCTGGTGCTGTTCCTCGTCACCATCGTCGTCAACATCTTCGCGCGGCTGCTGGTCTTCTACACGGCCAAAGACGTGCAGGGAGTGAAGTAGCCCATGAGCGTCGCCGCACAGCCGCCGCCCCGCCCGCTGGGCCGCACCAGCGGGAACGTAGTCGCCCGCAAGGTCACCAACGTGGTCATGCTGTCGCTCTGCCTGCTGGGGGCGGCGCTGGCGATCTTCATCCTGGGCATGGTCCTGTTCTTCCTGATGTCCAAGGGCCTGCACTTCCTGAACTGGCGGCTGCTCACGCGCGTCCCGAACAACGTCAACTACTCCCAGGGCGGCATCGCGCAGGCCATCCTCGGCACGCTGACACTGATCGGCCTGGCCTCCGTGATCGGCCTGCCGTTCGGCATCCTCGGCGGCATCTACCAGCTGGAGGCCCACGGCAAGTTCGCCTCCCTGGTGCGCTTCTTCACGGACGTGCTGAACGGGCTGCCGTCCATCGTCGTCGGCATCTTCGCCTACGCCGTCGTCGTGCTGCCGACGGCCAAGGCCACGCACGGCAGCGTCTCCTTCACCGCCTACGCGGGCGGCTTCGCGCTCGGCATCCTGATGATTCCGACCATCATGCGGACCACCGAGGAGATTCTGCGGTTGGTCCCCTTCGCCCTGCGCGAAGCCTCCCTGGGCCTGGGTGCGACGCGCTGGCGCACCATGTGGAGCGTGGTGCTTCCGGCGGCGCGCGGCGGCATCATCACGGGCATCATGCTCGCCCTGGCACGCATCGCGGGCGAGACGGCCCCGCTCCTGTTCACCATCCTCGGCAACGTGTTCTTCCCGACGCACAAAGTCGGTCACCTGACCGTGCCGTCGCTGCGTTCGCCGATTGACGCCCTGCCGCTGACGATTTACAACTACTCGCAGCTGCCCACGCCGATCCTGAACAACTACGCCTGGGCCGCCGCGATCATCCTGATCCTTCTGATCCTCATCCTGAGCATCGCGGCCCGCTACGCCACGCGCGGCGGCGTCCTGGAAGAAAAGTGACACCGATGGCCGAGACAGAGACGATGACGACCGGGCCGATGGAACTCGCCCCCGGCGGGCCGAAAGTACAGGCCGCCAGCATGGACTTCTACTACGGGGAATTTCACGCGCTCAAGGACATCAACATCGGCGTGGCCCCCCAGCAGGTCACGGCCCTGATCGGCCCGTCGGGGTGCGGCAAGTCCACGTTCCTGCGCTGCCTGAACCGTATGAACGACCTGATTGACGGGACGCGCCTCACGGGCAAGGTCACGCTGGACGATCAGGATATCTACGCGCCGCGCGTGGACGTGGTGGACCTGCGCAAGCGCGTCGGCATGGTCTTCCAGAAGCCCAACCCGTTCCCGATGTCCATCTACGACAACATCGCCTACGGCCCGCGCATCCACGGCATGAACGGTCGTCGGCAGCTGGACGAGGTCGTGGAGCGGACCCTGCGCGGCGCGGCGCTCTGGGACGAGGTCAAGGACAAGCTGAAGGTCTCGGCGTTCGCCCTCTCCGGCGGCCAGCAGCAGCGCCTGTGCATCGCCCGCACCCTGGCCGTGGAGCCCGAAGTCATCCTGATGGACGAGCCGTGTTCCGCGCTGGACCCCAACAGCACCTTCCGCGTGGAGCAGCTCATCGAGGACCTCAAGCGCCGCTACACCATCGTCATCGTCACGCACAATATGCAGCAGGCGGCCCGCGTCTCCCAGAAGACCGGCTTCTTCCTGCGCGGCGAGCTGAAGGAGTTCGCGGACACCCCGCAGATCTTCAACAACCCCCAGGTCAAGGAGACGGAGGACTACGTCCAGGGCCGCTTCGGGTGATGGATACCTCGCCTGACCTCCGATACCTCACCCGGCACGGCAACCCCAATAAAACCCTAGCCGTGCCACCCTCTCCTTCGGAAAGGAGAGGGTTAAGACGCCGCCGGGGTGAGGTCTCTCACCCCCGCCCCAGTCGGATCACGTTCCAGGACAGGCGCGGCAGGGCGGCCGTCAGCCGCCCGTCTGCGCCCAGCGCGGCGTCGCCGCCGGTGTGCGGCGTCACGGCGTCGGGGCGGGCCGCCGTGTTCGTCGCCTTCATGTCGGCATTCTCCAGCACAATGTGTTCCCAGACCCGGTAGCCGGGCAGGCTCCGCAAGTCCCCGTCCAATGACAGTGGCCCATCCTGACTGCGGTTGACGGCGAAGATCGTCACCGTCTCGGCCTCGTCGTCGCGCGTGGCGACGGCGTCCAGCAGGGGAACCTGCCCGAACTCCTTGTTGTCGTAGCCTGCCACCTGAACGTGCAGGTCCAGCGCCGCGCCACGCCCGTACACGGACGCATGGAGGTAGGGGTAGAAGATGGTCTGACGCCAGGCCGCGCCGCCGTTCTCCGTCATGATCGGCGCGATCACGTTGACCAGTTGGGCCAAGCAGGCGATCTTGACCCGGTCGGCGTGGCGCAGCAGCGTGATCAGCAGCAGGCCGACCAGCAGGGCGTCCTCGAACGTGTAAGCGTCCTCCAGTTGCGGCGGGGCGACCTGCCAGGGGGCCATGGCCGCGTCCGCCGCGTTGGAGTGGAACCAGACGTTCCACTCGTCGAACGACAGCATCATCGTCTTGCGGCTGCGCCTGCGTGCCTGCACGTAGTCACACGTCGCCGTCACGGTCCGTATGAACCCGTCCATGTCCAGTGAGCGGGCGAGATAATCGCTGAGATCGTCCTCGCGGTTGCCGTAGTAGGAGTGCAGCGAGATGTACTCGACGTGGTCGTAGGTGTGTTCCAGCACCGTCGCCTCCCACGCCGGGAACGTCGCCATCCCGGAGTTGGAGCTGCCGCAGGCGACCAGCTCGATCTCCGGGTCCACCCACTTCATGGCCTTGGCCGTCTCGCAGGCCAATCGCCCGTACTCCTCCGCCGTCTTGTGGCCGATCTGCCAGGGGCCGTCCATCTCGTTGCCCAGGCACCAGGTCTTGAACTTATGCGGCTCCGGGTGGCCGTGGCGGGCGCGCAGGTCGCTCCAGCGGCTGCCGCCGGGGTGGTTGCAGTACTCCACCAGGCTCCGGGCGGCGTCCACGCCGCGCGTACCCAGGTTGACGGCCATCAGCACCTCGGTGCCCGCCTGGCGCGCCCAGTCGGCGAACTCGTTCGTGCCGATGTGGTTGGTCTCGACGACGCGCCAGGCCAGCTCCAGCGCCCGTGGGCGCTCCGCTACGGGGCCGACGCCGTCCTCCCAGTCGTAGCCGGAGACGAAGTTGCCGCCGGGGTAGCGGACAATGGGGACGCGCAGCTCGCGCACCATCTCCAGCACGTCCTGCCGGAACCCCTGCGCGTCCGCCGTCGAGTGTGTCGGCTCGTAGATGCCGCCGTACACCGCCCGCCCCAGGTGTTCGATGAACGAGCCGTAGAGGCGCGGGTCCACCGCGCCGATCTGAAAGTCGGGATGAAGAGTCAGTTTTGCCGTCTGCATGGGCGCTCCTGTGTGAACAAACGTTAAGTCTCGGAATGCCGTTCCTTTCGTCGTCCACGCACACCTTTCCTGCCCGCCGTGCCCTTGCCAAACGGGGCGACATTGTGGAATAATACGAAAAGTGGCCCGCCGCCATTCACGCCTATGGCAGACATGGATAAAACCCGTATCCTCGGCCCCGACGCCGACCGCACCCGCCTGGCGGACGCGGACCCGAATCGCACCCGGATGGCCGACCCGGACCGCACACGCATGGCCGGCGCGCCCGCCCCGCCCGCCGCGCGCGCCCTGACGCTGACTGCCGCCCCCGGAAGCACCTACGCCCTCTCGTCGGACACCACGCGCGAACACCTGCTGTTCGAGATCGGCGCGTCCGGCCTGATGGGCGGCGCCGGTCGTCTGCCCCTGAACATCGCCCTCGCCATTGACCGCTCCGGCAGCATGGAGGGCGAGCCGCTGGAGTACGCCAAGCGGGCCTGCGCCTTCGTGGTGGACCTGCTGGAGCCGAACGACATCCTCAGCGTCGTCACCTTCGAGGACCATGCCGACGTCATCATGCCCGCCCGGCGCGTCGTCAACAAAGAACTGGTCAAGGACTACATCCAGCGGATCGGGACCGGCAACACCACCAATCTCTATGAGGGCCTCGTCACCGCCTGCCAGCAGGTCGCCTCGGTCAAGAGCGAGAACACGCTCAACCGCGTGCTGCTGCTCACCGACGGCGAGCCGACGGCGGGGACCAAGGACTTCCAGAGCATCGTCGGCCAGGTCGCCGAGCAGAAGGGGCGCGGCATCTCCGTCACCGCCCTCGGCTTCGGTCCCGACTACAATGAGGAACTGGCCGCCGGCATCGCCCGCCGCTCCGGGGGCAACTACTACTACATCGCCCGCCCGGAACTCATCCCCGAAGTCTTCCGGCGTGAGCTGGACACGCTGATGCGAATCACCGCCCGCAACCTGCGCCTGCGCGTCCACGTCCCGCGCGGCGTCACCGTGCGCCAGGTCTACGGCCAGACCCCCGTGTTCGGCCCGCGCACCGCCGAGGTGGCGCTGGTGGACTTGGAACGCGACGGCGGCCTGTCGTCGCTGTGGGAGCTGGAGATGATCGCGCGCCCGGCGGGGACCTACCGGGTCGCCCAGGCCGAGCTGCTGTACGATGACGCCGTCACGGGCCGCCCGGAGAAGCTGACCGCCGAGGCCGTGCTGGACTTCAGCACCGACCAGCGCGCCATCCTCGCCGGGGCCGACCCGCGCGTCCAGGCCCAAGTGGAGCTGGCCCGCGCCGCCCGCGCCCTGGACAAGACCATGATGGGCGTGCGGACGCAGACGCTGAACGTCACGCAGGCCATGCAGGAGTTGAACCGCACCAAGACCCTGATGCTGGACCAGGGCCGTCTCGCCCAGGCCCAGCAGATCACCCAGGCCATGCAGGATATCCAGGGCGGCGGTTCCGTGGAGAAGACCCTGATCGGCACGGTCTACGCACTCGACCAGGGCAAGCGATGAGCGCCGGACGATGAAAAATTATTACGCCACTCTGGAAGTACCGGTCGGCAGCGACATCAGCGAGGTCCGCGACTCCTACCGCCGGCTGGTCCAGGAGAACCTCTGGAACAAAGAGGTCTTCGCGGAGCTGAAGGAGGCTTACGAGGTCCTCTCCACGCCCGCGCGACGCCGCGAGTACGATCAGGCCAACTTCGGCCAGACGTTCACGGGTGCCGAGGCCGCCCCGTCCGGGGCCGCCGAGCGGCGCTGCCCGCTCGGCGCGGGCGCACAGTGCCCCGTGGTCGCCGCGCGTGCGCCGCTGACCGAGGACTTCTGCCCGGAGTGCGGCGTGTTGCTGGCGGCCCTGCCCGCCGAGGGCCTCGCGCCCGTCGTCGCCGAAGCCGACCCCCTGCTCCTCCCCCGCTTCGAGGAGCCGGGCAGTGACCGCGTCCACCGCCTGCGCCCCGGCGTCAGCACCGTCGGGCGCGAGGCCGCCGATGTGCTGCTGACCGATAAGACCGTCTCCCGCCGCCACGCCCAGGTGGAGATCACGGAAACCGGGGACGCCTTCCTGGAGGATTTGGGCAGCACCAACGGCACACGGATCGACGAGGAGGTGCTGGCCCCACACGACCGGCGTTCGGTCTCCGACGGCTCCCCGGTGCGCTTCGGCAGCGTCTCCCTGGTCCTGCGCCTGCCGACGCCTCACCCGGTGGAGGCCGCCGCCCCGGAAGGCGTGCCGACATCCGTGGGAGCCGATGAGTTTCCAGCACTCTCGGAACATGAAGCCGAAGGCCCTCCCGCGACGCCTCCCCTGGCGCGGCTGATCGGCGAGCGGCACGGGGCGGTCGTGCGCGAGGATGCCCTCATCGCCGGAGTCACCACGTTCGGGCGGCGCGCGGAGAACACGGTGGTGCTGCGCGACGACCCCTACATCTCCGGCGCGCACGCGCAGATCATCGCCGACGGCGGCACGTTCCGCCTCACCGACCTGGGCAGCACCAACGGCACTACCCTGAACGGTGAGCGCATGGCACCCAATGAACCGGCCACGCTCCAGCCCGGCGACCGGATCGGGATCGGCGGCCTCACCTACCGATTCGAGCCGGACGCCGAGGCCGTCGCCGCCGCCGACGGCGGCGCGCTGGCCGAGGGACCCGCGGAGCAAGACGGCGCAGTCTGAAAGAGAACACGGGATGCAAGAGACCACAGAACTGCAAGAGGCCCCGGACAGGACGGGGACGGCCGCCGGGGGGACGCGCACCCTGCGCCTGGACCGGGCCGAGCTGTCCGAGGGCTGGGCCGAGCAGGGCCGCCTGCCCCGCGTCGTCGCCGCTCTCAGGATGGGGGCCAAGACGGACTTGGGCCGCGTCCGCGACAACAACGAGGACAAGTTCGAGTTTCACGAGCCGGAGGACCCGGCGGTGCTGGCGGCCAAGGGCCGCTTCTACGCCGTCGCCGACGGGATGGGCGGCCACTCCGCCGGCCAGATCGCCTGCGAACTGGCCCTGAAGACCGTCATCCACTCGTACTACCTCAGCCCGTCCGCCGACGCCGACGCCGGGCTGCGGCGGGCCGTGGACGAGGCCAACGCCCTGATCTTCGACACCGCCCGCATGATTCCCGACCGGCACGGCATGGGAACCACCCTCACCGCCGCCGTGGTGCGCGATGACCTGGTCACCATCGCCCAGGTCGGCGACAGCCGCGCCTACCTGGTCCGGGCGGGGGCCATCACCCAGCTTACCGAAGACCACTCCTGGGTCGCCGAGCAGGTGCGCGTGGGGGCGATGACGCTGGAGGACGCACAGGCGTCGCCCTTCCGCAACATCATCACCCGCTCCATCGGCACCGCCGCCACCATCGAGCCGGACGTCACCGAACACACGCTCCAGGTCGGCGACATCCTGGTCCTCTGCTCGGACGGCCTCAGCGGCCACCTGGCCGCCGCCGAGATCATGGATGCCGTGCTGGCGCACAGCCCGTCGGTCGCAGCGCTGCGCCTCGTGGAACAGGCCAACGAGCGGGGCGGGCGCGACAACATCACCGCCCTGGTCCTGTCCGTGCGCGCCCTGGACCCGTATGCCTCTGGGGACGATGACGGCGCGTCCTCGGAACCCGCCCGCAAGCCCGAAAAGCGCGGCTGGGGCCTGCGCCGATGAGCGCCTGCCGACTGCTCACCTCCTTGCTTCGCAGGGTCCTCCCGCAACGGGAGGATCAGAAGGGCGTTGTGCTTTGTCCTGTGTTCTATCCGAATCCTCCCGCTGCGGGAGGACCCTGTGACCGGAGCGAGGAACGAGCGCAGGGAACAAGGCGGTGGGCAGTCTTTACGAGGGAATCGCCGTGCCCGTGACCCCGAACAACGCGCTGGGAAAGTACCGAATCGTCCGCGAGATCGCGCGCTCTAACGACATCGTCTACGAGGCGCTCGACCCGCAGATGAGCCGCCGCGTCGCCCTCAAGGAGCTGCAGCTGCCCCAGCACCTCGCTGGCGCGCAGAAGCGTGAGCGCATCGAGCGCTTCTACCGCGAGGCCAAGGCCGCCGGTACACTATCCCACCCCAACGTCGTCACCGTCTTCGAGGTCGGCCAGGAGAACGACCGGCACTTCATCGCCATGGAGTTCCTGGAGGGCCAGAGCCTGCGCGACATCCTGCAGATGCAGGGCGCGCTGCCCCTGCGCGAGACCCTGGACATCACCCTGCAGCTCTGCGACGCCCTGGGCTACGCCCACGGCCACGGGGTCGTCCACCGGGACGTCAAGCCGGACAACATCCACATCCTGCCCGGCGGCGTCATCAAGCTGACCGACTTCGGCATCGCCCGCCTGACCGCCGAGCCGAGCATCACCAGCCAGGGCCAGGTCTTCGGCACACCGTCCTATATGTCCCCGGAGCAGGTCGCCTCGCAGAACGTGGACCAGCGCACCGACCTGTTCTCGCTCGGCGTCACCCTGTACGAGATGCTCACGGGCCGCAAGCCCTTCACCGGCGACAGCGTCATCACCATCACCTACAACATCATGAATATGCAGCCGGTGATGCCGATCGGCATCCCGCCGATGCTGCAGGGCATCTTGCAGAAGGCGCTCGCCAAGGACCCGAACCTGCGCTACCAGAACGCCGCCGCCCTCGCCGCCGACCTGCGCGCGCAGAAGTTCGAGCTGGAGACGCCTGCCTTCCAGAAGACCGGCCAGATGACCTTCGGGCAGATGCCCGCCGCCCCGCCGTCCTCCACGCCCTCCCTGATGGGCGCGGCGTCGGCGGGCAGCAACTCGCACATGCCCGGCCAGCCGCCCCCGCCGGGCGGCTGGCCTTCGGCGAATCCGACTCACCAGGAACACGCCCCCACCGGCGACTACCTGCCCTACGCGCCGCGCGAGTCCGGTCTCAGCCCGGAAGCCCGCTCGTTCTTGAGCCTGATCGGTTACTTCGCGCTGATCGTCGTCATCATCTTTTTACTCGTCTGGGGCGTCACCTCGGCCTTCAGGTCCTACCAGGACGACGCCAAGCAGCGGGCCGCCTACCAGATGGAGAGCCGCGCCCAGCGCGCGCTGGGCGCGGGGGACCTGGGCACGGCGGGCACAGACTATCAGCAGGCGCAGCAGACGGCCCCGGCCGGCAGCCCGGCGGCGCAGCAGGCCGCGCAGGGGCTGGCGTCGGTCCAGATCGCGCGCGGCCAGCAGTACCAGCGCCAGAACGACCCGGCGGACGCGCAGGCCGCCTACCAGCAGGCGCTGGCGGCGGACAGCCACAGCGCCCAGGCCGACGACGCCCTGGGCAACGCGATGGCCCCGCAGAACCCGCAGGGGGCCGTGCAGTATTACGAGCAGGCCAGCCGGGCCGACCCGACCTCGCCCTTCGCCGCCGACGCCCGCGCCAACGCCGACCAGATCTATCAGACGCTGGCCCAGCAGGCCCAGCAGAACAACGACATCGGCCAAGCGCGCGACTACTGGCAGAAGATCGTCGCCATTGACCCAGGGACTCCCGCCGCCGCCAACGCCCAGGCCCAGATTGATGCCTCCGCCGGGACGCCCGCCGCGTCTCAATGACTCTGAGAGGGGACCGTGATGCCCAACAAGCGGCCCGGCTACGAAGACTGGCAGGGCAAGCCGGACCTGAGCGGCGAGACGCCGGACACGCCGGAGGGCCACCGAATCATTGTCTGGCTCTGGATCATCGGCATCGTCATCTTCGGCCTTCTCGTCTGGGGGCTGGCGGCGATCACCGGCTCCCTACGGCCCTGAAGAGCGCCTGCTTGATGAGAGTTCTCTTAGACTGGAACACGCCCGGTTGTCATGGCGTCCGAGGAGTATGACCGAGACTTCAGGAGAAACGACCATGACACTCATCAAGAAAATCACTGTGTTCGCCGCCGCAACGGCGGTGATCGGCCTGGGAACGCTGGCGGCGACGACGCCCGCCTCGGCGGCCCCCATGCCTTCCGTCCCGGCGGCCTCCGCCGGCCACTACGGGTGGGACCTCTTCGGCGGCCTCTTCGGCGGCAACAACCGGGACCGCGACGACCGGCGCAGCGATGACCGTGGTTACGGCTACGGCGACCGTGGCAACTACGGCGGCGACCGTGGCTGGGGCGGCGACAACCGCGACCGAGGCGGCTACCGCGACCGAGGCGGCGACAACCGCGACCGTGGCAACTACGGCGGCGGCGACCGTGGCAACTACGGCGGCGGCGACCGTGGCAACTACGGCGGCGGCGACCGTGGCAACTACGGCGGCGGCGACCGTGGCAACTACGGCGGCGGCGACCGTGGCAACTACGGCGGCGGCGACCGTGGCAACTACGGCGGCGGCGACCGCGGCAACTACGGCGGCGGCGACAACGGCTACGGCGGTGACCGCTGACCCATTGCTTCTCGTCCAGGCCGCGCCCGCTCACGGTGAGCCGCGCGGCCTTTTTCATGGACACACCCGATGACCGACACTCACCCACTCCTCGGCGGACAGATCGCCACGCCCATCGGGCCCTACCTGGGGGCGCATATGCCGACGGCGGGCGGACACGCCTGCGCCCTCACCGGCGGGCAGGCCATCGGCTGTGAGGCCGTCCAGATTTTCACGGCCAGCCCGCGCCAGTGGCGCGCGCCGGACATCACGGACGTGACCCAGGCCGCCTGGCGGGAGGCGCGGGCCCAGTGCGGCACGCGCAAGACCATCGCGCACGACTCGTACCTGATCAACCTGGCCGCCGCGCCCGGCAGCGACGTGCTGGCGAAGTCGCGCGCGGCCTTCCGCGCCGAGATCGCGCGGGCCGAGGCCCTGGGACTGGACCTGCTGGTCAGCCACCCCGGCGCGCACGGCGGCGCGGGCGAGGACGTCGGCATCGCGCGCCTGATCGAGAGCCTGGACGTGGTCCACGCCGAGACCGCTGGGGCGAAGGTCCGCGTGGCGCTGGAGACCACGGCGGGGCAGGGGACGTATCTGGGCGGGCGGTTCGAGCATCTGGCCCGCATCATCGGCGGCGTCCGGGAGCCGGAGCGGCTTGCCGTCTGCCTGGACACCTGTCACATCTTCGCGGCGGGCTATGACATCCGCACCCCGGATACGTATGAGGCTACCATGCGGCAGTTCGAGGAGATCGTCGGCCTGCCCTGGCTGCAAGTGATTCACGCCAACGACAGCGCCAAGCTGTTCGGCAGCCACGCCGACCGCCACGCCCACATCGGCGAGGGGGAGATCGGCCTGGAGGGGTTCCGCCTGCTGGTCAACGACCCGCGCATGGCCGGCCTGCCGATCATCGTGGAGACCCCCGACAGCGAGACCATGCACGAGGTCAACGTCGCGCGTCTGCGCGCGCTCATCGCGCCCTAAGTCCTGCAACTTTCCTCGTCGGGCCGTGTCTCAAGGGACGAGACTCGAAATCGGGAGGGATGTCAATGCCGAGCAATGACCCTTCGGGCGCGATTGTCGGCGGCGTGATCGCTCTCTGGGTGGCCGTGGCCGTGATCGGCCTGGCCGCGACGGTGTTCTGGATCGTGGAGCTGATTGACGTGCTGCGGCGCGAGTTCACCGACTCGACCATGAAGATCGTTTGGCTGCTGGTCGTCTTCTTCCTACACGGCCTGGGCGCGATTCTGTACTACTTCATCGGCAAGCCCCAGGGCCGCCTGTCGGGCCGAAGTGACTGACCACGAAATCCGCGCAGGAATGGCGGCGGTTCGGTCGTACCTTAGAGTGTGACTGAGACGACGGACAACCAAGGGGCCGGGCTGACGCGCCCGCAGATTCGCCGCGCGTTCCGCATCTGGACCTGGGAGGGCAGCGTCGCCACCGTCCAGATCACGCTGACCTCCGGCGCGTTCCAGACGGGGTTCGCGCTGTACCTGGGCTGCACCGATGCCCAGATCGGCCTGCTGGCCGCCATCCCGGCGTTCTTAGGTTTGCTGCAACTGGCCGTCTCCTACCTCGCCCAGCGCGCGGGCAGCCGCAAGCTCGTCGTCCAGGGCTGCTCCTTCGCATCGCGCCTGCTCTGGGTGCCGATGCTCCTCGTCCCCCTGCTGCTGCCCCGGCCCTGGTGGGTCGGCGCGTTCCTCGCCCTCACCCTGATTGCCGCCGTTCTCGGCAACATCGCCTCGCCTCTGTGGATGGCCTGGATGTCCGACCTGATCCCTGAAGACACGCGCGGGCGCTACTTCGGGCGGCGAAACATGTACGCGGGCGTCGTCGGCATGGTCGTCTCGGTCGTCGGCGGCGTTTACTTAGACGCGGCGACCAAGACGCACGGGCACGGCGACGTGCGTTTGGCCTTCGCCCTGCTGTTCGGTCTCGCCACGGTGTTCGCCCTGGGGTCGTTCCTGCTCGGCATGAACAGCCCGGACGTGCCCGCCGCGCCCCGCACGTCCGAGGACGGCTGGCGGGGCGCGCTCGACTTCTACGCCGCCCCGTTCCGCGACCGCAACTTCGCCCGGTTCATGCGCTTCTTCGGCGTGTTCGTGCTGGCCCAGTCCGTCGCCGGCAACTTCTTCACCGTCTACCAGCTCAAGCCGCTGGCCCTGAGCTACACGGCCGTACAGGCATTGGGCGCGGTGGCGAGCCTGACCGGCCTGGCCTCCATGCCGCTCTGGGGCTACCTGGCCGACAAGTTCGGCAACAAGCCGGTCCTGAGCATCTCCGTCGGCATGGTCCTCCTGCCGCCGTTCCAGTGGCTGCTGACATACCCCGACGGCATCCCCGGCCTGTGGATGTACGGGCCGCACCACCACCTGCTTGTGTCGTATACCAAGCTCAACATCATCCTGCTCAACCTGATCGCGGGTGCGGGCTGGGCCGGGGTGGGGCTGACGCAGTTCAACCTAATGCTGGCCGCCGCGCCCGCCGCCCGGCGGACGGTGTATGTCAGCGCCATCTCCGCCGTCGCCGGCATCGCGGGCGGCGTCGGCCCGCTGCTCGGCGGGGCCGTCCTGACCGCCCTCGCCCACACGCACTTCCCGCGCACCGGCCCGGTCCGCAGCAACTACCACGTCCTGTTCGTCCTGTCCGGCCTGCTGCGCTTCGTCGGCCTGCTGCTGCTGCGTCCCTTGCAGGAAGAAGGCAGCCGGGGGGCGCGCTATGTGCTGGACCAGCTCCGGGCCACCAAGCCGGTCGGGACGCTGACCGGCCTGCACCGTCTCTCCCGTGGGGACAGCGCGCAGGGGCGGCGGCAGGCGGTGGAGCAACTGGCGCGGCTGCGCACGCCGCTGGCGGTGGAGGAACTGGTGCGGGCGCTCGACGACGTCGCCCTGCCGGTGCGCGAGCAGGCCGCCGTCGCCCTGGGGGAGATCGGCGACTCCCGCGCGACCGGGCCGCTGCTGCGCAAGCTCACCGACCCGGCCTCCGGCATCACCCCGGCGGCGGCGACGGCATTAGGCAAGATCGGCGACGGGGCTGCCCTGCCGTCGCTGGCCGCCGCCGCCCAGCTCGGCCCGCCGTCGCGCCAGCTCGCCGCCCTGGAGGCCCTGGGCCGCCTGACCGATCCGCACGTCGTGGACGTGCTGCTGGGTCTGCTGGATGACGCCGACCCCGGTGTGCGGACGGCGGCGATCCGGGCGCTGGCCGAGCGCGAGGAGCCGCGCAGCGCCCCCGCCCTGGCCGCCCGCTTCGCCCGCGAGCGCGACCCGGCGGCCCAGGCCGTCCTGGCCGACGCCCTGGGCCGGGTGGGGGAGCCCGGCATGGCCCTGGAGTTGGTGAACGCGCTGGCCCGGACGCCCTCCCCGACGGTGCGCCGGGAGATTCTCAACGCCGTCGGCAGCCTGCTCGGCGGGCGCGACGCCTTCTACCCCTACCTCGCCCTGGATTCCTACGCGCGCGACGAGACCACGACCAAGATTCTGACCAACATCCAGCGCCGCTACCGCACCCGCGCCGCCCAGGGCGCGACCGGCGCGGCCCGCGTCGCCGCCCGCGCCCGTCAAGCTCTGGCCGCCTACGCGCGCGGCGACCTCACGCATTGCCTGCGCCTGCTGACCCGCCTGGCCCGATTGCCCACCCTGGGCCGCGCCGGTCAGCCCGCCGTCCTCTGCCTGGAAGCCCTGGCCGGGCGGGAGGGCGAACAAGCCTCGCCCGAAGAAGTCCTGCTCGCCCTCTTCGTCGTCCGCCAGATCACCGACGGGTGAGCCCACGCCCCACAACCGCCCGTTGTCACGGAGTCGCCCGGCTTTGTCAACAGCCGTCTCAAAAGATCTTGGTCAGCACGTAGGTCGTCACGGAGTCGGCGGGCGCGGGCGCGTGGATGCGGCCCGCGATCACGGGCATGGCGGGGAGTTCCGCCAGGGATTCCGTGGCCGACGTGCGGTAGGCCCTCGCCGTGGGCGGCAGGTGCCGGAAGCGGGAGAGGTCGTATGTGACCTGCGCGGCGGCGGGGCCGCTGTTGGTCGTGACGATGACGAGCGTGCCCTTCGCGGGGAGGTAGGCGACCAGGGAGTTGTCGTCGTCCACCCCGACGAGCCGGAAGCCGGGGCGGATGAACCGGCTGTACTGGGCCAGCACCCAGTACTTCTCGTTGAGCGCGTAGCCGAAGTCGCCCGTCTTGTTGAGATTCTTGGACAGCAGCCCCCAGCCGCCGCCGTCCACGGCCTGCCAGTAGACCCAGGCCGTCGCCCCCATTTGATTGAAAGCCCCCAGGATGTCCCGCGACATACTCAGGCCCGTCGCGTCGCCGTCGCCGTGTTCGGACACCCAGACGCGCTTGCCCAGTCTCTGCGCCAGTTGGTGGAGCGGGACACGCGCGCTGCCCCAGTAGGTGTGCGTGTTGATCTGCCCGATGGCCCCCTGCGCCCGCGCGTCATAGGAGCCGACAGAGGCCAGGGTGGTGTCAATGCCGTTGTCGTCGGACGCGCTGACCACTGTGGACAGGTCGCGGCGGGCCAGCGCCGCCGCGACTTTTTTGACGAGCGCATTCTGGTCGTCGCCCTGGGCGTTGCGCGCGTCGAAGTGACAGCCCTCCTGATGCCCGCCCTTCTTCCACCAGTAGTCGGCCGACTCGTTCATCGGCTCCAGCGTCCGAAACGTCACCCCCCAGGCGTCATGGTAGTGCCGGACGACGGCGGCGAGGTAGTCCGCGAAGGCGTCATAGTCCTGCGGCTTCAGGTTGCTGCCGCCGTCGGGCGCTCCCGTGACGCTGCCGCTGAGGGTCATCCAATAAGGAGGCGAGTTGGAGAAGGCTTCGACCAGGTTCACGTCCCGCTGCCGGGCCTCCAGCAAGATGCGGCGCTGGTTCGCGTCGGCGTCCCAGTCCCACACGCCGGGGGCCGGCTCGAAGCCGGGGATGCGGGCACGGGGCTGTAGGGTGTCCGGGATGTCCGGGTCCTCGCCGCCGCCGATGTTGTAGCGGGCGATGTTCAGCCCCAGCCCCCGGCGCGGATCGAAGATGCGGGCGACATAGTCCGCCCGGACCTTGTCAGGGTAGCCGCCGATGACGTTGGCGAACCAGCACAGCGATGTGCCCCAGCCTTCCAGCGTCTGACCCTGCCGGGCGGGGTCCACGGTAACGGTGCGGTCGGCCCGCGCGGACACAGCGAGCGTCGCGGCGACGGCCACGGTGAGGGCGAGGCGTCTCATGCTTCTTTCCATTCTGCGCGTCGCGTTGACAAACCCGGACGGCCCGCGCCATAATGATTCGGAACGTTGCCCCTGTTGCCGGATCGTTCAATGGCAGGACACCTCTCTTTGGAGGAGGTTATCAAGGTTCGAATCCTTGTCCGGCAGTGTCTTTCCTTTCCCCATGCAGACTGACCCAGACTCGGCCCCTGAACTCCCCGCGCCCCGCCCGCGTCCCCTCACGCCCGACGAGGCCCGGACGCTGCACCGGGAGTTGCGGACCACGCCCAACATCCTCGGCTACACCGCCGCCGAACTGCGCCGCTGGGCGGACGTGCTGGTTCAGGAGGCCGACGGCGCGTTGGCGGGCGTTTGCCTGTGCGTGGACCTGCCGGGGGACTGGATGGAACTCTGCGTCCTGTACGTCCTGCCAAGCTCCCAGCGGCGCGGCATCGGGCGACGCCTGTTCACGGCGGCGCTGGACCGGGCGCGCGACCAGGGCCGGAGCGTCTACGTCCTGAGCCGAAACCCGCAAGTGGTCTCCTGGATGCGCGAGGAAGGCATGACCGTCTCCGGCGGCTTTCGGAACGCGCCCCCTCCGGTGCGCGCCCATATGCGCCGCCACATGGCCCACCCCTACCGCTGGACGGAGGCCCTGCGCAAACTCCCCCAAATCCGCCGCTGCCCCCCGTTGTTGCAGGGCATCCTCATCGCCGCCTAACCGGTAGCCGCCCGATCCGGTCGAACGGGATGGGCTGGAAGCCGAGCCGGTACGCCGGTGACGACGGACGGAGGCGGTAGTCGCCGTGCGCGGCGTCCACGAACAGCGGGTCGGCGTCGGTCAGGTTGCCCTCGACCCGCGCGCCGGCCGCGGCCGCCGGCTCGAGGTCCAGCCAGTGCGGGCAGTGGACGGCGATGTTGTGGGCGATGACGTCGTACTTCGGCGCGGCGGGGTCGTCTTGCAGCAGGTCCGCCAGGTGCGGGTAGCGCGTGCTGTAGGGCGGACGATCATAGGGCACGGCCCCCAACTTCCCCTGCATCCCCCAGTCGCCGCCGGGTGCGAGCGACTTGGCCGCCCAGCCCAGCCCGCGCGCGTCCAGGGAGACGGCCGGTGCGCAGTCCACGAAGAGGTTGTTCTCCACGAGATCATCGCGCCCGCCCCCGACCTGAACGGCGTGGCCGGCACGGACGCAGACGTTGCCGTAGACGGTCGTGCCGGCGGCGGTGTCGTCCAGGTAGATCGCCACGACGTCGTGGTAGCCGACCAGGCCCGTCGCGCCGCCGAGGTCGTGGAAGGAGTTGAAGCGGACGACATTGCCGCGCATGGTCCAGTCGCGCCCCATGTAGAACGCGCCCGCGTCGCCGGTCTCCAGGCAGACGTGGTGAATCTCGTTGTACTCAATCAGGTTGTCGTTGCCGCTCAGGAGGATGGCGTTGTGCGGAGCGTCGCAGATCAGGTTGTGCGCCACGAGATTGCCCACGCCGTTCACCCCAACGCCGGGGCGGTAGGTGCGGTCCCAACGGCTGTAGTCGTGGATGCGGCAGTTGACGACGAAGCAGCCGCCGGGCGTCAGTGTCTTCCGGTCCCCCGCGTCCAGCGACACGCCGCCGTCTCCGGTCCCGGAGATGTCACAGCCCTGGACGCCCGTGTCCGTGGCCCCCGCGATGTCCACAGCGCCGCTGCCGGTGTTGCGGATCGTGCAGCCGGCGATCAGGTCGCGTGTGCCGCCCGTGATCGTCACCGCCGTGCCCCGGCAGGCCTCCAGGGTCAGTCCGCGCAGGGTGACGTGCGAGACGTGGTCCATCTGGACCAGTGCCGCCGCCAGGGAGACGACGGCCCGGCCCGCGCGGATGTCGGACGGCGGCCAGAAGTAGAGCAGGCCGTTCCGGCGGTCCAGGTACCACTCGCCGGGCTGATCCAATTCTTCCAGCAGGTTGAGTGCGTACCAGCGGTGCTGGGGCGAGTAGCCGAAGGCCCCCTGCGGGTCGTCCGTCTGTATCTGATGGTGCGCCGTGTCGACGCTCCGAATCTTCTCGTAGGTGTCCGCCCAATCGAAGCTCCAGTAGCCGTGCACCCAGGCGTCCGCGTCCTGAGTCCACCGGGCGGGACGGTCGCCGTCGTAGGAGAAACGGTCCGCGCCCTGGTCCGCCGCCGTGCCCGCGATGGTCGCCCACTGCCCCCGGTTGGGCCAACGCGCCAGCGTCATCGGAACATCGTTGAAGAACAACTCCAGGGCGGCAGGCGTGTCGGGCCGACCGAAGCCGCGCGCCGTCAGCTCGCCGTAATCCGTGATGCCCTGCGCCTTCAGGTCCGCTTGCAGCACGTGGCCGCGCGCCGCCGGGTCCAGCCGCCTGAGAATGGCCGGGTCCGCCACGGGCGCCCAGGCGGTGACGGCCTGGCCGCCGTCCAGCCGCACCCGCTCATCCCGGTAGGCCGCGTAGGTGACGGGGGCCGGGGAGGTGCCATCCGGGGCCGCCAGCGTGAACGGGCCGCGAAGGGGGTAGTCGCCGCCGCGCAGCCAGACCCGGATGCCGCCCGTCGGCACCCGCCCGGTGTCCTTGAGCGCACGGATATGATCCCGCGCCCCCTCAAGAGTCGCCAGAGGACGGGACAGGGTTCCCGGCGCGGCGTCACTGCCGCCGGGGGCGACGTACAGCGTGAGCGCGGCCGCCTGTGCCTGCCGGAGCGTCAGGGCCAGCATCAGCGCGGCGAACAGGCAGAGAGGCTGACGGATCAGCGTGGAACACATGGGAGCTACCAAAACGTCTCAAAGAGTTCGCTGACGCTGGCATCCTGATGGATGCGCCGGATGGCGTCGGCGAGCAGGGGGGCGACGGAGATCACGCTGATCTTGGGGCAGGGGAGGCGCTTGTCGTCGCTCAAGGGGATGGTGTCGGTGACGACCAGCTCTTCAATGGGCGAGGCTTCGATGCGCTCCACGGCGGGGCGGGACAGGACGGCGTGGGTGCAGCAGGCGAACACGCGCCGCGCGCCCCGGTCCATCAGGGCGCACACGCCGGAGACCAGGCTGCCGCCGGTGTCAATCATGTCGTCCACCATCACGCACGTCTTGCCGCGCACGTCCCCGATGATCTCCATGATCTCCACCTGGTTCGGCTCCGGGCGGCGCTTGACGATGATGGCGATGGGCGCGTGCAGCATCTCCGCCATGCCGCGCGCCCGTCCGACGCCGCCGACATCGGGCGAGACCACCACGGTGTCGTGGTTGGTCATCCCGCGCTCGGCGAAGTGCGTCCCCAGCAGCGGCCCGGCGTAGAGGTGGTCCAGGGGAATCTGGAAGAAGCCCTGAATCTGCTTGGCGTGCAGGTCCACGCACAGCAGGCGGTCCGCGCCGGACGTGGTGATGAGGTCGGCGACCAGGCGGGCGGTGACGGGTTCGCGCGGCTTGATCTTCTTGTCCTGCCGGGCGTAGCCGTAGTAGGGCATGACCAGGGTGATGCGGCGGGCCGACGCCCGGCGGAAGGCGTCGGTCAGGATCAGCACCTCCATCAAGGTCTCGTTCACGGGCGCGCAGGTGGGCTGGACCAGGAAGACGTCCATGCCGCGCACACTCTCATCCACCTTGACCTGCACCTCGCCGTCGGCAAAGCGCGCGACGTGCAGCCGCCCCAGGGGCAGCCCCAGATGGTGCGCGATCTTACCCGCCAGCGCCGGGTTGGCGTTGCCGCTGAAGATGCGTAAGGTCTCGCCGTCCCTTCCCATGGTGTCTCCCCCGGATGAGTCAGCGAGTAAACTCGCCGCTCTCCGGCCTTCGGCCCAGTCTCCACCTGCGTTGAGACACTCTTGCCCGTGCCCGTGAAGGCGGACACTCGGCGTCTTCGCCCGAAAGCGACGGTTTCAACCGCTGTCCCCTGACTCCACTTCTTTCCGACGCCGCTTGGCGGCCCAGCCGTTCTTGTTGACCTGCCGCGCCCGCCCGATACCGAGAGCGCCGGGGGGCACGTCCTCGGTGATGACCGACCCGGCGGCGGTGTACGCGCCGTCGCCGACCGTGACCGGGGCGACCAGCGTGGAATGGGTCCCGACGAACACGCCCGCGCCGATGATGGTCTTGCTCTTGGTGGGGACACGCAGGATGTCGTAGTTGCAGGTGATCGTGCCCGCGCCGACGTTAGTGCGCGTCCCGACCTCCGTGTCGCCTAAGTAAGTCAAGTGCCCCGCCGCCACGTTGTCTGCCAAAGTGGCGTTTTTGAGTTCCACGAAGTCGCCCACTTTGCAGTTCTTGCCGACCACGCTGCCGGGCCGGATGTTGGCGTAGGGGCCGACCGTGGTCCCGTCGCCGACTTCGGATGCCGTGATGTGGGAGTCGCGGACGCGGACGCCGTCGCCCAGGCGTGAGTCCTCGATCCGCGCGCCGGGGCCGATCTTGCAGTCCGCGCCGATGTCGGTGACGCCGCTGAGAACGGTGAAGGGGTGAATCACCGTGTCCTGGCCGATCTTCACGGTGGCGTCAATGTGCGTCGTCAGCGGGTCCAGGACGGTGACGCCCGCCAGCAGGTGCGCGCGGTGGATGCGTTGCTGAAGAATCTGGGCCAGCTCGACTAATTCCAGCCGGGTGTTGACCCCGCGCACGATGTCCGGGTCGGGACTCACCACGGCCTCGATGAGATGGCCCTCGGCGGCGAGCAGGGCAATCACATCGGTCAGGTAGTACTCGCCCTGGGCGTTCTGGGGGGTGAGGGCGCGCAGAGCTTGGAACAGCGGGCCGGGCCGGAAGGCGTAGACGCTGGTGCCGATCTCCGTGAGGGCGAGCTGGGCGGGCGTGGCGTCGCGCGCCTCCACGATGCGCTGGACCCGCCCGGTGGCGGGGTCGCGCACGACGCGCCCGTAGGCGGCGCCGTCGTCCAGAACGGCGGTGAGCAGCGTGGCGGCGGCCTGGGACTTCTCGTGCGCGTCCAGCAGCGACTGCAACAGAAACGGGGCGATCAGAGGGGCGTCGCCGGGCAGCACCAGCACGGGGCCGTCCCAGTCGGCCAGCAGGCCCTCGGCCATCTGGACGGCGTGGCCGGTCCCGTGCTGCTCGGCCTGGAGGACGTACTCGTAGTCCGCCCCCATCGCCTCCCGCACCTGGTCGGCCCCGTGCCCGACGACCAGCACGACGCGGGCCGCCCCGGCCTCGCGCGCGGCCTCGGCGGCGTGGCGCAGCAGCGGCTTACCGAGCAGCGGGTGCAGCGCCTTGGGGAGCTTGGACTTCATGCGTGTGCTTCTGCCGGCGGCGAGGATCAGCGCGGCGGCGCGCGGGGGCGTCGGGGTGTCGGACATGAGGGCTCCCTGGCGAAATTGCCGTTGGTGATGACTGCCCCATTATAGCAAGCCGGGCCGCGCGAGTCAAGGCGCTCAGGCGGCTGATTGACCATGCGCGGGCACATCAGAGGGTTGACAGGGGGGCCAATCCTGGGCTATAATTTAGACCGCGCCTCTTGAGACGGCAAGCCCCGACTCGGCGGCGCGTCACGCAAAAATTGTCAAAACGAACACCAGCCTGCGGCCCGCTGCCGACGCGGCTGACACAAGGGAATCAGAGAACATCATGGGAAAAGCGAAGTTCGACCGTTCGAAGCCTCACGTGAACATCGGGACGATCGGCCACGTGGACCACGGGAAGACGAGCCTGACGGCGGCGATCACGAGCGTGCTGGCGAAGAGTGGGGGGGCGACGGCGCGCTCCTACGCCTCCATCGACGCGGCCCCGGAGGAGCGCGAGCGGGGCATCACGATCAACACGGCGCACGTGGAGTACGAGACCGCCGCCCGCCACTACGCGCACGTGGACTGCCCCGGCCACGCCGACTACATCAAGAACATGATCACCGGCGCGGCGCAGATGGACGGGGCGATCCTGGTGGTCAGCGCCGCCGACGGGCCGATGCCCCAGACCAGGGAGCACATCCTGCTGGCGCGCCAGGTGGGCGTGCCGTCCATCGTGGTGTTTTTGAACAAGGCGGACCAGGTGGACGACCCGGAGCTGATCGAGCTGGTGGAGCTGGAGGTGCGGGAACTGCTGAGCAAGTACGAGTTCCCCGGCGACGACTGCCCGATCATCGTGGGTTCTGCGGTGAAGGCGCTGGAGGGGGACCAGAGCGAGATCGGCGAGCCGGCGGTGCTGAGGCTGATGGAGGCGGTGGACTCGTTCATCCCGACTCCGGCGCGTGACACGGACAAGCCGTTCCTGATGCCGGTGGAGGACACGATGACGATCACGGGGCGCGGGACGGTGGCGACGGGGCGTGTGGAGCGGGGCGTTCTGAAGGCGGGGGAGCAGATCGAGATCGTGGGCATCCGCGAGGGGGTGAAGACGACGGTTGCGACCTCGATGGAGATGTTCAGGAAGACTCTGGACACGGTCCAGGCGGGTGACAACGCGGGGATATTGCTGCGCGGGGTGGAGCGCAAGGACATCGAGCGTGGGCAGGTCCTGGCGAAGCCGGGGAGCATCAAGCCGCACGTGAAGTTCGAGGGCGAGGTGTATATTCTGTCGAAGGAGGAGGGTGGTCGTCACACGCCGTTCTTCAAGGGGTACCGCCCGCAGTTCTACTTCAGGACGACGGACGTGACGGGCAATCTCGATCTGCCGGAGGGTGTGGAGATGGTGATGCCTGGGGACAACGTGACGATCGTGGGGACTCTGATCGCGCCGATAGCGATGGAGGAGGGCCTCCGGTTCGCCATCCGGGAGGGCGGGCACACCGTCGGCGCCGGCGTCGTCACCAAGGTCCTCCAGTAGACCGAATCCATAAATACATCGCAGGGGCCTGGCGCGTCCGCCAGGTCCCGACCTAACAACGAGGAACCACCATGGCAAACGAAGCCAGAGTCATCATCACATTGGCCTGCACCGAGTGCAAAGAGCGCACCTATTCGACGACCAAGAACAAGCGCAAGCACCCGGAGCGGATGGAACTGAACAAGTACTGCCCGCGCTGCCGCGTGCATCGCCTGCACCGCGAGGCCAAGTAGGCTCACCGGGTCGTCCTACGGGCGACCCGACAGGGGGGTATAGCTCAGCTGGTAGAGCAGCGGTCTCCAAAACCGCAGGCCGCGAGTTCGAATCTTGCTGCCCCCGTCAACAGTTCAACAAAACAGCCGTTACTGGATGCTTCCGGAAGCGGCTGTTTCTGCCATCATTTATGAAGCGCATCTGGAGAAGGGTGGGGGCACTGTCGGTGCTGGCCGCCGTCGCGGCACTGGGCGGCTGTCGCCAGGGCGGGGACATGGCGCAGGTGCGCCTAATCAATGCCGCGCCCGACCCCGGCCTGCTGTCCGTCGCCGTGGACCGTCAGCCGGTCTGGAAACGCTCGCCCTACCGGGACAACAGCGGCTACCAGAAGATCCGGCCCGGCACCTACAACGTCCAGATCTCCTCGGCGGCGGCGGCGGCCACGGAGTCCGTCGCCTTCGGCAAGGGCGGCGCCTACACGCTGCTTGTCCTCAACGCGCCGCGCCCGCCCTCCCTGAGCTTCCAGGTCTTCCCGGACGACGCCAAAGGGGCTATCCCGAGCGGCGAGACGCGCGTCTGTTTCATCAACGCCGCCGCCATCCCCGGTGGGGCGGACCTGCTCCTCAACAACATCGTCGCCTTCCCCGGCCTCGCCTACGGACATCGGAGCGAGTCCCTGCTCCTGGCCGGGGGCGTCTACGATGTCAAGGTCAACCCGCCGGGCCGCGTGTCTTCCCTGGCCGGTCCCCTCAGCCTGAGCCTGGACGCGGGCCGCTCCTACACCCTGGTGCTGATGGGGCGGCGGCCTGCCGGCGTGACTCTGGAAGTCTATCCCGACTGAGGCTCGGACGGCGGGCGTCAGTGGCCGCGCTCGATGTAGTCGCAGGCGCGGCGGTAGGCGCTCGTCAGGTAGTCCTGCATCAGCAGTTCGCGGCTGCCGCCGAAGTACCATTTGGCCCGCTCGCCCATGTCCTCGTCCGGGTCGCCGATGGTGTAGGTGGCGATCTCGCGCGGCAGCTTGAGGGCGTCGCCCGTGCGGCGGTCCGTGGCCGCGAAGCCGATCTTGAAGACCTTGGCCGTGTCTTTGAAGTCCGCGTCCCAGGTCATCGTCACGTCATAGTTGCGCCCGTCAACGCAGGCGTATCGGCTCTTCTTTTCCATGTCGCTCCGTGAGTTTCCCGTGTGATGAGTTCCGGGCGCGTCGCCCGGTGGAACCAAATCGGTCGAATTCACTGTAACTCTTTTTGAACCGACTTGTCAAGCGTTCCCAGGAGAAACCCATTGCAAATCACCCCGGCCTGCCGAAGAATTTTCGCGCCCGCCGCCATCCTCGCCGCCCTGCTGCCGGCCGGCTGCGGCCATCAGGCCCACCCCGCTTCGCCTGCGCCTCCGAATCCGGTCGCGTCCGCGCCGGTCGCGCCCGCGCCTCAGGCCGCGCCGTCGCCCCCCGTCGTCGGTCAGCCCGCGCCGGCTTTCGCCACCGTGACCACCAAGGGCCGACCGCTCACCCTGGCCTCGCTGCGCGGCCACGTCGTGCTGATGGACTACTGGGCGACCTGGTGCGGGCCGTGCAAGATGGCGATGCCCACTCTGGAGGCGCTGCACCGCCGCTTTGCCTCCCAGGGCCTGCGCGTCGTCGGCATCAGCGTGGACGATGCTTCCACGGTCGGGTCCGTTCCCCGTGTCGTCAAGCGCCTCGGCGTCCACTACACCATCGCCGCCTCGCCGCAGGACGACATCCAGGCGGCGCAGGACTACGACGCGGAAGCGATTCCGGACCAGTTCTTGATCGACAAGAAAGGGGTCATCCGCTGGGCGCAGGATGGATTCTCGCCCGCCGAGGGGCCGCAGCTCAGCGCCCTGATCCAGAGGCTGCTGGCGGAGAAGGCGTAGACGCGCGGTGTTGACAGGCTGCCCACACCTCCCGTATAATACGCGCACATGACCGATGCACCACCACCGGCGCGCCCGCCGAACCAGGCGCGTCACGCCCGGACCGCCCTGCTTGTGACCGCGCTGGCGTTGCTAGGGCTGTTCCTGGACATGGGGCAGCGCCGGTTCCTGCTGTCCCCGGTCTGGGTCTACCTGTTCCTGTACGCGGCGGCGTTCGGCTACTACGCCTACGCCGCCGCCCGCCTCGCCCCCGGCGTGTCCGCGTGGCGCTGGGCTGCGCCGCTGATCTTCGGCTTCGGCGTCCTGTTCCGCCTGGCCGTCGTCTTCGCGCCCCCGTCCCTCTCCACCGACATCTACCGTTACGTCTGGGACGGGCGGCTGATCCTGCACGGCATGAACCCCTATCACTACGCGCCCAACGCCGGGCCGCTCCGCCCGCTGCGCGACGACGCCATCTGGATTCCGATGGAGTACAAGGCGTACCAGGACATCTACATGACGGTGTCGCAGGCGTTCTTTGGCCTCGGCGGCCTGCTGTTCGGGGACAGCCTGACGGGGTTCAAGCTGATGTACCTGACGCTGGACGTGGGCGTGATGGCCCTGCTGTGGCGTCTGCTGGTCGTGCTGAAACGCCCGCCGTCGCTGCTGATCTGGTACGCCTGGTCGCCCTTGCCGATCACGGAGGTCTCGCTCGCTGGGCATCAGGACGTGGCGGGCGTGTTCTTCCTGCTGCTCGCCCTGCTGCTCGCGCGTCGGCCCCGGACGGAGGCGGCGGCGGCCCTGGCACTAGCGGCGTCGGTGCTGACTAAGGGCTTCGTGTTGCTGCTGCTGCCACTGTTCTTCCGCACGTTCGGGCGGCGCTTCGCCGCCATCGCCATCCTGGGCCTGGCCGTTCTGAGTGTCCCGATGGTGGTCCGCCTGCCGGAGTTCCTGCACGGGATGAATCAGTACCTGAAGATGGTCAACGTCAACTCCGGCCTGTTTCACTTCACCAACCAGACTCTCGCCCTGGTCACGCGCCGACATTACCCGATCACGGGTTGGCTCTCCGACGTCGCCATCCTGGCCGCCGCCGCCTGGGCCGCCCGCCGACCCGTCGAGTCGTACCCGGACCTCATCCGAAAGTCGTTCATCGTGCTGTCGGTGACTCTGCTGGTGGTTCCGACCCTGTTCCCCTGGTACCTGCTGTGGGTGCTGCCGTTCATGAGCCTGCTGGGCCGCCGCCCATCGTGGGCGTTCGTGCTGCTCACCGGCCTGGTGGCGCTGCTCTACACCTACTACATCCAGGGCCGGGCCTTGTGGTGGACGCCCGTGCTGGAGTACGTCCCGTTCTACGCCGTGCTGTGGTGGGAGTGGCGCGGTTGGGTCCGGGGTCAGACGCCGGGAACGGGCGTGGTCGCGCCGCCCGTCCAGGCCGAGGTCGCCCCCGCGCGTCTGGAGCCTTCCCTGGAGGCGTAGTGTGCTGCGCGTGATGACCTTTAACGTCCGTGGCGGCCTCGGCCTGGACGGGCGGCGCGACACGGCGCGGGTGGCAAACTTCCTCTTGACTCAGGCCCCGGACATCGTCTGCTTCCAGGAAGTCCACCAGCGCCTGCCGTGGAGCGGCTGGGTCAATCAGCCGGGGATTTTGGAGCGCGAGCTGGGGATGACGGTCGTTTTCCAGCGCAGCGTCAACACCGTCCTCGGCGGTTACGGCCTCGCCGTCGCCTCCCGCCATCGGCTCTCGGACGTGACGCGGCGCTTCCTGCCCAGCATCGGCGAGCGTCGCGGCGCGCTGGCCGTCACCGCCCAGACGCCCGACGGCCCCGTGCGCGTCTGGTGTACGCACTGGGGCCTGAACGGCGAGGAGCGCATACGACAGGCTGTGCGCCTGGCCTCCTGGGTGAACGAGTCGTCCCTCCCGACCATCCTCTGCGGGGACTTCAACGAGCGCCCTGATGCACCCGCCGTGCGCCGCCTGCTGTCCGACACCGGCCTCAGCGACGCGGGCGAACAGACGGGCAAGCCGACCTATCCGTCCGACCTGCCCACCGCCCGGATTGACTTTGTTCTCTGTTCCGCTGACCTGACCTGCGAATGTTGCGCCGTGCCGGACACGCAAGTCTCCGACCACCGGCCCCTCGTGTGTGACTTCCGAAGGAAGGGGTGAGGCGATTTCAGGCGGTCTTCTCAGACGCGCCCTTGTCGGAGGCCGTGGCGACCGTCAGGGCGACGGGGCTGTTCTGAGCCGTGTTGTCCGCGCCCGCGACGGCCTGCGGCCCGTGGGCGGCGGTGAAGCAGAGGTGGATGCCCTTGCCCGCCACCACCGAACCGACCACGGTGAGCAGCGCCAGCAGCACCAACCGCTCCCCGAAGGCAGCCAGGGACAGGCCGATGCTCGCCGCCGGGGGCGGCGTCCCCTGCGGCGGGTCGGACAGGCCCAGGCCCGCGACCGGCTGCGTGAACAGGTGATATGCGACGCCGAACACCAGCGCCAGCATGGCGATTCCGCAGACAAAGACGATCAAGCCGACGGCGCGGCTGGGGTGATCCGGGTGAGCGTGTGGACGGAGCATCGGGTGCGTTCCTTGGAGGCAAGACTTGCGTGGGTGAGACCATGATAGCATAGAACGGCGGGGCCGTCAAGCCGGGCGTCTCCGGGCGAAGATGCCGGTTGCACACGCCGATGAGTCGTGGTATCATCGGATATGGAACAGCGCTCCCCAGCCCACTGGTTTCTCCTGACGATGATCACGGCGCTTTTGTTCGCCCCGTCGCCGTCGCGCGCGCGCCCCGCCGCGAGTCCGCGCCCGCCGCTGCTCAGCGTCTCCGCGCCCACGGGCGCGGACGAGCAATCGGTGGGGGCCTGGTACAACCTGCACGTCCCCGCCCGGTTCCGGGCGCGGCAGGCGGTCAGCGTCAGCCTGCTCACGGACGAGGCGATGACCGTCTATCTCCAGAGCGACGGCTCCGGGGAGAGCGCCTCCTCGGACGACGACGGGGACATTGACGGCGTCTTCGAGGACGGCCCGCCGTCCATCACCCTGCGCCTGCCGCCGGACGGTGTGCCGGACACCCTCACCTTCGCCCACGAGTACGGCCACTACGTCTGGTTCGACATCCTGAGCGGCGGCGACCGGAAACATTACCGGGCGATCTACGACCGCCAGAAGGCCGCCGACTCGCTGGTCACGGACTACGCGGGCGACAGCGTGGAGGAGGGCTTCGCTGAGGCGTTCTCGTACTACGTCGCCCAGCCGGACACGCTCGCCCAGCGTGACCCGCTCTCCTTTGCCTTTCTGTCCACGTGGCCGGGGAAATGACACTGATACCGGAGTGAGGGAGTCGGGGCGGCATGGAAATCCGGGCGGCGCGGGCGGACGAGACGGATGAACTGCTGCGCGTCCTGTGCGCGGCGTTCGGTCTGCCCTTCGATGTCGCCCGGCCCATCTTCTACCGGGACCCCTTCTTTGACCTGTCCCACAAGCGCCTGCTGTGGACGCCCGAAGACGGCATCGTCTCGTGCCTGACTGTCATCCCCTGCCGCCTGCGCGTCGGCGCGGCCTGGGTCTCGCTGGGGGGCATTGCGGGCGTCGCCACCCAGCCGCCGCACCGGGGCCGGGGCCACGCGGGGCGTCTCCTTGAAGCCACCGTCGGCGCTCTGGCCGACGAGCTGCGCTACCCCGTGTCCGGCCTGTTCGCGCTTTCCGAGGGCCTCTACCGCCGCTTCGGCTGGGAGACGGCCACGCGCGCCGCGCGCCGCTCCGTCCCCCTCGCGCTCCTGCCGCGCCTATCGGCTCACACAACTGCCCGCGCCGCGACCGACGCCGACCTCCCGGCGATCCGAACGCTCCATGCCGCGTCGGCAGAGGCACGGACCGGCGGCTACCTCCGCGACGACCGCCGCTGGCGGCTCATCGGACTCGCGGGGAATCGGGAATGCGTGGTTGCTGGGCCGCCAACCGGCATCACCGGCTACGCCTACTGGGAACGTCAAGCCGACGCCCTGCACCTGCTGGAGATGGTCGGCCCGGCGGACGCGCGCCATGCCCTCCTCGGCTTCCTGGCCCGCGCGGAGGGGAAGCCTGTGACGCTGGACTGGACCGCCTCGCCCGCCGACTGGAATGCCCTGGTCCTGCCCAATGACGCAGAAACAAACAGCGCACCGGAGCCGGGCCTGATGCTGCGCCTGACGGACCTGCCTGCCGCCCTCGCCGCCGTTCACGAAGCGAACCTCGCCCCCGTGCTGGTGTCCGCCGGGCGCACTCTGACCGTCCGCGCCTCCGACCCACTGCGCCCGGAAAACGCCCGTCCCGTCCGCCTGACCCCGGCGGGCGTCATGCCGGGGCAGGATGACGACCCCAACTGGATCACTGCCGACATCGGCACCCTCGCCCCGATCTATCTGGGGTTCCGCACCCCGTCTGAGGCGCACGAAGCCGGGCAACTCACCGCGTCATCCCCGGAGGCACTGGCCGTGGCCGACACGCTGTTCCCGCGCCGCGACCCGTTCGTGTCCCCGCTGGACCAGTTTTAATCGCTGTATTACTGATGTGACGCAGCGCCGTCTGCCTCGGCACCGAAAACCCGGCATTGAAAATGCCGGGCTGGTGGGCCTGCGGCCAGCCGTCCTGCGGACGGAAGACTCTCGGTGACGTTCTGCTCCTGCGTCCGCAGGACGCCCGGCGTCTTCGCCCACGAGCCAGGGTTTTCAACCCCTGGTGTCCGAACCCCTGGTGACAACATGGCAATGCCCTGCGTAATATCAGTTCTGTCAGATCGGACTCATTGTGGCACTGAACTGCGGGTTGGCGGTCCCGGCTGGTGCCTCGATGATGCTCGTACAGCCTGGGGTGGTATCGTCTTGGGCGCAGTCTGGAGACGGCGGCGTGATCACGCCTGTAGACACTCGGCTCCCGGATAGCCATTTGACGTGCCCATCTGCCAGCAGGAAGTTAGCCGCCCCCGCATGGCGCGGCGTGACGTAGAGCTGCCCCAATACGGCAGAGCGGCCCCCCATGACGCCAGTCGCAAATGCGCCATCCTCTTCGCCGCAAGCACCGTCCTGAACACAGGTCTGAACGCCATTTGTGACTGCGGAGTAATCCGCGCCCTGCGGCTGCTCCTGCGGATCGGAGACTGTAGTTGTGACCTCCGACACCTCCAAGAGTAACACCGTTTTGGCGGGGGCCGTCAGCCGCGCCATTACACCTGCCATGTAGTAGTTGGGATTAGCGTCCCTGACGCCGATGAACAGATTATAGGCGTAAGACACAGGTACGGCAGGGAGAGCGATTGGCGTGGAGTCGTCGGGACAGCAGTAGATGCCCGTACTCTTGGCATAGGAGTAGACTTGGCCGGCCCAGCCCACCCCCATATACTCGCCGTTGCCGCCCGCCGTGGGCAATGTCTCGTCGTTGTCCTGGGCGTATTGGAGGAAGGCGAGGCCGAGCTGGCGCTCGTTGGAGGCGCAGGTGATCTGGCGGGCCTTCTCGCGGGCCTGGGCGAAGACGGGGAAGAGGATGGCGGCGATGATGGAGATGATGGCGATCACGACGAGCAGTTCAATCAGCGTGAAGCCGCTGCGGAACGTCCAACGTTTGTGACTGCTGACGAGACCGGCCTGCATCGGTTCATCCTCCCGTCGGAGGCCGCTGCTGCGGACACTCTCCCGTTCACCTGATGTCAGTATACAGCCTGCCTGCTGGTTTTGGCAAGGGCGTTGCCGTCTGCGTCCGTGGGGCGGTCACAAAAAAAGCCCCTTCCCTTTGTTCCAGGGAAGAAGCTTGAAAGGCCGTCACGAAAGGCGCCGAGCAGAATCGAACTGCTGCATAAAGGTTTTGCAGACCTCTCCCTTACCACTTGGGTACGGCGCCGAGAGGGAAGCGGGAGACGAGGATCGAACTCGCGACCTCAACTTTGGGAAAGTTGCATTCTACCACTGAACTACTCCCGCGTACAGGGCATTATAGCCCGGTCCGTGGCGCTGTGTCAAGACCTGCGCTCGCGGGCCGGGCGATCACAAATGGGATTTCGGCATTTTCAACAGCAGTGCCGGGGGTATGAAACCCCCGTCTACAGTTCAAGCGTCCTGCGGACGCGGCGGGCGCACGGCCAATGCCTCCGTCGGCTCCCCCGTCCGCAGGACGGCAGAACTTCAGCCAGGGGTTTCATACCCCCGGCACTGAAGTCATAGGCGGTTGCCCTGTTCGTGGGCAATCCTGAACGTCAGTCTTCGCCGTCGGCGTGGTCGTGCGGGGCGTCGGGGTCGGCAGGCAGGGAACCCATCAGGCCGCTGTCCATGTCCGCCATCATGGCGGCGACGGCCTCGCTCGCGCGGCGGCGCTGCTCCGGCGCGAGCAGGGCGGCGCAGGGGGTGCCGAAGCGGGGCCGGGCGTAGGGCAGGTGCGTGTCGCCGCGCGCCAGGATGTGCGAGCCGTTGGTCATGCCCGTGACCGGGTCCACCGTCTCCGCCGCCTCCAGGATGTTCGGGTCCGCGCCCCACTGGGTGAACGAGCGGGCGTTGCAGTAGTGGCCGACGAACGAGCGGCGCACACGGTCGGTGGTGAAGTTCTTCTTGGAGCGGTGCAGGACGTGGCCGCCGAAGAAGACCACGTCGCCGGCGCTGGCCGAGACCAGAACTTGGTCGTAGCGGTCCGCGACGCGGGCCAGGTCGTTGTGGGCGTCGTCCGGGTCGCTGACGCCGACCACACGCGGGATGCCGCCGACCTCGGTGTTGCCGAACCCGTAGCCGTCGCGGGGCGGGTAGACCGGCTCGGTCTGGCTGCCCTTGGCCATCCACATCGCCCCGTTCAGCTCATCGGCGTCGTCAATGGCGATCCACGCGCCGCAGAGGGTGTCCGGGTGGGTGGGGATGTAGTAAGAGTCCTGGTGCCAGCCCTGGCCCGGTTTGCCGGCGGGCTTGAGGAACAGCATGGACTGGAGCGCCAGCAGGTCCGGCCCGGTCAGAACCTCCAGCACGTCCAGCACACGCGGGTGCAGCAGATAGCGCTCGTGCAACTCCAGCTTGCGGTGCAGCATATGAATCCGCAGGAAGTACTGGACTTTCTCATCCGGCGACAGGTGCGCGGGCGGCGCTTCGAGGCCCTGCGTGCTGACGCCTGATTGGGGCTTCTGATCTTCGCGCATCTGGCCGGTCTGCTCCGGCAGCCGCCCCTGCATCAGATCTTCCGTGTGCCGACGTAACTCGGCGACCTCATCGGGCGAGACCAGCCCGCGCACGACAAGAAATCCGTCGCGCCTGAAGGCGCGGTACTGTTCCACCGAGACGGCATAACGGTCGGTGTCTGTGATTGAGGACATGGCGACGCTCATGGGTTCACCTCTGGCGAGAGATTCGTGTGATGATTATCTCACAGATGAGCGCGAGGGGCCATAGCCGGAGTTGGCCGAAGCATGACGGAAATTGATATCAGAAGTCGGTGGTCAAGTGCGCCAAGCGTCCCAGGACGCGCGGCAGGGGGGCGGACGCTCCCGACCGCACGGCGGCGCGGACCTCGGAGGGAGACCGCCCGTAAGCCTTCTTGAAGGCGCGTGAGAAGTGGAAGGGGTCGGCGAAGCCGCACAGGGCGCTGATCTCGCCCACGGAGAAGTTGCTGCGGGCGAGCAGTCCGGCGGCTCGGTCCAGCCTGGCCAGGCGGACCGTCTGAGCGGGCGAAAGGCCCAGGGACTTTTGGAAGAGGCGGCAGAGGTGTTCCGGAGTGACGCAGGCGGCGTCGGCCAGTTCGCCCAGGCTCAGGGGACGCGCCGGGTCGTCCTCCAGGGCACGGGACAGGAACCCGCAGGCCCGCTCCACCGCGTCCGGCCAGGACTCGGCGCTGATGCGGCCCAGGGCCGGGTCGCCGCCGACGAACACGCTGAGGATGTGGGCGACGGTCAGGCGGCGCAGCGCGTCTCCCCCGCCGTTGTGCCGGGTCAGCAGGTGGCGGAACAGGGGGCGCACGACGTCGTCGGGCGGCAGGGGGCGGACCAGGGGCCAGTCGTCGGGCGGCGGCCAGCCGCCCGGCGTCGCGCCGAGGGGGAAGTGGAAGAAGGCGTGGCGTGTGCGCCGGTGTCGGTCCCATTGGAAGAAGTCGGTCGCGCCGGGGCGGCACAGGACCAGGCTGCCCGCCGGGGCGGCGACGGTCTCCCCGGCGCGGCGGTACTCGGCGTCGCCCTCGATCATCCAGACGAATTCATGGTCGCGCAGTGAACGCGGGCCGTAGGAAGCCCCCGGCGGGTAGACCGCCACGCCCTGGTTCGTCGGCGGCCCGACGACAAGTTCGGTGTTCACTGGTTGCGTGTTCCCCGCTGACACTGTAGCACTGGGGGCGTGGCCTGTCAAGTCTGGGGGCGCATTAGAGAACTCTCATGCGCTTCGGCAGACTGCCGGGGTAGAATATCGGCTGATGCGTGTCCTGGCTGCAAAAAATCTCTCGGTGTTTCTTGTGACTGTCTTAGCCCTGGCCGGGGGCGTCGCCCGCGCCCAGGTCCAGGCCGCGCCCCTGACTCTGGGGGCGGCGGTGGCGCAGGCGCAGGCGACCAGCCCGGCGATCACGGCGGCGGCGCAACAACTGGCGCAGTCCCAGGCGCTGCTGGCCCAGGCCCAGGGCGGGCGGCGCTTCCAGATCACCTTCAACAGCACCACCAGCGGCACCGACGCCAGCTTCTTCCAGCCGCCCCCGGCCTACCAGCGCTCCTACACCGAACAAAACACGCTCACCGTCCCCCTGCCCCTCGGCTCCCGGCCCGCCCTGGCCGTCCGGCAGGCGCAGGACCAGCTGGAAGCAGCACGGGCGCAGTACACCAGCGCCCGCGTGGCCCTCGCCTCCCAGGTCAGCACGGCTTACTACGACCTGTTGCGCAAGCAGGCGCTGCTGCTGATCGCGCAGCAGACGCTCCTGCAGGCCCAGCGCGGGCTGGCGGAGGCCCGCGCGCGCAACGGGGCGGGCGACGTGCCGCAGCTGGACGTGCTGCGGGCGCAGGTCCCCGTCGCGCTGGCGCAGTCCCAGCAGGTCCTCGCCGCCAGCGACGTGGCGGTCGCCCGCGAGACGCTCGCCGGTCTGATCGGGCAATCTTTGGATTATCCGTTGGTCCTGGCCGACGTCCCGCCCGACGATGCGCCCTCGACCCAGACTCTGGACCAGGCCCGCGCGCAGGCGCTGGCCTACTCGCCGGACGTGCGCGCGGCACAGGCCACGGTGCGGGCCGACCAGGCAGCGCTGGACGCCGCCCGACTCTACCGGGAACCGGTCGTGTCCGTGCAGGTCGCCGACGCCCGCTCCAATGATCAAACGGGCTTCTCCCGCGCCGACACCGTGCTGGCGTCGGTGACGATTCCTCTGTCCGACGGCGGCGTGGGCAGCGCCGGAGTGCGCGCCGCGCAGGCCGCCCTCGCCGGGGCACAGGCGCAGGTGGAGGCGGCGCGGCGTTCCGCCCTGATCGCCATCAGCACCGCCTTCCTGACCTCCCAGAGCGCATACGAGCGGGTCGGCGCGGCCCGCGCCGCCCGCGACATCGCCCAGACCTCCGCCGACAAGACAGAACTGGGCTACCGGAACGGCCTGTTCCCGCTGACCGACGTGCTGAACGCCCAGGCGACTTTGACTCAGGCGCAGATCGCCTACACGCAAGCGGTGTATGAGGCCGCCGCCGCCGAGTCGCTGACGGACGCGCTCAACGGGGTGTCCATCAACGACTTCCCCGGCCCGGCCCTCGCGCCCACTCCCACGACCCCGTCCGCCCCCGGCGGGGGCGGAGGCGCGGGCGGCCCGGCGGGGACGGGAACCGCCGGGACCGCGCCGGCGGGCGCGGCCACGCCCGGCTCACCCCCCGCCGGCAGCACCACCACCGGGGCCAACCCCGGCGGGGCCAACGCGCCCGCTGCGGGGGCG
This sequence comes from Capsulimonadaceae bacterium, assembly GCA_965277485.1. Classification (GTDB taxonomy): domain Bacteria; phylum Armatimonadota; class Armatimonadia; order Armatimonadales; family Capsulimonadaceae; genus JAFAZD01. The sequence goes on along the minus strand of CBDICZ010000015.1, from coordinate 640,889 downwards.
CCATGAGACGCCGTTCCCCGTCTCTGCTCCTCCTGCCCGCCCTGTTCCTGCCCGCCCTGCTCCTGGCCGGGTGTGGGCACTCGCCCGACGCCGACCCCAAGCCCGCCCCGCCTCTGCCGCCCGTCCAGGTCGCGCCGTCGGCGTTCGCCACGCTGACCAAGACGCTGTCGGCGACGGGGAACCTGGCCGCGCCGCTGAACCGGACCGCGACGCTCGCGCCGCCGGTCTCCGGCGTCCTGGACGCCCTGCCGGTCCGGGTGGGCCAGCAGGTGTCCCAGGGGCAGGTGATCGCGCACCTGGCGACCAGCCAGATGCAGGGGCAGATTCGCCAGGCGCAGGCGACGCTGGGGCAGAACCAGGTGCAGGTCGGCCAGGCCCAGGCCAACGCCCTGCAGCAGCAGGCGCAGACCCGCGCCGCCATCGCGCAGGCGCAGTCCGCCGTGTCCGGCGCGCAGGCGACCCTGGCGGGGGCGCGGGCCACGCTGCTCGGCGATCAGGCGGCCCTGCGGAACGCCCAGCAGACGCTGACCCGCGAGAAGGTGCTTTTCGCCGACGGCCTGGTGGCCCAGAAGGATGTGGAGACCGCCGAACTGGCCGTCCGCACGGCCCAGGCCACGTCCGCCGCCCAGGAAGAGGCGGTGCGGGCGCAGGCCCAGACCGTGGCCGGGCAGCGGCAGGCCCTCGCCGCCGCCCGGTCCGCCGTCCTGCAGGACGCCGTCAAGCGCCAGGACATCCTGGTCGCCCGGCAGCAGGTGCAGAACGCCGCCGGGGCGCTGTCCACGGCGCGCGCGCAGGAGGCCCTCTACACGCTGCGCGCGCCCCTGTCCGGCCAGATCACCCAGATCGGCGCGTCCGTCGGCGAGACCGTGGACGCGACCACCAAGATCGCCACCGTCGCCGACCTGCACACCCTGCAGCTCCAGATCGCCGTGCCCGGCGATGCCGTCCGCCAAGTCCGGCCCGGCGAGGAGGTGATGTTCACCGTTCCCGGCCTGCCGGGCCGGACCTTCCAGACGACGATCCGCACCCTCTCGTCGCAGGTGGACCCGGTCACCGGCACCGTCACCGCGTTCGCCCTGGTCCCGAACCCGCTGCTGGCTCTCCAGGCCGACCAGACCGTGAAGGCGCAGATCGTCACCGAGCGGCTGCCGGGCGTGCTGACGGTCCCGGCGTCCGCCGTGCTGACCGACCCGGCCACCGGCAAGGCCAGCGTGGTGGTGGTGGACGCGGGCGGCACGGCACATATCCTGCCTGTGACCACGGGCCTGTCGGCCGGGGGGCGGGTGCAGATCACCGGCGGCCTTGCGCCGGGCCGCTCGGTCGCCGTCTCCGGCCAGTTCGGCCTGCCCGACGGCACCAAGGTCCAGGTCCAGGGAGCCGCCCCCAATGCGCCTTAGCCGCTTCGTCTGGCAGCACAAGAAGGCCGCGCTGCTGGTCGTCGTTATCCTGTGCGTGGCCGGTTTCTACTTCTCCCAGAACCTGCCGGTCGCCATCTTCCCGGACCTGACCGCCCCGCGCATCATCGTGACGGCGGACGCCGGGGACACGCCGATCCCCGTCGTGCTTGCCCAGATCACGCGCCCGCTGGAGAACGCCGTCTCCGGCGTCCCCGGCGTCACCACCGTCCGGTCCCTGACCCAGCGCGGCAGCGACGAGTTGGACGTGAACTTCAACTGGGGCACGGACATGCAGACCACGCTCCAGCAACTACAGGCGCGCGTCACCCAGATTCAGGCGAGCCTGCCGCCGGGGACCAATGTCCAGGCCGAGCGGCTGAACCCGTCCGTGTTCCCCATCATGGGCTACAGTCTGTACTCGGCGACGGTCAGCCCGCAGCAGTTGCGCTACGCCGCGCTCTACACGCTGCGCCCGCGCCTGCTGCGCGTCCCCGGCGTCCGCGAGATCTCCGTGCTGGGCGGCGACACACCGGACTTCCTGGTCCGGGTCAGCCCGACCGCGCTGCTGGCGCGCGGCGTCACCGTGCAGGACGTCGAGACGGCCCTGACCCGCAACAACCAGATTTCTTCGGTGGGCTACTACGACAAGTCTTACCTCCAGTACCAGATTCTGGTCTCCGGCCTGTTTCACACGGCGGCGGACATCGCCCGCGTCACCGTCGCCGTCAAGGACCGTGTGCCCGTCACCGTCGGCCAGGTCGCCGCCGTCTCCCTGAGCGTCGAGCGGCGCACCATCGAGACCAGCGGCGACGGGCGGGACGCCGTCCTGGTCAACGTCATCAAGCAGCCCACCGGCAACACCATCCAGATCGCCGACGGCATCAAGGCCGCGCTCTCCTCCGCGCAGGCGGCCCTGCCGCCGGGCGTCACCATCACCAACTTCTACGACCAGTCGCAGATTGTGCGCGAGTCCCAGGGCAGCGTTCTTGAGGCGATCATCGTCGGCGGCGTCTTAGCCCTGATCGTGCTGATGCTGTTCCTGGGCAATATCCGCACGGCCTCCGTGGTACTGATCATCCTGCCGCTCACCATCGTCATCACCTTCGCCTTGATGAAGGCGCTGGGCCAGACGATGAACATCATGACCCTGGGCGCGCTCGCCATCGCGCTCGGCCTGGTCATTGACGACGGCATCGTGGTCGTGGAGAACATCTTCCACGAGCTGGAGCAGGGGCGCTCACGCAAGGCGGCCATCGCGGCGGGCATCGGGATGATCACGCCCGCCATGGTCGGCTCGTCCCTGACGACCATGGCCGCATTCCTGCCGCTGACCTTCCTGAACGACCTGACCGGCCAGTTCTTCGGCCCGCTGGCGCTGGTGATGATCGCCACGCTGGCGATCTCGCTTGGCCTGGCGCTGCTGCTGGTTCCCATCCTGGCCGAATTCCTGCTGCCGAAGACCGTGGAACACGCGCCCGCGAAACTGGGGCTTGGGGGCCGTATCCTGGCCTTCTTCCCCCGGCAGTTCGACAAGATCGTGGCGTTCTACTCCCGCGTGCTGGGCTGGTGCCTGCGGCGGCGGGCCGTGGTCCTGCTCCTGCTCCTCCCGGTGGCCTTCGGGGCGTTCCTGCTGTTCACGCACCTGCAGACCGGCTTCTTCCCGGAATTCGATGAGGGCGGGTTCATCCTGGACTACCAACTCCCGGACGGCACCTCGCTGGCCCAGACCAGCGCCGTCGCCGCCGGAATCGAGAAGATACTGGCGCACACGCCCGAAGTCGCCGCCTGGTCGCGCCGCACGGGGGCGCAGCTCGGCTTCGCCATCACCACCCAGAACTCCGGCGATATGTCCGTGCGCCTGACCAACAACCGCTCGCGCGGCATCAACGCCGTCATGGACGACGTCCGCGCCCAGGTGGAGTCGGAGTACCCGGCGGCCCAAGTGGACTTCCACCAGATACTACAAGACAACATCGGCGACATCGCCGGCTCGCCGAGCGCCGTGGACGTGAAAATCTTCGGCGCGGACACGCCGACACTGGAACGTCTGGCGACCCAAGTAGACGGCATCGTGGCCGGGACGCACGGCGTCGTCGGCGACTTCGACGGTATCGTCAACAGCAGCCCGGAGACGGTGCTGAACGTCAACACGGAGAGCGCCCAGCGGTACGGCCTGACGACCGACGACATCACGCAGGCGGCTAACGCCGCTCTGCTGGGCGCGGAGCCGACCTCCGTGCAGGTCGGCGAGCAGGCCGTCGGGGTGCGAGTCATGCTGGACCGGTCCGGGGCGCTGGACCAGAATCAGTTGCCCGATGTCCCCATCGCCTCCCCCGTCACCGGCGGCGACGTGCCGCTCAGCCAGGTCGCCGACCTGGTGCAGCGGCCCGGCGCGCTCCAGATCACGCGCGAGAACCAGCGGCAAGTTCTTGATGTCACCGCCAGCCTCTCCGGGACCGACCTGGGCACGGCCACGCGGGCGATCCAGCAGAGCGTCGCCGCCAAGGTCCACCTGCCGCCGGGCTACAGCATCGAGTACGGCGGCCTGTACGCCAGCCAGCAGAAGTCCTTCGGCGAGCTGGGGGCCGTGCTGGTCGTCGCCATGCTGTTCGTCTTCACGCTGCTGGTCGTCCAGTTCCGGTCCGTGCGTCAGGCCATCGCCCTGCTCGTCGCGGCCATCCTGTCCCTGTTCGGCGTGATGCTGGCCCTGTTCGTCACCGGGACGCCGCTGAACATCTCCTCGTTCACCGGCGCGATCATGATCGTGGGCATCATCACTGAGAACGGCATCGTGCTGTTCGACTTCTTCAACCACCTGCGTAAAGACGCGCCCCATGCCGACCTCGCCAAAGTGATGGCCGACGCGGGGACCCAGCGCCTGCGCCCGATCCTGATGACCACCATCGCGGCGATTCTGGCCCTGCTCCCGCTGGCCCTGGGCCTGGGCGCGGGCGCGGCCCTGCAGAAGCCGCTCGCCATCGCCGTCATCGGCGGACTGTCCGTGTCCGTCTTCTTCACCCTGCTCGTCGCGCCCGTCATTTATGTCACCCTGGAGAGTCTCAAGGAGCGCCGCCCCCACCACGAGGAGCAGAGCGAATTCGACGCCATCGAGCGCGAGCTGGCGGGCAGCGCCCCCGGACACTGAACGGTGCCGCCCATCGGGTGTAACCGGGGGGCGCGTTTCAGCGTCTATAGGACCAGCATGACAGCACTCCACGCAAACGTGTTCGGGACCGCGACGTTCCGGGAAGCGAGCGCTCCCTGCGACCGGACGGACCTGGCGCTCATGCGGCGGTGCGCGGAGGGCGACCCGGTGGCCCTGCGTGAGATCGTTCACCGCCACCAGGGGAAACTCTTCGCGTTCCTCGCCCGGATGCTGGACTCGCGGGAGGACGCCGAGGAGGCCCTGCAGGACGTGTTCCTGCGCGTGTGGCAGCAGGCGGGCCGCTTCGAGGGCCGCTCCAGCTTCTCGACCTGGCTGTACCGCGTCGCCGCGAACATCGCCCGCGACTCCCTGCGGCGTCGGAGAACGCGGGTCGGCACGGTCCCCCTCGCCGAAGTGTCGGCGCTCGCCACGGCGGACGCCCAGGCGGACGCGCTGGAGGGACTTGCGCGGGAGGAACACTCTCGGCTGCTCCGGCAGGGCCTGCACGCGCTGCGGCCCGAGGACCGCCTTGTGCTGGTCCTCTATTACGCCGAGCAGATGCGCTACGACGAGATCTGTGCCGTGACCGGGCATTCCTACCCCGTCCTGAAGATCCGCCTGCTACGCGCCCGGCGGCGTCTGCGCGGCGTGATGGACGCCATGACGCCCCAGGAGGCGGAATGAACTGCCGGACCTTTGAGCGCGATGTCGCGGACTGGGCGGGCGGCCACCTTCCCGCCGGGGAGGCGCGGGACATGGCCGCACACGCCCGGCGCTGCGCCCCCTGCGCCCGGTCGGCCCGCGCGGAGCAGCGGCTGCGTGAGCGCTGGCGTGAGACACGCGACACAACGCCGCTCTCCGATGTCTGGCCGCGACTCGCGGCGCGACTCGGCGAGCGCCCGCGTCGGGGGCCGTCCGGGCCGGGACGCCTTGTTTGGGTGTCCGCGGTCGCCGCACTGGTGACGATCGGTGTCCTGGGCCTGTCCCCCCGGACGACGCACACGCCCCCGCCGGACCGCGCCGTGGCCGTGTCGCCGCCCCAGGCCGGTCCCGACCGTTGGCCGATGCTCCCCGGCGTCTCGCGGGTGGAGCCAAGCGTGGACGACCCCGTCGGCCAGAGTATGGAAGAGGTATGGACGCAACTCGACACGCGCGCCGCGCCGCCGGGCGGCTGATCCGCCGCCGCGCCGTGGCGGCCTGCGCCGCCCTGTTGCTTCTGGCGGGCGCTTCGCCCCCCGCGTCGGCGGACGCGCCGCACGCCGACGGGTGGCTGTCCGCGACGCCTGCGGGCCTGACGCCGCAGCAGCAGCAAAGACTGTCGGCACTGGAGGCCGCCTCAGAGGGGCAGGCGGACCGACTGCTTGATCAGATCAGGCAGCTTCGCGGCAAGCTCTTCGACCTCTACGGCAGGTACGCGCTGGACGCCGCAGAAGCGTCGAGGCTCGACAAGAGCCTGAACCATGTGCAGGAACAACTGCTGGACCTGCGCCTGTCGGAGCAGCAGCAGCTGCGTGCCATCCTCTCGCCGGGACAGTTCGCCCAGGTTCAGGCGGCCATCCGCACGCACGGCGACCACGACCATGACGGGGACCGACGAGGTCCCTTCCCCTGAACGGCGGATTAGGAAGGACGGGAGCCGGTCACAACGACCGTCTGAAGAATCGCGTCACCGCGCTTTGATCGCCGGTCGTGCCGTGTCAAGCGGACACGGAAGCCGGCACACTTGAAGGGAACTACAGACCATGCCACGCCAGAACACTTCGCGCTCCGGCTTTACGTTAATTGAGCTTCTCGTCGTGATCGCTATCATCGCGATTCTCGCCGCCATCCTGTTCCCCGTCTTCGCCAAGGCCCGCGAGAAGGCCCGCCAGATCACCTGCGCCTCCAACGAGAAGCAGCTCGGACTGGCCTTCATCCAGTACATCCAGGACAACGACGAGACCTACCCGCGCGGAATGAACTACAGCACCACTACCAACTCCTACGCTTCCGACCCGGCGGGCTGGGCGGGCGAGATCTACCCCTACGTCAAGAGTACGGGCGTCTTCAAGTGCCCGGACGACCCCACCGGCACCGCGCCCGGTGCCAACAACAATACCTACTACCCGATCTCCTATGTGGCGAACACCAACGTCATGAACACCAGTCATGGAGTGGGCCAGCCGGACACCGGCGCATCGTCGCCGACCGGCGCTCCGGCGACGGACGCCTCCTTCGAGAGCGTGTCCAAGACGGTCCTGCTCATCGAGGACCAGGGCAATCAGACCGACATGACCGACTCGGGAGGCGTCGCCGAGACGGTCTCGCCGTCCTCCTACGGGTTCGACGGCCAGCCCGCCCGCGGCAGCGTCAACGGCCGGGGGGGTACGGGCTTCTTCGCCACGGGCGTCATGCGCGGCGGCACGACGACGGTTCAGCGTGACCCCGGCGACCTGCTGGCCACCACCGGCGTCCACACCGGCCTCTCCAACTTCCTGTTCGCGGACGGCCACGTCAAGTCCCTGCCGGGTTCCGCCGTGTCCGTTGGCTGGAGCAACCCGACGGTGGGGGACTGCACCAACTACCAGGGCCTGGGCGGCAACGGCGGCGTCCAGGGGAGGAGCTATGCGGCCAACACGCAGTGCGGCGACCCGGTGATGGCCGCCACCTTCAGCGTCAACTGAGAATCGCTTCCGACCAGAGAAAGGTCTTCGGTTTATGAACATCGTTTTTCGCACCCTGAGCGCGCTGGCGCTCTCGCTGACAACTCTGCCCGCACTGGCCGCGCCGACTGCGCCCGCCTACCATCAGGTCCAGAAGATCTCCCTGCCCGGTGCCGATGGTTGGGATTACCTGAACCTCGACAGCGCCGCCCGGCGATTGTACATCTCGCGTGGCTCCCATGTCACCGTGCTGAACGCTGATACAGGGGCGGTCGTCGGCGACATCCCCAACACAGACGGCGTCCACGGCATCGCCATTGATCCCAAATCCGGGCGCGGATTCACCTCCGACGGGCGCGCGAACGCCGTCACCATCTTCGACCTGAAGACCCTCAAGACCATCGGGACCGTGCCGACCGGCGAGGGGCCGGACTGCATCATCTTCGACCCGGCCACCGAGCGCGTTTTCACCTTCAACGGCCGCGCCGGGACCGCCACGGCCATTGACGCCGCCACGGGAACCGTCGTCGGCACGATCGCCCTGCCGGGCCGCCCGGAGTTCGCCGTCGCTGACGGGCAGGGACACGTCTACGACAACATCGAGGACAAGAGCGAGATCGCCGCGATCAACTCCCGGACATTGAAGGTCGAGAACGTCTGGCCGGTCGCCCCCGGCGACGGCCCCTCCGGAATCGCCATGGACCCCAAGAGCCGCCGGCTGTTTTCCGTCTGTGACAACCAGCAGATGGTGGTCATTGACGCCGACACCGGCAAGGTCGTCGCCACGCCCGCCATCGGCGGCGGCCCCGACGCCTGCGCCTTCGACGCAAAGGACCATCTCGTCTTCAGCCCGAACGGCGACGACGGCACATTGACCGTGCTGCGCGAAGTCACCCCGGACCTCTACACGACGCTGGCGACCGTGCCGACGCAGTCCGGCGCGCGCACGATGGCCCTGGACGCCAAGACGGGAGACGTCTTCACCGTCACGGCGACCTCCTTGCCCGCCGATCCCGGAACCCCGCACTGGCGTCGCTCCTACGCCCCCGGTTCATTCGTGGTCCTGAAATACGCCCCGTGAGAGCCTTCTCATCTTCCCCTCATGGTCCTCTAATATTGGTGCGATACAATACAGTATCACACCACTGCCGTGGGGCAGAACAAAGGAAGACCATGAACAGAAGCCGATCTCTCACCCCGCTCGCCGCTGCTGCGGCGGCGCTCGCCCTTGTCGGCACGGCCCAGGCCGCGCCGCCGAAGGCCAAGACGAGTCCGGCCCAGGCGTCCGCCGCCGCCGTCCGGCACATCCCCGGACGGGTCCGGTCCACCAAGTACGAGTTCGAGGACGGACGATGGCAGTACGCCGTGCTGGTCAGCGGCAGGCACGGCGGCCTGTACGAAGTCGAGGTGGACGGCACGACGGGCCGTGTCACCGACACCGAGAAGACCACCCCCGCCGAGGAGGCCCGCGAGGCCGCCGGCGGCGGCTGACCCCGGCCTGAACGCCGGGGCTTGACAGCGGCGTGGGTGCATGGGTAAAATCCAAAGAACTTTGCATAACAAAGAGGAAATCCAAATGCGCCCACGCCGTTCCGGCTTCACCCTGATCGAGATGCTCGTCGTCCTGGCGGTCATCGCCATCCTCGCCGCGATCCTGTACCCCGTCTTCGCCTCCGCCCGTGAAAAGGCCCGCGCCGCCGCCTGCCTATCCAACTACCACCAGATCGGCATGGCCGTCCAGATGTACGCCCAGGACTCCAGCGGGGAGACTCCGACCAACGGCGGCTCCTTCAGCGGCCTGATCGCCGATTGTCAGCCCTACACGCATGAGACGGGCATTTTTATCTGCCCGGACGACTACGATCGTCTCACCGAGGGCCGCGCGGGTTCCTACCGCATGGCGAGTCTGTACCAGGGCAAGCCGCTCGACTGCGGCTGGGACGACCCCTACAACCCCGGACACACGACCGACTCGTCCACCACGACGCTGGCCTATGAGGCCGAGCGTGACTTCGCCCAGTCGCCCGTCGTGCCGACCTATCGGCACAGTGGCGGCACGCAGTTCCTCCTGTTCGACGGCCACACGCGCTGGATCAAGGGCATCAGCGCAAGCACCGATGACTGAGGGTACAATCAGCCATGCGCATCCTGGTGGTGGAAGACGAGGCCAAAGTCGCCGCGTTTGTGCGGCAGGCTTTGGAGGAGGAGGGGCACTCCGTCGAGACCGTGGGCGACGGCGATGAGGGGCTGGAGCGCGCCCGCGCCGCCGACTATGACCTGGTGATCCTGGACTGGCTGCTGCCGGGGCGCGACGGCCTCTCGGTCTGCCGGGCGCTACGCGAGGATAAAAACCGTGTCCCCGTCCTGATGCTCACCGCCCGCGACGCCGTGGAGGACCGGATCGCCGGGCTGGACACCGGGGCCGACGACTACCTGACCAAGCCGTTCGCGCTGGGCGAGCTGCTGGCCCGCGTCCGCGCCCTGCTACGGCGCGGCGGCGGAGCGCCGCCCCTGCTGACGGTCGGCGACCTGACGCTGGACCCCGCCACGCGCCGCGTCCGGCGCGGCGACCGCGAGCTGTGGCTGTCCGCCCGCGAGTTCTCCCTGCTGGACTGCCTGATGCGCAACGCCGGGCGCACCCTCACGCGCTCCCTGCTGCTGGAACACGTCTGGGACTTCCACTTCGACGCCGGCACCAACGTGGTGGACGTCTACATCAACTACCTGCGCAACAAAGTGGACCGGGGCCGGCCGACTAAACTCATCCACACCGTCCGGGGCGTCGGCTACCGGCTGGGGGTGGGGGACGAGTAGGAGATGAGTGAACGCAGGGGCCGATCGGCCGTCTTCGGCTCGCTGCGATTCCGCCTGACGGCCTGGTACACGGGCGTCCTGGCCCTGATTCTGGCACTGGCCGCCGTGCTGGTCTTCCTGGCGGCCCGGCACAGCCTGCGCGCCGAGACCGACGGCTTCCTGGCGAGCGAGGCGCGGCGCATCATCGCCGTCGCCACCGGCCCGCCCGGCGACCCGCCGGATGTCGGGGACCTCCAGGTGGCCGTCGCGCCCGCCGGACCCGATCCGGGCCGCGCCCCCTCCGGCCTGCTCCTGTTCGACGTCTTCTACGCCCGCCTCGTCCCGCTGCCGGGCCGACAGGCCCTGGTCACCTCCCCGGACCTCTCTGCCCGCCCCTCCCTGCTGCCCTCCCTGAACGCGCTGCTGTCCCGGCCTCTCCCCGCGCCGGGCCGCTACGACTTCGCCGGCCCCGATGAAGAACGGACGATGCGCGTGCTGACCGTCCCGACCCGACTGGGCCGTTACGCCGGGGCGCTCCAGGTCGCCGTTCCGTGGGACCGCAACGAGGACATCCTGGAGCATCTCGGCCTGCTGCTCGTCCTGGGCGTCGCCCTGGTGCTGCCGGCGGCGGCACTCGGCGGCTGGGTGCTGATCGGGCGGACGCTCCAGCCCATCGGGCGCATCGTCGCCGAGGCGGACCGCCTGGACGCCACGGCCCTGCCCGACGCCCTGCTGCCGCCCGCCGCCGAGACCGACAGCGAGGTGGGGCGGCTGGTCGCCACCCTGAACCGCATGACCACGCGCATCCGCCGCGCCTTCGACGCCCAGCGCCGCTTCGCCGCCGACGCCTCACATGAGCTGCGGACGCCGCTGACCATCCTGCGCGGGGAGATGGAGCTGGCCCTGTCCCGCCCTCGCCCGCCGGAGGTCTACCGGGCCACCCTCGCCAGCGCCGTGGAGGAGATCGCGCGCATGAGCCGCATTGTGGAGGGACTGAGCGTACTCGCCCGGCGCGACGCCGGGCAGGACACGCCGGAGACGGAGTGGGAGGACGTGGACTTGGCCGGGCTTGCCCGCGCCGCCGTCGCGGAGTTCACGCCGATGGCCCGGCTCAAGCAGATCGCCCTGTGTGACGCGACGGCCGAGGGCGAGGCCGTGTGGGTGCGCGGCAGCGCCGACCCGCTGCTCCAGCTGGTTCGGAATCTGATGGACAACGCCCTGAAGTACACGCCGCCCGGTGGACGGGTCACGGTGACGGCAGGTTCGACAGACGGGGCGGCGACGCTGGCCGTGGAGGACACGGGCGTGGGCATCGCCGCCGAGGACCTGCCGCACGTCTTCGAGCGCTTCTGGCGCGCGGACCGGTCGCGGGCGAACAGCGGCGGCAGCGGCCTGGGCCTGTCCCTCTGTGCCGAGACCGCCGCCGCGCACGGGGGCCGCGTGGAGGCCGCGAGCGTGCCGGGCCAGGGCAGCCGCTTCACCCTGGCGCTGCCGCCCGCCGCCGAGGGGGCCGACGGGCAGGTATAATGGCAGTATGAAGTCACTTACGACCCTGCGCGCCCTGTGTGCCCTGCTCCCTCTGCTGTTCTGTGTCCCCACGCTCGCCGCCGACCCGCCGGGGCTGCCGAACTTCCATGTCACCGCGCCGGGCATCTACCGGGGCGCCGCGCCGACCCCGGCAGGCTTGCAGCGCCTCAAGGCCATGGGCGTTCAGACCATCATTGACCTGCGAATCGCGCCGAAGACGGTCCGAAAAGAGGGTATTCTGGCCCGCAGCATGGGTTTCCGGTGGATCAACCTGCCGATGGGCAGCGATCCGCCGACCCCGCGCCAGGTCTCCACGTTCCTGGCGACCCTCAAGCAAGCCCCCGCGCAGCCGGTCTACGTCCACTGCCAGCACGGGGCGGACAGGACGGGCTGCATGATCGGCATCTGGCGCGTCACCCAGCAGGGCTGGACGTACCCGCAGGCTTACGCCGAAATGCGTCGCTACGGCTTCAACCCCCGCTGGACCCACCTCAGCGCCGCCGTCCGTCAGCGGGCGCGGGGCGGGTGAGGCTCAGAGCCAGCCGGGGGCGGGGGCCTGGCGGTCCTGCTCCAGAACGACCGTGGTGCCGCTCGGCCCGGTCAGGAGCCAGAGGCGGTCCACCGTCTCGATCATCATCTTCAGCCCGTGGCCCAGCGTCCCCGCCGTGGTGAAGCCCTTCTCCAGCGTCGCCCTGGGCAGCGTCTCCAGGGCGATGCCCGCGCCCTGATCCTCCACCCAGACCTGAATCTGATCGCCTTCGGCGATATAGACGCGCCCGATGCCGCCGCCCGCGTGGACGACGGCGTTCATGCCCGCCTCTCCGACCGCCGTGAGCAGGTCGTAGACGCGCTCATCGGGCAGGCGCGCCGCCCGCGCCGCCTCCGCCGCCGTCTGGCGCAGTCGGGTCAGCGTGGCCGCCGACAGCTCCACCGGCTCGCCGTAGGGCATAAGGCGCGCGGGCAGGTGGGCGTCGTCGTCGCACAGGCGCAGCCGACCGTCGGTGACGGCCGCGAGGACCTCGCGCATGAACACGCGCTCGCGGCTCGCGGCCTCCCGGCGCTCGGCCTCGGCTCTCTTCTCCGGCGTGATGTCCCGGAAGAAGACGGACAGGCCATCGGGGGCGGGGTAGATGTGTTCCTCGAACCAGCCGTCGCGGCGCGCGGAGAAGACCTCGGTGGCGACGGGGACCCGCTCGGACAGGGCGCGGCGGGCGGCGCGGGCGAACGCTGAGTGCGCCGCGTCCGGGAACAGCTCCCAGACGGTGCGGCCCAGCATCTGCGCCCGCGTCATCCCCAGCAGCTCTTCTGCCGCCTGGTTGACGTAGGTGTAGCGCCACTGGGGGTCCACGGACAGGAACCCGTCGCGGATGCTCTCCAGCACGGTGCTGGTCCGCCGGTGCTGCTCCCGCTCGGCGCGGCGCAGACGGGCGTTCTCCACGGCCAGCCAGGTGCGGTCGGCGACGGCCTGTACCAAGGCGACTTCTTCAGGCGTCCACCGGCGCGGCCCGTCCGACATCTGCACGGCCAGCGTCGCCCGCTGGATGCCCTCCTGGATGATGGGGATTTGTATGCCGCCCTGGGCGGCCTCGTTCCATTTCGCACGGCTGTGAGTCCCGGCCATGCTCGGCGCGCCCCGGCAATAGTCGCGGTGGACGGTGATCGTGTCCCGCTCCGGGTCAATCTCGCCGAAGGCGCAGCGGGAGACGTCCAGGTGGTCGCCCAGCAGGTTGACCACGCGCCACAGCACATCGTCCGCGTCGGCCCCCTGTCGCATCCCATCCTCCAGGGCGACCAGGAAGCCCTGCGCCCGCGCCGCCTCCTTCTGGACGTGGACGTCGGTGCAGGTACCCACCCACTGGACCAGCGCGCCCCCGGAGTCGCGGTGGGGGACGGCGCGGACCAGGAACCAGCGGCAGTGCCCGTCGGCAGCCCGGATGTGGTGTTCGGCCTCGTAGGGGCGTCCGGTGCGCAGGGCCGTCTCCCAGGCGGCGCGGGCAGAAGTCCGCTCCTCGGGCGTCACCAGGGCGTCCCACCCGTGAGCCTCCGCTGCCGCGTCCAGGCCGTGGCCCGTGTACTCGCGCCAGCGCCCGTTGAGGTATGTCAGCGTCCCGTCGGGCCGGGCCGTCCAGACCATCTGCGGCACGGTCTCGGCCAGCGCGCGGTAGCGGCCCTCGCTCTCGTGCAGGGCCTCCTCCATGCGCTTGCGCTCGGTGATGTCCGTCACCATGGCCAGGGAGCCGGTGTAGACGCCCGTGTCGTCGAGGATGGGATTGGTGGTGATGATGACCCAGAGGTCGCCGCCGTCCTTGCGGCGGAACTTGAAGTCGTGCTGCTCGGTGATGCCCTCGCGGCGGCGCGCGACGTTCCCGGCGGCGATCCCGCGCCCATCCTCGTCCATGAACGCGAACAGCGGAACGCCCAGCATCTCGGCGGGAGAGTAGCCGAGCATGGCGGCCATGCGCCCGTTGACGTAGGCCGTGTTGCTGCTGGCGTCAATCACCCAGACGCCCTCCGCCGTCGTCTCCATCAGGCGGGCGGCGTCAATGCCGCGCTGTGACAGCGGGGAGTCCTCCATGACAGTGATTTTACCTGGTAATTCCGGCGGGGTGAACAAAAAAGAGGCGAAGGGCGGTCAGCGCAGGCGGACCCGGACCGACTCGACGATCCGGCGCGTCTGCGCCTCGTCCAGCGGCACGGAGGCGCAGATGACCTCGATCTGTTCCAGGAATTCGGCGAACGAGCAGAGCGGGGCCAACTCCGGCTCGTCCGAGAGGCGCAGCCAGAGCCGGCCCTCGCCGGTGCGCCGGATGTCGGCGACATGGGGCTCGGTCGGCGTCCCGCTGAGCCAGCCCATGACCGCCAGGCAGAGCGGCGACGCCCGCGCCCCCCGGCGGAGCCGGGACCGGATGAGCGCGGGGCCGTCCTCGGCCTGACGCTCGGCCTCAAGATCGGGGTGGGTGTCGGCGGCCATGCCGCTATTATAGCACGGAAAGCGCCGCCCTCTCGCCCAAGATGTGTTCGACCGGATCGCCGGAGTGCGTGACTCGGTTGCGGCCCCCGGCCTTGGAGCAGTAAAGCGCGGCGTCGGCGGAGGCGATCAGGGCGTCGGGCGTGGGAGTGCCCAGGGTCAGGGTGCAGACGCCGATGCTGACCGTGATGGGTCGCCGGTCCCACGGGCCGGACACGACGGCGGCGCGGACGCGCTCGGCGATGACGCGCGCGCCGTCGGCGCCGGTCTGCGGCAGGATGACGACGAACTCCTCGCCGCCGTAGCGGGCGACCTGATCGAGTCCGCGCGTGCTGGTCTCCAGGAGCCGGGCGACCCGGCGCAGCACGTCATCGCCGGCGGGGTGGCCGAAGGCGTCGTTGTACTGCTTGAAGTGGTCCACGTCCAGCAGCAGCAGCGACAGCGGGGCGTCGTAGCGGTCGGCGCGGCTGAACTCCTCGGCCAGCCGCTCCTGGAAGGCGCGGTGGTTCTTCAGGCCGGTCAGCCCGTCCGTGGTCGCCAGGGCCGCCAGCTCGGCGTTGGCGCGCTCCAGCTCCGCCTTCTGGTACTCCAGGACGACACGGTAGTCCTCGGACTGCCGCTCCGCCCGCTTGCGCTCCGTCAGGTCGTGCCAGACCGCCAGCAGCGCCGGCCCGTCCGCCAGGGCCACGGGCGTCAGCGTGATCTCCGTGGGGAACTCCTCGCCGTCCATCCGGCGGTGCGTCCACTCGAAGCGGTGGGTGCCCTGCGCCCGCGCCCGCGCCTCCATCTCCGGCCCCTTCTCCCGCGACGGCCGTCCGTCCGGCTGGGTCTCCGGGGACAGGGCGGAGGGATGTAGGCCGAGCAGGTGCGTCTTGTCCGGGCAGCCCAGGAGGGACACGGCGGCGTTGTTGCAGTCAATGATGCCGCCGCCGTTGACCAGCATATGTGCGTCCGAGGACTGCTCGAACAGCACGCGGAAACGCTCCTCGGAGACGACACGCTCCGTGACGTCGAAGCAGACCCCGATCAGGCCGGCGGCTGTGCCGTCCTCACCCCGCACGGGCTGGAGGGCGACGTGGAGCCAGAGGCCGTGCGTCTGCGTGTCATAGGTGACGGACTCCCCGGCCAGGGCGCGGCGCGTACACTCCGCGCTCTGGGCGTCACCCTGGAAGTCGCGCAGGTTGCGCCCGACGGCCTCGCCGGGCTTCAAGCCAAGCGCGGCCAGGCCGGTGCCCTCGGACAGCGTGACCGTGCCCTCGGCGTCGGCGGCGTACAGGATCACCGGGGCGCTCTCCAGCAGGGTCCGCAGCGACGCCTCGCTGCGGCGCAGCTGCTCGGCGCTCTCGCGCAGCGCCTCCTGAGCCGACCTGTGGGCCGTGATGTCGCGGATGGCGGTCACGCGCGCGTAGGCCCCGTGCCAGGTCCCCCGCCGCCCCCGGACCTCGACGTGGATGCGCGACCCGTCGCGCCGCAGGCAGACGGTCTCGTAGGTCTCCTCGCTCCGCTCCGCCTGCACACGGCGGACGTGTTCCACGCACTCGGGCGCGGCGAACGAGTCCGCGGGCCTGCCGATGACCTCGGCCACGTCGGCGTAGCCCAGCAGGGCGGCGAACGCCCGGTTGGCGTCCACGACCCGGCCGTCCTGGCTGACGACGATGCCCTCGAAGGCGGCGTCGGCCAGCGAGCGCAGCCGCGCCTCGCTCTCGCGCAGGGCCTCCTCCGACCGCCGCCGCTCCGTGACGTCCTGCGCGTTGCCCAGAATCTGCCATGGGGTCCCGTCCGGATGGCGATGGAAGATCACCTCGCGGTTCCATATCCAGCGCCACGAGCCGTCGGCGTGACGCGCCCGGTACTCGATCTCGATGACCTCGCCGTCCGCTGCCGCGCCGAAGTCCCCGAAATGAGACAGCACGCGGGGCAGGTCTTCCGGGTGGAGCATCTGCGGGAGCAGGTCCGCGCCCATCGCCCGGACCTGGTCGGGGGCATAGCCGAGGAACTCGCCCACGTTGCGGTTGGCGTAGACGTTCGCCTGGGCGTCCAGGTCGAACACGAAGATGATGCTGGTCGAGGAGTCGGCGATGCTCTCGGCGAGCTGCCGACTCTCGCGCAGGGCCTGTTCCATCGCCTGACGCTCGGTGATGTCGTGGCCGACGCCGACGACGCCGATGACCTCGTCCGACGCGCCCTGCATCGGCGACAGGGACAGCAGGAGCGTCACCACGGAGCCGTCCGGGCGGACACGGACGACCTCCACCGGCTCGACCTCCTCGCCCCGCAGCAGGCGCTGGACCGCGCCCATGACCAGGTTTTCTGTCCCCCCCGGAGCAAGCTCGGAGAAGTGCCGTCCGATGACGCTCCCCGCCGGGCGGCCGTACAGCCGCTCCGCGCCACGGTTCCAGCTCACCAGCGTCCCGTCCAGCGTCACCGCCATGATGGCGTCGCTGCACGAGTCGACGATGGCGGCGAACCGCGCCATCTCCCGCTCGGCCTGGCGGCGCTCCGTCACGTCGTGCATGGCGACGACGGCACCGAGCTTCTCGCCGTCCGCGCCGTAGATCGCCCGCCCGTTGGCCATCGTGGTCCGTCGCGGGCCGTTCTGCGGCGCGATCACCGCCTCGGCCTCGCGCACGTCCTCGCCCTGGAGCGCGCGGTACAGCGGGATGTCCTGCATATGCATCGGCGTCAGGCCGTCGGCGTCAT
The DNA here is from genome assembly GCA_965277485.1 of Capsulimonadaceae bacterium. Lineage (GTDB taxonomy): Bacteria > Armatimonadota > Armatimonadia > Armatimonadales > Capsulimonadaceae > JAFAZD01. The sequence continues at coordinate 623,717 of CBDICZ010000015.1, read as the reverse complement.
AGAGGTCGAAGTGTTCGGCCCACTGCTCGGCGGGCAGCGGCTGCTCCGGCAGGCCGTGAAACTCGCGCGTCGCCCGATTGAACAGCGTCAGCGTTCCGTCGGCGTCGCAGGCGACGATCCCCTCCTGAAGACTCTCCAGCAGCGCCGCCGTGAACTCCCGCTCGGCCAGCAGCGTGTCCTCGGCGGCCCGCAGTCCGCGCAGCAGACGGGCCGCCATCGTGAGGGAACAGATCATAAAGGCGAGGCCCAGACACAGACCAAGGGATGTGACGGTGTTCTGGGCGGCGGCCCGCGCCGCGATGCGACTCGTCAGGACATTGTTCGCCGCGCGCAGGGCGTCCGCCATCGGCCAGTCCACGCGGCCCGTGCGCTGGAGTGAATCCAGGACCGCGTTCCAGGCCGGGTCCGTCGCGGCGACGTCCTGCGGGTAGCGGGCGCGCAAGCGGGCGCGGATGGCGCCCATGGCGGCGATCTGGGCATGCCAGTCCTGCCCGCCCCCGTGCGTCGCGCCGTAGAGCCACAGGCTGCGGTAGCGCAGCGAGCCGCTCCAGTTCACGTCCCGCACGACCCGCGCGGAGCGGACCCCGACGCTCAGGGCGGCCAGAAGCAGGAGGACTGATGCCACCCCGGTGAGGAGCAGCAGAGCGCCGAGGGCACCCTGTCGCCGTGCGGACCGCTTCCGGCGATGGCTTGTGTGGGATGGCTGGGAATCGTGCATTGTTAAACTGTCACGGCTTCTCGGGCTGCTCCCGTCCCGGACCGGGGCCGCACACGGGCATTATCGGCGACCAATGGGACTTTTCGCAGGTCTTGAGGGCGGATGCTCCCCGGCATTCTTCCATAGGAAGCAGGGAATTTGACCTGGGAATTTCGGGGCGGGGACGCGCGGCAGGGGGAGTCGCGCCGGGGCGGGGCGAGCCCCGGCGCGGGGGGCTAGCGGATCACCTTGTTGAGCGGGTACTCGACCAGGCCCTGCGCGCCCGCGCGGCGCAGGGCGGGCAGGATGTCGCGGACGGTCTTCTCCGGGATGATCGTCTCTAGGGCCACCCAGCCGTCCTCGTCCAGCGGGGAGACCGTCGGCTTGCGCAGGGACGAGAGCAGGGCGGTGACGGCGGGCAGGTTCTCTTTGGCGACGTTCATCTTCAGCCCGACCAGGCTGTCGGCGTCCAGCGCAGCCTGCAGCAGCAGGGCGATGTTCTCGACCTTGGTGCGCTTTTCGGGGTCCCGCCAGGCCGCGTGGTTGACGATCAGCCGCGTGGTGCTTTCCAGGAGCGTGTCCACGATCTTGAGGCCGTGGGCGGCGAGCGTGCTGCCCGTCTCCGTGCCCTCCACGATGGCGTCCACCAGGTCCGGCACCTTCACCTCGGTCGCGCCCCAGGAGAACTCCACGTGCGCCGTGACGCCGTGCCGCTCCAAGTAACGCCGGGTCAGGTTGACCATCTCCGTGGCGATGCGCTTGCCCTGCAGGTCCTGCGGCCCCCGGATGTCCGAGGCTTGGGGGACGGCCAGCACCCAGCGGTACGGGCGCGCGGTGGCCTTGGAGTAGATCAACTCGGCGACCTCCTGCACGTCGGCCTCCGACTCCATGACGTTGTCGTGGCCGGTCAGGCCCACGTCGAGGACGCCCGCCGCGACATAGCGCGCGATCTCCTGGGCGCGCAGCAGCACCGGCTCCAGCTCCTCGTCGTCCACCACGGGCTGGTAGGAGCGGGTGCTGACCCGGAAATTCCAGCCGGCCTTCTTGAACAGCGCGAAGGTGGCGTCTTGCAGACTCCCCTTCGGCATCCCGATCCGCAGTTTGGTCACGTCTCTTCTCCGTTGAACGCCAATGAACGCAAAGTCGAACGCTCTGTCTGTTGCGCCGGGTCATTATGGGCCGTGACAGCGCGGGAAGTCAACCGGGGCCGATCTTGCACGGGCCGATGAACGACCCGGCATTGGGAGAACATCCGCCCTCCGGGCGAAATCCTGCGTCCGAAGGACGCTTGTTCTATCAATGCCGGGTCGTTCACCGGCCCGAACACCGAACCGAACCTAGCCCGTCGCTTGACAGGCCGGGCGGGGATTCGCTATAATGTCCGCACAGGCCCGGGTGGCGAAATGGTATACGCGCAACGTTGAGGTCGTTGTGGGGGAAACCCTGTAAGAGTTCGAGTCTCTTTCCGGGCATCGCCGAAAGTCCAAAAACGCGGGGGAGAAATCCCCCGCGTTTTGTCGCGTCTTGGCGTATAATAGCCCCGTGAACCCCAAGCAGATCGCCGCCGAGCGGGCGGTGTCCTACATCCGGGACGGCATGAGCGTCGGCCTCGGCACCGGCAGCACCGCCGCCTATGCCATCGCCGCGCTCGGAAAGCGCCTCCAGTCTGAGCCCCTGCGCCTGCGCTGCGTCGCCACGTCCCTCGCCACCGAGGCCCTGGCCCGGCAGCAGGGCATCGCCCTGGCCGACTGGGAGACTCTGGGGCGGCTGGACCTGACCATTGACGGGGCCGACGAAGTTGACCCACAGTTCCGGCTCATCAAGGGCGGCGGCGGCGCGCTGCTGCGCGAGAAGCTGGTCGCCACGGTGACAGATCAGGAGATCATCATCGTGGACGCCTCCAAGGTCGTCCCAGCCCTGGGTGCGCACCCCCTGCCCGTGGTCGTCGTCCCCTACGCCTGGCAGTCCACCCGCGCCAGACTCGAATCCCGCTTCGGCGTTCCCGCCCCGCCCCGCCTCGCGCCCGACGGCAGCCTGTTCGTCAGCGACGACGGCTGCCATGTGCTGGACATGGCCTTCGGCGCACCGCTGCCGGACCCGGACACGCTGGACGCCGCCCTCAAAGCTGTCGTCGGCGTCGTCGAGACCGGCCTCTTCATCGGCCTCTGCCACCGCCTCATCATCGGCCACCCCGACGGGCGGATCGAAGAAAAAGCCCCGCCGCCTCGCTGAGAGCGGCGGGGCCTGCCCGGCCTTAGTGGCCGTCCGGGTGGGCGTTGTCGTACTGAATCCCCTTCTGAATCTCGGCCATGGCCTGCTGCGTCAGTGTCAGCGCCTTGACCCGGTGGCCGCCGAAGTCGCGCGAACTGACGGTCAGGTTCCTTTCGGCGACCGAGAGGGCGCGGAGCGCGGCGAGCATGGTCGGGTGCGGCTCCTGGCGGGCGGCGGCGAGACGCGCCGTTGCGAGGACGGGGGGGTGCGCCTGGGCGGACTGTGCGGCGAAGCCGCCGGCCAACGCCGCGCCGAGGCCGGTCACGACGGCCAGCGAGGCCGCCGTCTTCTTCTGGATATTCATTGTGTTTCCTCCGAGTTGATTTGGCTGCCGCCGGGCCTGCGGTCCTTGCCGCCCCGGCGCGATTGCTATGGACTAAGGCGCATATCCGCCCGAAAAAGTTCCCGGCGTGTCGCTCCCGTCAATCGCCGAGGCGCGGCGAGGTACAATCAGGGTATGTCCCTGTACGCCGAACTGCACCGTCACCTGGGGGGGGCGGTCGTGCCGCGCATCTTCTGGCGCTACCTGAAACGCACCGGGCACCCCCTGGCCGACGAGTACCCCGATTACGAGGGCTTCGAGGCGTTTGTCACCCGCCCCCGCGCCTCCCTGGCCGAGTATTTGGAACTGCACGCCCTGGTCGAGCCGTTCCAGACACTGGACACCCTGCCGTATTTCGTCTCCAAGCTCGTGCGCGGCGCGTATGTCTTCGAGGGCATCTGCTACTTGGAACTGCGCCACACGCCCTTCTACCGCACCGACCCAATACTGTCGCAGGCCGACCGAGTCGCCCAGATGCGCGACGTGGTCCAGGTCGTCGGCGAGTCCGGACACGACCCGCGCTACCCGCTGCTGATGCGCCAGATTCTGTGTATGCACTCCCGGCTGCCCTATGAAGTCAACCGGGCCATGCTCCAGTTGGCGGCGTCGCTGCCCCAGTACGTCTGCGGCATTGACCTGGCCGGGCCGGACATCTTCTACGCCGAACGGATGGACGATCTGGTGTCCCTGTTCGCCGAGGCGCGCGCGCTGGGCCTGCCGACGACGGGCCACCTGTACGAGACCGCCGACGGCTGCCACCCGGCGCTGCTGCCGTACCTGTCGCGCATCGGCCACGGCATCCAGATTCCTCTGCGCTTCCCGGAGCTGCTGCCCCAGATCGCCGCGCGCGGCCAGTGCCTGGAGGTCTGCCCGACCACCTACCTGAAGACGGGGACGCTGACGGACCTGACCGCGCTGCGGACGGTGTTCGCGCGCTGCGAGGCGGCGGGGGTGGACATCACCCTCTGCACCGACAACGCCGGGATACACAATGTCCGGCTGCCCTGGGAATATGAAAACCTGCTGACGCAGGACGTGATTGACTTCGACCAGCTCACCGCCTGCCAGGACGCCGCGTTCCGCCACGCCTTCGCCTGGCCGCACCCGCACCCGCCCCGCGTCCTGCTCGACCGACTGATTTCTGAGGGGGGGAAATGATCCAGGGAGGGGTACTCTGTGTCAGGCAGGGCGCGCCGGGGCTTTCGGTTGGCGGGAACTTAACACGCGCGAACGACGCTTGTAACTTCATTCAAGCGGCGGGAACGGCGTGGCACCGTGTCCGCCCCGCCCGGCTTGTCCACCAGAACCCACCACAGGAGAATCGTCATGAACCTCGGCAAACTCGGCATCGCCGCCCTGGCCGCCACCGTGCTGGCCGTCACCCCGGCCCTCGCCAAGCACCAGAGCAACACCCTGCGCAAGCTCGGCGGGGCCATCCAGTACCCGTTCAACAAGGCCGCGCAGAACACCAGCGTCACGGCCCACCGCGTCATCAACCACAAGTCCGTGATGCACCGGCGCAACGGCAACCGGACCCACAAAGTCGTCATCACCCCGAAGGGCCACATCTACCGCATTCACCACCACCATCACCGCTCACACTAGGTGTAATGCACAGAAAAATTGTATGAAACGGAGGGCAAAAATGCCCTCCGTTTTTCTTTTTTTTGTTTGGAATTCGGCTTGACAACACGCTGGAGTTGCCTTATAATGGGACTGTCAGCGGGAACACATCGGCGCTTCTCTGTATCAACGCATTTATCCATCATCGCCACACCGCCCAGGAGAATGCCGCCCATGCTGACACTGACGCAGCCGTCCGCTGCCGCCGAGACCGCGCCGACTCTGGAGACCGTAATCGAGTCCCAGGACGACCGCTGGGTCGTCATCGCCCGCTACACCGAGCAAGGAAGTGTCGCCCGCGCCCGCACGCGCTCGTTTGCGACCTACGCCCAGGCACGCCAATACGAATCCGACCTGAAGGCCGGCCGCGCCTCCTGACATCGGGCCTCTTGACAGAGGCCGACGGGATGCGCCATACTGTCGGCACGTCCCGTGGACAGTTGGCGCAGCGGTAGCGCACCTGCTTCACACGCAGGGGGTCACAGGTTCGAATCCTGTACTGTCCATGGCAGTGTGGACCACACACAGAAACAAACCGGCATTCTGATCTTTTTCAGAGGCCGGTTTGATTCTGTTTTATGGTCAAGATTGAGGGGATCTGCGAAGGCCCCTGAATAAATTCAGGCTTCGTTTATTTCGTGCCTGCGCCAGCGCTGTTTCGAGCGCTTCTCTCTCACTCTGGACTTGATGATGCTGCGACTTGCTGACCGCCGCGCTGCCATCCAAAACGCCTTCACCGACCAATGTACGCTGTAGAAGGGGCAGGAGCAGATCACGAAAATTCAGAATCGGAAGATGTTGGGCATTGGCATCGCCGCTCAAAAGTTCCAGATAAAGTTGCCGCGTCATGTATGGCACTTCGTCGTCCGCAAGCAAGTCCTGCAAGGTGCTTGTGTAATGCTTCAGGCTTGGGTCATAAAAGTGACTGATGCGTTGGTCTGTCTGATCGTCCGGCGCAGGGTGAGGCAGTCCGACGAAATCTAAAACCGACGTGAGACCGGCTTGGTAGCAGGGAAAGTAGTCCTCATAGAAGGTAACGATTCGGTCTTCCGGCTTGGTCGCTGTCAGAATGTGGTAGTTGTAGTACTGCCACATGGCGAAGAGATGGGAGCGACTGACGGAGATGTGCTGACCAAGTGAGTGCGCAAAATCAAGGGGATTGCGCACGCAGATGATAAATTTCAGGTTCGGGATGACGCGCTGCCAGAAAGCGACCGCCGGTGTCGCCATGGGAAGCTTCCACGCCCATTGTTCATGCCCGCCAAAAATGCGAGCGACCATCTCCTGTGCCTCAAGAAAAAACGACTCGATGGTCGTGTCATATTCCCAGCCGTCGGAGAGCAGGGGCGGGTTTTCCCAGGTTGCGCCAAAATGAGCAAACAAGCGATCCATAAGTTCGTGGATCTCTGCCTGCTCCCAAAATCCGGTGGGATTCAGTTCAAGGCCATGCCTGGGATCCCAAAGACCGTCTTGCTCCCCCATGTACAGTCCGCAGAGGTTCAACATCCGCGCGATCATGGACGTGCCGCTGCGACCGGTGCCTAAGATAGCAAAAGGCATGACGTGATGTTGCTCCTTCGGTCCAGCCTTTGCCTGACGGGGAGATGTTACTGGGTAAACATGAAGAAGATATGAAAAATCTGAGGTGGCCGGCGAGCCGGGCAGTCTGCGTCAGGGGGTTCCCACGCTCGTCTTGGGGCCGGACTGGAACCAGGCGGCGACAAGAAAGCCCACGGCGAGGGCAAGTGCCAAAATCCCATGCGTCGTGTGCTTGTGCATGGAACCGGCCAGGTGTCCGGGCAAAAACGACGGCAATGTGCCTGCGGGCTGTGTGAAGTAGATCACGGCGACGGCCAGGAACAGCAGGCCGATGATGACTGACCCGATCACTCCGGGTTTGGTTGCGCTCATCGTATATTCTCCTCGGCGTCTATTTTACCCGACAACAGCCCTCATAATCACCCACTGATGTTACGCATGGCGCCACCGCGCCATCGCCAGGGATTGAAGGCGCCAGGGGTTGAAAACCCCTGGCTCGTGGGCGAAGACGCCGGGCGTCCTGCGGACGCAGGAGGGCTGTCAAATCTTCCGTCCGCAGGACGGCTGGCCGCAGGCCCACGAGACTGGCATTTTCAATGCCGGGGGCACTAAATCGGGAACGTGCGGTAGCCGTGCAGGTGGAAGGCGAGGAAGACTAAGGCCCACACGCCGGAGACGGCGTAGTCGCCCAGCACCAGGCCCAGGAAGAAGGGCAGCGCCTGCCGGTACAGTTTGACGCCCCCGTAGCGTAGGATCGTCGTCTTGAACAGCCACCCCAGCAGGGTCGGGAACCAGATCCAGGTCATCGTGTCCGTGTTGCCGACGGCGTAGCCGATCGGGTGCAGCGGCCACCAGACGAACCGGGTCCGCAGGGCGCTCAGGACGGCGACCACCACCAGCCCGACCACCGCCGCCGTGATGCGCGGGCGGTCCACCGGGGTCGCATTGTTCAGCCAGCCCTGGAGATCATCAAACGGGTAGTGGCCCTGGGCGCTGCGCCACTGGTCCAGGCGCGCGCTGTCCGCGCCGTAGTGGTAGTAGAGGCCCAGGCAGGACGCCCACGCCGCCAGCGCCCCGACCACGGCGGCGGCGAACAGGGCCGCCGTCAGGTGGCGCGGGTTCAGCGGGCGCGGCTGCGACGCCGACGCCATCTTCATCGCCTCCAGCTCCGCCGGCTGCGCCAGGCAGCGCATATCGGCGTCGAACCAGCGCAGGAACGCGAAGGCCGTCAGGTCCTGCGCCGAGAACGACTGCGTCCCCCCGAAGTTCACCAGCGTCCCGTGCGACAGCCCCCACGGCCCCTGGCCCCACGGCAGCCCGGCCTCCGCCCGGATGCGCGTGAAGCACAGCGCCAGCAGCAGGAACAGCCCAAAGAAAAGCACCGACACCAGGGGCGACAGGCCCAGGGCTACCCCGAACCCGACCAGCGCCGCCGCCGTCACGAATAGCCCCAGCCAGGCCGCCCGGTACGTCAGCGGCTCGTCGGAGTCGTCCACCGTGCGGTCGCCCCGGAACGCACGCCGCCAGGTGGCCCGCAGGTGGGGCCGCGCCAGCCATAAGGAGAACAGGGCCAGGCCGACGAACGCCCCGACCCCCTGCTCGCTGATGTAGGGGATGCGCGACAGGGCCGGACCCGCGCCGGGGTCGCGGAAGCCGAACGCCGTCGCGCCGATGCTCTCGGCCTTGGTGAACAGGTAGAAGAACCAGCACGAGAACGACACGTCCAGCGACAGCAGGAACGTCAGCCCGATCACCAGCGGGTAGAACGCCAGGGTCGTGTAGCCCATCGCGTTCCACGGCGGCGTCGTGATGTTGGTGTCCAGCTCCAGCGCGGCCTCCGGCTTGATGGGAAAGTAGGGGACCAGCGGGCTGAGCGTGAAGTGAATCGCCGCCAGCGACTCCAGCACGACGGGCAGCCCCGCCCCGATCCAGAAGAGGCGGTTGCGCCACAGCGGCGAATCGCCGCCGTCGCGCGTGATCTCCAAGGGAATCTGCACGATGGGGAAGATCAGCTTCTCGTTCTCCACCCACTGCCGCCGCACCAGGGTGGCGATGCAGTAAAAGCAGGACAGCAGCACCAGCAGGAACACGGTCCAGATGCCGATCGCGCCCGCCCATCCCGCCAGGATGGACGGCGTGAAGAACGACGCCTTGCCCGCGTAGTAGGCCGGGACGACGCTGGGGTTCGGCACGGCCCAGGCGCGGACGAGGTCGAACCAGTCGGCCCACTTGTTCTCGGGCGTGGCGAAGTGCTTCCAGCCGACCAGGCCGGGGGTGAGGAACTGCATCGAGCCGATGCCGCCGATGTAGACGGCAATCACGTTCATGCTGTAGATCAGCAGCAGCTCGGCCTGGGTCAAGGCGGCGCGCGGGGCAAAGCGCCGGACCAGCAGGTTGAGGGGGATGAGGAGCAGCAGGGCGAAGACCACGGCCATCGGCAGGGACATGGCGGCCAGGTCCGGCCCCTCGGCGACGATCTCGGTGTATTCCACCCAGAAGACCAGCAGCGGGATCAGCAGCAGCCCGATGACCCAGGCTCGCGCCGTGCTGGGGGCTGTCCGGGGCATCTCAGGCCGCTCCGGGCGCTGCTCGGTGTCGGCGGTGACTTGCGGCGTCATGGCAGGGCGATGTTCCTTGTGATCCGGGAGTGAGACTTCCCCCATTCTAGAGGAAACCGGGGGAAATGTCAACGGCCTCAGTGGGCCTGCGGGACCGACTCCCGGAGCGCCTGGGCGAACCCTGGGTACTCTGTGAGGTTCTCCGTGCGCAGCGCGGCGCATTTGCGCGTCCATTCCGCCAGGGTGTCCGTGTAGGGGTCCAGGGGCGTGATTGGGTTGGGGTTCTCGTACAGGCCCCAGAGGTCGTGCCCGCCGCCGGTGCGCACGACCTTGTAGGTCCACAGGCTCCACGAAAGGCCCTGATCCGTGAAGCCCCTCACCACCGCCGCCAGCGTGTCCGGCGTCGCGTTCGGCTCCAGCCCGAACTCCCCGATGTAGAACGGGACCGGGCGTGTGCGGCGGACGGTGGCGATCTGCGCCTCGTCCCCGGCGAGCGTGTTCAGGTGATCTTGGGGCGACTTCGCGTTGAACTGGTAGGCGTGCCAGCTGTACACGACGTTGGTCCAGCCGCACGGGGCGGGGTAGGGCATCCACTGGACGCCGGTGTAGCCGTCCTCAATGAAGACCAGGTGGTCCGGGTCCGCCGCGCGGACGGCCCGGTACAGCCCGTCTTCGACGACATACAGCGTGTCCGAGTTCGGCGTCCCCGTCGGCTCGTTGACAAGGTCGTAGCCCGCCACCGTAGGGTTGCCCCGGTAGTGGGCGGCGATGCGCGTCCAGAGCGTCTCCGCCGCCGCGATGTCTGACGGCGTCTTGAAGAACTGATCCTGGCCGACCTGCCCGGTGTGTGGCTGGTCGCTCTGGCCGCCGGGGACGCCGTGCATATCCAGGACGACGTAGATGCCGCGCGCGCCCGCCCACGCAATCGCCCGGTCCAGCCACGCCATGCCGCCCGGCTCATCGGCGAGGCCAGCGAGGAACGGCAGCCGGACGCAGTTCAGGCCGTCGGCGTGGATGCGGTCAAAGTCCGCCTCTGTGATCCATGCTGCGCGGAAGGCCGATCGGGCGCTCTGCATCCCGGCGGGTCCGAGTCTTTTCTCCATCGTTCCCCAGAGCGAGACGTGGTCCTGAATCTTGGGGTACGGAGAGCCGGGCGGCGGCGTGGTGACGAACGGCTCCATCCACGGCTCCTCCACCAGCCAGCCGCCGAGGTTGACGCCGCGCAGGACCACGGGCCGCCCGGCGGCGTCCACGATCTGTGTCCCCCGCGCGTGCAGCATCGGGAGGGCCGCCGCGACGGGCCGGGCCGCGACAAGCAGCAGGAACAGAATCGGGAGGATGCAGAGGCCGAGGCGGTTGCGCATCATACTGTGCGCATTGTAAACCGATGGCAACGGTTTGTCAACAGCCGTGGGGTGGGGTGACACGCAGAAAGGCCCCACCTGTCCGGTGGGGCCAATCTTATGGGCGCATCTGAGCGGCACTCAGCCGACATCGTAGCTGAGGTAGGTCATGTAAGTCCCGACCGTGGGGTCCTGGGACGTGTAATCAAAGATGTTGCCCTTGATGAACTTGGCGTGGCCGTCCAGGAACACGAAGTTGCTCCCCATGTCCTGATGCATATGCGAACTTTCACAGCCGAACACGATCTGGTACTGGGTACTCCCCTGTGCGTAGCCGGTCCACCCATCGCCGATGAAAGCCGTCTCGGCGGGGCGGTGGATCGCCGCCAGCGTTTGATTGATGTAAGGCTGGGGGGACGCTTGACTCAGGGGGTCCCGTCCGCTTCCCGCGAAATTGTTGTAGGGCGCGGGGTTGACACTCCCGTTGTTTGCACCCCAGGGGATACTGATGCCGTAGTCCGCGAATGAGAAACTGACTTGCCCGAACTGGCCGCTGCCCGGCTGGCCGTTGCCGTCACAGTCCGCCCCGTCTGCCGCCTGGGAGAGTTTGGCGTAGTTGAACGACGGGCACTGGAAGATGCCGGAGGCGCTGCTGTTCGTCACATTGCTGACGGTGCTGTTGTTTTGCCCATTGCTGATGTACGGCTGCAACAGGCCGGACCAGACTCGTTTTGGGGCCGTGTTCGAATCATCATCGTGGAGACCATCTTCCATGGCGTAGGGCACGATGGCCTCGTCGTTGTCCTGGGCGTACTGCATGACGGCCAGGCCCATCTGCTTCTCGTTGGAGAGGCAGGCGATCTGGCGGGCCTTCTCGCGCGCCGAGGCGAACGCCGGGAACAGGATCGCCGCCAGCACCGAGATGATGGCGATGACGACCAGCAGCTCGATCAGCGTGAATCCCTGCCGGTGGCCGTGACTGGGGTGGGAACGGGGTTTCATAGGCTTGACTTTTCCATGTCCTTGCAAGATTCTTCCAGCAAATGTTCGGTGGCGCATGACCACGCACGGCCATTGTCGGCAGAAGGACGCCGGAAACACAGCCCCTTCGCGGCCCCATCGTTGACTTTCGGGAGGCGCGCGTGTCATACTAAGGGCGATTTTCCCGCAAATTCACCGGCTCCGCGCGGCGGGCCCAAGGAGACTTACACATGGCAGTTCGTGTCGGCATCAACGGCTTCGGCCGCATCGGGCGCATCACCTATCGCGCCATCCAGGAGCGCTACCCCAACGGCGAGGTGCAGGTGGTCGCCCTCAACGACCTCACCGACGCCAAGACCAACGCCCACCTGCTGGCGCACGACAGCAACTACGGCCCCTACAAGGGCACCGTCGTGGCCGAGGGCGATAACATCGTCATTGACGGCAAGAAGTTGGTCGTCTTCGCCGAGAAGAACCCCGGCGACATCCGCTGGGACGCCGAGGGCGTGGACATCGTCATCGAGAGCACCGGTTTCTTCACCGACGCCACCAAGGCCGTCGCCCACCGCGAACACGGCGTCAAGAAGGTCGTCATCAGCGCCCCGGCCAAGAACGAGGACCTGACCATCGTGCTGGGCGTCAACCAGGACGTGTACGACCCGGCCAGGCACAACGTCATCTCCAACGCCTCCTGCACCACCAACGGCCTCGCGCCCGTCGCCAAGGTCCTCAACGACAAGTTCGGCGTCGAGAAGGGCCTGCTGACGACCATCCACGCCTACACCAACTCCCAGCGCACCGTGGACACGGCGGCCAAGGACTTGCGCGACGCCCGCGCCGCCGCCCAGAACATCGTGCCGAGCAGCACCGGCGCGGCCAAGGCCGTCGGCCTGGTCATCCCGGAGCTGAAGGGCAAGTTCACCGGCATGGCCTTCCGCGTCCCCGTCCCGACCGTCTCGGTGGTGGACTTCACCGCCCTGCTGGGCCGCGACGTGGAGATCGCCGAGATCAACGCCGCCGTCAAGGAGTACGCCGACGGCCCCATGAAGGGCATCCTGCGCTACACGGAAGAGGAACTGGTCTCGACGGACCTGAAGGGCGACCCGCACTCGTCCATCTTCAGCGCCGTGGACACCATCGGCCTGGGCAGCTTCGTCAAGGTGGTCTCCTGGTACGACAACGAGTGGGGCTACTCCTGCCGCGTCGCCGATCTCCTCAAGTTCCTCGGCGACAAGGGGCTGTAGGACCTGTTCAGCATCTCCCTTCGCCCCGGCCAGGACAATTTTTGCCCCTGCCGGGGCTTTCTGGTATAATCTTTTTTGGCATGGCGCTCCGCTCTCAGATTGCTCCGCATGACTGCATTCAGGAATATGAACAGTCTGCACGTGAACACCAGGACGCGGGCTTGATTTTACTGGCAAGTGGTTCCGCGCAGGGAGTGGCGTTGATGGCGCTGTCGGTCGAGATGCTGCTGAAAGCGGCGTACTTCCGCTTCCTCGGCTACGCACCTTCCCGGCCAATCAGCAGGGATGACCTGAAAGATGCTCGGTCGGATTTTCAGTCGCTTGGCGTCGCCCCCACTCCGGGGCCGAATGTGCTGCATGACATCTTGTTCCTTGCCATCGGCCTGATCTCGGCGCGTCAGAGCGGCTTGCCCGCGCGCACATATGGCCCGTCGCAGGCACAAAGACAGTATCCGGCCTTGCCCGCTTTCCCGATGGCCGTGGCCGATCAAGCGGAGTTGATGCGCTGCGCGAGCCGCTTGATGACAAACTGGTCCGTCGGGGACCGCTATAGATCGCTTTCGCGTGCTGTCAAGCAAGATTTAGAGGACGTGTTTGATGATGCCGTCGGCATCGCGCGTCTGTATGATTGGGGAAGGATATAACTATGGCTGTTCTTCTACGCACCAACACTCGAAACGCAGACCAGTACGAAGATTTGCTGGCTCGTCTGCTACAGGAGTGGCGTTCCCCTCAAGCCTCAGAGAATGCAGAGCCGCTTATCATCGAGGAGCGTCCCGGAAACCATGACCGGGTCAACCATCTCTATGTCGTATGGAGCGAGTGGGGCGAACTGACCCCAATGGAGCGCTCGAAGATCGTATTACAGGCGTACACACAGTTCAAGGGACAGGATTTGGCGAACAGCGTCACGCTCGCCATGGGCCTGACGCCCGATGAGGCGGAAAAGATCGGCATCAAGCTGGACTGAAACAGCCCCAACAACGGGTGGGGCTACTCTTGTCGCGTCGCCGATTCCCTCGAATCGGCGTGAGGAATCAGGGCCGATGACGGTGCAAGTGACAACGAACGATCAACTTCCTGACCTTCGGCAGTACGTCGAGGACTGGTCACAAGACCTGAACGTACTTCGGCAGCATCGCTTACTTGATGAAGGGCAGCTTATCCGGTTTGCAAGTGAGCGTGGAGTGAATGCCTGGGGCGTCAGCCGTGGTGATGTCGGCGTCTTCCACGCCTGGGGGTGGCTGATTGGTGATGGGTTTGACCACCGGCGCGACCCCTTGTTTCACCCATTCCGGCTATACCCGCTCCAACAAACGCTCTCCGCTTGTAAAACTAATTCCCAGATAAATGTCCTCTTGCAACAAGCGAGGGAGGCATGGTTGACGAAAAAAGATGTGCCCCCCTCCCTCAAAAAGCCCAGAATTTGGACTCGTGGCCCAGTGTCGATCATGTCGGTGATGCCGCACATCAAAGAAACAAGGTTGTGAACCTTGCAATCATGTTGGAGCCTATTTATTGGCCCCGAATAACCGGTATACTCAACCGCCCCGGTTCCTATAGTGAAGCCAGGCACCAGGCTGTGTTAGACGGATACCAGGGCAAGGTTCTCGGCCTCGTCAAAGCAGTAGATGTCACTGTGTGGGAACGTGTACATACGTCACTACGCATTGACGCGGCAAAGATGGATCGGAATGATGAACTTTACCTTCTGCTCCGACTCGCCAATTGGCGTCAGCGAGAGAAGCTTCAGGGGCGTGTTTCTGGCGCACTGTGGCTCAGGCATATTGCGGAGGTTATCAGGCGGGCGTTTGAAGAGATACACGGCGTTCAGTGGCTGGAAGAGGACCAAGCGTTTGGGAATTGGTACCGCAATGGGCGCACGTTTGCATTTGGTTCCGAGCGGCCACTGGATGACGAGGAGAAATCGAGCCCCTATTTAGCTTGGAACTTTGAGCTGTTGACAGGTAGCGTTGTCCGATGGTATGTCGAGGGTAAAACGGAGTACCACGCCATCCGACAAGTCATACCCGAACCTGCCAAAGCAGGCATTGAGCTTGTTGACCTCAGAGGGGTTCTGAAAGACGACAAAGATGACATTGCTCTGAAGCTTGGCGAGTGGCTGAAGGAAGATAAAGCACATCGGCGTTTCTCCATCATTTCTTTTGATCTGGATGTGGCAGCCAACGCCAAGACAGTGCGACGGCAAGTTGAACAAAACAACGTTGTCGGCTGCATTGGTGCGCACAACCCAGACTTTGAGTTTGCCAATTTCGATGTTCAAGAACTTGCTGAGATCGCCGCCCAGATAGATGAGGCTCATAACTGTTCGGGTGACGCCGTTCGGCAAGCCGACTGGTCCGGTATTGCGAGGGGTAAGGCATTCCAGGAAAAATACATCTCAGTCTCAGCACGAAAACCAAGGTCTCTGAAGGGCGAGGAGTGGGGCAAGGCCCTTGCCAAGTATGCCGACGAGCATCCCACCCATAACGACAGAAGCGAGCGGCCATTTTTGCAGGAACTCAGGGCCGCGCTCATGGCTCGCGTTGCGAATTACGACTTCCACGCTGAGCGGATGAGTTTTGAACCAGTTTCATTCAAGTTGATCGATCTGAAAGCTCCTACCAGCATTTCTGTGTGACTTCCTGTGAAGGAGTGGTACAATTGTGGTTATGCTGGACGAGTTGACTAAGCCTTTGTTTACCGGTCAGACAGAGGGCGTATCGCCCATGGTGACGTTGCGGGCAGCCGATTATGTGGCACTGCTCGTTCGGGCCGGAGTCACGGACCCGACGCTCTGGCCGCCGGAGATGCAGGAGGGGGCGTCGGCACTGGCGCGTGTGCGTCAGATCGAGGCGGACTGCGAGGCGCAGACAGGCGCGTTTGATTGGGAGCTACTCCCGTCGGAGGTCCAGGACGAGTACGACCGACTGGGGGCGCGGTTGGATGATCTTCAGGACACGGGCGAACGAATCTCCCTGAGCGGCCTGGGGGCATGAGTTATTCCGTCGTGTTCACGTCCAGCGCGGCGCGCGATCTGCGGCGTCTGCCGGAAGACGTTCGGCGGCGTGTCGTGGCCGCGTTGCAGGGACTGGCAAACGACCCGCGCCCGCCCGGTTGTGTGAAACTTTCCGGCGGGGACGAATGGCGCATCCGTGTGGGCGATTACCGCGTTGTTTACCGGGTTGACGACACTGCCCGGCAGGTGACGGTGACCCGCATCGGGCATCGCCGAGATGTGTACCGCTGACCTACTTCCCGCCCCTCAAACGCATCCGCAGAGCCGTCGGGCCGAAAACAGGCCGGGATGTGGTAAAATAACGCGCTATGTCCACGACCGAAACACAAAACCATCTTCGCAACATCGCTATCATCGCCCACGTTGACCACGGCAAGACCACTCTCGTCGACGGGATGCTCAAGCAGGGCGGGGTCTTCCGCGCCAACCAGGCCGTCGCCGAGCGCGTCATGGACAAAATGGACCTGGAGCGCGAGCGCGGCATCACCATCGTCTCCAAGCACAACGCCATCACCTACGGCGACGTCAAGATCAACATTGTGGACACCCCCGGCCACGCCGACTTCGGCGGCGAGGTCGAGCGCGTCATGAGCCTCGTGGACGGCGTCCTGCTGCTCATTGACGCCGTGGAAGGCCCCATGCCGCAGACCCGTTTCGTGCTGTCCAAGGCGCTCCAGGCCGGGCACAAGGCCGTGGTCGTCGTCAACAAGATTGACCGGCCCAACGCCCGGCTCGACTATGTGGTGGACCAGACCTTCGACCTCTTCGGCGCGCTCGGCGCGACCGACGACCAGCTCGACTTCCCCGTGGTCTACACCAACGCCCTCCAGGGCACGGCGACGCTGGACCCGGCGACGCCGGGGCAGAACCTGACGCCGCTGTTCGAGACCATCGTGACGCACCTGGACCCGCCCGCCGGTGACCCGGATGCCCCGACACAGCTGCGCATCACCACCCTGGACTATGACGACTACAAGGGACGCATCGCCATCGGCAGGGTCAACGCGGGCGTCGTCAAGACCGGCCAGAGCGTGGCCGTGATCGGGCGCGACGGCGGGATCTCGCAGGGCAAGATCGCCCAGGTCTTCGTCTACCAGGGCCTGAACCGGGCCGAGGTGGACGAGGCGGCGGCGGGCGAGATCGTCGCCGTCTCCGGCCTGCCCGACGTCGGCATCGGCGAGACCGTCGCCGACCGCGCCAACCCCGTCGCCCTGCCCGCCATGCACGTGGATGAGCCGACCCTGCGCATGACCTTCGGCGTCAACACCTCTCCGCTGGCGGGCCGTGAGGGGACCTACTCCACGTCGCGCAAGATTCGAGAGCGCCTGTTCAAAGAACTGCAAACGAACGTCGCCCTGCGCGTCGCTGACACGGACTCTGCCGACCAATTTTTGGTGTCGGGCCGGGGCGAGTTGCACCTGGCCGTGCTGATTGAGACCATGCGCCGCGAGGGCTACGAGCTGCAAGTCTCGCAGCCCGAAGTCATCTTCCACGAGGAGGAAGGCCGGCGCATGGAGCCGCTGGAGAACGTGGAGGTGGACGTTGCCGAGGAATACTCCGGCGCGGTCATCGAGGCGCTGTCCCGGCGCAAGGGCGAGATGCAGAACATGAACGCCGACGGCTCCGGCCACGTCCACCTGCTGTTCAAGATTCCCACGCGCGGCCTGCTCGGCTTCCGCAACCAGTTCCTGACCATGACGCGCGGCACTGGGGTTCTCAACAGCCTGTTCGCCGGTTACACGCCCTTCGCGGGCGCACTCGGACTGGAAAAGAACGGCTCCCTGCTCGCCTCCGAGTCCGGCATGACCACGACGTTCGGCCTGATGACCGCCGAGGAGCGCGGCAACATGTTCGTCGGCCCCGGCACGGAAGTGTATGAGGGCATGATCGTCGGCAAGAACGCCCGCGATACCGATCTGGAAGTCAACGTCTGCCGCATGAAGCACCTGACGTCCATGCGCGAGTCCACCAAGGAGACCTTCCAGCGCCTGACCAAAGTGCCCGACCTGTCGCTGGATGACTGCATCGAGTACATTGGCCCCGACGAGCTGGTGGAGGTGACGCCGAAGAACATCCGTATGCGAAAGCGCGAGCTGAACATGGAGCAGCGCCGCCGAGCATCCAAAGCGCGGTCTTGAGGCAATTGTTCTGGGACGTGTTCAAGTAGACATGGACGGTATTGGACGTGAGGCAGTCCGCCAGTGCGCCAGAATCTTTACCCCACGGCGTATCCGGGTCACCTCCTCATCGCTCAGGCCAAGTTGACAGACAAGGATATCTTGATCGCCGTCGCTGTAGACCTCGGCGACCCTTCCAGCACGGAGCAGAGTGTCAATCCGCCTCAGCCGATCCTCATGGGTGGTCACATATTTCGGGAGCCTGACGCGGCCCGCCTCGCCGGGGACCATGACCATGACGCCGCCCCCCAGTGAATGCACTTCCAATTCGCACTGGAGCAGAGTCAGCGACGTGTACCACGCTGCCGCTAACTCCCCGCTTCCTCCCTCCTCACAGTAGCCGCACAGCAGGCTGTTGGAGGCGAAACACCTCGCGTCGTTGATGAGAAGTACGGGCCGCTCCGTGAAGACGCTCAAGATGACGTCGGGCGTCTTCACGCCCGGCACGACGTACCACGGTTCGCGGACTCGGCACTTGAAGCGGTCGGAGACGCCGCTGCCCTCGCCCAGAGCGACGTACTGCCTCTCCCCATCCGTCAGGGAACCGGGGTCGGGCAAAAACAGACGCTCCGCCTGTGCCCCGCCGAGGGAGGATGTGTGCAGACCGATGCCTTTCAGCATCCGGGATGACGTGATGGACGGAAGCAGGCTGCGCTCCGGTATCTGATACTCCTGGATTTCCGCAGGGGTGGGATGAAAAAAGCGTTTGTCGCCGGACACATACCCGATGTTAAAGGTGACGCGCTGCCTGGCTGGGACCGTCACAGGGGCGATCCGAGTTCGGAGGAGGTCGCGCAGTTCGTCTCCCAGGAGCGCATGAACAAAGGGCCGCTCGCCGTCGATGATTGCCTCAATGGTGATCGCCTCACTAACGACCGCATCGCCGCCGTAAAGGTCCTGAACGCGCTCGAACGCCTGGTAGCGAACTTTGCCTGTGCGCTTCCCGTAATCATCGGCGAGGAGAATGACTACATCTTGCAGAATCTCCGGGAAGAGTCTTTCGTGTGTCCTCAGCACCTGAAGTGACCCGAAATGGTCGCTCAAGGCGGCCCAGAGAGGGCGGGCATAGCGCACATAGGTAAAATCATAAGGCAATACAAGCGCCATCCGCCCGCCCGCGGTCAGGAACCTCATTGCGTGAAGAATGAAGGGCATCCAGAGACTGCCGCTTGGGTCCATGGCTTGCCCCAAGATGTTCCCCGCCGCGCGCAGCGCGCTGTCCCGCTGGGAGCCATCCAGGTGGCGCAGGCGGACGTAGGGTGGGTTGCCGATGACGGAATCGACCGTGACGGGCGTGACAGTCGTGAAGTCAGCCCCGTGCAGGCTCAGTCCCGCCATCGCCGGATCACGCATGAGACGCGCCCGCGCCGCGTCATCAATTTCCACGCCGAGGAGGCGTGGCGGCGTGAGGTTTTTTCGTTCGGCACACTCATGGACGGCCTTGAGAAAGATGCCGTCGCCAAAACTCGGCTCAAGAATGAATTCCTGGTCCCGGCGAACAAGCCATTCTGCCATGTAGTCGGTGGCAGAACTTGGAGTATAGAAGGCGCCCAGGGTGCGCCGCCTCGCCATGGCGGTGCCGTTCCGGCTCATAAATCCTCATTTTTGATTCAAAGCCAGGTTGAAAAAGCAAGTTCACAGGGCGCGAGCGTAGCCAACTATGTGCGCTCGTTTTTGGGTTGGCTTGTGGAAAAGCGCGACCGCCCGCCGAACCGACACAGGCAGCAAGGGCGAAGCCTCCATGACTGGCAGGAAGCGGTGAGGGGCGGCCATGTTGGCCGCCCCCTGTTCTTGTCCAGCCGTCAGATGGCGGGCTGGGGGTTGAAAGTGCCGCTGTAAGTCTGGCCGTCGGCGCTCACCGTCACCGTGGTGCCGCCTGCCGCCGTCGGCAGTGTGCCGGTGACGGTCAGCGGCACGGACGAGTCGGGCGTCCCGATGAGCGTGATCGTTCCGGTCTCCGAGAAGGTGGAAGCCGCCGCGCCCGTGACCGGGTAGGAACCAGTGACGAAGACCGGCGCGGGGGTGGCGGGCGTCGTGGCGCTGGTCGGCTGCGCGGGCGTGTAGACGCTCAGGGTGCCGGTGAGAGTGCCGCCCGACGCCGTGAGCGTCAGCACCCCGTACTGCTCGTACTGGAGGCTGGTCGCGGGGTAGGAAGCGCCGCCCAGCGGGATGTCCAGGGAGGAGGCGGTGCCGGTGCCGTTCTGGGTGGACAGTAAGGAAGGCCCACTACTCGAACTGGATGACCCACCACCACCACCGCCCCCACCACCGCAGCCGGTCATCAGGGCGGCCAGGGACAGAAGTATCGTGCCGACGGTGAGGCGTCGTGCTTTGTTTTTAGACATGGAGTGTGTGGGCCTTTCTGTGCATCACGGGGAGACTTCAAAACGATAGGTGCCGGAGCCGACCCGGCAGACGACGGCATGGGCGTCGCGGCTCAATGGGGTGACGCCCTCCCCGCCGTCCAGCGGGCGTCCGCCCTCGGTCACGGTCGCGTGGGCGGGCGCGGGGACGGACACCGTCGCGGTCGTGTTGGCCGGGAGTGTCACGTCCAGTGTCAGGCCGCCGCCCTCCTTGACCCAGCCGCTGACGATGCGGCCACGGACGGACTGGTACTCGGCCCGTGCATATGTCAGGCCGGGGCCGGGGTGGGGACGGATGAGAACATGGGCGAAGCCGGGCCGGTCGGGGTCAAGGTCAATACCCGCGACATACCGCTGGAGCCACTCCCCGACCGAGCCGAGCGAGTAGTGGTTGAACGAGTTCATTCCCACGTCCTGAAAGCCTTTGTCGGCGGTCCAGCCGTCCCAGCGCTCCCAGATCGTCGTCGCGCCATGCTTGATCGAGTAGCCCCAACTCGGGAACGTGTCGTTGAGCAGCAGTTGATAGGCGACGTCGTTGTACCCGGCCTCGGTCAGCACCGGGCAGAGGTAGCCGACGCCGACGAATCCGGTGGAAAGATGCCCGCCGTGGGTGGCGATGTCGTCCACCAAGTGCCTTGCTGCCGCCGCGCGCTTGTCCTCCGGCAGCAGGTCGAAGCGCAGGGCCAGAACGTAGCACGTCTGCGTGTCGCCCTGGATGCGCGAGTCGTCCGTGACGAAGGCGGCGTTGAAGGCCGCCCGGACTTTCTCGTACAGGGCGTCATATTTGACCCCGTCATCGGCCTTACCCAGCGCGCGGGCGATGCGGGCCATCAGCGAGGCGTCGTAAGCGAAGTAGGCGGTCGCCAGCACGTCCTTGGGCGTGTCGGCGTCAATGGAGAGCCAGTCGCCGTAGTCGTTGCCGCGCCGGTGTTCCCAGAGGCCATCGGGGTTGGCGCTGTCCAAGGAGTCCATCCAGTGCGCCATGGCCCCATAGTGTCTCTCCAGGATATGGGCGTCCCCGTAGACCTGGGAGATGGTCCACGGCACGATCACCCCGGCGTCGCCCCAGGCGGGCGCGCCATCCGACTCGTTCACCAGGCGCGGGGCGATGTCCGGGAAACCGCCCTCGGTCCCCTGCGCGTCCACAACGTCGTCCATCCACTTCTCGAAAAAGGCCGCCACGTCCCGGTTGGCCGCCGCCGTGCGCACGAAGATCTGCGCGTCGCCCATCCACCCCAGCCGCTCGTCGCGCTGCGGGCAGTCCGTGGGGACACTCAGGAAGTTGCCGCGCTGGCCCCAGTCAATGTTGCTGACGAGCTGGTTCACCATCGGGTCGGAACACGCGAACGTGCCGGTGCGGGGGATGTCCGAGTGCAGCACAATGCCCGTGACGGCGTCCGGTCCGGGCGTGCCGGGGTAGCCCGTGACCTCCACGTAGCGGAAGCCGTGGAATGTGAAGCTCGGCTCCCATGTTTCCGTGCCTTCACCCTTCAGAATGTAGGTGTCCGTCGCCTTGGCCGAGCGCAGGTTGGCGACGTACAGCGTCCCGTCCGGTTGCAGCATCTCGCCGAAGCGCAGGCGGACGATGGTACCCGCCAGCCCCTGTACGCGCAGGCGTACCCAGCCGACCATGTTCTGGCCCAGGTCGAACAGGTGCGTGCCCGGCGTCGGCTCCGAGATCGTGCGGGGGGCCAATTCCTCCGTGACACGCACGGGCGGGTCGGGCTGGGCGACCAGGGGTACCTCGCCCAATGCCCGCTCGACCGTGACGGGCCGCCAGTCCGTGTCATCGTAGCCGGGCGTGTCCCAGCCGGGCATCTGCGCCCGTGCGTCGTAGGTCTCCCCCATCAGCATGTCGGAACACAGGATCGGCCCGACGATCCCCTTCCAACCTTCATCTGTGCCGAGGCTCAAGCGTGATCCGTCCGCGTACTCGATGTTCAGTTGGGCCAGGAACTGGGTGCGTTCGCCGTAGTGCGCTCGCTGACGGGCACCCGGTCCTGCGTAGCCGATATAGCCGGCGTACCAGCCGTCCCCCAGGACCACGCCGAGGGCGTTGACGCCCTGCCGGAGCAGACTGGTCACATCATACGTTTGGTACGCCAAGCGCTTGCGGTAGTCCGTCCAGCCCGGCGCGAAGTGCGCGTCGCCGACGCGCCGACCGTTGATCGAGGGGACGTAGACGCCCCGTGCCGTGGCTGTCAGGGTCGCCAGTGCGATCGGCTTCGTGACGGCGAACTCGCGGCGCAGGAACGGGGGCGCGGTCAGGTCCAGGTGCGGCTGGCCGGCGAAGAAGCTGATCCACCGCCCGTGCCAGTCGTCGGGGAACAAAAGACCCATCTGCCAGAGTCCCGGCGCGGCCCACTCCGACGCGCACCCGTCTCTGTCCCAGGCCCGGACCGTCCAGAAACACTCCTGCCCCGACACCAGCGCGGCGCCGTCATAGAGGACGCTTATCGTGCGGTCAGACTCCACCCGCCCGCTGTCCCACAGGTCCGCCCGCTCCGGCGTCAGGTCCTCCCGCCGTCCGGCGGCAAGTATCTGATAGGCGGCCTGTCTTTGGTCCCGCTCCGCCGACTCAACGATCCATCCGAGGCGCGGGCGGGGCGTGTCTACCCCAAGCGGGTCGGTGCGCAGTTCGCAGGAAAGACGTGTGGTGGTCAGCATTGAGGCATTTCCGGGGTTGCGATACTCATGCACGTTCGCCGCGCCGTGGCCGGAATCCTGCCACGTCCGGCCTGGCTTGACACACGGCTGACTTAGCGGTAAACTTGACATCGGCCATGATGGGCTGTCTCGCGCCCCGCTGACGCGCCGGGAACCGAGCGGCCCTAGGATTTGTTGCGTTTCTGTTCGCTTCGCGCTGGAAAGAACTTCTCACTATGCCGCTGACTGAAACACCACCGGACTCCGTGCAGGACACCCTGCGCTCCCTCGCCCCGCCCCACGATGACCTGTCCCTGCCGGAGACGCGCCTGTCGCTGGCCGGGGACATCGGCCCGGACGGGCGCTTCGGGGAGCGGTGGCTGATCGTGGACCGGTCGCACCTGCGGGTGCTGACGCTGACCGGCGGGCGGGCGCACCTGGACATGGAACTGGCCCTGACCGACATCCGTGAGGCCAAGGCGGACACGCTGGTCGGCAACGGCGTCTTTCGCGTCGTCATGAAGGACGGGCGGACCCTGGAGGCCCTGCGCTACACCGTCACCCAGGCCCCGGCCTTCAACGCCGCCGCGCGCGCGATGGAGTCTTACCTGAAGGACGAGGAGCCGCCGGAGTCGCTGGGGCAGGATTTAGACAAGAAGCGCTGCCCCAAGTGCAGCGACCCGCTGCCCGACGACACCAACGTCTGCGGCAAGTGCGTGGACAGCAAAGCCGTCTTGGTGCGCCTACTGTCTTACGCCGGTCCGTACAGGGTGAAGGTCGCCCTCGTCACCGCGCTGATGCTGGCAGGAACGTATCTGACCCTCCTGCCTCTAAAACTACAGCAGTATCTTTTGGATGATGTGCTGGTCCCACACCGGCACCTCGCTTGGGTTGGCGAGATCGTGTTAGCCTTGATCGCTGCCGGCGCTCTCAGCGTCGCCATGAGAGTCTGGCAGGGCCGCATCGTCGCCTGGATGTCCAACCACATGGTCTACACGATCCGTGTGCAGGCTTACGACAAGCTCCAGGAACTCTCGCTCGGCTACTATGACAAGCGCCAGACCGGCTCGCTGATGGCGCGTGTCACGCAGGACGTGAACGAGCTACAGCAGTTTCTGGTCCAGGGCATCACATTTTTCCTGGTCAACACGCTGGTCATCATCGGAATACTTGTGCTGCTGCTGAGAAGCAACTGGCACCTGACGCTGCTCGTTCTGATTCCTGTCCCCTTCACCATCATCGCCACGCGCCGCATCTGGCGGCTGATGCGTGGGCGCTTCCACCGGCTCTGGCACCTGCGGTCGAACCTGTCCGCCTCCATCAGCGCCGCCCTGTCGGGGGTGCGTGTCGTCAAGGCGTTCGCCCAGGAGGCGCGCGAGGCGGAGCGCTTCCAGACCAAGTCGTTCCAGTTCTTCAATGCCAGCGTCCTCGTCGAGCAGTCCTGGGCGACGTACTTCCCGGTGCTGACCTTCGTGACCACACTGGGAACGTTCATTGTTTGGTACGCCGGCGGCCGGGAGGCTTTTGCGAACACCAGCAACCTGGAAACCCACGGGATGACCCTGGGGACACTCACTCTGTTCATCGGGGCCATCGGGATGCTGATGGGGCCGCTGCAGCAGATGACCCAGATCGCCGACTGGCTTTCACGTTCCAGCGCCGCCGCCGAGCGGGTCTTCGAGGTCATAGACGCTGACCCCGACGTGAAGGACGTGCCTGACGCCGTCTCCATGCCGCACATCGAGGGCCGCGTGGAACTCAAGAATGTGCGCTTCTCCTACGACAAGAACCAGGCCGTGCTGGATGACGTGTCCATTCACGTCGAGCCGGGCGAGATGATCGGACTGGTCGGCCACTCCGGCGCGGGCAAGAGCACCATCATCAACCTGCTGTCGCGGTTCTATGACGTGAAAGATGGGCAGGTGCTGGTGGACGGCGTGGACATCCGCCACATCAAGCAGAACGACCTGCGCCGCCAGGTCGGCGTCGTTTTGCAGGAGCCGTTCCTGTTCCCCGGCACGGTGTCGGACAACATCGCCTACGCCAAGCCGGACGCGACGCCCGTGGAGGTCATGCGGGCGGCCAAGGCCGCCAACGCGCACGACTTCATCATGCGCTTCCCCGACGGCTACGACACCTGGGTCGGCGAGCGCGGCGCGCGCCTGTCCGGCGGCGAGCGCCAGCGCATCTCCATCGCGCGCGCCATCCTGCACGACCCGCGCATCCTGATTCTGGACGAGGCCACGGCGTCGGTGGATACCGAGACCGAGAAGCAGATTCAGGAGGCCATCGCCCGTCTGACCGCCGGACGCACGACATTCGCCATCGCCCACCGCCTGTCCACGCTGCGCAACGCCTCGCGGCTGATGGTCATGGAGCGCGGCAAGTTGGTCGAGCTGGGGACGCACGACGAACTGCTGTCCATGCCGGAGGGCGTCTTCAGGAAGCTCGTGGACATGCAGCAGGAGGTCAACCAGCTCAATGCCATCTGAAGTCGCCGAAGACAATCCGTTCGATATCCGCATCCTGGAGCCAACCGAGACACGCCTGTTCCGCGCCTACGATGGCGATGCGCTGGTACGCCTGACGCTGAATGACGAGCGCTCGTGGCGCGAGGTGCGGGTCGCCCGCGCCAAGCCGTTTTCCGACCCGGACCATTACATCGGCCTGCGGGACGGTGACGACAAGGACATCGGCCTGATCGAAGACCCGCGCCTGCTGGACGCCGCGTCACGCGCCATTTTGGAAGAGGAACTGGAAAGGCGCTACTTCACGCCCACGGTCGAGCGCGTCGTGTCCGTCAAGGAGGAAATGGGGACAGTGACCTGGGAGGTGGAAACGGACCGGGGGGCGCGCCGCTTTGTGGTCCGCAACCTGCGCGACAGCACGTTCCCCCTCGGCCCCAACCGCCTGATGATGACGGACACCGACGGCAACCGCTATGAGTTCCCCGACGTGACCACCTACGGAGCCAAAGCCTACACGGTGCTGGCGAAGGTATTATAGCCTTCTATGACACCCACCCATCCCTTCCTTGACCTCCGCCGACAGCCCGACTCCGTCCGCGTCTTCACCGAGGATGGCGATGAAACTCTCACCTCATCCGGGGGCCGCTGGCATGGGAGCAAGGGAGAGGTCGTGACGGAGGCGCACCCCGACCGGCTGGCGGTGACTCTGGCCGCGCCCCAATCGGCGGTGACGCGGCTGCGCCTGCGCTGGCGCGGAGACCTGTCCGGCGTCCGCCTCTGGCTGGGGGACGCTTGGGAGCGCGGCTATGGGGATTTAGAGTGGCGCGGCGTCGTCCCGGAGCGCCCGATGCCCTGGTACTGCGCCGGCTGGGACGGCGACCGGACGCACGGCTACGGCGTGAAGACAGGCCCCAACGCCTTCTGCTTCTGGCAGGCCGACCCGCTGGGCCTGAGCCTCTGGGCCGATGTCCGCAGCGGCGGGGTGGGGGTGACGCTGGGGGACCGTGTGCTGGAAGTCTGCGACGTCGTCTGCCGGGCGGGCGGACCCGGCGAGACGCCGTTCGCGGCCCTGCAAGACTTCTGCCGCCGGATGTGTCCGAACCCGCGCCTGCCCGCACAGCCCGTCTACGGCCACAACGACTGGTACTACGCCTACGGCCACAACTCCGCCCAACAGATACTTGACGACTGCGCCCGGACAGCGGCACTGTCGCCGGACGGCCCGAACCGCCCGTTCGTGGTGATTGATGCCGGCTGGCAGCCCGCCGCCGGATGCGACGGCGGGCCGTGGGACCGGGGCAACGACCGGTTCCCGGACATGGCGGGCTTGGCGGCGGACATCAAAACAATGGGCGCACGTCCCGGCCTCTGGATACGTCCCCTCGCCGCCGCCCAAGATGCCCCCGCGTCGTGGCGGCTGTCCCGCGACGGCACCTATCTCGATCCGACCGTGCCGGAAGTGAAGGCGCTGGTGGCCGAAGACATCGCGCGCGTCCACGCCTGGGGCTACGAACTCATTAAGCACGACTTCACGACCTGGGACCTGCTGGGCCGCTGGGGCCTGACCATGGGGGCCACGCTGACCGACGACGGCTGGACGTTCGCCGAGGGCCGTGGCCGGACCACGGCGGAAGTACTCCTGGACCTCTACCAGACGATCAGTCAAGCCGCCCAGGGTTCGCTCGTGCTGGGCTGCAACACGGTCAGCCACCTCAGCGCCGGGATTTTCGAGCTGTGCCGCATCGGCGACGACACCAGCGGGCGGGTGTGGGAGCGGACGCGCAAGATGGGCGTCAACACCCTGGCCTTCCGCGCCGCCCAGCACGGCACCTTCTACGCCGCCGACGCCGACTGCGTCGGGCTGACCCAGGCCATCCCGTGGGAATTGAACCGTCAGTGGCTGGACCTGTTGGCCCGCAGCGGCACCATGCTGTTCGTCTCCGCCGACCCCAGGGCCATCGGCCCCGCACAGGAACAAGCCCTGCGAGAAGCCTACGTCCATGCCGCAATCCCACAGCCGCTGGGCGAGCCTCTGGACTGGCTGGAGACCAACAGCCCCCGCCGCTGGCGTCTGATGGGCCAGGAGACGGAGTACGATTGGCTCGGTACGGACAGCGCTTCGCCGTTCATTGACTGATTGTTGACCATCAACGGGGCCAATGTTCACGGGGCTGAAGTCCCGTGCTTCAAAGTGCAAATGCCCGCCTGCGCGGGCAGAAAGAATAGTGTCTTGCCCACACAGGCGGCATTTGTTTTTACCAGTCTGTCGTTTCAACGCCGGGAAGCCACCGTCAAAGCCAGGATACGGGCTGCCTCATGACAAATTTAGGCCCTGGGCGTGGTACTTGATGGCAAGCCGCTATACTGTGGGGAAGCGCGGTAGGCGTCTCGCGCCGCGTAGGGCCGGGGCAGTACAACGCATCGTCGTCATCCGGGTACAGGCGTCCCAGGTCGTCCAGAGTGAGACGTTCGGGGGTGAGGCCGCGCCTCTAAGCCTCGTGCGTCGGGGCGCTCTGTGTAGCGTCGGGCAAGTTTAGCATGAGGGGCTGGGATCAGCTTCAGCACTGAGGCTTGATGGGGAGCGGCATCATCATCCATTAGGTTAAGGGCGGTGCCTCCTTGCCTGACTTTACCCTCATGGCGTATGACCGTAGTTCCGGCCGGATGTCGGGATGCTGGCGCAGGAAGGCGTCAATCACCGCATTCCCATCGTAATAAGGCGACCACTCATCCAGACCGTGCAGGGCGCTCTCATGGCATACCACCGAGTCAATCTCCAGACAATCTTGGATTGCGGCGAGGACTGCCTTGTCCAACTCCGAGCCATCTGGGTGGTCGGGCCTGTGGCGCGACAGGCCATGCAGGGGCAGGTGGTCCCACCACATATAGCAGACCGTGTTGAGCGGCCCGCCCCCCGGCTCATTCAGGTCCGACAGCACGGGGGTGCAACGTCGGGCGAAGCAACGCTCGAACAGGCTTGTCATCGCGCCGATGCAGTCCAGGCGTAGGGACAGCGGGACGGAGGTGTCCAACAGCGCGAAGGGGTACTCCGTTGGGCCATTGCCGGTTATGGCGTAGAGGCCCTGCCCCACTTGGGCGTCGGAGAACGGCTGAAGCACCACATCTGCCTGCGCGAACGTTCGGGTCAAGTAGTCCACAATGGTAGCGGCGGGACCTTCCCAAAAATCGGCGTCCAAATCCCAGTACGCCTCCGGCTTTGTGGCCGGGTGGTCGAAGACACTGGCGATCCACTCATCGAAAGTCATGACTAACCTCCTATCCCGGCGTTGCTCCCCCTTGTGTCTGATCTCAGGACGGCTGAAAATTGTTTAGGTCCGCCGTGCCTCGAAGCACGACCTGGCCGTGGACGATGCTTACTTGAGTCACGGTCAACGGGATTTTGATCTGGGACAGGTCGAACACGGGGTTGACGAGGCGCAGGGCGGCGTTGACCAGAGCGGCGGGGACCGGGACCACGCCTACGCTTGCGCCGTCGGCGACGAAGTCCAGGTGGTCCGGCTGCGCGGTGTCGGGGGCGAGCGTCCCGCTCACCGTCGCTTCCGTGTGCAGGTCGTGGAAGGTCAGGGGCAGATCGGCCACTGCGTCGGTGTCACGCAGGCGGACTGCGAGGGCGGGCAGGCCGAGACGATGCGCCCCGATGTAGCGGCTGAGGTCGTCCTGGCCGACCGTGGCCGTGAACGCCGCCCCGTCCACATGAGTGATGCGCCGGGTGCTTGGATCAAACGACACGCCGCGCGCGTCCAGGTCCAGCGTGTCTAGGGTGATGTCTGGGGCGACCGTGACGGCCTGGCCGACGACGTGGATGCGAGCGGCATGGCCCCGCGCCAGCGCGAACGTGTCGCCCTCCACCTGCACGTCGTAATGCCGTGCCGGGCCGATGGCGCGGGGTAGGGCGTCCGCGATCCGATGCGCCGCCGTCGTCTGCGGCGAAGCGCAGCCTGCTGGCAGCAACGCGAGCGCGACGGCGACCCACCTAACGGTACGCTTTCGGGTCATAACTTTGGGGAACGATCACACTGTCCTTGCCGACGGCCTTGACGACCGAGAGCGGCAAAAGGGGCTGCCTGTGGAACGCGCCATCGAGGAGACCGAGCGTCAGCGTCAGAGAGAGCGTCATCTGCGCGTCGTCCACCTCATAGCCGGCGATCTTGCCGACCACTTCCCCCGACTCATTAAGGACCGGGCGACCCATGAGGTCCCCGGCCAGGGCTGTGTCGGCGGTGTCAGGAGCAGCGTCCAGGAGGACATCGCCCACGGGGACCGTCAGGGCGTCCACCCCCAGACTCTGTGACCTCTCTGCTGGGAGGTAACGCGGCTTGGCGAACAGCCCCCCGGTGTCTACAAGGAACCCGGCAATGACGCCCGTGGCCGTCTGGAACAGGACATCCGCGATCCGGCCAATGCGGTCACCTCCCGCCACCGTGACTACGGCCAGACCCGTCATCTCCCGTCCTCCGCGCTGTGCCATTTGCCTCGCCTGTCCCTTCACAAGAACTGCTTTCTGTCTACCCGGCCCGAAGGGGGGTGAAACACGCGGGCGGTCAGCTTTCCACGGTGGGCGCGAAGATATCATCGAGTTCGCCCGCGACGGTCAGGCGGGCCAGCCCGATCTCCCACAACTCCAGAACCACCGCCAGCAGGATGAAGCCCAGGCCGACCACGATGCTGGCCGCGCCGGCCACCACGCTGCGGGCCTCGTGGCGGATGAACACCACGGTCAGCACCGTCACCAGGAACGACAGCAGGGCCATCAGCAGCGCGCCGCTGGCCGCCCACATCGCCGAGATGCGCCGGTGGAACAGGCGCAATTGGCCCCGGATGCTCCGGCGGCGGGCGTGAGTCGTGCCGTGCTGACGGTATTCCGCCGTCAGGGCGCGCATCTGCCCGGCAATGCCCGTGTACTTGTTCATGAAGTTGCCGAGCAGGATGGCCGTCGGCGTGATGAGTGCCACAGGGGCGACGAGCGTGCCGATCAGGCTGGTGAGGCTGGGGGGAGTCATAATGAATGCAGGCGCAGCACGGTGACTTCCGGCGGGCAGAACAGGCGCACGGGCGGCCCTGTCGTGCCGACGCCGCGCGTGGTGTAGACGGGATGGTGCGGCCCTTGTCTCAATCCTTCCGGGTAGTGGGTCGCGTACTCCGGGACGTGCAGCGGCGGCAGGCCCGGCACACGAATCTGCCCGCCGTGGGAGTGGCCGGAGAACTGCAAGGCGAAGCCGGGCGGCGACTGGTCCGCGTAGTCCGGCTCATGCACCAGCAGCAGCTTGCAGGCGTCGGCGGGGACGCCCTGCAACGCCTGCGTCACGTCCTGCTGCCGGGCGTAAACGTCGTCCAGACCGATCACCCAAGCGCCGGGCGCGGTGGGCAGCGGCGCGGCCCCGTTGCGCAGCACCGTGAAGCCGACCGCCGACAGCGCCCGCGCGACCTCCTCCGCCCCCGTCGCGTACCACCTGTAGTTGGTCCAGTCGTGGTTGCCCAGCACACAGAAGACGCCGCCGGGGACGACGGCCAGCGCGGCCAGCACCTCGGCGGCGGGCCCGGCCCAGCGGCCAGGCGCGTGGGTGATGTAGTCGCCCCCCAGAAACACGACGTCCGGGTTTTGGGCGAGCAACAAGTCCACGGCCCGCCGCGTGCGCCACAGGGCATGGCCCCCGTCACAGTGCATATCCGCGAGGAAGCCGACGGTGAGGGGCGGCGCACCGGCGGGCCAGTCGGCCAGCGGAACGTCCACCTGCGC
Organism: Capsulimonadaceae bacterium; assembly: GCA_965277485.1. Lineage (GTDB taxonomy): Bacteria > Armatimonadota > Armatimonadia > Armatimonadales > Capsulimonadaceae > JAFAZD01. Next base: position 592,708 of record CBDICZ010000015.1, on the reverse strand, counting down.
CACCGCCAGGGCGTCCGCCTCGCCCCGCTGGTCCACGCCGACGGCTGCCAGGCCCAGCAGCCCCGCGCCGCCCAGGCGCTTCAGGAAGCGCCTGCGGGCGGGGGACATGGGCCGATGATTGACGGTTCGGGACATGGCCCTCATTATGGCACAAACGCCGCCACAATGAACCGTCAGATGGCCTGCTGGATCGGGCGAATCTGCATCAGGGCCACGTCGCACCGGCTCGGCTGGATCAGCGTGAAGAAAATGGCGGCGGCGATGTCCTGACTCTTCAGCATCTTGCCCTCCGCCTGCTCCTTGGGCTGCTCCTCCGGGGTGGAGTTGGGGAAGTCCGCGCCGACCTTGCCCGGCTCGATGGTGGAGACACGGATGTTCTTCTCGCCCACTTCTTTGGCCAGGGCGTCGGTGAAGCCCTCGATGCCGCTCTTGGCGGCGACGTAGACGTTGCTCTCGGCGTTGCGGGCCTTGGCGCTCAGGGAGCCGACGCAGACGATGTGCCCGCCTCCCTGCTTCTCCATGCGCTCGATGGCGTGGCGCGCGCAGGCCATGTAGCCGAGCAGGTCGTTCTGAATGACATAGTGCCATTCGGCGTAGTCGGTCGTCAGGATGCTCTGGGCCGCCTCCCCGGCGTTGTTGATGAGGATGTCCACGCGGCCCAGCCGGGTGTCGGCCTCCAGGAAGACGCGCCGGATGTCCTCCGGGTGCGCCTGGTCGGCGGTCAGCCCGTAGACCTCGCCGACGGTCTTGATGTCCGCCAGCGCTTCCTGTAGCTCTTTCTCGTGCCGCCCGTAGATCAGCACCCGCGCGCCCAAAGACGCCAGCATCTTGGCCGTCGTCCGCCCGATGCCGGTGGTTCCCCCCGTGACGATCACGGCCTTCCCGGACACGCTCTCCCACTCGCACTCCGCCGGCAGCGTCATCGTCCGCTGTGTCATGTCGCTCATGGTCATCTTCCTTCTGAGCGGCCCCCAGGTCTGAGTTCTGTCTGATTGTGGGCCGCGCGAAGGACTTACCCGCGTCGGTAGCGACATAAACCGGAGGGCGGCCCGGTAATCAGGAGAAACCGCTCACGGAATGCGGGACGTAAGGCTCCTCCAGGGCGGCGATCTCCTCCCGCGTCAGGTCCACGGACAGCGCCGCGACGGCGTCTTCCAGATGGTGCGGCTTGGTCGCCCCGATGATGGGGGATGTGACGGTGGGCCTTGAGAGCAGCCAGGCCAGCGCGACCTGCGCCATCGGCACGCCGCGCTCCTCGGCGATGTCGCTTACCCGGCCCACCACCTGCCGGTCCGAATCCTCGGTCCCACGGTAGAGCGTCTTACCGAACTGATCGGTCTCCGCCCGCGCCGTCGTCGGCTCCTCCGCCCAGGGCCGGGCCAGACGGCCCCGCGCCAGGGGACTCCACGGGATGACACCGATGCCCTCCGAGGCGCAGAGGCCCAGCATCTCCCGTTCCTCCTCACGATACAGCACGTTGTAATGGTCCTGCATGGAGACGAAGCGTGTCCAGCCGTGCCGCTCGGCCAGCAGGAGGGCCTTGCAGAACTGCCAGGCGTACATCGAGGACGCGCCGATGTAGCGCGCCTTGCCCGCCTTGACCACATCGTGCAGGGCCTCCAGCGTCTCCTCGATGGGCGTCTCATTGTCCCAGCGGTGAATTTGGTAGAGGTCCACATAATCCACGCCCAGGCGGCGCAGGCTGGCGTCAATCTCCGCCAGGATGGCCTTCCGCGACAGCCCCGCGCCGTTCACGCCCGGATGCATCCGGCCATGCACCTTCGTGGCGATGACCACTTCCTCCCGCTTGGCGAAGTCGCGGAGCGCCCGCCCGACGATCTCCTCGCTCGTGCCGTCCGAGTAGACGTTGGCGGTGTCGAAAAAATTGATGCCCATCTCCAGGGCGCGGGTGATGAAGGGGCGGCTCTGCTCCTCATCGAGCGACCACGGGTGCGCTCCGCGCTCCGGGACGCCGTAGCTCATACAGCCCAGGCAGATGCGCGAGACCTTCATCCCCGTCTTCCCCAGTGTCACGTAGTCCATACTTTTTCCCTTCGCGGCCTGCTTCCGAGGCCCTTAATGCCGGCAGTTTACCCGCTTTTGGCCCGCCGAGACCGTGGCGGATGGGATGAGACATTTTGCATAGGCCTCGCCATGGAAGCCCCGGCAATGAATCACACATGGGGCAAGCTCCAGGGAATGAACTTGAAGGCCCCGGCATTGAAAATGCCGGTCTCGTGGGCCTTCAACCCGTGGGCCTTCAACCCGTGGGCCTTCAACCCGTGGGCCTTCAACCCCTGGGGACGACGCCCCCGCTGCCTTATGCAAGAGGTCTACTCCATCACGGCCTCGACGTGGGCGGCGGCTTTGGGGCGGCGCAGCAGCAGGACGGCGGGGAGGGTGATGAGATTGACGATCAGCATGACCAGAAAGGCGTCGTTGTAGCTCATCGTCATCGCCTGGCGCATCAGGCCCTGTTCGAGCAGACTGAGCGCCCCGAAGTGGGCCTCCGCCATGCCCATGCCGTGCGAAGACAGCCCGGCGGCCAGCCCCTGCAGGCGCTGGGTGAAGACCTCGTTCGCCAGGCTGTAGTTGCCGAGCAGCTCGACCCGGTGGAGCTGGATGTGCTGCTGGACGAACGTGGCGAGCAGGGCGATGCCGAACGAGCCGCCGAGCTGCCGGGACAGGCTGAGAAGGCCCGACGCCTGCTGGAGGTCGCTCTTCTTGAGGCTGGCGAACGCCGCCTGATTGATGGGGACGAACAGAAAGCCGGTCCCCAGGCCGCGCAGCAGCAGCGCCGTCGTCGTGTCCGCCGTGCCGGATTCCGAGGACAGATGTCCGAGCTGCCACATCGAGACCATCGTGACCACGGTGCCGAAGACGATGATCCAGCGGATGTCGAACAGCGGCTTGGGGCGGTTCAGGAGCGCCCCGCAGACGAGGATGCTGACGCCGGTGGCGACGCCGCCGGGCAGCAGGGCCAGGCCGGTCTGGAGACTGGTGAAGCCCAGCACGGTCTGCGCGAGCAGCGGGAACAGGTAGGTGCCGCCGTAGACGCCGAAGCCGAGGACGACGAACAGGAACAGCGACACGGAGAGCGTCCGATTGCGCAGAACCCGGAGGTCAATCACGGGGGCCGGGTTGCGCCGCGACAATTGCCACCAGATCAGCGCCGTCAGGCAGAGGACCGAAAGGGCCGTCAGGGCCGTAATCAGGCTGTCCTGGAACCAGTCGTTGCGCTCGCCTTCTTCGAGGACGTACTGCATCGTCCCCAGCCCCACAGCCAGCAGTCCGATCCCGGCCCAGTCCACGGTCCCCGAACGACTCGGCGTGTCCGTGTCGTGCAGGAACGTCATCACGAAGAACACAGCGAGGAGGCCGATGGGGACGTTGATGAGAAAACACCAGTTCCAGGTGTAGTTGTCGGTGATGTAGCCGCCCAGCGTCGGGCCCAGCGTCGGCGCGACCGTCAGGCTCATCATGAAGAGGGACTGTACGATGCCCTGCTCGCCCTTCGGGAACACCTGCACCAAGGTGGCCTGCGACGTGGACAGCAGGGCCGCGCCGCCCGCCCCTTGCAGGACCCGCCAGAAGACGATCTCTTGCAGGCTGTGGCTCGTGCCGCAGAAGAACGACGCGACAATGAAGAGGAGGATCGAGGCCGTCAGGTAGCGCTTGCGCCCGAATCGCAGGGTCAGGAACGCCGTCATCGGCAGGAAGATGACGTTGGACAGGATGTAGCCCGTCACGACCCAGCCGATCTCCTCGGAGGTCGCGCCCAAGTTGCCCGCCATCTGCGGCAGGGCGACGTTGACGATGGTGGTGTCCAGGACCTGCAAGATGGCCGCCGTGATCAGGCCGACCAGGATGAACCAGCGGAACGGGTTGACGGCCTCGTGCGCGGCCTGCGCCGGGGACGCCTGCGTGATGCGTTCTCCCTGGCTTTCCGTTTCGACGGCGATCTCTTCACGGACGGCCTCCGGCACTTCGGCGGTTGTGGTGGGCACGGTGACTCCTTACGGACGAAGCCCGGTGAAGAAGACGGCGATGACCGCATCAACGACTTCCGTGGGGGCGGCCTGCCCGTCGGCGATCAGGCCCTCATAGGAGGCGTCCGAGACCAGGCCGAGCATCATCTGCACGATCAGGCGAGGGGACAGGTCAGCGCGAAGTTCCCCCCTGTCCTGCGCCGCCTCCACGACGTGCGCCAGGGCCGCCGCGCGGCGCTCGAAGGCGTGCCGGTAGTCCGGGTGCGACTTGACGGGCATGAGGGAGTGGCGGACCTTGACCAAGGCCGCGCGGGCGGGCTGGAAGCGGCTTTCCAGCATCCAGCGCACGATGCCCCGCAGCCTCTCCACAGGTGGGAGACCGGAATCAAAGGACTGGATGACTGAGATGCCCTGCTCCATCAGTGCCAAGACGGCGCGCAGGGCGATGTCCTCGCGGGAGGCGAAGTGGTGATACAGCGTCTGCCGGGAGATGCCGACGCGCGCGGCCAGTCCCTCCATCGTCAGCGCGTCATAGCCCTGTTCCACGATGAGGGCGAAGGCGGCTTCGAGAATAGCCTCGCCGCGCGCCTGCCTCTGCCGCCCCCGCAGCCCCTGCCGTTCATCCATCTCGGCGATCATGGCAATATGTTACACGGTTGTCAAATATTTGTCAACCATGTCGCATCGGTAAACAACAATGAAGGGGCACGGCCTGTGATTGGCCGCGCCCCTCTGAAACCCCCTCCGGCCCGGCAAGCCGGTCCACCTCCCCCGAAGCGGGTGAGGGTAGGTGTCAGGAGGCTGCCGCTGTTGTCTATGGTCCCCTCCCACTTCGGGAGGGGTGGCGCGGCTTGCCGCGATGGGGTGGGTTCCTACAGCGTCCGAACCACCAACTGCCCGCGCAGCGCCTCGACCGTGGGCAGAGTGTCCGGCTTCGGCACGAGGAACTCGCGCGTCTCCGCCGGGCGCAGGTGGAAGAAGTTGTCGCCGATGCCCGTGCTGGGGAACAGAGGGCTGTTGTCCGCCAGGCGCAGCCAGACATAGGGCGCGAAGCGGCGGGTGTGCAGGGTGATTTGGAACCCGTTGTCGGCCTCCGTGACATCCACTTTCAGGCCGGGGTCGGACGTGTGCCAGTTCTTCGGGTCCTCGAAGAACTGGAAGTTTTCGGCCCGCTCCCGCCCGTCGTCCGAGGCAAACATGGCGTGCAGGAACAGGTCGCGCTCCCGGCCCGCCGTCATCACCGTGGCGAAGGAAGCCACCACGGAGGCGGCGTTCGCGCCGACGGAGACCGGGTGCGTCTCCGTCGCCACCGTCTCTCCGTCGAACGTCTGCAAGGTGAGCGTCACCGTGCCGGACAAAGCCTCCAGGCGGTCGCTGACCAGATGGACCTGCGCCGACCCGCCCGCGCTCACCAGGGACAGCAGCACGGGCGCGTAGAATTTCTTGCAGGCATAATAAGCCGCGCGCGGGTCGCCCTGTGAGTCAATGATCGCCCAGGACTGCACGGGCCAGCAGTCGTTGAGCTGCCAGAACAGCGTCCCCCAGCAGCGGCCCTTGCGCCGCCGGTAGTGTTCCACGCCGTACTTCAGCGCCTCGGCCTGGTTGAGCTGGCTGTAGTAGACCAAATCCTCCAGCGTCTGCGGGTCCGGGAAGTGCAGGCCGATGTAGCCCAGGTAGGTGTCATACCCCTTGCGCGTCTTGTCGTGCCAGCGCACGGCGGGCGAGAGCGGGTGGCGGTCTGCGGGGGCCAGCACGGTGTCCCAGGCGCGCAGGCCGGGGGAGGCGGCGAAGCCGAACTCGGAGCAGAAGCGGCTGTCGTTCTCGGTGTAGTGAATCCAGTCTCCGCGCCCGTGCCAGACGTCCCAGTTGTGGCAGTCCCCGTAGTCCGCCGAGTTGGAATCTCCCTCCGGTCCGCCGAAGGGGGAGGAGGGCCAGTAGGGCGTCTTCGGGTCCTCGGCGGCGATCACGGCGGGCAGGATGTCGAAGTAGAAGTTGCCGCCCAGGAACCGTCCAGGCCGCCTGCCGCCCCACGGGCCATCGTACATGGTCTGGTTCTCGTTGTTGCCGCACCACAGGGCGATGGAGGCATGGTTGCGGATGCGCTTGACCGCCGCCGTCGCCTCCGCCCGCCCCGCGTCGGCGTATTCGCCGGTGTCCGGGTAGTAGGCGCAGCCGTAGGGGAAGTCCTGCCAAACTAAGATGCCGTGCTGGTCGCAGAGTTCGTAAAAGTGTTCGGACTCATACAGCCCACCGCCCCAGATACGCAACATATTGAAGCCCGCATCGCAAGCCGCCTCAATGCGTTGCTCAACCCGGTCCACGCCCGTGCTGTCGGTGTCTCCCGGTCCGTTCACCAGGCGTGAGGGGAACGAGTCTTCGGGAATCCAGTTCGCGCCCTTGATAAAGACATCGTTGCCGTTGACGCGGAACTTGAACCCCTCGCCCTTGCCGTCGGCGTCCGGCTCGCGGATCAATTCGATAGTGCGCAGACCAATCCGGGCTGTCTTCGCATCGGCGGGACCGTCGCCGTCGGAAAGTGAGAGTTCCAGCGTGTAAAGCGGCGGGTGGCTGCCGTCAGCCTGTGTTCCTGTGTTGAGACCCAGTGGGTTCCAGCGGCGCGGGTTGTGAATGGTGATTGAGGTTGTGGCTTTGCTGCCAGAGACCGAGATGGTGACGGGTGCGGGCAGGGAATCTTCAAAATCCTCTTCCAAGTACCCCACGCTGGTGAATGCCGCATTCAGTGTAAGCGGTACATCGGCGGCGTCCGGGCTGCGCTCGACCTCGGCTTCAATGGTCACGATGGCCTTGCCGTCGTCCGTAAACTCGACGCTGTGCTTCCAATCGCCTAATTGTGCGACTGGAACTGTCACCAATTCCACGGGACGCCAGAGGCCGCAGGAGGGGAGGACGGGTCCCCAGTCCCAGCCGTACATATACTGCGCCTTGCGGACGAAGGAACGCTCGGCCCAGCGGTCCCAGTCGGGGGCGTAGGTATCGGTGTCCGGGGCCGAGTCCGCCCATGCCTGCCGACGCTCGCGGCCCACGCGCAGGGCGGAACGGAACGTGACGCTCAGGTGGTTCTCGCCCGCGCGAAGTTTGCCGCCGACGGGAAACTCGTGGGCGTAGAACATATTATCCGACGTGCCCAAAGCCTCCCCGTTCAGGGCGATCTCGGCGACCGTGTCCAGGCCGTGAAACAGCAGGTGGGCATGGGCGGGGACGGGGTCAGCAACGGTGAAAACCGTCTCGTACTCCCAATCGCTTTCGGTGACCCAGGCGACGTCGCGCTCGTGCAGGCGCTGGAACGGGTCCGGGATGACGCCCGCGCGCATCAGGTCCAGGTGGACATGGCCGGGGACCTGCGCGGGCAGCCAGGGCAGGCGGTTATGTTCGGGGGTCGCCGGGGCCGCGACCTCGCGGACTCGCCAGCCGGCATCAATCAGTTGTCGTGTGACCTGCAAATTCATAATCCTCCAAAGACTTCTGCCGAGGGTCGTTCCACATCCGTCACGCGGAAACCTCCATGTCGGCCCGGTGAATCAGCGCGAACGCGAAAGAAAGGGCCATGACGATGCCCGCGCACCAGTAGGGGGCGGCCTGGCCGTGGTTTTTGTAGAGCCAGCCGCCGACGGCGGGGCCGGTGGCGCGGGCCAGACTGTCAAAGGACGCCGACAGGCCCAGCGCGGCCCCCTGCACGGTCGCCCGCTTGGAGATCAGGGCGCGCAGCGACGGCGCGTTCAGGCCGCTGCCCACGGAGATCGGCAGCAGGGGGCCGACTAAGAGCAGGACAAGCGGGTGGGCAAAGGGAAAGGTCAGGAAGCCCAGCGCCATCAGGCCGATGCCCGTCACCACCAGCCGCGCCTCGCCGTAGCGCTTGACCAATGGGCGGATCGCGCCGCCCTGGATCAGAACGATCAAAATGCCGACGTAGGCGAACACACCGCCCGCGACCTCGATGGGGTGACGCTCCAGGAAGTGCTGCTTCAGGTACGCCGTGAACGTGCCCTCCAGGTTGGCGAACGCGAAGGTGACGGCGAAGGTCAGAAGGTACAAGAATCCCAGCGGCCCCGTCAGCGCCTGTGCCATCGCCCCGAACCGCCCCGCCGATCCTGCCCCCCCCGAATGGGAGGCCGGTGCGCGTTCCGGCTCCGGCAGGGCGCGGGCGATGTAGAATGCGTTGCCCAGGGCGAACGCGGCGGCCAGATACAGCGGCAGGGCGATGCTGTAGTGTCCGGCGAGGCCGCCCAGGGCCGGGCCGAACACGAAGCCGACGCCGAACGCCGCGCCCAGATATCCCAGGCCCATCGCCCGAAGATTCGGCGGCGTGATGTCGGCGGCATACGCCTGCGCGACCGACAGCGTGGCCGACGAGAAGATGCCCGCCAATATCCGCGCCGCGAACTGCCCCGCCAGCGAGTGCGTGGACAGGCCGAACAGCGTGTAGAACACGGCGTCCCCGACCAGCGACCCGATCAGGATCGGCTTGCGTCCGATGCGGTCCGAGAGCGCCCCCCAGACCGGCGCGAACAGGAACTGCATCAGGGCGTACACGGCGGTCAGCCAACCGCCGTACTCGCCGATACGTGGGTCGGTCGCCACCGTATGCAGGCCGCGCTGGACGTACTCCGGCACCAGGGGGATGACCAGGCTGAAGCCCAGCACGTTGATCATCACGGCCAGCGACAGCAGGCCGAGCCGGACGTGCATCTGCCGGTCTTCCGGGCTGAGCGCCGTCTTCGGCGGCTTGCCGTCGCGCGGGGTGCGGGGGCGGGGCATGGGGCGAGGATTCTCCGTCGGTCGGGATTTCCCCCAGTATACCTGCGTTCGGGCCGGGACTGCCCACCACTCAGCAAAGGAGGGTGGTAGGCAGCCGCACAGGGCCATTCAGTTTTCGGGCCGATGAACGACCCGGCATTGGAAGTGCAAGCGTGCTTCGCACGCGGGAAGGGCTGTTCTTCCGTCCGAAGGACGGCTGTTCTATCAATGCCGGGGGTTTCATACCCCCGGCGCTCGTACCCCCGGACCCCACGCAGGAATAGCAAGGGGACGCGGCGAATGCTACGGCCACTCGTTCTCGCGGCCTGCGGCGGTGCATCTCCCCCTGTGCGCCCGTCGCCGTCGGCCATGCTTCTTGTGGCGCAGGGGGAGATTTGAGGGACTCATGCCTCGTTACGACCTTGCCGGGAACCCGCTCCCGGAGACCGGCGCGCCGCCGCCGGACCCCGCGCCCGTGCTGATGCCTGCGCCGGGGCCGACGTATCGGCCCGCGCCGCCCGCGCCCAAACAGCTCGTTTACGCGCCCGCGCCCGTTCCGGCCCCCATTCCGGCGTCCGCTCCGGCCCCGCCGCCCGCGCCCCACGCCATCCTGACGCGCGGCGTGGTCCAGGAGACGCCTGCCCAGAAAGTGCGCGCCTACGGCGGGCTGCTCGGCACTCTCCTGCTCCTGATCGCCCTCACCTGCGCCGTCGCGGCCATCCCCGCCCCGCGCATCCCCGCGCCCGACGGCTACACGCCCTACACATCCCAGGACGCCTCCCTCACCTGTGACGCCCCGGACGGCTGGAAGCAGCAGGGGGACGACAGTTCGCTGTCTTTCACCTACAAGCGGGCCAGCATCGAGGTGGACCCTGCGCCCGCCGATTCGGCTTCAACGTCCGTCAGCGACGAACACGCGCAGACGCAGGATATGCTCGCGGACTCCCTCCAGGACGACCACTTCCAGGAGCAGGCGGCGCAGCCGCTGACGACCGGCATGGGCGACGCCATGATCTCACAGTGGACGGCGGCGGCGAGCCTGTCCCACTTGCACGGCTTCCGGGCGACGCTGATGTCCGGCGGCGTCGCGCTCGAAGTCATCTGCGTCTGCCCGCAGCGTGATTGGGCGACCCTACAGCCGGTCTTTCTCCATGTCATCCAGAGCGTGACGCCGACGGCGGCGACGCCGACACAGACCGGGGGGCAATAAGCCATGCTGATTCCTTACCGCGCCAAGAACCCGCCGGAGCGGTTCCCGTCTGTCACCCTGGGCCTGATCGCGGTCAACACGATCATCTACCTGCTCACCTGCTCGTATGACCATGGACACTTCTTGGAGGTGCGCGACGACGCCATGGCGGCGCTGGCCGTCTCGCACGCGACCCTCAGCCCGTGGCGGCTGCTGACCGCGATGTTCCTGCACGCCTCCTGGGACCACATCCTGGGCAATATGCTGTTCCTTTGGATCTTCGGGGCGGCGCTGGAGGGGCGGCTTGGACACCTCCGCTACCTGATCGTCTACCTGATCTGCGGCATGACCGGCGGCCTGCTCAGCGACGTTCTGACGTTCCAATCTGACCCGGACATCGCCAACCTCGGCGCGTCCGGCGCGATCTTCGGCCTGGCCGGGGCGTATCTGTACGTGTTCCCGTACTCGGTGATCCGTGTCTTCCGCATCTTCTTTTTCGGCTTCGTCCCGCGCTTCGGCGTCTGGGAGTGGCAGGCGCGCTGGGTGGTCGTCTACTACCTGGGCATCAATATCCTGGAGCAACTCCTGTCCCACGGCCACGACGGTGTCGGCCACTTCGCCCACCTCGGCGGCGCGGGCGCGGGCGTGTTGTGCGTCTGGCTGATGCGGACCCGGCGGGACAACGCGGACGTGTCCGCCGCGCAGGCGATCCACGGAGGACCCGCGCCTGGTGCTGGCCTTCTGCGAGAAGGCGTGGATGGCACCGGGCGCGGGCGAGGGGCGGGTCCTGCCGGTCCTCCAGCACCACGCCCGGCTCCTCATGGAACGGGCCGACCCGGCGGCGCTGGCGGCGCAGCTCACGCGCCTCTCCCCGCCGGGCGCGCGTCAGATGCCCTCAGTCTACTTCCTGCGCCTCGGCTCGCGCCTGGAGGATGTCGGGGACAAGACCCCGGCGGTGCGCGTCTATCAGCGGCTGACGGAGGTGTTCCCGGACTCGGCGGACGCGGAGGTCGCCTGGCTGCGCACGGGCCGGATGCAGGAGAACTTCTTCGGCGCGCGCGACCAGGCTGCCGCCTGTTACGGGCAGCTCCTGCACCGGTTCCCGCAGGGGCCGATGGCCGCCGAGGCCCGCCGCGCCCTGGACGGGCTGCGGGCGGCGGGCGTCTCCGGCCCGAAGGCCGAGGCGCTGCCGCAGTCGGGCGGCCACACCGGCATGATGGCCCAGACGCACAGCAGCGAGGGGGTGCGCTACGACCTGGCCGGGAACCCCCTGCCATGACGTTCGCCTGCCGTGAAATTTGGTACAAAAACCGGGAGGAATCACCCTGATCTCTGTCGAACGAAGGCTGGCCCGCATTTGGCGGGCCAGCCTTCTTCTGTCAGGTGACACCATGCCCAAGTATGACCTCGCCGGAAACCCGCTCCCGGAGCTGGGCGGCTCGCCCGCCCCGCCGCCGGGGCAGGGGATGCCCCGCCCCGCCGCGCCGCCCTCCTACGGCAGCCCGCCGCCCTACGCGCCGCCGTCGTCCGACGCCCCCGTGCGCTACGACCTGGCCGGGAACGCCCTGCCCGCCTCCGCCCCGCCCCCGCCTCCCGCCGGTGGCTACGCGGGAATGCCTACGCCCGGCGGCTCAAGGCCGCAGGCGACCCAGCCCGGCGTGTGGCCTCCCCCGCCCACGGGCGGCTATGGTCCCACCGCGCCGCAGGAGCGCAACGATTCCGGCGAAAAGGCGGGTGTGCCGCCGGAGATCGCCGCCTTCAAGTGGAACTGGGGCGCGTTCTGGTTCACCTGGCTCTGGTGTCTGAACCACCGCATGGTCGCGTGGGGGGTCGGCATTTTTCTCATCGGCTTCGTCGCGCGCCTGATTCCCGGCGGCATCCTCGTGCCGATCGGCATCAGCATCTGCTTCGGCGTCATGGGCCACAAGCTCGGCTGGCAGCACCGTCACTTCCCCGGCGGGGTCTCGCAGTTCATCGAGGTGCAGAGGGCATGGATGCGGTGGGCGGTTGGGCTGTTCGTGGCGACTTTCCTCATCGCTATCCTCGCGGCGCTTTTGTTCCCGATCTTTGCCAGAGCGCGGATGCAGGCACGGATGCGGGCGAACGGCGGCTACACCCAGCCCTACAACGCGCCGTCGAACGGCAGTCCCGGCGGTGGACCTGGCGGTCCGTGAGTTGTGAGGGAGCGCGAGGTAGTGAACTCCTCTCGCTACGCAACATCGTCCTGCCGGACGAAAGACCATCTTCTCTTGTGTCCGCGAGGACACGGTTGTGGAGCGAGAGGAATTTATTCCCTCGCTCATTTGTTCCCTCGCCCCTTGATTTTCTCCGGGCGAGGCGGGTATAACATCCTCCGTCCGTGTTTCGGGGCGAGTGGCGCAGGATGATCGTGATGCGCTAACTCCGATCTGTGAAGGTGCGAACAAGGGGAACGGGAGGCGGACACGCAGGCAATATTATAACGGCAAAGAGTACGATTACCGTCCCGTTGGATAGCGGCGATTCCACCTCCTTTACACGGAGGCATACCACATCACAAGTTCGAGTCTTGTCGGGACGACTTGTTGCTTTTGCGTTTGCGAAGCATCACTGCTACTCAGTCAAGGCCGCGGGTTCAAATCCTGCCTCGCCCACTTGGACAGCCCATAGAGCCGTTTTGATGAGGTTCGCACATGAGGTGCCGTGCGTGTCAGGAAGACAAGTCCGAAGAGCAGTTCGCGTACAAGTTCAAGTCTCGCGGCCTTCGACAGACGATTTGCCGCCCGTGCAGCGGCACATATAACGCCAAGCACTATCGTGATAACGCGGATGTTTACAAAAAGCGAGGGGCCATCAACAGTGTGCTGAGGCGCGACGACCTGCACCGGAGGTTGTTGGAGTACCTGACATGCCATCCGTGCGTGGATTGCGGCGAGGCTGATCCCGTGGTTTTGGATTTTGACCATCGGGACGCTTCGGAAAAGAAACACAATATTTCAAGTATGTGGTACCTGGGATATTTATGTGGTACCTGGGATATTCATGGCGGAAGATCATGGAAGAGATCGCAAAGTGTGATGTTCGGTGTGCCAACTGTCATCGCAGACGGACAGCCAAGCAATTCGGCTGGAGCATCGTAACTTTGCTTACAGAAAATTTGTAAGCCACCCTAGCTCAGTTGGTAGAGCACGCGACTGAAAATTGCGGTGTCGCCAGTTCGATCCTGGCGGGTGGCACTCAAAGCCGAACGAAAGGGAGAGCGTTGCTCTCCCTTTCGTTCGTACCCTGACCTGTGGGACGTCCATGTCTTCGCGCATCCAGGCATTCTTCGTGGTCGGCCAGCGGGGCGCTCCGGTGCTGTCGCCGCCAGGGAACACGGTCGCGTCGCTGCTCAAGGCGGTGGAGGTCGGCGCGCAGATGCTGGAGGTGGACGTGCGCCGGACGCGCGACGACGTGCTGGTGCTGGACCACGAGGCCGGCCGGTGGGTCGCTGGGCAGGAGACCGCCATCGCGGCCCTGTCCCACGCGCAGTGGCGGGACTACACCGCCGACACGGACGCGCCCCTGGCGACGCTGGACGACGCTTTCGCCATCGCCGCCCGGCACGGCGTCGGCCTGATGCTGGACTTCAAGGAGCCGGGGACCGAGGCGCTGCTGGCGCGCGCCGTCCGCGCCTCCGGCTTCCCCTGGGAGCGCCTGCTCGTCTCCGGGGCCTCCGAGGCCAGCCGCCGCCGCCTGCGCGGCCTGGACCCGCGCATCCCGCTCAGCCTGACGCTGGACGCCGAGGGAGCACCGCCCATAGACGCCAAGCTGCTGGCTGACCTGGACACGGACGCCGTGACCTGGAACCACCGCCTGCTGACCCCCGCCGTGGTCAAGGTGCTGAAGGTGCGCGAGATTCGGGTGTACGCCTGGGGCGCGAACCGGACCGAGGACATGGCCCGCGCCCGCGACCTGGGCGTGGACGGCATCCTCACCGACTTCCCGGACCTGCTGCGCGGGCTGGGCGGCGGTTGATTTTTCCGGCGGGCGCTGGTATAATGCACCCCGAAAGCGCGCCGACTTGGCTCAGTGGTAGAGCAGCTGTTTCGTAAACAGCAGGTCCCCGGTTCGAATCCGGGAGTCGGCTTTCAGAATCTCGTCCCGCAGTCCCAGGCGAACGTCGTCGCCTGGGACTTTTTGCTGCCTGTCGCTCCCCCTCAGCCCGTGTTTTTCATCCCGGCGGCGACGCCGTTGATGGACAGCAGGACGGCGGCGCGCAGGTCGCGGCGCGTGGCTTTGATGTCGTCCTCGTCCTGAGAAGGCGGCAGGGCGCGCAGGCGGCGCAGGAGTTCCACCTGGAGGTACGAAAGCGGGTCCACGTAGGGGTTCCGCAGGCGGATGGACTTTTGCAGGACCGGGCTGCTGTCCAGCAGGGACTCTTGGCCCGTCACCGCGCAGATGACGGTGACGCACCGGTCGTATTCTTCGCGGATCGCGGCGAACAGACGCGCGGCGAGCGCCCGGTCGGGGACCAGGGTGGCGTAGCGGGCGGCGATGTCCATGTCCGCTTTCGCCAGAGACATCTGGGCGTTGTCCAGCAGGGCCGTGAAGAACGGCCACTCCTGGTACATGGTCCCCAGAAGTTCCCCCTGTTGCGGGGCGCGGGCGGCGAAGTCGGCCAGGGCCGTGCCGAGGCCGTACCAGCCAGGGAGCGTGTAGCGACTCTGCATCCAGGAGAACACCCAGGGGATCGCCCGTAGGTCTTCAATACGGTCTGACGCCGTGCGCTTGGGCGGGCGTGAGCCGATGTTGAGTTGGGACAGCTCGCCGATGGGCGTCGTGCCCTGGAAGAAGCGGACGAAGTCCGGGTCGTCGTAGACCAGCCCTCGGTAGGCCCGGAACGCCGCCGCCGACAGCTCCTCCATCGCCGCCGCCCATTCCGCCGGGAGCGCGTCCTGAGACGTGACGCCGTTGGGCACGCTCGCCATCAGGACGGCGTGGACGATCTGTTCCAGGTTCCGGTAGGCGATCTCCTCGTCGAAGTAGCGGGCGGCGATCACCTCGCCCTGCTCCGTGACCTTGATGCGGCCCCGGACGCTGCCGGGCGGCTGGGCCAGAATCGCCCGGTTCGCCGGGCCGCCGCCGCGCCCCACCGCCCCGCCGCGCCCGTGGAACAGGCGCAGGGCGACTCCGTGCCGCGCCGCCACCTCGGCCATCCGCTGCTGGGCGACGTACAGCTTCCAGTTGGCCGTCAGATAGCCGCCGTCCTTGTCGCTGTCCGAGTAGCCGACCATGACCTCCTGCCGGTCGCCCCGCGCCGCCACGCAGCGGCGGTACAAGGGGTTGGAGAACAGGGTGTCCAGCACTTGCGGCGCGCTTTCCAGGTCCGCGATGGTCTCGAAGAGGGGCGCGACATCCACGGTGGAGACGACCTCGTCGGGGCCGATGTGGATGAGGCGCGCCTCCTTGGCCAGCAGCAGCAGCGCCAGCACGTCGGAGACCGTGGAGGCCATGGACATGATGAACGTGCCGAAGGCGTCCGCCCCGACTTCCCGGCGCGCGTCCCGCACCAGATCGAACAGGCCCAGGATACGCCGGGTGTCCTCGTCATAACCCTCGGCGTCGCCGATCAAGGGGCGAGGCCCGGCGATCTCCCGCTCCAGTAGCGCGATCTTCTCGGCCTCAGACAGCTCATCCCAATCTATCCCCTGCGGGGCCAGCACGGCGGCCAGCGCCCCCAGATACTTTGCTTTGTGTTCCCGGATGTCCAGTCGGGCCAGGTGGAAGCCGAACAGGCGGGCGCGGGCGAGTAGCGGCGCGACGGCCCGGCGGGCGGCGAACCGGCCCGCGTGGGACTCCAGCGACTCGTGGATCAACTCCAGGTCGGCGATGAACTCCGCCGCCTCGGCGTAAGCGCCCGCGCGCGGGCCGTCCCACCCGGACTGCGCCCGGCGCAGGCGCTCCCAGACGTACTCGCACTTGCGCCGGTACGGCTCGGTCGGGCTGCGCCCCGCCGCCTCGGCGGCGACTTCGGGCAGCCGCTCGGCGTCCGCCTGGAGGGACTGTTCCAGCGCCTCGGACACGGTGACGTAGTGCCGGGACTGGCTCAGGCGGTCGCTGAGTTCGCGCACGGCGCGCAGGTATTTCGCCAGCGCCAGGTCCTTGTGCTGCGCGACGATCTCCCGCGTGTGGTCCAGCGTGATCGTCGGGTTGCCGTCCCGGTCGCCGCCGACCCATGACCCGTACTCCAAGAACGTCGGAATCGAGAAGTCTTCTCCGGAATAACATTCGGCCAGCGCGTCACGCAAATCTTGGTACAACCGAGGCGTGACCTCGAACAGCGTCTCGTCGAAGTAGAACAGGATGTTGGCGGCCTCGTCCCGCACGGTCAGCCGCCGCTGACGGACCTCGTCGGTCTGCCAGAGCGTCTCCGTCTCCGCCCGGACGTCCTCCAGGAGCGCCTTTCGTTCGCGGTCGGGAAGCCCCGGCCCGTCCAGCGCGTCCAGTCGGCGCGAGAGGCGCAGGAGCTTCTCCTGGATCGTGCGCCGCTTGGCCTCCGTGGGGTGGGCGGTGAAGACGAGTTGCACGGATAGTGACCCGATCAACGCGCGCATCTGAGCCGCCGTCACGCCCGCATCGCGCAGGCTCCGCACGGCATCGCGCACGGACTCCCGGCGCGGCGCGTCGCCCGCCTCCGTCGCCCGCCGCCGGTTGACCCGCGCGATCTCGCGCGTCTCGGCCAGGTTGACGAGCTGGAAGTAGGTCGTGAACGCCTTCAGCACGGGCAGGGCGTTGCCGAAGTCCATGCCGGACAGCAGGCCCTCCAACTCCCCCGCCGCCCGCCCGTCGTCCGTGTCGCCTCGCGCCTGCTTCGCCAAGGCCCGCACACGCTCCACAGTCGCGTACAATGCCTCGCCGCCCTGCTCGCGTAGGACTTCGCCGAGGGCGTCCCCCAGCCGCCGCACGTCCCGCGCCAACCCGCCGCCGTCCGTCTCTTGGAGTTCGTTAGCCATGAGATCATTGTACCCCGGCAGGAATATCAATGGGCTGCCGCGAACAATCTGCCTCATGCCGAGCAAGAAGCAGAAGATCACCCCCCGCGCGCTCCTGGAACTGAAGATGCCGGGGGACGTGCGGGTCGCGCCGGACGGGCGGCGCGTCGCGTTCAGCGTCGGCGAGACGGACTGGGACGGCAACCATGTGGCGCAGCACCTGTACGTCGTCATGACGGAGGGGGATGCGCCCGCCCGGCAGGTCACGCGGGGCCGGGCGGACACGTCCGAGCCGCGCTGGTCGCCGGACGGCAAGTGGCTGGCGTTCCTGGCGTCCCGTGAGGACGACACCGGGGCCGACGACGCCGACTATGACGCGGACGACGCGCCCAAGGCCCAGGTCTGGCTGCTGCCGATGGACGGCGGGGGCGGCGAGGCGGAGAAGCTCACCGACGCCCCGGAAGGCGTCACCGACTACGACTGGCTCCCGGACTCGCAGGCCGTCGTCTATCTCGCCCCCGAGCCGCGTCCGGCGCCTTGGCAGGCAGCGCGCGAGGACCGGCTGGACCGCAAAGACGATGCCGCCGTCGAGCGTGAGGAAAAGTTCCGGCAGCAGGTCTGGCGCATCGGCGTAGAAGACAAGAAGGCCAAGCGCATTCATGCCGGGGATTTCGGCATCGGCGAGATCGCCGCCTCGCCCGACGGGAACTGGGTCGCCTACACGACCAACTACACCGGTGAGGAGAACGATTACCATCTTGCCGACGTGTGGGCGCTGGAACTCAAGACGGGCGAGGCGCGGCAGCTCACGGACGGCCCCGGCGGCAAGTTCCACCCCGTCTGGACGCCGGACAGCCGGGCCGTCCTGTTCACCCGGCCATGGGACCCGGCACTGTCATTCTCCCAGGAGAACCTGTACGCGGTCAGCCTCACTGACGAGGCCATCACCTGCCTGACCGAAGACTTCCCGCATGACCTGGTGGGCTGGCATGGGGTCTGGTTCGACGCGGCGGGGGCGCTGTACGTCACCGCCGCCGTCGGGACGACCACCGGCATTTACCGCCGTTCCCCCGATGACGGCGCGTTCGCGCCCGTCGTGCAGGGCGATGAACACATCCACGACTTCCACGTCGCCCCTGACGGCAGCCTCGCCTACGTCGCCGGCAGCACGACCGATGTGCCGGAACTGCTCTGGCTGACGCCGCAGGCCCGTGACGCCGAGCCGCTGACGGACCTCAACGAAGACTGGCAGGCCAAGTACCGATTGGCCCCGACGGAACTCGTCACCTACGACTCGTCCGATGGGACGGCCATCGAGGCCCTGCTGACGCTGCCGCCGGGGTACGACGACGCCCAACCGCTGCCGCTGATTCTCAACCTGCATGGCGGGCCGCACGGGCGCACGGTGCAGGCCCTGTCGCCGTTCACCGCCGCGCAGGTGTGGGCGTCCGAGGGCTACGCCGTCCTGTCCCCCAACTACCGGGGCAGCGAGGGCTACGGTGACGCCTTCGGGACGGCCAGCCGGGGCGATCTGGGCGGCGGCGACTACCGGGACATCCTGGCCGGGGTGGACTGGGCCGTCGCCGAGGGCGTCGCCGACCCGGACCGGCTCGCCGTGATCGGCTCCTCCTACGGGGCGTTTTTGGTCAACTGGGCCGTGACGCGCGGCACACGCTTCCGGGCCGCCGTCTCCGCGTTCGGCATCTTCTCCCTGACCACGGACTTTTCGAATTCGCAGGCCCCGCGCTGGGACACCGAGTATCTCGGCGGCTTCCCATGGGACGTGCCGGACACCTACGCGCGTCTGTCCCCGGCGTCCCAGGCGAGTCAAATCCAGACGCCCGTGCTGCTCCTGCACGGCGAGGGCGACGGCAACACGTTCATCGCCAACTCGCAGGAGATGTACCAGGCCCTGCGGCTGCTGGGCCGGACGGTGGAGTTCGTGCGCTACCCGCGCGAGGGCCACGGCTTCTTCGAGCCGCAGCATCGGCTGGATGAGATGCGCCGCGTGCTGGCCTGGTTCGACAAGTACGTGCGCGAAGGCGGTGAGCGCCGAAGCTACCGTGTCGGGGACAGATTCACGCACGACGGCTGGGAACTGACCGTGCCGGTGGCGTCGCTCCCGGCCTATCGGGGCCGCGACGAAAAGGAACGTTTTCTGGAGATCACGCTGGCCCTGCGCGACGTGTCCGAGCGGCGTCTGCCGCTGACCCTGGGGCCGGACGACGTCACCCTGGCGCGGGCGGGCGGGGGACGCCCCGCGCGCCCGGCGGGCCTGCCGGTGGAAGCCCTGGGCGGCAAGGCATTGGCCGAGGGGCGCGGCTGGAAGTTCACGTTCGCGCCCGGCAAGGACGAGCGCGGCCTTGCCATCGCCGTCCGCCTGGCGTTCCGCGTCCCCAAATCCGGCGGCCCGCACGAACTGCGTGTCAAAGGCTTCCCGCCCGTGGCGCTGGACGTTCCGCCCAGGGATGACAAGCCCGACTCGCCCCGAACGTCTTGACAACGGCCTTGGGCGCGGGGTAACATACGTCCATCAGCCGGGGGCTATAGCTCAGCTGGCAGAGCGTTCGGTTCGCATCCGAAAGGTCAGCGGTTCGATCCCGCTTAGCTCCATCGTCCGATTAAATGACAAGGGGGCGGAACCGCTGGTTCCGCCCCTTTGCCTTGTGTCCCGGCTCAGTTGACCTTCCCGGAAGCGCACGGAGCCGTAGGGATTGACTCGGTCACGGCCCCATGTTATAATAGGCGGGCTTGCAGAGGGCCGACTCCCGGTTTCGGTCCGATTCTCATGGCCCGGTGTTGTCTTGTGAGGTGGATACGGCAGTGACGACTCCCATCGCCCCGGTTTATCTCTGTCCCAATGGACACGGCGGCCCGGCCTACGCCAGCGCCCGCTTCTGCCCCCAGTGCGGGGCCGCCTTCGCCCCCGCCCCTGCGGGCTACGCGCCGACTCCGGGCTACCCGCCTTCCGCCCCTGTGGGCTACGCGCCGCCGGCCACCGGCTACACGCTGCCTCCCGGCCCTGTGCCCGGCTACGCGCCCCCTGTTCCACCCGGCTACGCGCCACCCGTCGTCATCGCCCCTGCCACCGTCTGTTCGGTCTGCGGCGGGGACGGGACGCGCCTGGAGCCTAAGCGGCTCGTCTGCCCCCAGTGCCACTGGCTGAGGCCCCTAGCGGCGGGGTACACCGTCCCCCCGTCCGCCTTCCAGTGGGGCGCCGACGGCATCGCCATGGCCAAGCTGCGGGCGATCGGCCCGCTCAACACCCTGGCGCGGTCCATCTCGGACCGGATCGGTCGGCGCTGGATCGAGTCATCCTTCAACGCCATCCTGCTCGGCGACAACCAGCTCCCCGACATCTACCGCTACGCCGTCCGCGCCGCGCAGATGATGGGGATGCCGTTCATGCCCGATGTGTACGTCTCCGGCGACCGGATGTGGGATGCTGCCACCTACGGCAGCGACCACAGCGCGTTCCTGCTGATGGGCACGGCGCTGATCAACAACTACAAGGGCGATGACCTGCTGTTCCTGCTGGCGCGCGAGATGGGCCACTGCCGCGCCGGGCACGCCCTGTGGAAGACCGTCGGCGAGCTGCTCACCGGGCAGCAGGGGCCGCACAAGGGGGTCATGGCGGAGGGCCTGCTCGGCGCGCTGGGCAACGCGCTCAACCCGGCCCGACTGGCCGAGAACGCCGTCATGGTGCCGTTCCTGGCCTGGGTGCGGCAGGCCGAGATCACCGCCGACCGGGCGGGCATGCTGGCGGTCGCCGACGAGGAGGTCGCGCGGCGTGTGCTGCTGTCCTGGTCCCTGCGCTCGGTGCCGCTCTACAAGCAGATCAACATCGAGGCCTGGCTCCAGCAGCAGGAGGACAGCGACGACCAGATGACGCGCATGTCCGAGATGCTGAACTCCTCGACGCCGTACATCACGCGCCGCCTGAAGCTGCTGATGCAGTTCTCGCAGAGTCCGGAACTGGCCCAGATGCGGTCCACCCTCGGCCCCCTGGTCGCGTCCCTGGAACCCGTCAACCCCGCGCCCCCCAAGCCCGCGCCCGCGCCTCCGAAGGCTGCCGCGCCCCCGAAAGTTGCCGCGCCCCCGAAAGCCGCTGCACCCCCGAAGGCTCCGACGGCTGCCAAGCCTGCCCCGCCCAAAGCCTCCGCCGACACGCTGCGCGTGACCTGTTCCGCGTGTGGGACGGCCATGAAGGTGCCGCGCGCCGTGCTGGTCGGCAAGGACGTGGTCCGCATCCGTTGCCCCAAGCCGGAGTGCGGCAAAATCCTGAGCATCCAGAAAAAAGCGCCCGCCGCCAAACCCGACGCGCCGCCCGTATCCCCGCCCGCGACGCCGGCGGTCGCTGTCGGCGAGACCCTGCGTGTGACCTGTTCCGGGTGTGGGGCGGCCACGCAAGTCCCTTTCGCCGACCTGGCCGGAAAAGACACCTTCAGCGTACAGTGCCCCAACCCCGAATGCGGGAAAAATATCGTCCTGCACAAAAAGTCATAAGCGCCCGCGCCGACCCTCTTCATGTAACAGACAGCCGCTTCTGCGAAAGGAAACTGACAAATGACTGCTCCTATGGCCCCCACCGACCAGACCACACAGCCCGAAGACATGATCGTCGAGGTCATCGAAGTCCTTGATCCCACCCAAGGCACGGTCCATGACGCCTCCCAGGGCGGCGAGCCGGTCGAGGTGATCGAGGTGATCATGATCGAGCCGGACTCGGACACGACCCAGGACCCGACCGGGACCGTGGACCCCACGGGCACTGCCGACCCGACCGGCACGGCAGACCCGACTGGTACTGCGCCCGACCCGACGGGAACCGTCGCCCCGACGACCCCCGATCCCACGGGCACGACTCACGACCCGACGGGTACGCCCGACCCGACGGCCAGCCACGACCCATCAGGAGCCCCCACCGCCGACCCCGGAACGCACCCCGACGGGTCGAGCGCGCTCCATGACGCCTCCGCGCACGATGCGTCCGGCGCAGACCATTCGGATGACTACTCCTTCTGACACAGAGTGAAGCCCCCGGCCGCCGGGCTTGCAATCCCCGGCGGCGGGCACCGGCACTGCCGGGAAAGGGAAATGACCGATGACACCCCCTACGGATGACCCGACCACAGCAGCCGCTGATGAGACATGGCAGCAGTCGTATGTGGCCTCGGATGACAGCGGCGAGGACTGGTACGCCGCCTCGGCGGCAGACGACTACAGTGCCGCCGCCTACTACGCCGCCGAGGGAAGTGACCAGGCCGCGTACACGGCCGAGGAACAGGGCGACACAGCCGCAGGCTTGGCCGGCTCCTATGACAGCGATGCCGACGCGCACTCCGATCAGGCCAGTGCCGACGAGTCGGTCGTGGACGCAGCGCCTGCTGATGACGCGCCCGTGGATGACGCGCCCGCCGATGACGCGCCCGCCGATGACGCGCCCGCCGATGACGCGCCCGTGGAAGACACCAGCGCGCCCGATATGTCCTCCGACGACACAGGCTCCTGATGCCGCCGAAGACGACCCCGCCCAAAGGACCATGACCGATGATCGCTGACATGGACACGTCCACCCCGCCTGCCGATCCCGCCGACTCGGCTTTGGATCAGGAGGTCGCCGGTCAGGACGCCGACAACGCCGAATGGTGGATGGATAACGCGGTCGAGGACACGGCCGACGCCAATGTGGACTCTGCCGAGGGCGACGACGTCCTCGCCGATATGGACGAACAGGACGTAGGGACCGACACGGAGACGGCCGAGATGGACGCCGAAGCGTCCGACCAAGCCGAAGACGAGATCGCCGACGAAGAAGATGCGATTGTTTCGGACCCGGATGTTTGAGCCGACGAAAGGAGACTGACCGATGACACCCCCTGACTATGTTTCCGATGATCCGACCACTGCCGCCGAAGACGCGACGTGGGACCAGGAGAATGCCGCGCAGGACGCGAGCAATGCGGACTGGTACGCCGCCGGCGCCGCCCAGGATGAGAACAATGCCGAGTGGTACGCCAACGCGGATATGCCCGACTCTGCCGAGCAGGCGGAAGAGGAGGCGGGGACTGACGCCGGTACGGCCGTGACCGACGCCGATGCGTCCGACACGGCCTCCGACGATGCGGCCACCAACGAGGCGGTCGTAGACGCTTCCACTGAAGACGCGCCCGCCGATGACGCGCCCGCCGACGATGCTGCGAGCTAGCGACAGGATGCCATGAAACCTTGCCCCTTCTGCCGCGCTGCGGTGACGGATGATGTCGTGTTCGCGCCGGGCGCGCCGTTCTGCGGCGCCTGCGGGCGCAGCGCCGACCAGGTGCGTCAGTCCCCTTCGCTCCCGCCCGGCGCGTCCCCCTTCGCGGGGCCGCCTCCAGGGCCGGCCTCCTATGGAGGCCCGCCCCCGCCCGGACCCCAGGTCCAGTGGCCGCCCATGGGCGGCCCGCAACCCGGCCCCCAGCAGCCGTGGCCTTCCCCCGGCGGCCCACAGGTCGGCGGCCAACAGCCGTGGCCTCCTCCGGGCGGGCCACAGGTCGGCCCGCAGCAGCCGTGGCCGCCGCAGGGGGCGCAAATGGGGGGCGGCGCGCAGGCGTGGTCGCCGCCGGGCCTGAACTGGGGCGGGTTCCTCCTGCCGTTCATTTGGGGTCCGGCGAACAGCGTCTGGATCGGCCTGCTGGGGCTGGCGGTTTTGATCCCCTATGTGGGCTGGATGGTCTGCCTCGGCGTCGGCGTCTACCTGCTGGTCAAGGGGAACGAACTGGCGTGGCGGAGCGGGCGGGCCTGGCAGAGCGTGGAACAGTTCCACGCCGTGCAGAAGGCGTGGACGATGTGGGGATTGGTGGTCACGGGCATCTCGATCGTCCTGGGCATCCTCGTGTACGGGGCCATGTACATCCAGGCGACTCAAGGAGGACAGTATGTGCCCGTCCAGTAGTCAGAGGCGGACGGTGCCGCGCAGGCGGATGTCGCGTGACGACGCGCCGACCCCGATCTCGTAGCGGCCCGGAACCGCGCGCCACAAGTGGTGGCCGGTGTCCCAGTACGCGAACGCGCGGCGGTCCAGGGGGATCGTCACGTCCCCCTGCCCGCCCGCCGGGAGCGTGACTCGCGCGAAGCCCTTCAGCTCTTGAACGGGGCGATCCACGGTGGGGTCAAGAGGGTGGACGTAGACCTGCACGACCTCGGCCCCGGCCCGGCGGCCCGTGTTGTGGACCGTCAGATGCACCAGCAGTGGCTGGCCCTCCCGGAAGACGCGCCCCACGCGCAGGCCGTCGTACCGGAAGGTGGTGTAGGACAGGCCGTAGCCGAACGGGAACAGCGGCGTGATCTGCGCCTTGTCGAAGTGACGGTAGCCGACGTAGATGCCCTCCCCGTAATCCATCACGCCATTGTTGCCCGGATAGAAGCCGAAGTCCGAGTAATCCTCACGACGCGCCGCGATGGTCTCGGTCAATTTCCCCGAAGGGTCAACGTCCCCGAACAAAATGCCCGCGACGGCGTCTCCCTGGGACTGACCGGCGTACCACGACTCGATCAGGCCGGGGACCCGTCCCAGCCAGCCGCTCATCTGTACCGGCGTCCCCTGATTGAGTACGACGATGGTGTGCGGGTTGGCGGCGGCGATGGCCGCGATCAGCGCGTCCTGGTCGCCGGGCAGGGAGATGTTCGGCGGGTCAATGTTCTCTCCCTCATAAGTGTTGTCCATGCCGACGACGACCACGGCGACGTCGGACTTGGAGGCCAGCGCGACGGCGTCGGACAGAAGTTGCGGGTTCCCGGCGTCGAACCGGGGGCAGCCCTGGGCGAATTGGACGCTGACGCCCGGCCCGGCGGCCTTGCGGATTCCGTCCAGAACGCTGACCTGAAAGAAGGGCGTCGTGTCGGCGCTCC
Source organism: Capsulimonadaceae bacterium (assembly GCA_965277485.1). Lineage (GTDB taxonomy): Bacteria > Armatimonadota > Armatimonadia > Armatimonadales > Capsulimonadaceae > JAFAZD01. Next base: position 567,932 of record CBDICZ010000015.1, on the reverse strand, counting down.
AGCGCCCGCCGAGCTGGGTGTCGGCGGCGTTGGGGCCGATCACGGCGATGCTTTTGAGCGCGCGCCGATCCAGCGGCAGGACGTTGTGCGCGTTCTTGAGCAGGATGATGCCCTCCTGCGCGACTTGCAGGGCCAGGCGCTGATGCGCCGGGCTGTTGACCGCGCCCGTGTCGGGCGGCTGGGGCGGGTCGAGCAGGCCCGTGCGGACCATCACGCGCAGGACCCGACGCACCTTGTCATCAATCGTGGCCTGCGTGACCTGGCCCGCCTGCAAGGCTTGCGTGAGGGCGTCGGGCGCGAAGAACTGCGGCTTCGGCATCTCCACGTCGGTCCCGGCGTTGGCGGCCCCGGCGGTGTCATGGACCGCCCCCCAGTCCGAGATCGCCAGCCCGTCCCAGCCCCACTGCGTCTTGACCAGGCCCGTCAGCAGCGGCCCATCGTCGGCCATGAAGGTGCCGTTGAGCCGGTTGAGCGCGACCATCAAAGTCCAGGCGTGCGCGTCCTGGAGGGCATCCCGGAACGGCGCGAGATAAATCTCATGCAGGGTGCGTTCGTCCATGTGGATGTCGCCGCCGTCCCGGTGGACCTCCTGGTCGTTGCCGAGGAAGTGCTTGGCGCAGGCGGCGACGCCCTGGCCCTGCATCCCCGTGATGTAGGCCATCCCCATCTGCCCCACGAGATAAGGGTCCTCGCTGAAGCACTCAAACGAGCGCCCGCTCTGCGGTGACCGCTGGATGTTCAGGTCCGGCCCATAGACGACCTGCCAATTTTTCGCCCGCGCCTCCTGCCCGATGGCCGCGCCGACTTGGCCGATCAGCGCCGTGTCCCAGGTGGACGCCATGACGACCCCCATCGGGAACGCCGTCGCCGGGCTGTCGCGCAGCCCCTGCGGCGCGTCAATGGTCCGCAGGGACGGGACACCCAGGCGCGGGATGGGCGGCGTGATCAGCCGCAGCGGGTCGTCCGTCTCCAGGGCCAGCAGGCTCAGCTTCTCCGGCCCGGTCAGCCGGAAAAGCAGGTCCTGCACCCGCGCCTCCACAGGCGCGTTCGGGTCCTGGTAAAGCGGGGCCGGGGCCGGAATGGGGGCCGCCGACGCGGGACGAATTGCCGGGGGGAGAAGGGTGACGAACAGGAAAAGTAGTCCCGGCAGTCGGGCGATTTTCATGGGGAGGACCTTAATGCTTCGCTCCCGACGCCTGAAGACGCGGGAGGTCTGATGCGGCTGCTCTGTCCTCCACAACGAGAGGCATCAGGCGGCGCGCTCAGGAGTTCAGCATACAAGGCACAGTGGGATTTGTCAAGCCTGGAGGCGGTGTTCGGCAGGGCGAGAGCATCTTAATTTATCAACAATAGCAACAGCCGTATTTCGGCCACGAATGGCGGCACGATGGCGGCACGGTGACGTGACCCTGCTTTGTCAGGGCCTCGTCTACGCACATTGGCGCCGCCTCCGTCGGGCTGAGTGGTAGACGGAAGGCAACGGATCACGCTGCGCGGGGCACGAAACGGTACATTTGAGCGACAACAAATTAAGATGCTCTCGCCCTGCGGTGTTCGGGTATCCCCGCACACCGGTCTTGTCTGCCTCCCCCGCTGCGCCTACGGTCGCGCGTCGGGTCAGAGGTCGTGGACACCCCGTTACCTCCCGGACGATTGTGACTGGCAGACCCGCATGATTGTGAGGTCTGGCGCATCATCTGACCCGCTCAGCCTGCGCCGCGCTGACGGTCTGCCTGTTGCCCCGTCATGTTCTGAAATGCCGCCCCCAGTAGAACCAGACGTGGGAGTCATCCGGTTTCTGTTTGATGCGCTTATTCTGTTCGGGCGGCCCGGTGTAAGGCTCGCTTTCAACAAAACAGCCCAGTTGCGGATCGTTCACTTTCGTGATTGCGATTGCTCTGTGATACTGAAAGTCGTTCATGAGGATGCAATATGTCGGTGTCTTGTGTCCGTGCCGAATGGTGAAATGGTACTCCCGCACGACATGGATGTAGCCAGAGAACCAGCCCGTGACTATCACGGCGGCCACGACGGCGGCTGCGAGGGCTGTCATAGCCCATATGTGTCTGGCGTTGTACATCTGGTCCCTCCTTCCCTCATACTAATGCGGCTTCCATTTTAGAAATCGTGTCAGCTCTGACGCTCGACTCGGCTTTAGTTCGTCGGCTGCGTGATGCTTGTCCGCACCCGTGTCAGGTATAGCAAAACCGGCAACTCGTAGGCGTAAGTGTTCGTGTCGATGCTCATGCCACTGGGGTCTATCGTGTCCGCCGTCCAGTTGCTCATGCCAAGGTAGCCGCGCGACCCGTAGCTGTCTATCGTGCCGATCTGCTGAGTATACACGACGCACCGCTCGACCCAATACTAATCGTTCGCTGGGATGGTCGCTGAGAACGTGCCGCTGGCCGGGGTCTCGAAGCTAACCCCTAAATAGGGGAAAGCCACGTCAGTTGTGCCGTACTCATAAATGATGTTTGTCGGCGGGTTGGCGGGATTGCCCGCCACCGCGCTGCTGGAAGCACTGTCACTGAAGATCGCGGACAAAGTGATTGGTATGGATATTGTTCCCGTCGCTGGCCCCTGCTGTGCGTATCCAGTCACGCGCTGCCACGGCCCGTCGACTTGAGTGCCGGGGTTAGACGTTGGCTGGATGTTCTCAAACTCATTGTGTAGACGCATATAGTAGTCGGCTGTTTCGTTAGCCCCGTCATTCGAGTCAGTCAAGTGGATGTAGACATGGTCCGTCGCATACGGCCCCGTGCCATAGTCTTCGCCGTTGTTGTAGCCGCAAACAAAGATGTCGATTCCGTTGGGATTGAAGCCGCCGGTGTCGGAGTACCCGTTCAACGAACTGTACCAGAGGAAGTAACTGTCACGGTTATCAGTCCAGAACCAGCCTGATGAGCAGTTCGCAACGTATGTGATTGAGAAATCTTGAGGCTCATAGGTGTCGGCATACATTGCGCCGTTCGAGTCAACGCCGTTTTGGATCGGCGTACCTGAAGGTCCCTTGCAAGTCGTCGGGTCAAAACTGGAACTGATGCTGACGGCGCGGCTGTCGATCTCGACGGCGTAGCACAGCCCGACCGTGCCCGAGGCTCCGCCGGAGAAGGTGACAACCATCGTCCGGGTCGGCAGTGTGATCGTCGCCCCCGACCCCGTCAGCAGGTGCCTGCCGTCGGCCACGTCCTGTTCCGTGTCCTGGATCACGACGCCGTCATAGTAAATGGGGGTGGAGGACGACACGGGTTGGTCGCCCGCGCCGTCGTCCACGGTCACGCCGCCCCCGGTCGCCCCCTCCACGCCGAAGGCGCTGAGGGTCTCCCGGAAGGGCTGGCTTGGGGGCGGGGCGGAGGCGTCGCCGGTGCCGTCGGGCGTCCAGACGGCGGTGGCGTGGACGGTGAGGGTGATGGTGCCCGAGGCGTGGCTGTTGCCGTAGTTGTAGCCGGGGTCGGGACCGTTGTTGATGGGGAGTATCTCCTGTGCCTGCCCGTTGGCGGGGCTGGAGGCGGTATAGGTGACCTTGTAGTGTCCGGCGCGGGCGGGTGCGGGGCAGAGGGCGGCGAGGGTTGCGAGCGCGAGTGCGGCCATGAGGGGTCGGGGCAGTCTCAGGTGCGGGCGGTCAACTTCGGCGTGAGGCCGAGGCGTGAGAGAAAAAGGGCGAGGCGCATGACGTGTCTCCTTGTACGGTCATCGGACGAAGGCAAGCGTAGGTCACGAACAGGACCATTCTAGCACGGCGAGGCGCGGCTGTCAAGAGGGCTTTTAGGTATTCGTAGAAAATAATTAAGTGTTCTCACGTCTCGTGTTTTTTGACGCTGAGGTTGCGCCCTTGCGGTCCGTTGTGATGCTCCGGGGAAGTTCGGGGTATAGTATGGCCGACCAATTTGTGTTTCACTCAGAAGGAGAATTTGACCATGCGTTTCACCCGGCTCCGGGGCGCGCTGACCGCCGCCGCACTGCTGGCGGCCCTGCCGGCGCACAGCCAGGCCCCTGCGACCAGCCCCGCGCCTTTGCCCGCCGCGCCGACGCTGACGCCGCCCGGCAGCGTGACGCCCCTGCCGCTCGTGCCCGGCCCGGCGACCGCGCCGACCTTTAATGGCGGCGGGTTCTCCCCCACGATCCCCGCGCCGTTCCCCGGCTATAACACCACCGCCCCGCCCAGCTTCGGCGGCGTTCCCGGTGTGGGGGTGGGCGCGGGGACCGACCTGAGCAGTGTCCTGTCCGGCACGTCCACCCTGCCGCTGAGCCTGACCCTGGGCAAGCTCAACTCCCAGTGGCGGCGCATGACCATCACCGGCGCGTTCGACCTGGGCAGCCTGACGCAGTCCCTCACGGCGCTCCTCGGCAGCGCGGGCATCGGCGTCTATTACACCCAGGGCCAGACGGTGACCGTCGGCCAGACCACCTACCTGGTGGCCTACCGGACGCAGCCGAACGTACTCAACATCACCACGCTCCTCCAGGCCGTCCAGAACGCCCAGAAGACCGGGACCCCGCCCCCGGCCCAGACGCTGACCGCGCAGACGCCGCTTTCCCTGGCCCTGCTCAACCTGCAAACGTCCGGCAGCCTGACCGACATCCGCCCGTTCGACCTGGCCCGCGAGCTGGCCGACAGTGCCGCCGCCGTCCACGCCTACAACAGTCTGATGGACTCGATGGGCATGGGGGGCGTGAAGCCCGCCGCCCCGGCACGTCACCCGGCGCGCAAGTACGCGCCCGCCTGAGCGTGAGGGGGCGAGAGGAATTTATTCCCTCGCTCCCATCTCACTCCCCATCCCCCGTATTTCTGGCGTGTTCCCCGCAGCCCTCCCCGCCGATAACTGAGGGTATGACGCGCGATGACCAGTTGACCCAGATATTGAGCAAGGTGCAGTCCGTGCCGACCCTGCCCGCCACCGTGCTGCGCGTGATGCAGATGGTGGAGGACCCCCTCTGTTCGGCGGCGGAGCTGTCGCAGGTGATCCAGGCCGACCCGGCCATGGCGATCAAGGTCCTCAAGCTCGCCAACTCGGCGTTCTATGGGTTCCGCCAGAAGATCGCCACCGTGCCGCAGGCGGTGACGCTGCTCGGCTTCGCCACCCTGAAGAACGCCCTGCTCTCGGCGGCCGTGTTCGACCTGTTCCGTTTGGGCGTCACCGGCTTCGATCTGCCCGCCCTGTGGAAGCACTCCGTGGCGACCGCGACGGCGAGCCGCCTGCTCGCCAAGCGTGTCCGCTTCCCCAACTCCGAGAAGGCGTACACGGCGGGCCTGCTGCACGACATCGGCAAGGTCATGATCGCCCGCTACCTGCCGATGAGCCTGATGACCATCCTCCAGGCCGTGCGCGACGAGGGGCTGACCATGGCGGCGGCGGAGCAGCGCGCCATCGGCATCGCCCACCCGGCCTTCGGGGCCTGGGTGATGGCCCGCTGGGGCCTTCCGTCGGCCCTGGTGGAAGCCGTGGAGTATCACCACGCGCCGACCAAGGCGCAGCACGACTTCGACCTGGCGGCGCTGGTCTCCCTGGCCGACGCCATGACCCACCGCGCCGCCATCGGCGGGGGCGGCGACGCGCTCCCGCGCGCGCTGGACCCGGACCTCCTGGAACACTTCGGCCTGGGCGAAGACGCCGTGACGGACCTGCACGACAGCCTGCTCTTCAAGCGCCTGGAGATCGAAGCCTTCGCCTCCGTCGCGGCGGCGGCATAACGTCTCACCGGCGCGGCAAGAAAACCACCATGCACGAACAGACACCCGACGCCCCGGTGGAATACCGCCTGGGCAAGAAAAGCGGCTTCTGGATCGCCCTCACGCCGCACGGCGCGGGCGCGGCCCGCACCTGGCATCTTCAAGTCACGGGTCGGGGCCGGGGCGGGGCCAAGACGCTGGCCGTGCTGCTGGAGACCACGCCCGTGCGCTCGCTCGCCACCGTGACCCTGCGCGGCGAGTCCTACCCGCTGCCCATCACCTGGCACGAGATGCGCCGGGGCGGCGTCCTCTGCCTGGGCGGCGAGCGGCGGACCGGGCTGGACGGCAGCCGAGTGGACTGGGAGATGCGCTGGATGCCCGCCCACGACCAGCCGGGCGCGTTCCGTGTGGAAATGCGCGTCCGCGCGGAGCCGCGCCGCGACGGGCACCTCCAGGTGTTCTTGAACGCCCCGTTGCACGACCCGGACCTCTGGCGGATGCCCAGTGCCGCCGCGCGCGGCCACGGCGCGGCCCTGGCCTGGTCCGCCTACAACAAGCACACTCTCGCCTTGGTGACGACCGACGGCGAGCCGGGCGCGTGGGACGAGGAGCGCGGCGGCTTCACGGCCTCCTGGCGCGGCCTGTCCCTGGGCGGCGGGCGGCTGATTCGGTTCGGGCTGCGCTTCGGCACGGCGGCGTCGGCGCGGGCCGCGCGCGCGGACCTGGTGCGCCTCTACGTCGGCCTCGCCGGGCCGCGCCTGCACCCGCTGGAGTGCGCGCCTGCCCTGGATGCCCGGCCCGCCGTCGCCGCCCTCACCGACCCGCAGGCGTATCAACTGAAGGGCGCGGAGCGGCTGTACCTGAAACCGCCCGTCCCCGACGAGGACGGCACGTTCTATGCCGGATTCCCCCACTACCCGTTGGACGCGCTCAAGGGCCTGTCGGACTGGGGGAAGTTCCAGCCCGGCGACGCCCTCAGCCGCTTGGTCCGCTTCGGCGCGAACGGCCTGGCGGCGGACTTTCAGGTCATGGGGCGACAGGGGGAGGCGGAGCCGAACAAGGGCGCGTTCTGGGACCGGCTGACCCCGGACGGCCCGACCGACCACTTGGGCGGGGCGACCCACGGACTGGCCGCCAACGCCCGCCTGGCCCGCGCGTTCTTCCTGCTGCACGCCGCCGGGGGCGACCCGCTGCTGCGCCAGTCCGCGCTGAACATCTGTCAGTGGCTGATTCTGAAGCAGAACGCGCGCGGCTACTACGACGGCGCGCGGGTGGGGGCGACGCTGGGCCTGGCGGGCGACGGCAAGTTCATCCCGCAGGAGTGCGCGCTGGACGGCGCGGAGGCCATCCGCCCGCTGGTGCTGGCGTTCCGGGCGACCGCCAACGAGGTCTTCGTCAAGGCCGCCTGGAAGATCGCCGACTTCCTGATGGCCGAGCGGATGCCGGACTTCGACGCCCTCGCGCCGCCGGACGTGGCCTCGGTCATCGTCGGCCTGATAGCCCTGGACGCCGAGGCGCCCAACCCGCGCCTGCGGGCGGCGATGGCCGGCTGGGGGGCCTGGCTGCGCGCCCTGCCGCTCGCCGCCGACGCGCCGTGCCTGAACGCCGACGGCCTGCACGGGGGCCTGTACGAGTGTGCGCGGGCGGGCTTCCTGCTCCACGCCCTCACCAACGACCCGGCCTACCTGCGCTACGGCTTCGCCGCCCTGGCCGCCGTCCCGCCCCCTTCCCGCGCCCGCTCCGGCCACGCCCTGGAGGCGCGCACGAGCGCCCTGCTCTCGCTCGCCTGCCTGCTGCCGGACGCCCAGGCCGACTTCGACGCCCTCCAGGTCAGCCTCGGCTGGCGCGTCTTCACGCCCGACCCGGCCACGTCCCAGTTCCTGCGCGTCACCGCCGCCGACGGCTCCCCCGTGGACTTCCTGCCGCTGGTCTGCCGCCTGAACGACCAACTGCTCATCGTCGCCCTCGCCCCGCCCACGGTCCCGGCCCTGACCATCCACAAGAACAGCCGCCGCCCGCTCGTCCGCGACCTGCTCACCGACACCGTGGACACCGACGCCCCCCTGCACCCCGTCGCCGGGGAGTCCTGGGGCCGCGTCGGCCTCTTCACTGTCGACCCGTGATGGGCTGCCGGGACGCGCCCCTTGCGGCCCCGGCCCGTCTGCCTGTATAATGGCTCCGTGACGCCCATCTCCCCGACCGACAACCCCCTCTTCGACGCCTACTATGCCGACCTCGCCGGGTACGCCGCCCAGGACGCCGCGCAGGAGCAGACCACGCGCCTGGCCTTCACCAAATTGCTGGACGCCTCCGCCAAGGGCGTCGGCTGGACGCTGCTGCTGGAGAAGACCCTGGACGCCGGGCGCAAGCGGCCCGACGGGACCCTCCAGGACGGGTTCCGTCTCCCGCGCGGCCACTGGGAGGCGAAGGACACCAAGGACGACCTGGACGCCGAGATACGGGCCAAGATCAGGCTCGGCTATCCCACCCGCAACATCATCTTTGAGGACACCCGCCGCGCGGTCCTGTACCAGAACAAGCAGCGCGTTTTCGAGGCCGACCTCCAAAAGCCGCCCGAACTGGCCGAACTTCTCACCCGCTTCTTCCACCACACCGACGAGCAGATCGAAGAATTCCGGCGGGCGGTGGATGTGTTTGACGAGCGCATCCCCGACCTCGCCCGTGGACTCCAGCACGTCATCGCGGCGGCGCTGGCCGACGACCCGGCGTTCGCCGCCGCCTTCGACGACTTCCATGCGCTCTGCAAGGCCGCCCTCAACCCCGGCATCCGCAAGGAGGCCATCGAGGAGATGCTGGTCCAGCACCTGCTCACCGAGCGGCTGTTCCGCACCGTCCTTGCCAACGCCGAGTTCACCCGCCGCAACGTCATCGCCTCGGAAATTGAAAAGGTCATTGACGCCCTCACCCGGCAGGCGTTCAGCCGCCAGGAGTTTCTCAGCCGCCTGGACGAGTTCTACGTCGCCATCGAGAACGAGGCGCGCACTATCACGACCTACGCCGAGAAGCAGGGCTTCCTGAACACCGTCTACGAGCGCTTCTTCCAGGGCTTCAGCAAAGGCCAGGCGGACACGCACGGCATCGTCTACACGCCCCAGCCGATTGTGGATTTCATGTGCGCCTCCGTGGAACACGTTTTAGAATCGGAGTTCGGCCTGTCCCTGTCCAGCAAGGGCGTGGTCATGCTGGACCCCTGCACCGGCACGGGCAACTTCCTGGTCAACCTGCTGCGCCGCGTCAGTCCGTTGGATTTGGAGCGCAAGTACCGGCACGAGCTGTTCGCCAACGAGGTGATGCTGCTGCCATACTACATCGCGTCGCTGAACATCGAACACGCCTACTCCGAGATCATGGGCCGCTACCTGCCCTTCGACGGCCTGTGTTTTGCCGACACGCTGGACCTGGCGGAAGCCAAGCAGCTGGCGATGTTCGGCGAGGAGAACACGGGCCGTGTGCAGCGGGAGAAGGACGCAGCGGTCACAGTCATCATCGGCAACCCGCCCTACAACGTCGGGCAGCAGAACGAGAACGACAACAACAAGAACCGGCGCTACGGCGTGGTGGATGAGCGGGTCAGCCGGACCTACGCCCGCGACTCCAAAGCCACCAACAAGAAGGCGCTGTCCGACCCCTATGTGAAGTTCTTCCGCTGGGCGACGGACCGGCTCGGCGACCGCGACGGCGTGGTCTGCTTCGTCACCAATAACTCCTTCGCGGACCAGGCGGCTTTTGACGGGATGCGCAAGCACCTGCTGCAAGACTTCACGCAGGTCTATCATCTGGACCTGCACGGCAACGTCCGCAAGAACCCGAAACTCAGCGGCACGATGCACAACGTCTTCGGCATCCAGGTCGGCGCAGGCATCACGGTCGCCGTGCGGAAGGCGGGGTCGGAAAAGTTTCTCAAATATCATCGTGTGCCGGAGAACTGGCGCAAGACGGAAAAGCTGGACTGGCTGGCGGAGCAGCAAAGCGTCAACGGCGTGGAGTGGAAGACGCTCCTGCCGGACGCCAAGAACAACTGGCTGACCGAGGGGATGCAGGCCGACTATGACGACTTCCTGCCGCTCGGCACGAAGGACAGCGAAAGCCTCCCAGAAGGCGTGGATGTTCATGCCATCTTTCAAGACCTACTCGCTTGGCGTCTCTAGCAACGTGCGGAGATGATTGCGTCGTCTACGACTTTGACAACAACCAAAATCTCGCAACCAGTAAAATGACCGACAGGCTGATAGCCGAAACTACAGTGCGGAAGTAGAAGCGGTGGGTGACAGACACGAGTCGCCCTAAAGACGTGGACATAGATGCGTTCGTGTCGTATGATGACACAAAAATTAAGTGGAGTCGTGATCTAAAGAACTTGCCTTAAAGCGCGCCAGACTACGCTGAGTTTGACAAATCCGAGATACGGCGGAGTCTGTACCGGCCTTTCTCGCCCAGTATCTCTACTACGATGCATTGTTCAATGATCGGCCAGGTGCATTCAATGAGGTGTTCCCGACGCCAAGCCAGGAGAGCGATAATCTCGTAGTTTGTCTGAGCAGTGCTGGAAACAACAAGCCATTCCAGTGTCTTGCGGCGAACTCTATCCCAGACCTTCACCTGACGGGCGACAGCCCAGTGCTTCCCACTCTACACCTACGCCCTGGACGGCAAGATACGGCGGGACAACATCACGGACTGGGCGTTGGGGCAGTTCCGGGACGCCTACGGGCCGGGCGTGACCAAGCCGGACATCTTCCACTACGTCTACGCCCTGCTGCACCACCCGGAGTACCGGGAGCGGTACAAAGAGAACCTGAAGCGCGAACTGCCGCGCATCCCGCTGGTGGGAACCCCTCCGTCGCGGCAAGCCGCGCCACCTCCCCGAAGCGGAGAGGTTGAAGAGGCCGAGGAGGTGGGGGCCGACGACTCCTCCTCCGACCCTCTCCGTTTCGGGGAGGGGGAGGCGCTTGCGCCGGAGAGGGGTTCCTTCCGCGCCTTCGCGGACATCGGACGGGAGCTCGCCGCCCTGCACGTCGGCTATGAAGACGCTGGCGAGTGTCCCTTGCAACAGATCGTCAACAAGGATGTGCCGTTCTCCTGGCGGGTCAGCAAGATGCGCCTGAGCGCGGACAGGACCGCCGTGGTCGTTAACGAGTGCCTGACGCTGGCGGGCGTACCGCCCCAAGTGTTCGACTACCGGCTCGGCAACCGAAGCGCCCTGGAGTGGGTGCTGGACCAATATCAAGTCACGACGGACAAGCGCAGCGGCCTGGTCAGCGACCCCAACCGGGAAGACCAGCCGGACTACATCGCGCGGCTGGTGGGCCGCGTCGTCACCGTCAGCGTGGAGACGGTGCGGCTCGTCGGTCGGCTGCCCCCGCTGACGCTTAACCCGGACGCCACTCCGCCGCCCGCCGCCTGACCAGGAGTCTCATCATGCCCCCATTTCTCATCGGCCTGCTCGTGTTCGCGGCGGTCATGGTCTGTTTCACGGCGTACATCCTTGTGAGTCGGCTCAGGGAAGGGCTGCGCGACAACCGCCTGCCGATCCAGTCCGGCCCGGCGACGGTGGTCGCCAAGCGCACACTCGATGTCTCCAGCCAGTACGGGAAGTCCTTCATCCGCTATGTCACGTTCCAGATGCCGGACGGCAGCCGACAGGAGTTTGAGACACACGACCGTGACCGGGAACAGGTCATCGAGCTGGCCGAGGGCGATCACGGAACCCTCACCTGGCAAGGCACGCGGTTCAAGGGCTTCACCCCGGCCCGTATCACCCTAGCCCTGCCCAAATCATTCCCGCTTGGAATGGGGAGGGACCGGCTGAGGTTTCCCTCAGTGTTCCAGGAAGAAGCGGACGTTGGTGACGATGACATCGCGGCGGGAGGCGAGGGCGAAGACGGATCAGGGGGCCGGCCTGGTTGTGCAGCAGCCGGTGCCACCACTTGCGGGAGACACGAGTTCGGGGATGATGATGGTGACGATGTCGTCGGTGCGCTCGCGCTGGACGGCGTCAATGTAGCGCATCAGGGGGCCGAGGAGCGACCGGTAGGGCGACTCCATGATGACCAGCGGGATGTCGCCCGCCCACCTCTCCCAGTCCTTCTTGAGTCCGGGCGTGCTGTCCGGGTTGGTCTCGATGCAGATGCCGCGCACGTCCTCCCCGACCAGGCGCGCGTACTCCAGCGCCTCGATGATGCCCCGGTGCAGGCGTGGGACCAGCACCAGGATCACGTTGGTGGTCGGCTGCGGCGGCACGGGCCGGTCCAGGGACAGCTCTTGGTTCAGGTCGTCGTAGTGCCGGTGAATCTTCAGGAACAGGGACACCAGCAGCGGCACGATGAGGATGACGATCCACGCGCCGTAGTGGGCCTGGAAGCGCCCGAAGTGCAGGCCGGGGATCGGCTTGCCGTCGTCGAACTTGGATGCCGCGATGATGAGCGTCACCGCCCCCGTCGCCACGGCTCCCAGGGCGTTGAAGAACAGCGATGTCCGCCAGCCCCGCTCGCGCGTCCGCAGCCAGCGCCGCACCATGCCGAACTGGGCGATGGTGAACGACGTGAACACGCCGATGGCATAAAGCGACAGCAGATCATCCACGATGCCCTTGAAGATGTAGATGAGAAGGCAGGCGGCGACGGCCAGGACCAAAATCCCGTTGGAGTAGGAGAGCCGGTCGCCGATGTTGGCGAGCTGGCGCGGCAGGTAGTTGTCGCGGGCCAGCATGGACGCGAGCTGGGGGAAGCCCGCGAACGCCGCGTTGGCCGCGATGATCAAGACCAGCGCCGTCGAAATCTGGACGACCCAGAACATGAAGTGCAGCGGACCCGCCCAGGCAAGGCTTGCGACCTGCCCGACGAGGCTGCGGTAATCCGGGTTGTTCTGGTCCAGGTGGTTGTGGATGCCGAAGTGGACCGCCAGATAGGACAGCCCGAAGAACATGGTGACGGCCAGGGTGCCCATGATGGCCGTGGTGTTGGCGGCGTTTTTCGCGTGCGGCTCTTTGAATAGGGGGGTGGTGTTGGAGATCGCCTCCACGCCGGTCAGGGCCGTGCAGCCCTGCGAGAACGCCTGCAGGACCAGATACAGCCCGGCGGCGGCGCTGCCCGCGCCCACGACCTTCATGCCCGCCGACGCCCGGTGGAACGCCTCGCCCTGACGCACGGCGGCCATGACGTGCGGCGCGTGGGTCCAGCCCCCGATCAATCCCGCCGCGATGGTCGCCAGGATGGAGCCGATGAACAGGTACGCCGGCCCGGCGAACGTCCACCCCGCCTCGCGCACCCCCCGGAGATTCAAGAGTGTGATCAGCAGGATGCCCGCGTAGCACATCGGGACCAGGTACGGTCCCAGATGCGGGTCGGCGGTGATGAGCGCGGCCGCGCCCGCCGCCACCGAGGTCGCCACGGTCAGGATGTAGTCCACCAGCAGCGACGCGGCGGCGATCAGCGACGGGACCGCGCCCAGGTTGTCGCGCGAGACCGGGTACGCCCCGCCGCCGTCCGGGTACGCGAAGATGATCTGTCGGTACGACGCCACCACGGTCGCCAGCAGCAGGCAGATACCCAGGGCGATGGGCAGCACGAAGTGCAGTGCGCCCGTCCCCGCCGCCGTGCCCAACACTAAGACGCCGAGAATGGCCTCGGTCGCGTAGGCGTTGGACGAGAGGGCGTCCGACGAGAAGATCGGCAGGGCCAGGAAGACGGGCAGCTTCATGTGCCCGGCCTGCGAGGTCGCCAGCGCCCGCCCGAACAGCAGGTGGCGCAGCCGCCCGAAGGCGCTGTCGTACTTGTGCGCCGGCGGTAGCGTCGGCGGCTCGACCGGTCCGCCGGAGGGGGCCGAAGGTGAGGGCGGGGTTGTGGTGAGTGCCATGGTGTCTGTGGGCCGCGCCCCGCGAGCCGCGCGTGAGGCGCGGGGCAGTGAAAGACCGCTGCCTTCATCTTACCCGGCGGCGGCGAGCGGCCCGACGGGCCGCGCCGTCCGGCGCATAAAGATTCTGTAAAGATTAGGCGGGGTGGGCGGTTTTGGCTTCCGGCGCTCAGCGTCCCAGGAAGTAACGCGCGCTGACGACAAAGACGTCGCGGCGGGCGGCGAGGGCGAAGCGGATGACGGGGGCGGCCTGGTTGTGCAGCAGCCGGTGCCACCACTTGCGAGACACGAGTTCGGGGATGATGATGGTGACGATGTCGTCGGTGCGCTCGCGCTGGACGGCGTCAATGTAGCGCATCAGGGGGCCGAGGAGCGACCGGTAGGGCGACTCCATGATGACCAGCGGGATGTCGCCCGCCCACCTCTCCCAGTCCTTCTTGAGTCCGGGCGTGTTGTCCGGGTTGGACTCGATGCAGATGGCCCGCACGTCGTCGCCCATCATGCGGGCGTAGTTGAGGGCGTCCACGATGCCCCGGTGCAGGCGGGACACCAGCACCAGCACCGTGTTGTGGCTGGGCATGGCGGCCACCGGGCGCTCCAGGGACAGTTCCTGCGCCGTCTCTTCGTAGTGCTGGTGGACCTTCAGGAAGGCCCACACCATCAGCGGCACCAGCGCCAGCACGATCCAGACCCCATAGTGCGGGTGGTAGGGACCCAGGTGGAAGTGGGGGCTGATCGGGTCGCCGCTGTCAAACTTGGACACGGCGATGATCAGCACGACCAGACCGGTGGCGGTCGCGCCCAGGACGTTGAAGGCGAGCGACCGCTGCCAGCCCGGCGTCCTCAGCCGCCGCCAGCGCCGCACCATCCCCGCCTGCGCCAGCGTGAAGCCGATGAAGACCCCGATGGCGTACATCGGCAGCAGGGCGTCCACCAGCCCCCGGAAGATGACGATCAGCGCGGCGGCGATCAGCGCCAGGATGATGATGCCGTTGTTGTAGGCCAGCCGGTCGCCCAGGCTGGCGAGCTGCCGGGGCAGGTAGCTGTCGCGGGCCATCATGGACGCCAATTGGGGGAAGCCCGCGAACGCCGTGTTGGCCGCCAGCAGCAGCACCAGCGCCGTGGAGACCTGCACCACATAGAACATAAAGTGCAGCGCGGGCGGCCAGGCGCGGGCGGCGACCACGGCGACCACGCTCTGGTAGCCGGGCCGGGCGGCGTCGAAGTCCGCCGCCCCGTGGTACGGCATGCCGAGCGCGTTCGCTACATAGGTCAGCCCGAAGAACATGACCACGGCCAGGCCGCTCATCACATACATGGTCAGGGCGGCGTTGCGGTCCGACGGCTGCCGGAACACGGGCACGGTGCTGGAGATAGCCTCCATGCCGGTCAGCGCGGCGCAGCCCTGTGAGAACGCCTGTAGCAGCAGGATCCAGCCGACCGCCCGCATGCCGTCGCCCGCGCCGCGCAGGGCCTCCGCGCGGCCCTGCGCCAGCGCGGCCTGCGCGTAGGCGGGGTGCGCGGCCTGTGCGATCAGCCCCGCCACGATGGTCGCCAGGATCGCGCCGATGAACACATAGGTCGGGGCCGCGAACAGCGCGCCGCTCTCGCGCAGGCCGCGCACGTTGGCGACGGTCAGCGCGACGATGGCGATCAGGCACAGCGGGACGATGTGCGCCTGCAGGAGCGTCCCGGCGGCGGTCCCCGCCAGCATGGCGATGATGGCCGCGACCCCGGCGGCCACCGACACGGCCACGGTCAGCAGGTAGTCCACCATCAGCGACGCGCCCGCGATCAGGGACGCCACCGGGTTCAGGTTGTCGCGCGAGACCGGGTACGCCCCGCCGCCTTCGGGGTAGGCGTAGATGATCTGGATGTACGAGAGAGTCACCACCACCAGCACCGCGCTGATCGCCAGCGCGATCGGCGTCGCAAACCGAAAGGCCCCCGGCCCGGCCTGGGCCAGAATCAGGATGGCCAGGATCGCCTCGGTGGCGTAGGCGTTGGAGGAGAGCATGTTGGAGGAGAGGATCGGCAGCGCCATCCCGATGGGCAGCTTCTGCTCGTCCGCCCGCGACGTCGGCAGCGGCCGCCCAAAGAGGACGTGGCGTATCCAGCCGAGCGCACTGTCATACTTGTGCGGGGAGGGGAGTGTCGGCGGCCCGACGCCGGGGGCATCGCTCGCCGACGGTCTGGTGGGGGTGGCCATGGTGTGACGGACTTTCCAGGACAGGGATGTAAAACTGCGCCCGCTCATTCTACTCCGGCGGGCCGGGGGTTGTCAAATGAAACGAGGCGCGCCGCTGTACGGGCATGGCGCGCCATGCCCCTACGGCCTGGTTGTGCTATAATGCCCCTATGACTATCTTGCACAAGGCGCTGGCCCTCCCGGCGCTCGCCCTCGCGCTCTACCCGCTCGCCTCACGGGCGCAGACGCCCGCGCCGGAACCGCCCGCGATGTTCCCGTTCGTCATCCCCTGGGACGACGCCGCGCCGGGGACGGCGACCGACGTGTCGTTCCTGAACACGAAGCCCGCCGGGGCGCATGGCTTCATCATGTCCCGAGGCGGCCACTTCGTCGAGAGCGCCACCGGTACAAGGGTGCGCTTCCTGGGCGTCAGCATCGCCGCGCACGACGCCTTCCCGGACCACGCCGACGCCGAGGCGGTCGCCGCCCGCCTCGCCAAGTACGGCATCAACATCGTCCGCCTGCACCACATGGACAACAATGACTGGGGGCCGAACGCCCACATCTGGGACGACTCCTTCCCGGATCGCCGCCACATCAACCCGGCCCAACTGGACAAGCTGGACTACTTCATCGCCCAGCTCAAAAAGAACGGCATCTATGTGGACCTGAATCTGCACGTCAGCCGCCAGTTCACCCCCGCCGACGGCTTCCCAGCGAGCGTCAGCCAAATTTCCTTTGGCTACGACAAGCGCGTGGACAACTATGATGCTCGCATGATCTCCTTGCAGAAGGAATACGCGCGCCAGTTGCTCCTGCACGTCAACCCGTACACGCATCTGACTTACGCGCAGGACCCGTGCGTCGCCGTCGTGGAGATCAACAACGAGAACTCCCTGGTCGGCGACCCGTGGGCGACCCTGGGCGCAGATTTAGATACCCTCCCGGAGCCGTTCCGGGGCGAGTTGGTGGGGCTGTGGAACGGCTGGCTGGCAAAGAAATACGGCACGGACGCCCGATTGCGCGCCGCCTGGCTCCGTGGCGTCACCCCGCCCGGCCCGGCATTGTTGACGGACACGTCCGAATGGACAACCGAGCAGCAGGGGACAGCAAAACTGGACTCCGCCATCCTGGCGGGCAGCGTCAATCCCGCTGACCCTCCGATGGCCCCGCCGCAGGAATACACCGTCATCCAAGTAGACGGCACGGACTGGCACGTCCAGTCCCACATCACCGGCCTGAATTTTCAGGACGGTAAGACCTACACCGTCTCGTTCCAGGCCAAAGCGGACGCGCCGCGCCCGATGCCTGTCGCCGCCGGGCTGGATGAAGCCGATTGGCACAACATCGGCCTCGCTGAGACGGCGAACCTGACGACGGACTGGCAGACGTTCCGCTACACCTTCACCGCTCAGGGCGTCGTTTCGCAGCACGGGCGCGTCGCCTTTACCCTGGGCGGCCAGACCGGCACAGTGGACATTGATGGCCTGCAAGTGAAGCCCGGCGCGGAGGGCGCGGTTCTCCAGCCCGGCCAGTCATTGACGACCAAGACTGTGGACATCCCCGCCTCGGCGACGGTCCCCCAGCACGCCGATTGGCTGCTGTTCCTGGCCGACACCGAGCGCGCCTACGCCGATGGAATGCGCGACTACCTCAAGGACACCCTGCACGTCCACGCCAATTTGATTGACTCGCAAATCTCCTGGGGCGGCCTGTCCGGCCCCAACCGCGAGGCGAACATGGACTTCGCCGACAACCACGCCTACTGGCAGCACCCGTCGTTCCCCGGCAAGCCGTGGGACCCCGTCAACTGGACCATCCCCAACACGCCCATGGTCGCCGATCTGGCGAGCGGGGGCGGCGGGACCCTGCGCGACCTGGCCGAGTACCGCATCGCCGGGAAGCCGTACTCGGTCTCCGAATACAACGACCCCGCCCCCAGCGACTACCAGTGCGAGACCGTCCCGGAACTGGCGTCCTTCGCCGCGTTCCAAGATTGGGACATGGTGTACCTGTTCGACTACGGCTCCTACGGCACGGGCGGCTCCAACGACAAGATTGACGGCTACTTCGGCGTCGGCTCCAACCCCGCCAAGTGGGCCTTCTTCCCCGCCGCCGCCCTGATCTTCCGCGCCCAAGAACTGCCCCCAGCGGCCGCGCCCGCCGTCCTGCGCCCCGTGCGGAAACAGTTCCCGGCCAGCTCGACCGCCGCTCAACTCTGGCAGCAGACCGGCCCGGACGACAAAAACTTCCTGAGCCGGAGGCTCACGCTGGCCCTCACGCGGCCTGGGCAGAGCGGTACACAATACTCGCTTTTCCCCTACGCCGCCCTTGCGTCCCCACAACAAGGTGTCGAGCCGGAACTTCAAGTCACCACCACATCTTCCGGCCCGCTCTACGTCGCTGAGAGCCCAAGTGTTGCCGCCATAGTTGGCTTCGTCGGCGGGCAGACGGTGAAGACGCAGGCCGCCGTGTTCACTTTCCCCGCCTTCGGCGACAACTTCGCCGCCGTCACCCTGACGCCGCTGGACGGCAAGCCGGTCGCGCAGTCCCATCACCTGCTGCTCACGCTGGTCGGCAAGGTGGAGAACCAGGGGATGCAGTGGAACGCCACGCACACCAGCGTCGGCGACCAGTGGGGCCACGGCCCGACCATGGCCGAAGGCATTATCGCAACTGTCAGCGTCGCTGCGGCCCCAGGCACCCGCGAGCATATGTATCCGTTGGACGGGACGGGAAAGCGCATGGGTGAGGTGCCCTCGTTCTCGCTGGACGACGGGGCCACCCCTAATCCCCCTTCCTTCACGGTCGGGCCGCAATACCAGACCGTGTGGTACGAGATCGTGGAGTGAACCCCCTCCGTCGCGGCAAGCCGCGCCACCTCCCCCGAAGCGGGTGAGGGTCGCTGTCAAGAGCCATCCCGCTCCCGCCAACAACCCCTCCCGTTTCGGGAGGGGTGGACGGGCTTGCCCGGACGGGGTGGGTTCCGGCCTTCTTGCGCTATAATAACCCCATGCCGCTGTTCGAATACACCTGTGACCACTGCCGCAAGCGCTTCACCGTGCTGGTCGGCATGACCGCCGCCGCCGACACCAACCTCTGCCCGCACTGCGGACACGACCAGGCCACCAAGCGCGTCACCCGCTTCGCGCGGGGCCGCAGTGACGATGCCCTGATGGACGACCTCGCCGACCCCGACAAGCTCGGCGACATGGACGACCCCAAGGCCATGCGCCGCTGGGCCAAGGAGATGGGCAAGGAGATGGGCGAGGATTTGGGCGACGACTTCGAGGAGTACATGGACGCCGCCGAGAGCGGCGAGGACATGGGCGACGACGGCCCGCCGATGCACGAGGCGCTTTGAATGCCGTATCCCTAGCCCCCGAACAGGCCGTAGCACAGCACGGCCAGCACGAACGCCGTGAAGGCGGCGTAGAGGCGGTCGTTCTCGTAGAGGAAGACGATGATGGAGAAGGTGACGCGCACGACCGGGGTGAGAATCAGCAGCAGCAGGCCCAGGTCAATCAGGTCGCGCGGAGCGTGACGGCGCAGGCCGCGCGTGAAGACGCCCAGCAGGCCGTGCGCGACCGGGTGGGCGCGCGGCTGGAACTGTCCGAAGTCCGCCCGGCCCGCCTGGTGCAAGGCCAGCAGCAGCACGAACCCCGCCGCCACCGTCGCCCCGGCGATTAGGACGCCCACGCGCAGCACGTCGGCGATGAGCGCCGTCAGTTGCCCCTCGCGGCTCGGCGGGACGCCCTCCAGCGAGTCCAGCGACTCTAGTGCGCCGGGTGGGAACTGTTCCATAGCATCAACACGCCCAGGGCCGCCAGCACGACCGAGAAGAGGCGGCGCAGGACCGGGGTGCGCCAGCGGATCAGGAAGTGCGTCCCGAACGTCGCCCCGGCCAGGACGCCCAGCATGACCGGCCCGGCGATCAGCGGGTTGATGAAGCCCCGCGCGAAGTAGACGCCCGCCGAGGCCGCCGCCGTGACGCCGATCATGAAGTTGCTGGTGGTCGTGGAGACCTTGAACGGGATGCCCATCGCCCGGTCCATCGCCAGCACCTTGAACGCGCCCGACCCGATGCCGAGCAGGCCCGACAGCGCGCCCGCCAGCACCATCAGGCTGAAGCCCGCCGGGACGCGGCGCACCCCGTAAGAGAGCTCCTGTCCATCCTCGCCGGGGTAGCGCCCCGGCAGGCGCAGGCGACGCGCCAGCCGGTCAGACGTCACGGACGGCTGCGCGTCGTGCGCCTGACTCCGTCCCGCCCCCCACGCCGAATACAGCAGGACCAGGCCGAACAGCGCCGACAGCCACGCCGTCTTCAGGTACGCCGCCAGCAGCGCGCCGCCCACCGCGCCCAGCGTGGTGGCGATCTCCAGGAACATCCCGATCCGCAGGTTTGTGTAGCCCTCCTTGACATAGGCCGAGGCGGCGGCGCTGGACGTGGCGATCACGGAGATGATGCTCGCCCCGGCGGCGTACCGGAAGTCCACGTGGAACGCGAACGTCAGCAGCGGCACGATGACCACGCCGCCGCCCAGGCCCGTCAGCGCCCCCACCAGCCCGGCCAGCACCGACCCGGCGAACACGATCAGGGCGAACACGGCCTCCGGCATACCGGCTCCTGTCAGGCGTAGCCACGGGCCTTGAGGTTGTCGTAGGAGATCTTGACGGCCTCCAGCGGCGGGCGCTTGCACTGGTCCTGTTCCACGATCAGCCACTCCACGCCGACCTCGGGCGCGGCGGCGATCAGGGCGTCCAGCGGCAGGTCGCCCGTGCCGACCTCGGCGAACGAGCCGTCCGTGGTGTCCCGGTCCTTGACGTGCAGCAGCGGGACGCGGCCCGTGTGCGCCCGGATGAACGCCACGGGGTCCTGGCCGCCGACCAGAACCCAGTAGGAGTCCACCTCGAACTTGACCAGCATGGGGTCCGTCTCGGCCAGCAGGATGTCCTCGCCGGTGCGCCCGTCGTCTTGAATTTTGAACTCGAAGTCGTGGTTGTGGTAGGCCAGGCTCAGGCCGTGGGCTTGCAGCAGCTCGCCCAGCTCGTTGAGCTTGGCCGCCGTCTTCTTGTAGCCGTCGGACCCCTGCCGCCGGTCCTCGCTGAGATAGGGGACGACGACGCGCGTGTTGCCGACGGCCTGGTTCTCTTCGACCACCTGGGCCAAACTGCCCTCGATCTGGTCAATGCCGGTGTGGCTGCCGCAGACGCGCAGGCCGGTCTCCAGCAGCGCGTCGCGCAGACCGTGCAGGGACAGGCCGCCGCGCCCGGCCAACTCGACCCCGGCGTAGCCGATCTTCGCCACCTGGCGCAGTGTCTCGGCGTAGTCGCGCTCGGCGTCGTCACGGACGGTGTACATTTGCAGGGCAATGGGGAGTTTGGGCATCGGAACGGAGTCCTTCTCGGAGTGATGGAAGACTGTTCGCCGCCGGGGGCGCTTTTCCCTCCCACTCGTCGCCCTGTCTCCGGCGTTTCGTCGCCACCCCATTCGGGAAAGCACTGATGTCGCCCGCCGCATCGCAGGCGGGTACACAAACGCAAAGGAGTGTTTCCCATGAACATCGTCCATAAGGCTGCCATCGCGGCCTCGCTCGCTCTGGCGACACTGTTCGCCGTGCTGCCCGCGAACGCCTACCCGCACCCGTACCGTCACGCCAACGGGCTTGACCGTCAGGCCAACCACGCTGCCATGAACGGCAACCTCGGCCGCGCCGCCCGCCTGCGCCGTCAGGCAGGCCGCATCCGACGCCGGACCTATGCGCGTCACCACACCTACTACCATACTTACCGCCACGCTTACCGCCATATGTACTAAAGTCCGCGCTCCGGCTTCGGGTACACTGGGGCCATGAAGGCACTTCACCTTGCCTCGGCCCTCGTCCTACTAGTGCTGTCGGCGTCGGGGGCCAGGGCGATCCCTGATTTTCACACCGCCGCTGCTGCCCGCGCCTGGGGCGAGGCGCGGCAGCGCGCGGGGGACGACGACGGGGCCGCCGCCGCGTTCGAGCGCGAGGCGGCCATCCGCCGCGCCACTGGCGACCCACAGGGGGCGGACGTGGAGGAGCGCCGCGCGCGTCGGCTGGAGACCGACCTCGCCCTGGCCGTCCCCGGCCCCGTCCCCCCGGCGGCCAATCTTGCCAAGTGGGAGCCGGCCGCCGGCTGCTATCTGGGCGTCCAGGACGGTGACGGCGGCAGCGCCGATGATTTCGAACAGGGCGTGGGGCGTCACCTGGCCCTCACCTACGAGTACAGCGCCTACGGCAGTCCCTTCCCGGCGCGCTGGGCCGAGGGGCAGGCGGCGCGGGGGCGGGCCGTCCAGATCGCCTGGGAGCCGAATGACATCGCGGACGTGCGGGATGATGACTACCTGGAGGGCTGGGCGGACGACGCCGCGCGGGCGGGCCTCCCGATCTTCCTGCGCTTCGGCGGCGAGATGAACGGCGCGTGGACATCCTGGGGCCGCGACCCCGCCGCCTACCGCCGCGCCTTCCGGCTGGTCCATGATGTCATGGCGCGGCGCGCGCCCAACGTGGCGATGGTCTGGGCGCCGAACGCCGTGCCGACGGAGAACCTGGACGCCTACTTCCCCGGCGACGACGTGGTGGACTGGGTCGGCATCAGCCTCTACGTCGTCCGCTTCTACGATGAGCGTCCCGGTGACCCCGCCTGGCAGGACCACCCGCTGAATCTCATCGCGCCGATCTATCAGAAATATGCCGCGCGCCATCCCCTGTGCCTGGTCGAGTGGGGCGTCTCGCGCCGGTCCCGGCTGGAGGGCGTTGACGCCGACCCGTTCGCCGCCGACCGCATTCAGGACCTGTTTGCGGCCATCAAGGTCCGCTTCCCACGCCTGAAGATGGTCTGCGCCTACGACCGCGACAACCTCACCGGCCCGGACGTCCGCGCGGGCCGTCGCCTGAACGACTACTCCCTGCCGCCCGGCAGCGCGGCGGGGACGGCCTACGCCCTGGCCGCGTCCGACCCCTATTTCCTGACCTCGGTGAGCGCGGGCGGCGGCTCCCCCTATGCCTACCACCGCCTCGGCGACCGGCTGCCGCCCGGCTACGCGGGCCTGGTCGCCGTGTCCCTGTCCGCGCCGTCCTTGGACCCGACGCTGGAGGTGAGACGCCCCGGCCTGTCCCTGCGCCGGACCCGCCCCTTCACGTTCGTCCTGCCGCCGGGCCTGGGGCCGCTGACCCTCAGCGTCCTTGACCCGCAGGGCCGCGTCGCCCACACGACGACGCTCCGCTGAGGCCGTTCCCTTAGGCCACGCGCCGCAGTCCGTTCGGGACCGAGTTCCCGTCCGCCGGGTCGGGCCTGGCCGCGACAGACCAGATGTCGGACAGCAGGGGGGTGATGTCGCGGGCCGGCAGGGGGCGGGAGAAGTGGTAGCCCTGGCCCAGATCGCTGCCCAAAGCCCGGAGTTGGAGCATCTGCTCCCGCGTCTCGATGCCCTCGCTGGTGATGCGCAGGTTCAGCGTCTTGGCCAGGGTGACGATTGCACACACGATGGCGGAGTCCTCCTCCTGGCCGCCGAGCTTGCCGACGAACGACTGGTCGATCTTGAGCGTGTCGAGCGGCAGCGTACTCAGGTAGGACATCGTGGAGTACCCGGTGCCGAAGTCGTCCACGGCCAGGCGCACGCCGAGGTCCTTGAGGCGCTGCAGCTTGCCGACGGCCGCCTCCGCGTTCAGCATCATCATGCTCTCCGTGATCTCCAGCTTGAGACGGTCCGCCCCCAGCCCCGTGTCGCGCAGGCACTCGACGACCTGCTCCACCAGGTCGGGCTGCTGAAGCTGGCGGGCCGAGAGGTTCACGCTGACAGTCACCGCCGGGCCGCCCCGATTCTCCAGGTGCCACGCGCGCGCCTGCCGACACGCCTCGCGCAGCACCCACCGGCCCAGCGGCACGATCAGGCCGGTCTCCTCGGCCAAGGGGATGAATTTGGACGGCGGGATCAGGCCATGACGCGGGTGGTCCCAGCGTACCAGGGCCTCCACCTCCATCAGACGCCCCGTCGTCAGCGAGATGATGGGCTGGTAGTAGACGCGGAACTCCTCGCTCTGCAGCGCCGCGCGCAGGTCGCTCTCCATCTCCAGCCGTTCCATGACGCCGTCGCCCATGGCGGCGTCGAAGACGACGCAGCGGGCCTTGCCGCCCGTCTTGGCCTGGTACATCGCCAGGGCGGCGTCCCGCAGCAGCCCCTCCGGCGTCGTCCCCGCGTCGCCGCTGACGGCGCTGCCGAGGCTGGCGGCCGTGAACACCTCGCGCCCGGCCAGCAGCACCGGCGCGCGCAGCGCCTCCGCCACCCGCTCGGCCACCTCCGCGACCTCCGCCGGGTCGGCCAGGTCCTCCAGCAGCAGGGTGAACTCGTCGCCGCCCAGCCGGGCGACGGTGTCGCCGACGCGGACACAGCCCCCGAGTCGTCCGGCGACGGCGGCCAGCAGATGGTCCCCGGCCTCATGGCCCAGGCTGTCGTTGATGACCTTGAAGTTGTCCAGGTCCAGGAAGACGACCCCGACCGGGCCCGCGTGGCGCTGGACGCGCGCCAGGGCGTGCCGGAGGCGCTCCATGAGCAGGGCGCGGTTGGGCAGGCCGGTCAGCGCGTCGTGGAACGCCTGGTGCGTGAGCCGCTCCTCGAAGGCCCGGCGCTCGCTGATGTCGCGGCACGTCAGCACGAGGCCCTCGATGCCCGGCTCCGACAGCAGGCTCGTCAGCAGGACCTCGGAGGGCCGCCAGGAGCCGTCGGCGTAGCACAGGCGCAGCTCCGCGCTCAGGCCGCCGGTCCCTTCCTTTACCTGGGCGACCAGCGCCTGCGCGCGCGCCCGCTCATCGGGACACACTATGTCGAACAGGGAACTTCCCAACAACTCTTCCGGCGCGCGCCCCCAAAGGCGCTCGGCGACGGAACTGGCGTAGCGGACCTCGCCGGAGGGCGTCACGATCAGGATCACGTCGGAGGCGTTGCGGATCAGGGCCTGAAAGCGCTGTTCGCTCCGGCGCAGCGCCTCCCGCTCCGCAGCCAGAGAGACGCCCCGGCGCTGCGCGTGTTCGAAGCGCCGGAAGAGCGCGAAGAGCAGCAGGGCCGCCCCGACGAGTACGCCCGTGGTCCCGATATCCGTCTCCGTGGCGGCCAGAGTCGCCTTGCGGTCGAAGTCCCGGTTGGCGTCCCCAATGGCGTCCGCGAGCGCGTCAAAGGCCGGCACCACGTCCTGCCCGTTGCTCCGGCGCGCGTCCAGGAGCCGACCGCTCTGGAGGAGTCGCATTTCGTCGTCACGGGCCGTCTGGTACTGGAGCAGGCCGCGACGGACCGGCTCCAGGCAGGGCGCGTCGGGGTCCGAGGCGAGGAGCTGGCCCAGGAGCTGATCCGAGTCATCGTCAAGCGACGATACCTGCGCCCCGCTGTTGCCGGTCGTGTCGGGCTGGGCGGCGAGTTCCCACACCAGGGCATTCATCTGGGAGGTCTTCTTGTCCAGACGCGCGAGCAGCACCTGGCCCTGTCGGCGCTGGTCCGACGTGTGCTGGACGCGGGCGATGACAGAGGCCAGGCCGAGCGCGCCCAGGACCATCAGGCACAGGGTCAGCGCGGATACGAGTCGGCTCCGTACATCGGGGGACGAAGTTCGTTTCACCATAAAATATTCGGTATTGGCTCAAAAGCGTCTGAATGGGTAAGAAGATCCCATGCTTACCCACACTCTCCGCTGCCCTCACTGTGGCAGCGAACACCTGGTCAGTAACGGTCACGCCAAGAACGGCAAGCGGCGCTTCCAGTGCAGGGACTGCCGCAAGTACGGGCGCGAGGACCCCGGCAGCAATGCCTACGACGCGCAGACCAAGGCCCTGATCCTGGCCGCCTACCACGAGCGGCCCTCCATCCGGGGACTACGGCGTGTCTTCGGCGTGGCGCGCAACACGGTCTCGGCCTGGTTAAAAAAAAGCCGCTCAGTTGCCGCCGCTGGAGCAGACGCTGACGCCGCCCCGACCGGGCGAGACGCTGGAGCTGGACGAACTCTGGTCGTTCGTGGCCCGGCGTAAGAACAAGCGCTGGGTGTGGCTTGCCCTGTGCCGGCGCACCCGCCAGGTTGTTGCCTATGCCATCGGCGGCCGGGGCCTGACGGCGTGCCGGCTCCTATGGCAGCGCATCCCGCCCACCTACCGGACGGGACTGTTATTCACCGACTTCTGGGATGCCTACCAGAAGGTGCTGCCCCAGGAGCAACACCGGGCGACGGGCAAGGGCGAGACCAACCACGTCGAGCGCTTCAACAACACGCTGCGGCAGCGGCTGGCCCGCTTCGTCCGAAAGACACTGTCCTTCTCAAAGTCGGACGAGATGCACGACAACTGCCTGCGGCTGTTCTTAAACGAGTACAATAACGAGTACAACCAGGCGATCAGGCTCAGACCCGATTGAGCCACTACCAAATATTCATGTCTCACCAGGGGCAATGGTGTGAGGGCGTCCGATGTCAGACATTATCGGGGGCGGGTGGCCCGCTCGTTAGACGCGCCCCCGCGTTTTTGGGTACAAGTCCCGCAAAGGAACACGTCTCATGTCCAAACTGTCGGCATTATCAGGCAAAATCCGTGGGGCGGCGACTCCAGCGGGCGTCGCCGGGCTGTGGGGGTTCTGGAGGAGCGTCAGCGGGGCGGCGGTCGGGGAGATCGCCGCCGAGGCCGAGCGCCCCGTCCATCTGGCGCTGATCGGCACGGCGGACCAGACCCGGCTGCTGGCGGCCCGGCTGGCCCTGGAGTCGCCCGTGCCGCAGGACACCCCCGCCGGGCCGCCGGACATCGGGGCCTGGCTCTCGCACCACGCCGTCGCCGCCGAGGCCGCGCCCCAGGCCATCACGCTGGACGCCGACGCGCTGACTGCCGACGAGACGCGGCTGGCCCCCGCGCTGGCCCGCATCGTCCAGGACAACCCCGGCCTGCGCCTGGCCCTGGCCCGGCGCGTCCCCGCCTTCCGCCCCGCCGTCACCGCCTCCTTGATCCAGGAGGTCGCCTGGGGCAACGCCCGGACCGCCGTGCTGACGGCCCTGCCGGGCGTCATCCCCTTCACGGACGTTTTGATGCCCCTGACCGCCGCCGGGGACATGGTGATGCTCACGCGCAACCAGATCCTGCTGCTCCTGCGCATCGCCGCCGCCTACGGGCGGGACGTGGACCTGCGCGCCCGTGCCCGCGAACTCCTGCCGGTGGTCGGCAGTGCCTTCGGATGGCGCGCGCTGGCCCGCGAGCTGCTGGGCCTCGTCCCCGGCGGCATCGGCGTCGTCGTCAAGGGGGCCGTCGCCTACGCGGGCACCTACACGGTGGGCAAGGGGGCGGAAATCTTCTACAGCACGGGCCGGACTCTGCCCGATGCCCGCCTCCGCCAGCTCTACAAGGCGTCGTTCCGGGCCGCCCTGGTTCGCATCCGGCAGTTCGTCCGCCGCGAGAAGGTGCCTCCCCCTTCGGGTTTGGAATGAGGGCCGATGGGAATATACAAGGCGCTATGAAACTCACACGGATACAAACGCTCTGTTGGGGCGTCGCCCTGGCCGGGGCGTCGGCTTTGGGTTCGGCACTCTCCGCGCAGGCGTTGCCGCCGATCACGGTGACGGTCAACGGCGGGGCCGTCGCCTTCGGCGGGGCGCAGCCGGTCGAGACCGGCGGGGCCGTTCTGGTTCCCCTGCGCGGCGTCTTCCAGGCCCTGAACGCCACGGTGCGCTATGACGGCCCGACCAAGACGATCTTTGCCCAGAAGGGGTCGGCAAGTGTCGTGCTGCCCCTGGGCGCGCTGACGGCGACGGTGAACGGGCAGCCGCAGGCGCTCAGTCAACCCGCCCAGACGGTCAACGGCACCACGCTGGTTCCCCTGCGCTTCGTCGCGCAGGCCCTCGGCGCGTTCGTGCAGTGGCACGCCGCCTCCAGCACCGTGGAGATTCGCACGGCGGAGCCGCACTTGGCGAGTCTGCCCCCGCTGCCGGGACACGGACCCGTAGATGGCCTCGTCACCGGCGTTTACACCGACACCGTGCCGCAGACCATCACCGTGCGCGTCAACGGCCGGAACACCTCGGTCCCTATCGGCCCCCAGACCATTCTTCTGCGCGCGCAGGAGGGGCAGCCCGCCACGGAGGTCCCGCTGGGCCAGATCATGCCGGGCGACGCCGTCCACATCCGGCGGGACGGCCAGGGCGACATCGTCAGCGTCACCGTCACCGTCGGGCAGGTCACGGGGACCGTCAAGGCCATCAGCCGTCTGCCCAACGGCGACGCCGTCATCACGCTCAACGACGGCAAGGCGGTCGAGCTGATGCCGGGGACGCCCATCACCATGGGCGGGCGGCACATTTCCCTGTCGGACGTTCTGCCGGATGAGAAGGTCGTTATCCGCACGAACCCGGCCAGCGGCCTGGGCACGGGCGTCGCCGTCGTGGTCGCCAACAATCCCCACCCGGTCCCGCCCGGAGCTGCGCCCACGGTGACCTCGTTCACGCAGGACGCCGCACGGCCCCTGCGGGCGGGCGACGTGCTGACGGCCACCCTGACCGGGACGCCCGGCGGGCAGGCGTCGTTCACCGTCCCCGGCGTCGTGGACCGTGTGCCGATGCGTGAGACCGCCCCCGGCGTCTACACCGGCTCCTACACGGTCCCGCAGGGATTGGCCGTGGCCGGGGCCGCCGTGCTGGGCCGCGTGGTGGTCGGCGGCGTCTCCTCACCCTTGATCCAGGCTGGTCAGCCCGTCACCGTGGACAGCGCCCCGCCGAAAGTCACCGGCCTCAGCCCGGCGCGCGACGCTGTCGTGGAGAGCGACCGGCCCTTGATCTATGCCACCCTATCCGGCGCGGGCGGCGCGGATGTGGACACGAACGCGACCCGGCTGCTGCTGGACGGCACAGACGTGACCGCGCAGGCCACCGTCGCCCCGGCCTTCGTCAGTCTCAAGCCCGCCGCGCCGCTCGCGGGCGGGCGGCACACGGTCCGCCTGACGCTCGCCGACGCGGCGGGCAACGTGACCACCGCAGACTGGGCCTTCACCGTCTCGACCGCGCGCGTCATCCGGTCGTTCACCAGCGACGCCCCGGCGGGCGGAGTCGCCGCCGGGACGAGAATCCGGTTCACCCTGAACGCCGCCCCCGGCGGCCACGCGACCGTCAGCCTCGGCAACGGCGTCGGGAGCGTCCCGCTGGCCGAGACCCAGCCCGGCGTCTATGTCGGCGCATACACGGTCCGGCCCGGCGAGAACGCCGCGTCGGTCCCCGCCGTCGCCACCTTCACCGCGCCCGACGGGACCCAGGTGACCGCGCCGCTGAAGGGCGACTTGAGTCTCGCCGGGGGCGCACCGGCCGCCCCGGCCATTGACAGCCCCGCCGAGGGCGCGCAGGTCAGTGACCCCCTGACCGTCACCGGCACGGCCGCGCCGGGCGCGACGGTCCAGGTCGCCGTCACGTTCTCCGGCAGCGTCCTCGGCGGCCTCGTGCCGGTCAGCGGCGCGGTCGCCAACACCGAGGCCACGGCGGACGCCGACGGTCGCTGGAAGGCGACGGGCATCTCCCTGCGCTCCGGCGGCCTGCTCGGCCAGGGCGGCAACACCACCTTCACCATCACGGCGACGGCGGCGGACGCCGCCGGTGACACGTCTCCTGCCACCACGGTCCACGTGCGGCGCGGCTAGGGCACAGGTCAGGACTTCACCATGAAGACGTTGATCGTTCGGGCACAGGAGCTGGCGGCGCGCGTCCAGCGCGTCTTCTGGGTCAAGTTCCTTGTAGACGTGTTCGCGCGCTTCGGCCGCGACAACGGCGGCCTGCTGGCGGCGGGCCTGGCCTTCTTCCTGATTCTCGCGTTCGTGCCGCTGATGCTGGTCGGCCTGTGGTTCCTGGGCCACCTCTACGCCAACAAGCCGGATGAGGCGCTGCACCAGATTCAGGCCAACATCATCCCGCAGATCGTCCCAAACGGTGGGGCGAGCAAGGAAGTGACGCGCTTCATGGGGCAGGCGGGCATCGCTTCCGCCGACGGTCAGCACGCCGGGCCTGCCTTGCTGAAACTGCTGCGCGGCCACGGCCTCGCGGGCATTCTGGGCATCCTCACGGCAGTCTGGGCGGCGGTCCAAATCTTCGTCAACGGTTCCTCGGCCATGAACGCGGCGTGGGAGACGCCGGAGAAGCGCAACTGGTTCCTGCTGCGCGGCATCGCCCTGGGCCTGCTGGTCGGCACGGGCATCCTGCTGGTCCTGTCGCTGGCCGCCACGGCCGTCTCCACCGGAATTTCCAAGTCCGCGTGGGCGCACGTGCTGCCCTTCGAGGGCCTGGCGTTCAGCGGCCTCGCCGAGTTGGTGGCCGTCGCCGTCAGCGCCGTGATGTATGCGGCCATCTACAAGTTTCTCCCTGCGGCCTCCGTCCCCTGGAAGTCCGCGTTCGCCGGGGCCGTGTTCGCCGCCGTCACCTGGGAGATCGCCAAGAAGGCGCTAGCCGTCTACCTGCTCAAGCCCAACACGTCCCTGTACGGCGACTTGGGCAACCTGATCGTCTTCATCCTGTGGGTGCTGTATTCCATGACCATTCTGCTTCTCGGCGCAGAGGTCTCGGCCCTGTACGCCCGCGAAGTGGAGGGTGCGCCCCTGAACAAACTGCGCAAGGTCGCCGGGGCGACGCACCCGCCCGTGTCAGCCTCGTCCATCACTTCGGGACGTCCGCCCCGCGTCCGCCGCCCCGCCGGACGCGGCGGCCCCCACGCCAAGCGGTGACGGTGCCGCGTGGGGTACAATTCCCCCAACGTATGCGCCCGCTGCTCCTCATCGCCCTGCTCCTGTGCCTGATGCCCCTCACTCTTCATGCCGCCCCGCCCCGGCCCGTACCCGCCGCGACGACGGCACAAAGCCAAGACGTGCAGGTTCCCCCGCTGACGGCCCGGATGCGCCGGTACTCGTATACGGGCTATGCACTCTACTTCCTCGGCACGGCCTACGGGTTGTTGCTGCTCTGGGGCCTGTTGGCGACCGGCCTGTCCGCGCGGCTGCGGGACATGGCGGAGCGGCTGGTGCGCCCGCGATTCCTCGCACTGCTTGTCTACTCCCTGCTCTTCTCGCTCGTGCTGGCCGCGCTGGACTTCCCCCTGATGTTCTACGGAGGCTTTTGGCTGCAACACGCTTACGGGCTGTCCCATCAAAGCCTGGGCGGCTGGCTGTCCGACCAGGCGACAAGTCAAATCCTGGGCGTCGCGATCACCGTGCCGCTACTGTGGCTGCTGTTTTGGCTCATCGGAAGATCACCGCGCCGCTGGGGGCTGTGGCTCTGGGTGGTCATCGTCCCCCTTCTCGCCTTCGCGATCTTCCTGGAGCCGGTCCTGATCGAGCCGCTGTTCAACAAATTCACGCCCCTGCCGCCCGGCCCGCTGCGGACTCAAATTCACGCGCTGGCCGTGCAGGCGGGCATCCCCAACGCCCCCATTTATGTCGCCGACGCCAGCCGCCGCACGGACACGGCCAACGCCTACGTCACCGGCCTCGGCCCGACGGCCCGCATCGTGATCTGGGACACGACCCTCAAGCAGCTCCCCCCCGATGAGGTCGTCGGCATCGTCGGGCACGAGATGGGGCACTACGTCGAGAAGCACATCGTCTGGGGCTTCTTCGCGTCGGCGCTGGCCCTGCTCATCGCCCTGCCGCTGGCCCAGAAGATCATTGAGGCGTTGACACGCCGCTATGGACCACGCTGGCGGCTGCGCGGCCTCAGCGACTTCGCCGTCGTGCCCGTCTTCTTTCTGGTCCTGAACGGCCTGTCGTTCCTGTCCGACCCGGTCACCAACGGCGCGTCCCGGTACATCGAACACCGGGCGGACGCCTACGGCCTGCGCGTCACCCACGACGGCCCGGCGATGGCCCGCGCCTTTGTCTTCTTCGCCCGTCACGACCTGGACGACCCAGACCCGCCGACCCTCATCAAATTCTGGCTCTACACGCACCCGCCATTGGGCGAGCGCATCACCTTCGTCATGGGCCGCAAGTAGCCCGCCGCCGGAGGGGACTCTCATGCCGACAGCACACACGGACTTCCGGCCCCCGCGGCTGAACAGGACGACGGTGAAATTTTGCTGGGCCGTCCTGCCGTTCATCCTGCGCCGCTTCGGCGACATCGTCGCCGTGGATGTGCCGCCGGAAGACCGGGTGCGCCTGAAGGCGCTGGCCCCGGAACGGCTGATCCTGACGCCCAACCACCCGACCATCTACGAGCCGTTCGCGCTGTTCGCCCTGTCTCGCATCGCCCGGATGCCGTTCCACTACCTCGCCAACCGGGAGACCTTCGACGATCACTGGGGGCTGTCAGGCTGGCTCATCCAGAGGCTGGGCGGGTACTCGGTGGTGCGCGGCACGGCGGACCGGGAGTCGTTCCGGGCGACCCGCGCGATCCTCGCCGCACCGGCGGGCAAGGTCGTGATCTTCCCGGAGGGCGAAATCTACTCGCAGAACGACACCCTGCTGCCCTTCCACGGCGGCGTCGTGCAGATGGCGTTCTGGGCCTTGGAGGACGCGCGCCGGGCAGGTGACGCCCAGGCCGACATCGGCCTGCTGCCCGTCGCCGTCCGTTACCGTTTCACGGAGGACATGACCGGACCTATTGCGCGTTCCCTCGGCGGCCTGGAGCGCGCCCTGGGCCTGACGCCGGAGGCCGACGCCGCGCCATACACGCGCCTGCGCCGCATCGGTGTCTGCGTTCTGGAGACCATGGAGGCGGAGTACGGCCTGAAGCCCGGTCGGCCCGACGCGGACGACATGACGCCGCGCATGGAGGCGCTCCGGGCGTTGCTGCTGGACCGGGCGGCGGCCCTGATCGGCCTGTCGCTGTCCCCGGACGCGACCCTTCCGGACCGGATGCGCGCGCTGATCAACGCCGTCTACGCCGTCACCCATGAGGAACCGGACGGAGATTGGTCTTCCTACCGGGAGCGCCTGCACCGGCAGCAGGCGGCGCGCGTCGGCCCGTTGATGCGGGACCTGAACCGCGTCTCCAACTGGATCGCCGTCCGGGATAACTACGTCCGCGCCCGCCCGACGCCGGAGCGGATGGCGGACAACCTGCGCCGCCTCGAAGCCGAGGTCTTCGGCCACGTCCGCCTGCGCGGCCCGCGCCGCGCCCGCATCCGTGTCGGCGAGCCGATTCGCCTCGCCGCCCGCGACGCCGCCTACCGCGCCGACAAGCGCGCCACCATCGCCCACGTTACGCACGAACTGGAACAGGCCGTGCAGGCGCTCCTAGATGCCTCGGCGGAAGACGCCTGAGAGGTGCCACTCAGGTGGGTTCGAAGATGCTCGGTGGGGCGTAGGGGTAGCGGGCCTGGAGTGTGCTGGGGTCGGTCACCAGGACGTCGCTGTTCATCATGTGCCGGACGGTCCATTGACCACCCTGCAAATGCAGCAGGCCGGCCAGGGTGTCGTAGTGGGTCCCGCCGCCCGGCGACTGGGGCGTGACGACCGCCCAGGCCCAGCCGTGGCTGACCCGCAGCGAGAGGACGACGAACACGACGTAGCGGCCCGAGATGTTTCCGACGCGCCCGCGCAGGGCGTTCATGATGGCCCGCCGTTGGGCACTGCCCGCAGGCGGCGTGTAGGTCCCGCCGCCCCCCTGGGACTGGCCACCAAGCAGGGAACCGCCGTAGCGCGCCTCTGCCGTGGGCGCTCCGGCGGCAAGAAGCAGCAAAGCGCAGACCATAATACCAACTCGATTTTTCATTCCGTTGTCCTCCTGTAGCGAGCAGTCTGTCACGATTATAGCCCATGAACGACCAAAACCCACTGATTATCCGCAAGGCCGGCCGCGACGATGCCGACGCACTGCTGGCGCTCATCACGGCCCTAGCCGAATTCGAACACCTGCCGCCGCCGGACGCCGAGGCGCGGGCGCGGCTGGTTGAACACGGCTTCGGCGAGCGGCCCAAGTTCGAGGCGTTTCTGGCCGAAAGGGAGGGAGCGTCCGGCCCCGTAGGATATGCCTTCGTCTTCGAGACCTACTCCACGTTCCTGGCCCGTCCAACGCTGTATCTGGAAGACCTGTTCGTGCTGCCGGAGCATCGCGGGCGCGGGGTGGGGAAGGCGCTGCTGCTCTTCTGCATCGGGCTGGCCCGTGAGCGCGGCTGCGGGCGCATGGAGTGGACCTGCCTGGATTGGAACGTCAACGCCCAAAGCATCTACGAGAACCTGGGCGCGAAACGGCTCTCCGAGTGGTACCTGTACCGCCTGACCCGTGAGGCGATGGAACCGGAAACGGGTACAATCGCATCATGAGTTTCGCGTGGCCCACAGTCTTGGCCGCCTTCCTGGCGTCGTTGGTGGAGTTCGTGGAGGCGCTGACCATCGTGCTGGCCGTCGGCGCGGTGCGCGGCTGGCGCTCGGCCTGGGCGGGCGCGGTCGCGGCGGCGCTGCTGCTGGCCGTGCTGATTGCGCTGTTCGGGCCGAGCCTGGCGCACTTCGACGTGCCCTTGTTCAAGGTCATCGTCGGGACGCTGCTGCTGCTGTTCGGCCTGCGCTGGCTGCGCAAGGCCATCCTGCGCGCGGCGGGCGTGGTGGCGCTGCACGACGAGGACAAGATCTTCGCCCGCGAGACGGCGGCCTTGGGGGAGAACGCGGGCGCGGCGTCCGGGGGCGCGCTGGACATCGGCGCGGCGACGGCGGCCTTCAACGGCGTCTTCATCGAGGGCGTCGAGGTCGTCTTCATCGTGCTGGCCGTCGGCGCGGCGGGCGGGCCGTCCAAACTCGTCCCCGCCGTCATCGGCGCGCTGGCCGCCGCCGTGATCGTCGTCTTCCTGGGCCTGATCGCCCGCAAGCCGCTGTCGCAGATTCCCGAGAACCTGCTCAAGCTCATCGTCGGCGTCCTCGTGTCCGCCTTCGGCACGTTCTGGACGGGCGAGGGCCTGGGCTTGCTCTGGCCCGGCGGCGACTGGGCGACCGTTGTCTTGAGCCTCGCTTACCTGGCCGTTGCCGGCCTGGGCGTCCTCCTAACTCGCCGGCCTCCTGAGAAAATACGCGCATGAAACTCCTGCGGACCATCGGCTCCGAACTGCTCGGCTTGTTCGTGGATGACTGGGCCTTCGCCCTGCTTGTCATCGCATGGGTCGTCCTCTTCGCCGTCCTCGGCCCCCGCCTGTCCCACACCCCGGCCCTCGGCGCCCTCTTCTTCGCCGGCTTCGCCCTGCTGACGTTGGCGTTCGCCTGGCGCAAAGCCGGTTAGGGGACAGAACTGCCGCCGCAGGTATCATCTGGGGGTGGAACCGATGACCATGCCGGATGCGGCGCGGGCGTTCGTCGAGGAGAAGAAGGTGACGGGCTACCTCCTGAACGACACGCATCCCCAGGGGCGCTCCAAAGCCCGCTTCTTCCGCACCTTTGGCTTCGCTCCAGAACGATGGGAGGAGCTCGCGGACGCCTTGGTCGCGCAGGCGAGGCAGGGGGCACTCGTCAGCACCCTGACCCTCCCCGACAGCACACAGTACGCCGTCGAGGGTACGCTGACCACGCCCGATGGACGCGCTCCACGTGTCAGGACGGTGTGGGAGACGCGCCCGGAAACCCTGCCCCCGCGCCTCATCACGGCGTACCCTGCCCGTTGAGGCGGACAGAAAGGAATCTCTGATGCTTCAGGAACATGATCTGGTCGCGCTCGGAGTGGACTTGCCCGAACACCGCTTGTGCGTGGGGGACACGGGGTCCATCATCTCCGTCCACCCGAAGACACGTGCTTACACCGTGGAATTCATGACACTTGGGGGGGACACGCTCGCCTTACTGACCCTCCTCGACTCTCAGGTGCGTGCCGTCGCCGCCGACGAAATCGCCCAAGCCCGCCCTCTCGCTGCCGCCTGAGATCCGCCGTATGAAGCTGCTACGCAGCCTCGGCTCCGAGTTGCCCCGTCTAATCGCCGTCGCCTGGGTCGTCCTCTTCGCTGCCCTCGCCCTGCTGACGTTGCTGTTCGCCTGGCGCAAGGCCCGGTGACGTCACAGCGACAGGCGCGCCCGCTCGTCGTTGATGCGGGCAATAGCAATGATGTTAAACTCCGGCTCCCGTTCAACTCCGATGAACTGACGGCCTAGGCGTGCACAAACCGTTCCCGTCGTGCCGCCGCCGGAAAATGGGTCTAGTACCACGTCTCCAGGATGAGAACAGGCCCGCACGATTCTCGTCAGCAGCGCCTCCGGTTTCTGCGTTGGATGCTTGCCGTGTCGCTTCTCCTGTGGCCTTGGGGGCGTGATATGCCATAGGCTCGGCATCTGGCGGCCTTGATTATCTTCTTTCATTTCCGTGTAATGAAACGTGTGCCGCGAACGATGGTCACGCGCTGCCCAAAGCAAGGTCTCCGTCGCGTGTGTAAAGTAACGGCAGGATAGGTTAGGTGGGGGGTTAACCTTGTGCCAGGCGATGTCATTGAGAATTTTGTAACCGAGTGTTTGGAGAGCAAAGCCGACGCTGTAGATGTTGTGCATGGTGCCGGAGACCCAAAGAGTTCCGTTAGGCTTAAGTACCCTTCTGCAACCGCGCAACCAGTCAATATTGAACTGATGAGTTACGGCTAGACTTGTTGGCTTGTCCCACTCTCCCTTGTCAACGCTAACCATTTGCCCGTTCTGACATGTTATTCCGCCCGAAGAAAGAAAATACGGTGGGTCAGCAAATACCAGATCAACGCTTTCTTCTGGCAGAAGGTTGAGTACCCGCAGAGCATCGTCCTGAAAAACTTGTAAGCCGTTCTCCTTATCTTCAAAGACCGGTACAAGGGGATGTTGTTCTGCTACCGCAGTCTCTACAAGGCGTCTAATGTCCTCGTCATAAATATATGGAAAGTTCATAATTGTCAGCTTAAACCCACTCTGCACAACGGCAAAACATTCACATTAGATGCGGTCAAAATTAGTTGCATCCCGCTCATGGTTTGTGCCATAATTGCTATAAGATGCTCAACCAATTGCCGCCGCCCATGAACCACACGCCTACTGATGCACAGATAAATCAACGCAGTGTGGATGCCTTGATTCAATACATCGCCCGGAAACATTGGTGGCATGTTGTGCCTCAAGACCCCAACGCTTATCAATTGAGGGGCAAGTTCTATTCTTCAACGTTCAGCGATGCAGAATTCTATGGGCGACCTGGAGATCCAGAGCGTGTTGAGGTCGCAAGGCCGCTTGTGTGTGACAGCAATTGTTTGGAACAAATTCTCCTTGGCAAAAGCTATACAAATTATCTTAATAATGTGAATAATTCGAAAGTCATAGAACTCAGATTTGCTCTTGACACCAAAATCAAAAAGGCAGCGCTGAAAAAAGGTTACGACTGTATAGTTTTGATGAGTCCCAAAGGCTTCGCAAAATATTTGGAGACAGGCAAAGTTCCGCGAAGCATTGAGTTAAACGTTTTTTTGTGATTGCTTCTTGAGTGATATTTTGTTCGTGCTAATCATCAGCAGACACAGACGATAAAGCCTCCTGAGCGCGACGCAAGCCTTCAGCTATACCCGCTCTTAAGCCTGTATTATAAGCGCAAATTGGGCACTTGTGGCGCCCCGCTCCAGCCTGAGAAGGCGGTAGATTTTCCAGCATTGAAGTGGGAGCATCGTGGTTATGAGAACAGGTTTCCACAGGTTTTGTCATAAAGTTCTTTCCCTAAGATGAAGGTTCGCTTTCCTGCGCCTCCGGTTCAGCCTGGGCCGGAATGACTGATGCGGAGCCTGCAAGGTTCAGAATGTGGGCTACAAATCCGGTACGAGCATAAAAGGCGCGCGACGTGCTGCCGTGTCCTGCCCCTTTGGTTCTTGGCTGTACAAGGTTGCCCATTGTGCCGCTGAGGGACGAAAATCCTTCTGTCTGGATTGTTGAACGTATTAAGTCATAATCAGCCTTGACCTGGACATATACTTCTGGGTTGTCAAGATCGAACTGTGTCGCTGCATATAAAAGTGAGGACATATCTTCCTTGCTTTCAAAAATGCGGGATACGACAACAGCCTTGCGAAGTTTGCTGTACACATGGCTTTCCTCAAAGTCTTTGGCAGCGACTTCAACTGGATCAATCATAGTGATTGCCATGGTTTCTTTTACCTGCAAACTTCCATCACGCCGCCGCTTTAGTGGTACGACTTTCAACTCCCATGAGCCAAAATTGGGTGACTGAGAAGAATTGAGCGGTAAACCAAGATAGCGTTCAATAACGTGCCCAGCCCAGCCTTTGTTTTTTGTACCCGTGCTGGTCCAAACAGTGACGTCATAGTGGTCGGCCAGTGGTCTCAAATCTTGGCCGACTAACTGCCGTATCTTGTTGAGTGCTTCTGCTCTTTCCAATTGTTTTAAATAACTCCTGTACCACGACCAACCCTCGTTGTCGCGGTCATACTGTTGTCAAACCTGCTTCCGCAAATAGGTCGGTCATCTCTGGCGTTGGCTCTTGTAAACCGACTGGGTATGTCGTGACAATTATTTCTTTGATTTTCCCCCGGCCTTGTGCATCAGAATTAATTGCCCGACTTGCTTGAACATAATGCTTGCGGAAGGGTGGCTCCGCGTACAGTGCCTCAATCAGCGGGGCCGTGCTATTGGAGACCATGCAGTCGCATCGGACTGATATATTCTGAACCATATCACGGAGTTCCTTCTGATTATTCGCATTAAAGCCGCCTTTAGCATAGCCAGTAAAACTGGATGTGGCTGATAGTGGTTCATAAGGAGGATCAAAGTACACAAAGCCGTTCGGTTCGATATACTGTCTGCATTCCTGAAACGTGCGACGGCAATCGTTACTCCCTGGGAGACTTTGCGTAGATGTGAGGC
Source organism: Capsulimonadaceae bacterium (assembly GCA_965277485.1). Taxonomy (GTDB): domain Bacteria; phylum Armatimonadota; class Armatimonadia; order Armatimonadales; family Capsulimonadaceae; genus JAFAZD01. The sequence goes on along the minus strand of CBDICZ010000015.1, from coordinate 529,397 downwards.
GTGCTGGCAGCCGGTAATTCCCATAGGGACATTGAACTCGCCGCGTGAGTTGAGGCGGTGAAGGCCGTTAAAACAAGTTTTGACGAAGCGGGCAGGCTCTGCCGGTGCGGGTACAAGCGAGCGGACGCCATAGACGCTCCTCTTCGGTGATTCCCTCGGCGTTATGGCGGGCACGATGCCGGCTTAATGCATCTATAACTTCCTCAACATTGTTCGGACTTGCTGAAAACTATTCACCAGTTCGGGGTTCACATCAAGCAATGTGCATGACGCGGGGCTAAATTCCGACGGCCTGGAAGGTGCGCGGCGTGGTAGAAGATCACTTGGGACTCGACCCAGTGCCGGGCGGGGTTGCCGGGGTTGCCGGGGTCCTGTTGACGTAGGAGGACTCCCAGTAGCGAATCAGGCTGGGCTTGCCGGGCGGCATCCAGGGCGTGGCCTCGATGTCCCAGGGCGTGACCACGGTGCCGGGTCCCCATCCCGCGCGGTCGTACTTCCAGGTGCCGCCCTGCGGCGAGCAGGGGTTGAGGTAATTGTCCGTCTTCCAGAGCAGGCTGGGGAAGTTCAGGCCGTTGACGAACACGGCGCGGAGGCTGGGCAGGAACTCGGCGGCGTCATCGGTGTTGGGGGCCTGGCCGTGGCCGGTGACGATGAGGCGCAGCTTGACGGCGTCCGCGCCGGGCGGGCGCACGACGGTCTGCGGCGTGAAGAAACCGGCGATGGGGTGCGCGGGGTCGCCGATGGCCGGCTGGCCGTGCCACAGGTTAAGGATTTGGTAGGCCAGGCGCGGGGCGTAACCCGGATAGAACGCGAACGTGACCGTGGCGTCCCAGCCGGTGGAATAGGTCTCGCACCACGCCTCGATGGGGCGCGGCCCGCGCAGCAGGGGCCGGTAGTCGCTGACGTCCACCGTCCAAGTTCCGCCCCGGCCGTAGGGCGTGATGAAGCGCAGCAGCTCGAAGCGCTCCCCGTGGTCGTCGGCGTACACCGCGCCCTGGCGGTCCCACGGGTCGTAGCCAGCGGGCGGACGGCTCAGGGTCAGGGTGCAGAGGATGCGCCCGTACCGGTCGGTGTCGGCGGGGAAGGCGACGGTCCGGGACTGGCGGCGGTGGGCGTTGTCAAGAATCTGCCCGGCGAGGGCCGTCACGACCAGCGGCGCGGGCGCGGGCGGCGTCGGGTCGCGCCAGGCCACGGCGATGGGCTGGACCTCCCGGTTGTCTCCCGCCGCCCCTAGCCCGTGCCCCCAGGCGGCGCGGGCTTCGTAGGGGGTCATGCCGGGGATGAAGTAGTCCGCATAAACGGCCACGCCCGCGACACGCACGGTGACGTCCGTGCCCCCGCAGACGAAGCGCAGGCCGACATGGACCGGCAGCAGCGTCCGCCCCCGGAATTCCACCGGGGACAGACGGCGGACCACCTCCCGCCCGTCCCAATACAGCGCGACCTCCCGCTGGGGCCGCCCGTCAATGTTGCCGTCGGCGTTGAAGGGATTGTCCGTCGGCGGGTCATGCACGTCGAACACGACGGCGAACGCGCCGGGCAGGGCGGGCCGCTCCCAGGCCACCCCGGCGGGGGCAGGCCCGCGCCGCCTCTGATGCTCCGTGTCCAGCAGCGCGAACGTCACGTCCGGCCCGACTGCCGGGACGCGCATCCGCCAGTAGGCGTCCACGCGCCCATAAAGACCGGGCGCGGTGCAGGGAAAGGCGACGGCCTGGTTTCCCGAAACGCCCCCACTCAAGCGGGCGACGGCGGCCCGACCGGGAGCCAAGCCTCCCCAGGTCCCCCAGAGCGCCAGGGCGGCCCCGACAAGCAGGCGCAGAGGGCCGCTCATGCACCCTCCTGCAGCAGCGTCAGTACGCTGTCAGTCGTGTCCGTCTCCCCCAGGCGGGGGAACGTCTTCTCGACGCTGTGACGGTGTGCCTCGGCGTCCCGGTCCGTCATCGCATCCACGACAAGCACGACATTGTAGCCGTGATCGGAGGCGCTGTGCGCCGTCGCTTCCACGCCGGCGCTTGTCGCAATGCCCGTGAGGAAGACCTGGGTGACGCCTCGCCCGCGCAGGTAATCATCCAATGTTGTGCCGATGAACGCGCCCCGCCGCTGCTTGCTCACCAGGTGATCGTCGGGCTGCGGCTCCAGTTCAGGAACAAGCTCCGTCCAATCGTCCGCAAACGCAAACGTGCGCGGCCCGGCGTCGGTGCGGCCCGGAGCCGTCCCCGTCACGTTGACCAGAACGACCGGCAGACCCCGTGCGCGGAACGCGCGCGCGAGCCGGGCGGAGCGAGCGACGACCTCGGCGGTGGGATGCACGGTCGGCAGGCCGACGATGCCTTTCTGCAGGTCAATCACGATCAAGGCGGCGGTGGCATCAAGTTGAGTGAGGGGCATGGGATTTCCTTTCGGTTACGGGACGGATGCGGGGGCGTCGCAGGCAGGCAGCAGGCCCTTTTCTTGGTAGATCAGACGGATGACGGCATTGATCTTCGGCAGTTCGAACGTGAACCAGAGTGAGCCGACGATGCAAAACGCGCCGGTGACGATGATGGTATGGGGCGCTCCGATCCGGTCCGCCAGCACCCCGGCCAGCAGGCTGCCGAACGGCGCCGCGCCGAAGAAGGCCATCGTGTAATAGCTCATCGCGCGGGCGCGCTTGTCTTCCGGCACCAGCGACTGGATGATCGTGTTGCTGGCGGACGCGGCCTGGAGCATACCGAAGCCGACGAAGGCCATCAGGACGAGCGAAAGCCACAACGTTTGCGACAGGCCGAAGAGAATCAGGGCGCTTCCTAGGATCGCGGACGCAACCTGAAGCATACGTGTCAGCCCGACGACCGACTTGCGGACCGCCAGCGAGAGCGCCGACACAAGCGCGCCGATGCCCGACGCCCCCATCAGCCAGCCTAGGGTCACCGCGCCGCCGTGCAACACCGGGGCGGCGAACAGCGGCAGCAGCACGGACCAGGAGTAGCCCATCAGACTGACGAGCGAAAACAGCAGGAGGATGGTGCGGATGGGCCGGAATGTGCGGACGTAGTCCCACCCCTCGCGCATCTGCTCCCACATATTGGCCTTGCCGCGGTGACTGTCCAGCGGCCTGATGTGCATTAGAAGCAAGGACGCGATCACGGCGAGGTAGCTGAGGCCGTCCATCAGAAAACACGCCCCCTCACCGAAAGCCGCGATCACCAGACCGGCGATGGCCGGGCCGATCAGTCGCGCCCCGTTTGCCATCGAGGAGTTGATGGCGATGGCGTTGCTGAGGTCGTTCCGGTCCTCGACCATCTGGACGAGGAAGGACTGACGCGCGGGCATATCGAACGCATTGATCACTCCCTGCAAAGCGGTCAGCGCGATGATTTCTTCCAGGGTGATGGCGCGTGCCAGAGTGAGCGCGGCCAGGGCGAGTGACTGGACGGCGGCCGCTGCCTGTGTCCATACCAGTAGCCTGCGGCGCTCGAGGCGCTCGACCCACACGCCCGCGAACGGCCCCAGCGCAAACGAAACGATCTGCCCCGCGAAGCTCACGATGCCCAGCAGCAGCGCCGAATGGGTCAGGTGATAGATGAGCCAGGTGGTCGCCAGGCGGGTCATCCAATTGCCAATCAGCGAGATGCTCTGTCCAACGAAGAAAAGCTGGAAGTTTCGGTGTCGCAACGCGCGCCATGCGTGCGACAGCGGCCCGCCCAGGAGAGGCGTCTGCCGGATGTCTGGACCACCGGCGAGCTTGTTCACTCCTCCACCAAGCGCTTGATGATCTCGCCGGCCGCGAACAGCGTTTCCCGGTCCTGCGCGTCGAGCTGGGCGATGGCCTGCGCCAGCCATGTCCACTTCGCTTCCTTGGCGCTCCTCCGCGCGGAGACGCCCTGGGCGGTCAGCGCGATGTTCACTTGGCGGCCATCGGTCGGATGCGGCTTGCGCTCGACGAGGCCCATTTCCTCAAGCGCCGCGATGGCGGCCCCCATGGACTGCGGTTTCATGCCTTCCGCCCGCGCCAGCGCGGCGGTCGTCGCAGGACCGTCTTTCGCAAGGCGCCCCATGACGGCGGACTCGGTCCATGACAGCTCATTCGAGGCGGTCGCCGCGCGCACACGGCGCACCAACAGCCCAATCGCCTGAGCAAAATCCATCACGGCCGCATCGTTGGAAGCTGGCTGCATCACCCCACATTACCATAAAGACAGTTAAACTGTCAAGTCTAGCTTCTAAATCGGGTGGCGTCCTGCTTGTCTCCGCTACCACCACTGCATCCATGACCCGCCCCAGAACGCCAGCACGGCGATCCCCACAGACACGGCCCCCGTGAGCGCCCCGACGCGGAAGCGTTTGGCCGAGCGCAGGGACTCGCCCCGCGTGAACGTCCAGTAGGAGACGGCAAGAAGCACGGGCAGAGGAAGCGCCGCTGTGATGATAACAAGGCGGTCGAAACTGAGCTTGGGCGGAACAAGGACGTGCCCTGAAGTCATGGAGTCGGCATAGAGGTTGAGGTGATGCACGAAATATCCGTTCCAGAGGCTGCCGACAATCCCATAGCACACGGCGGCGGCTAGAGCGGCGGCGATGACGGTGCTGATGGGGCGGTCCAGGAATGGCGAGACGGCGAGGGACACCGCGAAAATATCCAAGAGGACAAACGCGGTGTAGGAAATCACAAAGGCACGGGACGGATCGCTGTCAGCGATTGACCTTTCAACCGCTCCGATGGTGAGAACGCCCGGCAATAGAGTGGAGGTCACAAACGCCCAGGTGACGACACTGGCGAGCAGGGAGAGAAGCAGAACGCTCAGGGAAACACTGGACTTGATCCACCAGAGCCTGCGACGGCTGAGGGGCAGCGCGCTCAGGAACACAAGGCCGCCGCTGCCGATCTCTTGGGAAAAGAGGCCGGCACCGGCGACCAGGCTGAACAACCCCCAAGTCATAATCAATGCCGAGTAGGTATCCTGAAGCTGGAACGGCTGTGGGTTGTCGGATGAGACCCGCGCGTAGACCTTGGCGCAGCCGACCAGCACGGCGACGCACAGAGCCGCCGCCAGCGGCAGCAGGCGCAGCTCGTGCCATTCCTTCCAAAACAACTGTCTCATGCCGGGGCCTCCTCGAATGTCAGCAGGGCGACGAAGATTTCTTCCAATGTCAGGTCCATGACTTCCAAAGCGGGTGGGGCGGGCGCGTCTTGCAGGCCACGCACCGTCAGCAGCCACTCGCGGCCCAGGCGCTGGCGACCCAGGACCGTCAGGCCGGGGAAGGCTTCCACGTCGGCGGCCAGACGCAGCAGCTTGACGTCGGCCTTCAGGGTCTCCACCGGCATCTGGAGGAGCATCCGGCCCTCGTGCATGATGCCCACCCAATCGCACAGCCGCTCCAACTCCCGAATCTGATGCGAGGCGAACAGGACCGTCCGGCCCGACTCTTGCAGGGCTTCAATCACGCACCGGTCAAACTCGGCCCGCGCCAGGGCGTCCATGCCGGACGTGCATTCGTCCAGCAGGACCAGATCGGGTCCGTGCGCCATCGCCAGCACCAGCGACAGCAAAGCCCGCTGGCCGCGTGACAGCTCCCGCACCCGGCGCTCGCGGGGCAGCCGGAACTTGGCCGTCAGTCCGTGTTCCACGGCGACGGACCAGGTCGGGTACTGGGCGGCGACGAAGCGCAGGGTCTGCGAGACCGTCATCCACTCGTACAGGGGCAGCCGCTCCGGGATGTAGCCCAGCCGCTGCCGCAGCGCGACGCCCTCACGGTTTGGGTCTCGCCCCAGCACACGCACCGTGCCCCCCGTCGGCTCCAGCAGGCCGAGCAGTATCTGCATCAGCGTACTCTTGCCCGCCCCGTTGCGGCCCAGCAGGGCATAGACGGCTCCAGTCGGTACCACCAGGTCCAGGCCACGGAGCGCCGCCGTCCGGCCAAAGGACTTGGTCAGGTCGCGTGTCTCGATCGCCGGGCCGTCAGCGTCCGGCGCGGGACGTTGCCTCTCCGGCTGCGGCAGAAGTCGGCTGCTCATAAATCTCCTCGATCCTGGTGTGTACAAGGGCGATGACATCTTCCGGGGACAGGCCCAGGTGCCGTGCTTCCAGCAGGGCGCGGTCCAGCAGCGTGGCGACGATCTCCGCCCGCTCGGCGGCCCCAAGGCGGGCAGACGGAGCACAAGCGAACGTGCCCTGGCCCCGGCGCGTCTCGACCACGCCCTCACGCTCCAGGTCTTGGTACGCCCGTGCCACCGTGTTGGGGTTCAGCGTCAGTGCCACGGCCAGCTCGCGCACGGTCGGAAGTCGGTCTCCCGGCGCGACCGTACCCGAGGCGATCAGCCGTTTGACCTGCTGAACCACCTGCTGATAGTAAGGGACCCCTGACTCGCTATCCAGTCGCAGTCTCATTCGTCCTCGTCTGTACCTTTGTATTAGAACAATAATACAACACAGACGGGAAAATGTCAAGTCCTTAGGACTAATTTTTTCAGTGCGTGAACTTCTGCGGCGGTGGGCTTTTGTGGCGGCGGGCGGGCTGAAGGCGCTGGAGGGAGGTCAGGAGCCAGGCCATGAGGAGACGGGCGGCGGGCAGGGGCCAGTCGAGCCAGAGGAAGGGGCGTCTCGGAGCCGGGCGGGGCACGACCGCAGGCGGGAACGACAGGTGGTCGAACATGATGGTCCGGTTTTCCACCGCCGTTCCCTCGATGGGGGTGCGGAACAGGCGCGCGCAGTGGTCGCAGACGCCGCACTGGGCGGGGACGACTTTGCTGCAGCGCGGGCAGATTTTGGCATTGGGCAGGGTCATTATCTCCCTTACCCAATGCAAGAACCATGCCAATCCCGTAGGGTTACCGGAACAGGGTGGGGCAGATATCCGGGTCGGCATAGTCCGGGCGGCCATCCACTTGGCGGACCAGGGCGTCGTTGTCGTGGTGCGCCAGGCGTCCGTCCTCGAAATGGTACTCGGTCCACCGGTTCGACCGGTCTTGCAAATGGACGGCGATGGAGCGCCGGGGCCGGTCGGTCCGGTTGGGGCCGCTGCCGTGGATGGTCAGGCAGTGGTGGAAGCTGACCTCGCCCTTCCTCAAAGGCATCGGCACCTTGACGATCTCCCGTCCGCCGGTCTGGAAGCGCGACTCCAGGCCCTCCAGGTCGCTGCTGAAGAAGTCCAGGCCCCGCGTGTTGTCCGGCCAGTGCAGGCTCCCGTCCACCATGGTGATCGTGCCCTGGGCGTCGCCGCAGTCATGGAAGGGTATCCACGCCGTCACCATGTTGGCCGAGGAACACGTTTTCCAGTAGCCCCGGTCGGTGTGCCAGCCGACGTTGGCCTTCTTGGCCGGGTCGTCCGTGGGCTTGTACAGGAGCTGGTCGTGCCAGAGGCGAATCTCCGGCGTCTCCGCCAGCCGGGCGGCGACCGCGCCCAGCAGCGGGTGGCGGACAAGCGCCGTCAGCGCCCGGTTGAAGAAGGAGGCGTAGTCGTTCTTGCGCAGGCCGGGGCCGGGCCGCGCCTGCGGGCGCTTGCCCTCCATCACCGGCACACCGGGGTCGTCCAGGTCCAGCGCATAGAAGCGCTCACTGCCCGCCAGGGCGGCGTCAATCTCCTCGTCCGTGAAAAGCTTCCGGGAATGGTAATAGCCGTGTTCTCGGTAGAACCGGACGTCGTCGTCTGTGGGCAGGAGCGCCTGCTGCTGTTCTGTGAGTTCCATGCGCCCAGTATACGCCTCGCGCGGCAAACGGCGATTGTGTCGGCTTCGGGCGTTTGTTCATTTTCCTCGGATCGCCCGAAGAAAGTGCTACAATGACGGCATGGCCTACACGCGCCCGCAAGGGGTATTAGCCGGGTTCCACGCCGCCCGGCCCGACCCGGACGTGCCGGAACTCGTCCACATCGGCGAGCAGTGGGCGCCGCGCCGGTTTCGGATCACGGACCACGCCCACGAGACCTGGGAACTCTACCTGCAAGTGGTCGGGGAGACGCGCTGGGAGTGCGGCGGGGACACGCACGTGCTGGCCCCGGCGTGCCTACTGGCGGTTCCGCCCGGTGTCCGCCACCATCTGTGCGAGCCGACGCCCGCGCGCCACCACTTCTTCTTCGCCGCCGTGGACCTGGACGCCATATTATCCCGCCGCCCCGAACTCGCCCCGCCCTGGCCGCATGTCGAGGTGGTCCGCCGGGCCAACGGCGAGGCGCTGCTGGCCCCGTTCCGGCAGCTGATCCGTGAGGTCTCGCTGGACCTGCCCCGGCGCGCGGTCGGGATGCGCCTGGCCCTGGACGCCCTGGTGGTGGAGGCGTCCCGCCTGCGCGAGCGCCCCGGCGGGGCGGGGGCGGCCCCGCTGGTCGCGGTCCACCCCGCCGTGCGGCGTGTCCAGGAGCTGATGGAGGCCGAGCCGGGCCGTTCTTGGCGTCTGGCCGAACTCGCCCGCCGCGCCGGGCTGTCGCCCCAGCACCTGTCCGAGTGCTTCACCCGCGACATCGGCCTGCCGCCGCACCGCTACCTGGTCCGGCTGCGCGTCGAGCGGGCGCGCGAGCTGCTGGCCCGCAGCGACCTGTCCGTCACCGACATCGCTCTGGAACTGGGCTTCGCGTCCTCCCAGCACTTCGCCACCGCCTTCAAGGCGCAGACGGGCCGGAGCGCCGCCCAATGGCGTCGCGCCCTGTGAACAGAGACCAAGAAGAGACGAAAAAAGCCCCTCCGCCTCGGTCTGAGGCGGCGGGGCATTTTGGGGGTGTATCAGTTGTCCGCGAAGGGGTCGTCCATGTCGTCTTCGGGGGCCGGGGCCTGGTAGCGGGCCGCAGCGGGTGCGGCGGCCGCCGGGCGGCGCGCGGGGGCGGCGGCAGGCTCGGAACGGGGGACGGCGGGCCGGGCGGGCGGGGCCGGGGCGGCCTCCTCCGGGTAGTCGTCCTGCGGGGCGTCGTTGCGGCTGTAGGCGCCTCCACCCCCGCCGCCGTTGCGGCTGGCGTAGCCGCCTCCATTGCCCCCGCCGTTGCCGCCCTCACCGTCCTCCTTGGGTCGGTCCAGGGACTTCAGGTTGTCCACCACGATCTCGGTGTCGCGTCGCTTCTGACCCTGATGCTCGTACTCGCGCACTTGCAGGCGGCCCTCGACGGCGATCAGCCGCCCTTTGCCCAGGTAGTTGGCGGCGTACTCCGCCGACTGACGCCAGGCGACGATGCTGAAGAAGTCGGCCTGCTTCTCCTGACCGCTCTGCCGCGCCTCGGCGGACATCGGGCGGTTCACCGCCATGCGAAACTGGCTGACGGGGATGCCGCTCGGCGTGTACTTCAGTTCGGGGTCGGAGGCCATGCGGCCGATCAGGATCACGCGATTCAGGTCCATTGTTCTTTTCTCCTTAAACCAGGTCAGTGTGTCAATGCGGTCTTGCGAAAGCCTTGCGGCAAAGGCGGGGCGGCGAGAGAATGCCTTCCTCTCGCTACGGAACATCGTCCTGTGTCCGCGAGGACACGGTTCCGCAGCGAGAGGAATTGATTCCCTCGCATTCTTGCGGTCTGTCAGGCGGCGGCCAGCACCGGCTCGGCGTCCGGCGTCTCTTCGGTCACGGGCGCGGGCGTGTCTTCCGTCACAGGCGCGGGCGTGGCTTCCACGGCGGGTGCCGGGGCGGCTTCCGCCGCCGGGGCGGCAGCCTGCAAGGCGGGCTGGGCGATCATGTCTTCGTCGAGCTTGACGATCATGTACCGAATCTGGTCTTCGCTGATCTGGAAGACGCGGCGCAGCTCGACCTCGACGTTGGCCGTGCCCGAAAACTGCATCACGACGTAGATGCCCTCGTTGCGGCCCTTGATCTCGTAGGCCAGCTTGCGGCGCTCCCAGACATCGAGCTTCTGGACGACGCCACCTTGTGTTTCCACCAGTCCGCGATAGCGGGCGGTCGTGGCAGCGATCTTGTCGTCCCCGGAGTCGGGGTCCAGGATGTACACGGCCTCGTAGGCGCGCGTGATGGCGGTGGATGGCATATTCTTTGTCCTCCCTGTGGGCAAATGGTTTGGCCCCGGCGGTGTGCCATGCTGTCTGTGCCGGGGCAGAGAGGAACGACGTGCGAAAACGCTCTCGTTCAACAATCGCACCATTATAGCATGGCGGGCGCTGAAAACGCAATGCCGACCTGCAAACAGGACTACTGCCAGAGGACGCGGATATCCACGGCGCGCATCCCGGCCCGTCGGGCGGCCTCCAGGCCGGGGTCGCCATCTTCATACACGATGCAGTCGGCGGGGGCGACGCCCAGACGCTCGGCGGCGAGCAGGAAGATGTCCGGCGCGGGCTTGCCGTGAACAACGTCGTCCGCCGTGACGATGACCTCGAACAGCGGCAGCAGGCCGGTGACGGTCAGGGTTTGCCGGACGACGCGGCCCAGACCGCTGGACGCGACAGCAATGGGAACCCGGCCGTGGTGCGCCCGCGCGATGTCCGCGACGGCCCGAATCTCCACGACTGTGTGCAGCATCTCCAGATACCGCCGTTCTTTGTCTTCCTGCGTCCGTTCCACATCCATGTCTTGACCCAGTTCCCTGTTCAACTTCTCAATAATGGCGCGGTTCGGCAGCCCGCCCATGTCCAGGAACGGCTGCTCCGCGATCTCCACACCGAAGGCTTTGTAGGTCGCCGCCCAGGACCGCGCATGCAGCGGCATGGTGTCCGCGAGTGTGCCGTCGCAGTCAAAGATGATGGCTTTATAAGGCTCCGGCGGCGCGATGCGTGTAGGATCAATGGCCATGTTTCATTCCACTTCGCTATTCCACATGGGTGTACAATGTGTGCCCACTATGGTATCATTCGGATACAGAAAGAGGATCAGCGACGATGAGCAGCCCCAGCAACTTGTCTCAAAAGGAGAAGCGCCTCTCAATCCGCGCATCCGAGCCGGATAAAACACTCTTGGCGCGTGCCGCGCGTATGCGCCACATGAACACGAGCCAGTTCGTGCTACAGGCGTCTTTGGAGGCCGCCCACGCCCTTCTGACCGACCAGACAGAGTTTCGACTGCCCCAGGAACAGTGGGACGCATTTTGTCGGCTCTTGGACGCGCCGCCGCGAACCATCCCGGCGCTAAAGCGGCTGTTCAGCGAGCCGGAGCCGTTTGATGCCTGACTCCCCGCTGCTCCTGCCTGCGCTGCTGACAAAGGGCCACGACGTGGCCGAATTTGACTGCGGCAAAGCGTCGCTGAACGACTTCCTTGTGAAGCATGCTCTGCAAAATCAGACCGGCGGCGGCGCTCGCACCTATGTCACGGCGCGCGGAAGTCGTGTCATCGGGTATTACAGCCTGGCCCCCGCGTCCGTCGCGCCGGAGGATGCCCCAGACCGTGTGACCAAAGGCCAGGGACGGTATCCGGTCCCGGTCATCCTGATGGCGCGTTTCGCCGTGGACCGAAGCGAACAGGGCAAAGGTCTGGGGAAAGCCCTGCTGCGCGATGCGTTGCGCCGCGCGCTGCATGGGTCCGAAGTCATCGGCGGACGGGCATTTCTGGTTCACGCCAAAGATGAGGATGCCCGCGTCTTTTACCGCAACTTCGGCATGGAAGCATCGCCGACCGATCCCCTGCACCTGTTTCTGCTGTTCAAAGACATCCGGCAATCGCTCCCCGACTCGGAAGATCATCCCTCGGGTTGAAGGCACTTCAAAACGCATCAAACACGATTCCCTGTATTCGGTGTGCCTCGACCAAGTTTTTGAAGGCGTCCGTCGCGTAGACCCTCGTTGGCCGCTGCGGGAGGCGGAACAGCATCACACCTGTCAGCATCTCCGGGCGGACAACGGGGCGCAAGATGTCAAACACGGAACCGTCGAGTGGCGAGTAGATAATGTTGCTGTCCTCCAGATTTAGACAATCCGCCTGCCTCACAACGTTGACGAAAAAGAACAACCTCTCATCGGCAACAATCGGCAAACCTTCTGCATCAGATTGAAGATGCGGCCTGATGATGTGCCAGGTCTGTTCGTCGCAAACCAGTTCGCTTCCGATGTTGACGAAGCCATCCGCTTCCCCTTCAAGACTTTCCGCAATGAATGGCTGCCAATGATCCGCGACCCGCACCCCATTCGCGTCGAGGACTCTGTCCCAATCACCTCCAACAGCATGAGGATCATTGCGCAGAAACAAATCTGCGGCACCCCGTGCTGATCTTGGTTGCCAGATTTTCATTCTTCCTCCCGCTCACAGGGTGGATGGGTTGACAGCGATGATCCCCAAAGGCGTGTAGCGCCGGAAGTCGTCGTCGTTGAAGGTCAGGATATGCGTCAAGCCGTGAGCGACCATGAGAGCTACAAGACGTGCGTCGAAGATGCTGGCCCCGGTCACATGGAACGCCAACACGATCTGACGCCAGCGCCCGTAGACGGCGGGGCCGTCAGCAAGCATTTCATAGCTCGATTCAAGAGTCTGCACCGCCAGATCAGCCTTGCCGACGTCCCACCCGAAGCCGCCGCGCTGGCTGGCCGTCGCCGTCACCACCCGCCAATACTCGGCGATGATCTGCGGCGCGAAGTAAACCCTCTCAAGACGCTGCTCGATCACTTGCAGAGCGTGACTGTCAGCCAAGTAGTCTGGCATCAGGTGTCGCTCCCCGCCTCATCGTCCCGCCGATAGATAGCCTCTCGGCTGATGGCTTCATCGGAAAGCAGAATGCCTGCGCGTGGCTGCTCTGCCGCCCACTGCCGATAGCGGGCGCTGCGCGCCGCCCACTCCCGCCGCTCTGTGGTGTCATCTGCCGCATAGTCTGGGGCGAGCGTATCAATGCCCCGATGTAGGATGATGTCCAGCATCTGCTGTGGGGTGATGCCACGGCGTCCCACCTCGGCCAGAATGCGGCCCTCAACCTCTCCTCTCATCTCAAGTATAAGGCTCATTTATTTCTCCCTTGGGCTGTCCATAGTAGGCGTCTTTGCCGTGCTTGCGCTCGAAGTGCTTGCTCACGATGGGGGGTGGGGCCGTGGACGCCTGCGGGTTGAGCTGCTCCGTGTGCCATGCGAGGGCCGCGACCTCCTCCACGATGATGGCGTTCTCGACGGCAAGCGCCGGGGTCGCCCCCCAGGCGAAGGGGGCGTGGAAGGGCAGCAGCGTCCCCGGCGCGTGGGCCGGGTCCAGTCCGGCGTCCCGGAAATGCTCGGCGATGACCACGCCGGTGTTCCACTCGTAGGCGTCCGCGATCTCGGCGGGCGTCAGCGGGCGGCAGAGGGGGACGGGGCCGTGGAAGGTGTCGGCGTGGGTGGTGCCGTAGCAGGGGATCTCGCGGCACGCCTGCGCCCAGCTCGTCGCGTAGCGGGAGTGCGTGTGCGCGATGCCGCCGATGTCCGGGAAGCGCTGGTAAAGGCAGACGTGCGTGGGCGTGTCCGAGGAGGGGCGCAGCGTCGCGCCCGGTAACGGCTTGCCCGTCTCCAGGGAGACGAGGACGATGTCTTCGGGCCGGAGTGCGTCATAAGCGACGCCGCTGGGCTTGATGGCGATGACGCCGCGTTTACGGTCCACGCCGCTGGCGTTGCCCCAGGTCAGCACGACCAGCCCGGCCTTCACCAAGGCCGTGTTGGCCTCGTAGACGGCTTCTTTGAGGGAGGCGAACTCATCGGCCACGGCGCACCTCATCCCGGAGCGTCAGCAGGGTCTTCATCACGTCCGAGAGGTCGTCGCGCGTCCCCGGAACCCCGAAGGCGTCATGGAGGCGTCGGTACAGGGCGTACAGCCGGTCGTAGGTCGCACGGCTCCCCGGGGCCGGCGTGAAGACGCGCGGGTGCAGGCCGGTCATGGCGTCGGCGGCCTCGGCGAACGAGGCGAACGCCCCGGCGGCGACGGCCCCCGCCATGGACGCGCCCAGCGCCGCCGTCTGGGCGCTGCGCGAGATGGCGATGGGGCGGCCCATGATGTCCGCATAAATTTGCATGACGAGCGGGTTCTTGACCGAGATGCCGCCGCAGTTGACGATGCGCTCCACCGTCTGCCCGTACTCTTCAAGGCGCTCCATGATGACGCGCGCGCCGAAGGCCGTGGCCTCGATCCACGCCCGGTACATCTCGGCGGGCGTGGTCTGGAGCGTCAGCCCGATCAGCCCCCCGGTCAGCCGCTGATCCACCAGCACCGTGCGATTGCCGTTGTGCCAGTCCAGCGCCAGCAGGCCGCTCTCGCCGGGCGCGAGCCTGGCCGCGCCCTCCGTCAACTCCGCGTGTCCCTGGCCCGCCGGGCGGACGCCGGAGACGAACCAGTTGAAGATGTCGCCGACGGCGGACTGGCCCGCCTCAAGGCCGTAGAAGCCGGGCAGGATGGACTCGGGGACGATGCCGCACAGCCCCGGCACGTCGCCCAGTTCGCCGGTCAACGGGGCGACCATCATGTCACAGGTGGACGTGCCGATGTTCTTGACCAGCGTTCCCGGCACGATGCCGGAGCCGACGCCGCCGAGGTGCGCGTCGAACGCGCCGACGGACACGGGGATGCCGACGGGCAGGCCGGTCTTCGACGCCCACTCGGCGCTCAGCGCCCCCGCCGCCTCGCCCACGGGGTACGCCTGATCGGGGAGCGTCCGGCGCAGCCGAACAAGTTTCGGGTCCAGCGCGGCCAGAAACTCCTCATCAGGGTAGCCGCCCCACGATGGGTGGAACAGGGCCTTATGCCCCGCCGCGCAGATGCCGCGCTTCATCCGATTCGGGTGGACCGTCCCCGTCAGCACGGCGGGCAGCCAGTCGGCGTGTTCGACCCAGGTATACGCGGCCTCGAACACGTCCGGGTCGGCGTGCAGGCAGCGCAGAATCTTGGCCCAGAACCACTCGGCGCTGTAGGTCCCCCCGCACTTCGCCAGATACTGCGGCCGCACCTCGGCGGCCAGGGCCGTGATCCGCGCGGCCTCGGCGTGGCCCGTGTGGTCTTTCCACAGGTAGACCATCGCCGCCGGATTGCCCGCGAACGGCGGCGTCAGCGCCAGCGGCGTGCCGTCGGCGTCCACGGGGATGGGCGTCGAGCCGGTCGTGTCCACGCCGACGCCGACCACCTGATCGGGCGCGAAGCCCGGACGCGCGGCGGCCTGTCTCACGACATCGGTGATGACGCGCTGCGCCCCGTCCAGATAGTCCTGCGGGTGCTGGCGGGCGAGGTCGGGGTCGCGGCCGTCCAGAATCACGCCGTCCGTGCCGTGCGGATAGGGGAACACGCTCGCGGCCACTTCCTCCCCCGTGGCGATGTCCACCAGGAGGCCGCGCACGGAACCCGTGCCGTAATCCAAGCCGATGCTGTAGGAGGCCATGCTCTGTTTCCTTTTCGGGGGGCGGGTGTCCGGGGATGAAACCCGTGCGCGCGTCTGGGGGTATGAAACCCCGCCGCGCGTGTCCGGGGGTTTTATACCCCCGGACCCAACGCGAGGCTTCATACCCCCGGCCACGCCTCTGCCTCAGTCGAATGTCACCATGGCCTTGACGACGCCGTCCCGATAGTCGGCCACCATGTCGAACCCGTCGGGCGTTCGCGCGAACGGCAGGTGGTGCGTGACCATGACGTTGACGTTGATCTCTTTGCCCGCGATCATTGCGATCGCGCACGGGATGCAGCCGTTCTGCCGCCGGACGTTCTGGATGCACAGTTCCCGGCGGCGCAGCAGGTTGATGTCGAACGAGACGCGGTTGTGCGCGCCGGGGATGCCGACCAGCAGCAGCTTGCCGCCCGGCTTCAGGAACTGAACGCCCTGGTCCATCGCCTCCTGCGCGCCGCTGCACTCGAACACGGCGTCCAGCCCGAGCGGCTCGCGGGCCGCGACCTCGGCCACCACGTCCGGCGCGTCCGGGTCGCCCGCCCAGTCCGCCCCGGCGCGGGCGGCGAGTTCGCGCCGCGCCCCGATCTTGTCGGTCATGTAAACTTTCTCTGCCCCCAGGGCCCTGGCGGCCAGCAGGACGCCCAGGCCGATGGGGCCTGCTCCGAGAATCCCGATGCGCGCGCCCGGCATCGGCACGGACAGCGCGAGGGCGTGCAGGCCGATGGTCAGCGGCTCGACGAGGGCGGCCTCGTCAAAGGTCATGGCGTCCGGGATGGGGAAGCAGTTGCGCTCCGGCATCACCACCAGTTCTGCCAGGCAGCCCTCGGTCTGGCCGGGGCAGCCCAGGAAGTGCTGGGCGCGGCAGGTGTGGGGCCGCCCGGCCCGGCACTGGTCGCAGGCCCCGCACGGCAGCGCTGGGTCCAGGACGACCCGGTCGCCCGGCCTGACGCGGCTCACCGCCGCGCCCACGGCTTCAACGACGCCCGCGCCCTCGTGGCCGACCGTCCAGGGGTACGCGACGCGCTGGCTGCCGATGCCGCCCTCGGCGAAGTAATGCACGTCCGAGCCGCAGATGCCCACGCGGGCCATGCGAACCAGAACGTCCGTGTCACGGGTGAGTGTCGGCGCGGGGACGTCCCGCGCGGCCATCCGACGCAGGCCCGTCAGTGTCATGGTTTTCATGGACTTCAACTTCAACGGCCGCGCCATGCGGCGTCGCTCCACCGGAGTTCATTGCGGAACCTCAGGGGGCGGGTGTCCCCGTCGATCAGCAGCGCCTCGATCCCCACCAGCTCCGCCCAGTCCAGCATCTGCCCCGGCGTCAGCGCCAGCGAGAAGCCCGTGTGGTGCGCCCCGCCCGCCAGGATCCACGCCTCGGCGGCGACCCGCAGCGAGGGCCGCGGCCCCCACAGGACGCGCGCCACCGGCAGGCGCGGCATGGCGTGGGACGGCGGCACGGCGTCCACGGCGTTGACGATCAGCCGGAACCGACTCCCCATGTCCACCACCGTGGCGACCACCGCCGCCCCCGGAGCGCCGTCGAAGACCAGCCGCGCCGGGTCCGCCTTGCCGCCGATGCCCAGCGGGTGGACCTCCACGCGGGGCCGCGTCGCCGCGATGGACGGGCAGATCTCCAGCATATGCGCGCCCAGCACCAGCTCACGGCCCGGCTCCAGGTGGTAGGTGTAGTCCTCCATGAAGGATGTGCCCGCCGGCAGGCCCTGGGCCATCGCCTTCATCACCCGCACCAGCGCCGCGGTCTTCCAGTCCCCCTCGCCCGCGAACCCGAAGCCGCCCGCCATCAGGCGCTGGGCGGCCAGGCCCGGCAGCTGCGGCAGGCCGTGTAGGTCCTCGAACGTCGTCGTGAACGCCCCGAAGCCGCCTTCCGTCAGGAACGCGCGCAGCCCCAGCTCGATCCGCGCCTGCTCCCGCACCCGCGCGTGCGCCGGGCCGCCGGGGCGGGCATCAGGGGCGAAGTCGTATTCCTCTTGATACCGCGCCGTCAGCCCGTCCACCTCGGCGTCGGAGAAGCCGTTCACACACTCCGCCAGGTCTCCGACGCCGTAGCCGTTGACGGACCAGCCGAACTGGATCTGCGCCCCGACCTTGTCGCCCTCGGTGACGGCGACCTCGCGCATGTTGTCGCCGAAGCGGGCCACCTTCAGGCCCCGACCCTCGGCGACCCCGGCGGCCACGCGCGACCAGTCGCCGACCTCCCGCCGGACCTCCGGGTCCTCCCAGTGGCCGACAACCACCTTGCGGGCCAGGCCCATGCGCGCGCCGATGAACCCGTACTCCCGGTCGCCGTGGGCGGCCTGGTTCAGATTCATGAAGTCCATGTCGATCGCGTCCCAGGGGATGTCGCGGTTGAACTGGGTGTGCAGGTGCAGCAGGGGCTTGCGCAGCTCGGACAGCCCGGCGATCCACATCTTGGCCGGGGAGAAGGTGTGCATCCAGGTGATCAGCCCGGCGCAGGCGTCGTCGGTGCCCGCCTCGCGGCACAGGCGCAGGATGGCGTCGGGGCCGGTCAGCACGGGCCTGAAGACGACGCGGAGGGGGACGGACGGGTCTTCGTCCAGCCCGGCGGCGATCCGGCGGGAGTGCGCGGCCACCTGTTCCAGCGTCTCCGGGCCGTACAGGTGCTGGCTGCCCGTCACGAACCAGAGGGTCCTCTCGGTGATGGGGAACATCGGTCTTATGCCCTTACTTTCTTGGCGGCGCGCCGCTTGACGAGTTCGTCGGCGATGACGCCGAGCAGGATCACGGCCCCGACCACGGAGAAGTCCAGTGACGACGGGATGCCGAGCAGGTTGACCAGGTTCTGCAGCACTTGCAGCAGCGCCGTGCCGATCAGGATGCCGACGATGGACCCCTCGCCCCCGCGCAGGCTGCACCCGCCCAGGACGGCGGCGGCGATGCCGTACAGTTCATACGACTGGCCGAACGAGGAGGGCGAGATGCTGTTGGTGTAGAAGGCCAGCAGCAGGCCCGCGATCCCGGCCAGCGCGCCGGAGACCACATAGGCGCCGGCGATGACCGTCTTCGAGTCGATGCCGGAGTAGCGCGCGGCCTCCTCGTTGCGCCCGACGGCGTACAGGTAGCGGCCGTAGATGGAGCGGTGCAGCACGACCCACATGACGACGCCGATGACGGCCATCAGCAGGAACGCCATCGGCAGGCCGGGCACGTCGCTGGCGGCGCGCAGGTAGAGGTGGCCGTGGACCGGGCAGATCTTGCCGGCGCACAGCTTCTCCAGCGTCCTGAAGCCCGTGGCGTCGCCGAAGCCCTCGGTGGAGTCTCCGGTGATGAAGCGGGCCAGGCCCCGGTAGAACAGCAGCCCGCAGAGGGTGACGATGAAGGGCTGGAGGTTGACGCGGGTGATGAGCAGTCCCTGGAACAGTCCGACGCCCATGGTCAAGGCCAGGCATCCCAGGACGGCCAGCGCGGGGGGCCAGTGCCACTGGGTCAGCATCATCGCGCCCAGGACGCCCTCCAGGGCGAACACGGAGCCGACGGACAGGTCGATGCCGCCGGTGATGATGACGACGCCCATGCCGATGCTGAAGATGCCGTAGATGCCGACGAGGCGGGCCAGGTCCTGGAGGTTGGCGGCGCCGAAGAAGTTGGGGTTGCGGAGGCCGGTGAAGACGCACAGGACGGCCAGGAGGGTGAAGATGCCCAGCTCCTTGCGCCCGCCGCCCAGGGACAGGCGGCGGGGCGGGGACGGAACCGCCTTCAGCGGTGTCGGCGCGTCCTGGCCCATATTCTTGTTGACGGGGTTGATCATGATGTCTCGGAAACTCCTCCTGTCCCGGAAACTCCGCCACCGGTGTCGCCGACGGCCAGGCGCATGACGGCCTCCTCCGAGGCCTCGGCGCGCGACAGGAAGCCGCTGACGCGGCCCTCGTGCATGACCGCGATCCGGTCGCTCAAATTCAACACTTCCTCCATGTCGCTGCTGATCATCAGCACGGCGACGCCCTCTTTGGCGAGGTCGCGCATCAGGTCGTAGATCTCCGCCTTCGCGCCGACGTCAATGCCGCGCGTCGGCTCGTCGAAGATCAGCACCCTCGGCGAGAGCGACAGCCACTTGCCCAGCACGACCTTCTGCTGGTTGCCGCCGGACAAGTTGCGGACCGGGAATTCCACCGACGGCGTCTTGACGCGCAGCGCCCGGACCGCCCCCTCCGCGCCGCGCGTCTCGCGGCCCCGGCTGAGCAGGCCGAAGGAGGCGTAACGGCGCAGGGCCGGCAGGGTGATGTTCTCGCGGATGGACATCTCCACCAGGACGCCGGAGCGGCGACGGTCCTCCGGGGCCAGGTAGATGCCGTGCCGGATGGCGTCGCGCGCGGAGCGGACGCGCAACGCCTGCCCGTCCAGCGTCAAAGTCCCGGCACTCAGCGTCCCGGCGGGCGACGGGTCCACGCCGAACACGGCCTGGGCGACCTCGGAGCGGCCCGCGCCGACCAGGCCGGCCATGCCCAGAATCTCGCCCGCGTGGATGTCGAACGACACCTCCCGCTCCGGGTAGCGGCGCGTCCGCAGGCCGCGCACCGACAGCCGCACGGGCCGCCGGCCGTCGTCGTGCGCCGCCTGGAACCGGGCCAGGTCGCGCCCGACCATCAGGCGTACCATGCGCTCGTGGGTGATCTCGTCTTTGCCCAGGCCGCCCGCGTTGCGCCCGTCGCGCAGGCCGACCACCCGGTCCGCCAGTTGCGTGACTTCGCCCAGCCGGTGCGAGATGTAGATGACGCCGACGCCCTGCGCCCGCAGGTCGTGGACCACCTGGAGCAGTCGGTCGGTCTCGGCCAGGGTCAGGGACGACGTCGGCTCGTCCATGATGAGGATCCGCGCGCGCAGGGACAGTGTCTTGGCGATCTCCACCATCTGCCGGTGGGCCAGGGAGAGGCGGTCCAGGGGCGCGTCCGCCCCGAACGTCAGCCCCAGGCGGTCCAGGTACGGCTGGGTCTCGGCGGCCATGCGCGCCCGGTCCACCAGCCGCAGCGGGCCACCCCGCAGCGGCTCGCGCCCCAGGAAGACGTTGCCGGCCACGTCCAGGTTGTCCACGACGTTCAGTTCCTGGTGGATGAAGCCGACCCCGGCGGCGATGGCGTCGGAGACGCCCCGGATCACGGTGGGCCGGCCGCCGATGAGAATCTCCCCGGCGTCGGGCTGATGCACCCCGCCGAGGACTTTCATCAAGGTACTCTTGCCCGCCCCGTTCTCGCCGATCAGGGCGACCACCTCGCCGCGCGCCACCTCCAGGCTGACGCCCTGGAGGGCCTGGACGCCCGCGAAGCGCTTGCTGACCCCGCGCATCTCCAGCACCGGCGTCTCCAGGATCGGAGCCGAGAGAGGAGGCTCCTCTGTCATGCGCCCCCCATGAGCTTGGCCTGCTGGGCGATGTACTGGCTCACGTTCGCGGGCGTGATCGCCTGCGTGGGGATGAAGATCTGCCCGCTCGCCGGGACGCCGCTCTTGTCGCCGTGGGCGAGCTGGTCGAGCAGCTTGATGGACTTGTAGCCGAACGTGTACGGGTCCTGCACGACCGTGCCGAAGATCGCGCCGCTCTTCAGCCCGTCCAGCGTCCCCTGCTCCTGGTCGAAGCAGACGATCTTGACCTTGCCGACCTTGCCGGCGTCCTGCACGGCGCTGACGATGGCCGGGCCGTTGTAGCTCCAGATGCCCACCAGACCGACGAGGCCCGGATCGCTGACCAGCGCGTCGGAGACGTTGCTCTTGGCGATGGCGTGGTCGGTGTTGTCCGTGCGCACGTCCAGGATCTGAATATTCGTGCCCTTGATCGCGTCGCGGATGCCCTGGATGCGGTCGTGGGCGTTCTGGGCGTCGGCCTGGCCGACGAACAGCATGATCGGCCCGCCCTGGGGCAGCGCCTGTTTGAGCAGTTGGCCGACCTGCATGCCCGCCGCGTGGTTGTCGGTGCCGATGTAGCAGAGGCGCTTGGACTGGGGCGCGTCGCTGTCGGAGGTGATCAGGTTGGTCTCCCCGGCGATCTGATCCAGGTAGGGCGTCTCGTTGGCCGGGTCCACGGGGCTGATGGCGATACCCTTGACGCCCTTGGCGATCAGGTCGTCCACGTCCTGCTTCTGTGTCGCAGCAGTGCCGTCGCCCGGCTCGATGAACTGCACGGTGTCGCCCGGCAGCTCCCGCTGCGCCTTCTGGACGCCCTTGCGGCAGATGGTCCAGTAGTCGGAGGCGTTGTTGGTCACGAAGGCCAGCGCCGCGCCGCCGCCGGACGGGGAGGCCGCGCCGCCGCCCGCGCCCTGGCTGTGGCAGCCGGTCAGCGCCAGCCCCGCCGCCGCGGCCAGGGCGGCCCCGGCGGCGCGCGCGGCCTTGATGTGGTTCATGTTCATCTTGTTGGTCTCATCTCCTTTGACTTGTCTGCGTATAAGTGTTTTTGCGATGACGTGGGAGGGGCGGCGCGGAGCGCATCCAGGGCGGACCGGGCGTTCCCGGCGTTGTCAAAGAGCGCACGGCTTTCCCAAACGCCGGACCAGTCCGGCCCGTGCCATCGGTCGCCGCGCACCCACTCCGGCGCCCAGGAGAAGACCCCGGCGCCCAGCCCGTCTGGCGCGGCGTGGACGGTTCCCATCAGGCCCCGGAGGAAACCACGCTGCCCCCAGGATCATGATGTCACCATGATACCCGCCGCCGCGCGTTCCGTCTATGCCCGCCTCCAAGAGTTGCGCGAAGCGGTCCCAGCCCTCGACGGTCGTGTTGGAGCCGATGGGTCACAGCAGGCCGTTGGTGACCTGGGATGCTCTGCGATTGCGGGTCTGCCCAGCCGTCCGAGTAGTGGAAGCCGAGCAGGACCTTCATCCCGGCGTCACAGCCGTGCCTGGCGAAGATCGCCAGGGGGGAGGCGACACGCCCATGTTCACGATACTCTCCCCTATGATCTTGAATCCGTCGGGGTGCCATTCCCCGGAGCTTGCTCCGTTATCGGTTCCTCGCCAACCGGTAGGCATTCGATGTTTGTCCGGCAGAGGCTGAGAGTTACCGCAATCCCCCGCAGTTTGCTGCGACGTGATTCATTGGCATTGCCGGTGATGGCCCCCATGGTGACTACGGCTTCGCCGGCTCCACGCAAGACTTCCGCATCTTCACCGGCGCGCTGTCACTTTCTCAGGTTCAGGCAGACTATGCCGCAGGTCCCGACACGATTGCGACCGGTTCGCCCGCCCCGGAGCCGTCGAAGGTGGGGATGATGGCGCTGATGACGCTGGGCCTCGGCGGCCTGATGCTCAAGGCGCGCAAGCGGACGGCCTGAGCGACGAGCGACACAGGACGGATTTGCCCGGCCCGCCAAGACGCGGGGCCGGGCGATCTCTTTTGACGGGACGTGACGGGGCGGAGCCGCGCCGGTCGCGGGTTCACGCGATGCAGTCTCGGCGTCGCGCCGGGGCGGAAGATCGCCCCGTCTGAGCAGAGCGTCCTTCGGACGGGGAGGGAGCCTTCGAGGCCGCGCCTTCGTCCTCTCCTCGTCCGAAGGACGCCATCCGAGGCGGGGCGATCTTCCGCCCCGACAATCCTCCGCCCCGACAATCCTCCGCCCCGACTGTCTGCGGCCTTTTGACGGGGCGCGCGGCGACGCGGTACACTGAGAGACATGGCGACCGAGCAGCAACACAGCGCGGGCCGGGGGGAGACACTGCCGGGGACACGGGCGGAGGGACGCCCGATGCGCTGGGGCGCGGTCGGGGCCGTCGCCCTGCCGCTGATCGTCCTCAACACCGGCTGGATCGCCAACTCCGAGATGAAGACCGGCGTGACCGAGCTGACCATCTCCAGCCTGTTCCTGGGCGTCACCTTCATCCTGTTCGTGCTGACGCTGCTCAACCTGGCCGTCCGTTCGGCGTCCGGGGCGCGGGCGGCGATGAGCCAGCCGGAGCTGATGGCCCTCTACACGATGCTGTCCCTCTCCAGCGTCGTCGCCGGGGTGGGGCATCTGGGGTTCTTCCTGCCGTTCCTGGCGGACCCGTTCTACTTCGACACCACGGCCAACCACTGGAAGGACTTCTGGCACCTGCTCCCGCCGTACCTCGGCCCGCGCGACCCGGCGGTCCTGCGCGGCTTCTTCGCCGGACACGCGACGGCCTTCACCGCGCCCGTCCTGCGGGCGTGGCTGCTGCCGCTGACCGTCTGGAGCGTCTTCCTCCTGGTGCTGCTGTGGACCACGCTCTGCGCGTCGGCGATCCTGCGGCGGCGCTGGGACGACGAGGAACACCTGCCCTTCCCGGTTTTGGCATTGCCGTTGGAGATGACGCGCGAGGGCGCGCCGCTGTACCGGGACCGGCTCCTCTGGAGCGGCTTCGCCGTGCCGCTCCTGCTGCACTCGCTCAACTCCCTGCACAGCATCTTCCCCGCACTGCCGTCCTGGCCGATCAACAGCGCCAACGACATCATCTACAGCGACGGCCTGCCGTTCCCCTGGACCGGCGCGGGGTCGCTGTTCGTCATGCTGCACCCGGCGGGGGTCGGCTTCGGCTACCTGATCAACACCGACGTGTCGTTCTCGCTGTGGTTCTTCTACCTGCTGAAGAAGGCCGTGGACGTGTGGGCGGTGACGCTGAACCTGCGCGACCCCGCCCAGGGCTGGTACGTGGACAGCAACGGGCAGTTCCCGGACTTCGACGCCCAGGGCTGGGGGGCCTGGCTGGCCCTGAGCCTGGCGGCCCTGTGGACCGGGCGGGCCTACTTCCGGGGATACCTGACGCGCGCCTTCCGGGGCGACCCGGCGGGCCGGGACCGGGGCGAGCCGATGAGCGCGCGGCTGGCTGTCTTCGGCCTGGCGGGCGGGTTCCTGACCCTCTGCGCGTTCGTCTGGGCGGCGGGCGGCTCGTGGTGGCTGCCGCCGCTGTTCCTGGCCGTTTACTTGCTGTTCATGGTGACGCTCTCGCGCATCCGGGCGGAGACGGCGGTGCTGGCGAGCGAGCTGGTCTGGATCAACCCGCAGAGCCTGCTGACGGCGGTGATCGGGACGAACCACCTGTCCCAGACGGACCTGGCGCACACGTCCATGCTGTCCTGGTTCAACAGCGACTACCGGGCGGCGGCGATGCCGCACCAGCTGGAAGGCATCGTCGGCCTGCGCCGGGCCGGGGGGCGGCCCAGCCCCTTGATGGCGGCGATCATGCTGGCCGCCGCCGTGGCGATCGTCTCGGCGCTGCTCTGGGACCTGCAATTGTACTACGTCCACGGCGCGGCCACCGGCAACGTCAACCCCTGGCGCATCTCCAAGGGCGACGAGCCGTGGGGGAACCTACAGACGTGGCTGTACAGCCCGCAGCCGCCGAGGGCGGGCGCGCTGGGAGGCCTGGCGGTGGGGGTGGCCGTCACGCTGCTGCTGACGGCCCTGCGGACGCGGTTCGTCGGCTTCCCGCTGCACCCGGCGGCCTACGCGCTGAACATGAGCTTCGCCAACGACTTCTTCTGGTGCGATATGTTCGCCGCCTGGCTGGTCAAGGTCTGCGTGCTGCGCTACGGGGGCGTGACGCTGTACCGCCGGGGCCTGCCCTTCTTCCTGGGCCTGATCCTGGGGGACTTCGTCACCGGCGCGGCCTGGAGCCTGCTCGGAATGGCCTTCCACCTGAGTCTGTTCCGCACATTCGCCAACTGACACCCGACAAGGACATCCCGATGACGATTCCACGGCCCGAATATCCCCGCCCCCACCTGTGCGGCAGATCATTTCCCCGCTGAATTGGGGTTCAACTGCGTAACCCCTATGATTATCCTGTCGCTGTGAAAATGTAGGTGCCGGAGCCGACGGCGAAGACGGCGCGGTCCTGCTGCTGTCTCAGGAAACGGACGCCGGGGGACCGGTCTGCCGGCAGGTCGCCCTCGCGCACCCCAGCCGGGGCGGACGTCGGGACCCAGACGGTGGCGGTGGCGTTGGCCGGGATCGTCACGTTCAGTCGGAAGATGCCGCCCTCGTGCGTCCAGTCGGAAATGATCCTGCCGTGCGGCCCGTCGTGATGCGCCCGCGCCCAAGTCAGTCCGCCGACCGGCTGCGGCTGGATGGAGACACGGGCGAAGCCCGGAGAGCCGGGGTCCAATCCGATGCCGGCGATCCACTGGAAGAGCCAATTACTGACGTCCCCGAACATGATGTGGTTGAGCGATCCCTCGCCCTTCCAGTCTTCCCACAGGGTCGTCGCGCCTTGTGCGATCCACCAGGCCCAGCTCGGCCGCTCCGGGCGGGTGATAATCCGATAGGCGAGGTCGGAACGCCCGCCCTGGGCGAGTACACGGACGACGTACTTGGCTCCTAGAATTCCTGTGTCAATGTGCCCCTGCCGTTCCAGGTCCGCGACGAGTGCGTTGAAGGCGGCCTCGCACTGTTCTTCGGGAACCAGACCGTAGAACAGCGGCATCGCCTGGGCCGTCTGGCTGGCGTTCGCGTAGGTGCCCCGGTCCTTGTCCAGCCATGTGGCGTTGAACGCATCCCGTGTCCGCGCCGCCAGCGCCTCATATTTTTCGGCGGCATCCTCCCGCCCCAAAATGCGCGCGGCATACGCGAGAATCTGCGCGTCACGGAACAAGTAGACGGTCGAAGACAACTGGCTCGGCGTCTTCGTGTCCCACGGCAGCCAGTCGTCGAGGCTGCCGAACGGCACCACGCCGCCCTCGGTGCGGCCCGCGAGGTAGTCCACGTAGCGGCAGATGTGGTCGAAGTGGCGCTCCAGGACCCGCGTGTCGCCCACGTAGCGGTACAAGTCCCAGGCGATGAGGGCGTAGGCGCTGTCCCAGGCGGGGTGACATTCCCCCCTGCCCCAGCCGCCCGTGGGCACGATCATACTCAACCGTCCGTCCGGCTGCTGATCGTCGGCCAGATCGTCCAGCCACTTACTGTAGAGCGTCGCCGCTCGGAAATTCATCAGGCCCGCCTCCGCCGCCAGATGGGCGTCCGCGGTCCAGCCGTTCTTTTCGCGCTGCGGGCAGTCCGTGGGGATGTTCTGGGCGTTGCTCAGGTAGGCCCAGCGCGTGGCCCCTTGGATTCGGTTGAGCATTTCGTCCGAACACGCGAACTCGCCCGCGCTTTCCAGCGCCGTGTGCGCGAACCGGCCCACAAGTGTCTCGCCCGAAGGCCGTTCGGGAAGGCCGACGACCTGGACATACCGAAAGCCACTGTAGGAAAATCGTTGCTCCCAGACTTCTTCGCCGCCGCCCTTGCAGACGTAGGTATCCGATTGAAAGGGCTGCGTCGGCGTGGTCTGGGTCATGAAGTGGTCCACGGCTGTCGTGTTCAAGGTCCCGTCCGGGGACAGGGCTTCGCCGTAGCGCAAGGTGATGCGTGTGCCCGCCGGGGCCTGCACACGCAGGCGGACATGGCCGGTGAAGTTCTGGCCGAAGTCTGCGACGAAGACACCCGGCCTCGGCTCCGTGAGGGCGACGGCGGTGAGTGTGCGCGTGACAGCCACCGGCGGACAGGGGAGCGCCCTCAGCCTGCCGCCGGGTGGCGGCAGTGTCACAGCGCGCTCCCAGGCGTGGTCCTGATCGCCGGCGCGGTCCCAGCCGGGAAGTTCCCGCCTGGCGTCGTAAATCTCGCCGGTGTAGATGCCGTCGCGCAGGATCGGCCCGGCTGCCGTTTCCCAGGCGTCGTCGCTGATGACGGCCTCGGAACTTCCGTCGCCGTACTCCACATCCAGGACCAGCCGCAGCCGCCGCTGGCCGCGCCAGGAGGCGGCATGGAAGTTCCACGTCGCCAGGTCGGCGACGTCGTACCAGCCGCCGCCGAGGATCGCCCCGAGGGCATTCGCGCCGGGGGACAGCAAAGCGGTGACATCGTGGGTCACGTACAGCGCGCGCTTGTCGAATGCCGTGTAACCAGGATCGCGCTCCCGTTCCCCGCCGACGCGCCGGCCGTTCAGGAAGAGGTCGGCATAGCCGAGGCCGCAGGCCGAGAGCCGGGCGCGTCGCACCGTCCCGCGCACAGGGAATTCCCGGCGCAGGTACGGCGCGGGGTCGAGGCCCGGAGCGGGGCGTACACCCGGCTCCCGCCCGTCGGGGGCGGCGGGTTTCGGGACAGCGGCCCGCCCGATCCAGGCTGCGCCCTTCCAATCCGCCTCTGCGAGAAGTCCCATTTCCCACAGGCCGACCGCACTCCAGGCCGAGGGAACGTCCACGTCGTCCCAAACGCGGGCCTTCCAGAAGCACTGCTGCCTCGCCGCCGGTGGCGGCCCACTGTACTCGATCTGCGACGTCCGCGCCGAGGCCATCTTGCCGCTGTCCCAGAGGTCACCCTGCCCCTCGGCGAGCGCCTCCGCGCTGGAAGCGACCAGGATTTGACAGGCGCTCTGCCTCCAGCCCCGCCCGCCCGCGCGGATGATCCAGCTCAACCGGGGGCGAGGCTCGTCCAGTCCCAGCGGGTCTCGTAGCCCCTCGCAGCGCAGGTCCTCCAGCAAGGCGCCACTGTCTCGGATGTCATGCAACGGTCTTGCCCTCAAGGAGTCCAGCGGTACAGGACGACCTTGCCCAGCCAGTCGTCTTCGTTGAAGAGGTCGTACTCTCCGTTCGCCCGCCGGTAGGCGCGCAGCCCGTTCCGAATGTCCGTCCACCCCAGCACCTGCGTGTCACTGGCGTTGCCGCCGACCGACGCGCCGGGGATGATCGTCGCCGCCTGCGCCCCCGTATCCGCGGCGTAGGCCAGAATCCGGTTCTGGGCCCCATACGTCACGAAGAGGTATTCCCCCGCGACGGACATTGAGGCGAGCGCTTCGCCCGCGCCGTGGGGCGGGACGATGGGGTAGCCGGTGTGCAGGGAGGGGTTCGTACTCCAGTGGTCGTAGCGGCAGTAGACCCGCCCGCTGCCCCCCCAGTCGCCGGGGTTGGGCTCCGACGCGCTGTAGCCCGCCAGGTACATGGTGTCCGTGGCGGGGTCGTACTCGACCCGGCGCAGGTCCGTGAACTGCGGCGGCATCGGGGCCGTCGTCATGTGGGCGTAGTCGTAGATCGGGTTGCCGTGACTGTCGAGGCCCCGGCAGGCGAAGTGCCGGATGCCGTCGCTCACCGTCGCCTCCCAAACATCCATGTTGCTGTCCACCCACAGCCCCCACATCTGCGGCAAGTCCGTCGGGGGCGACGGCTGCGTGTACTCCCCGGCGTCCAGCGCCCCGTTCCCGTTCTTGTCCCGCCAGATCCACTCGCCGTCATTCGGCTCGTTCTCCGGCCAGCCCGTGGCGTCCGGCGTCCCGTGGCTTTCCGAGAACACGGCCGAGGGGATGGCGCACTCCCCGTCGGTGGCCGCATGGAAGCGGGAGATAATCAAGTACTGGTCGTACATATCGGTGGTGACCAGGAACTTGTGCCCATGATACACGCGCACCCAGGCCGACGCCTCCAGACCCGTCCCGATGTGCGCGCGCGGGTCTTCGGGGTACTTGAAGCGGTTGACCGTGTAGCCGCGGTAGGTGGCCTCCGTGCCCGGCGTTTTGCGCCCGTAGTCCATCACGAAGTGTTCCTCCTTCGTGTAGACGTCGTTCTCCGAGACCGGGTCAATGTCGGCGCAGTCCACGAACTCCAGGCCGAGGAGCTGCCACCGGAGGCTGCCGCCCGGCGTGTAGCACTCCAGAACGGTGCCGCCGCCGCCGGTCCCGTTCCCGCAGGTGCCGTCCTGGGAGACGTAGATGTTGCCCTGGGCGTCCACGCCCACGCCGGTCGGGTCGTTGAAGCGCAGGGGGCCGGCGGTGCCGATCCGCGCGCCCGTGCCCGCATAGATGCCGCCGGTGACACCGAACGTGTCCGCCACGTGCGTCGGACTTCCCCGAAGGTTCGCCAGGTCGTACTCCTTGATGTCCTGGTCCGGCCCGTTGTCCGCCACGAGCAGGAAAGGGACGCCGTGTGACATCTTGGAGGCCAGCGCGGACGGCCTCGCGTCGGGAGCGAACGAGATGGTCGCGGTGAGGGTGCCGTCGGGGCGGTACTTCAGCACCTCGGGGTGCGTGCCCCCCTGACGACGAACAGGGTTCCGTGGATGATGACCATCGGCCCAGGGGTGGCGACACTCCAGGTCCTGACAGGGGTGGCCGACAGGGTAGCGAGCGAATACACCTTGACCTGGTTGGCGGTCGGGTCGCTCACGTAGAGGAAGGCGCCGTCCACCGCGATGCCGGAGACCGGCTGGCCGGAGTAGGGGAGGGCCGCACGGCCGGGTAGGGGGACGGGGCGGCTCCCGGCGTTGATCTGGAGTATGCTGCCGTCGACCCCGCTCCCGGCCGGGAAGGGGGCGGGGGTTCCCGTGCGGCTGTACCGGCGGACGCAGTACCAGATGTTGTTGTGCGGCGGGTACTGCGGCAGTCCGTTGCTGTTGTTGTCCGTGTTGGCGCCGTCGTCGCCGCTCTGGGTGACTGCGACGTAGGCGTAATCGGCGTCCACCGCGATGGCCGAGCCACCGCCACGCCCCCAGCCGTGGAGGCCGATACAGTTGCCGGTCACCTGCCCTTTGGCGTAGATGCCCGCCTCCGCGCCGCCCTCGTCCCACGGACTGTCGGTGTAGCAGCTGCCGTCACTGCTGACGGCCATGCCCCAGATGTCGGTCTGCACGTGCAGCCCGGCCGTGCCCTGCTGCCGGGTCGTCGGGCTGGACGCGCCCGATAGCGAGTTGCCGAGCCAGGACGTCTCATAGTTCTGCGCGCGAGAGTGGGGTGCCGCGGCGAGGAGCATCCCGGCGATGTCGAGGGCGAGCAACACAGGCCGCCAGGGCCGGCGCGTGACGTTCATCATCAAATCTTTCTTCCTGAGCTGGAGGGGGTATCTGCCGCGTGACCTGGAGGAAGCCGCCGCCGGTGGCCTGGAGACACGGGCCCTGACCACGTGCCTGCCCTGCGCGAAGGTGACCTGCTCCGTCACGGTGGCGGCCCGGTACAGGCTGTCGTCGTCCGCCACGCGCTGCCCATCAACTGGGAGCATCCAGCGGAGCATCTTGATGCCTCCGTTCTTTCAAGGAGAACTTGGGACAGGCGACGGCAGGCGCAGGGACGGGACCGGGATGAGCGAAGGCACGACCCTGATGATGCACTCATCGTGACTTTCGCCGCGCAACTGACGCATGAGATCCTGCGCCGCCAGGCTCGCGAGTCGCCCCAGGTCAATGCTGTCGAACGCGACGGCTTCCCCATAGAGGAGGGGCTGACGTCCCGGATGCTGGCCGACCACGGACACGTCCCGGCCGATCCGCCGTCCCCGCGCGGCCAAGGCGACCTCGATCCCGACCCACGCATCGGTGCCGGCCCCGACCACGACTCCCGTCGGCTGGTCATGGGGCGGCAGGTCCAGCCAACGGCTGACGATCTCCTCCGTCTCATGGTAATCCAGGGACACTCGATAGACCCACTCTTGCGAGGACGGTGTCCCCAGAATCTCCCGCATCGCGGCCTTGTACCCGGCGAGAAGCCTCTGGGCGAATTTTTGATCGGTGTCAAAACCAAAGTAGGCGATCCGAGTCCGCCCTGCATCGGCGAGATGCTGCACGGCGGAACGCATCATCAGGGCGTGGTCGTAGTCAACTTGATGCCAATCCGGGTGATGCTGATCGTAGTGTCCACTGATCACAAAGGGCATCCCGCGCGTCTGGACAGCGCTGCCGGCCTCTTCGCCGCAATCATCACTGAGCCACAGTGCAAAGGCGTCACATTCCGACGCCGATGCCATCTCCCCGATGGCCGCGACGATGCGGGACGTGTTCTCGAAGAAGCGAACCTTCAGCTCATAGCCCTCGTGGGCGAGTTCGATGGCGAGTGCTTCCAGGACGCCCTGCATGAAAGGCCCGGCGGCCTCGCCTTTGTCGGACTGGCAGATCGCCACGACGGCATGCGTCTTGCCTCGGCGCAGATTCCGCGCGACAAGATTCGGCCGGTAGCCCAGGTCATGGGCTGTGCGCAGGATCAGCTGTCGCTTGCCATGCGACACTTGAATCGTCGCATCGCCGTTCAGGACCCGTGCGACCAGGCTGCGCGACACCTGTGCCTTCTCCGCAACGTCTTTCTGGGTGATAGCCATTGTTTACTCTTTCCGTGGCAGTAACACGTGACACTGAAATAATATCACGTTCCGCCGCGCCTGTCAAGGTCCCATCTGTCTGCCGGGTACGCCCCTTGACCCAGGCACTCAGGAGTGGTAGAATGCCGCGACGCGACTGAGCGCCGAAGTCCGCTGCTTGCTTTATAGACGCATGGGCGTCACGGTAAAACCCACATGACCAACCATCACGGGCATCAGCCCTCCCCTCGCCGCCCCCGCCTCCGCTTGCGACCGCTTCCCTGCACCTTGCTGCTGGCGGCCTGCCTGAGCGGCATCGCTCACGCGGACAACGCCGCGCCCAGGCCGCGCCTGTCCGTGCCGCTGACAGCGCAGGCCCCGGCGATCACCGCCGACCCGTCAGACCCGGCCTGGGCGCGCGCGGCGATCATCCCGGCGCTGCCGGTCTCGCTGGGTGACGACGGCAAGGGCCTGTCGCCGCTGCCGACGCAGGTGAAACTGCTTTGGGATCAGAACAACCTTTACCTGCGCTTCCTCTGCGCGGCCTCAGAGGTCTACGCGCCCCTGCACGACCACGATTCGGCCCTCTACAAAGGTGACTGCGTAGAGGTGTTCCTCGACGCGAGGGGGGACGGCCGGGAGTGGATCGAGCTGGAGGTCAGCCCGGACAATGCGACCTTCGATCAGGTGACGACCCTCACGGCCGCGCCGACCTCGGACATGAATCTGCTGTTAACTGGTGACGTATTGCAGCGCGACTACTGGGCGGACCTGTCCTGGAGTCTGGACGGCTGGCGCACCGCCGCCTCGGTCCAAAAGACAAACGGGCGGGTGACGGGCTGGACGGTGGACATGGCGCTGCCGGCGCAGGCCGTCCTGCGCCGTCTTGGGATGGGGCAGTATGGCCCGATGACGATGCGGGCCAACTTCCTGCGCTACGAGCAGGTCCCTGTGGTCAAGGCGGCGGGGGCGGACCCCGGCGTATCGCGCCGCCTGCTGGCGATGGACTGGTCCCCGGTGCTGTACGGCTGCCCCCACATCTCGCCGCTGGCGATGGGCTATCTGGTGCTGGCCGCGACCCCCGCACCCTGACGCGCCGACCGCTCAGAAAAATCTTTCGCGCTCATGAAAAGAAAGGCTAAAAATGGGTTGACAGAAACGAAATGAAGTGATAATATGGGGTATCACGTGTTATCTACGGATGATGAGCCGAAAGGCAATTCACGTTATCAAGGTTATAGATTGTGTTAATCGCTATAATCGCTGCATTAAAAAGCGATCTGCCGTCTGAGTTCCGCGAGAAGGGGGGATGTTCTACTCACCAAAAGTCTCTCAGTGTCCCATGGATCGCAAAACAACGAGGTATCCCAATGTTCAAGAGCAACCATCACAAAGTCTCTCCGCGTGTTCGCGCGTGGAAAAACATCGGAGTGTTCGGCTTACTGTCGGTAGTGTTAGTTGCAATTTTTGCAGCACAGGTCTCAGCGCAGTCACTCAACGCCACGACCTCCTGGCTCGGCAACTCCTACGGGGGGACCAGCCTGACGAGCGCGACGCCCAACCAGCACGTGCAGGACGACATCATGGGGCTGTACGTCGCCCCGAACGGCGCCTGCTACACCAACAGCACCTGGGACGAGAACGGGATGTCCGATGGCAGCTACGACGCCTCCATCTACAACACAAACAACAGCCACAGCCTGGACGGCTACTGCGTGGACCTGAACTATTACGGCCGATTCGGGGGCAAGGCCATCACCTCCGATGGGACTTATCTGTACGTCGCCATCACGCAGAACGGCGATGACGGCGCGGACTCCCGCAACAACAAGTACGGGATGCCGGACTACCCCCCGGCGAACACGGTCTGGTACGCCGTGCGCCGCTACACCCTGAACGGCACGCCCGCCCCGTTCGCCGGGGGCTCCGGCTGGGACGGCAGTATGCGGGTGGTCGCGCAAGGTACGCGCCCTGCATCGCCCCCCAACCAGCCGTACTCCGGCTCCCAGATCGCCGGGCTGGCCGTGGCCTCCGGCTGCCTCTACATCAGCGACCCGAACACCAACACAATTCTTCAGTATTCCCTCGCCGGCGGGGGGCCGGCCCAGAAACCAACGGCGAGCTTCAACAGCAACTCCTCCCTCACCGTCGGCACCATGATCGCGGCGGCGTCCCCCGGCGGCCCGTTCCTGTGGGTCAACGAGAAGTACAGCGGCGGCGGGTACGTACTCATCGCCTACGGCCTCTCCGGCGGCCAGGTGGCCGGGGCCAACCTGCCTTCTTCCGCGATCATCCCGTCGGCACTAGCCTACAACAGCGCCAACAACTCGCTGTACGTCGCCGACGCGGGGCCCGGCCAGAACATCCAGGTGTTCTCGCTGAATTCAGGCACCTGGGGTACGCCGTTCGGCGTCACCGGCGGCCAATTCGACGCCACCCAGGCCGCGATCGGCACGGTCGCGCCGGGGCGGTTCAACAACATCACGGGCCTCGGCATCGACGGCAGCGGCAACCTCGACGTCGCCGAGGACGAGACCTGCTACTTCCCGTCGGCCGCCGGCAGCGGCGGGTCGGTGCTGGAGAGCTACAGCCTGGCGAGCGGCAGTCGCAACTGGGAACTGCACGGCCTCACGTTCATTGACTGCGCGGACATCGACTCCGCCACGGGGGCGGATGCCTACACGAAGGACAAGCACTTCGCCATGAACTGGGGCAGCACGGCCCCCGGCTCGGAGGCGACCTACGCGGGCTACACGATCAACCGATTCAAGTACCCGCAGGACCTGCGCCTGCATCTGGGGCAGGGGAATGCCTCCGAGGCGTGGGTGCGCGAGTTCCAGGGACAAAGGTTCCTGATCACGAACAACATGTACGCCAGTTCGCTGGGCATCTTCCGCTTCAACGCGAGCAGCGACGGGCAGACCGCTATCCCGTCCGTGGTCTTCTCGCAGGGCTACATCAACCCGGACAGCAGCGGATGGCCGCAGGGCGAACCGGCGGCGAACGAGTGGATCTGGACGTATGACAAGGACAACGGCCCGACGATGAACTCCGGCACGTACCAGTCCAACCCGGACAACACCTTCAACGCCAACTCGTTCGGATGGTGGGTGGACAACAAGATGAACATCTGGCAGGTCCTCCAGGGGCCGCCGTCCGGACAGACCTACTGCATCCGCGAGTGGGTCTGCCAGGGACTCGACGGCGTCGGCAACCCGATCTACAGCTACGCGCATCTGACCACGTACCCGATCCCGTCCGCGTCCCCGCAGCAGAGCTTGCAGCGCATCGAGTACCACGCGGAGACGGACACAATGTACCTCGGCGGCTACAGCAGTGCCTACCCGTACACCGGCATCTGGGGTGTTCTCGGGACGGTGATCTACCGCTACGACCACTGGAGCAACAACCCGGCGGTGCATCCGGGCTACCCCATCGTCCTGCCGTACACCCAGTCGCCCACGGCCATCCCGGCGTCCATGTCCATTACGGGGTCCTACGTCTTCGTGACCTATTCCCGACCGAATCAGATCCTGGTCTATAACGCCGACACGGGCGCGGCGGTCGGCACCATCACGCCGGGGTCCGCTGTCGGTGGCACCGGGTCCAATATGCCGCTGGGTGTGACCGACATCCGCAACGGCGTCCGGGCCTACCAGCTCTCCAACGGCGAGTATGAGATCTTCAACGAGGACGACACCTACGGCAAGGTGGTGATGTACCGGTGGACGCCGTTCGTGCAGCTGCTGAACCGCTGGAAGGGGACCGGCATCAACGTCGAGAACGGCCTGGCCTGCTCGTCGATCTGGGGGGGCGAGCAGAGCGCGGAGTGGATTCAGGAGCCGGCGTCCCTGAGCGGTGCCTTCCGCCTGCGGAACCGTTATACCAACCAATACCTGAACGTCTCCGCATCGGGCGCGCTGCAATGCACCGCCTCGCCGCCGTCCCCCGCGTCCGCCCAGTGGCTGCGGCAGGACGACGTCTACAACGACGGCTTCGTCTACCTGGGCAGCGTCGCTGACAGCGGTCAGTACATCAACAACGAGAACAACCCGAGCGTCCCGGCCTGCACGACGATCAATTCCGGCTGGTACAGCGCCATGTGGACCCTGAACAACGTCAACAACTAACGCCGCGCGGGCGCGCCCGCCCCCGCCGGGGGCGGGCGTGGCCTTGCCTGACACCACAGGTTTTGAAAGAAAGACGGGAAACACTTGACAGGAAAACGACAAGGTGATAGTATAGGGTATCACGTGATACTCGATTTATCAAGTGAGAGTCTACCCTGGCGTGGACGCACATCCCCACGTGTGGGAAGTCATCGGGAGAATTGATATGGAAGCGACATTGAACAGGACGGAGCCGCGCCCGACGTTCGTGGACTCGACGCCGCTGCTGGCGGACCCGGAGGCGCTTCGCGCGCGGGGCGACGAAGACGGTTACCTGTTCTTCAAGGGCCTGCTGCCTGCCGAGGACGTCCGGCGGGTGCGGGCCGACCTGCTCGGCGTCGTCGCCCGGCACGGCTGGCTCCGGGCGGGCGGAGACCCGATGGAGGGCCTCCTCGACGTCGAGGCCCTGAGCGGCGTGCCGGAGGAGCAGATGCGCACCGATATCGGCGTCAGCCACGCGGCCTACGACGACGCGCAGAGGCTGGAGAGCGTCCACCGCCTGCCGCACCATCCCCACCTGTTGGCGCTGTACGAGACGCTCTTCGGCGGGCCGGTGCTGGCGCACCCCCGGCACATCATCCGCATGGTGACTCCGCACCCCGCCCTGGTCCCGACCCCACAGCACCAGGACTTCCCGCTGATCCAGGGGACGCCCCGCACCTGGACGTGCTGGTTCCCCGTCGGCGACTGCCCGCGCGACAGGGGCGCGCTGACGGTCCTGAGCGGGTCCCATCGCGGCGGCTACCTGCCGATCCAAGCCTCGCCGGGGGCCGGCAGCATCGCCGCGCAGACGTGCCCCTGGGAGGATGACTGGGTCGAGGGCGACTTCGAGATCGGCGACGTGCTGACGTTCCCGAGTTTCACGGTCCACCGCGCCCTGCCCAGCCGCCAACGCGACCGCATCCGCCTGTCCCTGGACGTGCGCTACCAGCCCGTGGGTGAGCCGGTCGAGGCGAAATCGCTTCAGCCCCACTGCGGCCTCTCCTGGGACGAGATCTATGCCGGGTGGGAGCGCGCGGACTTGTGCCGTTACTGGCACCGCTCGCCGCTGACCATGGCCCCCTGGAACCCCACCTATCTCCAGCCCCAGCGTCGCATCTGCTGAAGCATCAGGCCATACGGAGCGTGGGCTTTTTGGGGACCGGCCTGCCCCCCGAAAAAGTTCTTTCTGTGATCCGTTGAAAAAAGACCGAAAACTTCTGTTCCTGCTCAGTGATTATGTCCAGTAATTGCTCAGTGATTATGTCCAAGTCTTGCCTCATCTCGCCTCAACTCGCCTCATGCCGAGTGTCCATAGAGCCAGGCTCTCTTTCTTGCAGCCGCCTGCGGGGCTGCCGCTTTGCGCGCTGTCTGTCCCGTCGGCTTGATCTCAGGGGCGGGAGAGGGTGAACGCACGGTCACGGCTCTGAAGGCAAGCCGCTCCCTGCCGTCATAGACGTACAGGTCCCCCTCCGGCGTCTGATGGACGCTCACCTTCTTGCCACGGTAGTTCCTCGGCCCCTCGATCAAGAGCACCCTCCCCTGGTAGGAGAGCGTCTGGTCCGCCCGCACAGTCCGCTCCTCGGACGTGCTGAACTCGGACGTGCTGAAGTGGTAGGCCGTGTCCAGGGGCGGCTCCACGCGCACCCAGGCCGGCTCCCCGGCCTGCGGCTCCTGGGCGAAGCGGGCGTTGAAGCGCATCAGGAAGTCCGGCACGAAGGCATTGGCCGCCTCCTGCGTGTCCACCCCGGCCAGGCGCATCTCCGAGACCAGCCGGTCTTGCAGCGTCCCCCACAGGCGCTCGATGCGCCCTTTGGCCTGCGGGGTGCGGGCCGGGATGCTGCGCACGCCCAGCTCGTCCAGCACGCGCTGCACCCGGCTCATCGGCCCCCGCCCCGCCAGCTCGTCCTCGACGGTCGCCTCCTTCGGGGAGCGCAGGATGGTGTGGCGGTCGTGGTAGACGCTCATCGGCAGCCCGTGCCGCTCGACGACGGTTCGCAGCAAAAGCAGGTAGCCCGCCTGGTCCTCCGTGGGATGCAAGCGCAGGTACAGCACCCGGCCGGTGGCGTCGTCGACCGCGCCCATCAGCGTCAGGCGCGGCCCCCGGCCCTCCAGCCAGTCGTGCGGGCTGCCGTCGATCTGGAGCATGGCCCCCTCGGCGGCCATGCGCTCACGCCTGCGGAAGACGCGCCTCCTGCGCCCTCTCTTGGGCTGGCGCAGCCCCCGCTGCTTGAGCAGGCGGTCCAGCGTGGACCGGCCGATCTGGACACCCTCCCGCGCGGCCAGCAGTTCCTGGAGGTGGCTGACGTTGAGGCCGTGGTAGCCGCCGCCCGGAGCAGCCAGCGCGGCCACCCGCGCGGCGGTGGCCTCGGCGGTCTTGTGTGCGGGGGCGCGGCCCCGGTTGCCGTGGGCCATGCCCGCCACGCCCTGCTCTTGGAAGCGCTGCTCGGAGCGGCGCAGCGTCCGGTCGCTGCATCCTAAAAGCTGCATCGCCTGCGCCCGGTCCAGCGTACCGGCGGTCAGGCGGGTGAGGACCTCGATCCGGCGTTGCTCTTTGGTGTTCAAGGTAGTCGCCTCTGTGATTTCTGTGTCTGTTCTCATGGGCGCAAGGTTCGCCGCCCGTGGACAAAATCACTGAGCAATTAACTTGGACAGATTCACTGAGCAATGACAAAAAGACCGAAAAGGGCTTGACAAGTCGGAGCCAAGATGATAGTATATGGATATCACGTGTTACCGTTTTAGCAAAAGTGCATTGCGGTATCCTTGCTCACACCCCCCGCTCATGGAAGCGGACACCGAAACCAAGATCAGGAGTCATCATGAAACGTCGCGCGTTTACCCTCATCGAGTTGCTCGTCGTGATCGCTATCATTGCGATCCTCGCCGCCATCCTCTTCCCCGTCTTCGCCAAGGCGCGGGAAAAGGCCCGCCAGATCACCTGCACCTCCAACGAGAAGCAGCTCGGCCTGGCCTTCATTCAGTACGTCCAGGACAATGACGAGACCTACCCCGACGCTACGCTGGGGGCCTTCGGCATCAGGTGGGGCACAGGTTGGGCGGGCGCAATCTACCCGTATGTCAAGAGTACCGGCCTGTACAAGTGCCCGGACGATGTGACTAACCCCAACGGGACCAACCCGGTCTCGGTCCCCGTCTCCTATGGCCTCAACACAGACATCACGCGCAGTGACAACTTAAGCGGCAAGCTCAGTGCCTTGGCGTCGCCAGCCCAGACGGTGCAGTTGTTTGAGGTCGCTGGCAGCGCGGTCAACGTCACCGATCCTGGCGAACTGGGGTCAACTGGTTATGCGTCTATGGTGGGCAACGGCTTCAACACCATTATCTGCGGCCCCGATGGGAATAATTGCGCCCTCCCGTACACCGGCTCGGTCGTATATGCCACGGGGGTCGATGACAACGGAGCGTCCACATACGCCACACAACCCGGCAACTGGAACAGCCAGCAGCAAGGCCGCCACACGGGCGGGTCGAACTACCTGATGGCCGACGGCCACGCCAAGTTCGTGCTGCCGGGCCGCGTCTCGGCGGGCGACAACGCCCCCACGGCCACATCGGTCCAGACCAACAACAACACGGCGGAAGGCACAGGGGTAGGGACACACACCATTACCTTCAGCGCAATCTGACCCTGGCGACTTGCTTCTCGCCATCAGGACACAGGCGCGGCATGGGTTGCCGCGCCCGTGTCCTGACTGGAATGCCCCCCAGATTTTCCCACTCCGGCAAGAGACCTCGCACATGATTTCCCCGGCGTTGAAACGCCGGGCTATTGAGAGCAGCAAGCCTCATGAATGAGGCTACCAGGATCATAAGGCTGTCGGGATGCGGCTGAGCCTGCTTCAGCAGGCTTTTTGCTCTCAATAGCCCGGCGTTTCAACGCCGGGAAGATTGACACAACATGGCCGATTTCGGGCGTGATCCCTCCCGGCCATTCATGGCCGCGTCAGGTTCTGACCGTGCGCGTCCCCGCCGTGAACCACCCCCACCTTCTCATGGTCCGCGAACACTGACGCGGCGCGAATGACGATTGTTAAGCAAGACCGTTTTTGGAGGCTCACTTGGTTCGAACATCTGACATGATGATGAGGTGGTTCCGGGGCATGGCGACCGGGCTGCTCCTGCTGCTCGCGCTCGGAACCGGGTGCCGGGCGCAGATGGTGACGGGGGCGGACATGGCCGGGTACGGGGCGGCGCTGGGCCTGCAGCCGGGGGCCGCGTCGGACTATGCTGTCCACCTGGTCAGCAGCAGCGCCCCCGGCAACATCCTGTGGCCGGGCGACCGGGCGACGTTCACCTTCCAGATCGTCAGCACGAGCGCCCAGCCGATCCAGACCGTCGGCCACGTGCAGGTCATCCCCTACGGCACGCGCGGAGCGCCAGGTGACATCTGGGACCCGCGCGTCGTCCGCACCGGCGCGCCCCTCGCGCAGCCGGTCACGATCAGCCTCGCCCCGAACGGGTTCCAGGATGTCGTCGTCACGCCGGTCACCCCCGCGCGGCTCGGCGGCTACGCCCTCGTGATGGACCTGGGGGCGCACGGGCGGCAGTTCATCACGTCCTACGTCCGCACCTTCCCGACCACGGCCAAGCGGATCGAGTACCCGCATATGTGCCTGGACAGCCTGCCCCCGCCGGTGCTGCAGCGGCTGGGGGTCCACGCCATCCGCTACGGCATGGGCTACAAGCCGACCACCGACCCGGACTTCGCCCAATGGTACGCCGCGCGCGGCAAGGAACTGCGGGCCTACCAGGCGGCGGGCGTCACCGTGCTGTTCATGGTCGGCGGCCCGGATGACTGGGGCGGGCCGACGCAGCCGCTGCGCCACCAGCGGCCCTGGCTGGACGACCGAGGCGTCCTGCAGAACGGCAAGTTCGACCTCGCCTGGCTGCCCTCCTACGACGCGGACTTCCAGGAATACTGCCACCGGTTCGCCCGCGACTACGGCTGGCCGCGCGGGCCGATCACCGGCTTCTCGCTCTGGAACGAGCCCTGGGAGGGCATCTCCGTCTCCGGCTGGGGGGCGGATATGCTCCGCTACCGGGAGATGTACACGCACATGTGGCAGGGCGTGGATGAGGCCCGTCATCAGGGCGCGGTCGTCCTGGTCGGCGGCTGCGACTCCTCCACCAACGCCATGGACAAGATGTTCCCCGACGGGACGAAGACCTTCGGCCCGAAATTCGACTTCCTCTCTGTCCACTACCAGGGCCTGACCTCCACGGCCAACTACAAGCAGTGGGTGAACCGCAAGGGCTACGGCGGGCGCGTGAAGATCTGGGACACGGAGAGCTGGGTCGCCAACACCGATGACCGCGTCGCCGCCGTCGTCGCGGGCGACCGGGCGGCGGGCTACGACCGCGCCATGGGCGTCTACGGCGGCAACATCTGCACGACCCAAGACTACGACCGGCGGCGGGCCGACGGCACGACCCTCCCGGTCCACACGGTCACGACCTGGTCCACGGCGGCGGCGATCGGCGCGGCCTCGCACTTCGTCGGCGAGCGCCCGTTCCGGCGGCTGCTGTTCTCCAACGGCCTGCCCTGGGTCATGGTCTTCGGCGGCCGCCCGATGTCCGGCGGCGGGGAGAATCCCGAAGACGGCACGGTGGTGGTGGTCGGCGATCTCGGCGAGGAATTCAACGCCAACATCCTGCCCTTCCGCACGGCGCGCGGCTACGCCGAGGCCCGGCACAAGGCCGCCCTGCGCGCGCAGCTCGCGGCGGCGACCACCCCGACCGCGCGGCAGGCGCTGGAGGCACAGATCGCCGCGCCGGAGACGCTCAGTGACGCGACGATGACACTGCCGGCGTCCGCCGACTACAGCCTCTATGACTTCTACGGGAACCCCGTCCCGGCGTCCGGCGGCCGGATCGTCCTGCCGCTGGACGGGCGCGGCTTCTTCCTGCGCGCCGGGGGGCGGCCCGGCGGCTTCGCGCGCCTGCTGGCGGCCCTGCGGGCGGCCCGCGTGGACGGCATCCAGCCGCTGGCCGTGGTCGCCCACGACTTCACGGCCCCCGTGGGGAGTCGAACCGCCCTGCGCCTGACCCTGACCAACGTGCTGAATCGGCCCGTCACGGGCCGTCTCTCGGTGGCGCTGGGCGGCGTGACCGTCCTGGCGGCGGCGCAGACGCTCGCCTTCGGGCCGGATCAGACCCGTGAGGTGCGGCTGCCGGTCTCCGGCCGCGCCGCGCCGGACAACAGGTACCCGCTGAGGGTGACGTTCGCACCCGCCGGCCTGGCACCCCAGGTGTTCCGTGAGGACCTGCACGCCGACGTGATCGCCCGCCGGACGATCACCGTGGACGGCGACCTCAGCGACTGGCGCGGCGTCCTGCCGCAGACCATCGTGGCGACCGGGGCGGCGGAGCCGACGCTGACCGAGAAGGCCTGGCTGCCGTTCAAGACCTATGCCGGCGGCGTCCGGTCCGGCCTCGCCACGGCCTACCTGGCCTACGACGACAAGAACTTCTACTTCGCCGCCAAAGTCGCCGACTCCACGCCGGACCCCGGCACACTGCGCTTTGCGACCCGCGACGACGACCAGTACTTCTATCCGGCCGTCTCCTACCTCCCCGCCGACCTCGGCAGCCACGCCTTCTCCATCCGCTGGAGCGGGCAGATCACGCCGAAGTACTCAGAGACGTACACGTTCACGACGACCGGCGACGACGGCGCCCGTCTGTTCGTGGACGGCAAGCCGCTGATCGCCGACTGGGTGGACCGGGGGCCGACCGACGACTCGGCGACCCTGGCGTTGACAGCGGGCCACTCCTACGCCCTGACGATGGAGTATTACAACGGCGCGGGCCCCGGCACGGCCATACTTTATTGGCAGAGTCCGAGCCAGCCGCGCCAGCTCATTCCCGCCGACGGAGGCGGCTTCACGGGGCAATACTTCCGCGACACGGGACTGGCCGACCCGGTGACCACCCGCACCGATCCCGTCATCAACTTCCAGTGGGCGGACGGCGCGTTCCCCGACCCCGCCTACACGGGCAGCGCGGGCGCGCCCGTCCTGCAGCCCCTGACCTGGCCGGCGGGCGTCCGCCGCTACACCTACCGCAAGAATCCGGACCTGCCGTCGGGCAACTCCCCGATGCACGACAACATCCAGATCGCCTTCAATGTCCTGCCGCCCGCCCGGAAGACCTATTACCCGACGGTCCCCGGCACCATGCCCGGCTTCGTCTCCTCTCAGGACACCGACTACGAGTACGCGCTCAACCAGGTGGCCCCGCAGTACGGCGGCGGCACGGAGGTGTGGCGGCTGGCCGCGCCGGACATCCCGCACAAGATGTTCTACCCCCGCCAGCCGCGCACCCCGCATGAGGGCGCGGCGGCCGGGGCGCGTCTGGTCATCCGGCGCGACGGGGACACGCTGATCTACGAGTGTTCCATCCCCTGGACGGTGATGCCCGAGGCCAAGCGCCGTCTGGACCACGGGCAGACGATCAAATTCTCGTACCGCGTCAACGACAACGCGGGCGGGCCGACGATGGAACTGTCCAAAGATCGCAGCGTCGCCAGGATCAACAACGTGTCCTTCCACGTGGACTGGGTGGAACACTGGGCCAACGAGCTGGAGTTCGGCGCACAGAGGTAGGGAGACGCGAGTGACTGAAATCACGTTCAATAACGGCCTGGCGGTGACGCTCTCCCATCAAGGGGGATGCTTCACCGGGATCGGGGCAGTTCGGGCCGGGGGTGTGTCCCTCAGAAGCGACCGTCAGCCCGCGTTCGTCGAGGTCTGGACGCCCGACGGCATCACCCTGACGGACTTCGAGGTCATCAGCCAGAGCGCTGGCCCCGAAGGGATCGAGATCGTTCTGCGGGGCCAGGCCGTGCCGGGCCGACTGATGGAGTGGATGCTGCACGAGGCCCGGCCGCGCCTGAACACCGCCGATCTCGTGCCCCGGCCCCTCTCCGCCGATGGGACGACCCTGCGGCTCGTCGTCACGCCGGTCGTCAGAGAGATCGGCGGGCGGGCGGCGGCCGGCTTTGTCTACCAGTACCACTACCACAGCCCGGAACACCCGGTCTACAAGATCCTGGACAGGGCCAGTTGGGAGGTCGGCGGCACGGCCGCCGGGAACACGTTCTGGCTCCGCAACGGCTTCGCGCCTTCGATCTTCCCGATCACCGGCGACGACCAGGCGTACTCGTCGGAGTGGTACCTGCCCAGCGCGAGCAACCCGAGCGTCTTCCAGTTCCTGCCCTGGCAGACGGCGCTGGAAGGGTTCACGATGACGGCACACGCCGAGGGGACGCTCGTGACCTGGGCCACGGAGGTCAGCCACGTCCGCTCCCTGTTCGAGAAGCCGGGCGGGGCAGCGGAGATACGCCACTGGCACGAACACTGCGGCGATCTCTCCGCCGACTTCTCCACCGCCCCGATCGAGGTGCTGTGGCTTCCGGGGGGGATGGACCGCGTCGGCCTCCTCAATCTCCATGAGTCGGTGCGTGATCTGGTCTACGGGACGCTGCACACGCAGATCGGGATGCGCCGTGAGCGGGCCTCTTCCTACGGGGTCATCGAGGAATGGGGCGTGCCCGACATGGACCGCTACCGGACGCTCGGGCTGCCGCGTCTGCGCGACGCCGGTGTGAAGACCGTGTTCCTGCCCAACACGTTCGAGAACAA
The DNA here is from genome assembly GCA_965277485.1 of Capsulimonadaceae bacterium. GTDB lineage: Bacteria > Armatimonadota > Armatimonadia > Armatimonadales > Capsulimonadaceae > JAFAZD01. The sequence continues at coordinate 485,373 of CBDICZ010000015.1, read as the reverse complement.
CATGAACGTCTACGGCGTCTCGAATATGTGCTGCACCGTGGACTACCGGGTCGCCGACACCATCGGCGAGGGGAAACTGCAAGCCTTCTGCCGGGCCGCGCACGACTTCGGCATCAAGGTCGAGATGTGGGGCAACACCGCACTTTCGACGCTGACCTACATCTTCGCCATGCGGGATCACGACCAGCAGCGGATCGACTTCCTGCCCATCGAAGGCTCGGTCGTCGAGGTGCTGCGCCGCGCTGAAGACCCGTGGGTCCGCAACGCCTTTGGGGCGATCGAGGCCGACCACTACACGCCGGTCTTCGCGCAGCTCAATCTCCGTGATCCCGACATACGCGCCTACTGGATGCGGCAGTGGGGCGACGCGCATGACCGGATCGGCCTGGACCAGATATTCCTGGACAGCTCGTTCAATATGTCGTCCGACAAGTTCCACTGGGTCGCCAACCCCACACCGAAAGCCGGGTCCGGCGGGACCGTGGACCAGGCGCACCTGCTGGGCCACGCCCGCCCGGTGTCTGAGCCGCCGCCGGCGATCCTCTCCCAGTACCGCGCGCACCTCGACCTGATGGCCGCGATGCAGCGGGCCGGCTACATCTACTGCGGCGAGGACACGGGCGTCTTCGGCCTCCACCGGAGCGGGCCAGGCATCGCCGCCCGCCTGGACAACCTCGCGCTCTGGTCCGACTGCCTGGCGCTCTTCGACGTCCCCGCGATCCGGGAGGCCGGCGGCGACCCGGACGCCGTCTACTTCGCGGGCCTGGCCTATCGCATGGTCTGGCAGATCCACTGGGACATCACGCGCGATGAGCTGACCTTCCACGGCGGCGCGCGCCGGGGCGACTGTGACGCGCCCGCCCCCTGGCACATCGCGCTCCTGAAGGCCTACAACAATGTGGCGCCGGACATGGTCGTCCGCACGGTCTTGCAGAACGAGGCCGGTGTGCAGTACACGGACATCGCTGGGCAGTCACGGGTATGGTGGGCTTTCGAGGCATTCCCACTGCCGGTGCCGGAAGGGTTCGTCGCCCGTGACGTCCTGACCGGGGAAACCTTTTCTGCGTCGCGCCCCCTGACGACCGCCCGTCACCATGTCTATACCGTCACCTCCTGTGGTGCAAATGAGCCTCTTCGGTAGGAGGCATGGGTACGCGCTGGGCTTCGCGGGCGGCGTTCCAGCCCGCAACGTCGGCGGCGCTCGGCGTCCGCTCAAAGTAGCCGAGCTGAACGAGATAGAACGGCAGGTCGGGGTCGCCGAGGTCCGCGCGCTGATCTCGGCCCCGGCCGTCCGTCCACAGGAGCGTGGTCAGATTGATGCCTTTCACGACCAAGAGGCCGCGCCGTCTGTCGCTTAAGGCTCGACCTCTTGCCACAACGCCGCCGTGTCTGGCGGCAGTCTTGTCAGGAGGCGCGTGTAAGCATCGTGGGACGCGATTCTCGGTGCAGCGGGCCGCCTCGGAGCCGGCGCTGGACCAGTCGGCGCAGGTTTTTGGCAACATCAACGGCCTTTGATGGTGCGAAGGCGGACGACGGCGTAGCCGGTGAGGAGGACGACGAGGGCGAAGGCGGGGGGCTGCCAGAAGATCGGGTGGGACTTCTGCACATCCACTATGCTGCCGTCGGGCTGGACCTGATGAAAGACTTGGGACGGCCGGGAGTAGAGGCGGGGCGTCAGCACCAGGATGACGCACAGCACCGTGCCGACGGCCAGGGCGATGGCTTGCTTCGGGTTCATGGCAGGGCGGGGCGTGGCGCGAGCGGGTCGTACAGGGTGACCGTGACGGCGCGGGGCGCGGCCTGCCCGGACTGAATCATCAGCACGTGCTGCGTCTTGCCGTCGCCGCCGGACAGCAGGGAGCGCACCCCCGGCAGGCCCAATTGCGTCGCCGAGACGCCGTCCACGGAGACCAGCGTGTCGCCGGGCTTGATGCCGGAAAACTGCGCCGGAGCGCCGGGCGCGACCGCCGTGATGAGGACGTGCTGCGGCAGCCCGCCCAGGCCCACGGCCAGGCCGGACGTGCGCGTGTTGAACGGCTGTGACGCCCCTGGGCCGGGCGCGAAGAAGATGCGCCCGTGCGGGTAGTCGAACGTGACCACGAAGCGCGACAGCAGAGCCACGCCCACCGAGCCGGCCTCGATCTGCGACGCCCCGCCCTTGGTGTCCAGCGAGAAGTCGGTCGGGATGTCGTGCAGGGTGACGCCCGCGACCGTGAAGGCGTTGACGCGGGCCAGGCGGGACAGGGACGCGCCGCCGACGCCGCCGCCCTCGGTCATCGTGCCGCCCGGATACTTCCGATCCAGGTGATTCTTTGCCACATAAGGGCCGTACAGGCGCAGCTGCCCGCTGTCGCCCGTGTCCACCAGGTAGCGGGCGGGCGGCAGGGCGTCCAACTGGGCCGTCAGGGTGGGGATGTCGTCGTCGAGCGCGATGGGCACGGCCTGGCCGTCGTCCGCCGTCGGCTGGAAGCTGCCCGGCGCGATGAACGTGATCTGCCGCTTCGGGAAGTCCACACGGATGACGTAGTGCGAGAACAGGTCATAGCCCACGAATCCGGCTACCGGGGTGGCCAGGAACGAGTTCAGCGCCGGGGACAGGGGAATCGCCACGGCGGCCACGTCGGTCAGGCGGATCGCGCCGGGGACCTCAAACGTGGCGACCTTGACCGGCAGCAGGTCCGTCGAGCCGCCGTAGCCGCGCGCCTCCAGAAACCCGCTCTGCGGCAGATGCAGGGCGTCGGCGACCGTCTTGGCGATGGCGACCCCGCTGGAGCCGCTGTCCAGGAAGACGCGCTCCGGCTGGCCGTTGAGGGTGACGCCCAGCGCGATCTCGCCCTCGCTGAAGTCGAATGGGACCGTCGCCGAGGTCGCGCCCGGCGTCACGAAGTCCGCCCGGTTGTCCGCCGTCGGCTCCTGGAACAGACTCGCGGGCGCGGCGTCGTCGTTGGTCAGACTCTTGACGGTCAGCGAGATGTCGTAGCGCTTGTTGCCGTTGGTGGTGTGCTGGGCGAACGGGAACTCGACGCCGTTGACGGGCCGGTAGTCCGTGAAGCTGGTGATGACCGTGACATCGTCGTCCTTGTGCTGTTCCCGGTCAATCAGAAAGGTCTTCGGGTTCAGGAAGATCGTCGTCGGCTTGCCGCCGTCCGGCAGGGCGTCCAGCACATAGTCCCCGGTGCCGTGGTCACGCTGCGGGCGCAGGGTGATCGTGCCCTTGATCGGACCCGGAAGCACATAGGAGTTCGTGTCAAAATACAGTTGGTTACGCAGGTTCTGAATCTCGTCCGGGCCGAGCAGTCGGATGTTGTCGTTGGTGTCGCGCCGCCAGGCCGTCTTGCCGTCGTAGCCCTGGGTGATGTCCAAGGGGCCGATCTTGTCCTCCTCGTACTCGTCCTCCGGGGCGGCATAGATGGTCGTGACGGTCCCGGTCAGGCCGCCGGTGAGGACGTCGGCGACGACGCGCGTGCTGGTGATGGCCGCCACGGCCTCTTTCCCGCCCAGGGCCGCCAGGTGCCGCTGTAGGATTTCCGCCGTCGTCAGGGATGTGGAGGTGCGGGCCGAGTCGGAGAAGAGGAAGCCAAGCGGCGCAACAGGCAGCGGCTGCAAAATGAGCCGGTCGTGGGGGTAGTCGAACGTCACGACGAAGTGGGACAGGACGCCGTAGCCGAGGCCGCCCGCCTGGTGCAGCACGTCCGTGATGCCGCCGTCGGCCAGGAACGCCACCGGCAGCCCCGTCAGCGTCTGCCCGCCCAGCCGTAGGGTGTGGCCCGGCGTGACCGTCATCTGGACCGCGCCGCCGACGCCCATGCCCGTGATGACCTGCGCCGCCGGGTCATTCTTGGGCGGCATCAGCCCGCTGGACCGGGCGTACTTCTGGTACAGGTGGATGACGGCGTTGTCGCCGGTGTCCACGAGGAAGCGGGCTGCGGGCCTGCCGTCCACGGAGGCGGCGACGCTGGGGGTGCGCGTGTCCAGCCGCAGGGCAAGCGCCGTCGCCCCGGCGGGCGGCGTGTAATCCTTCGGCGCGGTCAGGGTCAGCGTCTTGGCCGCGTAGTCAATGGTGACGACGAACCGCGCGAACAGGTCGTAGCCAAGCGCGCCGTCCAACACGCCGTGCTGGGACAGCGCCGCCGCCACCGCCGGGTCGCGCAGCACGTACAGCGTCTGGTTCGGCAGGCGCACCGCGCCCGGCAGTTCCAGGGTCGCGTGGGCGGCGACGCCCGTGTGGGCCGCGCCGCCGTAGCCGATCGCCGGAACGCTCCCTGATAGGGGCAGGTCCAGGGACCGCACCGCGTCCGCCGTCAGGAAGCTGCTGCTCGCCCCGCTGTCCAGCAGCAGGTGCAGGGCCTTGCCGTTGACCGTCACGGCGACGACGATCTCGCCGTGGTCGTCGGTGTAGGGGACCGTGGCCGGGCCGGTCCCGCTGGTGGTCAGGAACGCGAAGTCCGGCGTCGCCGTCACCGGCGGGGCGAACAGCGCCGGGTCAAGGACGCCGCCGCGCTGGGTGCTGACGAGCCGCGCGCTGACCGACACCGGCAGCCCGGCGTAGGTAATGAGCAGCTGCGCCGGGACCTGCTCGCCGTCGGCGCGGGTGTAGGCCAGAATCTGGACGACGCCCGTGATGCCGCCCATCGTGGCGACCATCTTGCGCGTCAGGAACGTGCGCGGGTCTAAATAAACGGTCTGCCGCGCCCCACCCACCGGGGCCAAATCCAGCACATAATCGCCCGTCCCCGGCTCGCGTCCGGGCCGGAGGGTGATGCGGCCCCGCGCGCCGTCGCGCACCGGGTCATAGCCCTCCAGCGTGAACGACTGCGACGCCCGGCTTTCCGCCAACTCCGGCCCGCTGAGGATGCGGACGTGCCCGGACATATCCTGCTGCCAGGCCGTGCGTCCGTCATCGCCGCTGGTCTGCCGGATGGGCCCCAGCGCCATCTCCACCCGTGTGCGATGCGGCGCGGCGTCGTACTCGGTCAGCGTCCCGTCCAGCCCCGACGCTTGGAGCGCGTAGACCGTCTTCCGCGTGCCCGCCCCCGCCCCAGTGACGTGGGACATCGCGGCCCGGTCATGCTGCCGCAGCAGCCAGGCCAGAGAAGGTAAGTGGGTCTGGGCCCCGGCGGGAAGGCAGGCCGAGAAGAGCGCGGCGCTGACGAGCAGGGCGCGGGTGGTGCGTTGAAATATCACGACACCATTGTACCCGATGCAGCCGCCGAGCAACGGTGGGCGTCAGCCTCAGCGCTTGAAAGGCGAAGCAGTCACAGTGCGTCCGTCGGAGGTGAAGGTGATGGCTCCGTTCCAGGCGGTGCAGTAAGTGGTGACGTGGTGGGCGGCGAGGCGGGCGACGGTGGCGGGGGCGGGGTGGCCGAAGGCGTTGTGCAGGCCGCAGGAGATGGCGGCATAGCGGGGGCGGACGCGCCGGAGCCAGGCGTCGGACGTGGCGTTGGCCGCGCCGTGGTGGCCGACCTTCAGCACGTCGGCGGCCAGGTCGGTCCCGGTCGCCATCATGCGGCCCTCGGCGGCGAACTCGGCGTCGCCCGTGAGCAGGAAGTGTGTCCGCCCATAAGTCAACCGGAGAACGGCGGAGTAGTCGTTGATGGTGGTGTCGTCGGTCCCCGTCCCGTAGGGGGTTCCGGTGGCGGGTGGGTTCAGCACGTCGGCGGTGACGCCGTCCCCCAGGTCCAGGCGCATCCCCCGGACGGCGTGTTCGTAGGGGATGCGGCGCTGGGCGATCTCCTGCCGGAACGCCCCATAGTCCGCCGAGGGGTAGGGGATGACCGTGCCATCCAGCACGACGCCGACGGGCTCCTCGCGCAGCACCGCCGGCAGGCCGCCGCAGTGGTCGCCGTGCGGGTGGGTCAGCACCAGTACGTCCAGCCGGTTGATGCCCTCGTAGTGGAGGAACGGCACGACCGTTCGCAGGCCGACGTCGGTGCTGTCCACCTGCGTCTCGTCGCTGGACCCGCCGCCGTCAATCAGCATGGCCCGGCCCGATGGCGTCTGGACGAGAATGCAGTCGCCCTGGCCCACGTCCAGCACGGTGACGCGCAGTTCGCCCGCGCCGGGGGCGGGCTGAGGACGCGCCGCCCAGCCGATCACGGCCAGGAGTGTAATGGCAACGGCCCAAAGAAGCGGGCGCTTGGGGAAAGGCAGGCGCATGACGCGGTCCCTCCGTGGACCATGGAACCCCCTCCCAGCCTCCCCCTCAGAGCAGGGGGAGGGGCCAGAAGGGCTTGGCTCTTCTCCGGTCCCTCCCCTGCTCGGAGGGGAGGCTAGGTGGGGTTCTGGGGGCTACCTGTTCGGCTGCGGGGGCAGGGCGGCGCGGCGCAAGGCCCAGTCCAGCGCCCAGGGCCACTCGCCGTAGCCGTAGTACGGGGAGATGTGGCCGCCGCCGGGCAGTTTCTCGATGGGGACGCCCAGCTTGTCCGCGTAGGCCGATGACTGGTCGAACGTCGCGTAGTCATCGGTGTCCGAGGCGATCAGCACCGTCTCGCGGGACAGTGCCGCGATACCCTCTTTGCTGAACGGCGGCGGGAAGAAGTCCGCCGCGCCGGGCGGGGCGTCCAGGGGCGGCACCTCGCGGACGACGTAGGGCGGGGCGACCAGCAGCACCCGGTCGGCCTGCGGGCCGGGCCGGTCGGGCATCGTTAAGGCCATGGCCGCGTGGCGCATCCAGTTGATCGCACCCAGGGAGTGCGCCAGCACGGAGAGCGTGGCGTCGGCCGGGATGTCCGCGAGCGTGCCGTGCAGGGCGGCCATCCAGGCGTCCGGGTCCGGGGCCATCGGGTCCGGCATCTTGGGGTAGCGGACGTCCTGCCCATCGGCCTCCAGCGCTTTCACCAGGTGTTCCTGCCAGTGTTCCGGCTTGTTGCCGCCCCACCCGTGCAGGACCAGAAAAACGTCTGCCATGTCGGTCTCCCAGCGTTCGGTGTCGAAGTGACGCGCCCCGTGTCAGGTCAGGGCGCGTCGTGGCGGCGGGCCGGGCGGCGCATCTGCCGGTGCCGGTAGGCGAGCTGCGCCAGCGCGTCCTTGCAGCCCGCCTCGAAGTCTTCCGCCGAGATGCCCTCCAGATCAGGGTCAGGGGCGGCGGCATTCGTCGCCCCCGGCGGGGCGACCCGCTGCGCCCGCTGCAGGGCCTCGTACCGCTCGATCACGCGGTTCTCGGCGCGCTGGATCACCGCCCGAATGATGAAAAAGGCGATCAATCCCAGGCCGACGGCGAACGCCGTCAGGCCGATCAATGAAGATAAGAGCGTCTTGATACCTCTTCTCCTCCTTTCCGAACACGTCATGGTCCGCCGTCTACAGTATCACACGCGGCCTGTCTCTGTCAAGGGGTTTTCACACGAATAATTCACACCTCGCGCAACAGGCCCGCCAGGTCCAGACGCCGCGTGTGCATGGCGAGTGTCCCGTCGGGCGACTGCGGCCAGTCTTCCCTGGGCCGGTCCCAGTACAGCTCCACGCCGTTGTCGTCCGGGTCGCGCAGGTACAGGGCCTCGCTGACGCCGTGATCCGACGCCCCCTCCAGCGGGATGCCCGCCTTTTGCACACGGCGCAGGGCGTCGGCGAGCGCGGCGCGGGTGGGGTACAGGATGGCGAGATGATACAGGCCGGTCGCGCCGGGCGGCGGCGTCGTCCCGCCGAGGCTCTCCCAGGTGTTCAGCCCGATGTGGTGGTGGTAGCCGCCCGCCGAGACGAACGCGGCCCCATCGCCGAGCCGCAGTGTCAACTCGAATCCCAAAACGCCGACATAAAATTCCAGCGCCCGCTCCAAATCCGCGACTTTGAGGTGGACGTGGCCGATGCGCGTGCCGGGGTCAATGCTCATGGTGCCGCTCCCTTTCCTCTCGCTCAATCCCATCGCACCCGCAGGGAACGGGGGCCGCGGAACATGAGGGCGTCCTGCGTCGGAGCGTCGGCGTCCGCCAGGCGCAGGCGCGGGAAGCGCCGCAGCACCGTCTCCAGGACGATCTGCCCCTCCATGCGGGCCAGGGCCGCCCCCAGGCAGAAATGGGGGCCGTAGCCGAAGGCGACGTGGCGGTTGTCGGCGCGCGTGATGTCCAGCCGGTCCGGGTCCGGGAATCGGGCGGGGTCGCGGTTGGCGGCGGCCAGCCCGATGCGCACCCACTGGCCCGCCTTCAGGGCGTGGCCGCGCCATTCGAGGTCTTCCTGGATCACGCGCATGGTCCACTGGACCGGGCTGTCATAACGCAGCAGTTCCTCCACGGCGGGGCCGACCAGGGCCGGGTCCCCGCGCAGGCGCTCCCACTGGCTTGGGTGGCGCAGCAGGGCTTGTAATCCGCCGGCGATCAGCCGCGTGGTGTTCTCGTGCCCGGTCGCCAGCAGCATCAGGGCGTTGGCGGCCACCTCGTCCTCGGTCAGCACGTCGCCCTGCGCGCCCGGCGCGAGCAGCAGCGACAGCAGATCGTCCTGGGGGTGACGCCGCCGCTCCGGGATCAGCCGCCCGAAGTACGCCGTCGCCTCCTGGGCGCTGTGGTAGGTCGCCAGGTCCTGGGCCAACGAAGACTCGCCGGTCAGGTGGGTGAAAAGGTCCGCCGACCACCGCTTGAGCGGCCCGGCGTCGTCCTCCGGGATGCCCAGCATGAGGGCGATGACGGTCAGGGGCATGGGAACGGCCAGGTCGGCGACGACCTCCATCTGTCCCGCCCGCTCGGCGGCGTCCAGCAGCCCGTCGGTGGTCTCCTGCATCCGGGCGCGCATCCAGTCCAGGACGCGCGGCGTGAAGCGCTTGCCGACACGCGCGCGCTGCCGGGTCTGGTCGGGGGCGTCTAGGAACAGCATCTGCCGGTCGAGGCCGGTGTGCAGGCGGCGGAACTCGCGCTCGACAAGCGGCGGCAGCGGGCGGCGGGACCAGTGGGAGGCCCCGAACACACGCTGGGACAGGCGCGTCTCCGCCAGGGCCGCGACGACGTCCTCGTAGCCGGTCACGATCCACTGGCAGAGCGTCTCGTCCCAATAGCACGGGCGGCGCAGGCGATGGTAGAAGGGATAGGGGTCACTGAGGGTGCGCCTGCGGAACAGCAGGTAGGGCATGAAAGGCCGGTCCCGGTGGGCCAGGCCGAAGGCCAGATGCTTGACGCTCCGCGCCCGCCCGCGCACTCTCCCCACCAGCCGACGCGCGGCCAGGCCGGGGACCCGAACACCCTCCGGGGGCCGCGTCCGGCGGTCCTGACGCGCCATCAGCGCCGCGCCCGCCCGCTCCCAGGTCACACCCAGGCCCGCCAGCAGTCGCCCGGCGTCGCTGCCGTCCGGCTCGCGGGCCAGGGCGAGCAGCAGGTGTTCTCCCCCCAGGGACTCGTCGCCCAGGTCCGCCGCCAGCGCATAGGCCCGTTCCACCGCCGCCCGCGCCTCCGGCGTCAGAGTCGGCTCCGGCCCAAGTACGGGGCCTTCACCGGGTGTCATCCCGGCCAGGTTGCGCCCGATGGCCTCGGCGCTGATGCCCATGTCGCCGAGCAGACAGAGCGCCGGCGCCCCCGGCTCGGTGGCAAGGCCGTGCAGCAGGTGCCGCGTGGACAGGTCCCGCTCGCCGCGCGCCTCGGCCCAGTCGGAGGCCCGCAGGACGGCCCCCTGGAGGCCGCCGTCAAATCGCTGCCACATGACCGGCCTCCCGTGAATCAGGCGTCTGACCGATGAAGTTTCGTGTGCGTTCCCGATGGCGGGGCGCGTGGACGGCGTGAAGCGCCTGGACGCGCCGGATGATCTCGGCGTTGATCGCGCCCTTGGTCAGCCCGTCGGGGGCGAAGGCGGGGCCGAACGCGACCGTGACCGGACGGCCCGCCCGCCAGCTCTCCGTGCCCAGCAGGCACACCGGCAGCACGGGCAGGCCGAACCGCAGGGCGAGGTGGGCCGCCCCGGCCTGCGGGTGCGCGTCCGTGTCGGCCCGATCCAAAGTGATGCCGCCGGGGAAGATCAGAATCGCCCCGCCGCGCCCGACGACCGCCCCGGCGGCCTCCAGGAACGGGCGCTGGGAGCAGCCGGGGTTGCGCTCCACGACCACGTACCCCGGCAGCGCCTCGATCTGCCCGCGCGCGAACGGCTGCCCGATGCGCTCCTGAATCCATCGCTTCCAGGGACGACGCGCCCACCGGGCGCCGTCGCAGCGCGCCGCCGTGTGCAGTGGCCGCCCCGCCCGCTCCCGGACTACCCGGTCCAGGATGAAGCTGTCCGCCGAGTGCCGGTACTGCCGGACGAAGGGGACGCCCGCCAGCGCCCCCAGCGGCGAGTCCGTCGGCCAGGTGTGGTTGGATACCAGCACGAAGGGCCGGCCCGCCAGAGCCGCCAGGTGTTCGTCGCCCCACACGGCGATGTCGAATTGCCGCGCCCGTCGCCGAAAACACGCCGCTCCGATGGCGACCACGGTGCGGCCCCACAGGTGGCCCACCCCCAGGCTGACTCGTTCCAGGTCCATGTCTGAACGTCAGAGCAAGAACCGTGCCAACCCGCCATTGGCCGAGGGGACCGCCCGCGCTCCCTATTCGCGGGCCTCGAAGACGGGGTCGTTGGCGGGCCAGCCGCGCGGCTCGGCGAGGACATCGCCCAGGGGCAGGGCATCGGCCTCACCGTTCCGGTACCGCTTCATCAGCCGGTCGTAGAGGGTCAGGTAGATGGCCGCGCCCAAGTTGGTGCAGTGCCGCGTGGGGATGAACACGCGCCGGTGGCACAGGGGGCGAACATCGCCGGGAACACTGCCGTCTTCGGGGCCGAACACGTAGACGGCGTTCTCCGGGTGTTCAAACGTCAGCAGGTTCTCGGCGTGGGGCAGCAGCTCCACGGCGACGGGGACTGCGCCGGGGAAGTGGGCCAGCGGCGAAGCGTCCAGGAGGATGTCCACGTCCTGAAAGCCCTTGATGCGCTCCTCACGCGGGATGCGCCGCTGAGTCCAGACCGCCTCGGCGCACCGACGCCCGCTGATCCACACCTGTGAGACGCCGAAGCAGGACGCCGCGCGCACGGCGGCACCCACGTTGAAGGGGTCGCGCGGGTCGCACATCATCACCGCCGGGCAGACGCCCGGACGCGCGCCCTGGAACGGCCACCGGATCGTGTCGGACTTGTCGTTATTCATCCAGTGTCCCGAAAGGAAGCCCGGCGGGCATGGGGGCGGGGCGCTCGTAGGGCGCGGTCAGGGTGTAGGCCGTGCCGGTGCGGGCGGCGTCTAAAAAGCCCTGCATGGCGTCCAGGACCGTGTATGCCTGTTCGCCGCTCGCCCGGTGCGGGCGGCCCGAACGGACGGCGTAGGCCATGTCGGCGACGCCCACCATGCGCCCGTAGCCGGTGACGAAGGCCGGGGGCACGTCTTCCCACTCCCCGCCGCGCCACAAGCGGACGCGGCCGTCGAAGCCGTTCGGGTCCGGTACCTTGAGGGTGCCGTCGGTGCCGTAGATCGTGATCGGGAACTCGCCGTCGTACTGGGCCTGATGCACCGCGAACGTGGTGATGATGGTCGCCACTGTCCCCTGCGCGAACTCCAGTGTGCCCGCGATGTGGTCCGGCGTCTCCACGGTGATCGTCTTGCCGTGCTTAGGCTGACTGGTGATGGTGCGCTCCGGGATGGCGATGGACGCCGACCCGGTCAGGCGCGTGATCGGGCCGAGCAGGTTGAGCAGGGCGGTCAGGTAGTACGGCCCCATGTCGAACATCGGGCCGCCGCCGGGCGCGTAGTAGAACTCCGGGGACGGATGCCAGGTCTCGTGCCCCCGCCCCATCATGAACGCGGTCGCGGCGACGGGCCTGCCGATCAGGCCCTCTTCGATGACCTTGCGGGCGGTCTGGATGCCCGCGCCCAGGAAGGTGTCCGGGGCGCAGCCGACACGCAGGTTCTTCGCGGCGGCCTCGTCCAGCAGGGTCCGCGCCTCGCCCCGGTCCAGGCCCAGCGGCTTCTCGGCGTAGGTGTGCTTGCCGTGGGCGAGGGCCTGGCGTCCGACCGGGACGTGGGCCTGCGGGATGGTCAGGTTCACGACGATCTCGATCTCCGGGTCGGCCAGCAGCTCATCCACGCTCAGCACGCGCGGGACGCCGTACTTGGCCGCCTGCGCCTCGGCCTTGGCCCGGTCCAGGTCGGCCACGGCGCTGACCTGCAGGATGGGGAAGTTCGTGGCGTTGCCGAAATACTGGTCACTGATGTTGCCGCATCCGACGACGCCGACTTTGACTGCGTTGGGCATGGGAAATCCTTCTGTGTGGTGAGGTGTGCCACAAGCGGGCGAGGGATGATTCGCCGCCGCCCGCCGCATTCCTCCCCGCTTACGGGTTGGCCGGAGCGGGCGTGTCGGCGGGGGGCGCGGCCAGGACGAAGCCGGTGACGCGGCAGGGGCCGCCGTCGGTCTGCAGGCCCGCCTCCCCGTGTCGGCTCTTGGCGTCCGACGCCGGGTCCTGCCCCCGGCACTGCGTCTTGCCGTCCACGGACAGTGTCAGCGTGTCCCCACGGAACGTCGCCAGCAGGACGTGCGGCTTGGCGTCGAGCGCCGCCACCTTCGGCCCGGTCGCCAGCGCCGTCTCCGTGCCGCCGGTGCAGCGCCAGACGCGCCACGCGCCCGCCGCCGGGTCGTAGCCCGCGCGTTCGTAGTCCCGCGCGTCGCTCCAGCGGAAAAGCAAAGACGGGGCCGCGCCGGGCGCGGCCTGGATGGCGGCCCGGACGGAGCCGTCCGTCATGTCGGCCCCGATCAAGGTGACGGCGGGCGTCGCCCCGGCGGGCGTGCCCCGGTAGGCGTGGGGCGTGCCGTCCACCATCACCCAGTCGCCGCTCTGGACCTCCCAGTACTCAGCGGGTCCGTCCAGGGGGTAGATGCCGAAGTCGGCCCGAAACAGCGGCGGCGGCGCGGCCGCTGGGGGCGTGGTCGGCGCGGCGGACGCAGCCGCCGTCAGCCCCAGCGCCGCCAGGCCCAGCAGTGCGGCGGGTGCGATGATTCTCATGGGAGAGGTTCCTTTCCGGGAGGCCCTTCGGGGCGGGTGCTTCCCCGCGCCCGCGCCGCCATCGTCACAGAAGCGGCAGCCTTTGTCGGGGAATTATACCATAACGGAAATGCCGCCACCCATACCGGGAGGCGGCGTCTCGCTGTCGGCTCAGGCGAGCTGGGCGGCGAGGTCGGTGCGCTCCCAGCCGAACTCCGGGTGGCCGAAGTGGCCGTTCTTGGCGGTCTGCGAGTAGATCGGGCGCGTCAGGTCCAGCAGCCGGATGATGCCGCGCGGGGTCAGGTCAAAGTTGGCGCGGACGCGGCGGCTGATCTCGTCTTCGGTCAGGCCCTTCTTGGCCGTGCCGAAGGTCTCCACCAGCACGGAGACGGGTTCGGCGACGCCGATGGCGTAGGCCAACTGTATCTCAACTTTATCAGCCAGGCCCGCCGCGACGATGTTCTTGGCGACGAATCGGGCGGCATACGCCGCCGAGCGGTCCACCTTGCTGGGGTCTTTACCCGAAAACGCGCCGCCGCCGTGCCGGGCGTAGCCGCCGTAGGTGTCCACGATGATCTTGCGGCCCGTGACGCCCGTATCGGCTTGCGGACCGCCGATCACGAAGATGCCCGTGGGGTTGATGTAGTACTTGATCTCGTGCGTGACGTACTGTGCGTAGTTCGCCAGAACAGGCTTGATGACGTGTTCCTGGACCACGGCCTGCACGTCGGCCTGCGTCAGATCGGGGTCATGCTGGGCGGACAGCACAATCGCATCAATGGAGAGGGGCTTGTCGGTGGCCGGGTCATAGGCGATGGTGACCTGGCTCTTGGCGTCAGGCCGCAGGCCGAGGCCGTGCGCCTTGCGGACCTCGGTGTAACGGGCCATGAGCTGGTGGGCCAGCGTGATCGGCAGGGGCATCAGCTCCGGGGTCTCGTTGACGGCCAGGCCGAACATCATGCCCTGGTCGCCCGCGCCCTGCGGCTTGTCGCCCTTCGCGCCCGCGTCCACGCCGACGGCGATGTCCGGGGACTGCTTCTGCAAAGACACAAGAACGCCGGTGGTGTCGCCATCAAAGCCGTACTCGGTCTTGGTGTAGCCGACCTCATTGATGGTCTTGCGGACCACGTCGCTGATCTCGACGTACCCTTTGGTCGTGACCTCGCCGGCGATCACGGCCAGGCCGCGCGTCAGCAGGGTCTCCACGGCGACGCGGCTCTTGACGTCCTGCGTGAGCAGCCCGTCGAGGATGGCGTCGCTGATCTGGTCGGCGAGCTTGTCGGGGTGGCCCTCGGAGACGGATTCCGAGGTGAAGAACTTGACATCGGGCATGGGTTGTGCTTCCTGTTCGGGTGGTATCCCGCAAGGGAGCGTCGGCGGGGTTATCAAGAAACGTTCAAGAAGGGGGCACAGGCGAAGGGGTGAGGTTCGTCCGGCTCTTATCTTGTGCGCGCCTCGGAGGCCGCCGCACCGGATTTAGCACCTGCCCGGCCATTCACGCTGTTGTGTCTGGGCCGGGTGGTTGTTGTGGCTTCGCAGGGCCGTGTCCCTCCACCACTCTTGATAAGAACGTCGCGCTACGCGATTGCAGTTGTTCGGCGATTATGGCACGGCGGCCGGGGGATTGTCAAGCGGGGAGGGACGCGCGGCCAGGAGCGACAGGACGGTGTCGATCTCGTCGGGGCGCGGCTCGAGAAACACCCAGTCCCAGTCCAGGGTCAGGCCACCCAGGGAGTGCAGGCGCAGCGGCCGGCCCGTGGCGACGATCTCCTCATCGTACCCCGCCTCCGTGCGGCGCAGGACGCGGACGCGGCGGCGCGGCAGGTCAATATAAACGATCTCCCCCGCGCCGATGCCTCGGTAGTCCGCCTCGGTGGCATTCAGGTCGGCTCGGCGGTCGTTGGGGGACACGATCTCGATGACCAGATCGGGAGCGCCGCGCGTGGCCTTGGAGGTCAACAGATGCTCCCGCTCCCGGCGCACAAAGAACAGGTCCGGCATCCGGCCCCCGAACTCGCTGATCTGCACCGGCGAGCGCGTCCCCAGCACCGTGCCCAGGCCCGCGCGCCGGACGTACTGCCCCAGCACGGTCAAGAGCCACAGGTTCAGCTTCTCGTGTTCGAGTTGTACCATCGGCTGCTCCGCCGGCGTCCCGCCGACAAGTTCCGTCGGCGCGTCATGTTCCCCGATCTCCAGCCACTCGTCGAAGGTGATGGCGCGCGGGTAGACGTACTGCGCCACCGTCTCCTCCACGCGCTCTCGGGTCAGTGTCAGTGGCATGGGGCGGCTCCTCCCGGTCATCATGGCACCATTGTAGCACGGGGCGGCGGGCGGGCGCAAGGCAGCCGGCAGCTGTTGTTGAGCGTAGATTGACAGGCGGCTTGTCAAGTCGAGGCTCCGGCGGCTCCGGCCCGCAGGAGGGGAGCGACACGGGTGCCGAGCAATTCGATGGCCCGCAGAAGCTTCGCGTGGGGCAGGGCCGCGTTGTCCATCTGGAAGGTCACGCGGGAGATTCCGCCCAGGGCCGCGCTGTGCCGCGCGATCTTCGCCGCCACGTCTTCAGGGCCGCCGATCAGCAGGGCGCCCAGCGGGCCGCGCTGGGCGTCGAACTGGGCGCGCGTCACCGGCGGCCAGCCGCGCTCCTTGCCGATCTCGGTGAAGGTGCGGGCGTAACCGGGGAAGAATTCATCGGCGGCCTCCGGCGTCGTCTCGGCCACATAGCCCAGGGAGTGCAGACCCACCTTGAGCCGGTCGGGAGGGTGCCCCGCCCGCCGCCCGGCCTGGCGGTAGAGGTCAACCAGAGGGCGAAAGCGGTGCGTCTCGCCGCCGATGATCGCCACCATCAGCGGCAGGCCGAGCGTCCCGGCGCGGACGAACGACTCCGGCGTCCCGCCCACGCCCAGCCAGATCGGCAGCGGGTCCTGCATCGGCCTGGGGTAGACGCCCTGGCCGGTCAGGGCCGCCCGGTGCCTGCCGGACCAGTGAACGTGTTCGTGGTCGCGGATGTTGAGCAGCAGGTCGAGTTTCTCGGAAAACAGATCGTCGTAGTCTCTGAGTTGCAGGCCGAACAGCGGAAACGACTCCGTGAACGAGCCGCGCCCGGCGACGATCTCCGCCCGGCCCTGCGAGATCAGGTCCAGGGTGGCGAAGTTCTGGAACACGCGCACCGGATCGGCGGCGCTCAGCACCGTCACGGCGCTGGTGAGGCGGATGCGGCTGGTGCGCGCCGCCGCCGCCGCCAGGATGACGGCGGGCGCGGAGTCGAGGAATTCCCGGCGGTGGTGTTCCCCGACCCCGAAGACGTCCAAGCCGACCTGGTCGGCGTGTTCGATCCGCTCCAGAAGACGGCGCATCGCCTCCGGCGCGTCGGCCTGCGCGCCGGTGTCGCCGTCGAAGAACGCCGCCGCGAAACTGTCAACGCCGACTTCCATGAGGGCCTTCCTCTGCGACGCCTACAGCAGCGTCGCCTTGAGCGTGATGGGCGTGGCGGCGAGCGCCTTGGACACCGGGCAGTTCTCCTTGGCCGCCTGCGCCGTCTGCTGGAACGCGGCGTCGTCCAGGCCGGGCACCTCGGCCTCCGTGGTCAGGTCAATGCCGGAGATGGCGAAGCCGCCGCCGTCCGGGCCGAAGTGAACGAGGGCCGTCGTGTGGACACGGGTGGGGACGTGCCCGCCCGCCGCCAGCATGGCCGAGAATTGCATCGAGAAGCAGCCCGCGTGCGCCGCCCCGATCAGTTCCTCCGGGTTCGTCCCCGTGCCGTCCTCCATGCGCGAGCGGAACGAGAACGGGCCTTTAAACGCCCCGCTGCCCAGTTCCATCGTGCCCTGACCGTCCATCAGGCCGCCCT
The DNA here is from genome assembly GCA_965277485.1 of Capsulimonadaceae bacterium. Lineage (GTDB taxonomy): Bacteria > Armatimonadota > Armatimonadia > Armatimonadales > Capsulimonadaceae > JAFAZD01. Next base: position 468,614 of record CBDICZ010000015.1, on the reverse strand, counting down.
TCCACTCCGCCTCCGCCTTGCGTGTCGCCATTGTTTCTTTCCTCCGCCCGTACAACGTGCCACTGGGACAGCCGGTTCCCGCCAGCCGAACATGAACCGGGCCGATAAACGACCCGGCATTGACAGAACAAGCGCCCTCCGGGCGAAGTCCTGCGTCCGAAGGACGCTTGTTTTACCAATGCCGGGGGTTTCATACCCCCGAAGAGACGGCCCTGGTCGGTCTTTCGGCCCATACGAAACGCGCAAAAAGGACGTATAATGGGGCATGAATCATATCCTTTCGCCCCTTTGCTACGCGCTGGGCTACGGGACCGGGCTGGCCGCGTTCTACTGGATGGCGCGGCGGAGGGGCATCGCTACCTCCGGGGTGATGGCGCTGATGGGGGCGGGGTTGATCGGCGGCCTGGTCGGGGCGAATCTGGCGCAGTGGGGATTCGGCCATGAGCAGGGCAAGAGCGTTCTGGGGGGCGTAGTCGGTGGCTACCTGAGCGTCGCGCTCTACAAGCGTCATCTGGGCATCGTGCGGCCTACCGGAGACTTGTTCGCGGTCGCGCTATGCGCGGGCGAGGCCGTCGGGCGCTGGGGCTGCTTCTTCGGCGGCTGCTGCTACGGCATCCCCGTCAGCCGCGCCGCCGTCCCCTGGGCCGTCTGGCAGCACGGCGCGTGGCGTCACCCGACGCAGCTCTACGACGGCCTGGCCTGCCTGCTGATCCTGGGCGCGCTGGTCGCCTATGAGCGGCGCGGTCCGGTGGAGAACGCGATTTTTTACTTCCAGGGCCTGCTCTACTGCGCGGCCCGCTTCGGGATCGAGTTCCTGCGCTGGCACGACGCCCCTCCCACCGACGGCCTGAGCGTCGCCCAGTGGGCCTGTGCCGCCGGGTTCATCTTCTTCACCGCCCAACTTGTGCGCCTGCGTCTTTGGACCGCGCCCGTCCGCGAGGTCGCCCGTGCCGCTCTGTCCTAACTGCGGCGCTTCTGTTCAGGAGGGGGCGCGTGTCTGCCCGAACTGTGGTCAGGAACGGCCCAGTGTCTGGCCCCCGCCGCCGGGCTACCCCGCGCCGTCCGGCATGTCACCACCGGCCAGTTCGGGCGTTGAGGTCGCATCGGGCGTCGTCGTGGGCATCCTGTTCTTCCCGGTGTTCATGCTTCTGTCCTACTCGCTGCTGTCGGCCATCCCGTTTCTGCGGAATTCGACCGCCGCCATCTATGCCGATCCTGCGGTCGCCGTCGGCCTGGCCCTGGGACTGTACTTCGGGACGCGCCGCCGGTTCCGCGCGTTCGCCCGCGCCTTCGGCTGGACAACACTTGGCACGCTCGCCGTGGCTCTGGGAGCGCTGGCGCTCTGCTACGCCGTGTTCAGGGGAGTGTGATAGCCCGGATGTGAAAGGGCGAGGGAGTGAACTCCACTCGCTACGCAACATCGTCCTGACGGACTGCCACCTGCGTGGCGGCTGTTCTTGTGTCCGCGAGGACACGGTTTTGCAGCGAGAGGAATTCATTCCCTCGCGCGCTATGGCTGACACATAACCCGATGAAAACCTGCCCCCACTGCGGCCAAGAAGTCGCCGCCGACGCCAAAATGTGTCCGAACTGCGGCACGGAGGTCAACACTGACTGGCCCCCAGTTCCGTCAGGACGCCCACCGGAAGTCGCGGCTCCCAAACACGATGGGGCACAGGTTGACAACGGCCTGGGGACAGGCTGCGTACTGTCTGCGGTCGCCTACTTCTTTCTTGGCCCACTCGCATTCATGACACAACTTGTTCAGAGGTTTCCCCGTGACTATCCCAATATCCACCCGTACTGGGTCTTTCGCTACGGGACGTGGACAATCAACCTTGTGCCGCTCGCCGTTGTCAGCGGCCTTTACTTTCTGTTGCGGCCCCGGTTCCCGTCGTTCGCGCGGGGGCTGGGCTACTGCCTGCTGGTCATCGGGGTCTTGCTGCTTTGGGGACTGGCGACGTGCCGCCAGTAAGGAACGGAAGAGCAGGCGAATGAATTCGCGCCTTGGATGTCACAATGTCAGCCTCCGCCGAAGAACTCTTGCATCAGCCCTCGGCATCGCACCCCGGCATTGAAAATGCCGGGCTAGGGGGCTTGCGGCCGGTTGTCCTGCGGACGGAAGACCAACGGTGACGTTCTGCTCCTGCGTTCGCAGGACGCCCGGCGTCCTCGCCCACGAGCCAGGGGTTTTCAACCCCTGGGTGTTTTCGCAGGCGGACCCTGCACCAATGAGCCGCAAATTCAATCGCCAGGGCCATCGCTGCACTAGAAATAGATTCAACCATGCAAACGCCGCCGACGATCAATTGGTCCGAAGAGACACGGGGGCTGTGCCCGACGTGCCTGCGGGACGTACCGGCGTGGCTGTGGGAGGAGGACGGGCGCATCTGGATACGGCAGGAGTGTTCCCGCCACGGCCAGAGCCGCGTCCTGCTCGCCTCGGACGCCGGGGAGTATTTGCGTTTGCGTCAGTACGTTCCCGACCGGACGGGCGCGGCCTGCTGCTGCGGGCCGGGTGACGCCTGCGGGCCGACATCCGGGCCGCCGACCTGTGTGCTGCTGCTGGAGATCACCCAGGCGTGTAACCTGCGCTGCCCGACCTGCTACGCCGACGCCCAGGGCCATGATTTTATGACCGTCGCCGAGGCCAGGCGGCGGCTGGATGCGTTCTTCCGCACCCAAAGCGCCCTGGACGTGCTGATGCTTTCCGGGGGCGAGCCGACCATCCACCCGCAGTTCGGGGAGATCCTGGAACTCGCGCTCGCGTATCCCATCGGGCGTGTTTTAGTCAATACGAACGGCCTGCGGTTGGCCCTGAGTGACGCGCTGGTGCAGACCCTCGCCGCGCACAAGGACCGGCTGGAACTCTACTTCTCGCTGTCCAGTTTCGAGGAGGCCGGACACACGCACTTCTACGGGCGCGATCTGCGCGATGTCAAGAGGGAAGCGCTGGACAAAGCCCGCGCGGGCGGTCTGTTCGTGAATTTGGTCGCCACCATTGAGAACGGCGTCAACGACGGGGAGATCGGGGCGCTGTTCCGGTTCGCGTTGTCTCGTCCGGAGGTCGCCGGGCTGGTGTTCCAGCCGGTCATGGACACGGGGCGCAACCAGCACGAGTACCGGCCCGGAGACCGCATGACACTCACAGGTGTTCTCCAAGAACTGGAACAACAGACGCAGGGGGCGTTGCTGTCCACGGACTTCGTGGGCCTGCCCTGTTCTCACCCGGACTGCTGCGCGCTGACCTACGGGTTCCTGAACGCCGACCGGACGGCCATTTCCCCCCTGCCGCGCTATTTGGACGTGGCGCGGTACATGGAACTCTTCTCCGACCGCCTGAGCTTCGCCGGACTGCTGGGCGGGGCGCTGCGCCGGGTCTGGTCCGACCTCGCTCACCTGCGCGCCCGGCGAACGCTCTCGGACCTGGCGACCCTGTTCGCCCGGTCGGGCCTGCGCGACGCCCTGCCGCTGATCGGCAGGCCGGACCAGTTCGGGCGGCGCGTCTTCCGCGTCGTCGTCAAGCCCTTCATGGACGCCCCGACCTACGACAAGGCGCGCATTGACGCCTGCTGCACCAAGATTTTGAATGAGCGCGGCGCGGCCGTCTCGTTCTGCGAGTACAACGTCTTCCACCGGGGCCGCAAAAGCCGCGCCGCCGTGGTCCCCCTGGCGATGGCGAAGGAGAACTTATAAGCGCTCGCCGGGTATACTGAAGCCGCAAAAAAGCCGAAAAGTGATTAACACAGCAAGGGAGGAAGAGATGGCGGAGATGGAAGCGAGGAAGGCCACGCCGGAGGCGGACCTGGCTGAGATGGTTCAAGAGAGCAAGAAGTTGGAGCAGAAGTACCCTGGCTTGGCGAAGTCGTTCGGTGACTTCCGCCGATCCTTTACTCAGTTCCGCCAGGTCCAGGAGCAGTTCGCAGGTCAAGGTGACGCCTTGCCCAAGAAGTTGACGGAGAAGTACAAGGCATGAGTGGGAACATTGAAGGCGATGCGCCGTCACCGCGCTCGCCTCTGTTCGGCTTGATCCACGCCGCGCGCTACCAGCGCCAGGAGTTCATCCGTGAGATCGAGCGTGATACGGGACGGCGTCTCATTGTCTACTTCGACAACCCGATTGGGATCGGGCAATCTGACGTTGCTCCCTTCCAAGAGCTGCTCCTCGACTGCGAGGATCAATGCGACATTGACCTGCTGATTCAAAGCCCCGGCGGCTCCATAGATGACGCCGAAAAGCTCGTCTACATGATCCGCAGCCGAGCAAAGCGCTTTCGGGTGGTCGTTGCTGAACGCGCCAAAAGTGCCGCCACAATGATGGCGTTGGCATCGGACGAGATTCTGATGAGTTCCACCTCCGAACTCGGCCCCATTGATCCGCAGATCACCTTCCAAAACGCGCAAGGCAATTACGTCAGCCGTCCGGCGCGTTCCTTCCTGGATGGCCTTGAGGACATCAAGGCAAAGGTGCAAGCTGAGGGCGGCATCAACCCTGCGTATTACCCGCTGATCTCCCAACTGGACCCTGCGACGCTGGACTTCTGCAACAAAGCCCTGCTTCGGGCAGAACAGTTCGCGGAGAAGTGGTTGAAGCGGCATATGCTCCAAGGGCGAGATAAGGAAGCCGCTCAGATTGCCAAAAGATTGATTGACGTCCAGACTTATAGCTCGCATGGGATGGTCATCGACTGGCGGGAAGCACAAAACCTCGGCCTGAGCGTGACTTACTTCAGCGCCGACGATGCGCTTTGGCAAAAGATGTGGCGCCTTTACCTCTCCTACGTTGTAGGCGCTCAAACACAGAACTTCAGCAAGATATTTGAGAGCCGGAAAATTTCCCTCGCCCTCTAGCCCTGTTGTGATGTTCCTAAACAGTCCCGGTCCTATGAACGCCTACGACAAGCGCAAGCAGGGCGAGCGGTTTGAGGGCTGGGCCTTCACCTTCTGCAAGGCCGCGTTCCTGGTCCTGATCTTCCAGCACTACGCCCTGCTCGCCCTGTCCGGCCTGGCGACGCTGTTTTACGTGCTTGCCTCCGCGCGCGGCATCAAGGACTGGCACTGCTGGGCCAAGCCGCCCTGGGTGACGCTCTTCTGGGGCGCGGTCTTTCTGTGGCAGCTCTGGACGCTGTTTGGCCGTCACCGGGTATAATGGCGCTTATGAGCCAGATCGTTGTCATCACGGCGGTGGGGCGGGACCGGCCCGGCATCATCGCGGCGCTGACGGAGGGCGTCTTCGCGCTGGGGGGCAACCTGGACGACGCCAGCATGACGCGGCTGCACGGGGCGTTCGCGGCCATGCTGTCCGCCCGGCTGCCCCCTGGGAAGACGCCGGACGACGTGCGGGCGGCCCTCGCGCCCGCCGCCGAGCGGCTGGGGCTGGCCCTGACCGTGCAGGCCGTCGCCGACCCGCCGCCGCCGGAGGCCGCGCCCGACCACCTGCTCACCGTCTACGGGGCCGACCGGCCCGGCATCGTCCACCAGGTCACGTCCCGCCTCGCCACCTGGGGCATCAACGTCACCGACATGGACACGCGCCTGGCCGGGACGTCCGACGCGCCGCTGTACGTCATGCTGCTGGAGATCGCCGCGCCGGGGGCGGACCTGACGGCAGGCCTGGCTGTTCTGAAGAGCGAGATGGGCGTGGACATCACCCTCCAGCCGCTCTCGGCGGAGACGCTCTAGGAGAAACGCCCGCGCATGGCCGTCCGACCCGTCATCCTCGCGCCCGACCCGCGCCTGAAAACGCCCTGTGCGCCGGTCACGGACATCACGGACGATATCCGTGCCGCCGCGCAGGACTTATTGGACACGATGGACGCCGGGCCGCCGCGCACCGTCGGCATCGCCGCCCCGCAGATCGGGACCATGGCCCGGATCGCCATAGTGGACACGTCGCGTAACCCGAAGTTCCCCGGCGGCCACGGCCTGCTGGTTTTAATCAACCCGGTCATCGTGGCCTCAAATGGCGAGCAGTTCTTCCGGGAGGGCTGCCTGAGCATCCCCGACTACACGGCCAACATCCGCCGCCATCAGAACGTGACGGTGGAGGCCCTGACACTGGACGGCGAGGCGACCCGCCTGGACGCCGAGGGCTTTGAGGCTGTCGTCTTGCAGCACGAGATTGACCACCTGGACGGGGTTCTGTTCCTGGACCGGGTGGCGAACATCAAGACCGATTTGTTCTTACGCAAGGGGCGGTAGGAGCCGGAAGAGAACCCACCCCGCCACGGCAAGCCGTGTCACCCCTCCCGAAACGGGAGGGGATGGGGAAACGCGCGCCAGCCTTTTGACATCAACCCTCACCCGTTTCGGGGGAGGTGGCCCGGCTTGCCGGGCCGGAGGGGGTTCTTACACCTATGACCACACTCACAACCAATCCGACCATGAGTCCGACGCTGGCCCAGGCCGTCTGGCCGCGCCGCGCGACAAGCCCGGCGGCGGCCTGGGGCCGCGACGTTCTGCTCGTCGTCGCCTTCAGCCTGCTGACGGCGTTGAGCGCCCAGCTCGTCATCCCGCTGCCGTGGACGCCCATCCCCATCACCGGACAGACCTTCGCCGTGCTGCTGACGGGGGCGCTGCTCGGCCCGCGCCTGGGCGCGTCGGCGATGCTGCTGTATCTGGCCGAGGGCGCGGCGGGCCTGCCCGTCTTCGCGCCGCGCCCCTCGCTGCCGGGCCTCGCGGCCTTTGCCGGCCCGGCGGGGGGCTACCTGATCTCCTATCCGCTTGCCGCCGCGCTTGTCGGGTGGCTGGCGACGCGCGGCTGGGACCGGCGGCCCGCGACCATGCTGCTCGCCATGCTGCTCGGCTCACTGGTCATCTACGCCCTGGGCGTCGGCTGGCTGGCGCATTTCCCCTTGATGGGCCTGCACAACGCCCTGCTGGGCGGCATGGTCCCTTTCCTTCCCGGTGACGCTGTGAAAGCCCTGCTCGCCGCCGGTCTCCTGCCCCTGGGGTGGAAGTTGGTCGGGAGCCGCCGTGGCTAGGCTGGACTCCAGCGGGCTGATTATTGGGACGCGCGGCAGCAAACTGGCACTGACGCAGACGAACACCGTCGCCGACGCCCTGCGCCGCGCGCACCCCGGCCTGGACATCCAAATCCAGACCATCCAGACGCGCGGCGACGCCACACAGGCGGCCAACGTCCCCCTGTCCACGTTCGGCGAGAAGGGTGTCTTCGCCAAGGAACTGGAAACGGCATTGCTGGCCGGGGAGATTGACCTGGCCGTCCACTCCATGAAGGACATGGCCCACACCCTCCCCGACGGCTTGGTGATTGCCGCCGTCCCGGAGCGCGAGGACCCCCGCGACTGCCTGCTGGGTTCCACGCTGGACGCCCTGCCCCCCGGCGCGCGCGTCGGCACGGGTTCTGTTCGCCGCCGCGCCCTGCTGCTTTCCCGCCGCCCCGACTTGCAGCTGCTGGAAATCCGGGGCAACATTGACAGCCGCGTTCGCAAACTGCAAGAGGGCCAATTTGATGCCATCTGCCTCGCCGTCGCCGGCCTGAATCGCCTGGGCCTGCAATCCCACATCGCCGAGATTTTGGACCCCGACTGGTTCACCCCCGACCCCGGCCAGGGTGCGCTGGCGTTGGAGACGCGCACGGGAGACCGGCGAGTCCGGGATTTCCTTCTGGCGGTTGATGATGAAATTGCCTCCGCACAAGTTCAGGTGGAGCGTGCCTTCCTGAGAGCGATCGGCGGTGGGTGCAAAACACCCGTAGGCGCTCTCTGCACGGAATACGGATGGCGGATGGAAGCAGAAGCGATGGTGGCCTCGCCCGACGGACAAACCATTCTCCGCAGCTACACGAATGGCGATATGCCGCCGGAAGAGCATGGCAATAGCCTTGCCGATGTCTTACGACGGCAAGGGGCAGGCGAATTGCTGGCGGGTCACGAGGGCGGCGAGGGAGTGAATTGAAGAGTACCCAGCCCTGAAAGGCAGGGCTAAACGGAGCAAACCCGCTTTGCGGTTGGGAAGGCACCCTCTTAGCCCCGAAGGGGGTTCTCTCCGCATAGACCTGCCCTTCAGGGCAGGGCACAGGCACACAATATGCAAAACGATGAAGCACAGATGGACGCCCCGCAGACAATCCGCCTTTCCAATCGTGACTTTGACGCCTTCGTAGAGGCGATCACTTCTGACCGTGAGCCCGGCGAGGCGTTGCGGCGGGCGGCAGAGCGGTTCAAGAAGCGGCAAGAAGACGTGTCACAGGCAGACATTGATCGCTGTCGCGCTCATATTTCTGAGGATGCTTGAAGCATGGAAAGTTGGCGAGTCAAAGCCATCGAGATGCTGCCGGAATTGGAAGAGGATACGAATCCTTCTGATGACCCTATGGGCCTCTGGATCGAGATCGCCATGGAGTTCGACGACGCCTACAAAGAGCCGCGCAATGAAGACCTGACCCAGCGCATCTATGCCTATGCCGATTGGTGTCTGCAATATGCCGAGCGCTCGCCGAAGGCTGCCGACGATCCTTTGACTTGTGTTGCTGTCTGCTTCTATGAACACATCCCGACCCGTGAAGCGTCACGCTTGGATATGCCGCGTTGGTTTACCAGGGACGACATCGTAGGGATGAAAGAAACATTTAGTTACCATCTTAATCCTGACGAGTATAAGCATCTTTTAGAACTGTTCCCGCCGCCGGAAAGCGGTCGACGCAAGAAAAAAAGGGCGCACGATGGGCGACCGAAAAACTAGAACAGGAACGCACCGATGCAGACGTTTGACTATCTGGTCCTCGGCAGTGGCAGCGCCGGGCTGTCGTTCGCGCTGCGGGTCTCCGAGCGTGGGCGCGTGGCGCTCGTCACCAAGAAAGAACGCACGGACAGCAACACCAACTGGGCGCAGGGCGGCATTGCGGGCGTCATGGGGGCCGACGACGACCCGGAGCTGCATGTCCAGGACACGCTGATCGCCGGGGCGGGGCTGTGCCATGAAGATGCCGTGCGTGTGCTGGTGGCCGAGGGGCCGGACCGGATTCGGGAACTGATCGCCTTCGGGGCGGACTTCAACCGCGACCCCGACGGCGAACTCGCCCTGGGGCGCGAGGGCGGCCACTCCCGACGGCGCATCGTCCACACGGCGGACCTGACCGGCAAGGAGATCGAGCGGACCTTGGTGGAGGCCGTTCGCAAGCACCCGAACATCACCGTGCTGGAACACCACTACGCCGTGGATTTGATCGTGCGGGATGGGCGCTGCCTGGGCGCGTGGGTGCTGGACGAGGCTGCTGGCACGACGGAGGCGTACACGGCCGGGGCGACGCTGCTGGCGACCGGGGGCGCAGGCCAGGTCTACCGGTTCACCACCAACCCGGCCATCGCCACCGGCGACGGCGTGGCGATGGCCTGGCGCGCGGGGGCCCAGATCGCCGACATGGAGTTCATCCAGTTCCACCCCACGTCGCTGTTCCACCCCGACGCCAAAAGTTTTCTCATTTCCGAGGCCGTGCGCGGCGAGGGCGGCATCTTGCGCCGCAAGGACGGCACGGCGTTCATGCCGGAGTATGACGCCGTCCGCAAGGATTTGGCTCCGCGCGACATCGTGGCCCGCGCCATTGACAGCGAGATCAAGAAGACGGGCGATGAGTGCGTGTACCTGGACGTGACCCATCTGTCGCCGGACGAGATACGGAGCCACTTCCCGACCATCTACGCCCGCTGCCTGACCTTCGGCATTGACATGACGACCGACTGGATACCCGTCGTCCCCGCCGCGCACTATTCCTGCGGCGGCGTCCGCACGGATTTATACGGGCGGACCGGCATCAGGAACCTGTACGCCTGCGGCGAGGTCGCCTGCACGGGTGTCCATGGCGCGAACCGCCTGGCTTCAAACTCCCTGCTGGAAGCCCTGGTGTTCGGCAAGCGCGCGGCGGAGGACGTGCTGGCCTCTTCATCCTTCCCGGTTTTGGGGGAGGGGGTTTTGGCTCCCCCGGAACTGGGAGGCGAGGGGGACCACGAGCAGATCGCCCATCTGCGGCACCGCCTGCAGACTGTGATGCAGAAGTACGTCGGCATCGTCCGCACTGACGCCCGGCTCCAGAAAGCCGCCGATGCCGTCGCCGCCCTGCGCGCCGAGGCCGTGCTGCTCTTCGAATCCGCCCTCGGCTCGGATGACGCCCTGGAACTGCGGAACCTGCTGGACGTGGGCGCGCTCATCATCCGCTGCGCCCGGAGGCGCAAGGAATCGCGCGGCCTGCACTTCAACACCGACCACCCGGAGACCTTGGAGAGCGAGCGGCATGACACCGTGCTGGCAGCCGAGAAGCCGGAGTGAGGCGTCCCAAGCCGGGGCCGGTGGGGTACAATCCTCCCGGCCCTGTTTCCCGACACGTCGGCGTGTTCACCCTCAGAGACAGTCCAATTTCACCTCCCAGGGAGAACGCCCATGAACATCCAAATCCACGTCACGGCGGACCTGAGCCTGCCGCAGTCGGTCCCCGGCCTGATCCAGATCGAGGCGCGGGACATCCCCGGCGCGCAGACGGTCGAGTCGTCCGCGCTGACGGTCACGCCGTTCGCCGAGACCGAGCCGTTCACCGACTTCTACGACAACCCCTGCCGGCGCCTGCAATTCCCGCAGGGCGACGTGCGCCTGGAATACACGGCGAGCGTCACCCTGCCCGACGAGCGGTTCCCGATGCTCAAGCCCATCGAGGCGGGCGCGCTGGAGCTGCCGCCAGACGCCTTGCTCTACACGCTGCCCTCGCGCTACTGCCAGTCCGACCGGCTGGTCCACATGGCCCAGGACGAGTTCGGCGACGCCCCGCCCGGCTGGGCGCGGGTGCAGACCATCTGCGAGTGGATCAACCGGCACATCACATACCAGTACGGCACGTCCGACTCCGGCACGTCCGCTTACGACACGGCGGCCCAGCGCCAAGGCGTCTGCCGCGACTTCGCCCACCTCGGCATCTCGTTCTGCCGCGCCCTGGGCATCCCCGCCCGCTACCTCGGCGGCTACTGCCTGGGCCTGGAGCCGCCGGACTTCCACGCCTGGTTCCAGGCGTACCTCGATGGCCGCTGGGTCTCCTTCGACGCCACCGAGCGCCAGCCCCGCCCGGCGCTCGTCATCATGGCCGTGGGCCGCGACGCCGCCGACTGCGCCTGGTCCACCTTCTACGGCTCCGGCGAGACCACCGCGCTCTCCGTGGAGGTCCGCTCGGAAACGGGGGCCTGATATTGGTCGTCGCTCACCTGTTCCATCCAGTCGACGGGGGAGCCGTTGAGCTTTTCCTGGACGGCGATGTGACTCAGGGCGGTCGTGGCTGCGGCCCCGTGCCAGTGCTTCTCACCGGGCGCGAACCAGACCACGTCGCCGGGCCGAATCTCCTCGACCCGGCCGCCCGCGCGCTGCGCCCAGCCGCAGCCCGCCGTGACGATCAGTGTCTGGCCGAGCGGGTGCGTGTGCCACGCCGTGCGCGCGCCCGGCTCGAAGGTCACGGAGGCCATGGCAACGCGGGCCGGTTCGGGCGGGCTGAACAGCGGGTCAATCCGTACCGCGCCCGTGAACCATTCCGCCCCTCCCTTGCCGGAAGGCTGTGAGCCGCCTCGCTTGATCTCCATCGTTTCTCTCCTGTGGTCGTGTGATACCCATATCAGCGATGCTTGACGACTTCGGATGCATAATACCCCAGGTGTTACAGTGGGACCAGGTACAATACCCAAAGAGGGCAACGCCATGTTGGATTTAGAAGCCGTTCCGAATCGCTATGAGGACGCAGTCCTGCTGCTGGCGAATTGGCACCGTGACCGCGATGACAGGACTTTCGCGGCTTACTCATTCCCGGACCCGCGAGGCAACGAGGTGAGAATCGTCGAAGTCAGCGAACGATTTCCCAGGACCGAAGAGGTGCGCCCGGTGCGATTCGGTCGGTCCGCAGAGTTCCCGTTCCCGAGCGCTGTTGCTTTAGTCTCTGCCCAAGATTGGCTCCGTGTTCTGAGCGGCTTTCTGACGTTGCCGGAGGGATGGCCCCTTGAAGGCCATCAGAAGGTGCCGCTCGATGACCAAGAGTGAGGCATTCTTGGCGCAGGCTGCCAGCGACTTCCAAGTTTTCGGATTCCTTCTTCAACAAGATCGGAGTCAAGTTCCGGCGTGTCACCCATGCCATTACCTTCAAATGTCTGTGGAGAAACTCGCAAAGGCTGCTCTTCAACGTGCCGGTCACGATTCCGGCTACACGCACGAGGCGTTCTCCTCGCTGCGGCACCATTTGAAGCGACGCGACGTGGCGCGGGCGCTGGGTTACCCAAACTTCTCAACCTTCCGGGATTTTCTTGACCGCAGCGCCGGGCTGTTCGGCGAGGCCGAGGCCCTGCATCCCGATGTCCCATCGGGTGTTGATGGGCCGAACGTGGAATATCCCTGGCAGGCGAGAGATGCCGACCTCATGCTGACATGGCGAACGCCCACCGACCATGACTTCCTGATCTTGAAAAAACTACAGACCTCGGCTGACGGCGCTCAAATGATTGACCTGATTCGCCTTCTGATCGAGCGATTTGACACGGCCTTCCCCGCCTGAAAGTCTGCGGTCAGCGCCTCTTCGTCCGGGCGTTCTGTCCGTAAGCGCACCATTGGCGGACGGGGCAGCGGCTACAAATAGGGATAGTCGGCAGACAGATCGCCCGGCCGTGCTGCAAGAACAGGCGGTTGCTCCCGGCCCATAAATCTTGCGGCATGACCTTCTCCAGCGCCTTCTCCGTCGCGTCGGGCGTCTTGGTCTTGACCCAGCCGAGGCGGTTTGTGATGCGATGGCAGTGGATGTCCACACAGAGAGCAGCCTTGCTGAAGGCGTAGATGAGGACGCAGTTCGCCGTTTTTCGCCCGACGCCTGGCAGGGACAGCAGGGCGTCCAGGTCATCGGGAACCTGTCCCCCATGCTTGTCCACCAATATCTGTGCCAGGGCGATCAGGCGTGGGGCTTTTTCCTCGCGGTACTCGCTGCCTTGGAGCAGGCCGTAAAGTTCTCGCTCATCGGCTTCCGCCAGCGCGGGCGCGTCGGGATAGCGGGCAAAGACCCGTTCGGAAACGACCGTGGTCTGTTCCTCCCGTGTGCGTTGCGAGATGATGGTGGCGATCAGCACACGGAATGGGTCGCCCAACTCCACGGCCCCGCGCCCGTGGTAGGTCGCGGCCAGCGTGTCCATGACGGAACGCACATCAGCTTCGGTCGTCATGGCTTGCCCTGTGACCGCTGGCGGAAAATCTCAAAGCCCAGCACGGCGGCGGCGGCGGCGGTCCCCAGCGAATACGCCTCGCGCCGGGCGTAGGGGATGCGCAGGCGCAGGTCGGCGGCGGCCTCGAACGAGCGGGTGACGCCGCGCTTCTCGCCCCCGACGAGCAGGAATAGCGGACCGGTCAGGTCGGCGTCGTGGAGCGAGACTGAAGGCGGCGCGTCCGTGGCGCAGGCGATTCGCGCGCCCCGGCCCCCGAAGAACAGGGCCGCCTCCTGCGCCGTCTCGGCCACGGCGGTGGGCATCAGCTCGGACGCGCCCGCCGAGGCGCGGGCGACCACGGCGGCGGCGGACAGCCAGTTGCGCGGGCGCACGACCAATCCCGCCGCGCCCGCCGCGTGCAGGGAGCGCACGGCCTGGCCGAAGTTGAAGGGGTCCTCCACGCCGTCCAGCATCACCACCCAGCCGTCGCCGCCCGGCGGCAGCAGCAGGTCCAGGGACACGAACCGGCGCGGGCCGACCAGGGCCAGCACGCCGCCGTGTGTCCGGCCCCCGGCCCGCGCCTCGACCTCCTCGGCGGCGACCCGATGCACGGGCACGGACTGGGCCGACGCCATCTGCTCCAGCCGCCGCGTCTGCCCGTCCCGCTTGTCCCGCCGCAGCCACAGGCCCTGGAACTCGCGGCTGCGCGACTCCAGGGCGGCCTGCACGGACAGGAACCCTTCCAGGTGCGCCTGCTCCGGGTGCGCCTGCTCACTCCCCTCATCCTCGGTCATGCCCCCCATCATACCCGGAACACGCGGCGCAGAGGGGCGACCGGGTGTTGGCTCAGGGCCGCCGACTCTGAATGCATCGCCGTTGCGGTATACTCAGTGACGAACGGTTTGGAAGGAACCCCCCCGCGTGCCTGAGACTGAGATTCCCCCGCCTGACGATGCGTTTGAGGGCATTGACCCCGACCGCTTACGCAAACTGAACGAACTGCGCGCCGAGGGGCGCGACCCGTTCGCCGCCGAGCGATTCCCCGTCACCCACCACGCCGCCGACATCCTGACGCGCTTCGAGGCGCTGGAGAACGAGACCGTCTCCGTCGCCGGGCGCGTCACCATGATCAACCTCATGGGCAAGGCGGCGTTCGTCAAGGTCACGGACGTGTCGGGGACGGTGCAGTTGTATGTGCGTAAAGATGAGATCGGGGACGCGCTCTTTGAGGACGTGAAGCGGCGGCTGGACCTGGGCGACATCGTCGGGGCGACGGGGTTCGTTTTTCGGACCAAGACGGGCGAGGTCAGCGTCCACGCCCGCGCCCTCACCCTGCTGGCCAAGTCGCTGCGTCCGATGCCGTTCGGCAAGGTCTACAGCGACGACGAGGGTGCGGAGAAGCACACGGGGACCTTGAAGGACCCGGAGACGCGCTACCGGCAGCGGTACGTGGACCTGAACGTCCGGCCCGAATCGCGCGAACGCCTGATCAACCGAATCAAGGTCGTGCGGGCGATGCGGGAGTTTCTGGACGGGCAGGAGTATCTGGAGGTGGAGACGCCGGTGCTGCAGGCCGTCGCGGGCGGCGCGGCGGCGCGTCCGTTCCTGACGCACCACAACGCGCTGGACATGGAGCTGCACCTCAGAATTTCGCTGGAGCTGTACCTGAAGCGCCTGGTGGTCGGCGGGCTGGAGCGGGTGTACGAGATCGGGCGCGTCTTTCGGAACGAGGGCATCAGCACACGGCACAACCCGGAGTTCACGCTGATGGAGCTGTACGCCGCCTACGCCGATTTGGATGACATGATGAGGCTCGTGGAGGGGATGTTCCGGCACATCTGCCGGGCGCTGCACGGCGGGGAAGAGTTCACGTTCGGCGGCCATGCCGTCAGCCTGGCCGAGCCGTTCGCGCGGCTGCCCATTCTGGAAGGCATCCGCCGACACGCGGGGGTGGACCCGGAGGAACTGCGGACGCTGGCGTCCGCTCACGCTGTTCTGCGGCGGCTGGGGATGCCGTCGGACGATGAGCCGACGGTGGGCGGCATCATCGAGAAGCTGCACGAGAAGTTCACGCAGCCGACTTTGATTCTGCCGACGTTCATCACGGACTTCCCGGCGGAGACCTCGCCGCTGGCCAAGAAGGTGCCGGGTGACCCGTCGCTGACGCGGCGTTTTGAAGTCTACATGGCGGCGGCGGAACTGGGCAATGCGTTCTCGGAGATCAACGACCCGCTGGACCAGCGCGAGCGATTCGTCGCGCAGTCGGCCCTGCGGGCCGGGGGTGACGCCGAGGCACACCCAATGGATGAGGACTACTTGCGCGCCCTCGAGTACGGCATGCCGCCGACCGGCGGCTACGGCGGCGGCGTGGACCGCCTGGCCCTGATTCTGACCGACGCGCCCTCCATCCGCGACGTCATCCTGTTCCCGCAGATGCGACCGGAGCGTTGAGAATTGGTGCGCTGCTAAAGGATTACGTCACATCTTTTAGTTGGCGTGGGCGCTATGAAATAACTTTTCGGAGATCGCCAGCGCCTGTCGGGCCGGGGCGGAAGATCGCCCCGCCTGAGAAGGCGTCCTTCGGACGGAGACTTCAGGCGGACTTTGCCCACCGCACCCGATCCTCGTCCGAGGGACGCCTCCAAGTCGAGGCATTCTACTGCCCCGACCAGACTGCATCACATCCGTCACCGCTGATTATTGGAGACACACGTTGAGAAAGACACTGCCGACGGCTCTGGCCGTTCCCTGCGCCGCGCTGTTTGCCGCGCTCGTCATCATGGCACCGGGTGCCCGTGCCCAGGAGCGCGCTGCCGCTCCCCGGCAGCGGATTTTGATGGACGCAGACTGGCGCTTCAAACTCGCCGCGCCGGTCGCCCTGGGTCATGCCGTCGCCGTCAACGCCTGGCGCTGGAAGGCGGACGATGGCGGCCCCGCCGACGCGGCCCAGCTCGCCGCGCCCGGCCTGGACACGACGGGCGCGGATTGGCAGGACGCCAAGCCCGGCGACGACGACTTCCAGGGCCGCGTCGGTGACGCCTGGTTCCGGGCCGCGCTGCCGGATGTCGCCGGGCCGGGCCGCACCCTGCGGCTCCAGGCCGATGACAACGCCGACGTGTACCTGAACGGCGTCAAGCTGGCGCACCACGAGGGCTGGAACCAGGCGTTCGACGTGCCGCTGGACGCCGCCTGGAAGCCCGGCGGCCCGAACACAATCGCCGTGCTGGTGCAGAACACCTATGGCGGGGGCGGGCTTGTCGGCCCGATCACCGCCGGATCCGCGCCGCCCGCCGCCGACCCGTCCCAGGTGGGCTACGACGACCGGGCCTGGCGCGTCGTCCACCTGCCGCACGATTATGTCGTGGAGGGCACGTTCACGCCGACGGCGGACGCCTCCCACGGCTCCCTGCCGACGGCCCCGGCGTGGTACCGCAAGACGTTCACGCTGCCCGCCTCGGACCGGGGCAAGGACGTGTGGGTGGACTTTGACGGGGTCTACCGGGATGCGAGAGTCTGGCTGAACGGCGTGTTCCTGGGCGAACACCCCAGCGGCTACATCGGCGTCCACTATGACATCAGCCGAGCGGCCCATTACGGCGGGTCCAACGTGCTGGTCGTCCATGTGGACCCGACAGCGCAGGAGGGCTGGTGGTACGAGGGCGGCGGCATCTACCGGCACGTCTGGCTCAACGTCGCGTCCCCCGTCCATGTCGCGCCCTGGGGCACGTTCATCACGTCCGCCGTGGCCGACCCGCTCGGCGATCCTTCGGCGACGCTGACCGTCCAAACGACCCTGGCCGGCCCCGTCGGCGCGGGCGTCCGGGTCGTCTCCCAGGTGTATGGCCCCGAAGGCAGGATGACCGCCTCCGCGAATTCCCTCGCAGGGGGCGTGGTCACCCAGCGCGTCGCTGTCCCCCGCGCTCGCCTGTGGTCCCTGGAACAGCCGAATATGTACCGGCTGCACACGGCCATCGTCGAGAACGGCACGGTCGTGGACGCTGTGGACACGCCGTTCGGCATCCGCACGATCCATTTTGACCCGGCCACCGGGTTTTATTTGAACGGCAGGCCCGTCAAGATCAAAGGCGTCTGCAACCACCAGGACTTCGCGGGCGTCGGCATCGCCGTGCCGGACACGCTGGAAGCCTGGCGCGTCGCCCAGTTGAAGGCGATGGGGACGAACGGCTGGCGGATGTCGCACAACCCGCCGACGCCCTCGCTGCTGGACGCCTGCGACACGCAGGGGATGCTGGTCATGGACGAGAACCGGCACCTCGGGGACACCTACAGCCCGAAGACGTCCCCCAGCACGGGGTACGCGGACCTGTCGGACCTGCGCGACCTGATCCTGCGGGACCGCAACCACCCCAGCGTCATCCTGTGGTCAATGTGCAACGAGGAGCCGCTGGAAGGCTCGGCGGTGGGCGCGCGCATCTTCCGGGCCATGATGGACAAGGTCCACCAGTACGACACCACCCGCCCCATCACCTCCGCGATGGACGGCGGCTACAACTCCCCGGACGGGTTCGCGTCCGTGGAGGACGTGCTGGGCATCAACTACCACCCGTTCGATTATGCCCGCTCCCATCAGGCCCACCCGACCATGCCCATGTTCGGCAGCGAGACCGCCAGCGCCCTCTCCACGCGCGGCGTCTACGACATGGAGGCGTTCAGCAACGGCAGCGGCGACTTCTTCGGCAGACCGCTCGCCGGCTGGGTCGCCGCCTACGACGTGAACGCCCCCGTCTGGGCGCAGACGGCGGAGGGGGCCTGGCAGCCCCAGGCGGACGACGCCTACGTCGCGGGCGGCTTCGCCTGGACCGGCTTCGACTACAAGGGCGAGCCGACGCCGTTCGCCTGGCCGGACATCAACTCCAACTTCGGCATTCTGGACGAAGCCGGGTTCCCCAAGGACGGCTACTACTACTACAAGTCCTGGTGGACGGACACGCCCGTCGTCCACATCCTGCCGCACTGGAACTGGCCCGGCAAGGAGGGTCAGTCCATCCCGGTCTGGGTCTACAGCAACGCCGCCCGCGTGGACCTGCGGCTGAACGGCAAGGACTTGGGGGCGCAGGCGATGCCCCGGAACGGCCACCTGGCGTGGGCCGTGCCCTACGCGCCGGGAACCCTGGTCGCTCAAGGCTATGACGCCGACGGCAAGCTGATCGGGACGGACACCGTGGCGACGACGGGCGCTCCGGCGGCCCTGCGGCTGACGACGGGCCGGACCGCACTGGCCGCCGATGGCGAGGACGTGACGGTGGTGGACGTGGCCGTGGTGGACGCCCAGGGCCGGGTGGTCCCCACGGCGGGCGACCGCGTGACGTTCCGCGTCGCCGGGGCCGGGCGCGTGGCGGGCGTCGGCAACGGCGATCCGAGCGACCACGACCCGGACAAGGCGGACTTCCGGCGCGCGTTCAACGGCCTCTGCATGGTCCTGGTCGGCGCGGGGGACCGCCCCGGCGCGATCACGCTGACGGCGACCGCGCCCGGCCTCGCGCCCGCCCATCTGGCCCTCACGGCGCGCTGATGATGGGTCGCCCGCCGCGCTTTTGTCATACGCCGCCCATGCAACATTCCTTCGGGCGGGGCCGTCCAAGAGATGGTTTCCCCTGGGAACCGGTTTGGGTAGGATAACACGCCCGACCTGCGGGCAGTCAGTGCGCAGGTGGAAGAAGGCAGAAACACGGTGAGCAATACTATGGCATTCACCTCCGCGCCGTCGTCGGCGGGTCCCGCGTCGGTGGGGAGCGCGGGGCGCGACTTTTTTTTCAACCGGGCGGCGTCCGCGCTGCTGACGGTGGCGCTGCTGGCGGTCTGCACGGACCTGCTGCTGTACCTGCGGGCCGTCACCGGTGACCAGCGCCCGTACACCATCCTGTACCTGATCCCCGTGGCCTTTGGGGCGGCCCTGCTGGGGGTGCGCGGCGGCGTCGCCGCCGCTGTCGCCGCCATCGTGCTGGCGCGGGTGTACCTGTTCAACGACCAGCAGCACGGGTTCGCGCTGCTGGACAGCCTGCCGCGCCTGACGGAGAACATCGAGTTCGCCGCGCTGGCGGTCGGGACGCTGACCGTCGCGCTGGTGACGGGGCGACTGCGCGAGACGCTGGGACTGCTGCGGGCGACCAACACGGACCTGGCGGCGGCCAACACCCGGCTGACGGAGAGCGAGCAGCAGCGGCGGGTGTTCAACCGCGACGTGCTGCTGGCCGTCACCGGCGGCAAGCTGCGGCTGGTCGAGCCGGACGAGCTGCCGCCCGCCGACCTCCAGGCGGGTCAGCCGGTCCTGACCCTGCCCCTCCAGGCAACCGCCGACGCGGGCGCGCTACGCCATGCGGTGCATCGGCTGGCCTCGGAGGCGGGCATGGAGCCGGACCGGGCGGCGGACCTCAGCACCAGCGTCACCGAAGCGGCGGCCAACGCCATCAAGCACGGCAACGGCGGCACGGCGCGCGTCTGGTCCGAGGACGGCGGCATCTGGGTGGAGATTCAGGATCGGGGGACGGGCATCGCGCCCGCCCAACTGGCGCGGGCGACCCTGGAGGCGGGCTATTCCACGCGCGTCTCGCTGGGCATGGGCTTCCACATGATGCTGCAGACAGCGGACACGCTCGCGCTCTGCACGAGCGACCGTGGGACGACCCTGCTGCTGCGGGTCGCCAACCGCCCCCGCGCCACCGACCAGGAGGCCCTCCTCGCCCGCTACGCCAGCCTGTGACCCCACGATGTCAAAAACTAGGCCGTCAGAAGCAAGACAAGTATACCGATCACGGCGTCAAGTTTGTTCGCTTTGATGCGCCCCAGACGCCTCTTGATGAGATGTTCCGATACGGTGTATGTGTACGCCGGTCGCAGGTGGCAATCCTGACTCAGCCTGCCGCTCTCCATGTCCGCATTGTCCAGGGCGATGAGGTATGGATCGGGGGCTGACTGTGTCGTGATGATGCAGAGCAGATAATCAGTTCCGCTGCCATAAGGCAGCGACGCAAGAACAAGGGCGGGACGAGACTTGAATTCCTCTTCGCCGGAGAACGGGAATGGCGAGAGGACGATGTCCCCCTTCAGAAATTGCGCCAAGCCACATCCTCCTCCGGCGTCTCCCACAGCCTCTTCAGCGCCTGCTCACTCGCCAGTGCCGTCGCCCGCCCCAGATCGGCCGGCAGATCGGGTATCTCGTAGACTTCTCCGTCATCGGTGGTGAACGTGACCGTAGGCGGGCCGAGCAACTGCCTGCGCGCCCAATCCGCCAGCGGCAGGCTTTCATTCCGCGCCCGACCCATGAGTCGCCTTTCTTCGTCAGGGGTCAGTTCTATTTCCAATCTCGCCATCTGCGTTCCTCCCTCCTCGCCCCCATTTTACCTCAAACGCGGGGCGCTTTCCGGTGCGGTCCGTCAATCGCCCCCGCGCCGCTGACGCGGGCTACTGCCGAGAGTGTTGCTTCGTGTCGCCGCCAGCCTCTGAGTTTGTCCAGTGTTGCCCTGCTTGTCCATTGTGTCTCGTCGGCGGCTCTTGACAAAAGGTATCGCTGTGCGATACTATAGCGGGGCATGATTCTGAGTTTCCGCAGCCAGGAGACGGAAAAAGTCTTCCGCAATCAGGTCTCACGGAAGCTGCCGACAGATATCCAAGCGACCGCGCTGCGGAAACTGTTGTTGCTTCACGCCGCTCCAAGCCTCAACACCCTGCGCGTCCCGCGCGGCAATCAACTGGAGGCGCTCCGGGGCGACCGCGCCGGCCAACACAGCATCCGCATCAACGACCAGTGGCGTCTCTGTTTCGCCTGGCAAGACGCCGACGAAGAGGCCCGACTGCCCGCCGGAGCGCGCGACGTTGAGATCGTTGACTACCACTAACCATTGAAAAGAAAGGCTGGGTGCAGGCCCTATGGAACACTTACCCAACATCCCGCCGGGGGAGATACTACAGAAGGAATTCTTGGACTCCTACCACATCACGGCGTACCGCCTCGCCAAAGACATTGGCGTCAGCCGCATCCGCGTCTCGGAAATCCTCAGCGGCAGGCGGGCCATCACGCCGGACACGGCGATTCGGCTGGGTCTCTACTTCGGCGTGGAACCGGAGTTCTGGCTGAACCTGCAAGCCCATTACAACTTGGTCGAGGCCCGCGCCGTCAGGCCCGAACTCTATGAGGCCGTGCCGCGGTGCGCCGCGCTGGACGAGGCCGCGTAGCAGGTTTTTGCAGTGTATGTGGGAGCGAAGGCGGCTGTCGCTTCCCCCCATCTCTTTGCCATCACAACACAAAAAACGGCCCCCCGGACATCTCCGGGTGGCCGCTTGATTGATGAACAACTGAGGTCAGTTGCAGCCGGGATGTTGACCTTCCAGGTCGGTGGTCCACAGGCAGATGTTGTGGATCACATCGTTATACCGAAGGGCCTTGACGTGACCGTCCACGAACTGACAGTTGATGAAGCCGGTATGGCGGGCGGCAATCAGGCCGTTGTCACCCTCGGCAGCAGTCGCTGACGTGTTCTGATAGTCCCAGGCGGAGTTGCCGATGTTGCGCCAGTAGTTCTCGTAGAAGCCGCCGGTGCCCTGGTTGTCCACGAAGGTCGTCTCCTGGGTCGCCGTGGTGTCGCCCGAACCGTTCGTACCGACCGGGTGACTGGGATCGCCTTCATACAGGCCCTGGCCGGACTGGCCGCCAACGTCAGGCACAGCGCCGTAGTAGGTAGCGTCGCAGGCAAGGATGGTGCTAGAGGGGCGCGGGACGCTGGCATTGGTCACGACCACGTCGGTGTTGACGCCGGCGGCACCACCGGCAAACTGAGCGGCCGGGCTCATCCACATATCGTTGTGGCCATAACTGTTCTGGCCGCCATAGTCCACGCCGGTCGCACCAGGCTGGGTTCCAGTGGGCGGGTTGATCGTCTGAGCATTGGTGGCCGTGTCGGACGTGAAGGCGTTGGGCGCGTCCGGACACTTGAAGACGGCGTAGCTCTTCGTGTAAGGCTGAAGCAGGTAGATCCAGTACAAGCGATTGTCTGACGGGCTGCCGACGAGGCCGCCATCAGGGATAGAGCCACCCTGAGAGGTGTATACGGCGCAAGGGGCGGACGCACTGCCCGATGTAGGATTAGGGGTTGCAGTTGAAGCGGTGCGGGTAGAACGCTTCATCGTAGTCCTGCACATACTGGAGCGACGCGAGGCCGATCTGCTTCAGGTTCGAGGCGCAGGTGATCTGCCGGGCCTTCTCGCGGGCCTTGGCGAAGACGGGGAAGAGGATCGCGGCGAGAATCGCGATGATGGCGATCACGACAAGAAGCTCAATGAGGGTGAACCCTCGGCGCTTGGTGGGCGCGGGCTGATGGGACATGGTGTTTCTCCTGGTTCGGTCAAGACGGATGGCGATGTGCGCGGGCGTCATTGCCTGTCGCGTCACTAGTGTAACACGCAGCGGGGGATGAGTCTGTTAAGGGAAGATTAAATTTGTGTTAAGGGAATGTTAAATCTTTGGGGCGGGGCGGGTGTTCGCGCCGGGGCGGAGGATCGCCCCGGCAAGGAAGCGTCCTTCGGACGAAGGGTGAAATCTTCTCGGCAGGCTGAGTCTTCGTCCGAAGGACGCCCTTTCAGACGGGGCGATCCTCCGCCCCGTCTGCCTCCGCCCCGGCGCGATGAACGGCGCGCATTGCGTGACATCAGCCAAGCCTCGGCGCGGGCTGGTCCGTGAGTTCGGCCAGCGACTCGCCCAGGCGGCGCGTGACGGCCCGGATGGCGTCGGCGCGGCCCAGGTGAGCGAACTCCTGCGGGCGGATGGGCGGGCCGAAATCCACCCGGACGGGGTGGCGGGAGAAGCGGGGGACGCTGGAGCCGTAGGGCAGCATCTCGTGGGTGTGGAGCAGGCCGACGGGGATAATGGGCGCTCCCGTGCGCACGGACAGCAGCGCCGCGCCCGGCTGGATGCGCTGGAGGCGGCCGTCTTGGGCGCAGCGGCCCTCCGGGAAGAGGACCAGCGGCTGCCCGGCGCGCAGCAACCCCTCGGCGCGGCGCAGGGCCGCCCGGTCCGCGCTGTCACGTTTGATCGGGAAGGCGTGGAAGTGGGCGAAGAGCCAGCCCAGCACGGGCGTCTCGAACAGTTCGGCCTTGCCGATGAACCAGGCCCGGCGGGGCAGGCACACGAAGACCGTCGGCGGGTCGGCGTCGGACAGGTGGTTCGGGCAGTAGATGATCCCGCCGGTCGTCGGAACGTTAAACTCGCCCGTGGAACGCACCCGGCCCAGGACGCGGGCGAGCAGCCGGAACAGGGGGAACAGGACGGGGTAAAGGAGGAAGTAGGTCATGGGCGGCCGCCCTCGGAACCCCCTCCGGCTCGCTGAGGCTCGCCACCTCCCCCTTCGGAAAGGGGAAGGTTAAGAGAGGGCTTCCCTTCGGCCCCTCCCCCTGCTCTGAGGGGGAGGCTGGGAGGGGGTTCTCCTCCTGTAGACCGCTCGCGCACCCGGCCCATCAGCGCCAGGCCGAGCAGGACGTAGACGGGGATGGTGAACATGGCGGCGCGGTAGCCCGCCCCGTTGCCGTACAAATGGTTCAGATGATCGGCGACCGGCCCGAAGGCGGACCAGACCAACTGGGGCAGCATGGTGGACAGACTCCAGATCGCCATGAACTTGGCCCCGCCGCCCGGCGGCAGCAGGTTACAGGCGAAGGCCCAGTCCACGGCCTTGTAAATGCCGTAGCCCAGCCCGAACAGGAACGCGGACAGCAGGGCGAAGGCCAGGGAGTGCGTCAGCGCGAAGGCCAGGCCCGCCGCCACCGAGAACAGGCTGGACCAGGCGATCAGGCGCTTCTTGGGGATGCGATCCGCCAGGTACGCCGCCGGCAGGGTCCCCAGCAGCGCGCCGCCGATGGTCAGCTCCTGGATGGCCGTCAGCGGCTTGTGGTAATGGACGCCCTGGTGCAGCGTGTATTCGACGTAGTACGCGAGGAAGCCCAGCGCGGTGTAGAAGCCCAGGTTGTAGGCCGTGCGCGCGGCCAGCAGCCAGTAGAAGTCGGGGTGATGGCGCACCTCAAAGCGGTAGGCCGAGCGCAGGGCGGCGGCGATGTCCATCCCCCCGGAACTGGGCGCGCCGGAACTGGGCGCGTGGGGCGCGTCCGGCACGGCCAGCACCGTCACCAGCATACAGACGACCAGCAGCGCGGCGCAGCCTTGCATCAGGACCAGCACGGCGTGAGTCTGCGCCGCCGGAGTCTGCGCGTGGGCCAGCAGCAGCCCGGCGGCGAGCGGCCCACCGGCGTCGCCGAGCAGGGCCATCAGGCCCATCCAGCCGGACGCGCCGCCCTGCTGATGTGCGGGAACCAAGTCCGGGATGAGCGCCTGGTAGGGGCCGTTGGCGATGTTCAGGAACAGCTCGATGCCCATGAAGGCCAGCACCAGGCCGACAAACGACCGGGCCTCGGCGAAACTGAGCAGCGCGCCGACGGACAGCAGGGTTCCCCAAAAGAGGAACGGCCGTCGGCGGCCCCAGCGCGACGCGCAGGCGTCGGAGAGCGGCCCGATGACGAGCTGGACCACCAAAGCCACCACCGCGCCGCTGATGGTGACGACGCTCAAGTACGCGCCCAGATGGGCCTTGTCCGCGAAAAATTCCACGCGGGACTGGAGGACCTGGCCCAGCACGGCCCCCCAGAACAGAGAGATGGGCAGCCAGAAGAGCGAGATCAGCGCCCAGCGCGGCGGGGTCGTCCCCCAGAGGGCTGTCTGTCGGGGCGTGAGGGTGGTCATGTCTTGTGTGCCTTTGCGGGTGAGCCGGAACCCCCTCCGTCGCGGCAAGCCGCGCCACCTCCCCCGAAGCGGGTGAGGCTAAGAGACAATGGCCGCGTCGCTCTTACCCCTCCCGTTTCGGGAGGGGTGGCGAGCCAAGGCGAGCCGGGGTGGGTTCTTCCTGGCCGCATCCCTACCCCCCGTCCCGCTCCAACAGCGCCCCGTACTTCTCGGCGACCGCCTTGCGCCGAATCTTCAGGGTGGGGGTCAGTTCGCCGCCCTCGATGGTCAGCGGGGCGGGCAGCACGGCCAGGCGCTTGATGCGCTCGAAGTCGGCGAGGTCGCCGGACAATCCATCCACTTCTTTTTTCAGCAGACGGCGCACGTCCGGGTCGGCGGCGAGGGCGGCCACGTCCTTGGTGTCCCGGTCATGCTCCTTGCCCCAGGCCTTGAGCCGGTCGAAATCAGGCAGGATCAGCGCGCCGACCGTGCCGGAGCCGTCGCCCAGCAGCACGGCGTCGGCGATCCACGGCGAGCGTTTGAGCATGGTCTCGATGGGCTGGGGGGCGACCTTCTTGCCGTTCGCCAGCACCAGCAGGTCCTTCTTGCGGTCGGTGATGGTGATGGTGCCGTCGGGCGCGATCTCGCCGATGTCGCCGGTGTGGAACCAGCCGTCCCCGTCCAGCACCTCGGCGGTGGCGTCGGGCTGGTTCCAGTAGCCGCGCATGACGTTGCGGCCACGCACCAGCAGCTCGCCGTCGTCGGCGCGGCGGACCTCGCAGCCGGGGAAGGCGAGGC
This sequence comes from Capsulimonadaceae bacterium, assembly GCA_965277485.1. Taxonomy (GTDB): domain Bacteria; phylum Armatimonadota; class Armatimonadia; order Armatimonadales; family Capsulimonadaceae; genus JAFAZD01. The sequence continues at coordinate 442,925 of CBDICZ010000015.1, read as the reverse complement.
CGACGGTCCCCAGCCGCAGATGCTCGGCGCGGTTGGCGGCGGCGGGTCCCGTAGTCTCGGTCAGGCCGTAGCCCTCCAGGATCGGCGCGCCGACGGCCTGGAAGAACGCGCCGGTGGTGGGGTTGAGCGGGGCCCCGCCGCTGACGAAGAATTTCAGACGCCCGCCGAACCGGGCGCGTATCCTGCCGAGGACGACCCGGTCCGCCAGGGCCTTCTGGACCGGCCAGAGCGGGCCGAGGGACTTGCCGGCGCTGCGCCGAGCGGCGACACGCTCGCCGACCTCCACGGCCCAGGCGAACCACTTTCGGCGCGGCTCCGGCATCTTGGCGACATCGGCCAGCACACGCTCGTGGATGCTCTCGTAGACGCGCGGCACGTTCACCATCACGGTGGGCCGGGCCTCGGCCATGTTGTCCATCAGCTTGAAGATGCTGTCGTTGTAATAGGTGTGCGCGCCCGTGGTCAGGGCCAGGCAGGACAGCACGCGCTCGAAGATGTGGCACAGCGGCAGGAACGACAGGAACACATCGTCGGGCGGCTGGAACTGCGTGAAGTTCACCCGTGCGCCGTCCAGCGTGGCGCACATATTGTCATGGGTCAGCATGACCCCTTTGGGGACGCCCGTGGTCCCCGACGTGTAGATGATGCTCATCAAATCATCGGGGCCGACGGCGTCGCGGGTCAGCGCGAACTCATCCACGCGGACGGCGTCCCCCTGCTGCATGACGGCCTCGAACGAGCGCACGTCGCCTTGGGCGGCAGCCCCTTCCATCGTCACAACGATCTGTAGATCGGGGGCCGTGCCGCGCGACGCCGCGACCTTCTTGAGCTGCTTGGCGTCGGAGACCACCACGGCGCGCGCGCCGCTGTCCAGCAGCAGGGGAGCGACCTGCGCCGACGGCAGGGTGGGGTAGATGGGCACGGTGACGGCCCCGGCGGCGAGCGCGCCCAGGTCGGCGATGACCCACTCCGGGCGGTTCTCCGAGAGCAGCGCCACCCGGTCGCCGGGCCGGACGCCCAGGGCGCGTAGGCCCAGGGCGAAGCGGCGGACGCGGCGTTCCAACTCGGTGTAGGTCAGCGTCGCCCACGCCTTGCCGTCTTTGGAGGACAGCGCGGGGCGGTCGGCGTAGCGCAGCGCGGCGTCGGCGAAGCGTCGGTTGATCGTGTTCAGGGAGTCGGACATGGCGCGGTGTCTCCTGGGAGGCTGTTCATCAGAGGGAGGCTACCCCATGGGGCGCGTTCGGTCCTGGGCCGAACGTCCCACTTGCCGCCGGGACGATCGGGGCCGTGTGTCCCTCAAGCATAGCAAACGGGGGCGCGTTTGTCAAGCGCGGGGAACAGGGTGGCGGGCAGTCTGAGACTGGGTGGTGGGCAGTCCGGGAAGACACCGGCAGGAATCGCCGACACCCCTGCCGAACCACGGGGCACTATGGCCGAAAAACGTGTGCAGCTGCACTTCCCCCTGGAACGCATCGCCGAGCCGATCGTCAGCCGCCTGGTCACGGACTATGACCTGGAGCCGAACCTGCTGCGGGCCGATGTGGACGCCGCCAGCGGCGGCTGGATGGTCGTCGGCCTGACCGGGCCGGACGCCCGCGTCGCCGCCGCCCTGGACTGGCTGCGCGGGCAGGGCCTGGTCGTCACGGAACCGGCCGGGGACTGATGTTCCTCACGCTGGTCCGCGTCCGTCTGCGCATGGCGGCGAACGCCGCCCGCGCCGCGCCGTTGTGGCACAAGGTCATCCTCGCCGGGTCCAGCCTGCTGGGCCTGGCCCTGGCCGCCGTGATCGCCGCCGCCTGCGCCGCCCTGGTGCTGCTGACACAGGCCGGGGCGCGGGGCGCGCTCACGCCCGCCACTCTCTCCCTGGTCGGCCACATCATGGAGTATCTGTTCCTGCTGCTGCTGGCAGGCTCCGTCCCATTCGTCGCCGCCACGCTGTTCCAGGCGGGCGACCTGCCCCTGCTGCTCGCCGCGCCGGTCCCCCCGCGCGCCCTAGTCGGGGCCAAGCTGGTGGACGCCGCCGCCGCCAACGCCGGGCCGAGCCTCGCCTTCGGCGTCCCCGCCCTGGTCGGCGTCGGCATCGCGCTGCGCCTGTCCCCGGTCGGCTGGGGCGGCCTGACTCTCACCCTGCTGCTCTTCGGGGCGCTGGCCCCCGCCGCCACCGCCCTGCTGCTGCTGCTCGCGGCGCGGGCGCTGGGGATGCGCTGGGTGCGCGCCGCCGTCGCCGTGGTCAGCGTCCTGCTGGGCCTGGGTGTGACCCTGCTCGCCGTCGCCGGGGCGGGCAGCGCCGCCCGCTCCGGCCTGCTGGAACCTGCCCATCTGGAGGCCGCCATGCAGGGCGACGTCGCCCCATCGGCCACGTTGGCCGGGGCGGGCCGGGACCCCGCTCCGGCCTGGTTGCCGTCGGCCTGGGCCGCCGCCGCGCTGGACGACACGGCCCACGGCCATGGCCTGCGCGCGGACGGCGGGTCCGGCCTACTCGGACTGGCGGCGCTGGCCGCCCTGCTGGTCGCGGGCTGCCTCGCCGCCGGGCCGCCCGTGCTGGCCTCCGAGGCGTTCCTGGAGGGCGACGTCGGCGGGCCGACGCGGCGGCGGCGCGGCGCGCGCCCCCCGATGCCCGGCCTGTCGCTGCCGGTCGCAGGACTGCTCTGGAAGGACTTGAAGTACGTCGCCCGCGATCTGGTCCTGCTCGGCCAGATCGGCACGGCGCTGATTTTGTACCTGGTGCCGTTTCTGCTGAAAATCGCGCAGGGAAGCGGCGACGGCGCGGATAATGACCTGTACGGCGGCGGCGCATTGGTGATGCTGCTGGTCATCGTCTACATGGCGACCAGCATCCTCGCGCTCACGTCGGTGGGTCTGGAGGGGCGCGGCGGCTGGATGGTCCTCGCCTCGCCCGCCACGCGCGGGACGTTTTTGCGGGCCAAGTGGCTGGGGTCCGGCGGCCTGTCCTTCGGGATCGTCCTGGTCCTCACGTTGGTAGCCTGGCCCGTGTTCGGCCTCGGCGGAGTTCTCGTCGCCCAGGCCCTGGCCGTGTATTTTTGCGCCTGCTTCGCCCTGTCCGGCGTCGGCGTCGGACTGGCCGGGCTGTTCCCGCGCTTCGTCTACGAGAACCCGGCCCACCGGGCGAGCGTGTGGGCCTTGACCCTGGGCTTCGCCGGGGCAACGGCCTATCTGATCGCCGCCGGGCTGATCGCCGCGCTCGCCTACCTGGGCATCACGCGCGGCGGCCTGCCCGTGAACGGCGTCCTGACGGTGGCCGTCAGCGCCTTCGTGCTACTGTCCCTGCTGACGGGGCTTGTCCCCGTCGCCCTGGCCGCCCGCCGCCTGCGGGACTACGAGTGGGAGATCTGATCGGCGGACGAATGGAGGGACCCGATGACACTGACGACGCAGCAGCGCGCCCATTTCGACACGTTCGGCTATCTGATCCTGCCCGGCCTGGTCGCGCCCGATATCGGCTGGATCACCGAGAGTTTTGAGGAACTCCTGCAGACCACGGCGGGCGCGCACGACGGCCTCCGGCGGACCATCACCGGGACCGACATGAGCGAGCGACTCTGCACACTCCTGGACCACCCCGCCGTCCTCGGCGTCTGCGCGGGGCTGATGGGCGACGACTTCAACTATCTGGGCGGCGACGCCAACTATTATGTCGGCGATACCCCCTGGCACTCAGACGGCTGGCACGACGTGGGCCTGTACGTGAAGATGGCCTTCTACCTGGACCCGGTGGTGCGGGACACCGGCTGCCTGCGCGTGATCCCCGGAACCCAGCGCGTCGGCAGCGAGTGGGTCGGCGAGGTGCGCCGCGTGGCCCAGCCGGAGGAGGCGTTCGGCATCGCAGGCCGCGACGTGCCGAGCGTGGCGCTGGAGTCCCGGCCCGGCGACGTCGTCGTGTTCAACCACAACCTCCAACACGCCGCCTACGGCGGCGGCAGCCGCCGCCGGATGTTCACCCTGAACCTCTGCCGCCGGGCCGACACGCCCGCCGAGCTTCAGGACCTGCGGGGCTTCATCAACGGCCACGCACGGTTTTGGATTGAACAGATGCATTCCGACGTCATGCGCGGGTCGGCCTCGCCGGAACGGCAGCGTCATCTCGCGCAGGTCATGGAGAACGAGGACGAACTGCCTGCGCTGATCCGCCGGGCCAAGGAGACCATGTCCGAACCGGCGCGGGGCTGACACGGCCCCGGAATCGACAAGCCATGAATATTCGACACGCTGCCTCCGACAAAGACGTTCAGAGCGACGGCCCCGACGGGACCGCCGCCGCGCCGCGCCGCGCCGTCACGGCCCGCGCCGTCATCCTGGGCCTGCTCCTGGCGATCCTGGTGGACTACTGGATTCAGTACGGCGAGCTGGTCATGGGCGGACGCACGACGCCCTCCGCCCTCGCCAACACGGCCATCCCCGTGGGGCCGTTCAGCGTGCTGTTCGTCCTGACCGCCCTGAATCTGCTCTGCCGCAATCTGCTGCCCTCGCTGGCCTTCAGCGCGACCGAGACGCTGACGGTCTATGTCATGATGACCACCTCCACGGTGCTGTCATCGTCGGGCCAGCTCCAGTTCCTGATCCCGACCCTCGCCGCGCCCTTCCACTACGCGACCCCGGAGAACGACTACGCCGCCTCGTTCTGGCGCTTCGTGCCGCACTGGATGGCCCAGACGGACCCGTCCGTCCTGCGGGGCTTCTACCGGGGCCAGACGGTGGTGCCGGTCGTCAAGTGGCTGCCGCAGATCGCCGTCTGGACCGGATTCCTGTTCGCCCTGGCGGCGGCCTCCCTGTGCCTGGTCGCCATCCTGCGGCGGCAGTGGGTGGACCGGGAGCGGCTCAGCTTCCCGACCGTCGCCCTGCCGCTGGCGCTCGTCCAGGAGGGCGTCCCCGTCTTCCGGCAGCGCGTGTTCTGGCTCGGCGCGGCCCTGCCGTTCGCCGTCTCGACGCTCAACACCGTCGCCCTGAACGTCCCCTCGGTCCCACTGCTCAGCCTGCGGACCGACTATGTGTTCCAGCAGGTGCTGACGACCCCGCCGTGGAACGCCGTCAGCGACACGGCCCTCTCGTTCTACCCGTTCGTCATCGGCATCGCCTACTTCGCGCCGCTGGACGTCAGCTTCTCCTGTTGGTTCTTTTACCTGATCACGCGGCTGGAACAGGTCGCCGGGTCCGCCCTCGGCTTCGGCTCGGCCGTCGTCGCCGCCGGACACGGCAGCTTCCCGTTCCTGGGCTACCAGGGCGCGGGGGCGTTCCTCGGCCTGACCCTGATCTCCCTGTTCCTGGCGCGCGGGTACCTGAAGGATGTCTTCCTCAAGGCCATCGGGCGCAACGACGCGCTGGACGACTCGCAGGAGCCGCTGTCCTACCGCGCGGCCTTCATCGGCCTGTGTCTCTCGCTCGTGTTCATGGTCGGCTTCTGCGCGGCGGGCGGGATGAACCCGCTGGTCGCCCTCATCGTCATCCTGCTGGGGCTGGCGTATTATCTTGCGGCGACGCGGGTGCGGGCGGAGACCGGCGACGCCTGGCTGTTCGGCCCCGATGTGGACGTCAACACGCTGGTGACGCAGACCTTCGCCGGTGGCCTGCTCTCGACCCCGGACCTGACCATCCTGGCCTTCCTGCGCCCGGTCTTGTCCAACTTCGACCTGCGCTGCATCGCCATGCCGCACCAGTTGGAGGCGTTCAAAATGGCCCAGGAGGTCGGGGCGTCGCGCCGCTCCTTGGTGAAGGCGATCCTGCTCGCCACCGGCATCGGGCTGGTCGTCTCGTTCCTGATCGCGCTCTCGATCTGGCACGGCTACGGCGCGGAGGCCAAGACGGAGCCGTGGCGCACCGGCCAGGGCAAGGTCCCCTTCGACAACCTGGTGTACCTGATCCATAACCGGCCCACGCCGGACGGGCCGGGCATCGGCGCGGTGGCCTTCGGCTTCGGCATGACGGCCCTGCTGACCTTCCTGCGCACCCGGTTCGTCTGGTGGCCGCTGCACCCCATCGGCTACGCCATCGCCAACACCTACACGATGTCGGCGACGTGGCTGCCGTTCCTGCTGGCCTGGCTGTTCAAGTCCCTGGCCCTGCGCTACGGCGGCGCGCGCTTCTACCGCGCCTCGCAGCCGTTCTTTCTGGGCCTCATCGCCGGTGACCTGTTCGGCGGCGGCTTCTACGTCGCCCTCGGCGCCTTCACCGGCATCAACGTCTACCCTATCAATTGGTAAAGGAGAAAAGAGACACAATGGCGGACCAACTGGAAAAGATTCGTGTCGGCATGATCGGCGTGGGCGGCATCGCCCAGGGGCACGTGGAGCGGCTGCTGAAGCTGCCCGAAGTGGAGATCGTCGCGCTGGCCGACGCCAGCGAGAAGAGCCTGGAGAACACGCAGGCCAGGCACGGCGCGGGCGTCGCCGGGGCGAAAACGTTCGCCGACTACCGGCAGCTCCTGGAAGAGACCAAGCCCGACGCCGTGGTCATCTGCACCCCGCACACGCAGCACTTCCAGCAGGCCGTGGACAGCCTGGAAGGGGGCGCGCACGTGCTGCTGGAGAAGCCCATGGTCAACCGTGTCACGGACGCCCACGCGCTCCTGAAGAAGATTGATGAGACCAAAAAAGTCGTCGCGCTGGCCTACCAGCGCCACACCGACGGGCGCTTCCGCTTCATCAAGGACAAGATCGCCTCCGGCGAGTTCGGCCCCGTGCAGTTCATCAACGCCCTACAGCAGCAGGGCTGGGCCAAGGGCACCGCCGGGTCGTGGCGTCAGGACCCCGCGCTCTCCGGCGGCGGCCAGATCAACGACAGCGGCTCGCACCTGCTCGACATCATCCTCTGGACCACGGGACTGGCCCCGGACAAGGTCGCCGCGTTCATGGACAACCGGGGTACGCCCGTGGACATCAACACGGCCCTGACCGTCAAGTTCACCAGCGGCGCGCAGGGGACCATCTCCGTGGTCGGCGACGCGGCGGGCTGGTACGAGGACATCACCATCTGGTGCGAGCGCGGCTCGTTCTACGTCCGCAACTCCAGCGCCTTCCAGGTCCAGGGCACGGACGGCAAGACGTTCAGCCCCGAACCCGCCGACATGCCCGCCTCGTCGGACGTGGACACCAATTTCATCCACGCCATCCTCGGCACCGAGGAGGTCGCCGCCCCGCCGATCTGCGGCCTGCGCACCATCGAGCTGACCGAGGCCGCCTGGGAGTCCGGCGGCGCGGGCGGCGCACTCACCGACGTGCGCCGGTCGTAGGCGGCTGCCGTAAAGCGTCCCCGGCGTTGAAACGCCGGGCTATTCTTGAGGCACGGAAAGTCCCTGCGGGACTGAAGATACGCGTCCGCAGTCCCGCAGGGACTTTCCTTCGCTGGAGAATAGCCCGGCGTTTCAACGCCGGGGGCACGACTACCGACCCAAAGCGACACCACCTATGCCCCTGACCATTCCCGAACCCTGGCGGCCCGCGTTGTCCGGTGAGTTCGAGAAGCCCTACTGGCCCAAACTCGAAGCCTTCGTGGACGCCGAACGGCGCGAACACACGGTCTTCCCGCCGGAGGCCGACGTGTTCAGCGCCCTCGCCCTCACGCCGCCCGAGCGGGTCAAGGTGCTTCTGCTCGGCCAGGACCCGTACCACAACGACGGGCAGGCGCACGGGCTGTGCTTCTCCGTCCGCCCCGGCGTCCCGCCCCCGCCGTCGCTGGTCAACATCTTCAAGGAACTGAAGACGGACCTCGGCTGCCGCGTCCCCAACAACGGGTATTTGGTGTCCTGGGCTGGGCAGGGCGTATTGATGCTCAACGCCGTGCTGACCGTCCGCGCCCACGAGCCGAACTCCCACAAGGGCCGGGGATGGGAGACATTCACCGACGCCGTCCTCCGTGCCGTCAGCGCCCGCGCCGACCCCGCCGTGTTCGTCCTCTGGGGCGGCTACGCCCAGAAGAAGCGCGCACTCATTGGCATAGAGCGTCACACGGTCGTGCAGTCCGCCCACCCCTCGCCCCTGTCCGCCCGCAGCGGCTTCTTCGGCAGCAGGCCCTTCTCGCGGATCAACGCCGCGTTGGAGACCTTCGGCAAGCCCCCGATGGATTGGCAGATTCCCGACCTATGAAGACCGGATGGGCGCTGCTCCTTCTTCTGCTGGCGGCGGCACTCGAAGCCGGTGGCGACGCGCTCGTGCGCGCGGGCCTGTTCGGCCCGAACGTCCTGCGCCGCGCCGGTCTTTTGGCCGCCGGTGCGCTGATCCTGTTCGCCTACGGCTGTGTGGTCAACGCGCCGCGCTGGGACTTCGGGCGGCTGCTCGGCATCTACGTCGTGTTCTTCTTCGTCGTCGCCCAGATCATCGCCTGGGTCGGGTTCCACCAACGACCGACCCTGCCCATCATCCTCGGCGGCGCGTTCATCGTTGTTGGAGGCTTGGTCATCTCGCTATGGAAACCCTGAAACGTCACTTGCTTTGGTTCTTACTCCCCCTCTGCCTCCTGGCGTTGGGGCGCGCGGCGCTCGCCACGACGGCTGTGAGCGTCCCGGACACGGGCTGGCGGCTGTGGCCGGACACGCAGGCGCAGTGGCGTCAGGACAAAGTTTATCTTCCCGAAGACGTGTCCCTGGCGCAGATGCCGGTCCACCCGCCGACGGGTGGATGGGGGATGCTCAACAGTCATCAGGGCATTCCCATCACGCTCCCGTCCACCGTGGAGCAGCACTACTGGGGGAAGTTCGGCCTGCGCCCCTACACCGGCGGCGAATACCTCAATGACAACAGCGACCCGCAGGTCCGCAACGGCAACTACATCGGCGTCTCCTGGTGGTGGCGGCCCCTCTCGATTCCTGCCGCGTTCGCGGGCAGGACGGTCATCATGCACGTCCGGGGGGCGCGGCAGCGGGCCGAAGTCTACCTCAACGGCACACTCGTCGGCTACAGCATGATCGAGGAGACGGGATTCGATTGTGATCTCACCAAGGCCATGAAGCCGGGCCGACCCAATCTGCTCGCCGTTCGGATCACCAACCCCGGCGGGCGGCTGGACTTTGGCGACTGGATGACCGACAACTGGGGCGGCGTCCAGTACTATCTCGACCACGGGTTCGGCGGCCTGGACCGGGACATCACTTTGACGGCACATGGCGATTCGGCCCTGATTTCCGATGCCTGGGCATTGAATACGCCCCAAATGCGCACGATTCGGGCGTGTGCGACGCTGCACAACGGCACTGAAAAGATGCTTCAAGGCGTGGTCCGAGCCTCCGTCATCGCGCCGGGTACGGGTGATATTTTGGGCGTCACATCGCTGTCGGTGCGGGTTCCTGCCGGGAGTGACCTGCCGGTGCAGGCGCAAATTTCCTGTCCCCAGGCCAAACTCTGGGACTTGAAGACACCGACGCTTTACCGCCTGCATATGGCCTGGGTCAACGGTCAAAGCGCCGACACGCGGGACGTGACCTTTGGCTTCCGCTGGTTCGGCCCGGAGGGCGTCGGCACGAACGCCGTGCTGCGCCTGAACGGGCGGCGCATTCGGGTCTATTCGGCGATCTCCTGGGGCTATTGGGGCCTGAACGGCCTGTGGCCGACGCCCGCGCTGGCCGTCAAGGAAGTCCAGGACGCGAAAACCCTCGGCCTGAACTGCCTGAACTTCCACCGCAACATGGGCAAGCCGGAGGTGCTGGACGACCAGGACCGACTCGGCCTGCTGCGCTACATGGAGCCGGGCGGCGGCCAGTTCGCCATCGGAACCCATGCCCCGACGGACAGCGGCGCGGCGACCACCTCACTGGAGAAATATCAGGAGGATCGTATCCTCCGCATGATGGACGACGACCGCAGCCACCCTTCACTGGTGGTCTATGTGGTGCAGAACGAGGCCACTTTCGATCTCAAGAACCCGCGCGTCTTTTACCTGCTGCGCCGGATGCACCAGGAGGACCCCAGCCGAACCATCGTTCTCAAGAGCGGCATCAGCCCCACGGGCGAGGCCTGGATGAAGCCCTACGACGACACCGTGTATTATGATCACGGCGACGGCACCTCCGGCTGGTGGGATCAGCACACGGTCGGAACACCGGACGGCATTTGGCAGGATGGGGACTACCAGGGGCCGACCAACTACGTCTACCGAAACACCGACACCCAGGAGATCACAGACTACGGCGAGATGGGCGGCGCGGCGGTCCCCGATGACCACGCGCTCATGGTCCGGCAGATCAAAGAGATGGGCGGCGCGAGCTACGACCTGCTGGACCACCAGCAGATTCTGGGGGCCTATGACACGTTCCTGGACCGCTGGGGCTTCCGGCCCGCGTTCCCCACGGCGAGTTCGCTCTTTCAGTCCATCGGCAACAAAGAGTACGGCTATTGGGCCAACGTCATCGAGTGCGCCCGCCTCTCGGACGCTAGCGACTACCTGACCATCAGCGGCTGGGAGACGACTGCGATTGAAGATCACTCCGGCCTGGTGGACAACCTCCGCAACTTCCACGGCGACCCGAAGCTTATCCGCGACAGCCTGCGCCCCCTGCTGCCCGTGGTGCGTGTCCGCCAGTCCGCCGTCGCTCCCGGCGGGACCGTCACCTACGACCTGTACCTGCTGAACGAGACGAACCGTGCCGCCCCCGGCGCGCTGCGCCTGACACTGACCGACCCGCAGGGCCGCCGCCGGGTGCTGGGCGTCTACACGGCTCCGGCCTACCACACCGACCAGTTCGTGTATTCCCTGGACGCCGGGCTGACCACGCCGCCGCTCACGCAGGAGGGCGTGTACCATCTGACGTTCGCGCTCGGCCCTGTTCAGGAGACGCGCGGGATTCGAGTCGTCGGCCTGCCACGTCTGCCCAATCTTCGGGTGGGCGTCCTGGGCGGGGACAGCGAGGCGCTCCGGGCGCTGAACGCCCTGCCCGGTGTCACCGCCGCCGCTTACGCCCCGGACACGCCCCCGGACATCGTCGTCGCCACGGGGCCGCCCGTCGGCAGCGCCTACGGTGTCGCCGACGACACGCCGATCGGGGGGACCGCTGACCCCGCCCTCTTCCGGTCGCAGCGCTACGGGACCGCCGCGGACCTCGGGTTCACGTTCACCGGGCTGCCGCCGGGCCCCGCCCAGGTCACGCTGTACTTCGCTGAGACCTACTTCACTAAACCCGGCCAGCGTGTCTTCGACGTGCGGATCAACGGCCAGACCGTTCTGCCCGGCCTGGACATCTTGGCGCAGGCGGGCGGCCCCGATGTGGCGCTGACGCGGACAGTCACCGTCAGCGCGCCCGACGGGACGGTGACCATACAGCCGGGTCTCACGCGGGTGGACAACGCGACCTTCGCCGCCGTCAAGGTGCAGGCCGGCGGCAAGACACAGGCCGTCTATTTCGGGAGCGGCCCCTACACCGACAAGAGCGGCCAGGTCTGGCAGCCTTACCAAGCATCGGGCAGCTTGGGCGCGGCCCTGCTGGCGCAGGTGGCGCGCGGCCTGCCGCTCCTGGTGATGACCAGCAACGCGCCGGTGGCGGACGGCTACGCACACGACCTCGCCGCCGCCGGGGCGTTCCATTACGGCGGCCTGGTCGGCGGCCAGCGCGCCCCCTGGATGGGCTGCTGGTACTTCGTCCGCGCCCACCCCGTCTACGCCGGATTGCCGGTCAATGAGGCCATGCACGGGGATTATCAGGTCGGCCCCGGCGCCTCTAACGGCATGCAAGTAGACGGGCCGGGGGTGCAGATCATCACCGGCTACGGGCGTGACCACGACCGCACCCTGGGCGCGGGCGACTTCACGGCCCCGCTGGGACGCGGCACGGTCCTGTTCCACTGTCTGCCACCCATGCAGGCCGCCTTTCAGCAGCGTTGGCTCGCCGACTCGCTCCTGTTCCTGTCCGGGAAGCGCCCTTGATCGTCTTCTGAACAGGTACGGGCGGACGCCCGTTCGGGTATAATAGGACGGCAAAAACAAGACGTGGCAGGCTTGGGCTGTTTTCACGCCGCCCAGGCCCTTTCGTGTGTGCCGCTTACGGAGGAGCAGATAACTCCGGCCCGATGAATGATATGGCGTGCAAGGGGCGCTTGCACAAATCGCAGTGCATCATAAACACACCGCCTCGCTCTACTGCTGACTCATGCAAGAGGCTCCATGAGCAAATAGTGCAACAGCCTGTTGCACTATCGGGTTGAGGCAACTGCCGACAATCGAGGCGCTGGAACAGGAACTGAGCGAAGGACTGGGAAGAGAACAACGCATGGACTTACAGACACTGCCGTCGCTGGCCGAGGACTACCCGGCCTACCGGGACTTGAAGGCGCAACTGGACAAGGGCGGCCTTGTTCAACTGGAAGGCGTGCCGGTGACGGCGAAGGCTTGGCTGCTGGCGCAGCTCGCGGGGGAGACCGGGCGGCCCCTGGCCCTTGTCACCTACAACGCGGATCAAGCGCAGCGGCTGTCCGACGATTTGAGGACCTATGGCGTCGAGGACGCGGGCCAGGCCCTGCTCGTCTCCGCCACGGACACGCTGATCTTCAACGAGGGTGCGCCCGACCTGGGCATCCTGGGACAGCGCACGGCGGCCCTACAGCGTCTGGCGCGGGGCGAGGCCCAGATCACCGTCGGACCCATCGGGGCCTGGCTCCAGCGCACCGTCCGGCCCGAACTGATCCGGGATCGCCTCGTCGGCCTGACGGCGGGCGAGACGGTGGACTTAGGGGCGCTGCAAAAGACGCTGGTGGAGTTCGGGTACGAGCGCGTCGAGGCCGTCGAACAGCCCGGTCAGTGGACCCGGCGCGGCGACATCCTGGACGTGTTCCCCGGCGACGCCGCCCGGCCCTTCCGCGTGGACTTCTTCGGGGACGACGTGGAGGCCATCCGGCCCTTCGACCCCGACACCCAGCGGTCATCGGGCAAGCAGGACGCCCTGACGATCCGCCCCGTCCGCGAGGTCCCCTACGAGGCCGAGGCCGTCGCCCGCGCCGCCGTCCAGCTTCAGAAGGACCTGCCGGGCCGCGTCAGGGCTTTACGGGAGGCAGATTTGGAAGGGCGGGGCGGGGAACACGCCGAGCGAATGGAAGAACGGGTGGAGGGCGACCTCGCCCAGATGCACACGGGCGCGTACTTCGACGACACGGAGTATTACCTGCCGTTCCTCTACCCCGACGCCGTCTGCGCGCTGGACTATCTCCCCGCCGACGCCCTGCTCGTGCTGGACGAGCCGAGCCAGGCCAAGGCGCGCTGGGAGCAGACCGCGCAGGAGGTGGCGGATATCGCCGAGGCCCGCGCCGCGCGCGGCGAGTGGATCACCGCCGACGCCCGCCACGCCTGCCCCTTTGACACACTGACCGACGCCGTGAGGGCGGCGGAGACCGCCCTTGCCCTGTCCCTGCTGGGACGGGAGCCGGAGGGCCTCAAGCCGCGCGTGACCCTCACCACGCAGTCCAGCGCCATGGAGAGCTTCACCGGGCGGCTGCCCGCGTTCTATGAGGCCGTGGAGTCCTGGCTCGGCTTCCGATTCCGCGTCGTTTTGGTCACCGAGCAGGCCGAGAAGCTGCGGCAGATGCTGGCCGAGCGCCGCCTGCCCGCGTCCCCGCTGGACCGGCTGGAGCCGGACGGCGAGGGCGGCCTGTATGTCATGTCCGGCGTACTCCTGAACGGCTTCAAGCTGCCCGAAGGCCGCCTGATGGTGGCCACCGACACGGACATCTTCGGCCACCGCGCCCACCAGAAGGCCCCCAAGCGCAGCTTCAAGGACGGCCTGAAGATCACGTCGTATCTGGAACTGCGCGAGGGCGACTACGTCGTCCACATCCACCACGGCATCGGGCGCTACGCGGGCATCACCCGGCTCAAGGGCGCGGACGGGGCCGAGCGCGACTACCTGCTGCTGCTCTACGCCGAGGGCGACAAAGTCTATGTCCCGACCGACCAAGTGGACCGGGTGCAGAAATACATCGGCAACCAGGACAGCCCGCCGACCATCACGCGCCTGAACAGCGGCGACTGGGCGCGGGCGACCAAGCGCGCCAAAAAGCAGGTGCAGGAGATGGCGGCGGACCTCATCAAGCTGTACGCCGCCCGCCAGGCCGCCCGCCGCCCGTCCCTGCCCCCGGACACGCCCTGGCAGCAGGAGATGGAGGAGGACTTCCCGTTTCAGGAAACGCCCGACCAGCTCTCGGCCATCGAGGATGTCAAGAAGGACCTGGAAGACGACAAGCCGATGGACCGGCTGATCTGCGGCGACGTCGGCTACGGCAAGACCGAGGTGGCGATCCGCGCCGCCTTCAAGGCCGCCAGCAGCGGTCGGCAGGTCGCCGTCCTCTGCCCGACCACGATCCTCGCCCAGCAGCACCTGAACACGTTCCGCAAGCGCCTGGCTGCCTACCCCGTCCGGGTGGAGATGCTGTCCCGCTTCGTCTCCAAGTCCGAGGCGACGCAGACCATCCGGGGCTTAGGCGAGGGGATCGTGGACATTGTCATCGGGACGCACAAGCTGCTCGGCAAGGACATCAAGTTCCACAATTTAGGGTTACTCGTCGTGGACGAGGAGCAGCGGTTCGGCGTCTCCCATAAAGAACGCATCAAGAATATGCGCAAGAGCGTGGACGTGCTGACCCTCTCGGCGACGCCCATCCCGCGCACCCTGCATATGTCCCTGTCCGGCATCCGCGATATGTCGCTGATTGACGACCCGCCCGAAGGCCGCCTGCCGATCAAGACCTATGTGAAAGAGTACGACGACGAGCTGGTCCGCGAGGTCCTGATGCGCGAGCTGGACCGGGGCGGCCAGATCTACTTCCTGCACAACCGCGTGGAGAGCATCTCGCACATGGCCGAGAAGCTGCGACGCCTCGTGCCCACGGCCAAGGTCGAGTTCGCCCACGGCCAGATGCACGAGGATGATCTGGAAGATGTCATGTCCCGCTTCAGCGAGGGCGAGTTCAACGTCCTGGTCTGCACCACCATCGTGGAGAGCGGCCTGGACATCTCCAACGTCAACACCATCGTCGTGGACAACGCGGACCGATTGGGCCTGTCCCAGTTGTATCAAATTCGGGGCCGCATCGGGCGCTCCCGCCGCCAGGGCTACGCCTACTTCCTGTACCGCAAGGACAAGGTGCTGACCGAGGTGGCCGAGAAGCGTTTGTCGGCCCTGCGCGAGTTCTCCGATCTCGGCAGCGGCTACAAGGTCGCCCTGCGTGACCTGGAGATACGCGGCGCGGGGAACCTGCTCGGCGCGGAGCAGTCGGGGACGGTCGCCACGGTCGGCTTCGATCTCTACACGCAGCTGCTCTCCCAGGCCATCAACGAACTCAAGGGCGACGAGATCGAGGCGGAGTTCGAGCTGCCGAACATCTCCCTGCCGCTGGATGCGTTCATCCCGGAGCGCTACATCCCCAGTGAGGCCGAGCGGATTTTGATGTACAAGAAGCTCACGGCGGTCCGGCGCACGGAGGACGTGGCCCGTATCCAGGAGGAACTGGAAGATCGTTACGGCGACCCGCCGCGCTCGGTCTGGAACCTGCTCGCCGTGATGCGTCTGCGCCTGCGCTGTCAGGAGATCGGCATCGGCAGCATCATCGCCGAGAAGCGCCGCGTCGCCGTCCGTTTTTCCGGCACGCACCTGCCGCCGGACGCCGTCAAGCGCCTCGCCCGGACCTATATGCAGCACCAGTTCCTGCCCGACGTCGTCTTCCTGGCGACCCCGGACACCCCGGCCAAGATGCTCAACCAGGTGGAGGAGATGGCCGAGACGCTGGCCGGAGCTTTGCCGCCCAAGCCCGCCGCCGTCCCGGCAGCCCGCCCGAAGCCGACCCTGCTCCATAGCCTGACCGAAGACACAGGCGACAGCGGCCCAGCAAACGGCACGTCCCCGGCCAAGAAGCCCGCCGACACCAACGGCAAGGCCAAAACCGCCGCGACGGACACGGCCAAGACGCGCAACCTCGTCTCCAACCAGGTCTCGGCCAGGCGGCGCGGGACCTACAACAAGCACTAAACGGTATACTGCGCACTGCGAGGAAAGGGGCGATCCGCTATGGAGACGAAAAGATACGCAGACATCATTGCGTTCGACCGCGAGGAAAAACCCGCGCTTGTGGTCGAAGTCAAAGCAAGGCCCTTAGTGGACAGGCAAGAGGTTCAGCGGAGTCAGGCGCAACTGACCGAATACCTCCGCCTCATGCCTGCCGCCGTACACTACGCGATGCTTGTTGACAGCCGGAAGGTCAGGGTCTACCGTTGGGACGGTCAGCGCCTCCCCAACCCTGCCGCCACATTGGATACCGCACAGGCGCTCACGCCCTATGAGCCGGATTACGGGCAGAAACCGATTTATGAACACTACTTGATTGGGCTTGTGGAGGCTTGGCTGCGGGACATTGCTTATCACTGGAAGTTGTCGTCACCGCCTTATGCCGTCGAGATTGCTGAGATTGGCCTGGCGGGTCAGTTGGCAGGCGGCACGACGCGGAGTGAAGCCGCCTTGTCGGCATGACGTGTCTATGATACTGTACGTTGAGACCAACTTTCTACTGGGTATAGCGAGCGGTCAGGACGCGCGAGCGGAGGAGATTTTCGAATACCCAGGCGTGACCTGGTGATTGCCATTCCTGACATTTGTGTCATAGAAGCATTAACCGCAACACGAGCCAAGATCAACTTGAGCAACCGCTTCGAGCAGGAGATGGACAGCCGGATCAGCGACATTGGGAGGAGCATCGTTTCCGCTCATGCAGTATCTCTGCGGACACATTTGGAGCAGGCTCGGATCGAGAATCGTAACCTCATCAATGAGCTTGAGCGGCGGCTAAACGCCATTCTGGAACGGGCCGCGCAACCGAGGTCGGGTAAGCCAAGGGTCATGCTGCTGCCACTGACGCCGGATGCGCTTCGAGAGAGCTTGGAACACGACCACCTCTCCGGCGCCAATGATAATCTTATCCTTTCTGTCATTCTGCGTCATGCTCGGACGGGAGATGACGAGAAAGTCCTACTCACAGGCAATACGAGAGACTTTGGCACGGCTGAGGCAAAATCGCTTTTACGAGCGGGTGGTGTTACTGCAACTTTCGCTCGCACTGATGCGTTCCTGGGGTGGCTCACAACCCGCTGAGGCGGGTAATGGCGGTCTTGATTCGCAGTATCCGGCCCGTCAGGCAGGTCGTGACCTCATGCGGCGTCGTGCCGACGAGGGCCGCGAGGCCGCCTGCCGTGATCTCCTCCGCGTCGTCCGCGCCGATCAGCGTCGCCACGTCGCCCTCCCTCGCCTGGGGAATGTCCGTCACATCGACCACCACTTGATCCATGCAGACGCGGCCCCGGATGGGGGCGCGGCGTCCGTGCAGCAGCACATGGCCGACGTTGGACAGGCGGCGCGGGTAGCCGTCCCCGTAGCCGATGCCGAGCGTGGCATAGACCCCGCCGTCGGGCGGCACGGTGTAGGTGCGCCCATAGGAGACGGTGGCCCCGCCCGGCAATCCCCGGCAGAGCAGCACCCGCGCCTTCAGCGCCAGCACGGGCCATAGGGGCAGATCAAAGTCCCGAAACATCCCCGGCATCGGCTCGATTCCGTAGAGCAGCAGGCCGGGCCGTAGCAATTGATGCCGGGCGGCGGGCATAGTGAGCGTCGCCGGGGAGTTGGCGGCGTGGACCAGCAGCGTGTCAGCGCGTGGTCCTAGTTCGGCCAGCAGCGACGCGAAAAGTCCATGCTGGGCCTGGGCGTCGTCGGGGTCCTCATCGGCAGACGCGAAGTGGGTGACAAGCCCCGTCACGCGCAGCCCCGCCAGCCCATCCAATTCGGCGAGCATCCCCCGCGCCTCCGCCACTGACGTCCCTGCCCGCCCGATGCCCGTGTCCACTTCCAAATGCGCCTCGGCGACGACGCCCTGCGCCCGCGCTGCAGTCGCAAGCGCCCGGCCTATCGCCAGCGAACTGACAAACGGCACAAGCCGATGCGCGACCAGCGCCTCGGCATCTTCGGGTAACGTCAGGGCGATGACGTAAATCGCAGCATGGGGCAGCAGGCCGCGCAGGGTGACACCCTCCTCCACCGTCGCCACCCCAAAATCCGTCACGCCCGCTTCGGCACAGAGCGGCGCGACCAGGCCCATGCCGTGCCCGTAAGCGTCCGCCTTGACCACCGCCATCAGCCGCGCCGGGCCGAACCGCCGCCTCAGCAGCTTGATGTTGTGCAAAAGCGCCGGGCCGCTGATCTCCGCCCAAGAGCGCGTCTGTGTTGTCATGTCCGGCTCACGCCGTAGCCCTGTGCGCCGCGGCGTACAGGCGCAGGGTGTCTTGATCCACAATGACTTCCACGGCGACAGCGTGAGAAGTCACAGCGGCTTCTGATTGCTCGGAAGAAGGAAAGCGCCATTGCGACCGGGCGAAATCCTCTTCGGTCAATGCTGGTATGTCCGAAGTGTTAATGTCCTCGTCGGCGAGCGCATCAAGACGCGCCCAGTCCATCCGCGAGCCGGATTGCAGGTTAGCTCCCGAAGAGTTGTTGGAGGTATCGCTCATATTGCTTCTGCTCATGGATCAACGCCCGGCGCATGGAAATGACACAGTCTTGTTCACTCAGCCCAACAGTAAACTATGTGGTTGGCTTGGTGTCTTCCGGCCCCCGAACCCAGTGCAACCATCGTCCGCCCCATTGCTTCGTCGGCAGCGACGCGGCCAGGGCAGACCCAGCCGGTATCTGCCAGGATGTCAGCCGTATTGGGCTGGGCCAAGAGTGCGAGACAGCCAGCGACAGCAGGCCGTAGGCAACGTAAAAGAACGCGGTCAGCACGAGCCACGTCATCAACCATGCAAACGCTTTGCCCATCTGCCGTTCCTCCGCCAACGCCGCAACCAGACAATTGAGCCAACCGACTCCCGTTGGCGAATGGCTACGCGGTGAGTGGATCGGCCCCGGCCATCAGGTTCGCCATGGATAGGTCTTCGTCGATCTCCGGCCAGTGCAGGCCCACCCCGCCGCCCCCAATCTCTACCTGCGCGAGTTGTTCGGGAGTGGCCGCCCGCAGGCGCGGGAACCACAGCAGGGGGACACTCAAGATGCGCCCGTCCGTCAAGAATACCTGCATGGCGTCGCCGGAGAACTCGACCGACCAGGCCAGCACCGTCCGGGGAACATAGCCGCGCTCAATCTTCGGCCTGGGGTTTGTTAAAGCGCTCATTCCAACTCTGTTCGGCGCAACGTTGTCTGAGGCTTCAGACGGTACCGACTATGCAACCTTCACCACATCGGTCTGTGTTACATCGCCTTGAACCGGCAGCCGGTAGTCTGTACTCTCTTCCAACGTCACAGACTGAGGCAACGCCTCCACAAACTCACGTGCCTCCATGATGACGCGCCGAAGCTCCGCCAGAGGGCCTGCCGAGGTTGTTGGAAGCAGGGTCGCATCCGTCGCCTCCGAGTGCCGTCTCAGTCCTTCCAGCGTGTCCGCCCAGCCGGAAGCGTAGCGCAATGAGGCCGAGAGTTCTTTGACATCATGAATCATACCATCACCTCTACGACACCCTTGGGCGTCCCCTGACGGTCAGAGTCAAACATATCCAGACCGCTCAACGTCGGCGAGAACTTTTGGAGTGACGCCGGCAGTGCATATATGTCGCCCAAGAAACCCTGCGCTCGGCAGGCTTGGTAGTCCGTCAATGACCGCGCCTCCGAGTCATTTCGCAGCAACGCCTCGGCAGCCTCATCGTACAAGAAAAACAGGTCGAAATCCCCAGGCGCTTCTTTGCTGGAGACGAAACTTCCGTCAAGGATGACCAGCCCGGCCATCCCTTTGACAACAACCGCGTCTCGCCATCTCAACAAACTGGAAAATATGGCGGCGCGGCGACTTCCCGCTTCACCCCCCAAACGCAATGCCACTTCTTGCCAGGTGGCGGCATGATGGCCTTCGGGCAACCACCCGTCCTCCCGAAAAGCAGGCAGCGGCATTTGTCCCTCCTGATGACATCATACTCGCTAAACCCACGGCAGAAGTTTCGCGCCCGTTCTCTTACCCGTCACCCGCGCGGGTTGCCGGAACCGAGGCCCTGGGTGACGCGGCGGGGGCTGTAGTGCGGGTCCATGCGGCGGTAGGCGGCGGGGACGAGTTGGGGCAGCTCCTGCCAGTAGTGCGACCGGCGGCCGTAGACGACGATCATGTTGGTCAACTTACGGCCCGGATGGGCCAGCACCGCGCCATTGTAGTAGAAGCCGGTGCTGGTCCCGGCGTCCAGGTTCATGGCCTCGGACGCGCCCACGGCGCGCATGACCTTGGCGAGACGGCCCAGGTAGATCGGCTTGTGGGTCATCACGAAGACGATCTTGTTGCCGCGCGTGATGCCGACGGCGATGCGGGAGTTCGGGGCCAGCATGTGCCGGTCGCGGAACCGCTCGGCCCCAGGGTCCAGCACGATCCGGCCGTGTTCCAGGAGGCGCGGGCCGCAGGCGACCACGAAGTCGTAGGAACTCCAGTCGTGGTGACGGCCCCACTCACACTCCACCATGCGCGCCCGGTTGTTCGGCGTGATGCACAGGGCCGTGCCCATGCCGCCGAAGTGGATCAGGCTGCCGTCAATGACGATGTCGCCGACGGGCTGCAAGTTGTCCAGGGAGAAGAACGTGCCGGTGACGGCCACGTTCGGGTCGGCCCGCTGGATCATCCGCTTGAACGGTTCGGCGGTGCCGGAGCCGCGCTGGGCCATCACCGCCGAGACCTTCACGTTGGCGTCGTTCAGGTCCACCGTGATGCACTTGACCGGGACGCCCGCCGCGTCGGCCTGCCAGAACCGGATACTGCGCCCCCCGCTGCCGTCGCCGTGCAGGGCGACCCAGTGGGCGCGCGCCGTCGCCAGCCGGGCATTGTGGATGGTCTGACGCTTCGCCACTCTGGTCCGCTGGGCCAGCGCCTTCTGCGCCAGCGCCTGCTCGTGGGCACGCGCGCGCGCCAGATGCCCGGCACTCAGGCGGGCCACACGCGCGTTGTGCGCGGCCAAGGCGTTCCGGTGCGATGCCTGCGTCGCCACACGCCGGGCATTCACGTTCCGCGCGTGAGCGTCCCGTGCAGCGATCTTCGCCAGGTGCGCGCGCCATGCGGCTTTCTCGTGTGCCGCCAGACGAACCAGGTGCGCCGCGTGGGCCTGGTGCTGCGCCAAAACTTGCTGCTTGTAGCGCCGGTCGTGCCGCTTGACGGCCACGCGCTGGTGGCGCGGCAGGGCGCGCAGCCGGGCCAGGTGCGCGCGCCAGGCGGACTTCTCCTGCGCGGCCAGCCGGACAAGGTGAGCGGCCCGGGCGCGGGCGGCGGCGGAGACGTGTGGGTGATGCCGGTGGGCGGCGCGGGCAGGGACTGTGCCGAGGCCGAAAAGTGCGGCGGCGACAGAGAGGGCGACAGCGAAGGTGCGGCGGAGTCTCATCTTCCCATGATAACACACATCGCGGAACTCCGTCAACGGGTGTCAGCCGCCCTGCGTGACGCGCCAGGCGGCGTCCAGGGCCGCGCGCAGCCCGGCGGCGGCGCTCTGCGGGTCCGGGGCGCGGGTGACGGCGTCGGTGACGGCGACGCCGTCCGCGCCCGCCCCCAGGCAGTCGCCGACGTGCGCGGGGGTGCGGACGCCTCCGAAGGCGATCACAGGAAGGTTCACAGCGTCCTTGACCTTGCGGATCAGCGCCAGCCCGGCCTGCCCCCCCTCGGCTTCATCGGGATCAAACGCCGGGCCGATCTGCACGTAGTCCGCCCCGCCGCGCTCGGCACGGCCCGCCCCGGCGACGCTGTGCGCGAACGCGCCGACCATCCGCGCCTCGCCGCGCAGGAACGAGCGCGCGTCCGAAGGGCGATAGGAACGCTCCGGCAGCAGGACGCCGTCCGCGCCGCACTTCTCCGCCAACTCCAAGTCCCCCGTCACGACGAAGCAGACCTTGCCCGCCGTCAGTTCGCGCAGGCGCATGGCGACGGCGAACAGCCCCAGGTCGTCGTGCGACGCCCGCGCCCGGAGTTGGACGATGTTGACGCCGCCGGCGATGGCCGCCTCCACGAGCGAAAGCGGGTCCGCCTTCTGCTCCGTCCGGGGCCGGTAGAGGGTGCGGTCGGTGACAAGGGTGAGGCTGGGACGGGGGATGTCTGCCATAGGGCGTATTGTACCCGGCGGGGAGAGATTGTCAAGACGGGCGAAGGCTCGGAGGGGCGCAGCCTGCTGCGCCCCTCCATCAAGAGAGCGTTCTTCATGCTCCCTGAGAAACGGTCACGAGCAATTTGCCTCGAGAGCCGCCACGCTCTAGTTGAGATTGCGCTTCACCGACCTGCTCCAACGCAAAGCGCCCGGAGATCGTAAGGCGCAGCTGATGATCGTCCAGCATCCTCGCCACGCGCTCCAAGTCCTCGCGGGTTGATTGCGCCATGGCGAAGCGGGATCGCTGACCGGGTGAACGCGCGAGAGCGGGGTTCGGCTGCCCCGCAGCCAGAACGAGCATACCGTCCGGTTTCAAGGCAGCCCAAGAACTCTCCTCCGTCTTGCCGCCTGCCAGATCAAACACCAGGTCCATCCGGCCCACGAACTCTTGGAGCTGATCCGTGTTGTAGTCAATCGCTACGTCCGCGCCCAACTCCCGGAGGAACTCCGTGTTTCTGCCGGAGGCCGTCGCGTACACGGTCGCGCCGAGCCGATGCGCGAACTGGACGGCGAAGTGGCCGACCCCTCCTGATCCCCCCTGGATCAACACACGCTGGCCGCGCTGCATCTCGCCCTGAGTCATCAGACCATGCCAGGCCGTCATGGCTGCCAGAGGAATCGCCCCTGCATCGGCGAGCGGAATGGATCGGGGGGCGGCGGCAACTTCGTCTGTACGAAGGCAGATATACTCCGCGAAGGTGCCCCGACTGTACTGCATGGAGGTGCCTGGGTCTGCTCCAGGAAAGCCATAGACCGCATCTCCGGGCTGCCAATCCGTAACACCCGTGCCCACCTCTTCGACACGACCGCTTGCATCGAAGCCGAGCAGCAGCGGCAGACGCTCTGCCGGGAACATCTGCGGTATTTCGCCGGCGCGGGCTTTGGCATCGACAGGGTTCACACTTGTCCCTGCGATCCGAACAAGGACCTCTCCGGGTCCCGGTGCCGGCCGCTCGATCTCTTCCAAGCGAAACTGGTCGCCTCCTCCAAACCGGGGCAGCAGCATCGCCTTCATCTTCTTTGCTGCGTTTGTACTCGAGTCCTGTGACATAGCTGATTTTCCCTTTCGTCTCGCGCCTTTTGCGCGATGTCGGTTTCCGTACACGACGGAGAGCAACGAGGGTTTATAACTGATGCTACGCAGGCCCGCCGGGGCGGAGGATCAGCGGGGCGGAGGATCGCCCCGCCTCGAAAGGCGTCCTTCGGACGAAGACTCAAAGCGAAGGCAGGGCTGTGGCCGGTGTTCTCCGTCCGAAGGACGTGCTGTTCAGACGGGGCGATCCTCCGCCCCGGCGCGACAACACACATGACTTGCGTAACATCAGTCAGTACGCGGGGAGGTCTTCCGGCTCATCTTCAATGTAGACGCGCTTCTGGGCCTCCTCGAAGGTCGTGACGCCCTGCATGACCTTGGAGGCGGCGTCCGCGCGCATCGGGGCCATGCCGCGCGCGATGGCGGCTCGGCGAATCTTGTTCGACGGCTGCTTCTGCAGCACCATCGCCCGGATGGCGTCGTCCATCACCAGCAGCTCTTGGACGCTCGCCCGGCCCTTGTAGCCGGTCTGGCCGCAGACCTCGCAGCCCACGCCCGCCGAGAACCGGGCGTGGAGGAACTCCGGCGAGTCGGTGTCCACGCCGAAGGCCGCCAGTTCAGCGTCGGCGGGCGGCGTCGGCTGCGCGCACTGGGAGCAGACCCGGCGGACCAGGCGCTGCGCCAGGATGCCGATCACCGACGACGCGACCAGGAACGGGTCCACATTCATGTTCAGCAGGCGCGTCACCGCCCCGGCGGCGTCGTTGCAGTGCAGCGTGCTGAACACCAGGTGTCCGGTCAGGGCGGCCCGGAAGGCGATCTCCGCCGTCTCGGCATCCCGAATCTCGCCGATGTAGATGACGTCGGGGTCCTGGCGCAGAATGGACCGGAGCTGACGGGCGAACGTCAGCCCCGCCTTCTCGTTGACGTTGGACTGCCGGATGCCCTCCAGGTGGTACTCCACCGGGTCTTCCACCGTGATGATGTTGATGTCCGGCGAGTGGATGGCGTGGATGGCGCTGTAGAGCGTGGTCGTCTTGCCCGACCCCGTTGGCCCCGTGGCCAGGAAGATGCCGTGCGGCTTGCGGATGATCGAGTTCAGCCGGGTCAGGTTGACATCGGAAAAGCCGAGTTGTTCCAGGTCGGGCCGCGCGCCGCTCTTGTCCAGGATGCGCAGGACCACGGACTCGCCGAACTGGGTGGGCAGGGACGAGACGCGCAGGTCAATGGCCCGCGCCTCCATGGTCACGGCGATGCGGCCGTCCTGGGGCAGACGCCGCTCGGCAATGTTCATCTCCGCCATGATCTTCAGGCGCGACGACACGGCGGCCTGGTATTCGCGCCGGATACTGTCCACGTTGTGTAGCGTACCGTCAATCCGGTAGCGGATCACCAGCGCGTCCCGTCGCGGCTCGAAGTGGATGTCGCTGGCCTTCTTGTTGATGGCGTCGGCCAGAATCCGGTTGACGAACTGGATGACGATCGGCTGGTCAACGCCGACCTCCTCGCCGCCGCCGATCTCGTCCAGCGTCCCGCCCTGAAGGCCCAGGGTGGGGGAGGACGCGCCCCGCGCGGGCGCGGCCATGGCCGAGGCGAACATCTCCGAAGGCCGCTTGGCCCCAGCCTGCGGCGTGGACGGCGGGGCGGGGCGGACCATCTCCGTCGGCCCCGAAGGCGGGATGACGACCGGGACCGCATGACGCCCGGACGGGGCGGCAGGGGCCGCCGACGGGCCGGGCGCAGCCGCAGGGGCCGACGTGGGCACGGACTCATAGTAATGTTCGATAGCGCCGCGCAGGTGCGCCTCGGTCGCCAGCGACGGCGAGATGCGCAGGCGGTGCGCGGAAGCGACCTTGGAGGCGGCCTCCATGACCAGTGGGTTCCAGCCCGCGACCACGACCTTCAGCGTGCCGTCCGGGGTCCGGGCGGTGGGCAGGATCAGGTGACGGCGGGCGACGGCGGCATCCACCAGCGGCAGCACGTTCTTATCCACCGACAGGTCTTGAATCCGCGTGTAGCCCATGTCCGCCTGCTGGGCGCGGGCCTTGGTCACGTCCTCCTCGCCGACCAGCTCCAGGTCCACCAGGACCTGGCCGAGCGGCCGGCCCGTGGCCTTCTGCTGGCCCTGGGCCTGAGCAAGCTGCGCGGGCGAGAGCAGACCCTGCTGGACCAGAATCTGCCCCAGCTCCTTCTTCTGTGTGGGGGCGGGCGACATGGGTACGTTCCTCAAAAAGCGTGTATGGGAGAAAGAGTCTCAGCGTTCGCGGCGGAAGTCGTCATCATCATCGTCGTCGTCAGGGCCGAAGTGTTCCTCGTCCATGTCGTCGAGCGCGCCCGAAGAGTCGGTGTAGTTGGAGATCTCCTCGCCCCGGAAGACGGTGACGAGAAAATCCTCGCGGTCAAAGGACGGCAAGTAGGACGACACGACGTCGTCGTCAATCTGGGCGAGCAGCTCTTCCTCCACGTTGACGGGAAGATCGGCCTCCAGGACCAGCGTCGCGTGGACCGTGTCCTGCGCGTAGTGCAGGTCCACCTGACCCACCCGCCGGTCCTCCTCCCAGATCAGAAAAATTTCCGAACTCTGGGTGCGGACAAGACGGGACAGCCGGTAACGGTAAGTATTTTCCATAGGGGATGAGGGAGGGGCGCAGCATGCTGCGCCCCTACAAGATCAAGGCTACGCCGGCTCCGGGCGCAGGCTGGGCGGGACGCGGCGGGCGCGGTCGCCGGCGGGGGTGCGGACGGGCGTGTCCTCACCGGGGGCGGTCGGCGGGGCCGTCGGCGCGGTCGGCGGGGCCTTCGCTTCAGGAGCCGTCGCGCCCTCCATCAAGGCGATGAAGTCCTCGCGCTCCAGCGATTCCTTTTCCAGCAGAACGCCCACGATCTGGTCCATCTTCTCCCGGTTCTCGGTCAGGATTTTGCGCGACCGTTCGTAGCAGCCCTCGATGATCGAGCGCACTTCCTTGTCAATCTCCACGGCGACCGTCTCGGAGTAGTTGCGCTCCTCGTTCCAGTCCCGTCCCAGGAACGGGTTGCCGTGCCGCGTCCCCAGGACCACCGGGCCCAAGCTGTCGCTCATGCCGTACTCGCAGACCATGGCGCGGGCGATAGCCGTCGCGCGCTCGAAGTCGTTGGACGCGCCCGTCGTCACCTCGTCGTAGACGATCTCCTCGGCGACCCGCCCCGCGAGCAGCGCGCTGATGTCTTCCAGGAACTCCTGGCGCGTGGTCAGGTACTTGTCCTCGGTCGGCATCTGCATGGTGTAGCCCAGCGCGCGCCCGCGCGGCAGGATGCTCACCTTGTGGACCGGATTGGCGTTCGGCAGCAGCTCGCCGACGATGGCGTGGCCGACCTCATGATACGCGATGCGCTCGCGCACCTGGTCGTTCATGATGCGTGACTTGCGCTCCGGCCCGGCCACCACGCGGTCAATGGACTCGTTGAAGTCCGGCATCTCCACCCGCGTCTTGTCCTTGCGGGCGGCCAGCAGCGCGGCCTCGTTGACCAGGTTCGCCAGGTCCGCGCCCGAAAAGCCGGGGGTGCGGCGGGACAGCGCCTGCGCGTTGACGTCGTCCGACAGCGGCTTGCCGCGCAGGTGGACGTTCAGGATGGCCTCGCGCCCCTTGGCGTCGGGCGTGTCCACGGTCACCTGCCGGTCGAAGCGTCCGGGCCGCAGCAGGGCCGGGTCCAGCACGTCCGGGCGGTTGGTGGCGGCGATCATGATGACGCCCGCATTGGGGTCGAACCCGTCCATCTCCACCAGCAGCTGGTTCAGGGTCTGCTCGCGCTCGTCGTGCCCGCCGCCGAGGCCGGCGCCGCGCTGACGACCGACGGCATCAATCTCGTCAATGAAGATCAGCGAGGGCCGGTTGGCCTTGGCCGTGTCGAACAGGTCGCGGACGCGCGACGCGCCGACGCCGACAAACATCTCCACGAAGTCCGAGCCGGAGATGTGGAAGAACGGCACGCCCGCCTCGCCCGCGATGGCGCGGGCCAGCATGGTCTTGCCGCACCCCGGAGGGCCGAGCAGCAGGACGCCCTTGGGAATCTTCGCGCCCAGCGCCTGGAACTTCTTGGCGTTCTTCAGGAACTCGACGACCTCCTGCAGCTCCTGCTTGGCCTCGTCCACCCCCGCCACGTCGTCAAACGTGACCTTGGGGACGCTGTCCGTCAGGCGCTTGGCGCGGGCGCGCCCGAACGACATCGCCTGGTTGCCGCCCGATTGCGCCTGGCGCAGAAAGAACATCCAGAAGAAGAAGATCACGCCGATCGGCAGCAGCAGTGACACGATCATGCCCAGCGTGTTCTGGTCCAGCAGTGGGTGCGCCAGGTCATAAACAACATGGTGGTCCGACATATCCTGATAGAGCTGCGCCCGCTCCGTGGACTCGTCCGGCGGAACATTGGCGGTGAAAGACGACTTGACGCCGTTCATCACGAGTGTGCCGTCGAACTCATCGTCCTTCTGAAACGTGCCGCTCAGCACCGAGCCGTCATCCACGTACTGAATCAACTCGCTGGTCTTGATGGGCTTCGCCGCGTCGCCCCGGAACAGCCCGGAGCCTCCTTTGGTGACGGCGTACAGGCCGATTCCCAGGACGGCGACGATGACCAGCACCCGCGATAACTGTTTTGCGTTCAACAAAAAGACCCCTCCGCCTCTCTCAAGCGGGGTGGGGACACATCGCCCCACACCACGGACGCGGTTGTTCCGAGCCGTTCACGTCAGTATACCCGATTATCGGGTTCCCGGCCATCCCGCGACAGCCCGGCTCGGCACGTCCCAAACACTGGTACGAAAACGAGAGGGCAGGCGTTCCACCTGTCCTCCCCCTTGCTTTCAAGAACACGAAAACGGGGCCGATTGTTCCATCAGCCGCCTTCAGGCAGACTGCCCACCACCCTGCTCCGTTCGTCCGCTCGTTCCTCGCTTCTTCACTGCGCGGGGTCCTCCCGAAGCGGGAGGATTCGGACAAGCCTCGGACCATGCACAAAGCCATCCTCATCCTCCCGCTGCGGGAGGACCCTGTGACCGGAGCGAGGAACGAGCGCAGAGAACAAGGTGGTGGGCAGTCCGGTGGTGGGCAGTCCGGGCGTTCCCTCAGCCGGAGGGCGCGAGGATCAGCACGTCGCGCGGCGCGAGTTCGGCCTCGCCCTGGAACGTCCGCCCGGTCAGCAGGTCCCGGTACGCCCCCACCGGCAGCGCCTGCGTCACCGCAGCCTCGGCGTGGTTGAGCAGGTACAGCAGGGACGCGCCCTGCGGCGACACCCGCACCGTCACCTCCAGGCCCGGCGCGGGGCGGCCCGGCAGCGGCGCCGCCACGCCCTGCTCCGCGCAAAAACACGCGGCCAGCTCCGTCAGCGCGTCCTGCTCCAGCGCCGTCGCCAGATAATACGCCCGGCCCGCGCCGAACGAGTTCACCGTCAGCGCCGGCTCGCCCGCGTAGAAGTCCCGCCCGTAGGTCGCCAGCGCCCGTGCGCCCTCCAGGTGAACCCGGTCGCAGAGCAGGCGCGACGGGTACACGCCGTGCAACGCCCCGAACGCCTCGGCGAACACCGCCTCATTGCTCTCCTGGGGCGAAAGCACGTCAATCTCCTCGGCCCAGATGCCCAGCATCGCCCGCAGCGGGCCGGGGTAGCCGCCCAGATGCACCCGGTCGTTCTCATCAACCAGCCCGCTGAAGTACGTCGTCACGAACGTGCCGCCCGCCCGCGTGAACGCCTCCAACTTCTCGGCGATGCCCGGCTTGACCATGTACAGCACGGGCGCGATGACGACCTTATAGGACGACAGATCGGCTTGGGGTGAGACGACCTCGGCGGCAATGCCCAGCGTGTGCAGCGCCTTGTGCCAGGCCGCGACCTGTGGGACGTACTTCAGGTCCACGCTCGGCCCGCTCGAATACTCCACGGCCCACCAGTTGTCCCAGTCGAACAGCAGGGCGACCGAGGCCGGTGTCCGCCCGCCGAGTGTCTGCGTCCCCAGCGCCTCCAGCTCCCGGCCCAATTGGGCCACTTCCTGGAACACACGCGGCTTGCTCGTACCGACGTGTTCCACGACCGCCCCGTGGTACTTCTCCGACGCGCCACGCGAGCGCCGCCACTGGAAGTACATCACGGCGTCCGCGCCGTGGGCCACCGCCTGGTAGGACCAGAGGCGCAGGATGCCGGGCCGCTTCAGGGCGTTGTAGGACTGCCAGTTCTGCTGCGACGGCGTCTGCTCCATCAGCATCCACGGCTGCCCCTGCTTCAGCCCGCGCATCAGGTCGTGGGTGAAGGCAATTCCCGCCGGGTCGGCGTTGCGCGGCGGGTAGCTGTCCCAGGAGACGATGTCCATCTCCCGCGCCCACCGGTGATAGTCCAGCGGCTTGAACGCGCCCATGAGGTTGGTCGTGATGGGCACACCGGGCGTGACCTCCCGGAGCGCCGCCGCCTCGGCCCGGTAGCAGTCCAAGATGCTCTCGGACTGGAACCGGTCGTAATCAATCAGCAGCGCCTGCATGGACCGCTCGCCGTTGGTGGTCGGCGTCTCGATCTGCGCCCAGTCCGTGTAGGTGTGCCCCCAGAAACGAGTTGTCCAGCGGTCGTTCACTTCGTCCAGGCTGCCGTAACGTGCTAACAGCCACGCCCGGAACGCCGCCGCGCACTGGTCGCAGTAGCAGTGGTTGCCGTACTCGTTGGAGACGTGCCAGAGGCGCAGGGCCGGGTGACTCCCATAGCGTTCGGCCAGCCGCCGGGCCAGGCCGACAGCCAGGCGGCGGAAGTTCGCGGAGTTCGGGCAGAAGACGTGCCGCCCGCCGTGCTTCTTTTTGACACCGTCCGCGCCGACTTGCCGCACGTCCGGGTACTTTTGATCGAGCCAGGCCGGGACGGACGCCGTCGCCGTCGCCAGGCAGGCCCCGACGCCGCCCGCGTGGAGCTTGTCCAGCACCCGGTCTAGCCACTCAAAGGTAAACGTGTCCTCGTCCGGCTGGAGGCTGACCCAGCCGAACACGGGCAGCGTCGCCACGTTGACGTGCGCCTCCCGCATCAGCCGCACGTCCTCGTCCCAGACGTCTTCGGGCCACTGCTCCGGGTTATAGTCGCCGCCGTGCAGGATGGCGGGAAAGATCACGTCGTTGGGCATGGGCCTTGATTGTCCTCGGTGTTCAAAGTTCCGTCAGCGTCCACGCTTCTCCGGCGCGGGGGGCGATTCCTGCCCGCGCGAACGTCCCCGCGCCGACTTCGACCGTGTGCGCCGCGCCCGCCGCCCGCACGAGCGGACATCCGGGCCGGACATCCGGGGCCACGCGCACCGTCCTCAATCCATCATCCAGAAACAGCAGGTCCAGCGGGAAACGCACAAAGACGGTGTGGACGGCGGAGACGCCGGGCAGCCACAGGCCCTCCCCCGGCGGCAGCGACGGCCAGCCGATGACGCCCCAGCCCTTCGCCCACCACCCGTCCGCCCGCCGCACCGTCGCCACCCGCCTGCCCGTCGGCCCGTGGACCAGCGCAAACTCATTCATAGCCCGGCTCGGCCGTGACGACGACCTGGCCGCGCCGGTCTTCGCGCAGCGTCACCCGGTTCGGCGACCCGCAGCTCGGACAGTCGCGCGGTCGCGTCTCAGGCAGTGCCTCCCGGTCAAAGGCGAACTTGAGCGGCGTCCCGCAACAGAAGCAGTCCACCTTGACCGACTCGCGCTCCACCGGCACGGCCTTGGCCGCCTGGTCACGCGCGAACCGAAAGTGGACAAACAACCGCCCCCAGTTGTCCCCGTCCTTCTCGACCCGGTGGTACTTGGCCTTCACGTCGGGCCGGTCCAGGAACCGCAGCACGGTCTTCTTCAGCGCCCCCGACCCCTTGCCGGGGATGATCTCCACCTCCGTCGCCCGCTTCTCGATGGCCTCATCAATGACGCTTTGTAATGACGCCTCGATCTTCTGGCCGTCGTCAAAAATCGCGTGTAAATCCAGCTTCAGTTTCATGTGTCAGCGTCGCCTTCGCCGCGTCATAGTTGTCATAGCAGTCCATCTCCGCTGCGTCCCACTCCTCCGAGAAAGAAGCGAGCTGTCCCCGAATTTTGGCCGCCTGCGCCTGGTCAATGTCGTGGTCGCTCAGATTCACCTGCGAAGGCTGAACAAACGTCACGACTACCGTAGCGCCCTCCGGCACGTCTTCCGGCGTCTCCGTGAGTTCAACACGCCCGTTCCGGTATTTCCCTTCAACACTCGTTACCATTCCGTTTGGGCCGTTATTTTGCTGAACACCGTCCCCAGGCGCTCCGGGAAAAGAGCATCCATCTCAGCCCACCATTGACGGGGCTTTACATATAAAGTGAGTGTGTCCGACTGGAAACTGTGAGTAAAGACGCGCAATTCGTAGTCGTCTTGCAGAACACGGTTTAGGCCACGAATCACAATGGAGCGATCTCTCAAAGATTGTGTCAGGCCAAGCCTTGTTTTGTTGCCTTTGTAAACGGCAACAAGTTCAGTGTCGTTATCCGCCCACTCGTAGGCGAGGCCCGCCTCTGGAATTTGCGCGCTGACATACTCGATGATGGCGTCGTCCTCCTCGCGCCAATCCACATCAATGACGCCCTCACCGTCATAGGCAACGAACTGCTCATTCGTGCCGTGAATGAGAATGTCATCGTATTCAACGGCCATGTTTACTTCTTCTCATCGTTCACGAAATCATCTCAAAACATCACCCGGTGTTTGCGGGCGGCGATGCTCATCAGCAGGCCGATGGCGCAGAAGTTGACCAGCAGGCTGCTCAGGCCATACGAGAAGAAGGGCAGGGGGACGCCGACCACGGGCATGATGCCCAGGGTCATGCCGATGTTGACGACGATATGGAATGTCAGCATCGCCAGTATCCCTGCCGCCAATAATCGCCCCAATGTGTCCTTGCACTCGGCCATGATCGCCACGCCCCGCACCAGCACCAGCAGGTACAGGGCCAGCAGGACCACGCAGGAGACGAAGCCGCCTTCCTCACCGACCACCGTGAAGATGAAGTCCGTGTGCTGCTCCGGGATGAACTTGCCGTTGCTCTGCCGCCCCTGCTGGTAGCCCTCGCCGCTGAACTGCCCGGAACCGATGGCGATCTCGCTCTGGCGCAGGTGATAGCCCGTGTCGCGCGGGTCGGCGGCGGGATTGAGAAAGACCTCCAGCCGACTCTTCTGGTAGCCCTTGAGCAGCACGTTGAAGTGCCACATCCCGGTGAACAGCAGAACGCCCGTCAGCAGCAGCAGAAGCAGGTGGGCCGGGCGCGCGCCGCCGATCAGCGTCATGCCGAACCAGATCGCCAGCAGCACCAGGGCCGTCCCTAAGTCCGGCTGCTTAGCGATCAGCAGCATCGGGATTCCGATGTGGGCCAAAGACTTCAGAAGCGTCGGCCAGGTCCCGAGGCTGTCGCTGTGGGCCGTCAGGTACATCGCCAGTGTGCAGATCAGCACAATCTTGGCGACCTCCGACGGCTGCAATTCGAACGGACCCAGTGAGATCCAGCGCTGCGCGCCGTGCGAGGCGTGGCCCAGGCGTCGGGAGAACAAGACGACCGACAGCAGGAACAGGTTGAGCGGGTACAGGAAGCGCGCGTAGCGCTTCAGCAGCGTCTCGTAGTCGGACACGGCCAGCAGGCCCATCACCGCCAGGCCCAGCACGAGGCCGAACGCCTCCTTGTGGACGAAATCCATCGGGCGCGGGTAGGCATGGCGGGCGCTCTTGATGGCGAAGAGGCCGCCCAGGCACAGCAGCAGCACCGGGAGGAGTAGGGGCCAGTCCAGCCGCCGCCAGGCCGGCCGTTGCAGAGTCTGGAGTCCCAGCGGGATCGTCGTCATGGCACGGACATCATACCACGAAATTTTGCGGCATTGGGTACAATGCGCGTGTTGTGTCGTGTCCCCCCGAAAGGAACTTTGATGTGCGCCGTCGCGCCCTGTGTGTTCTCGCCGTCCTGCTGTCTCTGATCTTCCTCCCGCCCGCAGTCGTTCACGCCCAGGAGCCGACCGTGCTGCCGACCCTGGCCCCGCCCGGCCTGGGGCTGGGCACGGTCTACTCCTACACCCTGGAGAACGGCCTGCGCGTCCTGGTCGCCCCGTCCAATGCCGCCGACCTGGTGACGCTGGACGTGTGGATGGACGCCGGGACGCGCCGGGAGACGCCGGACAACAACGGCGCGGCCCACTTCATCGAACACCTGCTGTTCAAGGGGACGGCCACGCGCAAGCCCGGCGAGATTGACGCCGCCATCGAGGACCTCGGCGGGACCCTGAACGCCGCCACGTCCGACGACTGGGCGCACTTCTATGTCACCGTCGCCTCCGCCGACGCCGACGCCGCCCTCGGCGTGCTGGCCGACACCCTGACCAACGCCGCCCTGCGCCCGGAGGACATGGAGGCCGAGCGGCCCGTGATCCTCAACGAGATGGCGGGCGACGCCGCCACGCCGGACGCCCAGTTGACCCAGGCGTTCAACGCCCTCGAGTTCCCCGGCCACCCCTACGGACGCCCCATCGTCGGGACCCAGGACACCGTCTCGTCCATGACCCGCCAGACCGTCTACGACTTCTACCACACCTATTACGTGCCGGGCGACGCCACGCTGGTGATCTCCGGCAACGTGACGCCGGACCAGGGCCTGGCGATGGCCCGCAAGGCGCTCGGCGCCTGGCCCGCCCGCCCGTTCCCCCCCGATCTCGCCCTGCCGGAGACGCCGCAGCAGGGCGTCCAGACGCAGACGCTCACCGGCTCCGGCCCCGACGCTTATCTGATCCTCGGCTTCCACGCCCCGTCCGTGTCCGACCAGCCGGACGCCTGGACCATGGACCTGCTGCTGACCTATCTCGGCCAGGGCGGCAACAACCTGCTCCAGGAAGACCTGCAGCGCCGTCAGAAACTGGTGACGAACATTGACGCGAATTACCTGACCCAGCGTGACCGGGGGGCGCTCACCATCACTGCCGAGTGCGCGCCCGGCGACGTGGACCGGGTGACGCAGGCGATCCTGGCAGACATCAAGGCCGTGCGCGATGCGCCGCTGTCCGACGCCGACCTGGCCGCCGCCAAGCACGCCCTGCTGGCCTCGTACCTGTTCGACGCCCAGACCACCGGCGGCCGGGCCGACGCGCTCGGCTTCTACGCCGTCATCAACACGCCGGAGTACGACACGGAATACATCCAGCACTTCGAGAGCGTGACGGCGGCCCAGGTGCAGCAGATCGCGCGCAAGTACCTGGACCCGCAGAACTACACGCTGGTCACGCTCCGGCCCCAGCCCGACGCGATGACGGCGTCGCGGCGGTAGTCGCGCCGGGGCGGAGGATCGCCCCGTCTGAGCAAAGCGTCCTTCGGACGAGGCCCGTGCCCACAGGTCTGCTCCTCGTCCGAAGGACGCCTTCCGAGGCGGGGCGATCCTCCGCCCCGGCGGGCCTGCGTAACATCACTGAGGAGCCTTATTCGTGCCCAACTCCGTCTCGCGCCCTCTGACCGCGCTCTTGCTGTTGACGCTCCTGACGCTCTCCCTCCGGCCCGCCGGGGCGCAGGACGCCGCGCCGGCGGCGGGAACCGCGCCCGTCACCGGGACCGCCCTCCCGCCGCCGCCCGCGCCCGTCTCCGTGACCCTGCCGGACGGGATGCAGATCGTCTGTCGCCGCGACAGCACCCCTCTGGTCGCCGTGGACGCCTTCATCAAGGTCGGAGTCGCCCAGGAGACCGACGCCACGGCGGGCATCAGCAATCTGGTCGCCCGCTCCCTGCTCGCCTCCACCGACGACGCCACCCCCGATGAGCTGCAGCAGGAGATCGGCGACCTCGGTGGCAACGTGTCTTCCACCTGGCAGCCCGAATGGACCCAGGTGAGCGTACTGACAGTCCGCGACCGGTTCCCCACGGCGGCGGACCTGCTGACGCGCGTGCTGAAGCGGGCCACGTTCGACCCGCAGGCCATCGAGGACAGCCGCGCCCAGGTCCTGTCCGACATTGACCTGCGCGACGCTGATCTCTTTCAGTCCGACTACCAGGGCCTGCGCCGCGCCCTCTACCCGGACACCGGCTGGGGCCTGCCGTCGGGCGGGACGCTGCCGACGGTGCAGCGGCTGACCCAGGCCGACCTGCTGCGTTTCTACGACCGCTACTACGTGCCGAGCAACTACGTCCTGGTCGTCGTCGGCGACGTGGACCCGCAGCAGGCCATCCAGACGATCACGACCGACATGAGCGACTTCCCGCTGGACCGCCTGCGCCGCCGCCCGTCGTCCCCCCCGGCCACGCCCGCGCCGCCCACAATGACTCCAGCCCCCGTCCGCGCCTACCGCCCCGACCTGGCCGAGACGGCGGTGATGGTCGGCTACCGCGTCGGCAGCGCCGCCTCGCCCGACTACCCCGCCCTGCTGGTCACGGACGCCCTGCTCGGCGGCATGAAGACCTCCCGCCTGTTCACCAACCTGCGCGAAAAGCAGGGCCTGGCCTACGAGCTGGGGTCCGCCCTGAACGCCCAGATTTACACCGGCGACCTGGCCGCCTATGTCTTCGCCCCGCCCCTGCGCCCGGACCCGACCACCAAAAAGCCCGTGCCCACCGTCGGCCTCCTCAAGACGCAGATACTCGCCCAGTTCGCCTCCTTCAAGACGACCCCGCCGACCGTTGAGGACCTGACCCGCGCCCAGCACTTCCTGGTCGGCACCTACCTTATCAAGCACGAGCGCATCGAGGACCGGGCGACTTATCTGGGCATCTCCGTCCTGACGCGCGGAACCCCCGACTTCGACACCCACTACGCCCAGTACATCAACGCCGTCACCACGGCGGACATCACGCGCGTGGCGAACACCTACTTCCAGTTCCCCGCCGTCGCCACCATCGAGCCGGACGCCGCCGCCATGAAGGTCATCCGGTCGGGACAGTGACGCGCGACCTCTTGCGTCCGCAGGACGCCCGGCGTCCTCGCCCACGAGCCAGGGGTTTTCAACCCCTGGCGACCGACTGGCGACTGACGCTATTGCCCTCGCGCTTACCTTCGCCGACATTCTCTTCGGAACAACCAAGCCCTTTTCGGGTACAATGGGGTCATCAAGAACATGGCAGCGGATGCACAGGACGTGGCCTGCCCCAAGTGCGGGCTGACCCGGCGCGCGCTCTACGCCGACGGGCGCATGGGCTGCGCGGACTGCTACCGCGTCTTCGCCGTTGAGGTAGAACGGGCGCTGACGGAGATTCATGGCAAGTCCACCCACATCGGCAAGGTCGGGGAGGCGGACGGCCACCGCTGAGGCCGCGCCCGCCCTGCCCGCCTGGGCCGGGGAGACCGGGTGGGAGAGCGACGTCGTCATCTCCACGCGCGCACGCCTCGCCCGGAACCTGGCCGACCTGCCGTTCCCCGGACGCGCCGATGACGCCGCGCTCAAGGAAGTCGTCCGCCGAGTCCTGCCCCTCGCCCGCACCCGCGACAAGGGGCGGCCCGCCCTGCGCGCCGTGGAGATCGCCAGGCTCGATGACGGCGCGCGGGCCGGCCTGGTGGACAGCCACCTGATCAGCGTCCAGCATGCCGCCGACGGCCCGCACCGCTGGGCGCTGGTGGACGACAGGCACACCGTCAGCGTCCTGGTCAACGAGGAAGACCACCTGCGCCTCCAGGCCATCCTACCCGGACTGCAATTGGACGCCGCCTACAAGATCGCCGACAGCCTGGACGATCAGTTCGCGTCCGAACTCCGGTACGCCGCCGACCCGAAGTACGGCTTCCTGACATCGTCGCTGTCCAACTGCGGGACCGGCCTGCGCCTCTCGGTCATGGCCCACCTGCCCGCCCTGGCGCTGTCCGGCAAGCTGGAGGACGCCCTGGACGCCGCCCGCACCCTGGGCGGGACCGTGCGCGGGCTGTACGGCGAACACAGCGGGGCCGTCGGCGACGTCTACCAGGTCTCCAACGCCGTCAGCATCGGCCTCAGCGAGCGGCAGATTCTGGCGCGGCTGGCGGCCTCGGCGACCTACCTGCTCACCGACGAGCAGGCCGCGCGGGAACTGCTCCGGCGCGGCGGGCGTTCTGAGATCGAGACCCAGGTGGCTGCCGCGCAGGAACACCTCAAGCGCGCCGAGCGGCTGGCGGCGGACCAGGCCATGGGCCTACTGTCCACGCTGCGCCTGGGGGAACACTGCGGCCTGGCCACCGGCATGACCAGCCGGGCCTTCAACCAACTGCTGGCGTCCATGCGGATCGGGACTCAACTGATCTCCGGTCGTGACGCCCGCTCCGTCTTCTACGAAGAGACACGCCGCCCGGCGCTGATCCGCAACACGCTCCGGGCGAAGCCATAGCAACAAAAGACGCACCTGGAAAGACACTTTCGGCGTCGGCGGACAAAGTGGGGAGAAACATTCGATGTGGCAGCGATTTACCGAGAGGGCGCGCAAGGTCGTCTTCTACGCGCAGGAAGAGGCCGGGCGGCTCGGCGAGAACTACGTCTCCACCGAACACCTGCTCCTCGGCCTGGTGCGCGAGAACGACAGTGTCGCCGCCCGCATCCTGGACCGAATCGGCGTGTCCCTGGGGCGCATCCGCTCCGAGATCGAACGCCAGGTCTCGCGCGGCGACGGCCGGCTCGGACAGGATATGCAGCTCACGCCGCGCGCCAAGCGCGTCATTGACCTCGCCTACGACGAGGCCCGCCAGCTCAACAACAACTACATCGGCACCGAGCATCTCCTGCTCGGACTCATCCGCGAGGGCGAGGGCCTGGCCGGGCGCGTGCTGTCCAAGCTCGGCGTAGACTTAGACCGGACCCGCCGCGAGGTCACGCACCTCCAGGACGGCCCGGAGCAGAGCGCGGCGGGAACCAACCGCCCCGCCGCCCGGACCAAGACGCCGACCCTGGACGAGTTCGGGCGCGACCTCACCGAGCTGGCCCGCGCCGAGAAGCTGGACCCCGTCATCGGGCGCGCCAACGAGATCGAGCGCTGCATCCAGATCATCTCCAGGCGTGTTAAGAACAACCCGTGCCTGCTCGGCGAGCCGGGCGTCGGCAAGACCGCCATCGCCGAGGGCCTGGCCCAGCGCATCGCCAACGGCGACATCCCCGACTTCCTCAAGGACAAGCGCGTGGTCGCTTTGGATTTGGCCGCCCTGGTCGCCGGAACCAAGTACCGGGGCGAGTTCGAGGAGCGCATGAAGCGCGTCATGGAGGAAGTCCGCAAGGCCCAGGGCGAGATCATCCTGTTCATTGACGAGCTGCATACCCTGGTCGGAGCGGGGGCCGCCGAGGGGGCCATTGACGCCTCCAACATCATGAAGCCCGCCCTCGCCCGTGGCGAACTCCAGTGCATCGGCGCGACCACCCTGGACGAGTACCGCAAGTACGTCGAGCGCGACGCCGCCCTGCAGCGCCGCTTCCAGCCCATCCAGGTCCGGGAGCCGTCGGTGGACGACGCCATCGAGATTCTCAAGGGCCTGCGCCCCCGCTACGAGCAGCACCACAAGGTTGAGATCACCAATGAGGCCCTGGACGCCGCCGCCCGGCTGTCCGACCGCTACATCTCCGACCGGTTCCTGCCCGACAAGGCCATCGACGTCATTGACGAAGCCTCGTCCCGCGTCCGCCTGCGCGGCGCGATGCCGCCCCAGGAGCTGCGCGACGCCAAGATCGAGCTGAACGCTGTCCAGAAGGAACTCCAAGGAATTCCCAGCAGCCGCCAGTTCGACAAGGCGTATGAACTCCAGGACCGCCGCCGCACCCTCGAAGAGCGCATCGGCGAGCTGGACGAGCAGTGGCAGGAGACCAAGAAGGACGCCAAGCAGACGGTGGACGAGGACGAGATCGCCGCCATCATCTTCTCCATGACCGGCATCCCCGTGGCGCGTCTGGTGGAGGCCGAAACACAGAAGCTGTTCCGCATGGAAGAGGAACTGCACAAGCGCATCATCGGCCAGCATGAGGCCATCGTCGCCATCTCCAAGGCCGTCCGGCGCTCACGCTCCGGCCTGCGCGACGCCAAGCGGCCCATCGGTTCCTTTATCTTCCTCGGCCCCACCGGCGTCGGCAAGACCGAGTTGGCCCGCGCCCTGGCGTCCTACCTGTTCGACAAGGAAGACAACCTGATTCGGATCG
This sequence comes from Capsulimonadaceae bacterium, assembly GCA_965277485.1. Taxonomy (GTDB): domain Bacteria; phylum Armatimonadota; class Armatimonadia; order Armatimonadales; family Capsulimonadaceae; genus JAFAZD01. The sequence continues at coordinate 403,691 of CBDICZ010000015.1, read as the reverse complement.
ACATGTCCGAGTACATGGAGAGCTTCGCCGTGTCCAGGCTTGTGGGAGCGCCTCCGGGATATGTCGGCTACGACGAGGGCGGCCAGCTCTCCGAGGCCGTCAGGCGCAATCCTTACTCGGTGGTCCTGCTCGACGAGATCGAGAAGGCCCACCCGGAGGTCTACAACATCCTCCTGCAGATCATGGAGGACGGCAGGCTGACCGACTCGCACGGGCGCGTCATTGACTTCAAGAACGTCATCCTGATCATGACCAGCAACATCGGCGCGCGTTCCATTCAGGGCGAGCGCGAGATGGGCTTCCGCCCTGGGGTTGACCCCAAAAAGGAACTCATCAACCGCGAGCGCCACATGGAGAGCGTCAAGACCCGGATCATGGACGAGCTCAAGCGCGTCTTCCGCCCGGAGTTCCTGAACCGCCTGGACGAGACCATCGTCTTCCACCCGCTCTCCCACGAGGAGATCACCCAGGTGGTCGCCCTGATGGTGGACCGCGTCGCCAAGCAGGTCGCGCAGAAGGGCATGGACTTCGAGGTCACGCCTGCCGCCACCGAACTGCTCGCCAAAGAAGGCTACGACCCGCAGTACGGCGCGCGCCCCCTGCGCCGCGCCGTCCAGCGCCTCGTGGAAGACCCCTTGGCCGAGGAGATTCTGCTCGGCAAGTTCCTCGCCAACGACACGGTGGTCGTGGACGCCGCCGAGGGCGAGATCGTCTTCCGCAAGGGCGCCCCTCTGGGCCTGGAAGGCGAGTTCGGCCCCGACAAGCCCGCCGAACAGCCCGAAGCCGCCCCGGCCCCCGAAGAAGCCGTCGCCGCCGACTGACCCTACGCCAACGGCAAACACACAGCGGGGACGGCCTCACCAGAGGCCGCCCCCGCTCATGTTCAGCACCCCTGCCGCTTCCACCCATCACACAGTCGTCGGCGGCAACGGCTTGTTAGGCTGCAGATGCGTCTCCTATCGTTGGCTGACTTAAGCCGTCATATGTCGCAGCCGACCCCGACAGGACGCACCTCCACTCCGATTACCCGCCCCTTGTTGTCAAGCAGGACGTCAGTCTCGATGTACCAGTTTAGATCACAGGGCAACGGGCCTGCCATGCCTGTTGTATGGCCGACGAAGCCCCCCGATCCACTGATTACCTTGCCCATTGTGTAAGCACTCAGTCCGGGGCGCGAGAATTGCTCCCACCCGTCGCCGTTCAGTGTCCCATAATCCTCCGTACACGACTCGCCTTGTTCCCGGAAGAAACCAAGGACGATTGCCTTGTGCGCCCCGAGCAGATGTGCCCGCTGCACTGCCTCTATGGTCACTCCCTGCGCTTGGTTAACCGTGTCCCTCTGCCGCTTACTGGACACAACCAAGCTAAGAACCACAATGACGGCCAGTAGCCCAGCGATTTGGCCCCGCTTCTTCCAAATAGCGCGCAGAATGAATAGCGTCGGATGAGCCATATTGTTGTTGGTAGCAGCCGTCCCAGTACCGCTCCCCGCCCAGCGGACTAACGCCCGAGTTCAGCCGCGACCCCTGCCTGGTACAGCCCCCGACAGAGAATCCGCACAGCGGCAGGGGGCACCGGTTGCAACGATTTGTTAGGCCGCTGGTTGGTCCGGCCCTTTCAACTGGGGCTCCGGTCGCGGCGGCCAGGTGTCTGCCTCCTCACCCGCCCATCGCGCCAGCCGCGCCGCCTGAGCCGCCTCAGCCTGCTCCCGCCGGCACCAGCGGGCGGCGACGTACCAGAAAGCATCGCAGATCAGCGTCAGGAAGACCAGCATGAAGATGTCCTGTATGGCGTACACCAGTAGCCAGCCCAGGGCCAAAAACACGCCGCCCAGCAGCCAGAGGCCCACCCACCGGGGCTTCCTCCCGTCTCGCCGCCGTTGGGCGATGAACTGCCACAGGAGGTATCCTCCGAGCAGCAGATTCGGGCCGACGAGGACGGCCAGAGAAGCCATAATAATGAACCCGGCGATGAACAATGGTCTCACTCGCTTCCGCCACCCGCGCCGCCCCTGCCCAGCGGCCTAACGACTGAGTTCAGCCGCGACCGCCGCACTGCACCAGACACCCGACAACCCATCTGACAACCGGGCGGCGGCTGCAATGACTTGTCAGGCTGCGCACGCCAAAGCCTTGAAGTTACAGGCGGTCACGGCTGACGCGCCCCCTATGGGCTAGTTCACGTCTTCATTGGGGCGCGGCGGTACCCGCAGCAGATGGCCGACGATCAGTGGGCCGACCTGGACGTAGTGCGCCTGGTACACCTGCCCGGCTGTGTCCTGCGGCACCGTGTCCGGCGGCTCGTCCCACTCGGTGAAGCGGCGTGAGGTGGACTCCAACCGCCAATCGCCCACGACGCTCACGAACACCCGCGACTGCCCCACCGGAACCCAGTGGTCGGCGGGCGACATCCCCGGCGGGCGCACCCATCCCGGCCTCCTGTGCGCCCTCGGGACGAGGGCGACCAGCACACAGAGCGCCAACACCGCTAGCATCCAGCGTGACCGCCTTATTCCTGCCTCCGTAACCCACAAGGCCCTGTGGTGCGGCCTAGAGCGTGTTAGGCACTTTCGGGCTTGTCTTGTGCCTTTGAGCGTCTTGAGGCTCAAGATGTGCGCCCCATGTCTCGTGAAGCAGGGCAATGGGCGTTAGTCATACCAGGGAGACTGATACTCTTTGATGTCAGAAGCCGGTAGATGCTCAGAAAAAGTGCCTAACACGCTCTAACGCCCGAGTTCAGCCGCGTCTACTGCCCGCACAAGATAACGGCAAAGCACGAGACAACGTGGCGTCGGCGTCGGCTGCAACGGCTTGTTATGCCGCAGGCTTGCCCGCCTCCTGCACGACGGACCTCGTGATGTTGCTGCTCGCGCCCACAAAGTCAGCAATCACTCCCCCGAGGCCCGTCAGGTCGCTGTACCCCTGGTGAGACTCCCACGCGGACTTAAGCACAATGTCACGGCCCCGCACTGTACGCAGGCGCAGGGAGCAGAACCGCCCCAGCCCCGGAGCGAGCGGACTCCGGGGGGAGCCTTCGATCCCCACCCACGACAGGTCCGACAGCGCACAGACCCGGCGACCATCAATCAGGAGACGGTCGCGCCGCCGGTCGAAGACGAGGCACCTCCCCCAGATCAGTACCCTGTAGAGGATGAACGCCATGAAGGCACACATGACCAGAAACAGGAGGGCACTGAGTAGGTCCCTTGGGGGCTGCCGGAAGATGCCCTGCCCCACGAACGTAAGGCCCGCAAGAGGGAACGAAGCGCCGACCAGTCCCCAGAGAAACCAGGCCCCGCGCTTCTGAAGGACGAGTCTGTCTTCCGAGCGCCTGATGGTGTACTCAGTCAGCCTCATTCTCTGCCCCCGACGCCCCACCCCGCCTTACGACCTGCGGCCTAACACAGATTAACATGAGCGCTCCAGTTGCTCACGCCCTGTTCCAGCACGACAACGATCTTCATCGCAGCGGCAACCCGACTTTCCGACGCATCCGGCTCCATAGCAGGCTGATTATACCCCCGACGGGCAGGCTGACGAATGGGCTGACACAGGTGTTCACGCCTCCCGGAGCCGTGTCCTAAGCGCGATGATCTTGCCGAAAGGATGCGCTGCCGGCATCCCGCCGTTGCCCTGAGATATCTCTCTTCAGCCCCGTAGGGGCTACCGTCCGTTCAGACCGGCCATTCATGGCCGGGTGCTTCTCCTTCTTAACCCTTTCCTTTCCGAAGGAGAGGGTGGCACGGCTTGCCGTGCCGGGTGAGGTGTCCCTCCTCCCCCTGCCCCAAATCCCCGTATTTTTCTCCTGCGACTCCGTCGGCCCTTCTGCCGATGATCCACAGCACCGGGGCGGCCAATCCAAACACACGTGAGGTCCCGTCCCATGATCTACGCCGAAGGCCGCAGGTTCCCCAACAAGGCCGCCTACAACGCCCACCTCAAGCAGAGGGCCGACGAACACGCCGCCGCCCAGGCCAGGGAGCGGGCCGCCTTCGAGGCCCGCAACACCGTCCGCGCCCGCAACGCCACCACCCACGGACTCTTCGCCCGCGACATCGTCCTGCCCCACCTCGGCGAAGACCCGAAGGGCTACGAGGCCCTCATGGCTGAGTTCAACGCCCAGATCGGCCCCAAGAACCTGCTGGAGCGCCACTACACGGAGAAGATCGCGGCGGCGTCCTGGCGGCTGCGCCGCCTGCACCGCTGGCAGGCCCAGCTCTTCGAGGACCCGGACTTGACCGAGGACGAGCGCCTGGACAAGCTCGACAAGGTGCTGCGCCACGAGACCGCGCTGCACCGCCAGATCGACGCCGCCGTGCGGATGCTCTCCCGCGAGGTCCCGCGTCTGTTCGAGGGCCGCCCCGGCGGGTCCGCCCCGTGCCCGCCCGACGGCTTCGACTCCGCCGCCCTAGACAACACGGCCCCCGCCGCCCCCGCCCCGCAAATCTGTCAAAACGAAAACGGCCAAAACGAACCCGCCCCGGACACCCACCCCTCCCCCTGCTCTGACGGTGTTCCTACAGCGCCCGCGCCACAGCCGCACGAAACTGTCAAAACGAACCCGCCTCTGCCTCCGACCCTCACCCGTTTCGGGGGAGGTGGCGCGGCTTGCCGCGACGGAGGGGGTTCTTATGCCGGGGATGGGGTAAACTCTCACCACCCATGACTGACCTCGCCATCGCCACGCACAACTTACGCAAGGTCTACGGGGGACGCTTCGGGCGCGCGCCCTTCGTCGCCGTGCCCGATCTGTCCCTGCAAGTCACCCAAGGACAGGTCTTCGGGTTCCTCGGACCCAACGGCGCGGGCAAGACCACCACCATCAATATGCTGCTCGGCAACATCTACCCGTCGTCGGGACGCGCCGAGCTGCTCGGTCGCCCCGTCGGCGACAAGGACGTCCGCGCCAGACTCGGCTTCCTGCCGGAGAAGTTCCAGTTCCATGACTTTTTGAGCGCGGAAGAATTTCTGGACTTGCAGGGCAAGCTCTACGGCATGGGCGCGTCCGCCCGCCGCAAGCGCATCCCCGAAGTCTTGGAGACCGTCGGCCTGATTGCGCGGCGTAAAAGCCGCATCGGGGAGTTTTCGAAGGGGATGCAGCAGCGCGTCGGGCTGGCCCAGGCCATCCTCAACGACCCGGAGCTGGTCATCCTGGACGAGCCGACCTCGGCCCTCGACCCCCTCGGACGCCGCGAGGTGCGCGAGATCGTGTCCCAACTCAAGGCCCAGGGCAAGACCGTCATGCTCAACTCGCACCTGCTGTCCGAGATCGAGATGACCTGCGACCAGGTCGCCATCCTGAAGGCCGGGCGCATCGTCCGCCAGGGGAAGATCAACGACCTCCTGGCCGCGCCGTCTACCGTGGAGATGCGCGTGCTGAACCAGACCCCCGCGCTCCTGCGGGACCTGCAAGGGCTGGCCCAGTCGGTCACGGCGGACGGCGAGACCGTCACGGCAGGCATCCCCGACGAGGCGCTGATCCCCGAACTCGTCTCCGCCATCGTCAAGAACGGCGGGCGGCTGATGTCCCTGGTCCCCCGCCGCGAGTCCCTGGAAGACCTGTTTATCCGCGTGGTGGAAACGGACGCGCCCGCATGACACCGATCTTCCTCATCGCCGGGCTGACCCTGAAAGAAGCCGTGCGCCGCCGCGTCTTCCTCGCCGCCCTCGTCGTCGCCGCCCTGTTCGTCCTGTTCGCCTTCCTGCCCCTGCACATCCGCACCGGCCCGCTCATCGGCATGGACCTGGCGACCGCCCGCGACAACACCGGCAAGATCTTCGCCTGGCTCGGCTGCGGGACCATCAAGTTCTTCTCCAGCATCCTCGCCGTGACCCTCGCCGCCGGGTCGCTCACCGCCGAGGTCGAACGCGGCGTCCTCAGCACCATCGTCCCCAAGCCCCTGGCCCGCTGGCAGATTTACCTCGGCAAGTGGCTGGGCCTGCTGACACTGCTGGCCGTCAGCGTCGCCCTCTGGGGCGGGCTGCTCGCCTGGGGCATCCACCGGCAGACCGGCACGTTCCACCCCCGGATGTTCGACGGCGTCCTGGCCGCGTCCCTGTTCCCGCTGCTGTTCACGACGCTGACCCTGTTCTTCTCGTCCTTCGCCAACTTCGCCCTGTCCGCCGGGTTGGCCCTCATCGCCGCCGGGGTCGCGCTCGCCGAGGACACCCTGCTGCTGCTCTCCCGCCCGTTCGTCCTCAACTCCCCCCTGCTGGCGACCTTGTCCCGCGCCGTCGGCTGCATCGTCCCCATCAGCCGCATGAACCACTGGATCACGCGCGGCCTCGGCGACTCCGGCCTCGACATGAGCGCCTTCACGCGCGGCGGCTTCGACGCCCCCGCCGTCGCCACCACCAACGGCGAACTCGCCTACATCCTGCTCTACATCGCCGCCTTCCTCGCCCTCGGCCTCCTCACCTTCCAGCGCCGCGACCTGTGATCCCCAGGAAGGCCCCTCCGTGTCATCTCCCTCTTAACCCTCTCCTTTCGGAAGGAGAGGGTGGCACGGCTTGCCGTGCCGGGTGAGGTATCTAGGGCCTAGGGCGGCGAGCCGGGTGAGGTATCCTGCTCCACCTTCCCCTCCAAAAAGTCCTGCACCTGCCACCGCGCGTGACGCCCGTGCGACCCCAGATAATCCAGCATCGCCTCCTCCGCGAACTCCCGGTCCGAAAGATATTCGCCCGCGAAATCTTCCTGCACTGCCTCCCACACCGCCCCCAAATCCCCGCCGCTGAACACCCGGTGCGCCTCCCGCACGGCCACGGGCTTGACCTTCAGGAACAACTGGTCCGACCCCTCGAACCGCCCCTTGGCGACATACCCCTCGATGCCCTCGCGCGCCGCGATGAACTCCAACGCCCGCAGACGCTTGTAGATGTCCCCCGTCTCGCTGCCGCCTTGCAAGCGCCCCTGCAGTTCCACCACGCGCAGCCGGTAATCCTCGGCGATCCGTTCCTTTTCCAGCCGGTCCACAAAGACAAAATCCGGGTCAATCACGTCAATCAGGATCAAATCAGCCTGGTCGGCGGGGATGACCGTCTCGATCTCCGGCAGCGTCATCTCGAAACAGGGGACATAGCCCAAATCCGCCAGCCGGTAGGCTTTGGGGTACAGCTTATCCGCCAGACGCCGCGCCTGCGCCCCATAATCCACGCCCAGACCGCGCACATTCTCGATGCCCGCCGCCACCAAAGGGTTGCCCCCATCGTACACGTCCCGCGTGGCGAAGAAGTAGTCGTCCCCGTGTCGGTACAGACGCACGTTGACCCCATCCTCCTTCTTCTCGACCGTCACCTCGCCGTCGCGCAGCGCCCGGAACAGCACCCGCTCTTGGGTCGCCGCGAACCGGTCCGTCGTGTAGTCCGACGCCGGCAGGATGCGCGGGTAGCCCCGGACGATCTGCCGCGTGTCCGCGAAGAACACCGTCCCCTTCAGCACATAGGAGACCGCCGCATGGCTCCCCGACTGGTGGTACGTCAGCGCCGCCCCGTCCTGCGAGAACGAGTGCGCGGCGACCCGAAGAACCCCCCCAGCCCCTCCCGCGTGAACGGCGGCCCGCCCTGCCCCGCGCACGCCCGCAATCTCTCGGCAATGTCAAGATACATAACACCTGGGTTCAGCCGCGACCACTGCCCGCGCCGTGGATGCTACAAGTGTCTTCGCTCCATAGCGACCGCGATTGGCCCATACAGGTCACTGTTCTGTATCGGCTGCTTGAATGAATAGTCGGGGTGCCGACGCAACGCCTTGCGCCACCCCATCCTCTCAGCCCGCGTGTGAAGTGGATGTGAATAGCGAGACTCGGCGAGCCTGTTCAGGGTGCTGTTCCTGTTCCTGATGTACGAGATGCTGAAGTAGGCCGGGTGCTTCCTGCGCCTTCGCTTGTAGGCCGGATGAACCTTCCGGCGCGGCATCAGCACCTCCCGAACACCGCGAGACACCCACCGCTTTGCCGGGGTCTGCCTGACCTGCGAGTATGTGAAGTGGTGGTTGAGTGCGTCTTTCATTGGCAACATTCGCTATGATCGCTTCGCGCAGTGGCCCAACGAGCGATCCTACCATAGTCCCGCAGGGACTTTCCGTGCTTCAAGAATAGCCCGGCGTTTCAACGCCGGGGGCCAACGCCGGGGGCCAACGCCGGGGGCCAACGCCGGGGGCCAACTCCGCCCTGTCCCCTGACGCACGGCAGTCATCCCGCCGCGCCGCCCCCGCCATCTGTGATCGGGGGCCGCAATCAGCCTCCCGCCGCCGCGTCCCCCGCCACCCAGCCGGTACTCCAGGCGGCCTGTAGATTGTAGCCGCCCACCGGCCCGGCGATGTCCAGCATCTCGCCACACAGGAACAGCCCGCGCACGAGCCGAGACTGCATCGTCTGCGGGTCCACCTCGTCCAGCGACACGCCGCCCGCGACCACCTCGCCACGCTCTAACGGAACATGGCGGACGCCGCCCAGCGGCCAGCCCTTCAGGACCGTGATCAGGCGATTGAGGGACTTCGACGGCAGGTGCGCCCCCCGCGTCGCCCCGTCCACGCCCGCCGCCGCCAGCACCGGGTCCACCAGACGCGCCGGGACATAAGGCGCGGCCAGACTCGCCGCCGTCCGGCGTGGGTTCTCCCGGATGTCCCGCCGGAACTTGTCTTGCAGCGTCTCGAACGTCTCTGAGGGGGCCAGGTCGGCCTCCAACACGGAACTCGCCTCGGCGGGACGCTCGGCGACCTCACGGGAGACTCCCAGCGCCGTCGGCCCGGAGACGCCCTTGTGCGTGAACAGCAGGTCGCCGGTCCAGCGGGCGAACTCCTTCGCCCCCGGCGCGGGCCGGGCGCGCAGGACGACGTCGCGCAGGGCGACGCCGCTGTGTTCGGGGCGGGCGTCGTGCAGGTACAAGGGCGCGAGCGCCGCCCGCAGCGGGACCAGCGTGTGCCCCAAATCCGCCATCCAGCGCCAGCCGTCCCCTGTCGTCCCCGTCGCCGGGTAGGACGATCCGCCGACGGCGACGACAACGCGCGATGCCGCCAGCGCCTCCGCCCCCACCTGCACACCCATGATCGCCCCGCCCGTCGCCGTCAGCCCAGTCACAGCCGCCCCGTACCGGACCGTCACCCCCGCCTCCGTGACGTATCGCGTCAGCAGGGCCACGACAGCCTTGGCGTCGGCGGGCTCCACCGGGAAGACGCGCCCGTCGGGCCGCGCATAAGTCGCCATCCCCCGCTCGTGCAAGACTCGCAGGAAGTCTTCATTGGTGGACTTGTAAAAGCATGGCTTCAGGAACCGCGCCTCGTTGGGCCGGAACTTCGCCCGGAGGCTCTCCATGTCCCCGGCGTGGGTCAGGTTGCACTTGCCCCCGCCGGAGATCAGAATCTTCATCCCCAGCCGGTCGTTCTTCTCCAGCAGGGTCACGCGCGCCCCCCGCTCCGCCGCCCGCCGCGCCGCCAGCATCCCCGCCGCCCCGCCGCCGATGACCAGAATGTGTCCGCTCTGACTCACCCTTGCCTCAGTCCTGACGGCCCGGCACGGCGGACCCGGCGGGCGCGGCGGCCATGTTCACCTGGACCTGACCGGCGAGGATGCGCACCGGGTACGCCGTCAGCGCGGGCAACTTCTCGTCGGGGTGACGCCGCGTGCCGTGGACGTTGCTGCCGTCCGGCAGGAAGGCCCCGCCGTGGCACGGACACTCCAGCTGCCTGTCCGCCGCCGCCCAGCCGACCTCGCAGCCGTGGTGGGTGCAGCGCGCCGAGACCGCCTCCAAAGCGTCCGTGAGCTTCGGCCCCGCCTTCGTGACCCACAGCACACTCCCATCGTGCAGTGCCACCCGCACAGGCACACTCGGCGTGAACTGTGCCGTCGGCCCTACCGGGACCCAGTTGGGAACCGGCGTTGCCGTCGCCGCTGTCGCCCCCTCCGCGCCCGTCGGCATCAGCCCCGGCAGCAGCGCCATCCCGGCGCCCGCCACGCCCCGCAGCGCCCCGTTCAGCACCTCGCGCCGACTCAACCCGCCCTTGCCCTGTGCGTCTTCCATGCGTTTCTCCTTTGACACTCTTGACTACGCGCGAATCCTACCAGGCGTCCCCAAAATGACCGTCGGGGTGGATGTCCGAGACCACGATGTCTTTGGTCATGCCGTCATCCGCAAACCCGTCCAAGTGAAACCCACCGACGGGAAGCGTCACCGCCTGGCTGTTGTTCGCGCCACCGGCTCCCGTCGCGTCCAAATCTTCGTTGTAAATGGGGATATGGCCCAACCGCATCGCCCCGGCGGAACGGGGGGCCATATATCCGTGAACATAGAGCCTTCCATCGTGTTTCGTGAACGTCCATGAGGCGTCCGTCAGCGCCCCTGTGTCGGGTCGCCCCTGCGTGACCAGCACCCGCGCCGCCGCCGACGGGTGCCGCAGCAGAACCTGAGCCGTGGCAGCGTCACAGTAGAACGTGCCATTGTTCGGCACCTCCGCCGGCGTCTTGATGACCGTCTGCGGCGCGGTCGGCGCGACGTACTGTACGGTCGGGGCTTCCACTGTGGAGTACGGAGCCGCGTCCCGCGCCTCCGTGACGAATCCCATCCCAACGATGCCGATCAGTCCGACGCCGACGCCGAGCCACAGACGCCGCCGCGTCTTCCGGGGCAGCCGCGTTCCCACGACCTGCGCCTGATGCTGTCGCTGCGCCTGCACCTCCGCCCAAATCTCATCGGACGTGGCATCAAATCCAAGCTGCTGCACGGCCTCTCCGATGGAGATCGTCCCCGCCGCCTCCCGCGCCGACTGGTCCTTGCGCGCCTCCAACGATGCCAGCGCCCGCGCCAGCTCCTCCGGCGTCACCCGCGCGCTCGCCGATGACGCCGTCTCTTCCACGGGTGTTGTCTGGTGTTGCAGCATGATAGAAAAACGTCCTCGCATCTGCCGATAATAGACCTGTACCGCCGCCCCAGCGGAAGCAGCAAAAGGAAAAACACTGACACCTGTTTACAACACGGAGCGGTTATACTCGCGTCGCTACGGGGCGCATAAAACGTTGAAGTGAACTAGCCCCTGTGTGACCTCTGATGTTGTATTTATTGGCTGTTTTTACCGTCACCACTTCTCCCAGGTGTACTTGTCCAGGCGTAGATGTGATATCAAAAGAAATCCTGAGTTGGTCGTTGTGCGCTGATCCGACACGAGGAGAGGGCTATAGAAGCCAATGCTGTGGAAGTTGCCGACACGCAGTGTCACGGGCGTGAGACCTGAGCGTGACGCTTCCTGGTTATTTACGTTGTAGACGAACACATTTTCCTGCGCCAAGTCCGATTTGCCAGATGGCTTTATAATCCAGCCGCGGATATAGACGATTCCGTTGTGCTTGATTAGCGTCCAGGGGGCAAACCACGGGTCAAGTGGCATCATGAGTGGGTCCGAGATGACCTGAATCTTCGAAGGGACGGTCGGTTTGTTGATGATATCATCAACCTCATACGACAGGCAATAAAACACTTGGTCATTCGGGATGTCGGCCACATTATCAAGATTGTAAACGCTGGTCACTAATGTCTGAGTAGACCGTGTTCGAAGTTTCTTCGAAAGGAGCCAATGTTCCCCGAAAGGGAAAACGATGAAAAGCAACCCCAAAACGATGCCGCAAACAGCTGCACCCCGGACAACATAACGTCGTTGAAAAGCAATCTTTTGTTGCGCTCTGTTTGTTTTACCCAGTTCCGCCGAGCGTTGCGCTTCGACCTCCGCAAGAACTTCTTCCGGTGTCGCCTCAAGGTGCAACTCCTGTATTGCCTCGCCGACACTTACGGTGCCTACTAGCCTGCTGGCTTCTTCCTGTTGGCGAAGTTCCAAGGCTGCGACTGCTTTTGAGAACTCTTCAGTCGTGACACGGACCTCAGATGCTGGGATGTGATTATCCATGACATGATGATCGGCTGTCGCCTGAGTATCATAAATATCTTGGTGTCTCATGTGTCGCCCCCGTCGGTCTCCCATGCGTACTTGTCCAGGCCAAGATTTTGGCCATCAGGAAAGTCATAGATGGTGGTTCCGTCGGGCATACCCCCATACTGGGCGTCTTGCTGCTCCACGCTGGTGGCCGGGATAGTCAGAGCAACGAAGTCACCGGACTGTGTTTTGGGTGAAGCGCCATGCCTGCGATGGTACCAGTCGCTGCCCAAGCTCTGCACAGCATATGGCGTGATCTGAAAACTGGACACAAAATCAAACTGACGATGGCTGAGAAGGCTTGGTATCTGCCAGCGTGGTATCCAGCCATGGAGATAGTCAATGCCGTTATGGCGAATATGCACCGCATCATCGTTCATCAGGTCCCGCGCATCCACAAATATTACGCGCAACGTCGGGTCTTCCAAAGGGACGTTCAGAAACCACGACGGGCGTATGGGCGCTTCCGAGCCGGAATGGACGAAGTACCCATCTGGGACCTCCGTAATAGGGAAAGTCATCGGGTCGCCCCAGTACGAGTTTTGCAGCAACGGCCCGTCCGGCGCAACGACAATGTGCAGCCGTGGATGCGGTCCGAGAGTTTGAGCGAGGTCTCGCACAAACACCTGTCGCTGGTGCTTTGCTTGCCAGAGAGGATTATACACGGTTCGGGAAAGGATAATGCCCCAGATAATCGCAATCATCGCAAGGGCACCAGCCCCGCAACGGGCGAGATGGACACGTTTTCGCCGTATCAGTTCTCGCCTGAGACATTCATCCCGCGATCTGTTGAGCTGTATCTCGGCCCAAACGGCTTCCGGTGTGACATCCAGAGCGAGCTGTCTAACGGTGTTCCCAATTAAGACGGTGCCGGTTGGGTCTGAAGAAGCCCCAGCTTTGCGTGCCTCTAGTGCCGCGATGGCCTTAGCCAGCTCCTCTGGGCGGACGCGGACTTGCTCAGCCGCCACCTGCGGACCTTGACCCTCGTTTTGATGCTGTAACATCGGGACGTTCTTCCTCGCTCCGAACTCAAATAAATGTTCACCAACACTGTTTGCTATCCCTGCGTCAAGTCTTTAACGAGGGAGATGCACCAGTCTTCGTGGAAGTGAAAACGGCCCTGTTCATCGGTGACGTAGGAGATGTCGCAGTGGGGCGGGGCGGGGGTCGGCGAGTAGCCGAGACGCAGGTAGAGGGCGTGGGCGCGCGGGTTGTCGGTGGGGTTGACGCTCAGGCCCACCTGGTTGATGCCACGGTCGCGGCAGAGATGCTCGGCGTGTCCCAGCAGCCGCGTCCCGACGCCCTGGCCGCGCCGGGCCTCGCGCACCAGCAGGTCGGCCAGCACGGGGTAGCCGACGTGGTGTTCGTCGCCGTCCCAGCGCAGCAGGACGAAGCCGCAGATCGTGCCGGGGTCCTCCGAAGCCGTCAGGTACGTCCAGTCGCCGTCCTGCTGCCGGGCCAGGCGCTCGCGGTGCAGCGCCTCGCCGGGCTTGACGCTCATCAGGCCCAGCAGGTCGTGCGCGTTGGCGGGCCGGACGAAGAGAGTCATGGGGCAAGGGCGGCGGCAGACTCGACGGGGTCTGCCTCGTGTCGGGTGAACAGCAGGCGGCGGATGCGCCGCCCCGTCGCCTCCGCGACCGAGACGTCGAAGCCGTCCAGACGCGCGCTCGCCCCCAGGCGCGGGGCCAGCCGGAGCTGGTGCAGCGCGTAGCCGCCGATGGTGTCGTAGTCCTCCGGGTTCTCCAGCGGGACGTTCAGGGTCTCGGCCACTTCGTCCAACGCGACCGTGCCGGCGACCGAGTAGCGGCAGCCCTCCTCGTCCAACGGCATCAGCGGCGGCGGCTCGTCGTGTTCGTCCTGAATCTCGCCGACCAACTCCTCCAGGATGTCCTCCAGCGTCACCAGCCCCGCCGTCCCGCCGTACTCGTCCAGGACGACCGCCTGGTGCGCGTGACTCTTTTGGAGTTCCTTGAGCAGCTCGTCAATCATCTTGTTTTCGGGCACATACGGCACGTCCCGCCGGATGGAACGGATGTCGGCGCTCGGATCGCCCGCGATGGCGAGCAAATCTTTGATGTGGATCATGCCCAGCAGGTGATCCCGGTCGCCCTCGGCCAGCGGGTAGCGCGTGAAGCCGTTGTCCACGGCGACCTCGACGTTCCTGCCGACGCTCCATGTGGTTGAGAGGTACACGATGTCCACGCGCGGGACCATGATCTCACGCGCCTGCGTGTGCGCGAAGTCGAAGACGCGCCCGACAATTTCAACCTCAGAAGGCCGCAGCTCGCCCTGCTCGTGCGAGTGGCTGATGATCGCCTCGATCTCGTCCTCGGAGTGCGCCTGCTCGCGCGCGTCCCCCGGCTCGATGTGCAGGCGGCGGGCGATCAGCCTGGCCGTGCCCTCCAAGATCTTGATCAGCGGGAAGCCCAGCGTCAGGAACAGCCGCATGGGGCGGGCGACGCCCAGCGCCGTCCGCTCCGTGTGCGCGATGACCCACCACTTGGGCAGCAGCTCACCGAAAACAATGTGGAAGAGGGTGATGAGGATGAAGCCGAGGCCGACCGCGACCACGCCCAGGCTGACGTGCGTGGTCGGCAGCCCGGCGGCCCGGAACGCCCGCCCCAGCAGCAGGGCGACCGTCGGCTCGCCGATGGCCCCCAACGCGAGCGACGCGAGGGTGACGCCCAGCTGCGTGGCCGAGAGATAGGTGTCCAGCCGACGCATCAGGGACTGGACGACGAGCGCGGCGGGCTGACCGCTTTCCACCAACTCCGCGATGCGTGTCTGGCGGACGCGGACGAAGGCGAACTCGGCGGCGACGAAGAAGCCGTTCAGAACGACCAGTAGCAGGGTCAGTCCGAGTTTTAAGAGGGGGTCGTCCATAGTCTCGCCCGTCTTCCACGCGCCGGGCGGCGCTTCCCAGTCTCCGTCATTCTCCTCACGCTTGCACGGATTGTACCCGCGTTCGCCGGACATTGTACCCAAAAACGTGGGGCTTAAGAACTGCCTGCCGTAAGCGTTCCTGTTCTAAAACGCGACGCGCATCGCGCGGCCCGTGTAGGTGGCAGTCCTGCGGACACCGTCGGGTAGAACAATCACCAGGTGCCGCGTGGGAAGCATCGTGCGGAATGAGCCGGTGCGCGCGCCGACCGTGAGGGTCTGAGTTCGGTCGTTCCAATGCATGGGAATCCGACTGGCCGCCCCGCGCTGGTAAGCATAAGTGTCCCCGTCGTCCTCGTACAGCGTGAAGGCGGCGTCCGCGCCGGGGTAGATGCGCACTTCCAGGGGGTCTTCCACGCCCAGGGCGGTGGACTGGAGGACCGGGCCGAGCGGCAGGATCGTCCCCGCGCGGATATACGCCGGGATGGCGTCCAGCGGGACCTGAAGGTGCAGGGTCCGGCCGCCGCTGATCGGGTCGCCCGTGTTGAAGTCGTACCAGCGCCCGGCGGGCAGGTAGACGTCACGCGCTCCGCCCTGGGTGAGAACCGGCGCGGCCAGAAGGCGGTCCCCCATCAGCCATTCGTCCTCCATGTTGAACGTCTTCGCATCCTCCGGGAACTCCAGGAAGAGAGGGCGCATCATCGGGACGCCGGTTGCGGCCGTCTGAGCGGCGAACGTGTAGAAGTACGGGATCAGCCGGTAACGCAGCTCGATGGCCTTCTTGGTCGCCGCCAGCACGTCGTCACCGAAGGCCCAGGGCCAGCGCGGGGAGTCGTGGGTGCCGTGGGCGCGCATGACGGGGACGAAGACACCCTCCTCGATCCAGCGGGCGTAGAGTTCCGGCGTCGGGGTGCTCTGGAAGCCGCCGATGTCCTGGCCGGTGTAGGGCATCCCGGCCAGGCCCCAGTTCAGCATCGTCCCCGGCTGATTCGCCAGCGCGTCCCAACTGCTGTCGATGTCCCCCGTCCAGCAGGCCGCGCCATACCGCTGCATTCCGGGAGAGAAGGCACGGTTGAGAGACCACGCCCGCCGGTCGCTCATCGCCCGCCAACCCTCCCACTCGGCCTGCGACATCTGGAAGAACTCGTCGGGCGTCTGCTCGGCCTCGTCGTTCCACCAGCCGTCCACGCCCGCCCGCACGAGTGGGACGTGGTGACTCCACCACCAGTAGCGCGCCACCGGCAGGTCGAAGCGCAGGTCGGTGCCGAACGGGGCGCTGATCACCCAGCCCTGGCTGCGGGCGTAGTCCTGGTTCGCGCCGTTGACGCGCGGCTTGCGGATGCCGACGAAATGCAGCCCCATCCGGTGCATCGCGTCCAGGCTGCCCGGCGGGAACGTCTGTGGGTTGAAGTCCCAGTCGTTGACGAACCAGTCGTAGTCGTAGATAAAGGCGTCCACCGGGATCCGCCGGTCGCGGAACTGGTGCCACTTGTCCTGCACGTCGGCGGCGTCGATGTAGCCCCAGCGGCTGAGCAGGAAGCCGAACGTCCAGCGCGGCGGGATCGGGGCGCGTCCCGTCAGGCGCGAAAAGGCGTCGAGCAGGCCGTACCCGTCCGGGGCGACGCTCAAGTACAGGTCCAGGTACGGGCCGGGCAGTGTCAGCGTCAGCGTTCTCCCATCGTCATGCCAGGCGCTGCCCGTCTGGTCGTTGGCCACAAAGACACTCCATCCGCCCGTGGACCAAAGAAAGGGAATGCGCGTGACGCCGTTGCTGACGATCTGTGTGCCGTCCGTGTGTGTCAGACTGCCCGCGTGATTCTCACTCTCGTTGCCAGCCCCGTAGAGGCGCTCGCCCGGCCCGTGCGTCAGCATCAAGGTGATCGTCCCATCCGTCTCGGTGACGGTGCCCGACGGCAGCAGCGCACGACCCGCCCCGTCCCGGAGGCTCAGCCGTTTGCCCTGAACGGTCAGCGCCCCCTGCGGCGTCTGGACCCGCCCCGCTCCCGTGGCGTTCCGGCGGACTACGGCATGGGGCCAGGCCGTCGCTTCCACCACGAACGGGCTCACCGGCGGTGTCGGGTTGCCGGGAGCGGAAGCGACGAGGTGGAAGACGCCCGGCTCGACGGCGCTGACGGTGATACTCAGGCCCGGCGCAGCCAGGGTCGCCTTCGTGTCGGCGTGAGCGGCCCCGGCAATCAGGAGTAGGAGGAGAGCGAGGTGCGTAGGGAAGTAAGATTTGTGCATCATCGACGTCCTGGCTTGTGCTTGGGCATGGGCTTACGCTTTGAGGCCGGGGGTTGGAGTTGTGCCGCCAGTCGGCGGACCGCGGCGGCAGCGTCCCGCCCGACGATGGCATAGCCGGCATCCGTCAGGTGGGTGAAGTCCTGGCTGCTGAAGTAAACGGCGTTGTGTTCCGCCCCCGGTGCGCCCAGCCTGGGGTCGGCCTGGACGTCGATGATCCCGTCGGCGAACGAACGCCAGTTGCTGCGGATGAGGGCGTCGTACTGCACCATCTGGGCGTCAAAATCGGCGGGATAGACGCCGGGATAGGCGGCCATCGGCGGCGTGACGACCAGAATGCGCCACGGGTGGGCGGCCTTCCGCGCCAGGCAGTAGGCCTTCAGTTCGCTGAAGGCCGTTGCGGCATCCTGGTGGGCCCCGCCCAGGTTGTTGGTCCCGGTGAAAATGATCAGCACGTTCAGGGTCAACTGCGGGTCGAACAGGGGGTCGATCTTCTGCGGTGCCTCGCTGGTCATCAGCCCAGTCGTCCATCCGCCTGTCCCCAGGCTCTGGACGCGCCAGGTCGGGCCGAGCGCCCTGGCGAGGACCGCCGGGTAGGTCGTCTCCGTGGCCGACCTCGGCCCCGAGTCGGCAGTGGCGACCGGGAGAGGGGCGGAAGGGTCAGAGACTTGTTCGCGGAGGATGCCCGGCTTCCCCAGACCCGAGGAGGCGTTGGCCCCCCACGTCAGGCTGTCACCGTGGCAGACGACCTGCGCCGTGACCGGTGGCGTCTGCGCCGAAACGGGACATTCAGCGATACTAAAGACCAACAGACCCAGGCCGACCAGGGCGGCAGTCATCCCTGTCATTTTCATTACTGTTTTCGTCAAACTGTCTCCATTCTTGGTTTACCAGTGTTACGCAGAGAAGGCGACATATCTCAGTCAGCAAATGACTTCATTGACTGCGTGACATCAGGCTTCAAATTTGAGATTGCATGATGTGCTGCTTTCAGAGTTTCAGGGCACGGCGGACGAGCGTGAGGGTCTCGGCGGCGGTGGCGCGGGCGCGCTCGGCCCCGGACTTCAAGACTTGTGACACAAACGCCGGGTCAGCCTCCAGCTCGGCGCGGCGGGCGCGCAGGGGGGCCAAGTTCTCGTTGATGATCTCCGCCAACTCCTTCTTGCTCTGGCCGCAGCCGCGCAGGCCCGCCCGGCACTCCTCCCACGGCGTCTCATACCCCGCCGGGTCGTAGATACGGCGCAGGCGGCAGGCGACGCAGCCTTCCGGGATGCCGGGGTCGGTGACGTGAATCTTGGTCGGCGTCGTGAACGCCCTGTTGATCGCCTTCTGCGTCGCCTTGGGCGTGTCCGACAGATAAACGGCGTTGTCGTAGGACTTGCTCATCTTGCGCCCGTCCAGGCCCGGCAGCTCCCCGGTCACGTCGCTGATGAGTTCCTGCGGCTCCGGGAAGATGTCTTCCCCAATCACTCGGTTGAAGCGCCGCGCGATCTCCCGGCTGATCTCCAGGTGGGCGGCCTGATCCTTGCCGACCGGGACGACGTGGGCGCGGTAGACGACGATGTCCGCCGTCTGTAAGACCGGGTAGCCGAGCAGGCCGTAGGAGACCTGAAGCTCGTTCTCCCGGACGATCTCCTTCTTGTCCTTGTACGTCGGCACACGCTCCAGCCACCCAACGGGTGTGACCATGGACAGCAGCAGGTGCAGTTCGGCGTGTTCCTTCACGTCCGACTGCCGGAAGATGGCGCACTTGTCCGGGTCCAGACCGCCCGCCAGAAAGTCCATCGCCGTCTGGCGGCACGCCTCGGCGATGTCGAACTGCTTCTCGGCCACCGTGGTCAGGGCGTGCCAATCGGCGATCATGCAGAACATCTCGTACTGGTCCTGCAACTGGACCCACGGGCGCAGCGCGCCCTCCAGGTTGCCCAGGTGCAGGCGGCCGCCGCCCGTGGGCTGCATGCCGGAAAGAAGTCGCTTCGGGGTTGTCATCATGGTCATGGCGTGTCGCCCGCGTCCGGCCCGGCCTTCAGCGCGTCCGCCTGCGCCTCCTGCGCGTCATGCCGGGCGGCGATCTGGTCGTTTCTCTGTGTGTCCTGCGCTGCCAACTCCTGCCAGGCCAGCGCGGCGTTGTGCCAGTTGTCGGCCGGGTCCACGCCCAATCCGGCGCTGCGTGTGGACCAGGCGGCGGCGCGCGCGTACTGCCCCCGGTCGTACTCCCGGTTCGCCTTCCAGAAGCACCAGTACCCGGACCACGGCATCCAGGTCACGGAGAGGACCGTCAGGGCCAGCAGCCCGGCCAGGGGGAAGGCCCACAGCCAGCGCAAGGGCCGCGCGGACAGGAAAATCCAGCCGACCGACAGGCCGAACAGGAAGCCCCCGGCGTGGGCCCCGCTGGCGATGTTCATCCAGCCGAAGTGCGTGGCGACCGCACAGAACACGCCCCACCCGATGAACAGGCGCAGGTTTTGCGGGGTGGCGAGCGCGCCCCACTCCGGGAAGCGCCCCCGCCCGGCCCACATCAGGCCGAACATGGCGTAGACCACGCCCGACGCGCCGATGCCGGTCGTGCCGGACACCGCCAGCTCGCACCCCGACCCCACCGCCGCCGCCGCCGCCAGGAACAGCAGGTAGACCGCCGTGTTGAGAGTCCGCTCCAGCATCACCCCCAGCGTGTACAGCCAGAGCATATTGAAGAGCAGGTGCAGGATGCCGCCGTGCAGGAACACGGCGCTCAACAGCCCCCACCAGCGCCCGTCCCAAACTTCCTCGGTGGACACGGCCCCGAACGTGCTGTGGCCGAGCCACGAGGCCAGGGTGACGAGGACGCAAAGCGCGCACAGCGTCACCGTCAGCAGCGGGGCCTGCATGAACCAGTCGTCGCCACGGGATGGGCGCGTCGGGAATGGGCGGAAGTTGTGCATCTCTGCGAGGGCCGCTCAGGCCAGCCGGGCGGGAATCGCGTCCAGGCGAATCACATCATCCAATGTCTCGCGCCGGGAGACCAGGTCGGCGTGGCCGTCCCGGACGAACACGCAGGCGGGCCGGGTGAAGCGGTTGTAGTTGGACGCCATGGCAGAGTTGTACGCGCCCGTGCTTTGTACCGCCAGGATGTCGCCCGTCCGCACGTCCCCGATCTGGAGCGAGGGAATCAAGATATCCGTCTCGCAGTGCTTGCCCGCGACCGTCACCGTCCGGTCCCTCGCCTCGCCCATCTTGTCGGCGATCAATGCCTCATAGACGGCGTCATACAACTGGGGCCGGGGGTTGTCCGACAGGCCGCCGTCAATGGCGACGTAGGTTTTGGTCCCCGGCGCTTCGGGGATGGCGACCTGCTTGATGACGCCGACGGTGTAGAGCGTCGTCCCCGCCTCGCCCACCAATGACCGACCCGGCTCCTGCCAGAGCGTCGGCTCCGGCACTTGATATTTTTCTAATGCCGCTCGCAGCGCGCCCGTGACGCGGGTTGCAAACTCGTCATACGTCGGCGGCCGCTGGGTTTCCAAATAGCGGATGCCCAGGCCGCCGCCGATGTCCAAATCTTCGGGCGTCCAGCCGGTCGCGTCGGCGACGCGCCGCAGGAACTGCGCCATGATGTCAATGGCCTGCTCGTGCGTCTGGGAGTCCAGAAGCTGCGACCCGATGTGGCAGTGCAGGCCGGTGATCTGGAGGTGCGGGGCGTACCCCAGTGCCTCGGTCACGGCGTCCAGGGCCGCGCCGGTGGCGATGCTCAGGCCGAACTTGGTGTCCTCCTGACCCGTCCTTATCCGCCGGTGCGTGTGCGGGTCAATGCCGGGCGTGACGCGCAGGAACACGCGCTGCGTCCTGCCCTGTTCCTTCGCCATCTCGGACAGGCGGCGCAGTTCCCAGAAGTTGTCCACGACCACGCGGCCCACGCCGTGGTCCAGGGCCATCTGCAGTTCGGCTTCGGACTTGTTGTTGCCGTGCAGCAGGACGTGTTCCATCGGGAACCCGGCCCGGACCGCCGTGTACAGTTCGCCCGCCGAGGCCACGTCCAGCCCGACGCCCTCCTGCTGCATGACCTTGCAGATCGCCAGGTTCAGGTAGGATTTGGTGGCGAACGAGATGTCGTTCTTGGGGTAGCGCGACTCGAAGGCGGCCCTGTACCGGCGGCAGTTGTCGCGCACGGCCTGCTCGTCCATGACGTACAGCGGCGTGCCGAATTCGCGGGCGAGGTCCACGGCGTCGCACCCGCCGATCTCCAGATGCCCGCGCGCGTTCACGCGCTGGGTTCCGAGCAACATACAGTGTCTCCAGAAGCAAGAATGCCTATTATTCTAGCATGACGGGAGAGGGGAAGTCAAGAAAACCCCGCACGGTCGCCGGGGAGGCGCTGCGCGAAAACACCCGACAATGGCGGGAAGGAGGATCAACCCAATGTCCATCACGGACACCATCAGCCAGGAAGCCGCGTCCAACCCCGCCGTCGGGGCCGCCGTCGCGGCGGCTCAAACGAAAAGCGCGCTGCTGGCGGGGCTGCAATCGGGCGACACGACCACGAGCGGCCTGCTCGGCGCGATCTATTCCCAGTCTGACGAAGTGAATTCGTTGCTGTCCAAACTCCAGCCCAATCTCGGCCAGAACGTCAACACCACCGCCTAGCGCGCCGGGGCGGCCAGCGTGTCGGACAGAAAACGTTCGGCCAGCGGGTCGCGGCTCGCAAGAAGCGGGCGGTCGCAGATGTAGAAAGAAAACGCCTCCGCGAAGCCCTCCTGCACGGAGACGGCGGCGTAGGGGGAAACCAAATGGTGTGCCGCGCGTTGCGCGTCGTAGATGCCGCTGAACCGGTCGCGTTGACCCGGCGACAGCACGTGGAACCAGACAGAGTGCCCGTACTCGTGCGCGAAAGTCGCCGAGACATCGGTGTTCGGGTCGGCCCGCAACGTGATCGCGCCGGTGTCCGTGTTGAAGAAACCTGCCACGGTCGCCGGGTCAACGATCCGCTCTGAACGGGCGGCAGCACACGCCTGAAGGCAGGAGTCCATGGCGCTGTCCCCCAGCAGGCACACGCAGGCGGGGGCGGCGGGGCGGCAGCAGAGGGGCAGGGCGGCGAAGACCGCCGCGACCTGGCCCCGCTGGGCCGCAGTCCCCCCCGTAATTGCGACATCCGCGCGGGCGGCGGGAGCCGCCAGCGTCGCCGACAGCACACAAAAGACAAGCAGCAGAAGAAGCCGCGCGGGCGGTTGAGCGGGCATGGGCGAGACGGCCCCTTTCCTCACGACCTGAGAAATTTCAGACAGAGTATCCCCACGGGTAACGACTGTGTTGAAAGTTTCCTCGGACGTTGAGGAGCGGGAGTGATCGGTCAGGGGCGACAGCGGCCCTGCGTCGGGCGCGAACGCTGTCCTGCGCAACAGTCGCCATTATACAGCCCACGCGGCGGCCTTGTCAACGTAGGGCCATCCAGTTCGCTGTGCATCGTCACCCGTAGGGGCATGGCATGCCATGCCCCTACATCCGAATCCTCCCGCTTTGGGAGGACCCTGCGAGGCGAGGTGGTGGGCAGCCCGCAGCAGCGGGAACTTTCCGGGCGGTGCGATGGTACAAACGGACACAGACTGTGGTATAGTACAAACAACCATGCTTCGGCGCACAAACAACCTCCTCTGGCTTTTCGTGGCCCTCGCCTTCGGGGCGCAGTCACTGCTCCCGGCCGCCGCGTTCGCCGAAGTCAGTATGCGCTGCGTCGGCGCGTCCCTGCCTTGCGCTCATGCCGTCATCTCCCCGGCGACTGAGTCAGCCATGACCGGCATGGCCTGCTGCCACAGTGTCGCCACCTGTCCTCCCAGCGCCCAGCCTCACTCTATTTGCGGCGTGTCCATCATGCCCGGCTGCCAAATCACGGTCAGCCCGCTCGGTGCGACCGGCGCGGCCAACGTGCCCGGCGCGCACCGCTGGCTGCTGCACACCTCGCCCGCCCTGGCTCCGCCCGCGCTCTTTGCCACATTCGTTGTTTACATCGGCGGCACTGTCCCTCCTTCCGCGCCCGCCGATTTGTGTCTCCCTTCCCGCCATCTCAACGACTTGCACGGCCTTCGTGCGCCTCCCGTCGCCTGAGATTTTCGTCGCCGCACACGGCGACGCCTTTTCCAAACGACCACATTCACGCTCTCGCGCCTGAAAAAGCCGACCCTTCGGGAAACGGCCCCAGCGCGGTACTCCTCAGCCGTAGGCGGCTGAGCCACATCCCCGGCCCCGTGTGGCCGGGACCTTAAGACCAATGGAGGTCAGAATGAAGACTCAAGGAACAACATGGGTGCGCCTGTGCGCCCTCGCCGCCGCCGGTCTCGCTGTCGCGGTAGCCGGCCCGGCGACCGCTGGGCCGACGAACCACCGACCCGTCACGGCCCTGAACGGCTGGAACGACAAGCAGGGACCTGGCATCGGCAGCACCAAGACCCCGTTCGGCATCAACGAAGTCAGCCGATCTCAGACCGGCCCCGCCAATGGTACGCTGTACTTCGACAGCAGCGACGGTCAGGCCGTCCGGCAGTCGCCGGTCACGCACATCGGCCCCGGCCCGTGGAGCCCGAAGTCTCCATCCTGGGGCCTGTACCACGGCGGCTCGTACTGAGTTTGATATCGTGTCCCGCCCTGGGTATCTCAAAGGGCGGGTCACACCCAATGCGGCTCCATCCTGAGCAGCACACCGACAAGGAGAATCGAATGAAGATGATCGCTCTCGCGGGGCTCGCCCTCGCCCTGCTCCCGTCCGCCGTGTTCGCGGCCCATGCCAAGCCCGCGCACACCATGAAGGCCATGAAGCCCGCCGCGACCATGTATCAGTGCAGCAAGTGCGGCATGAAGGTCACGGCGGCCGTCGCCAAGAAGGACCACTACAAGGACCCCATGGACGGCGGCACACTTGTCCCCGTCAAGACCGCCAAGAAGGCCCCGGCCATGGCCGGGATGCATATGTAGGTCCCTCGTCGCGGGGCGGTCAACGCCGCCCCGCGACACTGACCCCAAAGATTTCAGACCATGATGCTTCGCAAGACACTGATGGCCCTCGCCGCCGTCGTCCTCGTCTCCCTGGGCACGGACTGGGCCGTACACCGGTTCCACAAGCCGGGGCAGCTCGACGTCCTCACCGCGCAGGCGATGGATATGTCCGAGATGCGCCCGCCGACCGGCGCGGCCCCGGTCGCCCTCGCCTCGGCGCGGCGCGGTTCGCTCGGCGACACCGTGACCTACACCGGGTCCGTGCTGGCCTACAACGAGCAGGACATCAGCCCGCGCATCACGGGGACTTTGACTTCCCTGCCCGTCTACCCCGGCGACTCGGTCCGGGCCGGGCAGGTCGTCGCCCAACTGGACACCTCCGGGGTCGCCCCGCAGGCGGCGCAGGCGGCGGCGCAGGCCCGCTCGGCGGGCATCGGGCAGCAGGTGGTCTCCCCCATCCAGG
This sequence comes from Capsulimonadaceae bacterium, assembly GCA_965277485.1. Classification (GTDB taxonomy): domain Bacteria; phylum Armatimonadota; class Armatimonadia; order Armatimonadales; family Capsulimonadaceae; genus JAFAZD01. The sequence continues at coordinate 379,231 of CBDICZ010000015.1, read as the reverse complement.
TGCAGGCCAAGCAGGCCGCCGAAATCCAGGCGCTCGCCCAGGTGCAGGCGGCGCGGCAGGGCGTCACCGACGCCCAGGCCGAGGCCCAGGCCGACCAGGCCGCCATCGCCGACGCCCTGGCGGGCACGCAGAGCGCCCAGGCGGGCGCGGACTACTGGCGCGTCGAGATCGCCCGCGAGAAGCAGCTCGCCGACGCGGGCGCGGTCTCGCAGCAGGAATATCAGAACGAATTATCTCAGGCCCAGGCCGCCGACGCCGCCTTGGCCCAGGCGCAGGCGAAGGTCGCGCAGGCGCGGGCGACCGCCGCCGCCGCCCGCGCCCAGGTCTCCCAGGCGCGGCGTCAGGTGGATGTCGCCCTGGCCGGAGTAAGGATGGCGCAGGCCGATATCTCCGTCGCCCAGGGCCAGGCGGTGCAGGCCGGGGCGGACGCCCAATCGGCGCTGGCGGCGGCGCGGGCGGCGCAGGCCCAGCAGGGCTACGCCCGCATCGTCTCGCCCGCTGCCGGGCTGGTCACGGCCCGGCCCGTCGCGCCGGGGACTTTGGTACAGCCGGGGACCGTCATCCTGAAGGTCGCCGAGATCGACCAGGTGCGTGTCCAAGCGAACGTCGCCGTGGAGGATGTGGCGGGAATCCATGTCGGCTCGCCCGTGCGGATCACCGTGCAGGGCGACTCCTCCCAACCCATCCGAACCGCCGTCACGTCGGTCTTCCCCAGCGCGGACCCGCAGACGCGCACGGCGATCGTGGAGGCCGTCGTCACCAACCCCGGCCACAGACTGCTGCCCGGCGCGTTCGTCACCATGCAGATCACCAAGAACGTCGTCTCCGGTGCGTTGCTCGTCCCCGCCTCGGCGCTGGTCTACCAGGGCGGCCAGGCGTATGTCTGGACGGCGGGCGGCTCGGCCCCTGCCCCTACGCCGGTGCAGTACAAGGCCCACTGCGGATTGGTCTACACGGCGTCGTTCGCGGCGGCGCACCATTACGTCTGCCCGATGGACCACCTGCCGCTGACACGCATGGCGTCCGCCGCGAGCGCCCCGCCGGGCGGCCCGACGGCGGCGCATGAGGTGGCCGTGCAGGCGGGCGCGAGCGATGGTGCGTGGACCCAGGTGAGCGCCGACGCGCTCGGACCGGGCGCGCGCGTGGTGACGCACGGCCAGGCCGGGCTGACCGACGGCGCGGACGTGGTGGCGACGGCCTGGGGCGCGGACGGCCCCCAGACGTTGCCCTCCGCAGCGGCGGCGTCGCAGGGGCAGACGCTGTACCGCTGCGAGAAGTGCGGCCTGACGTTCAGCGCCGCCGACGCCAAGCGCCACAACTACATTGACCCGATGGACGGCGGCAAACTCGTCCCCGTTGCCCCCGCCGGGATGCCCGGCATGAAGATGTAACGTCACCGGTCAGAGGGAAGCATGGCACATCCAACGGAACACCACGGCCACGGCAACGGACACGCGCCCAACGGCAGGATGACGCCTTCCGAGCGGGGCGGCTTCAACGCCTCGGCGTGGAGCATCGAACACCCCTGGGTCATCATCGCGTTCTACTCCGCCGTGGTCATCCTGACGCTGGTCGCCGTGTTCGGCGGCGTCATGCCCCGGCGCATGATGCCGTATGTCGAGTCCCCCCTGGTCGGCATCGTCACCACGCAGCCAGGACTCTCGGCGCAGGACATGGAAAAATACGTCTCCATGCCTATCGAGCAGCGCATGACCGACGTGCGCGGCGTCCGCTACATCCGCTCCACGTCCCAGGACGGCCTGAGCATCGTCTCCCTGGAATTCCCCTACGGCACGGACATGGCGCAGGCGACGCAGAACGTCCAGGCGATCATGAAGAACACCGAGGGCGACCTGCCCCAGACCGGCGCGAACCTTAAGCCGTACTGGGTGCTGCCCATTGACCCCCTGAACATCCCCGTCCTGTCCCTGAGCGTCACCGGCGACCCCGCCCTGGGCTGGACCCCGGTGGCGCTGCGCCAGTTCGTGGCGAATCAAGGTGTGGACGCCCTGAAGCAAGTCCCGGACGTGCAATCCGTGGAGGTCTATGGCGGGCAGCAGCGCCAGCTTCAAGTCGTGGTAGACCGCGACAAGCTGGCCGCCTACGGCTACTCCATCCTGGACGTGCGCAACGCCATTGACAAGAACAACGTCGCCGCCCCCGCCGGTGTCATCACCAGCGGCCCCAACGAGACCATCGTGCGCGTCGCCGACCTCGCCGAGAACGCCCAGACGGTGATGGACTACCCGCTGGGGGCGCACAACGGCCAGGTCGTCTTCATCAAGGACGTGGCGACCGTCACGGACGGCGTCCGTGAGCAGCGCAGCGGCTACGAGTTCGTGGACGGGGTGCGGCACACCCTCACCGGGGCGGACAACGGCGCGGTGGAGATGGCCGTCATCCAGAACCCCGCCGCCGGTTCGCCGCCCGTGATCGCAGCCGTCCAGAAGCGCCTCGCCCAACTGGAAGCCGACAATCCCGGCCTGCACTTCCACGTCGCCTACGACAACGCCCACTTCGTCAACATCCTCTTCCGAAACACCGGCGAGGAACTCGCCCTGGCGATCGTGCTGTGCGGCCTGGCCGTGCTGCTGTTCCTGGGCAACGGGCGCGCGACGGTCATCTCCCTCGTCACCATCCCCGTCTCCATGGCGATGGCGATTTTACTCATGGTGCCGTTCGGCTTTTCTCTGAATTCGTCCACGCTGATCGGCCTGCTGATCTCTATCGGGCGGCTGGTGGATGATTCGGTGATTGACATCCACGCCGTCGAGCGGCACTTAAAGATGGGCAAGGCCCCCAAGCGGGCCACCGTGGACGGCATTACTGAAGTACGCTTGGCCGTGGCCGCCTCCACGATCATGCTGGTGCTGGCCCTGCTGCCGCTGGTCTTCTGCGGCGGCATCACCCAGTTGATGTTCGTCGGCCTGGTCTACCCGATCATCTTCGGCCTGATCGCCTCCTTCTTAGTTTCCCTCACCCTGACCGCCCTGCTGGCGTCCAAGATGCTCACGCACGACGCCCACGGCGTGCGCGGCGGAGCGATGGGGTGGCTTCAAAATCACCTGGACCGCATGGACGACCGCTATCAGTCCCTGGTCTTGGGACTGCTGCGCAACAAGGCGACCGTGCTGGCCGCCGCCGCCTGCGTCACCATCGTCGGCTTCGGCTTCTACAACTTCATCGGATCCGAGATGATGCCGCTGGCCGATGTCGGGCAGGCCTACGGGGTGCTGGAGATGGAGCCGGGGGCGAGCTACGCCCAGACCCAGGCGGCGGCGACGGCATTAGACAAGATACTCTTACGCCACCCGGAGATCGAGAAGGTCTCCACCGAGATCGGCTCGGAGCCGGGCGGGACCTACTTCACCGGCTACGCCATGAACCAGGTCAACTCGGCGACCCTGATGATCACCCTGTCCGACAAAGACCGGCGCGCGAAGACCGTCTGGCAGGTCATTGACGCCGTGCAGCAGGAGGCCCTCGCCACCATCCCCAACATCCGCCGTCTCCAGATCAAGGAGATGGGCAGCGACGTCATGGCCTCCTCCGAGGCTCCGGTGACGATTCTGGTCACCGGCCCGGACCTCAACGTTCTGTCCAAGCTCGCGGGCCAGGTGGCCGACGTGGCCCGCAAGACGCCGGGGGCCTATCAAGTCTCCACCTCGTGGGCCGTGGAGAAGCCGTCCTATGTGCTGAACGTCAACCCGAGGCGGGCGGCGGAGATCGGCCTGACGCCCGCCGATGTCGCCGACCAGGCGTACTACGCCATGGGCGGGGCGCTCGCCGACGACTTCTACCGGCTACCCAACATCCGCCAGGACACCATCAACATCCGCTACCAGGGCGACCAGCGCCGGTCCGTTGATGACCTGATGCAGATGCCGATCACCGGCAGCGGGGGCGTCCAGGAGCCGCTGAAGACGCTCGCCACAGCCACGGCCACGCTCGCGCCGACCGTGATCGAACACGACGGCCTCCAGCGGTCCATCTCCGTGCTGGCCTACTACCGCCGGGGCGGCCCGCCCTCCATGGACCTGGCGATGTCCATCATCACCCAGGCGTCGTCCACCCTGAACTTCCCGCCCGGCTATTCCTTGCAGATGCGCGGGGACATGACCCAGATGATGGACTCGTTCGCCCGCCTGCTGCGCGGCCTGGAGATCGCCGTCCTGCTGATCTTCCTGGTGCTGGTCGCCCAGTTCGGCGGCCTGCTCGCCCCCCTGCAGATGCTGCTGTCCATCCCCCTGGAACTCGCCGGAGTCTTCTTCGGCCTCTGGGTGGCCCACCAGGCGTTCTCCAGCGTCTCCATCATGGCCGTGATCGTGCTGACCGGCATGAACATCACCACGGCCATCCTGCTCATTGACCAGATCATGCGGCGGCGGCGTGAGAACCCGGAGATGCCGCGCGACCAGGCCATCGCCCTGTCCTGCCGCGACCGCCTGCGCCCCATCCTGATGACCGCGCTGATTACCATCGTCACCATGCTGCCGGTCGCCATGGCCCCGAAGACGGGCATGGACGCCTACCAGCCCCTCGGCACGGTGATCGTCTCCGGCCTGCTGGCCGGGACGCTGCTCTCCCTGCTCGTCATCCCCGTGCTGCACGCTGTCGTTGACGACGCGGGCCGCTGGCGGACGACACAGCGCAAGCCGCGTCCCACCGAACTCCCTCTGAAGGAGCCGCGCGAACACGAACTGGAACCCGTCGCGTAGCCGACGGACTTCCCTCGACCGCCGAAAGAACCGATGCAAAAACTCATGCTCCCTCTCGCCTGCCTCATTCTCTGCCTGCCGTTGATTGCCCGCGCCGACGGCCCTGACCCGCCGACTGTCAACGACGGGGCGCTGTCCCTGCGGGGCGCACTCGCCATCGCCGCCCAGGACAACGTCACGCTCAAGCAGGCCCAGGCGGACGCGGACGCCGCCGCCGCCGCCGCCCGTTCGGCGCTCGCCCCGACCCGGCTGGGTCTCTCCGCGACCACCTACGCGACCGAGGGCGACTCCGCCAACATCCTGACCACCTCGCCCGGCGTGTCGCCGCTGAACCTCTTCAATGTCGCCCCGCGCGCCTTCGCCGACCAGGACCTCATGCTCATGCTGCCCCTCTACACGGGCGGACGACTCAGCGGCAATGTCGGCGCGGCGCGCGGTCAGGCCGACGCCGCACGGCTGTCGGTCCGGGCGTCCGTGCTGACCGTGATGGACGCCGTGACCCAGGCTTATACCGACGCCGCGCTCCGGCAGGCCCTGGTCAGCGTCGCCCAGGCCCGGCTGGACGCCGAGGACGCGCAGGTGCAGGTGACGCAGGAGAAAGTCTCCACGGGCCGACTCGCCCCCGTGGACCTGCTGCGCGAGCAGGCCGAGGACGCCGACGCCCGGCAGGCCCTGCTGGCCGCCCGGAACGACGCCGCCCTGGCCCTGGTCGGCCTCCGAACGGCCCTGGGCATCTCGCAGCAGTCCCAGATCACGCTATCGGACACCCTGGACACCCTGCCGTCTTCGGCCACGCTCCCCGCCACGCTGTCGGACGCCCTGCGCCTGGCCGACGCCGGGCGGCCCGAACTCGCGGCGGCGCAGCGCCGGGTGGGCGCGGCCCAGGCCGGGCTGAACGCGGCGCGCGGCGAGTACGCCCCGCAGGTCTATGGGGTGGCGATGGGGGACGCGACGGCGGGGCGGGACATCGGGAGGCTGGGGTACACGGTGGGGCTGACGGCCAGCATCCCGCTGGTGGACGGCGGGCAGCGCCGCGCGGACGTGGACGCCGCCCGCGCCCGGCTGGACCGGGCCGAGGCGGACGCCGCCCAGGCCCGGCAGTCCGTGGATCAGGAAGCGGCGACCGCCTGGCTGAACCGGCAGACCGCTGACGCCCAGGTGCAGGACGCCTCCGCCGGCGTCACGGCCGCCCAAAAAAGCTACGATTTGGCCGACCTGCTGTATAATGCCGGAAAGTCTACCACGGCGGACCGCCTGGACGCACTCTCCGCGCTGGTCCGCGCCCAGGGCGCGCTCGCCCAGTCCAAAGCCGCCCTCGTCATTGCCCAAAGCGCCCTCGCCGCCGCCCTCGGAACGTCCATCCCGCTCTGATGCCGTGACCTACCCGGCCTGGGCGGCCAGGAATTCGGCGAGCTGGGGCAGGGTGGGGCTGGCGGCGTTGCGGACGTAATAGCCGGACGTGCCCACCGCCGCCGTGGCCGCCTGGTCATCCGGCAGGCCCAGCAACTTGCCCAGGCAGAATCCGGCGTTGAAGTGGTCGCCCGCGCCCGTGGAGATTTTCGGGGCGTCCGTGAACGGCCCGTCCACATCCGCCGTCACCGCGCCCGCCGACGCCGTCACGGCGTAGGCGCGCGGGTGGACCAGCACCGTCTGCAGCGGCAGCGCCTGGCTGATGAAGGCGGCCACGGACCGCACGTTGTCCCGCCCGTGCCCGCCGCCTTTGTAACCCAGCGTGTGGGCCACGCGCAGGGCCTCCTTCTCGTTCAGGCCCAGAATGGTCGGCCCATACCTCTGAAAACGCGCGAGCAGTCGGCAGCACGCCGCGACGGCCTCATCGCCGTGCTTCTCCGGGTCGGCCAGGTCGAAGAAGAACGTGCCGGTCGCCCCCGTCCGTTCCAGCAGCGCCAGCGCCTGCTCCCAGATGGCGCTCATCGCCGGCAGCATGGTCCAGTTGATCAGCGCCACCAGGTCGCTGCGACTCATCTGGCGCTCCACCTCGTCCGCGCCCATGCGCTCCAGCAGCCGCTCCCAGGTCACGTCCCCAAGCGACTGGTGCTTGCCGAGCATCAGCTTACCGTCCTCGAACTCCAGGGCATCCGTGTGCCCCGGCTCGCCCAGGCTGACGACCTTCGCCCGCTCCGCCAGTTCCAGAAAGACCGGGTGCAGCGCCCCCTCACCGAACGGGCCGACGCAGGTGACGTCCGCCCCCATGGCCGCCAGCGCGTTCGCCATGATCGGCCCCTGCCCGCCCAGCTTCACGCGCTCCACCACCAGCTCCATGTTCGTGCCCAGGCCCGACGCCGACGCGATGCGGGCGCTCAGGTCGCTCAGGCGCTCCACCGGCGCGTAGACCGTGGGCGAGACGCGCCGGTCCACGACCCGGATGATCTCGTCCACGAAGGCGTCCAGCCCGATCAGGGCCGTGTGTGACCGGCCCGCCTGGGCGGCGTCGGCCAGGCTCCGGGCCGTCCGCCGCGTGAGTTCCGTTTGCATGGTGCTGTTCCCCAATGTGTCCTCTCGACGCCCGCGCGTCTGCGCCTCAATTCGCGCCCCGCCCCCCGATTTCCTTCCCCGGCCCACCGCTGGGGCCGGCGTCCAAAAAACAGGCGTTTCAATCCCTGCCTGCCTGGGTAGAGTGGCCCGAAGAACCCGCCCCGGCCCAGGAACCCCCTCCCAGCCTCCCCCTCAGAGCAGGGGGAGGGGCAGGAGAAGATGGCAGTCTCTGAAACCTCCCCCTTTCCGAAGGGGGAGGTGGACCGGCTAGGGTTTTATTGGGGTTGCCGGGCCGGAGGGGGTTCCGCCCGCCGCCATAGAAAGAAACGCCTACCATGCTCACTCATCGCGCCTCATCGCCCTCCTGCCGCTGCTCGCCCTGACCCTCTGCGCCAGCCTCGCCCGCCCCGCCGGGGCGACCCCGACGCTGACCTATGACCCCACCAACGGGTTGTACCTGGCCTTCATGGGAGGGTTCGCCAACGGCGTGGGGTACTACTACAATCCCACAACGGGGTTTTCCTACGGACCTGACCTCAGCACGAACTATGCACCCAATCCGGGGGGCAGCCTCGTTGTCACAAATTCTCAGCCGGTGGTCACGCAGTACGTCACTACAGACCTCGCGCAGACCGACCACACCTACTCCACCACCTTGGACGCCCTGCTGAACGGCCACAGCGTCTTTGACATGACATTCGCCCTGCCTTACTCGGACGCGGTTGTGCAAGCGGCAGTCACGCAGGCAGATGCGCTCCTCGCGGCGGGCGGCGCATCGCCCTCCTCCCCCAGCCTTGCCTCCTCGCTGCTGACCGCTCTGGGCAGCCGGACTTCGACCGTGCAGACGGGTCAGGCGACGGATGGCAGCGTAACTTCGTCAACAACGACCTTCGGCCCCGGAACCATTGGCCCAGGCGACTCCGTCCCGGTCTCAACCAATGGTGTCACTTATGACCCAAAACCCACCAGCCCGTATTACTTCTTTGTTCGTCCGGGCCAAACAGACATCAACATCGCCACCACGACAACTACCATTGACCAGACCGTGACCACGACAACGACGGACCTGCTGACGCAGACATACGACATCGTGGGGACGTCCAACGGGACCGGTGCCGCGTCTGCCGTGCCGGAACCCGCGCCCGTTGCCTTGCTGGCCCTGGGACTGCTGCCGGTGGGGGTGCTTGTCGCCAGGAGGCGCAAGGGGAAGACCGCCTGAACCTGGGTATCGCGGCGCGAGGGGATGAAGCCCTCTCGCTACGGAACAACGTCCTCACGGACGGCCTGCGGCGGGTGCTTTCCCTGTCCGGCAGGACAATGTTGCGTAGCGAGAGGGATTCATCCCCTCGCGGTCGTCCCCGTGTCAGCGTGTGATGCTCAGCATATAGGCCAGTTTCTCCTCCACACGCGCCATGTCTGCGGCGGCGAGGCGGCCTAGCCGTGCCCCAAGCCGGTCCTTCTGGACGGTCATGATCTGCGCGGAGTTGACCTCGGAGACCTCCGCAAGATCGTTTTCCGGCGAGGGGTCCACCCGCACCATCGCCGGGTAGCCCTTGAGCCGCGACGAGACGGCGCAGACGATGGTGACGGGGTAGCCGGACACGGCGTTGGCGATGTCATTTTGGACCACTAGCCCCGGACGCAGGCCCGCCTGCTCCGAGCCGCGCGCCGGACTCCAATCAATCCAGTAGAGGTCGCCGCGCCGGATGTCAGCGGCCATCAAGGACCTCCCGAGCCGCCGGGACCAGATACTCCACATCGCTGGTGTCTGGGTCACGGCCCATCGCCTCGAACCCCTCCCGCCATTCCCGCTCCTTCTCCCGTGCCAGACCGGCCTTGACGGCCTCGACCACAAACTGATTGGCACTGACCCGATGCCTGGCCGCGACGCCCTTGACTTCCCGCAGGAGTTCGGCGTCGGCGCGAAATTGAAACACCGCTGTCGGCATGGTCTTTGTTCCTCTGGATTATGATACCATGTTGCGCCCTCACAAGGTGCATGGTATCAGTCGCCCCGGTCAATTGCAGCCGACGTGCTATAATCGTGTCCATGTCCCTCTTCACGCTGACCTACCGTTCGACCGAGACGAACGCGCGCCGGGGGGTACTGCACCTGCCGCGCGCCACCGTCCAGACGCCTGTGTTCATGCCCGTCGGCACGCTCGGCACTGTCAAGGCCATGACCCAGGAGGAAGTCGCGGGACTGGGCTTCCGGCTCATCCTGGGGAACACCTACCATCTGTATCTGCGGCCCGGCCACGAACTCGTGCGCCGGGCGGGCGGCCTCCCCAAGTTCATCGCCTGGGACGGGGCCATGCTCACCGACAGCGGCGGGTTTCAGGTGTTCTCGCTGCAAGACCTGCGGAAGATCACCGAGGAGGGGGCCGCGTTCAAGTCACACTTGGACGGCTCCGAACACTTCTTCAGCCCGGAGCGTTCGCTGGAAGTCCAGCACGCGCTGGGGGCCGACATCGTCATGGCGTTTGACGAGTGCCCGCCATATCCTTCCACACATGAGGCGACGCGGGAGGCGACGGAACGGACGCACCGGTGGCTGATGCGCTGCAAGGCGTACCATGACGCGCAGGGAACAAATCAGGCACTGTTTGGGATCGCGCAGGGGGGTGTCTACGAAGACCTGCGCCGGGAAAGCGCGCAGTTCACGGCGGCGCTGGACACGCCGGGCATCGCCATCGGCGGCGTCTCCGTCGGCGAGCCGCCGGATGTCATGCAGGCCGCCGTCGGCTGGAGCGTCCCGCACCTGCCGGACCACAAGCCGCGTTATCTCATGGGTGTCGGGACGCCGCGCGATATTTTAGACGCCGTGGCCCAGGGCATTGATCTGTTCGACTGCGTCCTACCGACACGCCTCGGCCGCAACGGGACGCTCTACACGACGCGGGGCCGAGTCAACATCAAGGGGGCGCGTTTCACCGAGGATTTCGGCCCCGTTGACCCCGATTGCCCCTGCGCCGTCTGCGCCCGTTATTCGGCGGCCTACCTGCGGCATCTGTACAAGTGCAACGAAATCCTCGCCTCGCGGTTGGCGACGTATCACAACCTCGCCCACTACGCCCGGCTCATGGAACAGATTCGAGCCGCCATCGAGGCCGACGACTACGCCGCCTTCCGCGCCCGCACCCTCAATCGTTATGAGGAAGGCTGCGCCGAGGCCGATGAAAACGCCTAATCACATTCCTGTGCCCTCCGGCGAGTAAATGTAGTGTTCCAGGTTTCGGTTGGAGGACGGGTCGTTCTGGTCACGGCGGTTGGGCCGGTGTCCCCCGTTGCCCATGGGCACTGCCGACTGAGACGGCCAGCGGAGGACAGCGCGATGCGGCAGACGCCGCAGACCTCGCAGACCTCGCAGGCGTTGCGGTTCCCCCGTTCCATGCCGTCCGAGGGCGGACGGCACCCACTGTGACGTGGTGCGCGCAGGAGTCGCCGCCGACGTCCTCCACAAGCCCCGATGGCCGACGCTCCGTGCCCTTCGTGACGTCCGAACTGTCGTTGGGGTTTTCCTTGCGGCAGCCACGCCTTTGAATACAATGCTCCGGTGACGCGCCGCCGGTTTCACAGCGAGGCGTACCGCCGGCGTGTGTCTGTGACGTGCGCTCGGAGTGGCCGTCCGTTGCCTCCGGCGCTGTCGGGGCCGGAACGGCATCGTGACCACGGGGGGCAACGCCGCCGGCGGGGCGACGGCGGGTGCGGGCGGCGGCAGCAGGGACTGCGCGGGCGTCGCCAGCCGGTACCGGGACAGCAGGACCAGGGTGAGGCCCAGCAGGACGGGCAGCAAGAGGAGCGCCCAGGGCCACAGGGGCCGTCGCCCCCGCGCCGCCGTCTGGGAGCCGGGGAGGGCCGCGCGCAGGGCGTCGGCCAGGGCGCGGGCGGTGGGGTAGCGGCGGGCCGGATTCTTCTCCAAGGCGCGGCGCAGGACGCCCTGGGCCGGGCCGGGCAGGTCGGGGATCGCGGGCGGCTCGCCGCGCGTCACCTGGGACAGCACCGCCGGGATGCTCGGCCCGGCGAACGGCGGCCGCCCGGCCAGCATCTCGTACAGCAGAACCCCCAGCGCCCAGATGTCCGAGGCCGGAGTCCCGCCGCCGCCGCGCGCCTGCTCCGGGGCCATGTAGGCGGGCGAGCCGATCAGGCCGTCCGGGCCGGCGACTGCCGTGTCGCCGCTCCGGCGGGCGATCCCGAAGTCCAGCAGCTTCACCGCGCCGTCCGGCAGCAGCATCGCGTTGGACGGCTTGATGTCCCCGTGGACTACCCCCTGCGCGTGGACGGCGTCCAGGGCGTCGGCCACCTGGCGCAGAATCGGCTCGGCCTGGTCGAGCGTCAGCGGCCCGCGACCGAGCCTCTCCCGCAGCGTCTCCCCGCGCAGGTATTCCATCACCAGGAAGTGCCGCCCCGCCTCCTCGCCCGTGTCCTGGATAGCGACCACGTTCGGGTGCGAGATTCCCGCGACCGCCTGGGCCTCCTGCGTGAAGCGCGACAGCTCCGCCCCCGCCGAAGCATTCAGCACCTTCACGGCGACCGTCTTCCCATCGTGGCGGTCATGCGCCTCATAAACGACCGACATCGCCCCGCGCCCGACCTCACGCAGCAAGGCGTAGCGGGACAGCGTCGGGGCCGCCGCCTCCGGGGCGGCGGGGGGCGCAGGCAGCGTGTCGGTAGCGTTCGGCATGGCGTTGATCTCTCACCCTCGATGACAAGCAGACGACAACTGCATCATACCCGCCCCGGCGGCCTTTCAACTTCCGGCCGGGGTACAATCGGATGAAGTGGCTGATGGAGGTAAAGACCGTTGGCAATGACCGAGGCGGAACTGAGTGCGCTGTTCGCGGACAAGGACGAGATACGGCGCATCGTCGAGGAGCAGAACCTGTTGATGGGCCACGTCCATGACCCGACGGCCACGGCGGAGGAAGCCCAGGCACTGGTCGCGGCGGACCTGCGACGACATGGCATTAGGCCCGAAGACAATGACGCCTCCTGCGCGATCATCGCCGCGAGGGATGAGTACTGATGGCTGAAGTTCAGGCCCTCTGGGACGCAAGCGGTCTCGTCAAGAGATACTACGCTGAGAGTGGCAGCGACACGGTAAATGCGATCTTCAAAGTCGTCCCCCTTTCTCGTATGGCTGTGACACCCTGGGGAAACGCCGAGACCTACTCGATCTTGCTCATTGATGTTCCGCACAGCGTGTTGGTGGTCGCGCCGGGGCGGAAGATCGCCCCGTCTGGAAAGGCGTCCTTCGGACGGAGGCTTCGGACAGAGCCGAGGCCCCCTCGCCGCATCCGATCCTCGTCCGAAGGACGTCTCCAAGTCGGGGCGATCTTCCGCCCCGACGAGACTGCCTCGCATCAGCCGCTCAGAAAACACGACAGCGGAGGCAAGGCGTCTGCGGGCGCTATGACGCCCGCCGGGTATAATGGCCGTCATGCAGTATCGTAATTTCGGCGACACAGATTTGCGGGCGTCGGTGGTCGGCTTCGGCGTCTGGACGGTCAGCACGCGGATGTGGGGCGTCACCGATGAGGCCGTCCGCAAGGACCTGCTGCGGCGGGCATTCGATCTGGGCGTGACGTTCTACGACACCGCCGACGTGTACGGCGACGGGCTGGGGGAGACCATCCTGCGCGACACGCTGGGGGCGCACCGGGACGAGATCACTCTCGCCACCAAGTTCGGCTACGACTTCTACACGGCCCCCGGCGAGCAGCCCGGACAGCGCGAGCGTCCCCACGACTGGACCCCTGCCTTTGTCCGACGCGCCTGCGAGCAGAGCCTCCAGCGCCTGGGCACGGACCGCATTGACCTCTACCAACTGCACAACCCCCGCATTGACGCGCTCGCCCAGGACGATCTCTTCGCCGTGCTGGAAGACCTGAAGGCCGCCGGGAAGATTCGCCACTACGGCGCGGCCCTGGGGCCGGCCATTGACGTGCGGCAGGCCGAGGAGGGCGCGGCGGCGTTCCGCAAGCGCGGCATGACCTCGGTGCAGATCATCTACAACCTGCTGGAGCAGATGCTGGGCCCCGACGTGTTCGCGGCGGCGCGCGAGACCGGCGGCGGCGTCATGGTCCGCGTCCCCCACGCCTCCGGCCTGCTGGAAGGCGTCTACACCGCCGAGACCGAGTTCGCGCCGGGCGACCACCGCAACTTCCGCGTCAACACGAGCGAGAAGCGGCGTCAGTGGCTCGAGGAGGGCCTGCAAAAAGTCGAGCGCCTGGAATTCCTGACGCGCGGTACGGGCCGGACGCTCGGCCAGGCCGCCCTGCAGTTCCTCTGGGCGGAGCCGACGCTGGCCTGCGCCCTGCCGAACATCTACGACCAAAAACAACTGGCGGAGTTCTGCGCCGCGCCCGACGCCCCGCCCTTGACCGCCGAAGAGCAGACCGCCGTCCGAAATCTTTACGCCCACGGCTTCGGCCTGCCGACTGCCGAACAATAAAAATGCTTTCCCGCTTACGGGCAGAGCATATTTTCACGAAATTTCGCCGCTCTCACACGATTGGCATTGTTTGTGTAAGGGGACAAAGCGCCAATTTGTGTGAAAGGCGGCTCACTCTCGATGCACGAAGCAACTGTCCGAAAGCCACGACACTCCCGCAGGGACGTGGAACTGTTCGTCTACCTGCTGCTGGGGACCATTGACCGGGTTCCGCTGCTGGCCGATGAGGGCGTGGCACAGGCGGCGCGAACGGCTCTGGCCGCCGACGCCCGGATGCAGCGCTGCCGAGTCCTCGCGGTCGGCAGCGACCGTGACCACCTGCACCTGGTTATTCAGTTCCCCGACTCCCTGCCACCGAATCTGCTCGCTAAAACCGTGAGCGAAGCCTCCGCCGAGGCCATCGCGCGCCTGCTCGCGGCGGAGCGGCAGGACCGCTTGCCGCCGGACCGCGTGTGGAGCGGTCCCTATCAGATGGAGACCCTCAGCCCCGAGAGTGTCCCGTCCGCCATCCACTACGTCTGTCACCACGTCGGGCGGGCGGCCGCCGGGCAGCTCGCCTGGCACGACTTCCTGCGCGAAGAGACCGCTGCGTATGGAGATGACCCGCGCCCCTGAGTGTAGGGCGATTGCATATCGCTTCCGTGCCGGGGGCGTGAAGAAGTCGGGGGTATGAAACCCCCGTCTGCCCGTTCAAGCGTCCTGCGGACGCGGCGGGGTGCGATGCGACAGGTTGCGCCGGTTCTTATGTCCACAGGACGCTTTTCGTCCGCAGGACGGCAGAACTTCAGCCGGGGGTTTCATACCCCCGGACGCCGACTGCCGTTGCCGTTTACGGATGCCTGTGGAAAAGCCGAAGCCCGATATGCGGTTGCCCTGCCCCTGAGCGTCCCTCCGCCCCGTTGAGGGCCGGAATGATGGTATAATGTCGGCTGTGATCTTCAACGCAGAAACACCGCCCGTCTCCGCCCCCGATGAGGACGACGCCCCCCGCGAGGAGTGCGGCGTCTTCGGCATTTTCGCCCCCCGCGAGGACGTCGCCCGCCTGACCTACTTCGGCCTGTTCGCCCTGCAGCACCGGGGCCAGGAGTCCGCCGGCATCATGGTCTCCGACGGCCACCGGCTCAAGTGGTACAAGGAGATGGGCCTGGTCACCCAGGTCTTCGACCCGCACACCATCGAGCAGCTCACAGGCCACATCGCCATCGGCCACACCCGCTACTCCACCACCGGCTCCAGTGTCCTGCGCAACGCCCAGCCCCTGCACTGCGCCTGGGGCGACGGCACGGTCGGCGTCGCCCACAACGGCAACCTGATCAACACGGAGGAACTGCGCGCCGAGATGGAGGCGCAGGGCGTCCCCTTCGAGACCACCAACGACAGCGAGGTCATCGCCCGCCTGATCGCCACCCAGCAGGACAAGACGCTGGAGGACGCCATCGCGCACACCATGACCCGCCTGCGCGGGGCCTACTCGGTCGCCCTGCTCACCGAGGACACGCTGATCGGCATCCGGGACGCCAACGGCGTCCGGCCCCTGTGTCTCGGCCTGCTCGCCGGACGGCACTACGTTCTGGCCTCGGAGACCTGCGCTCTAGAAACCATCGGCGCGCAGTACGTCCGCGAGGTCGCGCCCGGTGAGATGGTGATGATTGATGCGCGCGGCCTGCGGACCCGCCAGGCCCTGCCGCCCGCCCGGCCCGCCACCTGCCTGTTCGAGTTCATCTACTTCGCCCGCCCCGACAGCGCCATGTACGGGCGCGGCCTGCACGACTGTCGCCGCCGCATGGGGCACGAGTTGGCCCGCGAACACCCGGCGCCGCCGGGCGCGGACATGGTCATGCCCATCCCCGACGCCGCCACGCCCGCCGCCATCGGCTACGCCGAGGCCAGCGGCATCCCCTACGGCGAGGGCGTGGTCAAGAACCGCTACATCCAGCGGACCTTCATCCAGCCCGACCAGCGGATGCGCGAAGCGGGCGTGCGTATGAAGCTGATGCCCATCAAGGAAGCGCTCGCCGGCAAGAGCATCGTCATGGTGGACGACAGCATCGTGCGCGGCACGACCACCGGCCAGGTCGTCAAGCGCCTGCTCGACGCGGGCGCGTCCGAGGTCCACGTGCGCATCACCGCGCCCCCGGTCCAGTACCCCTGCTTCTACGGCATTGACATGGCGAACCAGGAAGATTTGGTCGCCGCCCGGCACTCCATCGAGGAGATACGCCAAATGATCGGCGCGACCACGCTGGGTTATCTCAGCGTCGGCGGCGTCACCCGCGCCGTCGGTATCCCCAAGGACCAGTTCTGCCGCGCCTGCTTCGACGGCGAGTACCCCATCGAGATTCCCCCCCACGTCCGCGTTTCCAAGTTCGCCCTGGAGATGCCCCTCAACGTCAAGTAGCCCGTTCAGCCCTGCTGCAAGTCGCGCACTCTGTCCGTATAAAGCCTCTGGTGTCGGGCCTGCGCATCCGCCCAACTGACCGGGAACTCGCCCTGCGCGAGCAAGACATCTTTGATCGCTGCCCGGACCTGGTGAGCGCAGGTATTCGGCCCGACCTGCCCGACGCCCGTGCCCAGGCCGGGGAACGCAATGCTGTCCACAAAATCCGCGATCTTCTCCCCGGCGTAGGTGCCGCTGTCAAAGGTCCCATGCTTGACCAACAACAGCGCGGCACGGGCCGCGAGATACGGGTTGACCGAGTCACGCAAAATCATCGGAACCCGCATGGTCGGCGCGGCGATGAGGAAGGGCAGGTCAGGATTGTCCGTCTCAACAATCTCCGCCTGACCAACCAGCAGTTCCCCATGATGCTGAGTTCGAATGGCCTTCTGTACGCGCTCCTGCACCTGCCAGCCGAAATACTGACTGTAGAGCATATCAATCCCGCCGTCCATGAACCCGAAACTGTTGGCCGGGCTGACGACGGCATCACACGACAAGTCAAAGATCGAGCCGCGATGGATGGTGACAAAGTTCAAGTCCCCGCAGAACCGCTCCCAGGCGTCCGCCAGACCCGTTTCCACTGATGTCAGGGTAATATTCATAGCAGCCACTTGATCTTTCACTGCGGCGAGATCGTTAGACATGCTCCCCGCAGGCCTAAACTGTCGAATCGTGCTTCCGAAACCGTGCCGACCCTGCCGTCCGCGTACAACACGTTGCGGCACTCCCGATTGAGCCAGATAAAGACGCTATGATCGGGCTGATGTGTGCCGCTGTCCCAGCAGATGATGTCGCCGCTTCGTGGTTGCTTCAAATAGCGGTAGGTATAACTCCTCTCGGTGTATGGAGGTGTGTCGTTGAAGCCTGTGATGGGGCACACGAACACGCTTTGGCTCCCCAGGATCGGGGCCAGTGATTTCAGGCCAGAGGGCATTTGGTTTCGGTGCGCGGCGCGGTACGACAGAACGGCAAGGCCAATTTGGTGCAAGTTCGCTTTGCACGTTATGTCCCGCGCCTTGTACTTTCCGATACTGAAGGCGTCGTTGAGAGGCAGGCCGATCATAAGGAGCAGAGCGGCGATGACAAGCAACGCAACTTTGGTAGACTTATCCATTGGCGAAGCGGGCATCGTTACCTCCAGCCCTCCCCACTCGTGCGACTCAACGTGTGCGAGGGCGAATGGTTGAAACCACTCGGCTTTCTGTCGCCTTCATAAGCGGATTGTACCTGATGCTTCCCGACTGTCGGCATGGTAATATCAGGTAAAATGGTCGGCTATGGAGGACGCGGAGATCGCCCTGTTGCGCGAAGAGAACGCGCGGCTGCGGCGGGAGCTGGATGAGCGGCGCTGGGCCGAGGAGCGCTACCGGGCGCTGGTGCAGAACAGCACGGAGGGCATCTGGCGCTTCGCGCTGGACGCGCCCATGCCGCTGGGCCTGCCGGAAGACGAGCAGGTGGACTACCTGTACCGACACCTCTACCTGGCCGAGTGTAACGCGGAGACGGCGCGGCAGTACGGCTTCGACCGCGCCGAGGACGCCCTGGGCCTGCGGACGCTGGATCATTTCGTTCACGGCGCTCCCGACAACCTGGCCTACTGGCGCGAAGTCATCCGGTCCGGCTTCCGCGTGACCAGCTCACTCTCGCAGGAGCGGGACATCCACGGCCACGTCAAATACTTCCTCAACAACTCCGTCGGAATCACCGAGGACGGCCTGCTGCTGGGGATGTGGGGGACCCAGCGTGACATCACGGAGCTGACGCTGGCGGTGCGCGGCGGCGGGCCGTCGCTGTCCCCGCGTGAGCTGGAGGTGCTGCGCCTGCTGGCGGCGGGGCACAGCAACGGCGAGATCGGCGCGCGCCTGTTCATCACGGAAGGCACGGTCAAGGGTCACGTCAACCATATTCTGTCCAAGATGGGCGTCGCCGACCGCACCCAGGCCATCCTGGCCGGACTGAAACGGGGCCTGATCGAATTGGGCTGAACGGCAAGACGTGATTGATGTCATGCAAGCCATCTGTGTTGCCGCGCCGGGGCGGAGGATCGCCCCGTCTGAACAGCACGTCCTTCGGACGAAGACAAGACTGCGGAAGACAGAGCTGGGTCGGCCGCGCGTCCCTCTTCGTCCGAAGGACGCCCTGCGAGGCGGGGCGATCCTCCGCCCCGCCGATCCTCCGCCCCGCCGGGACTGCGTGACGGCAAATCGTAACTAAAGTTATGCTGTCAAAGGGTTGACTGCGCGCGGCCCAGGCGGTAGACTGATACACAAGTTCAGCCCACTTCCCCGCACTGACGCGGCCTTTCGGTATTCCGTCACACCGACCAACCCCGGCACCGTCGCCACGCTTCCGACACTCACTGCAACCACGAATCGCTCCATGCGATGACCCAAACAGGAGAACACGCCATGTCTGCTGGTCTGGCGCTTGTTGACGCCCCCACACTGTCCGCTTCCGCGAAAACGCTGCACCCCCTGGAGCCTCTGAACGGCGAGGAGATCGCCGCCGCCGTCGCCGTCCTCAAGGCGTCGGGCAAGCTCGGTCCCAAGTCCCGGATCGTCCTCGCCGTCCTGAACGAGCCGCCCAAGGCGACCGTGTTGGACTGGACCCCCGGCACGGATGTGCCGCGCGAAGTCGCCGTGCAAATCCTGGACAACGCCGATGGGCACGTCTACGAGGCCGTCGTCTCGCTCGCCACGGACTCGGTGACGCGCTGGGAACACGTCCCCGGCGTCCAGCCGTCCGTGATGATTGACGAGTTCTTCGAGTGCGAGGAGGCTGTTAAGGCCGACCCGCAGTTCGGGGCGGCCCTTGCCAAGCGCGGCATCACCGACATGAGCCTGGTCATGGTGGACCCGTGGTCCGCCGGTTGGTACGGTGACGAGAGCGCGAGCTACGCCGAGAAGCGCGTCCTGCGCGCCATGGCCTGGGTGCGGTCTTCGCCCGGCGACAATGGCTACGCGCATCCCATCGAGGGCGTCGCCGTGATCTTCGACCTGAACGCCCAGGTCGTGCTGGAGGTCATTGACACCGGCGTCGTCGCCATCCCATCGGCCCCCGGCAACTATGCCCGCGAATACATCTCCGAGTTCAGCGACGGGGGCGAATTCCGCAAGGACCTCAGAGCCTTCGAGGTGGTCCAGCCCGACGGCCCCTCCTTCCGCGTAGACGGCCATGAGGTGAAGTGGCAGAAGTGGTCGTTTCGGATCGGCTTCACCCCGCGCGAGGGCCTGGTGCTGTACACCGTCGGCTACGAGGACGGGGGCCGCGTCCGCCCGATTATGTATCGTGCCGCCCTCTGCGACATGGTCGTACCCTACGGCGACCCCGGCTACAACCACTACCACAAGAACGCCTTCGACTGCGGCGAGTACGGCATCGGGATGCTGGCGAACGCGCTGGAACTCGGCTGCGACTGCCTGGGAGAGATTCGCTACTTCGACGCCTACATGACCAGCAGCCGGGGCGAGGTCGCCAAGATGCCCAACGTCGTCTGTATGCACGAGGAAGACTACGGCATCCTCTGGAAGCATGTCGACTGGCGCAACAACCACACCGAGGTGCGCCGCTCGCGCCGCCTGGTCGTCTCGTTCATCTCCACGGTCGGCAACTACGAGTACGGGTTCTTCTGGTACTTCTACCAGGACGGGACCATCCAGTACGAGATCAAGCTGACGGGGATCATGAACACGGCGGCCCTGCCGGAAGGCGAGACGCGCAAGTACGGCACGATGGTCGGGCCGGGCCTGTACACCCCGAACCACGAACACTCGTTCAACGTCCGCATGGACATGATGGTGGACGGCCCCAAGAACTCCGTGCAGGAAGTCCACTGCGAGATGGAGCCGGAAGGGCCGGACAACCCCGCCGGCAACGGCTACTTCGCCAAGGCCACGACTCTTAAGACGGAGCAGGAGGCGCAGCAGTTGATTGACCCCCTGAGCGGCCGCTACTGGAAGGTCGTCAACCCGCACGTCAAGAACGGCCTCGGCCAAAACGTCGGCTACAAGCTCGCCCCCGGCGAGAACACGGCGGCGTTCCAGCACCCCAGCGCGTTCGTCAGTAAGCGCGCGGGCTACATGAGCAAGCACCTCTGGGTCACGCCCTACGACGCCGACGAGCTGTACGCCACCGGCAAGTACCCGAATCAGTCCCGGACGGACACCGGGCTGCCCGCCTACACCCAAAACGACCGGCCCATCGAGGACACGGACGTGGTGGTCTGGTACACCCTGACCCATAACCACATCCCGCGCCCCGAGGACTGGCCCGTGATGCCGGTCGGCTACACCGGCTTCCACCTGAAGCCCGTCGGCTTCTTCGACCGAAACCCCGCGCTGGATGTGCCCGCCGCCGAGGCCAAGTGCTGCCACAGCACGGACAACGGCTCCGCGGGCAGTTCCTACACGAACGGCACGAACGGCAATGGGTCCAACGGCCATAACGGGGCGCATTGACGGGAGGCTGAACGTGAAAGTCCACGCGCTGGCCGCCTACGGCCCCGGCGAGACGCTGCGCCCGTTCGAGTACGAGACCGGCCCCGTGGAGGGCCATCAGGTGCTGCTCAAGGTGGACGCCTGCGGGCTGTGCCACTCGGATATTCACGTCATTGACAACGACTGGGGCGGGCCGACTTTCCCCGTCGTGCCGGGCCATGAGGCCGTCGGCACGGTCGTCGAGGTGGGGCCTGCCGTCACGCACCTCCATCCGGGCGACCGGGTGGGGGTGGGCTGGCAGAGCGGGGCCTGCCTGCACTGCCAGGACTGCCTGCGCGGCGATGCCCAGATGTGCGAGGTGGACAACCGCGCCACCATCATTCATCAATACGGCGGCTTCGGCGACCACCTACTGGTCGACTCGCACTTCGCCTTCCCGATCCCGGACGGCCTCGGCTCCGACATCGCCGGGCCGCTGCTCTGCGGCGGCATCACCGTCTATTCAGGCCTGCGCCACGCGGGGATGACCGGCGGGCAGGAGATCGGCGTCGTCGGCATCGGCGGCCTCGGCCATCTGGCCGTGCAGTTCGCCGCCAAGCTGGGCAACCGCGTGACGGTCTTCACGTCCTCGCCCGACAAGGCCGAGTTCGCCGCGCGGCTGGGCGCGCACGAGGCGGTCATCGTCGGGCGCGACGGCACCGTGCCGGACAAGCCCTCGCGGCGGCTCAACATCATCATTGACACCGTCGCCGCCGCCAAGGACTACAACGCCTACCTGAACTGCCTGGACTCCGACGGCGTGTTCAACCTGGTCGGCATCCCGAACGATCCCATCGAGCTGTCCGTGTTCGCCTTCCAGGACAAGCGACGGCGCATCATGGGGTCGCCCATCGGCAGCCCCGCTGAAATTCGAGAGATGCTGGCCCTGTGCGCCCAGTACGGCATCGCGCCGCTGGTGGAGACGTTCCCGTCCGAGCGCGCCAACGACGCCATCCAGCGCGTCCGCGACAACAAGGTCCGCTACCGCGCCGTGCTGACCCTGTAAAGTTGCCGGGTTAACAAATACGCGGACTTGTGTTATAATAGCAGCAGTCCCTACCGGCAGTGTTGCCACTCCTTCCGTTCCCCGCGATCCTTCGGTGTCGAAGCGCGCAGAAATTTTACGCACTCTGACATGGCGGCCCCACGCCGCTCGGAAAGGAATAGAGAACATGGCAGCTATCGAAGCCGCTCCCGCCGATCACCTCGACCTCGGCGAGAACAACCACCACGCGACCGGCCTGCGACGGGACGCCCTCAACTTCACGGAGACGCTGGCGCAGTCCGTCGCCAACATCGCCCCAACGGCTACCCCGGCGGTCAACCTCCAGCTCGTCTTCGCCTCCTCCGGCAACGGCACCTGGTTCACCTACCTGCTGGCGACTCTCGGACTGTTGTTCATCGGCCTCTGCATCCGGCAGTTCGCCAAAGACACGTCCACCCCCGGCTCCCTGTACTCCTACGTCACCAAGGGCCTCGGGACGACCGCCGGGTTCATCACGGGCTGGGGCCTGATCCTTGCCTACCTCTGTACCGGAATCGCCGTCGTCTCCTACTGCGCCATCTACGCGCAGAGCCTGCTCGGCAAACTCCACATCAGCAACGTCCCGGCGCTCCTGCTGTTCTTTGTGGTCGTCGGCATCGTCTGGTACATCGCCTTCCGTGACATTCGCCTGTCCACCAAGATGATGCTCATCATGGAGGCCGTCTCCGTCAGCCTGATCCTGATCCTGGGCTTCGTGATGCTCTCGCACACGGGCCTGCACCTCGGCCCGCAGTTCGCGCTCAAGGGCATGAGCTTCAGCGGCCTCCAGGGCGGCATGGTGCTGGCCGTCTTCTCCTTCGTCGGCTTCGAGAGCGCCACGGCCCTCGGCGCGGAGGCGCAGAACCCCAAGAAGACCATCCCGCGCGCGGTGCTGCTGAGTACGGTCATCTCCGGCCTGTTCTTCATGCTGATGTCGTTCATCATGGTGTCCGGCTTCACCCCCGCCGCCCTGACCGACCCCAATCTGCTCGCCCTCGACGGCATGGCCAAGATCGCCCACGCCCCCCTGCTGGGCACCCTGACCTCCATCGGCGCGATGGTCAGCCTGTTCGCCTGCTCCCTGGCCTGCGTCACGGCGACCTCGCGCATCCTGCTCACGATGTCCCGCGACGGCCTGCTGCCCACCTCCATGGGCAAGGCCCATGAGACACACGCCACGCCCCACATCGCCTCCGCCGTCTCGGCGATCATCATGATTGTCGTCCTGGCCGGGCTGAGCCTTAAGGGGTACGGCGCGCTGGACATCTACAACATGAACGGGACCATCGCCACCTACGGCTTCCTGCTCGCCTACGTCCTGATTGCGGTCGGCTCCGTGGTCGCGGCGGCGCGCGAGAAGGTCGTCTCGCCGCTGCTGGTCGCCTCGGCGGTCATCGGCATCCTGTTCATGGGCCTGGCCGTCAAGGGCAGCGTCGCGCCCTGGCCGGGCGCTCCGGACAACTACCTGCCGCAGATCTTCGCGGCCTACCTGGTCATCGGCGTCATCTATATGCTGATTGACCGGGCGCGCACCAAGGCAAAGCCCGCCCTGAGCGCCTGACGGCGCGGCCCCGCCCGAAGGATACCTCACCCCAGCCCTCTCCTTCCGAAAGGAGAGGGAGCCGTAGGGGAAGAGAGCGCAACCGTGGCAGCGTCTTAACCCTCTCCTTTCGGAAGGAGAGGGTGGACCGGCTTGCCGGGCCGGGTGAGGCATCTCCGGCCCCGAAAGAACCCCCATGCAAGGCATCCAGGGCCGCGTCGCTATCGTCACCGGGGCGAGCGCGGGCATCGGGCGCGGCATCGCCCGCGTGTTCGCCCGCGAGGGCGCGAAGGTCGTCGCCGCCAATCGGAACGCCGAGGCGGGCGAACAGGTCGTCCGCGACATCCTCGCCGACGGCGGCGACGCCCTCTTCGTCCAGGCCGACATCAGCAAAAAGAGCGACAACGACCGAGTGGCCGCCGCCGCCCTGGACAAGTACGGGCGCATTGACATTCTGGTCCACAACGCCGGCATCTTCTGGGAGGTCATGCTGGGCGACATGACCGAGGAAGACTGGGACCGCTGCCATGACCTGAACTTGAAGGGCCTGCTGTTCGCCACCCAGGCCGTCCTGCCGGCCATGAAGCGGCAGCGGCACGGGCGCATCCTGGTGACGTCCTCCATCACCGGCCCCAAGACGGGGATGCCCGGCTTCGCCCACTACGGCGCGACCAAGGGCGGCGTCAACGGCTTTGTGCGTAACGCCGCCGTGGAACTCGCCGGGGACAAGATCACCGTCAACGCTGTCGAGCCGGGCAACATCCTGACCGAAGGGCTGGCCGGGCTTGGGCAAGACTATTTGGACACCATGACCAAGGCGATCCCCCTCGGTACGCTCGGCGCCCCCGAAGACATCGCCTACGCCATGCTGTTCCTGGCGTCCGACGAGGCCAAATGGATCACCGGCCAGACGCTCTGCGTGGACGGCGGCCAGACCCTGCCCGAATCCGGCGTCGCCGGCTGAACCCAATCAAACCGATCAAGCTATGAACACACACCACTTTACCCCCGACCACTGGCACAGCGCCATCGGGACGTATGAGCCGGTCCTGACCGTCGCCGACGGCGACACCATCATGACCACGACGCTGGACGCCAGCGGGCGGGACGCCGAGGCCGTGACGCGCCACCGGGGCGTCAACCCCATGACCGGGCCGTTCTTTGTCACCGGGGCCGAGCCGGGGGACACGCTGGCCGTGCGCCTGGACCGGCTTCGGCCCAACCGGCGCTACGGCTGGAGCGGGACGCAGCTCGCCTCCAACGTCATGGACCCCGCCGATGTCGCCCTACTGCCGCCCCCGCCCGGCTTCGCCGAGGGCGACGGCGAGTGGGACGTTGACATGGACGCGGGGATCGTCACCCTCATCAAGCCCGAAACGCGCCTGGGGCGGCTCGCCATCCCCGCCCGCCCCATGGTCGGATGCTTCGGCGTCGCCCCGCCCGGCGGCCAGGCCATCTCCACGGCCACCTCCTCCACCCACGGCGGCAACATGGACTACAAGGGCTTCGTGGAGGGCGTCACCGCGTTCTTCCCGGTGTCTGTCCCCGGCGCGCTGTTCTTCCTGGGCGACGGCCACGCCGTGCAGGGCTGCGGCGAGGTCTGCGGCACCGGCGTTGAGATCTCATTCGATGTCCAGGTGACGCTGACGGTGATCAAAGGCCAAGCGATCCAGTGGCCGCGCGCGGAGACGGCGACCCACATCGCCGCTCTGGGCAACGCCCGGCCCCTCGATCAAGCCTTGCAGCACGCCACCAGCGAGATGGCCCGTTGGCTCCAGGAGGGTTACGGGCTGGATTGGGAGGGCGCGCACGCGCTGATGGGGCAGTGCGTGGAGTACGAGATCGGAAACGTCTTCGACCCCGCCTACACCGTGGTCTGTAAGATGGCGAAGGCGACGCTGGCCGGGATCGGGTGAAGGGTGTCGTGCAGACGAGTGACTGAAGTCACTCGCTACCCGGTTGACCGTCCAGGGGACGGAAGAGCGCGAGAGCGGCAGCGCTGTAATCCTCCGTCCCCTGGACGGCCTCGGCGTAGCCGGCTAGCGAGTGGTTTCAATCACTCGTCCGAGCAGCGTCATCGGGTAAAATGACGGTGGAGAACACCCGCCATGCCCACGCTTTATGAGACGCTGCACGCCCTGTATGAGTTGCAGCAGTTGGACACGCAGCTTGCCAGGACCCGCCGCGCCGAGGCCGCCCTGGACACCGGCACACAGGCGGGCCAAGCCGCTGCCGCCGCCCGCGCCGAAGCGGATGCCCAGAACGCCGCGTTCCACAGGCTCCAGGGCGACCTCAAGGACAGTGAGCTGAAGCTTAAATCCGTCGAGGACAAGCGCAAGACCTACCACGACCGGCTCTACCAGGGCAGCATCACCAACGCCAAGGAACTGGGGAACATCGAGAAGGAGATCGCCGCCCTGGGCCGCCAGCGCTCTGATCTCGATGAGCGCATCCTGGAACTCATGGAACAGGTCGAGACCGCCCAGACCGCCCTGCGCGCCGCCGAGCAGACCGCCCACGAGGCGGACACGCGCCACGGCGACACCGTGACGACCTTCCGATCCCGTCATGCCGCGCTGGAACTGGAGGCCACCGATTTGACCCGCCGCCGGGGCGAGGCGGCCACCCTCATCCAAGACAAAACATTGCTAAAACGCTACGAGGACATCCGCGCCAAGTCCGGCGGCCTCGCCATCGCCAAGATTGAAGAAGCCAACTGCGGCGCCTGCCATATGTCCCTGCCCTCCACGGTCATCAAGGAGGTCAAGGAGTACGCCGCCCCCCAGCGTTGCGAGAACTGCGGCCGCCTCCTGCTGACCTGACGCCCAACCCTCTCCTTTCGGAAGGGGAGGGCGGCTCGCTTGCGAGCCGGGTGAGGTATCGGGTCGCTCACCCCGCTGGCGACTTGTGCAGGTGCGCCATCTTCCACACGCCCTCCTGCCGCACGAACACCCGCGTCTCGTTCATCCGCGAGAACTGCGCCCCGCCCTCGCCCACCGCCGTCTTCAGCAGCGTGTAGTTGACGATGGCCGCGTCGCCATGCACCTGCACACGCGGGGTCAGCATATCCAGCCGCGTCGGCGTCCCGTTCCCGCCCGCCGTGATGAGGTCCAGGTGGAAGGCCAGCCCGTCAATGCGATACGGCGCGATGTACCACTCGAACGAGGACATATCCTCCGTGCAATGCCGCCGATGCACCTCCGGGTCCGCCGTGTACATGGCGTCCAGCATCCGCCGCGTGATGTCCAGCACTTCTTCTTCGTCGCCCATGTTCCGCCGCCTCCAAGTTTTTCGCCCCCAGTATACCGGATGGGGGACGCGGGCGCGTCCGCCGTGCTATACTAAAGCCAATAACGGAGGATGTGACGGATGAGCGGACACCCACAGGTGTGGATCAACGGCGAGATGACGCCCAAAGAGCGGGCCTTTGTGCCCCTGTACGATCACGGGATGCTGTACGGCGACGGCCTGTTTGAAGGCATCCGCGTCTACAACGGGCGCGTCTTCAAGCTCGAGGAACACGTCGCCCGCCTGCACTCCTCCGCGCAGGCGCTCAACATCAGGATGCTCCTGTCGCCTTCGGCCACCCGCGCGGCCATCCTGGACACCGCCCGCGCCAACGGCCACGCCAACGGCTACATCCGCGTCACCGTCACGCGCGGCACGGGCCTGGGCCTGGACCCCGCGCACCTTAAGACCGGGGCCAACGTCTACATCTCCTGCGAACAGCTTGCCCTGTACCCGCCGGAGATGTACGAGAACGGCCTGAAAGTCGCCACCGTCTCCACGCGCCTGCCTTCGCCCGACGTGATTGACCCCCGTGTGAAATGCACGGGAAAATACATCAACAACATCATGGCCAAGGCCGAGGCCAACCGGTATGGCGCGGGCGAGGGCCTGATGCTCACCCGCGAGGGCTATGTCGGCGAGGCCACCGGCGACAACCTGTTTTTGGTCAAGAACGGCGCGCTGGCGACTCCGCCCGCCTCCATCGGCATCCTCCAGGGCATCACCCGCGACACGGTGATCGCATTGGCACAGGGGATGGGCATCGCCGTCACCGAGCCGATCATGACCCTCTACGATGTCTACAACGCCGACGAGTCGTTCCTGACCGGGACCGCCGCCGAGGTCATCCCCGCCGTCGAGTACGACGGACGCCTCATCGGCGACGGCAAGCCCGGCCCAGTCACACGCAAACTCATCGCCGCCTTCCGCGAACACACCCAGACCACGGGCGTCCCGGTGGAGTAGGCACCTATGCTAGCGCTTCTTCATGGCAGTCGGCAGGATTGGGTCCTCATGGGGGTGGTTGCTCTGCTTGTTTTTGGCCCGAACAAGCTGCCCCTGCTTGGGGCCTGGCTTGGTCGCAAGTTGTCCGGCGGTGGCGGGGGAGGGATGCCGCCCCCGTCGGCGGTGCTGGTCGCGCCGCTGCGTTACAAGCGCAGGCTGTTTCGGCGGATTTTGCCACTGGACGACAAACCCACCGCGCCCTGAAGGACACAGCTAATTGGAGTGAACCCCCTTCGGGGCTGGGAGAGGTCGTTCTTCAGCCCCGGAGGGGCTTGCTGTTCTCAATAGCCCGGCGTTTCAACGCCGGGTCTTGTTCTTCCACAAACAACAAAGCGCCCCCGCCGATTGTCTCGGCGGGGGCGTTCTTGTCTCACACGGTCATCTCACGTTGTCAGGACTTGACGGCGGCGGCGCGCTTGCTCTGGCCGCGTCCGAGACCGCGCTTGAAGGGGGCGCGCTGGACGATGTCCTTGTAGTCCAGCCCGGCGGCGGTCAGGGCCTGATGCCAGGAGTCGAACCGACGACGGGCCGCCGTGATCAGCGTGATGTCTTCCTGCTCCATGTTCTTGGCGTTCAGGTGCTTGCCCTTGCTGTGGAAATCGCGCACCATGTCCAGGATGCGCGCGTCGTCCCACTCCCGGTACTTGCGAATCTCGTCGTAGTCCAGGCCGCTGGCCTGCAGGGCCTCCCGCCAGGAGCCGAAGTGGCTCTTCTTGGTGGCGGCGGCAGCCAGCTGCGGGTCCACGTGCAGGCAGACGTTGCGCCAGGACAGGTCCACGCCCTGCGCGTGCAGTTCCTTGACGCGGGCGACGATCCGGTCGCGCGTCCAGGACTTGTAGCGGCGAATTTCGTCATAGTCCAGGCCGGCGAACTTGACCGCGGCCTCCCATGTCCCGAAATACCGGGTCGCGGCGCGCAGCAGCGCCAGGTTGTTGTTGGCGATGCTGGAATAGTTCAGGGTCTCCCCCGACTCGTACATACTCAATATCTCGAGGCCGATGGACTCTTTGCTCCACTTACGGTACATGCGCGGTTTCTCCTAGTCTGTCGCCTGGTCGCCGGGTCCCGGCGCGGCAGAGGGTATGGCTTGAGGTGCGCGTCTCGAACGTTGACGGTTTTGCTCTTTGGTGTTGCTTTCAGCATCGCTTCGCTGGCGACACTCTTATTATACCCACGCCCGCGCCAAAGGTCAATGTGTTTTATATAAAACTTCGCCGTTGTTTGCACACGGCGTTTTGTGCTAAAATCACGCAGTAGAAAGACCAACGAGGGAAGATCGCCGATGACGACCACGATGCCGGTGGCGGGACACATCCAGCGCCTGCGGCCCTACCTGCCGGGCAAGCCGATCGAGGAGGTCCAGCGCGAGATGGGCCTGACCGACATCATCAAGCTGGCCTCCAACGAGAACCCGCTGGGGCCGTCCCCGCGCGCCGTCGCCGCCCTGGCCGCCGTGGCAGGCAGCGTCACCCTGTACCCGGAGGGCAGCGCGCCCCTGTTGCGCGCGGCGGTCGCGCGCCACGCCGGGATGCCGCCGGAGACGCTGGTGTTCGGCAACGGCAGCGACGAGGTCCTGCACCTGCTGGCCCTGTGCTACCTCAGCCCCGGCGACGAAGTGGTTCAGGGCGACCCGTCGTTCGCCATGTACGAGATCTACACGACCCAGTGCGCGGGCGTCCCCGTCAAGGTCCCCTTGAAGAATTACACGCACGATCTCGAAGCCATGGCGGACGCTATCACGCCCCGAACGCGCATGGTCATGGTCGCCAACCCGAACAACCCGACCGGGACGCTGGTGACGCGGCGCGAGATTGAGCGCTTCCTGACTCGTGTTCCGTCCGACGTGCTGGTGGTCTTTGACGAGGCGTATGACGAGTACGTGGACCACCCGGACAAGGCCGACCTGCGGCCCCTGATCCGGGATGGGGCCAACATCGCCGTCCTGCACACCTTCTCCAAGGCCTACGGGCTGGCCGGGCTGCGCGTCGGCTACGGCATCGCCCGCCCGGAGATCGCGGAGCTGCTGAACCGAGTGCGCTCGCCGTTCAACGTCAACTTGATGGCCCAGGCGGCGGCGGTCGCCGCGCTGGACGATCAAGACCATGTCGCCCGCTCCGTCGCCCTGAATGCCGAAGGGCGTGATTTCTTCTACAAAGAGTTTACGCGCCTCGGCCTGGATTACGTTCCCAGTCAGGCCAACTTCGTGCTGGTGGACGTGGGCCGTGACAGCCGCGCCGTGTTTGATGCCCTGCTGCGGCGGGGCGTGATCGTCCGGGCAGGCGCGGGCCTGGGCCTGCCCCGGCACATCCGTGTCACGGTCGGTACGCCCGACCAGAACGCCCGCTTCCTCGCCGCGCTCGTCGAGGCGCTGGGGGAAGTGGAGGCGCTGCCGTGACGGCTCATCACATTTATCTGCCGGCACCGGGAGCCTCACCCGAAGACATCCGACGCTTCTACGGTCAGGCGCTGGGGCTGCGGGAGTGTGAGAAGCCGGCGAGCCTCGTCCACATCTCCGTGCTGTGGTTCGAGGCGGGGGCCATCAAATTTCACATCGGCCCTGTCGAGGAGGGGAACGTCGGCGACGGCCACACGGCCCTGGCCGTGCCGGACGTGGCCGTCGCACGGGTGCAGGTCGCCGCCCACGGCGGCCCTGTAGACGACGCCGTGATTCCGATGGGCTACGACCGCTTCTACACTCAAGACCCCTGGGGCAACCGCTTCGAGGTCCTGCCTGAAGGCTTGCCGTAGTCGGCGCACGTCGGGTATGATGAGTTCAGAGCAACCGGCATGATTTGCGCGCTGATCACAATGGCCTTCGCAGGGGACTGGGAGGCGAACGCTCCCGGCGACGAGGCCCTCGTCGCTGCGGCTCAACGGGGCGACGCGGATGCGTTCGCCGCTCTGCACCGGCGCTACTACGCGCGCATCTACCGCCTGGCCTTCCTGAAGACCAACAACGCCGCCGACGCCGAGGACGTGGCGGGGGAGACGTTCCTGCGGGCGCTGTCCCACCTGTCGCAGTTCCGGTTCTCGTCCTTGCCGAGCGGGCGGCGTTCGGTGTACCCCTGGCTGCACCGGATCGCCCTGAACCTGATCGCCGACGGCGGCCGGGGCAGGGCGGCAGGCGGCGTGGTCTCGCTGGACGCGGAGACGGCCCAGGGCCTGCGCGCCCTGCTGGCCGACGCGGGCGCGTCGCCGCACCAGGTCGCCGAGCGCCGCGAGGTCCAGCAGATGGTGCGCGACGCCATCGCGGGCCTGCCGCCCGACTACGGAGATGTGCTGGTGTACCGCTTCCTGGGCGACCTGTCCCTGCGGGAGATCGCGCCGCTGATGCGCCGTTCGGAGTCGGCGGCCAAGTCGCTACTGCACCGCGCCGTGGTCGCCCTGCGCGCGGAACTGGCGGGCCGGCTTGAGGGGGCGGACGACCGCGCCGTCGCCCGGCAGTACACGGAGAAGGAGACGCCGGATGCCGGAGCAACCGTCCTGGCCGGACGCCGAAGGGGCGGCTGACGCGGAGACGGCGGGGGCCGCCGTCCTCGCCCGCGCCGCCCTGCTGTCGCCGCCGCCGCCGCCCGAAACCGAACGCGCCGCGCGCGAGCGCGCGCTGGCGCAGTTCCGCGAGGCCCCGCCGTCCCCGCGTCCCCTGCGCCCGGAGGACGGCCCTTCTGCTCAGATGCGGGGCGGGTGGGCCGGGCGTCTGCTGCGTCGCCTGCGGAGAAAGTAGGTCCTATGCCGATCTTGGTGGGAGTGGCCTTCAAGCCCGTCGGCCCGATCTCCTGGGTCGTCCCCGGCGCGGATGAGTTCGTTCCCGGCGACCCGGTGATCGTGGAGGCCGCGCACGGCTCGGAGTTCGGATTCGTCAAGACCAAGGCGCGCGCCGTGTCCGACGGCGACGCGCCCCTGCCCCTGCGGCGCGTCCTGCGGCGGGCGACCCCCGACGACTGGACCCGGCGGGAGCGCAACGAGCGCCGCAGCGCCGACGCCCTGCGGGTGTGTAAAGACAAGATCGCCCTGCTCCGGCTGCCGATGAAGCTGGTCGAATGCGACTGGGCGCACGACGGGGCACAGGTGACGTTCCACTTCGCCGCCGAGGGCCGCGTGGACTTCCGGGAGCTGGTCCGGCTGACGGCGGCCGCGCTGCACACCCGCGTTCTGCTGCACCAGGTCGGGGCGCGCGATGAGGCCAAGGTCTACCCCGGCATCGGCCCCTGCGGGCGGCCCACCTGCTGCTCCACGTTCCTGCGCGAGTTCGCGCCCGTCTCCATCAAGATGGTCAAGGGACAGAGCCTGGCGATGAACCCGTCCAAGTTCACCGGCCTGTGCGGCAAGCTGATGTGCTGCCTGCGCTACGAGCAGGACACGGACGACCCGGCGCGCCCCCCCATGCCGCAGGCGGGCATGGTGGTGATGACGCCGCTGGGCCGGGCCAAGGTGGAGGAGGCCGACGCCCTGCGGCAGATCGTGACCGTGCAGCTCGAAAACAACCAGTTCTTGGAAGTCCGCCTCAAGGACATCGGCGAGGTCCCCAACTGCGTGGACCACTCCGAGGGCGACTGCGCGGGCTGCGCCATCGCCGAGGCCGTCCGACCGACACCCAAACCTCAGTGAAGTTTTTATGACCAACACACGCACCGAACGCGACTCGATGGGCGAATTCCAGGTCCCCCAGGACGCCCTATACGGCGCGCAGACCGCCCGCGCCGTTGCCAACTTCCCCGTCAGCGGCGTCCCCTTCCCACGCACGTTCATTCAGGCGCTGGGCGCGATCAAGCGCGCCTGCGCCGAGGTGAACGTCGAGATGGGCCTGCTCGCCCCCGATCTGTCCGCCTTGATCGGTCAGGCCGCCGACGAAGTGATTGACGGCACTTTGGACGGTCAATTCGTGGTGGACACGTATCAGACCGGCTCCGGCACGTCCACCAACATGAACACCAACGAGGTGATCTCCAACCGCGCCATTCAACTCGCGGGCGGCGTGGTCGGCTCCAAGACGCCCGTTCACCCCAACGACCATGTCAACAAGAGCCAGTCCTCTAACGATGTCATCCCGACGGCCATTCACGTCGCCGCCGCCGTCGAAGTGGAACGCCTGCTGGCATCTCTGCGCGTCCTGCACGAAGTTCTGACGGAGAAGGCCCGCGCGTGGGATGCCATCGTCAAGATCGGGCGGACGCACCTGATGGACGCGACGCCGATCCGTCTGGGCCAGGAAGTTTCCGGGTGGGCGCGTCAGGTCGAACTCGGTATTCAGCGCCTGCAATCGGTCCAGCCGCGCCTGATGGAACTCGCCATCGGCGGCACGGCGGTCGGCACCGGCATCAACTCGCCCCCTGGCTTTGGGGCCGCTGTCGCTGCCAAACTCTCAGCGCGCTTCGCTCTCCCCTTTGTGGAAGCCGAAAACCACTTCGAGGCCCAGGGTAGCCAGGACGCCGCCGTGGAGTTGGCGAACCAATTATCCACGGTGGCATCATGCCTGCTCAAAGTCGCCAACGACGTGCGCTGGCTGTCATCCGGCCCGCGCTGCGGCCTGGGTGAGCTGTCTCTGCCCGCCGTCCAGCCCGGTTCGTCCATCATGCCCGGCAAGGTCAACCCGGTCATGTGCGAGCAATTGATGATGGTCTGCGCCCAGTGCATCGGCAACGCCGTCACCGTCACCGTCGCCAACACGCACGGGAATTTAGATTTGAACGTCATGCTGCCCGTGATGGCCCGGAACGTGCTGGAATCCCTGACCTACCTGACCAACTCGGTGACAACGTTCACCGAGAAGGGAATACGAGGCCTGACGGCGAACACGCAGCGGGCGGAATCGTTGGTGGAGTGGTCCATGAGCATGGTGACGAGCCTCGCCCCGGTGATCGGCTACGACGCCGCCGCCAAACTCGCCAAGCGGGCCGTGGACGAGGGCCGCACCGTGCGCGACCTCTGCGTGTCGGAGGGCATTCTGCCCGCCGATCAACTCGACGACCTGCTCGACCCGCGCAAGATGACCGAACCCGGCGTCGGCGCTGGGGGGGAGTAGTCCGCAAGCGTAAGCCCGGCGGCGAGGGAGTGAACTCCTCTCGCTGTGGAAGATCGTCCTGCCGGACGAGAAGAAAATCCGCTCTTGCGTCCGCGAGGACGCTGTTATGTAGCGAGAGGGATTCATCCCCTCGCGCCCTGCCAGACAACAACATTGGAGTAACATATGCCTGACAACACTGCACCCGTCCGCGTCCTGGTCTGGGACGAGGCACCCTCACACGCGCCCAAGAGCGTCTACCCGAAGAGCCTGAACGGCGCCATCGCCGACGGGCTGAACGCGGACGGCGCGGGGCGCATCGTCGCTACCACGGCCAACCTGGACGATCCCAATCAGGGCATCACGGATGAAGCGCTGGCGAACATTGATGTTCTGATCTGGTGGGGCCACGCCCGCCACGGCGAAGTGACGGACGAGACCGCCGCCAAGGTCGTCAAGGCGGTTCACAATGGCGTCGGCTTCCTGCCCCTGCATTCGGCGCACTACTCCAAGACCTTCCGGGGCATTTTAGGCGCGACGGGGCATCTGAAGGGCGGCTGGCGCGAGGCCGAGAATCCGGCAGACTCCGAAGAAATTCGTGTCTGCGCCCCCAAGCACCCGATCTGCCGGGGCGTCAGCGACTTCACGCTGCCCGCCGAGGAGATGTACGGTGCGCCGTTCGACGTTCCGCCCGCGTTGGTCGTCCTGTTCCAGTCGTACTTCCCGCTCGGCGGCGAGTACTTCCCGTCGTTCGCGCTGACCGTGGGTGAGGGGATTGACCCGGCATTCACCTCCGGCCCCGGCGGCGGCAAGGGCCAGGGCGAGGGCGTGGGCCGCGTGTTCTACTTCCGGCCCGGCCACGAGACCTACCCGACCTATTTCGACACGAACGTTCGCAAGGTCATCCACAACGGCGTCCTCTGGTGCGCCCACCGCGACGAGTAAGGTCCCCATGCCCAAGACATTCCAGCGCGCCATCATCGTTGGGGCTTCGTCGGGCATCGGCGAGGCCCTGGCCGCGAGGTTGACCCAGGAAGGCTGCCGCGTCGCCCTGGTCGCCCGCCGCGCCGAGGCTCTCCAGGCCATCGCCACACGGCTGAACGCGGAGGCGGGGAGTGAACTTGCCTGTGCCTACGCGCACGACGCGCGGGAGACGGCAGGCGTCCCCGCCCTGTTCGCCGAGATCACGCAGGCTCTGGGTGGCCTGGACCTGATCGTCTACGCCGCCGGCATCATGCCGCGCCTTGCGCCGGACCAGTACGCGACGGAGTTGGACGTGGACACCATCACGACCAACTTCACCGGGGCCGTGGCCTGGCTGAACGAGGCCGCCGAGCGCTTCGGGCGGGCGGGCGCGGGAACCCTCGTCGGCATCTCCAGCGTCGCGGGCGACCGGGGGCGGCGCGGGAACGCCGTCTACGGCGCGACCAAGGCCGGTCTGAACGCCTATCTGGAGTCCCTTTACAACCGGCTCTCCCGCAAGGGCGTCGCCGTGGTCAACGTCAAACCCGGCCCGGTGGAGACGCCGATGACCACGGGCCTCAAGATGCCCGGCATGGCCCCCGTGGACCAGGTCGCCGGGGAGATTCTGGACGCCGCCAAGGCGGGGACGCCTGTCGTCTACACGCCCGCCAAGTGGCGTCTGGTCATGCGGGTCATCCGCGCCATCCCCGCCCCGATCTTCAAGTACCTGCCGATCTGACCGGGAAGAACCCCCTCCCAGCCTCCCCCTCACCCTAATAAAGCCTTAGAGCAGGGGGAGGAGCAAGAGGGCATCGGTCTTACTCTGATCCCTCCCCTGCTCTGAGGGGAGGCTAGGTGGGGTTCTTACGGACGGGGTTCGCACCTAGAAAGCCAAGCCCATGAACGCACCGCCCGCCGAGCGATTGGAGCGCCTGGACGGGTGGGGGATGTCCTCCTCCGCCCTGAGCTGGGTCTACCGCCCGTCCACCACCGACGGCCTCTGCGCCGTCTTCGATGAGGCCCGGCGCACGGGAAGGCCCCTCGGCCTGCGCGGCGCGGGGCGGTCCTACGGCGACGCCTCCCTGAACGCCGAGGGCCTGGCGCTGGACCTGACCCGCATGAACCGGATACTCGACTGGGACCCCGACGCGGGCGTCATCACGGTCGAGCCGGGTGTCACCATCAAGCAACTCTGGGAATACACCATCGAGGACGGCTGGTGGCCGCACGTCGTCTCCGGCACGATGTTCCCGACGCTCGGCGGAGCGGCGGCGATGAACATCCACGGCAAGAACAACTTCAAAGCCGGACCCATCGGCGACCACATCGAGGAGTTCGACCTGATGCTGCCGAGCGGGGAAGTCAAGCTCTGCTCGCGGGCGCAGAACCCCGAACTATTCCAAGCCGCCATCGCTGGCTTCGGGATGCTCGGCGTGATGACCCGAATCAAACTCCACCTGAAGCGCGTCTATTCGGGCCTGCTGAACGTCGAGCCGATCCCCACCCGCAACTTTGACGAATTGTTTGAGGTGTTCGAGCAGCGTCTGCCCCAGGCCGATTACTTGGTGGGCTGGATAGATTGCTTCGCGTCCGGCGACGGTCTCGGTCGAGGATTGGTCCACCAGGCCAACTACCTGGCCCCCGGCGAAGACCCGCAGCCGGCCCAGACGCTCCGGGTGGCAAATCAAGAGCTGCCCGACTCGATCATGGGTGTCGTCCCCAAGTCCGTCATGTGGCGCTTCATGAAGCCGTTCGCCAACAACGCCGGGATGCGCTTCGTGAACTACGGCAAGTATCTCTCCGGCGCGAAGATGCCCCACGCGACACACACCCAGTCCCATGCCGGGTTCGCGTTCCTCTTAGATTACGTGCCGAACTGGAAGTTTTCCTACAAACCGGGCGGCCTGATCCAGTACCAGAGCTTCGTGCCTGCCGACCGCGCCAAAGAGGTCTTCGCGGCGCAACTGAAACTCGCCCAATCGTATGACATCGTCCCCTGGCTGGGCGTCTTCAAGAAGCACCGCCCCGACGACTTCCTGATGTCACACGCCCTGGACGGCTACTCGCTCGCCCTGGACTTCGCCGTCCGCCCGGAGGCGCGCGGCGGACTGCTCTCGCTCGCCGCCGAGATGGACCGCCTGGTTCTGGACGCCGGGGGCCGCTTCTATTTCGCCAAAGACAGCGCCCTGCACCGCGCCTCCGTCCGCGCCGCCCTGGGAGTGGACCGCGTGGAGAAGTTCCTCGCCCTCAAGGCCCAGTGTGACCCGGAGACCCTGCTCCAGACCAACCTCTACCGGCGGCTGTTCGCGCGGGGCTGAACCCCCGCGCTCCAAAGTTCAAATCCCCGCCTTCGCGGGCAAGATCACGTTGTCTTTGCCCGCGAAGGCGGGGATTTGTTTGTCAAAGACCGGCGGTTCAGCGCCGGGAAGGGTTGCTCACTTCGCCGGGGCGCGGTGGCGCAGGCGGTCCAGGGCGACGGCGGCGATGATGACGCAGCCGATGATGATCTGCTGCACGTAGTTCGGCCAGCCGATCTGCTGGGAGCCGTTGCGCAGGAACGAGATGATCAACGCGCCCAAGATGGACCCCAGCACGGAGCCTTCGCCGCCGGACAGGCTGCCCCCGCCGATGACCACCGCCGCGATCACGTCCAGCTCCGCGCCCACGTCCACCGTCGGGTCCCCCTGGCCCCCCAGACGCCCGAATTGCATGGCCCCGCCCAGGCCGAAGAACAGCCCGGCGAGTGCGTAGATGCCGATCTTGAGCGCGTCCACCCGCAATCCCGATAGGCGCGACGTGGTCTCGTTGGAGCCGATGGCGATCACGTAGCGCCCGAACACCGTCCGGCGCAGGATGACGGCCGTGACGAACGCCAGCAGCAGGGTGAGCCAGACGCCCAGGGAGACCAGCAGCCAGGGCGGCTGGGGGAACGTCGAGGCGAGATCGTTCAGCCACGTCGGGCGGGCGTTGATGGACTGCTCCCCGGCCAGCCAACTGGCCGCCCCGCGCGCGATGCCCAGCGTCCCCAGCGTGACGATGAACGGCGTCACGCGCAGGCTGGTGATCAGCCCGCCGTTGATCGCCCCGACCCCGCCGCCGACGACGACCGCGAGCAGCAGCGCGGGGAACGGCGGGACGTGCCGGTTGATCGCCAGGGCGACCACCACGCTGGTCAGGGCCAGCACCGAGCCGACCGACAGGTCAATGCCGCCGCTGATGATGATCAGGGTCATGCCGAGCGCGCCCAGGCCGACGATGACCGTCTGCGTCGCCACGTCCCGGAAGTTCGCCAGGCTCAGGAACGTTGCCCGAATCTGCGGCGGGATCGAGAACAGCAGGATGACCAGCGCCAGGCCGATGAACGGCCCCAGCAGGGTCAGCAGCCGCCGCCCCGACCCCTGGGACACCTGAGACGGCGACGATGTCGTGACGATGCTCATTTGAGGTACTGCGAGATGGGCGGGTTCAGGTACTCGGCGTTCGCCGGGTCGTTGACGTTCGCGGGGGTGATCAGGGCCACGCCCGTGTCAATGGTCTTCGGGACCGTCTTGCCCTGGATGACGGCGACGCAGGTTTTCACCCCTAAATAGCCCATCTTGAATGGGTTCTGGACCACCAGCCCCTGCATCGTCCCGGTCTTCAGGACGGCCACCAAGTCGGGGGCGGCGTCGAAGCCGACGAACTTGACCTTGCCGAGCAGTCCTTTCTCTTTGAGTGCCTGGATCATGCCGCGCGTGTTGCTCTCGTTGGACGCGAAGACGCCCTGCACCTGCGCGCCGTAGCGCGTCAGCAGGTTCTCCGAGGTCTGCTGGGCCGTGGCCGCTGTCGGCCCGCCGTACTGGTTGGCGGACAGCACGGTGATGCCGGGGTTCTGACTCATGATCTTCAGGAACCCGGCCTCGCGCGCCTCCGTGCTGGCCGAGCCTTGCGCGTAGGGCAGCAGGATGACGTTCCCCTTGCCCCCCATCAGCGTCGCCAACTGCGTTCCGGCCAGCTCGCCGCCCTTCTCGTTGTCGGTGGCGACGAAGGAGGCCCAGTCGGTGCCGTTCAGGGCCGAGTCAATGATGACCACGGGAATCTTCTGGCCGACGGCGTCGTGGACGGCCTGTGTCATGCCCTGCGCGTCCTGGGGGGCAAGGACGATGCCGCTGACGTTCTGCGTGATAAAGTTCTCGATGACGTTGATCTGCCCGTTCCTGTCGCCCTCGCTCTCCGTGCCCTTCCAGATGATGTTGATGGGCGTACCCGCCGCCGTCAACTCCTGCTGCGCCTTCACGGCCCCGGCGTGGATGGAAATCCAATACTCGTGCGAAGTCCCCTTCGGGATGACGGCGATCTGCAGCGTCTTTGCGCCCCCGCCGCCCGAAGCCGTGCCTCCGCCGCCGGTCGCGCCGCCCCCATTACCGCCGCTGTTGCTGTGGCAGCCCGCCAATAGCACCGTCAGCGCCGCAAAGGCCAGCGTCTTCCATCCCCAACGTGTGTGTGTCATGTCGCCTGTTTCTCCTTGAGCCGTGGTCGCGGGGCTGAACCCCTGCGCTCCAAAGTTCAAATCCCCGCCTTCGCGGGCAAGATCGCGTTATCTTTGCCCGCGAAGGCGGGGATTTGCCTGGTGAAGACCGGCGGTTCAGCGCCGGGGAATTTCGCGGCCCTGAGCCGTTCAGTCGGCCAGCGCCAGAGCGCCGACTTTTTCTTGGGTCGCCTCGGCGCGGTTCAGTTCGCCCGCGATGCGGCCGTCGCGGATGACGATGATCCGGTCCGCCATACCCAGGACTTCCGGCAGCTCCGAGGAGATCATCAGGATGCCGACGCCCTGGGCGGTCAGTTCGTTCATGATCTGGTAGATTTCGCGCTTGGCCCCCACGTCAATGCCGCGCGTCGGCTCGTCCAGAATCAGCACCTTGGGGGCGGTCTGGAGCCACTTGGCGAGGACGACCTTCTGCTGGTTGC
This sequence comes from Capsulimonadaceae bacterium, assembly GCA_965277485.1. Taxonomy (GTDB): domain Bacteria; phylum Armatimonadota; class Armatimonadia; order Armatimonadales; family Capsulimonadaceae; genus JAFAZD01. The sequence continues at coordinate 339,883 of CBDICZ010000015.1, read as the reverse complement.
CGCCGGACAGGTTGCCCACGCGCTGCTCGATGGATGGGGTTCGGACGCGCAGGCGCGTGACGCTGTCCTGCGCCTCGGCCCGTTCCGCGCCCGGCCGGACGAAGCCCCCGGCGGAGACTTTGCCGAGCGAGGCCAGGGAGACGTTCTCGCGGATCGCCATCGGCAGGACCACGCCCTGCTCCTTGCGGTCCTCGGTCACGAAGCCGATACCTGCTTTGATCGCGTCGGACGGCCCGCGCGGCGTCACGGCTCGCCCGTCCACCTTCATCTCGCCCGTGTCCCAGCGGTCCGCGCCGAACAGGCAGCGGGCGATCTCGGTCCGGCCCGAACCGACCAGGCCGGCCAGCGCGACCACCTCGCCCGCGTGGACGGTCAGGCTGATGTCGTGCAGGACGCCCCGACGTGACAGGCCGCGCACCTCCAGCACGGGGCGGCCCAGCGGTGTGACGACCTTGGGGAACGACTCGTCAATTGCGCGCCCGACCATCAGGCGCAGCACGTCTTCGCGGCTGATCTCACCGATCAGGCCCGTGCCGACCGAGCGCCCGTCCCGCAGCACCGTCACCCGATGAGCGATCTGAAAGACCTCGTCCATGCGGTGCGAGATGTAGACGATGCCGACGCCCTGGGCCGTCAGCCGCCGGATCAGTCGCCACAGGTTTTCGAGTTCGTGGGCGGTCAGCGTGGCCGAAGGCTCATCCATGGCGATCACGCGCGCGCCCCGGCTGGTCGCTTTGGCGATCTCCACCATCTGCCGCTGGGCGACGGCGAGTGGGCCGACGGGGCGGCGCACGTCCAGCCCCATGCCCAGGCCGTCCATAAGCGCCTGCGCCTCGCGCCGCATCTTGGCCTGGTCCACCCAACCCGGAAGCAGACGTGGCTCGCGGCCCAGGAAGATGTTCTCGGCGACCGACAGGTGCGGGACCAGGTTCAGTTCCTGGTAGATGATGCTGATGCCCAGTTCCAGCGCCCGTTGCGGGGTGTCCAGCGTGACCGGTCTGCCGTCCAGCAGAATCTCGCCGGAGTCGGGGCGGTGCGCCCCGGCCAGCGTTTTCATCAGGGTGGACTTGCCCGCGCCGTTCTCGCCCATCAGGGCGTGGACCTCGCCGGGCAGGATCGTCAGCGAGACATCATCCAGGGCGCGGACGCCGGGGAACGACTTGCTGATATCGTTCATCTGGAGGAGCGGGAGTGGCGCGTCGGGGGGACTCACGCGGGCCTCGGCTTCTGTCGCAGCAGGGCCTCCAGGGGCGTCAGGGGCGGCCCGTCCGGTTCCGTCGGCGTCTCCTGTTCCGCCCGGCGCCGGCGGAGGTAGTCCGCTTCGGCCTCCAGGCCGGCGATGGCCTCGTCGCGGGTGACGATCTGCGTCACCAGGAATTCGATGTGCCGCTCGATCTGCGCCAGGGCGAGCCGGACCTGAGCCGGGTCCAGGCCGCCGCCGGCGACGGGCGTGAAGGAGAGCGTCTTGAGGTAGCGCAGCACCCCTTCGGGCGAGTCGCCCAGGGTCGCCCCCGAGAGGGGCGTCTCCGGGTCGCGCTGGTCCAGGCGGCCCAGCAGCATCTGCGCCTCCAGGTTGCCGGGGAAGTCGCGCAGGACGCGCTCCAGCGACCGGCGCGCGTCTTCGGGGCGACCCGCCGCCAGGGAGGCGTTGGCGCAGTTGATCAGCAGCTCGGTCGGGGGGGCGGGGGGCGGCGCGAAGCGGACGGCGGCCTCGAAGGCGTCCGCCGCCTCGGCGGCGCGGCCCAGCGCATACAGGGCCGCGCCGAGATGGGCCAGCGTCTGGAAGCGCGCCGTCAGCGTGACGGCGTGTTCCTGATCGGCGGCGGCGGCGCGCAGCCGGTCGGCGGCCTCGCGCAGCCGACCCTGTCGAAACGCCTGTACTCCCAGCTCCCAATCAGTCACGAGTCAGTCATCCGTTGTTCGGCCCAGCCCTTCCCTCAGAGCGTGGACGCCTTATCCGGCAGCGACGTGCCGCCCAGGCGGCGCGTGGTCGCCTTGATACGCTTGACGCGCGACGGGTCGGACGCCGCGCCGCCCAGGGCGGCGATCTGGCCCTCCATGTCGGCGGCGAGCTGCTCCTCGCCGATCTGGCGCAGCGCCCGCGTCGCCGACCCCAGCTTCTCCTGCGCCCCGGCCAGGTCGCCGCGCTCGGCGGCGCGCTGCGCCTCGCGCTCAAACTGGTAGATGTGGAACCGGTCAACGATGTCCGTCACCGCCGGGTCGGTCTCGGCCAGGTGCATCGGGTCGTCGGTGAAGACGGCCTCCACCGTCTGCCGGGCGACGCTCTGCGGCTCGCCCCGCCCGCCCGCCCAGGTCAGCTGCGCCTCCAGGACCGGGTGCCGGCCCTCGGACTGGGTGGCGGGCGCGATCTGGAGCAGGACCGCCGTGGGGGCCGCGCTGGACACGTCGCCGATGCGGGCGCGCGTCCAGCCGTCTTCCGTGTAGATCTCGTCGAACAGGGTCATGGCGGGCCGGACCAGGGCCATGTCCTGCACGACGGCCCCTTCCAGGCCGCGCACGGCGATGTGCATCTCGGTGACGGAGATGGCCTGGAGGGTGGCCATCTCCTCCGTCAGCCGCTGCGTGATGAGCGCGCCGTTCGGGGCGTAGTAGTAGTCCCCGCGCGAGTTGTCCGCCACGCGGGTCAAAAACTCCTCGTCGAATTCCTCGCCGACGCCCAGGGTGGTGATGGCGATCCCGTCCTCCTGGATGGCCGCGACGGTCAGCAGGGACGCCTCGGCGTCCTGCACGATGCCGTCGGAGACGACGATCAGCCGGCTGACGCCCGCCCCGGCGGCCCCGTGCGCCAGGGCGGCGGCGGCGGCGCGCAGCGCCTCGGCCATGTACGTCCCGGTGCCGATGTCGGCGGGCAGCCGTTGCTCGGCCAGTTCATCGAGGCGACTCCGGCACAGGTCCGGGGAGGACCCCCACTCCGCCGCGCTGAAGACGGTGTGGACGCGGTCGGCAAAGGCGATCACCGTGATCCGGTCGTCCGGACTCAGGGTTGCCAGGAGTTCCTTGATCGCGTCCACGGCCAGCGTCATCGGCTTGCGGACCGCATCCTGGATGTCGGCCAGGGTCTGCCCGGACCAGTAGATCGCCGCGTGCGCATCGGCCTCGCCCCGCTCCATTTCGTCGCGCGAGATCGCCAGGGTCATCCAGAATTCGCGCTCCTCGTCCGTGAGCTGGAAGTTGTGCATGGTCGCCGACGAGTCGACGACCAGGGCGAGGTTGAACGGCGCGCGCCCGGACGCCGCGTCCCCGGCCTGCGGAATCAGGTCCAGCAGCGCGTACAGGGGCTGGTCCAGGTAGTGCGTGGCGGGAACGGCGGGGCGGCTCAGGGAGACCCGTACATCAAGGCTGCCGGTCAAGGCGCTTCTCCTTCGGTGGAAACTGGGCCGCAGAGAGTGCGGCTGTCTCCTTTGTTCGGGGCCGACGGGGGAAAGTCCTTCTTGCGGCGCGGGGGATTTTTCGGTATAATCATGGCGTCCACACCATACCACACGGGGGACACCATTACGGGGAACACAATTTTATGACACGCATCACACGCGCCCTGGTCAGCGTCTCCGACAAGACCGGCCTGGTGGACTTCGCGCGCGGCCTGTCCGCGCTGGGCGTGGAGCTGATCTCCACCGGCGGAACCGCCCTGGCTCTGGCCGACGCCGACATCCCGCACGTCGGCATCTCCGACGTCACCCGGTTCCCGGAGATGCTCGATGGCCGTGTCAAGACCCTGCACCCGGCCATCCACGGCGGCATCCTGGCGGACCGGTCCAAGCCGGAACATCTGGCGACCATCGCCGAACACGGCATCCGCCCTATTGATCTGGTGGTCGTGAACCTGTACCCGTTCGCCCAAACAGTGGCCCGGCCCGGCGTGGAGTTCGCGGAGGCCATCGAGAACATTGACATCGGCGGCCCGTCCATGGTCCGCTCAGCGGCCAAGAACCAGGCCGCCGTCGCCGTGGTCGTCTCGCCGTCGGACTACGTCTCCGTGCTGGCCGAGATGCAGGAGAACGACGGCGGCCTCAGTGACGCCACCCGCCGCCGCCTCGCCGCCCTGGCCTTCGCGCACACGGCGGCCTATGACTCGGCCATCGCCGCTTATCTCTCGGCCCAGCTCGCCGACGGCGAGGGCAGCGCGTTCCCGGAGACGCTGACGCTGTCGCTCCAGAAAGTCCAGGACCTGCGCTACGGCGAGAACCCGCACCAGAAGGCGGCGTTCTACCGGGACGCGGCGGCGACCCGGCCCGGCGTCGCCGCCGCCCGCAAACTGCACGGCAAGGAGCTGTCGTTCAACAACATCTACGACCTGAGCGCCGCCCGCGCCCTCATCCAAGACCTGGCCGAAGAAGGAGTGGCGGCGGCGGCCGTCATCAAGCACACCAACCCCTGCGGCGCGGCCCTGGCGCCGACGTTGGCCGAGGCGTTCGGCAGGGCGCGCGCGGGAGACCCGATCTCCGCCTTCGGCGGCATCCTGGCGACCTCCCTGCCCATTGACGCCGCCACCGCCGAACTCATCACGGGCAAGAACACGTTCTTCGAGGCCGTCATCGCGCCCGGCTATGACGCCGAGGCGTTCACCATTCTGACCGAGAAGAAGCAGTGGGGCGCGAATCTGATCCTGCTGGAGCTGCCGCTGTCCGAGCCGGGGGCGGGCACGGGGGAATGGGACTACAAGCGTGTCGGCGACGGGTTTTTGGCCCAGACGCCGGACGCGCAGGGGGCCGGGCCGCGCGACCTGGAGACCGTCACTCGCCGCGACCCTTCGGCGGCGGAGATGGACGACCTGCTGTTCGCCTGGAAGATCGTCAAGCACGTCAAGTCCAACGCCATCGTCATCGCCAAGGACCGGCAGGTCGTCGGCGTCGGCGCGGGCCAGATGAACCGCGTGCAGAGCGTCCGCCTGGCCGTGGAGCAGGCGGGCGACAAGGCCCAGGGTGCGTCGCTGGCCTCGGACGCCTTCTTCCCGTTCTCGGACGGCCCCGAGGCCGCCGGCAAGGCGGGCGTGGCGGCCATCATCCAGCCCGGCGGCTCCAAGAAGGACGGCGACTCCATCGCCATGGCGGACACATACACGATGGCGATGGTCCTCACCGGCCACCGCCACTTCCGGCACTGATCCACACCATGACACTTCGCGCTGCCACAGGTCGTCTCTTTCGTTTGCCTGGTCTTCTGCTGACGGCAGTGGTCGGGCTTGTCCTCCCTGTCGGCGCGGCCCCGACACCCGCCGCCCGTGCGTCGGACTTCATCAGGAGCATCGGCGCGAACTCCTCCGTCTCCCGGCGCGGGGAGACGCTGCCGGAGACCGTCCGGGAGGCGAAGTACGTCGGGCTGGGGTGGGTCCGGGCGGGCTACGAGAGCGACGTTCCCGTGCAGGACCTGCTTGAGCTTCACCGCCAAACCGGGGTCCGATTCAGTTACGGGCTGGGGAGCGGCGGCGCGGACATCCCACGGCTGCTCGCGGGGGCGCGGCAACTGGCGGCGGCCGGCGCTCTGATCGCCCTGGAAGGTCCCAATGAGCCGAACAACTGGGGCGTCACCTACCAGGGCGTACAGGGGGGAGGACCCGGCGGCTCCTGGCTGGCCGTGGCCGCCTTGCAGCGGGACCTATACGCCGCCGTCAAAAGCGACCCGGCACTGAAACATTTCCCCGTCTGGACCATCACCGAGGGCGGGGCCGAGACGGACAACGTGGGGCTGCAATACCTGACCATCCCCCCAGGCGCGCACTGCCTGATGCCGGACGGCACACGCTATGCCGACGCCGCGAACGTCCACAACTACATCTATCACCCGAACTCGCCGGGCGTGGAAGACAACAAGACCTGGGACGCCGCCGACCCCACCCCGGCCTGCCGGGTGGACGGCCTGTACGGGAACTACGGCTCCACCTGGGCGCACCACTACCCCGGCTCTTCCGACCAAGCCCTTTTGACCCTGCCCAGGGTCACGACGGAGACCGGCGCGGGCATCGGGGGGGCCATCACCGAAGACATTCACGGGCTGAACATCCTGAGTATGTGCCTGGACCAGTTCAAGCGCGGCTGGAGCGACACGTGCTTTTACCTGCTCCGGGACCGGGTGGACGAGGCGGGCGATCAGCAATACGGCCTGTTCGCACCCGATGACACTCCTCGGAAGGCCGCCATCTACCTGCACAACCTGACGACGATCCTCGCCGACAATAATTCCAAGTCGTCTCCCGGAACGCTGGACTACTTCATCCCGCAGGAACCGGCCACCGTGCATGATCTGCTTCTGCAAAAAAGCGACGGGGAGTTTGATCTGGTGGTGTGGGATGAGCAGGTCGTCGGGACGAGCCAAGTCACGGTGCGCCTGGGCCGTGCCTGGCCCTCGGCGACCCTCTACGATCCGACGCTCGGCACGACGCCGACCCAAGTTTTTCGCCGTGTGCGCTCGCTCTCGCTGGCGCTGAGCGATCACCCGGTCGTCATCGCGCTGCCGACGCGCTCGCCGAGCGTCCGCACTTCCATCTCCGAAAACCGCTCGCGCAGCAGGTGGGCGAGCGCGCGCAGGCCCCACATCTCGCCGCGCCGCTGGCCGACGGCGATCACGCCGAGGCCCGTCTCCAGCATCGCCACGCGGCCCGGCTGACGCAGCTGCCCGGTGACATACAGGTCCGCGCCGCGCTCGGACGCCTCATGCACCAGCGCCTCGGTCATCGCCCCCACGACGGCCACGCGGCCGATCTCGTTGCGCTCGCACGTCCGCGACTCCTCGCGCCCGCCGAAGGCGTCGAAGACCAACTGGTAGTAGTCTGCAACGCTCCGGGGGGACACGGCCCCGATCATGCCCAGGGGCCGCCCCTGCTTCCAGCCGATCACCTCCGGCCCGGTCAGCCCCAGCACGTCCGCCAGCCGCAGGTTCCACCCCAGCGTCAGCGCCTCATCCAGCGGCAGGTGGTAGCCGAGAACGCCCAGTTCGGGGGGCAGCGTGCCCGTCTCCAGCTTCGCCGCCCGGTGCAGCAGCACGGCGTCCAGGCGTTCCCGTTCGATCCAAGTCGCCAGTTCCGCGCCCGGCTCGATGGCCAGCCCCAGGCGCTTGACGGGCCGCTCCGTCGCGTGAATGATGCCGTTGGTCTCCTGCGGGTAGCGTTCAATACGAAAAAACTCATCTAGGAAAGCGGCGAGGGAGGGGAGGGTTGTCATGGGAGAAGTTTACACGATTTGTCTGAAAAATGGAACCGTCCGCCCCACAAGCGGCAAGGCAGGGTCCGGTCGGAGGCTACCGGCTCGGCTTTTCCAGGAAGCGGATGCGGTCCTGCCAGTCATCGTTACCGAACCGATCCCACAGGAGGATCAAGGCGCGGGTCAGCGGCCCGAAGTCACTACTGGGGATGGTCTTGTCGTCCACGAAGATGACCCCGGAATGACGCTCGCCTTCAGCGTACAGTTCCGCCAGGAACGTCGGGATCGTCTTCTGGTCGTAGGTCACAAGCGTCAGTTCTTCGGTACGGGCCGCCCGCAACAGGGCCTTGTCCGCGTGGCCCTCGTAAGCGCCGTCTTGCCAGGTGTGAACGCTTTCAATCACCAGGGCCGGGCGGTGATGTTTGACCTGTTCAGCGACCACCTGACTCATGTTCTCGTCCAGCAGAAGGCGAAGGCTCATCGCTTACGGCTTCGGGCCATTCAGGGCGACCGTGGCCAGGTCTTGGTCGGTCAGGCTGATGCGCTCGATCTGCGGCAGGAGTCGCTTGAGGTGATCAAAGCCGGTTTCGAGCGTCGGGGCGTTGGCGGAGGCGGCGTCCGGCGCGATCTCGTTCAGGATGCGCCTGGCGATGGCGAATTTTTCATTGACCGAAAGCGGCTTGATACTCAGTTCGTAGACTTGATCAGCAGTCATGATCGGCGTACTCCCACCTTCATTATAGCAGAATTCTCGCCGTTGCGTCGGCATGGATGCCCAGGAAAACCTGTTCACTTTGCCCGCCGGACATGGTAGAAATGCCGTGGAGAGACATACCCATGCAAGAGTCACAGGCGCTGGATTTGGCGCGGTACGCGATCATCACGGCCATGCAGTTGTCGCTGCCGATCCTGTTGGTGTCACTGATCGTCGGCGTCGTCATCAGTCTGTTCCAGGCCGTGACGCAGATTCAGGAGCAGACTCTGACCTTCGTGCCCAAGCTGCTGGTCATCGTGCTGACCCTGGCCGCGCTCGGCCCGTGGATGCTGCACACGCTGGTCGGGTTCACGGCGGGCCTTTTTCATAGCCTGCCGAGCGTGGCGCAGTAGCGGGAGGGGCCGCGCCATGTCCGACCTCGCCGCCTTCACCGCCGGATCGCTCTGGGCCTTCTTGCAGGTCTTCGCCCGCGTCACCTCCCTGTTCGTCAGCGCGCCCGTGTTCGGCGACCGGGCGATTCCGCCGCAGGCCAAGATCGGGCTGGCCGGGCTGATCTCGCTGGCCCTGCTGCCCCTTGTCAAGAAAACGCTGATGGTCGGGCCGGTCCCGGCGCTGGGGCCGATGATCGGCACACTGCTCGGCGAGGTCCTGATCGGGCTGCTCCTGGGCATGGTCGTGTCCCTGCTGTTCGCCGCCGTGCGCGTCGGCGGCGGCCTGCTGGACTACCAGATGGGCTTCACGCAGGCGGCGACGTTCAACCCGCAGTTCAACGAGAGCATCACCCCCATCGCCGACTTCCAGTACCACTACTCGCTGGTCATTTACTTGCTGCTCAACGGCCACTGGCTCCTGCTGGCGGCGCTGGAGCGCTCGTTTCGGATGCTGCCCGTCGCCCAACTGGACCTGGGCGGGCGGGCGCTCGGCGTGTTCACCGACCTGACCGGCGGCATGCTGGTCAGCGGCATCGAGATCGCCGCCCCCGGCGCGGCGGTGCTGCTGATTACGGACGTGGCGTTCGCGTTCCTGAGCCGGGCCATGCCGCAGATGCAGGTGTTCTATGTCGGGATGCCGGTCAAGATTCTGGTCGGCCTGGGCGTCGTCCTGGTGGCCCTGCCCCTGCTGACCACTGTTGTCGGCGGCGAGATCGCCTCCGCCCCGGACGGCCTCGCCGCCCTGCTGCGTGCGCTGCACAAGTGACCCTCTATGGCCCAGGAACCCCTCTCCGGCGCAAGCGCCTCCCCCTCCCCGAAGCGGAGAGGGTAGGAGGAGGCGATGGCCCTCTTCCCTCACCCGTTTCGGGGGAGGTGGCGAGCCTCAGCGAGCTGGAGGGGGTTCCTCTGCGGGGATAAAGTATGGCTGAAGGCGAGGAGAAATCGTTCCCGGCGACTCCGAGGCGGCGGGAGGAGGCGCGCAAAAAGGGGCAGGTCGCCCGCAGCGCGGAACTCGGCGGGGCGGCGACCCTGTTCGCCCTGGTCCTCGCCCTGCATGCCCTGCTGCCCGGCGCGGCGGGCGCGTCCCTGCTGGCCGACATCCACGGCGGGTTCCTGTTCGGCGCGCACGACACCCTGACCGCCGCCGACGCCCAGCGCCGGGCGATGGGCGGCGTGTTCACGGCCGGGCGCGTGGTCCTGCCTGCCCTGCTGCTGGCCCTTGTGCTGTCCCTGGCCGCCGGAATCGGGCAGGTCGGCTTCGGCATCACCCCGGAGGCCGCCGCGCCGCAGTGGCAGCGCATCAACCCCGCGTCCGGCTTCCAGCGGCTGCTGTCCCTGCGCGGCAGCGTGGAGTTGCTCAAGGGCCTGTGCAAGCTGGCGCTGATCGCCGGCATCTGCGCCGCCACACTGCGTGATGCTATCACCTCCGGGCGGCTGCTCGGCCTGATGGGCACCCCCCTGCCGCTCGCGCTCGGCGTCGTCGGGGACATCCTGTGGACGCTGGGCCTGCGCGTCGGCGCGGCCCTGCTGATCCTGGCCGTCGCCGACTACGCCTTCCAAAAGTACCAGCACGAGAAGAGCCTGCGGATGAGCGCCTCCGAGATCAAGCAGGAGTCCAAGCAGTCCGAGGGCGACCCGAAGACCAAGGCCCGTATCCGCAAGATACAGCGCGAACTCGCCCGGCGGCGCATGATGCAGGACGTGCCCAAGGCCACGGTCGTGGTCACCAACCCGACGCACTACGCCGTCGCGTTGTTGTATGAGGCGGGCATGGGCGCACCCCGTGTGGTGGCGAAGGGGCAGGATGAGGTCGCGCGGCGCATCCGGGAGATCGCGCGCGAGAACCGCGTCCCGCTGGTGGAGAACCGGCCGCTGGCCCAGGCGCTGCACCGGACCGTGGAGATCGGACGGGACATCCCCGGAGACTTGTACGAGGGCGTCGCGCAGGTCCTGGCCTTCGTCTATCGTACCTACGGACGCCGCACGTCACGGCCCGCCCGCCCGGCCACGGCGTGACGGCTCAGACGGGTTTGGGCGCGTCGCGCAGGGCCAGGGTGATGATCTCGGCGTCTTCCTTGTCGGCGTCGGGGAACAGGCGGGCGAACAGGCGGCCGCTGGCGGGCGAGGTCAGGTCCACCTCGGCCAGCAGCGCGATCTTGCGGTCCACGAGGCCGTGCAGGCGCGAGAGTTTGGCGGGCAGCGCCCCCGCCTCCGGGCGGTCCGCCGCCTGGACCTCGAAGAAGTGACGCATGGCGGCGAGCATACGGGCCGTGAACGCCTTCCGGTTGAACAGCACCCGGCGGGGATAGTACGACAGCAGGAAGCGGCACAGCATCGGGTAGTCCGCCTCGGCCAGTGACGCGCCCTCGTGCTTGGCCAGGTAGACGGCGGGGACGGCCAGGCAGCGCAGGCGTTCCTCCGACGGCCCGGCCCCCTCGCGGCCCAGGAAGGCCGCGATCTGGCCCATGGAGCGGCGCAGGGCCGCGTCCGGCCCGGCCAGGGCCGTGTGCGGCGTCTCCGGGCCTTCCAGCATCGTCACCTCCAGGATGCGGGCCTGGTCGGCGTTGTAGGCGTCCACGCGGGCCATCAGCTCCTTCTCGGAGGCGGCCGAGCCGGTGTAGCCGAGCAGGCGATCTATGGGGCGGCGGAAGGTGGCGCGGGCGATGCCGTAGTCGTCCACCGGGCGCAGGCGCGGGGAGCGGGTGACGACCGTGTGCCAGTGGCTGCCGGGGTAGCGGCGGGCGGCCCCGTGGAGGCGGGCCAGGGCCGCCGGGATGATCTCCTCGATGAAGGGCTGCTCGGAGGCGCTGCGCTCCACCAGCCCGACCAGCGCGGCCTCCAGGGTGGCGTCCTGGATGGCGACGGCCGCCCGGTCGGTGTCGGCGGCGGCCTCGCACCCGATGCGGAAGACGGCCCGCCGGGGGTCCTCCAGGGTCAGCAGCAGGCTGTCGCCGGCGGCGAATCGGTTCCGGCGGAACCACGGGCGCAGGTTCAGGGCCTGGAAGTGGATGGCGTTGTCGCCCGGCCCGTCCGTCAGCAGGGACCCGTGCAGGTCCAGCATCTCGTAGGCCATCTCCTCGCCGGTGGCGTCGTCAATGAGGGTCGGCCCCTGCGGCCCTGCCCCCGACCCGCCCGGCCCGTCGCGTTCCAGCAGGAAGGGGACGAAGCAGGGGAAGATCGGGACGATGCCGTTGGCGGCGTCCGCCGGGGCCGGGACGTGTCGGAACCGGACTCCGCGCAGCACCCAGTCGGGTGTGGCGTAGCGCCCGTCCTCCAGCCGGACCAGGTCGGTGTGCCGACGCACCTCGGCCATGACCAGATCGGCGGGGCGGCCCGCGCGCGAGGGGTGCAGGGCCAGCACACGCCGCACCAGCTCGGCGCGGGCGACCGGCGCGTCCAGGTCGGCGATGACCTGGGCGACGGCGGCGCGCAGGCTGGGGGTCTCAGGGGGGCGAGATGACATGATTGCTTGGTGTCCCGTCTCGATTCTTAAAAATGTCGGCCCATCGTGCTTGACAAGGGGCGCGAACGCGGGTAAACTCTAGTTGGGCTGTGGGGGTGTAGCTCAGTTGGTTAGAGCGCCTGCCTGTCACGTAGGAGGCCGCGAGTTCAAGTCTCGTCATCCCCGCTCCCGCCGTCCCCTTAAGACCGCCGTTCGAAATGCCTGCTTGCCTCCGTCAGAATATGCTGAGGCAGACTACCCAACTGCGTAGCATTTCAAACGGCGGTCTTTTTGTTGCATCTTGGGTACAATGAATCCGTGAGCGGACGACGACAACCTTTGGCTTTGGTGTTGGCCTTCCTGCTGGCCGTGACACTCGGCTGCGGGGCTGCCTTCCCATCGCCGTCCCTCTGGCACTGCCGTCACGCCTCCACCCTTGTGCCTGCCTCTTTTCTTGCCCCGCCTGCCTCCATGCCCTGCGCCATGCGTGGCGCGACGATGCACGGAACGATGGCCTGTTGCGCCGTCATGCCGAGCCGGAATGAACACGGCTCCGCCTCCCGGCAGGCCCTGGGAAGCCCCGCCTGCCATCCCCTCCTCACCGCGTCCACTCTGCCCGTAGCTCGGATTGCCGAGACCCGCCCCGCCCTGCACCAGCAAGTCTCGACCTCCGTCCCGCTCCTGTCGCTGCCTCTGCCATTGCTCTTTGAGATGACCGCTGGACTTCGCAGCCGACCGCCCCCTGGAGATGCGATCTCCTCCCTCGCTTCAGCCACGCTCCGCCCGCGCGCCCCTCCCGTCGCCTGAACCCCACGCACGTCTCGCCCCGATTTCACGCCCTTTCGTTCCTGACGCGCACCCGCGCACTGGAGAAATTTCATGACTCGTTTTTTATGGCCCGCGCCCGTCGCGGCCCTGTCGGCGCTCGCGCTGATGGCAAGCGTCGGCCCGACGCTCGCCGCGCCCGGCCCGTTCGCCCTCGTCGCCGCCACGCCGAAGACCGTATCTCCGGCGGGCCTGTCCGCCGCGCTCGGCCATGTCACCCACGGGCAGCCGTCCGCACAGGGCAAGGCGCTGACGTTCGCCCAGAAGTCCGTCCGACTGGTGGCCGTCACCGGGCCGGACAGCGATATGTTGTCTTATCGTGTTGACGGCCTGCGCAATCCGACGCTGATCGTGCCGCCCGGCGCGACGCTCCGGGTGCTGTTCGTCAACACGGACGACGATATGTTCCACAACATCCGCTTCGGCGCATGGCGGGCGTCTTTCCCGGCCGACGCGGCTCCCCTGATGCGAACTTCGGTCGGGACGCCGCCCCTGCCGCACGGCACGGACGCCGCCCGGCACGGGGAACTGCTGACGCTGAGGGCACCGGCGCGGCCCGGCAAGTACGCCTACTTCTGCACGGTGCGCGGCCACGCGCCCGGCGGGATGTGGGGCACACTGATCGTCCGCTGAGGTGATGCAATGTGGCTCCTGCACAGTCTGTATGAGGCGGCGGCGATGTTCTGGGAGGTCCTCTGGGCTCTGGCCCTGGGCTTCACGATCTCGGCCGTCTTCCAGGTCTTCGTCAGCAAGGCGCAGATGACGCGGGCGTTCGGCACGGCCGACCTGCGCTCGATGGCGCTGGCGATCGCGTTCGGCGCGGCCTCGTCATCGTGTTCCTACGCCGCTGTCGCCACCGCCAAGACCGCGTTCAAGAAGGGCGCGGCCCTGGCTCCGACTCTGGCCTTCATGTTCGCCTCCACGAACCTGGTGTTCGAGTTGGGCTTCGTGATCTGGCTGCTGCTCGGCTGGCAGTTCCTGCTGGCCGAATTGGTCGGCGCGTTCGTGCTGATCGGGTTTATGTGGGCGCTGCTGCGGCTGACCGAGCCGAAGGGCCTGGAGCGGGAGGCGCGGGACCATCCCGAAGAGGGGTCGGGCGGACACGACCACGACATGGGCGGCCAGTCGGACAAACTCACGCAGGTGGCCGACGCCTTCGTGATGGATTGGTCCATGCTCTGGCGTGAGATGCTGATCGGCTTTCTCATCGCCGGGTTTTTGTCCGTGCTGGTCCCGGACTCCGTGTGGCGCGCGCTGTTCCTGGCGGGGCATCGGGGGCCGGGGCGGCTGCTGGAGAACGTCGTCGTCGGGCCGCTGATCGCCGTCGCCTCGTTCGTCTGCTCGGTGGGCAACATCCCGCTGGCGAGCATCCTGTGGTCCGGCGGCATCTCGTTCGGCGGTGTGCTGGCGTTCATCTACGCCGATCTCATCATCGTGCCGCTCGTCGTCGCCTACAAGAAATACTATGGGTGGCGCACGGCGCTTTACATCACGGGCGTGATGTTCGTCTCCATGGTCCTGGCGGGCCTGGGGGTAGATTTGTTGTTCACGGCCCTGCACCTGGTCCCGACCGGGCCGCGCCCGCCGAGCGCGGTCTCGCGGGCGGGGTTCCACTGGGATTACACGACCTTCCTGGACATCGCCGCCCTCGCCGTCGCCGGGTTCCTGGCCTGGCGGCACTTCCGTAACAAGCCGCCCATGGACATGGAGATGAACCATGCCATGCACCACGGCCACACTTAGAAAGCCAAGACAATGAAACTGTTCCGCAAGGCAAACACCAAACTGTATACGCCTGACGCCAACGCGATCTCGCGGCGGCGTTTCGTGACTGGATTGGCCGGGGCCGCCGCCGGGGCGGGGTTCGCCCTCGCCCCTCGCGTGGCACAGGCCCAGGGCGACCCGAATGGGAACCAGCCGGCGACGGTCTGGCCCGCGAAGTTCGACATCAACGCCGTCGCGCCGCCGCACGACCCGCGCGCCCTGCCGCAGCCGGGAGACAAAATCCACGAGTACGACATGGAACTGACGGTCAGCCCGCACGAGATCGTGCCGGGCATCGTCACGCATATGTACACCTACAACAAGACCGTGCCGGGGCCGCAAATCCGTGTGCGGGAGGGCGACTGGGTCAAGGTCAATTTCCACAACACCATCAGCGAGTTCCACACGATCCACTGGCACGGCATGATGCTCGCCAACGAGATGGACGGTGTGCCGCTGGGGACGCAGTGGCCGGTCGGCAAGAACCAGACGTACCAGTACCTCTGGCGCGCGCAGCCCGCCGGGACGCACTACTATCACTGCCACAACATGACCCCGCTGCACATCCAGGCCGGGATGTACGGCGCGCTGATCATCGAGAGCGACAACGACCCCATCCAGAAGGCATTCCCCTACACGCGCGACTACACGCTGGTGCTGTGCGAGCATGACACCAACTACATGGCGCAGATGATGAACCAGATGGGGGCGTCCATGGACCTGATGGACTGGATGAATCGCAAGGGGGACATGAGCGAGATGTCGCCCTTGATGATGGGCTGGTTCCAGACCGAGGCCGACTTGAAGAAGGCCATCGCGGGCGGCTACGTCCCGCCGTATGTCAGCGCGAACACCGGCCCGGCCATGATGGTCAACCCGAACTTCTTCACCATCAACGGCAAGTCCTACCCGTCCACGGAGCCGCTGTACATCCGCACGGGCGAGACGATTCGCATCCGCCTGATCGGCGCGGGCGCGCAGAGCCACTATATGCACCTGCACGGGCACGACTTCTGGCACGTCGCCCAGGACGGCACGCCGCTGGCCGCCCCCATCCGGGGCAACACGGTCGTGGTCCAGCCCGGCAAGACCATGGACATCATCGTCCACGGCTCCAATCCGGGGATGTGGCACTTCCACGACCACAGCGACCGGGGCACGACCAACAACGGCATCTTCCCCGGCGGCATGATGACGATGCTGATGTACGAGGACGCCGACAAGGCCGGGGTGACGTTCGACCCCGTCGTGGCGGTCTCGTCGTAGGGGAACCCACCTCCCTGCTTCGCGGGGTCCTCCCGAAGCGGGAGGATTAAGAGTAGCCCCTGCGGGATACCGGCCTTACCCTCCTCATCCTCCCGCTTCGGGAGGACCCTGTGAGCGCAGCGAACAAGGTGGTGGGTCCGACCCGGCGAAGCCCACAGAGACACAAAGGAGAACATCGCGTTGCAAATCAGACACATCTTCATGGGGGCGGCCTGCGCGCTGGCGCTGGCCGCGCCGTTGCGGGCGCGGGCGCAGGCCGAGCAGGTCCCGATCCCGCAGTCACCGGGCGTCGCCCCGCAGATCGAGCTGGACGGCGTTGGCCTGGCGACGCTGGACCTGGGACAGCGACGGGCCTACGATGTCGGCGGGAACCGGTCGTCGTCCAGCCGGGTCAACCTCTCCGACTCAGCCATTTTAGTGGCTGCCAGTGAGCGGCTGTACAAGCCGGGGGCCATCGGCACACTGGTCATCGGCGGCGAGGCGACGGATCAGACCAACAACGGCAGCCTGAACAACCAGCTCTTTCTGCACCAGGGCTACGCCGACTATCAGGACCGCTATGTCGAGGGCTACATCGGGCGCACCAACGTCCCGACCAAGTTCATCCAGTTCCCGACCCTGCGCGGCGACGACCTGCTGACGTTCACTGACTTGCCCGACCCCTTCTCCAGCGGGGCCAACACCGAAGAACCGCGCTACGGCAACGTCGCCGCCGTGACGCTGAACCGGGACCTCAGAAACTTCGTCAACCTGCACGTCCAGCACCTGATCACCAGTGCCGGGGACATCAACAGCGACCAGGGCCTGAACTCCTACGGCGTGGACCTCCTGCACGAACCGCCGCCGGGCCTGGAGTCCATCCAGAAAGTCGTCTCCTATCAGCTCGGCTACGAGCGACAGACCATCGGACACGCGCAGGGCGGGGCGGCGAACATCGTCTACGGCGGCGGGGTCATCAACCTGCGCCCCAGCCCCGTCAACCTGGTCACGTTGAGCGCGCAGGACATCTACTCGTCGGGGAACGGCCTGCGGCGGTTTTCTACCCTGCCGGACTCGTTCCGGGCGGACTCCAACACGCTGGCCGCCTCGCTGGCGTACCTGCACAGCCCGTTCGGCATCCCCGGCTACCAGGTCGCGCTGACGGCGGGCTACAAGCGCTACAACCGGGTCTCGGACGCCGACTCCTACGGCCTGGCGCTCACGGGCGTCAAGCGGGTGGGGGACGGCTTTGATCTGGTCGCCCAATACAGCTACCAGCACCGCGACGCCGCCCTCGCCAACGTGTACGGCGGCGGCACGGACAACTCCGTGCAGGTCGGCTTCGTGTTCAACTTCACGAGCATCTTCAACCAGACGATCGGCCCGCGCCGGTCACTGCTGAACCTTCAGCACCAGTACATCCCGGAGCGTTGAAAGAGGGAAAACAATGGCAGACAAGAACAAGAACAGCATGGCCGGAATGCCCGGCATGAGCATGGGGGACACGCCCCGGCAGGGGCCGAACACGGATCCGACCAAGAACCAGAAGGGCATGGACACGCCCGCGCCGCCCGTGCAGGCGGCGGGCGAGGTGAGGATGCCGGAGGCCATGAAGAACATGCCGATGTGGGCGCCACGGGTCTGGTCCGTCACCGGCACCGAAGACTGGACGATGCTGCGCGGCTTCGGGCAGGCGTCGGGCATGGTCACCATGATGAACGAAATGATGGTCGGCGGCGGCCCGATGGGCGCGATGAAGATGGGCAAGATGGATATGTCCCTGGCCGAAATGCCCGCCCCCACGCCCGAACAGGCGCGTATGGCCTCGGACACCGCCCCGGCCCCCGCAACAATGGCCCCATTGCCCGGCGGGACGCAGGTGACCATGACGGTCGCCTCCGGGACGCCACAGGTCGGCGACAACACGCTCGATATCATGGTGACGGACGCCGACGGCAAGCCGGTCACGGGCCTCAAGTTGACGGCGACGGTGGCGATGACGACGATGGACATGGGAACGACCCACCCGCCGGTGATGGAGATGGGCGGCGGTCACTACATGAGCAAGGTGACGTTCGCCATGGCCGGACCCTGGCGCGTCGCCCTCACCGGCGGCGCGGCGCAGAGCATGGTCTTCCAGACCGGCGTGGCGTCGCCGCAGGCCGCGTCACAGCCCAGGCCCGCTTCAGCTCCCATGGCGGGCGGGCCGCTGAGCATCACGGCATCCATCGCCCCGGACCCGCCCGCCGCCGGTGACGGCAACACCCTGACGGTGACGGTGACGGGCGCCGCCGGGAAGCCCATCCCCGGCGCGACCGTCACTTCCACGGTGGCGATGACGACGATGGACATGGGGACGACCCACCCGGCCTTCAGGGACATCGGCGGCGGCCGGTACCAGGGCAAGGTCGGCTTCGGCATGGCCGGACCCTGGCGCGTCAGCCTACACGTTGCCGCGCCCGGTCAGAAGCCCTCCGTGAAGGACATCGTCTTCAACGCGAAGTGACCAGGAGGACGAATGCCGAACAAGTTCTGGGTAGACATGCACGGGGGAAGCACTCACTTCCCCATCGCGCTGGTCATTGCCGCTCTGCTTTTCGACCTGGTGGGCTATGGCCTCAACCGCGAACCGCACAGCCGCGACCTGCACATGGCGGCGTTCTACTCGCTGATGCTGGCTGCGCTGGCGACCTTCGGGGCGGTGCTGTCCGGCCTGATGATCTCCGGCTGGCACGTCGGCGGGGACGGCCTGCTGGCCAAGCACCACCTGTTCGTGTGGCCCGCCTTCGGCCTGATCGTCGCGCTGGCGATCTGGCGGCTGGTCGTGCGGCAGAAGGCCAGCCGAGGGGCCTACGCGGTGTACCTGGCCGCCTCCGTCGTGACGGCGGTGGTTGTGGCGACGGCGGGCTACTGGGGCGGCGAGATGCTGGTGGGAGGCTGAACATATGCGGATCGAAGTCAAAGGCTTGATCGCCGCCGTGATCGGCGGGCTGATCGTCGTCGGCGGGGCGTTCGGCGTCTCCGCCATCGTCGTCGGGGCGCAGAAGGCGCAGGACAGCCACACGGCGGTGGACACGACGCGCGCGGCCCAAGCGCCGGGGGCGCCCACCCCCGTCATCAACGCGGCGTTCGTGGCCCAGGGTCACACACTGTTCACGCAGAGCTGCGCCTCGTGCCACGGCGCGAACGGCGCTGGCGGCTATGGACCCAATCTCCACCACGAGGACATGAGCGACGCCCAGATCGCGCTCAAGATCAAGAACGGTGTGACAGGCAAGATGCCCGCCTTCGGCAGCAAGTACAACGACGGCCAGACACAGACACTCGTGGCCTATATCCGCTCGCTCAAATAGCGGGCGCATTTTTTCGCACACCGGGGCAGATGCCCCAGAAGGAACATCCATGAAGATCATTCTCTGCGCCGCCCTCTCCCTCGCGGCCTTGGCGGCTCCCGCCGTCGCCGGCCCGACACACGTTACCGGAATGGCGTGTCCCATGCCCGCCAAGACATCCAAACTAATCTGCCCCGTCACCGGCGCCAAGATCGCCTCCGTCAAGGCTGCCGTCGGCCACAGCATCTATAAGGGCAAGACGTACTACTTCTGTTGCCCGGCCTGCAAGCCCGCCTTTGACAAGCGGCCCGCCTACTTCGTTCAGCGCGCCGCGCACGGCAACTATCAGAAGATGTAGACTCTTCGGCAGCCCCGGCGTCAAGCCGCGACTACTTCCCAGCACCTGAATTGAGGTTGCCGATGATTTCTCCCTGGCTGCACATCGCCGCTCTCGTTTCGTTGATCTTGGCGGGCCTGTGCGCTTTGGTCATCGCCGCCGATGAGTTACGTCACCCGCAGAAAATGTGGATCATGAACGTGGTCTGGCCGATCAACGCTCTCTACTTCGGCCCCGTCGGGCTGTGGGCCTACTACGCCATCGGGCGCAAGTCCACCAAAGAACACATGGAGCAGATGCAGAGGGAGCATCAGGGAGGCGAACATGACGAACCGGGGGATGAGCCGAATGACCCGGTGAAAAAGGCCGAGAAGACGGGGATGAAACCCTTCTGGCAGATCGTCTCGGTCGGCGTCACCCACTGCGGCGCGGGCTGCACCCTGGGCGATATCATCGCCGAGTGGGTCGTCTTCTGGACGGGGTGGACCATCGCCGGGATCACGCTCTGGCCCGAATACGTCCTCGACTTCGCGCTGGCCTACCTGCTCGGCATCGCGTTCCAGTTCTTCGCCATCGCCCCCATGCGGAACCTGGGCGTCAAGGAGGGCCTGGTCGCCGCCGTCAAGGCCGACACGCTCTCGCTGACGGCCTTCGAGGTGGGGCTGTTCGGCTGGATGGCCCTGACGTACTTTGTGTTCTTCCCGCACCCGCATCTCCACCCGACCGAGCCGACGTACTGGTTTATGATGCAAATCGGAATGGTCCTGGGCTTCTTGACCAGCTATCCCGTCAATGTGTGGCTCATCAAAAAAGGGATCAAGGAGGCGATGTGATTGGACGGAAGGGGAGCGTGACAATGAGTGCGGACAAACACTAGGCGCGACTCGCCAAAAAGGCCCGGACGCATTCGGGGTCCCACTGCGTCCCCGCGCCCCCCTCCAGGATCGCCCGCGCCTCGGCGTCCGTCATGCCCCGCCGGTACGGGCGGTCCATCGTCATCGCGCTGTAGGCGTCCGCCACCGCCATCAGACGCGCCATCGGCGGAATCTCCCCGCCCCGCAGCCCGAACGGGTAGCCGCCCCCGTCCCAGCGCTCGTGGTGGTGGCGCACCGCGTCCAGCGCCGACTCGAACCCTGGGACCGCCCCCACAATGATCGCCCCCATCTGCGGGTGCTGCTGGACGGCGGCGAACTCCGCGTCGGTCAGACGGCCCGGCTTGCGCAGGATGTGGTCCGGGACGCCGATCTTGCCCACGTCGTGCAGCAGGGCGGCGACGGCGACGGCGTCGCGCGCCTGCCCATCCAGCCCCAGGGCGGCGGCGATGCGGGCGGCGTGGGCCATGACGTCCTCGGAGTGGCGTCGGGTGTAGCGGTCCTTGTTGTCCACCGCCGTCACCAGCGCGTCCAGCATCGAGAACCCCTCCACGCGGGACAACATTGCGGTGCGCAGCCTGCCCGCGTCCGTGTCGCCGCCCCCGCCCGTCTTGGCCCAGCGCAGGCGCTCGGTGGCTTGGCGCATGGCCTCCTGACGGCCCTGCCCGCCGCCGGAGAGTAAGGCCACGCCCAGGGTGAGGGTAATGGGAATGGACGGTGCTGCGCCGGGCGGGCGGAACGAGAGATCGGTCACCGCCGCCGCCAGCCGCGCCTCGACCTCCTCCACCGTGGACCGGCCCACGTCCGACAGCAGCAGCGTGAACTCGTCCCCGCCGAAGCGCGCCGCCGCGTCCCGCCCGCCGCAGACCTCCCGCAGCCGCGCCGCCACCATCCGCAGGACCGCGTCGCCCGCCGCAGGACCGTACACGTCGTTGAAGAAGCGGAAGTCGTCCAGGTTCAGCACGGCCACCGCCGGGACCGCCCCCGGCACACACTCCGCGCCATCATCCCGCCGCATCCGCGTCTGGAAGGCGCGGTGGTTGAGCAGACCCGTCAGCGGGTCGGCGGTCGCCAGCTCCGCCAGGTCCGCGTTGGCCGCCTCCAGCTGTGCCTTCTGTACCTCCAGAACCAGGTTGTCGTCCCGAATCTGCTGCTCCGCCTGCCGCAGATCGGTCACATCGTGCTGGATGCCGACGAAATGTGTCAGCGCCCCCTGATCGTCGTGCATGGGGGCGATGTTCAGCTCGTTCCAGAAGGGGGTTCCGTCCTTGCGATAGTTCAGCAGAGTGACTCGGCAAGCGCGCCCTTCCCGGATGGCCTCACGCACCTGGCGGCGGGCGGCTGGGTCCGTCCCCTCGCCCTGGAGGAAGCGGCAGTTTCGCCCGATGGCCTCGTGTTCGGGGTAGCCCGTCAGGGCCGAGAACGCCGGGTTACAATAGACCAGCGGCTGGTCGGGCAGGCGCGCATCGGCGATGGTGATGCCCTCCACGGCGTTGGCGATGCCGCCCGCGAGCAGGCGGATGGTCTCCTCGCCCTGACGCCGCGCCTCCGCCGCGCGTTTCTGGTCGGTCAGGTCCAGGATGAAAGAGATGCCCTCCGTGCCGTGGTCCAGCAGTGCCCCGCCCAGCAACACCGGGACGCGCGTCCCGTCCCGGCGGAAGAATTCCTTCTCATACGCCTCGAATGTCCCCCGCTCCCGAATCTGGCGCGTGGCCTCCGCCGTGGCCGCCTCCCATTCCGGCGGGGTCAGGTCGTCCCAGCGCAGCCGCCCCGCGTCCACATCGGCCCGCGTGTGGCCGGTCATGGCCAGGAACCGGTCGTTGACCCAGGTGATGCGCCCGTCCATGTCCCACAGGTTGATGCCGACGACGCCTGAATCGACCAGGCGGCGGAACTTCGCGTCCCCCAGGCGCTGCGCCGCCTCGGCGCGCGTCCGTCTGATCCGGTCGGCGGCATGGCGGGCGAGAAGGCGCAGCGCCTCCTCCTGGTCGGGGGTGATCTGTCGGGGCATGGGGTCGGCGACGCACAGCGCGCCCAGGGCGTGACCGTCCGCCGCCGTGATGGGCGCGCCGGCATAGAAGCGGAGGTGCGGCGCGCCGACGACGAAGGGGTTGTCTTGAAAGCGTTCGTCCCACGCGGCGTCGGGGACGACAAACAGATCGGGGCAAAGAATCGTGTGGGCGCAGAAGGCGGCGGCGCGGGGAATCTCCCGCATCTCCACCCCGACGACGGACTTGAACGACACCCGGTCGGCGTCAACCAGCGAGAGGACGGCCATCGGGGTGCGGCAGATCAGGGCCGCCAGCCGGGTGATGTCATCGTAGGCCTCGTCGGGGGCCGTGTCCAGGAGGCGGTGGGCATACAGCGCGCTGAGCCGGACGTCTTCGTCTTCAGGCAGCGGGGCGTTCATGGGACCCTGGATTTCCGGCGGCGCGGTCTGGGACGCCGCCACTGTGCAACGTTAACAGAAGGTTAACAGACCATGCTCCTTTGCCTTGTACCCAATTCTCGCCGGAAACAACGATCTTCCGGGTGTGCTGAGGGTATCATAAAAAGAGAATGGAGAACGTCCTGTGAAACGAATCCCCCGCATCGTCTTCGGAGTCGCCGCCGTGCTGGTGGTGGCCGGCGCGATCACTGTGAAGATTCTGGCCGACGCCCTGCCGACCGGCGCGCAGGCCCCGGCCTATGCCCTGCCCGATCAGAACGGCAAGGCGCACACGCTGGCCGACGATCGGGGCCACGTCGTCCTGCTCGCGTTCTACCCGGCGGACTTCACCGGCGGCTGCACCCTGGAGGCCCACTCGCTGACGGCGGCCTACCCGGACCTCAAGGCGCTGGGCGTGCGTGTCTACGGCGTGAGCGTGCAGGACCCGCAATCGCACAAAGCGTTCTGCGCTAAGGAGGGCATCCCGTACACGCTGCTGGCCGACACGCAAAAGACGGCGGCGCGGGCCTACGGGGTGCTTCTGCCGGTCGGATTCGCCAACCGCGTCACCTATATCATCGGCAAGGACGGCAAGATCGCCTATGTGGATACCAACGTCAACGGCCACCTGCTGACCTGCGGCGCGGACTGGGTGACCTGGCTCAAGGCGCACCCCGACGTTCTGCACGGCAAGTAATCAGACTGTTGACAAACCGGGCGGCCTGCGGTATCATTTCACGATGCACGATGATGAGATAGTCCTGTCGCCGGCCAAGTACCGCGAGCTGGAGGCCGAGCTGGAGCGCCTCCAGACGGTCGAGCGGCGCAACATCGCCGACCGCATCAAGGAAGCCCGAGGCATGGGCGACCTCAGCGAGAACTTCGACTACCACGACGCCAAACGTCAGCAGGGGTTCTTGGAGGGGAAGATCATCGGCATCAAGAGCGCCCTGGAGCGGGCCAAGGTGGTGGAGTACGTCTCCGGCGGCGACGTGGTCGTTCTGGGGTCGGTCGTCAAGGTCCACGACGAGGAATTCGACGAGGATTTGGAATACACCATCGTCGGCGTCATGGAGGCCGATTCGGCCGCCGACAAGATTTCCAACATCTCCCCCGTCGGCAAGGCGCTGCTGGGCCACAAGGTCGGCGACCGCGTCGAAGTCAAGACCGACACCGGCAAGATCGCCTTCGCCGTCCTGGGTATCCGTTAAGATCACAGCCCGTCGTAGTGGGAATAGCCACGATCCTCGCTCGCCCAGTAGTCCGGCGGCTGCTCCACGCTGTAGTGGATGCTGCTGATGGCCTTGATGTTCTTCAGCCCCAGCTTCATCGGCACCCGCAGCCGCAGTGGGGCCCCGTGGCCGATGGTCAGCGGCTTCCCGCTCTGCTCGGTCGCCAGCAGCGCCTGCGGGTGACGGGCCGTGTCCAGGTCAATGGACACATAGTACGGGTCGGGCGAGTACACGTTGTTCCCGTCGGCGTCCGTGTCCGTGGCGATGTTGTAGCGGGAGCGCAGCTGCGCCCAGCGCGCGCCCGGCATCGGCGGATAGGCGGCCAGCAGGTCGGCGAAACGCAGACCCGACCACTGCCCGATCTGACTCCAGCCCTCCACGCAGACCAGCCGCGTCACCTGTTCGCGGCTGCCGTAGCGGGCGATGAGTGCCCGGATGTCAGGCATCCGCAGCGTCTCCGTGCGGCCCGACGCCAGCCCGGTCATCGTCATGGTCCAGCGCGGCAGGTAGTTCCCCCACAGCGCCTGCGGGCGTCCCCCCTCGTAGTTGATGCGGAACAGGCCCGGCAGCTCGTCCTGTGTAGAGGCGTCCGGGACGGGCGGCAGGGCCAGGGAGGCCGCGAACGTCGGCACGAGTCGGTCGGGCGAATACAGAAACTTGGCCACGCCGTCATCGAGCGCCAGCGCCCTGTTCAGCAGCCGCTCTTTGCGCGCGCTGGGCTGAGGGTTGTCCCGCCCCAGGCGCATCTGCGTGTCCTCCGGCAGCAGCCACCAGAAGCCCGCCGCCGCCGCCGCCGCGCCCACGCCGTAGAGCAGAAAATCGCGCCGCGTGTGCGCCTTCAGCGCCGCGCGTGACACCATCACCGGCTCCAGCTCGCGGTCCGCCAGTCGCTCCGCGAACGAGACGCGCTCCACCGTCTGTGGCAGGGGCTCGGGGGCCTGCGGCCCGCCCGGCGCGTCGTCGTCCTGGAGCCCCGGAAACTGCGTTTCCTCCGGGCTGGTCTTTTCCGTGTCCGCCATGATGTTTTCTCCCGCTTGTGATACAACCCGGCGGGGGCCGAAGTTCCGTTGATGCGTCCGCGCCGGGGCAGTTCGCGCCGGAGCGGAGGCAGACGGCGCGGAGGATCGCCCCGTCTGGAAGAGCGTCCTTCGGACGGGGGCCGTGTCCCGGAGGCAAATCTGCGTCCGAAGGACGGCCTCGGAGGCGGGGCGATCCTCCGCCCCGACTATCTGCTATAATACCCGTATGCGCCTGACGCCTCGCCTTGCCCTGCTCGCGGCCCTGGGGGCGATCCCCTTGCTGTTCGTGGCCCGCCTGCCCTGGCTGCTGTCGGTGGTGCTGGCCTACGATGTCCTGCTCGGCCTGCTGACCGTGGCGGACTTCCTGGCCGCCCCCGCGCCGGAGCGCGCCCTGACCGTGGATCGGGTGGTGGACGACAAGCTCTCGCTCGGCGCGGCCAATCCGGTCACGCTGGAGGCGCGCAACCGTTCCGGCCTGCCGCTCCGGGTGACGTTCCGGGACGACCCGCCGTTCCAGTTCGCGCTGGACGGCCCCGCCCAGGGCGATCTCCTTCTGTCTCCGGACAACCGGCCCGAACGGTTCTCGTACCACGTCACCCCGCCCGCCAAGGGCGACTTCGCGTTCGGCGATGTCGCCGTGCAGTATTCGGGGCGGCTGGGCCTGGCCTCCCGCCTGGGCCGCCTGCCCGCCCGGCGGCCCGTCAAGGTCTACCCCAACCTCAAGGAGACGGAGAAGTACGAGCTGCTCGCCCGCCGGGGCCGCCTACAGCAGCTCGGCATCCGCGCCGCCCGCCTGCGCGGCGGCGGCTCCGTGTTCGAGTCCCTGCGCGAGTACGTCCCCGGCGACGAGTACAAGAAGATTGATTGGAACGCGACGGCCCGCCGGGACAAGCTGATCTCCCGCCAGTACGAAGTGGAACGTTCCCAGAACATCGTGCTGCTGCTGGACACGGGCCGGACCATGCTCCAGCCGGTGCAGAAGATGGCCAAGCTGGATTACGTCGTCAACACGGCCCTGATGCTGGCCTACGTCGCCGCCGGCTCGGACGACAAGGTCGGCCTGATGGCGTTCGACGCCGACGTGCGGGCGTATCTGCCTCCGGCCAAAAGCCGGGCGCAGGTGTATGCGATCATGGAGACGCTGTACAACATGGAGGCGCGGCTGGTGGAGGCGGACTACCGGGAGGCGTTCCAGAACCTGGCCGCCCGCTGGCGGCGGCGTTCCCTGGTCGTCCTGTTCAGCGACCTGGTGGACCCGGACTCGTCCGCGCAGATTCTGGACGCCGTGCCGATCATCGAGGGCCTGCACCGGGTCGTCTGCGTCACCGTCAGCGACCCGAACATCGTCGCCGCCGCCAAGAGTGTCCCCGACGACTCGGCGGGCGTCTACCAGAAGGCCGTCGCCCAGCAGGTGTTGCAGGAGCGCCGCCAGGCCATCTCCGTGCTGAAGCGCCGGGGCGTCTGGACCATTGACAGCCCGCCCGAAGACCTCAGCGCCGACCTGATCAACCACTACCTCGATCTGAAATCCCGCTCCTCGATCTGAGCGTCACCCGCTGCACCCCCTGTGCATCCGTGAGGAACCGCGTGAAGCCGTCCACGCTCTGCACCCCCGCCGTCTGAGCCACGACGGCTCCGGTCTGCGGGTTGATGACCCCGTACAGCGGCAGGGCCACGTCGCCGAATTTGGCCTGCTCCAGCGCCTGGTTCTTGGGTCCGTCCGCGCCCCCGTCCGTGTAAAGCTGCACACGGACGTAGTCCGCGAACTCACGCTGGACCGACGGCTGGGGGAAGACGCGCTTCTCGTTCAGGCGGCAGTTGGTGCAGGTGTAGCCCGTGAAATCAATCAGCAGCGGTTTCCCCTCGGCCTTCGCTTCCGCCAGGGCGGTGTCGTAGTCCGACAGCCAGGGCAGGCCCACCTCCGTGACATGACCCGCGCCGCCGTAGCCGGGCGGGGGCAGGAACGCGCCGACGTAGGGGCTGAGGGGCCGCCCGGAGAGGCCCCAGAAGCAGTACAGTGCGGCCAGCAGGAACAGGCCCCCGAAGGCGGCGCGCCCCGGTGTGACCCGCGCGCCCGGCCCCTCGGTCTCGGCGACGATGCCGAAGCGCAGCGGGCCGAGCAGATACAGGCCCGCGCACACGGAGATCAGCGCCCAGGCCGCCAGCAGCACCGGCTGAGTCAGCAGTTTCCACTGCCAGACCAGATCGGCGTTGGACAAAAACTTCAGCGCCGCCGCCAGTTCCAAGAACCCCAGCGTCGCCTTGAAGCGGGCCAGCCAGACGCCGCCCTTCGGGATGCGCCCGATCCACTGCGGGAACAGCCCGAAGACCAGGAACGGCGAGACGAAGGCCAGGGCGAAGGCCAGCATGCCCAGCAGGGGCCGCAGGCGGCTCCCCGCCGCCGCCGCCACCAGCAGCGTCCCCAGGAACGGCGCGGTGCAGGTGAACGACCCCACCACGAACGTCACGCCCAGTAGCGCCAGGCCCGCCGTGCCGCCGAGCGCTCGCGCCCGCTGCTGGAGCGCGCCCAGGTCGCCGGGCAGTTGGAGCCGGATGACCTCAAAGAAGGACAGGGCGAAGACGAGGAACAGGGCGAACAGGGTCAGGTTGACCCACGGGTTGGCCGCGACGCGGGCGAGGCCGCCCGCGCCCAGGGTCAGGGTCAGGGCCGTGCCCAGGGCGATGTAGAGGGCGACGACGCCCACCGCGTAGCCGAACGACAGTCGGACCAGCTTGGACTTGTCCCCGTCAGACTGCTTGACGAACGAGGTCAGGGTGATCGGGATGAGCGGGAAGACGCAGGGCGTCAGCAGGGCCAGCAGCCCCGCGCCGAGCGCCGCCAGGAGGAACAGCCCCAGCCCGCCGTCACCCCCAATGTTGGGGGCAGGGGGGGCAGCAACGGTGACTGTCGGCGGGGCCGCCTGCGTCGCCGTGACCGGCAGCGTCACGTCCCTGGGCGGCAGGCAGACCTGGGCGTTGCACGTCTGGTAGTGCAGGACAATGCTGCCCGCGCCGGACGGCCCGACACGGAAGCGGCGGGCGAACGTCGCCGCCTTCTCGTGGTAGCCGACGATCTCGCCGAAGTTCGGGTCCAGGCGGCGCGTGGGCGCGTCTTCGGTGGTCGGCCCCAGCGGCGTCCCGTCGCCCAGGGAGACGATCTCCGTCGCCGAGGGGCCGACGGCGGACGGGACGACCGAGTAGACGTGCCAGCCGGGGTCCACCGCCGCCTGCACGGTCACGGTCACCGCCTGGCCGGTGCGGGCGGGGGCCGGGGACGCCGTGGCCGTGAAGTGGATGGGCGGGGCGGCGAGGGCCGCGCGCGAAAGGCCCAGACACAGTCCGAGCAGCAGCATGAAACGTTTCAAGACTTTGATTGTACCTCTGTTCCCATAACAGACGGCTCCGGCCCAAAGTTCGTCCGCCGCGCCCGCGTGGAAAATCAGTCGCGGGGAACCTTGACAACGGGCCGAGGGTTTGGCTATAATATCACCCGGAGTTTTGTTGCAGGGGTAAACACGCCGGGCATTCTCACTCGGAGGAATCTATAAACAACAGGGACTTTCGCAGGGACACGCGCGAGCCGCGTGTCAGCATGAACGAGCGCATCCGGGCGCGCGAGATCCGCGTCATTGACGAGGACGGCGGGCAGCTCGGCGTCATGGCGACGCGCGACGCGCTGGCCATCGCCCGTGAGCGCGGCATTGACTTGATTGAGGTCGCGCCGCAGGCGCAACCGCCCGTCTGCCGCATCATGGACTACGGCAAATTCAAGTACGACCAGGCCAAAAAAGAGAAGGACGCCGCCAAGAAGCACAAGCAGAGCGAACTTAAGGGCATCCAGATGTTCCCGAACATCGAGGACCACGACTTCGAGGTCAAGGTCCGTAGCGCCATCAAGTTCCTGGAGGACGGCGACAAGGTCAAGGTCACGGTGCGCTTCAAGGGGCGTCAGATCACGCACCCGGAGTTCGGCCGTCAGCAGATGGACAAGGTCGTCCAGATGACCAACCAGGTCGGCCAGGTGGAGAAGCCGGCGGCGTTCGAGGGGCGCATGATGACCATGATCCTCAGCCCGCTCAAGGCCGCCGTCCCCCCCAAGCCTGCGCCCAAGCCGCCTGCCGCACCGAAGCCGCCCGCCGACCCCGGCCCGCCGGCGGCGTAGCACAGAGACACGAACCTGCCCTGGACCCGGCGCGTTCGCTCGGAACGCGACCGGGTTCACGGCTGTCTGAGAGCAGCAAAGAGGAAACGACCATGCCCAAGATCAAAACGCGCAAGACCGCCGCCAAGCGCTTCAAGATGACCGGGACCGGCAAGTTTGTCCACGGCCACGCCAACCACAACCATCTGAACATCCACAAGAGTCCGTCCAATATGCGGGTCCTTACGTCGCAGATCGTGCTGTACAAGGGCAAGCGAAAGGCCGTCCGCCGGATGCTGCCCAACGGCCTGCCTAAGTGATTTTCTGAGCAGGGCCGGTTTCCGGGGGTATGAAACCCCCGGCATTGGTAAAGCAAGCGTCCCTCGGACGCAAGACCACTCACCGTATGTGTCTTCTGCCCGAAGGGCAGTTGTTCTCCCAATGCCGGGTCGTTCATCGGCCCGAACCTCGCCCCTCACCTTAATTCTGCTATTGCCGTATTAACCCTGTAAGGAGACACGTCCATGCCCCGCGTCAAACGTGGCGTCATGCGCCACAAGCGCCATCACAAGATTCTTAAAGAAGCCGCCGGCTACTTCGGCGGCAAGTCACGTCTGTACAAGAGCGCCAACGAGCAGGTCATGAAGTCAGGCCAGTACGCCTTCCGGGACCGCCGCGCCAAGAAGCGCGACTTCCGCAAGCTCTGGATCGCCCGCATCAACGCCGCCTGCCGCGCCCAGGGCGTCCAGTACAGCCGCTTCATCGCCGCCCTCGCCGCCGCCAACATCACGCTGGACCGCAAGGTGCTGTCCAACCTGGCGATTGAAGACAACGCGGCCTTTAACGCGCTGGTCGCCTCACTGAACATCACGACCCCCGCGCCGACCTCCGCCATCGTCGCGGCGTAGTGTGAAACACCCTCAGAAGGGGCCCATCCCGGCGCGGCAAGCCGCGCCACCCCTCCCGAAACGGGAGGGGCTTGGTGTCAGGAGGCTACTGCTTCTTTCGCCCACCCTCACCCGCTTCGGGGGAGGTGGCGAGCCTAAGCGAGCCGGAGGGGGTTCGGGGCCAACAGGATCAACGCGATGACGCCGCAGGAGCAGTTGGACCGGGTCGCCGCCGAGGCCGCCGCCGCCATTGGAGGCGCGGACACGCTGGCGGCGCTGGACGCCGTCGAGACCGAGTACCTGGGCCGCAAGAGCGGCGCGCTGACCGGCCTGCTGCGCCTCGTCGGCGCGCTGTCGCCCGCCGAGAAGCCCGCCTACGGGCAGGCCGTCAACAGGCGCAAGGACGAGGTGACGGGCCTGCTGTCGGAGAAGCGGGCCGCGCTCGCCGCCGCCGTCCGGACGAGCCGCCTGGCCGCCGACGCCGTAGATGTCACCCTGCCCGGTACGCCGCAGCGCCTGGGCGGCCTGCACCCCCTCACGCGCCAGATGCAGGCCGTCAAAGACGCCCTCATCAGCATGGGCTACTCGTTCGCCGAGTACCCGGACATCGAAGACTACCACTACAACTTCGAGACCCTGAACTACCCGCCCGACCACCCCGCGTTTGATGAGCAGATGTCGTTCTACATTGACGACCGGCACCTGCTCCGCACCCAGACCACGGCCTTCCAGGGGCACGTCATGGAGCGGCAGAAGCCCCCCATCCGCGCCGCCACCATCGGCAAGTGCTACCGCTACGAGGCCGTGGACGCCACGCACTCGCACACGTTCCACCAGGTTGATATCCTGGCCGTGGACGAGGGCCTGACGCTGGCGGATTTGAAGGGCACGTTCGCCCATCTCGTCCGCCTGCTCTTCGGCGACGTGACCATCCGCTTCCGCCCGGACTTCTTCCCCTTCGTCGAGCCGGGCGTCGAGGTGGCGATTCAGTGGGGCAGCGGCTGGCTGGAACTCGGCGGTGCGGGCATGGTCCACCCCAATATCCTGGCGAGCATGGGCATTAACCCGGAGCGCTACTCCGGCTTCGCCTGGGGCCTTGGTATCGACCGGATGCCGATGGCGAAGTACGGCATTGACGACATCCGCCTCTTCACCGAGAACGACCTGCGCTTCCTCCGGCAGTTTTAGGGGCGGCCATGTCTGACACTGTGCCGCTTTCCTCCCCGAATGCTCTGCCGGACCTGGATGCCCTCAACGCTTTCGTCACCAGGAACCCAGAACTGAAGCGGCTGGAAGACATTCTCTCACAGTTCAATCTCTTTGAGGCGGTCGGCATTGTCCGTCACGAACTCCGGCACTCAAATCTCCTGGCCTTCCTGTTAGACCCCGGCCAAACTCATGGTCTTGGCGATGCATTCCTGAGACAGTTTTTACAGGAAGTCTCGCCTGATGATTTTGACGGCTGGCGCTTTGAGACCGTTGATGTCCGGCGCGAGTGGCGCAATATTGACATCCTACTGCTCGATGACAGCCGCCGCTTCGCGCTCCTGATTGAGAACAAGATTGACACCGGCGAACATTCCGGCCAGTTGCAGAAGTATTACGAGAGCGTTCAGAGTGAGTGGCCCGATTACGATCTCCATGCGCTATATCTAACGCCGGGCGGCGATGAGCCGAGCCACCCTGACTATCTTGCTGTGGACTACGGTACTGTCTGTCGGGCCATTGAGACCGTCGCTCAAACTCAGCCTAGTCACCTTGATGCCGGTGTTCACTTGCTCCTGACACACTACGCGCAGATGCTCAGAAGGCACATTATGACCGATACAGAAGTCGCCGACTTGTGCCGCAGCATCTACGCCAAGCACCGCCGGGCGCTCGATCTCATTTACGAACATAAGCCGGACCGCCGCAGCGAGATCAGCGACATTGCCTTGCGCCTTTTGGCAAGTGATCCCGGCTGGATTTACGACGGCCAGCGTGGGACCACCTGGGCCAACTGTCGCCCGGTCGAGTGGAAGAACAATCGCTTCCTGGGCCAACTGTTTTGCCAATTGCTGTTCAGCGAGTCGGAACTCACTTTTGCGATTAACATCTGGAATGGAAGCGGTAATTCCCTCGAAGACCGCTCTCGCCTTTGGGACATGGCGCGGCGCTTCGGATGGCCCGTCAAGAAGCTTAGATCAGGCAACAATCAGACGGACCTTTATAGAAGCACTATCTTCAAAATAAGTCCATCTGACAGTGACGATGCTGTTGACCTGGAAGCAGGTATTCAGAGCGGCTGGTTCAATTTTGTTGAGCGTCAATATCCACCACTCAGAGAGGCGTTGTCAATGGAAGAATGGCTTTGGGACGAAAGCGCCAGGTTGCCGCCTCTACCCGTTAGCCGCTTCGGCATTGGTGAGTTTGTGAAGAGGCTGATTGACGCAAACTCTGACTTGAAGCGATACAACGATGGTAAATGGTTTGTGAATTTTGGCTTGCGTGAGTGGGATGTTCCGGGCAATTATCGTTGGGGACATGAAAACGGCTTTTGGCTGGTTCACTTCAATTTTGTCAATGGTCTTGATAGCCTCACTATTTGTCTGGGCGTTGAGCGCGGCGATGAGACAGACCGCAACACACTTCTCCAAACGGTACAAGGACATGGCTTCACTGGAACTCGATCCAAGCTGCAAAGAGGTTGGTCCACACTCACTTCTTTTCCTGTGCTGAGTGCCGGTGACTACGGAAAAACGCAGGAAGAGGCCGAGGCGCTTATTTCCGAGAGGTGGGCTACATATTTGCGCGATGAACTGCCACGGATAGCGCGGGCGATCCGGGATGAGGAATGACTTTGGACGACACAACGAAACTTGCGGCATGGCGAGAATGGCACTGAGTTGGTGTGCTATAATAGGCTGAGAGGGACAGGCTGCACGGAGGAGAGTTGCCATCGCCGTAGATCACGACCGGAACTTCAAGGAGTTGTTGTCCGCCTTTTTCGTCGAGTTCCTGGAACTATTCCTGCCGGAGATCGCCGCCGCGCTGGACTTGGAGCATGGCGTTGTGCCACTGGACAAGGAAGTGTTCACGGACGTGACGCTGGGCGAGCAGCACGAGGTGGACTTGGTGATGAAGGCACGGCTCCGCGACACGGAGGCGTTTTTTCTGGTCCACGTCGAGAACCAGGCGAAGGCGCAGCCTGAGTTCCCCAAGCGAATGTTTCGCTACTTCGCACGGCTCACCGAGAAGTATGATCTGCCTGTTTACCCGGTCGTCGTCTTCTCGTATGACGCGCCGAAGCGCCCGGAGCCGCACGAGTTCCGGGTGTCGTTTCCGGGCCGGACTGTGCTGCGCTTCGACTACGCCGTGATCCAACTCAACCGGCTGCCGTGGCGTCGGTTCGTCCGGCAGGCCAACCCAGTGGCCGCTGCGCTGATGGCGAAAATGAAGATGGCGGAGCGGGATAGGCCGCGCGTCAAGCTGGAGTGCCTGCGTCTGCTGGCGACGTTACGGCTGGACCCGGCGTGCTCCAAACTCATCGGCGGGTTCATCGAAAATTACCTGCGCCTGTCGGCCCAGGAATTGAAACAGTACGAGCGCGAGTTCGCGGCGCTCGAACCACAAGAAAGGCAAACGACCGTGGCACTCGTCTCAAGTTGGGAGCAGAGAGGCATTGATCAGGGCAAGAGCGAGTTAATCGTTTTGATGGCCCAAGATCGCTTCGGTGCCGTCCCTGATGAAATGAAGGCGCGACTGAGCGGCCTCAGTTCCACACAGTTCAACGACCTTGGGCGCGCGCTGCTTCATTTCGATTCGCTCGCCGACCTTGACCGTTGGCTTTCCCAACACGCTTCCTGAAGAGAAGTTGATGAAACTTCCCGTGGAATGGTTGCGCGAGTCCGTGTAGACGCCCTTCACCGGTGAGGAACCAAGGTAGCCATACCTCTCGTGGTACAATGTTTACGGAGGCACTGTCATGGAAAAATCTGCAACCTTAGACGTATCGCCCAAGACGGACACCGAACACGGGGCGGCGGTTGACTTCTATCTGGGCAGCATGAAACTCATCCAGACACAGATGGAAGCGGATCGGCAAGAGATCAAGACGCTTCGGGCGGAGACGGATGCGATTATAACAGATATCATGCGGACGTTGAAGGCGGCAGAGTAAGAATGAAACTTCCCGTGGAATGGCTGCGCGAGGCCGTGCAGACGCCGCTCACCGATGAGAAACTGGCGGACGCGCTGACGATGGCTGGGCTGGAAGTCGAGGAGACCACGGCGAGCGAGGATGGGCCCGTCTTTCACACCAAGACGACGCCGAACCGGGGTGATTGGCTGTCCGTGCGCGGGATCGCGCGCGAGGCGGCGGCGGCGCTGGATGTGCCCCTACGCCACGCCCTGCCGCCGCTGCCGGAGGAGAACGCGGACGCCCGGCGCTGGGCGGGGGTGCGTGTGACGCACCCGGAACTCTGCCCCCGCTACTGCGGCAAGGTGATTCGTAATGTCACCCTGGGGCCGTCGCCCGACTGGATGCAGAGGCGGCTGCTGGCTTCGGGGATGCGGCCCATCAACGTCGTGGTAGATGTCACGAACTATGTGATGCTGGAACTCGGCCAGCCCTTGCATGCCTTTGATTATGACGCCATCTCCAATGGTCAAGTCGTCGTCCGGCCTGCGACCGAGGGTGAAGTGCTGCGGACGCTGGACGGCACTGACCGGGCGCTGACGGCGGGGATGCTGGTCATCGCCGATGAGAGTCGGCCCCTGGCCCTGGCGGGCATCATGGGCGGCGCGGACAGCGAGGTCACGGCAGAGACGCGGCACATCTTCCTGGAGTCGGCCCACTTTGACCCCGGCACGGTCCGGCGCACGTCCAAGGCGCTGGGGCTGACCACGGAGGCGTCCTACCGATTCGAGCGGTTCGTGGACCCGGAGTTGGCCCCGATCGCGCTGGAGCAGGCCGCCGAGTTGCTGGCGGACTTGGCCGGGGGAGAGGTCGTTTTAGGCCGGATTGACCTGTACCCGAACGCCGTTCAAGCCCACAAGATCGCCCTGCGCCCGGCCCGCGTCAACGCCCTGCTCGGCACGGACCTGTCATCAGACACCGTGGCGCACAGCCTGCGCCGCCTGGGGCTGGCCGTGGACACCACGGGCGAGCCGCTGCAAGTCACGGTCCCGACCTTCCGCCCCGATCTGGTCAAGGAGATTGACTTGGCCGAAGAGGTGGGCCGAATGGTCGGCTACGGGACGCTGCCGGAGACCCTGCCGCCCAGTCCGGTCAGCGGCGGTGACGCCCCCGCCGGGCGCTTCGCCGGGACGTTGCGGACCTTGCTCGTCGGGCTGGGGATGCAGGAGGCGCTGACGCACTCCCTCGCCGCGCCCTCGCCGTTCGTTGACCCCACGGAAGATGGCGAGCGCGTCGCCATCCGCCAGGCGCTGTCCGCCGAGCTGTCCGGCCTGCGTCAGACGCTCGTTCCGAACCTCCTGGATGCTCTGGCGCACAACCTGCGGCGCGGTCAGCCCGATGTGCAGTTGTTCGAGGTGGGCAAGGTGTTCGGTTTAGGTGACGTACCCGGCACCTACACCGAGACACGCCACGTCGCCGCCGTGCTGACCGGCGCGGCGGCCCCGCGCGCCTGGGACACTCCCAGCCCCGCCCCCGCCGACTTCTTCACCGCCAAGGGCATGGTGGAGGCGCTGGCGTCGGCCCTGCACCTGCCGCCGCCGACGTTCACGACCGCGCAGCGCGCGCAGATGCATCCGGGCCGCAGCGCCGCCGTCGCCGTCGCAGGCATCACTCTCGGCTACGTCGCCGAGGTGGACCCGGACGCCGTCAAAGCCCACCTGGACGTGCCTCAGACAGCGGGCCGCGTCGCCGTGTTCGAGCTGGACGCCGACGCCCTGCTGTCCCTCGCTTCCGATGCCCGCCGTTACCGCCCCCTGCCGCGCTACCCCGCCGTCAGCCGCGACATCAACGTGGTGGTGGACGCCGCCACTCCGTATGCTCTGCTGGAAGACACCGCCCGCGCCGCCGCCGACCCCGCGCTGACGGA
The DNA here is from genome assembly GCA_965277485.1 of Capsulimonadaceae bacterium. GTDB lineage: Bacteria > Armatimonadota > Armatimonadia > Armatimonadales > Capsulimonadaceae > JAFAZD01. Next base: position 304,012 of record CBDICZ010000015.1, on the reverse strand, counting down.
AGCCGTTGCCCTGCAAACGGTCTACACCGGCAGCCCCATCCCCGCCGGCAGGAAGGCCGTCACCCTGCGCCTGACCTTCCGGGCCGAAGCCCGCACCCTGACCGACGCCGATGTGGACGCCCAGATGGCCGCCGTGCAAGGTCTGCTGGTGGAGCGCACCCACGCGGAACGGCGCTGAGGAGAATGCAGCCATGACAACCTCTGCGCCGGGTGATGGGTTGGAGATCGGCGTGGTTGCACCGTATCAGGAACTCGCCGAGGAGGATGTTCGGCTCGCGGAGGAGGGGATGGTGGACTACCAACGCCTACTGGCCGACGTGGATCACGATGTTACCGTGATGGCGGCTCAATGATGAACCATTCGTGGTAGATGACTGTGAGGTAGAAGTCCTGCCCCGGAAATCTGTCGCAGACTGCGAGACGGCCCGCCGAGAACATCTCATCCTCCGGGCCCTCAGTGTGCGTCGTATCTTTGAGGAACACGGTGAGTGTTCGTCGGTCCTCGCTGACGATGAGGCGCAGGAGAGAAACGTTCGGGTGACGCTCTTTGTCTATTGGTAGAAGGATGTCGTACCCGCTAAAGGTCACGAAGTCCGCGTCCTCAAGTGCGTAGGCCCAAGTTTCTGGGCCTTCGTGCTTCTCAATAATGCGGTCGTAACGGCAATGCTTGATTTGCTCGACGACTTCCGGCGACAGGTCCGCAATGGTCATTTTAGAATGTTTCTCGGTTCCCATGTGGTTTTACCTACTGGGTCGCTGACGTGTTCGCATTCTAAAGCTGTGATTGCCTGCCACGATATTCTCCGGCTTCCGCGCATTGAACATTATCAGCGCGAAGAAAAAGCCAACATAAGGGGTATGCCGCAGCCAAGTCGGGACTGCACCGAAATACCACGCAACCATTGCCGCCGCCCCGATGCAAGCCCAAAGGCTATGTCTATCCACCAGCAGTTGTCCCTTCGGCGCAATGCGCCAGAGCGTGATGCCGAATAGGTATATGAGGCTGCCAACCTTCACCACGTCACCGGTCGCTCGACGCATCTCCTCCGATACACGAAGGCTTCCATCAGTGGTCATTGGGAAGAACACTAAAGCCATTGTCGCGGCAGCGGTTATGAATAGCCCTAGCGCGTAAGGAATGTGCCAAAACAGTTTGTATTGCTCCCGCTGGCGGAGTGAGGTACCTGCGGCATGGAGGCTGTAGACACAGCCCCCAAAAAACAGCAGACTTATCACTGAAAATATCAACCTAGCTGTCAGTGCCGTCATAGCACCTCCCGAGCCCAGCCATTGATTACGTCAGCCGAACCAGATGCCGATCTCCTGGGCGGCGTTCTCCGCCGAGTCGGAGCCGTGGATGAGGTTCTGCTCGATGGTGTTGGCGAAGTCGCCCCGGATGGTCCCCGGCGCGGCGTCTTCGGGTTTGGTGGCCCCCATCAGTTTGCGTGAGAGCGTGACCACGTCCGGCCCCTCCCAGACCATCGCCACGACGGGGCCGGAGGAGATGAAGCCGACGACGCTCTCGAAGAACGGCTTGCCGCGATGCACGGCGTAGTGCGCCTCGGCCATCTCCCGCGTCGGGGTCAGCAGCTTCAGCGTCGTCAGCGTGAACCCCTTGTCCTCAAAGCGTCGGATGATCTCCCCGACCAGTCGCCGCTGCACCCCGTCGGGCTTGACCATCAGAAACGTCCGCTCCGTCATGTGTTCGTCCTCCTACCACGGTGTTGGAAAATGCCGCCTCAGTATAGCGCGTTCCGTGGGGGCGTTGTCAATGGGATTGCGCCGGAAAGGAAATGCGGGTATAGTAGACGCGCATGAGCGCCCTTAGCTCAGTGGATCAGAGCGGCTGTCTTCGGAACAGCAGGCCGTAGGTTCGATCCCTACAGGGCGCATCAACCAAAGGGAGCCGTCAGGCTCCCTTTTTTCATAACTGCCCCAGTTCTTCCGGTGTGTTGACGTTGGCGAGATGCGCCGCGATGGCCGGAGGTGCGGTGACGTTTCGGAAATCCCCCGACGCGATGAGGGCTTGCAGCGAACGTCGGCCCGTCGCCATTTGGCGGTCAATCAGCGGCAGGACGGCGGGCGTGTAGATCGAAAACAGCGGCTCCCCGTTCTCGCCGTTTCTGACCGCGACGCCGTGTGTCCCCCGCTCTTGAAGCATCAGCCAGCGGAGCGCTTCCACTGTCAGCAGCGGCATATCGCAGGCGAGAGCCAAGACAGGACATCCGGCAGCTTGCAGGGCCGTCGCTAGGCCGCCCAGAGGCCCTTGACCAACGAAGGCATCCGGCACGAACGTGACTTCCGGGTGGGGCCAATCGTCGGGACGTTCCCGGCCCACCACTATCACGGGGCTGTCGGTTTCCAGGGCGATGCGGGCCGTGCGGGCGAGCAGGGTCTCGCCCCGCCAGACGATCTCGGCCTTGTCCCGTCCCATGCGTTCGCTGCGGCCCCCGGCGAGGATGGCGACGGTGATGGGAAGTCTCATCTCAGCAGCATGACCGTGGCGTACTCATAGGCCGGTATCTCCGGCACGTCGTGGGGGACGATCAGGAGCGCGTTGGCCTGCGTCATGGCCTGAATCTGGTGGGAGCCTTGCTTTTGGATCGGGCGGACGAGCCATTCCCCCTGTTCGGACCAGGCGAAGGCGCGCTGGTAGGAACGACGGCCCGTGCCGTGCGAGGCCGATACCGTCAGCCGGGCCTGCACCGTCGGGCGGGAGAGGTCGCTGAGGCCGCGCATTCGGAGCAGGGCGGGGCGGACGAACAGCTCGAACGTGACCAGGGACGAGACGGGGTTGCCGGGCAGGCCGAAGAACAGGGTGTCGCCCCATGTGCCGAACGCCAGCGGCCTGCCGGGGCGGATGGCGACGCGCCAGAAGTCCACGGTGCCGCGCTCGGCGAAGACGGACTTGACGTAGTCGAAGTCTCCGACCGAGACGCCGCCGCTGGTCAGCAGCACGTCCGCCCCGGCGCAGGCGTCGAAGGCGTCGCGCAAAGCCCAGGGCGTGTCCGCCGCATGGAGGCGCTGCGTGACTGTCCCGCCCGCCTCCACCACCTGCGCGGCCAGCGCGTAGCCGTTGGAGTTGTAGATCTGCCCCGGACGCAGCGCTTGTCCCGGCTCGACCAGCTCATCGCCGGTGCTGACGATGGCCACGCGGGGCCGGGGGTAGGCCAGGACCGACGGGCGACCGACGGCGGCGAGCATGCCGACCTCCGCCGGTCGTATCAGCGTGTCCGCCGTCACGACGACGTCCCCGACGATGACATCCTCGCCCGCCGCCCGCACGAACTGTCCTGGGCGCTCCATCTCACGCACAAAAACCTGCCCGCCTCGCGCCTCCGTGTCCTCCACCGGGATCACCGTGTCGGCCCCGTCCGGTAGGGGCGCACCCGTCATGATGCGCACCGCCGTCCCCAGCGTGAGGGCCTGTCCTACCAGAGCGCCTGCGGCAATCTCCCCTGACACCGGCAGCGTCGCCGTGCCGTCCGCGATGTCGGCGGCCCGGACGGCGTAGCCGTCCATGGCGCTGTTGGCGAACGGCGGCAGGGAGACCGGGGAGACGATGTCCTCCGCCGTCACCCTCCACAGCGCCTCCGTCAAGGGCACGGGGACGGCCGCCGGGGGCGTGACCTTCTCCAAAATCTGCGCGATGGCCTGTTCGTAGGTGTGCATAAGTCAGAATGCCGGGTGGCCCGTCTCCTGCGCCTTCAGCACGTCGGTCAGGTGCGGCAGCAGGGGCAGCAGGCTTTCCGTGCCTTCGCGCGCGCCGGACGGACTGCCGGGGAGGTTGACGATGACCGTGCGCCCGCGCACCCCCGCCGCGCCGCGCGAGAGGGCGGCGAAGGGGCTGCGCTTCAGTCCCTCCAGAAGCAGATACTGGCTGAGGTTGGGCGCGTCCCGCTCCAAGACCTTGCGGGTCGCTTCGGGCGTCACGTCGCGCGGCGAGAAGCCCGTGCCGCCGGTGGTCAAAATGATGTCACAGGCGTAGTCGTCGCACCAGCGCTTCAGGGTGTCCGTGATGGTCTTGCGGTCGTCCGGCACGACGGCGTAGAGGGCTGTTACGAACTGTTCTTGGGGCAAGGCCGCCTGGATCGCCGGACCCGACTGGTCTTCCTGTTCGCCCCGGCTGCACCGGTCGCTGACAGTCAGCACCCCGACCCGAATCATTCCCATTCAAAGTCTCCGCTCTTCCCGCCCGTCTTGGATACCAGATGCACGTCGCCGATGACCATGCGCTTGTCCACGGCCTTCGCCATGTCGTAGACCGTCAGTGCCGCCACCGTCGCCGCTGTGAGCGCCTCCATCTCCACCCCCGTCTGCGCCACCGTGACCGCCTGGGTGTGGATGGTCAACACGCCGTTGCCGAACTCAAAGTCCACCGACACGTCGGCCAGTGGGAGCGAGTGGCACAGGGGAATCAACTCGTCTACGCGCTTGGCGGCCAGCACCCCGGCCACCCGCGCGACGGCCAGCGCGTCCCCCTTGAGGAGTTCGTTTTGGCAAATTTTGTCGAGCGTCTCCGGCGTCATCGTCACCACCGCCTGCGCCCGCGCCACCCGCCGCGTCGCGTCCTTCCCCGACACGTCCACCATCCGCGCCCGCCCGTGTTCGTCAATGTGCGTCAGGTCGGGCATCTAAAGCTCCAGGTCCTTGATGACAAGCACTTGAATCTCCTGAACGCGCCTGAGATGGTCACCATCGTTCGTGAGAATCGCCTCGCAGCCGACGTGAATGGCCGCAGCGACTTGGAGAGCGTCCGGCGTCTTGAGGTTGTACCGGGCGCGCAGGCCCGCAGCCCGTGCGGCGATGTCGGCATCAACAGCGACCACAGAAAAGTTGGCGCTGCGGAGCAGTACGTTTTCAAAGGAAGTTGCCAATGCCTGGTCGCCATTTTGAAGCGGCTTCACCAGCACTTCTGTGAGGCTGATGGCCCCCGTATGTCCGGTCACTTGTCCTGAAGCGACCAAGCCGAACACTTCGCGCATAAGGCTGATGTAGCGAGGATCACGCTCCACAAAGTAGATCAAGGGCGACGTGTCGAACCCCAGCCGTGTGACGCCCTGCATGGCGTCCGCCATCTTCCTCATAGCCTGTCGTCCCACTCACGCCGCAGGTCATTGACGTATTCCTGGGCATCAACCAAGTTACCCTGGTCATTGCGCCAGAGGTCGGCCCCAAGCCCTTCCAGTTCCATGATGCTGTGCTTCCGCGCCGGAATGGGTTCCTCGGCAAGAATGCCCTGCCGTAACAAGCCGAGCGCGTAGGTCGGGGCGTCCTGCCCACGTTGCGCCGCCCGCTCGCGCAGTTGATCCTCTTCGTCCCGCGTCAGTTCCAATACGAGTGTCATGTTTTTTACCTCCCGGTGTAGCATGATATCAATCTGTGTACGGACTGCATACAGCGTTAATTATGCGGTCAAAGTCTTCTTGGCTCATGTTACCACGAGAGAGGCGTGGGCACTGTTGGCTGTTTAACAGAATGCAATCTTTTGGCAGTTCAGGAACGCTGGTACGCCATAAGTGTTCATTCCGAGTTCCCCAAAGAATGACAAATAGCTTTTCACGTTTCGCGGTCGCGGCCTTTTTGACCAAATCGAATGAGTATGGTTGAGAAGGCAAAGTCTCCAAAGGCTGCCGAAATCTCTTAGAGTGATATGGATACCACTGTACGCAAGCTATGCCCTTGACTACTGCTTCCTGTGATACGCCGTAGCGTTCTCGGCTCGCCTGCAACACATCACCAAGAACCTGCTTCCACCAAATGTATCCATCTGAACCTTTGAAGCGCGGATCAAGGTAAAAAAGCGGGCAGTCGCTTTTGAACGTCAGGGCAGCAATGTTTTGGCTGACTAGTTCAGGAAATCTCACGAGGTCATCGTCATTCGTTTGAGAATAGCCGGGGTTCTTCGCCAAGATGACAAGGCGAGACGTTTCAGGGTCGTTGAGAAAAGGAACAGGGGGAAGTTGAAGTTGCAACTTGTATTTGTCCTGATAGAACCGCTTGTCGCGCAAGAGTGTATCATGATCATCACGTAGTACGAATTGCCCTTGTAGGTTTTTCCAGGGGTTGTCCATTTTCTTTGCAACTTAGGGCTTGAAGAAAGCAGTGGAACTACGCTCACGCGGATGTTCCTATCAGATCTGCCTGCGCTACCCACCGATCTGGGCCATGATTCTCAAGGACCCGCCGCGCTCGGCGCGGCCCTCGAAGTCGGACTGCTGGGGCTTGTGGGCGAGGGCGTTCTTGACGTGCTGGATGAGCTCGTCGTCGGAGGCTCCGGCACGGAGAGGTGTTTTCAGGTCGTACTCGTAGTTGTCGGAGAGGCAGGGGACGAGCGCGCCGTTGGCGGTGAGGCGCAGGCGGTTGCAGCCAGCGCAGAACTTGTGCGAGATCGGGTTGATGACACCGACGCGGCCACGCGCGCCGGGAATCTGGAACACGCGCGACGTGCTGGTCTCCGCCGTCTCGAGGGGGACGAGTTCGAAGCGGGCGCGCAGGGTCTCCAAGACCTCGTCGTTGGAGACATATTGGGCCTTCCACTGCCAGGGCGTCACCTGGCCGATGGGCATATATTCCAGGAAGCGCACATCATAGGCGTGGTCCAGGGTCAGCGCGGCCATGTCGGCCAGCTCGTCGTCGTTGACGCCGCGCATGACCACCATGTTGAGCTTGATGGGCGAGAACCCGACGGCCTCGGCGGCGGCGAGGCCCGCCGTGGCGTCGTCGAACTTGGCGAAGCGGGCGATCTGCGCGAACCGGTCGGGCCGCAGGGTGTCCAGGGAGATGTTGATGCGGCGCAGCCCGGCGTCCCACAGGTCAGGGGCGTGGCGGGCCAGCAGGACGCCGTTGGTGGTCAGGCCCAAATCCGTGATGGCGGGGACGGCGGCGATCTCGCGCACCAGAGTCGGCAGGTCGCGGCGCACCAGCGGCTCGCCGCCGGTCAGCCTGACTTTTCGCAGGCCGTGCCGGGCGAGAAGATGCACCAGGCGCAGGATTTCCTCGTAGGTCAGCACCGCGTCCCGCTCTTCGTAAGGTACGCCCTCTTCGGGCATACAGTAGGTGCAGCGCAGGTTGCAGCGGTCGGTGACGGAGATGCGCAGGTACTCGACGGCGCGGCCAAAGGGGTCAATCAAGGGAATCATAGGTTCGCTTTCTCACTTCTTGCCGACGCCGCATCGCGCTGGGAAAGATTATACCCCACAGCGCGCCGGAACAGGGGCTTGACAGAACAGTAGACATTTGCTACAATGCTGCTGGATACTGGTAGAAGGGAGTCTACTGTCGTGCCGGTGCGCTGGCTGTTCCTGGACATGAACGCATTTTTTGCCTCGGTCGAGCAGCAGGAGCGGCCCGAGCTGCGGGGGCGGCCCGTCGCCGTCGTGCCGATGCTCGCCGACACGACCTGCTGCATCGCCGCGTCCTATGAGGCCAAGGCGTATGGGATCAAGACGGGCACGTCGGTGGCCGACGCGAAGCGCCTGTGCCCGCACGTCCGGCTGATCGAGGCGAAGCACGGGCCGTACCGGGAATATCACCGCGCCATCGTGGATATCGTTGGGAGCTGCCTGCCCGACCCGCACGTTCTGTCGGTGGACGAGATGTACTGCCGGCTCTGGGACAACGAGCGTCGCCTGGCCGACGCCCTGCGTCTGGGGGAACACATCAAGGCACGGATCAAACAGGGGGTGGGGGAGTGGCTGTGCTGCTCGGTGGGCCTGGCCGCCAGTCCCTTCCTGGCGAAAGTCGCCGCCGAGATGCACAAGCCGAACGGCCTGACGGTCATCACCGATGAGGACCTGCCCGGTAAACTCTATGGGCTGAAGCTGCGCGACTTCCCCGGCATCGGCCCGCGCATGGAGGCGAGGTTTCACGCGGCGGGCGTCACCACCACGGAACAGATGTACGCCCTCAGCCTGGCCGGGATGCGCCGCCTCTGGGGCGGCGTGGTCGGGGAGCGCTGGTGGCGGACGCTGCGCGGCGAGGAGGTTGCCCTGCCGCCGTCGCCGCGCCGTTCGCTGGGGCACTCGCACGTGCTGCCGCCGGAGCTGCGGACGCCCTGGGGCGCGTCGGCGGTCGCGCGCCGCCTGCTGGAGAAGGCCGCCGAGCGCCTGCGGCATCACGGCCTTCACGCGCGTACCCTGGCCGTCCACGCCCGCGCCGAGGATAGCCGTACCTGGGAGCGTCGGGCGCGGATGGCCCCGTGCCGGGACACGGCCGTTCTGATGGCCGCGCTCGGCTCTCTCTGGGAACATCCGTTCCCCCGTGTGCGCCAGGTCGGCGTGGTCCTCTCCGACCTGCTGCCCGATGCCGCCGTCACGCCCTCGCTCTTCGACGACGGCCGGGGCCGCGCCCTGACCGACGCCGTGGACGATCTCAACCAGCGCCTGGGCCGAGGGAAGGTGACACTGGCGAGCGTCCTGCCGGTCGCTCACACCGCCGAAGACAAGATCGCCTTCGCCCGCGTGGCCGCGATGGACTAGGGGAACAGCCCGCACGGGCTACGGTATTGCGTCCAACTTCTTGAAGTCGAGTAAGTCTTTCGGTCTGCCGCTGGCTTTCTTGTTGGCCTTCAAGTCTTCCAGGCTGATTACCGTCACCGGGACGCCGTCCAGTTGTGTTAACACGCGATGAGGCCAGCAGTCGGCGAATTCGACGCCGGAGATCGCGGTCAGGAACTCGACGCGCAGGGGAATGCGGCCCATGCGGATGATGGCGTCCGGCTCGATGAAGGTCTCTGCCGTGACCTCCCCGCGGCCGAACCCGAACTCTTCCAGTGCCGCCACGAGGCGAGAGGCGTTGTCCTGGTTCCTGGCGATCCAGAAGTCAATGTCGCCCGTGAAGCGCACATAGCCATGATAGCCGACGGCGTAGCCGCCGATGAGCAGGTACTCAACGGCGCTCTTGTTTAAGCACCTCAAGAGATCTTGGAAGTCTTTCGGTATCTGGATTATAGCCATAAGCGATCTGCCGAAGTAGTTCGAGCGCCTCCATCCGTGCCTGCGGCGTCTGCGTTTGCCAATACTCGATCTCGTCCGACTCGTCGTGCAGGGAAGCGACCGAGAAATGGCTCTTGTCCATCCGCATCTCGTCAATGTTGCTCATCGTTGTTGAAATCCCTCACGAAATTATAGCACACGGCGGCGCGTGTCAGGTCCCTTCGGCCTTCCGCAGCAGACGCCGTTCGTTAAAGATGACGGCGCGGCGGATCAGCCAGAGAAGAAGTGGAGGGACGCGGCCTGTGTAGTGCTTGTCATAGAAGCGCAGTAGGGACCGATGGGACTCCCGAATCATGGCGGGCTTGGCCTGGCGAGTGCTTGACCCGCCGTGGTGGGTCAGGACGGCGTCCGGCGTGTACCAGATTTCCCAGCCGCGCCCGCGCTTGGCCCGCCAGCACCAGTCCACCTCGTTGAAGAAGATCGGGAACTGCGGGTCCAGCGGGCCGACGTCTTCCCAGGCGGCGCGGGGGATCATCAGGAACGTGCCCATCGGCTGGTCCACGGGGGCGGCCTGGTCGTAGTCAAAGTACGTCATGCGGTACGCGCCCAGCGTCCGGCTGCGCGGGAACAGGCGGGCGAGGCCGAGGGACTCGGACAGCACGGGCAGGGGGTCCGGGAAGCCGCGCACCGAACGCTGGGTGTGGCCGTCCGTGCCGACCAAGCGGCAGCCGAGCGCGGCGCAGCGCGGGTGGGCGCGCAGGAAGGCGAGGGCGTGGGGGAGGGTGTCGGGGTGCAGCACCACGTCGGGGTTGAGCAGCAGCAGCGTGTCGCCCGTGGCGCGGGCGAGGGCCTGGTTGTTGCCCTCGGCATAGCCCCGGTTGTCGGCGTTGGCAATCAAGGTCGCTTGGGGGAATTCAGCGGACACCATCGCCGCCGAGCCGTCTTCACTCGCGTTGTCCACGACGATGGCCTCCAGCGGCTCCGGGGGCGGATGGGCGTACAGGGAGAGCAGGCCGTCCCGCAGGAGGTCGCGCGTGTTCCAGTTGACGATGCAGACGGAGAGCATCAGCCGAAGAACCCTCCGGCATGGGAGAGATCACGCGCCAGCGCGTCGGGCGGACACGGCGCGAACCAGTCGGCGTCGTGGCGTCCGAGGACGCCCAGGGTGCGGGCGACACCGGCGGCGCGCCCGGCCTGGATGTCCATCGGGTGATCGCCGACCATGACGGCCTCATCCGGGGGATGCCCCAGGACGCGCAGGGCGTCCCGGAGGTGCTGCGGGTCGGGCTTGGCGCGGGCAACGTCGTCGCGGGTCAGCAGGACGTCATGGGGCAGGGCGAAGCGGGCCAGCAGGTGTGTGGACACGCGGCGGCAGTTGCGGGTGACGACGGCGATCTTGACACCGCGTTCGGCCAGCGACTGGAGCAACGTGTCGGTTCCGGCGAGAAGAACGGGGTCGGCGCAGCCGACGGCCTCGCGTTCTTCCAGGTCTGCGAACGCCTCGCGGCGGAACGCCGGGCCGTCGCCGCCGCGCGCCGTGATCGCCCCGGCGGCGGCCTCGACGATGCCCAGGATGTCCCGGCCCGCGAAGACTTCCTCAGCGACACTGGCCCGACGCGCTTGGTCGGTCACGGCCCGTGTCATGGCGGGGAAGTCAATGTGGGTCTCGATCAGGGTGCCGTCCAGGTCAAACAGCGCGGCGCGGATGGGCATGAGAGAGTATAGCACACCCGGCTCCGGCCCCCGCGCGCGTGACCCGGTTGCGCCCGGCGGCCTTGGCTTCGTACAAAGCCCCGTCGGCGCGGGCGAGCAGGCCGCCGCCGTCCTCGCCCGGCGTCAGGGTGGCGACGCCCAGGCTGACGGTGACGGGGCGGCGGGGCCCGGCGTCGCCCGCCACCGAGCGGCGCAGGCGCTCGGCGATGGCCGCTGCCCCCGCGCCGTCGGTCTGCGGCAGGATCAGGGCGAACTCCTCGCCGCCGTGGCGGGCCGCCAGGTCGGAGGCGCGCGCCTCGCCTTCCATCAGGCGGGCGACCCGGCGCAGCACGTCGTCGCCGGCGGGGTGGCCGAAGGCGTCGTTGTACTGCTTGAAGTGGTCCACGTCCAGCAGCAGCAGCGACAGAGGCGCGTCGTGGCGCTCCGACAGCGCGACCTCGGCGGCCAGCCGCTCCTGGAACGCGCGGTGGTTCTTGAGGCCGGTCAGGCCGTCCGTGGTCGCCCGCGCCTCCAGCTCGGCGTTCATCGCCTCCAGCTCCGCCTTCTGGAACTCCAGCACGACGTTGTACTCCTGGATGCGCTGCTCGGCCTGTTTGCGCTCCGCGATGTCCAGCACGGTTCCGAAGAGGCGGATGACCGTGCCCGTGCCGTCCCGCTCCCCGCGCCCGACGGTGTGCATCCAGCGGACGTCGCCATCTGGGCCCAGCACGCGGAAGTCGCACTCGTAGGGCCGCCCGTCGCGGATCATCTGCTGCAAGGCGTCCATCTGGGCCGGAGCGTCGTCGGGGTGGTAGCGGCGCAGCAGTCCCTCGTAGGTCGGCTCTCCCTGGGCGGAGTCAATGCCCATCAGCCGGAACATCTGCGCCGACCACGTGAAGCGCCCCGTGGCGATGTCAAACTCCCAACTCCCGATCTGCGCCACCTGCTGCGCCTCGGCCAGCCGCGCCTCGCTGCGCCGCAGCGCCTCCTCGGCCCGAGTCTGGGCCGTGATGTCGCGCCCGATGGCCGACACGCCGACGACCTCGCCCGCCTCGCCCCGGACCGGCGAGAAGGTCAGGCAGACTCGGACGTGCTGCCCGTCCGCCCGCCCGTAGGTCGTCTCCACCGGCTCCCGCTGTTCCCCGCGCAGGACGGCCTGAAGGCAGGGGGCCAGAAACTCACGCTCGGCGGGCAGGACCAGGCGGGACACGGAGCCGCCGACCACCTCGCCCGCCGTCAGGCCGTACAGCCGCTCCGCGCCCGCGTTCCAACTCACCACGGTCCCGTCACGGGTCAAACCGATGACGGCCACCTCGGACGAGTCCACCAGGGCCGCCCGCCGGGCGCGCGCCTTCTCGGCGACCCGCCGCTCGGTGACATCGGTGAGCGTACAGAAGGCGGCATAGGGAAGGCCGGCCCCGCCGTCGCGCAGGGGCGTGGCACTGATGCGGACCCAGCGCGGGACGCCGTCCGGGCGGTCCACGCCGACGATCAGCCCTTCGACGGCCTCCCCGTGCCCCAGGGCGCGCGCGAGGGGGTGCTGCGCGTCGGGCAGCGCGGCCCCGTCCTCGGTGACGGCGGGACGGCACAGGGCCAGGGCGTCCGCCCCGGCCAGACTCTCCAAGGGGACGCCCAGGACGAGCGCCGCCTGCGGGTTACACAGGAGGATGGCCCCGTCCGGGTCCACCAGCAGGAATCCCTCCGGCATGGCGCGGAGGACCGCGCCGAACAGGGTGTCGCTCAGCCGCAGCGCGGCGTCCAGCCGCGCCGCCCGGTCGTCCGTGGTCTGGGGGGCAAGCATCTCCCCGTCATCATCGGCGTCCGCCCGTGGTTTTTCAAGGAGCGCCCCCAATGTCCGGTATTTCTCGCAGGCCCGAATGAGCGCACCATATGCGCCCGGCGCACAAGCAGTGGACGCGGCGGCAGACACGACAGGGGCCGTCGCCGGTCATGGTGACGGCCCTTCGCTCAATCGGTCGGCTCAGGTGGCTTTCCCACTCACCTCCCCGCCAGCGCGTCCTGGGCGGCGGCCTTCACGTCTCCGCCGTCCTGGTCCAGCGCGGCAGCCTTCTGGAATGCCGCCTGCGCGTCTGTCGTGCGATGCAAGCGCCGTAGCCCGTAGCCGTAGTAGTAGTTCGCTAAGGCGGAGTCTGGTGCCAGCGAAGTTGCACTCTGGAACTCGGTCAGCGCCCTAGCGTTGTCGGGTGATGGGTTGGTCAGAAGCCCACTACTATACGTCAGTCCTCGCGCCACGTGGATGGCTGCTTCTAGTGCCGCCAGTTGAGGGATGGCGGGGGTAAAGTCATTATGTGCCCGCAGCAGATTTCCCTCGCCAACCAAGGGCAGCGCCTTCTCGTAGGCGGCGAGCGCCGCGCCCCACTGGCCCTGGTGCAGCAGTAGCAGGGCGTAAGGCAGTAGGTCTTCCGGGTGACAGCTTCCCTGGTCCGCCAGGGCCTTGTATGCTTCGAATGCGCCCTGTGTGTCACCCTTAGCCTCTAGGGCCTGCGCCAGCACCTTCGGGCCGAAGATGTCGATACTGTCCAAGGAAATTGCCTGTCTCGCATAGGCTACTGCTACGTCGTAATGTCCCGCTTGCAACGCCTGCACCGCAGCGCTATCCAACTTGTGTCGCTGATCGTTCAAAGCTTGACGTTGCGGCGACAGGGTGGTGGGGCTGCTCCCGTCAGGGTTCGATGTCATCCCGGACTGCCCCAGTGCGGACGCGGCAAGGCCAAGGCAGCACCCCAGAGTCGCGCACACCATCTTGGCTTTCCTGTTCACTGGCTTGCTCATCGTTAGCTCCTTTTGTCGCTTATGTAATACCGATACAAAGTCCTCGTGGAACTGTTGCTACGGCTGGACGGTCTCAGAACGTCGGAAACACATCAACAAGGCCCCAGGAAGGGAAGATGTTGGTGGGTGTGAATTGCCCAGTGCTGGGGCTGACAGTCCCTGCCTGCCCCGGTAGATTTGACCCTGGAGCTGTCGTATAGTCCGCCCAGTTGTTCGTGGCCGGAATGGCGGCGTTCCCGTTCGTACTCCAATTGAATGTTGCCATCGGCACCCATTGCCCCGAGTTGGGTGGTTGATACATGAAGGTGTCTTGAAACTGGTGTGTCATCTGGGCCGATGACGCAACAGGGCTGTTGCCGTTCTGTAGCACTAATTGCGGGCTATCTCCGTCATCCCATATAGGTTCCGTGGACACTATTCCCCCGTATGGGTAAGCCTTGTCTAGCCCAACCTGGTTGTTCTCAGGGTCCGCGTCATTGACGCCAGTGGAAAACTTCACATAACTCACGTTCGGTATAGCAATTTGCACGAGTTCCAACCTGCCGGGCCCGAACACAGGAGAAGTTGGCGTCTCATCGACGCCTTCCCAGTTCATGCCGCCGCCGTTAAGGGGGGTGTTTGGTGTTGCGAACAGGTAGTAGCCGCCGTCACGAAACTGACCAACTCTCATATAGCCGCCCACTCCCGTGGCACTAAAGAGTGGCACCATGACAGTCACCTTCTGGGTCGCCGTCACTGAGAAGGGCGACCCCTGCCCGGTGGGAGGAGTGACCGTCGCCGTGCAGGTAATGGTCTCCGTCTGCTGGCTGAGGTCGTTCCAATACCAACTGGGAGAAGCGGCGGTGTTTGGGCTTGGGTTGGCGACATAAGTTGTATGATCTTGTCCGGGGGCGGGGTTAGAGTTGATAGTCCAGCTCTGGAAGGTGGTGCCGGTGGCAGACCACTGGAAGTTGGACAGGGTGCCGGTGAAGGTGCGGCTGTCGATGCTCTCGCCGATCGAAAGGCTGGGCGTACAACGCTGCCCCACCAGGATGTCCAGGTTTCCGCTGCTGTCCTGCGTCGCCCCGCCCAGGCCGAGCACGACTGGGAACACGTCGGCGTTGTAGCCGAAGACGCTCGCCGCGCTCGGCGGGTTGCTCCCGGCGATGGGGGTGACGGTGACGGACAGCGACCGGGACGTGAGCGCGACGCTGGCCCCCGTCGTGGACGGCGCGGACCAGCGGATGCCCATCGAGCTGCCCGCGTAGGTCACCCCCGTCTCCACCCCGTTCTGGATCACTGGCGTCGCGGTCGCCCCCGGCCCGTCGTGGAAGCCGTCGTTGGCCGTGGCGGTCCCGCCGGGGGGGCCGTTGCCGGTGGGGGCGGCGTTCAGCCCCTCCTCGACGATCAGCCCGGCGGGCGGGGGCGCGGTGTCGTGGGGGCCCTGGTTGTTGGTCCAGGTAGCGGTGCCCTGGATGGTCAGGGTGCCGCTGCCGTTGCAACTGCCGCTGCCGGGCCAGGGCGTGCCGGTGGGGCTGTAGCTGGGGCCTCCAGAGATGGAGCCGGTGTAGGTGACGGCGTAGTAGCCTGCGCGGGCGGGGGCCGGGCAGAGCGCGGCGGCCAGTGCGAGGGCGACCATCAGCGGGCGCGGGTGTCTCAGGCATGGCCGGTCAGCCGAGGCGTGAGGCCGAGGCGTGAGGCCGAGGCGTGAGGCCGAGGCGTGAGGCCGAGGCGTGAGAGGAGGCGTGAGAGGAGGGCAACGGGGCGCATGACGTGTCTCCTTCGGCGGTCGGGCGGACAGCGGCGGGCAGCGGTCACGGACGTAAGCATTCTAACACAGTCGGGCGCGTGTGTCAAGCGGTTTTTTGTGAAATGTGAGGAGGCCGAAAAAAATTTCTGTCGTTATTGTAAATATGACACAAAAGCGAGTTTTCGGGGTATAGTGATATTGTAAACTAAACACTAACAGCCAAAGGGAGGCAAGGCCATGCACGTAGAGCTTTTGATCATTGACCCGCAGGTGGACTTCTGCGACCCGCAGGGGGCGCTGTCCGTCGCCGGGGCCGACGCCGACATGGGGCGGCTGGCGCGGATGGTCCGGCGGGTGACACCCAAGCTGAACGATATCCATGTCACGCTGGACTCGCACCATTTGGTGGACATCGCGCACCCGATCTTCTGGCAGGACGAGGCCGGGCGGCACCCCGCGCCGTTCACCATCCTGAGCGCGGCGGACGTGCAGGCGGGGCGCTGGACGACGACCAAGCCGGGGATGCACCGCCGGGCGCTGGCCTATGTGGAGGCGTTGGAAAAGAACGGGCGCTATCCGCTGTGCATCTGGCCGCCGCACTGTCTGATCGGCAGTGCGGGCCACGCCGTCGTGCCGGAGCTGTTCGCGGCGCTGCAAGAATGGGAGCAGCGTTTCGCCCTGGTGGACTATGTGACCAAGGGCAGCAACATCTGGACCGAACACTACTCGGCGATCCAGGCCGACGTGCCAGACCCCGCCGATCCCAGCACGCAGATCAACACGGCCCTGATCCAGAGCCTGCTCCGGGCCGACCTGATCGCCGTCGCCGGGGAGGCCGGCAGCCACTGCCTTGCCAACACGGTCCGGGACATCGCCGACAACTTCGGGGATGACCGGTACGTGTCCAAGATCGTGTTGCTGACCGACGCCACCAGCCCGGTCACGGGGTTCGCCCCGTTCCAGGATGACTTCGTGCGCGACATGACCCGGCGCGGGATGCGGCTGTCCACCACGACCGACTTTCTCGCGTGACATCGAAAAAAGGAGAAGACGACCATGCCACTCTTGATTGCCGATGAGACCGATGATCTCCAGCAGACGGCGCTGACGACGAACCACTACGGCTATTCGGCCACGCGGATGGAAGACCTGGGGGCGACGGAATATACCCTGGTCAGCATCGTCTGCGACGCCAGCGGGAGCGTCATGCCGTTCCGCGCGGAACTGGAACGGGCGCTGAAGGCCATCGTCCAGGCGTGTCGGCTCAGCCCGCGCGCCGACACGCTGATGCTGCGCCTGGTGTCCTTCGACCAGACCCTGCACGAGTTGCACGGCTTCCGGCTGCTGGAACGCTGTCCCCCGAAGGACTACGACGGCGTCCTGCGCGGCGGCGGCTCCACGGCTTTGCATGACGCGGCGGAGAACGCGGTCAGTGCGGCCACGGACTACGCCCGCCGCCTGGCAGCCGGGGACTACGCCGCCAACGCCATCGTGTTCGTGCTGACCGACGGCATGGACAACGCCTCCACGCTGACGCCGCGCGCGGTCCAGGAGGCCCTCAGCCGTGCTGTGACTGAGGAGGCGCTGGAGTCGCTGGTCTCGGTCCTGATCGGGGTCAATGTCCAGGACCGGACCGTCGGCGGCTACCTGAAGGACTTTCGGACGGACGTTGGGTTCACGCAGTACGTCGAGATCGGCGCGGCGAACGCCAAGACGCTGGCGAAGCTGGCCGACTTCGTGAGCCGCAGCATCAGCGCCCAGTCCCAGTCCCTCGGCACCGGCGGCCCCTCGCAGTCGCTGTCGTTCTGACCCAGGGGAGGGCACGGGCCGTGAACAGTGACTGCGCGTTCTGGATCGGGAAGACGCACCGGGTCTGCCAGGATTATGCCGTGGCGGGTGTGGGCGAGGGGACAGCCTACGCCGTCGTCTCCGACGGCTGTTCTTCCTCGCCGGACACGGACATCGGCGCGCGCCTGCTGGCGAAGGCCGCCGAACGGCTGCTGCCGGATTGGGACCCCGGCGAGGCCGTGACGCGCGCCGCCGTGTGCGCCGAGCGTCTGGGCCTGCCGCCGACGTGCCTGGACGCGACCCTTCTGACGGTGTGGGCGTCGGGCGAGACCTACACGGCCCACTGTTATGGCGACGGCGTGGTCGTGCTGGGGCATGAGGACGGAACATGGGATGCCTTTGTGATCTCCTATGCGGCCAATTATCCCCGCTACCCGAGCTACCTGTGGGACCCCGAACGGCGTGAACGGTGGGAGGCGCAGGCGGGAAACGCCAAACTGATCCAGCACTGGCGGCTGACGGCGGATGGTGCGCGGGAAATGGAGACCGTTTCCAGTGATCAGGAGTGCGAGACGTTCACGGGGGCCGTGGCCGATGTGCAGTTCGTGGCCGTGCTGAGCGATGGCGTCCAGTCGTTCGCGCGGGCGGCCCGGACGGAGACCTCGCGGGCGGCCCAGCCGGTCGCGGTCCCCGACGTGCTGACGCGACTGCTCGCCTTCAAGGGCGGCCAGGGCCGGTTCGCCCAGCGCCGCGCCCAGGCGTTTTTGCGGGACGGAGTGCGCGAGGGCTGGCAGCACCACGATGACGTGGCGCTCGGCGTCGTGTGGCTGGGGGATGAGTCCCCGGTATGGGCATCGGCGAGGGAGTAGACGCGAGGGGATAAATCCCTCTCGCATGGGTCGGAGGCCGACGATGGATGTGTATGTGCAGGGGAAGAAGGTGCGGCTGACGCAGGCGGAGTTCCGGGGGCAGGGGGGCGAGGGCGCGGTCTATGTCCGGGGCGACACGGCCTACAAAGTCTACGCCGACCCGGCCAAGACGATCTCGCCCGCCAAGATCGGCGAACTGTCGGCGCTGACGCTCCCGGACATCGTCCGCCCACAGGACGTGCTATGGGACGCGCATAAGACGCCCATAGGATACACCATGCGCGCCGTCCCGGATACCCATGTGCTGTGCCGAACATTCCCCAAGACGTTTCGGGACAGAATGGGACTGACACCGGAGAAGGCGCTGCACCTGGTCCGTGAACTCCAGGCCGGGGTGCGCCATGTTCATGGTTGCGGGCTGCTGGTCGTGGACCTCAACGAGATGAACTTTCTGGTGGACCCGCAGTTTGAACACGTCTTCTTTATTGACGTGGACAGTTATCAGACGCCGCGCTTCCCGGCGACGGCGCTGATGGACAGTGTGCGGGACCGGCACGCCCAGAAGTGGGACCGGGGCACGGACTGGTTCTCGTTCGCTGTCGTCTCGTTCCAGATGCTCGTCGGCATCCACCCGTACAAGGGCAAGCACCCGTCGCTCAAGACCCTGGAGGAGCGGATGTGCGGGAACGTCTCCGTGCTGAACCCCTCGGTCTCCGTCCCCGGTGCCTGCCTGCCCTTCGCCGTCATCCCGCAAGCGTACCGGGAGTGGTACGGCGCGGTGCTGGAACGAGGGTGCCGTGTCCCGCCGCCGGACGACCCGTTCGCCATCGTCACGCTTCCGGCCCGGCCCGCGCGGCAGGAGGCCGAGGGCGGCCCGTTTGTGATCCATCCCTACGCGGGGAGCCTGGAACCTGACCTCATCCGGGTCCCAAAAACTGGCCGCTCCGTCCGCGCAACGTTCCAGAGGGACCGTGTCAGCCTGTACGACGTGGGCGAGGGGCGGGCGATTCCGCTGGACCTAGCGGGCGAGCAGATGATGACGACGGAGGGGCGGCTGTACGTCAAAGCGGGCGCGTCGCTGCTGGAGGTGAGTTTCCTGGCGATGCCGCAGCGGGTGCTGCCTCGCGTCAAAGTGGTCGGCACGGTGCTGGAGCAGGCCACGCAGTTGTTTGAGGGCATCGCCCTACAGAACCTGCTCGGCGCGTGGTACGCCTCCCTGCTGCCGAAGTCCGGGGTCTGTGTCCAAGTCCGTCTGCCCGAACTGGACGGGTCTCAGGTGGTGGACGCCAAGTTCCAGGGCGGCGTCCTGATGGCCGTCGCCGTCCGGGAGGGCCGCTACCGCAAACTGATCTTCCGCTTCAGCGCCACCTGCGATACTTATGACGTGCGTGCCTGTGAAGACTTACAGACCTTGGGCGTCAACTTCGTCGTGCTGGACCACGGCGTCTGCCTTCACTTGAATGATGCGGAGGAGTTGGAGGTGTTCCCCGCGCGAATTCATGGAGCGGGCATGAAAGTCCTCGCCGATCCCGCCCTGCGCGGCGACTGCCTGCTGGGCAAGGACGGCTCGCAGGCCCTGTTCGCCCGCGACGGCGTCTTGTATCGGTTCAGTCTGCGGTAAACTGACGCAGGGGTGGTGTTCGCGGGGCTGAACCCCCGCGCTTCAAAAAACAAATCCCCGCCTTCGCGGGCAGAAGACGGGTTCATCGAGAAAAGCCAAGAATGATCATCAAATCGCTACTGGACACTGATCTTTACAAGTTGACGATGGGCCAGGTGGTCTGGAGCCACTTCCCGAACGTCCAGGTGGAGTACGCCTTCAAGTGCCGGACGCAGGTGGTGGACCTGTCGCCGTATGCCGATGAGATACGGGAAGAACTGGCGGCGTACTGTGGGCTCCACCTGACCGCCGACGAGGCGGCCTACTTGAAGAGTATCCGCTACCTCAAGCCCTCCTATGTGGACGCGCTGGCCGACCTGCGCCTGAACCCCGACCGAGTCAAAATCACCATCCAGCCGGACGCCGCGCCCGAAGACCGGCTGCAAGTGCGGATCGTCGGCAACTGGTTCCAGACCATTCTGTTCGAGGTGCCGCTGCTCGCCATCATCAACGAGGTGTATTGTCGCCGCGCGCACCCCGACGACGCGGCCAACCGTCGGGAGGGGGAGCGGCGGCTGGAGGCGAAGATCGCCCGGCTCCAGACTGAAACGACGGCCCCGGTCGCCCTGATGGAGTTCGGCACACGCCGCCGCTACAGCCGGGACTGGCAGGGGACGGTGATCCGCCGCCTGCGGGACACGCTGGGCGCGCAGTTCCTGGGGACCAGCAACGTCGCCGCCGCCATGCGCGACGGCCTGCGGCCCTATGGGACCATGGCGCACGAGTTCCTGCAAGCCTGTCAGGCACTGGTCGCCCTGCCGGACTTCCAGCGCTTCGCCTTCGACACCTGGATGCAGGAGTACCGGGGCGACCTCGGCATCGCGCTCTCGGACGTGGTGGGGGTGGACGCCTTCCTGCGCGACTTCGACAAGCTGTTCTGCAAGGCGTATGACGGCGCGCGGCACGATTCGGGCGACCCCGTGGAGTGGGGCGAGAAACTGATCGCCCACTACGAGGGCATGGGTGTGGACCCGAAGACCAAAGCGGCTGTCTTCAGCGACAGCCTGGACATGGAGGTCGCCATCACCCTGTCCAGGCACTTCCAGGGCCGCCTCCGCACGTCGTTCGGCGTCGGCACGAACCTGACAAACGACATGGGCTTCGCGCCGCTGTCCATCGTCATCAAGATGACGCGCTGCAACGGTCGCCCCGTCGCCAAGCTCAGCGACAGCCCCGGCAAGGCGATGTGTGATGACACGGTGTATCTGAGCTACCTGCGGCGGACGTTCCAGATCAGCCCGTCAGGATGAGGCGAAACCGGGTCTCGTGGCGCAGGGCGAGGAGCAAAAGGCGTTCTAAATCTTCCAGGTCTGCCAGGACCTCTTCGGGCCGCAGGCCGGGGTCATAGGTCGCGGCGGCGATGCTGCCGGGCGCGGCCCGGACGGCGTTCTGCGCGGCCCGCAGCACGGCCAGCCCGGCGGACGCCTCGTGCCAGTCTACGGGGCCGAAGTCAATCTCGGCCAAGTCCGCCATGTCTTCAGGGTCATGCGCAGACGAGACTCCCAGGAGGGCGGCCATCTGGACCGGGTCCGGCCCGGCGAAGTCCAGCAGCGGCTCCAGGGCCGGGTGGGCCTCCACGACGCGCCCCAGCGCGGTCCCTGTGTGCCCGCTCCCCGTCTCACCGGATACGGGCCGCTCCAGCACGAGTGTCAGCCGCTTGGCGTTGGTCACTGGGGATGGTCCACGGGCGGCGTGTCGGACTTCCCCCCAGCCGCTGTCGGGTCGGAGGGCGTCTGTGTCCCCGGAGCCGGGGCCGGCGCGGTCTCCGTGGGGGCGGCTGCGGACCCCGCCGGGGTGACGGTGCCTGTGATGGGGATGACGCCATGCTGACCGCCGCCGGTTGGATACCAGAGAGCGGTGTGGAAAGGACCCAGCCTGCGATCCGGGCTGATGGCCAGCGCGAGGGTATCACCCTGAAGTGTCAGTGACAGGCCCCGGCGCGCGGGGCGCAGCGTGTAACGGCGTGATCCTGGATCGGGGACCGACAGTGCGACCGTGGTTCCCGCCTGCACCGCGCCCAAGTCCAGGGTGCGCGCGGCGGCGCTTGTCGCGGGGTGCCGTCCCGGCCCTACGGGGGTGACAGTGTGCGGGTGCTTGTGGAGCAGGAACACGGCGGTCAGCAGCAGCAGGGCCAGCAGCAGGACGCCGAGCGCCGCGAAGATGGACCCCGTGGGGGAGGCGTTCGGACGCGGCGCGGCCTGCGGCATCGGCGCGGCCTGCGGCATGGATTGTACCAGGGGCACGGACCGAGGCGCGGACTGCGCCAGGGACGCCGACTGCGCGGCGGACACGGACTGCGGCAGGGACACGGCGGTCGTGGGCGGACGGACGACCTGCTCCGGCGCGGCGGGCAGGACGGGCTGTGGGGGATCGGCCACGGGGCCTCCGAACACCGCGCCGCCGCCCACGGAGGCCAACGCCTTCGCCTGCGCGGCGGGCCGTGCCGGGGGCAGCGCGTCGCCGATCGTCTGGAGCGCCAGCAGGCCCAGGGTCACGTCGTCCCCGCTACCCTCTTTGGAGGCGTGTTCCAGCCAGTCCTCCAGGTTCGCCGTCACCTGCCCCAGCCCGTGCGCGGCGATCAGGGCCAGCAGGTCGCCGCCGACCTGGAGGAAGCCCGCCTCGTCCTGGAAGGAGTTGGCGTAGCCGTCCGTGGACAGGATGATCAGCGACGGCGGCGTCGCGGTCATCTCGTGGAACGCGCTGCGGAAGTTCTGAACGGCGTCCGGCGAACACAGGGACGTCGTCTCGTTGGCGATCAGGCGGGAGTCGCCGGGCAGCGGGCGCGCGACGGTCCCCTCACGGGAGACGCTGAGGATGTCGCCGTCACCGTTCTGCAGCACGACCAGGAATCGGGGCGTGGCGGCGGCGGCCAGCAGGGTGGTCCCGTAGGCGAGGAACGGGTCGTCGCGCACGGGCTGTGTCGCCGCCTCGCCGTCGCGCCCGGCCAGGGTCGCCCACTCCTCCGGGGTGATCGGCTCCCGCGCCAGGTCCGCCTCCACGAGCCGTCGCCACTGCGCGACGATCTCCGGCGGCAGCGCCTCCTTGACCTGCGCCCGCAGGCGGGATATCTCAACGGATTCCCCGGCTCCCTCCATGAGCCGCCCCAGCAGGGACAGGGTCACGTCCACCGCGAACTGGGAGCCGCGCTCGCTGCGGAAGCACTTCGGGCTGCCGTGGCCGTCGGCCACGGCCAGCGCGACGCTGCGCCCCTGCGCGGGCCGCCATCCGAGGGCGTCCTGCTTGGGCTTGCCGGCGCGCGTGTGCGCCGCGCCGATCACGCTGGCCCCCGCCGCGCTCCAGAGCGGCGCGGCGGCGGGGCTGACATCACTCATCGGGGTCCTCGCTCATGGGAATTTTCCTGTGGGACTCTCAGGCGGCCCGCTCACGGCGTCCTGTTGATCTGGGTGGCGAAGTTCATCGCCCGGCCCGGCGAGAGCTGGCGGGCCTTCACGATGGCCGCCGCCAGGAAGGCGAAGGACAGGCCGCCGATCACGATCATCACCGGCACGTTGTTGGCGAAGGTGTCCCAGAAGGCATGCAGCCCGGCGGAGGCCAGGAATCCGATCAGGATCAGCTTGACGCGGTGCTTGGGCATCAGGGCGCTCAGGCCGATGAAGTAGCCGAAGTAGCCGCTGTAGGCCAGGTGCCCGCTGATGTCCCCCAGGATGCGCGGCACCAGCAGCTCCACCCCCGCCGCCTCGCCCGCCGCCGCGCCGCTCTGCTGGGCAACCTGTTGCATGACGCCGGGGACGTACTGGCCGAGCGTCTCAAGGAACGTGAAGCCGGAGGCCGAGGCCGCCGCGATCAGGATGCCGTCCAGCGGCTCCCGCACCCCGACGCGCTCGGCCCACGACTCCTTCTGCGGCTGGCCGTAGGCGGGGGGCGCGGTGGCCTTGAGGCCGATCAACAGCCCCACGAACACGGGGATTGACTTCAGGAACTCTTCGCGCAGGCCGACGATGCTGAAGCCGATCAGGTTGTCCGGGGTGTTGAAGAAGTAGCCGAACATCATGAACACGGCCATCAGAATCATGGTCGAGAGGGCGGTCAGCAGGAAGACCCACCATGGCTTTTTCTTGCCGCACAGCTGGTACACCACCGTGAACATCATCAGCAGCAGGAGTGTGCCCAGGCAGTCGATGTAGGTCGGGCCGCTGGTGGCGAACAGCAGGGCCACGAAGACGACGAGGATCAGTCCCGGTATGAGGACCGTCTTGAGCTTGGGTCGGCTGGTCTTGGAGAACAGGGGCATGATCTGGCTCATGCCCAGCGACCCGCCCGGCGGGGCCAGCGGCGTCTGCTGCGGGCGGACCGCGCCCGCCCCCCCCGTCTGCCACCCGCCCGGCGGCGGCGGGTTCTGCCAGCCGCCCTGGGCCAGCGGGGGCGTCCCGTAAGCCTGGGCCTGCGGCTGCTCCCCGAAGGCGGGCTGCGGGGGCGGGGCGGCGGGCGCGAACGCCGAGCGCACCTGGACGAAGACGCCGCCCCAGGAGAGCATGACGCCCTCGGCCAGCCGCAGGGTCTGGCCCGGCAGGACCTGCCGCTCCGTGCCGTCGGGCATCCGGGCGGGCCAGGGCTGGGCGGTCAGGTTCTGCAACCCGAGCTGGGACGGGTCGTTGGGGTTGGCGGCCACCTGCGCCACCGGGCCGCCCATCGTGGACGGGACGAGCATCGGCAGGAGGTTGGGCATCAGGCGCGCGCCCGGCGGCAGCGGGATGGCCTGCCCCTGCACGTCAAGGACCAGCGGGACAGAGGTTGTAGTCATGATCGTGTCCTTCCGGTGGTTCGATGTTCATTGGGCGTGATGATAAGGGCGCAGGAAACCGTAGATGCAAAGCGCGATATCCAAGACTGCGCAAACCCATCCCCAGATCGCCCACGCCTTTTGGGTGGCCTTGAATTGCTCGATGCCGGCGAAGCGCCGGTTCTGCCAGGCCCACTCGTTGCCCTTGACGCCCAGCACGACCATCGCGGCGATTGCCAGGAGAGGCCCCAGGATCGGGACCGCTGCCATCAGCATCAGGGGCGCGAGGGCGATCATCACGGCGATGCGCCGCCCCAGGAACGGGATTCGGAGCAGCGGTCGGAAGAAGGCGAAGTGGTACATCGCCCAGACGCCGTTGAGCCACAAGGCCCCCCAGTTCAAGCCGCGCAGCTCCGGGGGCAGTACCGCCATCTTGCCCATGCCGCTGTCATTGGCTCCGGCGTTCATGTTCCAGCCAGGAGCGACGCCGCCCGGCGGAGGATACACGGCCTGGCCCGGTGCCGGCGCGAAGCGAATCTGACCCCAGGTGGAACCCATTTGCACCGTGACGCCTTCCATCAGGCGTGCGCTCCGGCCCGGCTCGATCTGATGGCGTGACCCGTCGGGCATGACGGCGTCCCAGGGCCAGCTGGTCAGATTTTGCAACCCAAGCTGCGTTGGGTCGTTGGGATTGGCGCTGACCTGCGCCACCAGCCCACCGCCCGCCGATGGAGCCAGCATCGGCAACTCGCCCTGCGTGAACGACGCCCCGTAGAATAGCGGGAAACTCCGGCCTTGCACGTCAAGGACCAGCGGGATCGCCGTGGTGGTCATCGGTCTCTCCTACTCCAATGGTCTTACTGTTGCGGTTGAGCGGGGATGTGCGCGGCGACGATGCCGAAGAGAATGCCTCCGACGATGCCGACGACGATGGACGCGACGAGAACGATCAGCGCGGCCTTCGTCCACTTCTTCTGCACCTCCTGGAACTGCTCGATGCTCTCCCAGCGTCGGTTCTGCCAGGCCCACTCGTTGCCCTTGACGCCCAGCACGATGGCCATGATGAAGCCCACGTAGGGGACCAGGCTCAGCAGGCCGATCCAAGTCTGGTTGCCGATGGCCCAGATGAAGTTGAGTAAGAACGCGCCGACGTTGAAGCCCTGCAGTTGTGGGGGCAGCACCGCCGTCTTGCCCGTGCCGCTGTCGTTCTGTCCCATGTAGACGCCACCCGCCGGGCCGCCCGCAGGCGGCGGCCAGGCCCCGCCCGGCTGTTGCTGGCCGAATGGGGAAGCCTGCGGCTGGCCGAACGGCGGCGGCTGCTGCGGCTGACCGAAAGCCGGTGGGGTGAAACTCGCCTGGCCCGTCTGCGGCTGCCCGAAGGCGGGAGCCTGTTGCTGCGGCTGGCCGAACTGCGGGGCCTGCGGCTGAGGCTGGCCAAAGGCGGGCGGGGTGAACGCGGGCGGGGCGATGCCCGCCGGGGCGGGGGCCTGGGCGGCGCGAATCTGGGTCTGGACGCCGCCCATCTGGAGGGTGACTCCCGCGATCAGGCGGGCGCTGCGGCTCGGCTCGACCTGCTGCTGGGAGCCGTCGGGCATGACGGCGACCCAGGGCTGGGCGGTCAGGTTCTGTAGTCCGAGCTGGGACGGGTCGTTCGGGTTGGCGCTGACCTGCGCCACCGGGCCGCTGCCCGCCGACGGGACCAGCATCGGGAACTGGTCGCGCGTGAACGACGCCCCGTAGTACAGCGGGAAGGGCTGGCCCTGCACGTCAAGAATGAAAGAACTGGGTGTGGTGGTCATAAGGTCTTCCTCTCACAATGGGATGACGGTCAATGGCTCGAAGAGTCGGGAAGGACGAATCTCAGAACGACCCTTAGGACAATCAGCACGAGGATCAGTATCCGCACCGCATTGTCCCATTTTTGTTGGACTTCCTGGAACTGCTGGATGCTGTCCCAGCGTCGGTTCTGCCAGGCCCACTCGTTGCCCTTCCGGCCCAGCACGAACATCATGACGAGGCCGACGACGGGGATGAGGGCGAGCAGGCCGATCGGCGTTTTGTTTGCGATAGCCCAAATGAAGGTGAAGATGCATGCGCCCCGGTTGAAGCCTTTCAGCTCCGGGGGCAGCACCGCCGTCTTGCCCGTGCCGCTGTCGTTGGCGCTCATGGCCATGCCGCCCACGGGGCCGCCCGTCGGCGGCATCCAGCCCCCGCCCACCGGCTGCTGCCCGAACGCGGGCGCTTGCTGTTGGCCGAACGGGGGAAGGGGGAACCCCGACTGGGCGGGCTGAACGGCGGGCTGCGCGGCGCGGATGTCACACTGGACGCCGCCCATGTGCAGGGAGACGCCGTCGGCGAGGCGGGCGCTGCGTCCCGGCTCGACCTGCTGCTGGGAGCCGTCGGGCATGACGGCGGCCCAGGGCTGGGCGGTCAGGTTCTGTAGTCCGAGCTGGGACGGGTCGTTCGGGTTGGCGCTGACCTGCGCCACCGGGCCGCCGCCCGCCGATGGGACCAGCATCGGGAACTGATCGCGCGTGAACGTCGCCCCGTAGAACAGGGGCAGCGCCCGGCCCTGAGACACAATCTCGAATGAAGCGGCACCGGCGAATGTTGTGTGAGACATCTTGCTTCCTCCACGATCACTGAGAGTTGCTGTTGCTGCTCGCGCCCACGATCATGATGATAATGACGAGGGCGACGGCCAGACCGAAGAACACCCAACCCACAATCGCCCAAGTTTTCTGCTGGGCCTGGAACTCCTCGATGCTGTTCCACCGCCGGTTCTGCCAGGCCCACTCGTTGCCCTTGACGCCCAGCACGATGGCCATGATGAAGCCCACATAGGGAATCAGGGCCAGCAGGCCGATCCAGGTCGAGTTGCCGATGGCCCAGATCCAGTTCATCCACAGCGCGCCCCAGTTGAAGCCTCTGAGCTGCGGCGGCAGAGCGGCCATCGCGCCCGTGCCGCTGTCGTTGCCGCCCATCTGCCACGCGCCCTGCCCCGACACCGGCGGCGGCCAGACCGCACCGCCCGGCTGGACGGGCGGACTCGGCGGGGGCATCTGCCACGACGTCTGGGGTTGTGCAGGCATCTGGGGCTGCGCGGGGGCCTGGGGCGGCTCCGGCGTCTGCCACGACTGCGATAGGCCTGGCGACGTCTGCCACGGCGACGTATCCTGACTCTGCGCCTGACTCTGCCACGTCGGCGTCACGGGGGGCGTCGGCTCGGCGGGCGTCGGCTCGGCGGGACGTTCACGGGTCGGCGGCGGCTGGGGCTGGGAGCTGCGCAGGGACGGGCCGGTCTGGGCCTCCGACTCGGCCAGTACGCCCAGCGCGATGGCCCAGGTCTCCACCGCCCAGCGCGCGGCCTCCTCGGTCACCGACAGGTTCTCCGCCAGGCGCTGCTGGAGGCGGGCGCGCAGCAGCGGCGGCGGAACCGTCGACGGGGTCCGCAGCTCGTCCGGGACGCCCTCGCGCTGCGCCCCGGCCAGCAGGTGCGTCTCGCGCCGCTGGTCGGGACACATATCCGCCAGCAGACTCTCCACCAGCCGGGGCTGCGTCAGCACCCCGACTCCCTGCCCCTCAATGATCGCCCTGAGTGCGCCGCGCGCGCCGTTTGTTGCCATACCGGATAGAGCCTTGCTGTGAGAATGGGACTAGAAGACCCAGCCGCCCGTGTCCGCCGCCGGGGCCGGGGGTGGGGTGGGAATCGGGACGCTGCCGCCGCCGAAGGTCGCCTCGCCGACCCACTGGGCTGGCACCTCGGATGAGGCCCGCAGGGCGACCGTGGACGCCCACTTGATCTGGTCCACCAGGGACTTCGGGTTGCCCGCCGAGAGCGGCTTCCGCTCCGGGTTGCCGATGAATTTCTGCAGCACCTCCACGTCCGCGTCGCTGCCGATGGCGATCGCCATGCGGACGGCCTTCTTGCCCCACGGCTCGGCCATCAGCGCCTTCAGCCCGGCGGCGTAGTCGTCGGTCGGCTGGCCGTCGGACATCAGCACCAGCACCGGCGGCAGGCCGCGCTGCGAGATCGTCTTCATCTGGTCCGCCACCAGGTGCAGCGCCTGCCCCATGTCGGTGACGCCGTCCGCCGTGATCGGACTCCAGCGGAAGTCCTCCAGGGTGGTCGGCTGGGAGACGTGCCACTGCGCCCCATCGGAGAAGGTGACGGCGCGCACCAGCACCTGCGCCTCCGCGTTCTCGCGGGCGACGGCCTTCATCTCCGGCAGCGTCTCCTCGATGGCGCTGTTGACGGCCTGGATCTTGCCGTTGACCGACATCGAGCCGGAACGGTCGATGATCCAGATAAAATGCAGCGGGCGGTTGGCGATGGCGCCCCCCGGTCGTGCGATCTCCATGATGTTGCTCCTTCTGACTGTCTCAAGATGCGCGCGGGGCGCGGATATGACCACGGGCGGGAAGAACGAGAAAAAAGAAAGGCCGTCGGCTCAGAGGGCGACCTCGCCGACCTGTGTGCCGAACAGAATCTTCGCGCCCCCGGCGATGGGCGCGCGTCGGCCCGGCGGCACGTCCACCATGGAGCCGCCGGGGGGCGCGTAGGTCCATTTGGACGGGGTGAGGTTCTCCAGCGCCCACTGCGTCGGGTCCGTGGGGTGGGAGACGACGCGGGCCACCGGGTTGGAGAAGTCCCACAGCCGCGCCCCGTCAATGTGGTGCGGGTACAGCGCCGTGTCGCGGTTCAGCATGACCACGTCGCGCCCGATCCGCATGCGCGGCGGCAGGGTGAGCCGCCGGGTACACGCCCAGCAGAAGCCGGGGTCGCCGCCGGCCGCCCGGATGCGCTCGCCGTCGTAGAAGTTCTCCGCGCCGCACTGGCCGCAGTGGAAGATGCTGTCGCGCAGCCGGACCATGGCCCGCTGCCACTGGCTGTCCACCACCCGCCCGTGCTGGGGGTCGTACAGGCCGACGGTGAACGACTGGGTGAAGAGCTGCTGCAGGAAGCCGGGGTAGAGCTGCCAGTAGACGATGGCATTGTCGTGGATGCCGGGGACGGGCCGGTTGGAGTCGTTGTTGGGGTCGTAGAGGAAGACCGGGTCCGTGCCGTAGAGCCGCGTCGCCGCCTCCGCGTCCATCACCGTCAGCGCCGCCTCGGCGGCCCCGTCGAGCGGGTGGGCGATCATGAAGATGTAGAAGAGCAGCACGGCCAGCGAGTACCGGTCCGTGTGGGCCGAGGGTCGGGCCTCGTCGCGCACGATCTCCGGGGCCATGAACTTGGGGGTGCCCTGGACGCCGCAGTAGGCGCTGCCGTCAATGGTCACGTTGTCGTTGTCGCAGATCAGCGCCTCCCCGGTCTCCGGGTGGAAGAAGGCGTTGCCGCGCGAGATGTCCCGGTAGCACAGGCCGTCCGCGTGCAGCCGCAGGAAGCTGTAGGCCAGGTGGTAACCCAGCGTCGCCAGCGCCCGGAACGACGGCGTGACGCGCGCGGCCATCAGGTCCTCCATGCTCCGGTAGGCAGGGTCGCGCAGGGGCATGACGTAGCCGAACTGGGGGGCCTCGCTGCTGAAAGACAGCCCCATCGGCCACAGGAAGTACGGCGTCGGCGGGCCGCGCCGGACCAGGTCGCTGAGGGTGTCGTACTGCTCCGGCGTGGCGGCGAACTCGTTGTACCACTTCAGCGCCACGGGCTGGCCCTGGAGGTCCGCCAGGTAGACTTCCCCCTGACCGCCCGCGCCCAGCAGGCGCTCGACCCGGCAGCGCAGCCCCGCCTCCCCGACGGCGACCACCTGCCCATTTCTCAGAATCTGACCCATGGCATCACTTCCCCGACACGGCCCGCGAGAGTCCCCGGCCAGGGTGTTGTAAGCCTAGCCGCTCGGCCTATTATAACACACTTTGCCGGTGGTGTGAAGCAGGCGTCGTTAAGTGGGACTCCGGCCCGGCGCGGACGCCCGGCTGAGCATAGCCGCGATCTCCTGGGCGAAGGGCGGCAGGTCTGTCACAATTGTTTGCCAGACGCGCTCCAAGTTGACGCCTAAGTAGTCATGCGTTAGGACGTTGCGAAACCCGGCGATCTGACGCCAGGCGACCTCCGGGTGCGAGTCCTTCAGCGCGTCGGAGAGGTTTTGCGTTGACTCCGCCATCGTTTGCAGGTTGCGCAAAACGGCGTCTTGAGTCTTGGTGTCCGCCAGAAACTCCTCGTGGCCGCCGCGCGTATAGTCGGCGATGCGCGTTAGGGTCTCCTGGATGTGCGTCAGGTACACAAGGTCGTTCTTGGGCTTCTTGTTCATAGGGGCCGCGCCTCCGCCAGAACGTGGTCACGGATCGTGCCGCGCAGACCTTCCGACTCGACCAAATCTACGTTCCGCCCCAGAAGGTCCTGCAAGTCCAGCCGCAGGCCGCTGAAGTCCAGCAGGGTCCGCTCCGGCCCCATCTCGACCAGGAAATCCACGTCGCTGTCCGGCCCCGCCTCGCCCCGCCCGACCGAGCCGAACAGGCGGACGCTGTGCGCGCCGTGCCGCGCGGCCAGCCGCAGGATGTCCTCACGCTTTTCCTGGACGAATTCCGACAGTTCCATCGTTGCCCCCAAAGCAGTGACCCGGCCCGTCACTCTTCGCCGGGTACGGTGGTCAGAGTGAACCGGC
Organism: Capsulimonadaceae bacterium; assembly: GCA_965277485.1. Classification (GTDB taxonomy): domain Bacteria; phylum Armatimonadota; class Armatimonadia; order Armatimonadales; family Capsulimonadaceae; genus JAFAZD01. The sequence goes on along the minus strand of CBDICZ010000015.1, from coordinate 273,199 downwards.
GTCTGGGGCCGTCGTAGACGAAGCGGCACACGTCCAGGATGTCGCGCCCGATCAGGCATTGGACGTGCTGACCGCCTAAGGGGGCTTCCACGACATCTGTTTCGAAAACGATGTTCTTCGCCAAGACGAGCCTGATGCGATACTCGGAACGTTCCTCCGGCTCTGTGGTAGAAGGCGTGTTCAGGAAGACAGGACCGGCGGCTTCCAATCCCAGCCTTTCCAGGACCGACGTGCGGACGAGGGTGCCTGATGCCCCCGTGTCCAGCAAGGCAAGTATGGTCGCGGAGGGAACGGCCCCGCGCTCCCGCCGCCACGCCTCGTGTGTCTCAAGAATCGGCCCGACTTGAACCGGAATGACAGGTCCGGTGTGCCTCATGTCGCTGTCAGTGATCGTCAGGCGAGGCAACGTCGTCCTCTTTCTCCACCGGCCCAAGCGCCGACCCGCTGACGTAGTAGACCTTCTCGCCCGGCATGATCTCCCGCACCAAGAACCGGCCCAGGCCGAGGCGGCGGTGCGCCTGTGTGAACGCTTCCTTCTCGCTGTGGAAAGTCCCAAGGATGTGGTCGCCCTGGATGACGACGAACTGGCCCTGCGCCTCACGGAGCAACTCATCCCGGTGCGTCAGCCAGGTCCGCACTTCCTGCTCCAACTTGCCCGCCCGCTCCGGCCGGATGGTCGGTGTCATGGTCTCGCCTCCTCTGCCCTGCCCCGATTATACCCCCTCCGTGAACGCTTGGTAGAGGGCGCGGACGGCGGCGGGGTAGTCGGGGGCGGCGACGCCGACGATGATGTTCAGCTCGCTGGAACCCTGGTTGATCAGGCGGATGTTGATGCCCGCCCCGGCCAGCGCGGCGAAGGCGCGGGCGGCGACGCCGACCCGATGCACCATGCCCTGCCCGACGATGGCGATCATGGCGATGTCGTGGGCGACCTCGATCCGGTCGGGTTCCACGGCCCGGCGAATCTCGGCGACGACGGCGGCTTCCTGGGTGCTGAGTTCCTCGTCGGTGACGATCACCGAGAGCGTGTCAATGCTGGTCGGGGAGTGTTCGTAGGAGATGCCGTGCGCCTCCAGGACCTCCAGGACGCGCCGCCCGTAGCCGCGCTCCTGGTTCATCAGCGCCTTCTCGGTGAAGATCGTCGCAAAGCCCGTCCGGCCCGCGATGCCGATGATCGGCGTCCCCGCCGCGTCGCGCTCCGGCACGATGCGCGTGCCCCCATCTTCGGGCCGGTCCGTGTTTCGGATATGGATGGGGATGCCCGCCTCGCGCACGGGGAACACAGCCTCGTCGTGCAGGACGCTCGCGCCCATGTAGGACAGCTCGCGCTGCTCCCGGTAGGTGATCTCGGCGATGGGGCGCGGGTCCTGGACCAAACGCGGGTCGGCCATCAGCATCCCGGACACATCGGTCCAGTTCTCGTAGGCCGCCGCGCCCACGGCGCGGGCGACGATGGCCCCGGTCACGTCCGAGCCGCCCCGCGAGAACGTCCTGATGCGCCCCCCCGCGTCTTGTCCGTAGAAGCCGGGGATGACGGCGATGCGCCCGTCGGGGACCTGTGCCAGCCGCTCCCCCAGGCGCGCGTAACTTTCCGTGGCCGCGAAGCGCCCATCGCTCCCGAAGAAAATCCCCTCGGCGGCGTCCACGAACTCCGCATCGAGGAAGGCCGCGATGACCCGCGCGCTCAGGTACTCGCCGCGCGAGGCCACCCAGTCGCGGGACGCCCCCGCCGCCACCCGCCCCTGCACGTCGCGCAGCCACTCCCACGCCCCCGCCACGCCCAGCTCCTCGGCGATGCCTAAATAACGTTCCTTGATGACCGCGAACGGGGCCGCCGTGTCCAAGCCCTGCTCGCCGAGCGAGTGACAGAGATACAGCAGGTCCGTGATCTTCTTGTCCTGCGCCCCCCGCTTCCCCGGCGCGGACACGACGACGAACCGCCGGCGCGGGTCGGCCCGAACGATGCCCGCGACCTTGCGTATCTGCCCCGCATCGGCCACCGACGAGCCGCCGAACTTGGCGACGATGGGTTGCTCTGTGTCTGTCATGCTTTGCGGGTTCATTCCAATATTTTCTGCACGTGGGCGTCAATCTGCGTCAGTTCGGCGGCAATCTCCGCCCGCGCCAGCCGCCGAAGTACCCCGATGTCCGTGGCGTCGCCCGCCCCGCCCGCCTTCCACGCGCTCACCTTCGCCGCGCATACTTGGGTCAGCCCGACAAGCGCCTGGTGGTCGGCGTCGGCGTCGTCGTAGCGAGGGATGGGGGCGACATCAAAGATTTTCTTGTGGACGTGCGGGTGGGCGGCCTGCATCCGGCTCCGCAGGCTGGCGAGGCGAATGTCAATGACCCCGGAGTTGAGAACCGCACAAAGGTACTGCGCCTCGTCCAGATTGTCGGTCTCATATGAGTAGGCGGCATTCTCTACGACAACCCCCATCGCCTTGATACTCTGCTTCCCTATACTGAATGTCACTTCCGGCTCCGCAAGAATTGTTGCCACTGCCACTCGCTGTACGTCAGGGTAGACGACCCGGAATTTTGCTTGTGGGTTTTGACTTGTCAATTTGCTGCGGTAGTTCACACAGCCAAACAACGTCAACTTGTCCGCCTTTGTGCCTCGTCGTGCTACCCACTCCTTACCAGCGGCCTCCAACCATTTTGCGAGACCGATGTAACCAATCTCTCTGGCAATCTCTGTGCTGACCAGACTATAATGACCGCCTTCGGCTTTGATAGGCAAAATGCAGAGGCGATAGTCCACCGGGGCAAACGGTAACATATCGGCAGACAGAAAAGAAGCAAACAAGAATTGGGCTTCGACATTTCCTGCCAAGCATATATTTTTGTAAGCGTCTTTTGCGTCTTTCTGTGCGCGTGGATCACTCTCAACAAAAGGTGCGCTGAGATTGATACCTAAAGGCGCAGGTGGTACGTGAGCAAACCAGAACGCGCGAGGGTAAAGAGTAGCGCCGTTCTCAAACCTATCTTTGTATGGGCTGACCGCGTTGGAGGTCTGCCCCTCGGTGGCCCAGAAGGAGCGGGGGCCTTGCAGGTGCAGGCCGAACTCGGCGTCTTGGATGGTCAGGTGCTTCCGGGCCGTGTCCCGGCTGGCGTTGCGCTCGAACAACTGGCCCGCGTAGACGCGCCCGGCGATGGAGGCCGACTGGGGTGTGCCGAGCCGCACCTTCTGCCCGAAGACCACGCACGACGGCACGGTGAACAGAGAGGGAACCCGCTCGCAGTCCCACAGGCCGCGCCAAACGAGCGTATGGGGGCCTGCCTCGCTGAGCTTGAACGTGCGCCGCCGCAGGCCGTTGTGCTGGTCGGCGTGGAACAGGGACCGGGGCAGCACGAAGGCGACCCGCCCGCCGGGCTTCAAATAGAGGTCAGCGGCGCGCAGCAGGAACAGCGTCGCCACCTCCATGTGCGTGATGAGGTGTCCGCGCTTCTCCAAGTGGTACTCGGTCATGATGTGGCGCTTGAGCCATCTCTGATAATCCGGGTCCGTGTTGCGGAAGGCGATCCAGGGCGGGTTGCCCATCAGGGCGTCGAAGCGGCGGCGCAGCAGCAGGGGCTTGTACAGGTTCCGCAGGACGAACGCCCAGATGCTGTCGCGGTTCTCCTCCAGGAACTCCCGGAGAACATTGGAGAGGCGGTTGAGCGCCTTTTCCTCAGCCTCGTCCGTGGGGTGGAAGCCCCGGCCTGAAAGAAAGGCCGCGAAAGCGGGCTGGGAGGTCGGCTCGCCCCGATGCGCCTCGGCGAACTTCTGGCAGAGTCCAATGGCCCGGTCGTAGACGGCGCTGTCAGTCAGCAGCGACTCCGGCAGGAAGATGGTCTTGCCTTCCAGGGTGATCTCGTACTCCTTGCCCTGCATGAACTGCTCCGGCAGGCGCAGAGTGTCGGCCATGTAGACGGGCAAGGAGATCGCGCCGCGCCGCTGCTGGATGAGTTCACCGAGGGCGAGCAGGTAGTTGGTCTTGGCGACGATGACGGCGAGCGGGTGGATGTCCGCGCCGTAGACCGTCTCCAGGATGTGGGTCAGCGTCAGCGGCGTGTCGCCCAGGCGGGCGCGTTTCTCGCGGACGGCCAGGTACAGGAACGTCCCCGAACCGCAGGTCGGGTCCATCAGCCTGCCCTGCGGCTGCGCGTCCAGCAGTTCCGCGACCACCTCATGCGCCAGCCAGTCAGGCGTATAATACTCGCCCAAGTCATGCCTGGTTTCCGGGTCCACAAGGCCCTGATACAAGGATTTCAGGACATCCTCGGAGAGCCTGCCGAGGTCGTACTTTTGCATCAGGCTAAACAGCCCGCGCACCACCCGGATCGCCTCCGGCAAGGCGTCCCCGCGCGCCAGCCAGGAGAAGAAATCTTCCTCGATAAAGTTCTCGATGCCTTGCTTGGTAAAAAGACTGCCTTCCAGAAGTTCCCGGATTTGCTCGGCGTCCGGCAGTTCCTTCGCATCCGTCAGCCGCCGCCAGGCCATGACCTTGGCGAGCGTCGCCAGGTAGGTGTGGCGGACGAACAGTTCATCGGCGGCGACCCGGCTGCCGTAGACAATCAGCAGGTACTTGGCCCACTGGTCATAGACGACGGCGAATTCGCTCTGGTCGCAAATCCGCCGCCACAGCGCGAGCAGCTCGTTCCCGGTGGTCTGAAAGGCATGGCTCCGGGGCCCGAAATCGAACACGATGCGCCAAGAGGTCGGCGACAGGATTTCTTGCCGCAGGAAGTAGCGGTCAATCCACCCCCGCACTTCCTCTGGCGTATACCGGGACCAGTCGGCGAATTCGATCAACAGCAAAGACACGTCATCCATGCTGACTGCCTGAGTGAGTGGGTCCTTCAACTGGGGCGTGTAGGCGTAGAAGCGCACCCCATCTGTGGCAATGCCGATGTAGCGGGTGCGTGAGGCGGGCGCTTCGTGCGCCCAAAGCATCGCGGCGTACTGCCTGATCTGATTCTGCGCCTCCACGAGCTTCGCCGTCGGCTTGACGTTGTCGGACTTGGGCAGCTTCTTCTCGAACTCGACGATGACGCTACCGAACAGGGCGTCCGCCTCGCCGTGAATGACGGCCCCCTTCTCCTGGCCTGCCAGAGAGGCTTCCAATCCCCGATTGTATTCGCTGACGAACTCAGCGGGGACGAACGGCAGTCTTTCCAGCAAGCGCGTGAAGCACTGTGACCGGGGCGCTTCCTTGGAATAGGTTTCGACTTCCTCAAGATATCCGGCAATCGCACTCGCCCATTCCGGCTGAGGATTTGTTGGGTCAGGCATAGGGTTAATCACACCGGATGGACTCCCGGCGTTCGGCGGTCTTGCGGTCGTAAGCGATCCATTCGTCTTGGGTCATGCGCCGCACGTTCTGGAGCCTTTCGATGGCCCACGCATTGTACTGGGAATTAAGATCACACGCGAGCCAGCGGCGTTGAAGCTGCTCGGCCACGACCGTCGTTGTTCCTGAGCCTGAGAAGGGATCAATGACGAGGTCGCCTTCGTTTGAGGACGCGAGAACAAACTTGCGCAGCAGTTCCTCCGGCTTCTGAGTCGGGTGGGGCGTTTTCTCACCCATGCCGTTACAAGTCGTTGGGATGTCAATCACATCCTTCGGCTTTGCGCCCCTGGGGTGCGGCGTCCAATCCTCACGCTGCCTGGCCGTACCCTTGCCATAGACGCTCGTTTCCGCCTGCGGGTGCGCGGGATATTTCAGCGTGTGCGCCCCATAGGCCGTTCTCACGTCATCAATGTTGAGCCTGGTCGCGTCAGACTTCCGCAGATGGATGATGCTTTCATGGGAGCGGCCCCAGTCGTTCCCCAGATTGCCCTTGTTCTTGTAGTGCCAGATCAGCCAACGGCAGTGCTTGAAGAACTGCGAGGCCGGATGCTTGATGTCGGCAAGTATCTCCGAGAACCCGCAGATGTAAAGTGACCCCGTGGGCTTCAACACACGCGAGCATTGCTTGATCCACTGGACAGACCATCGGATGTAATCCTCCTGGCTGTCGAAATTGTCCCAATCCGCCTTCTTGATGTTATAGGGCGGGTCCGCGAACACAAGATCAACGCTCGCCGAGGGCAGGGAGGCTAGCCATTCGACCGAATCCCCCTGGTACAAGCGTCCATGCGGATGTTCGTACTGCAATGTGAAGCCGGCCGTGGCAGGCTCGAACGGAGAGCAGGATTTGCCCCCTGTCTTTTGTGCCGGTGCTTCTTCAGGCAGTATCTGTAATGTCATCTGTCTGGAATCCGCCTCCGCGACTGCTTTCAGTCGGTGTGTCATTGTGAGGTGCCTCCGTGCCTGCGTCCATAGACTATCGGTTTCAATCCGTGAGTTTTGCCAGGACCGCGTGAGCCCTCATGTCCGTCAATGCAGGCGGACACAGGCCGTGCCGGAGGGGGGGACGGGCAGGACGCACAGGCCCGCGCCGAGGCGCACCTTCTCCTCGCGCACGGGCCGGCCCCGGCAGTCGCGGACGCTCAGCAGCCTCGTGCCGTAGTCTTGTGCCAGCTCCAGGACTAGTCGGTCCGACTGCGTCCCGTTGACCAGCCAGAGTTCGTCAGTCAAATCGTTCCCCGGTGAGATCACCAGGTCGGCGTAGGCGGCGACGATCTTCTTGCGGGGGCCGGCGGCGATGACGACCGGGTACATCATTTCCGGGTGGAGGGGCATGAGCTTACCGCCCAGCAGCACGGCCCGATGCTCACGCCACCAGGCCAGCCACCAGCGGAGCATGAGCGTGTGTTCCGGCGGGAGCCGGTCCAGCAGCACGGAAATCTGTGGGACCGCGAACAGGACGTTGATGATCTGCAAGGCGGCGTTCTCAGTGGTCTCGTCCGGGTGCCACATCAGCATATCCGCGTGCGCCGCCGTGTCTCCGCAGAGCAGGCGGATGTCCAGGGTGCGCAGGCGGTTGCCCAGCGGGTCGTCGGGGCAGTCCCCGGCGCGAAACATATTGCCGTATTTCCGCATGAGCGGGCCGACGTAGCTCTGGCGGAACTCGATCATCACGTCCGGCTTGATCGCGCGCAGGCGGCCCATTGCGTCCGAGAGCAGCCGGTCCACGGCATCGGGCACGGAGTCGCAGTCGCGCCCGCCGCCGTATTGGTCCTCCTGGGGCACGGGAAAACTGTCCACAAAGTCCAGCTTGAGGCCGTCCAGGTCCCAGTCGCGCAGCGCCCGCTCGTAGGTCGTGAGCAGGTACTCACGGACCTCGGGGAAGCGCGGGTCCAGGACGCCGACCTGGCCGGTCATGTCCACCACGCTCAGGAACCGGTCCCGGAAGCGGGTCCATGCACGGCTGTGGATGCCGACGAAGGGGACGGAGTACCACAGGAGGTACTTGAGGCCGAGCGCATGGACGCGGGCGACGTGGGCCGCCATGTCCGGAATCCGGGCCGGGGACACCTCCCAGTCGCCGCAATAGGCGTAGCCGCGCCCGCCGTCCGCCGTCTGCCAGCCGTCGTCCACGATGACTGCACCGCAGCCGATGTCTTTCGCCAGGCGGCACTGCGCCTCGATGCCATCCGGCGTCAATTGTTGATGGAACGAGTACCAGGTGGAGTACATCGGCTCCCGCGTGGCGGCGGGTACGGGCGACGGGACGTAGCCGGGCAGCGTCGCCCACCACGCCTGCACGTCGTCCAACGCCTCATAATATGGGACAGGGCGGGTATCCAGGCGCAGTGTGGCGGTGTAGTCACTGACGGGTGGGCCGGGGTCCCGGAACATCTCGAGCGCGCAGTCGAACACCGCCGTCTCCTCGTGGATGCCCGCCCGGAGCGTCACCGGGTTGAGGGCGTCGGAGAGGGCGAAGGTGAGGCGGTTGAGGCCGGACAGGCTGTACAGGCAGACGACCGGGGCCTGCGAGGTGGCCTTGGAGGTCATGCCGTCGGCCCAGTTGACCCGGTTGCCCCGACTCCAGCCCGCCGCCGTGTCCCACCGCGATTGGATGTCTACCGCCGGGTACGCCCACCGCAGGGCCAAAGGCGGCAGCGGGTGGGGCGCGTCCGCGTGGAGGATCAGTCGCACCTCCTCCAGCCCATCCGCGCAGCGGTCCATGAGCAGGGTGGCGTGGAAGGGTCCTGGGTCGCCGTCCAGGCGAACCTGGTGCTGGGGAATCGTCATGCGTTCCACTCCTTCAGCAGCGGCAGGGCGGCGTGGGCGGTCATGTCCAGGTGGATCGGGGTCAGCGAGATCTTGCCGTCGGCGACGGCGCGCACGTCGCAGCCGGGTTCGGCGTGTGCGGCCTCCTCGGCGAGCGAGCCGCCCAGCCAGTAGTAGGGCCGGCCCAGCGGGTCCGCGCGCCGCTCGATCCGGTCTATATATTGCCGCCGCCCCTGCGTCGTCACGGCGACGCCCTTGACCTCGGACGGCGCGACGTTGGGCACGTTGACGTTCAGGATGGTGAACGGGGGCAGCGGGTGCGACGGCAGCCAGCGGGCCAGCTCGGCGACGAAACGGGCCGCCGTGTCCCAGCAGATGTCTTCGTCCCAGGACGCCACCGAGACGGCGATGGACGGGACGCCGATCACCCGCGCCTCGATGGCCGCCGAGACCGTGCCGGAGTAATGCACGTCCCAGCCGAGATTCGGCCCGTGGTTGATGCCGGACACGACCAGGTCGCACCGGCCCTCCAGCGCCTCCAATATCCCCAGCGTCGCGCAGTCCGACGGGGTCCCGTTGGACATCCAGGCCGGGGAGCCGTCACGCAGCCGGGTGGGGGACATCCGCAGGGGCTTGTGCAGGGTGATGGCGTGCCCCGTCGCGCTCTGCTGCCGCTCCGGCGCGACCACCGCCACCTCGCCGACACCTTTAAGCGCCTGCTGCAAGGCGAACAGGCCGTCCGCCTGAACGCCGTCATCGTTCGTGACCAGAATCCGCATTGCCCGTGATGATACCCCATGCGGCCCCGGAACCCCCTCCCGTTTCGGCAGGGGTGGCGCGGCTGGGGTTTCTTTGGGGTTGCCGCGGCGGGGTGGGTTCCGGGGCCGCATGGGGCGAGGCAACCCTCACCCCACCCGCAGGCTGTCCAGGAACTCCAGGCTCTTCAGGTCGCGCTCCAGGCGGACGCGCAGGGAGCGGCGCAGGGCGAGCCGGGCCTCGCTCAGACTCTTGGCGTCGGGGAGGGCGAACGCCTCCAACGTTTCACCCGTTTCCATCTCCGGGGCGTCCAGGGCTTGCAGCAGGGCCAGCGCGTCGCGGGACAGGCCGCTGTGGTCTTCGTTGGACGCCGGGCGGGCGTGGCGCGGGCAGAGCGCGCCGCCGTGGTGGACGGAGAGGCCGAAGCGTTCGCCGAGGGGGAACGCGCCGGGGACCGGCTCCCGGCAGACGGCGCAGGCGAACAGGTTTGGGGCGTAACCCAGATCACGCAGCAGGCGGACCTCGAACCAGCGGGCGGCGGCCTCCGGCGGCGTCACCGTGGCGGTCAGCGACAGGGCGGCGTGGAACAGGTCGAACAGCAGGGGGTTGGGCATCCGGTCCTCCACGCTGTGGTCCAGCAGGTCGGCCAGGTACAGTCCGTGCGCCAGCCGGACCAGGTCCTGCCGCAGACCCGTGAACGAGTCCTGCACCTCCACCTGCGTGACGATCTCCAGCGACTTGCCCGTGGCCAGCCCGAAGCGGGTCAGGGTCAGCACCTCGGTGGCCCCGGATAGGCGTGAGATGGCCTTACGCGCCCCCTTAGCGATGGCCGAGAAGCGGCCCTGGTCACGCGCGTAGAGCGTGAGAATGTTGTCCGTCTCGCCGTAGTGCCGCCGCCGCAGCACAAAGGCGTCCGTGGTGTACGCGGGCATGGATTCAGTATACCTCTGCCGACGCCGCGCCATTATCGGGCGAAACGGAGTAAAATAGGGCATCACCGTCAAGGAGAAACGATTGAGCTTCCCGCAGGGTTTCACATGGGGCGTCGCCACGGCGGCCTATCAGATCGAGGGCGCGGCCTACAAGGCGGGCGGCGGCGAGAGCGTCTGGGACATGCTCTGCCGCCGGCCGGGGGCCGTCGCCGATGGCGACACGGGCGACGTGGCCTGCGACCACTATCATCGGTTCCGCGAGGACGTCGCGCTGATGAAAGACCTGGGCGTCCAGGGCTACCGACTCTCGCTGTCCTGGCCGCGCATCCTGCCGTCCGGCACGGGCCGCGTCCACGCCGAGGGATTGGACTTTTACGACCATCTCGTGGACGCCCTGCTGGCGGCGGGCATCACCCCCTACGTCACCTTGTTCCACTGGGACTTCCCGTATGACCTCTACTGCCGGGGGGGCTGGCTGAACCGGGACAGCGCGGAGTGGTTCGCCGACTACACGCAGGTCGTCGTGGACCGGCTCTCCGACCGCGTCCGGCACTGGATGACGCTGAACGAGCCGCAGTGCTTCGTCGGCCTGGGCCATCAGACCGGCATTCACGCGCCCGGCGACAAGCTGGGCCAGCGTGAGGTCCTGCGCGTCGCCCACCACGCCCTGCTGGCGCACGGCCGTGCCGTGCAGGTTATCCGGGCGGGGGCGAAGGCCGCGCCAACGGTCGGCTATGCCCCCGTCGGCGTCGCCCGCATCCCCGCCACGGACAGCCCCGCCGACATCGAGGCGGCCCGCCGCGCCACCTGGGAGATGACTGGGCCGAGCCTCTGGAACAACTCCTGGTGGCTGGACCCGATCTTTTTCGGACGCTACCCCGAAGACGGCCTGGCCGTCTACGGCTCGGACGGGCCGCCGGTGCAGGCCGGGGACATGGAGACCATCGCGCAGCCGCTGGACTTCTTCGGCTGCAACATCTACCAGGACGTGACGTTCCGGGCGGGCGCGGACGGCGTCCCGGAGCAGGTCCCGTTCCCCACCGGCCTGGCCCGCACCTCGATGGGGTGGCCCGTCACCCCGGACGCCCTCTACTGGGGGCCGCGCTTCTTCTGGGAGCGCTACGGCAAGCCGATCATCGTCACCGAGAACGGCCTGGCCAACAACGACTGGGTCGCCCTCGATGGCGGCGTCCACGACCCACAACGAATAGACTTCCTGACCCGCTACCTGTCGGCCTATGAGCGCGCCCACGCCGACGGCGTGGACATCCGGGGCTTCTTCCAGTGGTCCTTCATGGACAACTTCGAGTGGGCCGAGGGCTACCAGAAGCGCTTCGGCCTGGTCCACGTGGACTACCAGACGCAGGCAAGAACGCCCAAAGACTCGGCGCATTGGTACCGCGAAGTCATCCGCACCAACGGCGCGAGCCTGCATCAGAAATGAGTAACGTGACCATGAACGCGACTGCGGCTTCTGGTTTCGGCTTCGGAGACTACATAACAACTTTGTCACAGCGAATTGGAGTGACGCAATCCCAATCTCTTCGGCGACCCTTCCGCTGGGTACGCCCGTTCAACTGCAACTCTCCAACACGTTCTCGGCTCTTCAAGTTGAGTTGCGAAACGGGGGTGCGTTTAACGTTTTGAATGTGACTGCTTTCTTGAGCGACGCTCAGTCAGGTGAGATAGAAGCCCCCCAATCCAACTATTCTTCCGACGTTGTAAATCCTATAGGTACCATTCAAGAAAGCCTGAACGTCTACAACTCTCTTCCCGTGATATCGACAACAGTCGGCGACACACTTACAGTCTCTGAGAATTTCTCCGGCGCTGTTGAAGCAGACGCGACAGGGAATGAGTACGCATATCCATCGCTCTTTCCTGTTCAGGCGATCACAGGCTATCCGTATTCCTTTACCGTACTCAGCGCCGGGGCGGCTGCCGACGCGCTGAAGGAGAATGCAAACGATGGAACGCCAAGTATCTCTTTGACCGACTCCAGCGGTCATAACTGGCTTACGCCTGTTGTGGGGCCTCCGACCTCCCTTGCCGATCTCACGTCTGACATCACCGCCTCGTTCTCGCCCCGATCTGCCGCCGTGCCGGAGCCGTCGCCAGTCGCCCTGCTCGGCCTGTGTCTGCTGCCTCTCGGCTTAATCGTTTGTAAGCGCCGCCGGAAGTCAGCCTGAGCCGGACTGATGGGACGCATGGCGGCTTGGTCATCGTGCGGGGTGGAGGATTGCCCCGCGCGACAATCATCCTGTGCGGAAGAGAAAGGCCCGCAGTGTGCTACAATATGTGCAGCACGGGCGAGACGGAGCCGAGACCATGACACATATGCAGATGATCGAGGGGACCACTGAAGATATCGCGAGTCAACTCCGGCAGAGCTACGCCGGTCAGCGACTGCGTGTGTTCGTTGAGCCTGAGGACGACGCGGACTTGACCGCAGGGCTGCCCGATCCGCCGAACACGATCCGCGACCGAGCCCATCTGATTGAACTCCTGCGCGCGGGAATGAACGGCGAACCACGGCCCATCACGGATCATGAGTGGGCAGAGTTGCGCCAGGAGGTGCGAGACCGTCTCGCGCTCCGCAAGCCATGAGTGAGAGCCTTATCATCACTCGGTCGCCTCAAGCGCGGGTGGACGCCCTAGACTGCGCGTACTACATCGCGGAGACCGCAAGCCTGGATGCTTCGGATAGGTTCCTTGCGGCGATTGAGGCGGCCTACAAACGGCTGGCAGAGATGCCCGGAATGGGCGCTCCCCGCGACTACGGGCCTGCATTCCCCGGCCTGCGGATGTGGCGCGTCCCAATGTTCCCCAAGTATCTGATCTTTTATCAGGCGACAGAGCATCAACTCATCATCCGCCGCGTCCTGCACGGCTCCCAAGACATTGAAACCATCTTCAACCCGCCGGGCGAGGATTAGACCTCTCGCATAATCCACGACATCACGCCCCGGCCATGAATCACACATGGGGCAAGCCCCAGGGTATCCGTCGTGATCGCAGGCGTGGCGGGCGTCGTCGCGCGGTCCGGGGGGAGACGCCCCGGCGCTCGGCCCGCCGGATGGGGCGTGCCGCCCATAGCTGTGGCGCCCGGCCTGCGGGTATGGCGCTGGCCCCCTGCCCGGCCCCCGCACCCTGGGACAAGCCCCAGGGAATGAACTTGAAAATGCCGGGCTTGGGGGCCTGCGGCCAGGCGTCCTGCGGACGGAAGATCGTTGGTCGCGCTCCGCTCCCGCGTCCGCAGGACGACCGGCGTCTGCGCCCACGAACCGGGGGGGGGGCAACCCCTGGGGAATTATGCAAAAGGTCTATTGACGCCCCGCGCGTCCGTGTTCGCTAGTCGGAGTCCTCCGTCTTGGCGCGCTTCTTGGCGTCCAGCAAGCGGTTTGTGTAGCCGCCTGCGGCGTCGGCGGGCGGGGTCGCAGGGGGGTTCGCTGTGGGCCTACGGGGCAGGGAGGCGACGGTGGGGAAGTCGTCGGTGGGGTCGGCGGCGCGGGCGGCCTGCCGGTTGAGCAGGCGCTCTGTGGAGCCGGGGGGGCGTCCGGGCGGCCCGTCGTCTTCGGCGTCGGCCCCGCGCGCGGCGGTCCGGCGCTCCAGCAGGCGCTCCAACTGGGGATTGGAGGGGGCCGGGCGCTGCCGCTGCTGCCGCGCCCGTTCGTCTCGCAGAGACGCTGCCCGCGCCTGGGCGGCGGCGAGGCCCTGGGCCGCGCCCGCGCGGACGGTCTCGGGCCGGATCGCCAGGCGGCGCACGGCGATATCCACGACGAACAGCAGCGCGGCCAGCAGCAGCAGGGCCGGGGATAGGTCCGACACTCCGATCACCCAGGAGGGAGCGTCTCGGAAGATGCGCGACGGGTCCGGCTGGACCTTGCCGCCGGTCGCCTCCGTCAGCCGGGTCAGCAGGGGCAGGTTTGGTCCCAGTGTCCGGTATTCCGGCGAGTAGGGGACGACCAACCCCGCCGTCTGCGACTGCACGGCCTGACCGTCGCCCTGATGCACGTTGACTAAATACGCGCCGGTCTGGTCGGTGTCGAAGCGGCCCTCGTAGCGGCCCGGCCCGGTCTGGGTCAGCGGCACGGACTTGACCGTCAGGTCTGGGCCGACCACGCGGGCCTGCAACGGAGCGCCGTTGACGAAGCCGCCCGTCGGCGTGAAGGCGTCCACCACCAGATGCCCCTGCCCCGCGCTGTTCTCCGCCGTCACCTGAAAATCCGCCCGCGCGCTGGAGCGCAGGGACCAGCGCAGCGTCTGCGCCCAGAAGCGCGTGTAGCCATCCCACCCCAGCCACTGCACGGCCCAGTGCGCCCGGTCGTCCGAGGTGAAGGCAAACGTCCGGCCCAGGCCGTAACGCCAGTAGGCGAACACAGGGTCATGGTGGTCCGGCTCGGTCAGCGCGACGGTCGCCCCCGGCTTGGCCGACGAGACGTTGTAGCCGAGCAGCGGCGGCTCCGTGGCCCAGGGGACGCCGGAGATCACCGGGTCGCCGCCGGCGTACTGCGCCAGGAACGGCTTCTCGATGATGCGCAGCTTGGAGAACTGCTCCTGGTCGCGCTGTAACAATCGGGGCAGGTCGGACGCCTGTTCCACGACGTAGGACTTGCCGCCGCCGACCGAGGCCATCTGCGCCAGTTCCTGAATGCCCTGCGAGTCCGCGCCGGTCGCCACCGTGGAGACGGAGATGCCCATGCTGCGGATGGTCTGGATGTTGGCGAGCGACGGCGGGGCGGCGTCGCCGTCGCCCAGGAAGATGATGTGCTTGATCTGGGCCGGGGTGGCTTGCAGGGTCTGCCCCGCCGTCAGCAGGTACTGGTCGTAGTCCGGCGGGTCGTTCATGTCCGTCAGATTTTGCATGGCGGCTTGAATGGCCGCCCGGTTGGTGACGTGCTGCATCGGGATGCGCCAGACGTTGTTGCAGTCCAGCACCCCGATCTGGTCCATCGGCTGAAGAAGATTGACGACGGACTTGGCCGCCTCGATGGAGTAGTTGACGTTGGTGGGTTCTTCCAAATCTTCAATGACCAACGCGAGCGCGATGGTGGGGAAGCGCTTCTTGTCCTTGACATCCATGTTGACCGGCAGGGCGTCCTCGATGGGTGTCCCCTGGTAGCCGCCGGCGGCGTAGGAGTTCTCCCCGCCGATCATGCCCAGACCCACCCCAAACTCGCGGCAGGCGGCGGCCATGGCCTGTTCCTGCTGGGGAGTGAACTCGTCGGACGGGACGTTGGACAGCACGATGGCGTCGTACTGGGCCAGCTCCGCGATGTTGTCCGAGATGACGCCCGGCGTCTGCACGATCACGTCCATGCCCTGCGCCGCCATGGCCTTGCGGAGCGAATCATAAACGGGCAGGTCGGTGTCGGTGACGTAGAGGATACGCGGGCGGCCCTGGACGGTGATGTCGCCCTCGGCGTGGTTGTTCTGCGGCGTCGTGTCTTCCGAGGGTGTCAAATCCGCCGCGTACTTGTGCAGTCCGGGGTCGTGCTTGGTCTCCGTGAACGCGAAGGCGTTCTTGCCGACCTGGAGCTGGACGGACTGGCGGGCGATCACCGTCCCGTCCGCCGTCAGCGTCAGGGTGGCGGCCTGGGCGACGGTGCTGTCCGTGACCACGCGCACCGTGAACGGCGCGTCCGCCCGCGCCTGGGCGGGCAGGTCCACGCCCTCCACCAACGCCTCCGGCGCGCCGCCGTCGCCGCCGAGGTCCGTCGGGGCGACGTCCACGCGCACCCCCTGGGCGCGCAGGGCGGCGATCTCGTCCGCCGCCGCCCCGATGTTCTCGTTGCCGTCGGAGAGGATGACGATCTTGCGGCCCATCCCGCTCCCGAAGGTCGTCTCCGCCGTCCGCAGCGCCCCCTGGAGGTCCGTCGCGTCCCCAGCCACGGCCCGCCGCAGCCCGCCCACGTCGCCCGGCGTCGCCGTGGGCGCGTCCTCAAGGAAGGGCGTCCGCCCGAAGACGATCACGCCCGCCTGGTCCGCGCCCGTCTTCGCGGCCACGGCCTGGGCGATGTAGTCTTTGGCGGCGGCGAACTGCGGGTCGCGGATGGAGCGGGAGGCGTCCACCAGGAACAAGGTGGTCAGGGTGTCGGAGCGTTTGATGGTGTGCAGCCCCGCCAGGGCCAGCACGAGCAGCAGCCCGACGGCGGCGCGGGTGACCAGCGCAAGCCGGGCCGTCACCGGGTGCAGCCCGGCGTAGGAACGCCGCCCCAGGCCCCAGAACAGCACGAGCAGCAGGGGCCAGAGCAAAAGCAGCAGGGGACGGTCAAAGGAGATCGGACTTTGCATGGATACGCCTGGCGGCCCGTGAGTGATTCTATGATACCCGCTCGGCGGCGTGTTCCGCCTTGACAGGATGTGCCACAATGTTATGACCCGCTCGCCTCTGAGGAACCCATGCCCGAATTCCCCGCCGAAAGCGCCGAAAACCTTGTTGACCTTGTCAACCCCCTTCAAGGGACGGCTTCGCGCTCTGACTTCTCGCGCGGCAACACGTCGCCGCTGGTCGCGCGCCCGTTCGGGATGACCCACTGGACGCCGCAGACCGATGAGGGGCGGTGGCCGTTCCACCCGGACACGCACAAGCTGCAGGGGGTCCGTGCGACCCACCAGGCCAGCCCGTGGATGGGGGATTACGGGCACTTCGTCGTCATGGCGCAGTCGGGGGAGCCGCTGCCGAGGGCCTCCGAACGCGCCTCGGCGTTCCGCCTGGAAGAACTGACGGTCCGGCCCCACGTCCTGTCCGTCACGCTGCGCCGCTACGGCATCCGTCTGGAAATGACGCCGACCGAGCGGTGCGGCGTGTTCCGGTTCACGTTCCCCGCCGGTCAGCCCGCGCGCGTGATCTTGGAGCCGTCCCAGGGCGAGTCCGGCGTGGAGATCAACGCGGCGCGCTCCACCATCACCGGCTTCACGCGCGCCAACTCCGGCGGCGTCCCGCCGAACTTCGCCTGCCACTACGCCGCCGTCTTCAGCCGCCCGTTCGTGAGCGCCTCGGCGCTCCCCGGCGAGCGGGAGGGGGCCGTGGCGGAGTTCGGGGACGGGGGCGGGCAGGTCGAGATGACCATCGGCACGTCTTTCCTCAGCGCCGAGCAGGCGCTTCGGAATCTGGAGCGTGAGGTCGGAGGCCGGGACTTCGACGCCGTCCGGGCGGAGGGGGAGGCGGTCTGGAACGCGGCTCTGGGGCGCGTCGCCATCGCAGGCGGCACGGAGGCGCAGCGGCGCACGTTCTACAGCGGCCTGTACCGCACCCAGCTCTTCCCGCGCGCGTGGCACGAGTTCGACGCCGCCAGGGAGCCGGTTCACTTCAGCCCCTACGATGGCCGGGTTCACGCCGGGGTTCTGTACGCGGACAACGGGTTCTGGGACACCTACCGGACGGTCTACCCGCTGCTGGCGCTGCTGATGCCGGAGCGCCTGGCGGAGATTCTCCAAGGCTGGACCAATGCCTGCCGGGAGGGCGGCTGGTTCCCGCAGTGGGCCAGTCCGGGGTATCGGGCCTGCATGGTCGGGACGCACATTGACGCCGTCATGGCCGACGCCGTCGTCAAGGGCGTCACCGGCTTCGACGTGGAGGCGGCCTACGCGGGGCTGGTCCGGCACGCGACGGAGCCGGGCGACCGGTGGGGCAACTACGGGCGGCTCGGCCTCGCCGATTACCTGGAACACGGCTATGTCGTGGAGGACCATCAGGACCACAGCGTCGCCCGGTCTTTGGATTACGCCTACGACGACTGGTGTCTCAGCCGCATCGCGCGTGTTCTGGGGCGGCGCGAGGATGAGTCCGTCTTTCGGGCGCGCGCCGACAATTACCGTCACCTCTATGACCCCGCCGTGGGCTTCATGCGCGCGCGCGAGGCCGACGGCGCGTGGCGGGAGCCGTTCGCCGAGTTCGCGTGGGGCGGACCCTATGTGGAGGGCGGCCCGTGGCAGTCGTCCTGGGCCGTGCCCCACGACCCGGCGGGCCTGATCGCGCTGATGGGGGGCCCGGAGGCGTTCGTCTCCAAGCTGGATCGGATGCTGGCGCAGGAGCCGCGCTTTGAGGTGGGCGCCTACGGGTTCGAGATTCACGAGATGACGGAGATGGCCGACGCCGCGTTCGGCCAGTACGCGCACTCCAACCAGCCGGTCCACCACGTCCTGGCGCTCTATGCGGCGGCGGGCCGCCCGGACCGGATGCGGCACTGGACGCGCCGCGTGATGGACGAACTGTATTCGCCCGACCATCTGCCCGGCGACGAGGACAACGGCGAGATGTCCGCCTGGTACGTCCTGAACGCGCTGGGCCTGTACCCGCTCTGTCCCGGCCATCCGAGCTACGTCCTCGGCTCGCCCCTGTTCCCCGCCGCGCGCGTCCGGCTGCCGAACGGGCGCGATTTGGTGATCGAGGCCGCCGACGGCGGGCCGGGCCGGGCCCACGTCTGCCAAGTCACGATCAACGGCCGGGCGCACCGCCCGCTCTGGGTCTCGCACGATGCCGTGATGCAGGGCGGCCACTGGCGCTTCGAGATGTCGGATGCGCCGTCCATGCCGCCTGGCCTGACCCCAACCGATCTGCCCTACTCTTTGTCGCAGGAAGAGGCCCCGTGACGACAAAAAACGCCGCCGCCCATTTGGGCGGCGGCGTTTTCCACTCACCATCAACAAAGATTAGGGAGTGAGAGCCTGGATGTCGGCGATCAGATCGGCGGCGTCGGCGATGGCAAGTTCCGCGTCACGAGGCTTGATGGGCGGCTTGGCTTCATAATCGGCGTTGGCTCGCTTGGATTTTAGGGACTCGCCAAGTTCTTTCAGGGGCGTCCCGTCGGCGTTCTTGACGGACGCATATCTGTCCCACACTTCCTGATGCGCATTTTGACGTGGGACCACAAAGTGCTGCCTCTCCACACGGCGGCGGGCTTTCCAGTAGGCGGCGTAATAGGCGCGGCTGACCACGGTTCGCAGGGCGGCCTCCGAAGCGCTTTGAAGATCAACGCTCTGGGCATAGACCAAAAACTGCTGCCAGTCGAAGGGGTTGTCGGCCATCACACAAAGTCGAGGTCAAAGTGCAGCCGCCCATCGGCTCGGTCGAGGCAGGAGTTCCACCACTCCCGGTACAGCCGCTTGCGCTTCTCTCGCGCCGTCGCCACGGAGTCCTGCGTCTGGATGCGAGCGACAAGGCCCTCGCCGTCATCTGTATCGTGGTCGTTGACGATGATCAGAGTAATGTTCGTCCCGTTGCCGAAAATGCGCTCGGTGACGGGTACGGCCTCCAGGAGCAGTTCAGACACCCCGTGGTGCGTGACAAGGAAGCTCCGCACCGCTGCGTAAGCGCCGTACTCAAATCGTGCCGCGACCCGCCGCTCCAGTGCTACGCTGGAGTTTTCCAGCAAACGTGTGGGGATGACACGGCCCGCCGGGGCGGGCGTAGCCTGGAAGCTATGGACCAAGTCCGCTGTCCCATTATTGATGTGTGATGGCATCAATGCGTCGGCCGGGCCTCCCGTGCGCCCCATCAGGTGAACGGGCCACCACCGCGCAACTGGGATCGGGCCGGGTTGTAAGCAGACTTTACTCATAGGGTTCAAAAAGTTGCCGAAGTTGAGACGTGATAAACGCCTCGAAACGCTGCTCAATCGTCCCATGCGCCTGGTCCAGCCAAGTGTCGGCCTGGTCCAGAGGCACAGTGCCCGGCATCGCCAGCCCGTAGTCGAGATCCAGCAGGCAAACAGAATTGCCCTGCACATCGACTTCTCCACTTGCCAGTTGAACGCCCAAAAGGTCGCGCTCGTTCTGACAAAACGATTGGCTGAACATGACGAAGCCTCCGATAGGAGCCGCCTCCTCCGGGACAGCGGGATAGTAGTGGAACCAATCTTTCAGGTGGTGTACGTTGCCCGGCAGCACGATCTGGTTGATGTAGCGCAGGCCGATTCGCTGAAACCCGTGCGGCGCTGCGACCGCATGATATTTCCCCAGCGTTTCCAGGACGTGCGGAAGGTAGTTCTCCCAGCCGGGGTAGGGTGGGTTCAGGTTTACGGACAGCAGATTGGGCGCGATCTGGATATAGCCGCTCCCGTCCAGCCGGTGGAACTGAATGCTGTCGCCGATGTTGACCGCCATTTCAGGCGGTGATCCCGGAACTTGTGGCAGGAAGGTCTTCCGGCGTAGGGGGTACTCGGCTTCGACCTCTCGATAGAAAAGGCCCGCGAACGTGATATCCCACTCCGTTGTCGGTACGAAGCGGAATTCGCAATAGACTTCAGAGACAGGCGGATTGCGGTATTTGTTCGGCAAGCGGATCATCCGGGCGTTTTGTATGACGCTAGTATACCCACGCCATGCGTCGGCTCGTCAAGAATCTTATCGTCAAGAATCTTATGCGGTAGGTGGTCACGTCGCCGACCTTGTGTCTCAGCCCGCTCACTGGTAGCGCAGGATGTAGACCGTGGGCGACTTCGGCAGCGTCGCCGGGGACAGCTTCAAGTCCCGTGCGCGGACATACACGACCCGGTCTCGGAGGGCCTGGAGGAACGCCGTCGGCGGGGCGAGCTTGGCGCGCAGGTCCGGGTTCAGCGCCTGGGTCCGGTCGTGCATGGGGATGATGACGCGCGGGTGCAGTTGACCCACAAGGGCAGCGGCCTGGGGGCCGTCCACGGTGTAGAAGCCGCCGACGGGGATCATCAGCACGTCCACCCGCCCGATGGCCGCCACCTGGCTGGCGTCCAGAGTCAGCTCCCCGATGTCTCCCATGTGGACGATGCGCAGGCCGTCCCGCGTGGTCAGCACCGTGATGGTGTCCGGGCCCCGCTTCGCCCCCCCCACGTTGTCATGGTAGGCGGAGATGCGCTTGAACGTGACCTTGTCCACCTCGCCCCCCTGCGGCCCGAAGCGGTACTCGCCCGTCTGACTCTCGGCGGTCACGGTCCCATCGGCGCTGACCGGGGCCAGCGGCAGCGGCGGGATGATCCGGGGCGGCTCGCCGTCCACCGGCGAGGCCGCATCGGTGAAGTTGTGGTCCGGGTGTTCGTGGCTGACCAGCACCAGGTTGGCCGGGATGGAGTGGGCGCTGATGTGATAGCCGATCTGGGGGTGGGGCGGGTCAAGCAGGATGCGCGTGCCCATCAGCGTCGTGATCAGAAAGCAGGCCTGTCCCAGCCAGCGGATGACGGTCATCGTCGGTCTCCTGTCGTCATGTCCATGGAATACTTGCGGAAATTGGGAACAAAACCGCGCGCGGTCTAATCCAACTCCCGGAGGTCGCCGATAATACGTTCGGGACGCCAGGCCGGGGGCGCGTCGCGCGCCGCCTCGGCGGAGGTCACACCAGTCAGCACCAGGGCCGTGTGCGCCCCGACTCGGTTGCCGAGCGCGATGTCGGTGTCCAGCCGGTCGCCGACCATGACGCTCTGCGCGGCGGGGACGCCCGCCGCCCGCAGGAGTTCTTCGTAGGCGTGGGTCTCCGGCTTGCCGATGGTCAGCGGCTCCCGACCCGTGGCCGTCGCCAGGGCGGCGACCAGGGACCCGCCTCCGGGAATCTCGCCGTCCTCCATCGGGAACGTGGAGTCTCGGTTGGTCGCCAGGAACCGCGCGTGGCCGCGCATGATGGCCGCGTGGGCGAAGCGCAATTTGTCGTAGGTGAACTGCTTGTCAATGCCGACGACGACGTAGTCAATGTCAGTGGGTGGAACAGAGTCGGCGACGGTGACGGGCACAAGCCCGCCGGTGTCCGTCATCTCCCGCGCCAGCCCGGCCTCGCCGATGACGAACACGGAGCGGCCCGCCGCGCCCTGCGCCTTCAGGTACAACGCGGTCGCGTAGGCCGATGTGTAGATGGCATCCTCGGAGACGGTCAGCCCGTTGACCCGCGCGAGCTTCTCGACATAGTCCATCCGGGTGCGGCCCGAATTGTTGGTCAGGAAGTAGACTTTGCGGCCCGCCCCGGTCAGGCGCGTCACTGCCTCGGCGGCGTGGGGGATGGCCGTCTCGCCCAGGTACAGCACGCCGTCCAGATCGAACACATAGGTGGTCACGTCGGGCAGGGGGAGTTGCATCGCGCGCAGTGTAGCATATGCCGGTCAGCCTTGTCAACGCGATTTCACCGTTCCGTATCCCGGCCCGGTTTATTCGCCCGAACGGCGGGGAAAACATAAAAAGGGCGAGGAGCGCCCACAACTCAAAATAGATTGCTCTTCCTCGGCACACGTCTCAGCGGGGCAGGGAAAAAAATACCACCATGAAATCAAATTCAGAGATCAACGTGAACACGCACATTTATGCCCTGCGGCACATCGAGAACGGGGAGTTCATCTGCCTATTGCAAGAGGGCGAGGACTATCTCGCCTGCTTCTCGGACGGCGACTCGGCGCTGCAATTCCGCGCCGATCTGGGCTTGCAGGAGCATGTGGACTTACTCTGCACGACCATGGAGCGCAGCCCGTTCCACCACTTCTGGCTGGACGGCGAGAGCATCGAGATCGGGCGCGAACTGGCCCGGTGACGCGGCATATCGTCGGTCAAGCCGAAGCCCCGCCTTGTTCAAGGCGGGGCTTCGTACTGGTGCGGGTGAAAGAGTTTGTGCCCTAGAATCGCCCGCCGACGCTGAACGTGAAGCCGTCGGCGTGGTCCACGAACTGGTACTTGGCGTCGGCGAACAGGGCGCTGGTGACGTTGTAGCCCGCCTGCACTTGGCCGCCGATCCGGGTGGCGACGCTGATGTCGCTCTGGTTGATGAAATATAGCCCGGCCCCAACGCCGTAGTAGAAGCTGCCCCCCGCCGTCGGCGACTGGCCGTTGACGCCGAACAGTTGGCTGACGGTCAGCGGGATGACCGTCGAGTGCGCCCCGGCCTTGGAGCCGGTCTCCACGCCCAGGCCGATGACCGTGTGCGAGAGCGGCCCCAGCGAGCCGATCAGCGGCAGGCCGTAGGTGAAGTTGGCCGCGAACTGGCTCGCCCCGCCCTTGGTCTTCGCGTCACTGCCCGACGGCACAAACAGGCCGACCGACAGCGTGCTGGGCGCACCGACGAACGGAATCACCGGCCCCGGCGCGGCCTGCGCCGTTCCCGCAGCCGCGAGCGCCGCCAGTGCGCCCATCGCCACCATCATTCTGATCTTCATCGTCGTTCTCCTCATCAAAGCACCACGGCGCGGGCCGATTCCATGCCGGGAATCTGCCGGAGCTGGGTCAGCACGTCTTCGGGCGCGGGTTCGTCCAGCTTCAGGACCATGACCGCCGTGCTGCCCTCGCCGCTCTCCCGGCCCACGTGCATCCCCGCGATGTTGATCCCGGCGTCGCCCAGGGTCGTCCCGACCTTGCCGATGATGCCCGGCCTGTCCGTGTGCTGCGTCACCACCATCGGCCCCGACGGGCGGATGTCCACGCGGTAGCCGTCAATGTGGACGATACGGATGTTGTCCGGGCTGAACACCGTGCCGCAGATCTCGCGGTCGCCCGACGCGGCCTTTTTGCGGACCGTCAGCAGGCACGAGTGCGAGGCGTCCGCCGGGGTCCGGCTCTCGGTGACTTTGATGCCCCGGCTCGCCGCCAGGCCCGGCGCGTTGACGTAGTTGACGCTCTCCGGCACGATCGGCTCCAGCAGGCCCTTCAGCACGGCGCGAGTCAGATGCACGGTCGGCAGGTCCTCGAAGTCGCCCGCGTAGGTGACTTCCACTTCCTCGATGGGGCTGGACGTGAGCTGGGCGTGCAGGCTGCCGATCTTCTCGGCCAGGGTCAGGTACGGCTGGATGCGCGCCAGCACGTCGGCGGACACCGAGGGCATATTCACCGCCGCCCGCGCCGGTTTTCCTTGCAGCACATCGGCGATCTGCTCGGCGATGTCCAGGGCGACGTTGACCTGCGCCTCCTCGGTGCTGGCCCCCAGGTGCGGGGTGGTGACGATGTTGGGGATGGCGAGCAGTGGGTTCTCGCTGGTCGCAGGCTCGGTGGAGAAGACGTCAATCGCCGCCCCGCCGATGCGCCCCGCCTTGGCGGCCTCGGCGACGGCCTTCTCGTCCAGGATACCGCCGCGCGCGACGTTGATGAGGCGCACGGTCGGTTTCATCAGCGCGATCTGCGCCGCCCCGATCATGCCCGTCGTTTCTTTGGTCTTGGGGACGTGAACGGTGATGTAATCCGATTCTTTGTAAATCGTGTCCAGGTCAACCAGCGTGATGCCGAGCGCCTGCGCCTGTTCGGGCTTCAGATACGGGTCATAGCCCAAGATCGGCATCCCGAACGCCTGGGCGCGCTTGGCGACCTCGCGCCCGATCTTGCCCAACCCAATGACGCCCAGGGTCTTCTTGTAGACCTCGGACCCCATGTACTTGGAGCGCTTCCACTCGCCCGCCCGCAGGGAGGCGTCGGCCTGCGGGATGTTGCGGGCCAGGGCCAGCAGCATGGCGACGGTCAGCTCGGCGGCGGCGATGGTGTTGCCTTCCGGGCTGTTGACGACCAGGATGCCGCGCTTGGTGGCCGCCTCCACGTCAATGTTGTCCACGCCGACTCCGGCCCGCCCGATGATCTTGAGCTTAGTCGCGGCGGCGATCACGTCCGCCGTCACTTTGGTTTCCGAGCGCACGGCGAGCGCGTCATAGTCGCCGATGATGGCCGCGAGTTCGTCCTTCGGCAGCCCCGTTTTCACGTCCACGTCCGCCACGCGGCGGAGGATCTCGATCCCCTCCGGCGCGATGGGATCACTGACCAGCACTTTCGGCATTGAGAGTTTGTCCTTAATAATCTAACGTTCTTGAGTTGTCGGCGGTGATTGTCCCGCCTTTGATAAACTTCATGGTGAGACGGTAGCCTTCGATCAGGGCCATGCCGAGACGCGGCTCGCCGTTCCAGGCCAGCACTTCCACGTCACGCGCCTCGCCAGCCAGCAGCGCTTGGGCAGGATAGACCGCCGCCTCAATACTGCTGCCGTCCGCGAATTGCACGGCCCGCGTCTCTGCTCGGGTCAGGCCCAGCGCGGCCACTTCCTCGGTCGGCAGCAGCAGGCCGCCCGCAAACCCGGTCCACAGCAGGCACGAGAACTTCTTCTCCTGGCCGCCCGCGCCCTGCACCACTACCGGCACCATAGGCCGGCCATCCTGTCCCATTCCACCAATGACCATATGCTTACCTGCCTGATGTGAAATACCGCCCCTAACATCATAATCCGGGATGCCCACGCTCACCTGCGACCCTGGAGGTAACGAAGACGCTGCCTATCGTGATGGCCGTGCTGACTGATGTGTTGTCAGCGTCTAACGCCGCAGGACCCCACAAATCTAAAGTGCCAAGCCCGACAACTATCAGCAGCAACGCCAAGCCTGCGCCAATCGCCCAGGTGCCGGCGATGTTTGCCCGTACTCGCCGATGGAGTAGCATTGTGAAATAGGTACTGAGCGCCATGATGGGAATGCCCAAGAGGACGCCGCGCGCTATCCTGGCGACATCAGTGTGCGACATCGGCGTCAACTCCCAGACCAGCCCGGTGTCTGCTGCTCATCCCTTGCGCTGGGCGAAGTCGCGCAGGAGGTCGGCGAGGGCCTGGACGCCCTGCTGGGGGAAGGCGTTGTAGATGGAGGCGCGGAAGCCGCCGACGCTCCGGTGGCCCTTCAGGCCGTCCATCTGCTGCTTCTTGGCTTCGGCCAGGAAGTCGGCTTCCAGGTCCGGGTTGCCCAGACGCCAGGTGACGTTCATCAAAGACCGGTCGGACTTCTCCGTCACCGCCGGGTCGTAAAACGGCGTGTTCTCGTCCAGCGCGTCGTAGAGGATTTTGGCCTTCTGCTTGTTGTGCGCTTCCACGGCCGCCAGGCCGCCTTGATCTTCCACCCATTTCAAGACCAGGCCGACGACGTAGACGGCGAAGGTCGGCGGCGTGTTGTAGAGCGAGCGGTTCTCGGCGTAGGTCTTGTAGGCCAGTATCTTGGCGACGTTGGTGTTGGCCGTGTCAATGAAGGACTTGCGGGCCACCACCATGGTCACGCCCGCCGGGCCGGCGTTCTTCTGCGCGCCCGCGTAGATCAGGCTGAACTTTGAATGGTCGCGGTTCAGCGCCAAGAAGTCCGAGGACATATCGGCCACCAAGGGCGTTTCGCCGACATCGGGCAGGGCGAAATACTCCGTACCCTCAATGGTGTTGTTGGTGGTGATGTGGACGTAGCGCGCGCCCGGTGTCCGAGTGAACTCCCTGGGGATGGCGGCGTATTTCTCGCCCTTGGAAGTCGCGGCCTCGCGGGCGTCGCCGAACAGCTTGGCTTCCGACAGGGCCTTCGCGCCCCAGTCGCCGCTGACGACGTAATCGGCGGTCTGGGTCGGCGTCAGGAAGTTCATGGGAACGAGGGCGAACTGCATGCTCGCGCCGCCCTGCATGAACAGGGGGTAGTAGTCCGCGCCATCCAGACCAAGCACACGCAGCAGGCGCTGCTCGGCGTCGGAGTGGATCGCCTCGTACTGCTTGCCCCGGTGGCTGACTTCCAGCAGGGACATCCCCGACCCCTGAATCTCGCGGACGCCGTCGGCGGCCTCGGCCAGCACGGGCTCCGGCAGGATCGCCGGGCCGGCGCTGAAGTTGTAAATGCGGTGGCTCATCGTGTCGCCTCTTCTAATCTCAATCGCGCCGTCAGTGTACCCGAAAGCCGTTGCCCGCTGTCAACGGGGTACGGCGCGGCTGCATCAATCCTGAGTGCCGTCGGCGGTGCTTTCACGGGGGTAAAAATCCGCCCCGCAAGCGGGGGGGCATTCAGGACTCCTCGTCGGGGTCCGGGAACAGGGCCGGGTGGCTCAGGGAGCCGCCTGACGACGGGCGGCTGCGGTGACGGGCGATGTAGCGGCGGATCACATCCGCCGTCACGCCGTCTCCCACCGTCCGGGCGAAGTAGCCATCGCTCCAGAACTCGCCGCCCCAGAGCTGCTTCCTGACCTGGGGGAACTCGGCGAAGACGGCGCGGGCCGAGAGGCTCTTGAAGCGCGTGACCACCTGCGCGATGGACAGGCGCGGCGGGAAGGCGCAGAAGACATGGACATGATCAATGGCGACCTCCATCTCCTCGATCTCGATGTCGTAGGCGGCCGCGATCTGGGACAGCAGGCCGCGCATACGGGAGGCGATGACGCCCTGGAGGATCGCCTTGCGATACTTGGGGCACCAGACCAGGTGGTACTGACAGTCGTACACGGCGTGGGCCGAGCGTCGGAAGGCCATGGTTTGAGTATAGCATTTATGCCGCGTGGCGGGGTTTTCCCCTGGATGCGCGGGCCTCTCTCCCCGCCGCGAGCAGCGGGGGGTCAACGCTTCGCGCTGAACCCCCGCGCTTCGAAGTTCAAATCCCCGCCTTCGCGGGCAAAGATAACGTGACCTTGCCCGCGCAGGCGGGGATTTGCTTGGTGAAGACCGGCGGTTCAGCGCCGGGATTGTGGCCGTCGCCCGCTGTCAACCGGGTATCATAGTGCCCATCATGGCAACGGAACCCGCGCCGCCGACTCTGGCGGCGGAAGCGAAATGGTATCACGAACACGCCGCCCTGCTGTTCAGTACGGTCAAATGGGCGGGGCTGGGGGCGCTGGCGGGGGCGTGCGCGGGCCTCGGCACACGCGCGTTCCTGTGGGCGCTGAACGCCGCCGACACGGCGACGGCGCGTGTGCCCCACTACTATCTGCTGCTGCCGCTGGCCCTGCCGCTCTGCGTCTGGCTCATCCGCACGTTCGCGCCGACGGCGCGTGGGCACGGCACGGAGGCCGTCATCACGGCCATCCACACCGACAGCGGGCGCATCAGCCTGCCGGTCGCGCCGGTCAAGCTGCTGGCGACCGTGATCACCCTGGCGGCGGGCGGCTCGGTCGGCAAGGAAGGACCCTGCGCGCAGATCGGTGCCGCCATCGCCAGCGCGTTCGCCGATGTGATGCGCCTGAACGACGAGGACCGGCGGCGGCTGGTCATCTGCGGCGTCGCCGCCGGATTCGCCGCCGTGTTCGGCACACCGATCTCCGGCGCGCTGTTCGGCGTCGAGGTCCTGTACTTAGGCCGCATCGAGTACCCGGTGTTGTTCCCCTGCCTGGTCGCGGGCATCACCGCCCATTTGGTGTGCGGGACGCCGCCGCCGATCCCGCACCTGGGGGAATCGGCGTTCCACCTCGCGTCCTACGTCCTGGTGCTGCTGACGCTCGCGGCGGGGGCCTGGTTCGGCCTGGTCTCCCTGCTGCTCATCGAGACGATGCGCAGCGTGGAGCGTGTGCTGCACCCCTGGGCCGCGCGCCGCCCGTACTGGGTCGCCTGCGGCGGCGGCGTCTTCCTGACCGCGCTGCACCTGGCCACCCACGGGCGCTACGCCCAGCTCGGCACGGTCACCATTGACGCGGCGCTGGCGGGCCTCTCCGTGCCGCTGCTGGCGTGGCTGCTCAAGATCGTTGCGACGACGGCGTCGCTGGAGTCCGGCGGCAGCGGCGGCATCGTCACGCCCCTGTTCTTCATCGGGGCGACGGCGGGGTCCGCCTTCGCGCGTGTCTTCCACCTGCCGCACGGGGCCTTCGCGGCGTTCGGCTTCGTGGCCGTCCTGGCGGCCTCGGCGAACACGCCCATCGCCGCCTCGGTCATGGGCCTGGAGATTCTGCCCGCGCCCCTGTCCATGTACGCCGCCCTCTGCGCCTGCACGGCCTACTTGATCGTCGGCCACCGCAGCGTCTACGCCAGCCAGAAACTCGGCTTCGCCAAGAGCATGGCGCTCGATCTGCCCCTCGGCGGCCGCATCGGGGACGTGACGCGGGGCCACCTGTCCATCAAGCCGGGGAGTCAGTTCGCCCGCCTCGCCCGCCGCCGCACCTTCCCCCGTCGTCGGAAGCCGTGACACGCGGCCTGCCTTTCGGGTGCTATAATCTAGGCCATGCGACAAGACGATCCGACACTCAAGAAGCCGACGCCCGACGAACTCCTGGAGCGAATCCGCCGCGAGGAGCGCCGTGAGAGTCGGGGGCGGCTGAAACTCTTCCTCGGATTCGCGGCGGGGGTGGGGAAGACCTACGAGATGCTCTCGGAGGCCCAGCGCCGCAAGCACGAGAGCGGACAGGACGTGGTCATCGGCTACATCGAGACCCACGGCCGCCGGGGGACCGTCGCCCAGCTCGGCGACCTGGAGGTGGTCCCGCGCCGCGCGATTGCGTACAAGGGGACGGCCCTGGAAGAGATGGACACCGATGCCGTCATCGCCCGGCGTCCGCAGTGGGTCTTGGTGGACGAACTGGCCCACACCAACGTGCCCGGCTCCCGGCACGAGAAGCGCTACCAGGACGTGCAGGAGATTCTGGACGCCGGAATCAACGTCGAGGCCACGCTGAACGTCCAGCACTTGGAGTCGCTCAACGACACCGTCTATCAGATCACGGGCGTCAAGGTCCGCGAGACCGTCCCCGACTGGGTGCTGGGCCTGGCCGACGAGATCATGACGGTGGACATCACGCCGCGCGCCCTGATCAATCGGCTGCAACGGGGTGACATCTACGCGACGGAGAAAGTCCCGATGGCGCTGGCGAACTTCTTCACGGAGGGGAATCTCTCGGCCCTGCGCGAGATCGCCCTGCGCGAAGTCGCCTCCAACGTGGACCGCTCGGTGCAGACGTTCCGGGAGGAGCGTCAGGTGGCGGAGCCGTGGCGGACGCAGGAGCGTGTCATGGTCTGCATCAGCCCGGACCGCCCCTCGGACCGCCTGCTGCGCCGGGGCTGGCGCATCGCTGACCGCCTGCGCGCCGACATCGTCGCCGTCTACGTCCCCGCCGCCAAGACCACCCTGGAGCAGCAGAAAGTTCTCGAAGAGGACTTCAAGATGGCCGAGCGCCTGAACATCCGGGTGGAGCGCACGGCGGGCAAGGGCATCGCCGAGGCCCTCGCCAGCTACGCGCGCGAGCATCAGGTCACGCAGATTGTCATCGGCCACTCCCGCCCCAAGCCCATGCAGGACCTGCTGCAAGGCTCGCTCGTCAACAAGCTCATCGCCCAGGTGCGCGGCATTGATGTCCTCGTCGTCGCCACCGACGCCCCCCACGCCATTTGAGAAATAGAGGTGAGCAGCAGAAGGGCGCGAATGGGCTACCAGTGCTTCGCCCACTGCGGCGCTTCAACGGCTTCCGGTGTGTTCCCGTTCAGGTCAGCCAACTCCCGAGGTGACTTCTGGCCGATGGCCTCGGCAGGCACTGCGAAGAGTTTGCCCCCGTGAGCATATACCAGCCGCCCGCGCTGATCCCAATCGGCCCACTCCGCGCCCGCGAACTCCTCCACTCGGCCATCCGGCTTGCAAACACTGTATGCGTACCGATGCTGGAACCCAGTGAGTGTCGTTGTCATGACGAGCGCGAGGTTCTGACTGCCATGAGGCTTTTCGTGGATGCTCGGCGTGTGGGTCACATAGTGGGCATTCAAGTCGTCCATATTGGGGAGCCAGGCAACGCCCGTCGGCAGACCCGCTCGGATGCGCTCCCGAAAAGCCGCCATCCATGTACTTTCGATGAGTTCACCCTGCCACTTCTGGATGTGCTTCCAGCCGTCACGTTCCAGGCGGCGATTTTGCAGGACTTGTTCCAGGACACCCTTTCCATCGGCGACAATTTTCAGTCCCTGTGGTTTATGGTTCGGGTGCGGCTCTGCCGGATCATCGTGGTTAAGCCAAACTTTCCTGTTGCTGAGAAACAACCCACCACCGACTGAGGAGCGACAGGGCCAGAGCGCCAAAGCGGTCAGGTAGGGCGGTCTGCTGATGGCCGTCCAGAATTCAGTGTATTTTTCGTCTTTCAGGGAGTGTGCATTGACCTTCCTGGCGGCGTATATGAGCAACCTGCCGTCAGGCGAGATGTGGCTGAGCCTCTCGTAAATCCGCCCATGGAACCATTGGCCCGGCGTGAAGGTGTCCGTAGCCGTATCCCAATGGACGAGCTGGACGCGCTTGCTGGGGCCACGGCGGAAGATGACGCCCACAGTGGTCTCGCGCGCCAAGGTGGCGTACAGACGGCACGGGACTGGTGATGCGGGTGAGGTTGTTGCGTCAGGCCACGACACTATGCATCCCCGATACGTGTAGAGAGGCGTCCACTATGTTCATCAGTTCCCCACCCGAACAGAGTTTGTATCAGCAACCACTGTGCTTGTCAGTCAGTCGCGGACGACAGCGACCAGCCGACACGGCGTTCGCCACGCTGGCCTCCTACGGGAGCAAGTCGGCCAGGCCGTCGCCCACCACGCTATCTGAGAGGCTAACAGTTTTGCTGGGGGGCTACGCCAACAGCCACCTGGCGATGGGGGGGACGCGGTCTTGTTCCAGCACCACGGTCGTGCCCGTGGGGTCCGTCAGGAGGTACAGCCTGTCGGCGGTCTGCAAGATCATCTTCATCCCGTGCCCGAGTGTGCCCGCGGAGCTGTAGCCTTTCTCCAGGGTGGCCCTCGGCAGGTGCGCCACGTCAATGCCCTGTCCCTGATCCTCCACCCAGACCTGGATCGTGTCCCCGCTCCCGCAGACGCGCCCCTGCCCGCCGCCCGCATGGACAGCCGCGTTCATCGCCGCCTCACCGACGGCGGTGACGAGGTCCTGCCAGCGCTCATCGGCGAAGCCGTGGGCGAGGGCGGCCTGTCTGGCCTGCCCCCGCAGTTCAAAGATACCATCCGTCATGGAAAGGGCCACGAAGTCGCCGCACGAGGGGAGCGGCTTGGGCAAGTCGGCCGGCGAATGGCACAGGCGGAGGCGGCCCTCCGTCACCGAAAGAAGAACGTCCCGCAGGAAGGCCCGCTGCTGGGCGGCCACGCGCTCGCGCTCGGTCAGGTCGCGCAGGTAGGCCGTGAAGAAGTCACGCCCGCCCACGTTGATGGGAGCGACGGTCAGCTCGACGGGGAATTCGCGGCCGTCCGCGTGCAGGGCGGGGACCTCGATGCGCCTGTTCAGGACGGGACCCTCGCCCGTCGCCAGATAGTGAGCGATGCCGCGTCCGTGCGCCCCGCGCAGGGCGGGTGGAATGACCAACTCGGCCAGGAGCCGCCCGTCGGCCTGTGCATGAGTGTAGCCGAAGGTCTTTTC
This sequence comes from Capsulimonadaceae bacterium, assembly GCA_965277485.1. Classification (GTDB taxonomy): domain Bacteria; phylum Armatimonadota; class Armatimonadia; order Armatimonadales; family Capsulimonadaceae; genus JAFAZD01. Next base: position 241,390 of record CBDICZ010000015.1, on the reverse strand, counting down.
GGCGGCGTGGTTCCACTCGATCACCCGCCCCTGATCGTTGATGGTGATGATGCAGTCGAGCGCCGCCTCAAGCATGGCCCTTTTGCGCGCCTCGCTCTCGCGCAGGGCCTCCTCCGTGCGCCTGCGGTCAATGCCGACGGCGATCTGGTCGGCCACGGACCCCAGGGCTTGCAGTGTCTCCTCGGACAAGGGGCGGCGGGCGAACAGCGCGACCACGCCGACGAGGCGCTCGCCCACGACCAGCGGGTATCCGGCGAAGGAGACCATGCCCTCCCGCGCCGCCCACTCCCGGTCGGAGACGCGCGGGTCGCCCGGCACGTCGTTGGTCAGGTGGGGCCGCCGCTCCTGGGCGATCAAGCCGATCTTGAACCGCCCGACGGGGACGCGCCCGTGGGGTCCGTCCAGGTGGGTGTAGAGGCCCGCGCTCGCCCGCAGGACCAGCACCTCTTCCGAGCCGTTCAGGGTCCAGATGCGCGCGAAGGCGGCGCCCAGGTTCCTGACGATGGCCTCGGCGCAGGCGCGCAGCATACCGTCTAGGGCGTCCAGGGTCGTCAGCGCGCGGCCCACCTCGGCCGAGAGCGCGATGATGCGTATGCGCTCGTCAACACCCTCCGGGGCGGGGCGTGACTGCTCCGAGTCTTGTGGCTCTTGTTGACCGGCTTGCAAAGCATTTCCCTTCTCTGTGCGAGGCCCGCCGCGAAGCAGGTCGTCACGCCTCCGGCTGCCGAAGACGCGCTACCAGTACGGCTATGTCGTCCCGCAGCTGCCCCGAGGCGAAATTCCGCGCCCCGTCCCCGATCATGCGCGCGACCTGATTGGCGGACGGATGGGGGTGTGCCTGGACGGCGAGTTCCGTCAGGCCCTCGTAGCCGAGCAGTTTGTGCCCACGCGCCTCGGTGACTCCGTCCGTCGCCATGACGAGGAGATCGCCCGCTGCGAGGGACAGGTGCCGCTCGTCGTACTCAACGGCGGGTTGGACGCGCAGTGGCAGGCCCGCCACCGGGACGGCTTCCGCCGCCCCGGACGCGCGCACGATCAGCGGCTGCTCCGCCCCCGCCGATGCCACCCATGCCTTCCCCGAGGCTGTGTCCACCACCGCCAGCGCCAGGCAGATGAAGCTGACCGTGGCCTCCATGCCCCGGAGAGCCGCGTCTCGTCCGCTCGCCGCCCAGAGGTAGTCGTTCAGGCGCTTCAGGGCGTCTGCAGGCCGCTCGGACTCGCTCAGGTAGGCGCGCAGGACGTACTTGGCCTCGGCGGTCCTGGCCGCCGATTCCAGCCCCTTGCCGGTCACGTCGCCGACCACCAGGGCGACTTTCTTTCCCGCCAGCGGGAAGGCGTCCAGGTAGTCCCCACCGACATCAAGCCCGTCGGTCGCCGATGCGATGTAGGAGGCGACGTCCAGGCCGGCGAACGTGCCTGCCGGGGGCATCTGCAGGAGGGAGCGTTGGAGAGCCGCCGTCACCTCACGCTCGCGGGCCAGCAGTTTCACGGCCTCGTCCGGGGCAGCCTGGTCTGCCCGCGCGTGCGCCCACCGCCCGCGTTCGATCTGGCGCACCACCAGGCGGGCGAGAGTCCGCAGGGCGTCCTCCTGTTCCGGCGCGATCCGGCGGGGCGCGCGGTCGGCGACGCACAGGTCGCCGAGCGCGTGTCCGTCCTCAGTCACCAGAGGAGCGCCCGCGTAGAAGCGGATGTGGGGGCTGCCTGTCACCAGGGGGTTGTCGGCGAATCGTGGGTCCAGGGCGGCGTCAGGCACAGCCATGACATCGGGCTGGAGGATGGTGTGGGCGCAGAAGGCCACGTCGCGGGGCGTCTCCCGCACGTCCAGGCCCAGGGCGGACTTGAACCACTGGCGGTCCAGGTCCACCAGGGAGACGGCGGCAAGAGGGGTGCCGCAGGCGAGGGCGGCGACGCGGGTGAGGCTGTCATAGAAATCCTCAGCATCAGTGTCGAGGATGCGGCAGGCGCGCAGGGCGGCCAGGCGCTCCGCCTCCGTCTCCGGCAAGGCAGCTTCCATAGGGTATCAACGCCAGCTCCTGCGGGGTAGGGCAATCGCCCACGTCTGTCGGCGTGGGGTTGCCGGAGTCATGATGCACCATTATACCACGATATCAGGGGCAGGGTGAGCGGGTCGCCATCCGGCAGCCTGCGCGTGTCACCTGTTCAGTCGCGGACGACGGCGACCAGCAGGCACTGGTCGTCGCGCACCCCCCGGCCTGCGTAGGCGTCCACGCCGTCCATCAGGCGGGCGACGATCTGCTGGGCGTCCCTTATGCCTACCTGTTGCCGGAGCAAGTCGGCCACGCCGTCGCCGGTGAGCAGCGCCGTCCGCGTCGGACCCGCCTCCGTCAGCCCGTCCGTGTAGAGGGCCAGCACGTCGCCCGCCCGCAGCGTGACGGTCTGCTCGGTGTACGACGCCCCGCCGATCGCGCCGAGGATGGGCCCCGTCGGCGGGAGCGGCTCCGTCTCCCCGGTCGCCGCGCGCAGCACAAGGCCGGCGTCCTGCCCGCAGTTGACATAGGTGAGTGCCCGCGCCCCGGCGTCGTAGCGACCGACGAACAGGGTCGAGAAGCCGCTGAGGAGGCTGTTGTCGGCCAGCGTCGCGTTCAGGCTGGCGACCGGCCCCGCCACGGTGCGCCCGTTGTAGAGCGCGAAGCGCAGCATATGGCGCACCATCGCCACCTGGCTGGCGGCGGCCAGGCCCTTACCGGACAGGTCGCCGACCACCAGGAACGTCACGCCCTTGTCCGTCGAGAACACGTCGCTGAAGTCGCCGCCGACACCCTGATCTTCCAGCGCGGGCCGGTAATATTCCGCCAGGTCCAGGCCGGGGACGGCGGCGGGGGTGGCGGGCTGGAGCGCCTGGGCGAGCTGCTCGGCGATCCGGTGTTCGCGCTGGTGGACGCGGGCGGCCTCCACGGCCGTCCGCGTCCGCGTCAGGACGGCCTCCACCAAGGAGACCTCGTCCGGCGTCCAGGCGCGCGGCCCGTCGGTCATGGCCGCCGCCAGGGCCGCCGTGAACCGGCCGCCGTCGAGCAGGGGGACGGCGAGGAACGCCCGGCTGCCGAAGCCGCCCAGCACCCGCCCGACGGCGGGAGGCAGGTCCGGGGCGCGCGCGTCCGTGATCGCGGCGGTCCCGTCGGCGTACAGGGCGTCAACGTAGCCCTGGTACTGCGCCAGGTGGTAGTCCCCCGCCAGGGACGGCAGGCCGGGCCGCCGCCAGTCGCGGGCGATGCGCACGGCATCGCGCTGCGGGTCGAGGACGGAGAAATAGCAGCGGTCCGCCCCCAGCGCCTCCCCGACCAGCGCCGCCGCCGTCTCCTGGATCAGATCGGGGTCGGTGGTCGCGCGGATCGCGTCGCCGAGGCGGTTGAGCAGCGCCTCACGTTCAGCGCGCCGCCGCACCTCCTCCTCGGCCGCCTTCCGCGCCGTGATGTCGAGGGTGATGCCGTCGAACCGGATTGGGTCGCCGTCCGCGCCGTAGTGAAAGCGCCCGACGGCGTTGACCCAGCGGGCGCGCCCGTCGGCGGCGAGGGTGCGGTACTCCACGTCGTACTCCACGCGGTCGGCGAGCGCCCGCTCGATGGCCCGGCGGGTCGGCTCGCGGTCGTCGGGGTGGAGCAGGGAGTAGAACAGGGCGAAGTCCACGTCGGCATCGGCGGGTAGGAAGAAGTGCTGCTTGCAGGTATCGTTCCAGATGATCTTGTCGAGCGGCCAGTCGCAGTAGAACGTGCCGATCCGCGCGGCGGCCACGGCCAGCCGCAGGTCCTCCCGGCTGCGCCGCAGGTCCTCCTCGGCCTGGCGGCGTGCCGTGATGTCCACGCACGCCCCCGTCATGTACAGCGGGCGGCCCTGCGCGTCGCAGAGGGTCCGGCCCTGGTCGCTCAGCCAGCGCAGGCTGCCGTCGGGCTGGACGACCCGGAACTCCATGTCGAAGTCCGCGCCCTCCTCCGCGCACCGGCGGCATCGCGCGATCACCCCGGCGCGGTCGTCGGGGTGGACCATGGCGACGAAGTTGTCCAGTGTGCGGGCGGTCACACCGGGGTCCAGACCGAACAGGCGGTCCAGGTTCTCGTCCCACTCCAGGGCGTCGGTGCGGGTGTCCCAGCGGAACGTCCCCGTGCCGGACGCGGAGAGCGCCGCCCGCAGGCGCTCCCCGCTCTCCGCCAGCGCCCTCTCGGTCTCGACCCGGCTGATGCCGACGGCGATCTGGTCGGCCACGGACCCCAGGGCTTGCAGTGTCTCCTCGGACAAGGGGCGGCGGGCGAACAGCGCGACCACGCCGACGAGGCGCTCGTCCACGACCAGCGGGTATCCGGCGAAGGAGACCATGCCCTCCCGCGCCGCCCACTCCCGGTCGGAGACGCGCGGGTCGCCCGGCACGTCGTTGGTCAGGTGGGGCCGTCGCTCCTGGGCGATCAGGCCGATCTTGAACCGCCCGACGGGGACGCGCCCGTGGGGTCCGTCCGTGTGGGTGTAGAGGCCCGCGCTCGCCCGCAGGACCAGCACCTCTTCCGAGCCGTTCAGGGTCCAGATGCGCGCGAAGGCGGCGCCCAGGTTCCTGACGAGGGCCTCGGCGCAGGCGCGCAGCATCTCCTCCGGGGCGTCCAGGGTCGTCAGCGCGCGCCCGACCTCGGCGGACAGCGTGACCAGGCGGAACTGCTTCTCGGCGTCACTCTCTTGCGTCACTCGATGGCCTCCGACAGCCAGAAGGGCAGCGGCCTCCTGCGGTCCTGCTCCAGCACTACGGTGGTCCCGGCGGGGCCGGTGAGCAGGGAGAGGCGGTCCGCCGTCTCCAGCATCATCTTGATACCGTGCCCCAGCGTCGCCTTGGTGCTGAAGCCGCGCGCCAGGGTGGCGCGCGGCAGGTTCTCCATGGAGATGCCCCCGCCGTGGTCCTCCACCCGCACCTGCACCGTGCCGTTCTCGCCCGCCGAGACCCATGCAGTCCCCGCGCCCGCGTGGACGATGGCGTTCATCCCTGCCTCGGAGGCCGCCGTCATCAGGTCGAACCGGCGCTCCTCCTCGTGACCCGCCCCGCCCGCCGCCTCCTGCACCCACAGGCGCAGGTCGCGCAGCCCGCCCTCCCGCGTGAGCGGGATCGGCCCGCCTACCAGCGTCAACGGCTTGGGGAGCTGCGCGGGGCCGTTCGAGAGCAGCAGCTTGCCTTCCGTGACGCTGCTGAGGACGTCGCGCAGGAACGCGCCCTGCTGGGCGAGCAGTGCCTCGCGCGCGGCCTCCGCCGCCCGCCGCTCCGTCACGTCGGTGTGAACGCCGACCCACTCACGGATCGTGCCGTCCTCCTCCAGCACGGCGACGGCCCGGATGGCGAAGCTTCGGTACACGCCGTCGTGGCGGCGCACCCGGTGTTCGAAGAGGAAGGGGCGTCGGGTGGTGACCGCCTCGTTCCAGGCCGCCACCGTCGCCTGCGCGTCGTCAGGGTGGACGGCCTGGGCCCAGCCGTAGCCCTGATACTCCGCCTGCGCCTGGCCGGTGTACGCGCCCCAGCCCGGCTGGTCACCCCGCATCTCGCCCTCCGGCGTGTTGGTCCAGACGATCTGCGCCGTGGCATCAATCAGGCTGCGGTAGCGCTCCTCGCTCCGCCGCAGCGCCTCCTCCGCCCGCCGATGGCTCTCAATGTCGGTGGCCGTGCCGATCCAGGCGACGACCGCATCGCCCTCGCGCACCGGGACCGAGCGCGCCAGATGCCAGCGGTACTCCCCGTCGGCCCGCCGCAGCCGGTACTCCGTTTCGGAGACGGTCCCCGCCCGGATCGCCGCGAGCCAGGCCCCGCCCGCCCGCTCCAAGTCCTCCGGGTGGATGACCCGCTCCCACCCCCAGCCCCGCGTCTCGTCCAGCGTCAGGCCGGAGTAGTCGAACCAGCGTCGGTTGTAATACTCCACGTCCCCGCCGGGGGCCGTGATCCAGGCGATGTGGGGGATGGCGTCGGCCATCTGCCGGAACCGCGTCTCGCTCTCGCGCAGGGCCTCCTCCGCCCGCCTGCGCTCGGTGATGTCGCGGTAGAAGAGGTCAATGCCGTCCTCGGCGGGGTAGGCGTCGATCTCCAGCCAGACGTCGTAGGGGCCGGAGACGTAGCGATGCGCGAAATGGGCCTCGACCCCCTCCGACATCACGCGGCGGAACTGGCGCTCCAGCTCGGTGCCGACGGCGGCGGGCCACTCCTCCCAGTGCGTCCGGCCCCGGAACTCCTCCAGCGGCTTCTGATTGATCCGACACGCCTCGCGGTTGGCGTAGACGATGCGCCACTGGCGGTCAACGACCAGGAAGGCGTCCGCGACCCGCTCCAGGATGCCGGCGGCGCGCAGGTGGAGGCGGTCATGTCCCGTGGGCGCGGGCAGGGTCGGTGTGCTGTCGGGTTCGGGTGTCATCCACTCACTTTCGGTCTCAAACAAAGTCGTTTGCCCATTATAGCCGAATTCCACCTACCAATATGCTCACGCCGAACTGTGCCAGCATCACGCAGAGGCGGTTGAGGGGCAAGCCGACGACGCTCGGATTCCTGAAAGTGTACAGCTCACCCGCTACTCCCGTCGGTACCATCAAGTTTCCGCGCTCCTGACAGTGCCGCACGGGAGATGCGGTATGCCTGCTTGGGATGCTGGGGGTCTTCATGGACCGTCTCCAGCTCGCCATCGCGGACCATCGCGTACAGGTATGCGTCTTGGGTGTGGCGCAGGCTCCGCCCGATGAGTGCCGCAATTTCTGGTGGGCGCAGATCGCGCCAGCCGCACAGGGCGATGATCACGTTGCGCACCTCGCGCGGCGTCGCCCGTCTGCCCAGACGCACGACGGTCTGCACAAGCGGCGCGGGTAGGTCGGGGAAGTTCTCGGGCAGGCTTTCTTCCTTGTGCCGCTTGTCGGGGATGCCGAGGTTCCCCGATAAGTCGCTATCAGGGATGCTCAACTTCCCTGATAAGCCGCTGTCGGGGATGCTCGCCTGGGTTTGTAGTGACTCAATAAACCGTTCGCCTGGGACGTAGTAGGTCGCCGTTGACTTGCCCTTCTGCGCGAGCAGCTTTAGGTCCCGTAGGCGCTGAAGGTGGCGGCTTGAAGAGAGCGTGTCTAATTCACTCAGGGTGCGGTAGTAAGCGTTATTCATCGCGCCGACCTCGCGGATCACTATCAGCGCCCGCGCCTCGTCGTCGGTCAGGTCGCAGTCCTGGAACTGGGCCAGCCAGCGGTGGTCCTCCTCGCCGAACAGGTGGTGTGGCAGGAACGTCGCCACGAAGGTGTCCATCTCCCGGTCGCTCTCGAAGAAGGGAGCGGTCAGTTTGGATTGGTCCATCAACTCACGCATGGTGCGAATACCCGTCCCTTTTGTCTCCGCGAAAAGCGTCTCATGCAGGACAGCTGCGATCTTCTCATTGCGGCTGATTGATCCTGGGTCCCCCAGGCGGTCGTCGGGCTTGAGCGAGTGGCCTGGGTTGCGGAACTCGATGCGGTTGGCGTAGCGGATGATCTGGATCGGCTGCTTGGTGCGGTAACTGCGGTGCATCAGGGCGTTGACTACGGCCTCGCGGATGACCTTCTGCGGAATTCGCGGAATTTCGCGGCGCTGGACCTCGCCCTCGCCGAGAGAGAACGCCTTCGGGATGTCCTCCATGACGTGCGCGACGACGCGGGGAATCATCGTCATCAGCGCCTCACGCCACTCCACGCCCTCGTAGCGGTTATCGGGGTCCGAAATCCACTCGCGCCCTGGGGCCATGATGTAGTCCACCCGCATCATGGGGAAGTGGCGGCGCAGGGCGACGGGCTTGCCGAACAGGAGCATTCCAGCAATGGTGGCGCAGGTCTTCCCGTCCCGCCTGGCCGTGGCGCACACGGCATCCAGCAGTTCCGCATCGGTGTAGGTCAGTTCGGCGGCGCTGGGGTTAGCCTCGGTTCTAGCCCGACGGTAGGCTTCGATGGCCTTCGGATCAAAATCTTCGGGCGACGTGTCGGGCAGGACCGACTCGTCGAAGGACGTGCGGTCCCGTTGCTGGTAAAAGAGTTCCAGGTCTTCGTCCGTGCAACTCATGTCCGTGGAGGCGATACGGCGATAGGCCCCGTGGGGCAGGCCCTGAGACTTGATGAAGACGGGCTTCTCGTGTGGCTGGGCTTCGGGGACGAAGGCAATCACTACTGCCTTGCCCTCGCGCCTCTCCGTCCAGACCGTCGGGCGAATTGGCACACTGAACATAGTGGCGCACTTGGTCGCCAGTTCCCTTTGCAACCTATCGGGGTCAGAGACGCCGACGACCTCGTAGTCCAGGAATAGTGCTGTCGGCTTCAAGGCAACGCCGCAGACAAGGTACCCGCCGCCCCGCGTCGGCTCATTGGAGAACGCGGATATCGTCTGGGGAGCGCTCTGCCCGACCTCTGCGGCCCGTTTCGCCTCGATTTCCAATGACTCATCAGCACTCCGTAGCTTTTCAATGAGTTCATCAATAGTCAACAAAATCATGTGTTGTGCATTCTCACCAGATGCTCACGCCGAACTGTGCCAGCATCACGCAGAGGCGATTGAGGGGCAGGCCGACGACGTTGAAGTAGTCGCCCTGGATGCCGGGGATGAAGGCGAGGGCTTTGCCCTGGATGCCGTAGGCGCCGGCCTTGTCCAGCGGCTCGCCGGTGGCGACGTAGGCGGCGATGACGGGTTCCGTGAGTGTGTCGAACGTCACCCTGGTCATTGCCGCGTCCGTCACGACCCGGCCAATCAGGCCGCCCGTGACTTCCACCAGACACAGGCCGGTGTGGACTGTATGTGTCCGGCCGCTGAGGGCGCGCAGCATACGGCGGGCGTCCTCGGCGTCGGCGGGCTTGTTCAGGTACGCCCCATCCAGCACCACGGTGGTGTCCGCGCCCAGCACCAGGGCGTCGCCCGTGACGCCCGCCGCCACGGCGCGCGCCTTGCCCTCTGCCAGCCGCTGCACCCACGCGCCCGGCGTCAGGCCCGCCGTCGGCACGGAGGCTTCGTCGAAGTCGCTGGTCTGGACTTCGAACGGCAGGCCCAGCAGGCCGAGAAGCTCGCGGCGGCGCGGCGACCCCGATGCCAAGATCAACTGAGTCACTTTTTGCGCCCCACCTTCGGCTCCGTCCCGGCCCGCAGCCGCCCGATGTTGGCCCGGTGCCGGACGAACACGAACACCGTCGCCAGCAGCGCGAACAGGCCGCAGGGCCAGTTCCAGCCGTTGAAACCCCACAGGGCCAGCGCGCCCACGGGCACACCAACCAGCGACGCCACCGAGATGGTGCGCGTCACGAACAAGACCAGCCCCCAGACGGCGAACGCGATCAGGGCCGCCTGCCAGGACAGTCCTAAAGCCACACCCAGCGACGTGGCGACGCCCTTTCCGCCCTTGCCGCCCAGGAAGACGCTGGAGTTGTGCCCGATCACGGCCAGCAGGCCCGCCGCCACCGGCAGCCAGAGGGGGTGGTGCGCCTCGTGCCGCGCCAGCAGCACCGGCGCGAGGCCCTTGCTTGCGTCCAGCGCGAAGGTCAGGCCGCCCCAGCCCGGCCCCAGGGTGCGCCACACGTTCGACGCCCCGGTGTTCCCGCTTCCATGTTCACGGATGTCTATTCCCCGGACAAGTTTGGCGACGATGAGGCCGACGGGAACCGCGCCCAATACATAGGCGCACAGAAGTAACAGTGTCAGGGCCATAAGAAACTCGGCCCATTATACCTGTTATCCCTGCGCGGGGCGGTCCGAGGCAGGGGTGCGGCAGGATTTACCGGCAGGTCAGTGGAACAGGGCGGCCATGGGAAGTCTGTGGGTCTACATCGGCACGTACACGCATGGGGGCGGCGGGGGGATTTACGTCGGGTCCCTGGACGCCGACACGGGGCGGCTGGAGGTGGACGAAACGGCCGTGGGCGGCCTGGAGAACCCGTCGTTCCTGGCCGTGGACGGGCCGCGCCGTCGGCTCTATGCCGTCAGCGAGGTCGGCGAGTTCGAGGGACGGCCCGGCGGGGGCGTCGCCGCCTTCGCCCTGGACCCGGCGACGGGGCGGCCCACACGGCTGAACACGAGACCCTCCGGCGGGGACGGCCCGTGCCACCTGAGCGTGGACCCCGCCGGGCGCTTCGTCCTGGCGGCCAACTACGGCGGCGGGAGCGTGGCCCTGCTGCCCCTGGACGCCGACGGCTCTTTGTCGGGGGCGGCGGGCGATGTGGTCCCGCACCTGGGCGCGGGCGTCCACCCCACGCGGCAGGAAGGGCCCCATGCCCACTCCATCATCCCGGACGCCGCCGGACGCTTCGCTCTCGCCGCCGATCTGGGGCTGGATCAAATCCTCGTCTATGAGGTTGACGCCGTGCGGGGACGGCTGCTGCCTCTGGAGGCATCCGCGACGCCCCTCCGACCGGGAGCCGGGCCGCGCCACCTGGCGTTCTCGCCGGACGGACGTTGCTTGTACGGCATCAACGAACTGGACAGCACCGTGACGGCCTGGGAGTACGACGGCGACCGGGGGCGGCTGCGGGAGTTCCAGACGGTCCCGACGCTGCCGGGCGGCTTCACGGGGCCCAATTTCGCGGCGGACCTGCGCTTTCACCCATCAGGCCGATTTCTCTACGGCTCCAACCGGGGCCACGACAGCCTGGCCGTCTTCGCGGTGGAGGCTGGCACTGGCCGTCTGACGCCGCGCGGCCACGTCACGGCGGGCGGGCAGACCCCGCGCGGCTTCTGCCTCGACCCCTCGGGCGCGTACCTGCTGTGCGCCCACCAGGACTCCGGCACCGTCGCCGTGTTCGCCGTGGACCCGCAGACGGGCGACCTGCGCCCCACCGGCCACACCGCGCGCGTCCCCATGCCCGCGTGTGTCTGTGTGATTCGCCAGTGACGATGGCGCGCGGGCCTCACTGGCTGACGTATTCGGCGCTCTCCGAGAGACTCCAGTGCCCCGCGCCGTCCAGGTCCAGGACGTGGCGGTGGTGGCGGCGTAGGCTGGGGTTGTGGCCGACGCTGACGTAGGAGGGGCAGACCTGCCGCAGCGCCTCGTACAGACGCCGCTCGTTGGGACCGTCCAGCGCACTCGTCGCTTCGTCCAGGATGGCGTAGCCGGGCCGTGCCAGCAGCAGACGGGCGAACGCCAGGCGCTGCCGTTCGCCCAGGGACAGCAGCGCGTCCCAGTCCCGCTCGGCGTCGAGGCCGCCGACGCGCTCCGCCAGGTCCGCCAGGTTTGCCGCCGCCAGCGCGGTATGCAAGGCGTCGTCGGCCGTCCCTTCCGGCTGCCGGGGGTACAGGAGTTGGCGGCGCAGGCTGCCCTGGACTGTGTACGGCGTCTGCGGCAGGAACAGCATCTCGCCGGCATCGGGCCGCACCACCGTCCCCGCGCCCCGCTGCCACAGGCCCGCGACGGCGCGCAACAGGGAGCTTTTCCCGCCGCCGCTCGGCCCGACGATCAGGAGACCTTCGCCCGGCGCGACGGCCGCCGTCAGGCCGCGCACCAGCGCCCGGCTGCCGTCCGGCGTCTCCACCGTGACGTCCTCCAGCGCGACCCGTGACTCCGTCACCGTCCGTATCCGTTCCCCCTCCTCCGGCACGGCGGTCTCGCTCAGGGCCTCATGAAAATTGGACAACCGGTCCACGGTGGCGGCGAAGGCCGTCAGGTCCGAGAACGAGTTGACGATCACGGAGGCTGCGGCGAGGATTTGGGCGAAGACCTGGCCCGCCTGAGTGACCGTCCCGAACGGAATCTTGCCGGCGAAGTACAGCGGGGCGACGACGAGGAAGGGCACGATGCCGACGAAGTAGTTGTATCCCGTCGTGAACATCCCGAGATTGCGCTGCCAGCCGATCAGGACGTTGTAGTTGCGGACGGCCGCCAGGAGCAAGTTCCGGGCCTGGCCCGCCTCCGCCGCCTCGCCGCCGTAGAAGGCGATGGACTCCGTGTTGTCGCGCACCCGCACCATTCCGTAGCGGAAGTCCGCCTCGCGCCGCTGCTGCTGGAAGTTCAGCGAGACCAGCCGCCGCCCGAACAGGAACACGATGGCCGAACCCGCGACGGCATAGGCGAGCATGATCCAGGTCAGGGCGTGGGAGATGGAGAGCAGGACCGCGAAGAACGACACGAAGGTGAACACGGACTGAAACAGGATCAGCAGGAAGTTCAGCGAGAGCGCCGTGAAGTCGTTGACGTCCTGGGTCAAACGCTGGTCGGGGTTGTCCACGTTGGAGTGCAGGTTGACGGCGTAGTAGGCGCGGCCCGCGAAATACTGGGTCAGCAGGCGGTCGGTCAGCCAGCGCCGCCAGTTGACGCCCAGTTTGTTCTGCGTGTACTGGGCGAAGACGACGATGGGGGTGCCGACCACGAAGATGCCGGCGTTGACGAAGAGCCACTTGTAGAAGTCGTGGACGTGCCGGAGTGACAGGGCGGTGAGGATATAATTGTTCACATAGGTGAGGACGACGTTTAGCCCCACGACCGCCGCTGCCAGCAGGAGTACGACGATCAACAGGCCCCAGGCCGCGCCCTTCTCTTCGGACGCCCAGTACGGCCTCGCCAGGCTCCAGAAGCGCGCCCAGAGGCGTGGATGAAACGTCGCCTCGTTGATCTGCCGGTCGTTGTTCATGGGCATGATTACCCCGTTTCGCCCGATACTGTTCCCATCCCTCGCTCTCGACAGACAAAGCCTGTTCAGCGAGGGGTTGATTTGGCCGGAGGGCGGGGTACACTGCCGTTAACATTCTCCACGTTGCAGGAAAGGCCCCTGTCATGGCATGGTTCCCACTTTCACTGTTCTCGTCCAACCGGAGCGGCGCGGACGACAAGGACGAAAGGCGCGCGGCGCAGCCGTTCAGCCGGCAGACGCTCACCAAGGCCCCGCGCATCGCGGGCGCAACGGTGGTCGAGACCGTCTGCCCCTACTGCGCGGTCGGCTGCGGCCAGCACACCTATGTCAAGGGCGGCGAGGTCATTGACATCGAGGGCAACCCGCACAGCCCCATCAACGAGGGGACGCTCTGCCCCAAGGGCGCGAACACGTTCCAACTCGTCAACAACCCGCACCGGACAAAGTACGTCCAGTACCGCGCGCCCTACTCCGACCACTGGGAGCAGAAGCCGCTGGCGTGGGCCCTGGACCGGATCGCCCAGCGCGTGAAAGAAGCGCGGGACAAAGGCTGGACCGAGAAGGACGACCAGGGCAACACGATGAACGCCGTCCGAAACATCGGTACGCTCGGTGGCGCGACCCTGGACAACGAGGAAAACTACCTCATCAAGAAGCTGTTTTCCGGCGGCCTCGGCGTCCTCTCCGTGGAGAACCAGGCCCGCATCTGACACTCCGCCTCAGTGCCCGGTCTGGGCGCTTCATTCGGCCGCGGCGCGGCCACCACGACCCAGCAGGAACTCGCCAACAGCGACTGCGTCCTGATCATGGGTTCGAACATGGCGGAGGCACACCCCGTGGGCTTCCGGTTCGTCATGCAGGCAAAGGCGAAGGGGGCACGGCTGATCCATGTCGACCCGCGCTACACGCGCACGTCGGCCATGGTCCACCAGCACGTGCAGATGCGGGCGGGTACCGACATCGCCTTTCTCGGCGGCCTGATCAACTACGTCTTGACCCACGAGCGCTGGTTCAAAGAGTACGTTCAGGCGTACACCAACGCCTCCACCATCATTGACGAGCGCTTCCGGGACACCGAGGACTTGGACGGCCTGTTCTCCGGGTACGACCCGGAAGTGCGCGCCTACGACAAGTCCGAAGGACACTGGAGCTACAAGAACTCGCCTGCGGACGAGAAGGCCCAACAGGAGAAGCAGCAGGACCCGGAGAGTGGGCAGCAGAAGCAGGGCAAGCAGCGCAAGGCCAGCATGGGAGTCCACGGTCATGGCCTCGACGGCGGCGCGTCCACCCACGACACGCCCCAGGATGCCGGCACGACCGACCGGGCGGGTGAGACCCCGCGCGACGAGACGCTCCAGGACCCGCACTGCGTCATGCAGATGCTGCGCCGCCACTACGCCCGCTACACCCCCCAGATGGTCGCCGACATCTGCGGCTGTCAGCCGGAGCAGATCGAGCAGGTCGCCGAGACGCTCTGCGAGAACTCCGGGCGCGAGCGCACCTCCGCCATCTGCTACGCCGTCGGCTGGACCCAGCACACCACGGGTGTGCAGATCATCCGGGCGGCGTCGGTCCTTCAGACCCTGCTCGGCAACATCGGGCGTCCCGGCGGCGGCATCCTGGCCCTGCGCGGCCACGCCTCCATCCAGGGTTCCACGGACATCCCGACACTCTATGATCTGCTGCCCGGCTACCTGCCCCAGCCGACCTCGGAGGAGAACCACCAGCACCTCGACAGTTACATCAAGTATGAGGGCATGGCAACGGGATACTGGGTGAACACGTCCAAATTCATCGTCAGCCTGCTCAAAGCCTGGTACGGCGACAAAGCCACGAAAGACAACGAGTTCGGCTACGGCTGGCTGCCCCGGCTGGACGACGACTACTCCATGCTGCCGGTCTTCAACCGGATGGCCCACGGGCACGTGGACCTGTACTTCCTGTTCGGCCAGAACCCGGCGGCGGGCAGCGTCAACGCCAAGCTGATGCGCCAGGGTCTCCGCAATCTGGAGACTCTGGTGGTCGCCGACTGGTTCCAGACCGAGAGCGCCCTGTTCTGGAAGAACGACCCCACCGGGCCGCCCCCCGAAGAGATCAAGACCGAGGTGTTCTTCATCCCCGCCGCCACCATCGTGGAAAAAGAAGGGAGCCTGACCAACACCCAGCGCCTGATCCAGTGGCACGACAAGGCCGTGGACCCGCCCGGCGACTGCCGCAGCGACCTCTGGTTCCTTTACACCCTGGGCAAGAAGCTCCGGGAACTCTACAAAGACTCGCCGGAGCCGAAGGACCAGCCCCTTCTGAACCTGACCTGGGACTACGACTTCGACACGACCCCGACCCTGCCCGACGGCACGCTCTCGCGCCTGACCGACGAGCCGGACGCCTCCAAGGTCTTGCAGGAGATCAACGGTTGGCACACGGACCGGACCGACCCGAAGACCGGCAAGCCGAAACTCTTGTCCGGCTTCTCAGAGTGCAAAGACGACGGCAGCACGGCCTGCGGCGGCTGGATCTACAGCGGCGTGACGCCTTCGTATGACCGCAACCGTGCCCGCGACCGGGTCCGAACGCCGGACAACCCGGTGGACCCGGAGTGGGGCTTCTGCTGGCCGCACAACCGGCACATTCTCTATAATCGCGCCAGCGCCGACCCCGAAGGCAATCCCTGGTCGGAGCGCAAGAAGTACACCTTCTGGAACGCCGAGGAGCAGAAGTGGGACGGGCCGGACGAGCCGGACTTTGAGCCGACCAAGCCGCCGTCCTACCGCCCGGAGAAGGGCGCGAAGGGCATGGATGCCATCGCGGGCGACACCCCGTTCATCATGAAGCCGGACGGCCTGGCCTGGCTGTTCGCCCCCGGCGGGACGCAGGACGCGCCGTTCCCGACACACTACGAGCCGGTCGAGGCCCCCGTTCGGAACCTGCTCTACGGGCAGCAGGACAGCCCGACGGTGCGCTACTTCGAGGAGCCGATGAACCCGCTGGCGCACACGCCCTCGGAGGAGTTCCCGGTGGTCGGATGCACGTTCCGCGTCACCGAGCAGTATCTCTCCGGCCCGATGAGCCGCTTTAATTCCTGGCTCAACGAGCTGATGCCCGCCATGTTCGTCGAACTCAGCCCGGAGCTGGCCGCCGAACACGGCATCGAACACGGCGGCTGGATGACCGTCGCCTCCAAGCGCGGCGTGATCGAGGCGCGGGCGATGGTGACGCGGCGCATCAAGCCGATGGCGATTGATGGCAAGATCATCCACCAGGTCGGCATCCCGTTCCAGTGGGGCTACGCGGGCGAGACCGTGGGCAGCATGGCGAACGACCTGACCTCGCTGGTGGCCGACCCGAACGTGTCCATGCACGAGGCCAAAGTCTTCGCCTGTTCCGTGCGCGCGGGCCGGGCGGCGAACCAGCCCCGGACACCCACCGTCCCGACCGCCCGCTGGCCCAAGCGTGAGCCGATCCCCGACACGCCCGCCGGCGCCCAGCCCGAAGGCCATTTGGAGCGATTCATGCGAAAGGACGGGCCGAAGACGAAATAAGGCAGCCGATACCTCACCCGGCCCGGCAACCCCAATAAAGCCCTAGCCGGTCCAGGTGAGGTATCCTGGCCGCACTCATCAAGGCAAAGACACCATGATCCCACTGGAAATGTTCAGCAGCATCCGCAACGCCTTCCCGCCGCAGCACACCGACGTGCCCGACCCCGGACCAGACGGGCAGCGGCAGATGGGCTTCTTCACGGACACGTCGCTCTGCATCGGCTGCAAGGCCTGCGAGGTCGCCTGCAAGCAGTGGAACCAACTGCCGTCGGACGGCTTCAAGTTTACGGGCAACTCCTACGACAATACAGAGCAACTCTCGGCGACCACCTGGCGGCACGTCGCCTTCAAAGAACAGATCGGCGAGACCAGCGCGCGCTGGCTGATGATGAGCGACGTCTGCAAGCACTGCGAGGACGCGCCGTGTCAGCAGTCGTGTCCCACGGGGGCGCTGATCTACAACGAGTTCGGCGACGTGTATCTCCAGGCCGACATCTGCAACGGCTGCGGGTACTGCGTTTCCGCCTGCCCGTTCGGCGTCCTGGGCCGCAGCCAGGAAGACGGACACGCCCACAAGTGTACGCTCTGCTACGACCGGCAGAAGGGCGGCGAGACTCCCGCCTGCGCCAAGTCCTGCCCCACGGCCTCCATCCAGTTCGGCCCCGTGGATCAACTCCGGGAACACGCCCGTGAGCGTGTCCAAGAACTGCACGACCAGGGCCGCTCCGAGGCCTACCTGTACGGCGACAAGCCCTGGGGCGGGTACAGTTCGCTCAACTCGTTCTTCCTGCTCGAAGATCACCCGAACGAGTACAATCTGCCCGAAGTGCCGCCGCAGCCGTTCCACGGCATGAAGCAGCGCTACGCCGCTTCGCTCCTCACGGGCCTGGCCCTGAGCGTGCTGGGCGCGGTGTTCCTGAAACAGAACGTGAAGGGGGCCGACGCCGATGCCTGACCAGACCGACATCGGACGCCGCCCCGGCGCGCGCTGGGACGAGATGATCACGGCGAAGACCGCCGAGAAGAACGGCGCGTCGCCCCTGGACAAAGCCCTGGGCAACCTGCGTAACGACGACTCCGACCGTCACCCCTCCTACTACGACATCTCCATGCTCAAGCCGCCGGTCTGGACCCCGGAAGTCGGCGTGTACTTCTACCTGGGGGGACTATCCTCCGGAGCGTACACGCTGGCGCGCTTTGGGGAGCGCATCGGCGGCGCGCAGTACCGGAGTCTGACCCGCGCCGGGACCGCCGTGGCCCTGATTGCCGCGCTGCCCTGCGCGCCCCTGCTCATCAAAGATTTGGGCGACCCGAAGCGCTTCCACCATATGCTGCGCGTGTTCAAGCCGCACTCGCCGATGAACCTAGGAAGCTGGGCCTTGACGGCCTACACAGCGGCGGCGGCCGTCGCCGGGCTGCGCGAGTGGGTGCGCGCGCGTCAGCGCGACGCGCCCTTGACCGGAGCCGCCAGGGTGGCCGACGGGGCCGCCGCCGCCGTCGCCGATCTCGGCGTCCCGCTCGGCCTGACCGTGGCGGGCTACACCGGTGTGCTTCTCAGCACGACCGCCGTGCCTCTGTGGGGCCGCAACCCGTGGCTGGGCGCGCTGTTCAGCGCCGGGGCCGTCTCCAGCGGCGCGGCGGCGGTGCATCTGGCGTTGGCCGCGACGGCGGAAGGCTCCGAGGGCGCGGCGGGGCGGGCCATCTCCAAAGTGGAAAAGGCCGCCCACCTGGCCGAAGCCGTCACCGTGGCGGGTTATCTCCTGTCCGCCGGTGAGTTCGCCGCGCCGCTGACGCGGGGCAAAGAATCGAAGATGTTCTGGGGCGGGGCCGTCGTGACGGGGATTGTCATCCCGACGATCCTCGCCGCCCTGCCCGCCCCCAAGGCCGCCAAAAAATGGCTCGGCTTGGCCGCCTCCGCCGCCGCCGTGATCGGCACGTTCGCCCTACGGATGTCCATCACCGGCGCGGGCCGCGAGTCCGCCGCCGACCCGGAAGCCGCCCGCCGCGCCAGCCGCAAGAAGACCGAGGGGGGCATCGCGTGAGACCGCATCATGCAACCTGAACAGAGGCGTGGGTAGTGTTATGCGTAAAATCACTGTCTTCATCGCAACAAGCTTGGACGGCTACATCGCCGCCCCTGATGGCGGCGTGGATTGGCTGTTCACGGACGCCGACTATGGCTACGCTGCTTTCTACGACAGCGTAGACATTATCCTCATGGGGCGGCGGACCTTCGAACAGCTGCTGACATTTGGCCCTTACCCCTATGCGGGGAAGGAGTGCTTTGTCTTTGCCTCGCAACCTGCCGACCATATGCATGAATGCGCGCAGTTTGTTTCGGAGGATGTCGGAGCATATGTTCGCGCGCTTCAGCAGAGACCAGGGCGCGGCATCTGGCTCGTCGGTGGGGCGGGATTAATTCAGCAGTTCGTTGAGGAGGACTTAGTAGACGAGTGGGTCATCTCGCTACACCCGGTCTTGCTGGGTGATGGGCTAAGGCTGTTCTCAGGAGCTTTCCCCCGTGCTCCGCTCCATTTACAAGGCGTACAGCATTACGATTCAGGGCTGGTACAGCTTCATTATCTGAGGCATGAGCCTCCCACGTGATTTCAAGGTCGTTGACCGTGACGGATCAGAATATGCGACCTTGCTTGGCCGCTTTGTTGTTGAAAACAATCCCCTGTGGTGGGGGTAGACGGGGTACAATGGCCTTGAAAGGAGTGTACCGGTGACAAAAGTAGCCATTCTGCCGACACCTACGGGGCATGGGGGCTTCTCGTACAGGGGCATTGCGGGCGATATGCGCTCCGAAGGCAAAACGCCTGGAGAGGCTCTGGATGCCCTGACGAGCCAGATGCCCAAAGATGAAGACGGCACGGGCAGTGGCCTGCTTGTCATCGTGCAGGGACTACAGCCGGACCGCTTCTTCGGAGCGGTCCAGCAGCGGCGGATGGCGGAACTCATGCGTGAGTGGCAGGCGGCGCGCGATCGGGGACAGAGTCCGCCCCTGGATGTGCAGGCTGAACTGGACACTCTCGCAGAAGCAGAACTTTATGCCTCGGCGGGACGTGCCGCCGCCCTGGCAGACGAGTTACACTCATGAACCCGCGCCACCCGCAGGTGGCGTTGCGGGCGGGCCACCGTTGCGAGTATTGCCGCGCTCCGGAAGCCTTGTTCAACTTCCCGTTCGAGATCGAACACATCCTGCCGGTCGCCCGCGCAGGAAGGGACTCCACTGACAACCTGGCCTTGGCCTGTCGCTCCTGCAACCTGCGAAAGTCTGCCCATCTCACCGGCATCGATCCGGACAGCGGCGATATGGTCCCGTTGTTCCATCCCCGCGAGGATCGCTGGACCTTGCACTTTTGGGTTGCTGTTGAGAGTACAAGTACACAGGTGGAAGGCCTGACGGCGGTAGGACGGGCCACCGTGGCGCGTTTGGACATGAACAGTCCGGCCCAGCAGGCGGCTCGGCGTCAATGGATGCGATTAGGCTTGTTCCCATAACTCGTCGCCCAACAGAAACAGAGAGACATGAAAATTCGCTGGACAGCGGGCGGGGTGCGCCTGCGGATCACCCCGACGGAACTCACAGCAATCACTGAGGGCGAGCCGGTCAGTGAAGCGTTGCCGCTGACGGGGTGGGCCGTGCGTGTCGTGCCGACGGAGGGCGTGACGGCATTGGCCGCCGATGGCCCGGCGCTGACGCTGGCCCTATCCCGTGCCGACTCTGTGCGGCTGGCCGAGCCGGACCGCGAGGGCGTCTATTTTCAGCAGGATGGTCCCACGCCGCTGCGCTACTTGATCGAGAAGGATTTCCCCTGCGTCCATCCCCATGCCGCCGAGGCCCTGGAGCCGCCGACCGAGACCTTCGCCGAGCCGACAGGCTTCCGCGAGCGCAAGGGCGTCTGCTGACACACGCCACGGCCTGAAGGCCGAGGCTCACGAGGCGAAGCGCCGAACGTCCGCAGCGGACGGAAGAGGCATCCTTCCTCCGTCCGCTGCGGACGGTCGGCGTCCCGCCTCCCAGCCTCGCCGTTCACGGCGTGGCCGCTCCCGTTTCACCCGCGCCTCTGGCTGGGTAACAATCCGGCAGGATTAGAAAGCGCGGCCCCCATGACGGCGACACGCCACTCCCCCATCGGCACCCAGGAAACCCTGGCACGGGCCTCTCAAGTGGCTGACTGCTGCGCGTCCCGCGCGGACGCCGCCGACCTTGACGGTCTGTTCCCGGCCCAGGAATTCCGATGGCTGGCCGAGTCCGGCCTGCTGGCCGCCGCCCTGCGGCCCGATCTCGGCGGGCCGGGCCTGGGCAGTCTGCCCGGCACGACGCCGGACCTGATGCATCTACTTCGGCACATCGGGCGCGGCAGCCTGCCTGTGGGACGCCTGTACGAAGGCCACGTCAACGCCCTGCTGCTGATGCAGCGTTACGGCGCGGCAAGTCAGCAGGAACGGTGGGCCGCCGACGCCCGCGACGAACACCGGCTGTTCAGCGTGTGGAGTACGCAAGGTCAAGACGGAGTGCATCTGCTGCCCCTGGGTCACGGACGGTATCAACTGCAAGGCGCGAAGACGTTTGCTTCCGGCTCCGAACACATCGCTCGGCCATTGATTACTGCCGAGACCCCGGACGGCGGCTGGCAGATGGTAATCGTGCCGACCGAACAGACGCTCCCCGCCGCGCCGGATGCGTCGTTCTGGCGGCCCCTGGGGATGCGGGCGACGGTGAGTGGGCGGATGGACTTCTCCGGGCTGGAAGTCGGCCCCGGAGACCTGCTGGGCGAGCCGGGCGACTACTTCCGGCAACCGGGTTTCAGCGGCGGCGGCATTCGGTTCATGGCCGTGCAGATCGGCGGCGCGCAGGCGCTGCTGGAGGCCACCCGCGAATTCGCCCGTGCCCAGGGCCGGACGGCTGACTCGTTCGTGCGTGAGCGGGTGGGGCGCATGGCGGCTTTGGTCGAAAGCGGCGCGCACTGGCTGCGCCGGGCCGGGGAACTGATGGACTGCCCGGACATGGACGCGCAGGCGCAGGTGGAATACTCGCACATGGCGCGGGCGATGGTGGAGGAGGTGTGTCTGGAGGTCATCCGGCTGGCCGACCGGACGGCGGGCGCGCGCGGCCTGCTGCGCCCTTATCCCTTCGAGCGCCTGCACCGTGACCTGACGCTTTATCTCCGGCAGGGTGGGGCCGATGCCGCCCTCGTCGAAGCCGGAGCCTACATCTTAGAAAGCCTTCGTCCCTCCGATGCCCTCTGGACACCCGCTGATGAACACGCCCCTGACTGACGGCCCGCTGTGTCCGCCGGAGACCGTCTGCGACTGGGGCGATACGCTCGTCGTCGCCCCACACCCGGACGATGATGTGCTGGGCTGTGGCGGCGCGATTGCGCTCCTGCGCCGCTTCGGCCTGCCCGTCCACGTCCTGTTCGTCAGCGACGGGGCGGCCTCGCACCCGAACTCACGCAAGTTCCCCCCGCCCGCCATGCGCGATCTGCGCGAGCGTGAGGCGCGGGAGGGCCTGGGCCGGCTGGATGTGCCGGCCGCCGCCATTGACTTCCTGTGCCTGCCCGATGGGTCTCTTCCTGGCCCCAGTGACAGCGGCTTCGCCGAGGCCGTAGATGTGTGCGCGACGCGCCTCCGAGCCGTTCAGCCCGACACGTTGTTGCTCCCCTGGCGGCGCGACCCGCACCCGGACCACCGCGCGACCAGCCACATTTTCAGGGCGGCTCTAGCCCGACACGATGGACACCCGCGCCTGCTGGAATACCCCATCTGGGCCTGGGAGCGGGCCGTGCCGGGGGAACTGCCCGAACCGGGCGAAGTGTGTCCGTTCCGGCTGGACATCGGCGCTGTGACGGCGGCCAAGCGCGACGCCATCATGGCGCACCAATCCCAGGTGACGCCGCTGATTGACGACGACCCCGACGGCTGCCTGCTGTCGGACGAGATGCTGGCCCACTTCGCGCGCCCGTGGGAAGTCTTTTTGGAGGTGCCGGCATGGTGAACAAAGCGCAGCCCGACACGCTGATGCCGGAGTTTTTTGACAGGCTCTACACCAAAGACCCCGACCCGTGGGGGTTCGAGACGAAGCCTTACGAACGGGACAAGTACGCCGACACGTTGGCCTCCCTGCCGCGCCCGCGCTACCGAAACGCCTTCGAGATCGGCTGCTCCATCGGCGTCCTGACCGCAAAACTCGCCGAACGCTGTGATGCCCTGCTGGCCGTGGACGGCAGCGCCGTTCCGTTGGTCCGCGCACGGGAGCACTGCAAAGACCTAGCAAACGTCCAGATCGCGCAGATGCTGATCCCGCAGCAGTTCCCGTCCGGCCCCTTTGACCTGATCTTGGTCTCCGAAGTCGCCTACTACTGGTCGCCGGACGACCTCACCCTCACCCAATCTCTTATGCTGGAGAACCTGGAACCCGGCGGCCAACTCATGCTGGTCCACTGGCTCCCGCAGGACGCCGAGTACCCCCTGAACGGCGACGAGGTCCACGAGTCGTTCCTGGCCCTCCCCGGCCTGCGTCCCATCCACGGTCACCGGGAAGAACTCTACCGGCTGGACCTGCTGGAACGGAGCCGAACTTCCTGAGATTGAGGTCGTTCCATTGGCCCCCCTACCTCGATGACCCGGCGGCCACGCCGGGTCCTACGTTTGTGGGGTAAAATGGCCCCGAATGTCTGTCTCCTCCCCCGCCTCAACCCTGCTTATCGCCCTGGCAGCCATGCTCTGGGGCGGCGACCTGCTGCTGCGCCCGCAGGCGCTGTCGTCGGGATGGTCGCCCGCCCGCGTCGTCCTCGGCGAACACCTGCTGCTGACCCTCGTGTTCGCGCTGCCGCTGCTGTTCGGCCTCCGGCATTTCGCCAAACTGTCCGGGGCGCAGTGGGCGGCGCTGCTGTTCGTGTCCTGGGGCGGCTCGGCACTGGCGACGTGGCTGTACACCGAGGCATTCACCCTGGGTTCTCCGCTGCCCGCGATTCTGTTACAGAAGACGCAGCCCATCTTCGCGTTGCTCGGCGCGTCCCTGCTGCTGGGGGAGCGCCGACGGTCCGGCTTTTGGGCCTGGTGCGGGCTGGCGCTGGCCGGGGCGCTGCTGCTGACGGGCATCACGCGCCCGCCGTCGCTTGCGGACATCCACACCCGGCAGGCCCTGTGCGCGCTCGGCGCGGCGGCCCTGTGGGGCGGCGCGACGGTGGCCGGGCGCTTTCTGACGCCGACCCTGACCCCCGCGCTGCTGTCCGGGGCGCGCTTCGCCCTGGCCGTGCCCGTGCTGGGCCTGCTGGCGCTGGTGCCGTCCCCTGCCGCTCCGGCGGCGCACACCCCGGCACACGCCCTGCTGTTTCTCCTGCTCATCGTGCTGCTGCCGGACCTGCTGGGGATGGGCCTGTATTACGCCGGCCTGCGCGGCACGGCGGCCTCGGTGGCGACGCTGGCGGAGTTGTGCTACCCCCTGACGGCCCTGCTGATCGGCCTGTTCGTCCAGCACGCGCAGTTGACCATCGGGCAGTGGGCCGGACTGGCCCTGCTGCTGCTATCCGTGCTGGGCCTCAGCCTCGCCCCCGGAGTCTCCATGCTCGATGGCGTGATCCTGCGGCCCCGCCGGGTATCATAGGGGAACCCACCCCGGCGCGGCAAGCCGCGCCACCCCTCCCGAAGCGGGAGGGGGTCGTAAACACTCGCTGGAGCCTCCTGACACCGACCCTCACCCGCTTCGGGGGAGGTGGCGAGCCTCGGCGAGCCGGAGGGGGTTCTTCATACGGAGGCAGACCATGGCCGCGACAGAGTTCAGTTTTGACATCGTCTCGAAGGCGGACCCGCAGGAGGTCAAGAACGCCGTCCAGCAGGCCCAGCGCGAGATCGAGACGCGCTACGACTTCCGGGGCAGCATCAGCACGATCGAGCATGACGACAAAGAGTCACTGACACTGCACTCCGACGACGAGGCGCGGCTCCAGGCGCTCGTCGAGGTCGTCCAGTCCAAGTTCATCAAGCGCGGCATTGACGCCGCCTTTTTGGACTACGGCAAGATCGAGTCCGCTTCCAAGGGGACCGTGCGGCAGGTCGTCACCATCAAGAACGGCCTGCCGACCGAGACGGCCAAGAAGATCGTCAAGCTCATCAAGGACAAGGGCCTGAAGGCGACGGCGCAGATTCAGGACCAGCAGGTGCGCGTCACCTCCAAAAGCAAGGACGACTTGCAGGCCGTGATGACGCTCCTCAAGGCAAGCGACATCGAGACGCCCTTGCAGTTCACCAATTACCGCTGAGACAGAGTCTTCTTGGACCCCTTTAAACTCATCGGCGGCGTCTTGATATTATTAGGCGTCGTCTTCCGCGCCGTCAGCATCGCCTACTTCAACGGGCGCGCGAAGTCCCTGCCGGACGACCCGAAACTTCGGCTCCGCCACGCCCGCAAGAAGCAGCGCGCCCTGCTGATTGACTACGCCTTCATCGCCGCCGGTCTCTACACGCTCGTCGCCCACTAAAAAGCCCCCGCCTCATTCGAGGTGGGGGCATAGTTTGTCACATCAGGCGCGGCGCTTGCGGGCAAGGAATGCCAGCCCGATGCCGCCCAAGCCCAGCAGGGCCAGCGAGGACGACTCGGGGACGGCAGCCTGGACGGCGGGCGTCACGCTGACATCGTCAATCAGGATCGCGTTCGGCCCATGCCCCGGCGTGTCCGGGTCCTGACCGTCAAACTCTAACACGCTGCTGTTGGTCGAGGCCAGGAACGGCAGCGAATACTCGCGGTAATCGCCCGTGAAGTCTGATGCGGCCTCCGGGATTGTGTCCGGGAGGGTCGTTGGTGAGCCGGTGATGACGCTCCCGTCCAGCTTGACGGCGAACGTATTGGCGCTGTGGGCGGCGGCGAAGAACGTAAGCAGATAGTTCTGCCCACTGACGGTGTTCAGCGTCTGCGTCAGGTTGCTGGTGATGAAGCCGGGGGTGAGGTTCAGGCTGTGGTCGCCGGAATGGGATTGGACACCGAAACCGTCCACATAGACAAATCCGTTCGTCACCGTCCACGGACCGAAGGTGCTGGGGCCGAGGTTGAAGAAATAGTTCGACGCCGAATAGTTCTGTGAGATGTCACTCTCAAAGCCCCCGTCCTGGACCAGATTTTGGGCGGACGCGGGAACGGCGGACAGCAGCCCGAAGGCGGCGGTGAGCGCCAATGGCGCGAGGAGAGAGGCGGAAGAGCGCGGGGTGAATGCCATGGTAGGTCCTCTTTCTACAATCGGCCTCTGATGAGGTCCCCGGCAATCTCCCCAGTACGAGAGGCCCTGAAACGGTCCCACACGGCTGCTCGTGATTCTGTAACCTTCCCGTTATCATCCCCGCCGGTGCCTCAACGGGTACAATGTTGACATGACCATCACCGTTGACCTGGAACCGGACCTGGCGGTACGCCTGCGCGAGACGGCGGCGCGGAAGGGGCAGAGCGCGGAGGAGTACCTGCGCGAACTGGCGGAGTCCGCCGCGCCCCCGGCCAAGCCGCGCCTCTCCCGTGAAGAATGGGTCGCGCTGTTGGAGCAGGCCCCCCCCGTGAAGCCGCACCCGGAGATTCCGGCGGAGGCGCTCAGGCGCGAGAGTATGTATGAAGACAGGGCGTGATGCCGTATCTGCTTGATACCAGTGTCCTTGTCCGTCAGGCGGATCAGCACTCCGCGTTCCGACTGGGTGCTTTGCAGGCACTGAAACGGCTCGAAGACCAGGGTGAGGTGCTTTGCATCGTGCCGCAATGCCTGGTGGAGTTCTGGGCGGTAGTGACGCGCCCGCTGTCAGCTAACGGTCTTGGCCTCACCACTGTGGAGGCGGACTCGGAGCGGTTACGGCTGGAAACGGTTTTCACGCTGCTGCCCGACACGCCGGGCCTGTACGCACGGTGGGTGGGGCTGGTCAACCGCTACGGCGTCAGCGGCAAGCCGACGCATGATGCCAGATTGGTTGCGGCGATGCTGGAACACGACCTCAGCCATGTGCTGACGTTCAACACGGCCGACTTTGTGCGCTTCGCTCCGTCCGGCGTCGTTGCCGTTGACCCGGCGGCGGTTTAGACAAGTTCTGTTATGTCCATCCACCCCAACTCGGCGCGGCTGTTTGCGGAGGCGCAGCGCGTCATCCCCGGCGGCGTCAACTCGCCCGTCCGGGCCTTCCGAAGTGTCGGCGGCGACCCGCTGTTCATGCGGCGCGGGGAGGGGCCGTACATCTTCGATGTGGACGATCAACGCTACATTGATCACGTCATGTCCTGGGGGCCGCTGATCTTCGGACACGCGCACCCGCGCATTATCGAGGCCGTTACCCAAGCGGCTCTGCGCGGCACGTCGTTCGGGGCGAGTACCGAGGCCGAGGTGCGGCTGGCCGAGAAGATCGTCGCCGCCGTGCCGTCCGTGGAGAAAGTCCGGCTGGTCTCCTCCGGCACGGAGGCCGTGATGAGCGCCGTCCGGCTGGCGCGCGGCTTCACCCAGCGCGACAAGATCATCAAGTTCGAGGGCAACTACCACGGCCACTCCGACGGCTTTCTCGCCAAGGCCGGCTCTGGGCTGACCACGCTTGGCCTGCCGGACTCGGCGGGTGTCCCCGCCAACCTGACCCACGACACGCTCACCCTGACCTACAACGACGCCGACGAATTCAAAGAAGCGATGGCCGCCAATCGTGGGCAAATCGCCTGCGTCATGCTGGAACCCGTGGCGGGCAACATGGGCGTCGTCCCGCCCAAGCCCGCGTTCTTGCAGGCCCTGCGCGCGCTGACCCAGGAAGACGGCGCGCTGCTGCTCTTCGACGAGGTCATCACGGGGTTCCGGCTGGCCTACGGCGGCGCGCAGGAGCTGTTTCGCATCACGCCCGATCTGACCACGCTGGGGAAGATCGTCGGCGGCGGCCTGCCGCTGGCGGCGTTCGGGGGCCGGGCGGACGTCATGGACATGGTCGCGCCCGTCGGCCCGGTCTACCAGGCCGGGACGCTGTCCGGCAACCCACTCGCCGTCGCCGCCGGGCTGGCCCAGTTGACCCTGCTCGACGAGCAGAAGGACACGCTCTACCGAGACCTGCACGTGAAGATGCACCGGCTGGCAGACGCGGCCAAGGAGGCGGCGGCCCGCGCCCGCATCCCCATTCGGGTCAACCGGCTCGGCTCCATGATGACCGTGTTCTTCACGGGGAGCAAAGTCGTTGATTTCGCGTCGGCGAAGACGGCGGACACGGTCCGCTATGGGGCGTTCTTCCGCGCCCTGCTGGAACGGGGCGTCTACGCCGCGCCGTCGCAGTTCGAGTCGCTGTTCGTCAGCGCCGCGCACACGGACGATGTGCTGGCGCACACGGCTCAGGCCGTCGCCGAGGCGCTGCATGGGCTGGCTTGACATCCCCTACTGCGACGAGCCGGAGCGGATTGACGATCCCCGGCAGCCGTTCGCCGACATGGCCGAGTCCATGGGCGACGTCGCCCTGACGAATCGCCTGTTCGGCGGCACACAGACGGTCCTGTTCCATGTGGCGCGGCTGCTGCGGGACGTGCCCGCCGGGACGCCGGTTCGCGTCCTGGATATCGCCACGGGATCGGCGGACATCCCGCGCGCGCTGACGGCGTGGGGCCGTCGTCGGGGCCTTGACTTGGCGGTCGTGGGTGTGGACAACCACCCGTCCGTGCTGCGCCTCGCCGCGCAGCCGCCGGATGCGCCCCTGCTGGTGCGGGCGGACGCCCTGCGGCTGCCGTTCCCGCCCGGCTCCTTTGATCTGGCCCTGTGCGCCCTGGCCTTCCACCACCTGGGCTTCGAACGGTCCGCGCGGGTGCTGGCGGCGATGGACCGGCTGACCACGCGCGGGTTCGTTGTCAGCGACCTGCGGCGGGACAGTCTCACGCTCTGGGGCGTCCGGGCGGCCATGAAGCTCGCTCGCGCCCACCCCTTCACCCGCCATGATGCCCCCGCCTCCGTCCGCCGCGCCTGGACCCCGGCGGAGTACCGCAAGATGGTCGGCCTGAGCGGCGTCCCCGGCGTCCGCGTCCACGCGCACTGGTACTTTCGGATCGCCCTTGTTCAAGACAAGCGGGAACTGGGTAGAATGAACGACTGCTCGCCTTGAGCGGGGCGACCGCCGAACCCCATGCACACTGAAAACACTGTTTATATTCGTGGGCCGCAGGAGCGTATCTTTCAGCTCGCTGCCGCCATCGAAG
Source organism: Capsulimonadaceae bacterium (assembly GCA_965277485.1). GTDB lineage: Bacteria > Armatimonadota > Armatimonadia > Armatimonadales > Capsulimonadaceae > JAFAZD01. The sequence continues at coordinate 213,088 of CBDICZ010000015.1, read as the reverse complement.
ATTGGCCGATGCTGCTGCCGCACTACCGGTGGGTGACGGTCTTCGAGAGTACGCCCGACGGGCGGCGCAAGGTCGTGGAGATGGCCGCCGTGCGTCGAAGGCTTCCCCGCGCCCGGCCTGGCCTTCCCGGTCCGCTGGCGCAGCGTCCAGGTCTGCGACCCGGAGCGGGGGGAGATCTATTTCAAGCACCTGGCGGGCGTCGCCATCGGGATGTGGGTCGTCTGGTCGCTCGCGCCGGACCCCTGGGGACGCGGTGTGCGCGTCACCATCCGGCACGACCTGACCTACCCCTTCGACGCCTTGAACGGGTGGTTCGCACAAGACCTGGTGGGACGGCAGTTCGTCGGGGCCATCGCCGGGAAGACCCTGGCGACGATCAAGGCCGTCGTGGAAAGTGAAGGGAACGCATGAGCGACCAGCAGCGCCGGGTGGTGGTGACGGGGATCGGGGCCATCACGCCCATCGGGATCGGCGTGGACGGCCTGCGCGCGGGCCTGCGCGCCGGGCGCTCCGCCGTGTCCTGCATCGAACACTTCGACACGTCCCTCCTCGTCACCCACATCGCCGCCCAAGTGAAAGAGTTCGACCCCGCCCCTTATCTGGACGGCAAGAAGCTCAAGCGGCTGGACAAATTCTCCCAGTTCGCCGTGGCCGCCGCCAAGATGGCCGTCGCCGACGCCCACCTGGACTTGCGGACGGAGGATCGGGACCGCGTGGGCGTCTGCCTGGGCACGGCCCTGGGGGGAATCGGGTTCGCGGAGGAGCAGTACCCGGAGTTCCTGAGCCGGGGGCCGCGCGGCGTCAACCCCATGCTGGCCCTGAGCGTCTTCAACGGGGCGGGGTCGTGCAACGTCGCCATCGAACTGGGAGTCACCGGCCCGGCGACCGCCAACGGTGACTCCTGCGCCTCGTCGCCCATCGCCATCGGACACGCCGTGGACTTCATCCGGGACGGCACGGCGGACGTCATGCTCGCGGGCGGATCGGAGGCCCCCCTGTCGCCGCTCAGCTTCGGCGCGTTCGCCATCATCCGGGCCATGAGCCAGCGCAACGACGACCCGGCCACGGCCTCGCGTCCGTTCGACGCCGCCCGCGACGGATTCGTCATGGCCGAGGGCGCGGCCATGCTGGTGCTGGAGGAGTACGAACACGCGCGGGCGCGCGGCGTGCCGATCTACGGGGAGGTGCTGGCCCACGCCTGCACCAATGACGCCTTCCACATGACGCAGCCCCGCCCTGACGGCGCGCAGGCGGCGCGCTGCCTGACGGAGTGCCTGCGCCGGGGCCGCGTCGCCCCGCGTGAGGTCGGCTACGTCAACGCGCACGGCTCCAGCACACCCCTCAATGACGGCACGGAGGCGGGGGCGCTCAAGCAGGTGTTTGGGGAAAGCATGGGAGATGTCCCGATCAGCGGGACCAAGGGCTACCACGGGCACGCGCTGGGGGCGACGGGGGCGTGGGAGGCGGCGGTGTGCCTGCTGGTCCTGCGCGATGAGTGGCTGCCGCCGTTCATCAACTTGTCCGAGCCGGACCCGGCGGCGGCGGGACTGGACCTGATTCGGGAGCCGGAAGGGCGGCAGGCGCGCGTGGATTATGTGTTGTCCAACTCCTTCGGCTTCGGTGGCATCAACGCCTCCCTGCTCTTCGCCAGAGTCTGAGGCGCGCAGGGATCACAGCCAGGCGCGGTAGATCTGCAGGGACCACAGGCGGCGGGAGCGGCGCACAGTGAAGTCCACGATACCCTCGCTCTGCATCCGGGTCATCGCTTCCAGGTTGTCGTTGAACTCCTGGACGAACGGCACGTTCAGCTCCTCCATCAACTCCACGCGGTCCCCGAACGCCTCGTGGGCCGCGTCCAGGGTGCGTCGGACGTTGGAGATGCTGCCGGTGGCGAAGTAGAGCGCGCCGCCCGGACGCAGATACGCGGGCGCGGCGCGGAGCAGGCGCACGATGTGGTCGGCCCCATCGTGCCCGCCCGTCGGGATCGTCGCGGGATACCAGGGGGAGAGGCGGGCGACCTCGTCGGCCACGCCGGACACGTCGCTGATGATGACGTCGAACTTCCGGCCCGCCACGCTCTCGAACAGGTCGCCGCAGGAGACGTGGACGCGGTCGCCGACGCCGCAGCGGACCGCGTTGGCCCGCGCCAGCGCGCACGCCTGCGGCATCACGTCCACGGCGTGGACGCAGGCCGCACCCCGCCGGGCGGCCAGGATGGCCAGGACGCCCGTGCCGCAGCCCAGGTCCAACGCACACGCCCCGTCGGGGATCGTCATGCTCCGCGCGAGGGCGCGGCTCGTCAGGGTGGGCTGGAAGACCTCTTCGCTCAGTTCCAGCTCCAGCGCCTGACCGTCAAATTCAAAAGACTGAAGCAACATACCCGTCGCATCTCCGCATCTCGTCATGCTCAATTTATTCCCTGGTATGACAAGAAATACTTCCGAATCGTTTCTTGTGCTGCGCCACGGAAGCAGACGGCTTGAGGAAAGCCATCAGGTCGGGGGGCTGTTGACTGAGGGATAGTGTGCGCCAGAATCACGCGCCGCCGCTCACGCCGCTTCCTCATGTTACCAGGAAAAATCGCGGCTGTCAAGAAATGCGTCACAAGTGTCAGACGGCCCGAACGCCGGGAATGTTTCAGGTCTTTCACAAGTACCGGGCGACGGTGACGTAGTGGCAGGCGCTGCCGCCCAGCACGAACAGATGCCAGCGGTCGTGCGCGCTGAAACGGCCCGGCCACAGGTGCGGCCTGTCGGTGGCGTAAACCTAACGAAACGAATTTTGCATGAAAGGCTTGACAACGGGCGCACCGGCTGTCATACTGTCCCTCGTAAGTCGCATCGCCTTCGGCGCACGGTCGCGCCCCGCCCGGTAATAGCCGTCCTTGCCTGAGTGGAGCCACGAAATGCCATGCGCCCATCGTCTCGCGCCCATCGTCTCGCGCCCATCGTCTCGCGCCCATCGTCTCGCGCCTTAACGCAACCCTCCTTCTCCTCCTAGCCATTCTCTGTCCCAGCCTCGCTGCGCCTGCGCCCGCCGTCCCCTGGGACAGCAACAGTCAAGGCGGCTTCGCCATGGCCCTGACCGGGGACCGGCAGGGACACATCTGGGTCGGCACGGAGGATAACGGCGTCTGGCGCTATGACCCGACAAAGAAGCAGTGGACGCAGTTCACGGCCCAAAGCACGGGCGGCGGCCTCGGCGACAACGACATCTACTCCCTCACCTGTGACAGACTGGGCCGCGTCTGGGCCGGGACGGGCCGCGACGGAGTCTCCGTCTTCAACGGCAAGTCCTGGAAGACCTACGGCCCCATAGACGGCCCGCTCGGCTGCCATGTCGTCGCCCTCGCTACCTCGCCCGTCAGCGGGGACGTGTGGGGCTGCACCGAGAGCGGCCTGTTCCGCTACTCCCTCAAGACGAACGCCTGGGCCTACGTCACCCGCGCCGAAGGCCTGCCCTCCGACCAGCCCGACTGCCTCGCCTTCGCCCGCGACGGGACGCTGTTCGTGGGAACCGACTGCGACGGCCTTGCCATCGCCTCCCCCTCGGACAACTATGCCCGCTGGCGGCACGTCCCCGGCCCGGCGGCCCTCCCGGACACGCCCGGCGGGAACGGTCTGCCCTCGCCCCTCGTCAACTGCCTCCTCGTCTCCCGTGACGGCACGGTCTACGCCGGGACCGACGCCGGGCTGGCCCACAGCACCGACAACGGCCGCACCTGGCGGTTCCTGCGGGGTGCGGACTGGAAGGACAAGCTGGCCGGACTGTACCAGCCCGTCACCCCGCGCGACGTGTCCACCAACGGCTTGCTGCTGTCCGAGGACTACGTCACGGCTCTGGCCGAGGACGGGGCGGGCCGTCTCTACGTCGGGCATCGGCGCACGGGTCTGGGAGTCTACGACGAGCGAACAGCGCAGGGCGTGACCACGCCGGGAGCCTACGGCGGGTACGTCAAGGCGCTGCTGCCAACCAGCCACGGCCACCTGCTGATTGGGACGTATGGTGACGGCCTCCATGTGACGAACTGGCCTGCTCCACCCGTCGCCATCATTTCCAATTCACCCCACTCGTTTTCACCCTTACCTGTGTCCGTCGCACCACCCTCCTCTGCCCAACTCGCGTCGCTTCTGCATCGGGCGCTGTCGCCGCAAGGGCCTCCGACGCCGGGCCAGGCCGCCTACATCGGGGAGGACTGGGACACGCAGGGCGACTGGCTGGGCAGCTACGGTACACGCTACGCGGTGTTCTGCGCCTGCCAAGCCCCACTCGATCACCAGGTCACGGCGGATGCCTCCTATAACGTACACGGGCAGATCGGCCCGCACCACGACCCGTGGGATGGCCTGCGCCGCTGGGTCCAGTGGCTCGACTCGGACGACACCCGTGTTCTGTTTGACCCCATCATTGGGCACCGGAGGGAGGCCGAATGGGACGATCATGGGGAGGCGTACCCGACCACGCACGAGGGGCCTGATGTCTGGGTGACGGTTACTGTCCCCGCTGGGCTGCACCGGTTGAGCCTCTACTTCTTCAACAAGGACGGCCACGCCGGGGACAACCGGTATCGTGACTACCTGATCCAGATCAAGCCCGACCGGGACACGGTGGAGGCGGCGGGCGATGCGCCGACGCTGGCCCAGGCCCGCGTCAAGGACTTCTGGGGCGGCGTCTACGAGCAGTTCGCCCTCACCGGCCCGGCCCGGTATCAGGTCCGGGTGGGCCGCAACTACAGCCTCAACACCATCCTGGCGGGTGTCTTCCTGGACAAGCTCGGCGGCCCTCCAACCCCGCAGGAGCGGGACCGGAACATCTTCTACACGACGCTGCGCTTCGTCTACCCGGACCTGGGGACGGACATGACGGTCCAGCCCAACTGGTCGGTGCCGCCCAAGTACCTGACCGCCCGCTATGAGCAGTGGGTCAGCCCATTGCTGCCGATGCCTGCCCCGGCCAAAGACGTGAGCGCGGCGGCGTTGGCGGCCGACCATACCCGCATGGCCGCGCAGGCCCTCTGGGACGCGACAGGGAGCGAGTTCTCCTGGCAGAGCGGCGGCGGCCCGCCCCCCGCCGCCCCGGCCGCGCCGGCCCTTGACGTGCAGCAGGAGGCCCGGCTGCTGGCCTGTCGGGCGTTGCAGAACACCTACCCACCGGCCACCGCCGCGCAGAGGGACGGGCAGCAGGCGGGGCCGGACGCCGCCCCGCTGCCGTCCTTTCTGGCGCTGGCCCCGGACACGCCTCCGGCGGTTACGCAGGCGATGCTCAGCGAGACGCCCCTCGCTCTCTGGCGCTGGCGGCTGCACCTGTGGTGGCCGGTGGACCGCACGTGGTTTGATAAAGCCGTTACTGCGAACTGGAACTATGTCGCGCTACGGTATCCCGGACTGGACACGAACCACCGCACCTACCAGTATGCAAGCCTGGACTGGTGAAGAGACAATGACCGGACCGATGACCCATCTGAAAAGGAACCGACCCATGCCGACGCCCTCATGCAAGAACTCCGCTCGCTTCTTGTCCCTGCTGGCTTGTGTCAGCGTCCTGCTGGCCGAAGTGTTCTCCTGCACGGGCGCTCGGGCGCAGTCGAACCCGCCTCCGCCCACCTGCATCGTCACGGGCGGCAGCCTGAACGGCCCGATCTACTGGGGACAGACCGGGCAGTCAGAGTCGTTCACGGCTAGCGTCTCCGGCGACCCGACGCCGCAGGGCGAGTGGGAACTGAACCCGAATGTGAGCCCCAACCCAACATACAATTGGGGGCAGGGTCCGACCGGCAGCAACACCTACTCCAAGCCGCTGACGACGAGCAACATTGGCCTGAGCGTCATCACCGCCGGTTGCACCGTGACGTACTACTACCTGAGTACGGACCCCAGAACACCGGGGGCGACAACGAGTGTCAGCCTGAGCGGTGCCTGCTCCGTTCCCTACACCGTGTTGCCGCCGGTCGTGTCGATCTCCGTCAAGAACCTGGTCAAGAACGGCAAGACGGTCACAGGCACGGTCCAGTTGTCCCAGCCGTCGCAGACGCCGTCGAGCTTCAGCGTGACCCTGACGCAGACCTCTTCAGGCTCCGGCCAGGTCTCGTTCAGCCCCTCCTCCATCACCGTGCCGAGTGACGGCAGTTCGGTCCAGTTCCAGATGTCCGGCTCCGCGACTAGTTCCGCGTTGAACGACGTTTCTGTGACCGCGACGGGCGGGGCATCTTCCCAGCCGACCAGCGTGACTGTCTTTGACTTCACCAATCCAACCTGCACAGCTACGCCTTACAGTCCGCCTAAATATAAATACAGTGTCTCAGGTAGCACCGCCTCCCTTGACGTGCCGGGCCACGACGGCATACAACTGTCTGCGGGGGTAACCGTTACTCCTACCGGTGCTGATCCCACCAACTATCAGTTAGGCGTAATACAAAATGGCTTTGGTAGAACGGACGCATTGGTGTACGGTAGCCCCCTAGTGACATGGAATCAAAACGTCACTCAAGGCACAGTCGGTTATCTAGCCTCTTCTGTGGACTACAACTATCATATAGGAGTCGCAATAGACGTAAGCAACGGGCCAGCACCGTTTTATGACCCAACTGTTGGAGTGAGTAGCACTTGGAACGACAATGATGGCCCCAACCTGATGCCACCGTCCACAGTGCATGAAAAAGTTCTCGACAAAAATCAAAATGTGATCGGTATGGCGACATATCAAATCCAGTCTGCGGCAATAAACGCAACATTCGGAGATTGGTGTTCGCTTCTCGACACGGACGACGGGAGTATAAGCTATCCTGGGGCTTCTGCCGGATGGAATTGCAATGTGTACTCTGGTAGTGTGCCGGTAGGTCCGCAGAGTGGTGGAGCTCCAGGTGGAGCCCCGTACATAACAACCGGAATGACTGCCAATGCCCTGATGGCCAACGTCTACGCCAGCACAGGTGGCACGGCTGGAGGAGTGGAATCTCTAGCCTATCCCAACACCCATTAGCAAAGCCTGCCTGAAAACCAAACACAGCCCCATGCCGTTTCTCGGCCCGGGTGATTGTATGACAAAAAAATCCGTTCTGCCCATCCCCAGCGTTCGACCATTTGCTAAGGCTAGCCCTCTGGGGATGAAGCGGAACATGATAGCCTGTTCGTGCAATCGTTCAATGTTTTGGACTACTGAGTGTCGATCGAAAGTAACTTCAAGTGAACAATCAGTCCTTCGGTATTAAAGTTTTTGCCGTGACAATGCTTGTTTTGCTGGTGACATTTTCGCCAGCAACCGCATCAGACAGGCCGATTGTAATACCGGCGAATTATGCAGACGTTGTAGGTGTGAGCCAGACGCCACTGATCCTCGTCGCAGCATTGAAAACAGAACCTTGGGTTGTCGTGAGGATTCAGCCGGACGCATCTAGCGGTATCCTATTGATACCGTCAATTCTTCCCAATGGAAAGTTTTTTAATCCTGGTGGTATGCCATTGACACCCGGTAGAAACCCTGTCGTTGTGTCTGGAACGTTCTCAGCAGTTCTTCAACTCGGAAGCATTGTGCCAAAAGAAAATGAGTATAACTGGTCTATCCCCTTCATTGCCGCTGACACAGACGGCAGAAAACGCATTGATGAGGCAGAGCCTTTCTCTGCCGATTCCGGTGAAAGCAGACTCGTTCTGTGCCAACTTCACGAGCAAGCCTCTGGCTCCCAGCAATTCTCTAGTGTCTGTATCGTCCCCAGTGGATGGCTAGATGCCTTGAAGCCTGCCATGCTGTTCTTCCGAGTACATCCGTCGCTGCTGAACCTGACGCACACGACGCCCCTCGTAAGCGAGTTTGTCCCACTCCTCCACAACCCCAACCCGTACATTGCCGCCACAGCCGGGCAAGTTCTGACAGAAAGTTCCCAGTTCACGGCGGCAGACATGAGCATAATCATGGGCAGGTCTGACGCGACTCTGATTGGCGCGGTCGTCACGGACGCGCAAATCGCCGGGTGGTCGCAACAGGGAGCAAATGGGGCGTGGCTGAATCAGCGAGTTGCTTCTTCAACCTCGCTACCAGCACTGGAAGGCATCGCCATTGGGGTGTATGAGGCTTCGCAGATACTCAGCGACATGACAGCTTATGACGTGCCCCCATCCGTGGCGCAGGAGAAAACTAAAAACTATGCGGGCTATGTGGCGAACATGGAGAAGGAAGGAGCCTACGAGACTTCACTCATGGCTGCCATTCGTCGGCGGCTCAATGCGCTTGATCCGGGCGGCTCGATTGCGGACCCCCGATGGCAGGCGATTGACGCGGCTTGTCGGTCTTACGGAGAGTAGTTGAGGCAATTCAGGTAGAACGGCCCCGGCACATCAGCGTGTGCCGGGGCCGTTTTGCCGTCTTCTCTCCCTGACGGTATAATCAGGCCATGCATCTGCTGATCCGCTGGCTGCTCAATGCCATCGCGCTGTTCCTCACCGTCAGGGCACTGACGTTGCCGTGGTACATTTGGGGGTAAGTCCTGCTCCCCAAAACCCGTATTCCGCACAGCCGATCCGGCACACCCGTTCGGGAACAATCCTCACCAGTAGACACAAAATCAAACAACAAATACTGTGAGGACCCGACCATGTTCACCGACATCGCCACCGCGACCCAACCGGCCACGCCGACCACTGAAACCGACGACCCACGGCCCGGCACCGGCGGACCCCGCACCGAGCAGGGCAAGCGCGTCGCCGCCCGCAACGCCACCACCCACGGACTCTTTGCCCGCGACGTCGTCCTGCCCCACCTCGGCGAAGACCCCCAGGGCTACCAGGACCTCCTCACCGCCCTCACCCAGCAGATCGCCCCCAAGAACCTGCTGGAACAGCACTACACCGAGAAGATCGCCGCCGCCTCCTGGCGGCTCCGCAGACTCCAGCGCTGGCAGGCCCAGCTCTTCGAGGACGAGCGCATCACCGAGGATCAGGCTCTGGACCGCCTCGACCGCGTGATGCGCCACGAGACCGCCCTGCACCGCCAGATCGACCAGGCCATCCGCACCCTGGGCCGCGACCTGCCCCAGCTCTTCGAGGGGCGCGCCCGCCGCCACGCCCTCGCCTTCGCCCAGGTGACCGAGCGCGACTGCCGCCAGGACGAAGAATGGGACTGGCAGATCGCTGTCAACACCCGCGAGCAACTCGACAAACTCACCGCCACCCCGGCCCTCGACACCGGCCGCCTCGATACCGCCCCCCCGCCCACGCAGGAATGTCAAAACGAACCCACCCCCGAACACAAAACCCTCTCCTTTCCGAAGGAGAGGGTGGCGAGCCTTGGCGAGCCGGGTGAGGTATCCCGCCGGGTGGACAATCTTGCCGGGCCGGGTGAGGCCTCCTGGACGCCGATGACGACGATTCTGCCGAAACGAACTCATGCCGAAACGTTTTCGTCCGGGCGGCGGCAGGGAAAGGCGCTCACAAGTACCGGGCGACGGTGACATAATGGCAGGCGCTGCCGGTCAGCACGAACAGATGCCAGAGGTCGTGCGCGCTGAACCGGCCCGGCCACAGGTGCGGTCTGTCGGTGGCGTAAACGACGACGCCCAGCGAGTAGGCGACTCCGCCGGCGACGACGCCCGCGAAGGCCGCCGACGGAAGCGCATGGCGCAGGGGGCCGAGCGCGACGGCGACCAGCCAGCCCATCACCAGGTACAGGGCGACGCGGACCCAGGCGGGGGCCGCGCGCCACAGCAGCGTCGCGCCGATGCCGACCAGGGCCAGGCCCCACTCCAAAGCGAACAGTGACCAGCCCCACGCGCCGCGCAGGGCCAGCAGGCAGATCGGCGTGTAGGTCCCGGCGATGAGCAGGTAGATCGCGCTGTGGTCCAGGCGCATCAGCACGTCCTCGGCGCGCGGGCCGACGCGGAGCGAGTGGTACAGGGCGCTGGCCGTGTACAACAGAACCATGCTGACGCTGTAGATGCCGAACGCGACGGTCTTCAGCGGGTGGCCCCGCGCAAGCAGGAGCAGGACGGCCAGGCCAGCGGCGGAGAACACCGCGCCGATCCCGTGCGAGATGCCGCAGAACGGCTCGCGCAGTCTTGTGGCCGTGGGTGTCAGACGCGCTCCACCAGGCCCAGTCCGGCGTCAATCAGGGCCTGGACTTTCTCCGTCGAGGACGCCTCGGCGTAGACCCGCACCACCGGCTCCGTCCCCGAAGCCCGTAGCAGCAGCCAGGACTCGTCGGCGAAGTCGAACTTGGTCCCGTCCATGCGGTCAATGCTCTGGACCGGCATCCCGGCCACCCCGGTGGGGTCGTCTTCTTTTAGCGAACGAATGATGGCGGGCATCTTGGACGGCTCCGGGTGCAGGTCCACGCGCTGGTATTCGTGTGGGCCGAACTCGGCCATCAACTCGGCGATCTGCTCCTCCAGCCGCTTCTTGCGGGCGGCCATCGTCTCCAGCAGCAGCAGGGACATCAGCGGGCCGTCGCGCTCCGGGATGTAGCCCAGGACGCCGATGCCGCCGGACTCTTCGCCGCCGATCAGGACTTTCTCCTTCAGCATATACTCGCAGATGTTCTTGAAGCCGATGGGGACGACGTGCAGTGCCAGGCCATACTTGGCGCAGAGCTTGTCAATCAGCCTGGTCGTGGAGACGGTCTTGACGACGCTGCCGCGCTCGCCCCGGTCCTCATACAGATGGCGCAGGACCAGGGCGAATATCCGATGGCTGTCCACGAAGTTGCCGTCGGCGTCCATCGCGCCGACGCGGTCGGCGTCGCCGTCCACGGCCACGCCCACATCCGCGCCGAGACTCAGGACGGCCTCCCGGAGCGGCAGCAGGTTCTGAATGATCGGCTCCGGGTTGACGCCGCCGAAGACGGGGTTGCGCTCGCGCCGAATCTCGGTCACGTCCGCGCCGACGCCGCGCAGGAGGTCGCTCAGGTAGCCGCTGCCGCTGCCGTGCATCGGGTCGGCGACGATCTTGAAGCCCGACCGAGCAATCATGCCCAAATCCACCATGCCGCGCAGGGCATCGAAGTAAGCGGGCCGGAAGTCGCGCCGTTCCACTTTGTCAGCGGCGTCCGTCGGCACATCCACCGTCAGCGTCCCCGCGTCCAGCAGGGCGTTCAGCTCGCGCTCCACCTCGGCGACGACGCTGGGCAGGGACGAGCCGCCGTAGCCCATCTTGATTTTCAGCCCGTTGAACTGCGGCGGGTTGTGCGACGCCGTGATCATGATGCCGCCCTTGGCGCTGTTCGTGTGGCAGTTCAGGGAGACGGACGGCGACGAGCAGGACCCCTGGGAGAGAATGGCGCGCATCCCCGCCGCCGCCGCGACCTTGGCGGCCTCCAGGGCAAAATACTCGGACTGGGAGCGGTTGTCGTAGCCGACGAAGACCGTCGGCTCGCCCGGCACGTCCCCGCGCCGGAAATAGTTGACGACGGCCTGCGCCACCAGTCGGACGTTAGCGCCGGTGAAGTCGTCCGCGATGATGCCCCGCCATCCGTCCGTGCCGAATTTGATCGTGGGCCGCTGTTGTGTCATAGATGTTGTGTCTCTTGTTCAGCCCAGCGTCTGCAAGGCCAGATGGGCCAGGTGGACGGACAGGACGGACTCGGCTCCCTGATTGCGATTCACGCCGGTCGGGGTGAGGGCATCGCCGACGCCGCCGGTCCGCGGATCGTACACAGGGATGCCGTGGACGTTCAGGCCGAAGTACCAGCCGTAGGCGTCTTGGGCGGCCCGCTGATAGCGAGCATTGCCAGTGACAGTGGCCGCCTCCACGCACGCCTCCACGAGCGCCCCGGCGTCCACCGGCTGCTGATCAAAGAGGGGCGGGCGCTTCTCGCCGCGCGCGAACCAGGGCCGTTCCGTCAGATGCAGGTTGCCGATGGGCGAGTAGCCGCCCCGGTCGTTGCGCGTGACTTGGAGCAGGAAGTCCAGGCTCTCGGCTCCGACCCGCGCCCACCGTTCCTGGTCCGGGAACAGTCCGGCGGCGACCAGCAGCGCCTGGCAGAGCCGGGCGTTGCAGTAGGTCATGCCGGACTCGAACCAGCGCCAGTCGTCCGAGGCGGTCGCCTCATAGGCGTCGCAGAGGTCATCGGCGAGCCGACGCAGGCGCGCGTCGTCGAGGCGCGAGTAGGCCAGGCCGAGCAGTGAGAACGCCTTGGCGCGCAGGGGCACGAGTTTGTCAATGTGAGGCAGGGAACACCGAAGAAGCGCCTCCGCCTCTGACCGGGGCGCGAAGGGCGCGTTCACTTGATGCGCGACGCCCAGGCCCCAGAGGGTGCGTCCGAAGGAGTCGTAACTGCCCAGGGAGTCCAGCCAGTTGCCGTCGGCGTCGCAGAAGTTGTGGAACAGCCCGGCGCAGTCGCCCCGGCTCAGAGCCGCCGCCTTGATGAAGTCGAAGGTGACGCCGGCCATGTGGGCGTTAAACTCCGGCTCGACGCCCCGCTGCCACTGGTGAAGGCCGACGATCAGCCCGCGCGCCTCATCGTCAATGGAGTAGCCGTGGCGGGGGTTGGGCGTCGCGCCCGCCCCATGCTGCCAGAGGCCGATGTCCGTCAGCATCTGCCGCAGGTGGCCGAAATTCAGCGCCGTGGCGGGCGTCGCCGACATATCAAGGTGGGAAGCAGGGCGATAGCCCATATATTCACTGTCGTTGGTGTCTCTGTCATTCAGGAGGGTGGTGGACATGGTGTGTCTCCCTTTCCTGACGCGCCGGGCGCGTCAATCGGCGAGAATTATGAGAAGCCGCTCGGTGCGGGCGTCTCCGGAATCGCCCCCTGGGCGGGGGGCGGGGCCCAGACGTGTCCGTCCCGGACCATGTCGCTCAGGCCGGGGATGGCGACGGCGTCCACGGCGGCCCGGTGGTTCACCCAGCGCTCGTCCAGGGTCTCCGTGAACAGGCGGGTGTACTGGATACCGACGCTCTGCCAGGTCATCGTCCGTCCGTATTCATATGCCCGCCTGCGCGTCTTCTCAAACAGTTCGTGGTCCGTCAGCAGGCGCGCGGCCTGCTCGGACAGGGTTGCCGTGTCTCGGAACGGGTACAAAAACCCGCGCCCGTCGGCCAGGAGTTCCTGGGCGTAAAGGTATGGCGTGGAGATGATGACCTTGCCGGTCGCCATGGCGTAGGCCAGCGTGCCCGACGTGATCTGGTGCGGGTTGGCGTAGTAGGGCGTGATATAGATGTCCGTGGCCAGAAGATAATCCATCAGTTGCTGGAGCGTGAGGTACTTGTCCACAAACCGGACATTGTCTTGAATGCCCAGCTCTTCCACCTGACGCATCAGGCCCTCGCGGTACCACTCGCCCTCCCGGCGCTTGATGACCGGGTGCGTCTGGCCCAAAATCAGATAAGTGGCCTGCGGCTCGCGGGCCACCACGGCGGGCATGGCCGCGATGGCGTCCTCGATGCCCTTGTTCGGCGAGATCAGGCCGAACGTGGACAGCACCCGACGTCCCTGAAGTCCGAACTTGGCCTTGGCCGCCTTTTCGGCATCAAAGGGCGTGTTCGGGGCGCCGTGCGGGATGAACCGTATCTTGTCCGGGGCGATGCCGTAGGCGTCGCGCAGCAGGTCAATGGCCTTGTGCGCCATGACGACGAAGAAGACGGCGTGTTTCTCCAGCTCCTTGAGGATACGCTTCTGCGGCTCGGACGGCTGCGGCAGAACGGTGTGCAGCGTCACGACGACCGGCATGGTCGCGGTGCGGGCCAGGTCAATGACATACTCGCCGTGGTCGCCGCCGTAGATGCCATACTCGTGCTGGATGCAGAGCAGGCTGACGTTCTGCTTGGACAAGAGACGGGCGGCGCGCGTGTAGTCGTCCCGGTTCTCCTTCTCGATGGTCTCGACGACCTTGGAGTCGGGGTGAGGGGTCTGGGGCCGCGCGTCGTCCACGGCGATCACCAGGCTGCGCCAGCCGGCCAGGTCGGTGGCGTTGACCATGTCCAGCGTGAACGTGGCGATGCCGCACTCCTTCGGAGGGTACGTCCCGACATAGGCGACTTTATGGCGCTTGGCGAGGTTCGGATAGGCGCTCATGAGTGTGTGACCTCCCCACAAGGCCACTCAGAGGCGGCCGTGTAGTACTAAAGACAATACTTGCCATTTAAAAAACGGTAACGATGAACACAAAATACAAAGTCAGTGAGGCCGTCGTCGGTGACAGGTCTTTTTGGTGTCGGCGACGACGGGGTTCGGGCCTGGAGGGCCGTGCGGCGGTGAGAAATGCGTCGGCGGACACAGGAAGTTTACCATGTCGTCCGCCGATTAAAACATCGGAAGGCGCAGGCACAGAGAATTCATGTCCCCGCCGCCGTTGCCGGGAACGCCCGGAAGGCCGGGGATGCCGCCCCCGCCGACGGCGTGGGACTTGACCAGAGACCAGAGGCCCAGCAGCAGCGGCAGGCTCAGCAGGAGGTTGAGGACGGTCCCAGCGACGCTCCAGCCGATGGCGATCCAGCCGAGCCGGACCTTGCGCGGGTCGTCCAGCATCAGGAAGGCGATGCCGATGGGCAGGCCCGCCCACGGCAGCATCAGGCCCAGCGCCGCCGCCGCCTTGGGTGCCAGGCCCGGCGACACGCCCATCACCGCGCCGGGGGCGTTCCACTGCGGCGCCGGGGAGGCGCCGGCGGGCGTCGGGCCGGGGGGAGGCGCGCCCGTCGGGGCGCTCGCGTTCGCGCTCAACGGCCGCAGGGGCCGGCCGCACTGCCAGCAGGTCGCCGACGCCGGGAAGTTGTTCGCGCCGCAGTAGGCGCAGCGCACCCGGTCGGACGTGCCGCCGGAGTCGGGGCGTGGCGGCGTCGTACTCATGGCCCTGGGTCGGTCTGCGGCCCCGTGGTGTGCTGGGTCGGCGAGATGCCGCCCCGGCCCGTGATGTGGTGTAGACCGCCCGACCAGTTCTCGATGGCGTACAGCGCGCCGATGAGGATCAGCACGGCGGCGACGATCAGCCAGGTGCGCGCGCGGTTCGGCGGGGCCGCCGCCGGGACCGCCGACACCTCGACGGCGGGCGGCTGCGCGCCTGCGCGGTTGAATTTGGGGCCGCCGCCTAGAAACTGAGGTTGCTGGTTGTTGTCCGCCATAATACACGGATAGGATACCCCACCATAGAGTCAATCGCGCCGAAAAACCGGAAACATTTCCGCGCGCGGCTTGTCTGACGTGTGGACGGAAAGTTCGCGGAGAAGACATGGCAATACGCATCCATTGGCGGTTCTGGGAACGGGGGCGCGGCGACTGCGCGGCGGTCGAGCCGCTGCTGTCGCTGCTCGCCGATGACATGGCATCGGCGGCGGAGGCGCGGCGGGCCGAGGCGCATCTGCAAGACTGCGCGGACTGCCGCCGGGCGCTGCAGTGGATGCAGGCCACGCGGCAGGTGATCGTCGCCCGCCCGGTCGCCGCCCCTCCCCCGGAACTGCGCGCCCGCATCGCCCGCGCCATCGCTGAATTGGAGGCCGCCCGGTCCCCCGCCGTGGTTCCCGCGCGCCCGGCCCATCGGCCACGGGCGCTGCGCCCGGCCCTGGCCTACGGCCTCTCCTTTGCGCTGCTGGCCGTGCTGGGTGGGGACGTGATCTGGAACGCCCAGAAGCACACGCAGATCGCCGTCGGCCCCGTGCCCCGCCACATCACTGTTGCCGGGAATGTCCCCCCTGTTCACATCGGGCTGCCGAAGGTTCATTCCCAGCGGACACACGCCCTCGTCGCCGACCGGCACACGCCCTCGCCGCGCCCGCTGGTCCATCACCATGCCGCCTCGGCGGCCGTGCCGGACCTGACGGCCAGCCGTGACATCGGCCGCACCACGACACCGTCGCCGCTCACCTCCCTCAAGGCTGCCCCGCGCCTGAGACCGGCCCGCCACGGGGCGTCCCACGCGACGACGCTGCTGGCGAGTACCGTGCCTGCCGTGTCCCCGCGCCTGCCCCACGTGAAGCCGCTGCGCCCGGAGCCGTCGGCGGCGCATGACGGCGTGAAGGTGGCCCGCCTGCCGTCCCCGGCGCCGCTGCCCGGCGTCCCCGCGCCCACCGTCCGCGTCCTGCCGCCGACCGTGACGCCCGACCAGCCGCGTGTCGCCTCCCTGTCGTCCCCTTCCATCAACGACACCCTGCGCGGCATTGCCCTCTCCTTCCAGCGCCGGGCCGCGCTGACCAGCCGCGCCGTCGCGGCCAACAGCCGGACCGTCGCGCGCACCGTCGCGTTCGACAGCACCGACAGCTCCGGGACCGTCCCTTTCGTCAGGGGGCCTGTCCGGTGAGGAGGCGGGGACGAGTGACTGAAGTCACTCGTCCCCGCGCAGCGACAGTTTGAAGACACTCGCTTGACGGATCGGCGCGAGTCCGCTACAATGGGATATGGGCGCTTCTTGCCCAACAACGTGGTTCCCGTCCGTCAAGGAGAACGTCATGCCTTACCCGAAACTATCCCGGTCTGCGACGATGCGACGCGGCTTCACACTCATCGAACTGCTCGTCGTCATTGCTATCATCTCAATCTTAGCCGCCATCCTGTTCCCCGTCTTCGCCACCGCGCGCGAGAAGGCCCGTCAAATCTCCTGCGCAAGCAACCTGGACCAACTCAGTCTGGCCTTCCAGCAGTACACGCAGGACAACGACGAGACGCTGCCGAACGCGACCTATGGCGGGTACGGCGCGATGGTGAAGTCGGGTTGGATGTACTACAGTTCATTCCCATCGGGCGGCCTGGCGACGGCCGGCCAGTACGATCCGACCCAGGGCAGCATCTATGGCTACGTCAAGAGCAAGCAGGTCTACGTTTGTCCTGATGACAGTAGCGGCCAGGCCGCCGGCGACTCCTACGCCGTCAACTCCTGCACCGTCATTCCCAACACGGCACCCAGCACCACCGGCATCAAGTACGGTCGTCCTTTGGCGTTCTTCGCTGCCCCCTCGGACACCATGCTGCTGGGCGAGGAGGCCAAAGGGGCCAACTACAACAATGGCACGACCAATGACGCTTACCTCAATTTCGCCAGTGCCAGTGGGGGAGGCTCGCAGTCGGACTCCATCTCGACCCGACACGCGCATGGCAACCAGATGGGCTACTCCAACGTGTGTTTTTTGGATGGGCATGTCAAATCACTTCTGTTCCCGGAACCACGTCCGCCCTTGCCATCCATGACCACATCCGGCACACAGATCAATCCACAACAATACAACGTACAGACCGGCAACGGCAGCATCGCGGCGGCGTCCTGTGCCGACACCGGGGTTTCGCCGCTTCCCGTGCATCCGTAGCGCGAAGCCGTAAAAAGAATTAACGCTAAATTGAACTTTTCCCATGATTTTTCCGTACAGTGTATAGCGTAACAATTTACGTATGCAATTAACGGAAAGTCAAGAGAAAGTCATGCCTGTCCCACACCGTCTCTCCACGCGCACCCGAAGCGCCTTCGGCTTCACGCTGATCGAGTTGCTCGTCGTCATCGCCATCATTGCGATCCTGGCGGCCATTCTGTTCCCCGTCTTCGCCCAGGCCCGCGAGAAGGCCCGCCAGATCACCTGCGCCTCCAACGAAAGGCAGATCGGCCTTGCGTTCCAGCAGTACGTCCAGGACAACGATGAGACTCTGCCGAACTTCAGCGACGCGGCCAACGTCATCAATTACGGGACCGGCACCGCGCAGGGCTGGATGGCCTACGCGGTCGGGGTGACGAACCCGAGTTCGGGCGGGGTGAACGGGCCTTACGACCCCAGCTACGGCAGCATATACCCCTACGTCAAGAGCAAAGGGGTCTACCTCTGCCCCGATGACAGTGTGGGACAGCAGGCGGGCGACTCCTACGCCGTGAATTCTTGCCTGGCCGCCCCAAACATGGACGCTGTCAACAACAATCTGCACGACGGCAGGACGCTGGCCTTCATCCAGGCGCCGTCGTCCACCATGCTGCTGGGCGAGGAAGGGAACGCGGCGACCAGCGGCGCCGGTTCTTCGACCAACGACGCCTATCTGAACTTCACGACCGATTACATCTCCACGCGCCACTCGCACGGCAGCAACAGCGGCATCTCCGAGGTGGCCTTCGTGGACGGTCACGTCAAGGCCGTGCATTTCCCGGACGTGCGGGTGTCCAACTCGGCTCCCCAGGCCAATGTCATGCAGTATCAGTTGCAGACGGGCTACGACAACATCCCCCCGGCGGGGTGCATCGCTACCAACGCGCCGGTCCCGTATGACCCGGACGGCGGCGTTCCCCAGGGCGGTTAAAGCCCCGGCGCGTGTCCACACGCCCCGTCACGTCCATGCGTGGCGGGGCTTTTCCATGTCGGGGGAACCGGCGGGGTGTGCCCCGGTGTTGACGCAGTGGTGCCACACACATGACCCTGTATCTGCGACGCCGGGCGTCTTTCTCCGCCGGTTTCCTCCGGCCCCCCGTCGGTGAAGCCGGGGCCGGACACGACTACGGGGTGGAGCTGACCGTCGGAGGGCCGATTGACCCGCGCTCCGGCATGGTCGTTAATATCAAGGACGTGGACGCCGTGCTGAAGGCACAAGTCGTGCGCCCGCTGCACGGCCGTCTGCTGGACCGCGACGTGCCCGCCTTCCGGGATCATCCGCCGACACCGGAGGGGTTGGCCCGCTTTGTCTGGGACCACTGCGGACCGGCCCTGCCGCCGCCGAGCCGCCTCGCCCGCATCACCGTCCGCCCGACGCCGACGCTTTGGGCGGAGCTGTCCCTGCTGGACCCGCGCCGCCCCCGACAGGAAGGAACATCCCCCGTGCTGACCCTGACGCGCGCCTACGACTTCTCGGCGTCGCACCGCCTGCACTCCCGACACCTCTCGGACGCGCAGAACGAGGAGGTCTTCGGCAAGTGCAACCGGCCCAACGGCCACGGCCACAACTACGAGGTCGAGGTGACGCTGGCGGGCGAGCCGGACCCGGTGACGGGGCTGCTCGTGTCCCCCGACGTCCTGGACGCCGTCATGGAGGAGGAAGTTTTGGGTCCCTACGACCACCGGCACCTGAACTACGACGCGCCGGAATTCCGTGACCTGAACCCGACCTCCGAGAACCTCACCCGCGTGATCTGGGACAAGCTGGCCCGGCGTCAGGACGCCCTGGGACCGGCCCGGCTGTTCCGCGTCGTCGTCCGCGAGACCGCGCGCAACTATTTCGAGTACTACGGGGAGTGAATCCCCGGTTAGAAACGAGAACACCGACGTGACTCAACTGTCCGAGAAAGAGACGCAGGAACTGAACGGCTTAGGGACACGCCCGCCGCGCGAGCAGCGTTTGGGGGACGGACCGTCCGTCCGTCCCGACCAGACCGTGATCGAGGGCCACTACCGGGACATCCTCACGTTCGTGGGCGAGGACCCCGACCGCGAGGGCCTGCTGCGGACCCCGCACCGGGTCGTGGAGGCGCTGAAGTACCTGACCGGCGGCTACACGCAGGACGTGAACGCCCTGCTCAACGGGGCCATCTTCCGCGAAGACTACGACGACATGGTGGTGGTCAAGGACATCGAGTTCTACTCCTTGTGTGAACACCACCTGCTGCCGTTCTTCGGCAAGGCGCACGTCGCCTACATCCCCAACGGGCGCATCGTCGGCCTGTCCAAGATTCCCCGGCTGGTGGATATGTATTCCCGGCGCTTGCAGGTGCAGGAGCGGCTGACGACGGAGATCGCCGAGGCCCTGGAGCGGGCGCTGCACCCGCGCGGCGTCGCCGTCGTGATCGAGGCGGCGCATATGTGTATGCGGATGCGCGGCGTCCAGAAGCAGGAATCGAGCATGGTCACGTCCCACGTCATGGGCGCGTTCCGCACCGACCGTGCCACCCGGCAGGAGTTCATGGCGCTGGTCAAAGGCCACGGCTCATAGGAGCGACCTATGGCCGGATGTTCGTCCAGGTGTCGGCAGGCACGAACCGAGACAGATGGCCGACGTTGCTGGTCGCCACGACCAAGTTACTGGCGGCACCGCCGAGCGTCAGACCCTGGGCGGCAAGGATGACGTCGATGTCGAGCTTCTTGGGGTCGCCTGTGGGAAGGCCGCTCTGCCGTGCCCGTGCCCAAAGGTCGGCGGCGAGAAGCATCGCCGGACTGCTGATCGGCAGGAATCGCAGGATGGCCTTCAGGCGGTCTAACTTCTTGATGCTGTTTGTCTTGCCGGCCCGCAGAAGTTCACGCTGCAACTCGTAGTCAATCACTTCGGGGATATAAATTTTGTGCCCTGCGGCAAGACAATCCGTTGTCCACGCCGTGATGGCGAGCGCCTCGGCACTTCGGGCGGGGGCGGAAGCAAGCCCCAGCGGGGTAGAGTTAAGCAAAATATGAAGTGTCACGGGAACAATGGCCTTTCCCCGCTCTCGATCCGATTTCGATTCAGATTCTCCATTAACTCTTTGACGTCGGCATCGGCCTTACGAACTTCTTCAGGGTCGTCGGTGGCTTCTTCTTTCAGCCAGGCTTGTAGCTGTGCGATGGCGGCGGCGTTCTCCGCGTCCACTGCCGCGGCCGCGGCGTTCTGAACGGGGGGCAGATGCTCCTGCACCAGCTTCTTGACGTATTCCGCCGGGGCGAGGCCGGTCTGCCACGCCGCCGTGGAAAGGCGCGCTTCTTCTGTCGGCGTGAGGTCAAGGGCAATCATGTTCGGTCCTCCTGCGAACGATTATAGCAGAAAACGGCCCGGCTCTCCGATGTGAGAGGCCGGGCCGCTTTGACGTGTGGAAGACGTCCATCTGTCAGCCCGCTGGGGTTTTTCGGACCGGGGGGCGCGTGAGGGGCGCGATTTTGAGGGCGGTGTCCTGCCGGAGCGCCGTGATGGGGATGGTCAGAATGCCGTGCGTGGCGGGCCGCTCTTCCACGGAGACGCGGAGGCCGGTGGCGCAGTCATAACGGCCTACTGTGTAGCGCGTGAATCGGGGCGGCAGTCCGTGGAGCGTGAGGGTGCCGGTGACGGGCGTGATGGGGGCGTGGTTGGCGAGGGCGTCCCAGTTCGCCGCCCGGTTGTAGACATACAGGTACGCCCGCCCCGCCTGCGCGTCCGCCTGCCCGACGCTGATGAGGTCGGGGGTGGACACGGTCGCCCCCGCGTCGCGGTAGCGCCCGTTCGTCAGCGGCACGTCGGCCAGGAACCGCTGCACGGCGGCGTAGAAGCGCCACCCGTCGCTCTGGTCGGCCTCCTGGGCGAACTCGTTCCACCACTGGAACACGGCCGGGGCGGAGCCGATGCCGCCCCACGCCGCCTGCCGCACGGCGTCGCCCTGCGGGTCGAACGTGGGGTCCAGCCGCGCCCTGGTGCTGTCGCTCCGGCCGTGGCTGTCGTCGCCCACCGGCTCGGTCTCCCCGATCACCAGCGGCTTCCCGATTGCCGGAACGCCGCTGATGCTCTCCAGCTCTAAGGGGAGATACTCCGTGTACGCTGAGTAATCTTTGATGAGCGACGGCGCATCAAACGTCAGCCGCATCCACAGAGCGCCGCGCGGGTCATAGAAGCGGATGTCGGCGAAGGACTCCGTGCCCGTTTTCAGCAGACCCCGGACGATCTGGGCCTGCGCGCCCTGTTGGGCGCGAAGCGTCTTGAACGTCTGCGTGTATTCCGTCCACTGGGGGACCACGTGCGGCGGGGTGGCCCGGAAGGGATTGGGGACGTAGGAAGACACCGCCTGTCCCCCGCCGAGCGTGTACCAATTATTGACAGCAGGGTTGAAGGTGGCGTCCGGGCTGGTCCGGTAGAAGAACTTGATCGTCCATGTCCCCGCCCCGCGCAGCCGGGTGACGGGCAGGGGCGTGTCGCCCTGCGGGGTCAAGGTCAGCATGCCGGTCCCACCCGGCCCGCCGGTGGGAGAGACGACCGCCCGGCCCTGGGGGAAAAAGTGCCTCTGCGTGTTGTAGGCCGTCTGGCCCGCGAAGACGTAGTCGTGGATGTCGGCGTAGTCAATGTCCGGGCAGGGGCCGGGCTTGTTCTTTGAGGAGTCCCAGTTCTGGTAAAAGCTCCAGTTGTATCCGCCCTGCCCCTGTGCGAACCATCCGGAGGTGGAGGCGAGGAGGCGGTGGTCGGAGGCGGCGGCGTGGACGGCGGCGGCGAAGGACTGCGCCCCGGCGAAGTAGACCCCGCTGTTGGGGTCCCCCTCGTTGACGTGCTCCACCCCCATCACCGCCGGAGACCACCCCCACCGCGCCATCAGGTAGCGCGCGAAGTAGCGCTGCGTCCGCTGCGCGAACACGTCCCCCACCCAGTCCACCCCGCCGACCGCGTTGCCGTCCGCCGGGGCCGAGGCCGAGCCGTCCGGGCCGACCTGCTTCGCCTCGGCGTCCTCGTGCTGCAGGCAGCACAGGCGCAGGTACTGCGGGACGGGCGAGGACTGGCACAGGGACACCAGCCGGTCCAGCCGCGCGCCCGCCTCCTGGCCGTAGCGGGCCAGCCAGTCCATGCCCAGCAGGTCGAAGACCGCCCCGCCGGTCCGGTCGTCGGTGACCCTGAGGTCGCCGAGCCAGTAGCGGCACGTGACGGGGGCGGCGGCGGGGCCGCCGGCGGGGCCGCCGGGGGCGTCGTGCATCTCGGCGACGAAGAGGGGGTTGTAGGTGCCGGGGGGCAGGCGCAGGGTGAGGCGGTGCCAGCCGCCGTCGTCGGGGACGGGGGCGGCCAGGCGCAGGGGGCTGGAGAGCGGCTGCAGGGACCAGGAGGCGCCGGGGTGTGTGCCGGGTGTCCCCTGGAGTCGGACCCAGGCGGTGACGGTGTAGGGCCTGCCGGGGCGCGCGCCGGGCCAGTCGCCCTCGAAGCCCCAGCGGCAGTCGAGGGCGAAGCGCCTGCCGCCGCCCGCGCCCTGGACGGGGGCGTCGCCGTCGGGGTTGAAGCAGACGCCGTGGAAGTTTGCGATGTTGCCGCCGCCTCCGGGTCCGGCCTCCATGCCGCCGTTGCCGCTGATCCAGACGCGGGTGAGTCCGACGGCTCCGTCGTCGGCGATCCTCTGGACCTGTCCGGTGTCTCCGGTGGTGTCCACGTCGCCGGCGGGGAGGAAGGGGGTGCCGTCGCTGAACTCGAAGTAGCGGGCGTCCGTCGGAGACACACGAACGAAACCGTGAGATTTGGAGGGGACACAGTGGAACGTTTGCGCCGGGGTCGTGAAGGAGCCGTTCGCGTCCCGGACGTGAATCCGCACCTTCCAAATTCCCACCACGTTCGGCGCGAATCGGAGGTGCCAGTCGTGTTCGGGTGTGGGTGCGCCGGTGTCGTCGTAGCCCTCGTAGTAGAAGGCGGGCTGGTCCTGGGCGCGCGCCCAGTCGCTCTGTCCGGGGGGCAGGAGGAGGGCGTCGGCGCTGACGCCGAGGGCGGCGTCCTCCTGGGGGAAGAGGTTCTTGGCGTAGGGCGGCTCGACGGGGTCATACGGCAGCTGCAGGTTCGGGGCCTGCGTCGCCACCTGGAACGTGGCCTCGAACCGTCCGTACCGGGGCACGTTTCGGATCAGAAGCGTCAACGCCGAAACTCGCGGGCCGAGGCCCTGGCCTATGGCCGGACCCGTGAGGGCCGGCAGCCCGCAGAGCATCAGGCCGAGGAGTGTGAGTCGTAACGACGTTGCCGGGGAAGTGCGCGGATACATACCGCCCACTGTACCCGATTTTCCGGGGTCAGAAGGCGTGTGTGAGATACGGTTCGCCGACGGGGAAGCCGTAGCTGCAGGTCGGCACGGTGCTGGCGGTGCCGTAGTTGTAGGTCCCGCCGGACGGGCAGATGGGTGCGCCGCCCCGGAGGTAGTCGCTCAGGCCGGACACGCTGCCGTTGTCCAGCCACAGGGGCTGCGCCGTGCTGGTGGCCGCGATGTTGTTCTGGAACGCCCACTGTTCCTTGGCCGTGTTGATGTTATGCAGGTTGTTGATGCAGGCGCGCGCCTGACCGGAGTCGCGCGCGTGGATGAAGGAGGGGGCGGCGATGTTGAACAGGACTCCCATGATCAGGATCACGATCATGATCTCTACCAAAGTGAAGCCCGCCCGTGCCGTCCGCCGTTTTCGCTGCTGTATGAACACTGAATTCACTCCCTGAAGGTGTGCGTCCTGAACTCGCCGGGTCCGAGGCCCACGGACACACCGACATTATCGGCGCGCGGAGGCGGCGTCTTTAGGGCGACGGCCCGGCGGGCGCGGCCTTGTCA
This sequence comes from Capsulimonadaceae bacterium, assembly GCA_965277485.1. Classification (GTDB taxonomy): domain Bacteria; phylum Armatimonadota; class Armatimonadia; order Armatimonadales; family Capsulimonadaceae; genus JAFAZD01. Next base: position 189,012 of record CBDICZ010000015.1, on the reverse strand, counting down.
AACGTGTGCCCCTGTGCTACAATGCGGGGTTGATGAACGCGCTCCTGATCTTCAATCCGGCGGCGGGGCAGGGGCGGCCCGAGGAGACGCTGGCCGCCGCCCGTCTGGCCTTCAGCGCCGTGGCGCGTGACGTGGTGGTGACGGCGCGGCCCGGCGACGCCGCCGACGCCGCCCGGAGCGCCGCCCAGCGGCCCGGCGTCTATGACGCCGTGCTGGTGGCGGGGGGCGACGGGACGCTGAATGAGGCGATCAACGGCCTGCTCCGGGACGCGCCGGAGGGCCGCGCGCCGCTGCCCATCGGGCTGATTCCGCAAGGGACCCGCAACGTGCTGGCGCGCGAACTGGGCGTGCCGCGCGGCGACATGACCGCGCAGGCGTCCCTGATCGAACGGGGCCGGACCCGTGTGCTGGACCTGGGACGGGCCGGGGGGCAATATTTCTCCCTGGTCGCCGGGTTCGGGTTCGACGCCGCCGTGGTGTGCGAGGTGGCCCTGCCGGTCAAGGAACTCATCGGCCCCGCCGCCTACGCCTTCGCCACCCTGGGGGCACTGACCAAGTACCGTTCCACGCATTTCCGTCTCACCCTGGACGGGCAGTGCGTGGCGTCCGAGGCGTTCCTGGTGCTGGTGGCTAACGTCTCCTCCTACGGCTTTTCCGGTGTCCGCCCGGCCCCGTTCGCCGCGCCCGACGACGGCTGGCTGGACATCTGCGTGTTCGAGCGGGCGTCCACGGACACCATGGGCTTCGTCTCCCAACTCGCGGCCGTGGTCTTCCGCCGCCACCTGCGCGACCCCCGTGTGCGCTACTACCGTGCCCGCCGGGTGGAGGTGGAGTCCGACCCGCCCGTGCAGGCCCAGCTGGACGGCGACTCCTTCGGCCTGACGCCGCAGGTCGTGGAGATCGCGCCACGCGCGCTGACGGTCTTCGTCCCCTGACGGGTCTTGTGCTATGGGAAACGCCTTCGCCTTCGCCGCCCGTCTTCTTTCCGCCCTGCCCCCGCTGAATCCGGAGCCGCCGACGCGGGCGGAGGCGCGCGGCTCCGTTGCCTGGTTCCCGCTGGTCGGCGCTCTGCTCGGCCTTCTGACGGCCTGCGCGTGGAACCTGGCGTCACGCCTCTGGTCCGGGACGCCTCTTGTCGCCGCCGCCGCCGCCCTGGCCGCCGGGGCGGCCCTGTCCGGCGGGCGGCCCTGGGCGGGCCTGGCCCGCGCCGGGGACGGCCTGGCCGCGCACGGGGACGGGGGCGGCGACCGCTCCCGCGCCTTCGCCGTCATGCGCGACCCCCGGCGCGGCGCGGGTGGCATCGTCACGCTGGCCGTCGGCGTCGCCCTCCAGCTCGCGTTCCTGTCCGCCCTTGCCCCCGCGTCGTCCTGGGGCACGCTCGTGCTGGCGGGCGCGGCGGGGCGCTGGGCGGCGGCCTTCGGCCTGACCGCGTTCCCGCTGGCCTCGGCCTCGGTCGGCGACGGGGAGGCCGCCTACGGCCTGACGGACGCCGGTTCGCAGGAGTTCTTGACGGCGACCGTCCTGGTCATCGTGTGCGCGGCGGCGCTGCCGGTGCGGGGAATTCTGGCGCTGGTCGCCATCGGCCTGGTCGTCGGCCCGGCGGCGTCATCCATCAGCCGCCGCCTGGGCGGCCTCAGCCTGCCGCTCGCCCAGGCGCTGGGGGTGGTGGGAGAACTCGTCGCCCTGGCCTGCCTGACCGTGCATACGGCGTGATGGCTCCCCGGCCCCCAATTCCGGGGGGGCAGACAAAGGCGTGGCGGGGATGAGCCTGGCGAATGAATTCGCGGCTCTTTCACACGTTGTCCGCCTGCGCGGACGTTCCGCGTCGTCAGAGGCTTGTCGAGATCAAGGCGGCACACACCACAGCCCATTCTGCCACACCCAGGGCAGGCTATCCGTCGGAGGCAGGTCGTGCCCGATGCAGCCGTAGCGCAGCAGATCGTCAAAGAAGGCCAGCGAAACGATCTCGGTTTCGGTGTAGCGCGCGTTTGGCTTCTCGTGTTCCACGGCATCTCTTCTCAGAAGGGCGTCGCTGACGCCTTGAAAAACAGTCCGCTTGATGAATCTGCCTTCATCGTAGCCACCGCAATAGAACCGCAGGATGTGTTTCTGACGGTAATACCAAACCGTAGACTTGCTTTGCGCGTCCTTGCCATACCACTTCCAAGTCATTCGGAACACGTTCAACTTGGGATAACTCTTCGTGGCAATGACTAGGGCCGTCAAGGGGGCATCTGCTGTTGGATAGTTCACGCTGTGAAAGCGGATTTGCACGATACCCTGTTGCACACTCATCTTAGGTGCCCAGTCGTTCTGCCGTGCATACTGCATGGCCGCAATCTGCTGCTGCCGTTGGTAAGATGCCGCACTCGGCGGCGTGGGCGTGAACCCGCTAGGCTGTCCCGAAATTATTGGCTGCGCCGTCATTATGTGCTGGACGTAGGCAAAAAAGGCGACGACGATAGCCACCAGACAAAGAGGCAGTAGTGCCCGACCTCCCATCATCAACCTCCTCCCCCTATACCTTGCACTGTTAAAATCTGCCTGAACATCTCAGGAGCATAGTGAAAGTTCAGTCCGGCCCTGAGATTGCGATGCGCGGCTTTGCCGTGTCGGTCCAGCCCACGGAAACGGTTAGGAGGCCGGAGGGGACGGGGATGGTTCCGGTGATCTGCTCCCAGCCGGTCACTCGCTGCGGGCTGACTTGCCAGGCGGCGAAGCCCGCCTCAGTGGGGCGGACGCCGAGGACGTGGGTCAGGAACGTGTAGGTAGGCCAGGCGCTCCAGGCGTGGCAGTCCGAGCGGGTCGGCTCCGGCTTCTCCGGCCAGGTGGTCAGGCCCAGAGCGAGCGCGCCGCGCCAGGGGGCCAGCCAGTGGTCCCAGAGCCGCTCCAGACGCCCCGCTTTCGCCAATGCCTCCACCACATAGAAGGACTGATAGAAGGTCGCCCGCGTCAGCGTGTCGTCCTCGTGCAGACTCTCCACCACGTCGTCCATCGCGCCGTCCGGGATCAGCCCGGTGAGGATGCCCCAGGCCTGGGCGTGCTGGGTGCAGCCCCAGCCGTCGTCGGGCCCCTCCCGGAGCAGGCGCGCGTCCGGGTCCCAGAACGTCTGCAGGATGGCGTCGGCGAGCATATCCGCCTCGGCCTGCCAGAACTCGGACTCGCGCGTGTCCCCGACCGCCTCGTGCAGCCGGACATAGGCCTGGAGGGCGGCCAGGTATTGCAGGTTGATCGTGGCGGAGGGCAGCCCGGCGGCGGCGGGCGGGGGAACCCCGTCGGGCCAGCCGTCGGCCCAGTCCACGAAATTCCACCACGGCAGGGGACCGCCGAGGACGCCGTCCGGGGTCAGGCGCTTGCCGAACCACTCCAATATCCCCCGGCAGCCGGGCAGGCAGTCGGCCACGGTCTGCGCCTCGCCCGGCGCGTACCGCCAGAGGTCCTCGACCATCAGCACCCAGATCAGGGAAAATGGGGGAATGACCTGCTCGATGGCGCTGGGGTAGCGCGACTGCGTCAGGCCGTCATAGGTCCGTGACTGATTGAACAGCCGCACGGCGCGCGCGCCCAGTCGCGTGTCGCCTGTCGTGACATAGGACAGCAGGGCCTGAAGGCGCGTGTCGCCGACGTATTGGAGCTGCTCGTAGTACGGGCAGTCCATGAACGTCTCGGCGGTGCAGCGTTCCAGGGTGCGAAAGTCCGTGTCCAGAACGGCCGGGAGTTCGGCGGGGCCGTCGGCGACGGTGAACGCGGCCTTTCGCTGCCAGGGGTAGCCGGTGAGGGTGTAGGAGAGGTCGCGGACGGTGAGGGGCGCGTCCGCCGTCTGGACGACCATCTTGACGAAGCGGAACGCGCGCCACTGCAGCGGCGAGTAGGTCTCCGTCCCGCCGCCGGACCGGTAGGTGTCCGCGATGCCGACGACGTCCGCGCCCTGGTCCCGGACGGCCTTCTTCTTGTCTGTCGTCTTCGCCTCGGCGTAGACGATCTCGACGCGCCCGCCCGCGCCCCCGGCGACCTGGAGGACTGGGTAGCCGCAGGCATATTCGCCCGCGTCCAGGATAAATTCGCGGCGGCTTCGGGCGGGCACGGTCAGGGGGAAGTCGGGCGACTGGGAGAATCGGCGCGGCTCCTCGCGGAGCGGCGGGATGTCGCGGGGGATGAGACGCCGCCGGCCGCCCGGATCGGCGAGGTCATTGGACCGCTCGCGCAGGTAGGGGGCGCACAGGACCACCGGACGTTCCCAGCCGCCGTCGGCGAACCCCGGCTTCTCCCAGCCGTGCGGCAGGGCCGCGCCGTTTACATCCTCCGTCGCGCCGATGGCGTAATAGGTCTCGCGCCCGGTCATCGGCGCGGGCTGGTACGCCGTGTCCCTATGGACGCGCCAATCCTCCACGTTCCCCGTCGCAAGGACGACGTTCCCGGAGGCGTCCTGGGCTTCCAGCACGAACGCGCCCTGGTCGTGCATCTCGGCGACCGGGGCCTGCGGCCCGTGGGCGAACAGGACCAGGGCCGCCAGGACGTGCAAGCCCGCGCTGAGGGGGAGCGTGTGGGTCTCGTAGACGTAGTGGCGCAGGTCGGAGCGGGCCGGGCCGCGCCCGATCAGGTTCCCGTCCAGGAAGAGCAGGTAGCGGCTGTCGGCAGAGACGCGGCAGGTGACGGTCCGGGCGTCAGCAAGTGTGAACGTCCCACGGAAATGTCGAACGGCGTGGCGGGCGTCGCCCGGCTCGGCGCTCCAGATCCAGCGGGCCTGAGTGAAGGGTGCAGTCATGCCGCCCAGTTTACCCGACGGGCCGCCGCCCTGAGAAGCCTTGTCGCTCTATGGACGCTTTGCATCGTCCCACGGCATTACGCCTCGGCATTTTCAACCCCTGGCGACTGATGCAAAAGGTCTCAGACGTTCCGCCCCGCCTGCACGTAGGCCGACTGCTGTTCCAGGCGGCTGAGGCGCTCATTGAGCCGGTGCAGGGTCTGGTCGAAGGAGAGATCGAAGGAGGTCGCCGTGTCCCGGAGCTGGGAGAGCTGAAGGCTCAGGGCCTGTATCTCGGCGGCCAACGCCTTCGGGTCGGTCTGCGGCAGGGGCAGCGGGCGGCCCGTGAGGGCCGCCCAAAGACGGGCGCAGGCGTGAAGCGTCGCCGTGCCGATGCCGTACCAGGCCCAGCCGCAGCCGGACACGGCGAAGGCCACCAGCCACGCTGCGCGGTCGCCGCCCCGGAAGAGGGCTTCCAGCAGGCCGCCGAGGCAGATGAAACAGACCGCCCGCAGGAACTTCATCGCCGTCTCCTCCCTGCGCCTCAGACGTGCTGCTTGGCGGGCGCGGGCGCGGGCTTCATGACGAAGTGGCCTGGCGCGGCGTCCGCGTGGGGCGGGTGGTGGGGGTCGTAGTAGCCGGGCCACTCCAGGCGCTTCCCGGCCAGCACGGCGGCCTGCTGGCCCTCGCAGCGCTGGATCAGGCACAGGGCCAGGTCCACGCCCGCCGAGATGCCGCCGCAGCTCATCAGGTTGTTCTTGCGCCCGCTGATGACCACGCGCTGGTCCCGCACCACCTTGGTCATCGGGTACATCTTCGCCAGGGTGTCGGCCTGGGCGTGGTGGGTCACGATCTCCTGGCCGTCGGTCAGCCCGGCGCGGCACAGGATGAACGCGCCCGTGGAGACGGAGGCGACGACCACGGCGTGCTGAAAAGCGTGGCCCACGTATTCCAGGATGTGGGCCGGGAGGTTGGGGCGGCGCGCGCCGGGGCCGCCGGGGATAATCACGATGTCCCCCGTGACCACGCCGACCAGGGAGCGGTCGGCGTTGATCTTCATGCCGTGCGCGCACTCCACCGTGGTCCGGTGTTCGGCCACCAGCTCCACGTGGAACGCTGCCTTGTCGCCCCAGCGGCCGTTGACCACGGTGCGGCACGAGGCCAGGGTCTCGTAGACGCCCACCACGTCCAGCTCATCCACGCCGTCGAACATCAGAATCTGCACGGTCTTCATCGCGTACCCTCCAGTGAAGCAACAGGAAGAAGGGACTGGACGCGCTACTCTGCGCCAGGGCCGGCATGAGCGCCGGCGGGTGGTCAACGCCAGTCGTTCAGGAGCGACTGGAACAGCAGCAGTCCGTCGGCGCTGCCCAGCGCCGCGTCGGCGGCGCGCTCCGGGTGGGGCATCATGCCGAGGACGTTGAAGCCCTCATTGGCGATGCCCGCGATGTTGTCGGTTGACCCGTTCGGGTTCTGGCCCTGGGCGTACCGAAAGAGGACACGGCCCGACGCTTGCAAGGAGGCCAGCGTGTCGTCGTCGCAGACGTACTTGCCCTCGCCGTGCGCGACCGGGACGCAGAGCGATTGGCCCTCCGTCATGCGGTTGGTGTAGGGCGTATCGGCGTTCTCCACGCGCAGGCCGACCGAGCGGCAGACGAAGCGCAGGCCGTCGTTGCGGACCAGCGCGCCGGGCAGCAGGTGCGCCTCGCACAGCACCTGGAAGCCGTTGCAGATGCCCAGGACCAGCCCGCCGCGCGCGGCGTGGTCCTGCACGGCGGCCATGACCGGCGAGAAGCGGGCGAGCGCCCCGCAACGCAGGTAGTCGCCATACGAAAAGCCGCCGGGCACGATCACGCAGTCCGCGCCGCGCAGATCAGCCTCTTGATGCCACAGGTACTCGACCGGCTGCCCCAGCACGTCCTTGACGGCGTGATAGGCGTCCTGGTCGCAGTTGGAGCCGGGGAATTTGACCACGCCGAACTTCACGCGGACACCTCGAACCGGTAGTCTTCGATGACCGGGTTGGCGAGCAGCTTGTCGCACATCGCCCGGACCTGCTCTTCAATGGCGGGCGCGTGGGCGTCGTCGGCGACGGTCAGTTCAATATACTTGCCGACCCGTACCTGGGTCACGTCCCCGTAGCCGAGCTGCTGTAGGGCGCCTTGGACCACCTTGCCCTGCGCGTCCAACAAGGACGGCTTGAGCGTCACATACACTTTCACCTGCGCCATGTCATTTTCCTGTCTCGAATTCGCTGCCGGGCAGCCGATCTTGTCAGCGGGTATTTTCTGCGCCGTGCGTCCGTTGCTGCGGCATTGCCTGGATGAGCGCGCGCAGAATCGTGTTGACGGACTCCTCGGTGGTGAACACGGCGGCCACGTCCGCATCCAGCGTCACCGCCTTCGGCGCGGCCTTGCGCCGGGCGAAGCGGTTCGGCTGCGCCTTGCTGTAGTCGAACCGGTACTCCGGCAGAAGCTCCCCGGAAACCGTGTCCGGCTCGGACAATTCCAGATCAGATGGTTTGGTTTTCTTCATAGTCCGGGCGCTTCACACCTCATGGCGTGGCTAGGCCGCAGTCCGTTCAGTGTCAGGGAGCGTCGGCACGAGCAGCACAGTCAGGTGTTCTGATTTCAGCAGCTCTTTCTCCACGTTCGCCAACGCCTCATAATACTCGTACCGCCTCGTCGGCTGGATGCTGGGCCGGATGGAGACGTACCACCAATCTTGCTCTTGACGGACGCCTTGAGCGACGACTTCTAGAACGGCCCCGCCCGGCTGGACGTTCTTGATGTGCCGCCGCACGGCGTCAACGACTTCCTGCTCGTTTGCGATACTCATGTGGCGTACCAGGTCGCTGGCAGTCCCGCTTCCCGTGTTACTGCTCTGCCCGATCCAGGAGGCGTGTCAGAAGTTGGCTCTGCTGCTCCATCAGCGCGTTGTGTCGCCGTAGCTCCGTCAACGACTGCTGCTGGAACTCCACCGTCTCCTGATGCCAGGTGGAGGAGCGCTGTTGTATGGATTCCAGGTTCTTGTCCATGCCCATTTTTGCGTTGCCCATGAGGCGGTTCGGCAACAGGAAGAGGACCACGGCGAATAGCAGCAGCGGCAGTGCAAAGACCAAAAACCCGGCAGTGTCGTGAAACATTCGGGCCCCCTTCTAGGATCGGCCTCGGCCCCTGATGCTGCGGACGAACCGCCTGACCACATCCCCAAGTGGCATATCCAGAACCGTGCCTACGGCGGAGTTGTATCTGAGGTTGTGCCTCCGCAGGTACGCCCTCGCCTGATACCCATACTGATCATCCGTCTGAGCCAGGAGCGCGCACATCTCCGTAGCCGCAAACCTGTCACCGGCCTTCTCGTAGGTGCCGGCCAGCAGCCACATCGCCGCGCGGTCGTCAGGGTGCGAGGCCAAGTATGCCTCTACCTCCCGCGCCGCCCCCCGATACCTCCCCGCCTTGAGGAGCGGGAAGACGCGCGGGTACCTGCGCTGCACCTGGAGCGACTCCCGGATGGCCCAGACGATGAAGCCGACAGCTGCCAGCACGAGCAGTACATACGCGACGGCGGCGGGCGCTACGCCGCCGAGGCCGCTGCTGATGCAGGCGACGGAGAACAGGGCCTCAAACGCCATCGCGGCCCAGAAGGCTACGGGATTGTCCTGGCGCCGAAACCCGCGCCCTTTGTATGCGCACCTACCGCTGACACACTGATATAGCACCCAGACGGCGATGGCGAGGCCGCCCCAGACCATATCCCGGTTGCTATGATCCATGATTGCCTCTGAATGGTCGTCCGGCCCGGTGCCCCAATGCACGGTATGGCATCGGACCACCGCCCCGCAGCCTGACACCCATTATACCTGACGTTCGGGCGTAAGGACGTGTTCAACCAGGCTGGGGGCGAGGCCGACGTAGGTGCGCGGGGTGAGGGCGAGCAGGCGCGTCTTGTCGTCATCGGGCAGGGCCCTCCAAACCACGCACGAAGTCTTGGATGGCCTCCTGGGTGATGCCCGCGCCGCGTGTCAGGGCTTTCAACTGCTCGTAGGCGTTGGGGATGCCCGCGCGGCGCATGACGGTCTGGATCGGTTCGGCGAGGACCTCCCAGGCGTCATCTAAGTCGCGGGCCAGGGCGACGGGGTTGATGGCCAGCCGCTCCAGGCCGCGCAGGGTGGCTTTCAGGGCGAGTGACGAGTGGGCGACGGCGGGGCCGAGGGCGCGCAGGGCGGAGGAGTCGGTCAGGTCGCGCTGAAGACGAGAGACGGGGAGCTTGTTCGCCAGATGTCCCAGGAGCGCGTTGCTCAGGCCGAGATTGGCCTCGGAGTTCTCGAAGTTGATCGGGTTGACCTTGTGCGGCATCGTGGATGAGCCGACCTCGCTGGCGATCACTTTCTGGGTGAAGTAGCCGAGCGAGATGTAGGTCCAGAGGTCCTGGTCAAAGCCGAGCGTGATGGTGTTAAAGCGCATCAGCCCGTGCGCGAGCTCAGCGACATAGTCATGGGACTCGATCTGCGTGGTCAGCGGGTTCCAAGTCAGACCCAGGCTCTCGATGAACGCGCGGGACAGCGCCTGCCAGTCGGCGTGGGGATAGGCGATGGAATAGGTGTGGTAGTTGCCGACCGTGCCGCTGAACTTGCCCGAAAACTCCACGCCCGCGACCTGCGCGATCTGCCGCCGCCACCGGTGCGCGGACACGGCCAGTTCCTTGCCTACGGTGGTGGGGCTGGCGGGCTGGCCGTGGGTGCGGGCGAGCATGGGCGTCTCCCGCAGCGCCTCCGCCGTGGCCGCCACCCTGTCGGCCAGTTCGTTTGCCAGCGGCAGCCAGTGGCCGTGGATGCCCCCACGCAGCATCAGGCCGTAAGCGAGGTTGTTGATGTCCTCGGACGTGCAGCCGAAATGGAGGAACTCGCGCGCGTCGGCCAGGGTCGTGCCTTCCAGCCGCTCCCGGAGATAGTACTCGACGGCCTTGACGTCGTGGTTGGTGACGCGCTCGATCTCCTTGACCCGCTCAGCCTGTGCGGGCGTGAAGTCGTCTACCAGGTGGTGCAGGAACGCCTGCTCTTCCGGGGTGAAGGGCCGGATGTCCGGCATCTCGGCCCGTTCGGCCATGAAGAGGAGCCAGGCCACCTCCACGCGGACGCGGGCGCGGATCAGGCCGTACTCAGAGAAGTCGGCGGCGAGGTCCTGGGTGGCGCTCTCGTAGCGCCCGTCAATGGGCGAAATCGCAGTGATCGGCATGGTTATCATTATAGCCCATAAGTGCGCCCCCGGCGGCTGTGTAGATATCCCCGTGGAATTGCCGATAATGACGCGGGAACGGCCACGACCGGAAGGTGGAAAAGGCGACGCCATGAAGATACAGAAACAGTTGATGCTGATCGGCGCGGGCGGCGTCCTGATCACGGCGGGCGCGATGATCGGGGTGGGGGCCTGGCAGAGCCGGGCGTTCAGCGACCAGGCGCAGCGCGAGGTGACCAAGATGGTGGGCGCCAACCTGGACGACGTCACGCACGGCGTCGCCCGGATGGTGGCGGCCCAGGGCGACGCCGTCCGGCAGCAGGTGGACGCCGATCTCAACGTGGCGGACTATGTGCTGCACGAGCAGGGCGGCTTCCGGCTGTCAACAGACACCGTCGTCTGGAGCGCCGTCAACCAGTTCACCCGGCAGGCGCGCCCGGTCACGGTCCCGCAGGTGCGGCTCGGCGGCGTGACCCTGGCGCGCAACGCCGACCTGCGGACGCCGACGCCGGTGGTGGACCGGATTCGCGCGATGACCGGGGCGACGGCGACGCTGTTCGAGCGCATGGACGCGCGGGGCGACCTGCTGCGTGTCGCCACCAACGTCCCGACGCTCCGGGGCGTGCGCGCCATCGGCACCTACATCCCCGCCGTCGGCCGGGACGGCAGCCCCAACCCGGTCGTGTCCGCCATCCTCAAGGGCCGGACCTACCGTGGCACAGCCTATGTGGTGGACGCCTGGTATCAGGCCGACTACCAGCCCCTGTTCGACGCACGGCACGCGGTCATCGGCGCGCTCTACGTCGGGGTGAAGGAGGAGAGTGTCCCGACGCTGCGGCAGGCCATCCTGGACACGCACGTCGGCCGGTCCGGCTCCGTCTCCGTGCTGCGCGGCAGCGGCGACGACCGAGGACAGTTCCTGATCTCCGGAGGCGGGCCGCAGGGTAGCCCCGCCAGCCCGTCGGAGATCGGCCGGGCGCTCCTGCTCGGCCCGGACCAGATCGCGGGCGGCGAGGACACGTGGCGCAGTCCGGGGGAGGCGCGGGCGCGCGCCCGGATGGTCCGCCTGGCGTACTACGCCCCCTGGGACTGGGTCATCATGGTCAGCGCCTCGCCGGAGGACTTCGGCAGCTTCACCGCGCATCTCCAGGCGGGGCGGCGCGAGATGCTGGCGGCGTTCCTGGGCCTGGGCCTCGGCTTCGCACTGCTGGCGATGGGCGTGCTGTGGCGCTTCTCGCTCAGCATCTCCCGGCCCCTCACGCGGATGGTGCAGACGGCGCACCGCTTGGCGGAGGGGGAACTGGCGCACGAGGACCTGACGCCGACGGCCCGCCCGGACGACGAGATCGGGGAACTGTCGGACGCCCTGCGTCGGGGCATAGGCTACCTGCAGGAAGTCGCGGACGCCGCCGTGCGGGTCGCCGACGGGGACCTAACGCGCCCCCTCGCGGCCCGCTCGGAGCGGGACGTGCTGGGACACTCGTTCGCCACCATCACGCAGCGCCTGCGCCCGCTGATCGGCGAGGTGGTGGGCATCTCGCGCCGCCTGGCGGGGACCAGCGGCTCCCTGCGGGCGGCGGCCGACACGAGCAAGGCCGACGTGCAGCACGTCGCCCGGACGCTGCAGGGCATCGCGCATGCGTCGGAGCAGTCGGCGCGCGCTGCCCTCGAGATCGCCCAGGGCAGCACGATGCAGGCCGCCTCGTTGTCGGCCGGGGCGGCCCGCGTCTCACACCTCGCGGCCTCGGTCCAGGGCGTCGCGCGGGACGTCCGGCTGACGGAGACGGCGGCGACTCAGGCGGAGGCCGCCGCGCGCAATGGGGCGGGGGCCGTCGCGCAGACGGTCTCCAGCATGGGCAGCATCCGGCAGACGGTCTCCCGGTCCGCCGAGGTCATCCTGTCGCTGGGCGACGCCTCGCGCCGGATCGGCGGCATCGTGGAGACCATCGGCCAGATCGCGGAGCAGACGAATCTGCTGGCGCTGAACGCGGCCATCGAGGCCGCGCGGGCGGGGGACGCCGGGCGCGGCTTCGCCGTGGTCGCCGAAGAGGTCCGCAAACTGGCCGAGCGGTCCGGGCGGGCCACGCAGGAGATCGGGCGGCTGATCGCCGAGGTGCAGGGCAAGACATCGGAGGCCGTCGCCGCCATGCAGGCCGGTGAGGAGGAAGTGGGGGCGGGGACGGTGCGGGCCGAGCAGGCCGGGCAGGCGCTGGCGGAGATCATGGCGGTCGTCGCGGACGTGACGGCCCGTGTGCAGGGCATCGCGGCGGCGGCGCAGGACATGATGGCCGTGGCCGACGACGTCGCCGCCTCGATCTCGGACGTCTCCGCCGTGGTCGAGCAGTCCTCCTCTGCGGCGGAGCAGCTCAGCGCCTCGGCGGCGGAGGTCGCCGCCTCGGTCGGGGCCGTCTCCAGCGCGACCGAGCGCCAGGCCGAGGGCGTGACTCAGGTGGGGGACTCGGCGCGGCAGCTCCAGGCGCTGGCGGAGAGCCTGGAGCATCAGGTCAGCCTGTTCCGGCTGGAAGCCGCCCCCGCGCCCGCCGCCCTGCGCCTGGCCGCCTGACGCCCGGACAGTGCCGACGGGTCAGTTGAGCGTGACCAGCGGGGCGATTTTGGCGAACTTCTTGGGGCCGATGCCGCCGACCTCCTGCAACTCGGAGATGCTCTGGAACCCGTGCGCCTGGTCCCGGAAGGCCAGGATGCGGGCGGCCATGGCGGGGCCGACGCCGGGCAGGCGTTCCAACTGCGCCAGGTCTGCGGTGTTCAGGGCGACCTGTCCCTGGTCCGGCGACGTGAGCTTGTCCCCCTTGCCGCTGCCCCGGTGCTTGCCGGTCGTCGCGCCAAAAGTTGTGTCCGTCGCGCCCGGCTCAATGACGGTCGGCAGGGCAGGCGCGGGTGGGGCCGACGCCGTGACAGTGGGCGGGGCCGCTGGGGCGTAGCCGATGATGTTGCCCGGCGGGGCGGTCGGCACGGAGACGGCAACTTTCGGCTGCTTGACGGGGATGTAGACCTTCTCGCCGTCCCGGAGCGGCTCGGCCAGGTTCACGGCGTCCAGGTCCGCCCCCGGCGCGGGGCCGCCCGCCGCCAGCACGGCCCGCATGACCCGGCTTCCGGCTGGCAGCGCGTAGAGCCAGGGCCGCCGGACCGCGCCCGACACGTCCACGTAGATTCGCGTCGGCGGCGTGTCCGGTGCTGTTGGGGCAGGGGTGTTCGGCGGGGCTGAGGTGTCTGATGGCGGCGGCGTGATGACGACCGGGGGCGGGGCGGCGTGACGCGCCGAATACAGCGCGATGCCGCCGCCCCCCAGCGCGAGCGATCCCAAAATGGCGAGTGCGATTTTGACCCGTGCTTCCTGCATGGCCTGTTCCTCCGTGATGATGTCAGAGCCGTTCCGCTTATTCCGGCATTGATTGGTCCGGGGGCGGCAGCAGTCGAGAAAGTCGCATCTCCGCGCGTTCGAATTCAGCCTTGAAGCGAGACAGTTCTGCCTGTGCCTGTGCGCGGTCGGCCTCCCGCCCCGCTTCCAGGCGCGTGAGCCGCTCCCGGACATCCTGCATATCGTGCGCGAGGTCCCGAACCTCCCGTCGCACATCAGCAACAATGTCGCCCAGATGCTTCAACTGGGTATCCGTCGTCAGCAGCCCTTTGGCGATCTCCGCCAACCTGTCCCACAGACTCATGGCTGTTTCCCGCGCGCACGGCGCAAATCCTGCAACAACCCATCGGCTTCCACAACAGCCGCGTGAGCGTTCTCCGCCATCCGTTTTGAGGCCACAGCCATCTGTTCGAGGAGTTCTTCCACGGCCGGTGTCAATTCCGGCATCTCCTCCGACTCTGGGCTGACGCGGATGAATTCCCCTTTGCGCGGGCCGGAAATGATAACGGCCTCCACGGGTTCCGTTTCCATGCTTACTGCGACAATCATAGTGACACCTCCTCAGATGACGATGTTGACAAGTTTGCCGGGGACGACGATGACTTTCTTGGGGCTGCCGCCCATCTGCTCCCGGACGCGGGGGCTGGCGAGGGCGAGCGCCTCCAAATCCGCGTTCGTGGCGTCGGCGGGGGCGAGGAGCTTGTCGCGCACCTTGCCGTTGATCTGCACGATCAGGGTGATCTCCTCATTGCGGGCCGCGTCCGGGTCGGCCTGCGGCCAGGGCTGCCGGTACAGGAACCCCTTCTGACCCAGGCCCGCCGTCCACAGCTCGTCGGCCAGGTGGGGCGCGAAGGGGGCCAGCACGGGCACGAACAGGGCCATCGCTTCGTCCAGGGCCGCCGAGCGTGTTGTGCCTCCGGGCAGGGCGTTGGCGACCTCGTACATGGCGTTTGTCCACTCCATCAGGCCGGCCACGGCGGTGTTGAACCGGAAGTTCTCTAAATCATCGGCGACGCGCGTGATGCTCTGGTGCGTCTTGCGGCGGAGCGCCTTGTCCCGGTCACTCAGAATTTCTAGGCGCTCCTGCCAAAGACCGTCGTAGCCGACGCCGTGCTGGGCGACCATCCGGTACACGCGGGCCAGAAACTTGAAGGACCCACGGATGCCCTCCTCGCTCCACTGTACGGTTTCTTCAAAGGGCGCGACGAACATCTCGTACAGCCGCAGGGCGTCCGCGCCGTACTGGGCCGCCATCTCGTCGGGCGTGACCACGTTGCCCTTGGACTTGGACATCTTGGCCCAGCGCCACAGCAGTTCGTCGGGCGGGTAGTCTGCCCGTTCTTCGGGTTTGACCACCACCCAGTCATCCACGGGCTCGTCCAGCTCCTCGCCGCCCGCGTCCTCACCGGGGGCGGGACGGCGGCCCGGCGTCCAGGCCAGCATCATGCCCTGGTTGCGCAGCGTCTTGAACGGCTCCACAAAGCCGACCAGTCCGGCGTCATACAGGGCCTTGGTCCAGAAGCGGGCGTAGAGCAGGTGCATGACCGCGTGTTCGGCCCCGCCCGCGTAAGTGTCCACCGGCAGCCAGTAGTCCACGGCCTCCCGCGAGAATGCTTGCTGGGTGTTGTGCGGGTCGGCGAACCGCAAGAAATACCAGGACGAGCAGGCGAAGCCGCCCATGGTGTCCGTCTCGCGGCGGGCCGGGCCGTCGCACCGGGGACAGGTCGTGTTGACGAATTCCAAGATGGTCGCCAGCGGCGACTCGCCCGTGCCCGACGGCTGGTAGTTCGCCACATCGGGTAGCCTGACGGGCAGTTGGTCCTCCGGCACGGGCACTTCGCCGCACTTTGGACAGTGGATGATGGGGATGGGCGCGCCCCAGTAGCGCTGCCGAGAGATCAGCCAGTCGCGCAGCTTGTAGGTGACGACGGGTTCGCCGACGCCCCGTTCCTTCAGCCACGCCGCGACTTTGGCGACGGTCTCCTTGCTGTAGGCCAGCCCATCAAACGGCCCCGAACGGACTAACACTCCCTTGTCTGTCGTTGCCGCCGTCATCGCCTCCCCCGACACGTCCTGGCCCGCCTCCTGGTACACGGGCACGACGGGCAGGCCGAACTTGCGGGCGAACTCGAAGTCGCGCTGGTCATGGGCAGGGACAGCCATGATCGCGCCCGTACCGTAGCCCATCAGCACATAATCCGATATCCAGATGGGAAGTTGCTTGCCGTTGACGGGATTGGTCGCATACGCGCCGGTCCACACGCCGGTCTTCTCGCGCCCCTCGGCCTGCCGCTCGATCTCCGTCTCCCGCTCCGCGCGTGTTCTGTAAGCCTCAACCGCGTCCAACTGCTCCGGCGTGGTGAGGCGCGGCACCAAAGGGTGTTCCGGGGCCAGCACCATGAAGGTCGCCCCCCAGAGCGTGTCCGGGCGCGTGGTGAACACGCGGATGGCAGAACCCCACCCAGCCTCCCCTTCGGAAAGGGGAGGGGCCAGAGAGAAGTCTACATGGGCCCCCTCGCTGCGACCGATCCAGTTGCGCTGCATGGACTTGATCCCCTCGGACCAGTCCAGCGTGTCCAGATCGTGCAGGAGGCGCTCGGCGTAGGCGGTGATCTTGAAGAACCACTGGGGCATCTGGCGCTTCTCGACGGGCGTGTCGCAGCGCTGGCAGCGTCCGTTGACGACCTCCTCGTTGGCGAGGGCGGTCTTGTCGAACGGGCACCAGTTGATCGGCGCGTTCTTGCGCTCGGCCAGGCCCTGCCGGTGCAGGAGCAGAAACAGCCACTGGGTCCATTTGTAGTAGTCGGGGTCGCTGGAGTTGATCTCGCGGTCCCAGTCGTAGCCCATGCCGATCAGGTCCAGTTGGCGTTTGTAGTTGGCGGCGTAGGCGCGGACCATCTCGGCGGGCTGTCGCTGCCGCTTGATGGCCTCGTTCTCGGCGGGCAGGCCGAAGGCGTCCCAGCCCATCGGGTGCAGGACGTTGAAGCCGCGCATGGCCTTGTAGCGCAGGAAGGCGTCGTTGGGCGCGTAGTTCTTGAAGTGCCCCACGGACAGCCCCGCGCCGGATGGGTAGGGGAACATCTCCAGGCCATAGTATTTGGGCTTGTGGGGGTCAATCCCCACCCGGTACAGGTCGGCCTCCTGCCAGCGCGCCTGCCACCTGCGCTCGATCCCCTGAAAGTCGTACTTCTCGTCCAACGCCATTGTGTCGCTTCTTTGTGCCGTCACTCTTTGGAATGGCTGGATTATACCTGCCGACGGGGGAGGGCCGTCAATAACGTTGGGAGGAGGCTAAACGGTGCTGGGATCAACCACGGCCAATCCCGGCCCCAGGGTCTGGAAGCGCAGGAAATGCCGGACGTTGAAGGTCAGGAGATGCGTGATGCCGTGGACGTGGCAGACGGCGACGAGGCGCGTGTCGTGGACCTGCTTGCCGGTGACTCCAAGCGTGTCGGCGAGCGTCTTCCATGTCGGATAGACTTGAGGGGTCTCCGCAATGAAGCGAAAGTTTGCCTCAAATTTGGCCGCTTCCTGCGCCGCCGCGACCGGAGAAGCCCCCAACCCATTATTGGCAATGGGCCGGGTCGCACCGCTGCGGAACTCAATCAAGTTCTGCGCCGTGATGCAAAGTTCATGCCCCTGACGGCGGAGGATAGCAATTGCCTTGATTGTCAGAGTGTGCTGGGCATCGCTGGCGTTGGCGAGCCTCATCAGAATGCTTGTGTCCAGCAGATAGTTCACTACAGATGGTCCTCGTACAAGCCCTCACTGCTGACGGCCTCATTGGACAGCGAAACGCCTGTGTGTATTCCCATGCTGTAGAGCCGCGCGAGCCATTCGTCCGGCTCGGCTTCCCGCAGGACGACCTCCAGCGCGTAGCCGGCCACGTCTTTGCCTTGCCGCGCGGCCTTCTCGTTCAGCCGCGCCTCCTGCTCCGGCGTCAGGTCAATGGTGATGCTCATCTGCCCGCTCCTGCCTCAAATGCTGTGTCTGCCGTGGATCGTTTATAGCATGGATATAGTACCGCAAATGCCGTCGGCGCGTTTACTTGGATGGGCAGTTGCCTCTGACGAACCCGCCACGCTTTGACAGGAAGACGCCCCGGCCTTCAACGTGAAGGCCGGGGCGTTGATCGGTTTCCGAGCGTCTCAGCGTCCGAACGAGAAGCGGGGCTTGTTGAGGGGGGCGAGGTCGTCCAGGTCGTCGGCGGGCGGGGCGGTCGGGACGGCGCTGGGGGCGACGGCGAGGCGGGGCGCGGAGGCGGAGGCCGGGGCGGGCATGACGGTGACGGGGGCGGGGCTGCCGAGCCGCAGGTCGCCGGCCATCTTCGGGTCCAGGCCCTTGGAGATCGCGGACTCCGGGGTGATCTGGCCGGACTTGATCAAAGCCATCAGCGCCTGCTCCAAAGTCTGCATCCCCAAATTCGTATTGGTCTCGATGACCGACGGCAACTGGAACGTCTTGCCCTCGCGGATCAGGTTCTTGACGGCGGGCGTCGTGAACATGATCTCCAGGGCGGCGACGCGCCCGCCGCCGACCTTCGGGAGCAGGGTCTGGGCGACGACGCCTTGCAGGGACTCCGAGAGCTGGGTGCGGATCTGCGACTGCTGGTGCGGCGGGAAGACGTCGATGATGCGGTCCACGGTCTGCGGCGCGCTGGACGTGTGCAGAGTGCCGAACACCAGATGCCCTGTCTCGGCGGCGGAGACGGCCAGGGAGATCGTCTCCAAATCACGCATCTCGCCGACCAAAATCACGTCGGGGTCTTCGCGCAGGGCGGCCCGGAGGGCGCTGCCGAAGGTCTCCGTGTGGATGCGCACCTCGCGCTGGTTGACCAGACAGCTCTTGTGCGGGTGGACGAACTCGATGGGGTCCTCGATGGTCAGGATGTGGGCGTGGCGCTCGGTGTTGATCAGGTCCACCATGGCGGCCAGGGTCGTGGACTTGCCCGAACCCGTGGGTCCCGTGACCAGGACCAGGCCGCGCTCGGCGCGGGCGAGCTGGGAGATCACCGGCGGCAGGCCGAGCTGGGCCATCGTCTTGATCTCGGTGGGGATGACGCGGAACACGGCCCCCTCGCCGCGCCGCCCGACGAAGAAGTTGCACCGGAAGCGGGCGACGCCGGGGAGTTCGATGCTGAAGTCCAGGTCGCGCTTCTCCTCGAAGCGGTTCTGCTGCTCGCCGGTGAGCAGGCCGACCAGCATGGTCCGCAGGGTGTCGCGGGTCAGCTCCGGGTACGGCAGGCGCTCCATCTCGCCGTGCAGGCGGGTCATGGGCGGCGCCCCGACCGACAGGTGCAGGTCCGATGCCTTCGACTCCACGGTCCGGCGCAGCAATTCTTCAATGTCCATACTGTCCATATTGGCAGCGCCCGCCGGGAGGATGACTGTCAACGTTACCGGGAAACACACTCGGTGGGAGACTGGAGCTAACGCGGCCTGGCCAGGAACCGTCCCACGAGCGGCCTGACCACGCGCCTGAGCCACAGCGGACTGAGTATCGCGGCACGGCTCTGCGGCGTGACGACCGGCGGCCCGGCCTGTTGAGACCGCGCGTTCGCCGACCAGAGCCGGGCCAGGGACTCGCCGAAGGCCGGCCCCTCGGCGGCGACGGCCTGGTAGAAACGCCGGACGGCCAGCGCGTACAGCCTCCGGTCCCAGTGCGTCAGCGCCCAGATGCGCCGCCGGGACTCATTCGGCACCTGGTCCCAGTGGAGGCGGTTCGCGCCGACGTTCTCGGTGGTGTACCGGGGCAGCCTCCAGCCGAAGCGGCGCTGCATCAGGATCAGCGTCTCGTCAAAGCGCTCGGTCAGGCCCGCGACGGCGATGCCATGCACGAGGTTGTGCTTGGCCTGCTCGAAGACGGCGCGGTCACATTGGCCGAAGGGGATCGCCATCGCCTCCGGCCCCGCCAGCATCCGGGTCTGAAGGTTGTCCACCCCGACCGCGCCGCAGCGGAGGAACTCGTCCAGGGTCGGCGGCTTGCCCGGAGTGTGCGGCGCGAGGAGGCGGGACGGGTGATCGGGTGTGCGGGCGATGTGGCTGTAGTGAGACAGCACGCGCTCCGCCGGGTTGCGCAGCAGGGTGAAGCAGGGGGCGGTCGCATACAGGGGGTGGCCGCCGTAGGGCGTGTGCCCGCTGAGGACGCGGACGTCCCGCCACTGCTCTTCGGGGACCGCCGCCACATCGGACCAGCATATACCGCCGCCGTAGGCGTTGATCCACGGCACGGGCGTCAGCGCGTCTTGCCTGGACCAGTCGGTGTCCCAGGGCAGGCCGTCCGCCCCGTACTGGCGCCGCAGGACATGCCAGAGCGTACTGCCCGCCGTCTTGGGGATATGGAGAAAGATCAGAGGCGCTTCCGGTACGGCGGTGTCTACGGACGGCGATTGATCAAGAACGCCAACGTTCGACACGGGAAACCTCACAAGCGGGTAACGATCTGCATTGGAGACGCAGCCGCAGGTCTAGAGGTTCAATGCGCAGGCTCTCTCTTGACACTCCCCTCGGTTGCCGCTATAATGGGAACGTGAACAGCGCGGAGCGGGAGCGCCTGCGGGCCAAAGTCTGTCGCGTTGAAGAGGTTTTGACGGAGTGGTACGGGGCGCGGGTCTGGGACGCGGCCCACTACACCGATGACGTGCTGGGCGCGCTGGTGGCGACGGTCCTGTCACAGAACACCAGTGACCTGAACTCCGGGCGGGCCTATGCGGCCCTGCGCGTCGCTTTCCCCGGCGACTGGGACGAGGTGCGGACGGCCCCGGTCACGCGCGTGGCCGACGCGATCCGGCCCGGCGGGCTGGCGCAGATCAAGGCCCCGCGCATCCAGGCCATCCTGCAGGACGTGTACGCGCGGCACGGCCGCACGAGCCTGGACCACCTGAAAGTCTGGGAAGACGAGCCGATCCGGCAGTACCTGCGCTCATTCCCCGGAGTCGGGCCGAAGACGGCGGCCTGCGTACTGATGTTCAACCTGGGGCGTCCCGTGTTGCCGGTGGACACGCACGTGCATCGGGTCGCCGGGCGGCTGGGTCTGATCGGGCCGAAGACGACGCCGGACGCGGCGCACGAGCGTCTGCAAGAATTGCTGGACAGTGATCAGGTCTATCCCTTCCATGTGCATTTCATCGAACACGGGCGGCGCGTCTGCCACGCCCGCCGACCTGAGTGCCCACGCTGCCCGCTGCGCCCGGAATGTGATGCGTTCCAGGCGCAGGCCCACGCGGAGGCCGCGTGAGGGTGGAAGAGCCTGACGCGCCCCTGGTGGACGACGGGATGTGCTTCGGCTGCGGGCCGGAGAATCCCATCGGCCTGCGTTTGACGTTCGCCTGGGTGGCGGACCGGTATGAGACGCACTGGACGCCGCTGGCGGCGCACCAGGGCTGGGCGGGTCGCGCCCACGGCGGCATCGTCGCCCTGGTGCTGGACGAAATATTGTCGCGCGCCGCCCTGACCACGCACGGCCTGGACTGGGTCACGGCGGAGCTGACCACGCGCCTGGTCCGGCCCGCCCGCATCGGCGTCCCGCTGGTCGGGCGCTCGTGGGTACAAAGTGCCCACTCCCGGCTGATCGTCTGCGCGGGCGAGGTGCGCGAGGCGGAGGGCGGCGCGCTGGTGGCGACCGGGCTGGGGAAGATGATGCCCGCCGGGCGGGGCAAGAAGGAACATCCATGAGACCGGAAGACGCGCCGATGGCGGCGGAGACGCCGCTGGAGCAGGCGGCCCGCAGAGAGGCGGAGGCCGAGGACACGCGCGCGGAGCGCGAGGCGGACACGCTGGTGGCGGACATTGACGCCTACGTCGGCGCGACCGACCCGTCCTCGCTGCCCGAGGCCGAGGCGGCGCTGAACGCCTGGGAGATTCCCGCCGACCCGCGTGAGGCGGGCGCGGGGGCGGGCGACGACGAGGCCCTGGAACCGGTGTTCGCCGCCGGGAGCGAGGCCGAGGCCGCCATCGTGCGCGGCGTGCTGGAGGCGCAGGGCATCCCGACCATGCTGGACGGGCTGCCGACGCGCACGCTGGGCAACGTCTTCCAGGCGGGCGAGGACCGCTGGGGTGACATTCTCGTGCCCGCCGGGCAGGCCGGGGAGGCGCGGGCGCTGATCCAGGCCGCCCAGGCGCCGGTCGAGGCGGGGGAAGGGACACAGGCATGAGAGTTTCCGTTGTGGCGGCGTCCTGCGCCGGGGCGGCGCTGTGGGCGCTGGGGGGCGGTGCGTGGGCGCAGAGCATCCACCTGGTCCGGCCCGCAGATGGCGCCATCGTGCGCGAGACAGTCCCGTTCCGGGTCGCGCCGGGCGACGTGCCGGTGGGCGGCTATGCGTCCATCTCCGTGGACGGCACGTTCCGCAGCGCCCGTGTGCTGCCGCCCGACTCGCGCGGCACGGTGTACCTGTGGGACACCAAGGCCGGGGGGGCGGACACGGTCAAAGACGGCCCGCACACCGTCCAACTGGATCTGTATGACGGCAACAGCAACCTGCTCGGCACGGCGACGGTGCGTGTGCAGGTCGCCAATCAGATCTCGCCGCCGTCGCCCGACCTCAAGCTGACTTACCATTGGCCCAGCCAGCCTCGCCTGACCTACCACCACGTCAGCGACATGACCGTGCCCGGCAGCCAGGCGGCGGCCACGCCCGGCGGCGCGCCGCCCGACCAGGCTCTGGAGACGTCGGACCTGACCCTGTTGCGGACCACGGAGGACGCGACGGGCAGCCGGAGCCTGGTCCGCGACCTGATCATCGGCGGCACGGTCACGGACCGTGGGCAGACGCAGACGATCAAGGCGTCCTACAATGTCGCGCCCCTGCGGCGCACACTGGACGCGCGCGGCAACGTCCTGGGCACGGAGGCGACCGATGACTACGCCGACCACCTCGGCTTCCCCGTGCCGGGGCTGCCCGCGCGGCGCGTCGGCAAGGGCGACCGATGGCAGTCGGACGTGCTGATTCCGCTCACCTGGGACGGCTCCAGCGCGGCGCACGTCACCGCCGAGTGCAGTCTGCAAGGCTTCGAGTGGCAGAACAGCTACCCCACGGCGAAGATTCTGGAACAGTACAGCGGCCCGGCCCACTTCGTCGCCCGCGCGGCCACCGCCAGCGGCCACTCCTCGCCGGACCTGAACGTCTCCGCCGTCACCTACAGCCGCGTCCTGTATTTCGCCTACGGGGCCGGGCGGCTGATCAAGAGCGTCACGGACGCGCAGATCACGCTGACGGCCGCGCAGCTCAGCGCGCTCGGCGGGACTTCCCCTGTCGGCGGTCCCGGCTATCGGGGCGGACCCGGAGGCTATCCCGGCGTCCCACAGGGCGTCCCTTACGGTGTCCCCGGCGGCCCCCAGGGCGTTCCCTACGGTCTCCCCGGCGGCCCCGTGGCTCCTGACCAGAACGGGGGCGGCTACCCCGGCGGTCCCGGCGGCTATCCGGGCGGGCCTGGGGGATACCCCGGCGGACCCGGCGGCGACACGCCTGTCCCGGCACCGGAGAGTACGACGACCACGCTCAGTCTGAGCGACACGACCACGCTGGTGGCCCCGTAGCACGTCCCGGAAAGGCCCCGACGCCCGATGGCGCTCCGACTGGAAACCTCGCCTGTTGACCCGGATGACAGGAAGGCCGAACTCACCGAACACCTGGCCGAGCTGCGCACGCGCATCATCCGGTCGTGCCTCTATCTGGCCGTCGGAATGGTCATCGTGTACGCGCTCTCCGGCCCGATCTACAAGATTCTGGCCGCGCCGATCCTGGGTACGATTGCCAAACTCAGCAAAGCCCACGCGAACAACGGTCTGCCGGTCGGTGGGTTCGTCGTCAACAACTTTACCGACCCGTTCTTCATCAAGCTCCAGATCGCCACCGTCGGCGGGCTGATCCTGGCCGCGCCCCTCATTGTGCTGGAACTGTGGGGCTTCATCGCGCCCGCGCTGACGCCGCAGGAGAAGCGCGGCGTCCACTTCGTCGCCCCGATGTCCGTCCTGCTGTTCGTCATGGGCGTCGAGTGCGCGCACCTGATCCTGCCGATGGCGATCCGCTGGTTCCTGTCCTACCTGGCGGGCATTCCGGGGGCCGTGCTGTTCCAGAACCCGCTCACCTACGTCGTCTTCGTGGTCAAGATCATGCTGGTCTTCGGCCTGATGTTCCAGCTCCCCGTGGTGCTGATGTTTCTGGGCAAGGTCGGCATCATCTCGTCGGCACTGATGATCAAGTACTGGCGGCACATCGCCGTCGGCCTGTTCACGGGGGCGATGGTGGTCGCGCCGTCCAACGACCCCGGAACCATGCTGGCGCTGGCCGTGCCGCTGACCCTGCTCTTCTTCGGCAGCATCGGCCTGGTCCGGCTGGTCGAGCCGAAGCAGCCCCCCAAGTAACTCTGCCGGGTTTCGCCGATTTTGTCGAAACCCGGTACAAACTGCATCGGGTTTGGTACGACAATTGGAGATGACACAGACACCACACCCCACGCATTCTTAAGGACGAACGACATGAGCAAGCACTGGCGCTACTGGCTTTCCTGGGAGAGCCTGACACTCACGGGCATCTGCCTGGCCGATATGTTTTCCACCCTGCACTGGGTGCATGACAGCGAGGCGACGGAGATGAACCCCTGGATGTCCCTGTGGCTCCAGCACGGCGACGCCTCGTTCTGCCTGATGAAGCTGCTGAGCTTCCTGCCCCTGCTGGCCCTCTGCGCCTACTACCGCCCCAAGCGCCCCCGCCTGGTCGCTGCTGCCCTGCGCGCCACCATCGTCCTCTACGTCCTTCTCTACGTCGGCATGGTCGGGATGCAGTTCGTGGCGGCTTGATCCCGCAGACTCCGAGCGGCCTTCAGGAACGCCTGGGCGTCCTGCGGCCGGGCGAACGCGGTGCGCGGGATGACACTGCCGCCGGTCCCGTCCCGCCGCGTCAGGTGGATGTCCCCCAGGAACAGCGTCACCCCGCCGACCTCGCTCCAGGGCAGCGCCGCGCGGCCCTCCGGCATGATGTCCACGAAGGCGTCGGGCCGCAGGACGGAGCGGCACTGCCGCGCCCCCTTGGGGTCCGGGAGGCGGCTGACGACGATGTTTCGCAGCCACTGGAACACCAGGAGCGCGCTCAGAAGAAAGAACACGCCGATGATGGGCAGCGGGGGCAGGTGCAGGAAGAAGACCAGCACGGCGGCCATGAACACGCTGGGCAGTGACAGGTTCAGCAGTGCGGCGGGCCGACGGCGGGCCAGGAACAGCACGCTCCGCCAGAGGTCCGCGCGGCGCGTGACGTAAGAGACCGACAGTGTGCCGGGCGCGTCGTCCCGCTCCTTGTCATCTTTCTCCTCTTTGGTGATTGCCGCTGGGGTCGGGGGACGTGTGGGCGGGGGCGGCCAGATGTCGGCGTCGGCCTGCGGCGTATCTGAGAGATACGGGTCGCTTCGGTAGCTGCGGGCCTCCGCCTCGAAGGCCGCCGCGTGTTCCGGGGCGGCGAAGGCGCGTCGCGGGACAATCAGGGCGCTCGCGGGGCTGATGTAGAGGAAGAGGCGGTCCCGGTCCCGCGCCACCTCGCGGATGGCGCTCCACTGGAGGTCCACCGTCTGCGTGGGCGTCACCACCTGGACGCCCGCCGGCGACAGGCGCATGGTCTTCGGCTCGGCCAGGGACTTGTCGGAGACGGCGCGGTGCATCGCCAGCCGTCGGTTGCCCCAGAACACATAGACCAGGTACGCGCTGACGAAGGCCCAGCCCAACAGCGGCTTTTGCTCCAGCTGCCAGAGCAGCCTCCAGAAGTAGGGCGTCCCGCCGAGGACCCGTTCCGCCAGCACCAGGCGCTGTTCCATCCACCAGCACTGGAAGAGCCAGGCGGCGATCAGGACGCCGTTGCCGAGCCACTCGAACGCGCGCAGCAGCCTCTTTTTGCGGTAGGCGTGGAACCGATGGAAGGCCCACACGTCCGCGCGCGTCAGGGTGTAGTGGATTTCCAAGGCGACTCCAGACTGCCCCCCGCCTTGCTTCGCGTCAGACTGCCCACCACCTTGCTCCGTTCGTTCCTCGGTCACAGGGTCCTCCCGCAGCGGGAGGATCAGGAAGGACAGGTGTGTTGTCCGAATCCTCCCGCTTCGGGAGGACCCCGCGAAGCAGGGAGGTGGGCCATCTCCCCCCGCTGTCAGGGCTTCGCGGCCCGTCGGCGGGCGCGCAGGACCAGACCGCCCAACCCCAGCCCCATCATCCCCAGCATCGCCACCTGCGACGGCTCCGGCGCAGGCAGAGGCGTCGGGGCCGACGGCGGCGGCGAGTGATGTTAGTCGCCACCGGGCAGGGTGTATGCCGCTCCCTTAGCAGCCGCTCCCGTCATAGTGTTGATGGTGTAGATATTATTGTCGTTGCCAAAGGCATAAACGATGCCGCCGTCGTTCACCCCGGTATAAAGGCTGAAGTTTGCCGCCCTGCCTGTATCGAGGGCATCTGTTCCGTCGTTGCGTTAACGCTGAAAAGTTGGTCAGTGACATTGACGGACCCCCCATAATCCGCGACATAGAGCGTATTGCCGTTCGCGCCTAGCGCACCGTCCACCGTAATTGGAATGTTGTAGGTAGTGCTTCCCTCTGTCGGGAGTCGGTGGGATCAACCGTGAAGAGGGTCGTGTCAGCTCCACTCTGATTGAATGTCAAGTTGTAGAAAGTGCCTCCCGTAGCCGCCCCCGTGAAGGCCGCGTCGTTGACGTTGCCGACAATTCTTTCCTCTCCAGTTGTCAGATCAATGGTGTAAACGTCCGTACCAGAGCCGGAGTAGCCATAGCCGCCGCTGCTCAGGCCGTACAGGGTGTTGCCGACAAAGCCGATGGCGTTAAGAGGTGCGCCCAAAATAGCGCCGCTCACTCGCAGAGTACCTTTCATGCTAAAGTCGCCGGAGGTTGGGTCAATGGTGCCGAACTCGAAGCCATTGCCAACGACGTAGACGGCGGCGGCGGCGGGGCGGGGGGTAAGAGCCAACAGGGACAGGGCGGCTAGGCCGAGCAGGGCCGGGCGGATGGGGTGCAGAGTCGTCATCGTTGTGTTCCTTCTATCTCTTGAGGATGGAGTGTCGGGGCCAGCACAATTATACAGCAGTTTGCCTGCTTTGTCACGTCCGCTGAGCGCGAAAAAGCGTGCCGACAAGAAACTTGCGCAAAAGACCGGCAATGTTGACGGGGAAAAGGTGTCATCGAACCGGGGTGGAGAGGGCGCGTAGGGGCACCGGCGCTATGCCCGTCGGGGCAGTGGAATGCCCCGCCTACCGGGGGCGTCCTTCGTACGAGGGGTGAGGCCACACGGGGCGGGGGCTATCGTCCTGAGGGCGCTTGCTGTCCGGGGCATTCCACTGCCGCGGCGTGAGACGCTCCTATAACCGCCGTCCGGGTATAACTTGTGCCATGACACCCGCCGCCGTCTTTCACGCCGTTCGTGTCCGTCGGCGTGTGCTGGCCGTCGGGTTGCTGACGCTTCTGCCGTGGCCCGCTGTGTGGCTGGGGATGTACCGGCTGGACAGCCTGTGGGTGACGTTCCTGCTGTACCACGGCGTCTGCCTGTTGCCCGCCGTCGTGTGGGGGCGGCGGCTGTGGCGCGGGGCGTGGAAGATGCCGACGCCGGGGCAGTGGGGGGCGCTCGCCATCGGCCTGCTGGTGGCTCTGCCGCTGTTCCTGGGGGCGTATGCTCTGCTGGGCGCGCGCGTGCTGGACGCGCCCGACGCCCTGCGTCTCGTCCTCACGGAGCGGGGATTCCAGGCGAGCCGACTGCTGCCGCTGGGCCTGTACTTCGTCGCCGTCAACGCCGTCGTGGAGGAGCTGTTCTGGCGCGGCGTGGTGCTGAACGAGCTGCGCGGGCTGGACGGCCCGGCGTGGGCGGCGGGGGTCGTCTGGACGGCCCTGACGTTCGCCGCCTGGCACTGGCTGGTGATCCGCCTGCTGCTGCGCCCCGGCTGGGCCGAACTGGCCGTCGCGGGCGTGGTCGCCGCCGGGGCCTTCTTCTCCTGGCTGTACCGGCGCACCGGGTCCATCGTCGTGCCGATCCTCTGGCACGGGCTTCTTTTCGACCTCGGCCTGATCCTGGTTCTCGCCGCCATGCTGCGGGGATGATCCTCGCCCCCCGAAGAACCCCCTCCGGCCCGGCAAGCCGGTCCACCTCCCCCGAAGCGGGTGAGGGTAAGAGATCCATTGCCTTACTTCTCTTACCCCTCCCGTTTCGGGAGGGGTGGCGAGCCTCGGCGAGCCGGGGTGGGTTCTTCTCCGAGGCTGAACGGCAAGTCCGGCACTTCCCACAGTGAGCATTCCCCTCTGGCTTGGCATAATCCAGGACAGAGGCGTTCGGGCTTTCAGGTCCCGAAGCCTTCGCGCGAGGCACAAATTTTCCCCTGTGTCCCGCGCTCAACCTTCGCTCATCGACAAGGGCAAACCGCCGGAAACGGCGGGACGCAAAGCCATAGGGCCTTCCTGCACCCGCAGATGGCAGCCTGGCCACCGAACCGCGACGATCACGAAGGATTCTGACCCATGCAAGGATTGCACACGACACATCAACTCCCGGCGGTCCCCGCCGCCTCGGCCCCGCGCAGCACCTGGGGCAGCAACCAGCCCGGAAGCCGGCGGCCCACCATCAAGCGGCCCGGCGGCAAGCGCGCCGTCGGCATCCTGGCCGCCGGCCTGCTCGCCCTCGGCGGAGCTGCCCTGGGCGCTCAACCCAACGCGCTCGCCGTCAAGGGCGACTTCACGCTCGCCCACGCCAAACTGGGCACGGGCCGCACCGCGGCCATCGTCACGCTCGACGGCGGGCTGACCCCGGCCCGCCGCGCGCAGATCGCCTCCCTGGGCGGCGTGATCACCCACGAACTGCCCTTCATCCACGCCGTCTCCCTGGGGCTGCCGTCGCGCAACATGAACGCCCTGGCCGCCCTGCCCTTCGTGCGCCACATCGCGGAGGACTCTGCCGTCAAGAGGTCGGACGCTTTCACCGTCGACTCCAGCCTCTACAGCACCGCCGCCCAACAGTCCAACTACAAGCTGACCGGCGCGGGCGTCACCGTGGCCGTCGTGGACAGCGGCATCCACGCCCAGGCTCAGGACCTCCTGAACCCCACCCCAGTCGTCACCGTGACAACCTCGGGTAAGAAAAAGGTTAACGTCACCACCTATGTCAGCCGGGTCATTGACGGCGCGAACTTTGTCGCCGATGCCAACGGCAACGTCAACCCCACGGCCTATGACGACACCTGCGGCCACGGCACGCACGTGGCCGGGATCATCGGTGGTGACGGCGCGGCGTCCACAGGGCCTCAGTACACGCAGACCTTCTACGGGGTCGCGCCGCTGTCCAATTTGGTCGCGGTCCGCGTACTGGACGGCAACGGCGCGGGCACCATCAGCACCGCGCTGGCGGGCATCCAGTGGGTGGTCCAGAACCAGGCCAAGGACAACATCCGGGTGATGAACCTGTCGCTCGGCCACCCCGTCACCGACCTCTCCGCCAACGACCCCTTGTGTCAGGCGGTCGAGGCGGCCTGGCAGGCGGGCATCGTGGTCGTCTGCGCCGCCGGCAATGATGGGCGGCTGAACACGGCCAACGTGTCCGGCCTGGACAACGAGGGCTGGGGGACCAACTACGGCAGCATCCAGAGCCCCGCCGATGACCCCGATGTCATCACCGTCGGCGCCATGAAGCAGGCCGATGCCAATCGGGCCGACGACATGGTCGCCACCTACTCCGGGCGCGGGCCGACGCTGGGCGACAACACGCTCAAGCCGGACATCATGGCCCCCGGCAACCAGGTCATCTCGCTGGACGTGGAAGGCAGCACCCTGGACGAAGAGTTCAACGGCAGCAACCAGATTCCGGTCTCGACGTATGAGATCGGGCCGCAGAGCCAGTCGTCGGGCACCTACTTCCGGCTGTCGGGAACGTCCATGGCCTCCCCGGTCGTGGCGGCGGCGGCGGCCCTGCTTCTGCAGCAGAACCCGAAGCTCTCGCCGGACACGATCAAGGCGCGGCTGATGGTCTCGGCGGACAAGTGGGCCGACGCCGCCGGCAACGCCGACGCCTGCACCTACGGCGCGGGCTACCTGGACATCCCGGCGGCGCTGGCGTCCACCGTCACCGTCCCGGCCGGCACCTACGCCGCCAGCCCGATGCTGGTCCCGGACGGCACGGGCAACGTCACCCTCGCCATGGACCGCGCCCTGTGGGGCAGCCGCGCCCTCTGGGGCAGCTCCGGCATCTGGAACGCGGGCATCACCGACACGCGCGCTCTGTGGGGCAGCCGCGCCCTCTGGGGCAGCAGCGCGCTGGACTCCAGCCGCGCCCTGTGGGGCAGCGACGTGCTGACCTCCAGCCGCGCCCTGTGGGGCAGCCGCGCCCTGTGGGGCAGTGACGCGCTGGCGGCCAGCCGCGCCCTCTGGGGCAGCGACTTCGACGGCGTGGACCTGTCCAGCGTCACCATCAACGGCGAGTGAGCGACTCCCGCTCCTGCGGCCCCGGTCATCCGACCGGGGCCGTTTTTTTGTGTCGGTGAGGTTTTGTGTGAGCGCTTGATGGGCATAACACCCAAACAGACAAAACGTCGGGGCCGCCTGTCTTCCGGCAGCCGCTCCGAGAAGGAACACGTCATGCGCCTTTTCGATAGTGCCTCGCCCGCGCCGACGCGGGCCGCCCAGAGCGCCCGCGCCCTGGCTGCGATGGTGGGCGTCGCCGCCCTTGTGTTCGGCCTGACCGGCTGTAACGACAACCCGCCGCCTCCCACGGTCGTCACGCCCGCGCCGACCACGGTGGTCACGCCCGCGCCCAAGAACACGACCGTGGTTGTTCCCGGCGCGGGGACGCCCGGCCCGGCGGGCGCGCCGGGACCTGCCGGGGCTCCCGGACCGGCGGGCGCTCCGGGTTCCCCCGGCGCTCCGGGTGCGCCGGGGCCTTCCGGCGCTCCAGCGGCACCTGCGGGCGGCGGCGGATAGCCGGACAGGGGAATTTTTGGTGGCCCCGGTCGAATGACCGGGGCCGTTTTCCTGTGTCTGGGGTATCGTCACTGAAACCACCCCATGCGCTTCTTCCTGACCATTCTTGTGTTCGGCCTGACCCTGACGCTGATACTCACACGCCCGCGCGGCTTGAACGAGGCGTGGGCCACCGTCGTCGGCGGCGCGCTGATGCTGCTGCTGCATCTGGAGACGTGGGCGCAGGCGTGGCGGACGGTGGCGCAGGGCGGGGACGTGCTGCTGTTCCTGCTCGGCCTGCTCCTTCTCTCCGACCTGCTGCGGTCGTCCGGCTTCTTCGAGTGGGCCGCGATCCACGCGGCGCGGGCGGCGCGCGGAGACGGGCGCGCGCTGTACCGGAACGTCTTCCTGCTGGGGGCCGTCACCACGGCCCTGCTCTCGCTGGACACCACCGCCGTCATCCTGACGCCCGTGGTCCTGTCGTTCGTCGGCAGGCTGAAGCTCACACCGCGCCCGTTCCTGCTCGCCTGCGCCTTCGTCGCCAACACCGGCTCCCTGCTGCTGCCCGTGAGCAACCTGACCAACCTGCTGTTCGTCAGCGCCTTCCACTGGCGCTTCGAGCGGTTTGCCCTGACCATGACCCTGCCGCAGATCGCCGCCCTGCTGGTCAACTACGCCTGCTTCCGGCGGCTGTTCCGCCGGGACCTGCCGGGGACGTTCGACGCGGACGCCTTGCCGCGCCCCGATAGCGTTCTGCCGGACGCGCCGTACTTCCGGGGCGCGGTGGGGGTGCTGGGCGCGGTGCTGGTTGGCTACTTCGTCGGCTCGCTGTTGGGCGTGCCGCCCTACGCCGTCGCCCTGGCCGGGTGCGCCGTGCTGGCGGCCTGGGGCCTGTGGCGTCGGCGGGTCGGGTGGGGGATCGTGCGGGAGGTCTCGTGGCCCATCTTCCCGTTCGTCATCGGCCTGTTCGTGGTCGTGCGCGGCGTCGAGAACCTGGGCCTGGCCGCCGTGGCGGCGCAGGGTCTGGCGTTGGTCGGGCACTCGCCCCTGGCGCTGGCGCTGGCATCGGCGTTCGGGGCGGGCGTCGGCGCGAACGTCGTCAACAACATCCCGATGGCCCTGCTGGCGGTCTCGGCCCTGCGGCACGGCGCGGGTCCGGCGGCGCAGTACGGGGCGCTGCTCGGCTGTGACCTGGGGCCGAACCTGACCGTCGCCGGGTCGCTGGCGACCATGCTGGTCATCACCGGTGCCCGGAAGCAGGGGCAGGACGTGGGCGCGCGCGATTTCTTCGGCACGGGCCTGCGCGTGACTCCCCTGTTGCTGCTCGCCGCCGGGATAGCACTGTGGCTCACGCTGACTTTTTTTCACGAGGGCGGTTGACAAACACAGGGGCGGCGAGTATACTTGCGTTCAATGAAAAGTTTTGCAACAAAGTTAGTTGCCTTAGTCGCATTGTCTCTCACCCTCACGGCGCTGCTGTCATCCTGCGCGCACCGTCCTGCGGGTCATGGGGCGCTGACGCTGCTCAACGTCTCGTATGACCCGACGCGGGAACTGTACCGGGACTACAATGCCGTCTTCGCGGCCTACTGGAAGCAGAAGACAGGACAGACGATCACAATCCAGCAGTCGCACGGCGGGTCCGGCGCGCAGGCCCGCGCCGTGATTGACGGCGAGGAGGCCGATGTGGTCACGCTGGGCATCCCGACGGACATTGACTCCCTCGCCGCGCAGGGCCTCGTCAGCCCTGCCTGGCGGACCCGGCTGCCCGGCGACGGCGTCCCCTACTACTCCACGGTCGTACTCGTCGTCCGACGGGGCAACCCCAAGGGCATCCACGACTTCGGCGACCTCGTCAAGCCGGGCGTCCAGATCGTCACCCCGAACCCGAAGACTTCCTCCGGGGGACGGATGGCGTATCTGGCCGCCTACGGCTGGGAACTGACCAAGACGCACAGGAACGACGATGCCGCGCGCAAGTTCATCGCCGCCGTCTACCACAACGTCATCAAGCTGGACTCCGGGGCGCGGGGCGCGACGCAGACATTCACCAAGAATGCGCAGGGCGACGTGCTGATCGCGTGGGAGAACGAGGCGTCCCTGATCCGCAAGCAGGACCCCGGCCGGTACGAGATCGTTGACCCGTCCGTCAGCGTGTTCGCCGAGCCCGCCGTCTCCCTCGTGGACCAAAACGTGGACAAGCACCACACGCGCGCCCTGGCCTCCGCCTACCTCCGCTACCTGTATTCGCCGGAGGGCCAGGCCGTGGTCGCGCGCAACTTCTACCGCCCGCGCGACCCGGCGATTTTGAAGCGATATCGGGCGCAGTTCCCGCCCATCCCGCTGTTCACGGTGGAGACTTTGTTCGGCGGCTGGGACGCCGCCCAGAAGACACACTTCGCCGATGGAGGCGTCTTCGACCAGATATACGGGAGGAGATAGGCCCTGGCTCTCGCACTCACCCAAACAACCTCGACGACGCGCAGGCCGCGCCGTGTGCTGCCGGGCTTCGGAACGTCGCTGGGCTTCACGCTGTTCTACCTCGGCCTGGTGGTGCTGATTCCCCTGGCCGCGGTCTTCCTGAAGTCGGCGCACATCGGCCTCCATGCGTTCTGGTTGATCGTCACCGACCCGCGCACGGTCGCCGCTTTCCGGCTGTCCTTTGGGGCGGCGGGTGCCGCCGCGTGCGTCAACGCCGTCTTCGGCCTGCTGGTCGCCTGGGTCCTGACCCGCTACCGGTTTCCGGGGCGGCGGCTCGTGGACGGCCTGGTGGACCTGCCGTTCGCCCTGCCGACCGCCGTGGCCGGCATCACGCTGGCCGCCCTGTACAGCCCCAACGGTTGGCTCGGACATGGGCTGGAGCGGCACGGAATCCACGTCGCCAACACGTCCCTGGGCGTTTTCGTCGCGCTGACATTCATCGGCCTGCCGTTCGTCGTGCGCACGGTGCAGCCGGTCCTGCAAGATTTGGATGCCGAGGTCGAGGAGGCCGCCGCCAGCCTGGGCGCATCACGCGGGCAGACATTCCTGAAGGTACTGCTTCCGACGTTGCTGCCGGCGATGCTGACCGGGTTCACGCTGGCCTTCGCCCGTGCGCTGGGCGAGTACGGCTCGGTGATCTTCATCGCCTCCGACCTGCCCTACAAAGGCGAGATCGTGGCGCTTCTGATCGTGCAGAAGCTTGAGGAGTTCCACTACGCCGAGGCGTCTGCGGTCGCCGTGGTCATGCTGGCCGCGTCGTTCGGGCTGCTGCTGCTCATCAATGTGTTGCAGTGGCTGAGTCGCCGCCGCCTGGGGGAGATTTAGGATGGGCAGGAGTGCCGTGACGGAGCCGATCTGGGTGAAGTTCCTGCTGACCCTGTTCGTGCTGGCCTTCCTGGGCGTCTTCCTGATCGTCCCTTTGGTTGCTGTCTTCGCGCAGGCGTTCGCGCATGGGAAGGGCGTTTATTTTCAGGCCCTGCACGACCCGGACACCCTCAGCGCCGTCCGCCTGACGCTGCTCACGGCGTTGATCGCCGTGCCGCTGAACACCGTGTTCGGCGTCGCCGCCGCCTGGGCGATCTCCAAGTTCCCGTTTCGGGGCAAGACCGTCCTGACCACGCTGATTGACCTGCCGTTCTCGGTGTCGCCGGTGACGGCGGGCCTGGCGCTCGTGCTGGTTTTCGGGCGCGGCGGCTGGCTGTTCCCCTGGCTGGACGCGCACGGCCTGCGCGTCCTCTTCGCGCTGCCGGGCATCGTCCTTGCCACGACCTTCGTGACCTTCCCGTTCGTGGCGCGTGAACTGATTCCCGTGATGCAGGCGCAGGGGACGGACGAGGAGCAGGCGGCGATCTCGCTGGGGGCGAGCGGCTGGCAGGCGTTCTGGCGCGTCACCCTGCCGAACATCAAGTGGGGCCTGCTGTACGGCGTCATCCTCTGCAACGCCCGCGCGATGGGCGAGTTCGGGGCCGTCTCCGTGGTCGCCGGCAGCGTGGAGGGCATGACCACGCTGCCCTTGCAGATCAACATGGATTACAGCGACTACGACCTCCCCGTCGCCTACGCCTTCGCCGTCGCCACCCTGCTGGCGCTGCTGGCCCTGGTGACGCTGGTGTTGAAGACACTGGTGGAGTGGCGGACGCGGGAAGGCTAGTCTTCCGGCCCTGAGCGATCATTATGAGCATTGAAGTCCGTGGCATCAACAAGACCTTCGGCGTGTTCCAGGCGCTCCAAGACGTGAGCCTCACCGTCGCCACCGGGGAACTGGTCGCGTTGCTGGGGCCTTCGGGGTCGGGCAAGACCACGCTGCTGCGGATCATCGCCGGGCTGGAGACGCCGGACACCGGCGGCGTGCTGTTCGCGGGCGAGGACGCCACCGACAAGAGTGTGCGCGACCGGCGCGTCGGCTTCGTCTTCCAGCACTACGCCCTGTTCCGGCACATGAGCGTCTTCGAGAACATCGCCTTCGGCCTGCGCGTCCGCCCGCGTCAGACGCGGCCTTCCGGCGCCGAGATCACGGACCGCGTGATGCAGTTGCTCCAAATGGTGCAGTTGGAGGGCCTGGCGAAGCGCTTCCCGTCGCAACTCTCCGGGGGGCAGCGGCAGCGGGTCGCCCTGGCGCGGGCGCTGGCCGTGGAGCCGAAGGTGCTGCTGCTGGACGAGCCGTTCGGCGCGCTGGACGCCAAGGTCCGTCAGGACCTGCGCCGCTGGCTGCGCCGTCTGCACGACGACCTGCACATCACCAGCGTGTTCGTCACCCACGACCAGGAGGAGGCTTTGGAAGTCTCAGACCGGGTTGTCGTGATGGACCACGGCAAGATCGAGCAGATCGGCACACCAGGCGAGGTCTACGACCACCCCGCCAACCCGTTCGTCTTCAACTTCCTGGGGAACGTCAATCTCTTCCACGGGCGGGTGCATGAGGGCCAGGCCCAACTGGGTCCGCTGGCCTCGCCCGCGCCCGGCCTGGACGGC
Source organism: Capsulimonadaceae bacterium (assembly GCA_965277485.1). Lineage (GTDB taxonomy): Bacteria > Armatimonadota > Armatimonadia > Armatimonadales > Capsulimonadaceae > JAFAZD01. The sequence continues at coordinate 153,787 of CBDICZ010000015.1, read as the reverse complement.
GCGCAGGACGCCCCGGCCACCGGCTACGCCCGCCCGCACGACCTGGAGATCGCCCGCCACCGCGACGGCTCGCCCACCGTGGAGGCCGTCGTCCGGCATATCTACGCCGCCGGGCCTGTGGTCCGTCTCGACCTGGAGCGCCGCGACAATGGCGACACCATCGCCGCCGAACTGACCCGCGACCAGCACCGTGACCTCGGCCTCCAAGTCGGCGAAGACGTCTACGTCCGCCCCCGGAATATGCGCGTCTTCCTCAGCGAACATAGAGAGACGGGTGGTGAAGATTACTCTATTTAGCTTTGACAAAAAATGCCAATCTCCTGGTAGAACAGCGGCAGAGGTTGATACCAATGGCGACGATGAACATTTCTCTGCCCGATACCATGCGCGAGTTCGTTGAGGCGGAAGTGGCGCAAGGCGGCTACAGCACCGCCAGCGAGTACTTCCGTGATCTTGTGCGGGAGGCGCAAAAGCAGAAGGCGCAGAAAAAGTTGGAAGCTCTGTTGCTGGAAGGTCTGGACAGCGGCGAGCCGATTGACGTGACCGACGAGTACGTTCAGCGGAAACGCGCTGAACTTCTCGCCCGCATCGGGGGGAACAAAAAGCGTGTTGCCTAAACGAGTCCGCGTCCTGCCGGGAGCCGAGCGCGACATTGACGGCGCGACGGTTTATCTGGCCTCAGAGGCCGATGACGCGACGGGCCTGCGCTTCTTTCAGGCCGCGCACGAGACGTTCAGGACGCTCTTGCAAATGCCGGGAATGGGCAGAGTGCGAACATCCGCCAACTCCCGCCTGACCGATGTTCGCCAATAGTCGGTCTCAGGCTTCGAGAAGTATTTGATCTTCTACCGCAGCGTCCCGACCGGGATCGACATCGTCCGTGTGCTTCATGGGGCGCGGGACATTGACAGCCTCTTTGAAGACGAGGAGTGAGCCGCGTCGATTGGCCGGGAGGGTCAGGAGTTGCACCTGATTTCAGCCGCTCTCCACGGCCTGCTTGTCCCGCTCACAAGCACTCCCACAGAGCCGCGAGGGAGTGAACTCCTCTCGCTACCCAACCGTGTCCTCTCGGACACAAGACCCGCTCACACGCCGGACACGCTCTTCCGTCCGGCAGGACGGTGTTCCGTAGCGAGAGGGCTTCAGCCCTCGCCCCGACTCCTACACCCCCCCGCCGCCGAGGTGGGCGAGGGCGAGGCCGATGGCGTAGGTGACGATGCCCTCGACGGCCCCCACGGCGGTCATCTCCAGGCCGCTGCTCCACCAGGAACGGACGGTGATTAACGTCTTGGCCGCGCCGACGGCGAAGTGGGCGATCAAAGAAATCACCGCCGCCGCGACAATGGCGGGCCAGCCGGTCAGGAAGAAGAACGGGATGATGGGGACGAACGCGCCCAGGGCCGTGGAGAGCGAGCCGGAGACCGCCGACGTGACCGGGTTGCTTAATGCGTCTTCGGTCAGGTTCATCTCCTCAGCGGCCAGCGTCTTCAGGAACTGGTCCGGGTTGCGCGACAGGTGTTCGGACATCCGCTCGGCGTCCTCGGCGGGGATGCCCTTGACCTGATAAATGAGCGAAAGCTCCTGGCGGGCATCGTCGGGGTTGTCCCGGATGTCCTCGCGCTTGCGGGCGATCTCGGCGTCGTAAATCTCCCGCTCGCTCTTGGCGGCGAGATAGGCCCCGGAACCCATCGAAAGCGCGCTGGCGATCATGCCGGCGAGCCCGGCCAGCAGGACCAGACGTCCGCCGTGCGGGTTGTTGATGGTCGCCCCGGAGACGCCGCTGACGATGCCGAAGATCGCGCCCAGGCCGTCGTTGACCCCGTAGATGGCGTCGCCGATCCAGGACGCCGGGGCCGCGCGGCCCCGCTTGGCGCGCATCTCGTCCAGCGCCTTGCCGGGGTCCAGCGGCGTGGCGATGAACGTCCGCCGCTGCGGCTCGGCGGGCGACGGGCGGACTAGGCGGCGCAGGGTGCGCGAGTGCGCCCGCTCGTCCACGATCAGGTCCTCCAGAATCTGGATGCTGGGCCCGTCGCCCAGGCCGCGAATCTGCCGCCCGTACTCGGAGACGTGGCGGCGCTCCTCCAGCTCGATGCGGCGCAGGGCCGAGTCGTGGCCGCCGACCCGGTTGGCGAAGCTGTCCGCCTGCCCGTGTTCGGGGCCGTTGTAGGTCGGCGCGGTCTGGCCCAACTCGCCCATCCGCTGCGCCCAGCGCCGGGCATGGTCAACCTCGGAATCCGCCATCTCCAGCAGCGCGCGCTTCCGGTCGGGGTCGTCCTCGCCATCGGCCAATGCGCGGTAGGTGGCCGCGCCCTCCATCTCCTCCTGCCAGTTGGCCTCCAGGGCGCGGATCAGCCGGGGGTTCGGGGGCGTGTCGGGGATGTGCGCGCGTGTCTGTGTGTCTGCCATGGGGTCGTTCTTTCCTGTCGGGTGTCCGCAAAAGTGCGTGTTCATTGTACCCGAACGGGGCATAAGGGGACACAAAGGAACTCACCCATGCACTCGTTCGTCCATCTGCTCGGCACACACTCGCTGTTGGTCAGCATCGCCGCCCAGTGCTTCGTGCTTTATGAGGCCATCCGGTCCGGGGAGAAGGGGACGCTGTGGCAGAGCGGCCTGCTGATCTTCGCCCTGCTGCTGGTCGTGGCCTCCATCCAGCTCCGGCCCCCGTCGCCGCCGAGCGCTTTGGCCGACGGAGTCGGCGTCGTGGCCGCCGTGCTGTTCGTCGTCCCGGCGGCCATCGCCTTCCAGAAGGCCCGTGCGCAACGGCCCGACAAGAAGGACGCCGCCCACTGAATGTCGAACTCAGGGGCATCATGCGCAGCCAGTGCCTCCCCATGACCCCGACCCAGTTCAATCTGCTCCCGCGCGAGGTCGGCTGGAAATATGAATACGCGGATGGCTGCGCCCACATCCGTCCCCGCCCCATGGCGGCGCGGCTGCGCGCGCCCGTCGCGCCTCGCCCCGTCGCCGAGACCGGCTGCCGGATGCGCCCCCTCACGGTGGCCGACACGCCCGCTCTGGTTCGGGCCTTCGTCGACGGCTTCCGGGACACGGTGGAATACTGTGATCGTTCCTTCGCCCAGGTCCGGTGGGCCGGGGGGGACGCCGTCGCCACCTTCTTCGCCGGGCGGCGCGGCGCGTTCCACCCCGCCTCCCGGCTGGCCGTCCCGCCGGACCGCCCGTACCTGGTGGCGGGCGCGGTCCTGGTCGTGCAGAAGCCGGACGGGCCGTTCCTGGATATGCTGTTCATCCGACGCCGGTGGCAGCGCAACGGCCTGGGGACGGCGCTGGTGGGCGCGGTGATGAACGAACTCGCCCGTGCGGGCGAGACGCATCTCGGCAGCGCCTACAACGTCGCCAACAAGCCCAGCATCGCCTGGCACCGGAAACTCGGCTTTGAGGAACTTCCGGACCTGATGCTGGCCCGCGCGCGCGGCCAGGTCGCCCGGCACGAGCTGTGGCGGCGTGAGAAGATCGGTGGCCTGACGGATGAAGAGAGACTTCTGCTGGAGGCGGAGGTCACGCGCTGGGACCGGCTGGGCGCGCAGCTGTCCGAGGCTGCGTTCGGCTGAGGAGCAGCCACCAGGCAAAGACGAGCGTGGCGGGCATGAAGACCAGCACCGGGAACCACACCGGGCCGTACCAGGCGATGGGGACCAGGAAGTACACGTCCGTCGTAGATAATCCGCGCGGGAACCCCGTCCAGAGCCGCAGCCACCCATAATACGTCAGGTCCCACACGGCGAAGGTCCACGCGAACAGCCCCAGCCGTTCACGCCCCGTCCGGCCCGCCGCGCAGGCCGCGCCGAGCAGCAGGACCAGCGTGGCGACCTCGCGCGTGAGTTCCATGCGCAGGATGCCCAGTCGGGCCATCTCGGCGAAGACCGACGCCGACGAGAACGCCAGCCCGCGCGCCGCGTAGAACTGCCGAAAGCCCCACCCCGGCGGCATCCCCATCAGCCGCCGCAGGTAGACCACCAGCATCGCCTCCGTGTAGCCGAACGCCGTCCCGAACACCGTCCACCACGCCAGCGCCGCCCAACGGCGCGTCTTTCCCTCAATCTGCATATGCCGCCCCATTCGCCCCCGTGCCGCCCGTCTCCTGCCGCCGTGACCAGGACTGCCCACCACCTTGTTCCCTCGTTCCTCGGTCACAGGGTCCTCCCGAAGCGGGAGGATTCGGATGTACGGGCATGGTACACCATGCCCCTACATGACGGCCCTGCGGGCCTCCCGGCGGCTCCAATTCCACGAACGCCAGTCTTCCGTCTGCCCTGCCGTCCGGGCGGCGGCCAGGCGCGTGGCGACTGCCTGAGCCTGGGTCGGCGGGAGTTCGGCGCGGCCATCCCGGAGCGCGGGGACGGCGTCGGCGCTCAGGGACAGGGCGTAGCCCATGTCGAAGGGGCGTCCGGCGCGGGCCAGGGCCAGATTGCCGCGCACGATCACGGCGTCCGGGTCCAGCGCGTTCAGCGCGGCGATCACGGCCAGGGCCGTCAGCAGGCCGCCCAGGGCGAAGCGATCCCGACGCCCCCGCAGCACGGTCGCCCCGAACCAGAGGAACACGAGGGCGAGCCAGGCCATGAAGGCCGTGACGTACAGCCGCAGCTCGGTCAGGCCGTACTCCGCCTGATACAGCCGCATCCGCTGCACCGCCGACGCCATGATGATGAAGAGCAGCGCGACTTGCAGCCCGGCCAGCGCCCGGAAGACGCGCCCGCCCGTGGGTGACGATTCCCGGTGCAGGCCGTCCAGCGCCAGCAGCAGGGGCAGCACCAGCGCGGCCACGGCGACCAGCTCGAAGAACCCGCCGCGCGCGTACTGCGCGTAGGTCAGCCCGGCCGTCACCTGCACCGTCCGCGCGCCCCCGAAGAAGAAGCGCAACTGGACCAGGACGAACAGCAGAAACAGCAGGTCCAGCAGACCCAGCGCGACCCCGACCTCGACCGTCCCCAGCGCCCAGGCCCGGTCGGTGGGCCGGGCCGCCTCCGGCGCGGGCGCGGCCCGGAACAGGGCACGCAGGAAGCCGCCGATGACGAGGGCGCAGACTGCCGTTGTCAGAAGATGGCCCGTCAGGTCCGCGAAGTTCCAGTCCAGAGCCACATGGAGGAGGTGACTGAAGACTGGGTCCGCCGCCGCGAAGAGCGCGCCGAAGATCAGCAGTGGAGGCAGCGCCACCAGCAGACCCACACTGACGGACGCCAGACGCCGCGTCACCGGGCCGCCGCGCGGCAGGTCCCGCCAGGGGATGTCCCGGAACACAAGCCCGAAGCCCCCGAACGCCGCCTGAACGGCGGTCCGGGCGATGCCGCGCGCGTAGTCGGTCACGTCCGCGCGGCCCAGGCGGCTCTCCCGGCGCATCCCTGGGACGGCCAGCCCCAGGCAAGCCAGCAGCGCGAGCGCATCCAGGGAATGCAGGACCGGCGAATCGCGCCAGGCGAATCCCAGGGCGAACAGGACGGCGGCTGCGGTCAGCCCGCGCGCGTCACGTCCCCAGCCCCCCCGCTGACGCCGCGCACACGCGGCGATCACCGCCGCCAGCGTCCCCACCCACAGCGCGACGTTGATGCCCGGCGTCGCCCCGCGCAGCAGGCCGTCCGCCAGTGCCCCCAGCCCCAGCGCGGCAAGCAGCGTCCGCAGACCTGTCGCCACCGCCTTCTTTTGATCCATGGTCCCGTTCCTCCTCAATCCGTTATACCACAAACTACTTTTATTTACAAAGTAATTTGAGATTAACAGTTTGAGGTCAGGCCCATTCGCCGCATAATGGGTCAAAGAACTTGGAGAAAAGAGACACCGTCATGTCCGACGAGATCGCGCAGAAGTTCATGGACGCCCTGCACGTGCTGGAAGAGGCGCGGGACGTGGAGCCGCTGGCTGCCCTGTATTCCGAGAACGCCGAGGTGGGCAACGTCCTCCGGCCCGACAAGTTCCAGGGGCCGGACGGGGCGCGGCAGTTCTGGACCGAGTACCGGGGCACCTTCGACCGCGCCCAGTCCACGTTCCGCAACGTCATCGCCGCCGACGGGCGCGCGGCGCTGGAGTGGGCGACGCGGGGCACGAGCTTTGATGGCAAGCCGGTCCATTACGACGGCGTGACCATCCTGGAGACCTCTGATGGCCGCGTCACCCGCTCCTGCGCCTACTTCAACCCGACGGCTTTGGGTGAGCAGATCGTCTGATCGGGATGCAGGATTTGTAACCCGCCGTTAATCCGGCCTCCGCCGAACTTGCCCGACCGGCAGGTACTATCACCCCGTGGGTTCGCGCCAGCGTGCGCGGAACGATCTTTCCAAGGAGTCCTCCCTATGACAAACATTGATGAGACGGTCCGCCCGTCGGCGAAGCGGCGCGAGTTCCTGACGCGGCTCGGCTCAGCGGGCCTCGGCGTCGCCGCCGGCACCATCCTGGCGGGCTGCGGCGGCGGCAGCAACAGCGGCGGCAGAGCCGTCGCGCAGACTCCCAACAACGACGCGGCGATTCTCCAGGCGGCGGCGATCGCAGAAGCGGTCGCCACGACGATGTACTACAACATCATCAACACGACCGGCGGCATTTACAACACGGGGACGCCGAACATCAGCGGCAACGCACCGGACCAGGCCTACCTGGTCGCGGGCTACGAGCAGGAGCTGGCCCACTACCAGGCCCTCGCCTCCTACGCGCCGAGCATCACTGCGGCGACCAACTTCTACTTCCCGACCGGGATGTTCACGAACGCGCAGACGACGCTCGACACGCTGGTCACACTGGAGGATGCGTTCATCGCCGCCTACCTGATCGGCGTTCAGCAGTTCTCGACCACGCCGAACAGGTTGCTGGCCGCGCAGATTCTGGGTGTTGAGTCCGAACACCGCGCGCTGGCGCGCGTGATCGCCAACGACCTGAGCCTGACCGCCGTGTCCGGCCTGGGCGGCTCCGAGGCCGTGGCCCCGCCGAGCAACGCGGCCAACAACCTCGCCTACGAGCGGACCTTCAACTCGGCGTTCAACAGCAACATCAGCAACGTCGTGGCCGCGCTCACCCCGTTCCTGAGTTCCAGCGCCAGCCACAGCGTGACCACCAGCTTCGGCACCGCGCTCGCCGGTGCGCCCTCCGCCGGGCAGACGACGGTGGCGGTCAACACCTCGACCACCTCCTGAGCCTCACTCCCGCGCCCGTTTTTCTCCTTGCCGGGAACGGCGAGAGAGGAAAACGGGCGCGTTTGCCTGCGTACCGCCGGCCTGCCGAGACATTGTAACCTTGCATTAGTATTCTCTGGAACCAAATTCAACCGTGAGGCAGGTACTATGGACGGTGCGAACTCGCGTCCAAAGGCGCGGCGCGTACTTCCCCAAGGAGTCCTCCCTCATGACCGAATTGGAAAGAATCGCTCAGGACCCGATCAGCCGCCGCCAGTTCCTGGCGCGGATGTCTGCGGCCGGTCTCGGCGTCGCCGCCGTCACCCTGCTGGCTGGCTGCGGCGGCGGCAGCAACGGCGGCGGCAGCAGCAACAGTAACAACAACAACAGCGGCGGCGGCAACGCCGCCTTCGCGCTGCCCTCCATTGTGGGCGGCGGCCTCGTCCCCGGTTCCGGCGACACCCAGGTGCTGAACTACGCGCTGGCGCTGGAGACCACCGAGGCGGACATCTACCGCCAGGCGCTGAACATCGCCTCCAACCTGCCCGTGACCACGCCGCTGTCCGCAAGCGGGCCTGCGGCCTACGGGACGACCTACCCCGGCGGCAACCCTGGTACTCTGACCGGCGCGAACGCCAACGTCGCCTACCTGTACCTGGCGCAGTACGCCTTCGTCGAGGCGGCGCACCGTGACCTCCTGCTGACGGCCCTGCACCATTCAGCGGACAACCCCAGTCTGCCCACCACGGCCAACACGACCAACCCCGTCGTGAACCCCAACGGCTACAAGTTCCTGCCGACGACCAACAGCCTGAGCGACATCATGGCGCTGATCCTGACGGCCGAGGAGACGGGCGTGACGGCCTACCTGGGCGCGGTCCCCTACCTCAGCAGCCTGGGCAACATCCAGACAGCCGCGACCATCTACTCCACCGAGGCACGCCACTCCGCAGGCGTCCGCTACGTCTTCAACGACGACATCGGGCCGGGTAATCTGACGCCCATTGGCACCGTGTCGACAGGTCCCTTCGTCAGCGGGTCCGCACAGCCGCGTGGCACGTCCGGCGCGACGAACGAGTTCGAGTACGCCCTCGCCCCAGCCTTCGTGTTGAACAACGTCGTGGCGACGTTCTACAACGTCCCGAATTCCGCCGGCAACCGCCCGGCTTAATGCGCGGGGCGTGTCCCCAAGAAAGGTATTTTCATGCCCACGACTATCACCCCTCTGAGCCTTTACTACAGCACGGCACCCTTAGCGACGACGAACGGCGGCGGTGCGACCTACACGAACGTCCCGGTTCCAAGCACGGCCGCGAACGGTTCGGCGTTCACCCAAAGTCAGCGCGTTCTCGCTTACGCCCTGGCCGCCGAATATCTGGAGACGGCGCTCTACCAACAGGCGTATCTGCACCTGACGGGCGGGCCGTTGACCTTGACTGTCGCGGGCGGTTCTTCCACTCAAGTGACCACTGCGACGGATGCGCTGGGATACGTCTACGGCACTGGGGCGACTCAGGCGAACTTGGGTGTCAGCACCAGTGACCCCATTGCGATCTATCTGGCGGAATTTGCCAGCATTGAGGCGTCGCACGCCGCGTTCCTCACCAGTGCCTTAGGCGGCGACCCATACCCATCCACCGTGGCCTTCGCGTTTGGTCTGAACACCATCACCAACTCCAACGGCGGCAAGGTCGCGGTCGCGCAAGCCGTTTATGGTGCGGAACTCACCGGCGTTTCTGCCTACACTGGGGCGATTCCTTCGTTCTCCGCGCCGACGACACAGCAGTATCCGTCGTACCTCCAGATTGCTGCGTCCATTCTGGGAACCGAAGCGCGCCACACCACTGCTCTGGCCGCCACCATCAACGCGGCCAACGGCAACGGGGCTATTGAGACTGCGCCAATGTATAATGAGGGCCACGGCCTTGACGTACCTCTGACGCCTGATCAGATTCTCAACGCGGCGGGAAGCACAGGCATCACCGTCCCCGGTGGAACCATCAAGTCCGTCTCCGGCCCCAACGGCGCGGCAATCGGCGCGGCCAACGGCACGACGACGCCGACCTATAACGGTTACGTTTATCTAGTTACCACAGTCGCCGGACTCTAAAGTGCAGCGACGGCCTGGAAACGTGGGAGGCCCCGGCGTTTGACGCCGGGGCCTTCTGCATGACTTGGGCCGGATTGCCCACTGCCTTGTTCCCTCGTTCCTCGGGCACAGGGTCCTCCCGCAGCGGGAGGATGAGGAACCCACCCCGGCTCGCCGAGGCTCGCCACCCCTCCCGAAACGGGAGGGGGTTCCTCTGCCGTGCGCCAAAAGAGGAAAACGGGCGTGTTTGCTTGTATACTCTCAGGGATGCAGGAACGGGACGAGCTGGGATTGCTGCGCGCACTGCTGCGGGCGTCGGACTACGGGGTGCTGCTGTCCGACAGCGCTCGTAACGACCTGGTGTGCAACCGGCGCTTCTCCGAGTGGTTCGGGTTGGGCGAGGGGGAGACTCTACAGAGGCCCCCGCATGAGGTGCGCGCGCAGGTCATGCCCCGGCTGAAGGACCCGGACGAGTTCGCCCGCACCCTGGACGCCATCTACGCCGACCCGACGCTGGTGTGCGAGGACGAGGTGGAGCTGGTCGCGCCCAAACGCCGCGTCCTGCACCGTTACACAACGCCGGTGACGGATGAGGCGGGGCGCGTCGTCGGGCGGCTCTGGACGTTCGCGGACATCACCCGCACTCGCCGCCTGGAACACAAGATTCTGGCCCAGCAGGCCCAGCTCCGGGAGCAGGCCCGGCGGCTCGCCGCCGCCCTGCGCGCCGCCCACGGGCGGCTGGACAAGACGGAGAGCGCCCTCAGCCAGACCCAGCAGCAACTCTTTGAGTCGGAAAAGCTCTCCGCCGTCGGTCTGCTCGCCGCGTCGGTCGCCCACGACATCCGCAACATCCTGACGCCGCTGACCATCGAGCTGACCCTGGCCGATCAGGATGACCCGGTGGAGCGCGCGCAGTCCCTCCAGGCCATGCGCGCCCAGGTGGACCGGCTGAGCCTGCTCACCCAGCGCCTGCTCGCGCTGTCGCGCCCTGCCGGAGACCAGCGCGCGCCGACAGACCTGGCGGCCCTGACGGAGCGCATCGCCGCCCTGCTTGCGCCCCAGGCGGCTTTGGAGGGCGTCACGCTCGCCGTGAGCCGCCCCCACGTCGCGCCCTGCGTGGTGGCCGACGCCGTACAGTTGGAGCAGGTGTTGGTCAACCTGGCCCTGAACGCCATTCAGGCCATGCGCGAGACGGACGGCGGCAGCCTGTCCCTGCGGGTGAGCCGCGCGCGCGGCGGGGCCTGCCTGTGCGTCGCCGACACGGGCCCCGGCATCTCCCCGGCGGTGCGCCGCCATCTTTTTGACCCGTTCTTCACGACCCGCCCTGACGGCGCGGGTCTCGGTCTGTTCTCCTGTCGTCGCATCGTAGAGGCGCACGGGGGGCGCATCACCGTCCGCAGCGCACCGGGCCGTGGCACGAGCGTCCGCGTCCGGCTGCCGGAGGGGTAGACGAAGGGGAAGCATCATGGCCGGAAAAATCCTGCTGGTGGAAGATGACCGCGCGGTCACGCAGTCACTGACGCGGCTGCTGGCGCGCGAGGGTTACTTTGTGGCCGCGCGCGAGAGCGCGGAGGGAGCGCTGGCCCTGCTGCGTGAGGACCCGGAGTACGACCTCGCCCTGCTCGACGTCGGCCTGCCCGGACAGGACGGCTTCGCCTGCTGCCGCGCCCTGCGTGCCCAGGGCTGGCGCGCGCCGGTACTGATGCTCACGGGCCGCACCCAGCCCCAGGACCGGGTGCGTGGCCTGGAGGTGGGGGCCGACGACTACATCGCCAAGCCCTGCGACCCCGCCGAGCTGCTCGCCCGCGTCCGCGCCCACCTGCGCCGCGCACGCGAGTACAGTGTGCCGGACGCGCGCGCCCAGGAGATCACGCTCGGACCCGACCTGCGGTTGGACCTGAACGCCCGCGACGCCGTCGTCCGGGGCGTCCCCGCCCGCCTGACCGACCGGGAGTACGAGCTGCTGCTGCTGCTGGCCCGCCGCCCCGGCGCGTCCCTGGACAAGACGTGGCTGTTCCAGGAGGTCTGGGGCTGCGCCCCGGAGACGGGCCTCAAGGTGCTGGCCGTCTACGTCCGCCGCCTGCGCCGCAAGATCGAGGCCGACCCGGATGCCCCCCGTTACCTCCAGACCGTGCGCGGCCATGGTTATCGCCTGGTGCCGGAGGGGTAACTACAGGCCCATGAGGAACCTGCTTGCGGGACTGCTCGGCGGCGCGCGCGTCCAGACCACCACCTATGACAGCGGCGGCACGGCCGTCACTTTGGAACATCTGCTCCCCGCCGGACCCGGCCCGCACCCCGCCGTCATCCTGCTGCACGGCTCGGTCGGGGCGACCGACTCCGGCCCGCGCTTCCGCCTGATCATGCAGGGCCTAGCCGCGCTGGGCTACGCCGCCCTGTTCCCGCACTACTTCGACCGCACGGGCGACGACGACATCGGGGTGGGGGCGGCGCGGGACGCCGCCATCGCCCGGTCGTTCCTGCGCTGGCAGGAGGCCGTCCGTGACGCCGTGGGCGCGGCACGGGAGCTGCCGGGCGTGGACCCGGCGCGCGTCGGCCTGGTCGGCTTCTCACTCGGCTCGTTCCTCGCCCTCGGCGTCGCCGGGGGCGGCGCTCCGGTGCGCTGCGTGATCGAGTACTGCGGCGGCCTGCCCGAAAACCTGCGCGGGCATCTGACCACCATGCCCCCCATGCTGATCCTGCACGGCGAGGCCGACACCACGGTTCCCGTGGCCCGCGCCCATGAACTTGCTGCGGCGCTCGCGGCCAAGAATCTCCCCCACGAGATGCACCTGTACCCCGGCCAGGGTCACATCTTCTCCGGCCCCGCCGAGGCCGACTCCGTCCGGCGCGGCCAGGACTTCCTCGCCCGCCATCTGCGGGAGTAGCTGTGGAGTGGTCCGGGGGTATGAAACCCCCGTCTCGCCGCTCAAGCGTCCTGCGGACGCGGTGGGGGCGTACCCAATAGGCTTCGCCGGCTCCTCCGTCCGCAGGACGGGATAACTTCAGACGGGGGTTTCATACCCCCGGATATGTGCCCCCGGATATGCCCGCCCGGCATCTGCGCGGCTAACGCGCCCGGATCGCCCCCGCCAGAACGCCCAGGACCGACCGGAGCGCGTCCAGCGTCTCCGAGTCCGTCACGTGGCCTTCGGCATCCAGCTTCTTGCGGATGTAGGGAATGGCGAGGGACGCGCCCGCCGGGACGTGCGCGCCCAGCACAGCCAGGGTCTGTGTCAGCGCCGCCAGCGCCTTGTCCCCGCCCAGATACGACGGGGAAGCGCTCAGGGCCGCCGCAGGCTTGCCGCCGTCAAACTCCCCCGACGACACCACCCAGTCGAAGGCGTTCTTCAGGCTCCCCGGCATCCCGTGCGCGTACTCCGGCGTGCAGACGAACACGCCGTCGGCAGCCCGTAGGAGCCGCCGCAGCTCCCTGACCGCTGGCGGCGGCTCGTCGCCGTCCAAATGGGGCGTGAAGTGCGGCAGCTCGCCCAGCCCTTCATAGATCGTGAACTTCATGCCCTCCGGCACCAATGCGGCGGCGGCGCGGACGACGGCGCTGTTGGAAGACGCCGGGTTCAGACTCCCGGAGATGCCGAGGATGTTCATGCCGGAGAAACGCCCGCTCTCAGTGGGTAGTTCCTCCCTGCTCGTTTTTTGTGTGCCCCCGCCATTGACAATCTCTGGTCAGCACGGCATAATTTTATCGGCAGTGAGAACGCTAGGGAAGGCGAAGAATACAGGATGCCTGACGTCACACTCTCGGACCCGCTCGGCAGGCTCTTTGTCCTGTCGGACCACACCTGGTACGGGCACATTCTGAGGGGCCACCCGGAGATGCGCCCGCACCGCGCCCTCGTGGAGCAAGCAATCGCCGCCCCACAAAGCATTTGGGTAAGCGCGTCGAGTGCTGACTGCCGTATCTGCTATGGAACCGGGCCACGCGCAGGCATTCTCGTCGCTGCCGTCGTTAACGTGCAACTGGGCATCGTCAAAACGGCGTACTTGACCCGAAGCATGACAGGAGCAAATCAGGAATGGACACCATAGAAGGCGTTGACAACTCGGTGTGGTACCACTACGACTTGAGCAATGACGTTCTCTACCTGCGTCTTGCCTCCAAACGCAATCAAGAAGCGTTCGGGGAAGAGACACCCGATGGCTTCATTCTCCTGCGCGCCGACGATGGGGCGGTGGTCGGGATGACGGTCGTAGATTACTGGAAGCGTTTCGGCAGCGGTGCGCTCCGTGAGACGCCCCTACGGAGCTTGGAAGCTTCAATCACTGCGCGCGTACAGTCACTCGAATACAGGCTGGCGGCATAGACTCAGATCAGAGGTCGTAAAAGAGCAACGGTGTGGCACATCCGAAACCTGCTTCTTCGAAGCCGAAATGTCACCCACAGAACGCCTGCGTAAACAGCAAGCAGTGGCACACACGGGAAGTCGTAAGTGAGAATTGGTTTCTGGGCTACCGTGAGGCTTTTGCGACCGGTCTATGTGTGATGTCCGAGTGTGTGGATTTCAAGTCACTTCGCTACAGTCACTTGGACCGCCTGAGTTATTTCATGGAGCGATGCGCTTGTGAACGTGGCGCCTTCTGGAGTTGTTTGCGCTCATTTTTAGGGAGGATGAAGGACACGCAACTGATAGACGCGGCCAAGCTCTTTACATCCCTTTCCCTTGTCCTGCGGGGTGCTTCTGATCGTTCGCCTGATGCAATTGTTCAGGAGCTCCGTAGACAAGGAATCAGTGGGAATCTAAGCCAAGCCGCAGCCGAGTTCGGCCGAGGCCGCGACAAATTAAACGCCCTCCTGGAACAGCATCTGTGTGCGGAGCGTGACGCCGAAGCCAGATATCGAAGTGCGGCAGTCGTGGCTAAACAGAAGGGGACGGCATCGGATGGACGGCAGAAGGTAGGAGGAGGCCCCAGGGGACTCACCAGTTCTTCCTTTTCGTGGCAAGGTGTCACCAGGGGTACCTACCTCCGACAATGCCCCGGCAGCTATGGTCGGCGGCAGTAAAGCGCAAGTGGACCTTCCTCACCGGGCCAAGCCTCCCAGTTAGATCAAATCCCCCAGCAACGCCAGCGCATCTTGGACACCGGCCTCGAAGACCTCCAACACGCGGTCAATCTGCGTGCGGGTGATGATGAGGGGCGGCTCGAACCGGATCACTTTGGGGTTGTTGAGCGTGTAGGCGGCGATGACGCCCCGGTGGACCATCGTGCCGATGACCAGCTTGCCGATGTCGGCGTCGGTGAACTCCACGCCCAGCATCAGGCCCAGGCCGCGCGCCTCTTGGAGTATTTGTGGGTGCTGAGACTGGACGTGGCGCAGGCCGTCCAGGAAGTATGCGCCGTTTGCGGCGGCTCGGCCCGGCAAATCCTCCTCCAGCGTGACTTCAACCGCCGCCAGGGCCGCCGCGCAGGCCAGCTCGCCGCCGCCAAACGTGGAGGTGTGGATGAACGGGTTCTCCCGGAAGACTTTGTCCCAGATGTCCGGGGTGGCCGTGAACGCGCCGACGGGCAGGACGCCGCCGCCGAGCGACTTGGAGAGCGTCAGGATGTCCGGCGTCACGCCCCAATGCTCCACGCCGAACATCCGCCCCGTCCGTCCCAGGCCCGTCTGGACTTCGTCGGCGATCAGCAGGACGTTGTTCCGGCGGCAGTGGTCCTGCACACGTGGCAGGTAGTCGTCGGAAGGGACCTGGATGCCGCCCTCGCCCTGCACCGGCTCGACGATCACCGCCGCCGTGCGCTCCGTCAGGGCCGCGCCCAGGGCGTCGGCGTCGTCCCAGGGGACGTGGGTGAAGCCGGGGACCATCGGGGCGAACGGGCGCTGGTAGACCTCGCGCCCGGTCGCCGAGAGCGCCCCCAGCGTCTTGCCGTGGTAGCCGCCGGTCGTGGCGACGAAATCCGTCTTCCCCGTCGCCATCCGGGCCGCCTTCAGCGCGCCCTCCACGGCCTCCGTGCCGGAGTTGCACAGGAACGAGTATCGCAGCGCGCCAGGCGTGATCTCGGCCAGTTTCGCGCACAGATCGGCCAGGGGCTTGTTCAGAAACGTTTTGGACGCCAGCGGCATCAAGTCCAGTTGTTTTTTCACGGCCTCGACGACCTTGGGGTGCCGGTGCCCGAGCGAAAAGATGCCGTAGCCGCCCAGGCAGTCCAAGTACTCGTTGCCGTCCAGGTCGGTGACGACACAGCCCTGGGCCGAGTGTTCGATGTGGTCGTAGCCGCCGATCTTGAGCAGCGCCACCTGCGTCGGGTTGACGAATTTCTGGTACTTCTCAATCACGTCCTGCGTGGTTTGGTCTGCGTCTGTCATGGCGTTACTGTAGCGGCTGGCACAGGGTTTTGTCAAGGCGCTCCGGCCCTCTCTTGACACCCGAACCGCCCCGTGATATGATGGTCGAAATTCTCTCCGCCGAACGCAGCTGGGAACCCTCCATGCCTGTCTCTCCTCGCCTCAATCGCCTCCTGGCCGCCGATGGCCGCTGCTTCGATGTCGCCATTGACCACGGCTTCTTCAACGAGCGCAGCTTCCTCGGCGGCATCGAGGACATGGCGGCGGCGATCCGCGCCGTCTGCGCCGCGAACCCCGACGCGATCCAGCTCTCGCCGGGCCTCGCCCCGCTGCTCCAGGGCATCCCCGGCAGGGCCAAGCCGTCGCTCGTCCTGCGGACGGACATCGCCAACGTCTACGCCCGCGAGCTGCCCCGGACTCTGTTCAGCCGCCTAATCGAGCAGCCGGTGCCGCAGGCGGTCGCGCTGGACGCCGCCTGCGTGGTCGTCAACCTGCTGCTGCTGCCCGACCAGCCGGAACTGCACGCGCAATGCATTGACAACATCTGCCGCCTCAAGCCGCAGTGCGAGCGCTATGGGATGCCCCTGATGGTCGAGCCTCTGGTGATGCAGTCGAACCGATCCGCCGGCGGCTACATAGTGGACGGCGACCTGGACAAGATTCTGCCCCTGGTGCGCCAGGCGGTCGAGTTGGGGGCCGATGTTATCAAGGCCGACCCGTGCGACGATGTCAGCCAGTACCACCGCGTGATCCAGATCGCGTCGGGCCGACCGGTCCTGGTGCGCGGCGGCGGCCGGGCGAGCGACGCGGAGATACTGGCGCGGACGCACGAACTGATGCGCCAGGGCGCGTCCGGGATCGTGTATGGGCGCAACGTCATCCAGCACGAGCGCCCGGCGGGCATGACCGCCGCGCTGATGGCCGTCGTGCATCAGGGTGCCACCCCGGAAGAAGCCCGGAGACTGCTCGATGCCTCGGCGTGACATCAAGTTCGGCATCATTGGGTGTGGACTCATGGGCCGGGAGTTCGCCAGCGCCGCCGCGCGCTGGTGCCACCTGCTCGATCAGGACGTGACGCCGCGCATCGTCGGCGTCTGTGATGCCAGCCCCGCCGCGATGGACTGGTACCGGGAGCATTTCGACGCAGTCAAAATCGTCACCACGGACTACCATGATCTGCTTGCCTCCCCGGACATCGAGGCCATCTACTGCGCCGTGCCGCATGACCTGCACGAACGAATCTACATTGATGTCGTGAACGCGGGCAAGCACCTGCTCGGCGAGAAGCCGTTCGGCATTGACCGTGCCGCCAACCGCGCCATCCTTGCCGCCGTCGAGTCGCGCCCGGACGTTCTGGTACGCTGCTCGTCGGAATTCCCGTTCTTTCCGGGGGCGCAGCGCCTCGTGAAGATGATCGAAGACGATCAGATCGGGGAGATCGTCGGGGTTGAGGCCGGGTTTCTACACAGCAGCGACCTGGACCCCGGCAAGCCCAACAACTGGAAGCGGCGGGTGGCGACCAACGGGGCCTACGGCTGCATGGGCGACCTGGGGATGCATGTGCTGCACGTCCCACTGCGCGTCGGCTGGCGTCCCCGCAACGTGCGCGCCCTGCTCAGCAAGATCGTCCGCGAGCGCCCCGGTCCCAGCGGGGCGATGGAGCCGTGCGAGACCTGGGACAACGCCACCCTCGCCTGCGAGGCGGAGGACGACGGACGCCACTTCCCGATGATCCTGGAGACCAAGCGCATCGCCCCCGGCGAGACCAACACCTGGTACCTGCGCGTGCTGGGAACGCGCCTGTCCGCCGAGTTCACGACCAAGCGCCCCAAGACGCTGCGCACGATGCCCTACACGCCCGGCGGGGCGCAGGCCTGGCGGTCCGAGGACCTGGGACCACGCTCGGTCTATCCCACCATCACCGGCGGCATCTTCGAATTTGGCTTCTCGGACGCGATTCTTCAAATGTGGGCGGCGTTCTGCGACGAGCTGGCGCACGGCGGCGACGCCCGCCCGCCGTTCCGCTGCGTGACGCCCGAAGAGACCCGCCAATGCCACGCCGTCCTGACCGCCGCGCTGGAGTCACAGGCGGCCTCTCAAGTCATCACCGTCGGGACGTAAAGAGGACTCAAGTTGCAGCGGATGTGTGAAGCCATCGTCGCGGGCCACGTCTGTCTGGGCGTGATTCCCACGCTTCTCGGACAGGGTTTTGCGTTCTCGCCCGGCAAGCTGGTAGAGGCGGGGGCGGTCGTCACGGCCGCCGGCGGGGCCGTGCCGAACACGGGCCTGTCGCTGCACCGGCTCGGCGTCGCCACGCGCCTGATGGGCAAGATCGGCGACGACCTGTTCGGCGACGCCGTCCGGCGCATCATCACGGCCCACGGCCCCGGACTCGCCGAGGGCATGATGACGTCGCCGGGGGAGCCGACCTCCTACTCCATCATCCTCAGCCCGCCCGGCGCGGACCGGATGTTCCTGCACGCGCCGGGGTGCAACGCGACGTTCAGCGACCGCGACGTGGACTACGGCGCGGTCGCCTCGGCCCGGCTGTTCCACTTTGGCTACCCCCCGCTGATGGAACGGACCTTCGCCGACGGCGGGGCCATGCTCGTCTCCCTCTTCCAGAAAGTCCAGGCCGTCGGCGCGACGACCTCGCTCGACCTGAGTATGCCCGACGGGGACAGCCCCGCCGGTAAGGCCGATTGGGCGGCGCTGCTCGGCAAGACGCTCCCTGTTGTGCACATCTTCGTTCCTAGTGTCGAGGAACTGCTGCTGATGCTCCGCCCGCAAGAGTATCATCGCCTGTCGGGCGTCCCGGGGAATAACGGCTTGATTGATTGTATCCCCCCGGAACTGATGACATCGCTGGGGGACGAGCTCTTGGGTCTCGGAGCCAAAATCTGCGCGATCAAGATGGGGCATCGCGGGGTGTACCTGCGCACGGCGGGCGCGTCGTCGTTGTCCGCGATGGGCCGCGCGCGGCCCGCCGACGCGGCGGCCTGGGCCGACCGGGAGCTTTGGTCGCCCTGTTTCTCCGTGGACGTGGTGGGGACCACGGGGTCCGGGGACGCGACCATCGCAGGCTTCCTGATGGGCCTGCTCCGGGGGATGTCGCCGGAGCGGTGCGTCACGGCCGCCTGCGCGGTCGGCGCGTGCAGCGTGGAGGCCGCCGATGCCTTGAGCGGGGTGCGCCCCTGGGCGGACACGTCCGCCCGCATCGAAGCGGGCTGGGCCCGACTGTCCGCAAAGATCGCCGCCCCCGGATGGGCCTGGAACGAGCATCACGCCCTCTGGAGGGGCCCACGCGACCGATTGGGGGAGGGGAACGGACATGATCAGCCCTGAAGAACTCCATGCCGCGCGCCGCCGGGCGCTTGCGTACTTTGAGAGAGCCGGCATCGTTGTGACGCCTGGTGAGGTGGACGCCATAGAAGTCGCAGACTTCGGCCTCGGCGAACTCAACACGACGGGCCTGGAACTCGTGACCTACATCAACACGGCCCGCGTCTGCGCCAAAGAACTCGTGTTGTTCCCGCATCAGACCTGCCCCGAACACCGGCATCCGCCGATTGACGGGGAGCCGGGCAAGGAGGAGACGTTCCGCTGCCGCTGGGGCCTGGTGGCTCTGTCTGTGGAAGGCGATCCGACGGAAGCCCCTCATGCCCTTCCCCCCGCCGGGCGCGAGGCGTTTTACACCGTGGGCCATGAGATCGTGCTGCGACCTGGAGAACAGCACACGATCCCGCCGAACACGCGACACTGGTTCCAGGCCGGGCCGGATGGCGCGGTCATCTCCGAGTTCTCGACACGCAGCCGCGATGAGAGGGACATCTTCACCGACCCGAACGTTCAGCGCCTGTGACAACTGTTTCACCTCCGGGCTTGACATCATCTTATACTGCTAGTATAATACTGACACTTAGCCATGTCCAGCAACACGCACTTCTCCCTCGCCATCCACATTTTGGCCTGCCTCGCGGACGGGGATGAGGCCCCCATTCCGTCGGCGGCAATCGCCAGCAGCGCGGGGACCCACCCCGCCTTCCTGCGTGAGCTGCTGGGGTGCTTGCGGGCGGCGGGACTGGTTGAGAACCGAATGGGCAAGGGCGGCGGTTCGCTCCTCGTCCGCCCGCCGGAGAAGATCACGCTCCGGGACGTATACCTCGCGGTGGAGGTCGGCCCCAGCATCGCCACGCACCACTCCACCCCTGACCCACGTTGCCCAGTGGGGCGGAACATCCTGCCCATCATGGCGGGCGTGATGGACACGGTAGACCAGGCGGTCGCGGAAACTCTCTCCCGGACGACCCTGGCCGACATCACTGCGCAAATTCGGCAGCGCGGCTGACATCTTTTTTGCCGAATACTGCTGTTATGTCACTGACATGATAGCAACAAAGGAGCTCATCATGACAGACACTACGGACAAGAAATTGGTGGGCAAGATCGCGCTCGTCACCGGCGGGACCAGCGGCATCGGCCTCGCCACCGCTAAGCGCTTCGTCCAGGAAGGCGCCTATGTCTTCATCACCGGGCGCTCGCAGGCCCGGCTGGATGAGGCCGTGCGGCAGATCGGGACCTCCGTAACGGGGGTGCAGGGAGACGTAGCGGACCTCGGCGACCTGGACCGCCTCTTCGCGCAGATCAAGGAGGAAAAAGGCCGGCTCGATATCGTCTTCGCCAACGCCGGCATCGCCAAGTTTGCCCCACTTGGCGCCGTCACTGAGGAACACTTCGACAGCATTTTCGGCGGCAACGTGAAGGGGATGCTCTTCACGGTCCAGGGGGCGCTGCCGCTGCTGCCCGACGGCGCCTCGGTCATCCTCAACGCTTCCGTCGTCGGCAGCAAGGGGCTGCCGTCCAACAGCGTCTACTCCGCGACCAAGGCCGCGGTGCGCTCGTTCGCCCGGACCTGGACCACCGACCTGAAGGCCCGCCGCATCCGGGTGAACACGATCAGCCCCGGCCCCATCGACACAGAGGGGTTCCGCGAGCTGGTCGACTCCGGGCAGGCGGGGGACATGCGAGCGAGTCTTGGCTCCATGGTGCCGCTGGGGCGTGTGGGCGAGCCTGACGAGATCGCCAAGGCCGTCGTGTTCCTGGCGTCAGACGACAGCAGCTACATCACCGGCATCGAGCTGTTCGTTGACGGCGGCTTCGCGCAGATATAGGTCGCGCGGGGGCGGCCCCTGCTGCCCCCGCAGAAGCTTAAGCGGAGACGCAAAAAAAATGGTTTTCGTGTCTTCAAAAATGGGGTTGACACCGAGGGGAGTAAACAGGTACACTCATCCGCACAACTGAAGATGTAAAATGCTGTGACGAGGACATGGTCCTTGCGTGATGCTCCCAGAGAGCCGCCGGTTGGTGCGAGGCGGCAGCAAAGCGCAGAGACTCTCCCCTCCGAGCAGGAGCGCCGAACGCCCCACGGGGCTGTTAAGTTCTCCCGGTTCGCGCCCGTGATCGCGCTCCAAGTGCGGAACATCGCTTTGCCCCCTGTGAGCAAGGCCGTGATCTTCCGAACAAGGGTGGTACCGCGTGATGCTTTGACAAAAGCCTCTCGTCCCTTGCCTGTGGACGAGGGGCTTTTGGCTTTTTGGGGCCGGAGCAAACGACGACGTTTCGGACGGAACAGAAGGAACACAGCATGAAGAAAACGGGCGCGCAGGCACTGTTGGAATGTTTGAAGCGGGAGGGCGTGGACACCATCTTCGGCTACCCCGGCGGCGCGGTCATCCCCATCTATGACACGCTGACCCAGTACCCGGAGATCAAGCACGTCCTGGTCCGCCACGAGCAGGGCGCGGGCCACATGGCCGAGGGCTACGCCCTCGCCACGGGCCGAGTCGGCGTCTGCCTCGCCACGTCGGGACCCGGCGCGACCAACCTGGTCACGCCCCTCACGGACGCCATGATGGACTCCGTGCCGCTGGTCGCCATCACCGGACAGGTCAAGACCTTCGCCATCGGCACCGACGCCTTTCAAGAAGCCGATATCACCGGCATCACCATGCCGATCACCAAGCACAACTGGCTGATCCGCGACGTGACCAAGCTGCCGGAGATCGTCGCCGAGGCGTTCCACATCGCCCGCTCGGGCCGCCCCGGCCCCGTGCTGATTGACGTGCCGCGCGACATCGCCGAGGCCGTCTTTGACTATGAACCCGCCGGGGACGTGGAGATTCCCACCTACAAGCCGACGGTCAAGGGCCACATCGGCCAGATCAAGAAGGCCGCCGAACTGATCGCGCAGGCCGAGCGGCCCGTGCTGTACGTCGGCGGCGGGGCGATCTACTCGCGGGCCGACGCCGAGGTGCGCGAACTCGCCGAGAAGACCGACACGCCCGTGACCACCACGCTCAAGGGCCTGGGCGCGTTCCCGGAGACCCACGGCCTGTCGCTGGGGATGCTGGGGATGCACGGCACGGCCTACGCCAACTACGCCGTCTCCGAGTGCGACCTCTTGATCGCCGTCGGCGCGCGCTTCGACGACCGCGTCACCGGCAAGGCCAGCGAGTGGGTCAAGAACGCCAAGATCATCCATATTGATGTGGACCCCGCCGAGATCGGCAAGGTCCTGACCCCCGACGTGCCCATCGTCGGCGACGTCAAGGCCGTCCTGACCGAGCTGCTGAAAGTGGTCGAACCCAAGACGCACACCGACTGGAACGCCCGCATCGCTCAGTGGAAGCAGGACTTCCCGCTGTATTATCCCGCCGACGGCGAACTGCACGGCCAGTACGTCATCGAGCAGATCGGCGAGATCAGCAAGCATGAGGCGTTGATCGCCACCGATGTCGGCCAGCACCAGATGTGGGCCGCCCAGTTCTTCCACTGCCTGCATCCGCGCCAGTTCGTCACGTCGGGCGGCCTGGGCACGATGGGCTTCGGCCTGCCCGCCGCCATCGGCGCGCAGTTCGCCCAGCCCGACACGCCCGTGTTCTGCGTCACCGGCGACGGCTCCATCCAGATGTGCATCCAGGAGCTGATGGTGGCGACGGTCTACAAGCTGCCGATCAAGATCTGCATCCTGAACAACCAGTACCTGGGCATGGTGCGCCAGTGGCAGGAGATGTTCCACCAGTCCAACTACTCGCACGTGGACTTGGAAGCCTCGCCGGACTTCATGAAGCTGGCCGAGGCCTACGGCGCCCACGCCATCCGCTGCTTCACCGCTTCGGGTGTGCAGGCGGCGCTGGAGGAGGCGATGACCATCACCGACCGCCCGACCGTGCTGGATTTCCGTATTTCCAAGGAGGCGAACGTCTTCCCCATGATCAAGTCCGGCGGGACCATCCACGACATGATCGTCCAGCGGCCGCCCGATCTGACCCCGCTGGACAGCTACATGGCCTCGGAGACCTATATGCCCGAAGACATGACCGGCCCGGAGAAGGTTGAGGGAGAAGAGGAAAAGACCCCCGCCTACGTCGGCGAGCGCTTGGGGTAGCCGCATGAAGGCGGACTTTGCGAAATGGGTTGAACGCTGGCAGGCGGCACTGACGGCTTGCGAGGGATTGGGCGGTGACAACCAATCTCTCACTGTCGCGCCGCCTGCGGCCCTTGATGAAGTCCTCACCGTTGAACATCAGTTGGGATGCGTACTGCCTCCATCCTTTAGAACGACACTGTTGGAGTTCTCTTCAAGGGTAGATGCGTATTGGTTTTTACCCGACAGCAGGCAGCCGCCAACGGAGTTGCGTGAGATTTTCAGTGGCGATTGCAACTGGAGCTTGGCCGAGATTGTCAAGACTGACAAAGAAAAACAAAGTTGGGTGACGAACGTTTTTCCAAACGTGAACAATGCTTATGATTGTGTTTGGCACAATAAACTGGCGTTCAGCCTTGTGCCGAATGGAGACTACCTCGCGTTTGACCTGAGCATCTTGTCGGATCCACCTGTGGTTTACCTCAGCCATGACGACGGCGAAGGACACGGCTACAGGCTGGGCGATAACTTTGTTGACTTTATCGAGCGGTGGACATTGCTTGGCTGTCCCGGCAATGAAGATTGGCAGATGATGCCGTTCCTCAACGACCCAACAAGCGGCCTTGACCCGTATGGCGAGAACGCGCAGAAATGGCGGCAGTGGTTCGGTCTCAATGTCTAGCCCTTCTGATATCGCTCTCAGCGGAAAGGAAAAAAAAATCATGCTTTCTGTGAAAGGTCACTACAAAGACGGCGTTGTTGTTCCGACCGAGCCTATCAATGGTCAGCCGGAGAGTGATGTGATTATCACTTTCATCGGCACGGGCAGTGGGAATTCGGGGGCACCCGTCACGCCGGAAAGTGGGTTACATCTGCGAATGCCGGAGGCTGACAGAAAAGATAAGCCCAAAGTGATGGCGACGGACTATGACCGGCTGACCAAAATCATCAATGAGAACCAGATGGACGCGGGAATCGAAGACCTCGCCCATCAGCACGAGCATTATCTGTATGGCACGCCGAAGCAGTAACTTCGACAGCAGCGTCTTCGTAGATGCGGCGGCTTGGATCGCGTTGCTCAATGTCCGTGACGCGATGCATACGAAAGCCACGACGATCTATGAAGGTCTCATTCAGCGCCGGATGCCTCTCGTGACGACCGAATTCGTGCTTCTTGAAGTCGCCGATGCTTTGTCCGCTCCCGCGATTCGTCGCCACACAATCGCCGTGCTGGACAGCCTGCGGCAGCCGGGCATCTTGCAGATCGTTCCTGTCAGTCCTGAACTCTTGGCCCAGGGGTGGGACTTCTATTGCTCGCGCCTCGATAAAGAATGGGGGCTGACGGATTGCATCAGTTTCACAGTGATGCAGGACCTGCGTATCACAGTGGCGTTCACATCTGACAAGCATTTCGTGCAGGCGGGCTACCAGCGCCTGCTGTGAGTCTCAGGCCGGAGGTTGAAGCATGACGTACACCATTGAGTTGACGCCCGAAATGCGGTCCAGGCTAGAGCAGGAGGCCGCCAAGCGTGGGCAGGGGCCGAGCGATGTTGTGGCGGAGGCACTGGAAATGCTTCTGAGGGGACAGGAAGAGAGCGCGGACACCTCTTTCGCGGATGTGCGTGGGATGTCCAACCGATCACTGCAAGAACTTTGGGACAACGACGAGGATGCGGTGTACGACTGTTTATGATGACGAAATCCACGCCCGAACAAATCCGGGAACGATTTGACAACGATGTGGAGCGCTTCTCCAACTTGGAGACGGGCCAGACGGCGACGATGGACGCGCCCCTGGTCTTAGAGTTGGTCACGGAGGCCGCCGCGCGGACCAACCCGGACGCGACGAATCTGCTTGATCTCGGTTGCGGCGCGGGCAACTACGCGCTCAAGATGCTTGGGCGTGTCCCGGAGATGGCCGTGACGTTGGTGGACCTGAGCCGCCCGATGCTGGAGCGCGCCCGGCAGCGCGTGGCCGACGCCGGGGGCAAGCACGTCCGCATGATGCAGGGCGACATCCGGGAGTTGGATTTAGGCGGCCCGCAGTTTGATATTGTTTTGGCCGCCATGGTCCTGCACCACCTGCGCGGCGACGACGAGTGGCGCGCGGTCTTTGAAAAGCTGTTCCGGGCGCTGAAACCGGGCGGCTCGCTCTGGATCGCGGACCATGTGGAGTACGGAGACCCGGCCATTCAGGAGATGATGCAGGCGCGCTGGGGCGAGTACCTGACGGCCTTCAAGGGCGAGGCGTACCGGGATCATGTTTTCGCATATGTCGCACAGGAGGACACGCCGCGCCCGGTGCTGTTCCAGACCGATCTGCTGCGTGAAGTCGGCTTCGCGTCCGTGAACGTCCTGCACGTCAACACACTGTTCGCCGCCTTCGGGGCTGTGAAGCCAAGAGAAGTAACCACACCAAAGGAGCAGTGACGCCCTTGCAGTCGCAGCACACCATCACCGTCCTCGTGGACAACAAGCCGGGCGTCCTCGCCCGCGTCGCCGGGCTGTTCTCGCGCCGGGGCTACAACATCGAGAGCCTCGCCGTCTCCATCACGGAGAACCCGGACATCTCGCGCATGACCCTCGTGGTCAACGGCGACGAGCAGGAAGTGGAACAGATCGCCAAGCAGCTCCACAAACTGATTGACGTCTCCAAGGTCCAGGACTACATGGGCATCCCGATCATCGCCCGCGAGCTGGCCCTGATCAAAGTGAACGCCGAGGTGCAGAACCGGACGGCGATCCTGCAGCTCGTGGACGTGTTCCGGGGCCGCGTCATTGATATGTCCGAGAAGACGTTTGTGATCGAGATGACCGGCGGCAACGACAAGATTGACGCCGTGGAGAAACTGCTGGAGCCTTACGGCATCCGCGAGTTGGTCCGCACGGGCCGCATCGCCATGGCGCGCGGCACGCGGGGCATCTGAGCGTCTCCCCCAGAATTGGGGGCCGGGGGGGCAACTTGGAACGCGAACTCATCACCGGGCATCAGGCGCAAACGCTCATGGTCGCCGTGCTGATCGTCTGCCCCCTGCTGGGCCTGGCCTGGGGCGCGCTCCGAAAGCGGGCGGGGCGGGGCCTCGCCCTCGGTATTTTGGTCGGCGCGGGCAATTTTGCCCTCTGGACGGTCTATAATAGAATCACGGACCGCCTGGGGCTGGACACGGTGAAAAACCTGCTGGTCAACCTGGCGCTGTTCGCGGCCGTGGGAATCGCGGTCGGACTGGAGGCGGCCCGCTGGGCCGCCGGGGCCGGGAAAGGGAACCAATGAGCAAGGCAGCGCCGGTGGCGGAATGGACGGCCCAGGAGATCATCCGCATGGTCCGGGAGCGCCTCGCGCCGTATCAGCCGGACGGCGAGACGCTGGAGGTCCTGCCCGACGTCACGCACAAAGAGGGGCGCTGGTGGTACGTCATCGTCAGCCCCGACCGCAGCGGCCTGTCGGTCATGGACTACAACGCCCGCGTGGAGAAGGTCGAGCGCGACCTCAAGCGCCTGGACAACGCCAACGTCGTCGTCCTCCCCGACGTGCCCGACTGGATGAGCAACTTGCAGTGAGCGCGGGACGCCAGGGAGGGCGGGGACGTTGGCGACATGGCAGGAGATCGGCGTTGACAACTTTCACGCCGCAAGCGACCTTTACAACAAGGGCCGTTAGTCGGAGTTGCGTGAGCCGATGCTATTATGCTGCTTACTCTGTTCTGACGCACGAACTGCTTCGGACAACGTTCCAGCCGAAGGCGGACCGCGAGGCACCTGACCACGCTCACCTGCCGGAGTGGATCAAGAGCCATCTGACGGGCATCAGCGTTCGCCGACGGGCGAGTTTGGCAAACCTCATTCGGCTGCTGTATGACGACCGGTTGAGCGCCGATTACAGGCAGAGGACGGTAGACGCTATGACCGCGCGCGAAGCGGTTCGTAACATGGCGAGCGTGTTCCGTATCTTGGAGGTTGAGACATGAGCGCTGAGACAATGCCGCTGACACGGGAGCGGCTGGTCGAGATCGTGGAGAAGTACCTGGAGCCGCACCAGCCGATAGGGTATCGCCTGAAAGTCCTTGCAGACGGCATAAAACAGGACGATAATTTTTGGCACGTCGTCGTCCAGCCGACCCGCGACGATGTACGCTCATACGACTATCACGGGCGTCTCGCCGAGGCCGAAAACGACATTGAAGATCACGAAAAATTGAAGGTATTACTTGTGCCGGTGCTGCCGGGAGACTGAGGAGACAACACAGACCATGCCAGTGAAGGTGTATTACGACGAAGACGCCGACTTGAACGTCCTGAAGGACAAGAAGATCGCGGTGATCGGCTACGGCTCGCAGGGACACGCCCACGCGCTCAACCTGCACGACAGCGGGCTGGACGTGCGCGTCGGCCTGCGCCCCGGCTCGAAACGATGGAAGCAGGCCGAGGAGGCCGGGCTTGTCGTCAAGTCTCCGAGCGATGCCGCCGAGGAGGCCGACATCGTCATGATCCTCATCAACGATGAGTTCCAGGGCGATCTCTACAAGGAACACCTGGCGGCGCATATGCGGCCCGGCAAGGCGCTGGTCTTCGGACACGGCTTCAACATCCACTTCGGCCAGATCGTGCCGCCCGCCGGTGTGGACGTCTTCATGGTCGCGCCCAAAGGCCCCGGCCATCTCGTGCGCCGCCAGTACCTGGAAGGGCGCGGTGTCCCCTGCCTGATCGCCATCGCGCAGGACGCCACCGGGAACGCCAAGTCGCTGGCCCTGGCCTGGGCCAAGGGCATCGGCGGCGCGCGCGCGGGCGTCCTGGAGACCACCTTCAAGGAGGAGACCGAGACCGACCTGTTCGGCGAGCAGGCAGTTCTCTGCGGCGGCACGACGGCCTTGGTCAAAGCGGGCTTCGAGACGCTGGTGAACGCGGGCTACCAGCCGGAGATCGCCTACTTCGAGTGCCTCCATGAGCTGAAGCTCATCGTGGACCTGATGTACGAGGCGGGCATCGCCGGGATGCGCTACTCCATCTCCGACACCGCCCAGTACGGCGACATGACGCGCGGCCCGCGCATCGTCACCGATGAGACCCGCGCCGAGATGAAGAAGATTCTGACGGAGATTCAGAACGGCCAGTTCGCCAAGGAATGGATTCTGGAGAACAAGGCCAACCGCCCGTCGTTCAACGCCCTGGCCGCTCAGGACAACGCCTCCCAGATCGAGTCCGTCGGCAAGCACCTGCGCGGCCTGATGTCCTGGGTCAAGAAGACGGACGTGGTTGAAGCCGTCGAGGGCTGACTTGTTCTTCAGCCCCGGAGGGGCTTTCTGCTCTCAATAGCCTGGCGTTTCAACGCCGGGCTTGGGACAACGAAACGTTGGTCAGCACCATGTCCACCGACCGAGTGCAAATCTTTGACACCACCCTGCGCGACGGCGAGCAGTCGCCGGGGGCGTCGCTCAACATTGATGAGAAGGTGGAGATCGCGCGGCAGCTCGAGCGGCTCGGCGTGGACGTGATCGAGGCCGGGTTCCCGATCTCAAGCCCCGGCGACTTCGAGGCCGTGCGGCGGATCGCCGCCGCCGTCGGCGAGGGCGTCACCGTCTGCGGCCTGACCCGCGCGCGGGCAGGCGACATTGATGTTGCCTGGGACGCCGTTAAGGGCGCAAAGCATCCGCGCATCCACACCGGCCTGGGCGTCAGCGAGAGCCACCTGCAATACAAGCTCAAGATGACCCGCGACCAGGCGCTGGAAACGGGCGTCGCCGCCGTCCGTCACGCCCGTTCGCTGGGCTGCCCGGACATCGAGTACTTCACCGAGGACAGCGGACGGGCCGACCCCCAGTACCTGTACCGGGTCATCGAGGCGGTAATTAAAGTCGGGGCGACCGTCATCAATGTCCCGGACACGACGGGCTATATGTCACCCGAAGAATACGGGGCGCTCTTCGCCGGGATTTTGGAACACGTCCCTGGCTCCGAGAACATCACGCTGTCGGCGCACTGTCACAATGATCTGGGCATGGCGACGGCGAACGCCCTGGCCGCCGCCCGCGCGGGCGCGCGCCAGATCGAATGCACCATCAACGGCATCGGCGAACGGGCGGGCAACACATCTTTGGAGGAAGTCGTCATGGCGTTGCACACGCGCCGCGACGCCTACGGACTGACCACGGGTGTTCGGACCGAGGAGATTTACAAGACCTCGCGCATGATCTCCACCATGACCGGGATTTTGGTCCAGCCCAACAAGGCCATCGTCGGCGCGAACGCCTTCGCGCACTCGTCGGGCATCCACCAGGACGGCGTTTTGAAGGAACGGACGACCTACGAGATCATTGACCCGAAGACCGTCGGCATCAACGAGAGCAAGATCATCCTCAGCGCCCGTTCGGGCCGGGCGGGCGTCAAGCACCGTCTTCAAGAGTTGGGCTACACATTTGAGAACGGCGACGACTTCGAGAAGGTCTACGAGCGGTTCCTGCGGGTCGCCGACAGCAAAAAAGTCGTCTACGATGAGGATTTGGAGGCCATCGTCGGCGACGAGGTCTCCAACGTCCCGCAGACCTACGAGCTGGAGCAGGTGCAGGTGACGTGCGGCGACCGGAACATCCCGACGGCCACGGTGCGCCTGCGCCACGAGAGCCGCGCCGTGCTGATGGACGCCGACACCGGCAACGGCCCCGTAGATTCCATCTATCGCGCCATCAACCGAATCGTCGGAGTCCCCAATGAGTTGATTGAATACACCGTCCAGAGCGTCACCGAGGGCATTGACGCCATGGCGGACGTGACCATACGGCTCAAGGCCGAGGACATGATCTACACAGGCCATGCCGCCCACACCGATATCATCGTCGCCAGCGCCAAGGCGTATCTGCAGGCCCTGAACAAGCAGATCGCCCGCGTCTCCGGGCGCACCGCCCCCGCCCGGCAGCTTGAGCATGTCTGACGTCGTCATCCGCGAGGCTCGGCTGGAGGACCTGCCGGAGATCGGCGGCCTCTGGCGGGACTTGCAGCGGGCCAGCGCCCTGCATGAGCCTCGCCTCGCGCCAGCGATGGGCGGGTCGGCCTGGTTCGTGGACTTTTTGCAGGAGCAGCTCGGCGGCGAGGGCATCGCCGTCTATGTCGCCGAAAGCGACGGGCTGGTGATCGGCTA
The DNA here is from genome assembly GCA_965277485.1 of Capsulimonadaceae bacterium. Taxonomy (GTDB): domain Bacteria; phylum Armatimonadota; class Armatimonadia; order Armatimonadales; family Capsulimonadaceae; genus JAFAZD01. Next base: position 123,721 of record CBDICZ010000015.1, on the reverse strand, counting down.
CACCTTCGGCCAGGTCCTGCGCCGCCCGACACTTCAAAGTGGCGACTGCGGCTACGTCGCCGATCTCTGCGTCCGTGAGGGTTTCCGGGGCCGGGGCATCGGGCGACGCCTGTATGAGCGACTGCGCGCCTGGTTCCTGTCGCGCGGCGTCGGCGCGATTGAAGTCCAGGTCGTGCGCGCCAACCCCGCCTCGCAGACCTTCTGGCGCAAGATGGGCTTCGGCGACTTCCTGCGGACGCTGCGGAATGATCTGTGAATGCCACGCCGTGAACGGCGAGGCTCAGAAGGCGAAGCGCCGACCGTCCGAGGCGGACGCAAGATTGACCATCTTTCCTTCGTCCGCTGCGGACGGTCGGCGAAGCCTTCCAGCCTCGCCGTCCACGGCGTAGACCGCCCATGACAAACCTGCTGACACAACTCGGCCTAACGTATCCGATCTTTCAGGCCCCGACCGGTAGCATCGCCGGGCCGGAACTGTGCGCCGCCGTGTCGCAGGCCGGGGCGCTCGGCGCGATGGCCCTGACCTGGGCCGACCCGGAGGCCGCCGCCAGGCAAGTACGTCAGGTGCGGGCGGCGACGGACAGGCCTTTCCTGGTCAATTACGCGCTCAAGGAGCCGCCCCGCTCGCTGGACGCCGTTCTGGAAGCCGGTGCGCCCATCGTCGCCTTCTCCTGGGGAGAGGTCGCGCGTTATGCCAAGCCCGTTTACGCGGCGGGCGCGCAACTCGTCGCGCAGGTGACGAACGTACCGGGGGCGGAACGCGCGCTGGACATGGGCGCGAATTGGCTGATCTGCCAGGGCATCGAGGCCGGCGGCCACGTCCAGTCCACGACGCCGCTTTGGGAACTGCTGCCGCGCGTGATCGAGGCCGCGCAGGGCATCCCCGTGGTCGCCTCCGGCGGCATCGGCGACGGCGCGGGCGTCGCCCGTGCGCTGTCGCTCGGCGCGGCGGGCGCGATGCTCGGCACACGCTTCGTCGCCACCCAGGAAAGCCGCGCCCACGAGGCTTATAAAGCGCGACTGGTGGAGGCCGACGCGGGCGAGGCGGCGCTCACCGTCTGCTTTGACGGCGGCTGGCCCTACGCCGCGCACCGCGTTTTGCGAAATCGGACCCTGGACGCCTGGGAGTCCTCCGGCTGTCCGCCTGTCGGCGAACGGCCCGGCGAGTATGACGTTGTTGGCCACGCCGCGTCAGGCGAACCGATTTGGCGCTATGAAGACACCGCGCCGCGCATCGGGTTTGTCGGTGAGGTGCTGGACATGGCGCTGTACGCCGGGACGAGCTGCGGTCTCATCCACGACCTGCCCCCGGCGGCGGAACTCATCCGTCGTCTCTGGTCGGACTGTCAACACGCACGAGGAGACTGAATCATGCCCACCATCGCGGTCCTGCCGGGCGACGGCATCGGCCCGGAGATCATGCACGAGGGCGTCAAGGTCCTCCAGGCCGCCGCCAAGAAGCACGACCTGAACCTGGACTTGCACGAATCTCTGGTCGGCGGCGTCGCCTATGACGCCACGGGACATCCTCTGCCGCCGGAGACGCTGGCGCTGGCCGAGCGCGCTGACGCCGTCTATCTGGGCGCGGTCGGCGGCCCGAAGTACGACCTCATCCCCGACCCGAACCTGCGGCCCGAACGCGGCGCGCTGCTGCCCCTGCGCCAGAAACTGGGCCTGTACGCCAACCTGCGCCCGTGCGTCCTGTACCCGTCCCTGGCCTCCGCCTGCCCCCTGCGGCCCGACTTGGTCCAGGGCGGCTTCGATATTCTGGTCGTGCGCGAGTTGACCGGCGGCCTCTACTTCGGCCAGCCCAAATTGTGGGACGGCGACCGGGCCGTGGACACCTGCGTCTACACCCGCGCCGAGATCACTCGCATCGCCCACGTCGCCTTCGGGGCGGCGCAGAAGCGCGGCGGGCGGCTGCTCAGCGTGGACAAGGCCAACGTCCTGGAGACCTCGCGCCTGTGGCGCGAGGCCGTCACGCAGGTGGCGACTGAGTACCCGCGTGTCACGCTGACCCATCAACTCGTGGACGCCTGCGCGATGGACCTGGTCCGCCGCCCGCAGTCGTTCGATGTGATCGTCACCGAGAACCTGTTCGGCGACGTCCTCAGCGACGAGGCCGCCCAGCTCACGGGGTCGCTGGGGATGCTCCCGTCAGCGTCACTGGGCGAGCGCCAGGTCGCGGGCGGCACGTTCGGCCTGTACGAGCCGAGCCACGGCAGCGCCCCCGACATCGCCGGGACCGGCCAGGCGAATCCCCTCGCCACGATCCTCTCGGGCGCGTTATTGCTGCGCTACTCCCTGGGGGCCGAGGAGGCCGCGCGCGACATCGAGAACGCCGTCGCCCACATCCTGCAAGGCGGCTACCGCACCCGTGACATTCTGGAAGGCGATCACATGAACCACGTCACCTGCCGCCAGATGGGTGATTTGGTTGCCGGGCGGCTGATGCGGGAGTGACCCACCTCCCTGCTTCGCGGGGTCCTCCCGAAGCGGGAGGATAAGGACTACAAACACAGCCACTCATAATCCTCCCGTTTCGGGAGGACCCTGTGGAGCGAGGCACGAGCGTAACAAGGTGGTGGGTCTCTGGAGGACGCCATGCAAAAGATCGAAGCCATCATCCGCCCGATCCGGCTGGATCAGGTCAAGGACGCCCTGGAAGACATCGGCGTCGTCGGCCTGACCGTGACCGACGTGCGCGGCTACGGCCACCAGCGCGGGCACACCGAGAAGTACCGGGGCAACACCTACGTCGTCAACCTGCTGCCCAAGATCAAGATCGAGACCGTCGTGCCGGACGCGCTGGCCGAGTCCGTCGTCGCCGCCATCGAGCGGGCCGCCCGCACCGGCGAGATCGGCGACGGCAAGGTCTTCATCACCCCGGTAGAACGCGCGATTCGCATCCGCACCGGCGACGAGGGCGAGGCCGCGCTGTGATGGAGATCGTGCCCGTGACATTGACCGGCGAACGTGCCGTCCTGGTTCCGATGGCGGAAGCACACGCTCCCGGCCTGTTCGCTTCCTTGCAAGATCGGGCGACATGGCAGTACATTCCCTGGATACGGATGCAGACGCCGGAGGACGCCGTGGCGTACATCCACAAGTCGCTGGCCGCACAGGACGCCGGGACAGCGCTGCCGTTCACGATCATGGACCGGGACAGCGGGGCGGTCGTCGGCAGCACCCAGTTCTTCGACATCTCCGTGCCGCACCGGCAGGGTGAGATCGGCATGACCTGGCTCGCGCCGAGTGTCCAGAGGACGCGCATCAATACTGAGTGCAAGTCTCTACTCTTGGCTCACTGCTTTGAGACGCTGAACTGTGTCCGGGTGCAGCTCAAGACCGACGCCCGCAACGAGCGCTCGCAGCGCGCCATGGAGCGCATCGGGGCCGTCCGCGAGGGTGTCCTGCGCCGTCATCGCATTTTGCCCGACGGTTTCGTGCGCGACACGGTATACTACAGCATCATCGCCGAAGAGTGGCCCGGAACAAAATCGCACTTGCAGCAGTTGCTGTCCCGTGACTTTTAGCCCGCGAAGGCGGGGTTTTGCCCTTTGAAGCCCTGGGGTTCAGCCCAGGAAAGACCGTCATGCCAACCCAAGTCCATCCCAGCATCCTCTCCATTATCCGCCCGGCCGGGTGACACCACGCGCGTGCCGCCCCGGCCGGGACCGGCCCACGGCAACGCGCACTTCCCCCTCACGCCCGGAGACAGACATGAACTCTCAGAAGATAGACATCTACGACACCACCCTGCGTGATGGCGCGCAGGGCGAGGGCATCTCGTTCAGCGTTGAAGACAAGGTCAAGATCGCCCGGCGGCTGGACGCCTTCGGGGTTGACTACATCGAGGGCGGCTGGCCCGGCTCCAACCCCAAGGACGTGGAGTTCTTCGAGCGCATGAAGACGGTCCCGCTGGCCCACGCCAAACTGGCCGCCTTCGGCAGCACCCGGCGGCCCGGCAGGCGGGCCGAGGATGACCCCATGCTGGCCCAACTGCTCGCCGCCGAGACGCCCGTGATCACCTTCGTCGGCAAGTCGTGGGACTTCCAGGTCACGGAGGCCCTGCGCCTGCCACTGGAGGAGAACCTCGCCATGATCGCCGACACCACGGCCTTCCTGAAGTCCCAGGGCCGCGAGGTGATCTATGACGCCGAACACTTCTTCGACGGCTATCGGCGCAGCCCCGACTATTCGGCGCAGTGTCTTCAGGCGGCGCTGGAGAACGGCGTTGATGTCATTGCCCTCTGCGACACCAACGGGGGGACGCTGCCGGAGGAGATCACGCGCATCGTCTTGGAGGTCGTGGGCCGCTTCCCGCAGGGCCGCTTCGCCATCCACACGCACAACGACGCCGAATGCGGGGTCGCCAACTCCCTGGCCGGTGTCCGTGCTGGGTGCGCTCAAGTGCAGGGGACGATCAACGGCCTGGGCGAGCGGACGGGCAACGCCAACCTGACCAGCATCGTCCCGGCCCTGGGCCTCAAGATGGGCTATGCGCTGTCCTGCGCCCCGCACATGGACGGCTTGACCGAACTGGCAAACGCCGTGGACGAGATCGCCAACGTGCCGCCGCGCGGCAGCGCGGCCTACGTCGGGCGCTCGGCGTTCGCGCACAAGGCGGGCCTGCACGTGGACGCCCTGCGCAAGAACCCGCAGACCTACGAACACCTGGACCCGGCGCGCGTCGGCAACGAGCGCCGCTTTCTGGTCAGCGAACTGTCCGGCTCCTCCACCATCGTGGACAAGATGCAGCGCCTGGGCGTCGCCGTGGACAAGAACAGCCCGGAGACGCGCGCCGTGCTGCAGCAGGTGGCGACCCTGGAACACGAGGGCTACTCGTTCGAGGGCGCGGAGGCGTCGTTTGAATTGCTGGTCCGCAAGGCCACGGGCAGCTACCGCCGGCTCTTTGATCTGGTCGGCTACCGGGTCATCGTGGAGAAGCGCGGGGGCGACCCGGAGGCGATCACGGAGGCGACTCTGAAGCTGCGCGTGGACGGCGAGGAGATTCTGGCCGTGGCCGAGGGCGACGGCCCGGTGAACGCCCTGGACAGCGCCCTGCGCAAAGCCCTGACCCAGCGCTACCCGGAGCTAGCGCGCATCCGGCTGACCGACTTCAAGGTGCGCGTCATCAGCGGCCAGGCGGGCACGGCGGCCAAGGTCCGCACCATCGTGGAGAGCGCCGACGCCGGGGACACCTGGGCGACCATCGGCGTCTCCACCAACATCATTGACGCGAGCTGGCACGCCGTCGTGGACAGTCTGGAGTACGGCCTGCTGCGCGGGGAGCAGGCGGGGGAGCAGGGGTGAGGGCGGGGGCGTGAGTGCGTTAGCCCGCGTGTGGCGGCAGCCTGCGTGTCCGGGGGGCGTGTGCGTCCGGGGGTATGAAACCCCCGACTACAGTTCAAGCGTCCTGCGGACGCGGCGGGGCATAGGGCAACAGGCTCCGCTGCTCTTCCGTCCGCAGGACGCTCCTCCGTCCGCAGGACGGCAGAACTTCAGCCGGGGGTTTCATACCCCCGAAGCTGGGCGCGGACGCAAACTCGCCGCCTGACCTGGGCTCTGCGGGCGCTCCGGCCGCCTCGCGCTCACACCCTCGCCTTCCCGCTTGCTTGACGCCGCCCGGCTTGTGACGGTATACTAGCGCGGCTGAGGACAGACTTATGGCCGACCAACTTGCCGCGCCCGTGCCTGCCCCCGCTCCAAGCGCGTCGCACGCGCCGCGCCCCAACCTTGTCGCGGACGTGCTGACGTACATCGGCGAGATCGCGCTGCTGCTCGGCCAGGCGGCGCGGTCGTTTGCGCGGCAGGGCGTGGACTGCCGGGACATGATCGGCCAGATGGCCGCCATCGGCGTCAACTCCGTGCCCGTCGCCGTGCTGACGTCGTTCGCCTCCGGCGCGGTCATCGCCCTGTACTTCACGCCGTTCCTGATGCGCTACGGGGTCGGCTCGTTCGTCGGCGGCGTGGTCGGCCTGGCACTCGCGCGCGAGTTGGTGCCGACGCTGACGGGGGTGGTCGTGGCCGCCCGCGCCGGGTCGCAGATCGCCGCCGAGCTGGGCACGATGAAGGTCACGGAGCAGGTGGATGCCCTGCGGGCGCTGGCGGTCAGCCCGATCCAATATCTCGTGGTGCCGCGTATTCTCGCCGCCGTCCTGATGGTCCCGCTGGTCTGCGCCCTGTCGGACGCCATCGGCATCGGCGGCGGTTACTTGGTCGCCGTCTACCAGGAACACCTGCCGGCGGGCCTGTACCCGCTCTCCATCCAGCAGAACCTGGAGCCGTGGGACTTCGTCGGCGGCATGATCAAGACGCTCGTGTTCGGGGCCATCGTCGCCCTGGTCGGCTGCCACCAGGGCCTCAGGACCGAGGGCGGGGCGACCGAGGTGGGGAAGGCGACGACCAACGCCGTGGTGCTGTCCATCGTGCTGATCTACATCGCCGACTATTTCCTGGCCTACTTCATGTTCCACCGGGACGTGTCGCTGTGAGTGACACGGAACCGGAGAACACGGGGCGGCCCCTGATTGACGTGCGCGGCCTGCGCTACGAGGTCCGCGACAAGCAGATTCTGAAGGGCGTGGATTTCCAGGTCAACGCCGGCGAGATCGTCTGCATCATGGGGATGTCAGGGTCCGGCAAGACCACGCTGCTGCACTGCATGGGCGGGCTGACGCAGGCGACGAGCGGCGAGATTTGGATCGGCGACGCCCAGATCGTCGGCATGGGTGAGGACGAACTCAACCACGTCCGCGAGCGCATGGGCATGGTCTTCCAGTACTCGGCCCTGTTCGACTCGCTGACCGTGTTTGAGAACGTCGCTTTCGGCCTGCGCCGCCGCCGCCGGATGTCCGAGGCGGACATCCAAGAGGCCGTGGCCGAGAAGCTGGCCCTGGTCGGCCTGCCGGGGACGGAGTCGCTGTTCCCGTCCCAGCTCTCCGGCGGCATGGCCAAGCGCGTCGGCCTGGCGCGCGCTATCGCCCTCTCGCCCCCGGTACTGCTCTACGACGAGCCGACCTCCGGGCTGGATCCCGTGGTGGCGAGCCTGGTGGACGAGCTGATGGTCCAGATGCGGGACAAGCTGGGAGTCACCAGCGTCGTGGTCTCGCACAGCATCACCAGCATTTTTCGGATCAGTGACCGGATCGCCATGGTCCATGAGGGACACATCCTCGTCGAAGACACGCCGGAGCGCGTGAAGGCGTGTCCCGACCCGGTCGTCCAGCAGTTCATCCAGGGCCGCTCGCACGGCCCCATCGAGGTCGCCCGGCGTTAGGACCCAACATCTTTATGGCAACACTCGGACAGGCGGGGCGCGTGGGCTTGCTGGTGGTGGTGGCCGTGGCGCTCGTCGTTGCGACGCTGGCGTGGTTCCGGGGCGGCTTGGGCCGGAACTCCTACACCATCGACGTGCTGTTTGATGACGCCTCCGGCGTGGACAAGGACGCGCCGGTGACGCTCGCCGGTGTCCCCATCGGCAAGGTGGACAGCGTCACGCTGACTCCATCCCAGAAGGCCGACCTCAAGCTGGAGATCAAGCAGCAGTATCACATCCCGACCGGCTCGACCTTCTCCATCGTCACGCCGATCTTGGGCAGCGCGGGGAACGTCGTCGTCGCACCGCCGGAAGACGCCGCCAAGCGGCCCAAAGATGTCATCCAGCCGGGCGCGACCGATCTCCAGGGGGAGCGCTCCATTGACATCAGCGCGGCCTTCTCCAAGGCGAACGTGCTGCTGACACAGCTCTCGGAGACGACACGGCGCTCGGACCGATTGATCGACGCGCTCACGCAGACGGCGCTGACGGCGCAGAACGAACTCGGCAGCCCGCAGGTGCAGCGCACCCTGGACAACCTCAGCGTCGCGTCGGCCAACGGCGCGCACCTGACGGCGCAGATGAACGCGGCGCTTGCCACGGACAACGCCCAGCTCCAGGGCCTGCTCCGGCAGACCGCCGGCGGCGAGCGCACCATCCTGGGCAACCTGGACTCCACGACGGGCCAGTTGAATTCCCTGGCCACGCAGAACCGGGGCAAGCTCAACGACGTCGTCTCTAACTTGCAGGACACCACGGCGTCGCTCTCCGGCATCACCGGCCAACTCAACGACGCGCTCAAGAACGGTGACGCGCCGCAGAATCTGGGGGCCGTCCTCAAGAGCCTGAAGACGGCCTCGGACAACCTGGTGCTGATCTCGGACAACTTCGCCAAGCTCTCCGGGGATCAGGGCATCCAGGGGGACTTGAGGGCGACGTTGCACAACGTCCGCGCCAGCACCGACGCGACCGATGCCCTGCTGGAGCGGCTGGACGAACTCACCGGTGCCCGACGCCGCCCGGCCGTCGTGATCGCGCCGGGGGCGACGCCGCCGGGCGGTGCGCCGCCGGTGCGGACCGACGAGAATCTCATCGCGCCGGAGCTGCTGCCGCGCATTGATCTGGTGCAGGACCTGCGCAACAGCCACTTCCGCACCGACGCGGACATCGTCCTGCCCCTCCAGGGCGACGTGCCGGGCGCGTTCGCCCGCGTGGGCGTCTACGGCCTCGGCGACACCAATCGGGCCATCCTGGAGTACGGCGCGGCGCTGGACCCGCGCGGCCTGTTCGATGTCCGGGGCGGCCTGTACGCCTCCAAGCTGTCCCTGGGCGGCGACATCGGCCTGGGCCGCCGCGCCACGGTCTCCGTGGACGCCTGGGACCCGAACCGGCTGCACCTGGACACGCGGGGCGTCCTAATTCTGGGCGACGGGTTCGGCCTGCTGGTGGGCGACGAAGACCTGCTGCGCCGCCCCGCCCCGACCGTCGGGTTGGAATACCGCCGCTGAACGAATTTTTTCAAGACCACACAGAAGGACACACGACCGATGAAAGTCATACTCATGCAGGACATCGCCGACCAGGGCAAGCAGGGCGAGATCGTCAACGTCAGCGACGGCTACGCCCGCAACTACCTGTTCCCCCGCAAGCTGGCCGTTGAGGCGGCGGGCGGCGCGCTCAAGAACCTCCAGATCAAGCACGCCCTCGAGGACCGGCGCACCGAGAAGATGCTCCAGTCCGCCGAGAGGTCCGCCGACCTGCTCCGGGACAAGACCGTGACGCTGACCGTCCGGGCCGGTGAGAACGACCGGCTCTACGGCCGCATCACCGCCGCCGACATCGCCGAGGCCGCGCAGAAGAGCCTGGGCGTCGCCCTCGACAAGCGCAAGGTCGGCCTGCTCGACCCCATCAAGGCCCTGGGCGAATACGAAGTCCCCATCAAGCTGCACCGCGACGTCACCGTGCCGCTCAAGGTCACCGTCGTCGCCGGCGCCTGACCCTCCTCCCTATCCTCCGGGGGCGCGCCGCCGCGCCCCCGGTCTCTTTGCTTCTTTCCCTCCCGAATGCGCACCATGGCTGACGACTCCGGCGGACGCGGCACGTTCCGCTTCAACCGCACCTCCAACCGAGACAACGGCAACGGCAGCGGCAGCGCCCCCCGAAACGGCGGCGACGGCCTCGGCGCCTTCGTGCCGCCCCAGAGCATCGAGGCGGAGCAGAGTACGCTCGGCGCGATGCTGCTGGAGCGCGCCGCCATCGAAAAGGCCGCCGAGATACTGGACAAGGAGGACTTCTACCGCGACGCCCACCAGACGCTCTTCGACGCCATCACCGCGCTCGCCCAGCGCGACGAGCCGGTGGACCTGATCACGGTGCAGGAGGAACTGCGCAACCGCGACCGGCTGGAGGCCGTCGGCGGCCTGACCTACCTGACCGCCCTCTTCGACACCGTCCCGACGGCCGCCAACGTGGAGTACTACGCCAAGATCGTCCAGGAGAAGGCGATCCTGCGCCGCCTCATCACGGCGGCCTTCGCCATCCTGGGCATGGCGCGCGGCGAGGTGGAGGACATCAACGAGCTGATTGACCAGGCCGAGCGCGAGGTCTTCAACGTCTCCCAGCAGCGCACCTCCCAATATTTCGCCTCCCTGTCCGTCCTGCTCAACGGCGTCTACGACCGCGCCGAGCAGATGAACGAGATGAAGGAGCGCATCTCCGGCCTGTCCACGGGCATCAACGACTTCGACATGATCACGTCCGGCCTCCAGAACACCGACCTGATCATCATCGCCGCCCGGCCGAGTATGGGGAAGTGCCTCACGGCGGGATCGCTCATTGACGACCCCGCCACCGGTGAACGCCTGACCATTGCCGAATGTGTGCGGCGACAACTGCCCGCTGTCCTCAGCCTTTCCGAGACCGGGCAGGTGCGGCCTGCCCCGGTCGCCGCGTGGGTGGATAGCGGCGTCAAGCCCTGCTTCCGCGTCCGCACCTGTACCGGGCGTGTCGTGGAAGTCACCGGCCACCACCCCTTCCTGACTGTCACCGGTTGGACGCCGCTACACGACCTCGCCATCGGGGGCCACATCGCCGTCCCGCGCCGCGTCCCTGCCTTCGGGACGGAAGACGGCCTGCCGCTTGATCTGGTCCGCTTGATGGCTTACTTCATTGCGGAAGGCGGCGTGACTGCCAGATCGCCGAGCTTCACGAACACCGACACGGTTATCGTCAACGATTTTCGGGAGATCATCAGGCGTCAGTACCCGCAGTGCGTCATCCGGCGGCGCGGCATCACCGATTTCGTGGTCCGTCCGACGCGCTCCGAGTGGAAGTCGTCGCCCAATCCTGTCACGGAATGGCTCCAGACGCTGGGCCTCTGGGGGAAGTTGGCCGAAGCGAAGTCATTCCCGGACTGTGTCTGGCGCTGGCCGAAGGCGCACCTGGCGGAGTTTCTGCGTATCCTGATGAGCTGTGACGGCACCCTCTCCGCGATGCAGGGCTACCCGCGCATTGAGTTCGCCGTGGCCTCACAGAAACTGGCCGAGGATGTCCATCACTCCCTCGCCCGCTTCGGCATCATCGCCAAATTGTGGCGAAAGACGCCGCGATGCTGGCGCGTCGAGATCACCGAGCCGTCGTCGGTGGCGACTTACCAACAAGAAATCGGCTGGATCGGGGGTAAGGCCAAGCGCTTCCCTGAGACGCCCGCAGTGACGCGCCGCGCCAACAATGGACACGCGCCTTCGGGCGCGTGGTCGCTCGTCAAACAGGCCCTCGCGGCACAGATGATGCCGATGGTGGAATTGGCGCGGTGTGCCGGGGAAACGACGCGCACCGGCAAGTACGCGGGCTACAACCCACACATGAACCGAAGTATTCCACTTCGCCGGCTGGCCCGCTATGCTGAGGTCTTGAATGACGCCGATCTCAGGCGCCTCGCCGGGCCGGACATCTACTGGGACGAGATCGTCTCCATCGAGCCGATCGGTGAGCAACAAGTCTACGATCTGAGCGTTCCTGATGGCGCGAACTTCATCGCGCAGGACATTTGCGTCCACAACACGTCCCTCTGTCTTTCGGTGGCCGAACACGTGGCGCTGAAGGAGAAGAAGGCCGTTGCCATCTTCTCGCTGGAGATGTCCGCGCCGCAGCTTGCCATGCGGATGCTCTGCTCGCAGGCCCAGATCAACGCGCACAAGATGCGGACGGGGCATCTGGTGGAGGAGGAGTGGGGGGAGCTGGCGAAGGTCGTGCAGAACATGTATGAGGCGCCGATCTTCATTGACGATGCCACCGAGACCACGGCGCTGACCATGCGCGCCAAGTGCCGTCGCCTGATGGCCGAGCAGGGCCTGGGCCTGGTCGTCGTGGACTACCTCCAGCTGATGCGCTCCCACCGGAAGACGGAGAACCGCGTCCAGGAGATCGGCGAGATCGCGCGCGGCCTTAAGTCCCTCGCCCGCGAACTGAAGGTCCCCGTCATCGCCCTCTCACAGCTCTCCAGGGCCGTGGAAAGCCGCGAAAACAAGCGCCCCATGCTCTCAGATTTACGCGAATCGGGGAGCATCGAGGCGGAGGCCGATATGGTCTGTTTTCTGTACCGCGAAGCCTATTACAAGATGAAAGAAGCCTACCAGACGGACGGGGCGGAGCGGCCGGAGAAGCAGGACGTGGAGGAGACGGAGATCATCGTCGGCAAGCACCGCAACGGCCCCACGGGGATGGTCAAGGTCGGGTTCATGCCCGAATTCGCCAAGTTCGTGGACCTGGAGCTGAACCGCACCGACGCGCCGACGGGCTTTTAGAGTTGGCTCATAGGGTCAGTCGCGGGGATGGCGGCCCGCGTTGTGTCCGGGGGTATGAAACCCCCGTCTGAAGTTACCCCGTCCTGCGGACGGAGGACCGTCCTGCGGACGAAGAGGGGACGAAGCCCGACGCATCGCGCCCCGCCGCGTCCGCAGGACGCTTGAACGGGAAGACGGGGGTTTCATACCCCCGGACATCATGCGAGCGATGAGGAGACACGATCAATGCTGAAAGTGCTGGTGGTGGGCGGGGGCGGGCGGGAACACGCGCTGGTCTGGAAGCTGGCCCAGAGTCCGCAAGTCAGCCGCCTCTACGCCGCGCCGGGAAACCCCGGCATCGCCCGCCACGCCGAGTGCCTGCCGCTGGCCGCGACCGACGTGGACGGGCTGCTCCTGTTCGCGCAGGAGAACCAGATTGACCTCACCGTGGTCGGCCCGGAGACGCCGCTGATCGCGGGCATCGTGGACGCCTTCGAACAGAAGGGCCTGCGCATCTTCGGCCCCGCCCGCGAGCCGGCCCTGCTGGAAGGCTCCAAGGCCTACGCGAAGGGCGTCATGCTCCGCGCGGGCATCCCCACGGCGGACTTCGCCGTCTTCTCCTCCTACGAGGCGGCTCTCTACTACGCCCGCAGCCACTTCCAGTCCGCGCCGGACAGCCCGATGGTCGTCAAGGCCGACGGCGAGGCGGCGGGCAAGGGAGTCCTCATCTGCCGCACCGCCGCCGAGGCGGAGGACGCCCTGACGCGCATCATGCGGGACAGGGACTTCGGCGAGGCGGGCGCGAACGTCGTCATTGAGGAGTTTTTGGAGGGCCAGGAGGCGTCGCTGATGGCCTTCACCGACGGCACCACGCTGGTCCCCATGATTCCCGTCCAGGACCACAAGCGCGTCGGCGACGGCGACACCGGCCCGAACACCGGCGGCATGGGCTGCTACGCCCCGGTCCCGCTCGTCACCCCCGAACTCTACGCCCGCGCCGTGGAAGAGGTCCTGCGCCCCGCTATGGAGACCATCCGTGAGACCGGCATCCCCTATAAGGGTGTGCTTTACGCCGGGATCATGATCACCCCCAATGGGCGGCTCAAGACGCTTGAGTTCAACTGCCGATTCGGCGACCCCGAAACCCAGGTGGTGCTGCCTCTTCTGGAGACCGACCTGGTGGACATCCTGCTCGGCGTCACCGACGCGCACCTGGAAGACGTGGAGGTGCGATGGAGCGCGCAGAGCGCCGTCTGCGTCGTCCTGGCCGCCGGCGGCTACCCCGGACCGTATGCCCAGGGTGACCCCATTGACGGACTGGAACAGGTCGCGCACCTCTCCGACGTCACCGTCTTCCAGGCCGGGACCGCTACGGGGGACGGCGAAGCGACCGTCACCGCCGGGGGCCGCGTCCTCGGCGTCACCGCCCTGGGCGACGACTTCCCGCAGGCCCGCGCCCGCGCCTACGCCGCCGTCAAGAACATCCACTTCGAGGGGATGCACTACCGCACGGACATCGGGGCGAAATTCGGCTCTTGATCCACTTGATCCAATGGAGGCTGTCAGATGCGCGTCATCATGTTGACTTGGGAGTACCCGCCCAAGATCGTCGGGGGCATCGCCCGCCACGTCTATGACCTCGCCCACGCGCTGGTCGCGCAGGGTGTGGAGGTCCACGTCGTCACCTGCGAACACCCCGGCGCGGCCGCCGAGGAGGTGGAGGACGGCATCCACCTGTACCGCGTGACGCCGCAGGGGCCGACCAACGACTTCATCCACTGGGTCCAGCGGCTTAACGACGCCATGTACGCCCGCGCCGACACGCTGATCCCCACGCTGCTGTCCGGGGCCGCCCTGGACAAGACCGGCCACGCCCACGCCGCCGAGCCGCTGGTGCTGCACGCCCACGACTGGCTCGCCCACTACGCCGCCAACGGGCTGAAGCACAAGTACCACTTGCCGATGCTCGCCACCATCCACGCCACCGAGTACGGGCGCAACAATGGCATCAACGGCCCGGTGCAGGAATACATCAACTCCGTGGAGTGGGAACTTCAGGCCGAGGCGTGGCGCGTTATCGTCTGCACCGAGTTCATGAAGCGCGAGTGCGAATACGCCCTGCACACGCCCTGGGACAAGATGGACGTGATTTACAACGGCGTAGATGCGGCGAAATTCCAGCTTCCCGATTTCACGCCCGCCGAGAAGGCCGCGTTCCGCGCCCGCTACGCCGCGCCCGAAGAGAAGATCATCTTCTTCGTGGGCCGGATGGTCCGCGAGAAGGGCGTACAAATCTTGATCGAGGCCCTGCCCAAAGTCCGCTGGGGCTACCACGACGCCAAGATCCTCGTCTGTGGCGGCGGCCATCGGGACCATTTGGTGAACCTGGCGGCGTATCTCGGCATGGAGCGGCACGTCTACTTCGCCGGGTTCGTCCCCGACGACGACCTGTTGAAGATCTACCAGGTCATTGACATCGCCTGCTTCCCCAGCCTCTACGAGCCGTTCGGTATCGTCGCCCTGGAGGGCATGGCCGCGCACGTCCCCGTGGTCGTCTCCGACGCCGGCGGCCTGCCGGAAGTGGTGGAGAACGGCGTCACCGGCGTCACCACCTACGCTGGTAACCCCAACTCCCTGGCCGATGGCCTCCTGCAAATCCTGCACGAGCCGGACACGGCCAAGCGCCTGGCCGACGAGGCGTTCCGCCGCGTCGAGACCGTCTTCAACTGGGACCGCATCGCCGCCCAGACCCTCGCGGTTTACGAGCGCGTCTGGACCGAATACGAGGCGACCGACTGGGTATAAAGGCTCACGGCTGACCAGACAAAGGTAAACTAAAGCAATGATTGATTATATTCAAGGAGCCATGTGATGCTCAGGACGCCCCTCCCTCCCGTCAACCCGAACGCCACGCCAGAAGCCCGTGCGCTATTGGACTTTCTCCACTCCTTGTCCGGCAGCCGCACGATGACCGGGCAGCACAACACGCCACGGGAGATGTCGCAGTATAGCGACGAGGCGTTCCAAATCACCGGACAGTACCCGGCGGTCTGGGGGCAGGACTTCGGCTTCGCCGCCGACGGCGACATGGACGGTGTCAACTTCCGCCCGGTCATCGTCGAGGAGGCCAAGCGGCAGCACGCGGCGGGGTCAGTCATCACCCTGATGTGGCACGCCGTCCGCCCGACCGAGGAGGAGCCGGTGACGTTCAAGGACAGCATCTGTCGCGGCAGGCTCGACGACGCCGACTGGCGCGAACTGATCACCCCCGGCACGGAGACCTACGCGCGCTGGGCGCGGCAGGTGGACGTCATCGCCGCCCTGTTGGCACAGCTGCGTGACGTCGGCGTTCCCGTCCTGTGGCGGCCCTACCACGAGCTGAACGGCGCGTGGTTCTGGTGGGGTGGGCGCGGCGGCCCCGATGGCTACGCCGCCCTCTACCGGCAGATGTATGACCGCTTTGTGAACGTCCACCACCTTGACAACCTGATCTGGGTCTGGAACGCGAGCGCACCGAGCGAGACCATCCTTCCCTATGCCGACTGCTACCCCGGCCATGACGTCGTGGACGTGCTGGCTGTGGACATCTACGGGAACGAGTTCCACCGGCACTCCTACGACGGTCTGGTCGCGCAGGCCGAAGGGCGGCCCATTGCCCTTGGTGAAGTCGGCAACGCGCCGACCCCGGAAATACTTGACGCGCAGCCGCTCTGGACCTGGTTCATGATCTGGACCAACTTCCTGACCAACGAGAACCGCCCGGAGGCGCTCCGGGCGCTCTTCAACGGCCCGCGTGCCCTCAACCGCCTCGCCGGTCAGGCGTAAACAATCCGTTCGTTGCGATCCGCGCTCACGGCTCAGAGTACTCGCCTTCGGGCGGGGGATGGTCCGTCTCGTTGTGACGGCGGTCGGGCTTCGGGGCTTGTGGGAGGGGCATGGTCTCCAGCTCGCGGACGGCGCGCAGGAGCAGGGCGCGGGCGTGGTCCTTGGCGTCGTGCGGCTTCCAGGCGGCGTCGGGGGTCGAATCCAGGGCGTCCAGCACGATCTGGCGGACCGTGTCCACGCCGTTACGGTTCCCCGTGCCGTAGCGGCGGCGGAAGGCGGCGTAGTCCTCGGCGGGGCGGACCAACTCCGGCTCCCAGCGGCGGTAGAGGGTCAGGGCGATAACGGTGCGGCGCAGGGCCTCGTCCCAGGTGCGCGTCTTGGCCGTGGTCCAGATGGTGTGCATCCGTTCCACGGTGCCGAAGGCCGCGCGGGCCAGTGCGCCCCACGCGGCGGCGTCGTCCAGCCGCGCCATCACCTCCAAGAGCGGTGTCGGCTGCCACTCGGCGCGCGGCTGCTTGGGCTTCGTCGCCAGCCACAGCACCGGCTCGCGCGTCTGCGGGTCCACCCCGGCTTCGGGCTGGCGCAGGGCGTCCGTGAACTGTCGCTGCCGCCCGTCTAGCCAGTCGCGCAGGCCGGACAGCCGCAGCGCCCGCTGCCGGTACTCCTCCGCCGCCCGCGCACCTAGGGCGCTGATCTCGTTCAGGTGCCGCGTCTCCAGCGCCCGCGTCGCGTCCTCCACGCTCGGCCCGAACGACTCCAAACCGACCCGCAGGGAGAACAGCACCCGCCCCGCCGCCCGTTCCATCTCGGACTGGCCGAACGCGCCCCCGGCCACGATCTCCGCGCGCAGCAGGTTCTTGAGTTGATCCTCCAACAATGCCTTGCGGGCCGTGGTCAGCCCCGCCGTTGCCAGGGCGAACACGGGGTCGCCGCCCGCCGGCAGCAGCTCGGTCAGCGGCGACGAGTCCGCGCCCGGAGTCAGCGTCGCCGTCCCCTCCGGGAGAGGCGCGCGCAGGGCCGCGTTGCCGATCTCCGGCAGGCCGAACGGCGTCTGCGTCAGGTCTTCCATCTCCTCCGGGCGGTCCTCGGCGTACTTGGAACGCTCCAGGGCGAGCTGGACCGTCTCCAGATACAGCTCCGGCATGAAGTCCAGCAGGGACTGAAGCACGGCCTTGAGCGGTTGATTACGGATGGTCGCGCGCGCCAGCAGCTCGTCGGCGTCCGCCATCAGCAGCTCGTCAATGTTCTTGTGCCACTCGTTGGTGGTCAGGAGCTGCCGCCAGCGCTCGGCGCGCTCGAAGTTGAGCAGCTTGGGCAGGGCGCGGCGCACGCCGGGGTCGCTCATCAGCATCTCGGCCAGGTTCGGGCCGTTCATCAGCGACGGCAGCAGCGCCCCGGCCAGTGTCCCGGAGCCGACTGCGCGCTCCAGCCAGGCGCGGCCCTGCTCCGCCGTCCCCAGATTGGCGACCTGCTGGAATTTGGCGGCGGGCAGGGAGGCGATCAGGGCGGTGTTGCGCGCGGGGTCGCCCTCGATCAGCGCGGCGACCAGGGGGGCGGGCAGATGGCCCAGGGCCTCGTGCCGCTCCGGCGCGGGCATCCGCCAGAGGGCGTCGGACTGGGCGGCCAGCGTCGGCAGGGACTGGACGCGGGCGGCGGCCAGCGCCGCCGGCTCCACATCGGTCGGGATCAGCGCGCCGTCTTCAACGGCCTCTGGGGAGAATTCTTCGGCGGCTTCCAGCGGCTTAGGTTCGGGGTTCATGCGGCCTCCGGGTGGGACGTCTTCACGCACAGTTCAGGGAAAAATGCACACTATTTTACCCGATACGGGCCATAATAGCGTCAGGAGATTCGCCCCATGCTGTATGAAGAGCTGCCGCTCGGCGCGGACGCGCCGCGCGAGGTCAACGCCATCGTCGAGGTGCCCAAAGGCTCGTCCAACAAGTACAAGTACGCCGCCGATGGGGACCTGTTCCGCTACGACCACACGCTGTTCTCGCCGCTGTTCTACCCCTGCGACTACGGCTGGGTCTGCGGGACCAAGGCGGGCGGGGCGCGCAAGCCGCTGAACATCCTGGTCATGGCGTCCCACCCCACGTTCGTCGGCTGCCTGATCGTCGCCCGCCCCGTCGGGACGCTGCTGATGCACGACGCCAAGGGCGAGGACCACAAGGTCCTGTCCGTCGCCGTCGCCGACCCGCGCTTCGATGACGTGCGTTCGCTGAACGACCTGTCCGAACACACGCTGCTGGAGATTCAGCACTTCTTCGAGATCTATCAGATGCTGGAGCAGAAGGAAGTCAACATCGGCGGCTGGGAGGACGTGCAGGCCACCCACGCCCGCATCCGCGCCGCCTCCGGCCTCGCATGAGGTCAGGTGTCGTCCGACGCAGCGGCGGCTGAACGCACCCAGGACGCAGGCCAGGCATAGGAAGCCCGGCGGCAGCCGCATGTCCATCAGCACCGGCCGCCCCTGGAACATCCCCGTAGCCGCCGTCTCCGAGGCCGGACAGTCCGCCACCGTCCGCAGGTGCCGCTCGACCATGCGGAAGCCCGTGGACCTGCGTTCGGATGAGCGCCGCCTGCATCGCCTCCGCGTCCCGCATGGTCGCCGCGCGCTGCGGGTGGCGCGAGCGGCCGGCGGCGGCGATCAGCGCGGTCACCTGCCCCTCGGAGAACGGCTGGACCTGGTCGTCGCGGGAGATGGGACCTCGATCCTCTCGAGGGGGGAGATGGACAGGCGGCCGTCCCCGACGAGCCAGCGGAAGAGGGAGCGCAGGAGCGTGTAGTAGTCCCGGACGGTGCGGGGGGAGTACTGGCGGGCCGCCGGGGCGTAGAACCACTCCTCAGCGCCCTCGGCGAGCTGCGCGGGCGTGAGGTCACACTTGGGGGCAGGGGGTGCCCCCGGATTCGGGAGACGAAGTGCGCGCCCCGAGAGGGGAAGCGCCAAAAATTCTCTCGGGGCGTGGGAGGAAAATGGACAGTACAAGATTCGAACTTGTGACCCCTTCGATGTCAACGAAGTGCGCTACCACTGCGCCAACTGTCCACGCCCGAACATTCTACCCCCGTGCGGGCCGGATGTCAATGCTCCCCGGAAACGCGCAGGGCGCTGCGCTCCATGGAGACCAGGGCGGTGCTGAGATTCGCCTGCGTCCACAGTAGCGGGGTCACGTCATTGGGCACACAGAGGCCCTGCTCCCGGTAGTACAGTTCCGGGCACAGGAACGGGGGGAAGCCGCTGTCCCGGTCGGTCAACTGGCTTAGGGAGCGGTTCAAGTGATGCACCTGCTTCTGGAGGCTCGCGCCGTCGCCGGTCTCCAGAAAGCGGCGTCCGTGGATGGCCGACAGCAGCGGGTCGAAGAGGCACCACTGCGCCTCCTCGCCGGGGACAAGCAGGGCGTCCCGCGCCGTCATGTCGTCGCTGACGTCGGACGTGCGCTCTTCGGGCCTTTGCAGCGCCTTGTAGTCGGCGCACCAGAACGAGTCGCCCCCGTAGCGGCGGACGCCGTGGTCGCCCAGCAGGCGCGTCTCCACATCGTGGAGAATCTGATCGGCCATGGCGTCGTCCACCACCTGAAGCGGGGAGATCAGGAACAGCAGGGCGGCGTCGTAGCGCCGCCGCTTCGCCGGGTCTTCCTGGACACACTCGGCGGGCAGGATGCGCCCCAGTTCCGCCCGGCCCGCGCCGATCAGGTCGTCCAGCAGCCCCGTAGAGATTGTTTCGCCCAGGCAGGGGAAGGACGACAGGGACTGGGCGGCCATCAGGCGGCGCATCTCCCGGAGTCCGGCCACGACCGTGCCGATGCTGGACGCCTCCACCTTGCGCGCCTCCTCCCAGTGCCCGCTGTCCTCGTCCTGCCAGTAGCGCAGGGCCTGGAACAGCAGTGGGAATAGGCCCAGCAGCTCCCACGGCGTCGCCGAAGGGGCCGTGCCGTCCGTGAGGGCGAGACGACAGGCGAGCCAGAGGAAGTACCCCAGGGCGTCGTTCTGGGCGTGGGACCACTTCTCCGGGTTCTCCTCCAGCGTCCGCCCGTTGAAGCGGACGTGGGGCCGGTTCATCGGGTCGGCGGGGTCCGCCTCGCCCCGGATGATCGCCTCGAAGCGGTGCCGGTGCCGCCGGAAATAGGTGGAGAGGGCCGCCACGGTCCGCGCGGCGATGTCCCCCCGGCCCATGACGAAGTGCGCGTGGGCGACGTGAATGTTGTCACGCACCCAGACGTTGTCATAGCCCGTGTAGAGAGCGTCCCCGCCGAGTCGTGCCGCCGCGAACAAGCCGGTGTCCAGCACGGGGAACTCGAACGTCCCCTGCCGTTCCAGAAACGCGCGGAGGCCGCGCACGTCCTCGGCGCGGCTGCCGCAGCTCAAGAGATCGGCGATTCGTTCCGGGGCAATCGTGTTCATGGCTGCTTGCATTGTAAAACGAGGTTGTTGAAGTAGCCGTTATGGTCGGGGTGGATTTTGGCGGCGACCGCGTTGGCGGAGTTGACCTGCCGCACCTCGAAGCCGGTGAACGGCGCGGAGAAGGTGCCCGTGCCGCTGACGGTGAACGCACCCGTCGCCGCGAAGGAGTAGGTGGTCGCTGACGTGATGGTGTAGACGAGATGCAGTGCGCCGCTCGTGTACCCCGGACCGATCTTGGTTCCATTAAACGTGTAGTAGTCGTTCCCGTGGTAGGCGAACGTGCCGACGGGGGCGCCGTTCGCAAGCAGGGACACGCCGGAGAGGCCGGTGTCGCCGCCGTCATTGTAGCCCGTCACGAAGTCCAGCGCGAAGGAGTCGCCGACCGTGCCGATTCCCCCCGATCCTTCGGCGGTGCGGAAGGGGCGGTCAATGGTGACGGCGGCGGTGGTCGAGCCGTCCGAGTAGAAGCCGAAGGACAGCCCCTGGGTGTCAATGGAGCTTGGCTTGGGTGTGCCGGTGTTGCCTTCCCCCTCCCCGGCGGTGAAGAGGAATGTGCCGGCCCCGGTGTTGGCCGTGACTTTGAACGCGCCAAAGCCGGGCGTACTCCCGCCCAGGCCGTCGTAGCCGCCTTTGGCCGGGTAGTTGCCCGCGTTGTCGGTGTAGGTCTGCGCGCGCCCCGGAAGGGCGGGCAGCAGGAAGAGCGTGGTTGTCAGGGCCGCCGCCGCAAAGGCTCGCATATTCAATCGTTTCCTTTTTCCTAGCCGGTCACGGGTTCCAGGGCGTTCGCCGGGGCCAGTTCCCGGACGCGCAGCGCCAGCAGGGCCGCGACCAGGAAACAGGCGCCGCCCAGGATGAGGGTGTCCAGGGCGTTCTCGTGGAAGACGTACTTGATGATTAGGGGCATCCCCAGGCCGTACACCGTCTGCGGCAGCACGATGAAGAAGTTGAAGATGCCCATGTAGACGCCGATGCGCTCCGCCGGCAGCGCCACCGAGAGGATCGCGTAGGGCATCGCCAGGATGGACGCCCAGGCGATGCCGAAGGCGGCCATCGGCAGCAGCAGCAGGTTCTGGGTGTGGATCAGGGCGACGGACAGCAGCCCCAGCCCCCCGACCGTTAGCGCCAGCGCATGCAGCCGTGGCCGACCCAGGGACGACGCCAGGCGCGGCATCAGCGGCGCGACCAGGAAGCAGACCACCGAGTACGCCGCCATGCAGACGCCCACCCACTCGGTCGCCCGGTCATAGCGGGGCGATTTCGGGTCGGTGACGCCAAAGACGTGTTGGGCGACGGCCGGCATGAACAGGCCCCAGAAGCAGGACAGGCCGAGCCAGGTCATGAACTGGACCCCGAAGAGCTGGCGCATCGTCAGCGGCATGACCTGGACGGCATGGAGAATCTCGCGCGCCCCGGCGGCCACGCCCCGCGTCTCGCGCCGGTGCTGCTCGAAGGCGGCCATGTCGGCGGGCGGCGCTTCGGGCGTCCGCAGCACGGTCCACAGGACGGCCCCGATGAAGGCGAACGCGCCGACGCGGAACGAGTAGACGACGGACAGCGGGACCCCGTTGGCGGCCTCGGCGCTCACGCCCAGGTGGTGCAGGACCCAGGGCAGCAGGGTGGCGAGCGTCGAACCCAGGCCGATGAAGAAGCTCTGCATCAGGAAGCCCGCCGAACGCTGGCGGGGCGGCAGCTTGTCGGCGACGAAGGCGCGGAACGGCTCCATGCTGACGTTGATGGAGGCGTCCAGGACCCACAGCAGAGTCGCCGCCACCCAGAGAACGGGCGAGGAGGGCATGGCGAACAGGGCCAGCGACGCCAGGACCGCGCCGACGGTGAAGTAGGGCCGCCGCCGCCCGAACTTCGGACTCCAGGTCCGGTCGCTCATCGCGCCGATGATCGGCTGGATGATCAGGCCGGTGATCGGTCCGGCCAGCCCCAGCAGGGGGAGCTTGTCAATGTGCGCGTTGAGCTTGGTGTAGATGGCGGCCATGTTCGCCATCTGTAGGCCCCAGCCGAACTGGATGCCCAGGTACCCGAAGTTCATGTCCCACAGCGCGCCGAAGCCGAGGGGCCGCTGCCCCTCCCCGTCCGACGCGACCGCCGTGGGCACGTTCTGGTTCGTCACTGATGCCATTGGTCTGTTCCTTGTGCCGCCGAGCGGTTCACGGTGTTTGAGCAGTGTGTCCCACAGACAGATTGTTGAAGTAGGCGTTGTGGTCGGGCTTCGTGGAGCCGGAGTTGGTCTGCCGGACCTGAAAGCCGGTGATGCGGCCCTGGAAACTGCCCGTGCCGCTGAACGCCTCCGCGCCCGTGACCTTGAGCGCGTAGGTGGTCGGGGAAGTCAGGGTGTAGACCAGGTGCGACGCGCCGGGGACAAAGCCGATGCCCGCCGAGGCGTCGTTGAAGAAGACACCGGTGCCGCCATGCAGCACAAAACTGCCGGTCGTGCCCCCCGAAGTCGTCAGCGCCACACCGGACGTGCCGCCGTCGTTCAGGCCGGTCACGAAGTCCATCGAGAACGTGCTTCCCGGCGTGGACAGTGGGACGGCGAAGCCGCGCGTGATGGTGATGGAGCCGTCCGCGCTCTGCGCGTACAGGCCGAACGATTTCCCGCCGGAGTCGATGGTGTCGGGGGCCGGTGTGCCCTGGTCCCCCTCCGCCTCCGTCGCCGTGAACACGAAGGTGCCGGCAGTGCCGGTGGAGACGATCCCGAACGGGGTGAAGCCGGAGCCGCCGTTGTCACCGGCGTGGTAGCCTTTGGCGTAGGCGGGATCGCTCGCGTCGTCCTGCGCGGCCGCCGCCCCCGCCTGGGTGGGGCGGGTCGAGGCCGACATGGCCGCCAGCGCCGCCGCGCCCCCCCGGAAGGGACGCCGGAAAAGGGCGAAGCCCTTCGGCGGCAAGGCGACGGCGGGCAGGGCCGCGTGTGTCCGCGCGGCCAGTGCGCCGGGCAGTGTGACGGGCTTCCAGCCGCCGCCGATGCGCGACAGGATCGTCCCCTGAGCCGCGCTGGGGGTCAGGTTGACCGCGACCAGGAACTGCGCGCCGCCGCCGGTCCGCGTGTAGGTGAGGAGCTGCCGGGGCGCGGAGTTCGGCAGCCACGTCATCGCCCCTCCCTGGAAGGCCGGGCTGCTGTGGCGCAGGGCGATGAGGGCGTGGTAGAAGGCCGGGAAGGCCGGATTGCCGCCGTGCCAGTCAATCGGCGCGTGGGGGTTGGTCGTCCCGGCGGCGTTCCCGATCTCCATGCCGTTGTAGACCAGCGGCACGCCCGTGTTGGTGAAGTTGAACACGGCCACGGCCTGGGCGCCCGCCGGGCCGCCGAACGAGTTGACATCGCGGGGCGTGTCCCAGTCGTCCTGGACCGACATATGCTGCATGCCCGCCGGGAAGTCGCTGACCTGGCTCTGCCAGGCCGTCCGCACCTGGGACACATCGCCGCCGTCCGAGGCGTTCTTCAGCGCTCCGTGTCCGCCGGGGTCGTACATACGCCAGGCGTAATCCAGGGCAAAGGGCTTCTTCGCCAGGTCCGGCGTCTCCTCCTCGCCGAGCATCAGAACGTCCGGCTTGGTCTGGCGCAGGCTGACGCCGAGCTGCTGCCAGAAGTCGGCGGGGATCAGTCGCCCTGGCCCATCGGGGTTGTTGGCGGAGTCGAAGCGGAAGCCGTCCACATGGTATTGCGTGATCCAGTAGCGCAGCATCCGCGTCATGTAAGCGCGCAGGCCGGGGCTGGCGTAGTTCAACTGGGCGACATCGCTGTAGTTGAACGCCATCTTGATGGAGGCCGGGTTGTTCGGGTTGCCATCGCTGTGGACGTAGTATTCCGGGTGCTGGGTGATCAGCGCGTTGTCCCAGGCCGTGTGATTCAGGACTTCATCCAAAAGCACCCGGAGGCCGAGCGCGTGCGCTTTGGCGATCAGTGTGTGCAGGTCGGCGGACGTGCCGTACTGCGGGTTGATGGCATAGTAGTCGTGTACATCATACGGGCTGTCCACGGTCGGATGCCCATTGATCGCCTTGCCAACGGGCGTGACGGGCATGATCCAGACATCGGTGATGCCGAGGGCTTTCAAGCGACCCAACTGCGCGGTGACACCGGCGAAGTCGCCCTGGGGCGAGAAGATACTCGGGTACAGCGTGTAGATCACCGAGTTCGACGGCCACGGCGGCGCGTCCGCCGGTGCCGTGCCGGGGGCGGCGGCCAAAGCCGCCGTCTTGACACCCACCGGCGGTGCGGGGACGGTCACGGCCACCGTCTGTGCCGAGTGGGAACAGCTCGTCAGGAGCAGGACCGACGCGGCGGCGAGGCCCGCCGTGTTCCGCAGGACCGGACGCGCAACGCTCCGCTTCATCAAATCTCCGAAATTCCATCGCTTGAATTGTGTTTGCATCACTTCTTTGTTGAGACGTACTCCATCTCGGTGTGTCGTCGGTGACGTGCCCTGGGAGGATACGGGAGCGCCCCATGCGGAGACCGCATGGGGCGCTCCCGTGAGATGTCTTGCTTCAACCGACTGTCCGCCACGCTTAGGTGGGGCTGAAGGTCAAGGCCGCGGTTCCCAGGTTGCTTGTGCCGGCGGCGTTCCTGTTGCCGGTGTCGGCTGCTTGAGCGTCCGTCGCGGCTGCTGCATTGGTGCCGGGGGAGACGGCCACGCCGCGCATCCACTTCACGTGGCCATCCGTCGCCAGGAAGTTGGAGCCGTCCGTGTGGCGGCCGGTGAGGCCGGTGTAGTCTTGGGTCAGGTTGGTCGGCGTGATGCCGCCCATCGGGCCGGTCGCGTACTTGGTGATTCCCCGGTTCGGGTCTGTCGTTCCATCCGTGCCGTCTTTGTCGTTGATAATGTCGTTGAAGTTGTTGGCACCGGCGGTGGTGATGGCATCCAGCCCATCAACGCCGGGCGACACAAAGGACGCGCCACCAACCGTGTTCTCTGTGGCGTCTACGGTGATCTGCGCGTTCGCCCCGGTGACTTCGCACAGCAGCACCGTGGAGGCGGGCGCATTCTCCGACGCCAGCGCCCCCTGCGGACCCCCGCCCGCCAGATTCGTGTTGAAGGCGTAGGAGATAGGCATACTGTTGCCGTAAATGACGTTCTGTGCATCGTCCGGGCACTTGTACACGCCCGTAGACTTGACATACGAGTAGATTTCGCCTGCCCACCCGGCGCCGTAAGCGACGCCGGACGGGTTTTTCTCGTCGTTGTCTTGCTGGTACTGGATGAAGCCGAGTCCGAGCTGCTTCATGTTGGAGGCGCAGGTGATCTGGCGGGCCTTCTCGCGGGCCTTGGCGAAGACCGGGAACAGAATGGCTGCCAGGATCGCAATGATAGCGATCACGACGAGCAGTTCGATGAGCGTAAAGCCGAACTGACGGCGCGGCTGCGCGTCAGGCTGCGTCGGGGTGCTGAAATGACGGTAGTTCATGTTTGTCTTCCTTCCCCAACCGTTTGGGTAACTGATATCATTATAGCGTTGCGAACACGTTCTGTCAAGCAATATTTTTACGGCCTTGTTTTTGCCTCACGCCGCCGGTGGCCGTAGCGGGCCGGCAGTGCCCGGCGATGATCAGCGGGAAGAACGTGGCTGGTTGGTCCCGGTGGGTACAAACGTCAAACGGGGGGAAGGCAGTGGGGACGGACAGCATCCCCAATGGGGCGCGCTACAGGGACAGCGTGCAGATCATCGAATTTGTCGGCCACGGTGGACGCGCCGCCGTGGCCAAGGAACCGGTTGGGCAGTGGCAAGCTGTGAGAGCGAACAGCGCCAGCGCTTCCACTCTGCGAGGCCAATGCGTCATGGGTGATTGGCACCGGTGCCTGGGCCCCCCCCGCCCCACCTTATTTTTCAGTGCCCATCGGAGGGAGGTTTTGGCCCGCGGCGGCTTGCGCCGCTGCATTTTGCTGAATCTGCTGCTCTTGCTGGGCGTCAGGGCCGCTGCCGGGTGCGGCGGCGGCTTGGTCGTGGTGACAGCCCGCAAGCGCCAGCGTAGCCGCCGCCAGAAGAACGTAAGCACCGGCCCACATTCGTCGTGTCATCTGTGTTCGCATGGGAGTCCTCAAAATTGAGTGCGCCCCCGGCATTTTTGGCCGGGGGCGCGCATCGTCAATGGATACTAGTTAACGTTGAATGTCGCGGCGATCGTGGGGTCCGAGCAGTCCACGGTCGAGGCTGTGAGAGCGCCCGTGCCGCCGCTGCCGCAGTCGCCGGGTGTCCCGTTCGGGTAGCCGCCGGACACGTGGCTCGGCAACAGGAACTTGGCGTGCCCGTCGCACATGACGTAGTTCGAGCCACCAGTGTGGCGGCCTGCCGGGCCGGTGAAGAAGGTCTGGGCACCGGTGTCACCAGCGGCGGCGCGCGAGTTCCTCAGATAGCCCGTCGCGTACTGAAGATCACCACTCGGGTTGGTGGTAGCATTGAAGGGCGTGCTGTAGCCGACCATGTCATATTGACCGCCGAGGCCGCATCCTGCGGGTGAGCCACCGCCATACGTATCATCGCCGTTATGGAGGCTGGTATCGTTGGGGTCACCGGGCTGATTGCCTCTGTTGTTGGGCGGTGCCGAGACATCGTACCCCTGGCTGTTGGTAACTTCGGCCATCAGGACCGTCTTAGCGGGCGAGGTGAATGCCGCCAGAGCCGTTCCGTCGGAAGCATTCTCGCCGTTCCCAGTCCCGGCAGCGTTGTAAATGGCACAGTTTCGGTTGAATAGGTAGGACGACGTCTTGCCGACATTGCTCGACGGGGTGGGGTCGTCTGGGCAAGTGAAAACGGCCGTACTCTTGACATACGGGTAGATTTGACCCGCCCATCCAGAACCGAGGCCACTATTGTTAACCCCACCTGGGGTCTTCTCGTCATTGTCCTGCTCGTACTGAATGGCTGCCAGCGCGAGCTGCTTGGTGTTGGACAAGCAGGCGATGGCACGGGCCTTCTCGCGGGCCTGGGCGAAGACAGGGAACAAGATGGCCGCCAGGATCGCAATGATAGCGATGACGACGAGTAACTCGATCAGCGTGAAGCCGATCTGACGGCGCGGCTGCGCGCCGTTCTCCGAAGTCGTGTGAATGCTGTGAGAATTCATTTGAATGTTCCTCCCCCAACCGTTTGGGTAACTTGGGTTGATTATAACACCGCGCGCCCTGCTTGTCAAGCGAAATTTTCGCAGGGAACAATTTTTTTTTGGCGGCGGCGGAAACCCGCAGATGGACCGGGAGCGGACGAGCGGTTTCATCCGCCTTCTTGTTGTTCACGGCGGGTCGTCCTGGTAGAACACATACGCCGAGAGCGGCGCGAGGGTGACGGTGGCCGCCGCCGGGGGAGCGCCGGAAACGTTGGCCTGGTCGCCGTCCACGGCGACGCGCCACCGGCCCGGCGGCAGCGCGACGGGGGCCGCGTCCGTGGCCCCGTGGAAGACGACGAGTGTTCTGCGCCAGGCGTCGCCGGTGGCCGAGCCGTCCAGCGTGAAGGCCACTGTCTGCGGCGGCAGGCCCGCCGAGGGGACGAACGCCAGGGTGCGCTGTACGGCGTCCGCCGTCGCGCACCGGAAGGCCGGGTGGGCGCAGCGGATGGCGATCAGGCCCCGGTAATAGTCGGAAACGTCCGCGAACTCCAGCCCGCGCTGCCAGTCGAAGTGATTGACGGCGTCGCCGAGGTTGTAGGAGTTGCTCTGCCCCTGCTTGGTGCGGCCCAACTCGGCCCCGCCCTCCAGGATGGGGACGCCCTGGCTCAGAAGCACCATCGCCCCGGCGAACTTCAGCGCCCGCCGGTCCATCGGGTCGTCCGCAGGCAGGGTCTGAGTGATCTTGTCCCACAGTGTCATGTCGTCGTGGATGGAGACGTAGTTCATGGTCTCCGTGGGGGACGCGGTGAAGTCCGGTGAGCCGGAGAAGACCGTCTGCAGCGTCGCCGCGTCCCCGCCGCCGCCGAGCGCGAAGCCGGGCTGTGTCCCGTTCAAGTCGCCGCGCAGGGCGTTGCGGAAGTTGTCGTTGAAGACGGCCACGCCCAGCCCGCGCTGCGCGCCCTTGCCGAAGCGGGTCGGGCCGCCGCCGGTCCACGGCTCGCCGTAAAGGAGGATGTCGGGCCGGACACGGCGCAGGGCCGCCGACCAGGCGCGCACCGACGGCGGCGTGAACATCCCCAGCAGGTCGAAGCGGAAGCCGTCCATGTGGTACTGGGTCGCCCAGTAGACCAGGCTGTCCCCGATGAACTTGCGGACCATCGGGCGGTCGTCGTCCAGGGCGTTGCCGACGCCCGACTCGTTGAGTAGGTTCCCCGCGAAGTCGGTGCGGAAGTAATAGTAGGGGACCGTCGCCCAGAACGGCGAGGCGTCGCCGGAGACGGGGACGGCGTGGTTGTAGACCACGTCCATGACCAGGCCGAGGCGGGCGCGGTGCAGGCCCGCCACCATCGTCTTGACCTGGCGGATGACCCCGGCGGGATCGTTCGGGTCGGTCGCGTAGCGCGGCTCCGGCACGTCAAAGAGATCGGTCTCGTAGCCCCAGTTGTAGCCGCCCGCGTGGCCGGGGTTGATGCTCTGGAAGGGCAGGACGTGGACATGGGTGACGCCCAGCCGCCGCAGGTAATCCAGCCCCGTCGGGGAGGCCGTGCCGGGCACGGTCGTGCCGGGGGCGACGAGGCCCAGGTACGTGCCGCGCAGCGGGGGCGGGACGCCGCTGGACGGGTCGGAGGTGAAGTCCCGCACGTGCAGCTCGTAGACGACGGCGTCGGTGGGGGCCGCGAGCGGGGGCGGGGCGTCGGAATCCCACCCTGCCGGGGCGGTGCGGGCCAGGTCAACGACCATGGAGCGCTGGAGGTCAGCACCGGCGGCACGGCCATACAGGTCGGGGGCCACATGGGACGCGCCGTAGGAGTCGAACTCGTACTGGTAATACGTCCCGTTCAGATCGCCGGGGACGGACGCGCTCCAGACGCCCGCCGCGCCCCGGCGCAACGGCACGACGCGCGGGCTGCCGCCGACGGCGTGGGCGAAGAGCCGCAGGGACGCCGAGGCGGCGACCGGGCACCAGACCTTGAACACGGTCCCCGTCCGGGCGTAGGTCGCTCCCAGGTCGTCGTCCTGGGAGACGTATTCCGGCCCGGAAAGAACATCCCGCGCATAGATACGCCGAACCGTGCCGTCGGGGAGACGGACGTTCATTGGTTGGACGATGTCGGACGGACCCAGGGGCCGCTTCAGGACCAGCGTGATGTCGCGCGCGGGCTGTGGGGCCGCCCCGGCGGCCGCCGTGTCCGGGGCGGCGGCCGGCCCCTGGGGCGGGGCCACCTGTGCCGGATCGTCCACGGAGTTCAGGATAGTCTTGCGGGCGAAGTCCACCTCGAAGCGCACCCAGGCGTCGCTCGGCACCGTCAGCGTCAGATTCGCCCCGCCGGGCGCGAAGCCCTGCCCGTAGTTCACCGCCCAGGTGCCGCCCCGGACGACCTTGTATTCGTAATGGCCCGCAGGCAGCCGGACCACGAGCGCGTATCGGTCGCCGCCGACGGGCTGCATCCGACCGGCGCTGCCGTCGGTCTGCCAGTCCGTGCCGCCAAGCACGGACTGGAAGGTGCCGGCGAGTACCACTTCCTGCGCGGACGCCTGGGCCGTTGGGGGCATCGCCGAGTCCGCGACGGCCTCCACGCGGGCGACCGGCACACTGGCCTTCCCGACCGTGACCGTGAACTGACCCGCCAGGGCGGCGATGTCGGCGGGCGTGTCCAGGCGGACGCTCACCCGGTCCGCCGCGTCCAGGAACGCGGGCGGGGTGGGGGCCGCGCCCGCCTGTCCCGACCGACAACCGGCCAGGAGCAGGGCGGCGAGCAGGAGGACGGCGGACAGGGGGCGGGAAACGTCGCTGCGATTCATGGGTTCCAAGTCAGTCTGAGAGTGTGTAGGAAGTCGCCTGGCGAATGAATTCGCGGCTTCTGAATCCATTGTCCGCCTGCGCGGACGCTCGGAAAGTGCGTCGGCGTCGGCGAAGGCCGACCTTGCAATAATCCAGGCGCGAATTCATTCGCCCGCCACTCTCACACGTCCACTTTCTATACACGCTCTGAGGGGGCGCGGCATCGGCGTCGCCGCGTCCCGCCGTTCCCCCAATCGTTTGGGTAACTGGGGCTGATTATAACACCGCCGGTCCCCCTTGTCAACAGAGAAGTGGGGCACGACCGGACAAATCCCCTCGTTCGGTGTATAATAAGACCGAACCTTTGCCGCCCCATGCGATTGGGGCGGCGAGGCCGGGAACACAAGACATGGCAGACCGAACCTCAACCTCCGTCCGTCTGGAAGACATCGCCGCGCGCGTCGGCGTCTCCCGCTCGGAGGTCTCGCGCGTCCTCAACGGCCAGGTCCGGGCGGGCAAGAGCGTCGGGGCCGCCACGCGGGACCGCATCCTGGCGGCGGCGCGGGACATGAACTACAGCCCGCACCGGGCGGCCCAGAACCTCGTCCGGGGCCGCACGGACACGGCGGCCCTGATGCTCGTCATTGACCGTCAGGCCAAAGCCTCCCCGTTCCTCGAAGACCATGACGCCCCCGACGAGCTTTCCCCCCACTACCACGAGATTCTGGGCGGCCTGACCTACGCGCTCAACCAGTACGGCATTCACCTGATGCTGGCCCAGTGCGGCGGGCGGGACATCGGCCCGGTGGAGGCGATGGAGCGGCTCGCCCGTTCACGGGTCTGCGACGGCCTGATCATCACCGATATGTTCGTGGACGACCCGCGCCCGCAAATTCTGGACCGGACCGGCCTGCCCTATGTCATCCGCGGCTCCTCGCCGCAGCCGGACAAGGTCGCGGTCGGCATGGACAACGCCGCCGTCGGATACGAGGCCATTCGTTACCTGTACGGGCTGGGCCACCGGCGCATCCTGTTCTACAACATCCGGCGGGAGCTGATGGTGGGCCGGGGGCGTTTCGAGGGGATGTGCCGCGCGCGCGACGAGTTCGGCTTGGGTGACACCCTGGAGTACCGCGACGACGTCCACCACGAGAACGGCGTCTACACGTCCCTGAGCGCGCGCCTCCAGGAGCCGGACCCACCGACAGCGATCTTCGCGGAGGACGAGATCAGCGCCCTCGGGGCAGAGCGCGCCTTGACCGAGGCCGGGCTGCGGGTTCCCCAGGACGTCAGCGTGATGACCTGCCTGAACGCGCGCTTCATGCGCCGGGTGGCCCCGCACATGACGGTGCTGAACGTGCGGCTCAACGAAGTCGCGGCCCAGGCCGGCCACCTGCTCGCCCGGATGCTGCGCGGCGAGGCCGTCGAGCCGCGCCAGACGTTTTTCCCCCCGATCCTGGAAGAACACGGCAGCACCGCCCCGCCGCCAACGCGGTAGCGCGAGGCCCCCACCCCCAGCCCCTCCCCCTTCGGAAAGGGAGAGGGGAGTCAGAATGAGCGCATCTGGGGCTGCGTCTTAACCCTCTCCTTTCCGAAGGAGAGGGTGGCACGGCTTGCCGTGCCGGGTGAGTCACCCCCCTACTTCACAAACACCGCGCCGGAGCGGGCGGGCAGGGTGACGGACAGGACGCCGCCGGTGACGCGGGCGGGCGCGGCCACGCCCAGCCCGTCCGTGAGGGTCGTCCCGTCGGCGAAGCCGAGGGCGGCGACCGGGACGGCGAACGTCGCGGGCTGGGCGTCGTTGTTGAGGGCGACCACGACGGACTGCCCCCGCCAGACACGCGCGTAGGCCCACTGCTGATCGGTCAGGGACAGCGTCACCTGCGCGCCGCGACGGAGCGGGGCGAGCCGGGCGCGCAGGTGCGTCAGGGCGCGCACGTGCTGCCAAATTTGCTGCTCCTGTGGCGTCCGCCCGGCGGCGGTGAAGGCGTCGCGCGGGTCGCCGGGGAAGCCGCCGGGGAAGTCGCGCCGGTTGTCCGGGTCGTCCCCGCCGGTCATGCCGATCTCATCCCCGTAGTAGATCAAGGGGATGCCCCGATTCGTCAGCAGGAACGTGTCGGCCAGCTCCAGGCCCGCCGCCGTCGCGCCGTCTTCGCTCATGAAGCGCTTGACGTCGTGGTTGCCTAGGAACGTCATCAGATGACCGGCATTCGGGAACAGCCAATCGTGGGCCTCGTCATCGGCCAGGTCATGGAAGGACGACCCCTGGGCGAACGTCCGGCGCAGGGGGAAGTAGAGCGGGTAGTCGAATAGGGCGTCCATGCCCGTGTCCACGCCGTCCGGCCCGACCCGCCCGCCTTGAAAATAGGACACCAGCGAGGAGTCGCCGTCGAAGACCTCGCCCACGGCGTTGACGCGCGGGTACTGGGCTTTCAGGGCCGCGTTCCACTGATGCCAGAACGCGCGCGGCACATAGGGCATGGTGTCCTCGCGGATGCCGTCGAAC
The DNA here is from genome assembly GCA_965277485.1 of Capsulimonadaceae bacterium. Lineage (GTDB taxonomy): Bacteria > Armatimonadota > Armatimonadia > Armatimonadales > Capsulimonadaceae > JAFAZD01. The sequence continues at coordinate 91,048 of CBDICZ010000015.1, read as the reverse complement.
CCCGCCTGTCCCACCCACCAGAGCGTGTTCTGTATCTCATAGCGGGCCACCTCCGGGTCGTTCTGGTTGAGGTCCGGCAGGGCATCGGCGAACCAGCCGCCCAGCGTCGCGGCCCGCTCGGCGGGCAGGGCGTGCGGGTCCATCACCGTCCAAATCTGATAGGTGTTGTTGAGGTGGTCGGCGGGCGTGCCGTTGAACCAGGTCGGCGTGGGCGGGTCGCTCGCCCATGGGTGGTGCGGCCCGATGTGGTTGGCGACCTGGTCCTGGATGACCTTGATGCCCAGGGCGTGCGCCCGGTCCACCATCCGGCGCAGGCCCGCCAGGTCCCCGAAGTGCGGCTCCACGCCGTACTGATTGATCGCGCCGTAGCCGTGGTAGTCGCTCGCGCTGTATTGGGCGGTGAAGCCCGGCTGGACGGGATTGACGACGTGGGTGTTCTCGTAGATGGGCGTGATCCACAGGGCCGTCACGCCCAGGTCTTTCAAATAAGGCAGGTGGGCGATGATGCCCTGGAAGTCCCCGCCGTGGTACAGGTGCGGGTTGTCTCGCCCGTACAGGCCGCGCGCGTTCGGCGGCTCGTCGTTGGTCGGGTCGCCGTCGCTGAAGCGGTCCGGCATGATCTGGTAGACGACGTCGTCCGGCGAGAACCCGGAAAATCGGCCCGACTTGGGCAGCGGCGGGCTGAGAGCGAATGGGGCGACCGCGACACCGCCCGGTGTCACGACCCGCAGCCCGCGCGGACCGGGCGCGGCGTCCGGGGCGATGGCGACGTCCACGAACACATAGTCGCCGTCCGCGCTGACCCGCGCGTTCCGGGCGCTCAGGCCGCCGCCCACGGCCCGGACCCGCGCCCCCGCGAGGCCGTGGCCGTGCAGCAGCACCCGAATGGGGTTGAGGCGTTGCCCCGCCCACCAGTCGGGCGGCTCGACGCGGTCCACCTGCGGCGGGGCGGCGGCGGAGGGCGTGGCGAAAGCCCGCGCCCCGCCGGACAGCAAAGCAAGGAGCGCCGTCGCGCCGAGAAGGCTTCGGGACAGCCGGGAACGTGAGTGGAACCCTGAATGCATGATGATCCTCCCCCAACCGTTTGGGTAGAACAATCATAAAGCAAAGGTCCCCACTTGTCAAGAGCCGGGTGTGTGTTTGTCATTGCTCAGTGAATCTGTCCAAGTTAATTGCTCAGTGATTTTGTCCACGGGCGGCGAACCTTGCGCCCATGAGAACAGACACAGAAATCACAGAGGCGACTACCTTGAACACCAAAGAGCAACGCCGGATCGAGGTCCTCACCCGCCTGACCGCCGGTACGCTGGACCGGGCGCAGGCGATGCAGCTTTTAGGATGCAGCGACCGGACGCTGCGCCGCTCCGAGCAGCGCTTCCAAGAGCAGGGCGTGGCGGGCATGGCCCACGGCAACCGGGGACGTGCTCCCGCACACAAGACCGCCGAGGCCACCGCCGCGCGGGTGGCCGCGCTGGCTGCTCCGGGCGGCGGCTACCACGGCCTCAACGTCAGCCACCTCCAGGAACTGCTGGCCGCGCGGGAGGGTGTCCAGATCGGCCGGTCCACGCTGGACCGCCTGCTCAAGCAGCGGGGGCTGCGCCAGCCCAAGAGAGGGCGCAGGAGGCGCGTCTTCCGCAGGCGTGAGCGCATGGCCGCCGAGGGGGCCATGCTCCAGATCGACGGCAGCCCGCACGACTGGCTGGAGGGCCGGGGGCCGCGCCTGACGCTGATGGGCGCGGTCGACGACGCCACCGGCCGGGTGCTGTACCTGCGCTTGCATCCCACGGAGGACCAGGCGGGCTACCTGCTTTTGCTGCGAACCGTCGTCGAGCGGCACGGGCTGCCGATGAGCGTCTACCACGACCGCCACACCATCCTGCGCTCCCCGAAGGAGGCGACCGTCGAGGACGAGCTGGCGGGGCGGGGGCCGATGAGCCGGGTGCAGCGCGTGCTGGACGAGCTGGGCGTGCGCAGCATCCCGGCCCGCACCCCGCAGGCCAAAGGGCGCATCGAGCGCCTGTGGGGGACGCTGCAAGACCGGCTGGTCTCGGAGATGCGCCTGGCCGGGGTGGACACGCAGGAGGCGGCCAATGCCTTCGTGCCGGACTTCCTGATGCGCTTCAACGCCCGCTTCGCCCAGGAGCCGCAGGCCGGGGAGCCGGCCTGGGTGCGCGTGGAGCCGCCCCTGGACACGGCCTACCACTTCAGCACGTCCGAGTTCAGCACGTCCGAGGAGCGGACTGTGCGGGCGGACCAGACGCTCTCCTACCAGGGGAGGGTGCTCTTGATCGAGGGGCCGAGGAACTACCGTGGCAAGAAGGTGAGCGTCCATCAGACGCCGGAGGGGGACCTGTACGTCTATGACGGCAGGGAGCGGCTTGCCTTCAGAGCCGTGACCGTGCGTTCACCCTCTCCCGCCCCTGAGATCAAGCCGACGGGACAGACAGCGCGCAAAGCGGCAGCCCCGCAGGCGGCTGCAAGAAAGAGAGCCTGGCTCTATGGACACTCGGCATGAGGCGAGTTGAGGCGAGATGAGGCAAGACTTGGACATAATCACTGAGCAATTACTGGACATAATCACTGAGCAGGAACAGAGCCGGGTGTGTGTTTCGACGGAATGAAAGAGGCATGGTGGTGGTGCGACCAGAGGATGCCGAAGGGCGTCAGCACACACAGGAGGCTTACCAGGAGCGGCAGCAGACACCCCGCGCAGCCGACGCACCCATTCTTGCCCAGCGGAACCAAACAGCCCATGTCCGTGTCTCCTTGATGTCACTTGTGCCTACCCCGTGGCAGCAAGAGGCAAACGCGGGCGGCGACATCGGAGAGAAGAAACACGATGACACAGAGGGCGCAGATCGTGCGCGGCCCGATCCTCAACCCCCGAGCGGGCGGGCAGGTGAACTTCCTGCCGGACGGCGCGCTGATGGCCGGGCCGGACGGGCGGCTGCGGTTCGTCGGCGCGTGGCCCGCCCTGGAGCGACAGTTGGGTTCCTCCGTGGTTCCCGTGACGCGGACGTTCGGCATCCTCGCGCCGCCGTTTCTGGACTGCCACACGCACATCCCGCAGTACCCGATCCGAGGACACTTCACTGATGGCCTGCCCGACCATCTGCGCGAGGGCCGCCTTTTGGCGGGCTTGGAGCGCAATGTCTTCCCCCAGGAGGCGCGCTGCGCGGACACGGGCTACGCCGAGCGCGTCGTGCGGGAGTTCGCCGGGGCGACGCTCTCGCAGGGCGTGGTCGGCGGCGCGGCCTACATGACGATCCACGCCGAGGCCGCCCGCGCCGCCCTGCGCGGCCTGCCTGAGATGTGGTCGGTGGGCCTGGTGCTGATGGACCGGCACTGCCCGCCGTTCCTGCGTACGGACGAGGCCCATCTGGAGCGGGACGTTCTTTCCCTGGCCGCCGAGTTCGGGGGCCGTCTCATCGTCACCGACCGCTTCGCCGTCTGCGTCGGGACCCCTTTGCGGCGGCGCGGGGTGGCGCTGTCCGAGCGGCTGGGCCTGCGGATGCAGACGCACCTCAACGAGCAGCGCGCGGAGAAGGCCCTGGTCGAGAACACGCTTTATCCAGAGTACGCGAGCTATACGGACGTCTACCGGCGGGACGGCCTGCTGGGCCGAAGCCCGATCCTGGCGCACTGCATCCAGATGCGCCCGGAGGAGTGGGGGATGCTGGAACAGGACGGTGTAGCCGTCGCCCACTGCCCGACGTCCAACACGCTGCTGGGGTCCGGCACGATGCCGCTGGATGTCGTGATTGGGAGGGACATCCCGTATGCCCTCTGCACAGATGTCGGCGCGTCGCCGACGCCGTCTTTGCTGGCGGAGATGGCCCAGTTCCTCAAAGTACACGCGGGTCTCAGCGCCCATGCGACGCCGTCCGAGGCGCTGTTTCGTGCCACGCTCGCCCCGGCTCGGATACTCGGCCTGGACCGGGACATCGGCTCGTTCGAGCCGGGCAAGCTCTTGTCCTATGTGGAGATCGCCCGCACGGGGGCGGACCTCACCGACAAGTCGGCGGACGACGTGATTCTTGAGGAACTGCTGGACGGTCCGACGACATCGGGCCTGGAGGCGCAGTTCGCGGCCCTGGCCGCCACTGGTCTGGAACACGGGGAGGCGCTGGCGCGGCTGACGGCGGACGTACACAGGACGGCGCGGCGGCTGGAGACAAAGATCGTGGGCGTGACCCTGGCGGGCAAGGGCGTTTGGCGACGGGATGGGGAGTGACGCCTACGAAGGAGGGACGTCAGAGCATTTGCGCTGCCGGGCGGTCCAGGCAGAGCCGAACGCGAGGGTGCAAGCGCACCAGGGATGCCGGAAGCCGCTCGGTCACGGCCCCCGTCATCGCCTCCTGAACGATGTCGGCCTTCGACGCGCTGGAGGCCATCAGCACCAGCTCCCGCGCGTCCAGGACCGTGCCGATTCCCATGGTGATCGCCTGGGTCGGAACAAGAGTCAGGCCGCCGAACTCCGCCGCCGCGTCCTGCCTCGTCAGCGGATGCAGGCCCACCAGGCGCGTGCGCGAGGCGCGTGGGCTGCCCGGCTCATTGAAGCCGATGTGGCCCGACCGGCCCACGCCGAGCAGTTGGAGGTCAATGCCCCCGGCGTCCCGGATGGCTTGCTCATAGCGGGCGCAGTCCGCCTCGATCTCCTCCACGCGGCGTTCACGCCCGTCCGGCACGGACCAGCGGCGGCAGCGGATGTGGTCGAACAGGTGTGCCCGCATGAAGGCGTGGTAGGAACGGGGCGACTGGGGGGACATCGGGAAGTACTCGTCCAGGTTGAAGCAGGTGACTTGGGAGAAGTCCAGGCCGTCCTCCCGGTGACGCCGGATCAGGGACACATAAACGCCGGTAGGGGTGGAACCGGTCGCCAGGCCCAACACGGCATCGGGTTTCTCCCGCACCAGGTCTGCGATCCGCTGGGCGACCTGTTCGCACAGCGCAAGATAGTCGGCGGCGACCAGCATGGCGGGCGCGAAGGTCGGGCCGTCGCTGAGGTGTACGCTCATCTCTCCACTCCGTCGGCGGTCAGTTCTGGGATTCGGGTCGCCGGGACGCCCGGCTCTTCCTCCGTGACCCGCCCGTCGTCCGCCGCGTCTCGGGGCTTCGTCTGCAGCAGGCGCAGCAGGTCGCCCATGTCGCGCAGGCCCCCGGCGGCGAACCAGAAGACGGCGGGCACGCTCAGGACCAGCAGGTACAGCACGTAGAACCGCCAGAAGCCGCTCCAGAAGCCCTCCGGGATGGCGTGGAAGACCAGGTGCAGCACCGTCACGACCAGGAAGACCAGGCACTGGAGCGCCGTGGTGGCGGCGTAAAGCACGGCGAACACTTTGTCCCCGCGCGAGAACTCCGCGCCCATGCCGAACGCCGCCTGCCAGCCGCGCGCCGGGGGCGACTTCACCTCGTGTTCGTGCGGGTCCATCGCGTAGACGCCCCGGTGCAGCATCCGCTCCAGGTTGAAGGGGCGCGAGCGGCCCCCCGTCGCCAGGGAGACGCCGACGTACAGCGCCAGCGCGATCAGACAGACGAAGAGCGACAACTGCTGGCCGTTGAACGGGAACGGTGTGCCCGTGTGGGCCTGCCAGGCGGGGGGGATGACCAGCCCGGCGACGCCGAGCGTGGCCCCGGCGATCAGGGCGGCGTAGGCCCCCGCCGCCGTCCCGAACCGGCTGTACAGGCCGCCGATCATCATCGCGCCCGCGCCGCCGAACCAGATCGCGCCGGTGATGGCCTGGAAGAACAGAATCTGGGAGGTCTCGCGGTACAGCAGGCTGAAGAAGAAGGCGAAGACGGCCACGAAAAAGATGGACCCGCGCAGCCAGCGGATGTGTTCGGCGGGCGTCAGCGCCCGGTTGCGCCAGGGCAGGACGACGTCCTGGACGAAGATGCTGCCCCACGAGTGCATGTAGGTGTCGTGACAGGTCAGCGACAGGAAGACCACCGCCATCACCAGCAGCCCCTTGATGCCGACCGGCAGCAGGTGCGCCAGCGTCACCGGCACCGTCATCTCGTTGCGGACGGAGGGGTTGGAGATGTGCGCCAGGACCGCGTTGACGCGGGCCGCCTGCGCCGCCGTGTGCGGGTCGTGCAGGACGGTGTAGGCGGCCAGGGGCAGCACCACCGACATCAGCAGCAGGGGTGTGCGCCGCCAGGGACCCAGGATGTTCCCCATGCGCTGCTCGTGCGGGTTGCGCGCGCTGGTCATGAACCCCTGCCCGCCCAGCCAGGTCTGGTAGGCGTAGATCGAGATGAAGATGCCGATGGCGTAGTACCCGACGTTGAAGTCCTTGATCTGCCCGGTGTGGAACGGGTTCAGCAGGGACTGTCCCGGCGGGGCCAGGGCCAAAATGGCCATCTCGCGGTGCCACGGCACCAGCACCAGGGCGGCCACCGCGACGGCCAGGTAGGCGAAGGCGGCGAGGATGCCCTGGGCGCACTCCGTGATCATGACCGAGATCTGGCCGCCGGTGTTGACGAAGAACAGGGCCATCCCCAGGTCAACGGCCATGATCGCCGGGTAGGTCGCCAGGTGCAGGCCGGTGCCGGGGACGGCGAATTGGGGGGGCAGGCCGCAGAAGTAGATCAGGAAGCGGGCGGCGACGGCGGGGAAGATGCCGAAGTTGATGATGCCCGACAGCCAGCAGAGCGTCCCGGCGAAGATGCGCAGCCGCCGGCTGTAGCGCATCTCCAGGAACTGGCCGACGGTCAGGGCGCGGGTCTCGCGCAGCCGGTAGAAGACCCAGCCGGTCAGGGCGAAGACGACGCCGAGCGGCGCGGACAGCAGCCCCCACCAGAGCGTCGGGAACCCGGCGGCGGTGAACGCCTGCCAGCCTGCGACCAGGGTGATGACGCCGAAGTTGCCCATCTCCCCGCTGATCGTCAGCAGGTAGCGGCCCGCCGTCCGGTTGGCGGAGAGGAAGTCGGCGACACTGCGCATGGACGAGCGCGCGCTCCAGCTCACGACCCGGATCAGAATCACGGCGACCGCGACGATGGTCCAATCAATCCCGCTCAGGTTCATGGGTATGTCTGACCTCTCGTGTCAATCGTCGTGTGCCGCTCGCATGGGAGCGTTGTCGCGCGTGTCCGGGGGAATCAATCCGCGCGTTGGGGCCGGGGCATGAAGCCGTGCCGCCATCGGTCCGGGGGTATGAAACCCCCGCCTTCCCGTCCAAGCGTCCTGCGGACGCGGCGGGGTGCGATGCAGTCGGCTCCGCTGGTTCTTGTATCCGCCGGACGCTCCTCCGTCCGCAGGACGGGATAACTTCAGACGGGGGTTTCATACCCCCGGCCACTGTAACAACCCCGGCCACTGTACGGGCGACCCGCCGGGTCGCCCCTACGCCCCCGCCTCTAATTCCCCTCGACTGGCCGATAGTTTACCCGAAGGGCGTCCAGCCGCGCCAGGTGCCGCCCCAGGCGCTCAAGAAAGCTGCCGTAGTCCCGATCCTCCCGGCGCGACCAGGTCACCTCGGCCAGTGCCGTGAGGCGGGGGAATGCCTGGTACTCCACCTGCGCGTAGCGGGGCATATACTCCGACCAGAGCTGGCCCTGCGCGCCCAGGACATGGCGGGCGCAGTCCGGGCACAGGTCGGCGGGGATCGGCTCGTACCCGTAGACCGTGGCGAGGGTCAGCAGTTCCGGGAACGCCGGCGGCTCGGCGTCGCGGCCATCGGACTGGTAGTAGTCGAGGTAGGTGAACTGATTCGGGGCCATGACCACGTCGTGCCCCTGCCGGGCCGCCTCGACGCCGCCCTCCTCGCCGCGCCAGGACATGACGACGGCGCCGGGCGACAGTCCGCCCTCCAATATCTCGTCCCACCCGACGAGGGTGCGGCCCTGCCCGCTCAGGAACTCGTCCATGCGCCCGATGAAGTACGCCTGCATCGCCTCCTCGTCGCGCAGGCCGAGTTCGCGCATCCGCGCCTGACACTCCGGGCTGCGGCGCCACCGGGTCTTGACCGCCTCATCGCCGCCGACGTGGATGTGGGGCGAGGGGAAGATGTCCATGACTTCCGTGAGGACGTCGCGCAGGAACGCGAACGTCGCCTCGTCGGGCTTGTACAGGGCGTCGTGGATGCCCCAGCGCGGGCTGACGTCCGGCGGCGTGTCCCCACAGCCCAGTTCCGGGTAGGCAGCGATGGCGGCCTGGGCGTGGCCGGGCATCTCGATCTCCGGGACGACGGTGACGTGGCGGGCGGCGGCGTAGGCGACGATCTCCCGCGCCTGCTCCTGCGTATAAAAGCCGGAGTGGGGGACGCCGTCGAACCGCTGTGAATGGGGGTCGAAGCCGTCATCTGCCGGGTTTGCCAGCGCGCGGCCCACCAGCGTCTCCTCCCGCACCGAGCCGACCGATGTGAGCCGGGGGTACTTCTTGATCTCGATGCGCCAGCCCTGATCGTCGGTGAGGTGCAGGTGCAGGACGTTCATCTTGTGCAGGGCGAGCAGGTCAATGAACTTCAGGACAGAGGCCAGGGGCAAGAAGTGGCGCGCGACGTCCAGCATGGCCCCGCGCCAGGCGAAGCGCGGGCGGTCCTCGATCTCGACGCAGGGCAGGCGGCACTCGCCGGACGCGGGAATCAGCTGGAGCAGCGTCTGGATGCCGTAGAACAGCCCCGGACGGGCGGCGGCCAAAATCGTGACGCCGCCGGAGGCGACCGTCAGGAAGTAGCCCTCCCGTCCGAGTGTCCGGCACCCGGCGTCAATCCGAAGGGCGATGCCCGGCGTGTCGCGCGGGGACGCGGCGTGGGGCGGGACGATGGACTCGACCGACCGCCGCAGCGCGTCGGCCAGGTACTGCCCTTCCGGCCTCGCTTCTTCGTCGGCGACGATGCGCGTGTGGGCGTTCAGGGCGAACGTGCCGCCCGTCAGGACGGCCTTCTGCGGCAGGGGGATGATCGGGAGGGTCGTCATGGGTTCGGCCCCCACGCGGCGGCCTTGACGGCCTGTAGCAAGATGTCCCTGCGGCCTGCTGGCTGACCGGCCCGGTAGCCGTCGCCGAGTTCCCAGATGATGACGCCGCCCAGGCCATGCGCCCGCGCGTACCGGACCTTGTCGCGCGCCAGTCGGGCGTCGTCATACGAGATGAACTTCCGGCTCGCCGCGTCGGGCCCGCCGATGCTGAGGTACGGCGCGTGGGCCGCCGCGTCCCAGTGATAGAGGCTTGGCTGATAGTATTGGTCCATAATCGTGTTGTAGCCGAGTGTGTCCAGGGTGACGCCCTGTGTGGCCTCCGTCGGGCCGTCCGCGCCGCTCCAGACGTAGCCGTAGAACGCCAGGCCGATGCCGAGCTTCGCCTTCGGCACGCCCGCCGCCAGGTACAGCCCGACTTTCTCATCCACGGATGGGTAGGGCCGGGTGTCCGTCATCAGCGTCGAGCCGTCGCCGTACAGCGAGCCGTTATACCAGGTCTTGAAGCCGTCCCACTTGCCGCTCAGGTCATAGGTCTGGATGTTGATCTGGTCGAAATCGTTTTGGAGGAGCGCGCAGAGTTTCGGCTGGTCGCCCGGCTCGCCGGACGCCGGGATGGTGAGCAGCCAGCGCGGGTTCACGGCCTTCATGGCGGCGCGCAGCTCCCGGACGAACGCGATGAAGTTGCCTTCGTCGGACGGAAGGATCGGCTCCATGTCCACGTCAATGCCGTCGTAGCCCCGCGCGGAGACGAAGCCGATCAGGTTCCTGATGAACGCGCCGCGCAGGCCATCGGCGAGGACCGGGCTGATGACCGGGCCGCTGCCCGCGCCGCCCAGACAGATCAGGACCTTGACCCCGGCCCGGTGTGCGTCCGTGACGACCACCCGCGACTCGGCGGGTGAGATCGCGTTCAGGGTGCCGTGCTGCGTGCCTTCAATCGTGCCGTCCGCGCGTGGCACGATGGAGAAGTGGATCAGGTCCGTGATGGCGGAAAAGTCAATCTGAGACGGCGGGAACGACCCGTCGCGTTGATGCCAGATGGGGTAATAGGCAGTCACCCAGACCCGGTGCTTGGCTGCCATCGTCGGCGCAGCGATGGCCGTCAAGGACGCCATCAGGGCCACAACGGCGGTGAGGGGTCGTCGGAAAGAGGAACGTTTCATAGATGCGATCTTGATTTCTCGAAAGTCCCGCCGGGCAGCCATCGGCTGCCCGGCGAAGCGTGATGCTTTCATGGGTCAGGCCGAAATCAAAGCCCGCTTGCGGGCCTTCAGGATCAGCCCGAACAGGCCGAGGCCGACAAAACCCAGCGAGGCCACCTGCGAGGGTTCGGGCGCAGGGGACGCGGCCGAGTCAAACGTCGCGCCGGAGATGTAGCCTTTGTCCGTCGAGAGCGTGAAGGTCTCGCCGGGTGCCGCGTTGACGATGTTGAAGAGATAAGCCGTCGCATACGCGGTGGCGTCGCCGGATTGTGAAACGGAGAGAGGAACGGAGGCCGGGGAACCGCTTTCCGTCAAGGTGAGTATGCTTGGGTTCTCCGCAGCATTGTCCGAGTAATTCGCCGCAAGATTGTTCGAGTAGTTCGTCAGGACGCCGAACGTGAAGCTCTTGGCCGCGCCGACGGTGAAGCTGAAGATGTCGCCGGACCCGTCATTGCCCCCATAGCCGACCTGCCCCGACTCCACCCCCGGCTCGATGTCCGGGTGGCCGTACCCTGACGCCTGATCCACACCCGCTATCGGGCTGGCGACGCCTGAGACGTAGCTCGGCAGGGAGATCTGTGTCGTTCCGGGCAAAGTGTTGGGGTTAGTGAATAGAGGCGCCCTATATTTAAAAACGCCAGCCGTGTCGCCACTCGCGGTCGTGACGAACTCGATGGAGCCGTCCTTGCCGAAGGTGGACGGGAGAATGTCCGAGGTGCCGGTGCCATAGGTGACTGTGCCGCCTGTGGTCAGGAGGGTGACGGCGGCGGCGGGGCGGGCCGACGCCAGGCCCAGGGCGGCGAGCGCAGCCAGGGAGAAGCCGAGCTTGGGTGAATGTGTCATTTTTCGTTCCTTTCAAGAACAAGGGCGAGTCGGAATAGGACTCGGCGCGTTGCGTAATCTTGAGCAATCAACCCGATACTGCTGGGCTTTAGCCTGAATGGGACTCGGTCCGTTGAGCCGTGGCTCACTTCGGCGGCGACGGAAGCAAAGGAGCAAACGTCGCGCCGGAGATGTAGCCCTGATCCGTCGAGACCGTGAAGGTCTCGCCGGGCGTCGCGTTGACGATGCGGAAGAGGTAGACCGTGCCGAACTGCGGGCCGGACTTGGCCGTCACGGCGGCGACCGAGGCGGTGAGCGGCACTGCTCCGTTGTCCGTCAGGGTAACTGTCTTCGGGTCTTCCTGGATGTTATTCGAGTAGTTCGCCAGGACGCCGAACGTGAAGCTCTTGGCCGCGCCGACGGTGAAGCTGAAGATGCTGCCGCCCCCGTCACCCGGTGCATGGCCGACTTGTCCGGCTTCCCGGCCCGGCGCGATGTCCGGGTGTCCATACCCGGCGGCATGGTCCACGCTGAACCCGGCGACGCTGGAGATATAGATTGGCAGGGCTTTGATTGTCTGCGCGTCCACCACGTCCCCGGCGGCGTTCTTGCCGCTGACCGGTGTAAACGTGTCCTGCGTCATGAACTTGCCGGACGGCTGCGTGTCCGCTGTTGTGTCAAACTCGATGGAGCCGTCCTTGCCATAGATCGTCGGGAAGATATCGGAGGCGCTACTGCCGTAGACGACCGGGACCTCGGCGGTGAGCGTGGCTGCCTCAGCGGGCCGGGCCACCAGGCCCAGGGCAGCGAGCGCAAGCAATGACAGGCATATTTTAGATGTGTGTGTCATTTATTCCGGCTTGATATTTGGTTGAGGCGCTTTGCTGACTGGCTGCTGACCTGGAACCAAATGAGCGTTTTCTTTGGCCTGCTCCTGCTGCTGCTGGGCAGCGGTGGGAGCCTGTGCTGTTTGGCCTTGTTGATCTTGATGGCATCCCACAAGTGAGAGGGCCGCGACGATGACTGTCCCCACGGCGGCACATTTTATCAGAGGTAATGACATTGTGGTACTCCTCGCCCGTCCCCTTGTTTTGAGCAAGGGGACGGGGCAGTCGTTAAGAAGCCGACTCCTAGCTGGGCGAGTAGCTGGCCGGAACATCGGCGCCTGGAGTGACTCCCGGAACCCAGATGTACTTGATCCAGTTTTTCCCGCCGACCGCTCCCTTCGCCATCGCCTTCACGTGGCCGTCCACGAAGAGGACATTAGTATGAGCCGTGTGACGGTAGCGCGGCCATCTGGCGGGTGAGGTGTTGACTGTGGCCGCTGCCGTTCCTCCCACGGTCTCGTCATAGTCGTACTGCAGGTCCTTGTTGGGAGACGGGTCGCCGACAGCATCGCGTGGCACGAAACTTGTCGCTGACGGACCATCGTTCTGGTAACCGACCCAGTCGCTTTCGCTCGCGTCAAAAAGGGGATAGTTCCCGTTCGCCCCCTGCCCCTTTTCCACAAGTATGATCTGGCTGGACGGCGTCACGACCTGCGCCAGAGTGACCACAGGGTAGCCGTCAGCCGCCGTGGGGCAAAGATATTCGTGGGCACCATATTCAGCAACCTCCACAGCGGGGAAGTCGGGACAGCTAAAGACGCCGCCTTTCCCGTTGTAGACAGGTGTTGTGCCGTTGGAACTGGATGAGTCGCCGTTCTTGATGTAGGGAAAGATCGCGTTGCCCCAATCCAGCGCGGCACCGGTGATGGGATCAAAGTATTGGCCGCGCGGGAATGTCTCGTCATTGTCCTGGACATACTGAAGGAAGCCAAGCCCGATCTGCTTCTCGTTGGAGACGCAGGTGATCTGCCGGGCCTTTTCGCGTGCGGACGCAAAGACGGGGAAGAGGATCGCGGCGAGAATCGCTATGATAGCGATGACGACAAGGAGTTCAATGAGGGTAAACCCTTGCCTGGAAATGTGCTGCGGGTGTCGTTTCATGGTGGCCTTTCAGGTCGGTGAAACCGAAGTCGGATGCCTTTCCGACACACAGCATTGGTTCGGAGGCAGGAAGATCACGCGCTCACTGTCGCCGTGAGCGGGGTGTCGAGCGATATTCAGTTGTGTCGGGCGTCGGGTGTCTGTCCCCGCTCTTTTAAGATCTGGCTGGCGCGGTGGACCCCCGAACAATCAGTTCCGAGGGCAGCACGATCTGCCGGGCGACCACAGTGCCTTCGGGCGGGGGGGCATCCAACTGGTCCAGCAGTGCCGCCGCCGCCGTTGCGCCCAGTGCCACCAGCGGCTGGCGGACCGAAGTCAAAGGCGGGTCGAGGTGGGCGGCCGCCGGCGTGTCATCGAAGCCGACAACGCTGATGTCCTGCGGGATATGCACCCCGGCCTCCCGGCAGGTGTCGTAGACACCCTCCGCGATGCCGTCGCCGCCGCAAAACACCGCCGTAGGGACTTTATCGGACGCCAGCAGCCGTCGCATACCCTCGCGGCCCCAGGCGCGGTCGTATAGGCCCTCCAGCACGATGGCCGAATCCACAGGCAGCGCCTGTTCCCCCATGCCCCACAGGTAGCCGTCCAGGCGGGGGCGGGTGCTGGGCGAGTTGGGCTGCCCGCCGAGCAGGGCGATGCGCTGGTGCCCAAGGCCCGCTAGGTGCGCGATTACGCCGCGCACCGCGCCAGCGTTGTCAATGTCCACGTTCGAGATGGCGGACTCCGACGCCGCCCCGTTGATCTGCACGAACTGGAGGCCCGCTTCGACCAGCGCGGGGACTATGGTGCTGTCGGTCAACATGGCGATCAGCAGCAGGCCGTCCACACGCCGGTCCATGAAAGCTGGCAGGCTGTCGTCGCCATCCCACTCCAGCCCCGTGTACAGCGTAACGTTCTGGCGGCGCTGGGCGGCCTCCTGGACGATGCCGTTCATGGTCGAGATGAAGTATGGGTCGGCGAAGACACACGGGTACGGGTGTGGGAAGACGATGCCAATCGCGTTCAACCGCTTGTTCACCATGGCCCGCGCGATGGCGTTCGGGTAGTAGTGCAGCCGCTTCATGCTGGCCTGGACGCGCGCCCGCGTCTCCCCTTCCACGCGGCGCGGGCCGTTGTTAATCACGTAACTGACCGTCGCGATGGAGACACCGCTCTCGCGGGCGACATCAATGATGGTAGGGCGGGACTTAGCCATAGGATCGAGCAACCAGTGCCAATAAATAATCTAAGCGTTTAGACAGCGGCTACAAGCTATCTAAACGTTTCGTCTAAACGCTTAGATTGTTAAAAGTATTCTACCATCCCCGTCTGTGATTGTCAAGAGGCGTTAGGAAAAATTTAGACCCCCCCTCCGGCCCGCTACCGTGTGCCGACGCGCTGACGGCTGCCACTCCGTGGGTCAAGCCAGGCTCGCTTGACAGCCTGTAGGAGCGGGTTGCGCTGGCCGGGCGGCTGGTCGGCGCGGTAGCCGTCGCCGAGTTCCCAGATGATGACGCCGCCCAGGCCGCGCTGCCGAACGTAAGTCACCTTGCCCGCGCAGAGGCGCGCGTCGTCGTAGGAGATAAACTTTTCGTCTTTCAAAGCGGGCGCGGGGAGGCTCAGGTACGATGCCTTGGCTTCGTTGTCCCAGTGATACAGGTCCGGGCGGTAGTACTGGTCCATGATGACCGAGTAGGCGACCTGGCTGTCCGTGACGCCCTGGATGCTCTGCTTGGGGCCGTCGGTCCCGGTCCAGACGTCGCCGTAGAAGGCGATGCCGATGCCGAGCTTGCGCGGCGCGATGCCCGCCCGGAGGAACGGCGCGAGTGTCCCGTCCGCCGAGGTGTAGGGGATTCCGCCCGCCATGAGCTGCCCAGCGGCGGGGTGCAGTGAGGCGTTGTACCAGGTGCTGAAGCCCTGCCAGGGTCCACTCAGGTCGTAGGTCATCAAGTTGATCTGGTTGAAGTCATTCTGGACTTGGGCGTACATCGTCGGCTCCCAAGCCGTGGCCGCCGTCAGCAGCAGGCCGGGCTTGGCCGCCGTCATCGCCGCGCGCAGTTCACGGATGAACTTGATGTAGGAAGGGGCGTCGGGGTCGCGGATCGGCTCCATGTCAATGTCCAGCCCGTCATAGCCGCGTGAGACGGCGAGGCTGACCAGGCTGGCGACGAACTTGGGCCGGACGGCATCCGTCAGGCAGGGACGGAACAGGGGCGCGGTCTCCGCGCCGCCGACGCACAGGAGGACCTTGCAACCCGCCCCATGCGCCGGGACGATCACCGCCGCCGACTCGGCGGGCGTGATCACCGAGTTCGGCTTGATGGCCGAATTGTTGATCGTGCCGTCCGGGTTGGGCGTGACGGCGAAGTGGATCAGGGTGGAGATCGCCGAGAAGTCAATCTTGTCCGGCAGGAACATCCCGTCCTCCTGATGCCAGACGGGGTAATAGGCTGTGACCCAGACCCGATGCGCCTGTCCCGGATGCGCCGGGGCTGCGCCCGCCGGGGTCGTGGAAATTGTGAGTGTCAGCCAGAGGCCGCACAGAAAGATGAGTGCGTTTTTCATAGCGTTGTCGGGGGTCGCTGTCGGGAAAAGAGTGGCCGCCGGAGGAGGTCCTCCTCCGGCGGCCTTTATGTTTGCGTCAGGGGCTGGACGGCTGCCCCGCCGCTGTACGCGCCGCCGCCGCTTTCTGGGCGTCGGCCTGCCTGCCCGCAGCCATCTGGTCCGCCTGAGCCTGTTGTTGCGGCGAGAGCGGGGCCGGCGCGGCCGGCGGGGCGTTGTCCGTGGCCTTGCTGCACCCGGTCATCGTGGAGACGGCGGCCAGAGTGCAGGCAAGGGCAGTGAGGACTTTGACGATACGCCTCATAGGTCTACTCCTAGTTGACCGTGCGGGCCGTGGTCGGTGCGTCGAAGCTCTCGTAGACGCCAGGGATGTAGACGTTCTTGTACCAATCAATCTGATAGGCATGCACGTTCTTAACATGACCATCGGAGAACAGGCAGTTGGTGTTCTGCGTGTGGCGGAAGCGCGGCATATCGGCGGGCGAGGTGGCGTAGGTCTCACAAGTGGTCGTGTCCGTAGAGCCGAGGGCACAGTCGAAGTCGTACTTCCTCTCGTTGTGCGTGTCGTACATTTCAGGGTTGGTAGGTACCCCATTGGTCATCGGTCCGACGGTATCCGTAAAATTGCCCTCAGTCGGGTCGAAGAAGGGTGCCGTGTGGGCGTCATCGGGAGACTGTCCCTTTTCGGCCAGCAGAATCGTGTCGGCGGACGCAGGTATCTGGGCCAAGGTTACGACGTTGATTTTCCCGCCGTTGACGCCATAGTTGTATGTGCCTTGCCCCTGCTGGCAAAGTTCAAGATTGACTCCGTAGTCAGATGACTGTTTGGAGGGGAAATCCGGGCAGCTAAAGACACCTCCGGTGCCGTAGGCGTAGGTCGCTGTCGCGCCGCCCGCGAACGTCTCTGTGATGCTGGTGCCGTTCTTGATGTAGGGCAGAATCGCCGTCGTCCAGTCGACCGGCTGGGCGTATTGGTCGTAGTACTGGTCCATCGGGAACGTCTCGTCATTGTCCTGGACGTACTGGAGGAAGCCGAGACCGAGCTGCTTCTCGTTGGAGACGCAGGTGATGGCGCGGGCCTTCTCACGGGCCTGGGCGAAGACGGGGAAGAGGATCGCGGCGAGAATCGCTATGATAGCGATGACGACGAGAAGCTCGATGAGGGTGAACCCTCGCTTGACGGATGGTTTCATGGTGCTTTACCTTTCTCGTAATGCGTTCGACAGCGTGAGGATTGGAAAGTGCGCGGCGTTGACACAGGACAAGGGCAGCAGTGGTGCAGCAGCATGGCTGTACCGAGTTCACGAACCTGAGCGGGAGAGCGAGACCGTCATCGTAGACGGAGGGAGCGGAAAGGGAAGCCGACTACGGCTGGGTGGAGCGTATCCGGGGGGCGGCGGTGGACCCACGAACAACTAACTCCGGGCGGCTGACGACCTGCGCGGCGGTGAACGTGGCGTCAGGACCGTCCAGACGGTCCAGCAGCATCGTCGCGGCGGTCGCGCCGATCTGCGTCAGCGGATGGAACACCGTCGTCAGCGGCGGCGTCAGGTGGCGGGCGAACATGGCGTCGTCGAAGCCGACGATGCTCATGTCATCAGGGACGGACAGCCCGGCGTCCGTGCAAGTCTGGTAAGCGCCGAGCGCGATGCCGTCGCCGCCCGCGAACACCGCCGTCGGCGGGTCGGGCAGCGCCAGCAGGTGCCGCATCCCGGCCAGGCCCCACTCGCGGCTGTAGTCGCCCTCGCTGACCAGGGCGGGGTCCACGGGCAGGCCGTGCGCGGCCATCGCCCGCAGGAACGCCTGGTGCCGGGGGTGGGTGCTGGGCGAGTTCGGCTGTCCGCCGAGCAGGGCGATGCGCCGGTGGCCGAGCGACGCCAGGTGCGCGACGACCTGCTGCAAGGCGTCCGCGTTGTCCACGGCGACGCTGGAGACGCGCGGGTCGGCGCTGGTGCTGTCAATCAGGACGAACGGGATGTCCGCGTCGGTCAGGGCCGTGACGATGTCGCTGTCCGTCAGGGGCGCGATCAGCAGGAGGCCGTCCACGCGCCGGTCCCGGAACGCGGGCAGGCTGACGTGGCCCTGCCACTCCAGGCCCGTGTAAAGTGTCACGTTCTGGCGGCGCTGGGTGGCGACATGGATGATGCCGCCGAGGATGTCGCTGAAGTACGAGTCGGCGACCAGGTCCGGGTTGGGCCGGGCGAAGACCACGCCGAGGCAGCCGAGGCGCTTGGCCTTCATGCCGCGCGCCATGGTGCTGGGGTAGTAGTGCAGGCGGTTCATGGCCGCCAGGACGCGCTCCCGCGTCGCCGGGTCCACCCGGCGCGGGCCGTTGTTCAGGACGTAGCTGACGGTGGCCGTCGAGACCTCGCTCGCCCGCGCCACGTCCCGGATTGTCGGTTCCTTGGTGTCCATTGCCACACTATTCTAACCGTTTAGATGTAATTGTTTCCGCCATCTAATCGGTTAGATGTGTTATAACACAACCGTATGCGCTTTGTCAAGGCTTACTCGTGACTCTGCAAAATTATTTTTTCGGGGGTATCCCAAGGGGGTCGGGGCGGAGGATCGCCCCGCCTCGGAAGGCGTCCTTCGGACGGAAGAGGTGTCCATGCCGTCCGTCGTCTTTCCTCGTCCGCGAGGACGCTTGCTCAGGCGGGGCGATCCTCCGCCCCGGCGCGATGAATGTCGCGGACTGCGTGACGGCGGCCGATTTTTCAGGGAAGTTTCTTCTGGTAGTCGTTGGGCAGGAGGTAGTCTTCGCCGTTGATCTCCAGCCGGTTGAGCGCGTAGTCGCAGAGGATGCGCGTACCGTCGGAGAAGACG
The DNA here is from genome assembly GCA_965277485.1 of Capsulimonadaceae bacterium. Classification (GTDB taxonomy): domain Bacteria; phylum Armatimonadota; class Armatimonadia; order Armatimonadales; family Capsulimonadaceae; genus JAFAZD01. Next base: position 72,747 of record CBDICZ010000015.1, on the reverse strand, counting down.
GACAGGGACACTTGAGTCGTGCCGTCCGGGGCGAGGTCGCAGATCTCGTGGTCCACCAAGGAGGCCATCGCCGGTCCCGCCAGGCGGCGGACCATCAGGTCGTATTCCAGGCGCATGGCGTCGAGGACAGGCCCCAGCGGGTAGCCCCAGTCGCCACGGGCCGCCGTGATCTCGTTGCGCGGCAGCAGGCCGAACTCGGCCATCGTCAGCATCCGGCGGCTGACGGTCTGATCGGCGCTCGACGGCAGGGCGATGGCCCCATTGAAGGTGTCGTGCAGGTTGCAGATCGCGTGGCCCTTCACGGCCATCTGCCACAGGGGGACGCGGACATCCACCAGGTCCGTGTGCATGGCGGCGTGGTCGTGGTACATCCCGACGACGTAATCGGCCTCGACGGCGCAGTAGAGGTAGCCCGTCTCGACGCCCGCCGCGCCGTAGGTCGCCCGCGCGGCCCGGATGATCGTGTTGACGCCGTCGGCGCAGGCGCGCCGATACCGATGCGGCCCCTGCGCCATGTTGTACGAGACCTCCAGCGGCAGGCCCATGGCGTCCAGGTACGCGACCCCGCGCGCGCCCAGGGCGCGGACCCGCTCCATCTGGCCGGTCAGTTGTTCCTCGGGATAGGCCAGGGGCCAGCCCGCGTGATTCAGGCCGCCCGCCCAGCAGCCGCGCACCAGCGGGCCGCCGTGGAGGCCGCCGACGCACTGGTTCGGGTCGAATTCCGGGGACCGGGCCATCCGGTCAATGTAGTTGTCGTGGACCTGCATCTGGTAGCCGAGCGACTGGCCGTGCGCGAGGAGACGCCGCAGGCCCGCCTCGCCGCCGAGCGCCGGTTCCGGCGGGAAGCGGGTCGGCCAGCAGCCGTCATGGCCTTCCAAATTCCAGCCGGTGAGCTGGACGAAGCAGCGCTCGATCCCGGCCTGCTTCATCGCCGAAAGCTGGTCGCGCGCCTGGTCGAACGTTGTGTAGACGTGCAGTTTGCCGCTGCCGTCCGTGCTGCCGATCTCCTTGCAGGCGTGCATGATCTTGAGGACGAAGCTGTTCGCGGCGTAGGCGATGTCCGGGTTCCCGGCGGCGCGCTCAGCCAGAGTCCCGCGCCCGGACTTTTGCAGCACGAAGCGGTGCAGGCGACGCCCCATGCCCGCGTACCCCGCGTCCCTGCCGCGCAGCGGGACGAACCGGACGACCCGATCCGTGGGGTCTACGGGGTCAACGGGCGTGTATCGGTACTTCAGGCAGAAGCCGACATGTCCATCGCCCTGCGTGTCAATCTCGACTCGGCACTCGGCGTCGCACTCGCCCTGCTCGGCGAGCGCCATCAGGGCCGCCTTGTCCTGGCTGCGGATCGCGCCGCAGCACGGCAGCATCGGCATCAACTCCCACTGGGGCTGCTCGCCGTACATCAGGAAGCGGAGGCGGCTGTCGGGGTGACGCTCCGGGTAGCAGAGCGCGCCGTTGACGATGGGCAGGGCCAGCGCGCCCGTTTTTGCTTCCACGCTCAAGAAGCCGGGCAGCAGGTCAATCCCGGCCAGCAGGGACAGCTCCGGCTGAGGACTCGTGATGCGATCCGACGGGATGCGCGCGACCAGTTCCCCGCCCTCGATCTGGAAGCGGACGGTGGCCGAGGCCGTGGCATGAAGCTCATGGACGGATTGGCTGATCTCGATCCAGCCGGGGCCGGATGTCAAAACAGTCTTGGGGCGGAAGTCGGTCTCCTCGCGCCGCAGGGCGATGGAATAAATCTCCATCCGAAAGGCCGGGACCGGTCCCCAGGTCGCGCCGCTGATCCGGTCGTCGAGGGTGACGAAAGCGATCCCGTCCCGCTCGGAGACGCGGACGTGCAGGTTTTCAGCGCGCAGTTCGTACAAAAACGGTCTCCTGGTGTCACGGGCGCGGCTGGATGAGCAGCAGGCGATAGTCGTGCCGTGGAATCGACACAGTCAGTGTACCCGGTGATCCGTCGGATGTCAGGGGCTGCTGCGTCTCGGCGTCGGTGACGAGCCACCGCGACGGGTCGGGCAGGCCCAGGGTCCTGGCCGTGACACGGACGGACGCCCGGCAGGCTTCGCCGGTGTTGACGACGGCCAGCATCAGCGTGTGGGAGCCGTTCATCGGGCGCAGCCAGCCCGCGACGCGCACCGTGGGCCGGTCGCCGGTCAACCCGCTGTTCGGGGACCACGGGGCCAGGAACCGGACGTCGTCGGCCTGCATCCCGAAGCGGTCCCGCGCCTGCCAGACGGGGACGTTGTTGCCGTTGGCGTTGGCCGAGACTAATGTGTCTTGCAGCAACAGCATCCCGGTGTAGGCCCGCATGGCCGTGGTCAGCCGCGCCGGGTCCCAGTTGCCCTGGTACTCCTGGAGGAAGTTCACCGGTGTACCCCATTCCTCCGGGATGTCCAGGCGCAGGCGCTCCGGCGTCCAGAAGTCCATGAAGTCCTTCCCCATCTCCGGGTAGATGACGTGGTCCTCGCCATCGAGCGCGACATCCGCCGACTCGATCCAGGGCGCGATCATGTGATTCGTGACGTGCATCACGAAGTAGCCGCTCTTGCCCTGCTCGGCCAGGGCCGCCCGCATCCGCAGGAAATACCGGCGGGTGTCGAACATCTGGTAGGCGGGCTGGATGCGGCCATCGGGCAGGCGGTAGCCGCGCCCGGCCTCGATGTTGTCGTCCGCGATGGGCGCGACGTTGTCAATGTAGAACCCGTCAATGCCGCAGTCCTGGGCCCAGTTGCCGACGTGGTAGACCATGAAGTCCTGTAGGGTCTTGCCGTAGGCCAGGCCGCGCGTGACGTGTGTGCGCCACTCGTCGCCGAAGTAGGTCAGGTCCGGGACGAACTGCTCGCCCATGTTGATGTGTTCAAAGTACGGCACGGCGTTGGCGTGGTAGCGGGCCACGCCGAAGATGCCGTCGGTCTCCAGGTGGCGCGCGTCCACCATCTGCTTGCTCTTGGCCGGGTCGAGCGGGAAGGGGAGGGAACTGAAGATCAGGCCCTCGTCCCCGGCGTGCCCCTCGGACTCGACCTGCGCCCAGTCCTTGAACGAGTCGCCGGTCCACCAGGTGTTCATGCGCCAGTTCGGCTGCAGGGGCCGCGTCGGCGTGGCCTCGAAGGCGAACGTGATCGTCCGGGGCGCGTCCAGCACAGTCGGTCGGCCAATGAGGTTCAGGACGAGATTCGTGCTTCCCGGCGTCGGGCGTGTGACGGCGATGGCGGGAACCGTGGCGTCCGGGGTCCAGCCCTGGTCGCTGTCGGCGAACCAGCAGAGGCCGGAGGTCGGATCGCCGAGCCAGACGTAGGGGATGAAGGAGCCGACGGTCATCGGCTGCCCATCAACGTCCTTGGAACTCCACAGCGTGCCCTGCTTGCCCATCGGCAGGAACTCGTCCGTGAAGCCGTACCGGATGCCCTCGCCGCAGGCGTGGAGGTACGTCGCCATGCTGCTGCGGAGCGGGACGACGACCTTGAGACTGTCCAGCCGCACGGGGCCGCGTGGGGTCAGCGTCATGTCCACCCGGTACATCCCGTCGTACTCCACGGTGGTGACGCTGCGGACGGCGATCCTGCCGATGTTGGACTGTGTGACGGTGACGACCCGGTTGTCGGCCCGACTCAGGACGCTCGGCGCGCCCGGCGCGGCCCGGATGGTCCTGCCGCCGAGCGTGGCGACAAGCTGAGTGGGACGGGCCAGCAGAGGCCGCCCCTGCGCCACAACTTGGGCCGGAAGGCCCGCCGCGCCCACACGCATGGAGCGGCCCCAGACGGCGAACTGTCCGGCGGCGTAGCGCACCGGCGTCCACGGGGACAGCACGCGGTCGGCGTTGCCCATGGGCGTGTTCCACCAGGCGAAGTCCGTGACGGGCTTCTTGTCAAACGCCGTCACGCGCGTGAACAGGACCTTACCCGCCCCGTCGTAGGTGGTGAGGGTCGCCTTGTAGCTGCCGGGCGCGAGGTCGGACAGCGGGACCACGTCATTGATGTAGGCGAGCGCGTCCACCCCGACGGATTTTGAGGCGAGCTGCTTGCCCTGAGAGTCTTGAACGGTGATGACGGAGCGGGCGATCTGCGCCCGGTTGTCATAATCAATCAAATCCCCGGTGGCGCGGATCAGGTTGCGGATCGGGTTGAACTGCAATGAAAACGTGACCTGGTCGCCGGTGTCGTTCAGCGTCTGGGTGAGCGGGCTGAGGTCGCCCCACTGGCGCTGCGCGCTCCAATCCAGATAGGTCGTCTTGGCGTCTGCGGACGTGACGCGAATCCGGTAGGCCCCGGTTCCGGGCTTGTCCAGGCCCAGCATCGGCGGCAGGACAGCGGGCGCGACCGGCTGGACGGGGAGTGTGCCCTGCTGATGCACCCCGCCGTCGCTGTCGAACGACCAGCGCAGCGTCTGCGCGGTCGCGGAACTCGCCGCCAGGGCGAGGCCGAACGTCTGCGCCTGCGGGTCGCCGACCGAAAGCAGTTGAACACCGGGGGCCGTCCGGGAGAGCGTGAAATGGGCGTAGGTGTCACGGACGGCGAAGCTGCCCGCGCCGGAGACGGAGTTCTGCTCCCAGGGGCGCTTGTAGTCGCGGGCCAGCAGGCTGGTGAACGTGAACCCGTCCGTGAACGGCGTGTCCCGGTAGAGGCTGCGCCGGGGGATGGCGAGTTCCATCTCCCAGGCGCGGCCGTCTGGAGTCAGGCGGTTGGCGACGGGCCAATCGGCGGTCCAGCCCGGACGCTGGTTGCCGACGGCAGGCTCATACATATCGTCGTATCGCGCCCCGGCGTAGTTGCCGAGGTACTGGAAGTAGACCGGCTCGCCGTTCGGGCTGTGGGTCCCGGCGTCAATGAAAATCTCGTAGGCGTCGTCAAACACCGCCTGTTCTTGATCGGTGGTGCGAATCCGATGGGCTTGCAGGAGACGCTCGCCGGGGCGCAGCGGCGACCGCATGGCGATGTAGAGGTTGTCCGCGTCCCACATCATCCAGAAGCGGGTCTGGCGTGAGCTGACGGCGTGGGACGATGTTTGCAGGGCCGTGAAGCTGAGGGCGTCCGCCCACTCGCCGTCACGGATGACGCCGTCCAGCGTCGGCGGGTGCGGCGCGTAGGGCACGACGAACTGCGGCACGGTGTAACCTGCCTGTACGCCCGTCTGCGCGGACGCTTTGAGGCTCGTCAGAAGGAAGCCGGCCGCGAGAAGCGCACAGCAGGCGAGGAGGTTTTTGACGTGGGTGTGTTTCATGGGAGACATGGGAAATCCTATCGGTCCGGTAGGGGCGAACCCCCGTGTTCGCCCAGTGTCCGGCGGGCGCGGGCGGGCGTTCGGCGGACACGCGGGCATCGGGCGGGCACGGGCATCGGGCGGGCACGGGCATCGGGCGGACATACAGGGCGAACACGGGGGTTCGCCCCTACCTGCCGGCGGCGTGGTAGATCTCGGTCACGTCCGCGTTGAACGTGTCCGGCCACCAGCCCCGGAACAGAAGAACGTCACCGCCCTTGACGCCCTGTACGAGCGCCGCCCGGTTCTTGTCCACGTCGCCGTCCGGCACATAAAGGGCCGTGAACGCGCCGGGGTAAACGTCCTTGATCGCCTGCGGCGTCTGCGTCACGCCCCCCCGGAGTTCGTCATAGGGCGCGGTGTAGGCGTAGTAGCGCGTGTCCTGGTGTTCGGGCATGATGAGCGCCTGAATCCCCAGCGCCGCGATGCGCTGTGTCACTTGCTGAAAGATCGTCGGGGCGTAGGGCACATTCGGGTCGCCGTTGGAGTCGCAATAAAAGAGGGTGCAGCCCCAGCGCCGGTTGGCGTAGCGAATCTTGTCCACGAGCAGGGCGACGATCTGCGCGTCCGTGGCCGGTTCCTCCTGGGCGTAGCCGCCGTCGGCCTGACGGGTGAGCTGCTGCGGGCGGATACAAAGCCCCACCCGGAAGCCGGCCTTGCGGAACGCGCTGAAGAAGGCGTCGGCGTCGGCGTCCATGGCGGGCGACAGCGTCGGCAGCAGGCGCGGGTCGCCGATGTAGCTGGTCGGCTGCGGGTACTGCTGGCCCTCGATGTCCCAGACGATCATGCCCTGGGCGTGCGTGTCCTGGAGGACCTTGATGCTGTCACCGGCGTACTTCATCAGGCGGGCGCGGAACTGCGTCTTGCCCGCCGGGGAGACCACGTCCACCGTGGGATCGGCGAACCACCCCGACGGGTTGGTGGCGGAGTGCGTGTTGGTCTCCATCTCGCTCAGGTGCAGCGCGCCGATGGCGCGGTGGTCCGGCCAGTGGAGCGTCTGCGGGTAGGCCCCGGCGAACCGCGCCAGCACGTCCCCGGCGAGCGTCTTCTCCGAACTGCCCGACGCGCCGAAGCGGAGCGAGAGGTGGTACGTGTCGGTCGCGCCCGGCGCGATGGGTCGGGCGATATACGGGTCCAGATACGGCGACAGGACCCAGCCCTTCGCCGTCGAGACCACGATGGGGCGTGACGTGAAATCGGCCCGGCCGGGGAAGCCGACCAGCAGGGGCTTCCCGGCGACATCCTCGTTGCAGACGGCCAGCGCGCCGCTGCCGTAGTGCGCCGTGATGACCGTCGGGTCCCCGGTGTTGGAGCCGACATAAACGTAGTTCGGGACCCAGTCTTTGGGCATGGCGGGGAAACGGATCGCCAGCAGTTGCAGCGTCAGTTGCTGCAATGTTTGGGGCGACGTGTCGGTGACGCTGACCGCGAGGTTGAGTCGGCTCCCGGCGGGCACGTAGCGGCAGGCGACTGTGCCCCAGGGGTAGGTCTGGGTCAGCCGGTGCGCCGCCGGGTCATAGGTCGTGGCCGTGGGCGTCGTGCTGCCCTGAGTGGTCGTCCCATCCGCGTTTTGCAGCGTGATGGTCTGGGCGCTCAGAGTGCCGTCGGCGAGGAGGTTGACCCCCTGGTATTGCAGCGTCGTCAAGCCGCCCGGCCCACTGGCCGCCTGGACCGGGGGCGCAGCGGGCGCGGCAGAGGCCGCCTGGATCACGCGGCTGTGTCCACAGCCGCCGAGCAGGGCAATAAGACCGACCGCCGCGCCGACACAGTTGGGTGGTTGAAGCGGTTTATTCATGGCAGTTCTCTACCCGTGACATCGCCCCGTGTCCACACGGGGCGATGGTGCGGCAATGCAAGGCCGATCTATTGCTTCAGCCGGATGAAGGAGTCGGCTTCGCCGTTCGTGGAACTCATCAACTGCTCGATGTGCGCCCACTTGCAGTGCCCGTCGCCGTAGCCGTAGTTCGCGCCACCCGAATGGTACTGCGCGATGTAGTTGGCATGTGGCATATTGGTATTCCAGCTGAATCGGTTTGTCACGATGTAGCTGCCTGCGTTCTCCCCATCGGCATCAACGACATCGGCACAGGGGTTGTCCCAACACTGCCCGTTTGCGCCTGGGAAGCCGTACTGGATGTTTTCGCCGCTTTCCATCAGCCAGATCGTGTTCGCAGGCTCCGGGATGGCAGCCAGAGTGATTTCGGGGTCACTGCCCCCGGCATGCCCCATGGACATCATCGCGGTGTTACCGGCTGGTCCGGGAGTTGAAGCATCGTGATACTGCATCACGACGGCGTAGCTGCGGGTGATGTCATCGGAAGAATTGAAGTTGTTGGCGTACCGTCCTCCCGGCGGGGAGTTGAGCAGATCGGCTTTGTCGTCCGGGCAGACCCATACGTTTTTGCTCTTGACGTAGGGGTAGACGACATAGGCCCACGAGTAGTGTGGCTGGCTGGAATCATAGATGTTGGTTGTCACCGTTGAATCCGGCATCGCCTCGTCAAAGTCCTGGACGTACTGCATCATGCCGAGGTTGATCTGCTTCTCGTTGGAGAGGCAGGTGATCTGCCTGGCCTTCTCGCGGGCCTTGGCGAAGACCGGGAACAGAATGGCGGCGAGAATCGCGATGATGGCGATGACGACGAGAAGCTCAATGAGCGTGAAGCCGCGAGAGGGTGTGGAACCGTCTTGGCTTCGCTTGTGTGCCGGATAGAACATGGCTTTTTTCCCCTTACCTGAGATGTATTATCGGGAAGTCTCTGCTTCCCCCTCTGTGAGCCGTGCCGTGGACGCGCCGAGGCGCAGTTTGGTGGGCACTGTGATGACCTCCGTGTCCGCCGCGCGGGTGCGGATGCGCGCGAGGAGCGTCTCGACCGCGGTGCGGCCGATCTGGTCAATCGGGACCTCCACCGTGGTCAGACTGGGCGTGAAGTAGTCGAAGGGTTCGACGCCGTCGTAGCCGACGACGCTGACATCTTCGGGGACGCGCAGCCCGGCATGCTGCAGTTCCTGGATCGCGCCGACGGCGGCGGGGTCGTTGAGGGTGAGGATGGCGGTGCAGCGGGTCTGGCCCCAGTCGGACCGCAGCCACTCGCGCATCGTGCGCCGCCCCTGCTTGATGTACTCGGCCTTGGAGTCGGCGCTCCTGGAGTGCGGACGGAGTTGGCGCACCCAGGCGAGGGGCGGCTCGATGCCGTACTCGGCGAGGGCCTGGCGATAGCCCAGCAGGTGGTTCTCGACCAGGTGGGAGTAGCCGGAGACGAGGTAGCCGATCCGGCGGTGGCCCAGTTCCAGCAGGTGGGTGGTCGCCTCGCGCGCCCCGCGCACGTCATCGGCGAGGACGCAGGTGACATCCTCCACGGGGGTCAGGATGGAGACGCAGGGGAGGCCCGCCGGGAGGCGCTCCAGGATAGGGTAGGTGGCGTCCTCGTTCTCGCTGAGCAGGAGGCCGTCCACGCCGTCCAACATCTCCTCGTCCACGTGTTCGTTCACGAGGAGAAGCTGTGTCTTGTTCGCCAGCGCGGCTTCTTGCAGGCCGCTCATCAGGTGCGCCCAGAAGCGGGAGTGCTTGATCTCGGCGATGCCGCCGCCCGCGAAAGCGATGACGCCGGTGGCGACGCGCCGCTTCGGGGGCGTGACGAACACGCCCCGGCCCTGCTCGCGGACGATCAGGCCCTCGCGTTCCAGGAGCGTGTAGACCTTCTCCACGGTCCCCCGGCTGACGCCGTGCCCGCTACGGAGGGCGACGAACGACGGGAGCTGGTCGCCGGGCTTGAGGCGTCCATCCCCGATCTGCCCGCGCAGTTCCTGGGCCAGAAGGATGTATTTCGCCTCAAGCGGCAGTTGTGTCGCAGTTGCCATGGGTCCCGCTCAAACTTGGTTCGTGTGACCGGAATTGGTCCGGTCGGTGTGTTCGGGCCGATGAACGACCCGGCATTAGTGAAGCAACGGTCCTGCGGACGGAAGAACCGCAAGGCGCTCTCGCGCCCGGAGGGCGCTTGCACTGCCGATGCCGGGGGTTTTATACCCCCGAACAAGACCGAAATCCCTCCGGGGCTGAAGAATCGCTCTCAGCCCCGGAGTGGGCCCATTCTGTTTCGGCGTACCCGTCAGGACAGGGCAGGCGCGTTCGCGCCGCGCTTGCGGGCGCGGAGCATCAGGCCGCCGAGTCCCAAGCCCATCAGCGCCAGCATCCCCAACTGAGACGGCTCCGGGGCCGGGGAAGCAGGGGCCTCAACGCCGCTGACGGCGAAAACATTTACGCCTGCATTGCGGGCTACGTAAGGATTAGCGCTGTAGGTCCCGCTGAAGGTGACTGAGGCAACCAGTTTAGTGGGGTCTGTCACGATATCAGTCTCGTAAATGTTGACCCTTCCTTGCTGGTTGTCGTGAACTAAAGTTGACTGGCCCTGATAAGCAACGATCTCTCCACGGCCAATGCCTGGATTGAAAATGCCTGTTGCGCCCATATCCCAGTCGGAGGCATTGAAAGTAAATGCTTGTGTTGTGGCATCTGCGTAGGTTACGAACCCGTTTGATGTGGCCGTACTCCCGCTGTCCAGGCCCGCCACCGCGAATGCTAAGGAGCTATAATCGGCTGGCGCAGCAAATGTCAGTGTGCCGGTCGTACTACCGTGTGTGTTGTCGTAGTTCGCTTCCAGCGCATTGTTTCCCGTGGCCGACTGGAACGCGAAAGTCGTGTTGGTGCCGGTGACCGTGTTAGTAGAGGCGCTAGTCGCTGTTGAACCCGCAGGAATACCCGCCGAACTGCCGTCAACACCTGTCGTTATCCAGGTTTCCGTGGTGTCGCCGGGAGTGACGCCCTGGGTTGTGCTTGGGTCGGTGCTTTCGGCGATTACGTCGCGGTTGAAGCCGGTGACGGTAATGGGAATGGCGACGGAGGCGGACGCTTGGTGGGCGACGCCGAGGCCGAGGGCGGTGAGGCCGAGGGTGAGGGGCACGAGAGCGCGGTTGTGTTTCAAGTCCATGTTCCTGTTCCTTTGGGACGCCGCATCGGCGGCATCGGTCGTTACTGCTTGGGTTGAAAAGACACGGTACTCTGTGCCTGGCTTGCCCCGGCGAGGGCGCGGTGACAGCAGAGTTCGGGGCGGTGAACTTGCTGTGCCGTCAGTGTGTTATGAAGAGTCAACTCTGCTGTCAGAGTAATGACATGATACACGATTCCGGGGTGGTTGTCAAGGGTTTTTTTACGGGGATATGACGGCGTCGCGGGAGACCCGTTCCATGCCCTGAATGTGGGCGTCCCAGGCGTGGCCGTGGTCGAGGAACGGGGGTGGTTCCGGGGAGGACGAGGAGGGGTGTCCGCAGGCGAGGCTTTCGGCGGTGACGCAGGGCCCCACCGTGCCGTCGCCAGGGGTTTTCAACCCCTGGCTCGTGGGCGAAGACGCCGGGCGTCCTGCGGACGCGGGAGAAGATGTCAGTCACTGCCGGGACGGGCGGCGATCTGCACCTCGATGGAGTGGACGGAAGAACTGTGCGCCAAATCGGTTCGCTTGCCGGGGTTGAGGACGTTGACGTTCGCGCCGGACGGGTCCAGTTTGGGCCAGCGGCCTTTGTGGACCAGGGCCACGCCGCGCGGGACGCCCTCGGAGACCACCAGGCGCAGCGGCAGGCGGCCCACCTCGTTGAACAAAACGACCTCCGCGCCCTCTTCCAAGCTCCGCGCACACGCTTCTTCGGGGTGCAGCGCCACGTCCCCCGTGCCCGTCCGATTCCGTATCTTGGCGACGTTGTCGTAAGAGCTGTTCATCAGCCAGGGCGACGCGGGGGACAGCAGGCGCAGCCGCCCGTCCGTGGGCCGCGCCTCGGCGAAGGGCTGGGGGACGCGCGCCAGCCCCGCCGCATCGAATCGCTCGGCGACGACCTCGATCTTGCCGCTGGGCGTCCCGAACGTCAGGCCCTCGAACTGGATCACGGGTTCGGGCGTATAATTCACCGTGCCGACGCGGGCCAGGGCCGCGAAGTCCACCGGCAGCCCGGTCTGCGCCAGAAGTTCGGCCATGATCGCGGCGTCGCTCTGGAACAGCTCCGGCTCCGCGTAGCCCATCTTGGCGGCCAGCCGCCGGAACATCTCCTGATTGGGCAAGGACTCGCCGACCGACTCCGTCGCCTTGACTTGCGCCGAGACGGAGTAGTTGAAGTAGGAGAACACGAGGTCGTCGAATTCCAGGAACGACGCGGCGGGCAGCACGATGTCGGCGTAATCCACGGTGTCGGTCGGGAACAGGTCAATGGCGACCGTGAACAGGTCCTCGCGCTCCAGCGCCTTTCGGAGACGCGCCTGCTGAGGGCAGGAGGCGACGATGTTGTTGTTCCAGCAGAACAACGCTTTGCTCGTCGCGGCGTCTTCGAGGCGCTCGGCGAAGTCCATGTGGCTGATGCTCTGCGCCTCGCCGGGGTTCAGGTGCGGGGCGGGGATGGTGTCGGCGTTGATGCCCCGGCCCGCCGTGCCGTTCATGTAGAGGAACCCCGCGCCGGGCTTGCCGAGGTTGCCGGTGGCGACGGGGAGCAGGCTGCACGCCCGGAAGACGTTGCCGCCGGTGGTCTGCCGCTGTAGGCCCTGGCCGAGCCACAGCAGCGACGGGCCATTGCCGTAGAGAATGGCCGCTTCTTCGATCAAAGCCGCCGGGACGCCCGTGACGCGCTCGCCCCACTCCGGGGCGCAGTCCGCGAGCAGGGGGCGGACTTCCTCCCAGCCGACGACGCGCTGCGCCAGGAAGGCTTCATCGAGCAGGCCCTCCCGCGCGATCACGTGGAGCAGGGCGAAGGCCAGGGCGGCGTCGGTTCCGGGGAACGGCTGCAAGTGCAGGTCGGCGGCCTCCGCCGTCGGGTGTCTGATGGGGTCAATGACGATCACCTTGCCGGGGACCTCCGCCAGCCAGTGCCGGTGGGCGTGCGGGGCGGAGGCGGACGGGTTCGCGCCCCAGACCAGAACGCAGGCCGCGTCGCGCGCCGTGCGCGGGTCGAAGCCGGTCAGAGAGTCGCCGAAGGCGATCTCCAGCGCCGTGTGCCCGGCCTTGTTGCAGACGGTGTCCGGGTCCACCTCGGTGGCCCCGATCTTATGGAAGAAGCGTAGCGGGAAGCCGTAGGCGATCGCGGAGCAGGTCCCCGTGTAGTGGGTCTGCAGGACGCTCGCGCCGCCGGATGTCGGCAGGATGTCTTGCAGGCGCGCGGCGATGATGTCCAGGGCCTCGTCCCAGGAGATCGGGACGAACTCGCCCCGGCCCTTCGGGCCGACGCGCCTCAGCGGGTGGGCAAGGCGGGCGTTCGGGTCGCGCCACGCGCCGTTGTAGGCGAGGGTGCATTTGGCGCACAGCGTCCCCCGGCTGTGCGGGTGCTGCGGGTCGCCCATCACCCGGAGAATCGTCCCGCGTTCTTTTTCTTTTACGACCACGACGCCGCAGGCGTCGTAGCAGTCGCGCGGGCAGGTCGTGCGGATTCGTTCCTCGGTCACGGTGGTCGTCATCGGGTGTCTCCTGATTTCTCGTTCGTACACAAATCAAGCCAGCGGTCAAGCAGGGCGTCGGCGAACGGACGCGCCTCCTGCCAGCGGGCGTTCAGGCGGGCGACGATCTGCGGCAGGTCGGGGCGTTGCGCGGGCGGCAGGTTTGTGCGCCCGGCGTACACCCACTGCCGCACCGAGTCCAGCGTCGCCTCCGGGTGGCCCTGACAGGCGTAGGTCGCGGCCCCGGCCCGGAAGATTTGGTTCGGGCAGTCACGGCCCGTCACCAGCAGGGTCGCGTCGGCGGGCAGATCAAACGTGTCCTGGTGCCACTCCATGAGCAGCGGGCGTGGCGGCAGACCGGCCAGCACCGGGTCCGTGTCCGCCCCCGGCAGCAGCGCGACGTCCGTGAGGCCCGCCTCCGTCCAGCCCTGGCGTCGCACCGTGCCGCCGTGAGAGCGGGCGATGAGCTGCGCGCCCAGACAAAGCCCAAGAACCGGCTTGCCCGCGCGCTCGAAGACGCCGATCAGCGCGAACAGGTCGCGGAAGTGCGGGAAGCCGTCGTCATCGAATGCATCCATCGGGCCGCCCAGGATCACCAGCCCATCGTAGCCGGTGTCGTCCTGCGGCAGCCGGGTCACGTCCAGGGGCCGGTGATCGGCATAGGCAAGCGCCGGGTGGAACACGTCAAAGCGTCCGCCGCGCGCCAGAACGCGCTCACCCAGATAGCCCGGCGGGGCGCTTGCGCTGTGCTGGACCATCAGCAGGTTCACCGTCGGCCCTCCAGGGCACGGGCGGCGCGCAGGACCAGCCGCTCGGCGTGGGCGGCGGCGACGAGTTGGACGCCGACCGGCAGGCCGCCCGCCGTGGTCCCATACGGCACGGACGCGGCGGGCTGCTGGGTCAGGTTGAAGGGGTAGGTGAACGGGCACCACGCCCAGTCGTCTTCGGAAACTCCCTCCGGAGCCATGCGCCCCACCGGCCAGGGAGGGACGGGCATCACCGGCGTCAGCAGCAGGTCGTACTTCGTATGGAACTGCGCCATCGCCGCTGCCATGGCGGCACGGTCCCGCTGTGCCGCCAAGTACTGGTCCAGGGTGATGCCCTCGGCCTCGGCGGCGATGCGCCGGATCACCGGGTCCACCCGTTCCCGCTGGGCGGGCGTGTAGGCCGACAGACTCTGGGCGTACATGACGCGCCAGAACACCAGGAACGTCTGCAAGGGGTCGCAGGGCCAGACGGGGTCCCGGAGTTCGACGCGCGCGCCCAGGGCCTCAAAGTCCCGCGCGGCGGCGGCGACCCGGTCCGCCACCTCCGGGTCCACGCGAACGTTCCCGCCCAGCGTCGTGCTGAGGGAGACGCGCAGGCCCCGGACGCCGTCTTCCAGGCCGTCGCGCCAGTCCCGGTCATCAGGGGGCAGGGCGTAGGGGTCGCGCGGCTCCGGCTGGGTCACGACGTTGTAGGCCAGGGCGGTGTCGGCGACCGTGCGTGTCATCGGGCCGGTGACGGCGTGGGGCGCGAACAGGCTGACCGGGTGGATGGGGACTCGCCCGAAGCCGGGCTTGAGGCCGAAGACGCCGCAGAAGGCCGCCGGGATGCGGATGGACCCGGCCCCGTCCGTGCCGAGCGCGATGGGGACGATGCCCAGTGAGAGGGCCGCCGCCGAGCCGCCGCTGCTGCCGCCGGGCGTCAGGCGCAGGTCATGGGGGTTGCGCGTGACGCCGTGGACGGCGCTCTCGGTCACGACCTTGCAGCCCGATTCGGGCGTGGCCGTCTTGCCCAGGATGACCGCCCCGTGTTCGCGCATCCGGGCGACAGCGGGCGCGTCTTCGGGAGAGCGTCCGTCTTCCGGCAGGGCCAGGGAGCCGCGCCGGATCGGTAGGCCCGCGACGGCAAGCAGGTCCTTGACGGCCACCGGGACGCCGTCGAGCAGCCCCACCGGCTCGCCGCGCCGCCGGCGTTCCTCGCTCGCCCGCGCGGACGCCATTGCGCCCACCTCGTCTACAGAGACGAAGGCGTTGACATCTCCGTTCGTGGCGGCGATTCGGTCCAGGGCGGCGCGTGTCACCTCCACCGGTGACAGCGTTCCCTTCCGGTACTGCGCGACCATCTCTGTCGCCGACATCTGTTGGGCGCTGGTGAGGTCAGTAGAGCTCAAAGTACTCCTCGGTCTCACACGCGGGAATCTCGTCGTGGAACCGCGCGATCTCCTGGTGCTTCATGCGGCTGAAGACCCGAACGAGTTCGGGTCCCAGCATCTCGACCAATGGGGCGTCGGCTTCTAGCGCGGCCAACGACTCGGACAGACTCAGGGGCAGCTTGGGGAACGCCGGGTTGTCTTCTTTGGGACCCTGGCCGGAGTCCACCAGGCGACTGCCGTGCTGGACGCCCAGCAGCCCCGACGCGATGGTGGCCGCCGCGACGAGGTAGGGGTTGCTCAGGGCCGAGGGCACGCGCACCTCGATATGTTCGCGCTCGTCACGGCTGGCCTTGATGCGAACGCTCGCCGAACGGTCCTCGACGCCCCAGGAGACGTTGGACGGGGCGTAGGTCTTCGGGCGGATGCGCCGGTAGCAGTTCGTGGTCGGGTTCCACAGCGCCATGGCGGCCCGCGCGTGGTCCAGGACGCCCTGCGTGAACTGCTTGCAGGTCTCGGACATCCCATCGGCGTCGTCCGGCCCGAAGAACACGTTCTCGCCTGTGTCTTTGTCCAGCAGCGACACGTGGAAGTGCGAGCAGCTCCCGGACAGGCCCTTGTACGGCTTGGTCATGAAAGTGGCGATCAGGCCCTGCGCGGCCATGAATTCCTTGACCGTGTTCTTGAACACGAACGCCCGGTCGGCGGCGGGCAGGCCGACCAGCGCGCTGAAGTTCAGTTCCATCTGGCCGGGGCCGTGTTCGGCGTTGCCGCTGATCATGTCAATGCCGGACAGCGCCAGCGCCCGCATCAGGGCGTCCACCTGCGGCAGACGGTGGGTGCGGGCCGTCACGAAGATCGGCTGCCCCTCATAGACGGGGCGGCGCGTCAGCGCGTCGGCGAGGTAGAACTCGTACTCGTGGCCCATCATCACCTGGAAGCCCAGGGCGTCGGCGCCGTCCAGGACGCGCTTCAGGGCCCCGCGCGGGGCGGCCTGCTGGGGCCGCCCATCCTGCCAGACGGTGTCGCACAGGACGCGCACGGTGTTCTGCATCCAGGGCACGGGGGTGACGGCGTCCAGGTCGGCGGCCATCAGGCAGTCCGTGAAGTTGACCTCCTCGTTGTAGCCGGAGTCGCGCACGGGGACCGAGCCGCTGTCCAGGGCCACCGTGCCGCCGTACAGGTTCAGGCCGTTCCGGGCGTACCCGGCGACGTGCCCGATGGGAATCGTCTTGCCCCGGCTGAGGCCCGCCATGTCGGCGACCTCGAAGCGGACGAACTCGATCCCCTGTGCCTTGAGCCGGTCCGCGAACGCCTGCGCGGCCTCGGCGTCCGTCACCACAAGT
Organism: Capsulimonadaceae bacterium; assembly: GCA_965277485.1. GTDB lineage: Bacteria > Armatimonadota > Armatimonadia > Armatimonadales > Capsulimonadaceae > JAFAZD01. The sequence goes on along the minus strand of CBDICZ010000015.1, from coordinate 56,543 downwards.
CCCATGCGTCCCCCCTCCTCAGCGCGTCAGCAGCGGCGAAGTCGCCGGGGCTTCCTGCTCTGCCGCCCGCATGAAGGCGGCATAGACGGCGCGGGCGGCCCCGTTCAACTCGCCCAGGACACGCGCCGTGTCCGCCTCGAAGCGCGCCTGCCCGCCCGCGCCCATGACCTGCGCCAAGGCGTCCGCGTAGGCCGGGACGGCCCCCCACTCGGCGACGGTGTCCGCCGTGATCTCGACGTGGTACTGGATGCCCCAGGCGTTCGCGCCGTGCGAAAATGCCTCGATGGTGCCGAGCGCGTTGACGGCCAAAATCCGGGCGTCCGGGGGCAGTGTCTTCACCTCCGCGCCGTGCCATTGGAGGCAGGTGAACGGTGAGCCGAAGCCGCGCAGCAGCGGGTCGTCGTGTCCGTCCGCCGTGAGTTCGCCCGTGCAGATGCCCACTTCCGGCACGGCCATCGGTCCGACGGAGCCGCCGATGGCCTCGGCGAGCAGTTGGTGGCCCAGGCAGATGCCCAGGAACGGGCGCTGCTCCTCCACCGCCCAGCGCCGGATCGCCCGCTTCTCGGCCCTGAGCCACGGCAGGCGCTCCTCCTCCCAGACGTCCATCGGCCCGCCCATGACGAACAGGCCGTCCCAGCCGTCGAACGCGCGGGGAATGGCATCGCCCTCGTCAAGCGCCACCGTGTCCCACGTGTGTCCGTCGGCCCGCAGGAAATCTCGGAAAATGCCGGGGTGTTCCACGGCCAGGTGCTGAAAGACCAGAAAATGCATCGCGCGCCGTCCTCGCTCGTTTCTGTGTGGGCTGTGCGTGAGTTCGGAGGCGGCAGCGCTGCCGGGGGAGAGTCCTATTATAGCATGGCCCCGACGGCCCCCGCAAGTGCCGCATCGCCTCGCGCAGACAGGTCCGGCTCGACTGAGGTACAATGGGGTGGAGCTGAAATGCGTGTCTCTCTGTTTATCCCCTGCTATGTGGATGCGTTCTACCCGCGCGCCGGGGTCGGCGTGGTCGAAGTGCTGGAGCGCCTCGGCCACACGGTCGAATACCCGATGGGCCTGACCTGCTGCGGGCAGCCGGCGTTCAACGGCGGCCACTGGCCGCAGGCGCGGGCGGTGGCGGAGGGCGTCCTGACGGCGTACCGGGACGCCGAGGCGGTCGTGGTCGCCTCCGGCTCCTGCGGCGCGATGCTGAAGGTGTTTTATCCGCAGATCTTCCGGGACACGCCCCGGCACGAGGAGGCCCTGGCGCTGGCCGAAAAGACCTGGGAGTTCTCCGATTTCCTCGTGAGCAAACTCGGCGTTACCGATGTCGGCGCGAGGTTCCCGCCACGGTGACGTTCCACGACGGCTGCCACGGCCTGCGTGAGCTGGGCGTCCAGAGCCAGCCGCGCGCCCTGCTGGCGCGCGTGCGCGACCTGACGCTCCTCGAGATGACCGAAGCGCAGACCTGCTGCGGGTTCGGCGGCGCGTTCGCCGTCAAGTTCGCCCCGATCTCGACAGCCATGGGCGAAGTCAAGTGCGCCTCCGCTTTGGAGACGGGGCGCGGACTACCTTGTTTCCAACGACTCCAGTTGCCTGATGCACCTGCAAGGGCTGCTGGACCGGCAGCGCAAGCCCTTAAAGAGCCTGCACCTGGCCGAAGTGCTGGCGCGGACGGAATAGAGTAGCCACCACCGTGACCACCCAAACACCCCCCAAGCCGACCAGACAGTTCCGGGGCGACTCCGGGACGCATGAGCCGCGACCTGCGCCACCGGGGCCTGGTGCAGACGGCGATGGGCAAGTACGAGGCCGTGCGCCGGGGGACGCAGGGGCGCTTCCGGGATTGGCAGGCCGCCCGGCAGGCGGCCTCGGAGACCAAGTGGGAGGCCCTGAACCACCTGGACCGGTATCTGGAGCAGTTCGTTCAAAACACCGAGGCGCGCGGCACAAAAGTCTTCTGGGCGGCCACGGGGGAAGACGCCTGCGCCTACGTTCTGGAAGTCTGCAAGCGCGTCGGGGGCCCAGCAGCTCATCAAGTCCAAGACGATGACCTCGGAGGAGATACACCTCAATGCCGCGCTGGAGGCCGCCGGTTACGGCGTGGTGGAGTCGGATCTCGGCGAGTATATCGTGCAGCTCCGGGGCGAGACGCCCTATCATCTCGTTTTTCCGGCCATGCATTTGACGCGCGGCGAGATCAGCGACACGTTCTCCGAAAACTCGGAACGCCCGCCTCGACAGTCCCGAAGAGCTGACCATGATCGCCCGCACGTGCTGCGCGCCCAGTACCTGAGCGCGGACGTCGGCATCAGCGGCGCGAACTTCGCCGTCGCCGATACCGGCATGATCTCGATCACGGAGAACGAGGCAAAGCCGGCTGACGACCTCCGTGCCGCGCGTCCACATCGCCCTGGTCGGCATCGAGAAGGTGCTGCCGAAACTCGCCGACCTGGCGCTGTTCCTGCCGATGCTGGCGACGGCGGGGACGGGCCAGGCGCTGACCTGCTACAACTCCCTGATTGGCGGGCCGCGCCAGGACGGCGAGAGCGACGGCCCCGACGAGTTCCACGTCGTCCTGCTGGACAATGGCCGGACGGGCCTGCTGGCGGACCCGGAGCAGCGGGACGCCCTGCACTGCATCCGGTGCGGGGCCTGCCTGAACGTCTGCCCCGTCTTTCGGAACGTCGGCGGTCACTCCTACGGCACGACCTACCAGGGGCCCATCGGGTCGGTCATCACGCCGCATCTGAAGGGTTTGCAGGAGTGGAAACATCTGTCGTCGGCCTCCACGCTCTGCGGGGCCTGCACGGAGACCTGCCCGGTGGGCATTGACCTGCACCACCACCTCTTGCAGAACCGGCGCAACGCGGCCACTGTGAAGCCGGATGTGTGGGAGAACTGGGCTTATCGGGGCTTCGCCTTCCTGATGACCCGCCCCCGTCTGTACCGCCAGATGACCCGGTGGGCCCCGTTCCTGCAAAGCCTGCACCGCTTGGTCAAGGGCCGCAAGATAGACCCCCTGTACGCCTGGACCCAGACGCGCGACTTCCCCGCCGTGCAGAATCAGACGTTCAAAGACTATTGGGCGGCGCGGCAGGAGAAGTGATGGCCGAAGGAAAAGTGATGGACGGGCGCGAACACATTATGGGCCGCATCCGGCGGGCCTTGCAGGTCCCGGCCCCCCAGCGCCACGTCCCGACTCCGTCGCCGACCACGGAGCGCTACGCGCGGGCGCTCCCGGTGGTCCGGCAGGAGGCGCGGGAGTGGCTGCCGCCGGTGGGCGAGACGTGGGATGAGCAGGCCGCCCTGTTCGCGGCAAACTGCGCCGACCTGCGCGCCGAGTTCTTCCTGTGCGCCGACCGCGCCGAACTCCGTGAACGTCTGCGGACACTGGCCGCCGAGTGCGGCTGGCGGCGGGTCGCCTCTCACCCTGGAGACCTGACGGACTTTGGGGCGGAAGCCATCGCGCTGCCCTCACTCATCACGGAGAAAGGCTACGACGTGGCTGAACTGGAACAGTGCGACGCGGCCCTGACCCAATGCGACGCGCTGGTGGCCCAGACCGGCAGCGTGCTGATCACCAGCCGCAGCGCCGGGGGGCGGACGCTCTCGGCGCTGACGCCGCACCACGTCGTGCTGGCGACGCGCGACCAGCTCGTGCCCGACCTGACGGCGGCGCTCACGCTGCTGTCGGATCGCTACGGGAATGATTATCCGAGCCTGATGTCGTTCATCACCGGTCCGAGCCGGACGGGGGACATCGAGCGGATTCTGGTGCTGGGCGCGCACGGCCCCAAGCGCCTGACGATCTTCTGCATGTGATGAGCGGCATTGGATGATCGGGCCGATGAACGACCCGGCATTGATAAAGCAACCGCCCTCCGGGCGGAAGAACAGTTCCTTCCCGTGTGCGAAGCACACTTGCACTACCAATGCCGGGTCGTTCATCGGCCCGAACGCAGGCCCGACAACAAGGACGCCCATGGAACAAGACCAACTCCTCGCGCTGCTGGACGCCTTCCAGATCGAGACGCCCTCTTGGGGCTACGCCGACACCGGGACGCGCTTCGGCAAGTTCCTCCAGCCGGCGGCGGCCTCCACCGTGGACGAAAAACTGGCGGACGCCGGGTACGTCAACCGTCTCACCGGCTGCTGCCCCTCCGTCGCCGTCCATGTGCTTTGGGACTTTGCGCTGGGAACCGACCCGGCGGATGTTGCAGACTTGGCCCGGCAGCACGGCGTTCGTGTCGGCTCCATCAACCCGAATCTGTTCCAGGATCAAATCTACAAGTTCGGCTCGGCGGCGGGCAGTGACCCGGAGGCGCGGGCCGCCGCCGACCGGCACGTCCGGGACTGCATCCACATCGGGCGCGAGACCCAGTCGAATCTACTCTCGTTCTGGATGGCGGACGGGACCAACTACCCCGGCCAGGATGACCTGGTCACGCGCAAGCGGCGCATGGAGGCCGCGCTGAAGACCTGGCACGACGCCATGCCGGAGACGATGACCATGCTGGTGGAGTACAAGCCGTTCGAGCCGGCGTTCTACGCCACCGACATCGCCGACTGGGGCATGGCCGCTTCCTACGCCCGCAAGGCCGGGCCGCGCGCCAAAGTCCTGGTGGATACGGGCCACCACCTGCCGGGCGCGAACATCGAGCAGATCGTCGCCTGGCTGCTGGATGAAAATCTGCTCGGCGGCTTCCACTTCAACGACCGCAAGTACGCCGACGACGACCTGACGCTGGGCAGCATTGACCCCTACGCCGTCTTTCGGATATTCCATGAGATTCGCACGGCGGCTGAAGTCCACGGGCGCGACGTGTCCCAAATCGCCTACATGGTGGACCAGTCGCACAACCTCAAGCCCAAGATCGAGGCGATGATTCAGACCGTGACGACGGCGCAGGAACTCTACGCCAAAGCCTGTCTCGTTGATCGAGCCAAATTGCAGGACGCGCAGGCGCGGCGCGACGTCGTGGACGCCGAGGAGTGCCTGCGGGCCGCCTTCGGCGCGGACGTCAGGCCCCTGCTGGCCCGATGGCGCGAACGCCGGGGCCTGGACCCGGACCCGATGCGCGCCCATCGCGCGGGCGGCTACGTCGAGCGCGTCACGGCGGAGCGGGTGGCCGCCCGCCGGGAGCGCGGCGAGGTCGCCGCGACGGCCTACGCCTGATGAACACTCACCGTTACATCGCCTGCGATCTGGGGGCCGAAAGCGGCCGGGTCATCCTGGGGACACTCCAAGACGGCCTGTTGACCCTGGAGGAGCTGCACCGCTTCTCCAACGACCCCATCCGCGTGGACGGTTCCCTGCGCTGGGATGCGCCCCGGCTGTTCACGGAGTTGAAGGACGGGCTGGCGCGAGTCGCGGCGTACCTGAAGGACAACGGGCTGGGGAGCGCAGACGGCCTGAGTGTGGACTCCTGGGGCGTGGACTATGTCCTGACGGGCGACACAGACCCGCCGCTTCCATACCACTACCGCGACCCGCGCACGGCGGACGCCTATCGGGGTGTGATCGAGGGACGCGACGCCGAACACGTTTTTGCCGAGACCGGCATCCAGTTCATGCCCATCAACACGCTGTACCAACTGCTGGCCCATCAACGGGCCGAGCCGGAACAGATGGCCGGGGCGGAACGGGTGCTGCCCATCGCCGACTATTTCCACGCCCTGCTGTCCGGCGTCGGCGTGGCCGAGCGCAGCCTGGCCAGCACCACCCAGCTTTACAACCCGGTCACACGAAATTGGTCCGAGGCACTGATGGAGCGCTTCGGGCTGCCGCCGTCCCTGTTCCCGCCGCTGGTGGACTCCGGGACCGTGCTGGGGCCGCTGCTGCCGGCCATCGCCTCCGAGACGGGACTGGGGGCCGTTCCCGTGATCGCCACTTGTTCCCACGACACGGGCGCGGCCGTCGCCGCCGTGCCGGCGGAGAAGGGCGCAGACGGGGACGATGACTGGGCCTTCCTCAGTTCCGGTACCTGGTCCCTGCTGGGCGTGGAACTGCCCGGCCCGCTCATCAACGCCGAGGTCCGGGCCGCCAACTTCACCAACGAGGCCGGCTACGGCGGCAGTGTGCGATTCCTCAAGAACATCGCCGGATTGTGGATCGTCCAGGAGTGCCGCCGGGCCTGGCTCACCGAGGGGACGGATTACTCTTATGACGCGCTGACACGGCTGGCCGGGGAGGCCGAGCCGCTGCGCAGCCTGATCCGCCCCGATGACGGCCGCTTCCTGGGCCCCGGCGGGATGCCGGACAAGGTCCGGGACTTCTGCCGCGAGGCCGGGCAGGCCGTGCCGGAGACACCGGGGCAGGTCGTCCGCTGTGCCCTGGAGAGCCTCGCCCTGTCCTACCGTCGGACGCTGGAGCAGATCGAGGCACTGACGGGCCGCGCGGTCCGCCGCCTGCACATCGTCGGCGGGGGCAGCCGCAACAGGCTGCTCAATCAGTTCGCCGCCGACGCGACGGGCCGCGCCGTCATCGCCGGGCCGGTCGAGGCGACGGCCATCGGCAGCCTGCTCCTCCAGGCCGTCGCGCTCGGCCATCTCGGCTCCCTCGCTGACCTGCGCCGGACCGTGCGCGCCTCATTCCCGGTCCACTCCTACGCGCCGGAAAACACCGACGCCTGGGACGAAGCCTACACCCGATTCCGAAAGATGGAGACACCGCACCCATGACCAAGAAGCCGTATCGATTCGTCCATGACCTGTGGGACGACGCCCAGGCCGACGCGCTGGACCCGCTGGGCCGTCTGGTCTACCGCTCCAACCTGCTGGGGGCGGACGGGCGCATCACCAACACCGGCGGCGGCAACACGTCGGCCAAGCTCACCGAGGCCGACCCTCTGACGGGGGAGGCCACCCAGGTCCTGTGGGTGAAAGGCTCCGGCGGCGACCTGCGCACTGCCAAGCGTGAGAACTTCTCGTCCTTGTACCAGGACAAGCTGCTGGAGCTGCAAACACTCTACGCGCGGGCCGAGGCGCGCGGGCCCAAGACGGAGGCCGAAGACAAGATGGTGGCGATGTATGCCCACTGCACCTTCAACCTCAACCCGCGCCCGTCCTCCATTGATACGCCCCTGCACTCGTTCGTGCCGCGACGGCACGTGGACCACACGCACCCGAACGCCGCCATCTCCGTCGCGGCGTCCAAACACTCTGACCGGCTGACGCGGGAGATTTATGGCGACGCCGTCATCCACACGCCCTGGCTGCGCCCCGGCTTCGAGCTGGGCCTGATCCTCCAGGACATTTATCAAAAACACCCGGACGCGCAGGGCGTCATTCTGGGACAGCACGGCCTGATCAACTGGGCGGACGATGACCGCGAGTGCTACTCTCTCTCGCTGGACCTGATCGAGAAAGCCGCCGCCTATATTGAGGCCCGCGACAATGGCGCCCAGACCTTCTGCGGCGCGCGCTATCAAAGCCTGAGCGAAGAATCACGGCGGGCGACGTTTGCCCAGATTTTGCCCTGGCTGCGCGGCCGGGTCTCACAGAACAAGCGCCTCATCGGTACCGTCCAGGACGACGCGAAGATTCTGCGCTTCGTCAACAGCCATGACGCGCCCCGGCTGGCCGAACTCGGCACGAGCTGCCCGGACCACTTCCTGCGCACCAAGATCAAGCCGCTGTATGTCGCCTGGGACCCGCAGGCCGAGGACGCGGCGGCGCTGAAGGCCAAGCTGGCGGCGGGCTTAGAGCAGTACCGCCGGGACTACGCGGCCTACTACCATGCCTGCAAGCGCCCGGACTCCCCGGCCATGCGCGACCCGAACCCAACGGTGATTCTGGTCCCCGGCCTGGGCATGATCGCCTGGGGCAAGGACAAGAGCGAGTCGCGGGTGACGGCGGAGTTCTACAACTGCGCCGTGGAGGTGATGCGCGGCGCGGAGGCCATTGATGAGTACGTCGCGCTGCCGCAGCAGGAGGCGTTCGACATCGAGTACTGGCTGCTGGAGGAGGCCAAGCTGCAGCGGATGCCCGCCGAGAAGGAACTGGCCCGGCAGGTCGTCGCGGTCGTCGGCGCGGGCAGCGGCATCGGCCGGGAGCTGGCCCACCGGCTCGTCCGGGAGGGCGCGCACGTGGCCTGTCTGGACGTGAACGCCGGGGCGGCCACCGCCGCCGCCAAAGAGATCACCGACAAGGTCGGCATGGGAATCGGCGTGGCGGGCAGCGGCATCTCCGGCTGCGGGCAGGCCGTGGGTGTCGCCGCGAACGTCACCGACCGGGAGAGCGTCCGGGCCGCTCTGGCCGAAGTCACGCTGGCCTACGGCGGCTTTGACTCCCTTGCGGTCACGGCGGGCATCTTCGTGCCGCCGGACACGGGCGGACACATCCCCGATGAGAAGTGGGGCCTGACCTTCGCCATCAACGTCACCGGCCCGTATCTGGTGGCCGACGAGGCCGCGCCGCTCTGGCGCGAACAGGGCCTGCCCGGCAAACTGGTCATCACGACCTCGGCCAACGCCGTGGTCAGCAAGAAGGGCAGCGTGGCCTACGACACCAGCAAGGCGGCGGCGAATCACCTGGTCCGCGAACTGGCCGTGGAACTCGCGCCCCTCGTGCGCGTCAACGGCGTCGCCCCGGCGACCGTGGTGCAGGGCAGCGCCATGTTCCCGCGCGACCGCGTCCTCGCCTCCCTGTCCAAGTACGGCCTGCCGTACACGGAGGACGAGTCGGACGACGCCCTGCAAGGCCGCCTGGCGCAGTTCTACGCGGACCGGACGCTGACGGGGACGGCGATCACGCCCGCGGACCAGGCGGAGGCGCTGTTCCTGCTGCTGACGGACCGCCTGAGCAAGACCACCGGCCAAGTCCTCGCCGTGGACGGCGGGCTGCACGAAGCCTTCCTGCGCTGAGGACGCTGGACACGCGCTCACACCGTCTCCGGCTGCCCCGTCTCGGCGGAGCGGCGGGCGGCGACGGCGACGCGTAGGCTGGAGGCCCCCTCGGAAGCGGTGACACGGGGCCGGTGCGCCGGGTCGCGCACGGCGGCGGCCAGGTCCGCCAGCGCGTCGCAGACGGCCCGCCGGTACACGTCGGTCGGCGTCCCGATCCGCTCGGTCGCCTGCACCCGATAGCGCACCGGATAATCCCGCCCGTGGCCGCGCACGCCGTGGCCCGCCGGAGACTCCCGCTCGACCCTCAGCGTCGGCAGCAGCCCGCGCAGCCCCTCCAGAGCGTCCCCGTCGGCGAGCAGGGCGTCCAGGCGCAGGGCGTTCGGAATCCACCCCTCCAAGGTCACGTGGCCGCGCTCGAAGGCGAAGTGCGCCGTCTGCCGTTCCAAATCTCCGGGCCGGTTGAAGGCGTGGTAGAACGTCGCGTCCACCCCGTTCCCATAAGTCACTGTCGCCAGGACCCGGTCTTCCTTGCCCGTCCCGTCGTCACGGTTCCAGGTCTGCCCCGCCACGCGCCGCGCCGGCGAGTCAACAATCTCACCGATCACGTCAAAAAAGTGGACGCCGTGTTCCACGAAGATGCCGCCGGACTGCGGCCCGTCCCAGAACCAGTGGTCGTCGCCCAGCCCCTCATCGGAGGCGTAGTTCTCGAAGCCGACGTGCGTAAGTTGCCCCAGCCATCCCGCACGCGCGATCTGCCGCGCGGCCTCATACAAGGGGTCATACCGCATCACATAGTTGATGCCCGCCACCTTGCCCGCCTTCCGGGCGGCGGCCAAGATCGCCTCGGCCTCGGCGTCAGTCACGGCCAGCGGCTTCTCGACGAACACGTGCTTCCCGGCTTGCAGTGCGGCAATCGCCATCTCCGCGTGCCTGTCCGGGGGCGTGACGATGTGAACGAGTTCCACTTCGGGGTCGGCCACCAGCGCCCGCCAGTCCGTGTAGGTCCGGGACACGTCATGCCGCCGCGCCGTCTCCGCCATCGCCACGGCGTCGCGCCCCGCGAAGGCCACCACGCGCCCCGCGCCCTCCCCATGATAGGATTCCGCACAGAACGCCCCAAAGCCCCGGTAGCCGATCAGCCCAATGCGAACGGGAGTAGTGTCCATATGCCGCTACAATACCAGCAAAGCCGCCCCGCCCAAACGCCGACTCCCCCGTGACCCGCGATGACCATCAACTGTACGGGCTTGGCGCTGCCAAGCCCTCCGCCTCTCACTCCAACCCGTCTGTCCCCGCCGCCCCGTCTTCCTCCGCCGCGTCCTCCGCCCCCACGACCACCTTGCCCTTCTTCATCCCGTCCAGCGCCCGGTGGATCGCCGCCAGCTCCTCGCCGGTGATGCCCCACAGCCGCGCTGCGTGGTAGAATATCCGTATGAAGTCTCTCGACGAGTTGCTGATCTCTCGTGAAGATTGCGATTTTGAAGCGAAGGCCGCACAAGGGCGTGATGGCGGCGGCGAGCTACCGCAAAGCCTCTGGGAAACCTACTCTGCTATGGCGAACACCCTCGGCGGCATCATCCTGCTGGGGGCGCGTGAAGAGAAGGACAGAAGCATCACCTGCCTGGGGCTGAAAAACATTGACCGGATACGCAAAGACTTTTGGAACAGCGTGAACAACCGACAGGTCGTAAGCATGAACCTGCTGCAAGACAAAGATGTCTGTGTAGGGGAGAGCGACGGCAAGCAGATGCTCTGGATCCAGGTCCCTCGCGCCGAGCGCACTCAGCGCCCGATCTACGCTGGCGCTAATCCTCTGACGGGGACCTACCGCCGTAACTACGAGGGCGACTATCGCTGCGATGTAGAGACAGTCCGGCGGATGCTGGCCGAGGCTGTCGAGGACGAACGTGACTCAAGGCTGCTGCCTCACTTCGGCCTACAGGACCTTGAGACGGGCAGCCTTGCAGCCTACCGAAACGAGTTGAAGGCGACCAAGCCGGGCCATCCCTGGCTCGCGCTCGACGACCCGGAATTGTTACGTAACCTCGGTGGGTGGGCCACTGATCGCGCGTCGGGACAGTCGGGCTTGACGATGGCAGGGATGCTGATGTTCGGGCGGCTGCCAGCCATCCTTGAAGCGCTCCCCAATTACGTTGTGGATTATCAGGAACGCCCGACAGCAGACGCGGAGGTGCGCTGGGTCGACCGCATCACGACGGACGGCACTTGGCCGGGGAACCTGTTCGAGTTCTTTCGGCGCGTGTATACGCGCCTGACCGCCGACCTGAAAGTGCCGTTTCGCCTGAAGGAAAGCGTCAAACGGATTGATGAGAGTCATGTCCATGAGGCGCTGCGGGAAGCGCTGGTCAACACACTCATTCACGCCGACTTCAGTGGGCGCGTTTCCATCTTGGTCGTGAAACGCCCCGACCTGTTCGGCTTCCGTAATCCCGGCAACCTGCGTCTGCCCGTCCAGGTTGTTCTCCAGGGCGGGACGAGTGACTGCCGCAACCGGCGGCTCCAGAAGATGTTCCAGCTCATCGGCGTCGGGGAGCAGGCCGGTTCCGGCTACCCCAAAATCCTGCGCGCGTGGAGCGAGCAGCACTGGCGTCTGCCACTGCTGACGGAAAACAACCAGCCGGAGCAAACGGTGCTCCGGCTGCCGACCGTCAGTTTGCTGCCGCCGGAAGCCGTCGAGACGCTGGACAAGCAATTCGGCAGCCGCTTCCGAGACCTCGGCGAAATCGAGCGACTGGCGGTTATCACAGCCCTGGTGGAAGACAAAGTGACCAACGAGCGGTTGCAAGCCATGACTCCCTCTCATTCGCGCGATCTGACGGAGATGTTCCGTGGCCTCGTTATCCAGGGTTTCCTCGCCGCTGAGGGCGTCGGCCGATGGACCTCCTACCACCTCCCAAGCCGGCCGTCAGCGCCGCTAGACGCAATCGGCAGTGACGCCCAAACCAGCTCCGTTCGTTCGGACATGAACTCCGTTCATTTGGACTCAAATGAACGGAGCTCGGACTCCAACTCCGTGCGTTTAAAGCGATTGGAGGCGATTGCTGCGCCCGTCAAGCAATCCGGTAAGACGTCAAGGGCCATTCTGGAAGAAGTCTTGCTTCTACTCTGTCAGGATGACTTCCTCGCGTTGCGTGAGGTCGCTGCTCTGGTTGGTCGCTCGCCTCACACCGTTCGGGTCCGGTACCTCAGCCGAATGGTCCAGGCTGGAACGCTAGAACTGCGGTATCCCGCCGCGCCGAATCACCCCCACCAGGGCTACCGCACGACCGGCAAGTTGTGACACGTCACTCCGTCCCCGCCGCCCCGTCTTCCTCCGCCGCGTCCTCCGCCCCCACCACCACCTTGCCTTTCTTCATCCCGTCCAGTGCCCGGTGGATCGCCGCCAGCTCCTCGCCGGTGATGCCCCACAGCCCCGCCGCCGCCCGGTCCACGTCCGCTTGCAGCCCGGCCAGTCCCGCCGTGTCGCCCTGAGCGACGGCCTGGTGGCACTGGGCCGACAGGGACGCGAGGTGGCAGTGCGCCACGTCGTCGGGCTTGAACCGGGGAACGGCGATGTGTTCCAAAACGTGCGGCGAGGGGTGCAGCACGATGTAGCCGCTGGCCGCCGCCTGGGCCGGGGCGGAGTTGAGCAGCGCGCAGAGGTAGTGCGCCTCCGGCCCGGAGGCGCAGGAGACGGCGACGATGGTATGGTCGGGCAGGGCCGGCTTCTCCGTCTCCACTTCCTGCGGGCCGCAGACACCGGCGCGGATGGTGTGGCCGACTTCGGGCCACATCACCTTCCAAGGAGCCATTGTGTAAGGGCCGACGGCGAACATGGAGTAAAAAGCGCCTCGCTCCATGAGCTTCCGCACGGAACTGCTTGCGCGCTTCTTCAACAGAACTTCAAACTGTTTGAGGTAGGCGTATGTCTTTGGGTGCTTACGCTTGACGGCGACTTCTGGAATTCCGGTGCGAGTTGCTGGGTCTTGTGCGAGAATGACATACGCAGACGGCACAGCCTGCCAGCGCTTTACATCCCGACCGCGTAAGAGAGGGTAGACAAGACCTGCCTCAATGACCGTCTGCACTTGCTCAACTTTGATCTTGCCGACATCCCAAAGATTTTCAACCAGCAGGTCAGTGTTCGGCAACTTGTGCTTGACATCGAGCCAGTAACAGCCGTTCAATCCTCCTGTGTTCACGCCCTCGTGCCCAATGTACTTGCTCTCACCGACGGCCTTGCGTATCCCACTGATTGCCTCCGCTGGGGCCGTGAGCCAGGGGGAGTTGGGGGAGTCGGGGTTGACCGGGGCCGCGCCCAGGAGGGTACGGGAAGTGGCTTCTAAGACGGCCTCACGAGTGTCTTCCTGCGCGATGCGGCCCGGCCCGCGCCAGACCGTGTAAGGAATGGGGTACTCGAACTTCGCCTTCTGCTTCTCGCAGACGAAGATGGCCGTGCGGTTGGTCGCGCCTTCAAAGACCTGAATGTCGCTCAAATCCGCCACGCCCACCGGGCGCAGGTAGACCGGGCGCAGGACGCCGAAGCGCAGGCGGCGGAAGCCGTCGCCCGCGCCCTTGGTCTTGAAGACCGTCTGCGTGATGACGAACCCCAGACGCCCGCCGTCACGCAGGTAGTTGTCCGCGCAGACGTACACGAACAGCATGGACAGGTCCTTCTTGCCCCCGCCCAGACGGCCCGCCGAACCCGACAGCGTGAACAGGCCGTAGTCCTTCCACAACGGCTTCATGGCGTCCCGGTAGTCCCCCGGCAGGCTCTCCCAGTTGATCCACGGCGGGTTGCCCGCCACGAAGTCCACCTTGCCGATGAACAGCGGCGCGAAGGCGTTCTTGATGATCCGCGCCCAGATGCCGTTCTTGTTCTCGGCGTCCAGGTCACGCAACTGCTCGTACAGCAGACGGTGCAGGCCCGCCTCCTTGGTCGGCAGCCCCTCCGCCTCACACCGCGCCAGGAAGTCGCCGGGCGTGTACTTCTGCCGGACACACGACTCCAGCACCTCCGCGTACTTGCCGATCAACGCCCGGTCGTCCGTGACCTCGGCGGGGATGTTGAAGTCGCCCACCGACGTCCGCAGCTTGCGGACCTTGTCCAACGCCGTACCCGTGAACAGGTCGCCGTACTTGGAGGGCGTCAGCACGGCGTCGCACAGGTACACCGGCAGCTCCACCGCGCCCGCCGTCTTCAGCAGCCCGCGAATGGCGATCAGGAAATTGGTGCGCGCCGCCATCACGGCCAGCGGGTTCAGGTCGAAGCCGATGATGTTCTTGAGCAGCTTCCCCACCAGCGCCGACTCGTCATAGCCGCACTCGTGCTGGTGTTCCTCGAACCAGGCGCGGGCGCGGTTGATCGCCATGACCAGGAACGTCCCGGAGCCGCACGACGGGTCCAGCAGGCGCATATCCGGGTCGCCGTCGTAACCCAGTTCATCCAGCGTCTGCTCGGCCAGCCAGTCCGGCGTGTAATACTCGCCCAGGTCGTGCCGCACCGAGCGCGGGAACAGGTGGTGGTACAGCTTCTTGAGCAGGTCCCGACTCTCCGACGGGTCCACGCTCAGGGTCGTCGGGTCGTACCCATCCAGTTCCCGCACCATCGCCCGGACCACGGCCGCCAGGTCGTCGTCCCAAGCGGGCAGATACCAGAAGAACAGGTCGCCCTCCAGGAAGTTGGTGATGCCGAGCTGCGCCCAGATGCCCCCCTGCTCCAGCGCCCCCAACTCCTCCCGCAGCTTGGCGGCCGTCGGGGCGGCGACGCACTTCTTCAGGACGCTGACGCCCAGGGGCGAGAACGATGAGGCGATCTCCGCCGCCAGCAGCTTGATGAAGAGCGCGTAGTAGGTGTGGATGGCGAACAGCAGCGCCGCCGGAGTCGCATCGTCAATGCCGTAGTGCGCCCCCAGCGCCCGAATCTTCTCGTTCTTGCCGTACACGTCATAGCCGCACACCTCGCCGAACAGGATGCGCCACTGGCTGAAGAACGTCAGCGCCTTCGGGTTGTCCGTCCGCCGGATCACCCCGTACAGACGCGCGATGCCGTCGCGCCCGATCTCGCTGCCGGAGCCGAACGATTGGGTCAGACATTCCGGCGTGTAGGGAGCGCCGTGCGCCCCGACCGAACACAAGGCACGCAGCAGACGCTCCACCGTGTGCGTCCCGACCGGCTGCGGCGGCTCGACTTGGTACTGACCGCCGCGATAGCGCACGAACACCAGCCGCCGACCGTCACAGCCGACCCCGAACAGTCGCTGCGGCTCGGTCTGCTCCCCGGCCTCAAAATCCTGGAACCTCTGCTTGATCTGCCCGATGACCTTGCGCGTCCCCGGCGCGTCCGGGCTGTCCCCGATGCGCCCGCCGCCGTGCGGGTCCTTGTACTCGATGATGACGCCGCCGTACTTGGAGTCGATCCGACCTCCCTTTAGCCCGTACTCATGCCGCCCCGTGATCGTCAGCCCTGCCCGTGTCAGGAACTGCTCGATCAGCGTATTGCACCCATGCCGCACATCCTCCTCGGACTGGGAAGCGTCCGCCAGGGTGAGCATCTTCGCCGCCATCTCCGGCGCGAATTGTGTGATGACGAGTTCGGCAGCCGCCGAAGGGGTAGGCATAACGTGTCTTTCCAAAATCTCTTCTCGTAGCGATGCCTCCATTATAGCAAAGCCCGCCCGGTTTCTCAAAGTGCGCCGCCTGCCGCCAAACCGCCCGCCCTCGCCACTCAGCCTCTCTCTGCCCCGCTCCTTCTTAACCCTCTCCTTTCCGAAGGAGAGGGTGGCACGGCTTGCCGTGCCGGGTGAGGTATCTGGGCGGGTGAGGGCCTCCTCCGGGCGAGGTCTCCCAAATCCCCGCACACATCACAGGCGACCAAAGACACCCGTTCGCCCATAATCCAAACCAGTAGACGCATCACACGAAGCCAGACAAGCAAAGGAACCCGCCATGAACACCGACACCGCAGCGTACAGCGCCGCCACTGGACCCAAAACGACGGAAGGCAAGCGCGTCGCCGCCCGCAACGCCACCACACACGGACTCTTCGCCCGCGACGTCGTCCTCACCCACCTCGGCGAAGACCCCGCCGGCTACGAGGCCCTCCTCAAAGAACTCGCCGAACAGCTCCAGCCCAAGAACCTCCTCGAGCAGCACTACACCGAGAAGATCGCCGCCGCGTCCTGGCGGCTCCGACGCCTCCAGCGCTGGCAGGCCCAGCTCTTCGAGGACCCCGACATCACCGAGGACCAGGCACTCGAAAAGCTGGACCGGGTGATGCGCCACGAGAGCGCCCTGCACCGCCAGATTGATACCAGCGTGAAGATGCTGGCCCGCGAGATACCGAAGCTGTTCCAGGACCGCGTGCGCGCCGAACTGATCCGGGGGATGAACGCGACGGAAAAAGATTGCCAGGAGGACCCGTACATGAACGAATGGATCATCAGCGAGACCCGTCGGCGCATCCCCAGCGCCCCGATCCCGGCGTCCCTGGACCCCGCCACCTTCGACGCCGCCCCCGACACCACCCAAAACTGCCAAAACGAACCCGCGCCTCTTTCCTCTCCTTCCTCCCCCTGCTCTGAGGGGGAGGTGGCGCGGCTTGCCGCGACGGAGGGGGTTCCTCTGCCGGAGGGGGTTCCTCCTGCCTCACGCCCGTTCATCCAAAACGAACCGTTGCCCCCTCCCGTCCCAACCCTCTCCTTTCCGAAGGAGAGGGTGGACCGGCTTGCCGGTCCGGGTGAGGTATCTTCCTTGCCTGGCAAGGTCTCCGGTTCGGCGAAAATTAGTGATTCAGACGCGGTCTGGGGCCGGTTAGGTCGGCCTCAGCCCGCGTAGCCGTGGGGGTGGGCCTCGAACCACTCATAAGCCGTCCGCATCATCGTCGGCAGGTCGCCGTACTGGGGCTTCCAGCCGAGTTCGCGCTCGATCTTGGCGGCGGTGGCGACCAGCGTGGCCGGGTCGCCCGCGCGGCGGGGCGCGGGGGTGGCGACAATCTCGCGGCCCGTCACCTGGCGGCCCGTCTCGATCACTTCTTTGACGCTGTAGCCGCGACCGTTACCCAGATTATAGGCCGTCGTACCCGCGCCGTTCTTCAGGGCCTCCAGGCCCAGGATGTGCGCCTGGCCCAAGTCCGTGACGTGAATATAATCCCGGACCCCCGTGCCGTCGGGCGTCGGGTAGTCCTGCCCGAACATCTTCACGTCGGGACGCCTGCCCAGCGCGGCGAACAGCGTCAGGGGGATCATGTGCGTCTCCGGCGTGTGATCTTCCCCCAACTCGCCTTCGGGGTCCGCGCCCGCCGCGCAGAAGTAGCGCAGCGAGATGCTCTTGATGCCGAAGGCGACATCGTACCAGTGCAGGATGTGTTCGCCGTCTAGCTTGGTCTGGCCGTAGGGGTTGGTCGGCTTCTGGGGATGCCCTTCGTCAATGGGGACGTACTGCGGCTCGCCGAACGTCGCCGCCGACGATGAAAACAGCACGTTCTTGACGCCCGTGGCGTTGAGAGCGTCCAGCAGCGTCAGGGTCTTGACGATGTTGTTCTGGTAGTACTTGACCGGCTGCGCGACGCTCTCCGGCACGGACGCATAGGCCGCGAAGTGGATCACGGCGTCCACGCCGTGTTCCTTGACCGTATTGGCGACTAAGTTGCCGTCGCCGATGTCCCCCTGCACAAACTTCGCGCCGGGCAGATACTTTAAGACCTCTTTATGGCCCAGCTCCAGCGTGTCGTAGATGACGACGTCGTAGCCCTGCTTGAGCAGGAGCTTGACCGTGTGGCTGCCGATGTACCCGGCCCCGCCGGTGACTAAGACTGCTCCCATGTGCGGACGATTCTCCTCGGACGTGAAATTTGGTTCGGCCCCATGATACCCCATGCCGGGGCGCCTTTCAGCGGGGGAACGTGACGAGGGCGGGGGTCTGGGCGGCGACGGCGCGGCCCGCGCGAGAGGCGGGGACGTACTGCCACGTCAGCGCGTCGGCGATGGCCGCCGCGTCAATCCGCTCGTCGCCGGAGGACTGCGTGACCTGCGCGCGGAACACGTCCCCGTTCTGGTTGACCGCCAGCAGCAGCCCCACCGTGGCCGGGAGCGCCTGCGGGGGGACGCCCAGGGGAGCCTGTGGCGCGGCCTGTCCCACCAGGCGCGGCGGCGTGTCCGGCGTCGGCGGCGCGGCGTCGGCAGCGATGTTCGCGGGAGCGGGCCTGCGCGCGGCCTGCGCGGGGAACCAGGTCCGCGTCGGCGTCTGTGTCGGCGCGGGCGTGTCCCCATCGTTCGGTGACGGATCCAGGGGGGCGTCGCGCGCGTCCCTCAGCGTGTCCAGTGTCAGGGGCGGCGTCGCGGGCGACGGCGTCTGCTCGGTGATCCGCCCGTCGCCGTCGGGCAGCGACGCGATCACGTCCGGGCGTGAGACCGCCGGCGGGGCGACCGTGACCGGGGGACGCACGGGAGCCGTCACGACGGGCGCGATGGCCTGCGTCGCCGTGACGGCCTGGGCCGCCGTGACGGGCGGCGGCCGCCGCGTCACGGCGGCCAGAACGAGCAGAGCGACCAGCCCCAGCGCCGCCAGTACGAGCGCCGCCACCGGGCCGAGCGCCCAGCCCCGCCTGCGCCGCGCCGGTCGCACCATCATCCGCGTGGCGTCCATCTCGCCGGACGCGGACGGGGACTGGACGCGGCGCAGGGACTCCGCGAAGGCCCCCGCGCTCGGCGTCCGCGCGGCGGGCGTCTTCGCCAGCGCGCGCTCCAGCGCGCGGCACAAGGCGGACGGGCTGACACCCGCCATCTGCGGCGGCTGGTTCAGGATGCGGTTCATCACCGCCGGGATGGTCGGCCCGTCGAACGGCTTGCGGCCCGTCAGCGCCTCCACCAGAGTGACCGCCAGCGAGAACACGTCGCTGCGCCCGTCCGGCGCGTCCCCGTTGATCTGCTCCGGCGACATATACGCGGGCGAGCCGACCACCGCCCCTGTCTGCGTCAGCCCATCGTCGGCGAACACGCGGGCGACCCCGAAGTCCATCAGGCGGGCCGTGCCGTCGGCGCACAGGAAGATGTTGTCCGGCTTGACGTCCCGGTGGACGATGCCGCGCCCGTGCGCGTATTGGAGCGCGTCGGCGACCTGCACCATCAGCGGCAGGGCCTCGGCCCGCAGCAGCGGCCCGCCGCGCTCCAGCCGCGCGCGCAGGGTCTCGCCCTCCAGCCGCTCCATCGCCAGATATTCCTGCCCGTCGTCCGTGTGGCCCACGTCATAGATGGCGACGATGGCGGGGTGGGAGAGGGCGGACACGGCGTGCGCCTCGCGCTCGAACCGCTCGACCATCTCGCGCCGCCGTGCCGGGGTGTGGCCGGGGGAGAGCGTCAGCACCTTCAGGGCCACCGGGCGGCCCCGGCGCGTGTCCACGGCCTCGTAGACGATGCTGCTGAAGCCGCGCCCCAACTCGCGCCCCAGCGCGTAGCGCCCCAGGCGCGCGGGCGGTCGGGTGTCGGGTCGAGCGTATTCGGGCTGTGCCATCAGAAATGCTCCTCCTCCCCAGACGACGCGCACGCGCGGCGGGTTCCCGGAAACATTATATCAGGGAGCAGGCAGGGAGTCAATCGCGGGGCGCGTCTCCTCCGCGATGCGCTTCAGGTGGGCGTTGCGCGTCCGCAGGAACCCTTCCATGTATCGGGCGAGGAAGAGCCGGTCCGCGATCACGCCCAGCGGACCCAGGGGCGACGTGAACTCCAGCACGTCCCGCATGACCGTCCCGCCCTCCGGCGCGGCCTCAAACGTGTGCGTGTGGCGCAGAGATTTGAACGCCCCGCGAACAAGCTCGTCGGCGAACAGCGTGGGCCGCTCGAACGCCGTCACCCGCGAGACCAGCCGCTGCCGGACCCCAAAATGGATCGCCTCAAAGGTCAGCGTGTCCCCCGGTCCCACTTTACGCCCGTCGCTGGACCCCCACGCCCGCTCCCGCGTCCCCGGCACGGTCCGGGCGTGAACGTCCAAATCACGCGCCATGTCGAAGACGTGATTGATCGGCGCGGCGATGTGCGTTTCCAGGTGGATCGTGGGCATCAGGCTCTCAGACCACGGGGACGTATCGAGTTGTCCGGGGTGAGGGCCGCTACCCGCCGGAGCCGGGGATGTTCGGGATGGTGATGCCGCCGGGGCCGGGTGTGCCGCTGCTCGGCGCGGGCGCGGGGGGAGAACCCGACGCCGGTTGGGAGTTGGGCAGGGTCTGCATGTTCGGCTGCGCTGGTGCAGGCGGAGCGCCGGGCGACGGGGCGGGGCCGTTTGTCACACGCCCGCTGTTCGGGTCCATCTGGAACGAGCAGCCGGGCGCGTTGATCATGTCGTCGGTGACGCCGTACTTCTTCAAGTCGTTCAGGCTGGTCGGCGCACGCCCGTTGTCCTGTTTGTACTGGGAAACGGCCATGTTGAGTTGCGATAGATATTCGCCACACGCCACGCCGTTGGCCTCCTGAATCGCAGTCTGCTCGGAGGCGTCCGGGCCGGGATGCGTGAGCAACTTCGGGATGTACAGGGCGGCGAGGAGAATCAGGAGCGCGACGGCGACGAGCGTTCCGATCAAGGACCACTGCCCGCTTTGACGGCGCGGGGAACGGGGCATCAGCATGGACGGCCTCCTCTTCGAGATGTGGCGCTATTCGGGCAGCAGTCGGAAGAGGGACTGGCCGTACTCCACGGGAGCGCCCTCCTCAGCGAAAATATCAACGACCTGACCTCCGAACTCGGCGCGGACGTCGTTGAGGACCTTCATCGCCTCGATGCTGCCGACCAACTGGCCGACCACGACGTGGCCGCCGTAGCCGAGCGGCGGGTCGGCGTGGCGGAACAGGCCGACCATGCCCGCCGTCAGCAGCAGCGGCTCCGGCGCGGCCGCCTCGGCGGGCGTCTCTTCCGGCGTGTCGGCGATGGTCGGTCCCGGCTCGTCCGACTCCGACGGCGCGGCGGTCGCAGTGGCCGACGGAACAAGGGATCGGCGGGCGACGACCCGAAAGCCCTCACGCTCCAAAACGATCTCGGAGACGGGATGCTCGGCCAGCAGGGCGGCGATCTGTTCAACAGTTTCCAGGGTCATAAGATCATCAAGGGCGCTCAGGCGCTGTTGCGGTAGCAGACATATTCCAGCAGCCGCAGGAGCTGGGACAGGACAACCAAATTGAGGGCGATCAGCAGCGTCCACAGCACCAGGTTGCCGTCGCTGCCGTGCAGTTGTGCGACACCCGCCGGGTCATTGCTGAACGACAGCCGCTGGGTCAGGGCCAGCAGGCCCTGCATCCAGGTCTGGATGGTTCCCAAGTTGGCGAAGACCAGCAGCGGTTCGCCGATGATGACCAGGACCGACAGAATCTGGTACTGGCGCTGCTGTTTCTGCCACTTGGTCAGCCGGCGCGTCGGGGCCTTGACGCCGAGCGAGCGGGCGGCGGACGCCTCGGCGTACTTGGAATTGGCCTGCTTGACCAGCGCCGCCTCGGCCGCCGACCGGAAGCGCCGCCACATCTCCACGCAGGACCAGATCAGGCCGGGGACGCCGAAGATCAAGCCCACCATCTGCAAGTCCCGCAGGACCTGCTGTGTGGCCTCGGAGGGTCGCAGGCTCTGCATCGGGAAGAACTGATCCGTCAGCAGGGGCACTCCGGCATACAGCAGGGCGGCGACGACGAGCAGGGTGTACCCGGCCCCCTCGTCGTAACGGAACACAACCACCATGGCGGCGATCAGGATGACGGCCCCGAGTTCCAGCAGCTCCGAGACCATGCCGATGTTGGCGATCTGCTGCAGGCGGAAGGCGTGGGTCTGCTGGTTCCAGCCCTGTCCGGCCCCGTTGGCCCAGTGGGACTGGCCGGAGAACAGGCCGAAAAGCAGGTACAGCGCCAGGGCCACGCAGACCGTCAGAGCGGTCCAGATCACCTTGCGGGCCGCCTCGTCCAGCCGGACATTCGCGGGGGGCTGCCGCTTGCCGCCCCCGCCGGGCTTGCCGCCGAGGGGCTTGCCGTTGAGCGACGTGGCGGGGGTCTTCAGGGCATCGGACAGGTCGAACGGGGCGGACATACGGGGCACCTCTCGGCGCGTTTACTTGACGCGCTCCAGATACTGGTCGCTGCGGGTATCAATCTTGATCTTGTCGCCGACCTTGACGAAGAACGGCACGGTGACGACGGCACCGGTCTCCACAGTGGCGGGCTTACCGCCGCCGGAGGCCGTGTCGCCCTTCTCGGCGCCAGCGGTCTCGGTCACGTTCAGCTCAACGATGTTGGGGACCTCGATGTTGATGATGCTGTCCTTGTGGGACAGCACGGTCACGTCCATGTTCTCCTTGAGATACTTGACTCCCGCGCCGATCTGTTCCCGGCGGACGCCGATCTGGTCGAACGTCTCCGGGTCCATCAGGTAGAAGTCGTCACCGTCGTTGTACAGATACTGCATGGGACGGCGCTCCAGGTACGCCTGTTCCATGCGCTCGCCCGCGCGCCAGGTCTTCTCCAGGGTGCGGCCCGTCTTGACGTTCTTGAGCGTGGAGCGGACAAACGCGCCGCCCTTGCCGGGCTTGACGTGCTGAAAGTCCGTGATCGTGTAGATGTCCGCGTCAATGAGGATGGAAACGCCGGTCTTGAAATCACTCGTGTCCATAGGAAGACAAAAAACTCCTGGTCGGGGGTGGAAGCAAACTTACGAGGATTATAGCACACCCAGTCGGGTTTCGGCAAGGCGCTGCGGGCAAGCAGGAATCGGGAGTCTGCCTCACGAACGCCGCTCACAAGACTGATGACATTGAGAACGGGGAGGACGCATGGTTCAGATCACGGCACGTTATGACGGGGACAAAAAGTGTACGATGACGCACCAGGAGGGGGCGACGCTGCGGACGGACGCGCCGAAGGACATCGGGGGTGACGCCTCGGCGTTCAGCCCGACGGACCTGGTGGCCGCCGCGCTGGCCTCCTGCGTCCTCACCACCGTCGCCATGTGGGGCGAGCGTCACGGCCTGGATCTGACCGGGGCCACGGCGCAGGTCGGCAAGGAGATGAACCCAAGCCCGCGCCGCATTGGGCGGCTGCCCCTGACCGTCACCCTGCCCGCCTCCGTGCCTGCCGAGATGCGCGCGCGGCTGGAGCAGGTCGGCAACGGCTGCCCGGTCCACGCCAGCCTGCACCCGGACATTGACGCGACCATCGAATACCGCTACGGGTGACAGCAATGGGCGCTCGTCAGGAAAGGGTGACGTGGACGCGCACCTGCTTGTGCGTGTCGGCGTCCAGGTCCGCGTAGCCGACCAGGACCTGCCGGTTGCCGAGGCCGAGCGTGTGGTCGCCCAGGGACAGCAGCGCGAAGAACGGCTCCCGCGTGTGCGGGTCCACATACAGGTCAACGACTTTGCCGACCGTGTTCCCCGCCCCGTTGACCACGGCGTAGCCACGCGGGTCGCCCAATGTGCTGCCGGCGACGCTGCCGGACTGCACCGCGCCCTTGCTCGCCTTGTCGCGCTTCTCCAACTCAGAGAGCAGTTCCAGGATGGCGGGCGCGTCGGTCTTGGTCCGCGTGTTGAACGTCTGCGTGTGCGTCATGGGCCGTGTCCTCCAAAGACAGTCTTTCGCTCATCTTTCCCGGCAGGGCAAGGCGGCAAACTAGCGCCCGCCCAGCCCCGTGAGCGAGACGCCCTCGATGAAGTAGCGCTGGGTGAAGAAGAACAGCACGATCACGGGCAGGACGACCAGCGTGGTCACGGCCATCAGCAGGCCCGGCTCGCCGCCGTGCGCCGAGTTGTAGAGCTGCAAGACATAGGACAGAGGCATCTTCTCCGGCGACGAGATATAAATGAGCGGCCCCAGGAAGTCCTTCCAGGCCCCCAGGAACGTCATGATCGTCACGGCGGCCAGCGCGGGCTTGACCAGCGGCAGCATCACCCGCCACCAGGTCGTCAGCGGCCCGCAGCCGTCAATCTTGGCCGCGTCCTCCAGCTCCTGCGGGATGCCTAAGAAAAACTGCCGCAGCAGAAAAACATTGAACGCCGAGGCGAAGAACGACGGAACCCAAAGCGGCAGCAGCGTATCAATCCAGTGCAGGTCGCGGAAGATCAAAAAGCGCGGCATCATCGTCACGGCGTCCGGCAGCATCATGGTCGCCAGCAGGACGCCGAAGACCCAGTCCCGCCCCGGCCAGCGCATCCGGGCGAAGCCGTAGGCGACCAGCGACGACGACAGCACCGTGCCGACCACGGACAGCACCCCGTAGATCAGCGTGTTGCCCAGATTGATCAGCCCGTAGTCGCTCCCCGGCGGCAGGTACTTGAGGGCGTCCGGGTAGTTGCGCCAAAGGACGGGGTGCGGAATCCAGATCGGCGGGTAGGCCGTCATCTGGGCGTCGGTCTTCAGTGACGTGACGATGAGCCAGACGAACGGCACCAGGAACAGCGCCGACCCGGAGATCAGGACGAGGTGAAGCAGGGTCAGTTTGGTCTCCCGCTCCGGCAGCCACGGCTCACCGGGCGCGAAGAACCGGGAGACAAGCAGCGTCAGCCCGGCCAGCCCCACGCACATCAGCTCGAACCGCACCAGCGGCGGGAAGAAGGCGACGATCAATACCAGCGCCGCCGGCAGGACCAGCAGCGCCACCCCCAGCCCCCCCTGCCGCAGCCGGAACGCCCGAACGAGATGCGTCACCCAAACGGTCAGCGCCCCGTAGCCGAGAACGACCAAAACGATCCCTAAAAGTGCATTCATGCCGATCTACCACGTTTTTCTTGAGCAGTACGCTCCAGCAGTTCACAGATTTGTCGGCCTTCCGGCTTCTTCCGCTGTCGAGCTTTGTCGAGAGGGGTGAGGCCCATCCACCCCGGAATGTTAGGGTCAGCCCCAGCCCGGACCAATAACACGACCATTTCCAAGCTGCCGTCCGCCACCGCCACGCGCAATGCGGTGTCACCAATGCGTTTCTCGTTATGGACGTTTATGTCCGCACCGGCGGCGATTAAGCGACGTGCGATTTCCAAGTTGCCTTTTTCTACAGCAATCATCAGCGGCGTCCTATCGATGTAATCGAACCAGTTTAGAGCCACTCTGCCATCAGCGTTGAGGAGTAACTCTACGATGGGCAAATCATTGTTCTCAACAGCCGTGTGAAGCGATGTCTCGTCGGCGTCGCGCTCACTCGCAACGGTCGCGCCTGCCGCCAACAGAAGTTTCACGGCCTCGACACGCCCACTGAACGCGGCCCAGAACAAGGGAGGGTGGCCGTCATCATAAACGGCTACGTTCGGGTCCGCCCCCTGAGCAATCGCCTCCCGCATTAGTTCAACATCGCCTTCAGCGACCGCCTCGCGCAGAAACTCATCCCAGCCTGAGTCGGATTTTGATGACACGCTTTTGCCTCCGTCTACCGATGAAACGGACAGGGGCACTACGTCATCTCATCTCCGCCCGGTCTGTAGGCGTCAACAATAGCAGGTAGTGCTTGCCCCAGTATGTTCCGTTTCCGACAATCTGGCCTCGGCTGTTGACAGCCTGAAGATCGTCCATTTGATAATCTTTAGGCAAGAGGCTGTTCAAATCCCATGCCTGTCCGGACTGCCAGACCGCCGGGACCTCTGCCGGAGGAGTCACAGCCAACTCAACACCTATTACCTGGCCTTGATTCGTTAATCCCACAACTTTCCAGCGTTTTTTGAGAACGGTAACGCGGTTGCCGTGTAGTAGAAACACGCGATAGTCAGTGGCGGAGTCCTGCGCCGACACCTCACCCATATCATTAAGATGCCACTGGCCCAAAAGGTAATCGTCGTTAAGGGGCGTATCACTGTGATAGATCAAGTCTGCAAGTTTTTGCCATTGTCCCTTGTGCCACAGGTACGGCACATTGACAAAGTGCCGAGATCGCCCCCGCTGCATCATAACCAGGGCCTGACCATAATTGTTGATCGTTACCGCTTCGCCTTGTGTGTACGCCTGTGGTGGATCAAGGTCAATCCGGCGCACACCGCGCCAGATCGCGGCGTGAAAGGAGTCATCGTGTCCGATGGTCAGGCCAGCCAAGTCTTCCTTATTGTTAAGGGATTCTATACCAGCCCGTCGGCCAGGCGGAACACTCAAGCGCAGGCTGTGTCCACTTTGCCACATCCATAGGCACCGTCCGCCATCTCCGTTCACGATTTGATTCCGGTCATTTACTGCGACCGGGAATATATTGAGATAATGCCATGTTCCATGGGTGTAAAAAAAGTTATGCGAATAAGCATTGTCGCTGTCGGGTGCTGCGAAAGTGCCGACGACTGATCCCCTATCATTCATGGCCGTGACGCCGCCCCAGCCACGAAAGTCGCGCGGGGCGTTGGCATTAAGAAGTGTAACCCTATACCGCGGCGGTATGAACGAACTCAATGAAACGGTGGAATGTACAGGCGACGAGAACACCGGGACACTCAAAAGCACGATGAGCGTCAGTGCGGCGGCACCAAATGCAGACAGCCTCAACGTGAGTAACGGGACCGGCCCAATAGCCCATAGGCGCATCGTTTTCATACCCTACCTCAAAAGCACAATCTTATCCGTCGAGTTAGGTCGCGCGTGAGTCGGCATGGCGTTCGCACCGAACCCACC
Organism: Capsulimonadaceae bacterium; assembly: GCA_965277485.1. Lineage (GTDB taxonomy): Bacteria > Armatimonadota > Armatimonadia > Armatimonadales > Capsulimonadaceae > JAFAZD01. Next base: position 30,121 of record CBDICZ010000015.1, on the reverse strand, counting down.
AACGCTTGTCAAAACCGATCTTCCCGCTCCATCTCTCTCCGTTTCTCCGCGATGAAGTCGTCCACGCTTCCGGGCAGGTGGGCGTACTTGCCGCAGAGCGCCTTCGCCGCCTCGATCTGCCGATCCCGCTCCGGGCTAATCTCCGTCTGCGGCTTGGGAGCTTCGCCCAGCAGCCGGATCAGCGCGTAAGTGTGCGTGTCCTGTCCGCGCTCATTGGCCTCGCGGATCAGCCGCCGCTCCTGTTCGGGCGTCAGTTCCAGTGTCAGTGTCATTATCGGTGTATCCTACTTGGCGTCGGTCTCGTAGTGGACCCAGCGGGGGGCGAGCTTGAGCTGGCCCAGGGTCAGGCCCAGGATCAGGACGAACAGCAGCCAGGCGATGGCGCTGGCGTAGCCCATCTTGAAGTACTGGAAGGCGTTGTTGAACAGGTACACGACAGGGACGAGCAGGCTGTCGTCCGGGCCGGTGCTGCTGCCGCCGCCCGTGCCGCCGAGGATGTAGGCGGTCTCGAACGTCTGCAAGGCCCCGATGGTGCCCATGATGACGTTGAAGAAGATGTACGGCGAGAGCATCGGCAGCGTGATGTGACGGAACTGCGACCACCAGCCCGCGCCGTCCAGGGAGGCCGCCTCGTACAGAGTGCCGGGGATGGACTGTAGCCCGGCGAGCCACAGTATCATGCCGCCGCCCGCGCCCCACAGGCCCATGACGATCAGGCCGGGCTTGGCCCACGCCGGGACCGCCTCCCAGCCCGGCGGCGCGATGCCGAACCAGTGCGTGATCGTCGCCTCCCAGCCGGCGTTGATCAGGCCCCGGTGCGGGTCGGAGTTCAGGATGTAGCTCCACAGCACCGTGGTGGCGACCACCGGGACGATGCTGGGGATGTAGAACGCGGTCCGGTACCACGGCTGACCGGCCAGCTTGGCGTTGAGCAGCAGGGCCATCGCCAGGCTGGTCGCCATGCCCAGCGGGATGCCGATCGCGGCCAGGTAGACGGCGTTGCCCAGGCTGCGGAAGACCATGGGGCGGTCGGTCGTCACCAGCGCGTGGTAGTTGGACAGCCCCGCCCAGCGCGCCGGGTGCAGCACGTCGTAGTCGCAGAAGGACAGGACCAGGGACGCCAGCAGGGGGCCGAGGGTGAGCAGCAGGAAGCCGAACGCCCAGGGCAGGACGAACAGGAACCCCGCGCGCGCCTCCGCCCGTTCCCCGCGCCGGTGCCGGGCCATCCAGCGGGCCGCGCCGATGCCCAGGACAATTGCGCCGATAACGACAAGAGCGGCGAGGGCGGCGAACACCGGGACCGTCGGCAGCAGGGGGTGTGAGCCGCTGGAGTAGACGGCATCCAGCGTCCTCTGGACCTCCTGTTGACCGGCGGCCAGGGCCTGCGTCGGCGTCTGTAGGTGACGGGTGGCGCTGTCCACGGCCCGCACCTGCTGATCCCAGAGCAGTTGTCCGACGAACGTGACCGGGCGGAACTTGGTGTCCGGGAGGAGCGCGAGGCTGAGCTGCTTGGCCTGCAAGAACTTCGGCGGCAGCGTGTTCTTGTAGGTGTTGAAAACCAAGGTGTTGGCCTTGACGTTGGCGAACAGGGAAGGCACGTAGAGCCGCCCCTTGCTGTGCGCGTAGTCGGACAGCGCCCGCGCGCCGATCAATCCCGCCTGCGGGGAGTTGAACCACTGGATGAACTGCCAGGCGGCGCGGACGTGCCGCGCGCCGCGCGGGATGACGAACGACAGGCCGCCCGACCAGGTCACCCACGTCGGGTCGTGCTTGAACCGGCCCGTGTGCCGCAGGCGCTCCTCCGGGACGGGCGCAGGGGCGACGCCGAAATCCAGATCAGGCTTGTAGCGGGCGATGCTGTTCATGAAGGCGTCCCCATCCACGCGCATCGCCAGCTTGCCGGTCAGGAAAGGGTCCTGCGCATCGCTGCCGAAGCCGCCCGCGAAGGCGTTGATGGCGTCCACGCCTCCCAGTTGGTCGTACCAAGAGACCATGGCCGTAAGTGCCTTGACGGTCTGCGGGTTGTCCAGGGTGCAGGTGCGCCCGTTGGAAGACATGACCTCGCCGTCCTCCTGCCAGGACCACAGGTAGAGCCAGCCTTGCCCGAAGATCGGGACCAGGCCCACCCGCTGATAGTCGCCGCTGGCGTCGCGCACCGTCAGGCGCTTGGCGTCGGCGATCATCTGGTCCCAGGTCTGCGGGGGCCGATTGGGGTCCAGTCCCGCCTGCCGGAAAAGCGTCTTGTTGTAGAACAGCACACGGTCGTCCGTGCCGTTGGGGATGGCGTAGACATGGCCGTGATAGACCGTCTCGGCCCAGGTCGCGGGGACATAGTCGGCTTGGCGCACGGCATAGGGGTTCGAGGAATGGGCGTCCTGGGCCAGCAGGTCGTCGAGCGGGCGGAACGCGCCCCGGCTCGCCCAGTCGCCGATGGTGAAGCGGTCCTGCTGGACCAGGTCGGGCGGGACGCCGCCGACGATGGCCGTCATCAACTTCTGCGGGTTCATGGACCCCGCTCCCATAGACAGGGCGGAGACCTGGATGTCGGGGTGCATCCGCTCGAACGCCGCGATCTTGGCGTCCTGGTCCTGCGAGTCCGGCCCGGACTCGATGCCCCAAATGACGAGTTTAATCGGCGCGGCCACTGCGGGCAGCCCGGCGAGCGATAGCACAAGGAAAGTCAACAGGAGAGCGGGCAGGTGTTTCATGGTGTCATTCGTAGCGCAGGGCGGTGTCGCCCATCTGAATCAGATCGCCGGCGGACAGGGGGCGGACGCCGTCGGCGCGCTGCCCGTTGACGAACGTGCCGTTGGCGGAGCCGATGTCCCGGAGCTGATGCCGCCCATCGGCGTAGGAGACCTCGGCCTGACGGCGGGAGATCAAGGTGTCGGCGACCAGGGCGATGTCGCAGTCGGACGCGCGCCCCAGGGTCAGCGCCGCGTGGCTCAGGGGGAAGGACTGCCCGGCATAGGGGCCTGCGGTGCAGACAAGCCGCGTCCCCGCCCCACCGCCCCCCTGGGCGACCGTCTGCGGCAGCAGCACCGTCGCCTCCGCCGGACTCGCCGTCAGGGGGGCGGCCCGGACCGTCGCCGGCGGCAGCGCCTCCGTCAGTTCCTGGCCGACGTAGCGCGTCACCGTTCCCACGCTAGATGCAGGAGGGAGGGGCGCAGTATGCTGCGCCCCTGCGGGCGGGGCCGGGGGATTGATGGGCCTCGCCCCGCGCGTCGCCTTCTCCTGGAACAGCAGGGTGCGCTTGCCGAGCTGCACCGTGTCGCCGTCGGCGAGCCACTGCTCCGCCGTCACCGGCTGGCCGTTGACGAGCGTGGGCGGGTACGGCCCGCCGCGCCCCTGCCCCGGCGCGTCGGCGACGTGGCGCAGGCGGTGGCGCTTCTGCGCGGGGATGGCCTCGATGACGGCGTGGGTCGGCGCGATCTGCGGGTCGCCGTAGAGGCCGATGTCTGACAATTCACTGCGCCCGATGGTCGTGATCGGCTTCGCCAGCAGATACTCCTTGCCCTCGTTGCGGCCCAGCACGACCCGAATCCACGCCTGCTTGAACAGGTTCTGCACCAGCCCGACAAAGAACCCGACCAGCGCCCCCGTCGCCGCCAGGGCGGCCAAACGACTAAGCGGGCTGCCGTTCAAGAGCGCGGCGGTGACCTGAAAACACACACCGCCGAGGAAGCCGCCAACAAGCCCGCCGAAAGCCCCCTGCCGAGCAATAATAACGGAGCGGCGGCTCAAGCCTTGAGCGGCTCCGACGACCAACCCAATGATTGAATAGCCGAACCCACGCGCCAAGAGTATAGGGAAGAATGTCTGTGGAGTGACGTTGTAGGGATCAATGTCTTTGGTCAACAGTCCCCAAACAAACTGTCCGAAGTAAGCGCCGATAGCTCCTCCGAAGAAGCCGACTACCCCTCCCAGCAAGAGGGACATCCACATCTGGCACTGTGAGTCCAGCGACATTGCCTCCACAATGCCCAGGAGCAGTCCAAGCATCAGCCCAAAAACTGCCCCATATAGCAGTATCTGGGGATCGCTCGGATAAACTACCCGCTCTTGATGCAGTCCTGGAAACCAGCCGGTCAGGTCGGTCAGCGCCCAGGCCAGCAGGCCCGCGACGGCCCCGGCGATGAGGTTCAGAATCGTTTTTGCTTGCAGGGACATGAGAACCTTCCGCTCGATCTTGGCGCGGGAGAGCCTGGCGAATGAATTCGCGGCTCATCAACACATTGTCCGCCTGCGCGGACGTTCCGAGGGCGGTCTGCGTCGGCGAAGGCCGACCTCGCAGTATTCAAGGCGCGAATTCATTCGCCCGCCGACACCAAAGCCGCCTCCGCTCGTCACCAGCGTCAGCCTCCCAGGACCACGCGCGCGACATCGGACAGTTGCCGGGCGCGGTGGCGCAGGCCGGGCCAGTCGCTGCCGGTGACGTGGTGGCGGAACTCGGTCTCCACTTCCACGACGCGGAATCCTGCCTTCAGGACGTTCAGCGTCAGGCCGACTTCGACGCCGAAGCCGGGGGCGAAGCGGCCCCCGGCGGCCGCCAGAACATGGCGGAACACGGCGCGCTGGCCGGACAGCGGCTGCCGGAACACTCGCCCCGTGCGCCGCGCGATGCCCCAGCGCGCCAGGCGGACGACCAGGCCCGCGCCGCCGCGCCGGCCGCTCGCGGAGAATTCGGGGTCAGGAGGCAGTGTCCCGATGGCCATGTCGGCCCCGTTCCAGAGGGCCGACAGCAGCTTCCCGCACTCCGCTGCCGACGCGCCGAGATCGGCATCCAACAGCAGGAAGATGGAGGTGTCCGCGCGCGCCGCGTGGAGCGCTGTCGTGAGCGCGGCCCCCTTGCCGCCGTTATGCTGGCTGACGACGAGCGTGGCCCCGGCCGCGCGGGCGCGGGCGGCGGTGTCGTCCGTGGAGCCGTCGTCCACCACGATGATGTCATCCACCCCGCGGGATGAGCGGAGGGCGTCCACGGTGGTGCCGATGCGGGCGGCCTCGTTGTAGGCCGGCACGAGCGCGCAGACGCGCGGCGGCAGGGCATTGGGCGGGGCGACAGGCAAGGTCATGGCGACGCCCCGCCCCCGCCCAGCGACGCGGGCACTTGCCGGGCCGCCGTGGGCTTCAGGCCGTAGCTGTCCGCCTCGCCGCTGAGGGCGAACGGCAGGTCCAGCGCGCCCAGCGGCTGGTCCACGCAGTCCACCGTCGCCAGCCCCTGGTCCTGGTACGCCTGCATGACCGAGACTGCGGCGTCCAGCGGCTCGCATCCGACGATGCGGGCGTTGTTCTGGGTCACGGCGTCAAGCTGGCCGACGAGGGCCGCGTCCAGCGGCGCGTCGGCGTCGGCGCTGGGGTCGCTATGGCCGCCGATCAGGACGAACAGGGCGGCGGGGCGGCTCAGGTCGCCCTGCGCCGTGATGAGGTCCTGAGATTCCAGCCCGGCGCGCGCCTGCCGATTCTGTGGGTTTGACGCCGTGCCCTGGGCCAGCAGGAGGGCGAGCAGGTGCAGGTCCGTGGCGCTGTCCTGGTCGTTCAAAGAGGCCCAGCTTTCCGACAGCGTGACCGTGGCGGCGACTGTCGCCCCGGCGTCGGTCAGCGCGGCGGACGCCGACGCGGCGGCGTCCGGGTAGTCGCCGGTCACCAGGAGGATGACCCGCTTGCCGGTCAGCTTGCCGCGCACCAGGGCGGGCCGGAGGGCGTCAATGGCCGCCTCCGACTTGGCGAACTGGCCCTGGGCGGCGATGGCCTGGTTGGCCTCCAGGCGCAGTGCCTGGAGCTGCTTGGTCTGCGCCTTGACCTGGTGCGGGTAGACGGCCTCGCCGATGAGGATGCCGAAGCCCATCATCAGGAACACGGCGCACAGATAGAACAAGTGGTAGCGGATGTCCAGCATGGCGTTGGCTTTAGTGGAAGTGCAGACGCCACCAGATCAGGAACATCTGGGCGAGGTTCTGCCAGAGTGGGATGTTGCGGAGCAGGACCACCACTGGGAACAGGGCCGACAGCAGCAGCGCCGCGAAGGCGAAGAACGGCGGGCGCGGCTGGTAGAGCTTGAAGACCCCGCGCGCGTCCACCAGGCGCGGCCCGACTTTCAGGCGCACCAGGAACGTGGAGGCCATGCCCGCCCGGCCCTTGTCCAGAAAGTCCTCCAGATTCGAGTGCGTCCCCAGCGCGACGATCAGGTCCGCCCCGTGTTCGTAGGCCAGCAGCAGGGCGGCGTCCTCGGAGGTGCCGGGGACGGGGAACACATCGCACGTCAGGCCCAGCGCCTCCACGCGCCCTTGTCCCGGCGCGGTGCCGTCCTTGTAGGCGTGGACGATCAGTTGTGCGCCGCAGCGCAGGGCCTCCTCGGAGACGCTGTCCATGTCGCCCAGGATCACGTCCGGCGTCAGGCCGAGCGCCAGCAGCGCGTCCGCACCGCCGTCCACGGCGATCAGCGCGGGCCGGACCTGGCGCAGATAGGGCCGCAGGTGCGCCAGGTCCTCCCGGTAGCCGTCGCCGCGCACGACGACGAGCGCGTGACGGCCCGCGACCTTCGCCCCGCGCAGCGGGGGAACTCCCGTCGGGTCGAGCAGCAGATCCTTGTCGGCGTCCAGGTACTGGAGGGTGTTGCGGGCGAACTTGGCCAGCTCGGACCCCAAATTCGCGCGGGCCACCTCGGTGGCGACCAGCACACGCGCCTGGTCCCAGCGCGTCACCGGGCCGATGCGGCGTCCGTTCTGTGAGAGGCAGTCGTCGGGCGTCACGCTCAGGGCGTCACCGTCCTTCAGGCGCGCGAAGTCTTCCGGGTCGTTCAGTTCAAAGAGAGGGATGCGGGCTTGGAGCAGAACGGCGGGGCCGCGATTGGGGTAGCGGCCGGTGATGAATGGGCGGGCGTTGACGACGGCGGCGACGCGGGCATCGGTGAGGGCGCGGGCGGCGAGGGCGTCCAGGTCGGCGTGGTCAATCACGGCGATGTCGCCGGGCCGCAGCCGCCGGGTCAGGTTTTTGGTGCGCCGGTCGACGCGGGCGGTTCCCTGGGCAGGAGGCGCCGGGGCGCGTGGGGACGCTGGCCTTGCAGTCACCATAGTCGTTCAGGAAGTATAGCGTGGGCGCGCCCCGCAAGTCAAGGTCGCACACCGGGCATGGTTATGAACTGATGTTACGCATGGCACCACCGCGCCATCGCCAGGGGTTGAAGGCGCCAGGGGTTGAAAACCCCTGGCTCGTGGGCGAAGACGCCGGGCGTCCTGCGGACGCAAGAGCAGAATGTCGCCGAACGCCACTGATGGCCTTCCGTCCGCAGGACGGCTGGCCGCAGGCCCCTCACCCCAATAAAACCCTAGCCCGGCATTTTCAAGTTCATTCCCTGGGGCTTGTCCCAGGGTGCGGGGGCCGGGCAGGGGGCCAGCGCCATACCCGCAGGCCGGGCGCCACAGCGATGGGCGGCACATCCCATCCGGCGGGCCGAGCGCCGGGGCGTCTCCCCCCGGACCGCGCGACGACGCCCGCCACGCCTGCGATCACGACAGATACCCTGGGGCTTGCCCCATGCGTGATTCATTGCCGGGGGCACACCCGACCAGTTCTGCGTAACATCAGTTATGAAAACGGCATTGGGCTTGACAAGCGGGCCGAAGGGGCCTTATAATGGGGCACGAACGTTCACCGCTCACCGTGATCACCACCCAAGAGTCCGAAGGAGTCTACTCGTCATGCGCGTTTCCGTCCCCCTCGCCGCCCTGGCCCTCGCCGGCACCCTCCTGGCTGCGGGCCGCCCCGCCGCCGCCCAGCAGGTCACGTCCCCGACCCAGGCCCCACAGTTCACCGTCCGCGCCGGCGGCTATTTCATCAACGACAGCGGCGTCCGCCACAACATCGGCAGTTCCTACTTGGCCGCCGGGCTGGACTACGACCTTCACGACGTCGTTGACACCAGCCGCACCATCCTCTCGGTGGACTACGTGGACCGCAGCAGCAGCGGCAACTCCCTGCGCATTTTCCCAGTCACCATCGGCCAACTGATCCTCGGATCGAGCGGCAGCGGTGTCCAGACGTACTACGGTGTCGGTGCCGGCGCCTACTTCACCCACTCCGACTTCAACGGCGGCAACAAGCACGACAACGTGCTGTTCGGCGGCTACGCCGGCGCGGGCCTGATCTACAACCGGTTCCTGGAACTCGACCTGCGCTACCACCTGGTCACGTCGCAGAACGGCATCAACCCCGGCGGCCTGGAAGTCACGGCGGGCGTCCGGTTCTGACCCCGTAATGGAAGTCGCGGACACGCACTGCCATATCACCGACCCCGCGTTCGACCCGGACCGCGACGATGCGCGGGCGCGGGCGCGGGCGGTGGGCGTGTCCCGGCTGCTCTGCATCGGCGCGGACCGGGACGGCAGCCGCCGCGCCGTGGCGTTCGCCGCCGCGTGGGACGAGCTGTACGCGGCCATCGGCGTTCACCCCGAAGCCGCTCACGAATGGAACGAACAGGCCGCCGCCGAGATGCGCGGCCTGTTCTCGTCCTGCCCGAAGGCCGTCGCCTACGGCGAGATCGGCCTGGACTACCACTGGGAGACGACGCCCCGCGCGCGCCAGCAGGAGGTCTTCGCGGCGCAGATCGCGCTCGCCGCCTCCCTAGCCCCCGCCCTGCCCCTGGTCATCCACTGCCGCGAGGCGCAGGACGACGTGCTGGCCATCCTCCGCGAGTCCGGGACGGCAGCTCCAGTCATCATGCACTGTTTCACTGGGGATGAGAGCGCCGCCCGCGCCGTGCTGGACGCGGGCGGCTTCCTGGGCATCGGCGGCGTCGTCACCTTCAAGAAGTCCGACGCCCTGCGCGCCGCCGTCGCCGCCGCCCCCCTGGAACGGCTCCTGCTGGAGACCGACTGCCCCTACCTCGCCCCGCAGCCCTGGCGCGGGCGGCGCAACGAGCCGTCCTACCTGCCCGCCGTCGCCGAGGCCATCGCCGCCGCTCGCCATGTCTCTGTGGAAGAAGTCACGGCGGCCACGACGGCAAACGCCCGAAGGCTGTTCGGCTGGTGATGGGTCAATCCCGCCCCACGAGCGACTCCAGCACGGCCCCCGTGCCGGTCGCCACGGCGAGCAGGCAGAGCAGCCAGCCCGCGTAGGGCAGGCACGAGGCCGCCAGCAACACGGCCAGGCCCACTCCCAGCGACCGTCTTGGGCCGCCCGCGCCGTCCGAAGACAGCGCATCGCCGACGACGCAGGCGGCCACGATGAGGCCGAGACTCAGAATCCCTGCCCCCGCCGTCAGCAGCAGGACGCCGAACAGCGCCAGCGGGTGAATCTGAAGCAGCAGCGCACTGAGGGCGAAGACCAGCGCCCCCGCACTCACCCCCCACAGCATCGGCAGCGCCCGGTCCCGCCCGCAGCGCGCCCGCGCCCGCGCCTCCAGCGCCCGCAGCCGGTCCACCCGGCGCGACCACGCCCCGACGATCAGCACACAGGCGCACACGGCGAGCAGCAGCAGCACGACCGCCGGACCGGCCAGAAAGACGCCACCCCCACGCGGCATCAGGCCGTCCTCCGCCGCGCGCGCAGGACGAACAGCGTATTAATCACAAGCGCGGGGGCCAGCAGGGCCTCGGCCCAGCGGGCGGCAAAGACCCCCTGCGCCGATGCCCAGAGTCCGGGCGATGCCCACACCGTCCCGAAGTGAGGCACGGGTGGCAGTCGAAGGGGGATCAGTGGTGACAGAGCCAGGAGCAGGACGGCAGAGGCCACGGCGGGCAGCAGGCGCGGCCAAACAGGGACCGGCACGGGCCGCGACTCCAGACGCGCCAGCACCCGCGCCGTGAACTCGGCGGCGGGCGTCTCGGACGACGCGGGGCGCGCGGCCCATGCCGAGGCGTCACGGGATAACCATCGGTACTCCTCCCAGGCGCGGCGGCAGGCGGGGCAGGCGCTGAGGTGCGCGTCCAGACGCGCACGCTCCGGCGCGGTCAAGGGGGCATCCAGCGCCCGCTGCATCTGATAGTCGGCGTTGCGGCAGTTCATGTGTCCCAATAGTCCCGGAGCGCCTCGCGCAGCAGGGCGCGGGCGCGGAAAAGGTGCGTCTTGACGGTCCCCAGCGGCAGCGCGGCGGCCACGGCGATCTCGTCGTAGGAGAGTTCGTCCAGGTGGCGCAGCAGGAACACGGCTCGGAGCTTAGGGGGCAGGGCCGCGACGGCCTCCTGGAGCCGCGCCTCGCGCTCGTCGGTCAGCAGCCGGGGCAGCGGCCCCGGCGACGCGGCGGCGGCCGCCGATTCGACTTCGTCCCAGGGTCGCGGGATCGGGCGGCGCTGCCGGGCGCGCAATCGGTCCAGGCAGCGGTTCAGAGCGATCCGGTACAGCCAGGGCCGAAACGGATCGCCGCGCCGGTAGGTGTGGCGCTTGTCGTAGGCGGCGACGAACGTCTCCTGCGCGATGTCTTCGGCCTCATCGGGATGGTCTCCGGCCAGCATCCGCCGGGCCAGGGCAATCAAGCGGCCCCGGTAGCGAGTCACCAGAAGCGAGAACGCCTCGGTGTCGCCGGTCGCGTGGACACGGGCAGCGAGTGACTCATCACTCGCCGCCTCTGTGTCCGTGCGCCCGCCGCCGCTGATGCGCCGGAGCAGGCCCGTGATCCGTCCGGGCAGAGTCAATTCCATCATAAAATCACTCCGACCGACCGCCGTTGCAGCCCTGGAAAGACATCGGCGACGTTTGGGTTGCCCAGACGCCCGGCGACGATCTCCGCCAGCACGTTCCGGTAGTCCGTCGTCACCCGCAGATCCCCCGGCCCTTCACGCTGTGCCGACGACAGGCCCGGCCACACCCCATGCACACGGCCCCCCGCGACGCCCCGGCCGCCGAGGACCAGCATCGCGCCGCCGCGCCCGTGGTCGGTCCCGCCGCCGTCGTTCTCGGCGACCCGCCGCCCGAACTCGGACAGGACCACCACCGTGGTTTTTGCCCAGCGCGTAGGGCCGAGGTCGGCGGCGAACGCGGCCAGCGACGCCCCCAGGCTGTGCAGTTGCCCGCCCAACTGTCCGGCCTGGGCCACGTGGGTATCATACCCGAAGTGATCTAAGCAAGCGGCCTCCAGGCCGACATCACACCGCACCAGCGCCGCGACCTGGGCGAGTCCGACGCCCAGCGCGTCCGCCGGGTAGGACGCGCCGTGGGCGGGCCGCCGCTGGGACGGCGTGAGCGCCTCCAGCCTGCGCAGGGTCGCCAGGGCCTCATGCCCCGCCGGGCCGAGCGCGTCACGGCTGTCAGCGCCATACAGCTCGTTCAAAGATCGTGTGACGGCCTCCCGTCGGGTTGAACTCGCGCGCAGGCGCAGGTCATCCAGGGTCTCCAGCGCCGTCGCCTGCGTCGCCCCATGGAGGGTGTCCGGGACCAAAGCCCCCAAAGCCACCGCGCGCAGCGGCGAAGGGTTCTGCCACGGGGCCGCGAGCAGGTGACGGGCGAGCCATCCGCTCGCCGGGCCGGTGTCTTGGAACGCGCCCCGTTCCACCGTTGCCATCGCCTCGAAGTGCGAGCGCGTCTGGTCGCCCGACCCACAGGCATGGATCACGGCCATCTGTCCTGCCTGGTACAGTGGCAGGAGGGGCCGCAGGGACGGGTGCAGGCCGAAGAAGCCGTCGAGATCAATAGGGCTGGCGATGCCCAGCGTCGGTCGGCTGCGATGGTAATCGTCGTCGCCGTGCGGCACGACCACGTTCAGGCCGTCCGCGCCGCCGCGCAGGAAGACCGTCACCAGCACGCCCCCCGGCGGCCCCGTGCGTTCCGGCCCGACGGCGAGCGCCGCCAGCGCCGTCCGTGGCCGCGCCGCCCAACCCAGGGCGCTCAACGCGCCCGCCGCCAACAACCCACGTCTTGTCGTGTGCATAACGTACTCACTTGGTTAGTCACGAGTGGCTGAAGCCACTCGCTAGGCGGCTGCGCCGCGACCGTCCAGGGGACGGAAGAGTGCCTACCCTCCGGGGATGTTCTTCCGTCCCCTGGACGGTCAACCCGTAGCGAGTGACTTCAGTCACTCGTGCCTTGCGCTCTGTCAGCGCCACTGAAAAGTCGGGGACATCAGGACGAGTGCGGCATATTCGCGCTCATCCGGCTGGGATTCCTGACAGGCGCGCAGGGGGGCGAGGGCGGGCGCGTCGGCGCGGCAGCCGAACGCCAGGGCCAGCACGGTGTCGGGCAGGGACTGACCGGCGGCCTGCGCGGCCCCGTTCAGCGCCTCCCAGTCCACGGACGTGTTACCGAGCGCACCGGACGTCAGGGCCAGGGCGAAGTTCCAGCGGGGGATCAGAGTCCCCGTCCACGCCGAGGCTTTGTCGGGGAACCCATCCGGCATCGGCCAGGCGAACGGGGGCTGGCCCATCGCCTCTAGGTGATGCTGAACACCCGGGCCGCCGTCGGTGTCGGCGTCGAAGGCGCGCAGGGCGCTGACGGCGTAATCAAACGGGCGCTTGAGCATTGGCGGCGCGTCCAAGAGATCGGGCGAAAGGAGCAGGGGGCGCAGCACGGCCCGCATATCCCCGCCGGTCTGAAGGAAAATGGCCGCGAGCCGCGCCACCCACGCTTGGGGCGCGTGGCCGAGGAAGTGGACGCAGAGCTTGGCGGACAGGTGCCGCGCCGTCGCCGGGTGGGACGCCAGCAGGTCCAGCACGCGCTCGCCGTCCCCCATGCCGCCGCCGGGCGGGAAAGTGACGCCCAGGACGCGCTTCGCGCCGTCGTCATGCTGGGCGGCGTCAAACCGGAAGCGCCCCCGGAACCAGCCGGTGTCGGTGGTCCAGCCGGTCAGGCAGCGCGCCACCTCCTGCACATCGCGCTGGGTGTAGCCGCCGTGGACGCCCAGCGTGTGCAGCTCCATCAGTTCACGGGCATAGTTCTCGTTGGGGACGCCTTTGACGTTGACGCCGTTATCCAGATAGCCCAGCATGGCCGCCGAGCGGGCGGAGGCGTGCAGCAGGTCCGGGAACCGGCCCAGCGCGTGGGGACGGATCACGTCCCGCTCGTCACCGACGAGCAGCTGCGGCCCCTGGCCCTTGAACGCATAGATGTTGAAGTGGTCGCGCCAGAACTCGGCCATGCGCTCCAGCAACTGACGGCGGCTGGAGACGGCACGCAGGATCGCCGCCTGCCGCAAGGCGGCGACCACCTGATGGTCGTCCACGTCGAACAGGTCGCCGACATCGGCGTCTAAAATATCGCCGAGCGCGCGCAGACGCCAGCCCAGGCCGGGATCGTCGGCGATGCCTTCCGGGTTCAACTGCTCATCCACGTAGGCAGCGACTCCCATCGCCTCCACGCGCGCCACGTCGCCGGGCCGGGGGCCGTAGGCCAGCCGGTTCAGCACACGCACCGCCGGTGACTGCCACCCTGTCCACATCGGCGGCAGGGCGTCGGAGGGCAGGCGGGAGCGCGTCAGCCGCTGCTCCACGGTCTCGCACCCGGACAGCAGGGCCGCGCCCGCAACGGCAGCGCCCCACCTAAAAAACTGACGGCGCTTCATGGCGGGCCTCCAGTCGCGTTTTCGGGAGGTGCGGCACGGTGCAGACGCCGCCCAGGGCGATCAGGGCAGTCAGGGGGGTGACAAGAAACCAGCCGACGACGGGCAGGAAGCCCGCGAGGACACAGAGCGCCGCGCCGCGTGTCAGGGCGGCGAAGGGAGTCATCTGCGTGCCGTCGGCCTGGATGCGTTCGCCCAGCAGCCGGGCAATGCTCGCGCCGCCGAGCGCCGCGACCAGAAATAGCCCCGCCCAGAGGACATCCCCCAGCAGGCGCACCGGCCCAGCGGCGGAGTGTCCCAGTGCCAGCGCGATGCCGCCGATGAGGAACAAAACACCCAGCCCGCGCCCCAGGCAGCGGCCCGGCGCGGCGGTGATGGCCTCGGCGGCCTTCCGCGTCCGTTCCGGGAAGGCCAGAGCCGCCAGCAGCAGCGTCGCCCCCCCGCACACCCCCAGCGCCCCCAGCCCGGCAATCACCGCCAGCACGTCCCCGATGGTCATTTCCCCACCCCCTGCCCGCGTCTTCTGCTGCTGTTACGCTGGGGTAGGGGAAAAGTTTCAGAGGGAAGGTGTGGCGTCCACACAGAGCGCGAGAAATTCTTCCTCGGTCAGCACGGCGACGCCCAGTTGGCGGGCCTTCTCCAGCTTGCTGCCCGCGCTCTCGCCCGCCACGACGTAATCTGTCTGCTTGGAGACGGACGACGCGGCGCGGCCCCCACGCGCCCGGACCATGGCTTCGGCGTCTTCGCGCGTCAGTGTCGGCAGCGCGCCGGTGAAGACGAACGACTTGCCCGCCAGCGTGTCCGCCGTAGGCGCGTCGGCGGCGACGGGCGAGACGCCCGCGCGGGCCAGCTTCTCCAGCAGCTCCGTGGTCTCGGCCTGCCCGAAGAAGGCCACGATGGACTCGGCCAGCGCCTTGCCGATCCCGTGGACCGCGTCCAGTTCCTCCACCGTCGCCGCCTGAAGTTTCTCCAGGGAGCCGTAGCGATGTGCCAGTATCTCGGCTGCGTGTTCGCCGACCAGCCGGATGCCGAGCGCGAAGATCAGGCGCGGCAGGGGGGGCGTCTTACTGCCGGAGATGGCCTCCAGAATGTTGTCCGCAAGCTTGTCACCCATGCGTTCCAGGGGCAGCAGTTGTTCTTTGGTCAGGAAGTACAGGTCCCCGGCGTCTCTGATGAGGCCCTGTTCCATCAACTGTCGGCAGTGCCTCTCGCCGAGCCACTGGATGTCCATCGCCCGGCGCGAGACGAAGTGGATGACCCGCTGGGCGATCTGAGCCGGGCAGCCCATCTTGTTCGGGCAGCGCGTGACCGCCCCGTCCTCCGGGCGTATCAACTCCGTGCCGCAGGCGGGGCACTGCGCGGGAAGTCTGTACGCTTCCGTGCCTTCCGGGCGCTCGGCGAGAACGACCTGGACGATCTCCGGGATGACGTCGCCCGCCTTCTGAATCAGCACGGTGTCGCCGACACGCACATCCTTCCGATCAATCTCGGACTGGTTGTGCAGGGTCGCCCGCTGGACCACGGAGTTGGGCGGCAGCGTGACGGGTTCCACGAGAGCGACGGGAGTGACGGCCCCGGTCCGGCCCACCTGGACGAAGATGTCCAAAATCTTGGTCCGGCCCTGCTGGGCGGGGAATTTGTAGGCGATGGCCCAGCGGGGGGTGCGCTGGACGGCCCCTAAATCCTGCTGCAAGGCGAAGTCGTTGACCTTGACGACGATGCCGTCGATGTCATAGGGGAGCGAGGCTTTTTTGTCCGTCCATTCGGCGACCGTGGCGAGGACAGCGTCAATGCCGGGGCAGAGGCGGACGGTGGGGTTGGTGCGCAGGCCCCAAGTGCGCAGGGTCTCCAGCAGTTCCCACTGGGAGCGGGCGGCGGGGCTGCCGGAGTAGCCGAGCGCGTACAGGAAGACGGTCAGCCGGCGTCGGGCCGTGACCTGCGGGTCCAACTGGCGGACGCTGCCGGCGGCGGCGTTGCGCGGGTTGGCGAAGACCGGCTCCCCGGCGGCCTCGCGCGCGGCGTTGATGCGCGCGAACTCGGCGTGTTCCAGGTAGACCTCTCCGCGCACCTCCACCACGGCGGGCAGGTCCGGGGCGTCGCGCAGGCGCAGGGGGACGGAGGCGACGGTCTTGAGGTTGCTGGTGATGTCCTCGCCGGTGAGGCCGTCGCCGCGCGTCGCCCCGGTCTGGAAGACGCCGTTCTCATAGGTCAGCGAGATGGCGAGGCCGTCAATCTTGAGTTCGGCGACGTATTCAATGTTTGCGTCGGCGGCCATGCCGAGGTGACGCTTGACCTTGTCATCGAACTCGCGCAGCTCGTCGTCGTTGAAGGCGTTGCCGAGCGAGAGCATCGGCTGCCGGTGCGTGTGCGGCGCGAAGGACGAGAGCGGCGCGGCCCCGACACGTTGCGTCGGCGAGTCGGCGGTGACGAGTTCGGGGTGCTGGGTCTCTAAGTCGGAGAGTTCGCGTAGCAGCCGGTCGTACTCGGAGTCGGCGATCTCCGGTTGGTCCAGGACGTAATAACAGTAATTGGCGTGGTTCAGGGCCTGGCGCAGCCCCTCCGCCCGCGCCGACGCGGCTTGAAGTTCGTCACTCATGCCCCCAGTTTACCCGCCCGTCTTGAGTTTGAGGGTCGGGACAGCGGGAGCAGGCGGGGCCAGGTACATGGTCTTGGCCGCGAAGTCAAGTAGCACCCGGTAACCGGAGAAAACATCCAAGCCCAAAAGAGGGCTTGACTGTCCCTGCCCAGCACGGTAACAATAAGCATGGCGATCCCGCAGGCACAGGTTCCCGATATAGATACTGGGTACCACAATTAAGTCTGTGAGCCGTGGTCCATCCAAGCCTTGTCCAGCGTCAGTGCCGTCCGTCTTCAGCCCAAGGCTACTCACGGCCTCAGACGCGAAGACCGTCACCACGCTCCCAGTATCCAGTTGCAACCTCTGTTGCAAAGACCGTGTGCCGTCGCCGATTCGCACAGGCACATCATAAGTCAGGTTCCAGTAGGCGTTCGGGTCCGTCGCCACCTTGCCCGGATCGTCCAGGGTCTTCCCGTCAAGGGTCGGCACGAGAGGAACCACGAACGAGTTCCCAAATCCGAAGCGTTGGACAGCTCCGCCGGACAGACTGCCCGGTGACACGATGGTGATTTGGTGGGCGGAGAAGTCGATCTCGATGGCGAGGTAGCGGAGCGTTTGCATGCCTATGACGCCGTCAACGCTCTGCCCGACAATGGCCGTCAGACTCCTTGTTGTAGCGTCACTGACAACGACGTAAGCACCACCCCTGAGCGTCAGTGTGCCGATCTGGAGGTCGGGGGATACGAGCATCGCCGGCTTTCCCTCCCACAGCGGGGACTGTTCGGGTGGCAACGGCAAGGGCTTGAGCGCGAGTTCGGATACCAGAGCCTTGGTGATGAGATTAACACTCGTGCCGGTATCTACGAGGAACGTCCCCTCCAGCCTGCCGTCCACCTTGGCCTGCACCACAATCTGACCATGAGGAGCGGCAGAGTATGGAATGGTATAGCTGGCATGGTCATCCCCCTGCCCGACGATGCCTGCCGCAAATGCACCCGTGCTTATGAGCAGGAGGCCAAGGCGAGCAGCATATTTGGCAATGAGAAGCCACAGTCCTGATAATTTGGCTAAATCGGGTATCTTTTTTTCGTTCACTCGCGGCCTTTCTCCATCAACCACGAACGTCAGGGGTGCGCGGCCAGGACGTCGCCGTAGACCTTCTCCACGCGCCGCGCGGACTGGGCCGCCGTGAAGTGCTTGCGGACGTGCCAGTAGCCGGCCTGCCCCAGACGCCGCGCCTCGGCGGGGTCCCGAATCAGCCGCTCCAGGGCGCGCGCCAGCGCCGCCGCGTCGCCCATGGGGACCAGCAGGCCGTTCTGCCCGTCCGTGATGATCTCGCGGACGCCGCCGCCGTCCGTCCCGATCACGGGAAGACCCTCGGCCATGCCCTCGATGACCACCTGCCCGAACGGCTCCGGGGAGGTGCTGGCGTGGACGAGGATGTCAATCTCGCCCAGAAGCGAAGCCACATCCTTGCGGAAGCCGAGGAACTCCGTCACGGGCCGAAGCAACTCGGCCTCGGCCATCCGGCGCAGCCGGGCTTCGTAATCTCCCTCGCCGAACATCGCGCTGCCGATGATCAGGCAGCGGATATCGAGGCCGTCGGCCCGTAGCCGCTCCGCCGCTTCCAGAAAGACGTGCTGGCCCTTCCACTCGGCCAGCCTTCCCACGATGCCGATCCGCACCGGGCCTTCCCATGTGTGGGGACCTTGCGTACCCGTGTTGAGCATCTCCTGGCGGCCCAGGCCGTCCGGGATGACCGACTGCCGCAGGTCCAGGCCGCTCGGCACGATCGCCGAGGGGCGGGTGTCGGACAGGAACAGGCGCTCGCGCGTACTCTCGGAATTCGTCACCACATAGGACGGCAGCACCCGCGCGAGCCGTCGGAACAGATGCACCGCCGGCGTCGGCAGGTACGACGGGTCAATGTGGTCGCGGACGTGCCACACGACGGGGATGCGCGCCAGCCGTCCGGCCAAGGCCCCGTACAGGTCGGACTTCAAGGAATTCGTGTGGATGACGGCGACCCGGTGGCGGCGGGCGAAGCGGGCGACGCGGACGACGTAGGCGAGGAACGGGACTACCGCCACGCCGCGCAGGGCCGCCCCCAGGCCGAGCGTGTCCTTGCGGACGTTGCGGATGGCACCGCTGAGCGGCAGAACGTGCGTCTCGACATTCATCTCCCGCAGGCGCTCCACCAGCGGCCCATCCTCGGCCAGCAGCACGAGGGGGCGGAATCGCGTCCGATCCAGGGAACCGAGCAGGCGGGCCAGGGCGATCTCGCCGCCGCTCCACTTGGCCGTGTGGTCCAGGTAGAGGATGGGTACGGGCGCGGGGGCCGGCACGGACACGGGATCGGGAACACTGGGCGCGTCGCCGGAAGCGGGGCCGCGCCCGTCGCTCACGCACACCAGCACGTCGCCGCAGTGACGGGTCTTATCACTCAGGCAGGTGGCCGTCGCCGTCAGCTCGAAGTCCTCGCCGGTGCGCCCCATCGCCTTGAGGTGGACCTGAACGGCGGCGTCCGGGGAGGCCAGCGCCTCCCGGAACGGCAGCCCGGCTTGGGGCGGCAGGCCGTCACGCTGCCGGTTCCCCCACGTCTGCTCGGAGTAGAGGCGGCCCACCATCAGGCCCGGCGACGTGCCGTAGATGTCGGCGGCGCACCGATTGGCGAACGTGATGTAGCCCTCCGGCGACAGAATGATGAGTCCCGAGGGGGCCTGTTCCAAAATTCGATGAAAGCGGTCGGAGAGCGCCGCCTCCCGCTGCTCACCCCGTCGCCGCATCTCAATCAGCCCGTTCATCGCCAGGCCGAGCAGGACGAACAGGAACAGGTACGTCCCCCAGTACACATCCGGCACCAGGAGCGAATTCGCGGGGGGGACGATGTAGTAATCCGCGATCAGCGCGGCCAGCGCGATGGACAGCAGGCCGGGGGCGTAGCCGCACAGCCAGCAGACGGCCAGGACGGCGAACGTCAGCATCAGGAACGGCCCATGGTCTCCCAGGTAGGGCCGGAGCGCCCAGCGCAGCAGCATCGCAACGAGGCAGGCGGCGACTGCGCCACCGTAACGGACTAAGCGGTTGATGTTCATGGCGAGGGCGGGCCGGAAGGGCGACGCAGAGGCTCCTGCCGTGGAGGTCCTGCAAGAATCGTGCCACAAGGGGCGGACAAAGCAAATCTTACAAGAATTCCCCCCGCCCACAGAGCGGTTTAGGTATAATGCCTCCATTATGCGTCTCCGACGAGCAGGAATCCTCCTTGCGGTGATCTTCGTGTGCGCCGGGGCGGCGCACGGGGGCGTGGTGACAAAGCGCCTGGCCCCCGGCGTCACCTTGACCCAGGAGATTGACCGGAACCCGCCGCTCATCATTGATGTCCTGCGGGTCAACCTGGACGCGCCCGGCGTCCGGCTCGGCGTCGCCATCGGCACGGACCAGGTCAATGGGCCGGACGGCGGCGGGGGCCGCGAGGAGGTCGGCGCGGCGGCGCGGCGGCACGGCGCGCTGGCCGCCGTCAACGGCGACTACTTCGCGGGACCCGGCGGCGACCCGCTGGGCCTGGGCATCGCCGACGGCGCGCTGTTCTCCGAGCCGTGGTGGGGCGACGGCAGGGGCGGCCCGCGCGCGGCGATGGGCATCGTGGACGACTGCCAGCGGGTCATCTTCGCCACGCTCGGCTATCTGGGCGAGGTGCAGGCGGCGGATGGCGCGCGTGCCCGCTTGAGCGGCGTAGACCGCCGCGCGGGTCTGGGTGAGATCGTGGCGTTCACCCCGCAGTTCGGCCCCGTCACCGGCGACCGGCCCGGCGGCACACAGGTCGTCCTGGGGGACGTCAGCCTGCCCCTGCGTGCAAACAAGCTGATGGTGGGAACGGTCCTGACTGTAACCACGGACGCCCCCGCGCCGCAGGCCATCGGCCCGGATTGTGTCGTGCTGTCGGGCGGGACGGGCGCGGGCGCGGACTTCCTGGCCCAGCACGTCAAGCCCGGTGACCGCCTGGAATTTCTCCTGGCCGTCGCGCCGCCGGACGCCGTGACGCAGGCCGTGCAGATCGCCGAGATGCCGCGCACGGCACTTGATCAGCCTTCCCGCGCGGGCGCGGCCCTGAGCCGCCCCGCGTGGCTCTGGGGCACGGCCCGGCAGGCCGTCGGCGGCGGGCCGCGCCTGCTGACGGGCGGCCAGGTCACCGTAGATGGTGTCGCCGAGGGCTTCGCGGATTGGATGGTCAGCAGCCGCCAGCCGCGCACCGCCGTCGGGGCCACGCGGGACGGGCACACGCTGCTGCTGGTGACCGTGGACGGGCGGCAGACGCTCTCGCAGGGGGTGTCGCTGGCCGACCTCGCGCTGATCCTGAAGCGCTACGGGGCGTGGGACGCGATCAACCTGGACGGCGGCGGGTCCACGGCCATGGCGGCGGGCGGCCTGACCGTCAGCGCCCCGCCGGGGGACGGCACGGAGCGCCGCGTCGCCGAGACTCTGGAAGTCTTCAGCGACCGTGTCGTCGTCGGGTGGAAGACCGCCCCGGCACGGATGCGTCTCGCCGTCCCGTCCGCCGGGCCGGTCCCCGTCGGCAGCGTCGTCCCGGTGCAGCTGCTGGACGGCGCGCGCGTCATCCCCGGCTCCTCGCCGTCCCTTCTCTGGCAGGGGGCGGCAGGGGGCGTCGGCTTCGTCACCCAGGGCGGCTACTTCCTCGCCGTCCAGCCCGGCGCGGCCGTCCTCACCGCGCTCTACAAGGGCCGGTTGGTGACGGGCCGCATCACTGTGGCCGGCCCCGCGCCCGCTCCGGCCTCCGACACCCTGAGCGCCCAGTTCGCGCCGAACGGCGCTTCCGACTTCAGCCAACTCTCCGTCCGCATCCTGGACACCTCCGGGAAGCCCCTGGCGAACGCGCCTGTTCATGTCACCGTGACAGGCGGCGCGGCGGACACGCCGGACGTGAAAACCGGCCCGGACGGGTATGCTGTGGTAAACATTACCTGGAACACCGACACCGGCGGCTCCGCCGTTGTCACCTCCGGCGGCCTGTCTCCCGTGACGGTGCCGAGACCGTAGGGGCGAACCCCCGTGTTCGCCCTTCCGAACCGGGTGGACGCCTCCGAACCGGGGCGAACACGGGGGTTCGCCCCTACACATCTCAAACAACCATGACCACACTCACGACACCCACCGAAACGGCGGCCCTGACGCTCAAGGACGTGCGCCACGACGCGCGCGTCCGCACCTACATCACGCGGGCCAACGAGCAGATGCAGGCCATCGGCTACACCGAACACGGACACCGGCACGCGGGCATCGTCTCCACCATCGCCCGGTCCACGCTGCGCAGCCTGGGCCACGACGAGCGGACGTCTGAACTGGCGGCCATCGCCGGATACCTGCACGACATGGGCTGCGTGGTCAACCGCATCGGCCACGTCGAGGCCGGGGCGCTGATGTCCTACACCATCCTGACCGACATGGGGATGCGCGCCGACGAGATCGCCACCGTGATCGGGGCCGTCGGCAACCACGAGGAGCCGAACGGCCTGCCCATCTCCGCCGTCTCCGCCGCCGTGATCCTCGCCGACAAGTCCGACGTGCATTACTCCCGCGTCCAGGAGAAAGATCCCATCAAGTTCGACATCCACGACCGCGTGAACTACGCCGTCCAGAAGTCCTACCTGCGCGTCGACACGGAAGCGAAGGCCATTATCTTGGAGCTGGAGATTGACACCACCCACGCCTCCGTGACGGAATACTTCGAGATATTCGTCCTGCGCATGGTCCTCTGCCGCCGCGCCGCCGACTTCCTGGGCTGCAAGTTCCACCTCAACATCAACGGCGTGAACCTATAAGATGAACAGCGGAAAGGCTCTTGCGGCTGGGACTTTCCCCCGGAGCAACGAGCCTGCTGTGTTGGTGACGCGAGATGTGCCTACTGGGTGGGGGCCGCCGGGTGCATCATGGCCGCCAGGCCGCCCGTGGCGAGGAGTATGATGTAGAACACGATGCTGATGGCAGCCAGGATCGTGCCGATAATCCCGCAGATGCGCCCCGCAGTGACATTGCCGCGCTGGTTGGTCGGGTCGCCGATCTGGTCCAGAGTCTTCAGGGCACTGTTTCCCTGAGTCCACGCCAACGGCCCGAGGATGATGCCGAAGCAGAACAGGCTCAAGATGCCCATGATCAGGATGGTGGTACCGTTCACCGGTGACTGAGGATAGCCGGGGCCACCGGGCGGCGGATAGCCGGAGCCGCCGGGCGGTGGGTAGATGGGATTGCTCATGTGATGTCCTCCTGTCGGCGGTTGGCTGTCAGCCGTTGACATGAGCATCTTCCCCGAAACCTCGAGCGGGCAAACCTGCACCCAAGTGGGCGATTCAGGAAGGCCACGGCGGCCGTAGAAACTGACAGAGAAAAAGGGCCGGGTCAACAGACCCGGCCCCCGCCCGTGGCTGCTACGCGCCACCGCCGCCGCCCGCGCCTCCTCCTCCTGCACCACCGGCTCCGCCACTACCGCTCGCGCCGCCTGAGCCGGCCCCTGCGCCGCCACCGGCTCCGCCCACACCACCGCCGGAGCCTGTGCCGCCGCCGCTCATTCCGCCCGCGCCGGAACCCATGCCGCCCGCGCCGGAGCCTGTGCCGCCCGCGCCGGAGCCTGTGCCGGTCATGCCGGAACTGACACCGCCGCCGGTTCCCGTTCCGACGCCGCCCGTGGCGGAGTTGCTGCCCGGCCCGGAAGGGACGTTGCCGGTCGCCTGGCCGCCGCTCATGCCGCCCCCGTTCGAGTTCATGCCACTGCCTGAACTTGTCCCACCAGCCGGATTGCTGCCCGTGCCGCTCCCCGTGCCGTTCATGCCGCCGCTGCCGGGGTTGCCGCTGTCTCCGCCGCCCCCTGCCGCCCCGCCGGTCCCGACGCTGGGCAACCCACTGTTTCCCACTGTGCCCGAGCCGCTGCCGTTGGGGCCGCCGGTCATGCCGCCGCCCGTTCCGCCGCCCGGTGATTGGCCGCCGCCTGTCCCTCCGCCGCCACCTCCCATACCGGGGGCACCGGCATTGCTGCCGGCCGGGGCGGCCTGCTGGCCTGCCGTGGGAGTCCCCGCCGGGCCACGGCCCGCCGCGACCGGCTTGTTCTTGGGCGTCAGCGCCCAGAGAATCAGCGCGATGACCAGCACGATCAAGACACCGGCGATCACATAGACCGTGATTCGTTTCCGTTTCAGGACCTGCTCCGAGTCGGCCTGGAGCGAGTCGTCGGGCTTGCCGCCCGGATTCTTGTCTTGTCTCGGCCCGGACTGCGGGGCCTGCTGAGTCGCCATGTGTTCTTCCTCTCCATCACTGCCGACAGGTCACGTTCACAACGATTCCTCTTTTCCCGCCTGGAAAGCGGCGTAAACCGTGCGAGCGTGTGGAGGGGGACTGGGCGGGTATACTGTTTGCAAGTTCAGCACTCGGAAATGCCATCATGCCCTCACCCGCCGCGCACCGCCTGGAAGATTTGATCGGGAACACGCCGCTGGTGCGCCTGCGCGCCATCGAGCGGGATGCGCCCGGCATAGAATTGTACGCCAAGGCCGAGTTCTTCAACCCCGGCGGGTCTGTCAAGGACCGCCCGGCGCTCAACATGATCCTGGAGGGCGAGAGGTCGGGGGCGCTGACGCCCGACAAGATCATCCTGGACGCCACATCGGGGAATACCGGTATCGCCTACGCCATGCTCGGCGCGGCGCGCGGGTACGCCGTCCGGCTGTGCCTGCCGCGCAACGCCTCGCCGGAGCGCAAGAAGATATTGCGCGCCTACGGGGCCGAACTGATCCTGACGCCACCCGCCGAACAGTCCGACGGGGCGATCCGCGCAGTCAAGAGGATGTACGCCGAGGAGCCGGGCCTGTACTTCTACCCAGACCAGTACGGCAACGACGCCAACTGGCAGGCCCACTTCAAGACCACCGGGCCGGAGATTTGGGAGCAGACCGGGGGACGTCTGACGCACTTCCTCGCCGGGATGGGCACGACGGGGACCATGATGGGCGTGGGCCGGTATCTGCGTGAGACGGCCCCCCAGGTCCGCCTGATCTCCATGCAGCCCGACTCGCCGTTCAATGGCTTGGAAGGACTGAAGCACCTGGAGACGGCCATCGTGCCGCCGATCTACGACCCCCGTGTGGCTGATGAGAACGTGGAGTGCCGGACTGAAGATGCCTACGCCATGGTCAAGCGGCTCGCCCGCGAGGAGGGCCTACTCGTCGGCATCTCCGCCGGGGGCAACGTCCACTCCCTGCTGCAAGTCGCCAAGGCCGCCCCGCCCGGCAGCGTCCTCGTCACCATCCTCTGCGACGGGGCCGACCGTTATCTTTCCGAGCGTTTCTGGGAAGACGACACGCCCGACCCCCAGCCCATGATCTGAACGCCCGCGAAGATGTCGCACAACGGAGACAGTCGGGTATAATGGCCCCATTCCGCCTGCGACCCGCCTCCCTCCCGGAATCCCCAGGCACGGTCGCCGGTGACGATGCAGAAGACTTTACGAATGTTCAAGAAAATTCTGGTCGCCAATCGCGGCGACATTGCCGTGCGCGTCATCCGCGCCGCCCGCGAGATGGGCATCCCCACCGTGGCGATCTACTCGCAGGCGGACGCCGAGGCGCTGCACGTCCGCCTGGCCGATGAGGCCGTCTGCATCGGGCCGCCGGAGCGCAAAGGCTCCTACCTCAACGCGCCCAACATCCTCAGCGCCGCCGTCATTACCGGCTGCGACGCCGTCCACCCCGGCATCGGGTTTCTGGCCGAGGTCGCCTCGTTCGCCGAGATGTGCGACGCCATCGGCCTGAAATACATCGGGCCGTCCGTCCATGCCATCGAGACGATGGGCGACAAGATCGAGGCGCGCGCGACGATGGAACGGGCGGGCGTTCCCATCGTCCCCGGAACCAATGTCGCCCTGCGCGACCCGCTGGAGGCGTCCAAGATCGCCGAGAAGATCGGCTTCCCCGTCATGATCAAGGCGGCGGGCGGCGGCGGCGGGCGCGGCATCCGGGTCGTCCAGAACGCCGAGGAGTTCCCCAAAATTCTCAAGACGGCCCAGGTGGAGGCCGAGTCCAGCTTCGGCAACCCCGATGTTTATATCGAGAAGTTCATCGAGACTTTCCGCCACATCGAAGTCCAGATTCTCGGTGATGAACACGGCAACGTCGTTCACCTAGGCGAGCGCGACTGTTCCTTGCAGACGCAGCGCTACCAGAAGATGGTGGAGGAAGCGCCCGCGCCGAACCTGCCGTCCGGCGTCCGCAAGCGCATCTGCGAGGCCGCCGTGCGGGCCGCCAAGGCCGCCGACTACGCCAACGCCGGGACCGTCGAGTTCATCGTCGCGCCCGACGGCACGTTCTACTTCATGGAGATGAACACGCGGCTCCAGATCGAACACCCGATCACGGAGATGGTCACGGGCATAGATTTGGTCAAGCAGCAGATTCGGGTGGCGGCGGGCGAAAAGCTGCCGTTCGCGCAGCGCGACATCACCTGGACCGGCCACGCCATCGAGGTCCGGCTGACGGCCAACGACCCGGAACGCAACTTCGCGCCCAGCGCGGGCCGCATTCGCTCCCTGCGCTTGCCCGGCGGGCTGGGGGTGCGCGTGGACACCCATGTCTACTGCGGCTACGACGTGCCTCCCTATTACGACTCCATGCTCGCCAAGATCATCGTCTGGGCCGAGGACCGCGACGCCGCCATCGCCCGGATGCAGCGCGCCCTCGACGAAGTGGAGATCACCGGCATCAAGACGGACTTGGAGTACCACCGGCGCATCTTCGCCGACGCCCTGTTCCGCAAAGGCGACCTGAACACCAAGTTCCTGGCGACGCACCTGGCCCCGTAGCGGGGTACAATCTTTGGCATGGCAACCGACGGCCACAACACCCATAGCCCTTCCCCGAAGCCCGGCAGCACCCGCCGGGAGGCGCGCGAACTCGCCCTGCGGATGCTGTTCCAACTCGACCTCGGCAAGCAGCCGCTCGATGAGGTCGTCGAGGCGGCCCTGGAGCAGTCACGCCTGGAGGGCCGCAACCGGGCGTTCGCCGAGCAGGTGGTTCGTGGGGTCACGGCGAACCTCACCGTGCTGGACGCCAAACTCGCCACCCTGACCACCGACTGGGCGCCGGACCGGCAGGCCGCCGTGGACCGCAACATCCTCCGCCTGGGCGCGTATGAGTTGATGTATGTGCCGGAATCGCCCGTCGCCGCCGTGGTCAACGAGGCCGTGGAACTGGCGAAGAAGTACAGCACGGAGGAGTCGGGGCGGTTCGTCAACGGCGTCCTGGGCGCGCTGGCCCGGCAGCCGCGCGGCGAG
This sequence comes from Capsulimonadaceae bacterium, assembly GCA_965277485.1. GTDB lineage: Bacteria > Armatimonadota > Armatimonadia > Armatimonadales > Capsulimonadaceae > JAFAZD01. Next base: position 3,730 of record CBDICZ010000015.1, on the reverse strand, counting down.
ACGCCACAGGAAGAGTGAGACCGATGGCGCATCATGAACTGCGCCCGTTCACCGTCGCCGAGGCCGAGCAGGTGGCGGCGTGGGCGGCGTCCGTCGAGGACTGTGAACACCTCGCCGGTTCCCCCGACCCCCTGACGGCGGACGACGTGGCGCTGTGGGTCATGGAGGCCAATGCGGCGTTCACCCTGCGGCGCGACGGCGACCTGCTGGCCTACGGCGAGGTCATGGAGGACGAGGTGGAGGGGGACGTCGAGATTCAGCACCTGCTGGTCGCCCCCGGCGCGCGCGGCGGCGGGGTGGGGCGGGCGCTGCTGTCCCGCCTGTGCGAATATCTTGCCGGAAGTCGGCCCTACCCGGAGGTCTGGCTGCGAGCCGGGCGCGGCAACGCGCCGATGCTCGCCTGCGCCCGCGCCGCCGGCTTCACCGAGGTTCCGGGGATGTCCGGCCCACGCTACCTGTGGCTGAAGAGGAAACTCAGAGGCACGAGTGACTGAAGCCACTCGGCCAGTCACCATAACCAACACGAATGATTCTTTCCGACCACAGCATCAAAGAGGGCATCGCCGCCGGGCGCATCACCGTCACCCCCTACGACGAGTCGCTCGTGCAGCCCGCCTCCATTGATATTCGCCTAGACAACCGATTCCGCGTCTTCCGCAACTACCGTTATTCGTTCATAGACCCGCGCAGCCCTCAAGAGGGCCTGACGGAACTGGTGACGGTGGGCGAGGGTGAGGACTTCCACGTTCACCCCGGCGAATTTATTCTCGGCAACACCATCGAGCGCATCGCCCTGGGCAATGACATCGTAGCGAGGCTTGAGGGAAAATCGAGTTTGGGGAGGCTGGGCCTGATTGTTCATGCCACGGCGGGGTACATTGATCCTGCTTTCGAGGGACATATTACACTGGAACTGTCCAATGTCGCTAACCTGCCCATCAAGCTTTATCCCGGCATGAAGATCGGGCAGATCTCGTTCTTCAACATGACCACGGCCGCCGACCGGCCCTACGGACACCCGGACCTGGGCAGCAAGTACAAGGGCCAGGACGCGCCGACGGCGAGCCGGATGCACCTCAATTTCCCCCCGGAGACACACACCAAGCCATGACGACACATGATTTTCAGGTCCTGCAACGCGGGGCCGACGGCACGGCGCACGGCCTCCCCACCGGCGGGCCTTATGAGGTTGAGGGCGCACAAGATGTCCTGGTCGGGGACCTCTGGGTGCTGGCCGGGCAGAGCAACATGGAGGGCGTCGGCGATCTCACCCAGGTGGAGACGCCCTCGCCGATGGTGCATTCCTACCAGTCCCGCGAGGAATGGGCCGTGGCCGAGGAGCCGTTGCACTGGCTGGGCGAGTCGCCGCGCGTCGTCCACCACACGCTCTGGGGCCGGCCCTCGCTGCCCGACAGGCCGGACCCGCGCGACCCGGAGCGCGCCAAAGGCGCGGGCCTGGGCCTGACCTTCGCCAAGACCTACCACGCCCTCACGGGCGTCCCCGTCGGTCTCATCCCCAGCGCCCACGGCGGCACCAGCATGGCGCAGTGGGACCCGGCGCTGCGCGGTGAAGGAGACGCCTCCCTGTACGGGGCCACCCTCGCGCGCGTGCGGGCCGTCGGGGGTAAAGTGAAGGGGGTGCTTTGGTACCAGGGAGAGTCCGACGCCAACCCCGCCGACGCGGCCCGGTATCAGGACCGGATGACGGCCCTGCTGGACGCCTTCCGCGCGGACTTCGGCGATCCCGACCTGCCGTTTTATCTCGTTCAACTCGGCTGCTTCGAGCAGGCTCCCAGCGCCGACGGCGTCGCTGGCTGGAACGGTGTCCGGGAGGCCCAGCGCGTGTGGGCGCAGTCGCAGCCCAATGTGGCGATAGTCTCAGCAATTGACCTGGAACTCGATGACGCGATCCACATCGGCGTCCACGGCCTCAAGCGCCTGGGCCGTCGCCTCGCCTCCGTCGCCGCCGGGCGTCCCGCCCTGTCCCTCGGAAGCGTGAGCATGGAGGAAGGCGGCGAGCGCCTGCGCGTGAGTTTCCAGAACGTCCGGGGCGGCCTCTGCGCCGCCGGTCGGCCCGCCGGGTTCACGCTGCGCGACGCCCAGGGCGGACCGATTTATGGACTTTATAAGGCGACATTGGAGGCCAACTCCGTCGTGCTGCACTTGGACAACGGGAATGGCCCGCTGCCCCCGAACACGTTTCTCTGGTACGGCCACGGCTTGAACCCCTACTGCAACGTCACCGACGATGACGACCAGGCCGTCCCCGCCTTCGGTCCGATTGCAGTGCCTGTCGGGTAAAATCGTGACAACCGTAGGACAGGTACGAGCATCAGGGGGCGACGTGACGCCGGACCCTTTGCCGGACGATCCATTTCATGCCCTCTTGCATGGGATTGATGCCTCAGTCGCCAGTGGATTGTTCACGCCGACGGTCGCCAACCCGAACAGGCCGGGGCGGCGTGGGGAGATAGAGTGGAGAACGAAACGATCCCGGCTGACATGGCTTACGAACACCTCCTGGATAAGCCACGGGTGTACGCTGATCTGAATGGCAGCCATCGTGACGCAGACAGCTATGTGTTGTTTCTGAACTCTGTGAAAACCGAGGTGGACTTTCGCAAGTTCGCCATTCAGCCGCGTGAGGGGCTCGTGGTTGACTTCTGGACGGAAGACGGCGACGATGAGGGTCGTCCAGACCCGCTGCTGTTCACTGCGATGCTTCACCATGATCTGAAGACGGAGCGATGGTATGCCGTGGCGGAATGGGATGGCTTCCGCCATGCCTCCGAGGCCCCTGAGACGAAAGTGGCAGAAAGAGCGGTCGCCTGACGCTTGCCCAAAGACATATGCATCAACCAATCATTCTCGACGGCACGGCGACGGCGAAGGCGATTCGGGTGGAGGTCGCCGCCGGTGTGAAAACTTTGACCGAGGCGACGGGAGTTGTCCCCGTGCTGGCGGCCATCCTTGCGGGTGATGATCCGGCGTCGCAGACGTATGTGGCGATGAAGGAGCGGGCCTGCGCGCGCGCGGGCATCGGCTCGCGCACCTACCCGTTTGACGGCCGGGCGACGCAGGCCGAGGTCGAGGAATGCCTGGCCGGGCTGAACGCCGACCCGTCCGTGCATGGGATTCTGATCCAGCACCCGCTGCCCAAGCACATGGACGAACCGGCCATTTTGTCTCAACTCTCGCCCGACAAGGATGTGGACGGCATCGCGCCGATCTCCCTGGGTCGCCTGACTGCCGGGATGGACGGGTTCCACTCGTGTACCCCCGCTGGCATGGTCGAGCTGATGAAGCGGTACGGCCTTCCCATCGCGGGCAAGCACGCCGTGGTGGTGGGCAGGAGCGTCATTCTGGGCAAGCCGCTGGCGCTGCTGTTGCTGGCCGAGAACGCCACCGTCACCGTCTGTCACTCCCGGACGCCGAACCTGGCGGAGATCACCCGGCAGGCCGACATCCTGTGCGCCTGCGTCGGCAAGGCGGAGATGATCACGGCGGACATGATCAAGCCCGGCGCGGTGATTCTGGACGCGGGCTACAACCGCGTTTCGGGCAAGAATCATGACGTGGGGGACGTGGACTACGCGGGCGCGTCCGGCGTCGCCTCGGCCATCACCCCCGTCCCCGGCGGCGTTGGGCCGATGACCATCGCCATGCTGCTTCGGAACACGCTGACGGCGGCGCAGAAGGCTGCCGGGGTGGGAACGGCGGGCGGAGCATG